>NZ_JBNYXV010000001.1:0-2857650 GCF_051380845.1 Janthinobacterium salmonicoloratum | reverse complement strand
TCTTTGAAGGGTCGTTCGAGACCAGGACGTTGATAGGCTGGGTGTGGAAGTGCAGTAATGCATTAAGCTAACCAGTACTAATTGCCCGTACGGCTTGTCCCTATAACCTTAGCAGGTACAGAGGATGAGAAAGTACATGTTGCGTGTTGTTGATCGCAGTCATTACCCAAGTAATACCTCAGTAAATAATCGATACTTCTTCCAGATTCATGGCCTTGTCGTCCTACAGGAGACAAGCGTCAGTACAAGTTATGCCTGATGACCATAGCAAGTTGGTCCCACCCCTTCCCATCCCGAACAGGACCGTGAAACAACTTTGCGCCGATGATAGTGCTGCAACCAGTGTGAAAGTAGGTTATCGTCAGGCTTGTTATTCGCAGTAGAGAAAAACCCGATCAGAAATGGTCGGGTTTTTTTTCGTCTGGATATTTACCGGGGCAACCCGAAAGCAAAGGCTGGGGTCAGACCCTCGACACCGCTAACGAAAAAGTCATCGCCAACGCAAAAGGGGGTCTGACCCCGGCTGTTCAATCCACTCCGACGTATGCAAGCAGCCAATGCAACAGACAAAAAAAGGCAGCGCTACGCGCTGCCTTTGTCATTTATCAAGCTCATTAAAAGTGATAAGCGACTTTGACGTTCATGTAATTGACGCCGCTATTCGGTTTCTTGTAACCGCCGTTCGAGAAATGCTGGATCTTCGCAGCGACTTCCCATTTGTTATTGAAGATATAGCCGACGCCGATATGGTCGCCGAACTGGAAGTGGGTCGACAGACGGTTATCGTCGTTATCGTACAGCTTGGACAGCATGTGTACGCCAATGCCGCCTTCTGCGTAGAAGCCCAGCTTATTCGTATTTTCAAAGCGGAACACGGGAGTAAAGCCGAGGTCCCACAGTTTTTGATGCTGGCCTGGGACGTTGCGATAGCTCTTGCCATCCCAGCCGCCAATGCTGGCATCCCAGTAACCGCTCAGCTGCGTACCATTCGATACGAACCAGGCCTTATCCCAGTTCGAGGTCACGCCAGCGCGTACCATTTGTACCTTCACGCCCTTGGCATATTCGCCGTAGACGGAGTCGATCAGTTTGTCGTCGGCGGCAAAGCCGGCGTTAGCCGCCATCAGCGCGGCAACAGCGGCGATGGATTTGAGGAGATTCTTCTTGAAGAACATAGAGGCTTTCATCGTAAAATTGGCCGATAGGCTATTGTTGTACAGGCACCTTGCTTTGCATGCCGCTCTCGCCACTTGTTGATCTCAGGGGTTCAATTGACATTCTCTACAAAAATCGCATTTCTCGGTATCGGTCTGATGGGGGATCCGATGGTCCGGTGCCTGTTACGCGCTGGATATTCTGTCACAATTTGGAATCGCACGCACAGCAAGGCCCAAGTCCTGCGTGCAGCAGGGGCGCAGCCGGCCGTTTCCGTGGCTGAGGCGGTCAATGGCGCGGACGTGGTCATCTCCATGCTGGAAGCCGGTCCCATCGTGGCGCAGGTGCTGCAAGAGGCGTTGCCGGCTCTGGCAGCTGGCGCGATGTGGATCGATATGAGTTCCACCCAACAGTCAGAAGCCCAGCAATTTCATGCCATCTTGCACGCGGCAGGCCATGCCTTCATCGATGCGCCCGTGTCGGGTGGTGTCGGCGGGGCACAGGCGGGTACCCTGGCCATCATGGCTGGCGCCAGCGCCAACGATTACGCGCGGGTTGAAGCGATTCTGTCTGCCATGGGGCGCCCGACTCTGGTGGGGCCGGCCGGCAGTGGCCAGGTGGCCAAGCTGTGCAATCAGCTGATCGTCGGCGCCACCCTGACTATCGTGGCCGAGGCGCTGTTGCTGGCCCAGGCGGCCGGCGCCGATGCGGCTGCCGTGCGGGCAGCCATCCGTGGCGGTTTTGCCGAGAGCAAGATTTTGGAGGTGCATGGACAGCGCATGCTGGAACGTAATTTTGTGGCCGGTGGGCAGGTGAAAAGCCAGATCAAGGACATGCACAACATCCTCGCGGCGGCCGAGGCGGCCCACGTCACCTTGCCGGTGACGCAGCTGGTGACGCAGCGCTATGAAACCCTCGCCACCACCCATCCGACGGCAGACCATGCGGCGGCCTTGCTGGCCCTGGAAGCGTTGAATCCGGGCCAGCGCTTGGGTACTGGTCCGGATAAACTGAGCTGATTCAAGCGATGGGCAGGCTCGCTTCGGCCAGCTTGACCCAGAAACTGGCGCCGATGGGCAGCAGCTTGTCGTTGAAGTCGTAGCTGCCATTGTGCAAGACGCACGGCCCCAGGCCATGGCCGCCATCGCGGTGCTCGCCATCGCCATTGCCGATGAAAATGTAGCAGCCGGCCTTTTCCTGCAGGAAAAAGGCGAAATCTTCCGCGCCCATGGTCGGTTCGACATTCGCGTTGACCTTGTCTGCGCCCACCACGCTTTTCATCACGTCGACGGCAAACGCCGTTTCTTTCGCGTGGTTGACCAGCGGCGGATAGTTGCGCTTGAAGTGGAAATCGACTTCCGCGCCAAAGGCGGCGGCCGTGTGCACGGCGATCTCGCGCATGCGTTCCTCGATCAGGTCCAGCACGGGCGTGGTGAAGGTGCGCACGGTGCCGACCAGGCTGGCGTCATCGGGGATCACATTGGTGGCGCTGCCTGCGTGGATTTGCGTGATCGACAGCACGGCCGTGTCGAGCGGACTCTTGTTGCGCGTGATGACGGTTTGCCAGCTTTGCGCGATTTGCACGGCCACCATCACGGGATCGATGCCCTTGTGGGGCTGGGCCGCGTGGGCACCCTTGCCTTTGACGGTGACGTGGAATTCATTGCTGGACGCCATCATCGGACCTTCCACCACGCTCAGAGTGCCTGTTTCAGCGCCTGGCCAGTTGTGCATGCCATAGATGGCATCCATGGGAAAGCGGGTAAACAAGCCGTCTTCGATCATTTCGCGCGCGCCGGCACCGCCTTCTTCTGCTGGCTGGAAGACCAGGTATACGGTGCCGTCGAAATGGCGGTGCTGCGCCAGGTAATGGGCGGCGCCCAGCAGCATGGCCGTGTGGCCGTCATGGCCGCAGGCGTGCATCTTGCCCGGGTGGCGTGAAGCATGCTCGAAGGTATTCATTTCCTGCATCGGCAAGGCATCCATGTCGGCGCGCAGGCCGATGGCGCGTGTCGAGGTGCCATTCTGAATGATGCCGACCACGCCAGTGCGGCCCAGGCCGCGTACCACGGGAATGCCCCATTCCGTCAGTTTGGCGGCGACCACGTCCGAGGTGCGCTGTTCTTCGTAGCACAGCTCGGGATGCGCGTGCAGGTCGCGGCGGATACCTTGCAGCTCGGATTGAAACGCCAAGATCGGATCAACTAGTTTCATGGGACTCTCCTGTGGATGCTGGCGCGCAGCAATGTATGGCGCGCCGGACCGCGCTTGTTTGATCAAAAACAGGCGCGGCTAATAGTGCATTGTAGCCCTTGTTTGCCGGGTAAATCCAGCGCACGGACGTGCTTGCTACGGCGCCAACAGCAAGCGCGCGGAATGGTTTACAGTATCGCCTTCCCCCAACGTTTTTGGATTGCCCATGACCACCACCCAAGTGCGCGCCGCCTGCCCGCTCGATTGCCCCGATACCTGCGCCCTCCTGGTCACGGTGACCGATGGCGTGGCAACAGCCGTCAAGGGTGATCCCGACCACCCGACCACGGCTGGCGTGCTGTGCACGAAGGTGTCGCGCTTCACGGAACGCACCTACCATGCGGACCGTTTGCTGCATCCGCTGCGCCGCGTGGGCAAGAAGGGGGAAGGCAAGTTCGAGCGCATCAGCTGGGAAGAAGCACTGCAGACCATCGCGGCCCGCTTGAAAGCGATCGCCGCGCGCGATCCGCAGGCGATCTTGCCGTACAGCTACTGCGGCACCATGGGCCTGGTGCAGGGCGAATCGATGTCGTCGCGTTTCTTCAACCAGTTGGGCGCTTCCCTGCTGGACCGCACCATCTGCGCGTCGGCCGGCGCCACGGGCTACCGCTACACGGTGGGCGCCAGCATCGGCACGGACATGGAGCAGTTCCAGAACGCGAAATTGATCATCATCTGGGGCGGCAACCCGATCGCCTCGAATTTGCACTTCTGGATGCGCGCGCAAGAGGCCAAGCGCCATGGCGCCACCCTGATCGCCATCGATCCCTACCGTTCGTTGACGGCCGAAAAATGCCACCAGCATATTGCCTTGCTGCCGGGTACCGATGCGGCCCTGGCGCTGGGCTTGATGCATGTGCTGATCACCGAAGAGCTGGTCGACCAGGACTATATTGCGCAGTACACTATTGGCTATGCCGAACTGAAACAGCGCGCCCTGGAATGGCCACCCGAGCGCGTGGCCGAGGTGTGCGGTATCACGGCTACGGAAGTGGTGGAGCTGGCGCGCCTGTACGGCCAGGCTTGCCGCTCTGGCGAGGGCGCCGCCATCCGGGCCAACTACGGCGTGCAGCGCGTGCATGGCGGCGGCATGGCCGTGCGCAACATTGCTTGCCTGCCGGCCCTGACGGGGGCCTGGCGCCATCCTGCCGGCGGCATGCAGCTGTCGAGCTCGGGCTCCTTCCCCGTCAACCGCAAGGCCCTGCAGCGCCCGGATTTATTGAAAGGCACGCCGCGCACCATCAACATGAGCACCATCGGCGATGATTTATTGAAAGAAAGTTCCGTCGAGTTCGGCCCGCAAGTGGAAGCCGTGATCGTCTACAACTCGAATCCCCTGGCGGTGGCGCCCGATTCCTCGAAAGTGGCGCAGGGTTTTGCCCGCGAAGATCTGTTTACGGTTGTGCTCGAACATTTCCAGACCGATACCGTCGATTATGCCGACATCGTGTTGCCCGCCACCACGCAGCTCGAGCATGTCGATGCGCACTCCACCTATGGCCACTTGTACATGATGGCGAACAATGCGGCCGTGGCGCCGCTGGGCGAAGCGAAGGCGAATACGGAAATCTTCCGCCTGCTGGCGCAGTACATGGGCTTTGATGACCCGTGTTTCCAGGAAAGCGACGATGCGCTGGCGGCCAAGGCCTTCGATACGACGGATGCGCGCGCCGTGCATTTCGACTGGGAATCGCTGAAACGCACGGGCTGGCAAAAGCTGGCCATGGCCGAGGCGCCATTTGCCGAGGGCGGCTTCCCCACGCCATCGGGCAAGTGCGAGTTTTACTCGGAGGCCATGGCGCAGGCGGGACTCGATCCCTTGCCCACGTATATCGCGCCGCACGAATCGCTGGCCAGTAATCCTGCCCTGGCGGCCCGTTATCCGCTGGCCATGATTTCTCCGCCAGCGCGCAATTTCCTCAATTCCACGTTCGTCAACGTGAAAAGCCTGCGCGCGGCCGAGGGCGAGCCGCACCTGGACATCCACCCTGACGATTGCGCCGCGCGCGGCATCGCGGCCGGCGACATGGTGCGCATCTTCAACGACCGTGGCAGTTTTGTTGCCAAGGCCAGGGTGACGGACAAGGCGAGACGGGGCCTGGTGGTGGGCTTGTCCGTGTGGTGGAAGAAACTCGCCAGCGATGGCAAGAACGCCAATGAAGTGACCAGCCAGCGCCTGACGGACATGGGCCGTGCGCCGACCTTCTACGATACGCTGGTCGAAGTGGAAAAGGCTGCCTGACCATGGCCCTGGCGCGCTGGCCGGCCCGCTTGCTTGTCGGCACGGTGTGCATGCTGCTGGGCGGCTGCACGCAGTTGCGCTACTACACGCAAGCGGCGCAGGGGCAATATGCCCTGTGGTACGGCGCGCGCCCCATCGGTGACTGGCTGGACGACCCGGCCACCGAACCGCGCCTGAAAGTGCGCCTTGCCAAGGCGCAGCAGATTCGCCGCTTTGCCGTCAGCGAGCTGGACTTGCCAGACAATGGCAGCTACAAGAACTACGCTTCTCTGCGGCGCCCCTTCGTGCTGTGGAACGTGGTGGCCACGCCGGAATTGTCGCTGCAGCCGCTGCAATGGTGTTTTCCTATCGCCGGCTGCGTGAATTACCGCGGCTATTACAGCAAGGAGGAAGCACTCGCGTATGCCGACGAGTTGCGGGCCCAGCATTACGACGTGCAGGTAGGCGGCGTGCCCGCGTATTCCACCCTGGGCTGGTTCGATGATCCCCTGCTGTCGACCTTTATCAATTACAACGATGCGGAATTGGCGCGCCTGATCTTCCATGAACTGGCGCACCAGGTGGTGTACGTGCCCGGCGATTCGGCCTTTAACGAGTCGTTTGCCAGTGCCGTGGAAGAGGCGGGCGTGCAACGCTGGCTGGCGCGCGAGGGCAATGACACGATGCGTGCTGCGTACGCCCAGTACGCGGCGCGGCGCCAGGATTTCCTGGCCCTGCTGCTGCGTTACCGGGGTGAACTGGAAGCCGTGTATGCGAGCGACGCCAGCGATGCGGACAAGCGCGCGCGCAAGGCGCAGGTGTTTGCGGCATTGCAAGACGCGTATCAGGTGCTCAAGCAACACTGGGGTGGCTTTGCCGGTTATGACCGCTGGTTCGAGCAGCCATTGAGCAATGCTCACCTCGCTTCCGTGTCTACCTACAATGAATTTTTGCCTGCCTTCAAAAAATTGCTGGAAGAAAAAAAGAACTTTCGTGCTTTTTATGCTGCAGTGCACACAATGGCCCAGATCAAGAAGCCTGAGCGCAGGCGTGCGCTGGAACAATTGTCCAGCCCCTGACCCGTAAAGATTGTCTTGCGCGCCAGGTCTAACGATCCTGCAACAGTGTATTTATCATGTTGCATTGCAGCATAAAATACCCCTAGAGTTGCCGCTCGAATACTGTTGAAAGCGCTTGCATGGAAGCGCGGCGCCCGATAGCATCGCGTTAGTAGCATAGAGCAATTGCTCGTCAGAATGCTCAAACTGACTGCAGGACGACAGAATCCGCAGCAATGATCCGTGCCGGCAGGCTGTGCCGGCTCCCCCACGATTATTCGAGACAAGAGGCACAGGATGGAAAAAATTTGGCTGAAGTCGTATCCTCCAGGCGTTCCCGCCGACATCGATCCTGATCAATATCGTTCGCTGGTGCATTTGCTGGAAGAAGCGTTTCAAAAATATGCAGACCGCAATGCCTATGTCTGCATGGACAAATTTCTCACCTATGCCGAACTCGACACCTATTCGCGCCAGTTGGGCGCCTGGCTGCAAAGCCGTGGCTTGAAAAAAGGTGCCAGAGTTGCCCTGATGATGCCGAACGTGCTCCAGTATCCGGTGGCGATTGCCGCCGTCTTGCGCGCCGGCTACACGGTAGTCAACGTCAATCCGTTGTACACGCCACGTGAACTCGAGCACCAGCTCAATGATTCGGGCAGCGAAGCCATCATCGTGCTGGAAAACTTTGCCCATACGGTCGAACAAGTGTTGAGCAAGACGGCCATCAAGCACATCATCGTCGCCAGCATGGGTGAAATGCTGGGTGGCTTGAAAGGCATGATCGTCAATTTTGTCGTGCGCAACGTCAAGAAGATGGTGCCCGCGTATTCCTTGCCGAACGCCATGCGTTTCAAGCAGGCGCTGGCGCTGGGCAGCCGCATGAAACTCACGCCCGTCGAGCTGAGCATCAACGACGCCGCCTTCCTGCAATATACGGGCGGCACGACGGGCGTGTCGAAAGGCGCGACCTTAAGCCACCGCAACGTGATTGCCAATGTGCTGCAGAGCGAAGCGTGGTCGGGCGCGGCACTTGATCAGAACAGCAAGGAGCAGTTGATCATCGTCTGCGCCTTGCCGCTGTACCATATCTTTGCCCTGACGGCGTGCGCGATGTGGGGTACACGCGTGGGCGCGCTGAATATCCTGATCCCGAACCCACGCGATATCCCGGGCCTGATCAAGGAGCTGGGCAAGTACAAATTCAACCTGCTGCCAGCGGTCAATACGCTGTATAACGCGCTGGTCAACCACCCCGATTTTGCCAAGCTCGATTTCTCGGGCTTAAAGATCGCCAATGGCGGCGGCATGGCGGTGCAGCAAGCTGTCAACGACAAGTGGCTGCAGGCGACGGGCGTGTCCATCATCGAAGGCTATGGCCTGTCGGAAACTTCGCCTGTCGCTACCTGCAACCGCGCCGACAGCACGGCGTTCTCCGGCACCATCGGCTTGCCGATTCCGTCGACCGAGATCGCCATCCTCGACGATGACGGCAAGGAAGTGCCTCTGGGGCAGACGGGCGAGATCGCCATCCGCGGCCCGCAAGTGATGACGGGCTACTGGAATCGCCCCGACGAGACGGCCAAGGTCATGACACCAGACGGTTACTTCAAGTCGGGCGACGTGGGCATCATGGACGAGCGCGGCTACGTGAAGATCGTGGACCGCAAGAAAGACATGATTCTCGTCTCCGGCTTCAATGTGTATCCGAACGAAGTCGAAGCCGTCATCGCGGCCCATCCAGGCGTGCTGGAGTGCGCCTGCGTGGGCGTGCCGGATGAACACTCGGGCGAGGCCGTGAAAGTGTTTGTCGTGCGTAAGGATCCGAACCTGACCCAGGCAGTGCTGGCCGCGTATTGCAAGGAACAATTCACGGGCTACAAGCGGCCGAAATATATCGAGTTCCGCGATGAACTGCCGAAGACCAACGTCGGCAAGATTTTGCGTCGCGCCCTGCGTGACGAAACGAAGATAGCAACATAAACAGTGTGGGATGCGCCAGGAGGCGCGTCCCTTTTACAGATAAAGATGAGGCGAGATGGACAAGATTTGGTTGAAGTCGTACCCGGACAGCGTTCCCGCAGAGATTGATTGCACGCAATACCGTTCCGTGACGCATTTGCTGGAAGAGTCGTTCCAAAAATATGCGGACCGCAATGCCTTCGTGTGCATGGATAAATTCCTTACCTATCGCGAGCTCGACAAGCTGTCGCTGCAGATGGGCGCCTGGCTGCAAAGCAAGGGCCTGAAGACGGGTGCGCGCGTGGCGATCATGCTGCCGAACGTGCTGCAGTATCCGGTAGCCATGGCGGCGATCCTGCGCGCCGGTTACACGGTGGTCAACGTGAATCCGCTGTACACGCCGCGTGAATTGCAGCACCAGTTGATCGATTCGGGCAGCGAAGCGATCATCGTGCTGGAAAACTTCGCCACCACGGTCGAGCAGGTGTTGCCGCATACCCAGGTCAAGCATGTGATCGTCGCCACCATGGGCGACTTGCTCGGTGGTTTGAAGGGCGCCATCGTCAACTTTGTCGTGCGCAAGATCAAAAAAATGGTGCCAGCGTTTTCCTTGCCGGGCTCCATCAGTTTCAACAAGATGCTGGCCGAGGGTTCCCGTTTGACACTCACGCCGGTGCAGCAGGGGCATGACGATATCGTCTTCCTGCAATACACGGGTGGCACGACGGGCGTGTCGAAGGGCGCGATGTTGTTGCACCGCAATGTGATCGCCAACGTGCTGCAAAACGAGGCGTGGATGTCGCCCGTGATGACGCCTGAAATGCGTGCCACCTCGATGGGATTCATGTGCGCCTTGCCCCTGTATCACATCTATTCGCTGACGGTCAGCGCCCTGATGGGCATGCGCCTGGGCGGCATGAGCGTGCTGATTCCCAACCCGCGCGACATCCCCGGTTTCGTCAAGGAACTGTCCAAGCACAAGATCGTCGTCTTTCCGGCCGTCAACACCTTGTACAACGCGCTGCTGAACAATGCCGACTTTGCCAAGCTCGATTTCTCCTCCTATAAAGTGTGCAATGGCGGCGGCATGGCCTTGCAGCGCAACGTGGCCGAACGCTGGCTGAAACTGACGGGCTGCCCGCTGATCGAAGGCTATGGCATGTCGGAGACATCGCCCGTGGTGACGGGCAACCGCGTCGATATCACGGAATTCACGGGCACCATCGGCTTGCCTTTCCCGTCGACGGAAGTCGCCATTTTGAACGACGACGGCGTGGAAGTACCGCTGGGCGAGCCTGGCGAGATCGCCGTGCGCGGCCCGCAAGTGATGGCCGGCTACTGGCAGCGTCCGGACGAGACGGCCAAGTCGATGACGGCCGACGGCTACTTCAAGACGGGCGACGTGGGCGTCATGGATGAGCGCGGCTACGTGAAGATCGTGGACCGCAAGAAAGACATGATCATCGTTTCCGGCTTCAATGTGTATCCGAACGAAGTGGAAGACGTGGTCGCGTCGTGCCCGGGCGTGCTGGAATGCGCCTGCATCGGCGTGCCGGATGCCAACGCGGGCGAAGCTGTGAAAGTGTTTGTCGTGCGCAAGGATCCTAACCTGACAGTGGAACAGATCCGCGAGCATTGCAAGCATGAGTTGACGGCCTACAAGAAACCGAAATACATCGAGTTCCGTGATGAATTGCCGAAGACCAATGTAGGCAAGATATTGCGCCGTCAATTACGCGACGAAAAGAAGGTTGCCTAGGCTTTAACTTTGCAAGCCAGCCTTGCCGTCCCGGACGGTAAAGCTGGCCAGTGTCGCGATGGTAGAAGCGCTGTCGCGCACATTCTCCAGGCCCTGGAACAGGGTCGTGGTTTTCTCCGGCGTGATCTCCATCAACATATAGCCGCGCTTGTCGCTGCGTCCGTAACGGATGTGCGGGTTCATCGCCACGTACTGGTCCGTGCGCGCCTGTGGGCGGGAACTCGACGTGATGGAGGTGCCGCAAAACTCCGTGGCCAGCACGGGATTGCTCTTGCCGGTGGGGCGCGTGGCGTTGCGGCTCAGTTCGGTGGCATAAAAGGTGTGCACGTCGCCTGACAGCACCAACGGGTTGCTGGCCTTGCTGCTGCGCAAGGCATCGAGCAGGTGCTGGCGCGCCAGTGGATAGCCATCCCAGCCATCGGTCCAGATGCGTTCGTCGCCGTGCCGCAGGATGGGTACCTGGCTCGATTGCGCCATCAGGGTTTGCTGGGCCAGGATATTCCAGCGCGCCGGGGAATCATCGAGGCCGGCTTGCAGCCAGCGCTGCTGTTCCTCGCCCAGCATGGTGCGCTGCGGTTTCAGCAAATCGGGGCAGTTGCGCGTGGTGACGGAATTGGAGCCGCCGCGGCCCGGCCTGGCGCATGCGTGATAGGCGCGGTATTGCCGGTCGTCCAGCACGTGAAAGCGCGCCAGACGGCCCCAGTCATAGCGCTGGTAGATGCGCATGTCGACAAAACCCCGCCGCCCCAGCGGCAGCAAACGCAGCGGCATGTGTTCATAAAACGCCTGGTAGGCGGCCGCGCGGCGCTGCAAAAAAGTGGGCGTGAGCAACTCGTCGCGGTCGTTGCCGTAATCATTGGCCACTTCATGGTCGTCCCAGGTGACGATCCACGGCGCGGCCAGGTGCGCGCCCTGCAAGTCGCGGTCGCTCTTGTATTGCGCGTAGCGGGCGCGGTACTCATCCAGCGTAAAACTTTCATGCGTGCGCACGGCCCGGTTCGGGTGCTGCAGCTGGTACGGTCCCCACTCATAAATGTAATCGCCGAGGAAGGCCACCAGGTCGGGCGCGGCCGCCGTGATGTGCCGGTGCGCCGCGTAGGCGCCGAATTCCCAGTGCTGGCACGAAGCGACGGCCAGTTTCAGCGAGGAAGGCATGGAGCCGGGCTCGGGCGCCGTGCGCGTGCGGCCTGCGGGGCTGACGGCGTCGCCAAGCATAAAGCGGTACCAGTACCAGCGTCCGGGCGCCAGGCCGCCCACATCGACGTGCACGCTGTGCGCGAGGGCGGGCGTGGCTGTGGCTTGCCCCTTGGCGACGACGCGTCTAAAAGCTTCGTCGTCGGCCACTTCCCAGCGCACGTTCAGGGCGATGGCGGGCGTGGCGGCGGCATGCAGCGGGTCGTAGCAGATGCGCGTCCACAGCACCACCGCATCGGGCAAGGGCGAACCCGAGGCAACGCCGAGCGCAAACGGATAGCCTGTGCCATTCAAGCGCGTGGCGGCGCTCGCGCTGGAACCGGACAGCACGCTGCCGGCCGCGGCCAATGCCGTGATGCGCGCAGCGCTCTGCAGAAAGATGCGGCGCTGGCTATCCATGCCGTCTGAAAATAAAACGTCGGATTATTGCGACAATCAAGACGACAATAAGGTCTCGATCGGCGGCACCTTGCGCGGCTTGCGGTCGGAGTCCGTCGCCACATAGATCAGGGTGGCTTCCGTGACTTTCACGATGCATGCCTGCAGGCGGTTGCGCTCGGCATACACTTCGACATTGACAGTGATCGAGGTATTGCCAACCTTGACGATGTCGGCGTAGAAGGACAGCAGATCGCCGACGAAGACGGGATTTTTGAAGACGAAGGAATTGACGGCGATGGTGGCGACGCGGCCGTTGGCGCGCCGCGTGGCAGGCAGGGAACCGGCGATATCGACCTGCGCCATGATCCAGCCGCCGAACACGTCGCCGTACACATTGGCGTCGGACGGCGCGGGCATCATGCGCAATTCCGGCATTTTTCCGGCGGGCAGGCCGGAGGCGAGGCAGTTGTCAGGGCGGTCGGGGGAGGTGCTCATCTTTTATTCTCATGAAAGGCTACAATTGCCCCGATTGAACCATAAAAAGCCGACCTTCGCCATGCGCCGTTCCCAGACTCCCCCTCCGCCCCGCTCGCCAGCCTCCGCCAGCCACAGCGATTTTGCCACCATCAAGACCTTGCTGCCCTACCTGTGGGTCTACAAATGGCGGGTGCTGCTGGCACTGCTATGCCTGGTGGGCGCCAAGCTGGCCAACGTGGGCGTGCCCCTGATCCTGAAAAAACTCGTCGATGCCATGACGATCACGGCAGCCCATCCGCAAGCGCTGCTGGTGTTGCCGGTCGGCTTGCTGGTGGCGTATGGCTTGCTGCGCCTGTCGACCACCTTGTTTACGGAATTGCGCGAATTCCTGTTCGCCAGGGTGACGCAACGGGCCGTGCGCACCATCGCCCTGCAAGTGTTCCGCCACCTGCATGCCTTGTCCCTGCGCTTTCACTTGAACCGCCAGACGGGCGGCATGACGCGCGACATCGAACGGGGCACGCGCAGCGTCGGCTCGCTCATTTCCTATACCTTGTTCAACATCCTGCCGACCCTGGTGGAAATTACCCTCGTGCTTGGCTATCTGGTCTTGCATTACGACATCTGGTTCACTGTGATCACGGCGGTGGCGCTGGTGTCCTACATCGCGTTTACCGTGCTGGTGACAAACTGGCGTACGCATTTCCGCCGCACCATGAACGACCTCGACTCGAAGGCGAATACCAAGGCCATCGATTCGCTGATCAACTATGAAACCGTGAAATATTTCGGCAACGAGGATTACGAGGCGAAGCGCTACGACGAGGGCTTGCAGCGTTATGAATCGGCGGCCGTGAAATCGCAGACCTCACTGTCCCTGTTGAACACGGGCCAGTCCTTGATCATCGCCACTGCCGTCACCTTGATCCTGTGGCGCGCCACGGTGGGCGTGATTGCCGGCACCATGACCCTGGGCGACCTGGTGCTGGTCAATGCCTTCATGATCCAGCTGTATATCCCCCTCAATTTTTTAGGGGTCATTTACCGCGAAATCAAGCAAAGCCTGGCCGACATGGAACGCCTGTTTTCCTTGCTGAACGAGAACCGTGAAATCGCCGATACGCCGGACGCCAAAGCGCTCGTCACGCGGGGCGCGGCCGTGCGTTTCGACCACGTGGATTTCAGCTATGAAGCCAAGCGGAAAATCCTGTTCGACGTGGATTTCCAGATTCCCGCCGGCACCACGACGGCTGTGGTGGGCCACAGCGGTTCGGGCAAGTCGACCCTGTCGCGTTTGTTGTTCCGCTTTTATGAAGTCGATGGCGGCAGCATCACCATCGATGGCCAGGACTTGCGGGCAATCACGCAGGATTCCCTGCGCGCGGCCATCGGCATCGTGCCGCAGGACACGGTGCTGTTCAACGACACCATCGAATACAACATTGCCTACGGCAAGCCGGGCGCCAGCAAGGAAGCCATCGTGGCAGCGGCCAAAGCGGCGTCGATCCATGATTTTATTGAAAGCTTGCCAGATGGCTACAACTCCATGGTGGGCGAGCGGGGCTTGAAACTGTCGGGCGGCGAAAAGCAGCGCGTGGCCATCGCCCGCACTTTGCTGAAAGACCCCGCCATCCTGATCTTCGATGAAGCCACCTCGGCGCTCGATTCCAAGGCCGAGCAGGCGATCCAGGCGCAGCTGAAGGACATCGCTAAAAACCGCACCACCCTGGTCATTGCGCACCGCCTGTCGACGGTGGCCGACGCCCAGCAAATCCTGGTGCTCGATCATGGCCGCATCGTCGAGCGGGGTACGCATCCGCACTTGCTGGCCGCGAATGGCTTGTACGCGCAGATGTGGCAACGCCAGCAGGCGAATATGGATGATGAGGAGGACGAGGACGAGGACGAGTTGGCGGGGCTGTCGCCGGCAAAATAAATCGGGAAGGGGAAATCAGTAGGAAAAATGCTACAGCCGCGCTGATTCAGGCGCGCGTATAGCGCCTATTTGCGGGCAATCGCAGAAAACGGCTAGCTCAGCGCTGAAAATGAAATAAAATTAATTCCATTGGTGGCGTCTGCACCACAGTTGTTTCGTTCGGAGTACATCCGGTTTGTCCGCCCAGGAGAATTTATGAAATTGACCAAAATCATCGCCACGCTGCTCAGCGTCGGTGTCATCAGCAGCATGTCGCCAGTCCAGGCTCAGGAATTGACCGGCACCTTGGCCAAGATCAAGAAAGCCGGTTCCGTCACCCTCGGTGTGCGCGACGGCTCCGTTCCCTTCTCCTATCTCGATGACAAGCAGCAGTACCAAGGTTATTCGATCGACCTGTGCATGAAAGTCGTCACGGCCCTGCAAAAACACCTGGGTTTGAGCGAACTGAAAGTGGTGATGAGCCCCGTCACCTCGGCCAACCGTATTCCGCTGATGGCCAACGGCACCATCGACCTCGAATGCGGCTCGACGACGAACAATCTGGAGCGCCAGCAGCAGGTGGCATTCGCGCCCACCATGTTCGTCATCGGGAACCGCGTGCTATCGAAAAAATCCTCGAACATCAAGACCCTGGAAGACTTGCGCGGTAAGACGCTGGTCGCCACGGCCGGCACGTCGACCATCAAGCAGATGACCATCCTCAACAAGGAAAAGAACCTGGGCATGACGATTGCCGTCGGCAAGGATCATCCAGAGTCGTTCCTGATGCTGGAAACGGGCCGCGCGGTGGCTGAAGCCAACGACGATATCCTGCTGGCGTCGCAAGTGGCCAACTCGAAAAACCCGAACGACTACGAAATCACCAAGGAAGCGTTGTCGGTCGAGCCGTACGGCATCATGCTGCGCAAGGGCGATCCGGCCTTCAAGAAAGTGGTCGACGACGCGCTGATCCGCCTGTACAAGAGCGATGACATCAACCGCATTTACGCGAAATGGTTTACCTCGCCGATCCCGCCGAAAAACATCAACCTGAAATTCCCCATGCCGCCGCAATTGAAGGCCGTGTTCACGAATCCGACCGATTCTGGCGACCCGGCGGCCTATGCGGCCGTACCCGAAGCGCAGAAGACTTCGGACAAACGGAAAAAGTAAAGATTGCGTAACAAATCGGGGGGCGCAAGCCTCCCGTTTCAATTGCGGGACGGGCGGCGGATAAGCCGCCTTCCTTGGGCTGCATCGGAAGGATGATCATGAATTACAACTGGAATTGGCGCATTTTCTGGGAGATTTCTCCCGATGGCGTGGGCACGTATATGGACACCCTGTGGTCCGGCCTGGTCTGGACCCTGGCCACGGCCGGCGCGGCCTGGATCATGGCATTGATCTTGGGCCTGGTGATCGGCACCATCCGCACCTTGCCGAACAAATGGCTGGTGGGCGTGGCCAATGCCTACGTTGAATTGTTCCGCAACGTGCCGCTGCTGGTGCAGATGTTCCTCTGGTATTTCGTCATGCCGGAACTGCTGCCGCCGGACATGGGCGCCTGGGTCAAGTCGTTGCCGAATGCGCCGTTCGTCACGGCTGTTCTGTGCCTGGGATTCTTTACTTCCTCGCGCGTGGCCGTGCAAGTGACGACGGGTATCGAGGCGCTGCCGCGCGGGCAGAAACTGGCGGGAACGGCACTGGGCCTGACCCTGCCGCAAACCTACCGCTTTATTTTGTTGCCGATGGCCGCGCGCGTCATCATGCCGCCGCTGACCAGCGAATTTTTGAACATCATCAAGAACAGTTCCGTGGCGCTGACCATAGGCCTGATCGAACTGACTGCCAGCGCGCGCGCCATCCAGGAGTTTTCCTTCCAGGTGTTCGAGGCGTTTTCGGCCGCCACCATCATCTACGTCGTCGTCAACCTGCTGGTGGTGGTGCTGATGCACCTGATCGAAAAAAAGGTCGCCATCCCGGGCTTCATCGTCGCCGGCGCCAAGACGGGAGGACATTGATATGTTCGGTAATTTTGACTTCGATGTCATCTCCCGCTCGTGGGTTTACCTGTTTCAGACTGGCATGGTGTTTACCTTGAAACTGACGGCGCTGGCCATGGTCGGCGGCATCGTGCTGGGTACCTTGCTGGCGCTGATGCGCTTGTCGGGCAACCGCATCGTCTCTGGCGTGGCGTCGAGCTACGTCAACCTGATACGCTCGATCCCGCTGGTCCTGGTCATTTTCTGGTTCTACTTCCTGGTGCCGTACATCGCCGCCTGGATCATCGGCGCCGACGAGCCCGTGAAAGTGGGTGCGTTTTCTTCCGCGTTGATCACCTTCATCATGTTCGAGGCGGCATACTATTGCGAGATCATGCGCAGCGGCATACAGTCGATCCCGCGTGGTCAGGTGTGGGCCGGCCAGGCGCTGGGCATGAACTACCGCCAAACCATGGGCAGCATCGTGCTGCCGCAAGCCTTCCGCAACATGATTCCCGTGCTGCTGACGCAAACTATCGTGCTGTTCCAGGACGTGTCACTTGTGTACGTGCTGTCGATCCCCGATTTCGTCGGCGCCGCCTCGAAGATCGCCCAGCGCGACGGCCGCCTGGTGGAGATGTACGTGTTTGTCGCGGTCGTGTATTTCGTGCTGTGCTATGCCTTGTCGTTCCTGGTAAAACGCCTGCAGAAACGCGTCGCCATCATTCGCTAACCGAAAAAGAAAGAACAAGATGATTGAACTCAATAATGTCAGCAAATGGTATGGCCAGTTCCAGGTACTGACCGACTGCACCACCAAGGTCGCCAAGGGCGACGTGATGGTCATTTGCGGCCCGTCCGGCTCCGGCAAGTCGACCCTGATCAAGACCGTCAACGGCCTGGAGCCGATCCAGCAGGGACAGATCATCGTCGACGGCATCAGCGTCAACGATCCGAAAACGAATTTGTCGAAACTGCGCGCGCGCATCGGCATGGTGTTCCAGAATTTCGAGCTGTTCCCGCACCTGTCCATCCGCGAAAACTTGACTATCGGCCAGATCAAGGTGCTGGGTCGCAGCGCCGATGAAGCCAATGCCAAGGGCTTGAAGTACCTGGACCGCGTGGGCTTGCTGTCGCAGCAGGATAAATTCCCTGGCCAGCTGTCGGGCGGCCAGCAGCAGCGCGTGGCGATCGCGCGCGCGCTGTCGATGGACCCGATCGCCATGCTGTTCGACGAGCCGACATCTGCGCTCGACCCGGAGATGATCAACGAGGTGCTCGACGTGATGGTGGGCCTGGCGCAGGAAGGCATGACCATGATGGTCGTCACGCACGAAATGGGCTTTGCCAAGCGCGTGGCCAACCGCATTGTCTTCATGGATCAGGGCAAGATCATCGAGGATTGCAGCAAGGATGACTTCTTCAACACGACGCGCTCGGACCGCGCGCGCGATTTCCTCGCCAAGATCATCCATTAATTTTTCATTTTTTTGAAGTTGAGTACGAATGCCTGTTATGAAACAAATAGCCGGCGCGATGCTGGCGCTGGGCCTGCTCGCCCATGCCCACGCGGCCGACAAGATCGCCGTTGACATTGCCCTGCGCGACACCACCCTGATCGACGTTGCCGCCGGCCGCGCCGTCAACGGCAAGACCGTGCTGCTCAAGGGAGACAGCATCGTCGCCGTCGTCGATGACGCGCGGTTGCGCAGCTATGCGCCGAAGCAGACCATCCGCCTGCCCGGCAAATACCTGATGCCGGGCCTGTGGGATACGCACGTGCATTTCGGCGGCGGCCCTGAGCTGATCGACGAGAACAAGCAGCTGCTGCCTTTGTACCTGGCGCACGGCATCACCACGGTGCGCGACTGCTCGGGCGACTTGCCCGACACGGTGCTGGCATGGCGCCGGCAGATCAATGCGGGCCAGCTGGAAGGCCCGACGATTTTTACCTCTGGCGCCAAGCTCGAAGGCATCAAGCCGCTGTGGAAGGGCACCATCGAAGTGGGCACGCCGCAGGAAGTCACGCGCGCACTCGACGGCCTGCAGGCGCAGCAAGTGGACTTCGTGAAGATCACGGAAAACACCTTGAAGCCGGAGCTGTACCTGGAAGCGCTGCGCCAGGCGCGTGAACGGGGCATGCGCACTTCGGGCCATATCCCCGTGCAGCTGACACTGGAGCAGATGGCCGATGCGGGCCTGGGCACGATCGAGCATCAATCGTACTTGCTGCGCGCCACCACGCCGCGCGAGCAGGAGCTGACGGACAAGGTGGCCGCCGGCGCGATGACGGGCAAGGAGGCCATGCACGCAAGTGTGCAAAGCTACGATGAGCCGACGGCGCGCAAGGCCTTCAGCTACCTGGCCGCGCGCGGCACGGCCATCGTGCCGACCCTGTGGGGTCCGCGCGTGACGGCCTACCTGGATCGTGAAGACCACACGCATGATCCGGCCCTGCAATACATCGGCAAGGGCTTGCGCGCCACCTACGACTGGCGCGTGCAGCGCGCCGCCAAGGATGGCCCGGAAGCGATCGTCCAGCGCCACGCGCAGTTCGAGCAATCGGCAAAGCTGCTGCCGATTTTGCAGCAGCAGGGCGTGAGCATCATCGCCGGCACCGATGCGGGATTTTTGAATTCCTTCGACTATCCTGGCCAGGCCTTGCATGATGAAATCGGCCTGTATGTGCAATACGGCCTGACGCCGCAGCAAGCCTTGCAGTCGGCCGTTATCAACGGTCCCCGCTTCCTGGGCAAGCTGGAGCGCTACGGTAGCGTGGCGGCCGGTAAGGCGGCCGACCTGCTGGTGCTCGATGCGAACCCGCTGCAGGACATCGGCGCCACGCGCCAGATCCGCCTGGTGGTCAGCCGTGGCCACGTGTACGACCGCGCCGCGCTGGACCGGATGCTGGCCGATATTCGCGCCTGGGTGGCGAAGCAGGAGACGGTGCCGGCCAAGTCCTGATTTTCTTCGTCCTTATGCCAAAAACGGCCGGTTTATACCGGCCGTTTTGCCGTCTGCCAGCCGCTCGTGCTTGGCTTGCCGCAAACGATCGTTATTCAATCCGCCGTACGCTGATTCCTTATCAGCCAAATCCTTCTAATTTATACTAATAAAGGTATAATTCATGAAGATCACCCAAAAACCGCCAAAGCCCCACAAGCCGCTGGTGTGGGTCGGTTCCACCAAAAAAGAATTGATGGCCTTGCCTGTGGACATCCGTTCTTTCTTTGGGCATGCACTGGATTTGGCGCAGCGTGGTGACCGGCACGACAACGCCAAGGTATTGCACGGTTTCGGCTGCGCGGGCGTCCTGGAAATCATCGAGGATGATGTGGGCGGTACCTATCGCGCCGTCTACACGGTGAAGTTCGAGGAGGTGGTGTTCGTGCTGCACTGCTTTCAAAAGAAGAGCAAGAGAGGTATCGCGACGCCGAAGCAGGAAATGGATTTGGTGCGCGCCCGTCTGCACAGTGCACAACAATGGATCGAGGAGTTACGCCATGAAAAAACGCATCGTCGATGAAATAGAGTTTGAACTGTCCAGCGGTAACGTCTTTGCCGACCTGGGCTTGCCCGGCGCAGACAAGCTGCAAATCAAATCCGGCCTGGTGGGCGAAATCCGCAATGCCATGCGCAAGCTGGATTTGACGCAGGAAGAAGCGGCGCGGCGCATGGGGGTCGCGCAGCCCAAGGTATCGGGCATGCTGCGTGGCGATTTTTTCGGCTTGTCCGAGCGCAAATTGATGGATTGCCTGAACCGCCTGGGTTACGACATCGAGATTAGCATCAAACCGGCCGCCAACGCCATCGGCCACCTGAAACTGGCTGTCGCCTGAGCGTTCCTCACCGGCATCCCCCGCCTGTGCTGCGGCCCCGCGGCTGGTAAAATGGCGCTATTCGCAATGACCGCCTGAAAGCAGCCGCCATGTCCACACTCGATCACACCCCAGCCTCCATCACCATCACCCGTCCGGATGACTGGCATTTGCACTTGCGCGACGGCGCCGTCATGGCCAGCGTGCTGCCGCACAGCGCGCGCCAGTTCGGCCGCGCCATCGTCATGCCGAACCTGAAACCGCCCGTCACCACCACGGCCGATGCTGCCGCCTACCGCGAGCGTATCCTGGCCGCCGTGCCGGAAGGCGTGAACTTCGATCCGCTGATGGTGCTGTACCTGACGAACAACACCTCGCCCGACGAAATCCGCCGCGCGCAGGACAGCGGCATCGTGCAAGCCGTCAAACTGTATCCGGCCGGCGCCACGACGAATTCCGACCTGGGCGTGACGGATTTGAAGAATTGCTACAAGGTGCTCGAAGTGATGCAGGAAGTGGGCATGCCCTTCCTCGTGCACGGCGAAGTGACGGATCCTGAAATCGACATTTTCGACCGCGAAGCTGTCTTCATCGAGCGCGTGATGCGTCCGCTGCGCAGCGCCTTCCCGGCCCTGTCCGTCGTGTTCGAGCACATCACCACCAAGGATGCGGCGCAGTACGTGGCCGAAGCGGAAGGCCCGATCGCCGCCACCATCACGGCGCATCATCTGCTGTACAACCGTAACGAGATTTTCAAGGGCGGCATCCGCCCCCATTACTACTGCCTGCCCATCCTCAAGCGCGAAGAGCACCGCTTGGCCCTGATGACGGCGGCCGCCAGCGGCGACGAGCGCTTCTTCCTCGGTACGGATTCGGCGCCGCACGCGCAAGGCGCCAAGGAAATGGCCTGCGGCTGCGCCGGTTGCTACACGGCTCTGCACGCAATGGAAATGTATGCCGAAGCGTTCGAACGGGCCGGCGCGCTCGATAAACTGGAAGCATTCGCCAGCTTCCACGGCCCGGCCTTCTACGGCGTGCCGCGCAACACGGACACCATCACCTTGAAGCGCGAAAGCTGGACCTTGCCAGCCTCGCTGCCACTGGGCGACAGCCACGTGATTCCGCTCAACGCGGGCGAGCAGATCAACTGGAAAATGGTCTAAGCGTTCATGCTGCCATCGATAGACTGGACCCGCCCCTGGTTTGCCACGGTGCTGCCGGCGCGACGGCAGCTGGACCTGCAGCGCGACACGGTGATTGCCGCGCTCAACGGGCGGGCGCGGGCGCTGGACTTGCGCAATCCCTCCGGCTTGCCGCTGGCCTTCGTGCCGCAAGCGGACCTGCCCGAAGGCGTCGCCTACGAGGAGTTCATCGGCGCGACGGGTGGCGTGCCCACGCGCGACAATCTGCACGATTTTTTCAACGCGCTCGTGTGGCTCACCTTCCCCCGCATCAAGCGGCAGCTGAACGCGCTGCAGGCGGCGCAGATCGCCCTGTCCGGCGTCGGCAAATCGCGTGGTCCCGCGCGCGATGGCGCGACGATTTTTGACGAAAATTCCGCCTTGCTGGTGCTGCGCGACAGCGATGCGGGGCGCGCGCTGGAAGCGGCCTTGCGCGGGCACGACTGGCGCAGCGCGTTCATTGCGCAGCGCGAGAAATTTGGCGCGGGCGGCGATGCCGATGTGTGGCTGTTCGGCCACGCGCTGATGGAAAAACTGGTGGCGCCGCGCAAGGCCATCACGGCGCATACGCGCGTGATCTTCGCGGACGATGTCTATTTCACCCTGGACGATGCGACACGGCGCGCCTGGCTCGACGAGCGCGTGGCGCAAGACCTGGCGCAGCAAGGTCTCACCACGGCGGACTTCACGCCGCTGCCCGTGCTTGGTTTACCCGGCTGGTGCGAAGGCCAGGACGACGATTTTTACAATGACGCGGCGGTGTTCCGCCCGAAGCGCAAGGTGGCTGGCGCAGAAAGAGATCAATAGCATGGAAAATACCGTCCGCTGGGGCATCCTCGGCACCGGCAAGATCGCCCGCGCGATGGCGAATGGCTTGCGTGATGCGCCCGGTGCGCAACTGGTGGCGGTCGCCTCGCGCAGCAGCGCCGGCGCGCAGGCCTTCGGCGCCGAATTCGGCATCGAGCGTTGCCATGGCTCCTACCAGGCACTGGCCATGGACCCTGGCGTGGACGTGATCTACATCGCCACGCCGCATACCTTGCATGCGGAAAATGCCCTGATGTGCCTGGCCGCCGGCAAGCACGTCGTCTGTGAAAAACCGTTCACGATGAACGCGCGCGAAGCGCAGGCCGTGGTGGACCTGGCGCGCGAGCAAAAGCTGTTTCTGATGGAAGCCATGTGGAGCCGTTTCCTGCCAGCCGTGCAGGAAGCCAAACGCATCATCGCCAGCGGCGAAATCGGCGTGCTGCAGCAAGTGCAGGCCGATATCGGCTTTGTCGCCAATTTCCCGCCCGAACACCGCATGTTCAATCCCGAACTCGGCGGCGGCGCACTGCTCGACGTGGGCATCTATCCGCTGTCGATGGCGGCCTTCTTCCTCGGCCCGGTATCGCAGGTGCAGGCGCTGGCCGAGATGGGCGCCACCGGCGTCGATGAGCAGGTTGTATTCTCCCTGCTGCACGCGGGCGGCGGCACCTCGTCCTGCGCCTGCAGCCTGCGTGCGCAAACGCCGACGGAAATGACCATTTCCGGCAGCCTGGGCCGGATTCGCCTGCCCAACCGTTTTTACAAGCCCGATCATCTGATCGTCGAAGCGATGGATGGCGAACGCCGCGTCGTCGCCGTGCCCCACCTGGGCAATGGCTACGCGCACGAGGCGATCGAAGCGATGCGCTGCATCCGCGCCGGCCTGCTGGAAAGCCCCGTCATGCCGCTGGCGGACAGCGTGGCGCTGATGCACAACCTTGACATCATGCGTGGCCAGATCGGCCTGGTTTACAGCGCCGACCAGGCGTAAACAGGCCTAAACAGGAGTCCTCCATGACATTGCACTCATCCCGTCCCAGCCTGAAAACTGTCCTCATCGCCAGCGGCGTCGTCCTGACCCTGGCGATGGGCGTGCGCCACGGCCTGGGCTTCTGGATGCAGCCGATCTCGCAAGCCAATGGCTGGACGCGCGAAACGTATTCGCTGGCGCTGGCCATGCAAAACCTGATGTGGGGCGTCTTCGGCCCGTTCGCCGGCATGGCGGCCGACCGTTTCGGCACCATGCGCGTCGTCATTATCGGCGCCATCAGCTACATGGCGGGCCTGGTGTGGATGGCGCTCGTGACGCAGCCCACCCTGTTCATCGTCGGTTCCGGCATCTTCATCGGCCTGGCGCTGGCCTGCACGGCCTTTGGCGCCATCAGCGGCATCATCGGACGCAGCGCGCCGCCCGAGCAGCGCTCGTGGGCCTTTGGCATCTCGTCGGCGGCCGGCTCGTTCGGCCAGTTCCTGATGATGCCCGTCGAGCAGCAACTGATTTCCGCCGTGGGCTGGCAAAACGCTTTTTATGTGCTGGCCGCGCTGGTGCTGCTGGCCATGATCCCGATGGCCTTCTACCTGCGCGAGCCGCCCGTCTCGCACGCCAGCGGTCCGCAGCAAAGCGTAGGCGCCGCCTTCAGCGAAGCCATCGCCAGCCGCTCGTTCTGGCTGTTGCTGGCAGGGTATTTTGTCTGCGGTTTCCAGCTGGTCTTCATCGGCGTGCATTTGCCGGCTTACCTGAAGGACCAGGGCCTGATGAATCCGAACATCGCCGTCACGGCACTGGCGCTGATCGGCCTGTTCAACATCGTCGGTTCCTACTACGCGGGCAAACTCGGTGGCAAGATCGCCAAGCGCTATCTGTTGTCGGCCATTTACGTGACGCGCGCCGTGGTCATCACCGTGTTCCTGCTGGCGCCCTTGTCGGCGTGGTCCGTGTACCTGTTCGCCGCCGGCATGGGCGTACTGTGGCTGTCGACCGTGCCGCTGACGAACGGCATCATCGCCGGCATTTTCGGCGTGAAGCACCTGTCGATGCTGGCCGGGATGGTGTTCTTCTCGCACCAGGTGGGCAGTTTCCTGGGCGCGTGGCTGGGCGGCTATCTGTACGAGCACCAGGGTAGTTACCATATCGTGTGGATGATCACCATCGGCTTGGGGCTCATGGCCGCGCTGATCAACCTGCCCATCGACGAGCGCGCCGTCAAGCGCGTGGCGGTGGCCGCGTAATGGCCAGCTGGCGCACATGGCTATGGCGTCTGGCTGGCGCCGCGCTGCTGGCCATCGTCTTCCTGGCCTATTTGCGGCCGGACTTCATGCTCGACCTGGCGAACCGCTTCTGGATGTGCCTGTAGCAGGCATCCGGTTTTTACACCTTCAGGAATTCCTCTTTCCCACCCAGCCAGCGCGCCAGGTGCGCTTCCACGGTGGCCGCGGCGGCCGTCGTGGTGGCGTGCAGCAGATCGTGCGCCACGTCGCGCGCCTGGTCGACCAGCCATTGATCCGTTTCCAGGTCGGCGAAGCGCAGCATGGCCTGGCCGGACTGGCGCGCGCCGAGGAATTCCCCGGGGCCGCGGATTTCCAGGTCGCGCCGGGCAATTTCAAAACCGTCGGTGGTTTCGCGCATGGTCATCAAACGCTGGCGCGCCACGCCGCCCAGCGGGCCCTGGTACAGCAGCAGGCAGACGCTGGCCGCCGAGCCGCGGCCCACGCGGCCGCGCAGCTGGTGCAGCTGCGACAAACCAAAACGCTCGGCATGCTCGATCACCATCAGCGAGGCATTCGGCACGTCGACGCCCACCTCGATGACGGTGGTGGCCACCAGCACGTGAATATGGCCGGCGATGAAGGCGTCCATCACTTCCTGCTTTTCCGCAGGCTTCAAACGGCCGTGCACGAGGCCGACCTGCAGCGCGGGCAAGGCTTCGGCCAGCATCATGTAGGTGTCGGTGGCCGTCTGCAGCTGCAGCGCTTCCGATTCCTCGATCAGCGGGCAGACCCAGTATACCTGCCGCCCTTCCAGCGCGGCCGCATATACGCGGGCGATGACTTCGTCGCGCCGGTTCTGGTCGATGGAGCGCGTGACGATGGGGCTGCGTCCCGGCGGCAGCTCGTCGATCACCGATACTTCCAGGTCGGCGTAATACGTCATCGCCAGGGTGCGCGGGATCGGCGTGGCCGACATCATCAGCTGGTGCGGCACGGCCGCGCTGTCGCCCTTGTTGCGCAAGGTCAGGCGCTGGCCCACGCCGAAGCGGTGCTGCTCGTCGACGATCACCAGGCCCAGTTTGGCAAACAGCACGTTATCCTGGATCAGCGCATGCGTGCCGATCACCAGTTGCGCTTCGCCCGATTCGATCAGGGCCAGCGCCGCCGTCTTTTCCTTTTTCTTCAGGCTGCCCGTCAGCCACGCCACCTTCACGCCCAGCGGCTCCATCCAGGCGGCGATCTTGCGGAAGTGCTGCTCCGCCAGGATCTCCGTGGGCGCCATCAGCGCGGCCTGGTAGCCGCTGTCGATGGCTTGCGTGGCTGACAGGGCGGCGACGACCGTCTTGCCGCTGCCAACGTCCCCTTGCAGCAAGCGCTGCATCGGATACGGCTGGCGCAGGTCGGCGCGGATTTCCTCGAGCACGCGGGCCTGCGCGCCCGTCAGCTTGAAGGGCAGGGCGGCGCCGAAGGATTCCGACAGGGTGCCGACGATGGGCAAGGACGCGGCGCCTTTCGAGCGGCGCGCGCGCTGGGCGCGTTTCAGCGACAGCTGCTGCGCCAGCAGTTCATCGAATTTCATGCGCACCCAGGCCGGGTGCGAGCGGTCCATCAGCGCGCTTTCATCGATGTCCTGCGGCGGGTAGTGCAGCAGGTGCACGGCGGCCCGGAACGGCGACAGCTGCATCTCGCGCAGCAGCTGGTCCGGCAGGGTGTCCTGCCAGTCGATGCGGCGCATGGCGTCGGCGATCTCGCGCCGCAGGACGTGCTGCGACAGGCCTTCGCCGGATGGATAGACGGGCGTCAGGGCCGTGGGCAGGGGGGCGCCCTCGTTGACCACTTTATAGGTCGGGTGCACCATTTCGGCGCCAAAAAACCCGTGTTTGAGTTCGGCCCGCGCGCGTACCCGCGTCCCTTCGGCCAGCTGCTTGACCTGGCTGCCATAGAAATTCATGAAACGCAGCAGCAAATTGCCTGTTTCGTCGGCGATCGTCACCAGCAGCTGCTTGCGCGGCTTGAAATTGACTTCGCACTTGGTGACGACACCCTCGACTTGCCACGACTCGCCGCCGCGCAGGCAGGCGTCGCGTATCGTGTAGACCTTGGTCTCGTCTTCGTAACGCATTGGCAGGTGCAGCACCAGGTCCATATCCGTGCGCAAGCCCAGCTTGGCCAGCCGGCTTTCCGTGCTGACCACTTTTTTGGCGGCTTTCGGCTTCGCGGCAGGCTTGGCCGTGGGGGGAAGATCGGGCGTTGGATCAGGCATATGGGAGATTTTTGTGCCGCTAGCGTAAAATAGAGGGTTGTCCGGCACAACCCTGTGCGTACCGCAGTCGTAATGTTGCGGCGGATTATTGTAATGCCTGTATAGGCGCACAGTATAGTGCCAGATGTTCCATTGCGCACTCCTAATCATTCTTGACGTACTTTTGAAGCAAAACGCATGTATTCGCTTTCCGATTTCGATTTTAATTTGCCGCAAGAAAACATTGCGCAAACTCCGTTGGCCGAGCGCAGCGCCTCGCGCCTCTTGCATCTGGACGGCGACGCCGTGGTTGACCGCAGCTTTGCCGATATCGTCGGGCTGTTGCAAGCGGGCGACCTGCTGGTGATGAACGATACGCGCGTGCTGAAAGCGCGCTTCTTTGGCGTCAAGGAAAGCGGCGGCAAGATCGAGGCGCTCGTCGAGCGCGTGCTCGATGACCGCACCGTGCTGGCCCAGGTGCGCGCGTCGAAGTCGCCGCCGCCCGGTTGCCGCATCCGCCTGGCCGACGCGTTTGACGTCACGGTCGGCCAGCGCGCCGGCGAATTCTTTACCCTGCATTTCGAGGCCGACGTGTTCGAGCTGATCGAGGCGCATGGCCGTTTGCCGCTGCCGCCGTATATCGAGCACGATGCGGACGAATTTGACGAGACGCGCTACCAGACTGTCTTCAACAAGGTGCCGGGCGCTGTCGCCGCGCCGACGGCCGGCCTGCATTTCGACCAGGCCCTGCTCGACCAGTTGAAAGCCAAGGGCGTCAACTTTGCCTATGTGACCCTGCACGTGGGCGCGGGCACCTTCCAGCCCGTGCGCACGGAGGTGCTGGCCGAACACAAGATGCACACCGAGTGGTACACCATGTCGCAGGAAACCGTCGATGCCGTGCGCGCCGCCCAACTTGCCGGGCGCGACGTGGTAGCCGTCGGCACGACCAGCTTGCGCGCGCTGGAATCGGCCTCGCAAAGCGGCCAGCTGGTGGCAGGCAGCGCCGATACGGCCCTGTTCATCACGCCCGGCTATGCCTTCAAAACGGTGACGCGCCTGATCACCAACTTCCATTTGCCGAAGTCGACCCTGCTGATGCTGGTGTCGGCCTTTGCCGGCTATGAGCCGATCCGCACTGCCTACGCGCATGCGATCGCGCAGAACTACCGTTTCTTCAGCTATGGCGACGCGATG
Organism: Janthinobacterium salmonicoloratum; assembly: GCF_051380845.1. Classification (NCBI taxonomy): domain Bacteria; kingdom Pseudomonadati; phylum Pseudomonadota; class Betaproteobacteria; order Burkholderiales; family Oxalobacteraceae; genus Janthinobacterium; species Janthinobacterium salmonicoloratum. Next base: position 2,829,843 of record NZ_JBNYXV010000001.1, on the reverse strand, counting down.
CTGCTGACCACGCAATCACGCGCTCCGCTGAACCTTGATACTCCCGTGAAAGACTGACCATGCTGGAATTTAAACTACTCAAGACCGACACGAGCGGCCTGACCAAGGCACGCCGCGGCACCTTGAAACTCAACCATGGCGTCGTGCAGACGCCGATCTTCATGCCAGTGGGCACTTACGGCTCCGTGAAAGCCATGTCGCCGCTGGAACTCAACGAGATCGACGCGCAGATTATTTTGGGCAACACGTTTCACCTGTGGTTGCGCCCTGGCAACACCGTCATGGAAAAATTCGGCGGCTTGCATGGCTTCATGGGCTGGAACAAGCCGATCCTGACGGATTCCGGCGGCTTCCAGGTGTTTTCGCTGGGCGCCATGCGCAAGATCACGGAAGAGGGCGTGCATTTCAATTCGCCGATCAACGGCGATAAATTGTTTCTCTCGCCGGAAGTGTCGATGCAGGTGCAGCGCGTCTTGAATTCCGACATCGTCATGCAGTTCGACGAGTGCACGCCGTACGAAATCCAGGGCCGTCCGGCCACCATCGAGGAAGCGGCCAAGTCCATGCGCATGTCCTTGCGCTGGGCGCAGCGCTCGAAGGATGAGTTCCACCGCGGTGAAAACCCGAATGCGCTGTTCGGCATCGTGCAGGGCGGCATGTTCGAAATGCTGCGCGACGAGTCCTTGGCCAAGCTGGAAGAGATCGATTTCCCCGGCATCGCCATCGGCGGCCTGTCCGTCGGCGAGCCGAAGGAAGACATGATGCGCATGCTGGCCCACGTGGGCCCGCGCCTGCCGGCCAACAAGCCCCATTACCTGATGGGCGTGGGCACGCCGGAAGACCTGGTGGCGGGCGTGTCGAACGGCATCGACATGTTCGACTGCGTCATGCCGACGCGTAACGCCCGCAATGGCTGGCTGTTTACCCGTTTTGGCGACATCAAGATCAAGAACGCCAAGTACAAGGAAGACCAGGCGCCGTTGGACGAGACGTGCAGCTGCTACGCCTGCCGCAATTTCTCGCGCGCCTACCTGCACCATTTGCACCGCTCCAAGGAAATCCTCGGCGCACGCCTGAATACCATCCATAACCTGCATTACTACCTGGACTTGATGCGCCAGATGCGTGAAGCGCTGGACGAAGACCGTTTCCACGCGTTTACCCTGCAGTTCCATGCGGAACGCGCACGCGGAACTTAAGAAAAGCTTAGCTTGAGCCCTGGCGGCAGCATGGTCGGAAGTTTTGTGTATTGGTGCTTGGTCTGGGGCGATAAAGCATTGCATAATGCTTTTTTAGCCCCATTTAAAGTTGCCATGCCTGCAATTCGGGTTATGACGTATAGCCAATGCTAGAATACAGCGCTATTTTTTCAAACTGATTAGAACTGGAGTCACCGTGTTTTTCATTTCCAACGCTTATGCGCAAGCCCCAACCGAAGCCCTCGGCCTCGGCGGCAACCTGACCAGCTTCCTGCCGCTGGTATTGATGTTTGTGGTCATGTATTTCCTGATGATCCGCCCACAGCAAAAACGCGCCAAAGAACAACGGGCGATGATGGACGCGCTGGCCAAGGGTGACGAAGTCGTGACCGCCGGCGGCATGCTGGGCCGTGTTGTCAAGGTAGTGGACGCTTACGTCACCATCGAAGTGGCGACCGGCACCGAAGTCACGGTGCAAAAGAGCTCCATTACCACCTTGCTGCCTAAAGGCACCCTGAAGGCACTGTAATTCCTCGCTGTCATTGCTTCGGCAATGATGACCGGGGCGGCTATCGGCCGCCCCTCGCGACGCCTCCGACGCTCAACACTGAACGCTGAATCATTATGAATCGCTATCCTGCCTGGAAATACATCATCATCGTCGTCGCCTTATTGCTGGGCGCACTCTATACGGCGCCCAATTATTTCGGTGAGTCACCGGCGCTGCAAGTAACCAGCGGCAGGTCGACCGTCAAAGTGACGGGCGAGCTGATGACGCAAGTCGAGCAAATATTGACGAAAGAGAACGTCAAGTCGGAAGGTGTCACCATGGATGGCGCCGGCAATCTCGCCTCCGTGCGCGTGCGTTTCGCCGATCCCGATACCCAGTTCAAGGCAAAACTGGTGCTGGAAAAGGACTTGAATACGGATGCCAGCGACCCTGCGTACATCGTGACGGTCAATCTGCAAGCCAATACACCGATGTGGATGCAGAAACTGCATGCCTTGCCCATGTTCCTGGGCCTGGATTTGCGCGGTGGCGTGCACTTCCTGATGCAGGTCGATGCGAAAGCCGTACTGAACAAGAAAATCCAGGGCGTCCAGTCCGCCGCGCGTAGCGTGTTGCGCGACAAGAATATCCGCCACGCCGGCATCGAGCGCGTGGGCGACAGCGTCCAGATCAACTTCCGTGACGCCGATACGCGCCTGAAGGCAAAGAATGTGCTGTCCGACCAGATGACGGAACTGGCGTTCGCCGATGCGGGCGAAGGCAGCGACCTGAAACTGAATATCACCCTGAAACCGGCCGCCCTGAAGGCGACCATCGACGAAGGCGTGAAACAGAATATCTCCACCCTGTCCAAGCGCGTCAATGAGCTGGGCGTGGCCGAGCCGTTGATCCAGCAGCAAGGTCCTGACCGCATCGTAGTGCAATTGCCTGGCGTGCAGGACGTGGCCCGCGCGAAAGCCATCATCGGCCGCACGGCGACTCTGGAAGTGCGCCTGGTCGATGAAACCATCGTGCCTGGCACGGAACTGTCGAGCGCCATCCCGTTCAACTCGGAACTGTTCACTGTCGGCAAGGGCGTCCCTGTCGTGCTGGCGAAAGACGTGATCCTGACGGGCGACTATATCTCCAGCGCCACGGCCAGCTTTGACCAGAACCAGCAAGCGGCCGTGTCGATCGACCTGAACGGCGACGGCGGACGCAAGATGCGCGAAGCGACGCGCGAACGCGTCGGCAAGCGCATGGCCATCGTGCTGTTTGAAAAGGGCAAGCCTGAAGTGCTGTCGGTGGCGACCATCCAGCAGGAACTCGGTTCGCGCTTCCAGATCACCGGCATGGGCGGCGCGGAAAACGCGAATGAACTGGCGCTGCTGCTGCGCTCGGGCGCCCTGTCCGCACCGATGACTGTCATCGAAGAACGCACGATCGGACCGCAACTGGGCGCGGAAAACATCGCCAAGGGCTTCCACTCGACCTTGTACGGCTTCATCGCCATCGCCATCTTCATGATCGCCTATTACATGCTGTTCGGCGCCTTCAGCGTGCTGGCCCTGGCGGCCAACCTGCTGTTGCTGATCGGCTTGCTGTCGATGATCCAGGTGACGCTGACACTGCCGGGTATCGCCGCTATCGCGCTGGCGCTGGGCATGGCGATTGACGCCAACGTGCTGATCAATGAACGTATCCGTGAAGAGCTGCGTGCCGGCAATACGCCACAGGCGGCGATCGCAGCCGGCTTCGACCGTGCATGGGCCACGATTCTCGACTCGAACGTGACCACCCTGATCGTCGGCCTGGCACTGCTGGCTTTCGGTAGCGGCCCCGTGCGTGGCTTCGCTGTTGTGCATTGCCTGGGTATCCTGACCTCGATGTTCTCCTCCGTCTTCGTGTCGCGCGGCGTGGTCAACCTCTGGTATGGCCGCAAGAAAAAGCTGACGACCTTGTCGATCGGCACGGTGTGGGTGCCGGGCACCAGCAAATAAGCGACGGTCCAGCCTTAGCCAATAGCGTCAACAGCGATAGCGTCCGGTGGCCCAGCCGCCGGACGCACAGAATAGAACTCAGAGGATTTCATGGAATTTTTCCGGATCAAAAAAGATATTCCCTTCATGCGCCATGCGTTGATTTTCAACGTCATTTCGGCCGTGACCTTCCTTGCCGCCGTCTTCTTCCTGTTCCACAAGGGCTTGCACCTGTCCGTGGAATTCAAGGGCGGCACCCTGATGGAGGTGAAATACCCGAAAGCGGCCAATCTTGAAGGCATACGCGGCACCCTCATCGCCATGGGCTATGAAGAGCCGGGCGTGACCAGTTTCGATACGGCGCGCGACGTGATGATACGCCTGCCGGTGGAAAAGGGCGTCAGCGCCGCGAACACCTCGCAGCGCGTGTTTGAAGCCCTGTGCAAAGCCGAGCAAGGCACGACCAAGGGCATCGACACCGTCACTGCAAAGGGTGAGCACGTCATCAAGAGCGCGTGCATGGACGCGGCCGGCAGCGAAGCGGTCGTCTTGCAGAAAGTCGAATTCGTCGGCCCGCAAGTGGGCGAGGAACTGGCGCAGAACGGCTTGAACGCGCTCGTGATGGTGATTCTGGGCGTGATGATCTACCTGGCCATCCGCTTCGAGTGGAAGTACGCTGTCTCGGCCATTATCGCCAACTTGCATGACGTGGTGATCATCCTGGGCTTCTTCGCCTTCTTCCAGTGGGAATTCTCGCTGACGGTACTGGCGGCCATCCTGGCGGTGCTCGGTTACTCGGTCAACGAATCGGTGGTGATCTTTGACCGTATCCGCGAAAACTTCCGCAAGCAGCGCAAGGCGACTGTGCATGAAGTGATCGACAGCGCGATCACCAGCACCATTTCGCGTACCATCATCACTCACGGTTCCACCCAGATGATGGTGCTGTCGATGCTGGTCTTCGGCGGCCAGACCCTGCACCACTTCGCACTGGCGCTGACCATCGGTATCTGCTTCGGTATTTACTCGTCCGTGTTCGTCGCGGCCTCGATCGCCATGTGGCTGGGCGTCAAGCGCGAAGACTTGATCAAGCCGGTCAAGGAAAAAGACGAAACCGACGGCGCCGTGGTGTAAGCGCAGGGTTTTTTGCAGGTCGAATGAAGAACGATCACCGTTTGCGGTGGTCGTTTTTTTTATGGCGGATGACAATGAAGCGTTTTTTATGGGTAGGTCTGATGGCAGGCGTGACGGTGTTGGCCGGCGCCGCCGATTTCAGCCGCACTGGCAGTGACAGCATCGCCATGCGCGGCCCGATTGCCGTAGGCGACGTGGGCAAACTGCAACTGCTGGCCGCGCCGGGCACCGCGCTGTTGCGCGTGAATAGCGATGGCGGCGATCCGCAGGCGGCCATGCAGCTGGGCCGCTATCTGCGCCAGCAGCAATGGGATGTCGCCATCGACACGGTGTGCGCGGGCAGCTGCGCCCTGTATGTCTTCCCGGCCGCGCGCCATATGCACATCCCCGCCGGCGCCGTGCTGGCGCTGCAGGAGTCGGCGTTCCTGCGCGCGCAGGCTGGCCCGGAGCGCATGCGCCGCACCCTGGTCGAGGCAGGTGTGGCGCCCGAGGACCTGGACAGCGAAACGGCGGTCCTGGCGGCCCAATTGGCAGAGATGGCGGCGCTGGAAGCGGCTTTTGCCAGGGAGCTGGGCATTGCCTCCGCCTTTTACCGCGATTTCCAGCAGGTGGCGGCGCAGGCCGATAGCGTGCGCCAGCGCTTTCCCGACCAGGATGCGGCCATCTTCTGGTGGCCCGCCGCAGGCCGCTTGCAGCGCTGCTACGGCATCGCCGGCGTGGAAGAGGGCACGCGCGCGGCGCGCCTGGCGCCAGACGGCTATCTGTACGTGCCGGCCCTGTCGGCCCTCGTCATGGGCGACCAGGCTTTGCAGGCCTGTCCATGAGCCGCAGCGGCCGTTTATTCCTGCTGATGGACGCCATGCGCGCCAAGCGGGTACCGGTGACGGCGGCCCAGCTGGCGCAGCAGCTGGGTGTCTCCGAACGCACGATTTACCGCGATATCCAGACCCTGGCCGAACTGGGCGCGCCCCTGCAGGGCGAAGCGGGCATCGGCTATGTGCTGCGCCGCGGCGCCTTTTTGCCGCCACTGATGTTTGGTCCCGATGAACTGGAAGCGCTGGTGCTGGGCGCGCGCTGGGTGCGCCGCCAGGGCGATGCGGGCCTGGCGCAGGCGGCCAGCAATGCCCTGGCCAAGATCGCTGCCGCCTCGCCGCGCGACTTGCGCGACAGCATGGCCGAGACCAGCTTGTGGGTGCCGCTGGGGCGCCCCGCCGATGGCGCGCAGCCGGCCGACCGTTATGTGCAGCCGGTGCGCGAGGCGATCCGCTACGAACAGAAGCTCACGCTCGCCTATCAGGATGAGCATGGTAGTGCCACCTCGCGCACGGTGTGGCCGTTTGCCCTGGCCTTTTTTGAAGGCAAGCGCCTGCTGGCCGCCTGGTGCGAGCTGCGCGGCGATTACCGGCATTTCCGCATCGACCGCATCGCCAGCGTGCAGCGGCACGACGAGCGCTATCCCACGCGCCGCCACGCCTTGCTCGAGACCTGGCGCAAGGCGCATGATATTGATCCGGAATCCTGAGATTCGCTCCTGACAAAAACTGTCAGTGACGGCGACTACGATGGTGGCTTCTTCACTCACCGGAGCCATCTGCCATGCGCCTGTACCACCACCCCATGTCCTCGAATGCCCGCCGTGCCCTGATGACGGCGATCCACCTCGGCCTGCCTCTGGAACTGGCGGAAGTCGACCTGATGAATGCGGATGACCGCCGCCGTCTGGCCGAGCTCAATCCTAACGGCAAGGTGCCCGTGCTTGCCGATGGCGCTTTCCTGCTGTGGGAATCGTGCGCCATCATGCAATACCTGGCCGAACAGGTACCGGGCCAGACCATCTATCCTTCGGCGCCGCAAGCCCGCGCCGACGTCAACCGCTGGCTGTTCTGGGCCGCGCAGCATTTCGCGCCCGCCATCAGCGTGCTGGCCTGGGAACGCGCGTGGAAAGGCATGACGGGCAATGGGCCGGCGGATCCGCTGGAAGAGGCGCGCGGCGAGCACGAGCTGCATGCCTGCGCCGTGGTGCTGGACGCGCATCTGGCTGGGCGCAGCTGGATCCACGCAGATGATGTCACCTTGGCCGACTTCGCCGTGGCCGCGCCGCTGATGTACAGCGAGGCCGTGCGGCTGCCGCTGGCGCAGTACCAGCATATCCAGGCGTGGTTTGCCCGCGTGCGGCAGTTGCGCGCCTGGCAGGAAACGGACGTGGAGCTGTTGCCGGGATAATCCGCGCGCTAAGTGTGCCAGCGCACGGAGCCGGCGCGGCGCACCGCATAAGATAGGGCTGTCTCTTTCAGGACATCCCTAGCTTTGGACTTTACCCGCTTTCGAGCGGGTTTTTTTTCGCTTTCGAACGGATTGTTGTCCGGCGCTTGAAAAGTGGCTTGATAAATTGATAATCGCTGCACATATGGGGCGCATCCCATTTCCAGCAGGTACGCCATGTTCATGCCACGCCATCCGAAACCCCTGTTGAGTACCAAGGCGGTCGCCACGCAGGTCGCCCAGCAAAAGCAGGGTACGCAGGCCATGGACAAACATGTGCTGATCGTCGATACGCGCAAGCCGGCGGCACCGCCGCCAGCGGGCAAGAAGCCTGCAGGCTAGTGCACGAGCACTTTCAGCAGCGACTGCACTTCATCGTCCGATTCTTCCATGATGCTCGACAGCGTCGCATCGTCGCCGATCAGGCAATCGATGCTGCGCGCGGCGCGGGCAGCGCGCACGGCGATGGCGGCCGGGCTTTCGTTGAGGGGTGACGAGACGGGCGCCAGGTCATTCGCCAGCAGCAGGGTGTCGCCCAGCGATTCGGGCGGGATGGCGCGCAGGCCTTCCCACAGCGCATTGATGGCGCCCATCACCGCTTCCGGTACCTTCAGTTTGGTCAGGACGCCATGACCGATGGCTTGTTCGCCATGTTCGACCCAGTCCTCCGGCTCGCCGTCGAGGATGCCGGGGAATTCGGCCGCGCGCGACAGCAGATAAAACCCGCCCACCTCATGCATGATGCCGGCAAACAGGGCCGTATCAGGGTCGACCCTGGTGACGCGGCGGGCCAGTACCTGCGACAGGGCCGCCACGTGGGCCGTATGCTCCCACAGCTGGTTGGCCTTCGCTTGCAGCACGGGATCGGTGATGGTGCTGCCCAGCTGGCGTACGATCAGCGATGCCACCACCGACTGCAAGGTACGCACGCCGAGGCGCTGCACGGCATTGCGCACGCTGGTGATTTCATTGCCGGAACGGTTGAACGCCACGGAATTGGCGATGGCCACCGTGCGCGCCGCCAGCAGCGGGTCAGCCTGCACCAGCTTGGCTGCGGCCTCGATATGGCAGTCGGGATCGGCCAGCGCCTCTTGCAGCTTGAGCGAAGCGTCCACATTGGCAGGAAAGGTCAGCTCGCCACGAGCGGCTTGTGCGGCGATGCTTTTAAAGGCGTCGAGTCTGTTCATTGAAAAAATTATACTCGCAATATTTCCGTGCGGAACTTTTTAACCGTGATCTTTTCGCAAACAGCCGAGCAAAACGCAAGCAAAGCCCCGTAAATGGAAAAAGGCATGCTCCTATATGGGTGGCATGCCTTTTTTCTAACGACAGCGTTCGTTAAGCGCTACTACAGAGATTCGCTGAAGATGGCGTCGCAGCCTTCGACCAGCTCGTCGCTGTCTTCCAGCTCATCCGTCAGGCCCAGGTCGAACAATTCCTCGACGGCGTTCATGAAGCTGTTGTGCTTGGTGGCGCCGATCAGGCGGTAGATTTCGCCGTCTTCGTTGCGCACGCCGATGATCAGTTTTTCCTGGCGGACCAGTTCCGGCGTGCTGGCGTTGAGCAGCAGGTTGCCGATGATGTGTTTATCAAAATGAGCGGGCTTTTTGCCTTCGAGCAATGAGGTTTTCAACTTGGTTTCCTTTGTCTTGTTTGAATGTCTGTGCTTGGTGAATGGTCAGCTGTGGCCGTTGGCGATGGCGTGCTTCAAGCCTGCCAGGGTGGTTTCCAACCGCATGAAATCGTCTTCGGTATAGCCGTCGAACAGGTGCTGGCCCTGCTTTGTCAGCTTGGGGAACACGTCATGGAACAACTGTTCGCCCTCGCAGCTCAGGCGTACGTAATAGGAACGCTTGTCACGTGGACAACGTTCGCGTATCACCAGCCCCTTTTGTTCCAGCCGGTCCACCACGCCCGTCAAGGTACCCTTGGTAATCAGGGTTTTCTGACCCAGTTCCTTGTAGGACATGCCGCGGGTGTTGCCGAGCGTGGCAATGATGTCGAATTGCGCATGCGTCAAGCCGTACTGGCGCACAAAGTCGCTAGAAAACCGCTCGAAGCCTTGCATGCATTCGGCCAGCAGCCGGATACTTTTTAAATATCGTTCACCCATGGGGGTGATTATATCCTTCCGCTCCGCTTTTTTCCGCCGCGCCAGGACGCGCCCCAGCATGAGGGTCTGGATGGGGCGGAAGTCCGGTATCATGTGGGCAACTCAGCCCTTGCCCCTGGCCCGCCTCGCCGATGTCCTTCGCTAATCTTTCCCGTATCGGCCTCGACAAACCGCTGCGTTTGCTGCTGGTCCATGCCGGCGATGCCGAGTCGATCACCTGGGCCGGCCTGGTGCAGCCGCTGCGCCTGTGCGCGCGGGCGCTGGGGCCCGATGCCCTGCAACTGGACGTGCGCACGCCGGAACAGGTGGCCGCGCAGGGCGGCAACTGGCATATCGCGCTGCTGGTGGCCGACGAAACGGAAGTGCCGCTGCGTGCCGAGCTGTGCCGGGCCGTGATCGAGCGCTGCCGTTCGGCGCCGTTCTGGGGCGGCGTGGGCGCGGCCGTGCTGTGGCTGGCCGACGCGGGCGTCATGGATGGTGTGCGCATCGCCTTGCCGTGGGCCCTGTACGCCGATGCGGAAGCCAAGGCCGAACGGGCCATCCTGACGCCGCACCTGTTCGATATCGACGGCCCGCACATCACCTGCTGCGGCGGCGCGGCCAGCATCGACTTTTCGCTGACCCTGATCGAGACCATCTTCGGCGCCGACGTGCAGGCGCTCGTCAAGGAAGCGCTGTGTGTGGACAAGGTACGCGGCAAGGAGGAGCGCCAGCGCGTGGCCCTGCAGGCGCGCTTCGGCGTGCTGCAGCCCAAGCTTTCCGAAGCGGTGACCTTGATGGAAGCCAATATTGAGGAGCCGCTGTCGACCGACGACATCGCCAGTCTGGTGGGCCTGTCGCGGCGCCAGCTCGAACGGCTGTTCAAGCAATACCTGGGCAGCCTGCCATCGCGCTATTACCTGGAACTGCGCCTGCAGCGCTCCAGACAATTGTTGCTTGATACGCATTATTCCATCGTGCAAGTGGGCCTGATGTGCGGCTTTTCCTCCGGCTCGCACTTTTCCACGGCGTTTGGCACCCTGTTTGGCAATACGCCCCGCGAAGAGCGGCAAAGAAAGCTCATGCCGCCAGCCTAGCCGACGCCATGACCGCTGTGATGAATTGTGAAAATCCTTGTCGCAGATTCAAAAGAGTTTTAGCATCCCGCTTTTTATAATGCAGTACACACGTAGCTGTCGTAGCTGCGGAGTACCTAACATATTGATGGGGAAATGCTATGAATGCCAAGCTTGATTCGACCGTAACGGCTCGTCCAGTCACCCGGGAAACCTTTGACCAGGTCCTCGTTCCTACCTACGCCCCTGCAGCCATGGTGCCCGTGCGCGGTTCCGGACTGGATCTGTGGGACCAGTCAGGCAAGCATTACCTCGATTTCACCTCCGGCATCGCCGTCAACAGCCTGGGCCACTGCCATCCGGTCCTGGTCGACGTGTTGACCAAGCAAATCAATAATTTGTGGCATTTGGGCAACGGCTACACCAACGAGCCTGTCCTGCGCCTGGCGCTGGCCCTGACGGAAGCGACCTTCGCCGACCGCGCCTTCTTCTGCAACTCGGGCGCGGAAGCCAACGAAGCGGCCCTGAAACTGGCGCGCAAGTACGCGCACACCAAGTTCGGCGCGCACAAGTCGCGCATCATCTCGTGCTTCAGCTCCTTCCACGGCCGCACCCTGTTTACGGTATCCGTCGGCGGCCAGGCCAAGTATACGGAAGGCTTCGAGCCGCTGCCACCGTCGATCGACCACATCGCCTACAACGACATCGAAGCGGCGCGCGCCGCCATCGGCGATGACGTGTGCGCCGTGATCGTCGAGCCGGTACAAGGCGAAGGCGGCGTGGTGCCGGGCAATCCGGAATTCCTCAAGGAACTGCGCGCCCTGTGCGACAAGACCGGCGCCCTGCTGATTTTCGACGAAGTCCAGTGCGGCATGGGCCGCACTGGCGCGTTGTTCGCCTACATGGGCTACGGCGTCACGCCGGACATCCTGACGGCCGCCAAGGCGTTGGGCAACGGCTACCCGATCGGCGCCATGCTGACCACCAATGAACTGGCGCAAACCCTGGCCGTCGGCACCCACGGCACCACCTACGGCGGCAACCCGCTGGCCGCTACCGTGGCCTTGAGCGTGCTGGAAACGATCAATACGCCAGCGTTCCTCGCGCGTGTGAAAGAAGCGAGCGTCAACACCATCGCCATGCTGCAAGGCCTGATCACGGATTACCCGCAAGTGTTCTCCGTGGTGCGCGGCAGCGGTTTGCTGCTGGGTCTGGTCGTCAGCGATGCCTTCAAGGGCCGCGCGAAGGACATCCAGAAAGCGGCCGAAGCGCAAGGCTTGATGGTGCTGATCGCCGGCATGGACGTGGTGCGCCTGGCGCCGGCCCTGATCGTCTCGGACGAACAGATTGCCGAAGCGGGCCGTTTGCTGCGCGTGGCCATCGACGGCATGCTGAAAGCCTGAGGCTAGCCTCGCTCCCTGTTTGATCACCGGCCCGCCGCTTTGCTGCGGGCCGGCTTGGTTCTACCCCAGCATCGTCAGCATTGAAGGAGTACCCATGTATGTTGTCCGTCCGGTAGAAATTGCGGATATTGCAGCCCTCGAAGCGCTGGCCGCGGTAACCATGCCGGGTGTCCATACCCTGCCGAAGACGCGCGAAAAAATCGCCGCCTCCGTCGAGCGCTCCATCGCCTCGTTTGCCGCCCATGTCGACATCCCCAGCGAAGAGTCGTATCTCTTCGTGCTTGAATCCCTGCTCGACAAGAGCATTGCCGGCACGGCCGCCATCTTCGCCTCGGCCGGCTCGAACGGCACCTATTTTTCCTTTCGCAACGACGTCATCCAGCAAGTCTCGCGTGACCTGAACATCAGCCATAGCGTGCATGCGCTGACCCTGTGTTCGGAGCTGACGGCGTATTCGCAGCTGTCCGGCTTCTATGTGCGCAACATGGAGCAGGCGGGCCTGGAAGCGGCCCTGCTGTCGCGCGCGCGGCTGCTGTTCGCCGTGCTGGCGCCGCACCGCTTTGGCGACCGTTTCTTCGTGCCGCTGGCCGGCATCACGGACGCCAACGGCCAGTCGCCATTCTGGGATGCGCTGGGCCGCAAGTTCTTCCAGATGGATTTCCTCGATGCCGAAAAAGTCATCGGCGGCGCCCGCAACCGCACCCTGATCGTCGAGCTGATGCCGCACTACCCCGTGTACGTGCCGCTGCTGCCCGGCGATGCGCAGGCGGCCATGGGCCAGATCCACCCGAGTGGCGAACTGGCTTTCAATTTGCTGACGGAAGAAGGCTTTGAAGCCGACGATTACATCGACATCTTCGATGGCGGCCCGATCCTGCAGGCGCACAAGCATGCGCTGCGCTCGTTTACGGGTTCGCTCACGCGCCGCGTCGTCGCAGGCGTCACGCCCAGCCGCACGGGTCTGAAAGTGCATTACGCGGTCGCTTCGGGCGCGGAGCGCAACTTCCGCGCCGTCACCTTTACCTGCGATGCGCTCGAAGCGCAGGACACCGTCGGCTTGCCGCCCGAGCTGCTTGAAGCGCTGGCCGTGGCCGAAGGCGACAGCGTCATTTGCGTGCGCATTTAACCGAGAGAACATTATGCTAGTAGTACGCGCCATCAACGCTTCTGACCTGGACGCCCTGTACGGCTTGGCCAGCCAGGTCGGCACCGGCATGACCACCCTCAAGCCGGACATGAAAATGCTGGGCGACCGCCTGGCCATTGCCTGCGCTTCGTTCGCCGAAACCATCGCGCCCGAAAAGCGTGACTACATGTTTGTCATGGAGGATACGGATACGGGCCGCCTGGCCGGCGTATGCGCCATCAAGGGCGCCGTGGGCCTGGAAGAACCGTTCTATAACTACCGCATCGGTACCCTGGTCCATTCGAGCCGCGAGCTCGACGTGTTTACGCGCATGGAAACGCTGTACCTGTCGAACGACCTGACGGGCAGCACGGAACTGTGCTCGCTGTTTTTGCACCCCGACTACCGCAGTGGCAACAACGGCAAGCTGCTGTCGAAAAGCCGCTTCCTGTTCATCGCCCAGTTCCCGCACCTGTTCACGGAAAAGCTGATCGCCGAAATGCGCGGCTACCAGGCGCCGGACGGCAGCTCGCCGTTCTATGAAGGCCTGGGCCGCCACTTCTTCAAGATGGATTTCCACCACGTCGACGACTTGACGAGCCTGGGTAAAAAATCCTTCATCGCCGAACTGATGCCGCGTCAGCCCATGTACGTGGCCTACCTGCCCGACGAGGCGCAGGAAGTCATCGGCAAGGTGCATCTGAGCACGGCTCCCGCGCGCCGCCTGCTGGAACAGGAAGGCTTGCACTTCGAAGGCTATGTCGACATTTTCGACGCCGGTCCCGTGCTGCAGGCGCGCGTGTCCGAGTTGCGCGCCATGCGCGACAGCATGCCGGCCGTGCTCGACGCCGAGGCTGCGCCTGAAGTGTGCGGCGACGTCGCCCAGGCCGAGCCTTACCTGGTGTCGAATACCGACCTGAAAGATTTCCGCATGATCGTCACCAGCGCCAATCCGCACAGCGGCAAGATCGCGCTCGATGACGATGAACTGCATCTGCTGCGCTGCCATCAAGGCGACACCGTGCGCACCTTGTCACTCAACCCGAGGAAGCATCCCCATGTCTAAATCGTCCGACCTTAATTCATCTACCGCAGCATCGAACTTCATCAACGGCGCCTGGCTGCCAGGCACGGGCCGTGAACTGGTCACCATCGACCCGTCGAACGGCAAGCAGACCTGGGCCAGCCTGGAAGCGACGGAAAACGAAGTCGAACAGGCTTGCCAGGCGGCCCGCGCCGCCTTTGAAGCGTGGGCCGATACGCCCGTCGAAGAACGCATCGCCATCTGCGTGCGCTTTCGAGAACTGCTGAAGGAACATGCGGAAGCGCTGGCGCTGCTGATTTCGGAAGAAGTGGGCAAACCGCTGTGGGAGTCGCGCACGGAAGTGGCTACCATGGCCAACAAGATCGATATCTCGGTGCAGTCGTACAACGCGCGCACGGGCATTACGCAAAGCAAGATCGCCGACGGCGACGCCGTGCTGCGCCACCGTCCGCATGGCGTGTTCGGCGTATTCGGCCCGTACAATTTCCCTGGCCACCTGCCGAATGGCCATATCGTGCCGGCCCTGATCGCCGGTAACACCATCGTCTTCAAACCCAGCGAATATGCGCCGCGCACGGCCATCAAAACCGTGCAGCTGTGGCAGCAGGCGGGCTTGCCGAATGGCGTCGTCAACCTCGTCAACGGCGGGCGCGATACGGGCGTGGCGCTGGGCGCGAATGCCTTGCTCGACGGCGTGTTGTTTACGGGTTCCTGCCAGACGGGCATCAGCCTGCACCGCCAGTTTGGCGGCCAGCCGGGCAAGATGCTGGCGCTGGAAATGGGCGGCAACAACGCCCTGGTCGTATGGGATGTGAAGGACGTGGACGCGGCCGTGCACCACGCGATCTTCTCCGCCTTTGTCTCCGCCGGCCAGCGCTGCACGTGCGCGCGCCGCCTGGTGGTGCAAGATAATGCCGCCGGTGCTGCTTTTGTGGCGCGCCTGGTGGAAGTGGCGGCGAAACTGGGCATCGGCGCCTCCGACGCCCAGCCGCAACCCTTCATGGGCCCTGTGGTATCGAGTGCCGTGGCCGCGCGCCTGGTGCAGGCGCAGGCGGATATGGTTGCCAAGGGCGGCACGACCCTGCTGCAGATGCGCCAGTTGAATCCCGACGCGGGCTTTGTCACGGCCGGCATCGTTGACGTTACCGATGCCGCCGGCATTCCCGACGAGGAATGGTTTGGCCCACTGCTGCAGGTGATCCGCGTGGCCGATTTCGATGCAGCCCTGAAGGTCGCCAACGCCACCGAATTCGGCCTGGCCGCAGCGCTCCTGTCCGACGATCCGGCCCTGTGGCAATCGTTCCAGACGCGCGCGCGCGCCGGCATCATCAACTGGAACCGTCCGACCACGGGCGCGGCCAGCACGGCGCCGTTCGGCGGCATCGGCAAGTCGGGCAACCACCGTCCGAGCGCCTATTACGCGGCCGATTACTGCGCCTACCCGGTCGCTTCGATCGAGAACAGCGCGCTGGAAATGCCGGCCAAACTGTCGCCCGGCCTGAATTTTTAAGGAATCCTCATGCACAGCACGCGCGAATACAATTTTGACGGCCTGGTCGGGCCATCGCATAACTATGCCGGCCTGTCGTTCGGCAACGTGGCCTCGTTCAGCAATGTGAAAAGCGCCTCCAATCCGAAGCAGGCTGCGTTGCAGGGCCTGGCCAAGATGCGCGCGCTGGCGGCACGCGGCTTTGCGCAAGCCTTGCTGCCGCCGCAGGACCGGCCCAATTTCCGCCTGCTGCGCGCTATCGGTTTCACGGGGACAGACGCCGAAGTGCTGGCGCGCGCCTACAAGGAGTCGCCCGTCATCCTGGCCTGCGCCTATTCCGCCTCGCCCATGTGGACGGCGAATGCCGCCACGGTCAGCCCGTCGGCGGATACGCAGGATGGCCGCGTGCATTTCACGGCCGCCAACCTGAATAACAAGCTGCACCGCGCCTTCGAGCACGCGCAGTCGGCGCGCAGCCTGCGCGCCATTTTCAGCGACGAGCAGCACTTCTCCGTGCATGACGCGCTGCCGTCGACGCCCGCCTTTGGCGACGAGGGCGCGGCCAACCACACGCGTTTGGGTGCGAACCACGGCGCGCCATCGGTTGAATTGTTCGTGTATGGTCGGGTGGAGTTCGATCCTTCCGCGCCGTCGCCGAAGCGCTATCCTGCGCGCCAGACCCTGGAAGCGTCGCAAGCCGTGGCGCGCCTGCATGGCCTCGATGCGAAACGCACCGTGTACGTGCAGCAGAATCCGGACGTGATCGACCAGGGCGTGTTCCATAACGACGTCATCGCCGTCGGCAATGGCAATGTGCTGTTCTATCACGAGCAGGCGTTTGCCGATGAAGGGGAAAGCCTGTCGCAGTTGCGCCGTGCCGTCGCCGCCACGGGTGCGCAACTGGACGCGCTGCGCGTGGACACGGGGCAGGTGCCGATCGCCGACGCGGTCAGCAGCTATCTGTTCAACAGCCAGCTCTTGACGAAAGAGGGCGGCAAGATGGCGCTGGTGATCCCGCAGGAATGCCAGGAAAACCGCGCCGTGTCGCGTTACCTGGAAGGCCTGGTGGCCGGCGGTGGTCCCATCGATGAACTGATTCATTTCGATCTGCGCCAGAGCATGCGCAACGGCGGCGGGCCGGCCTGCCTGCGTTTGCGTGTGGCCCTGACGGAAACCGAGGCGCGCGCCATGCACCAGGGCGTGATCATGACGGAAACGCTGTACCATCGGCTGGTGCAGTGGGTGGAAAAACACTACCGCGACCATCTGGAGCCGGGCGACCTGGCCGACCCGCAGTTGGCACTGGAAGTGCATGCAGCGCTTGAAGAATTGACGATCATCCTCAACTTACCGGGATTGTACGACTTGTAGGCGATAGAAAATACACAGAAAAAATCCGAGACAGACTATCCGTAGCACAGACAGAATTGGACGGGCGACCCCCGTCTCTTGACACCGCTGCCGCCCAGCCACAAGCCCGAACGACAGCGTTGGACATTCACATTACCGTAATGGAGATGCAAGATGAATCACACGCCACAAGATTTGCGTACACAAACGCTGGAGCTGATTAACGCGGCTGGCAATGCAGGCAAGGCGGCAGCGCCTGTCGTTCAACTGGTGCAGGCATGGCTGGACTCGCTCGACGCCGAAGACCTGGCCGATATCGCGCCCGACAGTCTGGCGCCCGTGCTGGTTGACGGTTTCACGCAAGCTGCCAAGCGCGCGGGCAGCGGCTGCCAGATCGCCACCCTGCGTTATGCGGATGGCCGTGGCGGCATGGCGAGCGCCTTGCTGATCCTGAACGAAGACATGCCTTATCTGGTCGACTCCATCGTCATGGCCATGCGCCGCCAGCACCTGGCCGTGCGCGGCGTGATGAATACCGTGCTGCCCGTGCGCCGCGCCGCTGACGGCAGCGTCGAAGCGGTGCGCCAGCCTGGCGACCCGCTCGAATCGTATGTGCTGGTGCTGCTCGACGAAGAGCTGGCGCCGGAAGCCCTGGCTGCGCTGGTCGCCGCCCTGGAGACGGTCGCGCGTGACGCCGCCATCGTGCGCCGCGATGCCGCCGCCATGAGCGAGCGCCTGGCCGCTGTCGCCACGGCTGCATCGCAGCATGGCGAAGAAGGCGCGGAAGTGGCCGCCTTCCTGGAGTGGGCCCGCAGCGGTGGCTTTGAAGTGTTCGGCTATGCCTACTACCGCGTCAAGCCTGGCGTGCGCGAACTGGAACGCGACATCCCGAGCCGTGTCGGCGTGCTGCAGGATACGGTGCACCCTGTGTACGGTACCTGCCTGGCGAATATCCCGGGCGATTTCGATACCCTGGCCAAGCGCGACTCGGCGCTGTCCATCGTCAAGGCCGACGTGGCGGGTACTTTGCACCGCGACCAGCAGCTGGACTTCATCGGCGTGCGCGACATGGACGCGCAAGGCGCGATCCTGGGCGAGCATTGCTTCGTCGGCCTGTTCACCCGCGCCGGCAATTCCACCCCGCTGGCGGCGCTGCCGTTTGCGCGCGGCCGCGTGGCCAAGGTATTGAGCCTGGCCGGCGTGCGCCAGCAAGGCTTCCGTGCCGAGAAATTCCGTGAAATCCTCGAATCGCTGCCGCGCACGGAAGCGCTGGAAGCGGACCTCGACTGGCTGGCACAAGTGTGCGGCGCCGTCGTCTCGCTGTACAAGCAGCCGCGCACCAAGGTCTTTGCGCGCCGCGACGTGTATGCGCGACACCTGAACGTGCTGGTCTACCTGCCGCGCGAGCGCTACAGCGCCAGCGTGGCATCAAGCCTGGCAAAAGCGCTGCAAGCCAGTTCCGGCGCCACGCATGTGAGCATGCAAACCCTGGTGGCCGACGGCCCCCTGGCGCGCGTCTACCTGATCGCCCACGCCGCGCGCTATCCGCTGGACCTGGAAACGGATATCGAACAGCCGCTGCTGGGCGTGCTCGATGGCTGGCATAACGGCTTTGCCGCCGTGGCCGACGCCGTGCCCGACGTGGCCCTGCGTACCAGCCTGCGCAAACTCTGCGCCACGCTGCCGCTCGATTATGTCGCCGCCACCGCGCCGGCCGTCGCCTTCCGCGACCTCGACACCATCTTGCGCAACTCCGATCCAGCACACGTGGCCGTGCGCATCGAGACGGGCGCCGCCACCACCATCCGTTTGTACTCGGCCAACAAGGTGCCGCCGCTGTCGACCATCCTGCCGGCACTGCACAATGCGGGCGTGGCCATCGACCGCGAACAGGCGTACTCCGTTTCGCTGTCCGACGGCACGCGCTATTTCGTTACCAGCCTGACGGTCGATGCCGCCAGCGCGGCGAAACTGGCGCAGCCATCCGTCGTCGCCGTGGCGCAGGAACTGTTTGCCGCCCTGTTCAACGATACGGCCGAAGATGGCCGCCTGAACGGCCTGGTCATCGAAGGCGGTTTGTCGACGCGTGAAGTGCAGCTGGTGCGCGCCTATACCAGCTACTGGCGTCAGACGGGCAGCCGCTTCTCGGTGCGCTACATCGCCGAAAGCCTGCGCAAGCAGCCAGCCCAGGTCAAAGCCCTGGTCGAGGCCTTCCTGCAGCGCTTCGACCCTTCGCTGTCCGACGCGCAGCATGCGGCGGCCCTGGAAAGCATCGCCGCCATCAAGGCCGGCCTGGCATCTGTGAACCACGCCGATACCGAGGAAATCCTCGGCGCGCTGGCCGACCTGATGGCAGCCACCCTGCGCACCAGCTACTTCCAGAACAATCAAGCCGGCGACAAGATCATCTTCAAGTTCGACACCAGCAGCCTGGCGCTGGTGCCGGAACCGCGTCCTTACCGCGAGATTTTTGTGTTCTCGCGCCGCTTTGAAGGCGTGCACCTGCGCGGCGGCCCTGTCGCCCGTGGCGGCTTGCGCTGGTCCGACCGCATGGAAGACTACCGCACCGAAGTGCTGGGCCTCGTCAAGGCGCAGATGGTGAAGAATGCCGTCATCGTGCCGGCCGGCGCGAAGGGCGGTTTTGTCTGCAAGATGATGCCGAAGGACGCCGTGCGCGAAACCATCGCGGCAGAAGGCGAAGCCGTCTATCGCCTGTTCATTTCCAGCCTGCTGGAAGTGACGGACAACCGTTCCCTGGGCAATATCGTCCCGCCAGTCGATACCGTCTGCTTCGATGACGCCGACCCTTACCTGGTGGTCGCCGCCGACAAGGGCACGGCCACGTTCTCGGACATCGCCAACGGCATCGCCGTGCAGCGCGGTTTCTGGCTGGGCGACGCGTTTGCCTCGGGCGGCTCGAACGGCTACGACCACAAGAAGCTGGGTATCACGGCCAAGGGCGCATTCGAAGCCGTGAAGCGCCACTTCTATGAAATGGACCACGACCTGAACACCACCCCGATCACCATGGTCGGCGTGGGCGACATGTCGGGCGACGTGTTCGGCAACGGCGTATTGCTGTCGCGCCAGCTGAAACTGGTAGCCGCATTCGACCACCGCCACATCTTCCTCGACCCGACACCGGACGTCGCCGTCTCGTTCGACGAACGCGCGCGCCTGTTTGCCTTGCCGCGTTCCTCGTGGGACGACTACAACAAGGAGCTGATCTCGGCTGGCGGCGGCGTGTATCCGCGCTCCGCCCGCACGATCGAACTGTCGCCGCAAATCCGCGCCGCGCTCGATATCGCGGAAACCTCGCTGGCGCCGGAAGAACTGATGCACCGCATCCTGAAGTCGCCCGTGGACCTGTTCTACAACGGCGGTATCGGTACCTACATCAAGGCCTCGACGGAAACGCACGCACAGGTGAAGGACCGCGCGAATGACCACATCCGCGTCAGCGGCAATGAGCTGCGCGTGAAAGTGGTGGCCGAAGGCGGCAACCTGGGTGCGACGCAGGCAGGCCGCATCGAGTTCGCGCTGGCGGGCGGACGCATCTTCACCGATGCGATCGACAACTCTGCCGGCGTGGATTGCTCGGACCATGAAGTGAACGTGAAAATCTGGCTGGACGTGGAAGTCAATGCGGGCAAGCTGACGGAAGCAGAACGCAATCGCGAGCTGTATGCGATGACGGACGACGTCGAGCGCCTGGTCTTGCGCGATAACACGCAACAGACGCATTTGCTGGTGCGCGAGTTGCAGGCGCAAAGCGAGAGCGCCGTGCAGGATGGCTATGCCGCCCTGATCGCCAGCCTGGAAGAAGAAGGCGCCCTGTCGCGCGAACTGGAGCAACTGCCTTCGGTGGCCGAACTGGCACGCCGCAAGCTCGATAACCGTGGCTTGACCACGCCGGAACTGGCGGTGGTGATCGCCAACGTGAAGAACCGCTTCAAGCGCATCCTGTCCGCGCTGCCGTTGACGGATGAAACGTGGGCCGAACCGGTACTGAAACCATACTTCCCATCCTTGCTGGTGGAAACCCGTTCGGCGCTCGACCACCCGCTGGCCAACGCCATCCTGGCGACCGTGCTGGCGAATGAAGTGATCAACCGCTGCGGCCCGCTGATGATCCGCAACCTGGCGGCGGAACATGGCGTGGACGAATCTGCCGTGATTCTGGCCTGGGGCCAGGCCTGGGTGGCGCTGAACCTGGCGCCCGTGTTCGACGCGCTCGATGCCGATGCGCTGACGATTCCACGCGAAGTGTCGATCAAGGTCGACGCGCAAACGCGCGTGCTGCAGCAGACGATGATCGCCGGCGTGCTGTCCGTGCCGGCCGAGCAGCTGCGCGGCGCCGGCCTGGCCGAACTGACGCGTTTGTTTGGCGCGGAATCGAAGTGCGAGCTGCTGAAAGCGGTCGGCATCAAGTCGGAAGCGGCGCTGGTGCCGGGCTTGACGCCGGCCTTCGTGCAAGCGTGGGATGCGGTCGACGCGCTGGAAGTCGTTGCTGGCTTCCTGTTCCCGGCCTTGTCCGTGCCGCGTCCTGCCTCGATGGACCTGGCCGCGTTCCTGCAAGTGGGCCTGGCCCTGCGCAGCCAGGCGGGCATCGACACCCTGGAGCGTGGTCTGAAGCTGGCCGCGCAAGGCAAGTCGCAGGAGCAGTTGCGCAACTACGCGCAGCAAGCGCTGCGCCGCACGCAACAGCGTCTGCTGTCGCAGGTGCTGGCACGTGCCGAGCAAGGCAATGCGGGCCAGGCCGTCGATGCGGTGACGGGCGCGCTGGGCTTGTCGGCCTATGTGGCGGCGACGGAACTGGAGCAAGCCATGCTGGACGTGTGGACCTTGTCTGAAGCCGTGAATAAAATCACGGCGGAATCCACAGCGGAAGCGGCGGTGTAATGACGCAAGAAGTACGACAAGTTGGACAGGGCGCTGGCGGCTTGCCGCCGGCCGTGCAGGCGCTGGCGCAGGCTGATTTCAGCGGCGTGGCGCAGCTGTTCGCCAATGCCGGTTTCACGGTGGCCTTGCCGGCGCCGGGCATGCTGCAAGTGGTCAAGCCGCAAGCCGATGCGGGCCGCGCCAGCGTGGCCGTCTCGGTGGGTGTGCATGGCGACGAAACGGGGCCGATCGAAGTGCTGGCGCATCTGCTCGACGCCCTGTCGCGCGATGCGGCGACGCTGGCCGTCGACCTGCTCGTTTGCGTGGGCAATGTCGATGCGATCCGGGCCGGCAAGCGTTTTATTGACGCCGACCTGAATCGCATGTTCCGTCCCGTGCGGGGGAGCCTGGCGCAGGCGGCGGAAAGCGCACGCGCCGATGAAATGATCGCTGCGACAAAAGCGTTCTTTGAAGCGGCGGGACCCGTGCGCTGGCACCTGGATTTGCACACGGCCATCCGGCCTTCCGTGTACCCCACGTTTGCCATCGTGCCGGACCTGGTGGCCGACGACGCCAAGGCGCAGCTGATCGATTGGCTGGGCCAGGCGACCATCGGCGCCATCATCATGAACCCGCAGTCGGCCGGCACCTACAGCTATTACTCGGCCGAACATTTCGGCGCGGCCGCCAGCACGGTGGAGCTGGGCCGCGTGGGCACCCTGGGGCAGAACGATCTGTCCCTGTTCGACGACGTGTCGCGGGCGCTGGATGGCTTGCTGCGTGGGCTGCCTGCGCAGCCCGTCAAGGCTGCGCCACACGTGTTCAAGGTGGCGCAGGAAATCATCAAGCACAGCGATGAATTCCGCATGGCTTTTGATCGCAGCACGCAGAATTTTACGTCCCTGCCGCAGCATGCCGTGATCGCCAGCGATGGCGACCATGTGTACACGGTGCAGCACGCGGAAGAGCTGGTGGTGTTTCCGAACCCGGACGTGCGCGTGGGCTTGCGCGCGGGGCTGATGGTGGTGCGTACCTCCTGATCGTCCAGCCATCACGCAATATCAGGCGCCAGCCGGGGAAACCCGATTGGCGCTTTTTTTATGGAAAAGATGCCGCACAGAAATAATTATCCATTAGGCAATCAACTGGTTTAAAATATTTGCCCTTTTGCAATTTCTTGGACCCATCATGTTGAAACGCCTGCTGACAGCCCTGCTGTGCCTGACCCTCTCCGGCCTGACGGCTGCCGCCCCTGCCGATGAGAAGGCATCCGCTCCGGAAATGACGGCCGAGCAATTCCTCGCCCAGTTGCACTTGCAGCGCGGCAAGATCACTTTGCCAGGCGGCATCGCCACCCTGGATTTGCCCGCCAACTTCCGTTATTTGTCGCCGGCGGACGCCGAGCGCGTGCTGGTCGATGCCTGGGGCAACCCACCGGGCATGGAGTCGCTGGGAATGATCGTGCCCGCCAAGACCAGCGTGCTCGAGCGCGATAGCTGGGGTGTCATCGTCACGTATGAAAAGGAAGGGCATATCAAGGATGACGATGCAGACAGTATCAAATACGACGAATTGCTCAAGGATATGCAGGCGTCCGTGCTGGAAAACAATGCGGAGCGCAAGAAGCAGGGCTATCCCGGCATCCATTTGATGGGCTGGGCGGAAAAACCCAGCTATGCCAAGGATACGCACAAGCTGTACTGGGCCAAGGATCTGATGGTCGATGGCGGCGAGCACTCGCTGAACTACAACGTGCGTGTGCTGGGCCGCGAAGGCGTGCTGAACCTGAACGCGATTGCCAGCATGCAGCAGATCGAGGCGATCAAGAAAGAGATGCAGCAAGTGACGGCATTCACGGAATTTACCGAGGATAACCGCTACACGGATTTCGACAGCAAGACGGACAAGGTGGCCGAATATGGCTTGGCGGCGCTGGTGGCCGGTGGCGTGGCCAGCAAGCTGGGGCTGTTTGGCAAACTGCTGGCGCTGCTGCTGGCCTTCAAGAAAGTGCTGATTCTGGCCGTGGTGGGCGGCGGTGCGGCCATCGTCAAGTTCTTGGGCGGCAAGCGCAAGGATAAGCAGGCGCCGCAGCCACTGCCGCAGGCACAGCCGGACCGTGCGCCCGATGGCAAGGTGAACCTGGACAAGTAAGGGCAACTGTGCCGCTTGGTGCGCTGGCGCACGGGAGTGGCATTGCGCGCGCTGCCGGAAAACAGCGCCTCGGGTACACTGGCTCATCGTTCACTATCAGGAGTTCGCCATGTCCGTGTCCATGTATCAGGCAACCATCCCCGTCTTCATTCGCGGCTTGCGGGTCGTCTCGGCCCTGCTGGAAAAAGCGCAAGCCCATGTGGAGGAAGATGGCATCGTGCCCGAGATTTTACTGGGCGCGCAGCTGGCGCCCGACATGCTGGACTTGACGGCGCAGGTGCAGCGCGCCAGCGATACGTCGAAGATGTCGGTCGAGCGCCTGAGCGGTGTGCCGGCGCCGAAGTTCGAGGATAACGAAACGTCGTTCGAACAGTTACAAGAGCGCATCGCCAACACCATCGCCTACATCGACAGCGTGAATGCGGGCCAGATGGCGGGCAGCGCGCAGAAGGAAGTGGTGCTGAACTGGACCGACGAAGGAACGACATTCTCGGGCGACAATTACCTGCTCAGCTTTGCCTTACCGAACTTCTATTTTCACGTCTCCATGGTCCACGCCATCCTGAGAAACAATGGCGTGGCCGTGGGCAAGCTTGACTATCTGGGCCCTTACGACTGATAGGTCTGAAAAACCGTCGCGAGCGGCGATGATTTGTGGCCGAGAAGCGCAACCGTACTGGAGTACGGTGAGCATCGCAGGCCGCAAAGCGCGACGCGCAGCAGGTTTTTAACGCTGTGGCGGCTGTTGAACTTGATTCTGCACCGCATTGCCCAGCATGCCGCCGCCGATCACGCCGGCCACCGTTGCCAGCGCCTTGCCGCGGCCGCCACCGACCTGATTGCCGATCAAGCCGCCAATGACGGCGCCCGTGCCGATGCCTACGTAGTTCGGTTGTGCCGGTGCCGGCGCAGGCACTGGCTGCGGCTGGCGTACGGGTTCGCGGTAGGCTGTCTCGCGGTAGCCATCATTGTTGTCATTGTAGGCGGGGCGCGCCTGCGCCACTTGCGTATGGTGCACGACGCGCTTGTGCACGACAGGCGCCGGAGCAGGTGCCGGAGCCGCTTGCGCGACGACAGGCGCGGCAACCGGTGCCGTCACGGGAGCAGTCGCGGGCGCTGCCAGGGCTGCGGCGTTCGCCGGCGTCATGGCGGCCACGTCGGCAGGCACGTTCGCCCGCGAATTGGGCAGAATGCCGGCGATGGACGCCGCGCCCACCAGGCACAGGACCGTCACGGAAATGGCGGCGCCGGCCATCAAGGGGTGGATGCGGCTGGCGGTAGTCGTCGTGTTCATGTGTTCTCCTGGGGTGGCAAGGTGTTGCGCTGTTATTGATGTGTCCAGATTAACGGTGTGCTGCCCGCAAGGCTAGACGGTGCGCTGTATCAAACGTAAGCAGGTGTAAGCCGCGCTTTCCAAAGCACAGTAGAATCGGTGCTTCCCCTTTTCCGGAGTCCGCCATGAGCCAGCTATTCACGCCGTATGCACTGGGGCCGCTGCAGGTGGCCAACCGCATCGCCATCGCGCCCATGTGCCAGTACTCGGCCGACAACGGCAACGCCACCGACTGGCACATGATCCACCTGGGTCACCTGGCCCTGTCGGGCGCGGGCTTGCTGATGACGGAAGCGACGGCCGTCTCGCCCGAGGGACGCATCTCGGCCGAAGACCTGGGCCTGTGGTCGGATGCGAATCAAGCTGCGCTGGCAAACGTGGTGCAGGCAATCCGCCGCCACGCGCCGATTCCGCTGGTGGTGCAGCTGGGCCATGCGGGACGCAAGGCGTCGAGCCGCGCGCCCTGGCAGGGCGGAGCCTGCGTGCGCCTGGCCGATGGTGGCTGGCAAACGGTGGCGCCATCAGCCATCGCCCACGCGCCCGGCGAAACCGTGCCGATCGCCCTGGACGAGATGGGTTTGCTGCAAATCAAGGGCGCCTTTGTTGCGGCCGCCCAGCGCGTGCATGCGCTGGGCATCGAAGGCATCGAATTGCATGCGGCGCACGGTTATTTGCTGCACCAGTTCCTCTCGCCCCTGTCCAATCAGCGCACGGATGCGTATGGCGGCAGCCTGGAAAACCGCATGCGTTTCCCGCTGGAAGTCTATGAAGCCGTGCGCGCCGCCGTGCCGGCCACGGTGGCCGTAGGCGTGCGCCTTTCCGCCACCGACTGGGTCGAGGGCGGCTGGGAAATCGAGCAAAGCGTGCGCTTCGCGCAGGAACTCAAGCAACTGGGCGCCGACTTCATCCACGTCTCCAGCGGTGGGATTTCGCCGCAGCAGCAAATCCCCGTGGGCCCGGGCTACCAGGTGGCGTTTGCCGAACGCATCAAGCGCGACAGCGGCTTGCCCACCATCAGCGTGGGCTTGATCACCGAAGCGCAGCAGGCGGAAGACATCATCGCCAACGGCCAGTCCGACATGGTGGCGCTGGCGCGCGCCATCCTGTTCGACCCGCGCTGGCCCTGGCATGCGGCGGCTCAGCTGGGCGCGCAAGTGTCGGCGCCGCCGCAGTACTGGCGCTCGCAGCCGCGCGAATTCAAGCACCTGTTCGGCGACACGACCCTGGGCCAGCGCTAAGAGACCGCCTCTGCTACACTGACGCTTCTTCCCCATTTCTCCAGGACGCTTCGACATGCGCCATTGATACTGCCGTGCTGTGCACGGCCTCGCCCATCCCGCCACAGCGCCTTGCGCCGCGCGGGTTCGCCAGCCCTGTCTGCACGTACAAGGAGTATCCATGCCCGCATTACTACAACTCGACCGTCTTTCCTTTGTGCTGCCCGATGGCCGCGCCCTGTTTTCCGATTTGCAATTTGCCTTTGCCCCGCAACGTATCGGCCTCGTCGGCGATAACGGCGTGGGCAAGAGCGTCCTGGCTCGCCTGCTGGCAGGCCAGGCGCCGCCGTCTTCCGGCGCCGTGCGCTGCGATGGCAGCGTGCATTACGTGGCGCAGGAACTCGATCCGCAACACTATCCCAGCGTGGCGGCGCTGGCCGGCATGGAGAACTTACTGGTCGCGCTGGCGCGCATCGCCGCCGGCAGCATCGACGAGGCCGATTACGCACTGGTGGGCGAACGCTGGGATGCCCACGCCCGCCTGCGCCACGCGCTCGATGGACTCGATCTCCGCCATGTCGATGCCGATACGCCAACGGCTAGCCTCAGCGGTGGCGAGCGCCAGCGCATCGCCCTGCAAGGCGCCTGGCTGTCGCAGGCGGACTGGCTGGTGCTCGATGAACCGAGCAACCATCTCGACGCGCAGCAACGCGCCCGCCTGGTGGTGCAGATGACGCGCTGGCCTGGCGGCTTGCTGTTGATCAGCCATGACCGCGGCTTGCTGGAGCACGTCGATGCCATCGCCGAGTTGTCGCCCCAGGGCTTGCGCAGCTATGGCGGCAATTACACTATGTATGCGCAGCAGCGCGCGCTGGAGCAGGCCGGTTTTGCGGCGGCCCTGCAGGCGGAAAAGGCGGGCGCCAAACGCGAACAGCGCGAGGCGCAGCAGCAGGCCGAGCGCCAGCAGCGTCGTGTCGGACGTGGTGAGCGCGAGGGCCGCGAAGGCAACCAAAGCAAGCTGCTGCTGGACGCGAAAAAGGAGAAAAGCCAGGATAGCCAGGGCAAGCTGCGTGTGCGCGCCCAAGAGGCGCAGCAGGCGCGCCAGCAACGGGTGATGGTGGCCAGCGCCCGTTGTGCGCCCGAGGCCGAACGGCTGTTGCTGGCGCCCGAGAGCCTGGTACCCAACGGAAAACTGATCCTGGAGATGCGCGGGCTGGTCTTGCCGCATGGCCAGGCGCACGCCATCAACCTGGTGCTCAGCGGGCCGCGCCGCCTGGCCGTGACGGGAGACAATGGCAGCGGCAAGTCAACCCTGCTGCGCGTGATCGCCGGGCAACTGGCGCCCGCCAGCGGTGAGCTGCGCTGCCACGCGCAGGTGGCCTGGCTGGACCAGCATGCGGGACTGCAAGACGGCGAGTGGAGTGCCGTGCAACGCTTGCAGGCACGCAATAGCACTGTGGCGGAAGGGGCCTTGCGCACGCGGCTGGCGCTGCTGGGCATTGCCGGTGCGCGCGCCACCATGCCCAGCCGTTTGCTCAGCGGCGGCGAACGCATGAAGGTAGCGCTGGCGGCCGAACTGTATGCGCAGACGCCGCCGCAACTGTTGCTGCTCGACGAACCCGACAATCACCTGGATCTGGTCAGCCTGCAGGCGCTGGAGCAGATGCTGCTGCAATATCAGGGTGCGTTACTTGTGGTTTCGCACGACCAGGCATTTTTGGAAGCGATAAACCTTGACCCGGAGGGCTTGACATTGCACAAGTGACAATTGAATGAAAAAATACACGCTCGATGCCTGTAGAGCATGCTTCATGAACCGATGCTGAATTTTGTTTGATTGTCGGTATAATCCACTGAATAACCGGGCCTATTTGTGAACTAAAACTGCTGGTTCACCAATATGATGACGTTTAATCTGGCACTGTAGTCGGTCACTGCCGCGCTGCCAGGGCGTCCTCCTCCGTGCCCTGCCGTGCATGAATTTTGGTTTCGCTTATATTGTTTTCTTGGAGAAATAGCATGTCGTTTTACGAAAAACTCAAAGCCCTCAACATTGAACTGCCAGTTGTTGCCGCGCCAGCTGCCGCCTACGTGATGCATGCCCGCACGGGCAACACCGTCTTCCTGTCCGGCCACCTGGCCAAGAAGGATGGCAAGGTCTGGGTGGGTCAACTGGGCAAGGACGTCACCACGGAAGAAGGCAAGATCGCTGCGCGCGGCATCGCCATCGAACTGATCGCTACATTGCAAGACGCATGCGGCGGCGACTTGAACAAGGTCAAGCGCATCGTCAAGGTCATGAGCCTGGTCAACTCCACCTCTGCATTCACGGAACAGCACCTGGTGACCAATGGCGCCTCGGAACTGTTCGTCGAAGTCTTCGGCGACAGCGGCAAGCACGCCCGCTCCGCCTTCGGCGTGGCACAAATCCCGCTGGGCGCTTGCGTCGAGATCGAGCTGATCGCCGAACTGGCCTGATCATCTGAGCATGCCGGCGCTTGCCGCCGGCTCGCCTTTTCCTCCTTTCCAGCAAGAGCGGAACCGCCATTGGGGTGGAGGGATCGGTGTATTCAAGAAAAAAACGGAGACACGTAATGAAAACGAGTGAACAAGGCTTGCACCGCGGCCTGGGCGAGCGGCAGATCCGCCTGATGGCGCTGGGCGCCGCGATTGGCGTGGGCCTGTTTTTGGGTTCCGGCAACGCGATCAAGATGGCCGGTCCCGGCATCATGCTGTCGTATATTATCGGTGGCGCGGTCATCTTCATGATCATGCGCGCGCT
Source organism: Janthinobacterium salmonicoloratum (assembly GCF_051380845.1). Taxonomy (NCBI): domain Bacteria; kingdom Pseudomonadati; phylum Pseudomonadota; class Betaproteobacteria; order Burkholderiales; family Oxalobacteraceae; genus Janthinobacterium; species Janthinobacterium salmonicoloratum. The sequence continues at coordinate 2,800,834 of NZ_JBNYXV010000001.1, read as the reverse complement.
GGGCGAAATGGCCGTGCACAATCCCGTGGCCGGCTCCTTCAGCCGCTATGCCCAGGATTACCTGGGACCCCTGCAAGGCTATCTGACGGGCTGGAACTACTGGTTCCTGTGGCTGGTCACCTGCGTGGCGGAAATTACCGCCGTGGCCATCTACATGGGCATCTGGTTCCCCGACGTGCCGCGCTGGATCTGGGCCCTGGCGGCCCTCGGTTCCATGGGCGCGATCAACCTGCTGGCCGTGAAAGCCTACGGCGAGTTCGAATTCTGGTTCGCCCTGATCAAGGTGGTCACCATCATCCTGATGATCGTCGGCGGCACGGGCATGATCATCTTCGGTCTGGGCAACGACGGCGTGGCCATCGGCATCTCGAACCTGTGGACGCATGGCGGCTTCTTCCCGAATGGCGCGCAGGGCGTGCTGATGTCACTGCAGATGGTGATGTTTGCCTACCTGGGCGTGGAAATGATCGGCCTGACGGCTGGCGAAGCGGCGAACCCGAAGAAATCGATTCCCGACGCCATCAATTCGGTGTTCTGGCGCATCCTGATTTTCTATGTCGGCGCACTGTTCGTCATCCTGTCGATCTACCCATGGAATGAAATCGGCACCACCGGCAGCCCCTTCGTGATGACGTTTGAACGCCTGGGCATCAAGACGGCCGCCGGCATCATCAACTTCGTCGTGCTGACGGCAGCCTTGTCGTCGTGCAATGGCGGTATCTTCAGCACCGGCCGCATGCTGTACAACCTGGCGCTGCAAGGCCAGGCGCCGAAGGCATTTGCGGAAACCACGGCCAGCGGCGTGCCGCGCCGCGCGATCCTGGTGTCGGTCTTCGCGCTGCTGCTGGGCGTGCTGCTGAACTACCTGGTACCGGAAAAAGTGTTTATCTGGGTCACGTCGATTTCCACCTTCGGCGCCGTCTGGACCTGGGGCGTGATCCTGGTCACGCAGATCCAGTTCCGCAAGACCTTGACGCCATTGGAAATCAAGAATCTGGCTTTCCGCATGCCGTTCGCGCCGTACGGTTCCTGGATTTCGCTGGCTTTCCTGGCGCTCGTAATCGGCCTGATGGCGTATTTCCCCGATACGCGCATCGCCCTGATGGTGGGACCAGCCTGGCTGATCCTGCTGACGGTGCTGTACTACGCGCTGGGCCTGGCGCCGAAAGAGCGCCGCGACGACGTGCCGCAAGGCTATGAGGCAGGCTGGCCCCCGGCTGATGCGCCACACGTCAAGAAGTAAACCAGCCTGGTTGAGCTGAGCGAAAAGCGCGCCCCTGCCCCTGCAGCGGCGCGCTTTTTCTTTCATATAAGCAATTTCTTCTTTTTCAGCACTCTTGCGGGTTTGCCGGCGCACGCCTGGCGTTGTTTCCTTGCATCAAAGTTCTGTTTAGCTGAACCGATGAAAGCCCTATAATCGCTTAGTTTTGAAAATGGACGCGATCTTTCCGGTTTTTTGCCAGGTAGGGCCGGAGCGCCGTTTTCTCTTGTTTTTACCCGTCATGTTCCTAACAACACCTGACAAAACCGTAGCGAGCGGAAGTGAGCTGTGGCTAAGAAGCGCAGCTGTGCAAATGCACAGTGAGCATCGCAGGCCGCAAATCGCGACGCGCAGCAGGTTTTGGTAAGTGTTCAAGTGCATGCCTCATAAAGGAATGCTAGTGAGCCAAACCCTGGTCCAGAAACTTTGCCGCACCAAGCCGATCGATACCACGGTCGAATATGGTGAAGGCCTCAGCAGCAGTGGCTTGAGCCGGTCCATCGGCCTGTTTTCCCTCACCATGATCGGCGTTGGCGCCACCATCGGCACGGGCATTTTCTTTACCATGGTCGAAGCCGTCCCCAAGGCGGGCCCATCGGTCGTCCTGTCTTTCCTGATCGCCGCCATCACGGCCGGCTTGACGGCCTTGTGTTACGCGGAATTGTCGTTCCGCATTCCCGCCTCCGGCTCCTCGTATTCGTTTGCCTACGCCACCGTGGGCGAGTTTCTTGCCTTCATCATGGCCGCCTGCTTGCTGCTCGAATACGGGTTGGCGGGCAGTGCCGTGGCCATCGGCTGGTCGTCCTATCTGAACAACTTCCTGGAAAATGCCTTCGGCTGGCACATCCCCGAGATGCTGCGCACGCCGATGATCGTTTCCGGTCCGCATGGCATGGAGTTTCATGCCGGCCACATCAACCTGCCGCCGATCTTTTTGATCTGCATGTGCGGCTTCTTGCTGCTGCGCGGCGCCAAGGAATCGGCCCTGATGAACGCCATCATGGTCATCATCAAGCTGGCGATCCTCGTGTTTTTCATCGTCATCGCGTTTTCCGGTTTTAACGCCGACAATTTCTTCCCTTTCTTTAATAGCGACAATAGCAAGGGCTTTGCCGGCATGACGGGGGTCACTGCGGCGGCCGGCACCGTCTTCTTCTCCTTCATCGGCCTCGATACGGTGGCGACGGCGGGTGATGAAGTGAAAAATCCCACGCGCAATGTGCCGCGCGGCATCCTTGGCGCCTTGCTCATCGTCACCGTGTTTTATTTGCTGGTGGCCGTGGCCGCCCTCGGCGCGCAACAGGCGAAATTGTTCGAAGGCCAGGAAGCGGGCCTGGCGGTGATTCTGCAAAACGTGACGGGCAAGACCTGGCCCGCGCTGGTGCTGTCGGCCGGCGCCGTCATTTCCGTCTTCAGCGTGACCCTGGTGACCATCTATGGCCAGACGCGCATCCTGTTTGCCGTCAGCCGCGACGGGCTGATCCCGAAATCGTTCCAGAAGATCCACCCGCGCACCCTGGTGCCGGTCAGCAATACCATCATCGTCTGCCTGGTGGTGGCAGTGGTGGCTGGCTCCGTCGATGCCACTTACCTGTGGGATATGGTCAGCATCGGCACCCTGACAGCCTTCATGGTGGTCTCGATCGCCGTGCCCGTGCTGCGCCACAAGCAGGGCGCCAACCGCATCGAAGGCTTCAGCGTGCCATTCGGGCCGTACGTGATTCCAGGCTTGAGCATACTGGCTTGCCTGTACATCATGCGCGATTTGCCGCATACGACGTTTATTGTGTTCAGCGTGTGGATGGCGGTGACAGTGGCCATTTACTTCTTGTACAGCATGCGGCATTCGCACCTGGGCAAGAAGGCCCGCTAATGCAGTCTGCTCCATCCAGAACCGCCGCGCTTGCCGGCGGTTTTTTTTATTTCTAACCGGAATTTACATGATGAAAATAACTGATCTGGCCGCTTGCGGCTTGCTGGCAAGCAGCCTTATGGGGAGCCTGGCGCAGGCCGCTCCTGCAAGCGAGCCGGCATTGCGCGATTACCGCGCCGTGGCCCTGTCGGCCAATGGCCAGCGCATCGCCGCCATCGAATCGAGCAAAGCGGGCGAGCAGCCGCAGCGTCCACATGCCGCCATCGTCGTGCGCGACGCCGCCAACGGCGCCATCGTGCAGCAATTCGATCCTTGCGCCGTGTGCTCCTATGACAAGCCCAGCTGGTCGCCCGATGGCAGGCAGCTGGCCTTTGTCGGCTACGACGCCAAGGCGGGCAAGGCGCAGCTGTACCTGGCCACCCTGTCGCAAGCGCAAGCGCGGATGTTGACCAGTATCAAGGGCGTGGCCAGCACGGCGCGCTGGTCGCCCGACGGCAAGCAACTGGCCGTGCTCGCCACAGTGGGAGCGCGCAAGCTGGCCGGCGCCGTGGAGGCGGGCGCGCGCCAGGTGGGCGAAGTGGGCAGCGAAGACGATGCCCAGCGCATCGCCGTCGTGCCTGTTAGCGGCGGCGAACCGCGTTTGCTGTCACCAAGCGACACTTATGTGTATGAATACAGCTGGACGCCCGATGGCCGCGGCTTTGTTGCCACTAGCGCGCAAGGCAATGGTGACAGCAACTGGTGGGTCGCCAAGCTCAGCCATATCGACGCGAACACGGGCGCCCTGCGCGTGATCGCCTCACCTGCCATGCAACTGAACCTGCCCTCGGTCTCGCCGGACGGCAAGACGGTGGTCTTCATTGGTGGCTTGATGAGCGACTTCGGCTCCATCGGCGGCGACCTGTATACGGTGCCCCTGGCCGGCGGCACGCCGCGCAATGTCACGCCGGACTATCGCGGCACCTTCAATGGCGTCGTCTGGCGCGGCGCCGGCTTGCTGGCGACGGCCCTGATCGATTCGCAGCTGGCGCTGGTGCCTGTCGATGCGCAAACCGGCCCCAAGCAACCTGTGATGCTCGGTGAGCTCAGCAGCAGCGGCAGCGATGGCCGTCTGTCGTTCAGCGCCGACGGCTTGCATGCCGCCGCCGCACAGGAAGACTTTACGCACGCCAGCTATCTGGTGGCGGGACCGGTGGGCCAGCTGAAAAAGATCACGCGTGACAATGACGGCTTTGCGCCGCAGTTGACGGTGCAGAACGTGGGCTGGAATAACGAGCAATACAAGGTGCAAGGCTGGCTGCTGGGGCCGTTGAAGATGGACGCAGGCAAGCGCTACCCGATGATCGTCAACGTGCATGGCGGCCCGGGCGCGGCCGCCTCGCCCCGTTACGTGGCTGCGAGCACCGTGATCCATGAATTGACGCAAAAGGGCTATTTCGTCTTCCTGCCGAATCCGCGCGGCAGCTTCGGCCAGGGCCAGGCATTTACGCGTGCCAACATGGCTGACTTCGGCGGCGGCGACTGGCGCGACATCCTGGCTGGCATCGATGCGGTGGAAAAAGTGGCGCCCGTCGACGGCCAGCGTCTGGGCCTGATCGGCCATTCGTATGGCGGCTTCATGACCATGTGGGGCGTCACGCATAGCGACCGCTTCAAGGCGGCCGTGGCGGGTGCGGGCGTGTCGAACTGGATCAGTTATTACGGCCAGAACGGCATCAATCAGTGGATGATTCCCTTCTTTGGCGCCTCCGCGTATGACAAGCCCGAAGTCTACCGCCGTGCCTCGCCCATCGAATCGATCAAGGCAGCCAAGACGCCGACCCTGATCTATGTAGGCGAACGCGATGTGGAAACGCCGGCCGCCCAGTCGCTGGAATTCTGGCACGGCTTGCGCGCCATGGGCGTGCCGTCCAGCCTGTTCATCTACGACGGCGAAGGCCATTCCTTCCGCAAGCCCGAGCACCAGCGCGACTTGCAAAAGCGCACCGTCGGCTGGTTCGAACGATACCTGAAGTAAGTATAAAGAAAGCCGCTCGAATGAACTGGAGCCGTCCAGCTAGTCGGCTTCAGTTCAGGAAGGCGGCGTTTTGCATGCTGGCTGATGCGTATCAAGTGTCGAGACGCAATTGCAAGCCCGTTGCCGTGTAGGTTGGCGTCACTTTAAAGCCGTCGACGCTGATCGTGTCGAACTTGCCTTTCAAGCTGGCAGCATTGATGACGCTCAAGGTGTCGCCTGCGGCCGGCTTGTAGCCATTCTGGAACGTGACGTTCAGGCTGCCGCCCGCAACCGTCATCTGACCCGCCACGCTCAATCGGCCACCCTGGCCGCTACCCAGTTTCAGCTCCAGCTTGCCTGTTGCCAGTTGCGTGTACCGGCCGGCCAGCGCCAGACTCGACTGGGCGTTGCTGACTACTGTTCCGGCGCTGACATACACATCGCCCTTGCCGAAGGCGGTGGCGGAGTTGGCTTCCAGACGTCCCGCTTCCACGTGCGTTCCACCGCTCCAGCTATTGTTGCCGCCCAGTTTCAGGGTGCCCGAACCTTGCTTGTTCAGCTTGCCTGTGCCGCTGATGTCGTTGCGCCAGCGGTCGACGGAATAGAAACCGCCCTTGGCCGCATCCATGGCCACCACAACATTGCCCGTGAAGACGGCATAGCCATCGGCGGCGGCAAACAGGTTCAGGCGGCCCCAGCCTTCAGCATCATCCATCACCGGGTAGCCCGATGGCAAGGCCGTTGTTTTCAGCACCACGCGGCGCTGCGCGTCGGACAGATACGGCAAACGCGTTTCCAACAGCACTTCCGCACCCTTCGGCACGACGGCCGGGGCATTGGCGGCGCCCGTCTGCGCGAAGCCGAAGGTCAGGCGGCGGATATAGGCGGCCTTGGTGCTGGCGTAGTCCGAAAAACGGTCGTTGGCGTTAGTACCCGAATGGGCGTAGTCATAAAAGGTGTCGGCCGTGGTGCCCGTCTTGACCATCAGGGTCGTGTGCGCCTGCGTCACGGCGGCAGCCTTGGTGGCGGCCGTGGCAGGGTCGAGCAGGTTGGCGGCGACGATGGCTTGCGCCTGAACGCGGCCGCTGATCACATCGAGCGGCGAATGCATACCGGCGATGATGCGGTTTTCACCGAGTTCCAGGCCCCGCGCTACCATTTCTTGGTAGCGCTCGGGCAAGGCATAGGCCATACCCAGCGCGCCGCGTACGGCCTCGGCCGAATGGCCGCTGGTAAAGCCTCCATCGGTCGCGGGCGTAGCGCTCTTGGCCGGTGCCAGGGCGGGAATCAGCACCACATTGCTGCTCCAGCGAAATGGTCGCGCATATTTATAGAAGCGCTTGGCCGGTTCCGTGGAACCATTGTTGCCCATGGCATTGACAAGGCCAACCACATTGCCGAATTCGGCATTGGTGCTGCCTGCCACTCCCGTGTTGGTACCGCTGTCGTTGTAGAGCTTGCTTGTCGCGTCCGGCGCTATGTCGGTGATGCTGGTGGTCTGGCGCGCTGCACTGCGCCAGGCGTCTGTCAGCGGACCCATGCCGTCGGTGATGCTGTAGCCTTTGCCGCGGCGGTCGTCCAGGTAGGCGGCCAGTTCCTGCGCCGGCGTGCGGCTGGTGGTGGCTTTCACGACAAAATCGATATTTGCGTTGTGCACGCTGGCATTGACGATGGTGCCTCCCGGCGTGCCATCGTTGGGTACGCCCGTCCAGGCGGAGGGCACGACGGCGGGGAAACCGTCCACGGCCGGCGCTGAAACGCCCGCATCGACGATTTCCGTCAACGGTTTCCAGATGTCGAGCATGCCGATCAGCACGCGCACGCCAGCATTCGTGGCGGCCGTGGCATAGCGGGCGTCGCCGCGCTGGTTGCTGGCGATATTGTCGACAAAGGGGATGGCCGTGGCCGATGGCGGCGCCGTATCGGGCGCGCCTTGGTCGGCTGGCGCTGCTGGAATGACGAGCGCCGCTTCCTGGTGATCGGAACCGCCGCAAGCGGCAAGGGCGAGGGCGGCGCTGATGGCCAGCGCCAGTGGCAGGCGCCGGGTCAGGGGAGATGCGTGCATGATTACCTTAGCTGTAAGTGGAAAAACCATCGCAGCATAGAGAGCTCAGATGACCTCCTGATGACACCACTTGCGCCTGGGCGGCCGAAAAATACTATCTGGGCGCCACGATATGCACGATCGCCGCGCTATGCACCACGATCTTGTCGGCATCTGCCTGTAACAACCGGATGCGCCTTTTGACCAACGGCCAGCCCGACCAGTCCACTTCGCTGACGGGCGGCGCGGCAAGGGGGGCCAGCGGCGCGCTAATGGCGGCCTTGTTGTCGAGCTGCTCCAGCGCGCGCGACAGGGTCAAACACACTTGCGTATGGCTGTGGCCAAGCAAGGCGTTGACGGGCGCGACAGGCAGTTGGCTGGCATGGCGCCCCAGGATCGAGCGCAGCGCCGCCACGTGGGCGACCAGCAAGTAATTTTGCACGATGAACAGGTTGATGTCTTCCACGGCCCGCTGCTTGCTGGCCGGTTCATCGAGCATGCGCACCAGTGCGGAGCTGAGGGCGGCCAGGCTGTCCATCAGGCGCTTGCGCTCGATGCGGTAGGCGAAATCATCGAAACATTTCCCCTGCAGCAGCGCGAAGCTGGCCTGCATATAGCTCAGATTCACATTCAGCACCTGGCGCACCAGGCGCGGCAGGCTCTGGTATTCCCAGTTGGCCAGCACGAAGCTGAACACGGTCGCAACAAACGCGCCGATCAGGGTGTCGATCAGGCGCTCGCTGACGAGGTTCGGGTTGCTGGGCGCCACCAGATGCATTTGCAGCAAGATCATCAGACTCACGGCGACGGCCGTGTAGCGGTAGCGCAAATAAATGAAGGTGGGTGTAGCTACGATGGAGAGGAACAAGATGGCCATCAGCACGATATTGCTGTGCACGAAGCGGATCACGATGGCCGTGACCACGCAGCCGATGATGGTGCCGATGATGCGATCGGCGCGGCGCTGGCGCGTCATACTGAAGGTGGGGCGCAGGATGATGACGATGGTGAGCACGATCCAGTAGCTGTGCGCGGCATACGGCAGCCAGTGGCCGATTAGCAAGCCCACCGAAATGGCCATCGACACGCGCAGGGCGAAGCGGAATATGGGCGAGTCCAGGCGCAAATTCGACAGCAGAGTTTTCAGTTCGTATTTCTGCTGCGACAAGAATGGCGCCATGTCCGCGCCACTCCAGAACGGCACGTCGGCATAGACTTTTTGCGTGGCCAAATGCAGTTCCGCGATCATCTTCAGAATCGCGCGGATCTTGTTGCGTTGCGCGCGCAGGGTGGCCAGCGCTTCTTGCGCGTGGCCTCCCGTCGCATGCAGGCGTGCAATCTCCGCTTCGATATCGGCCCATTCCTTGTCATAGTTGATCTGCGCATACGAGGCGCGCTTGCGCGTGACGGCGTAGGCCACGGATTCGATGTCGCGCGCCGCCTTGTAAGCCAGGTCGTGCAAGGATTTCAAGACGTCGGAGTCGGCCAGGTGCTGGCGCAGCAGCGCGTAATCCGTGTGCGTGGAAAGGATCAGTTCATATAAATCCAGCATGCACACATGCACCTGCACCACGATGGCATCCTTGCTGTTCTTGTGGCTGCGCAAAATCAGGTCGCGCGACGCCTGCTGGCGGTCGGCCAGGATGCTTTGATGGCGCACCAGCTTGTTGAACTGCTCCGTCAGATTGAAGCGCGTGTCGTAGAAATCGGCCTTGATGTCGATGTAGGCGGCCAGTTCGAACAGGGCTTCGGCCAGCACTTGCTGTTTGATGCGGTGGCGCAAGACCCAGGCGATGGCCATCGCGTAGGCGAGATAGATCAAGCCGCCCAGCATGAACAGGCCTGCGTGGTGGAACGATTGCTGCCACGTCATCTGGTGCTCCATCGACATGGTCATGATGAACAGGGCGGCCAGTTGCAAGGGCATGGACTTCTTGCCGTATACCACCATCATGCTGGCGAGAAAACTCACGAGCACGAGCACCGTCATCAAGAGCCATTGCACGGGCCCGCACAGGCTGATGAGTAAAGTGACGGCGCTGCACAGCAGCACGGAGGCCAGCATTTCGTTGAATTTGTGGCGCAGCGGGCTGGGCATGTCCATCAGGGTCGTGCACAGGGCGCCGATGCACACCGTCATGGCGGTGGCGCTGTCGCTGATTTCCTGGACCAGCAAGGCCAGGCCGACCAGTCCAATGGCCACGCGCAAGCCCAGGTAAAAATAATGGCTGTATATAAAGGTGCGCAGGTTCAGTGCGTAGTGCATGGGATTACCTTGTGGGTAGGGCACAGAAAGAGGCGCCGCACCGGGGTCTCCGATGCGGCGCCAGGATATTGCATTCGCTACAGCCCGGATTTACATCAGGGCAATGACGGGATAACGCCGCCATTCCGGCTCGGCAAAGCGCTGGCAGTGTTCAAAAATGAAGTCGAGTACGGCTTCCTGATTGCTCAGCAAGGCTGGGTTGGCCGCTTTCCACTCGGCAAACTTGGCCGCCAGGGCCGGTTCATCGCGCAGCAGTTCGGAGGCCATGTCTTCGAATACGTAATCGGAAAACGCTTCCTTCTTTTCCAGCACGCTGTTGAAGAAGCCCCAGCGGAAGAAGCTGTCATGCGCCTGTGGTTCCAGCGTTTCCACGGCGTAGCGGGCGTTGTCCTGCTCCAGGCTGATGACATAATCGCCGGCCTGCACGGTGAACTGGCCCGTGCGCGCTTCGACGTCGACCGTGTCGTGGAACATGTGGCCTTCGTAGGCCGTGGCGCGCGTGCCGACCTTGGTGATGTGGTAATAGCGCGCCGTTAGCGTCTGTTCGGTGGTGATGCGACTCATTTCGACGCCGTTCCAGCGCAGGCGCTCGATGACTTCGCGCCAGGCTTGCGGCACGACATAGGCTTTCGGCGCGGCCACGGTGACATCCGCATCGAAGCGGTTGTAATACTTGATATCGCGTTCCCACGGCTGCGAGCGGTCATACGACAGGCGCTGGTAGTCGCCCAGGACACTCGGCGTGTATTGCGCCGCATAGCCCTTGAAGGGGAAGGTCGACGGCTGTTCTTCGTTCATGCTCCAGTGGATGGGCCACTCGGCTTGCGTGCGTCCCGCCGCCTTGGCTTGCGCGCGCAATTGCTTGATCTGTTCGCCGTGTTCGATGGTGAACGCCATGGTGATGTCGAGCAGGGCGCGCATGGAAGCGTAGCGGTCGGCAAAGGGCTTGAGCATGTGCGTTTCCGGCATGAAGCCGATGACGTGATGCAGGGCCGCAAAACCGGTCGAGAAACGGGGCACTTCAAGGAATTCGGCGATGCCGTGGTCGGGGCTATCCTTGACGGGATTGACGTAAGGACAGGTGGGCCAGCCGGCTTGTTCCATGCGCGCAAAGATGTGCGGCAGCATGGTGTCTTGCAGGAAGGGACCCAGGCCATTGCCCAGCTTATCCGTCTGCGTGTGGATCAGGGTCATCGTGTACGGGTAGTCGGCGCCGTTCGACGTGTGCGTGTCGACCATCACGTCAGGATCCCAGCTGGACAGCAGGCGGTTGAACACTTGCGCGTTCAGGCTGTCGCACTTGATGAAATCGCGGTTCAAGTCCAGATGGCGGCTGTTGCCGCGGAAACCGAACTGCTCCGGGCCATCCTGGTTCACGCGCGAGGTATTGGCGCGGTTCAGGCTGCCATCGACGTTGTAGATCGGAATGAACAGCAGCACGGTGCTGCCCAGCGCCGCCAGGCGCTCCGGCTGCGTGCAAAGGTCGCGCACGATGGCCATGCAGGCGTCGATGCCTTCCGGTTCGCCCGGGTGGATGCCGTTATTGTTGAAGAATACGGTGCGGCCTGCGCGCTTGATTTGCTCGCGGTCGAACACGCCGTCGGCGCTGACGACGCCAGCGTGGATGGGCACGCCCGAATCGGACAGACCGATCTGTTCGAAATGCAGCACGTGCGGGTAGCGTGCGGCGAGATCCTTGTAGAAAGTGATGCATTCCAGCCAGGTCGTGGTCTGGTTGTGGTTACCGAGTTCGTAGGTCGTGCGCAAGTCTGGTGGCATAGCGGTCTGAGTCTGGGAGGGGGAAGGCGCGCTGGGTAAGTACGCCCGCTAGGGGCCAATTGTAGCACCGGCGCTCCTGCCTTGAGGCGCCGCAGGGGCTGGCTGCAGTACTTGTGTTATGAATACGTTTCACGCGCAAGGGGAGGCGGCATGGGAAAGACGGCGATGGCGGCGCTGGTGTGGTGGGTTTGCCTGGCGGCACAGGCGGGGCCATTGCGCTTGCCAGCAGGTAAGGGGCCGGTGGCGCAGGGCGGGTCCGTCACGGCCGCCGCGCAGGGCGCGCTGATACGCTACCGGGGCTGGCTGCTGGCCGTCGATGGCGCAGTGTCGGAAGAACGGCCTGACGTCTTGCTGACGTCGGCGGATGCGCGCCACGCGCCGCAGTTGCAGATCGGCTCCACGCAGCGCACCTTGCCCCTGTGGTCAGCCTTCGAGCTCGTCAAGGGAGCCGCGCACCTGCGCATCACGGCGCTGCCGGGGCCGGATGAGCTTCCCGCGCTGCTGCTGGACTTTGGCGATGCCGATTACCGCATCGTGATTCCCGCCGCCGGCATCGCGCGTCACGCTTATCCTGCGCTGGCGCAGCGCTTTCCCGGCGCCGACCTGGCTTTGCTGCTGCAGGAGCGCCGGCGCGTGATGCTGCCGCTGGGAAATGGCCGCGCACAAGTGTTTGGCGAGGAGCAAGCGGTGCCTTACCGTTTTAGCAAAGTAAAACGTTAGGCGAAAAAAAGCCACTCCCGCAGGAGTGGCTCAGGCTAAAGCGCCCGTTGCCGGGTTATTGCTTCTTGTTATTCAGCGCCCATTTCTTTCAGCAGGTTGTCTGCGTGGTCGATGTGTTTCATGTTCCACAGCATGTAGCGCAGGTCGACCTGGATCGAACGGGTGTTGGCCTTGTTGTAGTCCCAATCGGAAATGATCGAGTCCAGGGTGCCGTCGAAGGCCAGGCCGATGAATTCGCCTTTGGCGTTCAGGGCAGCCGAACCGGAGTTGCCGCCGGTGATGTCCAGGGTCGCCAGGTAGTCGACCGGCACGGTTTTCAGCTTGGGATCGACGAATTTACCGAAGTCCTTGGCTTTGATCGCGGCCAGTTGATTCGCTGGTGCATTGAACTCGCCCTGGCCCGTGGCTTTGGCAACGACGCCATTGACGGTGGTGAAAGCGGTCCAGGTGGTGCCGTCGGCGCCGTGGTCACGGCCGGCAACTTTGCCGAACGTCACGCGCAAGGTGCTGTTGGCGTCAGGATAGACGGCTTGGCCCTTGCTCTTCATGAAGGCAATTTTTGCTTTCATGTAGTTGGCATAGGCTTGCTGGATCTTGCCTGCCAGTTCTTCGTCTTCCGCTTCGTTTTTCAGCGAATCCGGATACATGGCGACGGCGGCCTGGATGAAGCTGTCCTTGCTGGCCTGGAATTCGGCTGGCGTGCGTTTCAGCCATGCTGCGCGTTCTTCCTTGTCGGCCAGCTTGCTGCCCGCATACAGTTTGTCCAGGGCGGCCGACAGGTCTGCTTGCGACATGCCGTCCTTGATGCCGATGGCGGCGTCAAAGCTGGCGCGGCGTTGTGCTGCCGGTTGCGCGGCGTACTTGGTCAGGCTGTTCAGTACCAGCGCCTTGTCGACTTTTTCATCGTAGGTGCGCTCGACCGACGTGATGCCCGAGGTCAGGCGTGGCAAATCGCGCGTCTGGTAGCCGGACTTGCGTTCCGTATCGGCCTTGGTGCCTTCGTTCGACAGGCGGTACAGGCTGCGTGCCGTGTTCAGCAGGCGTGGCTGTGCATAGCTCAGGAAGAAATCGCGCTTGGTGTCGGCATCGCGCTCGGCGATCAGCTTTTCCACTTGCTCGATATCGCCGGCAAATTCGGCCTTGCGTGCTGGCGTGGCGTTGACCCACGCTTTCAGGGCGTCGTGTTCCGTCGTCTTGCGCGCCAGGAAGTCGCTGCCGGCGTAGGAATCGAGCATGCCTTGACGGTTTTTGTAGTAATTGTTCACGCCAGCGACTTGACCCGCATATTTCAGGGCAACATCCTTGTTGTCCTTGGTTTCGCGCGCGATGATGGCCAGGGTTTCGCCCGACGCTTTCACGAAGGCCGGGTAGTTCCAGTCAAACGTGTATGCCACTTCCGATGGCAGACGGTGACGGTTGGTACGGCCAGGGTAGCCCAGGACCATCACGAAATCGCCTTCTTTCAAGCCATCCTTGGCCAGTTTCAGCACGTGTTTTGGCTGGTAAGGCACGTTGTCCTTGCTGAAGTCGGCAGCTTTGCCGTCCTTGCTGACGTAGGCGCGGTAGAAACCGTAGTCGCCCGTGTGGCGTGGCCACATCCAGTTGTCGGTGTCGCCACCGAATTTACCCACGCCTGCTGGAGGCGCGTGCACCAGGCGCACGTCGCGGATTTCCAGTTGCTTGATCAGGTAGAACTCCAGGCCGCCGTAGTAGGCCGACACGGTGCAGCGGAAACCGGCTTCTTTTTCGCATTCGGCGACCAGTTTCTTCTGGTTTTTCTCGATCGCGTCGATGCGAGCCTTGCCTTGCAGCTTGGCCACGTCGGCGGTGATGATCTTGTCGCTAACATTGGTCACGGCCGAGGTGACGAAGATGCGGCTGCCTGGGGCGGCCGGCAATTCTTCAGCGAAAGTCTTGGCCAGGAAACCGTTGGCCAGCAAATCGCGCTCTTTGGTCGAATTGACCGCCACGCTGTTGTAGACGCAATGGTGGTTGGTGGCAACCAGGCCTTGCGGCGAAACGAAAGAAGCCGAGCAGCCGCCCAGGCTGACGATGGCGCCCATCGGGAATTCGGTCAGTTTGGTCAGGTTGGTCGGATCGAGTTTCAGTCCGGCCGCTTTCAGTTCCTTGGCTACTTGTGGCAGCTGTTGGGGCATCCACATGCCTTCGTCGGCATGTGCGAAGTTGCTCAGGATGGCGAGCGCGATGAGAGATTTTTTCATTCGAGTTCTGTTCTTTTAGATGTAAGGAAGTCGGAATCAGCGGAGTACCCGCTGATTTGTGCAGCGGGCGACATAGAGTATCCGTATCGAACTCGCACTAGTCAATCACATTTTCCCGACGGCATGTCTGCATGCAGTTGCTTGAATAGCATGATTTTTCGTGGCATAGGGGTAGAAACAGGCTGCCAACGCGCATTTTCCCGTGCGGCGGCTGTGGTATTGTCCATACAATTGTTCTGACGGCAATGAAAAATGGCCGGGCGCTTGCGCGGCCCGGCCACCTCGTGAGGTATGGCGTGTTGCCGGTCTAGCGTATTTTGCCGCGGCGCAAAAGATTCACGATGCCCAGCAGGATCACGGCGCCCAGGAACGAGACCAGCAGCGCAGACAGGCTGAAATTGTCGCTATTGATGGTGCCCGTGCCGAACAGTGGCGCCAGCAGCCAGCCGCCCAGGAAGGCGCCAACGATGCCGACGACGATATTGAGGAAGATGCCCTGTTGCGCATCCGTCTTCATGACCATGCTGGCCAGCCAGCCGATAACGCCGCCAATAACGATCCAGATAATGAAATTCATGTAGTCCTCCGCGCGATGGGTGAGTGGGGTGCCATGTCAGAACAACATCATGCCAATGGATAGTGATGCAGCACGATAGAAAAGTCCAGCGGATTTGCACTGTGCATGCAAAAGCCCGCCTGGCTGCGGGCAGCGAGGCGGGCTTGTCATGCGGAAAGGTCGTGTTTAGTCGGCCTTGATGGCTTCCACCTGGATGGCCAGCTTGACTTCCGGCGAGAACGCCGGCATGCCGTAGTTCAGGCCAAAGTCGCTGCGCTTGAATTCTGCCGTGGCATCGGCGCCGCACACTTCACGCTTGTAGCGCGGGTGCATGATGCACTTGAACTTGCTCACGTTCAGCTTGACGGGCTTGGTCACGCCCAGCAGGGTCAGTTCGCCATCGACTTCTACCAGCTGCTCGCCGTTGAACTTGAGCGATGTGCTCTTGTAGGTGATCTGCGGGAATTTCTCGACGTTGAACATGTCTGCTTTTTTCGCGTGCGTATTCATGGCATCGAGGCCGAAGTCGATCGAATCGGCATCGATGACCAGGTCCAGGCTGCCCGTCTTGGCGGCGCGGTCCAGGGTAACCGTACCCTTGGTCTTGTTGAACTTGCCGCGCCACACCGACATGCCCATGTGATCGGCTTCAAAGCTGGGGAAAGTGTGCGTCGGGTCGAGGTTGTAGGTGTCGGTAGCGGCCATGGCCGAACCCGCGCCGGCAGCTGCCAGCACGGCGATCATCAAGTGCGAAAGTTTCATGAATATCCTAAAAAGAATCGGTTGTTGGTGTGAGTTCCATCAGTAAGGTCTGAAAAACGTTCAGGACAAGGCGCCTTGCCGCAGGCAGTACGAACGTACGGCCAGGCAAGAGCAACGCCGTCATGGACGTTTTCTCAGGCCTTACTGCGCGGCGACGTGGAATTTGATGGTGACTTCATCGGCAACCATGCTCGTGTCTTTCCACTCGCCTTCGCCGATGTTGTAGGTCAGGCGCTTGATCGGCAGGGCGCCGTCGAAGGCATATTTGCCGCCATCGGACTTCACCGTCAGGGGGAAGGTCACGTCGGTCGTCTTGCCTTTGATGCTCAGCTTGCCGCTTACCGTCAGCTTGCCCGCGCCGGCGGCCTTGATGCTGCTCGAGACAAAGGTGGCTTTCGGGAACTGGGCCGAGTTGAACCATTCTTTCTTGGCCACTTCCTTGTTGTACTCGGGGTCGCCGATATCGATGCTGGCCGTGTCGATTTCCACCGACGCTTTCGAGGCGTCCGGCGTGGCCGGGTTGTAATCGATGGCGATATTGAATTTCTTGAACTTCGCTTCCACGGGCACATTCATTTGCTTGAACACGGCCGACACGCTGGTCTTGGCGGGATCGACTTTCAGCAGGGTGGCGGCGGTGGCGGCTACAGACAGGCCCAGCAGGGAAGCGAGGACGATGCGTTGGGTGGTTTTCATCTTATTTTTCCTGGAGTTTCAGTGAGCAAGGGAAGTCGGTGTTACGGCAACATGCGCTTGAGGACGCCGTCGCGGTCGATGAACTGGTGCTTTAGCGCAGCCAGCACATGGGCAGCCACGGCGGCGGCCATCGTCATGTTCAGAACATAATGAATCTCTTTTAAAAGAGGCTTAAGTTCCGGGTTCGGCGCCATGATGACGGGCAGCTGGAACAGGCCCAGGTAGACCACGGGCACACCCGCGGCCAGGGTGTACAGGTAGCCTGAGACGGGCACGGCGAAGATGAGGATGTACAGCAACACGTGCATGGCATCGGCTGCCTTCTTTTGCCAGGCCACCATGCTGGCCGGGTGCGGCGGCGGCACGTTGGCCTTGCGCCACAGCAGGCGGATGGCGGCGATGGCCAGCACGGTCACGCCCAGCCATTTATGCCAGGAGAAATATTTGAGCTTGGTGGGCGTCAGGCCGGGAATATCGACCATGACCAGGCCCATGACGAAGGCGCTGATGATGAGCAGGGCGGTCAGCCAGTGCAGGATGATGGCGGTGGTGGTGTAGCGTTGCATCGACGGCTTTCTTGAAAGTAGTACGTATTAGGACTAATTCGGCCTAATATACCAAAGAAAAGCAAATTGCGCTGCGTGCTGCAGATTCTACAAGAAAGATTGCCGGAAAAACCGCGGGGCGGGCAGCATTTGTGTGCTGGCCGCCCCGCAGGAGTGGGATAGCATGATCCCCATGTGGAAACTGCTTAGATGGCTTTTGCCAATTGCGCCGCGATACCGATGTAGTTGCCCGGCGTCATGGTCAAGAGCACGTCCTTGGCATCCTGCGGAATGGCCAGGCCATTGACGAAGGTTTGCAGCGCTTCTTTCGAGATGCCCTTGCCGCGCGTCAGCTCTTTCAGTTGCTCGTACGGATTTTCGATGCCATAGCGGCGCATCACGGTTTGTACGGGCTCGGCCAGCACTTCCCAGGTCGCGTCCAGATCTTGCGCCAGGCGCGCGTGGTTCACTTCCAGCTTGTTCAGGCCGCGCAGGCAGCTGTCATAGGCCAGCAGGGTGTAGCCCAGGCCCACGCCGATGTTGCGCAGCACGGTCGAATCGGTCAGGTCGCGCTGCATGCGCGAGACAGGCAGTTTTTCCGACAGGTGTTTCAGGACGGCGTTGGCCAGGCCCAGGTTGCCTTCCGAGTTCTCGAAGTCGATTGGGTTGACCTTGTGCGGCATGGTCGACGAACCGATTTCGCCCGCTTTCAGTTTTTGCTTGAAGTAGCCCAGCGAGACGTACGTCCAGATGTCGCGGTTCAGGTCCAGCAAGATCGTGTTGGCGCGCGCGAAGGCGTCGAACAGTTCGGCCATGTAGTCGTGCGGTTCGATCTGGATGGTGTACGGGTTGAACACCAGGCCCAGGCGCTGTTCGATGACGGCCTTCGAGAATGCCGGCCAGTCGAAGCCGGGATAGGCCGACAGGTGGGCGTTGTAGTTGCCGACGGCGCCATTCATCTTGCCGAGGATTTCCACTTGCTCGATGCGTTTCACGGCGCGCTGCAAGCGGGCCACGACGTTGGCGAATTCCTTGCCCAGGGTGGTCGGGCTGGCCGTCTGGCCGTGCGTGCGCGACAGCATTGGCACGTCGGCGTTGTCGTGCGCGATCTGCGTCAGCTTGGCCACCAGGCCGTTCAATGCCGGCAGCATCACGCCATCGCGCGCGGCTTTCAGCATCATGCCGTGCGAGGTGTTGTTGATGTCTTCCGAGGTGCAGGCGAAATGGATGAATTCCGACGCCGCCACCAGTTCCGGCACGTCCGCCACTTGTTCCTTCAGCCAGTACTCGACCGCCTTGACGTCATGGTTGGTGACCGCTTCGATGGCCTTGATGCGGGCCGCGTCGGCTTCCGAAAAGTCGGCCGCCATCTTGTCAAGCAGGGCGCTCGCTTCTGCCGAGAAGGGCTTGATTTCAGCGAAACCGGCTTGCGACAGCGCTTGCAGCCAGGAGATTTCCACTTTCACGCGGTGGTGCATGAAACCGGCTTCGGACAGGATCGGGCGCAGCAGATCGGTCTTGCTGGCGTAGCGGCCATCGAGCGGAGACAGGGCCGACAGCGTGGAATACGGAGTAGTAGAAGTCATGAGAGCGGACGCAAGTTAAAGAAACGGTTGGCGTGTGGCGCGCGGGGAGGGCAGGGCTATTGCAATACAGCAACACTGACGGCGCCACAGTAAAGGGCGATTTTACCACCGCTGGCCGCTTGCCAGCCGTCCGTTGGCCGCCGGCGCACCGCAATTTGGCCGAATCCGGCCCCGATGCGGCGTGCCTGCCACACACTGGAGGCCGTCGGGCGCGTGCTGCCAAACACCGCTGCCGCCGATGCTATACTGCTTGCTGCTCCCTTACCTTAAAGTACCTATGAAACTGATCGGTTCCCTCGCCAGCCCGTATGTCCGCAAAGCCCGTATCGTGCTGGCGGAAAAAAAGCTCGACTATGTCTTCGAGCTGGAAAACGTGTGGGCGCCGGAAACCCGCATCGCCCAGGCCAATCCCCTGGGCAAGGTGCCCTGCCTGGTGATGGAGGATGGCAGCACGCTGATCGATTCGAAAGTCATTGTCGAATACCTCGACACGCTGACGCCCGTGTGCAAGCTGCTGCCGGCCGGCGGCAATGGCCGCGAGCGGGCTGACATCAAGAACTGGGAAGCGCTGGCCGACGGCATCCTCGACGCGGGCGTGCTGGTGCGCCTGGAGCGCACGCAGCGCCCGCCCGAGCAGCAAAGCGCGGCCTGGATCGCGCGCCAGCTGGAAAAAGTCACCCTGGGCCTCGCGGCGCTGGAAGCACGCCTGGGCGAGAGCGCGTATTGCGCCGGCAAAAACTACACCTTGGCCGACGTGGCCGTGGGCTGCACCTTGGGCTGGCTCAGCTTCCGCTTCCCGGAAATCGACTGGCGCGCGGACCATCCGGCGCTGGCGCGCCTGTTCGACAAACTGTCCGAGCGACCATCGTTCAAGGACACCGCGCCGCAGTGAGCGTACGATGACCGGGACTGATTCGAAGGTGCAGCAACGCCTGCAGATGGCCGATATCGCGCGCCTGGCCGGCGTGTCCACGTCCACCGTGTCGCGCGCGCTGAGCGGCAGTTCACTGGTCAACGAAGAGACGCGTGCGCGTGTCATCGCACTGGCCCGTTCGCTCAAGTATTCCATCAATATCGGCGCGCAAAACCTGCGCCTGAAACAGAACCGCACGGTGGGCGTGGTGGTGCCGTATGACGCGGCCACGCGCCAGCACCTGTCCGATCCTTTTTTCCTGAGCATGCTGGGCAGCCTGGCCGATGCGCTGACGGAGCAGGGCTTCGACATGCTCATTTCGCGCGTGGATGCCGAAACGCTCGATGCGGCCGCCCAGTCCTTCGATAGCGGCCGCGTGATCGGCATCATCCTGATCGGCCAGTGGCGCCACCATGAACAACTGAACCAGCTGGCCGCGCGCCAGGTGCCCATCGTCGTGTGGGGCGCGCAATTGCCGCAGCAGCTGTATTGCACCGTCGGCGGCGACAACGTCGCCGGCGGCAGGCTGGCCACGGAGCACTTGCTGGCGGCGGGGCGCACGCGCATCGCCTTCTTTGGCGACGCCAAGCTGCCGGAAGTGGCGCAGCGCCACCAGGGCTATGCGCAGGCGCTGGCCGCGCAGGGACTGGCGCCTGACCCGCAACTGTACGTGGCCGGCTCCTTCCTGCCGCAGGGCGGCGCGACGGACGTGCAGGAACTGCTGGACCGCCACCTGCCGTTCGACGCCATCTTTGCCTGCAGCGACTTGCTGGCTATGAGCGCCATCAGCGCCCTGCGCACGCGCGGCGTGGCCGTGCCGGAACAGGTGGCCGTGGTCGGCTACGACGATATCGAACTGGCCGCGTATTTCCATCCGCCGCTGACCACCGTGCGCCAGCCGATCCGCGCCGCCGGGCGCGCGCTGGTGGCCTCGCTGCTGGCGCTGGTCGACGGCGCACCTGCGCCATCCCAGCAATTGCCAACCGAGCTGATCGTGCGCGCCTCTGGCCGTTGAGGCGCGCATACCCCATCGATTGCAACCGATTGCAATAATTTGGAATTATCCCCTATATTTTCATGCTGCAGTGCCGCATGAAAAGCCCTGTGTGCTCGGCGCATAAGCGCTGCCTCCCTCTGTATCGCCCTCAATATTCTCTTAAAAACAACATAAAATCCATGTTGCAGCGCTCGATTGCAATCGATTGCAATAAATTCTTATTCGTTGAATAATGACGTACCGGCTTAGCCAGCGCGCCACGGCATGCAGCGGCCAGGACTCATAACAAGCGGATACCTCGATGTATCGGCATACAACACTGGAGACAAGATGAAGACACGTACTGCTCAACGCGGCTGCATGGCCGCAGCCGTCGCACTGGCCCTGCTGCAATGGGGCGCCGCCCAGGCGCAATCGGTCGGCGACACCGCCACCGCCGCCGCCGCCGATGGCCTGAACCTGGAACGCATCGTGGTCACGGGCACCACCGGCGGCACGTCCAAAATGAAATCGAGCAATTCCGTCAGCAGCATGGAGCTCGACACCATCCTGCACAATGCGCCGACCAGCGCCGCCGAAGTCCTGCGCTCGGTGCCCGGCTTGCGGGCCGAGTCCTCGGGCGGCGAAGGCAATGCCAACATCACCGTGCGCGGCCTGCCCATTTCCGCTGGCGGCGCGCGCTATGTGCAGATCCAGGAAGACGGCTTGCCGGTGCTGCAGTTCGGCGACTTCAACTTCACCACGCCCGACAGCTTCGTCAAGATCGATTCCACGCTCGACCACCTGGAAGTGGTGCGCGGCGGTTCGGCTTCCACCCTGGCCACCAATTCGCCGGGCGGCATCATCAATTTCATCAGCAAGAACGGCAAGGAGCAGGGCGGCAGCGTGGCGCTCAGCCGCGGTCTGGGCTACGACCAGACGCGCGTGGACTTCGATTACGGCGCGCCGATTTCGGAGCGCACGCGCTTCTTCATCGGCGGCTCCTGGCGTACGGGCGAAGGCATCCGCCACAGTGGCGTCAACAGCGAAAAGGGCGGCCAGATCCGTGGCAATGTCACGCATGAATTCGACAGCGGCTTCGTGCGCCTGTCGTTCAAGCACCTCGACGACCAGTCGCCCACGGCCCTGCCGGTGCCGGTCAGCGTGCGCAATGGCCGCATCACGGAAATCGCTGGCATCGACCCGCGCAAGGCCAGTTTCTATTCGCCGTACTGGGTGCCCGACATGGTGCTGAACAAGGATAACCAGCGCGTGGCCACCCGCGTCAACGACGGCTTACACGTGAAGAGCGACACCGTGGGCCTGGAAGCATCGTTCAAGCTGGGGCAGGGCTGGAGCGTGAGCGAAAACTTCCGCTACGCCGACAATTCGGGCCGCTTCACCGGCATCTTCCCGTCGAATAACGGCAGCGACGGCAGCTATGTATTTGCCAGCGGCCCGAACCAGGGCAAGCCTTACACCGGCCGCGCGTTTTCCGCCGTGGTGTTCAATACCTCGATCGACGACGCCAGCAATACCCTGAGCGACACCAAGCTGGCCAAGACTTTTGTTCTCGACAGCGGCAAACTGACCACCACGGCCGGCCTGTACCTGTCGCAGCAAAAGCTGGGCCTGACCTGGAACTTCAATGAATACCTGATGCAGGCCACGGGCGACCAGCCGGCGCTGCTGCAAACGGCCAGCGCCACGCCGGGCTATATCGGCCCGGCCTTCGGCGCCTGCTGCTCGCGCGCCGTCGACATGGAATACCGCACGACGTCGCCGTACCTGAACCTGGCCTGGGAAAGTGGCGCGCTGAATCTCGACGGCGGCCTGCGGCGCGACCGCCAGCATGCCAGCGGCACGGCCAATCAGGCCACCGGCGCGCAAGCCTATCTGCCGTCGACGGTGCAGCAGGTCGACTATACCTTGGGCCACACTTCGTACTCGCTGGGCGCGAACTACAAGCTGCAAGCGAACCTGGCCGTGTTTGCCCGCGTCAGCGAAGGCGTGGCCTTCAATGCCGACCGCATCCTGTTCGGCACGCCGTTGGATGGCAGCGTGCCGGTGGCCATCAACACCGTGCGCCAGCTCGAAGGCGGCGTGAAATGGCGGCAGGGACCGTTGAGCACCTTCGTCACCGTGTTCCAGGCCAAGACGAAGGAAAGCAATTACGAAGCGACTACCCAGCTGCGCACGGCCAACAGCTATGAAGCCAAGGGCGTGGAGCTGGAAGCGGCCTACAGCGCCGGCGACTTCCGCATCAATGGCGGCCTGACGTTCACCGATGCCGAGATCACGGGCACGGCGGCGGCCGACGTGGCGCTGATCGGCAATACGCCGCGGCGCCAGGCGCGTATCGTGTACCAGCTCGCGCCCACCTATGAATGGGGACCGGCCACCCTGGGCGCCAGCCTGGTCGGCACGGGCAAGTCGTGGGGCGACGATGCGCACACGATCACCTTGCCCGCCTACCAGGTGCTCAATGCCTTCGTCAATTACCAGCTCACGCCGCAAATGCAGGTGGCGCTGACGGCGAACAATCTGCTCAACAAGATCGGCTATACGGAAGTCGAGGGCGATGGCCATGCGGCTCGCTCGATCACGGGGCGCGCCGTCAAGGTCAGCCTGAAATACGCATTTTAAGCAAGGATAGGATTC
This sequence comes from Janthinobacterium salmonicoloratum, assembly GCF_051380845.1. Lineage (NCBI taxonomy): Bacteria > Pseudomonadati > Pseudomonadota > Betaproteobacteria > Burkholderiales > Oxalobacteraceae > Janthinobacterium > Janthinobacterium salmonicoloratum. The sequence continues at coordinate 2,777,978 of NZ_JBNYXV010000001.1, read as the reverse complement.
ATGATGTCGATACGCAGCCCCCTGGCGCGCCTGCTTGCGCCGCTCCCCACGCACTTGCGCGATGATGCGGCGCGCCGCTATGCGCGCCAGGAGGCGGTCTTGCTTGACCGCCTGGGCAGCCTGTATGGCCAGCGGCCGGACTTCCTGCCCTGGCTGGGCGACCTGATGGAAAGCGTGGGGCGCCTGTATGCGGCGCGCGCGCCGGCGCTGCTGCGGCAAGATGCGCAGCGCGAAGCGCAGCCGGACTGGTTTGCCAGCCAGTCCATGCTGGGCTACAGCGCCTACGTGCAGCGCTTCGGCGGCAGCCTGCAGGGCGTGGCGGCGCGCATTGCCCACCTGCGCGAACTGGGTGTGACGTATCTGCATTTGCTGCCGTTTTTGCGTGCACGCGCCGGTGAAAGCGATGGTGGTTTTGCCGTCGCCAGCTTCGAGGAAGTCGACCCCGCGCTGGGTAGCAATGCCGACTTGCTGGCGTTGACGGCGCAGCTGCGCGCGGCCGGCATCAGCCTGTGCTCGGACCTGATCCTCAATCACGTGGCCGACGACCATGCGTGGGCGCTGGGCGCCAAGGCGGGCGATCCGCTGCTGCGCGATTTTTTCCACACCTATCCCGACCGCGTGCAGCCGGACCGCTACGAGCAGACCGTGGGCCAGGTCTTCCCGCAGGCGGCGCCGGGCAATTTCACCTTCGTGCCAGAGCTGCAGCGCTGGGTCTGGACCACGTTTTACCCGTATCAGTGGGACTTGAACTACGCCAATCCGGCCGTCTTCGCGGCCATGGCCGGCGCCATGCTGAGCCTGGCCAACAAGGGCATCGACGTGTTCCGCCTCGATTCGACGGCCTTCCTGTGGAAGCGCGCAGGCACGGACTGCATGAACCAGCCCGAAGCCCACAGCCTGCTGCAAGCCTTGCGGGCCATCGCCGCCATCGTCGCGCCGGGCGTGCTGCTCAAGGCCGAAGCCATCGTGCCCACGGCCAAGCTGCCCGCCTACTTTGGCAGCGATGCCGCGCCCGAATGCCATATCGCCTATCACAGCAGCCTGATGGCCGCCGGCTGGGGTGCGCTGGCGGAGGAAAGCACGGACTTGCTGCAGCAGGTGATCGCCGCCACGCCGCCGCTCCCGCCGGCCGCAAGCTGGCTTAGTTATGTGCGCTGCCACGACGACATCGGCTGGAACGTGCTGCTCAATGAAGCAGGCGCGGATGGACCGGCGCGTCTGGCGCGCATCGCGCAGTTCTTTGCTGGCACGCCCGGCACCGGCAGCTATGCGCGCGGCGCCGCCTTCCAGAGCAGCAGCGCCGACAAGGCGCATGGCAGCAACGGCATGGCCGCCTCGCTGGCCGGCCTGGAAAGCGCCACCACGGTGCAGGAGCAGGAATACGCCTTGCGGCGCTTGCTGCTGCTGCATGGCCTGGCCTTGAGCTTTGGTGCCTTGCCGGTGCTGTACATGGGCGATGAACTGGGCATGACCAACGATCACAGCTACACGCAGCGCGCCGACCGGGCGATGGACAGCCGCTGGCTGCAGCGCCCCGCGTTCGACGACAGCCTGCTGGCATGGCGCCACGATGGTGTGAGCGCCAGCGGCCGGCTGTACCTGGCGCTGCGTCAATTGATCGACGCGCGCAGTCGCTTGCCTGCTTTGGCCGCCGCCGCGCCGCGCAGCGTGCTGCCCGCCGACACGCCGGCCGTGCTGGCGCTGCTGCGCGGCGACGCGTTTCTCAACCTGAGCAATTTCAGCGGCGCCAGCCAGCGTTTCACTTTGCCCGCAGGCGAGTGGCGCAACAGCCTCGATGGCAGTGTGCTGGCCGGCACCGTAGGCTTGCAGCCCTGGCATATGCTGTGGCTGGAAAGGGAAGCAGCATGAGCGACGCCAGCGCACACCGCCCACATCTGTCGTTCTGGCAGATCGTCAACATGAATGTGGGATTTTTCGGCATTCAGTTCAGCTTTGGACTGCAGCAAAGCAGCATGAGTCCCATCTACAAATACCTGGGCGCTGATGAAGCGAGCCTGCCGTACCTGTGGCTGGCCGGTCCCATGACGGGCTTGCTCGTGCAACCGCTGATCGGCGCCATGAGCGACCGCACGGTGACGCGCTGGGGCCGCCGCACGCCGTACTTCCTGATCGGCGCCATCCTGTGCAGCCTGGGCCTGCTGGCCATGCCGTTCAGTCCCACTCTGTGGATGGCCGCCAGCCTGCTGTGGATACTCGACGCGGCCAACAACGTGACGATGGAGCCGTACCGCGCCTTTGTCAGTGACAAGCTCGACAAGAAGCAGCATTCGCTGGGTTTTCTCACGCAAAGCGCCTTCACGGGACTGGGGCAAACGCTGGCCTACCTGACGCCATCGCTGCTGGTCATGCTGGGCATGAACAAGGATGCCGTCAATGGCAGCCATATCCCGCACATCGTCATCGCCGCCTTCCTGATCGGCGCCGTGTTTTCCCTCGCCTCGGTGTTGTGGACCCTGAAGACGACGCCGGAAAACCCCCTCACGGCCAGCGAGCTGGCGGCCATCCGCAGCCGCCCGCCGGGCTGGCGCCACACGCTGGCCGATATCGGCGCGGCCCTGCGCGACATGCCGCCGACGATGAAGCAGCTGGCCCTCGTCAACCTGTTCCAGTGGTACGCCATGTTCTGCTACTGGCAGTACATTGCGCTGTCGCTGGCGGCAACCCTGTTTCACACGACGGACCCCGCGTCGCAAGGCTTTCGCGATGCGGGCCTGCTGAACGGGCAGGTGGGCGCCTTCTACAATTTCGTCGCCTTTGTCGCCGCCTTTGCGCTGGTGCCGTTCACGCGCCGGTTCGGCCCCAAGCGCATGCACAGCCTGTGCCTGTGCGCGGCCGGCGTGGGCATGCTGAGCATCCCGCTGATCCACAGCCCGGCGCTGCTGTTGCTGCCCATGCTGGGCGTGGGCCTGGCCTGGGCCAGCATCATGGGCAATCCCTACATCATGCTGGCCGGCTGCATTCCGCCCGAGCGCACGGGCGTCTACATGGGCATCTTCAATATGTTCATCGTCATCCCGATGATCATCCAGATTTTCACCCTGCCCCTGTATTACCGCAGCTGGCTGGGCGGCAATCCGGAGAACGTCATCCGGCTGGCCGGCGCCCTGTTGCTGTGCGCGGCGGTGGCGGTGCTGTTCGTCAAGCTGCGCCCGCCGCAGACTACAAAGACTTGAGGACGCACGTAAAAAAACCGGCTCTGCCGGTTTTTTTTGTTCCACCAACGATGTTACGACACCTGAGAAAACCGTAGCGAGCGGAAGGAAGAGGTGGCCGAGAAGCGCAACCGTACTCTAGTACGGTGAGCATCGCAGGCCGCCTATGCCGACGCGCAGTAGGTTTTGGCAGGTGTCCTTATTACTCTTCCACTGCCATCTGGCTTTGCAGGTAGTTCTGGATGCCGATTTTGGCGATCAGGTCGATCTGCGTTTCGAGCCAGTCGATATGCTCTTCCGTGTCTTCCAGGATCATCAGGAACAGGTCGCGCGAGACGTAGTCGCCCGCTTTTTCGCTGATGGCGATGCCTTCCTTGACGGTGGCGTGCGCGGCGCGTTCCAGCTTCAAATCGCATTCCAGCATTTCCGGCGTGTTCTCGCCGATCAGCAGCTTGTGCAGCGCTTGCAGGTTAGGCAGGCCGTCGAGCATCAGGATGCGGTCGATCAGCTTGTCGGCGTGTTTCATTTCGCCGATCGATTCTTCGTATTCTTTCTTGCCCAGCTTTTCCAGACCCCAGTGCTTGTACATGCGCGCATGCAGGAAGTACTGGTTGATGGCCGACAGTTCGTTGGTGAGCTGTGCGTTGAGCATACGGATGACTTCTTTATCGCCCTTCATGGGATTTCCTTTGTTCTGTGTCGCGTTCGATGATGAAACCGGAGGCTGCTGGCGTTCACTGCCGGGTGGCGCAAGGCTGCCTGGTGGCGCGCAGGTTGCCGGTTTCGCTATGCCCGCATGATAGCGCAAAATATGGGCGGTTTCGGGCGCTAAACGGTGTTTTTCCGTCTTTTTAACGTAAATATCGTGCGAATAAAACCCATTCTCAAATGGATTGCCGCATTTTTCCGTTTTTTATTTGTTAAGGAAAATGAAGGCCATTCTCATTCGCGTTCCCGGTGCTATTTTGCTGCCGCTGGCGCGCATGCATGGCCGCGCTGAAAAGGCGGGAAATGTTTGGCCGTTCTTGCTTTTGTGCCTACTTAGCCGCTGCCGGCGATGCGATAATCAGGCAGCGATGTTTACTGAAAAAGGATAGCAAGATGATGCTGCATATACCCGGCGTGCTGACGCCGGAACAGGTGACGCAGTTCCGCCAGCGCCTGGCGCAGACGGACTGGGTCGACGGACGCGCCAGCGTCGGGGCGCAAGGGGCGCAAGTCAAGCGCAACCGCCAGCTGGCCGAAGGTTCGCCGCTGGCGCTGGAACTGGGCGAGATCGTCAGCCGCGCGCTGATGGCCAATCCGCTGTTCTTTGCCGCCGTGCTGCCGCTGCGCATCTTGCCGCCATTCTTCAACAGCTATGCGGGCGGCGAGCACTATGGCCTGCATATCGACGGCGCCATCCGCACGCCGAAAAACGGCATGCAGTCGATGCGCGCCGACGTCTCGTCGACCGTGTTCCTGAGCGAGCCGGATGAATACGAAGGCGGCGAGCTGGTGGTGGTCGATTCCTACGGCACGCATGAGGTGAAATTGCCGGCCGGCGACGTGATCGTCTATCCGTCGAGCAGCGTGCACCAGGTGCTGCCCGTCACCAGCGGCGAGCGTATCTGCTCCTTCCTGTGGACGCAAAGCATGGTGCGCGAAGACTGGAAGCGCAGCATGCTGTTCGAGCTCGATCAGAACATCCAGAGCGTGCGCGCAGAGCACGGCGATTCGCCCGCGACGGTGGGCCTGACGGGGCATTATCACAACCTGTTGCGGATGTGGGCGGAGATCTGAGGCTGGGGTCAGACCCCCGGCGACGTTGGCGCTGAACTTTGCGTTGGCGGTGTTGAGGGTCTGACCCCCTTAGACAAAAAAAGTCTGCCTGGCCCGGGGATGTAGGCTGGCAGACTGAAACAAGCAGTTGCTTGACTGGTACAGAAAACAGGGCGCAAAAAAGCAAGCAGGGCATCGGTGCGGTGCTTGCGGGCTGGCAGCGGCGCAAGGGCCGCCGGAAGGCTAGCTCAGTTGGAAGGTCAGCGGTACTAAAACGTAGACGGGTACAGGTTTGCCGTTTTCGATCATCGGCTTGAACAGCGCGCGCTGCGCGGCCTGGCGGCCCGCTTCATCAAGGTTGCCGTAGCCGGTCGATTTATGGATCAGGATTTGCTCCGGCAAGCCCTTTTCATTGATCAGGATGCGCAGCACCACGGTGCCGCTTTCACCCAGGCGGCGCGACAGATTCGGGTAGATCAGTTGCGGCGCCTTGATGTATTCGACGCTGCTGACGGTGCGCGGCGTCGATGGTGCCGGTGGCGTCGGCGACGGTGCCGCTGGCGCCGTCGGCGCGGCAGTGGCGACAGGCGCCGCTTCGGCGCGCGTCGGCTGCGGCGGCGTGATCGTCGGCTCGCTCGGCGCCACGGCGATCAGCGGCAGCGGCGGGATTACTGCGCGCGGCACGGGCGCGCTCAATTCCACGGTTTTCGGCACGGACGGTGCCGGTGGCTTGGGCGGTGCCGGCGGGGCGATGATGCTGATGGTGGTGATGGTCGGCATGGCCGCCGTGACGACGCGGCTCAAGAGGCCACTCTGGATGGCGTAAAAGCCGGCGATATGCAGGACGACGATGGCCATCAGCGGCGCGAATTTGTTGCGCTTCTTGTCGAAGTCGGCAAATTGCTGCACGGCCTGCACCGTTACGGGCGGGGGCATCATCGTCATGGCGTTCATCGCTTTCTTTAGTTTGTCAGTACAGCTCGCATCAATACGGTTTCTTGCAGCACCACCGTGGCGTTCAGGTGATCGTTCAGCACTTCCCGCGCGCAGGTATGGCATTTGCCGCAGCAGGTGGCCACGCCCAGGTCGCGGCGCAGTTCGGCCATGCTGGACAGGCCAAGATCGACGGCTTGACGGATTTCACGATCAGATATGTTGTTGCAGACACATACAATCATTGCTACACCTTCTGGCTGGAGGATGAACAGACACTAGTGCTGGAAAGCATTGTTGCTAGTGTTTTAATGAGAATCATTATCATTACGTTTCATTGTCGCGCAAAGTGCAGGACAATGCAAGCGATTTTGATCAAGTGTGCCGCGCCTGGCGAGCTGGCGCCGCATGTTGATATGGCCTTCGCGCGCATGACGTAGCCCTTGAAAGGCGCGGCTCTCCGGGCTAAATAAAAACTATTCGCATTCATGTTTATAATGCTGGTATTGTCTCGGACGGCCACCGTCTGGACTGATTGAAAGGCCGCTTGTCGGTAATGCGCAACAGTTGCGTTTTACGTCACAAACCTGGTGCCAGTGCAAGGCGCTCCGCGCCGCAGCCAGTATCAGGTGTTCTTAATTTGAACGGAATTTGCTCATGACTCTAGTTCCACCCTTGATGACGCTCGATGCGCTGGCAGTCGGCCAGAGCGGCACGGTGTTGCATATCACGCCCCACACGGCAGGACAGACGGAGGACGGCGTCGACCTGGCCCGCCGCTTGATGGAGCTGGGATTCGTTCCCGGCGAACGTATTCGCATGCTCAAGCGCGGCATGCCCGGCGGCGATCCGCTGGCCATCAAGGTGGGCAATGCCACGTTCGCACTGCGCCGCTTCGAAGCGGCGCTGATCACGATTCAACCGCTGCTTCAACCGGAATGACCATGGGTGCTGTCGAAACTATCGTCGATGCGGGCGTGCACAAGTCGCCGCATCAGCCACAAATTGCCCTGTTGGGCAATCCGAATTGCGGCAAGACCGCCCTGTTCAACCGTTTGACGGGCGCGCGCCAGAAAGTGGCGAACTACGCCGGCGTGACCATCGAGCGCAAGGAAGGCCATTTCACCTCGCCCGCCGGCAAACCCGTGCGCCTGCTCGATCTGCCGGGCGCCTACAGCCTGTCGGCCACCACGCCAGATGAAGCCATCACGCGCGACGTGGTGGGCGGCTTGCGCAAGGGTGACCCGCGTCCGGACGCCATCATCTGCGTCGTCGACGCCACCAACTTGCGCCTGAATCTGCGCCTGGTGCTGGAAGTCAAGCGCCTGGGCCTGCCCATGCTGCTGGCGCTGAACATGACGGACGTGGCGCGCAAGCGCGGCATGCTGATCGACACGGCCAAGCTGTCGCAGGAACTGGGCATGCCCGTGGTGGAAACCGTCGCCGTGCAGCACGATGGCGAAAAAGCCTTGTTGAACGCCATCGATGCCATGCTGCCGCTGCCGGCCGTGGACGCAAAACCGCTGGCGGCCATCGATGCCGTCAGCGTCGAAGAAACCCAGCGCGAAGTGCGCCGCATCCTGGCCGCCGTCAGCAATGACGTGGGCGACAGCGGCAACCTGACGGAAAAGATCGATGACGTGGTGCTGCACCCCGTGTTCGGCCCCCTCATCCTGGCCGTGCTGATGTTCCTGATCTTCCAGGCCGTGTTTGCCTGGGCCGCCACGCCGATGGAAATGATCACCGATGGCGTGGGCCACCTGGGCGCCGTGCTGACGGCGAACATGCCAGATGGTCACCTGAAAAGTTTGCTGGTGGAAGGCATCATTGGCGGCGTCGGCAGCGTGCTGGTATTCCTGCCGCAGATCCTGATTCTGTTCTTCTTTATCCTGAGCCTGGAAGACTGCGGTTACCTGCCGCGCGCGGCCTTCTTGCTGGACCGCCTGATGGGCGGCGTGGGCCTGTCCGGCCGCGCCTTCATCCCGCTGCTGTCGAGCTTTGCCTGCGCCATTCCCGGCGTGATGGCGGCGCGCACCATCCAGAACCCGCGCGACCGCCTGGTCACCATCATGATCGCGCCGCTGATGACGTGCTCGGCGCGCCTGCCCGTGTATGCGCTGATCATCGCCGCCTTCATCCCGGAACGCCAGGTATGGGGTTATCTGAGCCTGCAAGGCCTGGTGCTGTTTGTCCTCTACTTCGCCGGCATCATCTCGGCCATGGCCGTGGCCTGGGTCATGAAGCGCGGCATGGGCGTGCGCGGCAACCAGCCGCTGATGCTGGAACTGCCGGCCTATCACTGGCCGCATCTGCGCAACCTGGCCGTCAGCCTGTGGGAACGCGCGAAGATATTCCTGACGCGCGTCGGTACCATCATCCTGAGCCTGATGATCATCCTGTGGTTCCTCAGCACCTTCCCCGGCCCGCCGGACAACGCGATCCATCCGCCGATCTACTACAGCCTGGCCGGCATCCTGGGGCGCGGCCTGGAAGTGATCTTCGCGCCCATCGGTTTCAACTGGCAGATCTGCATCGCGCTGGTGCCCGGCATGGCGGCGCGCGAAGTGGCCGTCGGCGCGCTGGGCACCGTGTACGCCCTGTCGCAAACGGGCGACGCGCTGGCCACTACCCTGGAACCGCTGATCGCCCATTCGTGGTCGATGGCCACCGCGCTGTCCTTGCTGGCCTGGTATGTGTTTGCGCCGCAGTGCCTGTCGACCCTCTCCGTGGTGAAACGCGAGACGGGCGGCTGGCGCTATCCGCTGCTGATGGCCGGCTACATGTTCGCCCTGGCCTACGCCGCCTCGTTCATCACGTACCGCGTCGCCCTGATGCTGGGCGCTTAGGAGAAAACCATGTGGCAAACCCTCATCGTCGCCCTGATCGTCGCAGCCGCGCTGCTGCATTTTTCGACCAAATACCTGCCGGCGGGCGTGCGCCGCGCCATCGTGCGTGGCCTGGTGCGCTGCGGCCTCAATGAGGCGAAGATGTCGACCTTGTTCAAGGTGGCGCCGGGTTGCGGCAGCGGCTGCGGTTCCTGCGGCTCCTGCGACAGCCCGCCGCCGCCATCCGCCACGCCGCCGGCCGATGGCAGCAGCAAGCGCGTGATCCTGATGCAGGTGCAGCGCTAGGGCTTGATGTAGGTCTGGCCATGGGCGCGCCCGTGGGCTACACTGGGCTTCCGCATGGCAAGGAGTAGCGATGGCGATACTGTTGATCTTCATGTTTTTGTTTGCGGTCGCCACCTGGCTGCTGGCCAGCCGGCGCGGCCGACACGGGGGACTCTGGTTCGGCATCGGCCTGTTCCTCGGGCCCTTTGCCTTGCTGGCGGTGGCGGCCCTGCCGCCCGTCGCGCGGCCTTGAACGTAAAGAAAACCCGCAGTTGCGGGTTTTTTTACGCCTGCGCGCCCGCGTGGCGCAGCCGGTACTGGCGCGGCGAGCAGGCCATGACGCGCTTGAAGGCGTGGCTGAAGGCGCTGTCCGAATCGTAGCCCAGCGCCTGCGCAATCGACGTCACCGTTGCGGCACTGTCCCTCAGTCGCCGCGTGGCCAGGCGCATGCGCCAGCGCAGCAGGTAGTCGAGCGGCGTCAGGCCCACCCTGTTCTTGAAATGCAGGGCAAAGGCCGAGCGCGACTGCCCCGCGACGGCGGCCAGCTGCTGCAAGGTCCAGCGCTGTGCCGGCTGCGCATGCATGGCCTCGATGGCGGCGCGCAGCCGGGGATCGGCCAGCGCGAACAGCCAGCCTACCGGATGCGTAGGCTGCGCTGCCAGGTACTGGCGCAGCATTTGCAGCAGCATCATGTGGCCCAGGTGGCGCGTCATCAGCGCCGCGCCGGGCGCCGTCGCCTGCAATTCCTGCGCCAGCCGTTGCAAGGCCCAGTGCAGCACGCTGGCCTGATCCGTATCGCCGCGCACGTGCAGCAGCGGGGGCAGGCAGTCGAGCAAGATGGCCGCTTCGTCGCCAAAGTGGAAGCGTCCGCCGATGAGAAAAAAATCGTGCTGCGGCGTGCCGTGGCGGGCCACGCCCTGCTGCGCGTGCCGGTACACGTCCAGCGCCGGCGCGGCTGGCAAGCCGGGTGTGCTGGCCAGGGTAAACGCGCGTCCGGGCGCCAGCAGGAAGCAGTCGCCCGTATGCAGCTGCACGGGAGCGTCGATGCCCGCGACCGTCAGCCAGCAAGCACCTTCGATCACGGCGTTGAACTTGATGCCGTCCGGTGGCGGAAAGTCGATGGCCCAATCGCCACCCGCCTTCAGGCCGGCAAAATAGGAACTGCGCGTGTCGAGCAGCGAGAGTACATCGGAGAGTAAATCCATGGTGGGGTTCGGTTCTGGACGATAGCGATAGTATTGCAGATTTTACGCCATTCACAGTCCAGTTCCTTGCGCGCAAAATGGCCATCTCGCCAGCTATTCGGACTGGCTCTACTTGCAAAGGCAGACCCCATGGGCAGCATCGACAACAAACAAACTCCCCTGCACTCCGGCTTCGACGCCACCACGACCGCCACCGAGGCGCTGTCCGGCCGCGACTTGTCCGGCGTGCAGGCCATCGTCACGGGCGGCGCGTCGGGCCTGGGGCTGGAAACGGTGCGCGTGCTGGCCGGCGCCGGCGGCAGGGTGCTGGTGCCGGCGCGCGATCCGGCGCAGGCGCAAGCGGCCCTGGCAGACATGGCCGGCGTGGAGGTCGCAGCGCTCGACCTTCTCAATTCGCAATCGATCGACGCATTCGCGGCCGCCTTTCTTGCCACCGGCCGGGCCCTGTACGTGCTGGTCAACGGCGCCGGCATTATGGCCACGCCCTTGCTGCGCGATGTGCGTGGCTACGAGGCGCAGTTCGCGACCAATCACCTGGGGCATTTCCAGCTGACGGCGCGCCTGTGGCCCGCCTTGCGACAGGCGCAGGGAGCGCGCGTGGTGTGTGTATCGTCGCTGGGACACCGGCAGGCAGGCGTCGACCTGGACGACCCGCATTTCCTGCGCCAGCCGTACGACAAATGGCGCGCGTATGCGCAGTCGAAAAGCGCCAATGCGCTGTTTTCCGTGGAGCTGGACCGGCGCGGTGCGGCGCACGGCGTGCGCGCTTTCTCGCTGCATCCGGGGGCCATCCTGACGCCGCTGGTGCGCCATTTGGACCGCGATGACTTGCGCCGCGTGGGCGCGCTGGACGACGCAGGGGAAGTGAATCCGCCGCCGCAATCGGGATTCAAGAATGGAGCGCAGGGCGCGGCCACGACCATTTGGTGCGCCACCAGCGCGCAGCTTGAGGAGCACGGTGGAGTGTATTGCGAGGATTGCGATATCGCCGCGCTGGTGCCGGACGACAGTGCGGGGCCGGGCGTGCGGCGCTGGGCCGTCGACCCCGCGCAGGCGCGCCAGCTGTGGGCGCTGAGCGAGCAGATGACGGGCGTGCGCTTCGATTGCGACGCAGAATAGAAAATGCCGGGCAATGCCCGGCATGTGCAGGAGGCCGGCGTAGCTTTATGCCTTGCCCGCCAGCTTGTCCACCACCGGCACCAGCGCGGCCGGGCGGCAGCCGAAGGCGGCCAGGCGGCCTTGCGCGTCGGGTGCCAGGTCCAGGTCGTAGGGCAAACGGCCCGCCACCAGCCACAGTTTATCCTGCGGCAGGGCCTCGACCAGGCGGCGCTGGCCGGCGACGAACATGGCGTTATACGTTTGCAGCACGATCTGCTGCGCGCCTTGTGCAAAGGCGATGGCGGCGTCGACCTCTTCGTCCAGCGCTTCGGCCGACAAGGCATATTCGCGCACGTCCAGGCCCGCTTCGAGCAGCGCCGGCAGCATCGAGCTGCGCGCTTCCTTGTTGCGGCCCAGCGCCACTTCGTCGATTTCGCTGCGCGAACGCACTTCCACCGTCAGCAGGGTTACGGGCAGGCTGGTATCGAGCGCGCGGTATGCGCCTTGCACGCGCAAGGCCGCTTTTTGCAGCAGCTGCGACAGGGCCATGGCGGCAGGCTGCATCAGCGCCTGTGGCGTGACCGGGCGTGTGCGCCAGTCGCGCACGGCGCGGTTGCGCTTGAGTTCAGCCACGCGCGCACAAGCCGCGTCGATGCGGTCCATGGCAATGTCACCGCGCTCCACGGCGGCGATGACGGCGTCGATAGCCGCCGTCTGCTGCGCTTCGCGGTGCGAGATGAGGACGATGTCGGCGCCTGCCTGCAGGGTGGCGACGGCGCCCTGGGCGATGCCGATGCCGTCGGCGATGGCCGCCATTTCCAGGCAGTCGGTGATGACGACGCCCTTGTAGCCCATTTCACCGCGCAGCAGGTCCGTCAGCACGCCTTTCGACAGCGTGGCCGGCACGCTGGTGTCGGCCTCGAAGGCGGGGAAGACCACGTGCGCCGTCATGATGGCGTCCACGCCGCCGGCTATGGCCGCGCGGAACGGCGCCAGTTCCACGGCGCGCAGGCGTTCCTTGTCGTGCGGCACCAGCGCCATGGCGTAATGCGTGTCGATGGCCGTGTCGCCGTGGCCGGGGAAGTGCTTGGCTGTCACGGCCACGCCGCTGGCGCGCTGGCCGCGCATGGCTGCCATGCCGTAGTCGATGACGGTGGCGGCATCCTCGCCATACGCGCGCACGCCGATGACGGGGTTGTTGCGGTTGTTGTTTACGTCCAGCACAGGGGCGAGCAGCATATTGATGCCTACCTGGCGCATTTCATCGCCGCTGATCTGGTTCATGCGTTCGCAATCCTCGACCGAGCCGGCCGCCTGGAAGGCCATCGCCGCGGGAATCGGCGTGACGCCCTGCTCGATGCGCATCACCATGCCGCCTTCCTGGTCGATGGAGATGAGCAGCGGAATGTCGGACACTTCCGCGTTGATTTCCTGCAGTTCGCGGCACAGGGCTGACACTTGCGCGGGCGTGTGCACGTTGCGGCGGAACAGGATCACGCCGCCCACCTTCTTTTGGCGTATCAAGGTCTTGATATGCTCGTCCGCCTGCAGGGCGTCGAAGCCCACCATGAACAACTGTCCTACTTTCTCGCGCAAACCCTGCTCCATGCTGCAACTCCTCCGGTCTTCATGTTGATGATGGCATACGTATTGTGGCACCGTGATGATGCACCTTGGCGATCACCGGAAAAGCTGCCTGCGTTTTGTATTTGTTTTGGTATTGTATTGGATTCAGGTTTTTGCGCAAGTGGTTATTAAGTGGTATTGCTTCACTTATTCACTTGCGCAGGCGTCGTATCAATCCAGGCGCTGGAACGATGCCGATTGCGCCTTGGGCCAGTACAGGCCGAACACGGGCGGCAGCTGTGGCAGCTGGCTCGGGTCAAGTAGCTGGCCCGCGTCCAGGAAGGGCAGCAGGGCCGACGCCAATTTGACCTGGTTCGGCGAGATGCGCCGCACCAGGTGATGCGGACGCAGTTCCTGCGGATGCGCCAGGCCGGCGGCGGCGATCAGTTCGGCCAGCGCCTTCATGGTGTTCTGGTGGAAGTGCGCCACGCGGGCGATCTTGTCGGATACCACCAACGCGCGCTGGCGCTGCGGGTCTTGCGTGGCCACGCCCGTGGGGCAGCGGTCCGTATGGCAGCTTTGCGACTGGATGCAGCCCAGCGCGAACATGAAGCCACGCGCCGAATTGCACCAGTCGGCGCCCAGCGCCAGCAGGCGGGCAATGTCGAAGGCCGTGATGATCTTGCCCGAGCAGCCGATCTTGATCCTGTCGCGCAGGTTGGCGCCCACCAGGGTGTTATGCACGAGCACCAGCGCTTCTTGCAGCGGCGTGCCCACATGGTCCGTGAATTCCAGGGGCGCCGCGCCCGTGCCTCCTTCACTGCCGTCGACGACGATGAAGTCGGGCGTGATGCCCGTTTCCAGCATGGCCTTGACGATGGCGAAAAACTCCCACGGGTGGCCGATGGCCAGCTTGAAGCCTGTCGGCTTGCCGCCGGAGAGATGGCGCAGGCGGTCGATAAAGTGCAGCATTTCCAGTGGCGTGGAAAAGGCGCTGTGCGCGGCTGGCGAGACGCAATCCTCGCCCACCATCACGCCGCGCGTGGTGGCGATCTCGATCGTCACTTTCGGGCCGGGCAGCACGCCGCCGTGGCCGGGCTTGGCGCCCTGCGACATTTTCAGCTCGATCATTTTCACCTGCTCCGAGCTGGCGTTGGCGATGAAGCGTTCTTCCGAAAACGTGCCGTCCTGGTTGCGGCAGCCGAAGTAGCCGGAGCCGATTTCCCACACCAGGTCACCGCCGTTTTCGCGGTGATAGGGACTAATGCTGCCTTCGCCCGTGTCGTGCATGAAGCCGCCGCTGCGCGCGCCGCCGTTCAGGGCCAGGATGGCGTTGGCCGACAGGGCGCCAAAGCTCATCGCCGAGATATTGAAGACGCTGGCCGAATACGGTTTTGCGCGCGGGCAGTCCGGGTGGTTGCCGATCTCGATGCGGAAATCGTGACCCGTGACCTTGGCGGGAGCGATGGAGTGGTTGATCCATTCATAGCCCGCTGCATACACGTCGATCTGGGTGCCGAACGGGCGCTTGTCCGTCTGCTCCTTGGCGCGCTGGTAGACGATGCTGCGCTGGCTGCGCGAGAACGGCGTCGCCTCGCTGTCGCTTTCCAGGAAATACTGGCGGATTTCGGGGCGGATGCTTTCGAAGAAAAAGCGGAAATGCGCGAGGATGGGGTAGTTGCGGCGCAGGGCGCGCTTGGTTTGCAGCAGGTCGCTGATGCCGACCAGGGTCAGCGCACCGGCCAGCAGGGGCAGCCAGTAATGGTCATAGTAAAACAGGGACAGGACAAAAATGGCTGCCGTCGCAATGAAGGTCAGGTAGCGAAATGGTACTAGATGCATGAGCACTCCGGTGAATTCAGGCTGATATTGCTGAGTGTACCGGTGATTTGTAGATCTTGCTGACTGGGAAAGTGTACTGTTAGAGCGACGCTATCCATACGTGCGACACCTGACAAAACCGTAGCGAGCGGCAGTGATTTGTGGCCGAGAAGCGCAACCGTACTTTAGTACGGTGAGCATCGCCGGCCGCAAAGCACGACGCGCAGTAGGTTTGGTCAGGTGTTCACTGCTGTGCGGCGCGGATACGCTCGACCCGTTCGGCGCTGGCCGGATGGCTCGACAGATACGGCGTGCCCTCGTCCAGCTTGCCCAGGGCGACAAACACTTGCGCCAGGTGTTCCAGCGCAATGCCGTTCTGGCGTAGCATGGCAATCGCGTAGTCGTCCGCGTCGCGTTCGACATCGCGCGAATACTTCAAGTCCAGCAGCAGCGGCGGCACGGTTGCCACCACCGTCGACACGTCGCCGAACAGCAGCGCTGCGCCAGCGCCTACGGCCGAAGTCTGGATGATGCGCCGCGTCAGGTGGCGCTGCTGCAAATGGCCCAGCTCATGCGCGAGCACACCCATGATGGCCTGGTCGTCCGGCAGCAGTTCGATCATTTCATCGGTCAGCACAATGTCGCCGGACGGCAGGGCAAACGCGTTCGGACCGATTTTGCTCTTGCGGAAAACGATGCGGTGTTCGGGGGTGCTATCGCCGGGCGTGGCCAGGCGCGCGAACTGGCTGCGCAAGGCTTGCTGGCGCGCGCCATCGAGCTTGCTCGCTTCAAACACGTGCTGGTCGAGGAAATCGAGCACGCCCTGACCCAGCCGGCGCTCGACGGACTGGGGAATCGCAAAGGCCACGGCCTTGGCCACCACCGGCAGCAGATATTGATAGCTGAGCCACAGGGCCAGGATGGTGGCCACGGTGGCCAGCAGGGCGCCGCGCCAGCTTTGCTGCAGCCGCACCACCCAACCGTCGCGGTGTCCCGTGTCGTGCAACATGTCGTTGAAGGCCGCCTGGTCGGCGATCTCCAGGTAGGCGCCGTCGGGAAAGCTGACCTTGCGCACGGCGTGGCTGCTGCGTTCGGACACGTGCAGCTCGCCCAGCGGGCAGCTGCGCTCGATGTCGCCCGCCAGCACGGCCACGCCATCGCGCACGGACAGTGTCACGTGGTACAGGCGCGAACTCTGGCCGTCGAAATAGCGGCCAGCCAGGGGAGCGTGGCTTTCTTGCGTGTTGGCCCCCATGCTTACATCGACAGGTCGAAATCCAGCAGGTCGACCATGCCTTCACCGGCGGCCGAGACTTGCTGGCCCGTGGCGGCGACAAACTCGTCCAGGCTGCCATGCACCAGCATCGACGTCGCCTCCAGGCGGTACTTCAGCCAGCGCACATGGGCGAATGGCGCGAACAGGCCCAGCGTGACGACCACGCCCAGCAGGTTGGTCAGCATGATGAAGGTGGTGCGGCCCCAGGTCAGTTGCGACTGGAACTGATGCTGCTGCAAGCGCGTGTGGTTCCAGATCAGGTTCTGGATCATGGTCAGGAACAACGGCAGCACGGTGAAGGCCCACAGGTACAAGGCGCCGATGGCAAACAGCAGGCTACCAACCTTGGTCTTGTCATTCGCATTGGCCGCAAACGAGGCGAACACGCTGCCGAAGACGACGAAAATCAGGACCAGCAAGCCACCCAGCAGCAACGCGAAGAACAGCAGATAGGTTTTGTAGAAGCTGCCGACCGTGGCGTCAAAGCTGAAATGGGTGGCGCCGAAACGGCTTTGCGTGTGCTGGAAGCGCTTCAGGCGCTGGTGCAGGAATGGCGTCATCAAGCCCAGGGTGAAGGTATTGAGGATGGGCAGCCACAGGAAATACTTGTAGGCTTCCTTGGCGCTGCCGCCGAAACCGAAGCGGATGCCGCGGTAGCTGGTGTTGTACAGCTTGAATTGCAGGCTTTTCCATATCAGCCAGGGCAGGATGGCGGCCAGCAGTACGAACATCAGCAAGCCAACGATGGGTGAAAGCTTCAGGGCGATGTTGTAGCCGCCGATCAGCACCACGGCCGCGATGCGGCCCTTTAGGATGGCCACGGCGTTGCCATGGTATTCGAAGCTGCTGCCCGCCAGGTGGGTGCTCGAATAAAAATAGCGGTTGCGGCGCACCTTGGCCCAGGCGGAATAAATGCCCAGGGTGACGATGCTCAGCAGCAGGTTGACGATCCAGATACGGAAGTATTCGCTGCCGGTGGCGCTGAAGGTAATGGCTTCGCGCTGGGCGCTGTTGTTGTTGACGTCGACATCCACGGGGAAAGATCCTTACTTATTGGAAACAAAACAAGATAAGGGAATATGGAATAGTTATCAATTGAAAATACTGTTTTTCGCAATTTTTTTACCGATTCGCTTGCGCTGACCCGATCCGACCGTCCCGGCTATACTGGAACTCAACCATCGTTTAACGGGAAAACCATGATCGTCGTCCACCATCTGAACAACTCGCGCTCGCAGCGCGTGCTCTGGCTACTCGAGGAACTGGGCCTCGACTACGAGGTCAAGCGCTACCAGCGCGACCCGAAAACCATGCTGGCGCCTGCCTCGCTGAAGGCCGTGCATCCGCTGGGCAAGTCGCCCGTGATCACGGATGGGGCCAACACCATCGCCGAATCGGGCGCCATCATCGATTACCTGGTCGAGCGCTACGGCAATGGCCGCTTGATACCTGCGGCCGGCACGCCGGAGAAGCTGCGCTGGACCTATTGGCTGCATTTCGCGGAAGGCTCGGCCATGCCGCCGCTGCTGATGAAGCTGGTGTTCGACAAGGTCGAGTCGTCGCCGATGCCGTTTTTCGTGAAACCGATCGCGCGCGGCATCGCCAGCAAGGTCAAGAGCAGCTTCATCATGCCCAATATCAACAGCCAGCTGGCTTACATGGAAGCGGAGCTGGAGAAAACCAAATGGTTTGCCGGCAATGAATTCACGGCAGCCGACATCCAGATGAGCTTTCCGCTGGAAGCGGCGGCCATGCGCGGCGGACTCGACGAGCGTCTGCCGAAGTTGACGGCGTTCCTGCAGCGCATTCATGCGCGGCCGGCCTACCAGCGCGCGCTGGAAAAAGGCGGGCCCTACGATTTCGCCAAATAAGGGGCATTCAAGGCCGATGTGCGGGGAACCATACGGTAAAATGCCCGATTCAACCAGTATCCACTTACCGCATGGCCAGACTCCTCGCTATCGACGGCTTGAATATCGTACGCCGCGTCTACGAAGCCAGTCCTGAACCCGATTCCGACCTGAAGGCGGAGATCGCGCTGCGCCATGCGCTGTCGTCGTTCCGCACCCTCATCAACGACCACGAGCCGACGCACATCCTGCCGGCCTTCGACTTTGGCGGCCCGACCTGGCGCCATGCCCTGTATGCCGGCTACCGCGAAGGGCGCCAACCCATGCCGCAGGTGCTGCGCGACGCTTTGCCCGGCTTTTACGCCACCCTGGCCAGCTTCGGCATGCACGTGGTCAGCATTCCCGAGGTCGAGGCCGACGATGTGATCGGCACGGCCGTCATGCGCTGGCTGCACGAGGGGCGCGGCGCGGCCGTCATCGCCACCACTGACAAGGATTTGCATGGCCTGATCGCCCACGGCGCGCTGGTCTGGGACCACTTCAAGGGGATCTGGCACGACCACGCCTGGGTCGAGAAAAAGTTCGGCGTGCCGCCGGAACTGCTGCCCGACCTGTTGGCGCTGATGGGCGACGTCACCGACAGCATCCCCGGCGTGTCGAAGATCGGCCTGAAGACGGGCGCGAAACTGTTGCGCGCTTACGGCAATATCGACGCCGTGATGGCCGGCGCGGGGATTTTGCCCGGCACGCTGGGCGAAAGCCTGCGAAAAGAGCGCGAAATACTGTATCTTTCAAGAAAGTTAGTTGCGCTCAAGACGGACGTGACTTTAGGCGTGACCTGGAACAAGCTGGTGTGGGAAAAGTAAAGCGCCAGGCAAGAACAATCAAGCAAGGGAAGTAATCATGATGTTAAAGACAGTCCTGATCGATAGCAGCGCCGTGGCGCGCGGCCTGCTGAACACGGTCCTGACCGATGGCGGCTACGATGTCTGCGGGCAGACGCATACCAGCGCGCTGGGACTGGCGCTGCTGGTCAAGCACCAACCGCATTTCGTGTGCATCGCGCGCGAGCAGGTGGAAGATGGGACCAATGTGGTGCAAACCATCCGCGCCCAGTATCCGAAAACGCTCATTTTCATGGTGTCGGGCGGCATCGACGCCGTCTCGCTGCAGGCGGCCCACGCCATGGGCGTGTCGGGCTTCATCGTGAAGCCCTTCATGGCCGACACGGTCCTGAAAACCGTGCGCAACACGGTCATCGCCATGGTGCGCAAGCAGCAGCAGGCGCTGGCCGCCGCTGCGCAGGGCAATACATAGGGAATCAGGCCAGGCCGGTTGAGCTGGCGATGATGCCGCCACCGAGGCACACATCGCCGTCATACAGCACGGCCGACTGGCCGGGCGTGACGGCCCATTGCGCCTGGTCAAACGCCAGGCTGAAGTGTTCATTCCCATCCGGCAGCAGCTGGCAAGCCACGTCGGCCTGGCGGTAGCGCGTCTTGGCGGACAGGGCGCCCGCTTGCGGCGCGGTGCCAGCGACCCAGCTGGCCTGATCGGCCGTCAAGGCGGGCGACAGCAGCCACGGGTGGTCATGGCCCTGCACCACCCACAGGGTATTGTTGGCGATATCCTTGCGCGCCACATACCAGGCGTCGCTGCTGCCGTCGGCGTTCTGGTACGACTTCACGCCGCCGATGCCGATGCCCTTGCGCTGGCCCAGCGTATAAAAACTCAGTCCCACGTGTTCGCCCACCGTCTTGCCATCGGCCGTTTTCATCGGGCCTGGCTTGTAGGACAGGTAGCGGTTCAAAAATTCGCGGAACGGGCGCTCGCCAATAAAACAGATGCCCGTCGAATCTTTCTTTTGCGCGTTCGGCAGGGCCAGTTTCTCGGCGATCTGGCGCACTTGCGTCTTCGGGATTTCACCGAGCGGAAATAAAGTTTTAGACAGTTGCGCCTGGTTCAATCGGTGCAGGAAGTAGCTTTGGTCCTTGCTGGCGTCGACGGCTTTCAGCAGTTCATAGCGGCCCGCATCGGTGGGCGCCTGGCGCACGCGCGCGTAGTGGCCGGTGGCGATCAGGTCGGCGCCCAGGGTCATGGCGTGGTCAAGGAACGCCTTGAACTTGATTTCGGCGTTGCACAGCACGTCCGGGTTTGGCGTGCGGCCGGCCTGGTATTCGCGCAAAAAATCGGCGAACACGCGGTCCTTGTATTCGGAGGCGAAATTGACGGCTTCGATATCGACGCCGATGACGTCGGCCACGCTGGCCGCGTCGATCCAGTCCTGGCGCGTGGAGCAGTATTCCGAATCGTCGTCATCTTCCCAGTTTTTCATGAACAGGCCGATGACTTCATAGCCTTGTTCCTTCAGCATCCATGCCGCGACCGAGGAATCGACCCCGCCCGACATGCCGATAACGACTTTCTTCTTGCTCATCTTGCTTTCCAGTTACTTTAATAATATGGCAATGCGTGTTGCTATGCGCTATTGAAAACGGACGCATGCGTGTGCAGCAGGGCCAGCGGCGCGCGCCGGCCGGCCAGGTATTCGTCAACGCACTGCAGCACCAGCGGGCTGCGGTGGCGTTCCTGGCACGCCGCCATCTCGTCGCGCGTCATCCACAGGGTGCGGATGATGCCTTCGTCCAGCGGGCGGTCATGCTCGGCGCCGGCCGTGCCGCAAAAGGTGAAGCGCAAATAGGTCACGTCCTCGCCCGTGCGCAGTGACTGATAGCGCGACATATACATGCCGACCAGTGCCGTGGGGATGAAATCGTAGGCCGCTTCTTCCAGCGTTTCGCGGATCACCGCCTGCTCCAGCGACTCGAACGGGTCGAGATGACCGGCCGGCTGGTTGAGCTTGATGCCTTCGCTGGTCTCTTCTTCAATCAGTAAAAACAGGCCGTCGCGCTCGACGATGGCGGCAACGGTGACAGAGGGTTTCCAGATTCGCGGCATGATTCCATCCTTGATAGAGCCGACATTTTATCTTGTTCTGCGCGCGCGGTTTGAACACGGCCTTCTGTTGCGCGGACATATTGATAAATGACAACGTTTTAGCAAATAGCGGTGGGAGGTACTTACGTCTTTCCCAGGGAGCGCACTAGCATGGGGGGCTTTAGCGGCAAGATGGCAGGAAACGCCCGCTAATATAGGCTTTCCCTGTGGTCAAAACAAGCGCGCACTCTTGGTCGACTGTGGTGAGATTGACACACCTTTTCCACAATATGGGCGCCGCGCCGCATGGTGAAACGAATCGTGGGATGCTGAAGCAATTAGTGTCGTACGACTAAAAGTTGCTGGTTCACAAACGTTTAACGCGCTGCTTTCCGTGTTAGATTCTAGTCAGTTTATCAATTAGCGGAGGCATCATGAGGATAGGCATACCGGCCGAAACACGGCCTGGTGAAACACGGGTGGCAGCGACGCCCGAGACAGTCAAGAAGCTGGCAGCCAAGCATCAAGTCGTCGTGCAGTCGGGAGCGGGCCTGCAAGCCTCGATTCCCGACGACGCGTATGCCGCCGCTGGTGCGCAGATCGGCACCGCCCAGGAAGCCTATGGCTGCGCCATCGTGCTCAAGGTGCGTGCGCCCGATGCCGAAGAAAGGGCGCTGATGGCCAGCGGCACGGTGCTGATCGGCATGTTGAACCCGTTTGACGCGGACAATATTGCCGCCATGGCCACGGCCGGCTTGTCCGCCTTCGCGCTGGAAGCCGTGCCCCGCATCACGCGCGCGCAGTCGATGGATGTGCTGTCGTCGCAAGCGAATATCGCCGGCTACAAGGCCGTGCTGGTGGCCGCGAATACCTACCAGCGCTTCATGCCCATGCTGATGACGGCGGCTGGCACCGTCAAGGCGGCCCGCGTGCTGATCATGGGCGTGGGCGTGGCAGGCCTGCAGGCGATCGCCACGGCCAAGCGCCTGGGCGCCGTCATTGAAGCGTCCGACGTGCGCCCGCCCGTCAAGGAACAAGTGGAGTCCCTGGGCGCCAAATTCCTCGACGTGCCTTTCCTGACCGATGAAGAAAAGGAAATCGCCAAGGGCTCGGGCGGTTATGCGCGCGCCATGCCGGCCGACTGGATGCGCCGCCAGGCCGAACTGGTGCATGAACGGGCGAAACTGGCCGACATCATCATCACCACCGCACTGATCCCCGGCCGCACCGCGCCCGTCCTGATCTCCGAAGAGACCGTGAAAGCCATGAAACCGGGTTCCGTCATCGTCGACCTGGCCGTCGAGCAGGGCGGCAACTGCCCCCTGTCCGAACTGGGCAAGACCGTGCTCAAGCACGGCGTCTACATCGTGGGCGAACCGAACCTGGCGACCCTGGTGGCGGCCGATGCCTCGGCCCTGTATGCGCGCAACGTGCTGGACTTTTTAAAGCTCATCATCGACAAGGACGAGCAATTGCTGATCGACCGCGAGGATGAAATCATCAAGGCCAGCCTGGTGTGTGCAGGCAGTGAAATCTTACGTAAATAACGCGGCGCCGGAGAGAACAACATCATGGAAATCAGTCACACCATCATTAACCTGATCATCTTCGTGCTGGCCATTTATGTCGGCTACCACGTCGTCTGGACCGTCACGCCGGCGCTGCATACGCCGCTGATGGCCGTCACCAATGCCATTTCCGCCATCATCATCGTCGGCGCCATGCTGGCGGCCGGCCTGACGCAAGGCCCGCTGGCGCAGGCGGCCGGCACCCTGGCCGTGGCCCTGGCCGCCGTCAACGTGTTTGGTGGCTTCCTCGTCACGCAGCGCATGCTCGAGATGTTCCGTAAAAAAGAACCGAAAGCCAAGCAAGGAGCAAAAGAATGAGTCATGCCATGAGCTTCGTCACCATGAATCTGGTGACGATGATGTACCTGATCGCCTCGGTGTGCTTCATCCAGGCCTTGAAAGGGCTGTCGTCGCCCTCGACGGCGCGCCGCGGCAATGCCTTCGGCATGAGCGGCATGGCCATTGCCGCCGTCACCACCGTGGCGCTGATCCTGAAACTGAAGGAACAGCAAACGGGCGGCATGGGCCTGACCCTCGTCATCATCGGCATCGTCACGGGTGGCGCCATCGGCGCCTACCTGGCGAAAACCGTGGAAATGACGAAGATGCCGGAACTGGTGGCCGCCATGCATTCGCTGATCGGTCTGGCGGCCGTCTGCATCGCCGTCGCGGCCGTATCCGAGCCATGGGCCTTCAATATCGCCAAACAGGGCGAGGCGCTGCCCATCGGTAACCGCTTCGAGCTGTTCATCGGCACCTTTGTCGGCGCCATCACGTTCTCCGGTTCGGTGATCGCTTTCGGCAAGCTGTCGGGCAAATACAAGTTCCGCCTGTTCCAGGGCGCGCCCGTCAGCTTCAAGGGCCAGCACATGCTCAACCTGGTGCTGGCGCTGGTGATGATCGCGCTGGGCCTGGTGTTCTGCTTCGCCGACGGGGTAGAACCGGCCTGGACGCCGTTCATCGTCATGGCTGTCATCGCCTTTGCGCTGGGCGTGCTGATCATCATCCCCATCGGCGGCGCCGACATGCCGGTGGTGGTGTCGATGCTCAACAGTTACTCGGGCTGGGCCGCAGCCGGCATCGGTTTTTCGCTGAATAACTCGATGCTGATCATCGCCGGTTCGCTCGTGGGGTCTTCGGGCGCGATCCTGTCGTACATCATGTGCAAGGCGATGAACCGCTCGTTCTTCAACGTCATTCTCGGTGGCTTCGGCGGTGCCGCACCGGCGGCCGGCGTGGCTGGCGCACAGGAGCAGCGCCCCGTGAAATCGGGCTCGGCCGATGACGCCTCTTTCATCATGGGCAATGCGGAAACCGTCATCATCGTGCCCGGCTACGGCCTGGCCGTGGCGCGCGCGCAGCATTCGCTCAAGGAGCTGGTGGAAAGACTCACCGAGAAGGGCGTCACCGTCAAATATGCGATCCACCCGGTGGCGGGGCGCATGCCGGGCCACATGAACGTGCTGTTGGCCGAAGCGGAAGTGCCGTATGACCAGGTCTTCGAGATGGAAGACATCAATGGCGAATTCGGCCAGACGGACGTGGTGCTGGTGCTGGGCGCGAATGACGTGGTCAATCCGGCGGCGAAAGATCCGAAATCGCCGATCGCCGGCATGCCGATCCTGGAAGCTTACAAGGCCAAGAGCATCATCGTCAACAAGCGTTCGATGGCGTCCGGCTATGCGGGCCTGGACAATGAATTGTTCTACCAGCCGAACACGATGATGGTGTTTGGCGACGCCAAGAAGGTCATCGAGGATATGCTGAAAGCCATCGAATAAACGCCGCTTGCAGGGACCGGACGGCCCGCCTTGCGCGGGCCGTTTTTATTGGGCGGCCGTTGCCGCGACGACCTGGTTGCGTCCCTGGTGCTTGGCCACATACAAGGCCTTGTCGGCATCCGATATGGCCGCGTCCAGGCTGGCGCCCTGCACCAGCGGCGCCACGCCGATGCTGATGGTCACCTGCAAATGGCGGCCATCGGGCAACAGGGTGATGGCGGCGGCCACGGCTGCGCGGATGCGTTCGGCCACCTGGTGTGCCTGCTGCAGGCTGGCGTCGGGGAAGAGCAGGCCGAACTCCTCGCCACCGAGGCGCGCCGCCACGTCGGTGATGCGTCCCGTGTCGCGCAGCGCCTGCGCCACCGTGCGCAGCACGGCGTCGCCCACGGCATGGCCATAGCGGTCGTTGATCTTCTTGAAGTGGTCGAGGTCGGCCACGCCCACGCTCAGGGCGGCGCCGCTGCGCGCCGCGCGCGCCATCGCCTGCTCGGCCTGCGCTTCATAGGCGCGCCGGTTGGGCAGCGACGTCAGCGCATCGTGCAGCGCCTGCTGTTCCAGCTGCGCCAGCAGGCTGGCGTTTTTTGCCGCCAGTTCGCGCCGTTCGCGCACGTCGAGCAAAAAGGCGCCGAAATAGCGCATGCCGTCGACCACGCCCAAGTCCATCGCCTTCATTTCAATAGGGATCATTTGCGTGTCGCGGTGGCGGATGGCGAATTCGCGTATCTTGCCCAGCACGCTGGAGGTGCGCGAACTGCGGATGTAGTTGATCACGTGGTTGTCGTGCTGCGCGCCGACGGTGTCGGGCAGCAGGCCGTTCAGGGTCTGTCCCAGCAATTCTCCGCTGGCATAGCCCGACAGTGCCTGCATGGCGCCATTGATATAGCGGATGCGGCAATGTTCATCGATGATGATGACGGCGTCGAGGGCATCTTCCAGCAGGCGGGAAAAGAGTACTTCGGGAAGAGCGGCAGGCGGTGCTGCGGGCAAAGCATCTGTCATGGAACGGTCGCCGAAAGCCAGGTGACAGCCATTGTCGCATCCGCAGGCCGTTTACTCCATGCCGGATATCTCGCCTGTTTCTTTTTCGCCCGTGCTCTTTTCTTATTGCTAAGACTCAGCGGCGGCCGTACATCATCAGTTCCGCCAAACTTCTGCGCGCGGGGCTGAAAACGTCCAGCAAGCCCAGCGACAGTCCCAGCAAGCCTTGCGTGGGCGCGCTGCCCGTGAAGATGCGCGCCATGGTGTCGGTGACGCGCACGGTCAGCCCCCGGTCGCCCTGGCGCAGGCTGGCGTAGCGTTCCAGCCCTGCCGGGCTGCTGTCCTGCGCCAGCACGCGGGCCAGCACGGCGGCGTCGCGCAAGCCCAGGTTCAGGCCTTGCCCCGCCACCGGGTGCAGGGTTTGCGCTGCATTGCCGATGGCGACCGTGCGCGGCGTGCCGCCCCCCTGCGCGTTCAGGCCCAGCGGATAGGCCAGACGCGCCGTCGTGTGGGTAAATCGTCCCAGGCGGCTGCCGAAGGCGGCGCCCAGGCGGGCCAGGAAGGCAGCGTCGTCCAGGGCCAGCAATTGTTCGGCGCGCGTGGGCGGCACGCACCACACCAGCGCGTAGCCGTCGTCCTGCGGCAG
This sequence comes from Janthinobacterium salmonicoloratum, assembly GCF_051380845.1. Classification (NCBI taxonomy): domain Bacteria; kingdom Pseudomonadati; phylum Pseudomonadota; class Betaproteobacteria; order Burkholderiales; family Oxalobacteraceae; genus Janthinobacterium; species Janthinobacterium salmonicoloratum. The sequence continues at coordinate 2,752,275 of NZ_JBNYXV010000001.1, read as the reverse complement.
CAGGGCCAGCGGGCCTTCGTCGGTGAAGCGCTCATAGGCGAGATGGGCGATGGGATCGCTGGTGCGCACATGGGCAATGATGGCGCTTTGACCATAATCGCGGCTGACGGCGCGTTCCAGCTGCTGGCCGAACAGGCCGCCCTCGGCTTGCACCAGCAGGCTGGCGCGCACGCTCGACGCGGCACCGGCCTGCTCGATCTGCACGCTCACGCCATCGGCGTCCTCCGCGCTGCCCGTCACCAGCGCCGGGCGCAGGCTGGCCACGCCCAGGCGCTCGCACACGTCGGCCAGCGCGCTGACGACGGCACCGTAACGCGCCACATAACCGAGCGCCTCGACGCCATGCTCGCTGCGGTCCATCAGACTGCGCCCGAACCGGCCGCGGCGCGAGACGTGAATCTGATGAATTGGGGTCGCTGCCACGGGCCAGGCGCCCGCCTCTTCGAGAATCTGGCGGCTGCCGTGCGACAGGGCGATGGTGCGCGGGTCGCGCCTGGCTTGCTCGAGGGATTTGGCGTCGAGCAGGGCGATGCCGGCGGCGCGGCTGCCCCGCTGCACCAGCAGGGCGGCCAGCGCCATGCCGACGGGGCCGGCGCCGCAGATGGCGAGATCGAAAGTGGACGGTGTATGCATGCGGCGGCGTTAATCCTGTGACATCAGTTGTTCGATTTCAGCGACGCTCTTGGGCGCCGTGCTGAAGACTTCATGGCCTTGCGGCGTGACCAGCACATCGTCTTCGATGCGGATACCGGTATGCCAGAACTGCTCCGGCACGCCCGCGCCGGGGCGCACGTAAATACCCGGTTCCACCGTCAACACCATGCCCGGTGCCAAAGCGCGCCACGGCTTGCCGGGCGCGGCGGTGTCGCGGTAGGCGCCCACGTCGTGCACGTCCATGCCCAGCCAGTGGCTGGTGCCGTGCATGTAGAAGGGCATATAGGCCTTGTCGGCGATGACGTCCTGCGCGCTGCCGTTTTTTTGCCGATCCAGCAAGTTCAAATCCAGCATGCCCTGCGCCAGCACCTGCACGGCCGCCTCGTGGATGGCGCTGTGCGGCAAGCCGGGGCGCACCATGTCCAGCGCCGCCTGTTGCGCGGCCAGCACCAGTTCATACAGCGCCCGCTGCGGGCCGCTGAAACGGCCGTTGACGGGCCAGGTGCGCGTGATGTCGGAAGCGTAGCCATCGAGTTCGCAGCCGGCGTCGATCAGCACCAGATGACCGTCTTGCAGGACGGTGTTGTTGGCGCCGTAATGCAGGATGCAGGCGTTGCCGCCGCCGGCCACGATGGAGGAATATGCGGGGAACTGCGCGCCGCTGCGCCGGAATTCGTACAGCAGCTCCGCTTCCAGCGCGTATTCGTGCATGCCGGGCCGCGTGGCGCGCATGGCGCGCACGTGGGCCGCGCTGGAAATGGCAGCCGCGCGGCGCATCAATTGCTGTTCCTGCGTATCTTTCAGCAGACGCATGGCGTCGAGCATGCCGTGGATGTCATGCGCGATCGCGGGCGCCGTGACGCCGCTGCGGGCCTTTTGCCGCACGTTGTGCAGCCAGACCTTGACCTGTGCATCGACGCTGCCGCCCAGCGCATAGTAAATGGCGGGGGCGTCGGCCAGCAGGCGCGTCATTTCCACGTCGAGTTCCTCGATGGGGAAGGCGCTGTCAAAACCGAAGCTGGCGCGCGCCGCCTCGGGGCCGTGGCGGAAACCGTCCCAGATTTCGCGCTCCGTGTTCTTGGCGCGGCAAAACAGGATGGCGCGCGCCGGCGCCGTGGCGCTGGCGGCCACCAGGGCCACGGCGCTATCGGGTTCCGTAAAGCCGCTCAGGTAATAGAAATAGCTGTCGTGGCGATACGGATAATCGCAATCGCTGTTGCGCGGCACTTCGGGCGCCGTGACGAGGATGGCCACGCTGCCCGGCAGCATCTGCGCCAGCAGCGCCGCGCGCCGTGCCGCGTAGTTGGCCATCATGTTGCGCTGGCCTTGGCCGTCACGCCATTGAGCGCGTCGAGCTGCGCTGGCGTGCCCACATTCGTCCACTCGCCAGTATAGACTTCGCCGCCCACGCGGCCCTGGTCCGCGTACTGGCGCAGCAAATCGCCCAGTTTGGCGTGGTTGCCGGGCGCGATGCCGTCGAACATCTCGGGACGGTACACGCCGATATTGGCGAAAGTCCACTTGGTTTCGTCCGTATTGTTGATCGCGAACAAGGTCAGGCCGAAGTCGCCCTTTGGGTGGAAGTCGGGATTGGGCACCAGATAGGTCCAGGCGATGTCGCGCTGGTCGGCCGGATACGGCGTGCCCAGCACATCCTTGTCGGCCAGCACGTCGAGTACCTGCTTGAAGTCGAAATACGGGCAATAGATGTCGCCGGAAATGGCGAGAAATGGTTCCTCGCCCAGCAAGTGGCGTGCCTGGGCGATGCCGCCCGCCGTTTCCAGCGGCGTGGTCTCGGGCGAATACGCGATGCGCGCGCCATACGCGCTGCCATCGCCCAGGGTTTCCTCGATTTGGTGGCCCAGGTGCGAATGGTTGATGACGATATCCGTGATGCCGGCGCGCACCAGGTTCAGCACATGCCAGACGATCAGGGGACGGCCGCGCACTTTCAGCAGCGGTTTGGGACAGGTATCGGTAAGCGGACGCATCCGTTCTCCGCGGCCTGCGGCAAAGATCATGGCTTTCATGGGTAGTCGTTTTCAGTATCGGTAAGTCGGCTGCGCGGGCAGACCGCGCAGCGGGAAAGTGCCTAGAAGGTATAACCGACCTGGGGCGTCTTATTTTCCAATGCGTCCAGCAAACGCACCAGCGGCTTGAGTTCCGTATAGCGGTTGGCTGTCTTGCGTACGTAATCGAGCACGGTTGGCAGGTCGCCCATGTACAGATCCTTGCCGTCGCGGTAATTCAGGCGCGCGAACAGGCCGAGAATTTTCAGGTGGCGTTGCAGGGCCGTGAATTCGAAATCGCGGTAGAAGGCGTCGATGTCTGGATTGACTGGCAAGCCCAGCTGCTTGGCGCGCTGCCAATAGCGGATCACCCAGTCGAGCACCAGTTCTTCATCCCATTGAATATACGCGTCGCGCAGCAGCGAAGCGATGTCGTAGGTGACGGGACCGAAGACGGCGTCCTGGAAGTCGAGGATGCCGGGATTGGGGATGGAACCATCGTTGATGTGCATCAAATTGCGCGAATGGTAGTCGCGGTGCATGAATACTTGCTGCTGCGATAAGATATTCGCCGTGATGGCTTCGAAGACCTTGTCCAGCTGGGTTTGTTGCACATCCGTCAAGGTGGCGCCCAGGTGCTTGCCAATAAACCATTCCGGGAACAGATACATTTCGCGCAGGATGAAGGCGCGGTCGAATTCGGGCAAGACGTCCGGCTGGCTGGCCAGCTGGATTTTCATCAGCGATTCGAGCGCTTCAGCGTACAGCACGCTGGCATTGTCGTGATTCAGGGCATCGAGGTAGGTGGTCGTGCCCAGGTCGGAGAGCAGCAGGAAGCCATTGTCCAGGTCTTGCGCGATGATCTCGGGCACGGATACGCCGGCGCCTTTCAGCAAGCCCGCCACCTTGACAAAGGCGGGCACGTTTTCGCGCTCGGGCGGCGCATCCATGGCGATCAGTGTCTTTCCTGGCAAGGTTGTATTGCCTGGCAGCACATCGAGACGGTAGTAGCGGCGGAAGCTCGCATCGCTGGAAGCGGAGCGGGCAGAATCGGGCGCGACGAGGTTCAGCGGGGCCAACCAGGCTTTCAACAGGGTCAGGCGAGCGTCGGCAGAGGCCGGCGCGGCAGGGGAATTGGGGGAGAATGACATTAAGCGGCCTGTGGAATCGGGTTGATGGTGCAGATTCCCATATAATAAGGGATTCAAATCAAAAAATCGCCTGTCAATGGTGCTTGCCCCTTCCAATTCATGAGCTGGTTTTCGGCCTCCCCCCCTTCGCAGCGCTGGGCTTTCGCCATCAGCGCGCTCGTCGCCGCCACGACGGTGCCTGTCCACGCCCAGAAAGCACCGCGTCCGGTTCATGTGGAAGATCCCGACGCGCCCACCGTCATGACGGCGAACAGCATGAACGGGCGACCCGAAAGGGAGATCAATCTCGATAAAAATGTCGTGATTGAGCGCGGAAAAACCACAAAAATGACGGCCGATACAGCTTGTTACAAACAAGTTGAAGATCAGTTCGAGGCCGAGGGCCATATTAAGATGTGGCGTTTCGGCGATTACTACACGGGCGACGTCTTGAAGCTGAACATGGAAACCGGCAAGGGTTTCCTGCTCAACCCGACGTACCGCTTCGAAGTGGGTGGCGGCCAGGGCAAGGCCGAGCGCGTCGACTTCATCAACCCCGACGAAGCCAATGTCATCGACGGCACGTACAGTACCTGCGAAGGGCCGAATCCGGACTGGTACCTGAAATCGAGCACCTTGAACCTCGATACGGGCCGCGACGTGGGCACCGGCAGCAAGACCATCATCTATTTCAAGGACGTGCCGATCCTGGGTACGCCGGGCATCTCGTTTTCGCTGTCGGGTGCACGCCGCTCGGGCTGGCTGGCGCCCACGCCTGGCTTTGCCTCGAAGAACGGTTTCGAGCTGCTGATGCCGTATTACCTGAACATCGCGCCGAACCGCGACCTGACGCTGTTCCCGCGCTACATACAGCGGCGCGGCATCCAGCTCGGTGCGACGGGCCGCTACATGGGCGAGACGGATGCAGGCCTGTACCAGGGTGAAACGTCGTTTGAGTTCTTGCCTAACGACAAGCAGACCAAGACCAACCGCTACATGATCAAGTCCAAGCATGAGCAGGCGCTGGCCAAGGGCTGGAGTTACAGCTGGGATCTGCGCGAGGCGTCCGACAATAATTACCCGAACGATTTTTCGAAAACCGTCGCCACCGCCACCGAGCGCCAGTTGCTGCGCGAATTGCGCACCGATTACCGCACCGAGGACTGGAGCCTGACGGCGCGCGTGCAGAATTACCAGGTGCTGCAGGATCCCGATCCCACGGTGACCGTGCCGCGCCCGTATGACCGCTTGCCGGCGGTGAACTTCCATGCTGGCAAATACGACGTCTGGGGCGGCTTCGACTGGACCTTCGACGCGGAAGCGACGCGCTTCGCCCACCCGACCCTGGTGCAAGGCTCGCGCCTCGTGGCCGTGCCGCAAGTGAGTTTCCCCATCATGCGCCCTGGCTACTTCATCACGCCCAAGCTGATGCTCAATGCCAGTGCTTATCAGCTTGATAATGACGCCAGGACCAAGGCGCTGTTCCCGACGACCTCGTTTACGCGCGCCGTGCCAACCTTCTCGGTCGACAGTGGCCTGGTGTTTGAACGCGACACGAATCTGTTTGGCGCCAAGGGCGGCACGCAAACCCTGGAGCCGCGCCTGTTCTACGTCTACACGCCGTACCGCGACCAGTCGCAGTTTCCGAATTTCGACACGGCCGACGGCACCTTCAACCTGACGCAGATCTTCACGGAAAACCGTTTTGTTGGCAGCGACCGCATCGGCGACGCCAACCAGGTCACGGCCGCTGTCGTCTCGCGCTTCCTGCAGTCGGACGGCACGGAGCGCATGCGCCTGACCTTCGGCCAGCGTTTCTATTTTGTCGACCAGCGCGTGCAACTCAATTCGACCACGCCCGTCAACCAGTCGCGCTCGGATATCCTGGTGGCGGCAACGGGCCGGGTGTCCGAGACTTGGACCGCCGACAGCCTGGTGCAGTACAATCCCAGCGATCGCCGCTTGATGAGCTACAACTACACCTTGCAATATCAGCCAGGTGCCAAGAAAGTATTGAATTTCAGTAATCGTTTCCAGCGTGGCAGTATGCGCAATGCGGAAGTGTCGACGCAATGGCCGTTGACGGACCGCCTGTATGGCGTGGGCCGCATCAGTTACTCCCTGCTGGACCGTCGCATGCTGGAAAGCCTGGTCGGCCTGGAATACAAGGGCGACTGCTGGGTGTTCCGCATGGGAGCGCAGCGTTTCGTGACGACGGCCAATACTGTTTCGACGCCGATCTTCTTCCAGCTGGAATTGACGGGCTTGTCGAATGGTCTGGGTCTGGGCGCGAATGGACTGGAAACTTTTACAAAAACCATCCCTGGTTACCAGACACTGAGCCAGCCACTCCGTTAAGATAGGCACCGTTGCCGCCGCCGGTGTTCCCGGCGCTGGCACAAACCGGTTTTTTTATTCACCTGAACTCATGAGCGCTCTACACATTATGCGTAATGCCAGTATGCACCAACTCAAAATTGCAACGGTTTTGTTGTGCGCCATTTCCGGCGCCACGACCAGTAGTGTCTGGGCGCAACAGGCTGCGCCAGCGCCTGTCGCCAAGCCGGCTGCCGCAGCACCGGCCAAAGGGTTCACGCCACCCGCCTCGAGCAGTGGCCAGACCATCGACTCCATCGCCGTCGTCGTCAATGACGAGGTGATTACGCGCAATGAAGTGGCGGCCCGCATCAAGAGCGTGGAGCAGCGCATGAAGGCGCAGAACGTGCCCTTGCCCGATCCTGCCGACCTGCGTCGTCAATTGCTGGAGCGCATGATTGTGGAGCGCGCACAAATGCAGCTGGCCAAGGAAATGGGCGTGCGCGTGGATGACCTGACCCTGGATCGCGCGATTGGCCGTATTGCTGAACAGCAAAAAATGACGGTGCAAGAATTGCGCAACCAGATGGAAAAAGAAGGTACGCCGTTTGCGACCTTCCGCGAAGAAATCCGCGATGAAATCATCATGCAGCGTCTGCGCGAGCATGAAGTCGACGCCAAGATCCAGATTTCCGATTCCGAAGTGGATAACTTCCTGGAAGCGGAAAAAGCGGCCGCCAGCGAACAGGTGGAACTGAACCTGGCGCAAATTCTCGTGCGCATTCCGGAAAACTCCAGCCCCGAACAGATCGCCGCGCGCCGCGCACGCGCCGAAGAAGTCAGCCGCCAGCTGCGCACGGGCGCCGATTTCGCCAAGATGGCCGCCACCTATTCCGACGCCAGCGACGCGCTGAGCGGCGGCGATATCGGCTGGCGCCATAGCGACCGCGTGCCGCCCCTGTTCACGGAACAGTTGTTGAAACTGAAACCCGGCCAGATCACGCCTATCATCAAGAGCAACACCGGTTTCCACATTCTCAAGCTGGTGGACCGCCGCAGCGCGGCCGAAGCGCAAGCCGTCGCTGCCGTGCAGCAGACGCATGCCCGCCATATCTTGCTGAAAGTAACCCCGACCTTGTCGGCTGCCGAAGCCAAGCGTAAATTGCTGGAATTGAAAGAGCGCCTCGATAACAAGGCCGCCAAGTTCGAAGACCTGGCCCGCTTGTTCTCGAACGACGGTTCCGCGGCCAAGGGCGGCGACCTGGGCTGGCTGTATCCAGGCGATACCGTGCCGGAATTTGAAACGGCGATGAATGCGCTGAAACCGGGCGAGGTGAGCGAGCCGATCGAATCGAGCTTTGGTTTCCACCTGATCGAAGTGCTGGAACGCAAGAGCGACGACGTCTCGAAAGAGAAACAGCGCGCCGCTGCGCGTAATGCCTTGCGCGAACGCAAACTGGAAGAAGCGACGGAAAACTGGGCGCGCGAAGTGCGCGACCGTGCTTACGTCGAATTCCGCGCGGACGACCAGTAATGCTGCCGACTATTTGTGCATGAGTAACTTGCCTGTATCACGCCGCCCGGCCATCGCCATCACTTGTGGCGAACCGGCCGGTGTCGGCCCGGAAATTTCGATCCGCGCCGCCTGGGCCATGCGCCATGAGGTCAACTGCATCCTGCTGGGCGACGCCGCTTTCCTGGCGCTGACGGCCAGCCTGATCGATCCGGACATTCGCCTGGCGGCGCTGTCGCTGCAAGCCGTGCGCAATAACGGCCTGCCCCAGTTCGGACCGGGCCGCCTGGCCGTGATCGATATTCCCACTGTTAACAATGTCATTCCTGGCGTGCTGGACAAGGAAAACGGGCGCTCCGTGCTCGCGACCCTGGACGCGGCCGTGGAAGGCATCCAGGCCGGCTGGTTTGGCGCCATGGTCACGGCGCCCTTGCAAAAGAGCACGATCAACGACGCCGGCGTGGCCTTTTCCGGCCATACGGAATACCTGGCAGAAAAAACCGGCACGCCGCAGGTGGTGATGATGCTGGCCGGCGAACCCGGCCATGGCGAACCGACCCTGCGCGTGGCGCTGGCCACCACGCATCTGCCATTGAAGGACGTGTCCGCCGCCATTACCCTCGATAGCCTGGCCGTCACCCTCGATATCCTCCAGGCGGACCTGCAACAGAAATTCGGCATCGCCGCGCCGCGCATCCTGGTCACCGGCCTGAACCCGCACGCGGGCGAGGGCGGTTATCTGGGACGCGAGGAAATCGATGTCATCGCTCCGGCGATTGCCGCGGCGCAAGCACGCGGCATCGATGCGCGCGGGCCGTATCCGGCCGACACCTTGTTCCAGCACAAGTATCTGGCCGATGCCGACTGCGTGCTGGCCATGTACCACGACCAGGGCTTGCCCGTGCTGAAATACGCGACCTTCGGGCGCGGCATCAATATCACCCTGGGCTTGCCGCTGATCCGCACCTCGGTCGACCACGGCACGGCGCTGGACCTGGCCGCGCAAGGGCTTGGGCTGGCCGACGACCACAGCATGCGGCAAGCGCTGCAAACGGCACTCGACATGCTGCGCGCCAGCACCCGCGCCTGATACCCACCGGTTTTACCCCGCTACACCGCCTCTAGAATAGAAAAACAGAATATGAAACACGTTGCCCGCAAACGCTTTGGCCAGAACTTCCTGCATGACCGCTTCGTCCTCGACGACATCACGGCCGCCATTGCGCCGCAGGCGGATGATGCCATGGTCGAGATCGGCCCCGGCCTGGGCGCCATGACGGAGCAGCTGCTGCGCCACTTGAAGCAGATGCATGTGGTCGAGCTGGACCGCGACCTGATCGTGCGCCTGGAAAAGACCTTCAATCCGGCCAAGCTGACGATCCACTCGGGCGACGCGCTGAAATTCGATTTCGCGCAAATTCCCGTGCCGGACGGCCAGAAGCTGCGCATCGTGGGTAACTTGCCGTACAACATTTCCAGCCCGCTGCTGTTCCACCTGGCAGATTTCGCGCCGCTGGTGAAAGACCAGCATTTCATGCTGCAAAAGGAAGTCGTCGAGCGCATGGTGGCCGAACCGGGCAGCAAGGCCTACGGCCGCCTGTCCGTGATGCTGCAATGGCGCTATGACATGTCCTTGCTGTTCATCGTGCCGCCGACGGCCTTCGATCCGCCGCCGAAAGTGGAATCGGCCATCGTGCGCATGATCCCCGTGGCCGAGCGCCTGGCGTGCGACCAGGCGACGCTGGAAGCGGTGGTCATGAAGGCCTTCTCGCAGCGCCGCAAGGTGATCCGCAACTGCCTGGCCGGGATGTTTACGGAAGAGCAGATCAAGGCGGCCGGCATCGATCCGACCCTGCGCCCGGAAACCGTGGGCCTGGAGCAGTATGTTGCTTTGGCGAATTTGCTGAAGGCGCCTGCTTAAGTGTTAACTTAAAACCACTGGTCGACCTGCTGCAAATCTTGCCGCAGCGCTGAAAAGCAGTCGTCGACATGGTGGTTGCGGCTGATTTCATTACGCCGCATCAAGGCGATCTTGCGCTTGCAGGTGGGCTGGCGCAGGGGCGCCACGTGCAGGTCTTCGTCGTTGAGGAAGGTCGTGTACAGGCTGGGCATGATGCCCACGGCGATGCCGGCGCGCACTACGCCGTACAGCGATTCGCTGTGGATCATCTGGTACAGGCTCGACGGGCTCAAGCCATGCTGGCGCAGGGCGCTCGAGGCGAACTCCCAGATGCTGCCCTTGGTAAACACGACGATTTCCTGGCCCGCCAGTTGCTCCCAGCGCACTTCCTTGAGCGGCGCCAGCGCATGGCGGCCCGCCGTCACCAGCACCAGCTCATCTTCGAACAGGCCCACGCTTTCCAGCGACACGGAACCGGGCACTTCGATGCCCACGCAGAAGTCCAGCTGGCCCGAATGCAGGGCGTGCAGCAAGCCATCGTTGGGCATGTCCGACAGGACGATTTCCACTTCATCGCCATGCTGCTCGCAGTAGCGCGCCACCACCACGGCCGTCATCGCCATGGCCGACGGTATCGCGCCGATGCGGATGCGGTGGCGGCCGCTGCCGATGGCGCGCTGGATATCGGCAAAAGTGTTGCTTGCCGTATTCAATAAATGCGTGGCGTAGTCGAGCGCCAGCTTGCCTTCGCGCGTCAGTTCCAGCTGGTGGGTTGTGCGGTTAAACAACTTTTTTCCCAGTTGATTTTCCAGCAGCTTGATCGAGGCGCTGAGGGCCGGCTGGGTCACGCACAATTCCTGTGCAGCCTTGCTGAAGCTGTTTACCCGGGCTAGGGTAGCAAACGCTTGCAAATGTCGTAAGGAAATCTTTTTGCTCAGTTCATGCATGGGGGTTGCTTATTAGAAAAAGTAATGGATTTATAAAAATAAACAAATTTTCTTATCCCGCAATTTACCATATTCTGGACTGGTCTTTACTTGTCTTGAAGGCAACAATCTTCAGAGAAGCGCTTGCCAGGCGGCGCCGGTACTCGCGCTAGCACGCCATGCAAGGGACGCATCAATAAAATAATTCCAAAAAAACTCAGGGTTTATTCTTTTTAGGGTGGCGGCGATGAACAAATGGATGACGGGAACGATGGTAGTGGGTGGCTTGCTGGCGGCGCAGGGCGCCGCGCAGGCGCAAAGCAGCGTGCAAGTGTATGGCTTGCTGTCGGCCGGTATCGGCTATGTGTCGGATGAGGGGAACGGCAGCCGCACGCATGCGCTGAGCGGCACGAATCAGAATCCCCGTATCGGTTTCCGCGGCCAGGAAGACCTGGGCAACGGCACCAAGGCTATCTTCGTGCTGGAAAACGGTTTTAACGTGATGACCGGCACGGCCTCGCAAAGTGGCCGTTTGTTCGGCCGCCAGTCGTATGTGGGTTTGTCCAGCAACGACAAGGGCACCCTGACCCTGGGCCGCCAGTACGAAGCCGTCAAGGATCTGCTGGGCCCGGTGGTCATCGCCAGTAACGGCGTGCATATCGGCGACAACGACAATGGCTACAACAACCTGCGCGTGCAAAATGCCGTCAAGTATGTCAGCCCGAACATCAGCAACCTGTCGTTCACAGGCTTGTACGGCTTCAGCGAGAACCCGGAAGATTCCAACCGCAACCGCGTCTACAGCATGGGCGCCGGCTACAAAGTCGATGCCTTCAGCTGGGCCGTCGCCTACACCAAGATGGATCACCCGAATAGCCCGGATGCGCCGAATGGCGCCATCGGCAATGACTATGGCAGCTCCCTGTTGATCTTCAACAAGAGCGCCGTCAAGGGCGCCGGCGTGAACAGCCAGGCCATCGCCGGCACGGGAGGCTTTTATAATGTCGGCAAGACCAAGTTTGGCGCGTTGTACACCAACGTGCGCTACCACTACCTGGATCAAAGCAATCTGACCTTGCAAAACGTGGACCTGAACGTGAACCACAAGCTGACGGAAGCGTTGAACCTGGGCGCGTCGTATTTCTTTACCACCGGTAAATATGACGTGATCAACAAGACGCCGAAATGGCATCAGGTCAACTTCCAGGCCGATTACTTCCTGTCCAAGCGCACCGATGTCGCCATCACCTGGAGCTACCAGAAAGCCGCAGGCGATGCGACGTTCGCCCGCGTGTTCGGCTTCGGCGCCTCGGGCGGCAAGACGCAAAGCGTCCTGATCGTCGGCATGCGACATTATTTCTGAGTCTGATTCATCTTTACAGGCGCTGTCCCGCAGCGCCGTCCCCTGAAAGGAAGCATCTTGAAAAAGCACCTCATGTTGGCGTTGAGCCTAGGCTTGCTGGCTAACGCCGCCCACGCGGAAAAACGCGAGCTGGTCATTTCGGCCTATCCGATTGCCCAGCCCTTGTTCATGAAGTATGTGTACGAGCCGTTCAAGGCCAAATGCGCTTGCGATATCAAGGTGGAAACGGGGAATAACGCGGACCGCATCGCCAAGCTGGTGGTGCACAGCAAGAACCCGGTGATCGACCTGGTGCTGCTGTCCGATTCCGGCATGCTGGAAGCGGCGCAAAAGGGCGTCATCCAGCCCATGGATTACTCCAAGCTGAGCAATTACAAGTCCCTGTACGACGTGGCGAAAAATCCCATCGGCGGCAACTTCGCCGTCGGCTACACGCTGTACTCGGTCGGCCTGGTGTACCGCAGCGACAAGATTGCCCCGCTGACGTCCTGGAAGGACCTGTGGCGCCCTGAACTGAAGGGCCGCGTGGCCTTCCCCGACGTGAGCACCACGCAAGGCCCATTGATGCTGCGCATGGCCGATGCGGCCTGGGGCGGCAAGACGGACGACTACGCCACCGGCTTTGCCAAGATCGTCGGCATGAAGGGCAACGTCGTCACGTTCTCGAAAAACAGCGCGCAGCTGGCCGCCCTGTTCGCGCAAGATGAAATCTGGGCCGCGCCCGTGGCGCGCTTTACCTGGTCGCAAATGCTCAAGACGGGCCTGCCCCTGAAGTGGAGCATCCCGGCCGAAGGCCAGGCGGCCGGTATGAACGTGATGGGCATCGTTGCCGGTTCGAAGAATGCGGACCTGGCTTACCAGCTGATGGATTTCTGGCTGTCCAAGGAAGTGCAGACGCAGCTGGCGACCAACTTGGTCGACTCGCCCGTCAACAAGGACGTGCGCCTGTCCGTGGCCGCCGCGCAATTCAATACCTATGGCGCCGACCAGATCAATTCGCTGAAATTCGTCAAGCCGGAAACCATCATCAAGCAGCGCACGAACTGGATGACGCAGTGGAACAAGGCCATGAGCAAATAGTGGTGACGAGGAGAAAACACCATGTTTGCTGATCCAAAAAAGCGTCTGGGACTGCTGCTGGTCCTGCCGGCGCTGATCTTTATCGTCGTCTGCTTCCTGCTGCCCGTGCTGGCCTTGCTGGTCGACGCCTTCCGCGTCGGCGACGGCATGCAGTGGGGCGTTGACCGCTTCATTGAATTCTTCTCGCAGGAATTCAACCGCACCATCTTCTGGCGCACCCTGCGCATCGCCGCGCTGGTGACGCTCGCCTCCATCATCCTCGGCTATCCGGCCGCGCAAGCCGTGGCGCGCGTGTCGCCAAAGTGGCGCGGGCTGGTGGTGGGCATGATGATCTTGCCGCTGATGGTCTCGCCGATCGCGCGTACCTACGCGTGGATCGTCTTGCTGGGCCGCAATGGTGCCCTCAACGCGGCGCTCGTCAACATGGGTTTCACGGACGAGCCGCTGCGTTTGCTGTTCAGCGAATTTGCCGTGTTTGTCGGCCTGCTGCAATTGCTGCTGCCGCTGATGCTGATGTCGCTGGCGGGCGCGCTGGAAAACCTGCCGCGCGACGTGGAACCGGCTGCCGCCACCCTGGGCGCCAATCCCTGGCAAGTGTTTTTCAAGGTCACCCTGCCGCTGACGCAGGAAGGCCTGGTGGTCGGCGGCACGCTCGTATTTACGGGCTGCGTGACGGCCTATGTGACGCCAGCCCTCTTGGGCGGCACCAAGGTGCTGATGCTGGAAACCCTGCTGTACCAGAAGGTCAGCGTGGAGAGCGATTTCGGCGCGGCCAACGTCATCGCCGTCATCCTCGTCTGCATGACCCTGCTGGTCAACGCCGGCCTTAAACGTATTTCCTCGAGCCGGAGTTCCGTATGAAAGAAAGCTTGTTTTCGCGCGCCGTCCTGTGGCTGGTGTTTTTGTTCCTGCTGGGACCTTTCGCCATCGTCGTGCTGGCGGGCTTTTCCGGCGGCGAAACCCTGGCGTTCCCGCCCGAGTCGTACTCGCTGCGCTGGATACTCGAAGTGTGGTCGGCGCCCGAGTTCCGCCGCGCCTTCCAGACCAGCCTGGAAATCGGCCTGATCGCGACCGTCATCGCGCTGTTGCTGGGCATACCCGTCGCGTATGCGTTTTCGCGCATGCCGCCGCCGGGCATCGGCGCCATCCGCCAGATCCTGACGTCGCCGCTGATCATTCCCGCCATCCTGGTGGGCCTGGGCTTGCTGCACCACCTGGTGCTGACCATCAATGCGCCCGTGTACGTGGGCCTGTTGATCGGCCATATCGCGCTGTTGATTCCGTACTCGGTGCGCGTGGTGTACGCCAGTCTGGTGAATTTGCGCGTGGATATCGAGGATGCCGCCATCACCTTGGGTGCGTCGCGCCTGCGGGCGTTTTTCATGATTGTGCTGCCGAATATCCGCAACGCCGTGATCGCCGCCTTCTTCCTCGCCTTCGTCACCTCGTTCAACCAGGTGCCCGTCTCGCTGTTCCTGACGGGCCCGGGCATCAGCACCTTGCCGATCGAGATGCTGGGGCATATGGAAAACAGCTTCGACCCGTCGATCGCTGCCCTGTCGACCTTGCTGGTCTTGTTCACCATGGCCTTCGTGATGGTGACCGAGAAGGTGCTGGGCATTTCTAAATACATGTAAGAGGCAACACACCATGAGTTATCTGGAACTGCACAAGCTGAACCTTGGCTACGCCAAGAACACGACATCCGTGAAAGACCTGGACCTGCACGTCGAGCAGGGCGAATTGATTTCCCTGCTGGGCCCCAGTGGCTGCGGCAAGACCACCACCATGCGCGCCATCGCCGGCCTGATGCCGCTGCAGTCGGGCCGCATCGTGCTCGACGGCCGCGAAATCGGCAAGCTGGCGCCGAACAAGCGCAATATCGGCATGGTGTTCCAGTCGTATGCGCTGTTCCCGCACCTGAACGTATACGACAACATCGCCTTCGGCTTGCGCCTGCGCAAGGTTGCGCCAGCCTTGTTGAAAAACAAGGTGGAAGCCGTGATCGCGGCCGTGGGACTGACCGGTTTTGAAACCCGTTTGCCGGCGCAGATGTCCGGTGGCCAGCAGCAGCGCGTGGCGCTGGCGCGCGCCATCGTCGTCGAGCCGGCCCTGCTGCTGCTGGACGAACCGCTGTCGAACCTGGACGCCAAGCTGCGCGTGCAGATGCGCGCCGAGCTGCGCCGCATCCAGCGCGAACTGGGCAT
The DNA here is from genome assembly GCF_051380845.1 of Janthinobacterium salmonicoloratum. NCBI lineage: Bacteria > Pseudomonadati > Pseudomonadota > Betaproteobacteria > Burkholderiales > Oxalobacteraceae > Janthinobacterium > Janthinobacterium salmonicoloratum. The sequence goes on along the minus strand of NZ_JBNYXV010000001.1, from coordinate 2,737,177 downwards.
CACCATGCTGTACGTGACGCACGACCAGGAAGAAGCGCTGGCTTTGTCCGACCGCATCGTCGTCATGAACGGCGGTCGCATCGAGCAGCTGGCCGCGCCGGAAGCCGTCTTCAATACGCCGTCGACGCGTTTTGTTGCCAACTTCATGGGCTTTGAAAATCTGTTCGACTACCGCGACGGCGCGCTGCACCACGCAGGCGCCAGCCTGCCGTACACGTCTCCCGTCGCTGCCGGCACCACGGTGCTGGGCTGGCGTCCGGACAAGGTACGCGTCTGCGCGCCTGACGACGCAGCTGGCCAGTACCCGGGCACCGTGCTGGCACGGGGCTTCCTGGGCGACACCGTCGAATACCTGCTGCAAACGCCGCTGGGCCAGGTCAAGGGTATTTGCGCGGCCGGTGGCGCCGCCTGGCGCGAGGGCACGGCCGTGTCCTTCGTGCTGCCGTCTGACAGCGCCCTGTGGCTGGGCGCGTGATTTCTTAATGGAAAGCATCATGACCCAAGCCTTGAAAAAAATCTGGCTCGATACCGATCCCGGTTTCGACGACTGGCTGACGATGCTGCTCTTGGGCAGCAATCCCGATATCGAGTGGCTGGGCGTGAGCGTGGTGGCGGGCAATGCGCCCGTCGATATCACCTACGACAATGCCTTGCGCATCAAGGCCCATGATGGCTTGACGGTACCGATTTACCGCGGCTGCGACAAGCCGCTGGCCGGCGTCATCGAAACGGCGCAGCGCATCCTCGGCGACAGCGGCATGCCGACGACAGGCGAGATACTGCCGCCCGGCGCCGCCGTTGACGCTGCCGGCCACGCCGTCGATGCGTTGATCGCCGCCGTACGCGCCCACCCTGGCCAGATCACCATCATGGCGATTGCGCCGATGACGAACCTGGCCACGGCATTGGCCCGCGCGCCCGATATCGCCGGCAAGATCGTCGAGATCATCCTGATGGGCGGCTCGACCGACCAGGGCAACCACACTGCGGCGGCCGAATTCAATATCTACGCCGACCCGGAAGCGGCAGCCCAGGTCTTCAAGTCCGGCATCCCGCTGCGCATGTTCGGTTTGAACCTGTGCCGCCAGCTGCTGGTGACGAACGCGGACGTGCAACGTCTGCGCGCCATCGGCACGCCGCGCGCGCAGCGGCTGGCCGGTTACCTGGAAGCGTATGTGCGCATCCGCAGCAGCGACGGTTCCGTGCCCATGCCCATGTACGACCCGGTGGTGGCCCTGTACCTGGAAGCGCCGCGGCTGTTCCAGTTCCAGCCGGCCCACGTGGCCATCGAATTGACGGGCGAACTGACGCGCGGCATGACGGTGTGCGAGTTCCGCGTGCCGCGCCGCGCGCCCATCAACACGCAGGTGGCGATGCTGGCCGACGGCCCGGCCGCCATCGAGCGCCTGATGCGCCGCCTGGCCGCCATTCTCGTCTGACCCACTTCACTACGAAACGAGCTTCATGTCTAATTCACCCCTGAGCATCGAACAGTTTTTACGCGCCATGCCGAAAGTGGAGCTGCATTGCCACCTGTTCGGCACGGTGCGCCAATCGACTTTCCGTGCGCTGGCTGCCAAGACGGGCAATGTCGTCACCCCCGAGGAAATCGACGCGTTCTATACGCGCGGCGACAAGCCCGTCGGCGTGCTGCGCGTGCTGCGCGCGCTCGACGCGCACCTGATCGTCTCGCCGACTGACCTGTATTGCCTCGCCTACGAATACCTGGAAGACGTGCATGGCCACGGCGTGCGCTATGCGGAGTTCTTCTGGAACCCCACCGGCACCGTGCGCGTCTCAGGTATCCGCTACGAATCGGCGCAAGACGCTATCGTTGCGGCCATCCGCGACGCGCAGCGCGACTTTGGCGTGATCGGCCGTTTGATCCCCAGCATTGATCGCGAAGCCAGTCCTGCCGAAGCCGTGCAGATGGTGGAATGGATGAAGGCATACCGCGCGCCGGAAGTCATCGGCATCGGCATCGACTACCGCGAAAACGACCGCCCGCCCGAACTGTTCATCGAAGCCTATCGCGCCGCGCGCGCAGCCGGCTTCAAATGCACGGCGCATGCGGGTGAATTCGGCATGCCGTGGATGAACGTGGAGACCGCCATCGAGCAACTGCAGGTGGACAGGATCGACCATGGCTACACGATTGTCGACAATCCCGCGCTGGCGCAGCGCTGCGTGGAACGTGGCCTGGTATTTACCGTGGTGCCGACCAATTCGTATTATCTGCGCACCCTGGCGCCCGAACGCTGGGCCCTGGACCACCCGATCCGCGCCATGGCCAAGCTGGGCTTGAAACTGCATCCGAACACGGACGACCCGACCCTGCACCACGTGACGCCGACGGGCGCCTGGATGATGATGCGCGAATTCGGCTTTGGCCTCGACGACATGCGCGGCTTCATGTTGAATGGTCTCGATGCGGCCTGGATAGACGACAGCACGCGGCGCGACTGGCGCGTGGAATTCACGCGTGAATTCCACGCCTTGCGCGCAAGAGTCGTCGAGTAAATCAGGCCGACGCCGGTGGCGGTGCCAGCAGCGAGGGAAACGCCCGCTGCGGACATGCCTGCCGTTCGCACACCTTGCAGCCCGTGCCGATGGGCGTGGCGCTGCTCGGGTCGTGCAAATCGAGTCCCTTCGAGTAAATCAGCCGGTGCGCCTGCGAGATGTCGCAACCGAGCGCCACGGCAAAGGTTTTGCCCGGCGCCCGGAAGCCTGGCGACGCCGTACTCACCTGGCGCGCGATCCACAGATAGGTGCAGCCGTCGGGCATGCTGGCCACCTGCGTCAGTACCTGGCCCGGATGGCTGAAGGCGTCATACACGATCCACAGCGGGCACGTGCCGCCCACCCTTGAAAAGTGAAAGTCCGTGGCCGATTGGCGCTTCGAGACATTGCCAGCCCGGTCGACGCGCACGAAGAAGAAGGGCAATCCCGCCGCCTCGGGGCGCTGCATGGTGCTCAAACGGTGGCATACGGCTTCGAAACCCACGCCGAACTGGTGCGCCAGGCGCTCGATATCGTAGGCGCGCGTCTCCGCCGCCTGCAGGAAGCGTTGATACGGCATCAGCAGGGCGCCGGCGAAATAATTGGAAAACGCCAGGCGCGCGCTCGTTTGCGCGGCCGCGCCGGACAATCCCGCCGCTAGCACCAGGGCGTCGATCAGCTCGCTGTGCTCGAGCAGGCTGATTTGCGCCGCCATCTGGAAGGCGCGCTGGCCGCCCGTCAGGGTATCGGGCAGCCACAGGATATGTTGCTGGGCGTCATAGCGGTGCTTGCGCACCATCCCCGCGTCGCCATCGGACAGTTGCACCTGGATGCCGTGGTGTTCCAGCAAGCGGCTTTGCAGCGCATCGAGCGTGCGCAGGGCGGGATCGAATTCGCCCGCCACGAGTTCCGCAGCCCGGTCCAGCTCATCGATATAGTTTTGCCGCCGGTTCAGGTATTCGCGCACTTCCTCGTCCGTGGATGGTGCGGCCGAGCTGGCGCCGCGGCTGCCGTCATCGAGGCGCGCGGCCAACGTGTCAGCCCGTTCCGCCATCACCCGGTAACGCCGCTGCAGCAGCAAGATCGAGCGGGCCAGTTCCGGCATGTTTTCCACCAGCATTTTGAGCTCGGCCATCGAGGTGGGCGGCGCGTCGGGCAATTCGCCGAACACATCGCGCACGTCGGCCACCAGGCTGGCGCTGTCGTGTTCGGAGAAAATTTGCGGATCGACCCCCAGTACTGTGCCGATGCGCAACAGGATCGGCACCGTCAGCGGGCGCTGGTTGCGCTCCATCTGGTTCAGGTAGCTGGGTGAAATGCCCAGGGACTTGGCCAGCGCCACCTGCGTCATGCGCCGTTCTTCGCGCAGGCGCTGCAGGCGCACGCCCATGAAAACCTTTGCCATTGCGTTTCCTCTTCCCGGTTTGTGGAATCTGCAAATTTACAATCTTTGCAGATTAACAGATTCAGCTTTGCATTATCTCGCATTTTCACGCCTTGTTCGCGGCGGCGATTGTGCGAATAATGCAAACAGACCCATACCCACACCAGGAGACACCGAGTGACTACGCAAAACGCAATTCCGACCGTTCCCCTCTTGATCAACGGCGAGTGGGTTGAATCCCAGACCACCGTCTGGCGCGACGTCGTCAACCCCGCCACCCAGGAAGTATTGGCCAAAGTACCGTTCGCCACGCCGGACGAAGTCAATGCCGCCATCGCCTCGGCCCAGCGCGCCTTCAAAACCTGGCGCAAGACGCCGATCGGCGCCCGCGCCCGCATTTTCCTGAAATTGCAGCAGCTGATCCGCGAAAACATGGCCGACCTGGCCGCAACGCTCACCATGGAACAGGGCAAGACCCTGCTCGACGCGGAAGGCGATGTCTTCCGTGGCCTGGAAGTGGTGGAGCACGCCGCCAACATCGGCACCCTGCAAATGGGCGAATACGCACAAAACGTGGCTGGTGGCGTCGATACCTACAGCGTGATGCAGCCGCTGGGCGTGTGCGCCGGCATCACCCCGTTCAATTTCCCCGCCATGATCCCCCTGTGGATGTTTCCGATGGCGATTGCCTGCGGCAATACCTTCGTGCTGAAGCCATCGGAGCAAGATCCGCTGGTGACGGAAAAACTCGTGCGCCTGGCCTTGCAGGCAGGCATCCCGGCTGGCGTGCTGAACGTGATCCACGGCGGCGAAGACGTGGTTAATGCCCTGTGCGACCATCCGGACATCAAGGCCATTTCGTTTGTCGGCTCCAGCAAGGTGGGCACGCATGTGTACCAGCGCGCCAGCCTGAACGGCAAACGCGCGCAATGCATGATGGGTGCCAAGAACCACGCCGTCGTCTTGCCGGATGCTAATAAAGAACAGACCCTGAACCAGCTGCTGGGCGCGGGCTTCGGCGCCGCCGGCCAGCGCTGCATGGCCGCATCGGTGGCCGTGCTGGTGGGCGCAGCGCGCGAGTGGCTGCCAGAACTGTCAGCCAAGGCGCAAACCCTGACGGTCGGCGCGGGCAAGGACAACCCGGACCTGGGCCCCGTCATTTCCTGCGCGGCGAAAGAGCGCGTGTTCAGCCTGGTCGCCAAGGGCATCGAACAGGGCGCCGTACTGACCCTCGATGGGCGCGACGTGAAGGTCGATGGCTATCCGAACGGCAACTTCGTCGGCCCGACCATCTTGTCTGGCGTGAAACCCGGCATGGTTGTGTATGACCAGGAAATCTTTGGCCCCGTCTTGATCGTCGTCGAAGTCGATACCCTGGATGAAGCGATCGCCCTGGTGAACGCGAATCCGAACGGCAATGGCACGGCGCTGTTCACGCAAAGCGGCGCGGCGGCGCGCTACTTCCAGGAAGAAATCGACGTGGGCCAGGTCGGCATCAACGTGCCCATTCCCGTGCCTGTGCCCCTGTTCAGCTTTACGGGGTCGCGCGGCTCGAAACTGGGCGACCTGGGCCCGTTCGGCAAGCAAGTCGTGCTGTTCTACACGCAGACGCAAACGATCACCCAGCGCTGGTTTACGGATGCGGCGTCGGTGGGCAAGGTCAACACCACCATCAGCCTCAAATAAGGAGCTGACATGGACTTTGAACTGAGCGACGAGCAGCGCGAGTTCCAGCAGGCGGCGCGCGCGTTTGCCGAAGGCGAACTGGCGCCGCACGCGGCGCATTGGGATGCGGAATCGATCTTTCCCGTGGAAACCATCGCCAAGGCAGGCGAGATGGGCTTTTGCGGCTTGTACACGCCGCAGCGCTGGGGCGGCCTGGGCTTGAGCCGCCAGGATGCGGCCATCGTCTTCGAGGAGTTGGCGGGCGGTTGTACCTCGACCACGGCCTATATCACGATTCACAACATGGCCACCTGGATGCTGTCGCGCTGGGGACAGGAAGCCCTGTGCGACGAATGGGTACCGGCCCTGGCCGCCGGCCAGAAGCTGGCCAGCTATTGCCTGACGGAACCGCAGTCGGGTTCCGACGCGGCGTCGTTGCGCACGAAAGCCGTCAGGGACGGTGACTTTTACGTACTAGACGGCACGAAAGCCTTTATCTCGGGCGCAGGCCAGACGGACATGCTGATCGTCATGGCGAGAACCGGCGGCGAAGGCGCGGCGGGCATTTCCGCGTTTGCCGTGCCGGCGAATCTGCCCGGCATCGTGTATGGCAAGAAAGAAGAAAAGATGGGCTGGAACAGCCAGCCCACGCGCATCATCAGCTTTGACCAGGTGAAAGTGCCTGTTGGTAACTTGCTGGGCGCGGAAGGCGAAGGCTTTGCCATCGCCATGAAGGGTATCGATGGCGGGCGCATCAATATCGCCGTGTGCTCGGTGGGTACGGCGCAGGCAGCCTTGAGCCGAGCGCAAGCGTACATGAAGGAACGCACGCAGTTCGGCCGCGAGCTGGCGCAATTCCAGGCCTTGCAATTCAAGCTGGCTGACATGCTGACGGAGCTGGTGGCGGCGCGCCAGATGGTGCGCCTGGCGGCCTGGAAACTGGATCAGGAAAGCCCGGACGCCACGGCGTATTGCGCCATGGCCAAACGTTTCGCCACGGATGTGGGCTTCAATGTGGCCAACGATGCGCTGCAGCTGCACGGCGGCTATGGCTACATCCGCGAGTACCCGCTTGAGCGCCACGTGCGCGACACGCGGGTGCACCAGATACTGGAAGGGACGAATGAAATCATGCGCCTGATCGTCGCGCGAGCGATTTTGAAAGATGGCGCCACGGAGACCTTACGATGAGCAAAGTGTATACCAACCTGCTGCTGGAACGCCGTGGCCATACGGCCCTGGTGACCCTCGACAACCCGCCGGCCCACACGTGGACCCTGGCCAGCCTGAACGCGCTGACGCAGCTGGTGGCCGACCTGAATGCCGACCCGGACGTGTATGCGCTGGTGATCACGGGCGGCGGCGCCAAGTTCTTCTCGGCCGGCGCCGACCTGAACGTGTTTGCCGATGGCAACAAGGACACGGCGTTCGCCATGGCCGCCGCCTTTGGCGAGGCCTTCGAAGCGCTGTCCGCGTTTCGCGGCGTCAGCATCGCCGCCATCAATGGCTATGCCATGGGCGGCGGGCTCGAATGCGCGCTGGCCTGCGATATCCGCATTGCCGAGGAGCATGCGCAGATGGCCTTGCCGGAAGCGTCCGTCGGCTTGCTGCCGTGCGCGGGCGGCACGCAGCACTTGCCGTGGCTGGTAGGCGAAGGCTGGGCCAAGCGCATGATACTGTGTGGCGAGCGCGTCGATGCGGCCAAGGCCCTGGCCATCGGCTTGGTCGAGGAAGTCGTGCCAACCGGCAAGGCTGCCGCCACGGCGCTGGCCCTGGCGGCCAAGGTGGCGCGCCAGAGCCCCAGCAGCGTGACGGCGTGCAAGACCCTGATCCAGGGCGCGCGCAGCCATCCGCTCGTCAATTCCCTGCCCGATGAACGCACCCTGTTTCTTGGTCTGTTCGATACGCAAGACCAGAAAGAGGGCGTGCAAGCGTTCCTGGAAAAACGTCCGGCGGAGTGGCGCAATGGCTGAAACCTTGGTTGAAAAAATGGCTGAAACACTGCTTGAAACCGTCAAGATCGAGGAGCGCGACTGTCCCGGCGGCATGAAACTGGGCGTCATCACCCTCGACGCACCGAAATCGCTGCATGCCTTGACCCTGGAAATGATACGCGCCATCGATGGCGCCCTCGTGCGCTGGGCCAGTGACGCGGCCATCGCCTGCGTGGTGCTGCAATCGTCGACCGACAAGGCCTTCTGCGCGGGCGGCGACGTGCGCAGCTTGCGCACTGCCGTCGTCGAGCAGCCGGACCTTGTGCCGAACCCGCAGGCGCTCGCTTTCTTTGCCGAGGAATACCGGCTAGACCACCGCATCCATACGTATGTGAAACCGCTGCTGGTGTGGGGCGGCGGCATTGTCATGGGAGGCGGCTTGGGCCTGATGGCCGGTGCCAGCCACCGCGTGGTCACGGAAAGCACGCGCATCGCCATGCCGGAAATCACGATTGGCCTGTTTCCCGACGTGGGCGGCAGCTGGTTCCTGGGCCGCATGCCGGGGCGTAGCGGCCTGTTCCTGGGCCTGACGGGGGCGCCCTTGAATGCGGCCGACGCCCTGTTCGCGGGCCTCGGTGACTATTTCCTGCGCCAGGAAGAGCGCGCCATGGTGCTCGACGCGCTGGCGCTGGCGCAATGGCAAGCCAGCCCGCCGGCGAATCACCAGCAACTGAACCGCTTGCTGCGCGGCTTCTCGGCCCCGGTGTCCATGCTGCCCGTCTCCGAAGTGCGCGCCAACTTCGATGCCATCGCCGCCTTGACGCAAGCGCCTACCTTGCCCGAAGTGGTGGCCGCCATTGCCGCGTATGACGGCGAGTCGGCCTGGCTGCAAAAGGCCGCCCACTCGCTGGACAAGGGCGCGCCCAGCTCGGCGGCCCTGGTGTGGGCCATGCGCGAACGCACTCGTCATCTGAGCCTGGCGCAAGTGTTCCAGCTGGAATTGATTGTGGCCGTGCAATGCTGCGCCCATGCCGATTTCAGGGAAGGCGTGCGCGCCTTGCTGATCGACAAGGACAACGCGCCGCAGTGGCAGCCGGCCAGCCTGGCCGACGTCAGCGTCACATATCTTGATGAATATTTTGTTGCGCCGTGGAGTACGCATCCGCTGGCCGACTTACATTAAAAGAATACCAGGAGACACATATGCAACATATCGCTTTTATCGGCCTGGGCAACATGGGCGCGCCGATGGCCCGCAACCTGGTGGCCGCCGGCTTCCACGTTTCCGTGTTCGACCTGACGCCAGCGGCAGTGGCGTCCCTCGTCGAGGCAGGCGCCACGGCGGCCGCCTCCGCCAGCGCGGCCGTACAGACGGCCGACGCCGTCATCACCATGTTGCCAGCCAACAAGCACGTGCAGGAGCTGTATCTGGCCGAAGGCGGTGTGCTTGATTCGGCCAAGCCGGGCGCCCTGTTTATCGATTGCAGCACCATCGCCGCCGACGTGGCGCGGCAAGTGGCGCAGGCGGCCAGCGCGCGGGGTTTTGCCATGATCGATGCGCCTGTCTCGGGTGGTACGGCGGGCGCGGCGGCCGGCACCCTGACCTTCATCGTCGGCGGTAGCGAAGCGGCCTTGCAGCAGGCGCGTCCTTTGCTGGAAAAGATGGGCAAGAACATTTTCCATGCAGGCGAGGCGGGCGCGGGCCAGGTGGCGAAGATTTGCAACAACATGCTGCTGGGGATTTTGATGGCGGGTACGGCCGAGGCACTGAACCTGGGCGTGGCGCATGGCCTCGACCCGAAAGTGTTGTCTGACATCATGGCCAAGAGTTCAGGCCGCAACTGGACCCTGGAAGTGTATAACCCGTGGCCGGGTGTCATGGAGGGCACGCCCGCGTCGCGCAACTATAGCGGCGGCTTCGGCACGGCGCTGATGCTGAAAGACCTGGGCCTGGCGCAGCAGTCGGCCTTGTCGGCAAACGCGCCCACGCCCTTGGGCGGCCTGGTGCGTCAGCTGTACCAGATGCATGCGCAAGCCGGTTATGCCCAGCAGGATTTCTCCAGCATCGTGCAGATGCTGCAACCGAGCTTGAACAAGCCGGCCTGAGGAATTTTGGGCAAAAAAAAGCCCGCTGGTAAAAGCGGGCTAAATCCAATTCTTGGAAGAGTTGGAGGAGACAGATGCATTATGCTGCATCGCCACATATAACTCCAATTTATCTTTGGAATATCAACTATATATTTCTGTGATAACTCTTCCTGGCAGCCGCGCAGCGGCTGCCGTTCCTGCAACTCAGGCCGGATTGCAGGCGATCTTCACCGTCGTCACATTCGCTTCGCCCATGGTGCCGCCGCCTGTGCCCGGCTGTACAACGCACAGCAGACCCTTAGGCTGGGTGGAGACGCTGATGGCATAGGTGTCGCCATAGGCGACAGAGCCTATGGTAAAGGTCGTGGCGTCCTTGGCCACCGTTGTTGTTGCACTACCGTTAATCAGCACCAGGCCGTCCACGGTCAGGCCGGAAACCGTGCCGCCCACGCTATACGTGTTTTTTGAACAAGAAACAGCGGCGCTGATGTTGATGTAATGACCAGCCGATCCGGAACCACCACTGATGCCGCAAGTCATGTGGGCAGGCTGAGTTTGCACGGTGATGTTGTAGTCGGTGCCATAGTCGATGCGCTTTTTAAAGGTAAACTCGGTCTTTCCGGATGGAACCGGGAGGGGCTCGCCGCCATTGGCCAGGATCAGGCCGTCGGTGTTCAAGTTGCTGATGGTGCCGCCGACCTCGTACGAGGCCTTGCCGCCGCAAGCGGCCAGTCCCAGGGTCAGCAGCAGCGCGGCGAGTGGGCGCAAGCAGGATAACTTCATGTATTTCTCCAAAAAATAGGTGACGAATCGCAAGGATTACTGCGGCGTGCAGTCAAGTGTGGCGGCGGTCGTGGCGGCAGAACCCATCGTGCCGACCGTATCGCTGCCGTCGGCACTCTTTGAACCCTGGAAGCGGCACGTCAGGCCCGTTGGCTGAGTCAGTATGGAAATACCGTATGCGGCGCCGTCAGCAACGCTTGTGAATTCGTAGGAGCTGACGCCAGCCAGTGGGCTGGTGCCGTTGGGACCCATCACCAGGCGCAAGCCGCCAGCGGTCAGGCCCGTGATCGTGCCGCTCAGCGGGTAGGAATTCGTCTTGCAGCTCACCGCGGCCGTGGTCACGGAGTAGCTCGATGCCTTGCCAACGCCATTGATCATGGTGCAAACGGCGCCCTTGGGCTGTTGCGCGATGGTGATATCGTAGCGGTCATCGTTCTTGACCAGCTTGGTGAAAACAACGGTGGACAGGCCCGCAGTAACCGGCAAGCGTTCCCCGTCATTCAAGAGAATCAGGCCATCCTTGGCCAGGCCGCTGACTTGGACTTGCAGATACAGGTTGCCGCCGCTGCCGCCGCAGGCTGCCAGTGTGGCGGCGCAAGCCGCCGCCAGCATCGAGCGCAGGTACAAATTTTTCATACATTCTCCAAAACGAATTAGGTTGGGTAGCGCAACGCGGACGCTGGCGCCGCATTGGAATGGCGCCTATTTTAGTCTATCTGGCAAGCTGGATGATCTTGCCTTGTATCACCCTGTAACAATTTTTCGCCGGGAAGCGCTGGCCCGGCCCCATTTCAGGGAGGCGCAGCCATGCCGACGGCGGCGATCGGTGCGACAATAGATGCACCCTGCGCACCGTGACGCAGCATCCCATTGATGAGTCCCATGTCCCTTGCCCCTGTCAAACCCGCCGTGCCGCCCAAGGCCATCCTGTTCGATCTCGACGATACCTTGTGGCCCATCGCGCCCGTGATTGCCGCCGCGGAAACCCTGCTGCACGACTGGCTGGCCACGCATGCGCCCAAGGTGGCGCAGCAGTTTTCCATCGAGGTGCTGCGCCAGCACCGTCTGGCCATGCTCAATGCGCAGCCGCATTTCCATGGCAACCTGATCGAGTTGCGCCGCGCGGGCTTGTTGGCCGCCTTCGAGGCTGCCGGCGAGGATGCCGCCCTGGTCGACGGGGCTATCCTGCAATTCCTGGCCGCACGCAACCGCGTCCAGCCGTATGACGACGTCTTGCCTGGCCTGGCCTGGATGCGCCAGCGCATGTTGGTCGGCTCGATCTCAAATGGCAATGCGGACCTTGAAATTATCGGCCTGGCGCAGCATTTCAAGGTATCGATTGCTGCCAGTGATTTTGGCGTGGCCAAGCCCGACGCCAGCATCTTCCTGGCCGCTTGCGCCGCGCTGGATGTGGCGCCCCATGAAGCCGTATATGTCGGTGACGACTTGTATTTCGACGTGACGGGAGCGCAGGGGGCGGGCATGCGTGCCGTCTGGATGAACCGCAAAGGCAGCGACGCGCACCTGGCCGCTGGTGTGCAGCCCGACGCCATCTGCGCCAACTTCGACGAGTTGCTGTTGTGGTTGCAGCAGCAACTGGAAGATTGATCGCCGCCGGACGGGCGAACGTGCATAATAGGTTCTGTTGATGCACGTTCGGCCGCTTTCGTTGCCGCTTGCTTAACAATATGCTTGTTTAAAGAATATTTGCTTACCTAAGACACCATGCAACTCGATACACGTGCCCAAACACTGCTGAAAGCCCTGGTCGAGCGATATATCGCCGACGGCCTGCCGGTCGGTTCGCGCGCCTTGTCGAAAATTTCCGGCCTGGATTTGTCGCCGGCCACGATCCGCAACATCATGGCCGACCTGGAAGAGCTCGGTTATGTGTCCAGCCCGCACACCTCGGCCGGACGCATACCGACACCGCGCGGCTACCGCATCTTTGTCGATACCTTGCTGACCGTCAGGCATCTGGACGAGCACCTGGTGGAGTCGCGCATGCGTCTGCAGACGCCGCAACCGCAAAAAACCATCGCCAACGCGGCGCAGATGCTGTCGTCGCTGTCGCAGTTTGCCGGTGTCGTGCTCAGTCCGCGCCGCGAATCCGTGTTCCAGCAAATTGAATTCCTGCGCTTGTCCGAAAAGCGCATCCTGCTCGTCATCGTCGCCCCCGGCGGCGACGTGCAGAACCGTTTATTGCTGACGGAGGCCGACTATACGCCGGCGCAGCTGGTGCAATCGGCCAATTACATCAACCAGAATTATGGCGGCCTGTCCTTCGATGCCGTACGCGTGCGCCTGCAGGGCGAATTGCGCCAGTTGCGCGACGATATGGGCAGCCTGATGCAGGCGGCCGTGGAAGCGGGCAGTGAAGCGATGGCCGACCATAGCGATGACATGGTGATTTCCGGCGAGCGCAACTTGCTCAGCGTGAGTGATCTGTCATCGAATATGCATTCGCTGCGCCAGATGTTCGACATGTTCGAGCAAAAAACGGGCTTGATGCAACTGCTCGACGTGTCGAGCAAGGCAACGGGCGTGCAGATATTCATCGGCGGCGAATCGAACCTGGTGCCGATGGATGAGATGAGCGTGGTGACGGCGCCGTATGAAGTCAACGGCAAGATCGTGGGAACATTGGGAGTGATCGGACCGACGCGCATGGCTTACGAGCGCGTCATCCCGATCGTCGATATCACGGCTAAATTATTGTCCAGCGCACTCAGCCATCATTGAGCGTGATGCCTGCCGCGCCAGCCGTCCCATGGGAACGGCCGGCGGAATGTGTCAGACGTCAGGCTGTTTTGTGCGGGCAAGCCGTCTTGATGCAGTTGCCGTAGATGGCCAAGGCGTGTTCGGCGATCTTGAAGCCGCGTTCTTCGGCTACTTTTTGCTGGCGGATTTCGATTTCTTCGTCGAAGAATTCTTCGACCCGGCCACAGTCGAGGCACACCAGGTGATCGTGGTGGGAGCCTTCGTTGAGCTCGAAAATCGCCTTGCCGGTTTCAAAATGGTTGCGGTTGAGCAAGCCTGCCTGTTCGAATTGCGTCAGAACGCGATAGACAGTTGCTAAACCGACATCCATATTGTCGGCCAGCAGAATCTTGTAGACGTCTTCCGCGGTCAGGTGGCGTACCGGGCTACTCTGGAAGATATCGAGTATCTTCAGCCGTGGCAGGGTGGCTTTCAGGCCGCTTGCCTTGAGATCACTAGGATTGTTACTCATGTTTGTTGCTCGTATGTGGGTCAGGTGCTTTATCATATAGCGTTTTGTCGGGGAGTGCCAAAATATGCTTTTTTGGCGGGCCGGTCACTCCTGGCGTTTTGTTCATCCAATTGAGGTCATTTATGCGCGTAACACCGGCTGTATTGCCATCTCTCTGGCACCGTATTTCATTTCGAGCACCAGTCGTGGCAGGCATGGTCTGTGTCGCGCTGGCCATGTCCGGCTGCGCCAGCCGTGGCATCCTTGGCGAAAAGCCGGCAGCGAGCCAAAAAGAAGGCAAGGAACTGGTTCCCGAACAGGGCGCACAAACGACCACCATTACGCCGCTGCAAAAATTCATGTGGTTTTTCTCGCCGTACCGTCCTGACATTCAACAAGGCAACTTTGTCTCCGAAGAGATGCTGGCCCAGTTGAAAGTAGGCATGACGCGCGACCAGGTGCGTTTCGTCCTCGGCACCTCGCTGCTGACCGATATCTTCCATGCCGACCGCTGGGATTACCCATTCCGCCTGGCCCGGGGCAGTGGCGAAACCACCAGCAGCCGCGTGGTTGTGTACTTCGGCAAGGATGGCAAGGTTGAACGTTTCGAAGGCGGCAACTTGCCGACGGAGAAAGAATACATCGACCGCATTGCCGGTCCGTCGCCGTTTGCCAAGGTTGCCAAGGCCGATGTGCCTGCCGCCGTCGTTCCATCGCCCGTGGCGCCGAGCGCCGTGCCGGTGCCAGCCGATGCCGCACCAGCCATCCCTGTTAGCAAGCCTGACGTTGCACCAGCACCCGCAACGGCGCCTGCCGCCGAGCCTGTACCCGCTGCCGAACCCACCAAATAAGTTGTTGTAAGAGAATAAAATGACTGAACTGAAAATTGCCATCGCTGGCGCCAGCGGCCGCATGGGCCATATCCTGATCGAAGCGGTCAGCAATGCGCCTGACGCCGTGCTGGCCGGCGCGCTCGACCGTGTTGGTTCGCCTTCCGTCGGCCAGGATGCCGCCGCTTTTCTCGGCAAGCCTGCCAGCGTGCTGATCGAATCCGATCTGGCCACCGGCCTGGCCGGCGCCGATTACCTGATCGACTTCACGCGTCCAGAAGGCACTTTGCAGCACCTGGCGTATTGCGCCGAGCACGGCATCAAGATGATCATCGGCACTACCGGTTTCGATGACGCGGGCAAGGCTGCCATTGCGGCCGCCGCCGAAAAGACGGCCATCATGTTCGCGCCGAACATGAGCGTGGGCGTGAACGTCACCATGAAGCTGCTGGAACTGGCCGCGAAAAGCCTGTCCGAAGGCTACGACATCGAGATTATCGAAGCGCATCACCGCCACAAGGTCGACGCGCCGTCGGGCACCGCCCTGCAAATGGGTGAAGTGGTGGCCGGCGCCCTGGGCCGCGACTTGAAGGAATGCGCCGTGTACGGCCGCGAAGGCGTGACGGGTGAACGCGACCCGTCGACCATCGGCTTTGCCACCATCCGCGGCGGCGATATCGTCGGCGACCATACGGTGTTGTTTGCCGGCATCGGCGAGCGCATCGAGATCAGCCACAAGTCGAGCAGCCGCGTCACCTACGCCCACGGCGCCCTGCGCGCCGCGCGTTTCCTGGCCGACAAGCCGACCGGCCTGTTCGACATGCAGGATGTGCTGTCGCTGAAGAACTGAGGAAGACCATGGCCACTGCCATCCTGAATGGAAAAGACATCACCGACGAAGCGAGCTTTCACGCGCAATGCGTGCAATCCTTCGGTTTCCCCGCGTTTTACGGCAACAACATGGATGCCTGGGTCGATTGCCTCAGTTATCTGCGCGACGATGAAAACATGACGCAATTCCGTTTGAAGCCGAACGAAGTGCTGGACATCGTCGTGCAGGATGCGGAGGCAATGAAGGCGCAAGTGCCGGACTTGCTGGAAGAAATCACCTTCTGTATCGCCGGCATCAATGAGCGCTACGAAGACTATGGCGAAAAGCCGGCGCTGAAACTGGTGCTGAAATAAGGCTGAAGACATAAAAAAACGCCGGACAGTTTTGCAACTGCCCGGCGTTTTTCTTTAGACGACCTTGCGTTCGCGCAAGCCGTCGATCTGGCCGCTATCGAGCCCCAGCCACTGCTGCAGCACTTCCTGCGTATGCTGGCCCAGTAACGGTGGCGGCAAGCGGTATTGCACTGGCGAGCCGGACAGGCGCACGGGATTGGCCACCAGCGCCACCGTGCCCGCCGTCGGATGCGGCATTTCCACTTTCAAGCCACGCGCGATCACTTGCGGGTCGGCAAAGACCTGGTCGATGCGGTTGACGGGGCCGCACGGCACGGCTTGCGCCTCGAAGGCGCTGATCCACTCGGCCGTCGTGCGCATGACCGTGGTCTGGCGCATCAAGGGGATCAAGATCGCCCGGTGTGCCACGCGCTGCGGATTGCTCATGAAACGCTCGTCCTGCGCCCATTCCGGGTGACCGGCGATGGCGCAAAAGCGCGAAAACTGCCCATCGTTGCCGATCGCCAAAATCATGTCGCCATCGGCCGTCGGAAAGTCTTGATATGGAACAATGTTCGGATGCGCATTGCCCATGCGCTGGGGAACTTTTCCCCCGCACAAGTAGTTGGCTGCCTGGTTGCCCAGCGCCGCCACTTGTACGTCGAGCAAGGCCAGGTCGATATGCTGGCCCAGGCCCGAGCGTTCCCGTTCGGCCAGCGCCGCCTGCACGGCGATGGTGGCATACAGGCCCGTCAGGATGTCCGTCTGCGCCACGCCCACTTTTTGCGGCCCGGCGCCTGGCTGGCCATCGGGCACGCCCGTGATGCTCATCAGGCCGCCCATGCCCTGGATCAGAAAGTCATAGCCTGCGCGCGCCGCGTACGGCCCGTCCTGGCCAAAGCCCGTGATGGAGCAATAGACGAGGCGCGGGTTGAGTGCCAGCAAGCTGGCCGCGTCTAAACCGTATTGCTTCAAGCCGTCCAGCTTGAAATTTTCCAGCAAGACATCCGCTTCGGCAGCCAGCTGGCGCACCAGCGCCTGGCCTTCAGGGGCGGCCAGGTCGATGCACAGCGAGCGCTTGTTGCGGTTGGCGCACTGGAAGTAGGCGGCCTCGGCCGTATCGCGGCCATCTTCATCTTTCAGATACGGCGGGCCCCACGAGCGCGTGTCGTCGCCGCGGCCAGGCTGTTCAACCTTGACCACGTCGGCACCGAGGTCGGCCAGCATTTGCCCGGCCCACGGGCCGGCCAGCACGCGCGACAGGTCCAGCACGCGCAAGCCGGTCAACGGCGCGGGCCGCAGGGTGGAGGCGAAGGTGGAAGCCAAGGCGTCCATTAGTTGAACGCGGCGATGCCGGTGATGGCGCGGCCGATGATCAGCGCGTGCACATCGTGCGTGCCTTCATAGGTGTTGACCACTTCCAGGTTGACCAGGTGACGGATCACGCCGAACTCGTCGGAAATGCCGTTGCCGCCCATCATGTCGCGCGCCACGCGGGCGATGTCGAGCGCCTTGCCGCAGCTGTTGCGTTTCATGATCGAGGTGATTTCCACGGCAGGCGAACCTTCATCCTTCATGCGGCCCAGGCGCAAGCAGCCCTGCAAGCCCATGGTGATTTCCGTCAACATGTCGGCCAGTTTCTTTTGCACCAACTGGTTCGCAGCGAGAGGACGGCCGAACTGCTGGCGGTCCATCGTGTACTGGCGTGCCTTCAGGTAGCAGTCTTCGGCCGCGCCCAGCGCGCCCCAGGCGATGCCGTAGCGGGCGCTGTTCAGGCAAGTGAACGGGCCTTTCAAGCCGCGCACGTCGGGGAAGGCGTTTTCTTCCGGGCAAAATACTTCGTCCATGACGATTTCACCCGTGATGCTGGTGCGCAAGCCGACTTTACCGTGGATCTCGGGCGCCGACAGGCCTTTCCAGCCTTTTTCCAGCACGAAACCGCGGATCGCGCCTTCATCATCCTTGGCCCAGACGACGAACACGTCGGCGATGGGGCTATTGGTGATCCACATCTTGGCGCCGGACAGGCTGTAACCGCCAGGCACCTTGCGCGCGCGCGTGACCATGCTGCCAGGGTCTGAGCCATGGTTTGGTTCCGTCAGGCCGAAGCAGCCGATGAATTCGCCCGTTGCCAGTTTCGGCAGGTACTTCTGTTTGGTTTCCTCGTTGCCGAAGGCGTTGATCGGCACCATTACCAGCGACGATTGCACGCTCATCATCGAGCGGTAGCCCGAATCGACGCGCTCGACTTCGCGCGCGGCCAGGCCATAGCAAACATAGTTCAGGCCGGCGCCGCCGTATTCTTCGGGAATGGTGGTGCCCAGCAAGCCCAGTTCGCCCATTTCGCGGAAGATGGCGGCATCCGTGCGGCCATGGCGGAACGATTCGAGTACGCGCGGCACCAGGCTGCCCTGGCAATAGTCGCGGGCCGCTTCCAGCACGGCGCGTTCGTCGCCCGTCAGTTGTTCTTCCAGCAGCAGGGGGGAATTCCAGTCGAATACGGTTTTGCTCATCACAGGCCTCGCAGGTGAGCGCCGGTGATCGGCGCAAGATTGAATATGGCTCATGGTAGGTTTTTGCCTAGCCTTGCGCAAACGATTTTTTCGCACCCAGACATGCGTGTTACGCATATCTTGCGGCATACTAGGATACTTTCACCGGCCGGATACCCCATGTCACGCAAAATTCCCATGCTGCAGGCGCTCAATTGTTTCGAGGCGGCCGCGCGGCACCAGAGTTATACGCACGCGGCGCGCGAACTGTCGCTGACGCAAAGCGCCGTGTCGCGGCAGATTTCATCTTTAGAAACTTTTCTTGGCGTGCAATTGTTTCAGCGCACACGTCACGGCGTGTTGCTGACCAGCGCCGGCGCCGCGTATGCGCGGCAGATCGCGGCCCGCCTCGATGGCCTGGAGCGCGACACGCTCGACACCATGGCGCGCCAGGGCGGCGGCGGCGCCTTGCAGATCGCTTCCGTGCCCACGTTTGCCACGCGCTGGCTGATGCCACGGCTGTCTTCGCTGGCGGGCTTGCACCCCGACATCGTCGTGCATATCGATGCCTACACGAAACCGTTCATGTTTGCCGATACGGAATACGACGGCGCCCTGTACGCGGGCACGCCCGAGCAGCTGGCGCGCTGGCCCGGCACGCGCGCGACCTTGCTCATGCATGAAGAAATCGTGCCCGTCGCCAGCCCCCGCCTGCTGGCGGCGCACAGCCAGTGGCAGCCGCAGGATTTATTGGAACTGACCTTGCTGCAACAAAGTACGCGCCCGGGCGCCTGGCGCCAGTGGTTTGACGCCATGCAGGTCGAGGGAGAGGGGCGCGATGGGGCGCATTACGGCGCCCGCTATGAACTGTTTTCCATGCTGGCCATGGCGGCCGTGCAAGGGCAAGGCGTGGTCTTGCTGCCGCGCATGCTGGTCGAAGCGGAACTGGCGCGTGGCGAACTGCGGATCGCCTGCGAGCGCCCACTGCGCGGGCAGCGGGCGTATTACCTGATCACGCCAGAAACGGCGCATGAAAAGACGGCCTTGCAGCAATTGCGCGCATGGCTGCAAGGCGAAGCCGCTTAGAGAACCTTGGCGGTATCGAAATGGGGATTGTCGATGAAGCCGATCTGGTTGCCGAACGGGTCGAGCAATTCCACCGTGCGGATGCCGTCGCCCACGTCCGTGATCGGGTGATGCAGGCTGCCGCCCAGCGCAACGACGCGCTCGACTTCCTGCTCGATGCCGTCCACGCCCCAGTACGTCACGCTGCCCTGCGTACCCGGTTCGCCACCGGGCATCAGCCCAAGCTCGAAGCCGCCGATGGCAAAGCCGACATAAAACGGCTGGTCGAAATAGGGCGTGGTATTGAACACCTGGCTGTACCAGGCCTTGGCCTTGTCCAGGTCGGGGACGGGATAGGTGACGGTACGTAAACCCTTGATCATGTTCTGCTCCTGTTGGTTAAAATGCATGGCGCCATCATGCCACCGGCGCGCGCCGCGCGATTGGAAAAATGGAAGGTGCTCAAGCGCGCCGGCCCGTCAGCCACGCCTCGGGCGAACTGCGGGCGAAATCCTGGAAGTCGTGGATCAGGTGTGACTGGTCGAAATAGCCAAATTGCAAGGCGACTTGCGCCCAGTCCGGCTGTCCCGCCAGGCTTGTCAGCCCCTGGCTGGTGGCGCGAAAACGGCAGATGCGGGCAAACAGCTTCGGGCTGATGCCGACTTGCTGGCGAAATTGCAGCGCCAGGTGCTGGCGCGATACGCCCAGTTGCCGCGCCAGGCCATCCACGCGCACCTGGCCGGATGCTGCTTCGATGGCCGCGATGGCGTAGTCGGCCGCGCCCGCCTGGCGCCGTGGCGGCGCTGTGCGCAGGCGCAGCAGCAGATAATCCTGCAAGATGGCGATGCGTTGCAGGCTGGACAAGGGCTCGCTCCACAGGGCGTCACCCAGGCGCGCCGCCAGTTCGCGGCCCCACAATTGCTGCAATCCCGTGCGGCCATCGCTGAGTTCGCACAAGGGCAGCTGGAAGAAACGGGCCGCCGCACCCGGCTTGAAGCGGGCCGCCACCGTCTGCACCAGCCCCTGGCTGACGACGGCAATGGGCGCCGTCATCATGCCCACGGCAAAGCTTGCATCTTGCTGGTCCTGGCACAGGATGTCGATGCAATTGTCCGGCAAGACTTGGTGCGTCAGGGGCGTGGCGCCCGTCTGCACGCGGCAGGTCCAGACGCAGTCCAGCCACGGCCGCAGGGCGGGGATGGGCATATATTCCTGGTAGACGATCATGGCCGGTTTTGATGCAAAGAACAAGATTGCGTATATATTACACAGCAAAATTGTGCGCCGGCCAAAATATGCCAGCCCGGGCCGCCAGCGCGCCACGCTATCGGGCGGCGACAACCAGTATAATGCTCGGTTCATATCCACTATTGGCCGCACATCATGCAAGATAAATATAGTCCCGCCGACGTCGAACAAGCCGCCCAATCGCACTGGAAGGCGATCGACGCCTATAAAGCCGTCGAACACGACCCGCGTTTCCCAAAAGGCAAGTATTTTGCCTGCTCGATGCTGCCTTACCCTTCGGGCAAGCTGCACATGGGTCACGTGCGCAACTATACGATCAATGACGTGATGTACCGCTACCTGCGCATGAACGGCTACAACGTGCTCATGCCGATGGGTTGGGATGCGTTCGGCATGCCGGCGGAAAACGCGGCCATGGCCAACAACGTGCCGCCCGCGCAATGGACGTATTCGAATATCGCCCACATGAAGCAGCAGATGGAATCGATGGGCCTGGCCATCGACTGGTCGCGCGAAATGACCGCCTGCAAGCCCGAATATTACAAATGGAACCAGTGGATGTTCCTCAAGATGCTGGAAAAAGGCATCATCTACAAGAAGACCGGTACCGTGAACTGGGACCCGATCGACCAGACCGTGCTGGCCAACGAGCAAGTCGTCGATGGCCGCGGCTGGCGTTCGGGCGCGCTGATCGAAAAGCGCGAAATCCCCATGTACTACGCGCGCATCACCGATTACGCGGAAGAATTGCTGGCCTATGTGGATGACAAGCTGCCGGGCTGGCCCGAGCGCGTGCGCACCATGCAGACCAACTGGATCGGCAAGTCGACGGGCGTGCGCTTCGCCTTCCCGCATCAGATCAAGGACGCGAATGGCTCCCTGATCGGCGACGGCAAGCTGTATGTGTTTACCACCCGTCCGGACACCGTCATGGGCGTGACCTTCTGCGCCGTGGCCGCCGAACATCCGCTGGCGATCCACGCCGCGCAAACCAATGCCGACTTGGCCGCCTTCAACGCCGAATGCAAACTCGGCTCCGTCATCGAAGCGGACATGGCAACGATGGAGAAGAAGGGCATGCCGACCGGCCTGTTCGTCACCCATCCGCTGACGGGCGCGCAGGTGCAAGTCTGGGTCGGTAATTACGTGTTGATCACCTACGGCGATGGCGCCGTGATGGGCGTGCCGGCGCACGACGAGCGCGATTTCGGCTTTGCCAAGAAATACAATCTGCCGATCAAGCAGGTCATCGAAGTCAAGGGCCAGGAATTTTCGACGGACGCGTGGCAGGAATCGTATGGCAGCAAGGATGGCGTCTGCGTCGCCTCCGGCAAATACGACGGCCTGCATTTCGCTTCCGCCGTCGATGCGGTGGCCGCCGACCTGGCGGAGCTGGGCCTGGGCGAAAAGAAAACCACGTTCCGCCTGCGCGACTGGGGCATCTCGCGCCAGCGCTACTGGGGCACGCCGATCCCGATGATCCATTGCGCCGATTGCGGCGTGGTGCCGGTGCCGGAAAAAGACTTGCCGGTGGTGCTGCCGGAAGACTGCGTGCCGGACGGCACGGGCAACCCGCTGAACAAATATGAAGCCTTTTTGCAGTGCGATTGCCCGCAGTGCGGCAAGCCTGCGCGCCGTGAGACGGACACCATGGATACTTTTGTGGATTCGTCGTGGTACTACATGCGCTATACCTCGCCAGGCTCGAACGACGCCATGGTCGACGCGCGCAACGATTACTGGATGCCGATGGACCAGTACATCGGCGGCATCGAACACGCCGTCATGCACTTGCTGTACGCGCGCTTCTGGACCAAGATCATGCGCGACTTCGGCCTGGTCAAGTTCGACGAGCCATTCGTCAACCTGCTGACGCAAGGCATGGTGCTCAACGAAACCTACTTCCGCAAGGACGCGGTGGGCAAGACCACCTGGTTCAACCCGGACGACGTGCGCCTGTCCCTCGATGACAAGGGCCGTCCGCAAAGCGCCGTCCTGGTGGCCGACGGCCAGCCGGTGGAAATCGGCGGCACGGAAAAAATGTCGAAGTCGAAGAACAACGGCATCGATCCGCAAGCGCAGATCGAGCAGTACGGCGCCGACACGGCCCGTCTGTTTACCATGTTCGCTTCGCCGCCGGAACAGACGTTGGAATGGTCGGGCAGCGGCGTCGAAGGCGCGAACCGCTTCCTGCGCCGCGTGTGGAACTTCGGCTACGCCCAGTCGGCCACGATTCAAGCCGCGCTGGCTGGCGGCGCGGCACCGGCCACGGGCGACGCGCAGAAAAACCTGCGCCGCGAATTGCACAAGCTGCTGCAGCAAGCCGATTACGACTTGAAGCGCATCCAGTACAACACCGTGGTGTCGGCCTGCATGAAGATGCTCAACACGCTGGAATCGGCCAAGCTCGATGACAGCGCGCAGTCGAAAGCGCTGATCGCCGAAGGCTTCTCCATCTTCCTGCGCCTGCTCAATCCCGTCGCGCCGCACATCACCCATGTGCTGTGGCAGGAACTGGGCTATGCGGGCGTGCACGGCGACCTGCTCAACGTCGCCTGGCCGCAAGTCGACCCGGCCGCATTGGAACAGTCCGAGATCGAGATGATGATCCAGGTGAACGGCAAGCTGCGCGGCTCGATCACGGTATCCAAGGATGCGGACAAGGCCAGCATCGAAGCGGCTGCGCTGGCGTGCGAAAGTGTGCAGAAGTACGTCGAGACCACGCCGAAGAAGATCATCGTCGTGCCAGGCAAGTTAATCAGCATCGTGGTGTAATCATGACGACATCCTCTTCCATATCGCTGTTGGGCCGCCGTGCCGTGCTGGCTTTGGGCCTGACGGTTTTGCTGTCGGCCTGCGGCTTTCATTTGCGCGGTTCGAACGGCAGTTTCATGCTGCCGTTCGCGACGATGTACATCGGTTTGCCCGACACGTCGCCGCTGGCGATCGGCCTGAAGCGCTATATCCGCGCCATTGGCAGCACGGAGGTGGTCGACACCAAGGATGGCGCCGACGCCGTCCTTGAAGTTCTCAACGACCCGGAGAGGAATCGTACCAAGACCATTTTGTCGCTGAACAAAAATGGCCGCGTGCAAGAATACCAACTCGGCTATTCGATCAATTTCCGCGTGGTGGACAAGGCCGGCAACCAGTTGCTGGCACCGACCACCATCAGCCTGGTGCGTCCGATTACCTTCGACGAATCGCAGGTACTGGCCAAGGAAACCGAGGAAGCGGCGCTGTACCGCGACATGCGCAACGACCTGGTGCAGCAGATCATGCGCCGACTGGCCGCCATCAAGCCGGTGCTGCCGGCCATGTCGGTGGCGCCAGTGACGCCGGTCGCGCCGGCAGCCCCGCAGCAGTAACGGGGTCGCCATGCAATTGCGGATAGACGCGCTCGATGGGCATGTGGCCAAGCCGCTGGCGCAGCTGTATGTGATCAGCAGCGACGAACACCTGCTGGCGCTGGAAGCGGCCGACAAGATCCGCCGCGCGGCGCGCGCGCAGGGTTACTCCGAGCGCGATGTGCTGACGGTGGAGCGCAGCTTCAAGTGGGGCGAACTGCTGGCGGCGAACCAGGAGCTGTCGCTGTTCGGGGACAAGAAAATGATCGAGCTGCGCATCCCCACCGGCAAGCCGGGCAAGGATGGCGGCGCGGCGCTGCAAAGTTACGCGAAAAACCTCAGTCCCGACAACCTGACCCTGATCACCTTGCCCAAGCTGGACTGGGCGACGCAGAAGGCGGCCTGGGTCGCCAGCCTGCAGCAGGCGGCCGTGTATATCGAGATTCCGAATGTGGAGCGGGCGCAGTTGCCTGCCTGGATATCCCAGCGCCTGGCCGCGCAGGGGCAAAGTGCCGAACGGGCCAGCATCGACTTCATCGCCGAACGGGTGGAAGGTAACTTGCTGGCGGCACACCAGGAAATCCAGAAACTGGGCTTGCTGCATGCCGCGGGCAAGCTGACGTATGAACAAGTGCAGGACGCGGTACTGAACGTGGCCCGCTACGATGTCTTCAAGCTGTCCGAAGCCATGCTGGCCGGTGACCCGGCGCGCCTGGTGCGCATGCTCGAAGGCTTGAAAGGCGAGGGTGAGGCGCTGCCGCTGGTCTTGTGGGCCGTCTCCGAAGAAATTCGCACGCTGTTAAAATTGAAGGCCGGCATGGCGCAAGGGCGTCCATTGGGCGCGCTGCTGAAGGAATACCGCATCTGGGGTCCGCGCGAGCGGATGATGGAACCGGCCCTGCGGCGCATTTCGCTACCCGTGCTGGAAGCGGCGTTGCAGCAGGCGGCGCAGGTGGACAAGATGATCAAGGGCTTGCGCGCCAAGGGCTACGCGGGCGATGCCTGGGATGCCATGCTGCGGTTGGGCCTGAAGATCGCCCGAGGCTAGTTTTTTTACACTATGGATACGAGCATGGACATCACAGAATATATGCAGGACGTGGGCGCGCGCGCGCGCGCCGCCTCGCGCGCCATGGCGCGTGCCGACAGCGCCACGCGCAACCGCGCCTTGAGCCTGATCGCCGCCGCCATCGTGCGCGATGCCGATCTGCTGCGCGCGGCCAACCAGCGCGACCTCGACGCGGCCGCTGCCGCCGGCCTGGCGCCGGCCATGCTCGACCGCCTGACCCTGTCCGACGCCGCCATCGCCACCATGGTCGAAGGCTTGACGCAAATCGTCGCGCTGGCCGATCCGATCGGCGAGATCTCGAACATGAAATTCCGTCCGACGGGCATCCAGGTGGGCCAGATGCGCGTGCCGCTCGGCGTCATCGGCATCATCTATGAGGCGCGTCCGAACGTGACGGTGGACGCGGCCGGCCTGTGCATCAAGAGCGGCAACGCGACGATTTTGCGCGGCGGCTCGGAAGCCATCCATTGCAACCGCGCGCTGGCCAAGCTGGTACAGGAAGGGCTGGCTGGCGCCGGCCTGCCAGCCGATGCGGTGCAAGTCATCGACACCACCGACCGCGCTGCCGTCGGCTTTCTCATCACCATGCCGCAGTACGTGGACGTCATCGTGCCGCGCGGCGGCAAGGGCCTGATCGCGCGCCTGATGAACGAGGCCACCGTGCCGATGATCAAGCACCTCGATGGCATCTGCCACGTCTACATCGACGCCAAGGCCGATATCGGGAAGGCGGTCGATATCGGCTTCAACGCGAAGTGCCACCGCTACGGCACCTGCAACACCATGGAAACCCTGCTGGTGTCGCGCGCCATCGCCGCTACCGTGCTGCCGCAACTGGCGGAGCTTTACATGACCAAGCAGGTGGAACTGCGCGCCGATCCGGAAAGCCATGCGATCCTGGCCGCCGCTGCTTATCCGCACCTGGTGCCCGCCACCGAGGAAGACTGGCGCACCGAATACCTGGCCGCCATCCTGTCGGTGAAAGTGGTCGACGGCATCGACGAAGCGATGGACCACATCAACCAGTATTCGTCCAAGCACACGGAAGCTATCATCACGGAAGACTACAGCGATGCGCTGCGCTTCCTGCGCGAAGTCGATTCCGCCTCGGTGATGGTGAACGCGTCGACGCGTTTCGCCGACGGTTTTGAATATGGACTGGGGGCCGAGATCGGCATCTCGAACGACAAGCTGCATGCGCGCGGTCCGGTGGGACTGGAAGGCCTGACCTCGCTCAAGTACGTGGTCTTTGGCCACGGCGAAGTACGCAAATAGTCTCTTTCGCGGGCGGCTCACGAGGCGGCCCGCGCTCTCCTTTTTCGATACCTCTGACACTGGGAACCCCATGCTCTTTCTCTGGACCAAAGCCTTCCACATCATCTTCGTCATGTCCTGGTTTGCCGGCCTGTTTTATTTGCCGCGCATTTTCGTGAACCTGGCGATGGAGACGGAAACGGTGGCCACCGAGCGCCTGCTGCTGATGGCGCGCAAGCTGTACCGCTTCATGTCCCTGCTGGCGCTGCCGGCCATGGTGCTGGGGCTGGCGTTGATGTGGATGCTGTACGGTGGGGGCGAAGGCCGCATGAAGATGCCGGGCTGGATGCACGCCAAGCTGACGTTCGTAGTGCTGCTGCTCGGCTACCACCACGCCTGCGGTTCCATCCTGCGCAAGTTTGAAAAAGGTCTCAACAAGCGCAGCCATACCTGGTTTCGCTGGTTTAATGAAGTGCCGGTAGTGATGCTGCTGGCCGTCGTCGTGCTGGTCGTGGTCAAGCCTTTCTAAGGGAGTCGAGATGAGTGCAAGTCAGAGCAAAGTCGTGCAGTATTTCTTCGCCCCCCACTCGCCATGGACCTACCTGGGGCACGCGCGCCTGATGGCCATCGCCGCAAAGACGGGCGCGCAGATCGACGTGCGCCCTTTCGACCTGGGCAAGGTTTTCAGCGTTTCGGGCGGCCTGCCGCTGGCCAAGCGCGCACCGCAGCGCCAGGCGTATCGCCTGGCCGAACTGGCGCGCTGGTCGGCCTTTTTGCAAGTGCCATTGACCTTGCAGCCAAAGTTTTTCCCCGTGTCGCCGGAAGCCTCGGCCAAGCTGATCATCGCCACGCGCCTGGCGCACGGCGTGGAGGCATCGCTGAACCTGGCCCACGCCATCATGCGCGGCCTGTGGGCTGAAGAGCGCAACATCGGCGACGAGGAAACCCTGGTGCAGATCGCGCTTGATGCCGGTTTCGATGGCCGCCAGTTGCTGAAAACGTCGGAAACGGCCAGCGTGCAGGCCGAATACGATGCCAATACGGAAGCGGCCACCGCCGCCAGCGTGTTCGGTTCGCCGTGGTACATCGTCGATGGCGAAGGGTACTGGGGCCAGGACCGCCTCGATTTTGTCGAGCGGGCGCTGGCAGGGTAGTCAAGGAATAGCAGTTTTTTAACGTAGTATTTTTTAACGTAGCAAACAGCGCCTGTAATTTAGCGGGCGTTCAACACAATGGAATAAGGGTACACCAACCATGGCTTCATATTTTTGCCCATGCCCGCGCGGCATGGAAGCGGCGCTGGCCGAGGAACTGGGCGAGATCGCCCAGGATAGTTCGACCATGAAGGTCCATAACCAGGTACCGGGCGGCGTACACTGCTCGGGCGACCTGCTGGACTCCTACCGCATCAACCTGCATTCGCGTATCGCTTCGCGCGTGCTGATGCGCATGGCCCATTCCGGCTACAAGACGGAAAACGATATTTATGATCTGACCCTGGCGCAATCCTGGGAAGACTGGTTCGGCGTGCACCACACGATCCGCGTCGACGTCACGGCCGTGAAATCGCCGCTGCGCAGCCTGGAATTCACGACCTTGAAAATCAAGGATGCGATCTGCGACCGCTTCCGCGACCAGTTCAACGAGCGTCCATCGGTCAACACCAAGACGCCGGACATGCGTATCGTCGGCTTCCTCGACGCACACACGTTTACCGTCTACCTCGACACTTCGGGCGAAGCCCTGTTCAAGCGCGGCTGGCGTGAAGAGACGGGCGACGCGCCGCTGCGCGAAAACCTGGCCGCCGGCCTGCTGCGCGTATCGGGCTGGAAGCCTGGCATGGTGCTGTTCGACCCGATGTGCGGTTCCGGTACCATCCTGGCCGAAGCGGCGCAGATGCTGCAGGGGATTCCGCCGGGCGCCTCGCGCCAGTTCGCCTTTGAAAACTTCCACGACTTCGATCCGGCACCGTGGAATGCCATGAAAAACGCCATCAAGGTCAATCCGCTGCCGGCTGAACCGACCATTTTCGGCAGCGACATTTCGGGCGACATGGTCGCCATGACGCGCCATAACCTGCGCTGCGCCGGCGTGCGTTTCGACGTGCCTTTGAAACAGATCGAAGCGCAGGAAGTCAAGCCGCCAAGCGACGTGCCTGGCATCATGCTGACCAACCCGCCGTATGGCGAGCGTATCGGCGTGCGTGGCGACAGCACCATCCCGGAAGATGAACTGTCGACGTCCTTCTATTCGGCCATGGGCACGACCCTGAAGCAGCGTTTCGCCGGCTGGACCGTGTTCCTGTTCACGGCCGACCTGGGCCTGCCCAAGCTGCTGCGTTTGAAAGAAGCGCGCAAGACGCCATTCTTCAACGGCGCGCTGGAATGCCGTTTGTTCCGCTTTGACATGGTCGCGGGGTACAACCGCCGCGAAGAAGCCAAGCCCAAGCCACAGCAGTAAGCGTTCACCGCAAGACACCCGCAGTCACCCCGCGCGCGGACCGTAACCGGTCCGCGCGCCACTTTGGATCCGCCATGTTTCCCACGCCTCCGGCCGATGTGCCGCCCGACCCGGTCACGCCCGTTCCGCCTCCCACACCGAGCCACATGGCGCCGCTGAGCCGCGGTGCGCTGGCCATGATGCTGGCCGGGCTGTCGATGCTGGGGCCCCTGTCGATCGACACCTATCTGCCAGCGTTTGGCGCGATCCAGGGTTCGCTGCAAGCCTCGCCGCTGGAAGTGCAGCAGTCGCTGACGTTCTACATGCTGGCCTTTGCCGGCATGGTGCTGTGGCATGGCGCGATCTCGGATACCTTCGGCCGGCGCAACGTCATTCTCGTGTCCTTGCTGATGTTTGCCATCGGCTCGCTCGGCTGCGCTTCGGCGCACACGGTGCACTATCTGTGGTTCTTCCGCATCATGCAGGGCGTCTCGGCCGGCGCCGGCGTGGTGATCAGCCGCGCTATCATCCGCGACCTGTATGCCGATGCGGCGGCGGCGCGGCTGCTGTCGCTGGTGACGATGATCTTTTCCATCGCCCCGGCCGTGGCGCCGATTCTCGGCGGCTGGATCGTCATCTGGTTCGACTGGCGCTCGATCTTCCTGTTCCTCGCCTTTTACACGGTGGTGCTGCTGGCGTTCTGCTACTGGCGCCTGCCCGAAACCCTGCCGATGGAAAAGCGCCAGCCGTTCAATCCCCGCTTCCTGGCCTCGAGCTATGGCCAGATCCTGCGCTCGCCCCTGTTCCACATCAAGGCCGGCATCGTCGCCCTCAATTTCGCGGGCCTGTTCCTGTTCATCACGGCCGCGCCGGAAATGCTGCCCAAGCAGTTGGGCCTGGGACCATCGCAATTCGGCTGGTTGTTCATTCCCTGCGTGAGCGGCATCTTCATGGGCGCCGCAGCGGCCAACCGCATCGCCGGCAAGGTCACGTTCGCGCGCCAGATCGGCATCGGCTTCGCCTTCCTGCTGTGCGCCGCCAGCGTCAATGTCGTGTATCACCTGTTCCTGCCGCCATCCTTGCCCTTGTCGGTGCTGCCCCTGTTCTTCTACACCTTCGGCATGTCGCTGGTGGGGCCGGGCGCGACCTTGCTGGCGCTCGATCTGTTCCCGCATATCCGCGGCACGGTGGCCTCGTGCCAGTCGTTTGCCAGCACCTTGCTGGGCGCCGTGGTGGCTGGCGTGATCTCGCCGCTGCTGTCCGGTTCCGTGCTGTGGCTGGCCTCGGGCCAATTGGCGTTTACGGGTCTGGCGCTGGCCCTGTGGCTGATATCGCGGCGCTTCCGCCACCGTTTGCTGGGTTCCTTCAAGGCATAAGTTTCCATGGCAGAACGCTGGATTTATTTCAACTTAATTTTCTATATTGCAAGTAATATTCGGCGCTTATGATAAGATGACTTTTTTCCCGGCATCCTCTCAGGCGACATTTTTTTGGGTTACAGGAGTAGAGGATTCCTCTGACGTGGCCGCGCTTCGCTGCTAAGCGCTCATCCTTTTTGAACCGGCAATGCCTGATACGATGCATCAATCTGATCAAGATATTCGCAATCGCCTGCTGATTGCCCGCCTGCCGGCCATGCCGCAGATCCTCATCAAGCTGATCGCCCACTTGCAGGCCGACGATGCCGGCATGCCGGAGCTGGCCGCCCTGATCGCCAAGGATGCGGGCATGACCAGCAAGATCCTCGGCGTGGCCAACAGCTCGGCCTACCATCGCCAGAGCAAGGTCGTCAGCCTGGAGCAATCGCTCGTGTCGCTGGGCACGGACATGATCAAGACCTTGGTCATCAGCGAATCCGTGTTCCAGACCTTCAACAGCTTTCCCCATTCCGGCAGCACGGATTTGCGCGCCTTCTGGAAAAGTTCGCTATCGGCTGCCGTCATGGCGCGCGCTTTGGCCAAGGCCATGGCGTATCCGCACGTTGAGGAAGCGTATCTGGCAGGCTTGCTGCACAACGTGGGCCGTCTGGCCTTGCTGGCCGCGGCGCCGAAGGAATACGCGTTCAATTTCACGGCGCGCGACGATGCCGCCCTGTGCGCGGTGGAGCAGCGCACCTTGCAGATCACGCATGCCGAAGCGGGCGCCTGGCTGATCGAGCGCTGGCATCTCGATTCCTTCCTGGCCGACAGCGTGCTGTATCACCATGAACCGCTGGCGCGCCTGGAAGCGAGCCATCCCCTGATCCGCATCGTGCGCCTGGCGCACCTGCTGTGCTGCCATGCCGACGATGCGGAGTCGATCACGCAGGCGGCAAACCTGTGTGCGCTGGACGTCGAGGTACTGGAAGACCTGACCGGCAGCGTGGCGCGCCAGGTGGCGCAGGCCGCACAGCACCTGGGCATCGACCTGACCGGCGCGGACGATATCGCCACGCCGCCCGCGTATGCGCCGCCATCCATCGATCCGGTGCAGCAGCGCCTGTCCGACGAAGTGCGCAACATGGTGCTGGTTTCCGAAGTGGGGCAGACCTTTGCCCGGCAACAGGGCGAGAGCAAGCTGCTCGAAGCCATCACGCGCTCGGCGCGCATCCTGTTCGATTTCGACACTGCCGTCATCCTGCTGCAAAACCCCACCGGCCATGCGTTGATCGGCGTGGCGGCGGGAGAACATCAGCAGCGCCTGGCCGGATTCTCGATCCCGCTGGCCAAAGGCGGCCCCTTGGCCGCCTCGGCGCTGGAGTGTCAGCTGGCTTTCCTGAAACGCGACTTGCCGGCGCTGGGCATCGTCGAGGAGCAGCTGTTCCGCATCTTGGGCACGGACAGCCTGGTCTGCGTGCCGCTGGTGGCAGGCCAGCGCAGCCTGGGCGTGTTGATTGGCGGCGTGGCGGCGTGGCAGATTCCCGCTTGCCAGAAGCGCGAGGGTTTCCTGCGCGCCTATGCCAACCAGGCCGCCACGGCGTTGGAAACGGCCCTCAGCGCGCGCGGCCTGGCACGGCGTCAGCTCGATCATGTGGCCGAGGAATACCGCGCCGCGTCGCGCCGCGTCGTGCATGAAGTGAATAACCCGCTGTCCATCATCAAGAACTACCTGAGCGTGCTCGATCACAAGCTGGAGAAACAGGAGCCGGTCATCGGCGAGATGGCTATCCTGAACGAGGAAATTGACCGCGTCGGCCAGTTGATCAGCGGCCTGGCCGATCTGCAGCCGGTAGCGGTAAGTGGCGCGACCGATTGCGCGCGCGTGGTCGACGATGTGCTGCGCCTGTTCCGCGCCACCGATTTCCTGCCGCCGAAGATCGAGGTGGTCACGCACATGCAGGACGCGCCATGCGAGGTGGAGGCCGATGCCGACATGCTCAAGCAAATCCTGCTCAACCTGCTGAAAAACGCCGTCGAAGCCTTGCCTGATGGCGGGCGCATCGAAGTGGCGAACCGTGGCCACGTCAACCGCGACCGTCGCCTGTATCTGGAATTGTGCGTCAGCGACAATGGCACCGGTCTGGCGCCGGAAGTGCTGGCCAATCTGTTTTCCCCTGTGCGCAGCAGCAAGGAAGGGGCGCATCACGGCCTGGGCTTGTCCATCGTGCATGACCTGGTCACCCGCCTGCATGGCGTGATCGGCTGCCGCAGCAGCAAGTCCGGCACCTCGTTTGAAATTCTGCTGCCCGTTCCCTTGGCTGCGAGCGCTGCAGCCGCGCTTCCCGCGCCCGGCAATATCGCCTTGTCTTCGTAACGTCCATGAACTCCTCCGCCATTCCCTTTGACCTGGAAAACAGCCCGCGCATCCTGCTGGTCGACGACGAGCCCCGTCTGCTCGCTTCCCTCCACGAATTGCTGAAGGACCGCGGCTACCAGCTGTACACGGCCACCTGCGGCAGCGAGGCGCTGGCGCAGTTGTCGAAACTGCGCTTCGACCTGATCCTGCTGGACTTGCGCCTGCCCGACATGAGCGGCCATGAAATCATGGACCACATCAACCGGCGCGGTATCGAGGGCGACGTGATCGTCATGAGCGGCGACGTCGGCATCGAGGCGGCCATCGGCGCCCTGAAGCGCGGCGCCTATGATTATCTGCGCAAGCCGTATAGCCGCGAGGAGCTGCTCAAGACGGTGGAGAACGCGCTGCAAAAGCGCAAGCTGGCGCTGGAAAACGAGCGCATCGCGCTGCAGCTGGAAAACTCGGAAAAGATGTACCGCTACCTGGTCGACAGCTCGCCCGACATCATCTATACCCTGAATCACGAAGGCCGCATCACCTTCATCAATGACAGGGTGCACCAGCTGCTGGGCTTTAGCCGCGAGGAG
Organism: Janthinobacterium salmonicoloratum; assembly: GCF_051380845.1. Classification (NCBI taxonomy): domain Bacteria; kingdom Pseudomonadati; phylum Pseudomonadota; class Betaproteobacteria; order Burkholderiales; family Oxalobacteraceae; genus Janthinobacterium; species Janthinobacterium salmonicoloratum. The sequence continues at coordinate 2,704,401 of NZ_JBNYXV010000001.1, read as the reverse complement.
CTGATCGGCAGCCATTATTCCATCCTCGTGCACGACGAGGACCAGGAGCGGGCGCGCTATGCCTTCAATGAACGCCGCCTCGACGAGCGCGCCTCGCGCAACGTGGAGCTGCGCCTGAAGTGCCACAGCGGCAGCGGTAGCGACCGCACCTTCAACAACACCCTGATGACGATCCCGCTCAACTCGATCGGCGTGCACAGCCACGATCACGAAGCGAAAAAGCAGGAATACTTCGGTACCTACGGCGTGGCGCGCGACATCACCGACCGCAAGCGCGCCGAGGAAGTCATCTCTTACCAAGCCTATCACGACATCCTGACGGACCTGCCGAACCGCATGCTGTTCAAGGACCGACTGGGGCTGGCCGTGATCCAGGCGCGGCGCAAGCTGACGGAACTGGCCGTGATGTTCATCGACCTGGACCGTTTTAAACTGGTCAACGATACCCTGGGCCACGTCAAGGGCGACGAGTTGCTGCAGCAGGTGGCGCTGCGCCTGAAGGATTGTCTGCGCCGCGGTGATACCCTGGCGCGCCAGGGCGGCGATGAATTCACCATCGTGCTGCCGGAACTGCGCGACCGCCAGGATGCGCGCCTGATCGCCGACAAATTCCTCGAATGCCTGCACCAGCCCTTCGACCTCGATGGCAACCAGGTGCATATTTCGGCCTCCATCGGCATCGCCATCTATCCGGGCGACGGCGAGACCATCGACGAGCTGCTGCGCCACGCCGACATCGCCATGTACCAGGTCAAGGCGCTGGGCAAGAACGGCCACAGTTTTTATCACGAGTCCATGCTCGATGTGTCGCACCAGAAGATCGCGCTCGAACAGAGCCTGCGCAAGGCGCTGGAACTGAACCAGCTGGAGATGTATTACCAGCCGCAGGTGGACGTGATGACGGGCCGCATCGTTGGCGCCGAAGGCCTGATGCGCTGGAATCACCCGCAGCGGGGCTTGCTGACGGCCGGCGAATTTTTGCCGTTCGCCGAGGAAAACGGCTTGATGCTGCCGATCTCGGACTGGATGCTGGGGGCCCTGTGCCGCGACCTGGTGCAGTGGAACGCGGCTGGCGGCGAAGCCGTGCGCCTGTCGCTCAATTTGTCGCCGCAATACCTGGACCGGGGCGACTTTTTCGAGAAGATGCGCGGCGCCCTGACGCGCTATGGCATCGCGCCGGAAAAGATCGAAGTGGAGATCACGGAAAACATCTGCATCCGCAACCCGCAATATGCGATCGAGCAGTTGAACAAGCTGTGCCAGCTGGGTGTGTCGGTGGCCATCGACGATTTCGGCACCGGCTATTCCTCGCTGTCGTACCTGCACCGCTTCCCCATCCACACGATCAAGATCGACCAGTCGTTTGTGAAGGAAATCCACGACGAGCACGGACACTATCCCGTCATCCTGGCCATCATCTCGATTGCGCGCGGCCTGGGCCTGCACCTGATCGCCGAGGGCGTGGAAACGGAGGGGCAGGCGCGCTATCTGCAGGACAAGGGCTGCACCACGATGCAGGGCTATCTGTATCACCGGCCCATTTCGCTGGGCAGCTTCATCGGCGTGCTGCAGGAGCAGAACCGCCTGATCGCCGATGCTGCCCCCGCGCTGTCGCAGACGCTGGCCATCGAGGCCTGACCCATGCCAGTTGCCGCTCCCCGCTACACGGCCGCGCATTCCACGGCTGCGCATTACACAGCTGATTACCTGCGCCTGAAAGGGCTGGCCGAGAAGGGCAATGCGAACGCCCAGCACAGCCTGGGTTTCATGTATTTCAATGGCCAGGGAATAGAACAAAGCTATGCGCTGGCGCTGCACTGGTATGGCCTGGCCGCCGCGCAGGGGCTCGAACACGCGCAATACAACCTGGGCGTGATGTGCCAGAAAGGGCAGGGCGTGGCGCAGGATTTTGCGCAGGCGGCGCACTGGTACCAGCAGGCGGCCGAGCAGGGCTACGCGGCGGCGCAATACAACCTGGGCTGGCTGTATGCCAAGGGCCAGGGGCTCGCGCAAGATAGCGGGCTAGCCATGCTGTGGTTCAGCCGCGCGGCGGAACAGGGCGACGCGGGCGCGCAAAACAATCTGGGCATGATGTATGACAATGGCAAGGGCGTGCCGCAGGACTTCGTGCAAGCCATCGCCTGGTACCGCAAGGCGGCCGAACAGGGCTATGCGCGGGCGCAGTTCAACCTGGGCCTGCGCTACGACAATGGCCAGGGCGTGCGCCAGGACCGCCAGCAGGCGACGGCCTGGATGCGCAAGGCGGCCGAACAAGGCTATGCGCCGGCCCAGTTCAACCTGGCGCTGCGCTATGAAAATGGCGACGTGCTGCCGCAGGACAGCAGGCAGGCGATCACCTGGTACCGGCGCGCGGCCGAGCAGGGCCACGCCAGTTCGCAGTTCAACCTGGGCCTGATCTACGACAATGGCCAGGGCGTGCCCTGCGATAAACAGACGGCACTCGAGTGGTACGTGAAGGCGGCTGGCCAGGGGCACGCGGCGGCCCAGCACAATCTGGGCCTGCACCATGAACATGGCGCGCAGGACTATACCCGGGCGCAGGTCTTTTACCGCCAGGCGGCAGAGCAGGGCTTTCCCGCCGCGCAGTATCAGCTGGGACTCCTGCATGAGCATGGACAGGGCATGCCTGCCGATGCGCAGGAATCCATCTTCTGGTATCGCAAGGCGGCTGACCAGGGACATGTGCGGGCGCAGTTCGACCTGGGCCTGCGTTATGAACATGGCCAGGGCGTGCCGCAGGATCTGTCGCTGGCGCTGGAGTGGTACCGCCGCGCCGCCGAGCAGGATTACGCGCCGGCGCAATACATGCAGGGCGTGTTGCATGACCGTGACGACGGCCCGGCGCCCGACAGCCAGCTGGCCTGCGCCTGTTACTGCCGCGCCGCCGCGCAAGGCCACAGTCTGGCCCAGTTTGCGCTGGGCCTGCGCCATGACAATGGCCAGGATGTGCCGCAGGATTATGCCGCCGCCTGGGACTGGTACACGCTGGCCGCGCGCCAGGGCCATGCGCGGGCACAAATGAATCTGGGCCTGATGGCGGCCAGCGGCCAGGGTGGCCCGCTCGATTTGCAGCAGGCGTATATCTGGCTATCGATGGCCGTGGCGGCCGGCGTGGCCGGCGCGGAAAAATCCTTGCGCCAGACAGCGGCGCGCATGCGTGAGACGGATCTGGCGCGGGTGCGCGAACAGCTGGCGGCGATAGCAGGCTAAGCCATACAGCCGGCGTTAGCGTGCGCGGATACAACAGCAGGTGCCGTATAGTCCTTCCCCTCCGCCACCTGTAGCACCCCTTGTTTCCCCCAAGCGCAAAAAATTGCTGCAGTATTTGCAGTTTTGATGTGCTAAGGTTCCAGCAAAAGGTGGTCTGTCTATTATTTAGAAAAGGAAAACTATGCGCCTGAACCCTTCCACTGGCCGTTCGGCCGCCATCCTGTGTGCGCTGGTGTTGTTGTCGTCCGGCGCAGGCGCCGCCGGCCCCCTGGATGCCCTCAGCAACCAGGATGCCAGCAATGGCTTGAAGGCCGCGCTGGAAGCCGGATCGGCCGCCGCCGTTGCCAAGTTGGGCATCGAAAATGGTTTCCTGAACAATGACAAGGTCAAGATCAAGTTGCCTGGCATCCTGGAGCAAGCCAAACCCTTGTTGAAAATGACGGGCCGCGGCCAGCAACTGGACGACCTAGTGGTGGCCATGAACCGTGCCGCCGAGTCGGCAGTGCCCATGGCCAAGCCCTTGCTGCTCGACGCGGTCAAATCGATGAGCGTGAGCGATGCGAAAAATATCCTGTCCGGTGGCGACACGTCGGTGACTGACTTTTTCCGCCAGAAGACCTCGGCACCCCTGGCCGTCAAATTCCTGCCCATCGTGAAATCCGTTACCGACCGTTCGGGTCTGGCCAGCAAGTACAACAGCACCATGAGCCAGATCGGCAAGACAGGACTGGTGCCGCAGCAGCAATCGACGGTGGAAGGCTATGTCACGGACCGTGCGCTTGACGGCCTGTACCTGATGATTGGCGAGGAAGAAAAAGCCATCCGCAGTAATCCGCTCGCGTATGGCAGCAAGATTATCGGCAAAGTATTTGGCAGTTTGAAGTGACTGTTCCAGCCCGCAGCAGGGTCGAAGGCGGTGTTTGCCGTGCATAGACAGGTGTGGCGCAAGGGAAACAAGTTAAGCATTTGCTACAAGAAAACAATGTTAAAATTCTGCGAACTACATTCCTGAGGCATGATTAAGCAACGATCTGCTGTCCGGAAGTGCTCAGTCTTAGTGGCGAACTGATGCGTGGCATTGCAACATGCCCGTCGGTTGGCCTTTTTTCGTTTCATTCACATTTCCCCAAGCTCATTGATTTTCTGAATATATTCTCAGGAATTCCAGACGCAGGATATTTTAGGTAGCCGGATTTGTTAAGCGTACTCAGAAAATCAATCAAATATACTTGGTGTGGCTGTTTGGTGCTTGGCGCGCCTTCGGTGATGGCCGCGACGCCGAATCATGGTGGTCAATCTGGCTATATCAATATGCCTAGCGCCGTGGTGGAAACGGACGGCACCTTCAGCGTCGGCTATAGCTATGACAGCCCGTATGGCCAGTTATGGGCGACGGCGAATATCCTGCCTTTCCTGCAGATGACGGGACGTTATGTGTCGATAACGGGCATTCCTGGTTTTACCAATGTGGCCGGTGAATATGGCAGTGGCTATGGCCGCTACAAGGATAAAGTCGTCGACGGTAAATTGCGCCTGTGGACGGAAACGGAGTGGATGCCTTCCGTTGCTGTCGGCATGACGGATTTGTTCGGTACCGAGCTGTTCAAGGGCCAATATGTGGTTGCCACCAAGACATTTGGCGCCAGCAAGAATATCGAAGCGAGCCTGGGCTATGCCCATAAACGCCCGGATGGCGTGTTTGCCGGCGCGCGCTGGACGCCGACTGTGCTGCCGCGCTGGTCGGTGGTGGCCGAGTACGACACAACCAATTATCTGCGCGACTTCCGCGCCAGCGAAACGAATGCGGGCAAGCGCCGCAAGGGTGCCTCCGTGGGTCTGGAATACCGCTGGGGCTGGCTTGCCTTGCAAGCGGCACGCAGCCGCGACCAGTTCAGCGTGAACGCCTTTATCAGCATTCCCTTTGGCGAGCGCGAGTTCATCCCCAAGGTGTATGAGCCACCGTATTTCGTGGACGACAAGAATCCGCCACCGCTGCCGAGCAGGGAAGAATGGCACCGCGACGCCGTGTATGGCGCCGACCTGGTCAATGCTCTGGTAAAACAGGACTACAAAAATATCCGTGTCGAGCAAGAAGGCAATGTCCTCAGCCTGAGCCTGACCAACAGCCGTATTTCTAACATGGGCCGCGCCGTTGGCCGGGCCGCGCGTACCGCTGTCGCCTTCGCGCCGAAGGGCGTGACGACCCTGCGCATCACGTATACCAAGCTGGACCAGCCAATCGCCACCTACGAATTCTTTGATTTGCCAAAATTAAATGACTATTTGGCAGGCAAGATCGACCGCAAGGCCTTCCTCGATGTCGTGCTGCTGCGCTATCCTGAAAAAAGCGATGTCATCCGGGACGATCAGCAAGGCTGGCTGCAGGAATTCCTCGACAAGCCGGCACCCGTCGTTGCCGCAGAACCTGCACCAGCTCCCGCTCCCGCGCCGGTACTTGCCGCGGCTTCCGCGACTGCCATGGCGCCGGCTCCCGCCGTTTCCGTACCTGCTCCCGCCAAGGCCGCCAACGTCTTGAAGGATGATGGCAAGCTGGCCGTTGGCGTAGGCGTCGATGGCGACGTGGTGCAAATCAAATCGCTGGACCGGGAAGCGAACCGCTTCAAGGTCGCTCCCAAGGTGGGCTTCTTCTTCAATGACCCGAGCGGCGCCTTCCGCTATTCGATTTCGGCCGTGGCCAACTACGACCGCCGCCTGGGCGACGGCCTGTACCTGAATAGCGCCGCCAGCCTGCAGTTGCTGGAAACGGTATCGGGCGTCAAGCAGCCATCGAACAGCAACTTGCCGCACGTGCGTACGGATATCGCGGAATATCTGCGCGGTGGGCGTTTCTCGCTGAGCCGCGTCTTGCTGAATAAATACAACAATCCTGCCGAACGCGTGTATACCCGCATGTCGGCCGGCCTGTATGAAGACATGTACCGTGGCGTGGGTGGTCAGGTGCTTTACCTGCCGAAGGATAGCCGCTGGGCGGCCGACGTGGCTGTTGATGCCTTGCAGCAGCGTGGCTACAAGGGCTTGCTCGACTCGCGCGACTACAAGACGGTAACGGCGATCGGTTCCCTGCATTACCGCTTGCCGCACGACATAACCGTGACGGCCCGTGCCGGCCGCTTCCTGGCCAAAGACACGGGCGTACGTATGGAATTCAAGCGCCGCTTCCAATCCGGTATCGAGGTCGGCGCCTGGTACACGCATACGAATGGCAACGACATCACCAGCCCTGGCACGCCGTCGAAGCCGTATCAGGACCGTGGCATCTTCCTGTCCGTGCCGCTGAACAGCATGTTGCCGATGGACACGCAATCGACGGCCGGCTTTGCCCTTGCGCCATGGACGCGCGATGTGGGGCAAATGGTCGCTTCGCCTGGCGACCTGTACGACATGTTCGAGCGCCCGCGGGCCGACATGCTCAGCTACGATGGCCTGGGTAATTTTGCCGAGCGGCCGGACGAACAGCACCTGCCTGCCGTCAATCCGCCGGACCGGCCGTTTGTCAGCCCATGGCCCGCCATGCGCGCGCGCCTGGAGCAATCGTCTTCCGCCTTGCCGCAACCGGCCGAGTGGGTCAAGGCGACGGCCCTGATCGGCGGCGTGGTGGTGGCCTCCGCCTTGAGCGACAAGCCCGTCGACCGTTTCGTCAAGAAGCACGAGGATTCCAAGGTCTACCGTAATTGGGACAAGCTGGGCAAGGCCATGCCCTATGCGGCAGTGGGCGCTGCGGCTGCTGCTTTCGCCCTGGGCGATGAGCGCATGCAAAATACGGGACTCATTTCCCTGCAATCGGTTGCCGCGGCAACGGGTCTGGCAGTGGCCGGAAAATATGCGTTTGGCCGCGCCCGTCCAGAGGAAGACCTCGGAGCGTGGAGCCGCGTCGGCAGCGGCAGTTCCCGCTCGAATTCCTCATTTCCATCCGCGCATGCGGCAATCGGCTTTGCTGCCGTGACGCCGTTTGCCAAGGAATACGATGCGCCATGGTTGTACAGCGTGGCCGCCGTGGGTTCCGCCGGCCGCGTGTTTGGCCGCAAGCACTGGGTCTCCGACACGGTCGCTGGAGGCATCCTGGGCTACGCCATGGGCAGCTGGCTGTGGCACGCGCAGCGTGATCAGAGCAAATCGGGTTTGTCGATCAATCCCGGACCGAAAGAAATCAGCGTGACCTGGCAGGGCAAGTATTAAGCGCGCATGGCGCTCCCTTTTACTCATACAACATTCATCCAGACAAAGACCAGCATGAAAAAGCAATTTCGTACTTCCTCGCCTTTTGTGAAACACGTGATTTTCTCGGCTTGCCTGCTGGGGGCAACTTCTGCCTATGCCGTGGAGCAGGAACTTGGCGCGAATGACATGCCTCGTACGGATATCTCCCGTGCACAGGCGAATGAAATGGGCGGCAGCAGCTTGCCAAGTATTCGCAGTGGCCGCGGTGAGCAGCGTCAGGCAAAAACCGTCCCCGTCCCCGTCAACAGCAACGGCAAACGGAGTGTTGTTGGTGCGGGTACTGAGGTCGATGTGCCAGTTGGCGCTTTTGAGGAATATGTCGATGGCGTGACGGGCAAAAAACTGAATATTTTTGGCAAGGATCTTTTCGGCGATGTGCCATCCACCTTTGCGCCGCTCGATGGCGTCCAGGTAAACCAGGAATACGTGATCGGTACGGGCGACGAGTTGCAGGTACGCGGCTGGGGCATGGTCGATATCGACGTCAGCGCCACGGTTGACCGCAGCGGCGCGATTTTCATTCCACGCGTTGGCTCCATCAAGGTCAGCGGCGTGCAGTACAAGGATTTGCAGGGCTACCTGAAGAAAGCCATTGGCAAAATCTACAACAATTTCGACCTAACGGCGAGCATCGCGCAAACGCGTGCCGTGCAGGTGTACGTGGTCGGCCATGCCGTTCGCCCTGGCACGTATACCTTGAATTCCATGAGCACCCTGCTCAATGCCCTGTTTACCTCGGGTGGTCCGGACGCTACCGGCAGCATGCGCAATATCCAGCTCAAGCGCGGCAAGGATACCGTGACGACGTTCGACCTGTATGACATGCTGGTCAAAGGCGACAAGAGCCGCGACGTCACCTTGCGCGATGGCGACGTGATCTATATTCCTGAAGTGGGCCCGCTGGTGGCCCTGACCGGTAGCGTGAAGCAGCCGGCCATTTTTGAGTTGAAAGGCAACGCCACTCTGGCCGATGTGATGAGCTGGGCTGGCGGCTTTGATTCTGCTGCTGAAACCAAGCAGGTTGTTGTCGAAAAAAACATCGACAATCAATATAAAACCGTACTGGAATTGGTGGCCGACAATGGTATCTCCAGCACCCAGTTGGCCGGCATTGCCGTCAAGCCGACCGATATCCTGCGCGTGTTCGCACCAGGCGCCGTACCCGTGCAGGCACAAATCCAGAATGAATATGTGCGCGTGGCTGGCGAAGCAAAGCAAAGCGGTATTTTCTTGTTGAAAAAAGGTGAAACCTTGCGCGAGCTGATCGCCCGTGTTGGTGGCGCCAATGAAAACGGCTACCTGTACGCCACCCAGTTGAACCGCGAATCCGTACGCCGCGCCCAGCAAATCAAACTGAACCAGGTGGCCGACCGCTTTGAGCGCGACCTGGAATCGAACGCCACCCAGCGCATGTCTGCCTCGGGCGACAAGGAAAATGCAGCGAAGACCGCGGCCGAAGTGGAGCAGCAACGCCGCATCGTGCAAAAACTGCGCACCGTCAAGGCGGAAGGCCGCATTGTGCTCGATTTGCCGGGCGTCGATACGCAAGTGAAAAACCTGCCCGATTTGCCCTTGCAGGACGGCGACTCGATCCTGATCCCACGCCGCCCCGGCACCGTGGATGTGCTGGGCTCTGTCTTCCAGCAAAACGCTTTTGTTTACCGTTCACAGCGCACGGTCAACGACTATGTGCAGCAAGCCGGCGGCATCACCGCGAATGCGGATAAATCCGAAATGTACGTGATTCGTGCCGATGGTACGGCGCAAAGCGGCCAAGGCACCGGCTGGTTCGGTGGCCTCGGCGGTACGGCGTTGAATCCTGGCGATACCGTGGTAGTGCCGGAGAAGATTGAGCGCAGTACGTTTATGCAGAGTTTGAAGGAATGGACCGCAATCTTTTATCAGTTTGGTCTTGGTGCGGCAGGTCTTAAAGTATTGAAAGACTAATTTTTCCGTTGGCATCGGGACTGGTTGCATTCACCATAAATGGTGTTCCTTGGTAACATTTCAAATATGTTGGGTTGTCCTTTGAAAGAGAAAGATGATTGAAGAATTAAAAGATAAAGTGTCGCCAGCAGTAATAGGTGAAAAATATGATGAAATCAGCTTATTGGATATACTGACTGCGCTGGCTAGGCAAAAAAAGACAATTTTGATTGTTCCCTTGGTAACGGGTATATTGGCCATTGCCATTGCATTCCTGATAGTGCCTAAATTTTCCGCCACAGCAGTGATTTTGCCGCCACAACAGCAACAGAGTTCTGGCGTCGCAGCTATGCTTGGTCAGCTGGGTGGCTTGGCTGGAGCAGCCGGAAATATTGCTGGTTTGAAAAACCCCAACGATTTATATGTTGGCATGCTGGAAAGTCGTACAGTCGCGGATAAATTGATTGATCGTTTCGATTTGAAGAAACGCTATGATGTTGAAACGCTTGATGAAGCGCGCAATAAGTTGAAATTATTTTCAACAGTATCCAGCGATAAAAATGGAACAATTTCTGTTTTAGTGGAAGACAGGGAGGCAAAATTTGCAGCAGAGCTTGCTAATTCCTTCGTGATTGAATTGACCCATCTGACCAAGGGTCTTGCAATCTCTGATGCTGCACAGCGCCGCCTGTTTTTCGAGAAACAGTTGCTAGCGGTGAAGGATGATCTGGCTGATGCTGAGATTGCACTGCGTAAAACTCAGGAAAGTACAGGCTTGCTTCAGCCGGATGGTCAAGTTCAAGGAATCATTCGTAGTGTTGCGCAGCTGGAAGGAACTATCGCGGGGAAAGAGGTGCAACTGAATTCGATGCGTAGTTTTGCGACAAGCAACAATCCAGATCTGATGCGTCTACAAAGTGAAATTCAAGGATACCGGGCGCAACTTGAAAAATTAAAAGTTGGAAAATCATCTGGTGACGGTGACTTGATGGTGCCAACCGGAAAACTTCCTGAAGTGGGAATTGAATATATACGTAGATTGCGGAATGTAAAATATCAGGAGGCGATATTTGAACTGCTTTCGAAGCAATACGAGTTGGCGAAAATAGATGAGGCAAAAGAATCATCGATCATCCAGATTCTTGATGTTGCAGTTCCAGCGGAAAAAAAATCCAAACCAAAAAGAATTATTATTATCTTGTTAGGTTTTGTCGGTGGTGCATTTTTGGGTATGCTGATCGCATTGTTGCGTGATGCTTATTTTCATTCCACGAAAGACGAAAAAAGCAGATATCGTTGGAGTGAATTGCGGATGGCATGGAAGAATAAAAATAATTAGTTGAAATGCCTTGAATGGCGTGCATTAGCACTTGGATGAGTAAGGAAGAAAATGAAAGCTGTTATTCTGGCGGGTGGGCTGGGAACTCGTATTAGCGAAGAAACATCGACAAAGCCAAAGCCAATGGTGGAAATTGGCGGCAAGCCGATTCTGTGGCATATCATGAAGTCTTATTCTGCACATGGCGTCAATGACTTCATTATTTGCTGCGGCTATAAAGGCTATGTCATCAAGGAATATTTTGCCAATTATTTCTTGCATACGTCGGATGTGACATTCGATATGCAGAATAATCAGATGGAAGTCCATACGCGCAATGCGGAACCGTGGAAGGTTACGCTGGTCGATACCGGTGATGAAACAATGACCGGTGGTCGTTTGAAGCGTGTCAAATCGTATCTGGAGGGCGAGGACGCATTTTGCTTTACCTATGGCGATGGCATTAGCGATGTCAACATCAGCGAATCAATCGTTTTTCATAAAGCGCATGGCAAACTGGCTACCTTGACGGCTACCCAGCCACCTGGTCGTTTTGGTGCGTTGATTCTGGATGGCCAGAAAATCAACAGTTTTCAGGAAAAGCCACAAGGCGATGGTGCCTGGATTAATGGAGGTTATTTTGTTTTGTCGCCAAAAGTCATCGATTACATTGCAGGCGATAGTACTACCTGGGAAAAGCAGCCGCTGGAGCGCTTGGCCGAAGAGGGAGAATTGGATGCATTCTTCCACCATGGTTTCTGGCAGCCAATGGATACCTTGCGCGACAAGGTCCATTTGGAGGAACTGTGGCAGTCGGGTAAAGCCCCCTGGAAGGCTTATTGATGAATCCTGCATTCTGGCAAGGAAAACGGGTTTTCCTGACCGGGCATACCGGCTTCAAGGGCGGGTGGCTCAGTTTGTGGCTGCAGCAGCTTGGCGCCGACGTGACCGGTTACGCACTGGAAGCGCCCACGACGCCCAGCCTGTTTGAGGTCGCCGACGTGGCCAGTGGCATGCAGTCGATCATCGGTGACGTGCGCGATGGCGACGCCGTCAAGCGTGCCATGGCTGTCGCACGCCCCGACATTGTCATTCACATGGCCGCCCAGCCGCTGGTGCGCTACTCGTACGTTAATCCGGTGGAAACGTATTCCACCAACGTAATGGGCGTGGTGAATGTGCTCGAAGCCGTGCGCGCCACGCCAGGCGTGCGCGCGGTGGTCAATGTTACCAGTGACAAGTGCTATGAAAACCGTGAGTGGCCCTGGGGCTACCGCGAAAATGAAGCGATGGGCGGCTACGATCCCTACAGTAATAGCAAGGGTTGCGCCGAACTCGTCACAGCCGGCTATCGCAGTTCCTTCTTCAATGCGGAGAAATATGCGGAGCACGGCATTGCCCTGGGGAGCGGCCGCGCTGGTAATGTCATCGGTGGCGGCGACTGGGCAATGGATCGTTTGATTCCAGACATGCTGCGCGCTATCGGCGCCGGTGAGTCCGTCATGATCCGCAACCCTCATGCGATACGTCCATGGCAGCACGTGCTCGAACCGCTGAGCGGCTACCTTACCCTGGCGGAAAAGCTGCATACGGAAGGCACCGTGCATGCCGAAGGCTGGAATTTCGGTCCACACGACACCGATGCCAAACCCGTGGAATGGATTATCGAGCGCATGACACAAGAATGGGGCGCGGGCGCGTCCTGGTCGCTGGATGGCCAAGACCATCCGCATGAGGCAACCTATCTAAAACTCGATTGTTCCAAGGCGCGCGGCCAGCTGGGCTGGCATCCGCGCTGGGATATTGGCCAGACCATCGCCAAAATTGTTGAATGGCATAAAGCGTGCGACGAGGGTGCCGACATGCGTGCAATGACGCTGGCGCAAATCACTACTTATCAAAATACTTAACAAATTGAAGGCTGTATCATGAGCGAACAACTGACCCAACAACAAATCCGCGAACAGATCGCTGCCCTGGTGGCGCAATACGGCGCAATGGCCAGCGTGCCAAAACCATTCGAACCGGGCGTGACGGTGATTCCACCGGCCGGCAAAGTCGTTGGCGCGCCTGAGATGGGTCTGATGGTCGAAGCCTCGCTGGACGCCTGGTTGACTACGGGGCGTTTCAATGACGAATTTGAAAAGCGCCTGGCCAAGTTCATCGGCGTCGAATTCCTGATCACGGTGAACTCGGGCTCGTCGGCCAACCTGGTGGCCTTCTCGGCGCTGACGTCGCCAAAATTGGGTGCGCGCGCTATCCAGCCTGGTGACGAAGTCATCGGCGTCGCGGCCGGTTTTCCGACTACAGTCAATCCCATCCTGCAGTTTGGCGCTGTACCCGTCTTCGTCGACGTTGAGCTGGGCACCTATAACATCGATGCCTCGAAAATTGAAGCGGCCATCACTGACAAGACCAAGGCCATCATGCTGGCCCATACTCTGGGCAATCCGTTCAATTTGGAAGTCATCGTAGCGTTGTGTAAAAAGTACAACCTGTGGCTGGTGGAAGATTGCTGTGACGCCCTGGGCGCCACCTACAACGGCCAGATGTGCGGCACCTTTGGCGATATCGGCACCATGAGTTTCTATCCTGCGCATCACATCACGATGGGCGAAGGCGGCGCGGTATTTACCAACAATCCTGAGTTGAAAGCCATCGCCGAATCGTTCCGCGACTGGGGCCGTGATTGCTATTGCGCGCCGGGCAAGGACAATACCTGCGGCCAGCGTTTCTGCTGCAAGCTGGGCACGTTGCCGGAAGGCTACGATCACAAGTACACCTACAGCCACCTGGGCTACAACCTGAAGATCACCGACATGCAGGCCGCCTGCGGCCTGGCGCAGATGGACCGCGCGGCTGGTTTTGTGCAGGCGCGCAAGGACAACTTCGTCTACATGAAAGAGGGTCTGAAAAACTGTGAAGAGTTCCTGATCTTGCCGGAAGCGACGCCGAACTCCGATCCATCCTGGTTCGGTTTCCCGATCACCATCCGCCCGGAAGCGAATGTGGACCGCGTCAGCCTGCTGACTTTCCTGGATCAGCACAAGATCGGTACGCGTCTGCTGTTTGCCGGTAACCTGACGCGGCAGCCCTACATGATCGGGCGTTACTACCGCGTCTCGGGCGAGCTGACGAATACGGACCGCATCATGCACGATACCTTGTGGATTGGCGTCTTCCCTGGCCTGACCAAGGAAATGATGGACTTCTCGATCAGCAAGATTGAAGAGTTTTTTGGCGTGAATTTTTGAAATAGAACAATACTTATTAATCATGAAAAATAAAGTCAGCGACCTCATTGCAGAAACGCTAGAAAACCTTGGAATTACCCATGCTTTCGGTATTATTGGTGCAGGTAATGTACATCTATTCGAAGCAATAACCCGTCGTGGTTTTACCGAGATCGTTTGTGTCCACCATGAGCAAGCAGCCAGCATGGCGATGCAGACTTATTACCGTAGTTGCGGAAAACTTGCTGCGTGTTTGCTTACGACAGGAGCTGGCTCCACTAACGGCGTGACCGGTGTGGTTTCTGCGTGGGCGGACTCGATCCCAGGACTCGTCATTGCGGGGAATGAGCATTCCAAGCATACATTCCCTGAGAACAGCCACCGGATGTGGGGTGTGCAAGGATATGACACGGTAGACATGATTAAGAAGGTGGTCAAGTACGCTAAACGCGTTATGAGGCCTCAAGATGCTGGCTCTGAAATCGAAAAGGCGGCTTTTATTGCTTTGGATCAGCGCCCCGGCCCTTGCTGGATAGAAATTCCGATGGATATCCAATCTGCCATGATCGAGCGAGACGAAATGCTTGCGTTTGTTCCTCCGGCTCCTGCTGTTGTTGACATGACGCTTTTGGGGGATCAGCTCGACAGCGTGATTGCCGCTTTGAGAAAGGCTGAAAGGCCCGTACTTTGGCTAGGTAACGGTATACGTTTGGCTGGCGCAGAAAAGAAATTACCTATATTACTAGACTTGCTTGGCGTACCGTCGCTGGTTTCATGGGCCGGTATCGACATGATCGGTTCGAATCATTCGCTTGTATATGGCAGGGCTGGTGTTTATGGCCAGCGCAGCGCCAATTTCATTCTCCAGAATAGCGACTACGTATTGGCGATCGGCACTCGGCTAGCTATTCCGCAGGTAGGTTACGATTTGTCAGAACTGGCGCGAGCTGCGAGAATCGACGTAGTCGACATTGATGAAAAAGAAGCTATAAAACTCAAACCACGCATTGAGCAGGCGATTGTTTTCGATGCCGGGAATTTTATTGATGCATTGATTGAAAAAGTCCAGAAGGATCATGTCGGAAAGAAAACCAAATGGATCACACAATGCGATACCTATTTTGAACAATTCCCATTGATTGGTCCTGAACACGCTGACTCAGAAAATTTCATCAATTCGTATCGTTTTATTGATCGATTGAATACATTTTTGAAGCCTGATCAAGTCATCGTTACAGATATGGGGACTGCTTTATTGTGCGGCCATCAGGTTCTCGATCTCAGGGATGGACAGCGCCTGATGACATCGACTGGTCTAGGCGAAATGGGCTATGGCCTGCCTGCTGCAATTGGTGCTTCGTTCGCAGGCCAACGCAGTGAAGTTATGTGCCTGAATTGCGATGGTGGCATCATGATGAACCTGCAGGAGTTGCAAACTATCGCGCATCATCAATTACCGATAAAGATATTCATTTTCAATAATGATGGATATTTAATGATAAAGCATACCCAAAATTCTCTATTTAAAAACGGTTATGTGGGTACCGACCGGAAGTCTGGTGTTTCTTGCCCTGATTTCAGCAAAGTTGCCGCTGCGTTTGACATGCCAGCTTATCAGATTCGTGATTGGGAAAACTGTGATGAAGTATTGCGTCAAGTACAGGCTGCGAATGGCCCTGTTATTTGCGAGGTATTCATGCACCCAGAACAATTGTTTGTTCCAAAACTATCGCTGGTAGTGAAGCCTGATGGATCCTTGGTCTCGCCTCCGTTGGAGGATTTATCCCCAGTCTTGCCGCGTCACGTATTAGCGGAAGCCATGATAATCGGCATGCATGAAAAATCCCGGAACATGTAACGAGAATAAATCGGTAAACGAAATGGAAGAATAATGGATGCAGCACGATCAGTAGGATGCGTATGAAACACGTCGCCATCCTTGGCGCCAGCAGCCAGATTGCTAAAGATATGATCCGCCTGATGGCGCAGCAGGAAGATACCTGCATGCAGTTATATGTGCGCGATCTGGTGCCGGTGCAGCAATGGCTGGGGCAGCTCGGTTTGGGCGGGCGTTGCACCCTGCATTTGTATGAAGCATATGGCCAGCACGAGCATGATGCGGTGATTAATTTTGTCGGCGTTGGCGATCCGCAGCGTGCTGCCTGGATGGGGGCATCAATTTTTGGCATTACCCAGCAGTATGACGACATGGTGATGGCTGGCTTGATGCAACATCCGCACCGCCGTTATATCTTCCTGTCCAGCGGTGCCGCGTATGGCAGCACTTTTTTGGAGCCGGCCGGTCCTAAAACCCAGGCAGCCATCTCAATCAATTCGCTGACGCCGCAAGAGTACTATTCGGTCGCCAAGTTGTACGCTGAATGTCGTCACCGCGCTCATCCGGAATTGGCGATCACGGATATCCGCATATTCAACTGTTTCAGCCGCACGCAAGACATAGCGGCGCGTTTCTTCATAACCGATATCGTACGCGCGATCCGCGATAACACAGTGTTGCAGACCTCGCCTGATTACATGGTGCGTGATTTTATGCATCCAGAAGATTTCCATCAATTGGTGAATTGCATCCTGAACGGTCCGCGGCGTAACGGCCCGGTCGACTGCTATACTCTCGCCCCGGTCGACAAGCCCACTCTGCTTGAAGCGATGCAGCTGCAATTCGGACTGCAATACGAGTTTGTTGGTACCGCCGCCACTGTAGTTAATGCCACAGGCACCAAGCCACACTACTATTCGTTGAATCGCCAGGCGGAGGCACTGGGCTACCTTCCAGTATATTCCTCGCTCGACTGTGTCACGAAAGAAACTGCGAGTATTCTCGGACGAGATATATTCTAGAGACCAGTGCCTACGAACGTCAGACCGGCGATTGAATAAAAGTAATGAAGATCAAACTGAACGGAATGAAATGACTCAGAAAAGCAAAGTAAAGGTTGGTATTATTGGCACCGGCAATATTGGCACTGACCTGATGGTCAAGATCATGCGCTCCCAGTGGCTCGAATGCACCTTGTTCGCCGGCCGTAACTTTAACTCGGCAGGCATGCGAAAAGCCAACGAACTAGGTGTGCATATTTCTGACCGGGGCATCGACGCCATCATACAAAACCCGGAGATTTGTGACATCGTGTTCGACGCTACCTCGGCGCATGCCCATCATGAGCATTGGGCTATTCTCGACAAGCTGGGCAAGACGGTTATCGACATGACCCCTGCCAAGCTGGGTGCTCTGTGTATTCCGGCTATTAATGCCAAGGAAGCACTTGATAGCGGCGCACGCAATATCAACATGATTACCTGCGGTGGCCAGGCATCGATTCCTATCGCCCACGCAATTGCCCAGGTACATCCAAATATCGGCTATATTGAAGTTGCTTCCAGCATTTCTTCGCGCAGCGCTGGTCCTGCCACGCGGCACAATCTTGACGAGTACATCGACGCAACCGAGCAGGCACTGCAAAAGTTTTCTGGCGCCGCACGCTGCAAGGCGATTCTGATTCTGAATCCGGCCCGTCCCCCGATCGACATGCAAACGACGATTTATGCCCAGATCGAAGATCCGGATATCGAGAAAATCCGCATTTCGGTCGAAGCAATGGTCAAGAAAATCAATGCCTACGTTCCTGGCTATAAAATGATTGTCAACCCGACCGTCGATGGCAACCGCGTCATCGTTACCATCAAGGTTGTAGGTGCGGGCGATTATCTGCCACCCTATGCTGGCAATCTGGATATCATCAATTGTGCTGCCATCGCCATTGCGGAACAGGTAGCTGAAATTTCATTGCGCAAGGAGCAAAAAAATGACTAAGAATGTACTCATTACTGATCCGACCTTGCGTGACGGCAATCATGCGGTGCGCCACCAGTTGACGGCGGAGAATGTTGCCAATTACTGCCGAGCCGCTGAAGCGGCCGGCGTCCCTATCGTGGAAGTCGGCCACGGCAACGGCCTTGGTGCATCGTCGATGCTGATCGGCGAAGCGAAATTGAGTGACGTGGACATTCTCGCGGTAGCGCGTGAAAACTTGAAAAATTCCAAGCTGGGCATCCATTCAATTCCAGGTTTTTGTACGATCAAGAAAGACTTGGCCAAGGCTATCGACGCTGGTGTTGACGTATTTCGCATCGCCTCGCACTGCACTGAAGCCGATACAACCGACCGTCATATCGGTTACGTTCGCCAGGCAGGTAAGCAAGTATTTGGCGTGCTGATGATGAGCCATATGGCCATGCCGGAAGTGCTGGTCGAAGAAGCCAAGAAAATGGAATCCTATGGCGCTGAAGGCTTGATCATCATGGATTCTGCCGGTGCGTATTTTCCAGCCGATGTGACGGAACGCATCTCGCGTCTTGTCGATGCGCTGTCGATCCCGGTCGGTTTCCATGCGCATAACAATCTGGGTATGGGCGTGATTAACTCGGTAACGGCAGTCAATGCCGGCGCTTCCATGATTGACGCCAGCGTCTACGGTTTTGGTGCTGGCGCCGGTAACGCACAGTTGGAAGTATTGATTGCGGTGTTTCAGCGCCTAGGCATCGAAACGGGCATCGACCTGTACAAGATTCTCGACGCGGCCGGTCTGGCAGCAGATGAGTTCATCAAAGTGATCCCTACCATTTCGTCGCTGAGCATCGTTAGCGGCCTGGCCGGTGTGTTTTCTGGTTTCGCCAAGCCCGTTGACCGGGCGGCCAAGGAATACGATGTCGATCCGCGCGATATCTTCTTTGCCCTTGGTAAACGTAATGCCGTAGCTGGACAGGAAAGCTTAATTTTTGAAGTGGCGCAGGAACTGGCCGCGCAAAAGGCGGCTGTATGATGAGCGATCTATCCGCGGGATTTTCCAAGGATTGCCTGGCTGCTGCGACTAACCTGCAGGTGCGCTCTGCCTTGTCCGGCCAGCGCATTGCCGTTACCGGCGGTAGTGGTTTTCTCGGTAGCTGGCTGGCTGAAATGGTCGCTGCACTCAATGATGAATATCGGCTTGGCATCACGCTGGATCTGTATTCACGCAGCGCGGCAGACTGGGCCAAGACGAATCTACGTCTGTCGTCACGCGACGATATTCATCCCCTTGTGCAGGACGTCCGGTCGCCGTTTGCCTTCCATCCTGCAACTATCTATGTGGTGCATGCTGCGGGGATCCCAGATAACCGCGTACACGCCTCCGATCCAGCGCGCGTGTTTCAGACGACTGTGTTTGGTGCAGCCCATGTGTTAGAAGCCGCAGCCAAGTTGTCCGGCTTAAAACGCCTAGTCAATCTGAGTTCGAGTCTGGTCAACGGTACGCCGAACCGTGCAGGAGCAGTTGTCGAGACAGACAGTTTTCCGATGCTGGCTGGCCAACTGCATCATGTTTATCGCGACGCGAAACGCGCAGCGGAAAGTCTGTGCGCTACTTATCGTAGCCAATTCCGCTTGCCTGTCAGTACCTTGCGTCCATTCACCTTTGTCGGGCCATATCAGGAACTCGATCGTCCCTGGGCAATTAACAACTTTATGCGGGATATGTTATTAGGCAGCGAGATTCGCATGCACGGTGACGGTGCCGCTCGGCGTAGCTATCTATACGGCAGCGATGCCGCGTGGTGGACTTTGTCCGCATTGGTGAATGGTGTCGATGGCCAGGCCTACAATATGGGGAGTGCCGAGCCTGTATCGCATCTAGAGTTGATCAAGCTGATCGAATGCGCAGCCAGCAGGTCCGCAAAATATATTTTTAGTAATGTATCTGGAGAGCGCAAGGCCCAGGACGATCTGTATCCGGATCTCGCTAACAGCCATAAAAACTTGCAGGTTGAGCAGACTTGTTCGCTGGAGCAGGCGGTAGTCAAAACCTATCAATGGTATTTTCAGAAAAATACATGAAATTGTGAATAGCGGAGCGTAAAAGAACTTCATAAAACCATGTTTAAAAATTTGATTTCTGCGGTAATCAGGCGGAATTTTTTTGAAACCGGCGCAGTAATCGGATTGAGACTATTTTCGATTGGCGTCGGTTTCCTTTTTATAAAAATTTATACAAACAACCTTTCGACCGAAGAAGTCGGGAAATATTTCTATCTAGTGACGCTTTCATACATCATGAATGCGCTAATTTTTGTTCCTATTGATTATTATTTACAGGCAAGACTGGCTTTGCATGGTAAAGAAATACCTGTCGCTGCGCTCTATAAGATCAATAAAATAGTCTGTTTGATGGCGATGTTGTTATGCGTGATTTTTTGTATTCCATTGTTATATTTAGGACAGATCCATGTAGTTGACATATTTGGAATTTACATTACCGCATTGCTGGTTTATTTATGTAATTTTTCCAGGGGATTGTTGAACAACCGAGGGCATAAAGTTTTTGTGGTTTGTATGCTGGTTTTTGAAGGCTTGGCCAAAGTTGGATTTTTTATTTTGAGCAATAGTTTAATGGTGGCAACCGCTGGTGCGCTGCTCTACTCCTCGGTGATCGCATTATTATTGGAAGTTTTGATTATTTTTCTGTATGGTGCCAGAAAAATAGATTACAACTGGCTTGATGAGGGAATTGAAAATTATAAAACGGTTTTCCGGAAATCTTACGCTTTGTCAATCGGCGCCATTTGTAATCTTGTGCAATTACAATCATACCGATTGATGTATGTATGGGCAGGTGTCCCCGTCACTGCAGCAATATATGTCGTAATAACAAATCTAGGTAGTTCCGGAATGGGGGCAATCTCATCTGTGTATTCGCAGATATTTTTACCTCGAATTTATTCCAGCAAAGGCGATTTTACACTAAGGTATATCAGGAATGCATTAATTGTGTCACTGATTGTAGTCATCGGTGCGGTTCTGACTGGAAAATACCTGCTGCTGTTTCTTACAAAAAACGACTACGTTGAGTACGCTCAAGCAATCGGTTTTGGCGTACTGGTTGAAGGCGGAAACTTAGTCATCGGTGCGGCCACCGTCTACCTGATGCTGAATAGTGCAGCGAAGGCGACTATTGTTTGTAATTTGCTCGCAGCTCTTGCATCAGTGGTTGGTGGATATGCGGTATTACATTACTGGCCTGAAAATGCTTTTGCTATTGGAATCCCAATAGCAATATCGCAGATATTTATTGCAGCATTTCTTATTTCATATGTAATTCGTTTTCAGAAAGCAAAAAAGAAGGAAGTAAAATGAAATTTTGTGAGAAGTTGACCTTCGTGATCTTTACTTACAATGAAGAAAAAAGAATTGAAAGAGTGCTGAGGAACCTGACCGGTTGGGCAAATATTTTAATTGTTGACAATCATAGTACCGATGCTACCAAGGATATCGCCGAAAAGTATGGGGCAACAGTTTTTCCTAATAAAAATGTAGGCTGGGTTGAAGATGAGAAAACAGTCGATTTAATCAAGGAAACAGTTCAGACACCGTGGATATACTGGGGATTTGCCGATGAAATGCTGGACCGAGCAACGTTGACGGAAATCGTAAATGCAATTGATTCAAATAAATACAAAATTGTAAATTTAATACGAAAAAATTTTTATTATGGTGAATTCTGTCATGACGCTTATGCTGATAGATTGAATCGCGTATTTGAAAAAACTGCACTTGACTTCTCTGAAAATAAGATTCACTCCTTCGGTAAGGCCACCGTTCCGGAAAGCCAGATATGTTATTTGGATGAGAAAAAATATTATGTGCGGCATTTCATATCGAATACTGCAAAAATTTACCTGGCAACGATCGACAGATATACGGATATCGAGGCAGAAAAAACAAAATATAGTGGAAATTTTATGTTGTTTGCCCGACTGGGAAAACAATTTCTAAAGCAATATGTAATCTGCGGTGCATATAAAGCAGGAAAGGCGGGCCTATTTTTGGTTCTGCAGATGATGTATTATCAGTGCATACTGGCGATGAAAACACATGAGCTACATAATGGTCTGTCTGTTACTAAAATTGAAGATAAGAATAATGTTGAGCGCGAAGAAATACTTTCCCGATTAAGTTGAAGATAATATTATGGAGGCTGGGTGTATAAAATATTTGTCAGAAAATATTCTGCTTTTAAAAGAATGGATTTTTTTGATTTATTTGGCTATGCCAAAATGTTATTTTGCAAAGCAAAAACTCGCTGGATTTACGCGTATTTATTTGGGAAAATAGGGAAGGGCGTCTGGATCAAGAAACCTGCACAGATATATGGCGCTCAGAATATTTTCATTGGAGATGATGTGCGCATAGAGCGAGGTGGTATTTTCTATGCTGTGAAATATTATGGTGGCAAGAAATACAATAGTCGGATTGTTTTGGGGAATGGAACTTTTGCGAACCGGGATTTGAACTTGACTTCAGCGTACGAAATAAATATTGGGAAAGAAGTTGTATTCGGCCCTAATGTATTTTTGACAGATTTTGATCATGGCTATGACGACGTGAAAAAATCACGTTTACAGACTGATTTAATATCGAAAGGACCGATTAATATTGGTGACCGTTGCTGGATTGGTGCAAATTCTTTTATCGGTAGTGGTGTCGAGCTTGGCGAATATTGCGTGGTCGCTGCGAACAGCGTAGTTACGAAGAGTTTTCCAGCTTATTCTGTCATTGCAGGCGTGCCAGCTAAATTGATAAAAGTATATGATCCATCGATAGGTAGTTGGATAAAAGTAAATAAAAAAACTTGTTTGGAAAAGTAATGAATATTCTTATAACTGGCGGTGCAGGTTTTATTGGTTCGAATTTGGCGCTTCACCTCATTGGACTGGGCCATGAAATCACCATATTGGACAATCTGTCCCAGCAGATCCACGGTGTAAATCCTGAAGAATCGTCGCCGCTGTACAAGAGTGTCAAGAATAAAGTGCGTTTTGTCGCAGGTACGGTATGTGATGAGGCGGCGTGGCGTGAGGTCTTGCCTGGCCAGGATGCGGTCGTTCATCTCGCTGCCGAAACCGGCACAGGCCAATCGATGTATGAAATAAAACGTTATGTAGATATTAATATTGGTGGTACTGGATTGATGTTGGATTTCCTGGCAAATACCAAACATCAGGTAAAAAAAGTCGTCGTAGCATCTTCTCGGTCTATTTATGGCGAAGGAAAATATTATTCGCCCGCATTAGGAATTATTTATCCAGGTGCGCGTAAGGATAAAGATATGCAGGTTGGGCGCTTTGAACCCTTATGCCCCCAAACAGGCGAACCATTGGAGTTGCTGGCAACCGATGAAGAGTCAAAAATTCATCCATCTTCAGTGTATGGCATTACCAAGCAGAACCAAGAACAGATGGTCATGACTGTATGCAGCTCGCTGGGCATTGGTGCGACCGCACTGCGCTATCAAAATGTTTATGGTCCAGGCCAGTCGCTGAGCAATCCATATACGGGGATTTTGTCAATTTTTTCCACGCGTATTAAAAATGGTAACGACTTAAATATTTTTGAAGATGGAAAGGAAAGCCGCGATTTTGTGTTTATTGATGATATCGTTGCGGCGACGACGTTGGCGCTGACAAAAGAAGAAGCCAATGGTGAAGTATTCGGTATTGGTGCTGGCGTTGCAACCAACGTTCTGACGGTTGCACAGACACTGGTTCAGCACTATGGCATCGAAGTACCGATCAAGGTCACTGGCGCTTACCGCCTCGGCGATATTCGCCACAACTATGCGGACCTATCCAAATCGAATCGTTTACTTGGCTTCCAGCCTAAAGTGACTTTCAGCGAAGGTATCGCACGTTTTACCGCATGGGTTAACGAACAGGCAATACAGGCAGACGCTTACGACGCCAGTATTGCCGAAATGAAGCTACGGGGACTGTACAAATGACAGCTAAGATTGGCCTCGTAACAGTATTGTTCAACAGCGCCGCTATGCTGCCTGGTTTCTTCGAAAGCGTGAACCGTCAGGATCTTGAAAATTATTGTCTATATATTGTCGATAACAGTCTGGATGATCTTTCCTATAACACATCGGTTCAATTGATTGAACAATATGGCATGAAAAATGTCACGTTGATCAAAAATGCTGATAATGTTGGTGTGGCCAAAGGGAATAATCAGGGCATAGAGCTCTCATTGAAAAATAACTGTGAGTATATCCTGCTATTGAACAATGATATTGAGTTCGATGATCCAGCATTAATCAGCAAGATGCTGGCGTTAGCCAGGAATTGCAACGAGAAAATGATTGTGCCAAAAATATATTTTTTTGATTCTGGGAAAATTTGGTGTGCAGGCGGTGATATCAGCAATTGGAAGGGTACCACGACACATCGCGGCGAGGGGGAGCTGGACCGCGGACAGTATGATACGGACGGGCGTATCAATTATGCCCCGACCTGTTTCATGCTGATCCATAAATCGGTATTTGAAAAGATCGGTGTCATGGATGAAAAGTATTTCGTTTATTACGACGATACCGATTTTGTCTGGCGTGCAAATCACTCGGGCTTTGGTATTTACTATTGGGCAGCAGGGGAAGTCAAACATAAGGTCAGCAGCAGTACTGGTGGCTCTGGATCTACATTCACGACATATTATGCTCAGCGTAACAGACTTTATTTTATTCGGAAAAATTTCGGATTGTCAATGAAAATCATTTCGTTAACATACTATTTCCTGACACGATTGCTTAAATTCAATCTGCTTTCCAAAAAAATGCGTAAGCCATTTCTTTCGGCAATAAAGGATGGCTTGAAAATGTAGAGCAAGTGTACCTGAATTTATTTGCTTGTACTTCATGTGCCAAAGTATGGCTTTCCGCTCATATTTTGGCAAATTTGTTTTATGCAATCATAATTGCATATGTGAAAAGTTGATAAAATTTCATGAAATTGAGCTATGATCCGCGTTGGTTAGGTCCGACAGGCATTGGTGCTGTTGCTGCCGCTTTGATAAAAAGAAAGCCTGCCCATGTAGAATTGCTGCCTTTGAAATATAAAGGAAAAATCTCAGATCCTCTTTCTCCTTTAAAAATTGGTAGCGAGTTGCGCGAAATTGAGTCTGATGTATTCTGGTCTCCGGGATTTATCGCGCCATTTAATTCAAAGACGCCCGACGTAGTGACCGTACATGATCTGATCCATTTGCATTACTATAGTTCGGCGCACAAGATTTATTATGACTATGTATTGAGAAATCTTTACAAGAAATGTGCGAAGATCCTGACGGTATCAGAATATACAAAAAAGGAACTGTTGGAGTGGGGCGATTTCGATCCTGAAAAAATTGAAGTTGTTTACAACGCCGTCGAACCTTCTTTTAATGAGGACGTGGTTCCGGCATCGCTTGGTTATCCGTATATATTTTATGCTGGGAATCGCAGGGGCTATAAAAATATAGCGCGATTGATTGAATCATATGCACTTTCTACATTACCGTCACTTGGTATCAAGTTATTGCTGTCAGGGAAAATGGATGAAGGCCTGATAAAAATGGTCAATCAATTTTCTATGGCTAACATGGTCATGACAGCAGGCTATATTAGGGACGAAGACCTGCCTAGCTACTATAAGGGGGCAACGATGATCGTATATATATCGCTGTATGAAGGTTTTGGTTTGCCAATTTTGGAGAGCATGGCAGTTGGTATTCCGGTAATTACTTCTGATCTCAGCTGCATGCCGGAGATTGCTGGGGGCGCTGCTATGTTGGTAAATCCGCTGGACATTAAAGCGATATCAAATGCAATGAATCAGCTGATCGAGGATACTACGTTAAAATCGGATATGATAGCGGCAGGATTGATTCGTGCAAAAGATTTTTCCTGGGATCGATCAGCAAAGAAGTTTTGGAATATTATCGATGAAGTTAATAAAAAATGAATAGAATTGGTATCGTTATTCCGACCTATAATCCTGGTCCTCTATGGCAGCAGTGGTTGGAGAAAATGAAGGTACAGTCGCTGCTGCCTGATGTACGTCTTATCGTCGACTCGAGCTCAAATGATGGCTCACTGACGCAGGCTACGTATGACTTATTCGAGTTGCACACTATCGATAAGAGAGAGTTTAATCATGGCGGCACGCGGCAACTTGCTGTCCAGAAAATTGCAGAGCAAGTTGATATTGTTATCTTCATGACGCAAGATGCATTATTGCATGATGAACATTCTTTGAGAAATCTCGTGCGTATATTTTCAGAGAACGAAAATGTTGCTGCTGCCTATGGCCGTCAGTTGCCACATATAGGCAGCCGTCCAAATGAGGCGCATGCACGCATATTTAATTATGCAGAGCGAAGCCTTTTGAAATCACTGGCTTCAAAAAATGAGCTTGGCTTCAAGTCCATATTCATATCCAATTCATTTTCTGCTTATAGGATAAAAGATTTGATGGATGTAGGCGGCTTTCCTGCCAATGTTATTTTGGGTGAGGACACTATAGTTGCGGCAAAACTTTTACTTTCTGGAAGGGTTGTTGCATATGAAGCTAGTGCTACGGTTTATCATTCGCATCATTACACCTATGCCCAAGAATTCAAACGCTACTTTGATATTGGTGTTTTACACGCACGTGAACCATGGTTGCTGAAAGAGTTCGGCCAAGTGAGTGGAGAAGGCATTCGTTATCTGCGTTCCGAGATGCAATATGTGAAAGAAAATGCATGGTATTTGATGCCATCATCTTTGATTCGGACGTTCTTTAAATACGCTGGTTATAAAACAGGTCGTCATGAGCAACATCTACCTAACAAGGTGAAAAGGATGCTGAGCATGTATAAAGGTTACTGGTCAAAAAACAACTAAAATCCACGCGATATTTTTAGGATAGTCGAATTTTTATATTTCATTAGTTAATTTCGTGATTTTCTATTTTTTTTACAAGATTGAATTTTAAGCTTATTTTCAATTTAATATTATTTTCATTTTCATTTTCATTTTTATTTCATTATTTCTATTTATTTTAAAATTAAAAATCCTTAATTAAAAAGATCAGCAATATTATGCGTTTAATACATCCTCTGCGTTGGAGCATGCCCGTGTTACCTGTAAGCAGACTTAGTAAAATGGATTTTTTTCTACTGATAGGTGTTGTAGGATCAGTTTTGCTTGATGTTTTGACAAATATTTTCGCGTATGCGGGTATTCAAAGCCCGATTGTTGCTTTGTTGAAAGGAAGCATACTTCTGCTAATAGTCGGAAATTATCGGTCACTGTATAGTTGGGCGATCACCTTGGCATTTGCAGGAATTTTTTTTATTCGGGAATTTCTGATAGCGAGTAGCTCTTTGGAATCGTATCTGATGGAGGATGCGGTTTTTTTCCTGAGGATTTTTTTCTTTATTGGCTGGCTGTTATTGTTTTATGAGCGACGGAAGAGGATTGAATTTTTAAACTGTGTTTTATACGTGGTTGTTGTCACTTTCATTTTAAGCGTAATTTGTCAGCTTGCAGGATATCTGTTGAGTATCGAATTTTTCAAGGCATATGGTGAGCAGCGAGGTGGATACAAGGGTCTCTTTTTCGCTGAAAATGATACAAGTGTGTTTTATCTTTTTATTTTAATTTATGCGATGTATCTGTGGGGAATTGGTCGCAAGATATTTACTTTTATTACTTTGATCGGTTTATTTCTTCTTGGGCTGGGATCTAAAACTGCACTATTGGGTGCCTTGATTGTTCCTGTAATCTATTTCTACTTTACTCATAATTTTTCTTTCCCTGTAAATATAAAAAATTTTTCACTTCGACCGCGTCCAATGATGTATATAAGTATTTTTTTAATTATTGGAGTAGGTGTTAGTTATTTTTTTCTATTTTATATTGGTAGTTTTCTTTTGGCTTTTAACTATGATCAACTCATCCGTGTATATGAAAAGAGTGGATTGTTGAGTAGCCTGTTATCTTTCAGGGACCTGAAAGTGGCTCTTTATTTCAATAACATCAACAATTTAAATGATTTATTTTTTGGGCTTCAAATTAAGGAAAAAATAGAAATATTCGGTCTGGAAAGCCCGGGAACATTCATGTATGAAATCGATATTTTCGACTATTTAGGGCGTGTCGGACTGTTGGGCTTGATGTTGACGATCATGACCATTTGTCGCTGTACAGGACTCCGCAGATGGGGCTCTGCGACACCGGAGTTGAAGACGCTTATTTTTTCCATTATTATTTTAGGACTTACAGTCGGGCATACGCTTGTTTCTGCCATGAATGGCGTGTGGCTGGGCTTTTGGTTGATTTTATTTAGCCAATTGCGCCATCGACGTTTCGAAAATTGAATTGCAGGCTTGAAACTTGACGATGATTGATATCATCGTCAAAACTATGCTTGATTTTTTATGATTTCTCGCAGCGTCATTTCATTGACTGCTATGATTTTGGCCCCTCCAGACAATAGGTGAATCCTGCCCGATTTCCTGTCTGTTTCTCGTGTTATCTATGTAATAATATTTTTCAGCTGACTTATTCTTATTGAAGCAGTACCCTGGAAATAGGTGCTGGTCTTTAGTCGTCATTGCCTGAATATTGATTCCATATGAGTGCGTCGACGCAGTTTTTACGTACGCAATCCATGAACACAATCTTGTGGCTAGAATTTGATTTCAGCACGCTTACTGTTTCAATTCAAACAGGAGCAACATGAGAGGCGACACCGAATACTGGAGCACGCGTTGAGGCGTACCGACACGAAGCTCTGGTGGCAAGCGCATATGCGCGGAAGTAGTGGTTGACGCTGGCGTCGCTGTATTGCTGGCGTCGCAAACTAACATCTGCCGCCGTAGTCGCCGACGGCCTTGTAATGGGAAAGTTCGTCGTGCTACGCGTAGTAGACGCGTAAGCAAGCGCAGCAACCGGCCGTGCATATTGGTGCTCGGCTCCGGCCTGCGCTTGGAGATGACCGATGATCATATCGCGTAACATTTGAAAAATAGTGCTGATGAGAATATTACAAGCTGCGTCTCTTGTGCCGGCAGGGTCATATGGCAACAAGCCACGCAATTTAGTACAGCGGAATAAGACGAATCTGTGGTAACGGCCGCAACTGATGTATGCAGGACG
Source organism: Janthinobacterium salmonicoloratum (assembly GCF_051380845.1). Taxonomy (NCBI): domain Bacteria; kingdom Pseudomonadati; phylum Pseudomonadota; class Betaproteobacteria; order Burkholderiales; family Oxalobacteraceae; genus Janthinobacterium; species Janthinobacterium salmonicoloratum. The sequence continues at coordinate 2,675,446 of NZ_JBNYXV010000001.1, read as the reverse complement.
GTACGCCGAGTGTCGGTATGTCGTGGCTTTTGCCTGCCGAATGCCGCGTGGTGGCGGCGCTCGGTAGGGGCAGAAATGCTTCTGCAGGTAGTCAGCCTTGGCACAGGGCCAAGGCATCTTTCCACTGCGGCAATCCACAGAAAGTGTCGATCAAACGTTGTGAAGACAGCTCCGAATTGGTCGGACGCTTGGCCGGGACTGGATAGTCTTGCGCTAGGATCGGTTTCAGGCGTGGTTTTTTTTCGGCTGAAATATGGGACATGATCGCCTCGGTAAAACCAAACCAGCTGGTCCTTCCTTGCGCCGTCAAATGATACAGACCGGATCGTGCCTGCCACCATGCTTGCTGGTCACTTGCTGTCAGGCTTTGCGCGACGATATGTGCTGTGGTGTCGGCAATAGTGCGGCTCCAGGTCGGTGCGCCGAACTGGTTGGAAACGATACTCAGCTCTTCGCGCTCTTGCGCCAGGCGGAGCATGGTCAGCAGAAAGTTCTTGCCATGCGTGCTGTAAACCCAGCTGGTGCGCAAGATCAGATGTGGGATGCCTGCCGCCTGGATGGCTTGCTCGCCGGCCAGCTTGCTGGCGCCATACACATTCACGGGGCAGGTCGGATCGGTTTCGACGTAGGCGCCGTCTTTCGAGCCGTCAAAGACGTAATCGGTGCTGTAATGGATCATCGTGGCGCCCAGCTTTTTGGCTTCCTCCGCCATCACGCCCGGTGCTTCGCCATTGATACGCAGTGCCAGTTCAGGCTCGCTCTCCGCCTTGTCGACGGCGGTGTAGGCTGCCGGGTTGACGATCAGCGTTGGTTTCACGCGGCGGATGACGTCGCGCACCTGGCCCAGGTCAGCTAGGTCCATCTGGCTGCGGTCGAGCGCGATGATTTCTCCCAGGCCCTGCAAGCTACGCTCCAGCTCGTAGCCGACCTGGCCGGTTTTTCCTGTAATTAAGATACGGTGCATATTTGTTCTCATGACGTGTGGAGCGGCTGTATTGCAGTGCTTAGGCGAAGACGTCGGCATTGGCCAGCAGGGTGCCGGCTTTGTCCTTGCCCGATAATAACGGTTCGCCATCGAGTGGCCAGTCGATGCCGATGGCCGGGTCGTTCCACAGGAGGCTGCGCTCGAATTCCGGTGCCCAGTAGTCGGTCGTCTTGTACAGGAACTCGGCGCTGTCACTGGTGACCACGAAGCCGTGCGCAAAGCCCTTCGGTATCCACAACTGGCGTTTGTTGACCGCTGATAACGTCACGCCTACCCAGTGACCGAACGTTGGCGAGCTCTTGCGCAGGTCGACGGCAACATCGAAGACTTCGCCGGCGGTCACACGTACCAGCTTGCCTTGCGGCTGCTGGATCTGATAATGCAAGCCGCGCAATACGCCTTTGGCCGACTTGGAATGATTGTCCTGCACGAAATCGCGCGTGACGCTGGTCAATTCTGTAAAGCGCTTCTGGTTGAAGCTTTCGTAGAAAAATCCCCGGTCATCGCCGAATACGGTGGGCTCGAGGATCAGGACGTCTGGTATGGCGGTGGTTTGAATTTGCATGGTGTGAAATGAGCCATTCAGGCTTTAGTATATTTTTTCTTCAAGCAGGCGCAGCAAGTATTGACCGTAAGCGTTCTTTTTCAAGGGTTGCGCCAACGCCTCGAGCTTGGCGGCGTCGATGTAGCCGCGACGGTAGGCGATTTCTTCAGGGCAGGCAACTTTCAAGCCTTGTCGGTTCTCGATGGTGGCGATGAATTGGCCCGCTTCCAGCAAGGATTCATGCGTGCCGGTGTCGAGCCAGGCCATGCCGCGGCCCATCAGTTCGACGTTCAACTGCCCGCGCTCCAGATAAGTACGGTTGACATCCGTGATTTCCAGCTCGCCACGTGGTGACGGGGTGATGCCGGCGGCGATATCGCACACCTGCTTGTCGTAGAAATACAGGCCGGTGACGGCGTAGTTCGATTTTGGTTTGAGCGGCTTTTCTTCGATGCTGACGGCACGCCGCTGTGCATCGAAGTCGACCACGCCATAACGTTCTGGATCGGTGACATGATAGGCGAACACGGTGGAGCCGCTGGTGCGCGCGGATGCTTCTCGCAATTGCAATTCGAAGTCGTGACCGTAATAAATATTGTCGCCCAGGATCAGGGCCGATGGTGCGTCGCCGACGAATTCACGGCCGATGATGAAGGCCTGCGCCAGGCCGTCGGGCGTGGGCTGCACGGCGTAGCTGAGCTTGATGCCCCACTGACAGCCGTCACCCAGCAATTCCTGGAACCGCGGCGTATCTTGTGGCGTGGAAATGATCAGGATGTCGCGTATGCCGGCCAGCATCAGGGTGGTCAGCGGATAGTAAATCATCGGCTTGTCATACACGGGCAGCAGCTGCTTCGATACGGCCATGGTGACGGGGTACAGGCGCGTGCCGGAACCGCCAGCCAGGATGATGCCCTTGCGTTCGATAGTTGTTTTCATTATTGCTGCTCCTGGGCCGTGTCGCGTGCCGCGTAGTTTTTCTCTACCCACTTCAGATAATCGCCCGACTGGACATCGCGCACCCAGGCCTGGTTGTCCAGGTACCACTGGACGGTCTTGCGGATGCCGGTGGCGAAGGTTTCGGCCGGCTTCCAGCCCAGTTCGCGCTCGATCTTGCGCGCGTCGATGGCATAGCGGCGGTCGTGGCCTGGACGATCTTGTACATAGGTGATTTGTTCGCGATAGCTGCCGGCCGCTTTCGGGTCCAGCGTATCGAGGATGTCGCACAAGGTATGCACGACTTCCAGATTGGCCATTTCATTGCAGCCGCCAACGTTGTAGACCTCGCCCAGGCGTCCCGCTTCCAGCACGCGACGGATCGCCGAGCAATGGTCGCCCACGTACAGCCAGTCGCGCACTTGCATGCCATCGCCATAGATAGGCAAGGCTTTGCCGGCACGGGCATTGCTGATGATGAGCGGAATCAGTTTTTCCGGGAAATGGAAGGAACCATAATTATTCGAGCAGTTGGTGGTGAGCACCGGCATGCCATACGTGTGGAAATATGCGCGCACCAAATGATCGGACGCCGCTTTTGATGCCGAGTAGGGGCTGTTTGGCGCATACGGCGTCGTTTCCGTGAATGGCGGGTCATTCGGTCCCAGGGTGCCATACACCTCGTCGGTCGAGACGTGCAGGAAGCGGAAGTCGTCCTTGGCTTCGCCAGTCAAGCCGGACCAGTAAGCGCGTGCGGCTTCGAGCAGGCTGAAGGTGCCGTTGACGTTGGTCGAAATGAATTCGCCGGGGCTATGGATCGAGCGATCGACATGGCTCTCTGCGGCAAAATGCACGATGGCGCGTGGCTGGTGTTCTGCCAGCAGGCGGGAGATGTGGGCGGTTTCGCAAATATCGCCGCGTACAAAGATATGCCGTAGATCTTGCTCCAGGCTGGCCAGGTTGCTGAGATTGCCAGCGTAGGTCAGTTTGTCAAAATTGATCACGGGCTCATCGTTGAGCGCCAACCAATCGCGGACAAAATTGGAACCGATGAAGCCGGCGCCGCCAGTCACTAAAATCATGTTGTTATCCTTTTTTACTTGAACATCTTCACGATGCTTCGCTCTTCTGATTGTTTTGAGAGCGAAGGGAGAAAAAATTCTGAAATGAAACTATTTGGAACTCTATTTGATCAGGGACCTAATACGCGCCATCTTTCTTGAAAATGACTTTAACCGTTTTCAGTAGAATAACAATGTCATTGAATAAAGACCAGTTTTTGACATACCATGCATCCAGATAAACGCGCGTATCATAGCTGACGTCGTTCCTGCCGCTGACTTGCCATAGACCCGTGACACCGGGTTTCGCTTCCAGGTAATAGTCTACTTGGGGGCCATAACGCTCGAGTTCCGCATCGACAACCGGGCGCGGCCCGACCAGGCTCATTTCGCCTTTCAGTACGTTCCATAGCTGCGGCAATTCATCGAGGCTGGTCCGACGCAGGAAGTGGCCGATCGAGGTGATCCGAGGGTCGTTCTTCAGTTTGAAATCACGGTCCCATTCGGCACGGGCGTCAGGGTCGCGCTCCAGTAGTTCCTTGAGCAACACGTCCGCGTTCACGGCCATGGTGCGGAACTTATAGCAGAGAAAATGCTTGCCATTCTGCCCCACGCGTTTGTGGCCGTAGAAAATGGGACGGCCCGATGCCATGACCTTGGCCGCGATCCATAGCAAGATGGGGGCACCGACGATCAGCACGCCGATCGAGGCCGTCAGATCAAAGCAGCGCTTAATCAGTTGCAAGCCTGGCCGCGCCAGGTTGTTGCGCATGGTCAGCAGCAAGACTTCATGTGCAAAGAAATGGTTGACCTCCATGCCGTACAGGGGCAGGCCGCGTACGGCTGGCACCACTTGCATGTTGGCAACGCAACGGCTGACTTGCTGGATCATGCCCTGATAAGCGTCGATGCCGCCTTGTTCCAGGGCGACAACTGCATGCGGGTCGCCCAGCAGCCTGAGCGTTTGTTCCGGGTTCTCGCCGAGCGGAATGCAAGGCACCGCTTGTTTGCTGTGGTTCACATAATGCTGTTCCAAGTGGTCTTGGCCTTCCGGTATCAGGAAGGCAATCAGGCGATAGCCCATCAACGCTTCCTCATCGAAGGCGCGCGCTGTTTGCAAGGCATTGTCACCCCATCCGATGATGACCATGGGACGTATCCAGCCGCCAGCTTTCATCAGCAGGTATTTGACCATGCCGCGCAGCAGCAAGACACAGCACGGCACCAGCAGCCAGGTGGCTAACAGTGCCTCGCGCGAGGAGTCGCGCTTGTCGAGAAAGACCAGGGCCGCGTCGATCAAGCCCATGACCATGGCGACCTTCAGCAGTTCCTTGATTTCATTCGAGTACGGACGGCGTTTGGCATGATGGCCCTTCAGCTTGAAAATCGCCAGGATCACCAGGGAAAGCAGGCTGTAACTGAGCAGGCGCGAGCTATCCAGCCCGAAGCTGTTTAAGTCTGTGGCATCGAGGGTCCATGTGCCAGCGAGCCAGAATGCCATGAACATGGCAAGTGCATCGGCAAAGGTGAGAAAATATTTTTCTGCCCTGCCGCTGCAATACCATTTCACTTCTTGTACAAAGATGCCTTCGATTGGTTTCATGATGACTTGCTAAACCTTATAAACTTCAGTGTGAATTCTTGCAGTGCCGTATGCATGGTGATTACGTATCTGTTCGGTCAAGCGCGACCGTAGCGGTCTTCAAAGCGGATAATATCGTCTTCCCCAAGGTAGCTACCCGATTGAATTTCAATCAGTTCCAGCGGTAGCTTGCCCGGGTTAGCCAGAGAATGGACGACCCCGAGGGGGATATAGGTGGACTGGTTTTCGGTCAGCAAATATTCCTTGTCTCCGTTGGTGATCTGGGCAGTGCCGGATACCACGATCCAGTGCTCGGCGCGGTGGTGATGCATTTGCAATGACAGCTTGGCACCAGGCTTGACAGTGATCCGCTTGACCTGGAAGCGGTCGCCAGTGCCGATAGAATCATAGGAACCCCATGGACGGAAGACTTCACGGTGCATGGTGGCCTCGGGACGCTGCCTGGCGACCAACTGCGCGACCATGGTTTTCGTTTGTTGTGCCTGATCCGCATCTAACCAGCACGGCATCGGCGGTTTCCACGATGACGGTATTACGCATCCCGATGGCGGTGACCAGGCGGCTAGTGCTGTGCACCAGGCAATCGTTGCAATCCTGGATCAGCACATCGCCGTGGGCGTTATTGTTATTGGCATCTTTTTCCGCCACGTCGAGTACGGCTTTCCAGGAGCCGATATCATTCCATCCCGCATCGAGGGCGATGGTAGCGGCATGTCTGGTGCGCTCCATGACGGCGTAGTCGACGGCAATGTCGGGACTGGCAGCGTAGGCATCCTTGTCCAGTCGAATGAAGTCGAGGTCGCTCTTCGCGGCGGAGGTGGCAGCGCGGCACGCGGTCAGGATCGCGGGTTGGAAGCGTTCCAACTCTTCCAGGTAGCGGCTGGCGCGGAACAGGAACATGCCGCTGTTCCAGACGTAATCACCGCTGGCGTTGTATTGTTCTGCAAGCGCCAGAGCCGGTTTTTCCACGAATTCAAGTACGCGCTGGACTTGTCCGCTTGCAGAGCCCGCAGCGCGAATATAGCCGTATCCTGTTTCTGGCCCCGTTGGCGTGATGCCGAAAGTCAGCAAATTACCTGCCTCTGCAGCAGTACGGGCCAGCGCGATTGCACGATGGAAAGCTGGGGTATCCAAAATGACGTGGTCCGATGGCAGCACCAGCAGGAGCGGATCTTCGCCGTTCTCCAGCGCATACAAGGCGGCTGAGGCGATCGCTGGAGCCGTATTGCGGCGCATGGGTTCAAGTAACAGGCGACTATTTTCCAGGCCGATCTCACGTACTTGCTCCGCAACAATGAAACGCGAGGATTCATTGCATACCAGCAGTGCTGGCGACACGGTGTCTATGCCTGCCAGGCGCTGCAGCGTTTGTTGCAGCATGCTACCCTGAGCGGACAAACGCAGAAACTGCTTTGGGAATGCCTCGCGCGAAAGCGGCCATAAACGTGTGCCGGAACCACCACAAAGAATTACCGGTAGGAGGGGAATAGTCATTTATGCATCAATGTGAATTGGATGAGCTGAGTAATTCGTCATTCGACATGTATTAAAACCTGCCCGGCTTGTCGCGCTCGTATACGGCGGCGTACGCGCTGGAAAAACATCAATATTGCCAATGGCAACAATGTTTTAATAAATTGCAGGAATCTTTGTATTTTTTCCCGACTCTATGGAATCTGAGACGCAGGTACCCTAGCGCGTCCTGTATTGTAATTTGCTACCCCAGTATTCCTACTCAGCACACAACGTTTTTAAGCAAAAAAGCAACAAACACGCATATGGCTGCCAAACTGAGGAGCAACACTGCTCCTGCTGCGCAGTCCTTGGCAATCTTGATGCTGGGATGTAGGGACGGATGGAGGTGATCGATCAGGTGCTCCAGCGCGGTATTAAACAATTCCGCTGCCAAGACTATGCTGCAATTGAGCAATAGCAAGGCCCACCATATCAAGGGAGGTCGGGACCAGCAGAGTACGATGATCACCATTAGGGTGGCCAGACACTGCAGGCGGAAGCTCGATTCCATGCGGGAAGCAGCGCTTATGCCTTGCAGGGCAAATCCCATGCGCTTGAAGAAAGGCTGGTTCTTCATAGCAACTGAAGCGATGGCGCGGGATATTTTACTGACATGAAGGCGGATCTCTCAATGAATAGATGAGGATCGCAGGCAGGGCCATACGATATGACATCATTCGTCCACAGCAAAAAGACTGGTGCCAATCTTTTTGATGTTTGATAAAAGTAAAAAAGCCCGTTTTCAAATGAAAAGGGCTTTTATTGCAATAGTTGACATATTTTAGTATATCAACTATTGCGGTACCAGGCCTTCACCTTTTGCTAGATATCAAGCTGCAGGATGGACCTACCTGTCGCTGCCTCGGCAGCCAGGTATTAATGGTGGGTTGGGGTCGTGTGCGTGGTGGTCGAATCCGAGCTTGCTGCACCGGCCACAACGGCAACTGCTGCGCCGATTGCGATCAGGGCGCTCGTGCTCAGGCCGGCAATAGTGCCGCCGGCGGCAGCGCCAGCTGCCGGTGCAGCTGCTGCTGGTGCAGGAGCTGGTACCGATTGAGCCATGGCTTGTGCGGAAGCGAAGCACAGGATTGCCGAAGCGATCAGAATTTTCTTCATGGGATATCCTTTTAGGTTGAACAGCGGGAATGCTAAACTGTCACACGATTGTAGCAACATTTCTCCTGCTAGTCTGCGCCACACAGTTCTCGATAACAATAATTTATCCTATTTTAGCCGTATACCAAGTCATTCACTGCGCCTGGCAGCTAGCGATGTTGTTCTCTATCAACAAAATGCTACCGTGCCGATGCGGCTGTCTATGCATTTCGTCGCATGCCGCGAGAATTCCTGATGAATTCGAAAGCGCCGCACAAGTTTGCCAAGTGCTTGCCATCCCGCGTAAAATGCAGGCTTCGCGGGTGTAGCTCAATGGTAGAGCAGAAGCTTCCCAAGCTTACGACGAGGGTTCGATTCCCTTCACCCGCTCCATTTTTCGCTGGCGCCTGGTTTGATGCGGCGCAGCCACTTATTTCTCCATTCCCATGTCTTCTGATACCCCAGCAAACGGCCCGGCGCGGCCGATGATGTACGATCCGACCGAACACCGCATCCGCAGTTTTGTGACCCGCGCGGGACGGCTTTCCGTGGCGCAGGCGCGCGCGCTCGAGACTCTGGGGCCGCAGTTCCTGTTCCCTTTCGCCAAAGATCCGATGGATTTCGAGCAGGTATTCGGCCGCAAGGCGCCCGTCATCCTGGAAATCGGTTTTGGCATGGGGGCGACGACTGCGCATATCGCCAAAGCCATGCCGGAGAAGGATTTCATCGGCGTCGAAGTGCATACGCCCGGTGTCGGCAGCCTGTTGAAGCTGATTGGCGAGGAGTCGCTGACGAATCTGCGCCTGCTGCAGCACGATGCGGTGGAAGTGCTCACGCACATGATTCCCGCCAATTCGCTGGCCGGCATCCACGTTTTCTTCCCTGATCCATGGCACAAGGCGCGCCATAACAAGCGCCGCCTGATCCAGTCGCCGTTCGTCAAGCAATTGACTGATCGCCTGGCGCCGGGCGGCTATCTGCATTGCGCCACCGATTGGGAAGATTACGCGGTGCAAATGCTGGAAGTGCTGGGCGCCGAGCCGCAGTTGCGCAATAGCGCCGACGGTTATGCGCCACAACCGGCGTACCGTCCGCTGACCAAATTTGAAAACCGTGGCTTGAAGCTGGGCCATGGCGTGTGGGATCTGGTGTTCATCAAGAACTAATCTGGCGGTTTGCCCATCCGTGCCGTTCATGCGAGAACAAGCCTGCCGTGGCGACGCCGCAGGCTTTTTTAATGCGCGCGCTATCGTGTGCTGGCTAGGCAAGGTGGAAGAATTACGGTAGTCTTATCTTTTTTGCATTGATTGATTGAGATTATGTCCAAAAAAATACTCGTGACGGGCGCATCCGGTTTCATCGGTTCGCATACTTGTGTCGAATTGCTGGCGGCCGGCTTTGAGGTCGTTGCGGTGGATAATCTGTGCAATAGCGCGCGCGAAGCGATGGCGCGCGTGGAGCGCATCTCCGGCAAAAGCGTGCCCTTCTATGTAGCGGACGTGCGCGACCGCGCGGCCATGGCTGCCGTTTTGCGTGAGCACGCCATCGATGCCGTGATCCATTTCGCAGGCTTGAAGGCCGTGGGGGAGTCCGTGGCGCAGCCGCTGATGTATATGGACAACAATGTTTCGGGCACCGTGGCGCTGCTGGAAGTGCTGGCGGAGGCGAATGTGAAGCGTTTTGTCTTCAGCTCGTCGGCCACCGTATATGGCGATCCGGAAGCCTTGCCGATCCTGGAATCGTCGCGTCTGTCCGTGACCAACCCATACGGCCGCTCCAAGCTGATGGTCGAGCAGATCCTGGCCGATCTCGTGCATGCCGATACCCAATGGCAAGTCGGCGTGCTGCGCTACTTTAATCCGGTGGGCGCGCATGCCAGCGGCTTGATCGGTGAAGATCCGGCCGGCATCCCGAACAACCTGATGCCCTTCATCGCCCAGGTGGCCGTGGGCCGCCGCGAGCGCCTGGCCGTCTTTGGCAAGGATTACGATACGCCGGATGGCACGGGCGTGCGCGACTACATCCACGTAGTCGACCTGGCGCTGGGCCATGTGGCCGCCTTGAACCGCCTGTTTTCCACCGAGGGCGGCTTTACCGTCAACCTGGGCACGGGCCACGGCTACAGCGTGCTCGATACCGTGCGCGCCTTCGAGGCCGCCAGCGGCCGCACCGTGCCGTACGACATCGTGCCGCGCCGCCCGGGCGACATCGCCAGCTGCTACGCCTCGGCCGACAAGGCGAAGGAACTGCTGGGCTGGCAAGCGCAGAAAAACATCGACGACATGTGCCGCGACCACTGGCGCTGGCAGCACCAGAACCCGCAAGGCTACGCGGCGTAAAAAAGTCCGCAGATACAAAAAATCCCGCTCACACGCAAGTGTGGCGGGATTTTTTTTAGAGCGCCATTAAACCAATGGCGTCAAAAGCAGCTATTAAGGATACAAGCCGCGCACTTCGCGAGCCTGGAGAACACGGGTGCACGCCAGGATAAAGGTGGCGGTACGCATCGACACTTTCTTCTCTTGCGACACTTGCCATACCGAATCGAACGCTTCGCGCATGATGCGGGTCAGGCGGCTGTTGATTTCTTCTTCCGTCCAGAAGAAGCTCGAGAAGTTCTGTGCCCACTCGAAGTAGCTGACGGTCACGCCGCCAGCGTTGGCCAGCACGTCCGGTACGATCAGCACGCCGCGGTCGGTCAGGATGTCGTCCGCTGCCGGCAGGGTCGGGCCATTGGCGCCTTCCAGGATGATCTTGGCGCGGATGACTTGTGCGCGTTCGGCGGTGATCTGCTGTTCCAGTGCGGCCGGGATCAGGATGTCGCAATCGATGCCCCAGAAATCTTCGCGCGGCACGAACGCCTCGGCGCCAGGGAAGCCTTCGACGCTGCCCACTTCGGCCACGTGTGCCAGCAATTGCGGGATGTTCAAGCCGCCGGAATGCACCACGGTGGTCTTGTGGTCTTGTACCGCGACCACTTTCGAGCCGGCTTCTGCGAACATGCGGGCAGCGACGCCGCCCACGTTGCCGAAACCTTGCACGATGACTTTCGCGCCTTCGAGCGACATGCCGACCTTGGCGGCCGCGTCGCAACCGACGACGAATACGCCGCGGCCCGTCGCATCGCGGCGACCCAGGCTGCCGCCCAGCGAGATTGGTTTGCCCGTCACCACGCCGGTCGACATATTGCCGCCGATCATGGCGTAGCTGTCCATCATCCACGCCATGACTTGTTCATTCGTGTTGACGTCCGGCGCCGGGATATCCTTGTTCGGTCCGATGATCATACTGATCTCGCTCGTGTAGCGGCGGGTCAGGCGTTGCAGTTCGTTGCGCGACAGGGTCTTCGGATCGACACGGATACCGCCCTTGGCGCCGCCGTATGGCACGTTGACGGCTGCATTCTTGACCGTCATCCAGGCCGACAGAGCCATCACTTCCGACAGGGTCACGTCCTGGTGGAAGCGCACGCCGCCTTTACCCGGGCCGCGCGACAGATTGTGCTGTACGCGGTAGCCTTCGTAGTGGGCAATGGTGCCGTCATCGCGCTCGATAGGCACATCGACCGTCAGGATGCGCTTTGGACGCTTCAGCGTTTCCACCCAGCGCGACAGGTTGCCCAGGTACGGCGTAACGCGGTCGATCTGCTCGAGGTAGACGCCCCATGGGCCCAGGTCTTCAGGATTGAGGTAGGAAGGAAGTGCGTGCTTGCTGGTCATGCTTGATAAGCTCCTGGACAAAACGGTGGTGTAATGCCGAAAAATATACTGCGCGTCGTGCTTTGCGGCCGGCGATGCTCGCTGTACCTTCGTACAGCTGCGCTTCTCGGCCACAAATCATCGCCGCTCGCTACGATTTTTCCTGGCATTCAAAAATGCTGTGGTAGGCGCACCCAATTGAGTTGCGCGCAGCGGAACCGCATCGTAGGCGATAGCCTCATGCCCCGGCCAATGCTTTGTGCGCATCCGGTTATGCATTTATTGCATAGTTGTGTTGCCAGGATAGCCAGTCAGGATGGGACGGTCTCGATGGCGCGTTTGCGGCGCTTGCCGGCGCGCGCCTTGCCTTCCTGCGCCTGTACCAGGTATTGCCACAGGCTTTCGACGATCTGCTTTCCGGGACGCAGGCTTGACGGGCGCTCGCGGTACAAACGGATTTCCAGCTCGATTTCCCAGCCTGGTGCGCCGCCGTCGGCGCGCGCCAGATGCTTGTATTTGACGTCGCGCATGACGGCCGATTCGGGCAGGAAGGCGATGCCGCGGCCTTCCAGCGCCATCATTTTCAAGCCTTCGGCCATGTCCGTTTCGTAGCACGTCTCCAGGAACAGCGGCGCCTTGGCGTCGGCCACCAGTAATTCCACCATGCGTCCCAGGTAGGCGTTGTTGGTGTAGGAGAGGAAGGGCAGCGGTTCTTTGGCGCTGCCCGGCAGGACGAAGTCCGGCACCCTGTCCTGGCCGCAGCGCGCATAGGCGCGCAGGGTTTCGCGGCCCATCACCAGCATGTCATAGCGGCCCGGATCCAGCTGCACCGGTTGGCGCGGATGGTGGTAGCACAGCAGCAGATCGCAGCCGCCATCGACCAGCTGCAGCACGGCGTCGTGCACGTTCAGTGCCATCAGGCGGCTGTTGATCGGCGCGAAACCTTCTTCCAGCGCCGTCAGCCACTTCGGCATGAAGGTCAGCGACAGGGTGTGCGGCACGGCGAAGTCGACGCTCGTTTGCGTGGCCGCCCGCTTGCCGCGTAACAGGGCGCGCACGCCGTTGATTTGCCCCAGCATTTCCAGCGCCTGCTCGTAAAATACGGCGCCGGCCGGCGTCAATCGCGTAGGGTAGGAGGTGCGGTCGACGAGGTCGATGCCGAGCCAGTTTTCCAGCGACTGGATGCGCCGCGAGAAGGCCGGCTGGGTCACGTGGCGCAGGGCCGCGGAACGGCTGAAGTTATGCGTTTCAGCGAGTGAAATGAAGTCTTCCAGCCATTTGGTTTCCATCGCGGGACCGTTCTCTTATCAAGGGCAAAGGCAAGGTGAGGCGGTCAGGGCGTCTCGGGCGATGCCGCCGGCTGGTACAGGGCAGTGGGCAGGCCGAAGAAGGAGGGAGGGCCCAGGGTCGTGCCATCGAGCGAGCCGCCCGCGTTCAAGCCCTTGTTGATGGCCGACAGCAAAGAGCTGCGGCTGGCCAGGTTTTGCATCAGCGCGCGCGGGCCGTTGTGGAAGGTGTGCTGGGCGATATCCGCGGCGACGACAAAGATCGGTTCGCGGCGCAGGGGGAATTCCACCCATTCGCCGTCCTCGTCCTGGGCGCGGAAGGTGTCGGGCAGGGTCATGTTTTCGGCGCCGGGAAGGTGCGACGCCAGCACCAGGCCAAAGGCTTCCGGCACTACGTCGGCCAGGCGGCGCATGGTAAGGTCGTCGCCGACCAGGGCACGGACTTGCGCTTCCACCGCGTCGTCGGCGTCGGGCTGGGCGCCGAGAATTTTCACGGCCTGATAGATCAGGTCGGACGAGAGTGCTTCCATCAAATCATCTCCAGGATCATGGCGACGATTTCGTCGCCGTACGAGGCCAGTTTTTTCTCGCCCACGCCGCTCACGCCGCGCATCTGCTCCAGCGAGGTGGGTTTGGCCTTGGCGATTTCACGCAGGGTGGCGTCGACAAAAATCACGTAGGCCGGCACGTTGTGCGTGCGCGCCGTCTCCACGCGCCACCAGCGCAGCTTGTCGAAGATCGCCTGCTCGCTGGTCGACAGATCCGTCTCGACATAGCCTTTCGCCACGCTGGTGCTGCGCTTGCTGGTTTTCACCGGTTTCTGGTACTGGCGCAGCTGCACCTTTTGGCCGCCCTTGAGCACGGGGCGCGAGGCGTCCGTCAGTTTCAGCGAGCTGTATTGTTCATGGTCGACCGACACGAGGCCCAGCGCGATGGCTTGGCGCAGGATAGCTTTCCATTCCGCTTCGCCCAGGTCCGAGCCGATGCCGAAGACAGACAGCGTATCGTGGTGCCAGGTCTTGATGCGTTCCGATTCCACGCCGCGCAGCACGTCGATCACGTGCCCGCCGGCGAAGCGCTGGTCGACGCGGTAGATGGCCGACAGCAGTTTTTGCACGGGCACCGTGCCATCGAAGGACACGGGCGGCACCAAACAGGTGTCGCAATTGCCGCACGGCGAAGCCGGTTCGCCGAAGTATTCGAGCAGGCGCATGCGGCGGCAGCTGAGCGTTTCGCACAGGCCCAGCATGGCGTCGAGTTTCACACCCAGCACGCGCTTGAAGGTGTCCTCCGCTTCCGATTCATCGATCATGCGCCGCTGCAGCACCACGTCTTGCAAGCCGTACGCCATCCAGGCGTTGGCGGCCATGCCGTCGCGGCCCGCGCGGCCCGTTTCCTGGTAATAGCCCTCGATGCTTTTCGGCAGATCCAGATGCGCGACGAAGCGTACGTCGGGCTTGTCGATACCCATGCCGAAGGCGATGGTGGCGACCATGACGATGTTTTCTTCGCGCAGGAAGCGCGCCTGGTTGGCGCTGCGCTTGGCATACTCCATGCCGGCGTGATACGGCAGGGCGCGGATGCCGCTCTGGTTCAAAAATTCCGCCGTCTCTTCGACCTTTTTGCGCGACAGGCAGTAGACGATGCCGCAGTCGCCCGCGTGTTCCGTGTTGATGAAGTCGAGCAGCTGCTTGCGGCCGTTCGCCTTTTCCACGATTTGATAGCGGATGTTCGGCCGGTCGAAGGACGAGACGAACTGGCGCGCGTCTTCCAGCTGCAAACGCAGCGCGATTTCGGCGCGCGTCTGCGGGTCGGCCGTGGCCGTGAGCGCGATGCGCGGCACGTCCGGGAACTGCTCGTGCAGCACCGACAGCTTGATGTATTCGGGGCGGAAGTCGTGACCCCATTGGGCCACGCAATGCGCCTCGTCGATGGCGAACAGCGAGATCTTCGAGGCCTGGAACAGGTCCAGGCAACGCTGCGTCATCAGGCGCTCGGGCGCCACGTAGACGACGTCGATGCCGCCCGTGCGCACCAGGCGCTCGATGCGGCTCGCTTCTTCGTAGGTTTGCGTGGAATTGAGGAAGGCGGCGCGCACGCCGACTTCCTCCAGCGCGTCCACCTGGTCCTGCATCAGCGCGATCAGCGGCGAGACGACGACGCCCACGCCGTCGCGCAGCAGTGCCGGAATCTGATAGCACAGCGACTTGCCGCCGCCCGTGGGCATCAGCACCAGCGCGTCGCCGCCATGGCTGACGTGGTCGACGATATCGGCTTGCTGGCCGCGGAAGGCGGGGTAGCCGAAAACGGTTTGCAGCAGGTGCAGCGCGCGCTGGTTAATATCTTGATTCATAATGCCTTATTCTGCCCAAACAACCCAGCCGTAGTGGGCGCTGGCCAGGACCAGCAAGCCAAACACAATGCGGTACCAGGCAAAAAACGTGAAGTCGTGCGAACTGATGTAGCGCAGCAGCCAGCGCACGCACAGGAAGGCGGAAATGAAGGCGGCCACGGTGCCCAGACCGAACAGGGGCACGTCGGTGGCCGACAGGATGTCGCGCGCTTTATACAGCGAGTAGAAGGTGGCCGCCAGCAACGTCGGGATGGCCAGGAAGAACGAGAATTCGGTGGCCGTCTTGCGCGACAGGCCCAGCAGCATGCCGCCGATGATGGTCGAGCCGGAACGGCTGGTGCCGGGAATCAGCGCGAACGCCTGCGCGCAGCCCACTTTCAAGGCGTCGAACGGCGTCATTTCATCGACCGAGTTGACGCGCACGGTGACGGGATTGGTGCGCGCACGGCGCTCCACCAGCAAAATCACGATGCCGCCGATGATGAAGGCCATGGCCACGGGCACGGGCTTGAACAGCGCATGCTTGATCATCTTGCCGATCGCCAGGCCGATGATGGCCAGGGGCAGGAAGGCGATGGCCACGTTCAGTACGAACTTGCGCGACTTGGCTTCGCTGCCGAAGGTGCTCAGCACGCTACCGATGCGCTGGCGGTATTCCCAGCACACGGCCAGGATGGCTCCGGCCTGGATGGCAATCTCGAAGACGTCCATGACTTCTTTCGATACATCTTTGGTAAAGTCGAGCAGGCTGCCGGCCAGGATCAAATGTCCGGTGGACGAAATCGGCAAGAATTCGGTAAAACCTTCGACCAGCCCCATGATGATGGCTTTTAAAGCAAGAATGAGATCCATAGATGTATAAAAGGGTATAAGTGACAGGATGGGGTGAGTGCGTGGCGCCAGCAATGTGCGCGGGGTCGAAGCTTACCATGCCGGAGGCACATCGAGCCGATTTGGGCGCTGGCGGGCAGCGGTTTTTTGCCGCTGCCCGCCAGGCAAGGGGAGGGTTCAAGCAGCCTGTTTTGCCGGCGCCACCAGGCGCGCGCTGGCCGCCACCAGCAGCAGGGCGGCGCCCAGCATGGCGAAGGCGATGTTCAGGCTGGTGGCGTGGGCGATGAAGCCGATCACGGCCGGGCCGGCCAGGATGCCCGCGTAGCCGATGGTGGTGATGGCCGCCACCGCCAGGCTGGCCGGCATGGCATGTTGCTGGCCCGCCGCCGTGAACAGGATGGGCACGATGTTCGCCGCGCCCAGGCCGATCAGCACGAAGCCAAGCATTGCCAGGCTGGTGTGCGGGGCTAGCACGGCCAGGAAGAAGCCTGCCGCTGCGCACAAGCCGCCGAAAGTAAGCACACGCTTTCCGCCAAAACGGCTGACCACCTTATCACCCGTGAAGCGGCCCACCGTCATGGCAATGGCGAAGGCAGCGTAGCCGAGGCCGCCCTTGGCTTCTTCCACGCCGCGCGTGGTGGTGAGGAACAGGGCGCTCCAGTCGAGAATGGCGCCTTCGGCCAGGAAAACGATAAAGCACAACAGGCCGATGAAAATGACGGCGCCATGCGGCATGACGAACAGCGGCGTCTTTTCGCCGGAGGCGGACGCTGTCGGCAACAGATGGCCTTGCGCCGCGCCCAGCACGCCACACAGCAGCAGCATCACCACCACGCAGGACCAGGCAGGTGTCAGGCCCAGCCACAGCAGCAAGGCCATACAAGCCGCGCCGGCAAAGCCGCCCACGCTGAATAGCGCATGAAAGCCCGACATCATGGCGCCGCCGTTGGCCTTTTCGATGATCACGGCCTGGATGTTGATGGCCACGTCAAAGGTGCCCATGGCCGCGCCGAACACCAGCAGCACCAGGCCCAGTTGCGGCGGCGTGGCGGCCAGCGCGAGGCCGGGCAGCACGGCGATCAGCAGCAGGCCGGCGCCGATGATGACCTTGCGGCAGCCGAAGCGGGCGGAGAGCATGCCCGTAAACGGCATCGCGCATAGCGAGCCGGCGCCCAGGCATAGCAGCAAAATGCCGAGAGTCGCTTCATCGAGGCCCAGGCGTGACTTGGCGTAGGGAACCAGCGGAGCCCAGGCGGCCATGCCGAGGCCGGCAGCGAAGAAGACCAGGCGCGTGGCGCGTTGTTGCAGGGTGCCGGTGAGATGCATGGGGGAGCTTTTCTAGAGTCGGGGTGGATAAAATCAGGCGCGGGCGCGCAGCACTTGCACGCCCAGCCGTTCAAAGGCAGCCACGTGGGCCGCATCGGCATCGGCTTCCAGCACCAGATGCTGCAGCAAGCCCGTGGCCAGCACGCCGAAGGGCGCGGCCGTGCCCAGCTTGTCGCTGGTGACGGCGACGATGACGGCCTTGCTGGCGCCGGCGATGCTGCGCTTGAACTCGGCCTCGTCGTAATTGAACGCCGTCACGCCTGCGTCCGCATCGGCGCCGCAGGCACCGAGAAAGCACAAGTCGGGATGCATGCGTTCGACGGTGCGTAGCGCCTGCGGGCCCAGGCTGGCGCCGGCACGGCGGTCGACCCTGCCGCCAGCCATGATCAGTTCGATTTCCGGGCGTTCCATGAGCGCCAAGGCAATCGAGGGCGCATTAGTGATGACAGTGAGCGCCAACTCTGGCAAGGCGCTGGCGATGGCAAGATTGGTCGACCCCGCATCGAGAAACAGCACCTGGCCCGCGCGCACGAGGGAAACGGCGGCCTGCGCCAGGCGCGCCTTGCGTTCCGGCGCTTCCTGCTTGCGTTGCGTCAAGCTGCCGCCGTCGGGCGCCAGCGGCAGGGCGCCGCCATACACGCGCTGGCACAGGCCGGCCGCCGCCATCTCGCGCAGGTCGCGCCGTATCGTATCTTCGGACACGTCGAGCTGGCGCGCCAGGTCCAGCGCCAGCACCCTGCCGTCGGCCTGCAATTGTTGTTGGATCAGCGCGTGGCGTTGTTTGAGGAGCAGGGTGGCGGACATGGGTATATTTCTGAAACGTGCACGAATGCGCATAAATATACGCAAACGTGCAATCAGAGTCAAGCCGGATGTCTTATCTGAGCAGGCATTGCTGGAAAGACATAATTTCTGCTAGTGTTGTAAAAAAACAGAATGAGTAAAGGAACACTATGCTGTCACGTACCTCGTTGCTGACAACCCTGTTGGGCCGGCCCATGGGTCGCCATGGATGGGGAATGCTGGGTGCGCTATTGTTTTTAAATGTCATGCACTGGATGCGCCACAGCACGCTGGACTGGCGCGACGCGCGCGATTCCCTGTTCCTGCTGCTGATTTATATGGGCCTTGCCATGTTGTTGGAATACAAGCGCCTGCGCGACGCGGAGGAAGTATCGGCAGCAGCCGAAGACGGCCGCTAAGCGGTAAAGGTGGCAGGGGTAACTGCTCCGGGCGCCGTCAGCCGTTCCAGCTCTGCCAACCAGCGCACCGCATGTTCGCGGCTGTCGCCGCACATCTCCTCGGATGGCTGCAAGCCACCGCAAAACGCGGGCCGCTCCGGGCGGCCAAAGATATTGCAGCGGTTGTCGTCGGCCAGTTGCACGCAGCGCACGCCTGCAGGCTTTCCATCCGGCATGCCAGGAATCGGGCTGGTGATGGACGGTGCGGTGCAGCAGGCGCCGCAGGATGGGCGGCATGCCAGGGAAACGGCGGGGGACGGCATGGCGATGAGTGAAAAGGGACAGGGGCCGACAGTATAGCAAGCCGGCCCCCGTGCGTCGCCAGAGGCGCGTCTAGCGCAAGATGCTGACGCGCTTGCCGGACAAAGTACGGCGGGCCGGATCGCCATGCACGGTGATGCGGCCGGAACCGCTGGCGCGGGCATTGACTTCATTCTGGACGGTGACGTCGATGTCGCCGGAACCGTTGCTCGCCAAATAAGCAACGTCGCTGCGCAGGGCCGCCAGGTTGATATCGCCCGAGCCATTCACGTTGGCGTCGAGGCGCTGTACGGCGCCGCTGGCGCTGATGCTGCCCGAGCCGTTGACGGCCACGTTGATGCGTTCGCCGCGCAGGTTGCCCAACTGGATGTTGCCTGAACCGTTCTGCACCGCGTCCGTGTTGCCGCTGGCGAGGGCCGCCGCGTTGATGCTGCCCGAGCCGTTGTTGGCCACGTCGAAGCGTCCCACCGTGCCTGACAATTCGCTCTTCATCGAACCGCGCTGCTCCAGGCTGAAATCTTCGCCATTGAGGCCGCTGACCACCAGGCGACCAGAGCCGGAAATATTGATCTTCTTCAATTGCGGCGTCGTATAAATGACGTGGATGCCATTGCTGCTGCGAATGTTCGTATCGCTCCAGATGCGCAGGGTATTGCCGCTCACCTCGCTATGGATACGCGGCTGCAGATTGCTGTCCGCTTCGATCACCAGCGATGTTGCCGGCCCGACGCGCACGTCGATCTTCATATCGATGCGCTTCATGCTGTCGATGTCGAGCGTGTTGATATTGCTGACCTGGCGCACGTCGCGGCTCACTTGCTCGTTGCCCAGGATGGCATTGCCACCCGAGTCGGCATAGCGCACTTCGCCATCGTTGGGGTTGATGACGATGGCGCAACCGCCAAGGGCAACGGCACAGCACAGGGCCAGCAAGGTACGCATGGTGTTTCCTTTATGATTGTTGTAGTTCAGGACAAGAAAAAGCCGGCTGCCGCGCCGCGGCTGCCGTGCTGTCGATGACAAGGTAGCAAATCCGACACGCTTGTTGAGTGGAAATGCGATGAACTGCGCAAAATGGGGGCTGAAACGCATTCTGGTTCACTCTGCGCCGCAGGTCCGGCGCCAGAAGGTCGTGCCGCCAACGCCTGCACGGAGCGTACAATGCCTGTGTTCGGCGTGCCGGGCGGCGTCCCGCGCTGCGCGCATGACTGTTACGTCGGAAAAGAAACTTGAATAATGGTCCCTGGAAATCAAGGGCTTACCGCTCCCACCCCGGTCGCGGGCAAGGCATAAATTCTTGAACAGCGACTTTTCTGAGCTTCTCTTTGATGTGAAATTTCAATATATTCTTGAATGATCGCCTCAAACAGACAAGCGAATTCACTCCTTGGATGGTCGGAGGGAGGTTGGCCCCCAGCGCTTCAACACAAGTTTTGCCTGTGCGTCGCCCGGCCTGAACTCGACATGGCTGGCAAATTTCCGCACCTACCCTTGTAAATACTGTGGCGTTTTCGCGTTTACTCACGTCTTTTGGGTGACGTGTTTGTTGGCGCCGACCCAATAATGACCACCGTTCTGAATGAAGAAATACCCAGGGAGGGGCGTTGCGTTTTTGAGTAGCAGTTGTGGATAAGTGCACCAAATAAAGAAGGGTAATTCGTGGAGGGCGTAGCCCGGAACGAATTCCTCTTCTTCTTCCTTGCGTAAATTAACGATATAAACGATTTATCCTGCTATGTAATTTTTCCTTGTTTACCTTCCGATCCATGGTCATCTGGAGCCCAGTCACCAGACTTGCTTTTGTTCTCTCGTACCTTGATTCTCCCCTTAGCCGCCATGCTGCTGTGCTGGAAACGGTACGACTCGTTGTCCTTCTCCACGATGTGACAGTGGCGGGCGAGCCGGTCGAGTAACGCCATGGTCATCTTGCGTCGCCGAACACGTTCGACCATTCAGCGAAGCTCAGGTTGGTGGTGATGACGACGCTGGCATGCTCGTACAGCTTCGACAGCCGTCGGAACCGCAAGGCGGCAGCGGCCTGACTGAACGGCCAGTACCTTCGAAGCCGTGTCTCGCAGCGAGTCGGTAAAAGCCCGGCCCAGCTGATGACCGGCCAAGACCATTCCCACTGGCTCACGCTCCCTGGCCTGGGACCGCTTCAGCCACAGCGAGCCTGATCAACCGGAGGCATCTCGCCTCCTGGACTCACTTCCGGAATGCTGAAATTCCATTGCTTAAGTGGAAGGAATACGCTCGGCATCTGTTACCTAAAAATGACCGTTTTTGAACCACGCCCAATTTCTTTACATCTTCATTTAGTTTGATAATTATCAACATAATGTTGCGCCATGTCGTTAATCTAGTTTTTGCGGCGCCTTAGGATATGGTCGGAATTAACTTCCCGATTTTGACGCACCTGATGGGCGCGCTACGGCGTTGCGCCTTGTTTGTGTGGCCCGTTCTGCTACGACGAACAACGCAGCCAGGGAGCCGAAAAAGTGTGCAATCGACCCTGTAGCGCTCTCACCCAACTGGTGAACGGTATCGAAGCAGCGAAAGTCAATGCTCATGCGGATCTCCAGACGAAATTGAGCGGTCAACTGCCGTCTCTAGGTTAAAAGATCTCGAACAGGCTCTTAGGCAGTAGCACAGTGCAATTGTAGCGGTACGGATCGTGCAGGCGTGATGATGCATTGCCAAGGGAGCTTCCAATAAAAACATTTGCAGCCGCTATTGCCGCTGCACCAAATATAGGGTTGATGCATGGATTTTCGTCTCAGCAGCGAGCAGCAAGAAGCTGTCTCACACATCCATCGTTTTGCCCGCGAAGTGTTGTCCGCCTCGGCCAGCGAACGCATCGCGTCTTCCCATTTCGACCGCAACAAGTGGACGCAGGCGTCAGAGATCGGCCTGGCCGGTTTGCCGTTGCCTGAAGAGTGGGGCGGTTCCGGCTTTGGTGCGCTCGATACCATGCTCGCGGTGGAGGCGCTCGGCCAGGGTTGCGTCGACATGGGGCTGGTGTTCTCCTTGTGTGCACACATGTTCGCTTGCGCTGTGCCGCTGTGGCGCCATGGTTCGCGCGAGCTGCACGAGCGCTACCTGTCTGGTATGGCGAAAGGCAGCCTGATTGCCGCCAATGCGATCACCGAGCCCGGCTCCGGTTCCGACGTATTCGCAATGCGCAGCAGCGCGCGGCGCGACGGCGAGCACTACATTCTCAACGGCGAAAAATGTTTCGTCACCAATGCGCCGGTGGCCGATGTCTTCCTGCTGTATGCGAAGACCGATGAGCACCAATCCTATTTCGGCATCAGCGCCTTTTTGATCCCGCGCGGAACGCATGGCCTCACAGTGACTACCGGTGAGCGCAAGTCGGGCCTGTGCACCTCGCCCTGGGGCAGCGTCCATTTGGAAGACTGCAGAGTACCCGTATGGGCGCGCGTGGGCGACGAAGGCGCGGGCGCGACCATCTTCCATGACTCCATGATCTGGGAGCGCGGCTGCCTGTTTGCCGCCTATGTCGGCGCGATGGAGCGCGTGCTTCAGCAATGCGTCACGCACGCGCGCGAACGTAAGCAGTTCGGCCGTCCGATAGGACACAACCAGGCGGTGTCGGACCGGCTGGTCGACTTCAAGCTGCGCCTGGAAACATCGCGCCTGCTGCTGTACCGCGCCGGCTGGCTCTATGACCAGGGCCTGCCGCATGAAGAGGCGATCGCACAAAGTAAGCTGTGGGTGTCCGAGTGCGCGGTGCAATGTGGGCTGGACGCGGTACAGATCTTTGGTGGCGCCGGTGTCTGCAGCGAGACCGGCATCGATCGCTTGCTGCTGGATGCACTGCCGGCGCGCATCTTCTCCGGCACCAATGAAATACAGCGCGAGTTCATCGCACGGCACATGGGGCTGCGTTAGCCCGAATCATTCGGTTTCGCATACGCGCCGTACACATAGCTTGTCCGTGGCTAGTTGTAATCCAACGGTCCTGCAAAGCTGGCTTTTGGAAGGCAGCTGTTCAACCCGGGAAAAGGTAGAGACAGAAAATGGCAACGCAGAAAAAGTTCCCCAGCAAGGATTATGAAAAAGGTGTAGCGGACATTCCCGTTGCGGACGATAGCGGTGTGCGGGAAGGCGAAGCGGTCGGCGCTTGCGACGTGGTGGTGGTCGGCGGCGGGCTGTCCGGCCTCGTGGCAGCCTGGAAGCTTGCTGGCCATAGCGTGCTGGTGCTGGAGCGGGAGTCCACGGTGGGCGGCGCGGCGCGCAGCGGGCAGCGCGGTGAACTACGCTTCGCCACAGCAGGCAGCTGCTTCCAGGAGCCGGTGCCCGGTTCGGACACGGCGCAATTGCTGAGCGGGCTCGGCTTGTCCGATGCATGGCGCTCCACCGGCAACAGTCAATTCGTGCTGTTCAACACACGCCATCTGCTGCGCCGTCTGGGGGAGGTCACGCTGGGGCTGCTGAAGCAGCCGAAGGAGTTGCTGAACCCGGCGATGTATGGACTGACATGCAACCTGCTCGGCGCCGCATTGCGCGGCAAGAAATTCATCGCGGCGCCGAAGAAGCTGGGCGATCCGGTGTTTGCGGAACTATATGCCTACCTGCAGCGCTTCCGCAAGGATGGCGGCAAGTATCCGGCGGTACCGTGGCAACCCGGATGCGGCTGGACGCGCGAGGAGATGGAACAGTTCGACTCGATTTCGCTGGCCGAACTATTGTTCGATGAGAAAGTGCGTTCGCGGCTGTCAACGGCGCTGGTGCCGGATGCGAAGTTCGGCCCGCTGGTGCGCGATGCGGTCGAGACGACCCTGAAAGTGGAATGTCTGTCGGCGGCGGATGTGTCCGCCTATGTCGGGCTGCACTTCCTGGTCGGCTACTTGTATGGCACGCTGGTGACCTTCCCCGGCGGGAACGGTTATCTCAGCGAACGTCTGCAGGCGGCGTTGCGCGAGCGTGGCAACTGCCATATTGCAGTCGGTGCGCGCGTGCAGACGGTTGCGCGTGATGGCGAACGTTACCGCATCACCTTTGAACGTCGCGGCGTGCAGAGCGAGGTTAGCGCCGGCGCGGTAGTGTGGGCCGCGCCCAAGCATGCCGCACTGGATGCGGTCTCCGGTTTGCCGGCGCAGCAGCAGCATGCGATACGTCAGATCCAGCACCGCGACTACTGCATCGCGAACGTCTACCTGCGCAACGCTGCCTGGACTGAATACTTCGGCGGCTATGTGATCGAAGGAGATACCGCCGCCGCTGCGCCGCTGGCCTGGTGCCGCAGCAGCGTGTGCGTGGTCGCCAACTGGCTGGACCGCGACAACGGTAAGAAAGCCGGTGTGCTGACCTTGCTGAAGCCGGTGGCGGAACGGCTCAACCAGGGCAAACTCGGCAAGACAGATTTTGCGCAGCTGCAGCAGGTGACCTTGCAAGAAGTGTCGGAAATGCTGCAGGCGAAGGGACTATCCACTGACGAGGTGGAAGACATCCGGATCTGGCGTTGGCCGCGTGCGTTGGTGGTCGCTACGCGCGGGCAAATTAAAGCCGACTTGTTTGTGCGGGCGTCGCAGCCGGTGGGTGGGGTTTCCTTTGCGAACCAGGACAGCGTCGGCATCGGCAACCTGGAGAGCGCAGTGAGCGCAGGGTTCAATGCGGCACAACAGGCGCAGGCATACCTGCAGCGTACGGCGGCGGATACGATGGTGGTGCAAGCACTGCGTTCCGGCCTGCATGTGATGGAAATTACCGGCAACCCTGCGACCGGCGTGCAGCGTTTCGGCGGCAAGGCTAACTCGCTCAATACATTGATCGGCGCCGGCTTCCCGGTGCCACGCGCATATTGCGTGACGGTCGATGCCTGTCATGCTTTTTTGCAGGCATCCGGATTGGCGGCCTGGATCGACGGCATGGACAAGGTCGACCGCGACACCTCCGCCGACATCCGCGCACGCATTGCGCAAGCGCCGTTGCCGCCCGCGCTGCAGGATGCGATCGTCGCTGCCTATCGCGAACTCGGTAGCGGCCGGGTCGCGGTGCGATCCTCCGCCGTCAATGAAGACGGCGATGCACAATCATTTGCAGGCCAGTACGACACCTTCCTGCACGTGGAGGGCGAGACCGCGCTGCTTGATTGCGTGAAGCGTTGCTGGGCGTCGCTGTGGAACGAACGCGCGCATGCCTACCAGGGGCGCAACCGGGCCGACGGCGGCATTGCGGTGGTGATCCAGCAGATGATCGTTGCCGATGCTGCCGGCGTGTTGTTCACCGCCGACCCGATCAGCGGCGATGCCGGACGCACGGTGATCGAATCTTGCTGGGGATTGGGCGAGGGCGTGGTGTCGGGCCAGGCGAGCACCGATACCTATGTGGTGGACAGCGACAGTCATGCGCTGATGGAACGTATTGTCCGGGCGAAGCCGGTGATGTGTGCGCGCACTGCAGATGGCGTCGCGATGCAGGAGGTACCGCCGCAATTCGTCGATCAGCCGAGCCTGAGCGATATGCAGGCATCCGAACTGGCGGCCTGTGCCGCACGCATTCGCCGCCATTACGGCTGCGAACTGGATATCGAGTGGGCACTGAAGGATGACAGTATCTGGATACTGCAGGCACGGCCGATCACGGTGACTGCTTCCATCGCCGGTAAGCTGTACGGCGACGAGCAGGAAACCAATCAGCAGGTGCGCGACAACACTATGTTTTCGCGCATGGACACCGGCGAAATCCTGACCGGGCTGATGACGCCGCTCGGACTGTCCTTCACCCGCTTCTACCAGCACCACGTGCACGGCCCGGCAGTGAAGACCATGGGCTTGCTCGACATCGGCAGTTCGCAGTATTACGTCGGCTACCTGCAGGGTTATGTGTACCTGAACATCTCCGCATCGGCGCGGCTGCTGACGCAATGCCCTCCCACGCACGAGCCGATGAAGTTCACGCGGCGCTACGCGACCCCCGACGTCGACTTCACGCACTACAAAAATCCCTACGGCAAACCGGTGTCTGGGTTCCAATTCTTCAAGAGCAGCCTCTACTGGCTGGTATGCCAGGTGCATAATATGTCGACCGCTAGCGGCACGGTGAACAAGATGATCGCCTTGCGCCAGCGCGAAACCGAGCGCTTCCGCAAGCTGGATCTCGAGAAGATGAGCCTGCCGCAGCTCAATGCCGAACTGCAGCGCATCGATCGCTACTTCCTCGAATCCTGTGCTGCCTACATGCCGTTCTTCCTGCAATCCTTCGCGCTGTACGATGCGCTGGCGGAGCTGTGCGAGAAGTGGCTGGGGAACGAAGGAAAAGGGCTGCAGAACCGCATCAAGGCATCGATGAACAACCTGCGTACCATCGAGGTGACGCGTGGCGTGTGCGAACTAGCAGCGCGCGTCGACCGCTCGCCGGTGCTGCGCACACTGTTCCTGGAGACGCCGCTGGAGCAGTTGGCGGATAGCTTGCAGCAGCATGCAGAGGGCCGCCGTTTCTGGGACGAGAATTTTGGCGCCTTCCTCGCGGACTTCGGTTCGCGTGGTCGCCAGGAATTCGAACTCAGCATTCCGCGCTGGAACGACGATCCGACCTATCTGCTGCAAATCATCCGTCTGTACCTGACCAGCGATGTGCAGCTTGAATCGCGTCTGGCGACGATAGACAAGGCGCGCGAAGAAGACACGCGGCAGTTGCTGGACAAACTGCCGTTCAAGGCAAGGATGACATTCCGCTTCGTGATCGCCGCCTACGCGAAGATGGCGGAACGGCGCGAAGCGACGCGTCCGACCCTCATCGCCGAGACCTGGTTCTACCGCAAAATCATCGTCGAGGTGCTGCGCCGCGCCGAGGCGGAGGGTGTGTCTGGCATACAGGACCTGCCGTACATCGATTTCAACGAATTGCGCGATTACGTGGCCGGGCGCAAAACGGCGCAGCAGGCATTTTCTCCGCAACTGATTGCGCGCAACCGTCAGCAGCATCTGCTGAACGAGCGCCTGAAGGAACCGCCAATGGCGCTGATCGGCGGCCATGTGCCGCACCGCGACGATCAGGTGTTGCTGGACGCGGCGCAGG
The DNA here is from genome assembly GCF_051380845.1 of Janthinobacterium salmonicoloratum. Lineage (NCBI taxonomy): Bacteria > Pseudomonadati > Pseudomonadota > Betaproteobacteria > Burkholderiales > Oxalobacteraceae > Janthinobacterium > Janthinobacterium salmonicoloratum. Next base: position 2,648,668 of record NZ_JBNYXV010000001.1, on the reverse strand, counting down.
GCGACCTGCTGCATGGCCTCGGCGCCAGCCCCGGCGTGGCGGTGGGGCGCGCCCGCGTGATCACCGACCTCAACCGCCAGGCGGGCGAATTCCGCCAGGGCGAAATTCTGGTGGCACGCTTTACCGATGCATCGTGGACGCCGCTGTTCGTGCTGGCGGCCGGGGTGGTCGCAGACATCGGCTCGGCCTTGTCGCACAGCTCCATCGTGTCGCGGGAGTTCGGTATTCCGGCGGTCGTCAATGCGAAGCAGGCGACGCAGACCATACGCACCGGCGACCTGATCTACCTCGACGGTGACGGCGGCGTGGTGCGCATCGAGGAACGCGTTGCCGATACCGACGAACCGCTGGTCGAGCAGAGAGTGATCGCATAAACATTCGGTAGTTATCTCCGCAGATTTCAATTTTCCACTAAAGGACAAAAATATGGATATGACGGCTATAGGCGTGGTTGTTGTCACGCGCCGCCGCGAGTTCTTTGAAACCGGTCTCAGTGTGTTGAACGATGTGCGCGGCGAAGTATTCCAGCACGTGGAAATTGATGCCGACATCGACTATGCACCAGCACAGTCGGTGTCGAACCCGGTATATCTCGAAGCGTGCGACAAGGCGGTGCGCTTCCTCGCCGCGCGCCAGGAACGCTTGGCGATCAAGGTGATCCAAGCCGACAGTCTGGAGGCGGCGTTCGACAAAATTACCGCCGCGCCCACGCAGGGCGGCTTCCAGATTTGCATGCTGTTCATCGATTACGCCGATCCGCTGTACGATGGCATCAGCCCGCAAGAAATCGACGAGCAGCTTGCTAGCTTCCACGCGCGCCTGCAAGAGGCGGCGGTGCCGGCATTCTGCTCTTCGTTTTCGACGGCGGTATTCACCTCGCCGCACGAGAACCGCATCCGCTACCAGCCGATGGAATACATCGAATGCATCCTGCCGTCCGAAAGGGCGGTGCTGCAGACGGAGTTGCTCTGCCTGTGGATGGATTTCCTCGAACTCAGTTATGTCAATCGCCGCGCCAAGACCGACACACGCGGCCTGCGCAGGAATACGCTGGCCTGCTTCCTGACCGGCTTCCTGTCCGGGCGCGCCTGCAGTGACTGGCTCGGTTTTTACTTCACCGGTTCGCTGGTGTCCAATCTGATCAATTATTTTGAAGTGGAAGCGAACCGGCTTGGCGCGCTGGTGCTACGTGGACCGAGCGAACACAGCCTGGCTTGCGGCGCGATGGCCAACTGGCAGCTTTACAAGAAGCCGTTCGCAGTGATCGTTACCAGCGGCATGATCGACGAATTCCGGGGTACGCTCGCCAACCTGCGCGAGGCGCGCGCCAAGGGCTTCATCGTATGCGCGGAAAACCGTGCCAGCCAGTGGTTTGCGTTCCAGGGCACGATTTCTAGCGAGGAGGATACGCGTGCGGTGCTGCAGGCGCGCGGCATTCCTTATGTGTACATGGAAGACGTCGACAATATCGCTGAAGATCTTCGACGCGCGGTGGCGCTGTACGACGCAGGGCAGGGGCCGGTGGTGCTGTTGGCGACGCAGGCAGTGCTCGACGCCGGCGACGAACTGGATCCGGCTCTGTTTGCTCCTGTGGTCAACGAGTGCACGGCAGCGCCCGACGAGGCGGTGCAGGATGTTTTGCAGGACGTGATGCAGATCATCAACCAAGGGCCGGAACGGCTGCTGTGGCAATGCGGGCCGATGGATGAGGAAGAACTGGCGTTGACCTTGTCGATCGCCGAGCGTGCCGGCATCGCGCTGACCGACTCCCTCACCCATCCCGGTTCGGTGCCGAAGTACCGCGACGGCAAGCGTATTCCAAATTACATCGGCACGCTGGCGGTGTACGGCTACAGCCCGCGCGTGTACAACTACTTGCATACCAGGGACAAGCTCAATCCGCAGTCGCAGCAATGCCTGTTCTTCATGAAAAGCAAGCTTGGGCAGGTCAGTACGCCGTTTTCGGAAGGCCGGTTGAAGCGCAAGCTGAGAATCGTGCAACTGACCCGCAACGCCGCGCACATTTCACCCTTTACCGACCATGGGCTGGTGATGGACTACCGTAGCTTCCTGCGCCATGTGGACCGCCACCTCGACGTGTCGCCGGCCTTGCGCGAACGCCGCTGCCGACTGATGGCGTCGGTGCCGGACACGCCGTCGGATGTGGCAAGCAAACTGCCGGCGACACCGATGAGCCCGAACTATTTTTTCGCGCGCCTGAATCAACTGGTGGAAAAGCTGATCGTCGAGCGCGCTTACGACTACACCGGCCTGTACGACGTCGGCCGCTGCGGCATGTCGGCGGTCCGCAATGTCGCGCGCACCCGGCGCGGCTTTTCCGGTTGGTACGGACGGGCGCTGATGGGTGATGCGCTGCAGGCCACGCTGAGCGTCGCGTACACCAGCGGCACCAACGTTGTCGCCTTCATCGGCGACGGCGCCAAGGGCCTCGTGCCCGAAATTCTGCCGAGCTTTATCGAGAACGCGCTGAATTATCCGGACCGCATGCGTAAAAACTTCACCGTCTTCTACTTTATGAACGGCGGCCACTCGGTGATCAACACCTACCAGGAGCGCATCCTGTTCAACCGCACCTCGCGCCAGATGCGTCTGGTGAACCTGATGTCCGCGGACTGGGAAGAAGACATCTGCGGTCTGCAGGTCTGCGCGCGCACGCTCGACAGCTTCGACGCCGACATGCTGGCCGAGGCGCTGCAGAAGCCGGGGCGCATCAATCTGTTCTCCGTGGTGGTTGGGCATAACAACGAAGGCGACGGGATAAGCTTGGCGACGGCGACGGGATGGCAGCGCGATGAGATGCAGATTGAGCCGGCTGCCGTGGCGGACGATGTGCCGTTGATCGTGTGACGACAGATAGCTCGTGCTCGGACGGGCTCCTTTTCCCTGCCAGGAGGAGGGGATAAGTAGTGACGGCGGCTAACTTTAATGATCCCCATAAGAAACAAGTATCAGGAGAAACAATGAAATTTGGATTCATCGCACATCCGACGTCGGTCGGACTCAAGCGTTACGTGAAGATGCTCGACCTGCTGCAGCGTCAATCGAAAGACCTGCAAAGCGGCTACCAACGTGACTTGTGGCGCCGCGAAAACATGGTTCCCTTCGTCGACTTCGGCCAGATCCGTTCCGCCGCCGGCGCCACCTGCGAAGGCATCGTGCACTACCTGCCGCTGACCGCTGATGAGATGCTGGCATCGGCGCGCGAGGTGCAGGAACGCATCTTCGAAGGCATCGATACGCTGGGCAAACAGGGCGCACAACTAGTCGGCCTCGGAGGCTTCACGTCCATCATCGGCAAGCGCGGCTTGGTCACCGCCGAGCGCGCCAGCCTGCCGGTCACTAGCGGCAATTCGCTCACTACCTATGCCGGTTACAAGGCCCTGCTGCAGGTGTTCGAATGGCTGCAACTGCGCCCGCAGGAGGCACGGGTGGCGATTGTCGGTTACCCCGGCTCGATCTGCCTGTCTCTGGCGAAACTGCTGCTGGCGCAAGGCTGTCGCCTCGACCTGTTGTACCGCAGCGGCAGCGCCAGTCCGGACGAATTGCTGGAACACCTGCCGGCGAAATGGCATGCGCAGGTGACGCTGCGCGACAGCATCGACGACTGCTATGTGAACAACCGCATCTTCGCATCGGCTACCTCGTCCGGCGACGTGATCGACGAGGCGCGCCTGCTGCCGGGTTCGATCGTGGTCGATATTGCGTTGCCGCGCGATGCGGTCCGCAGCACGCCGCCACGTACCGACACGCTGGTGATCGACGGCGGCTGCATGACCGCGTCGCCGCAGGTGAAGCTGGGCGGGGAATCATTGAACATGGCGATCAAGCAGCAGATCAACGGCTGCCTGACCGAGACCATGGTGCTGGCCTTGGAAGGGCGCGCCGAGTGCTTTTCCATCGGGCGAACGCTGGAGCCGGAAAAGGTGCTGGAGATTGGTGCGCTGGCTGAGCGCCACGGCTTTTACGCATTCCCGCTGGCGTCCTGGGGTGAGCGCATCAATGAGAAAATCATCAGCGGCCTGCGTCGTTATCACCGGCGGCAGGAGTCCGCTCCGGCACAAGCGGATGGCGGCGAACAGCGTCGTACACAGACGCTGCAGCGCTACCGCAGCCACATCAATCCAATGATGGCCGACTTCCTCGGCATGCAGCGCTGCGATCATGTGTTCGATCGCGCCGAGCAATGCACGCTTACCGACACCGAAGGCCGACAATTCCTCGACATGGTGTCCGGTTACGGTTGCCTGAACCTCGGCCACAATCCGAGCATCGTGACCGATGCGATCCGGAAGTTCCTGACCGATTCGACGCCCAACTTCGTGCAATACGTGTCGTTGCCGCAGGAGACCGCAAAGCTGGCCGAGCGCTTGTGCGCGATTGCGCCCGGCGAATTCGAGCGTGTGTTCTTCAGCAACTCCGGCACCGAAGCGGTGGAGGCGGCGCTGAAACTGGCGCGTGCTGCCACCGGCCGCACACGCTTCGTGTACGCGGAAAACAGTTACCACGGCAAGACGCTGGGCGCGTTGTCGGTGACAGGCCGCGAAAAGCACAAGAAGCATTTCCGGCCGCTGGTGCCGGGCTGTGTCGGAGTGGCCTTCGGCGATCTCGAGGCATTGCGGAGCGAATTGATATCCGAAGAGGTGGCGGCCTACATTGTCGAACCGATCCAGGGCGAGGGTGGCGTCAAGATGCCGCCGGCCGGTTACCTGGCGGCGGCGCAGGAGATCTGCCGTCAGACCGGCACGCTGTTGATCGTCGACGAGATCCAGACCGGGCTGGGACGCACCGGCCGCATGTTCGCCAGCGAGTGGGAAGGACTTGAGCCGGACATTATGGTGCTGGCGAAATCGCTGTCGGGCGGCTTGATCCCGATCGGCGCCACGCTCAGCACCGCGCAGGTATGGGATGCCGCCTACGGCACCATGGGCCGTTTCCTGCTGCACACATCCACCTTCGGTGGCTGCAACATCGCCGCGGTCGCCGGCCTGGCCGCGCTCGACGGCCTGCATCAGCAGGGTCTGGCCGAACGCGCGGACGAACTCGGCACCTACTTCAAGGCGGAGCTGGAAAAAGCCACCGAGCACTATCCGTTCATCGCCGAAGTGCGCGGGCGCGGCCTGATGCTCGGCATCCAGCTCGACAACGATTTCGCGGGCGCGGTGGAAGCCTGCGCACGCGAATTCGGCACGCGCCTGCCGGGCGACTGGCACCTGACCTACCGTTTCTTCCCCGATGAAGTGAAGCAGCACCTGGCCGATGCGATGAGCAAGATGGAAGAGTCGCTGGCCGAGATGTTCTGCATGCGCTTCGTCACCAAGCTCAGCAATGACCACGGCATCCTCACCTTCGTCACGGCCAATAGTTCGACCGTGATCCGCATCCAGCCGCCGCTGGTGATCAGCCGGGAAGAAATCGATCACTTCGTTCGTTCGTTCGCGACCGTCTGCGAAGAAATGTCCACTTTTTTAAATTAATGGGAACCGTAACATGGAAATGAATAAAGAGCAGATCGTTGACTTGATGATGGGATTTTTCAAGACCAAGACGATTACTTCCGCCCTGGAACTTAAAGTCTTCGACGCGCTGGAGCAAGGCCCGGCAACGGCAGAAGCCATTTGCGAGCACCGCAACATTCCGCTGCAATCCGGCAAGCGCCTGCTGATCGCGTTGACTGCCATCGGCCTACTGGCGAAGGAGGAGGATCATTTCTACCTCACTAAGGCTGCGAGCGAATACATGGTGAGTGGTTCAGCGCAATGGCTGGGCTGGCTCGGTCGCCATATCGATACCTTCCTGTATCCGCTGTGGTCACATACGGCGCAAGGGGTGCGTGACGACAAGGATCAGCGTCAGGCGGCTTTCGGTGATGACCGCAGCTGGTTCAGCATCCTGTACCAGAACCCGCAGGATGTAGTTGATTTCCAGGAATTCCTCGGCATTTTCGCGAAACCCTTTATCGAGGGCATGCTGCAGGGATTCGATTTTTCCGGCTACAGGAAATTCATGGATATCGGCAGCGGCATCGGCACCTTGCCGATGGCTGTGGCTGCGCGCTATCCACAGCTTGGCCTTAGCGTCTGCGAACTGCCGCAGGCGACTAGCTTCGTGCGCGACAAGATCGCCGAGAACGGTTATGCCGACCGCATCAAGATCGTGGCGGGCGACGTCATCAGCGGCACCATCCCCAAGGGGGAACACGACCTGATTCATCTCGGCTGGATGCTGCACGACTATGCGCCGGACATCCAGATGCAGATCCTGCGTCACATCCACGAGGCGCTGCCGCCGGGCGGCACCTTCGTCGCCAGCGAGACACCGTTGGCCGATGACGAAAGCGGCCCACTGTTCACGTCGCTGCTGTCGATCAACATGCTGGTGTCCACTGACGGCGGCATCGAATCGACCTGCGCGCAATACCTGCAACGCTTCACAGAAGCGGGCTTCGTCAATGCAAGGGTGCAGGCGATACCGGGGCCACGCACCTTGTTCATCGGCGAAAAGCGGAAATGAGCGCGGCAGTCAGAAACCTGAAAACATCATCTAACGAGAGGACACTATGTTAGGAAACAAGCTTCTCGCGTATATCGCGGAGAACTACCTCGGCGGCGAGTGCCAGCAGTTTGCGTTGGACACGCCCTTGCTGGAATTGAACATCATCGATTCCAGTGCGTTGTTCGATCTGGTCGACTTGCTGCGGCGGGAAGCCGGCGTGACGGTGCCGCTGAAGGCGGTCGTCCCGAGCAATTTCAAATCGGTGCAGCACATGCTGGATCTGGTCGAGCGCCTGCAAAGCGAAAGCCGGCCGGCACTGGCACAGGCAGCGGGGGTAGCATGATGAACGTACAGGTAATCGACCACATCGCAACGCCGGACGCAGGACTGCAGGCGTATGTGCTGGACATGTTCCAAACCCACACCGGCTACGCACGCGCCGACCTCGTGCCGGATGCCGATTTCGAGAGCGATCTCGGCATCGACTCGGTGACGCTGGCCACAACCCTTGCGGAGCTTTACAAGGCGCTCGGCCTGTCCAGCCGGCAAAATCCGCAACACACCAGCACGATTGCGCTCGTGCTGGCGCATATCGGGCAATGCCTGGAACAGGACGGAAAGATGCTTGCCTTGCCGCAGCGACCCTGCGTGCCGGAGCACGCAGCCGATGCGCTGACGACGGCGGTAATCGCCGCCTACAGCCGGCACACCGGTTACAAGCCGAGCGAGCTCGTGCTGGATGCCGAGCTGGAGAGTGATCTCGGCATCGACTCCGTTACTCAGGCAGCCGTGCTGTCCGAGCTTCCCAAGTTGCTTGGGATTGCCGCCGTCACCTTTCCCACAGGGTTGACCAGCATTGCACAGGTCATCGCGCATCTGCGGCCTCTCGTGCACCTGGAAATGCTGGAACCGGCAGCTCCGGCAATTGCAGTGCCGCCGGCGACGAAAGAAAAGAAGTGGTCAGAGTTCATCGACAACCTCGGCCATGCTGACGCCAGCGCTCTTTCCGTGGCGGCAGAGCCGACAGCGGACGACGCTCGTACGATGAAGGATTTCGTCAACATCCCGCATCGCGACCTGTTCCATAAGGCCCGCGAGTTCAATACGTTCTATCAGCGCAAGCAGCAAGAACAGTTGTACTGGTACGGCATGCCGCTGGAATCGCGCTGCAGCAACCGTGCGGTGATCTACGACGAGGTCAGCGGCAAGCGCCGGGAATTCCTGATGTTTGCGTCGAACAATTACCTGGGCCTGGCGAATCATCCGGAAGTGATCGAGGCGATCGTCAAGGGCGTGCGCGAATACGGTGCCACTAATACCGGCTGCCGCCTGATCGGAGGCACCAATGTGCTGCACATGGAACTGGAGCGGCGGCTGGCGAAGCTGAAGGGCAGGCAGGCATGTATCGTCTACCCGTCCGGCTATTCCGCCAACCTGGGATGCATTTCCGCGCTGGCCGGGCAGAACGATCTGATCTTTACCGATGCGCTGAACCACATGAGCATCCAGGACGGCTGCAAGCTGGCCGGCGCAGCGCGCAAGATTTATCCGCACGACCTGGACGGACTGGAAAAAATTCTACAGAAATATGCCGACCACGACGGCGGCAAGCTGATCGTCACCGACGGCGTGTTCAGCATGCACGGCGATGTGGTCGACTTGCCGCGCCTGGTCGCGCTGGCGAAGCAATACGGTGCGCGGGTCTTGGTTGACGATGCGCATTCCACCGGTGTGCTCGGCCGCACCGGTTCGGGCACCACCGAGCATTTCGGCATGAAGGGCGCGGTGGACCTGGAAGTCGGCACCATGAGCAAGACCTTGGCTGGCGTCGGCGGCTTCGTTTGCGGCGACGAGGAGGTGGTCGATTACCTGCGTTTCTATTCGCATTCCTATGTGTTTGCAGCCACTATCCCGGCGGCGGTCGCGGCCGGCCTGATCGCCGCGATCGACGTGATGGAGCGCGAGCCGCAGCGCATCAGCATGCTGTGGCGCAACGTCCATCACTTGCGCGGCCATTTGCTGAAAGCCGGGTTCGACCTTGAGCATTCCGCCAGCGCGATCATCCCGGTGGTGGTCGGCGATGATCGCAAGACGCTGGAATTTGGACGCGCGGCGCGTGCACGCGGCATGTATTGCCAGACCGTGGTGTTCCCCGGCGTCGCTGTCGGCGATGCGCGTTTGCGCATCAGCGTGAGCAGCGAGCACACGGTGGATGATCTGGATGAGGCGGCGCAGATACTGGTGGATGCGGCGAAGGAGGTGGGGGTGGAGGTGCGGGGATAGGTCTTCAGGTGAAGGACTTACGGTTCCTTCCCCTCTGTAAGGGGGAAGGTGCCCTATCCCGGATAGCAATGTGCGTGCACGGGAACGGCAAAGGACTGGTTACCCTCTTTTTTACAAAGAAGTGAAGCACCTCAATCTAATTAACGGACGAACATGAGCACTCCAACCTTCACCCCAGTCATTGATTACCTGCGCACCTCCGCGCAGGAACATCCCGATCGCCGTGCATTCGTTGATCCTGACGACATCAGTTTTAAACAGTTCTACCAGGCCGTGCGCCAGCGCGCTGCCCATTTTGCCCGCCATGGAACACAGCATGGCGACCGCGTCGCCATCTGGCTGCCGAAATGCCAGGACTATGCGTTGTCGCTATATGCGGCGATGGAAATCGGCGCCGTCTATGTGCCACTGGACGGCACGCAGCCGGCGGAACGCGCAAGGAAAATCCTGGACAGCGCCGAACCGACGGTGCTGGTCACGGATGCCGCACATTTCCGTGCACTGGACGGATGGCAGCGCGATACGCTGAAACTGATACTGATCGTTGATGATGTGCCCCGCGATTATGCGCCGGCTGGTAACACTGCGATCATGAAGGTTGCCGCAATACAGCCGTCGGTCGAACTGCCGCCACCATTCGCCGCCGGTGTGGACGATCTTGCCGCCATCCTGTTTACGTCCGGCTCCACAGGCGTGCCGAAAGGCGTGCAGATCAGCTACGGTAACCTGCACAGTTTCATCGCTTGGGCACTGGCGGAATTCAAGATGACGTCGCACGATGTATTCGCCAACCATGCCGGTTTTCATTTCGACCTTAGCACCTTCGATTACTTCGCCGCTGCTGCAGTCGGCGGTGCGGTATGGATCGTGCGCGAGGACGAGCAGCGCGATCTTGCGGCGCTGATCGCCGGCATCCGGCGACACAAGGTCAGCGTCTGGTACAGCGTGCCGTCGGCACTCGCGCTGCTGGCTGGCAGCGGCGAGCTGACATCTGAGGTTACTGCATCGTTGCGCCATGTGCTGTTCGCTGGCGAGGTATTCCCGATACGGCAACTGCAGGCATTGAAATCCTGCCTGCCTGCGGCATGCGCGCTGTATAACCTGTACGGCCCGACCGAGACCAACGTCTGCTTGTACTACCACGTGCGCGAAGATGACATGGCCCGCGATAAGCCAGTCTATATCGGCAGCACGCTGCCCGGCGTGATTGCGGAAATTCTCGACGCCGACGGGCAGCCGGTCAGCGGCGAACGTGCGATCGGCGAACTGGTCGTTTCTGGCGCGTGCGTGACGCCTGGCTACTGGCGCCGGCAGGAACCGGCCAATTACGTCAACCACCTGCACGGGCGGCATGCCACAGGCGACTTGGTCGGCATCGAGAACGGCTTCCTGTACTACCACGGCCGCAAGGACCGCATGCTCAAGCTCAACGGCAACCGTATCGAACTGGGCGAAATCGAAGCGGTGCTGGGCGCGATGCCGGGTATCGCAGAAGTCGCGGTCGTGGCGGAGTGCGCCGGGGATACGCAACACATCGTTGCCTATTACACGCTGCGTCATGCCGGCGAAAGACTTGGCGTGCTCGATATCAAGAGCTACTGCAGCGCCCGGCTTCCGCGCTACATGATCCCCAGGCTTGCCCGGCAACTGGAAGAATTGCCGAAGAATGCGAATGGCAAGATCGACTACCGCGCGCTGGAGCAACTGACTCGCAGCACCAGCGACACCGCAGCCATGCCGCATGCGGACGACCGCAACGACATCGTCACCGCCGATGCATAAGCCGCCGGCTTTCGAACCGATCGCGATCATCGGCATCGGTTGCCTGTATCCACAGGCGCGCGGCAAGGATGCGTTCTGGCGGCAGTTGCAGGCGGGGAAGTCTCACTTTGCGCCGCTGCCGCTGGCACGTTACTGGGACACTGACGGCAACGTGCGCGAACAGTTGCGGGGATGGCACGGCGCCTTTTTCGACGAGATGGAATTCGATTTCAAGCGCTTCCGCATTCCGCCGGTCTACCGCAAATCGGTATCGCAAATGATGTTGATGCTGTTGCAGGTGGCGGACGAGTGCGTGCGCGATGCCGGGTATGACAAGCGCGATCTGCCGCGCGATGAAGTGGCCGTTATGTGCGGCACCTGCTTCGGCTTCGACAGCACCATCGCCAACGCATTGAAGGTGGAAGGCGTGCGGCTGGCGCATGAACTTGCTGGCAGCGCCGAGGAATTTTCGCTCCTGAAGGAGACATTGCGCGAGCGCTTCGGTTCCTCCTCGCATGACCGGGTCGGCGAAATGGCAAGCAGCATTCCGGCGCGCATTGCATCCTTCCTGTCGCTGCGTGGTCCGGTGCAGGCAATGGAATGCGCGGATGCGACCGGCTACGCGCTGCTGGAGGCGGCAAGCCTGTCGCTTCACAGCGGCCAGAGCAGGGCAGTAATCGTCGCCAGCGGACAACGCATCGAGAGCCTACTGACGCCGTTGGCACTGGCAAGAAAGGGTTTTACTGGCGCCTGCGGCGGCCACCCTTTTGCGCAGGACGGAGCAGGCACGCCGATGGGCGAAGGCGCCACAGCGCTGCTGCTCAAACGCTTGTCCGATGCGCGACGCGACAACGACCGCATCTACAGCGTGCTGCGCGGCATGGGTGCGGCAAGGCAGGACGTGCCGGGGGCATTGGCTTATGCAGTTGATGGCACGGCGGCGTTCCATGTGATCAATGAAGCTTGTGCACAGGCGGAAGTGACGGCGGCGGCGCAACAGTATATCGATTGCGTGCTGCCCGGCATCGGCAGCCAGGCGCCGCAGTTGTTTAGCGTCTTGAGCGATGCCTGTGCGGAAGGCAAGCATCGGCCGTTGCAAGTTGGCGCCAGTGTCGCCACATTCGGTCATACCTTTGCCAATGCGGCACTCGCCGCGGTAGCAGGCAGCAGCCTGGCGTTGCACGAAAAAACCTTGCCGCAGATGCGGAGTTCGGCAGCGCTGCATGCGCGTGCCGGTATTGCGTATCCCGATGCTGCTATTCCTTGGCCTGGCGACGCGCCGCAGCTTGCCGGCGTCTTTGGCAGTAGCCTGACCGGCGTGCAATGGCATCTGCTGCTGTCGGCACCCGAAAGTGCCAGTCATGCATTGTCGTCCGATATGTCGCCTGCGCAAGAACAGCAGGAACCGATTGCGATCGTCGGCATCGGTGGTGCCTTCGGTCCCTGCAGCAATAGCGCCGACTTCGCGCAGCGCCTGTTCGACGGCCTTGATGCAGTGCAGCCGCTGCCGGAAAACGTGCTGCCGCGCTCCGCCTATTTTGGCGAAGGCGAGGCCGGTGTGCTGTCCAGCTATGCGCAATACGGCGCTGACCTCAAGCAGCGCGAGTATTACGATGCCGGTCTTGCCGCATATAAAATATTCCCGAAGCGCGCTGCCGCGCTGGATATCGCGCAAAAGCTGACCCTGCATGTCGCCGCCGAAGCACTGGTCGATTTCGGCTTGGCGCAGAAGCGCGACAAGCTCGGCCGCACCGCGGTGATCGTCGCCTCCAATCTCAGCCTGGGCCGCGAGCGCGAACTCGCGTGCCGGCTGCACGCGCCTGAACTGGTGCGCACCTTGGGAAGCGTGCCCGATGCCGGTACGGCGGACAACGGCATCGATCATTTCACGCTGGACGGCTACCTTGCCAGCGGCAGTGCGGCACTGGTGTCGGCCTGCTTCGGCCTTGCCGCGATGCCGGTCGCGGTGGAAGCGGCCTGCGCGTCGTCACTGGCAGTGTTCAACAATGCGGTGCTGGCGTTGCGTCGGCATCGCTACGACCTGGTGCTGGCCGGCGGCGTCGAATTGCCGGCCAACCTGCGCGATCTGGTGCTGTGTTCGTCGCAAATGATGCTGTCGCAACAAAGGATAGCGCCGTTTGCCGAGCATGCCGACGGCTTCTCGCCGGGTGATGGCGCGGCGCTGTTCGTGCTCAAGCGGCTCAGCGATGCGCTGCGCGACGGCGACCGTATTCATGCGACGATCACCGGCGTTGGCGGCTCCGCCGATGCAGTGTCGATGACCGCGCCCGATCCAGACGGGCAGGCGCTGGCGATGCGCCGCGCCTTCGCGCAGGCCGGCTATGCGGCAGCCAGCGTGCAGTACGTCGAAGCGCACGGTACCGGCACGCGCCTGGGCGATCTCGCGGAACTGACGTCGATCGGCAGCGTGTACGGCGGCGCGCGCGCAGTGCCGCTGCGCATCGGTTCGGTCAAATCCAACATCGGTCATACCTTCGCCGCCGCTGGCGCCGCCGGCTTGCTGAAAACGGTGCTTGCCTTGCAGCGGCATGCGCTGCCGGCCACCTTGCTGCGCCGCCGGATCGATCCGCAGTTGCCGCTGGCGGGCATCCCGGCCGAACTGGTGACCGCCAACACGCGCTGGGATGCGATCGACGGCAGCCGGCGCGCGGCGGTCAGTTCCTTCGGCACCGGCGGCATCAATTACCACCTGCTGGTGCAAGCAGATGGCGGCGTTCATTAACCACGGGAGTCTCACATGCAATCCATCGTCCATAAAATCCGCCTGCTTGACATCGGCCATGCGCAGGCTTTCGAAAACTGGGTACTGGACACCGACTATGCGACCTGTCCGGAATTGCCGAGTGTGCGCAGTTTCGACGTGCACCGGGTCAGTAGCGCGCATGATGCGCCGTTCCACTATATCGAGGTAATCAAGGTGAGCAGCAACGAGGCATTCAAGCGCGACATGGGCAGCGTGAGCTTCGCGCGGCTGGTGGAATGCTTTTCCACGATGGCGGAAGTGGTGGAGGAAGTCGCCGGCACGCAGCTCGGTGCCGGTTACCGGGCGCCTGCATGAGCGGCATTGCCGCAATCATGTTGCCTCAGACGGAAGCGCCTTGCATAGTGGGCATCGGTGACTGCGTTGTCAGCGCAGTGTCGGTCGAAGCGGTAGCGCGGCGCGAAAATGATCATGTTTACCTCGCACGCATGTTTGGCAATACCGAGCGCGAGCGGCTGCACGGATTGCGGCTGGCCAAGCGGCGCCGCGAATGGATGGCCGGGCGCGTCGCCGCCAAGGCCGCATTACAGCATCTGCATGCGCAGGCCGGTGCCGAATCGCCGTTGCATGCGCTGGTCATCGGCAACAGCAGTGCCGAACACAATCGGGGCCAGCCGGAGGCAGCCGGTGGCCATGTCAGCATCAGCCATTCGCAAGGATATGCGGTGGCTGCGGCCAGTGCTTATCCGGTCGGCATCGATATAGAGCGTGTGAGGCCGTTTCCGGATGCAGCGCGCGAGATGGCATTTACTGCGCATGAATTGCGCGTCAACGCCGCTGGCGGCGATGCCGTCTGTACTGCCGTCTGGGCCTTCAAGGAAGCCTTCATGAAGGCACACGGGAAAAGCATATTCGGCTGGTTTGCCGACATCGAGCTGGAAGCAATCGGCTTCGACGGCTACTTGTCATGGCGCGTGTCGCCGCGCCTGGTGGCACAGTTGCCGAGCAGCCAAGGATCGCAGCTTAGCGGCTACGGCGGGCTGATCGGCGATTACGCGCTGGCGCTGGTAGGACAGTGCGTATCACACGGGTAAGGGTAAGGGACGTTTATGGAATTTGAAGAAAACCTGCTACAAGCAGTCGACATTGCGCGCCAGGCGCCGTCTTCGCACAACTGCCAGCCATGGAAGCTGGTGCACATCGAAGACAGGCGGATGCGGGCGCAACTTTTGCCGGCACATGCTTGGCCGGAGCACGAGCAGTTGCTGCTGCTGGGCATCGATCGCAAGCGTACGTTGAGAGCACTACCCAGTCTTACGCTGGAAATGCAGCTCAGTTGCGGCATGTTCCTCGGCTTGTTGAGCGCGGCCTTCGATGCGCTGGGTTTTCACTGCAACTGGCACTGGCTGGATATGCTGGATACGCAGGCCCCCGCAGCCATGCCGTTCTTGCAATCGCTGGAACAACGGTATGGCTGCCGGGGCCTGGTGTTGCTTGCTCTGCAGCCGCAGCACGTTCCAGATGCCACGGCATTAGCCGGGTTGCAAGACAGCGTCCGGCAGCGCCGTACTCATCGCGCGCCGTTTGCCGAGGGCAGTTGCAGTGACATGGTGCTCGCGCAACTGCTGGAACGGCACTGGCCGGAACAGCTGACCGGGGACCAACTGCACATCCGGGTGGAACGCAGCCCGGCCTTCATTGCCCGTGCCGCCGATTTGGTACGGCAGTTCGCGGCGCTGGACTTCTCCAGCTATCGCGCATGGAAGGAAACCTACCGCTACCTGCATTTCGATCCGCGCAAGCCGGCCGAGGACGGTTTTTATCTGCATAGCCTGATGGGACCGATGTCGCCGCTGCGTACGCGCATCATGCAATGTGTGCTGGCGCCGGAGGTCATGCAAGTGCTGCGCATCGTGCGCGTGCCGCATAACATGGCGGCGCAACTGGCGGCGCTGGTAGAAGACTCAGCGCAACTGCTGTTGTGTAGCCTGCCGTCGGACGGCGTTGCATCGACGGTGATGGTCCAGGCCGGCGCGCGCCTGATGGAAGTATGGCTGAACGCGCAGCGGTTCGGACTTGCGCTGCACCCGCTCAGCGTGATGCTGCAGCACGACCGGGCGCGCGGCGAATTGCAGCGCCTGGCCGGCGGCGACCGGCGCATCGTTTTCTTCGCGCGCCTCGGTGCGATCAGGCAGCGGCACGGCGAATGCCTGCGTAGGCCGCTTGCCGCCATCATTGAAACCCACGGCGAGACAGTCTGATCCTCCCGCCATATATGCGGAGCGCCAATCGGCCAGCGCCATCGACCCATACGCTTTTCACCTCGCAGGCTGGCTCAAGACCGAGGCGGCCAAATCACGCAAGCAACGGCGCAGCCTAAAACAGCTTCACGAGGATCTAACGGAATTGGGGTTCAAGGGGGCTTACGACCGAGTGGCGGCGTTCGCCAGGCAATGGAAGGAGGGTCAAACAGAGTGGGTCAATTCGGTGCGCAAAAGAACAACTGACATTACACGCACAAAAATTTATACGCAAATCATTGATTATGTTCATTATTTGTCATTTTGGATTTTAATCATTTACACAGAAAAATGATTTTTTGATTTCTACAGTGAGATCTTTAGTTGTCATAAATAAACGATATTTTTACTGTGCAAACCAGAAAAGCATTTGTCTTCCCCATGTGTGTGCGATGAATTTCGCGGTGGAAAACGATTTAGCTGAGAAGTTGGACATTCAGCGCAGTGGCCTCATAATTCCTCGCGCTGACCTTCGGACTACGAGTTGTATAATCTCGATCACGCGTTTAGCGAGGTCGATAGGAATTCTTGTACTCTAGTCCATACCTCATCTGATACTGAACTACACCTGAAATGGCTTTTCGCCACGCATAGACAGATTGCACACGGCTTGTATTTTTTTGCGTGTTCCTAAATCCGCTGGCAAGTTTTTGTTGCATTGCGTGCAAACGGATGTGTCGTCCGTGCAAAGGGACGTGTCGTCCAACGCATAACACGGCCAGCGCTTGACCTTGACCGTAGACCGGTCTACCATTAATGACTCAAAAGTAAGTTACCCGGAACGATACATGCAAGCCCCGATTGATACCAAGCCCCGCTGGGAGCGGCGCAAGGATGCCCGCCCGCAGGAATTGCTCGCCGCCGCCCTCGACCTGTTTGTCGAACGGGGCTTCGCATCGACGCGCCTGGAGGATGTGGCCAAGCGGGCTGGCGTATCGAAAGGCACGCTGTACCTGTACTTTGAGAACAAGCAAGAGCTGTTCAAGGCCGTCGTGCGCGACAATATCGTGCAGTCGATCGGCGAGGCGGAAGACAGCATGGCCGCCTCGGACAGCAGCAGCGCCGAGTTGTTGCGCAAGGTGATGATGCAGTGGTGGGAAGAATTCGGCGCCACCAAGCTGGCCGGTTTGACCAAGCTGATGCTGGCCGAAGCGAACAATTTTCCGGAACTGGCGCAGTTTTACAACGAAGAAGTCGTCACGCGCGGCAATGGGCTGATCGTCAGCCTGCTGGAACGGGGCATGCAGCGCGGCGAATTCCGCCAGGTCGATCCGGTGCTGGTCAGCACCATCCTCAGCGCGCCCGTCACCATGCTGATGATGTGGACGCACTCCTTCCTGCCATGCGAGGTCAAGAATATCGATCCGCTCGCCTATATGGATGCCTTTATCGACATGAGCTTGCGCAGCCTGCAGGTGGAGGCGCCCGGGAAAAGTTGATCTGCAGAGCTTGCCTCTACCGTTCAGTTGCCCCTTTTCCAAGGTTCGCCCCCTCAAATCTGCAGATCGTCGCAAATTCCCTCCATTCCCCGTCTTTATGGTTAACATGTGCTTTCAGCCAGTTCAACGATAAAATGGCGGATTATTACTTCACTTACCGAGTCCAAAGATGAATATCGAACAAGCCCGCTTCAATATGATCGAACAGCAAATCCGTCCATGGGACGTACTGGATATCGACGTATTGGAGCTGTTGAACGTGGTCAAGCGTGAAGATTTCGTGCCGGCCGCCTATAAAAACCTGGCCTTCGTCGATACCGAAATTCCACTGGGCGGCGGCGAATGCATGTTGACGCCGAAGCTGGAAGCGCGCATTTTGCAAGACGTAGCCGTCAAAAAGCATGAAAATGTGCTGGAAATCGGCACCGGTAGCGGCTACATGGCCGCTTTGCTGGCGCACAAGGCACGTCATGTGACGAGCGTGGAAATCGTTCCCCAATTGAAAACCTTGGCCGAGCAGACCCTGGCCGCCAACGGCGTGACGAATGTGACCGTGGAACTGGGCGACGGCGCCCAGGGCTGGAGCAAGGGCGCACCGTACGATGTGATCGTCGTGTCCGGTGCCCTGGCTGTGTTGCCGGAAGCACTGTTGCAACAAGTCAAAGTCGGCGGTCGCATCCTGGCCATCATCGGCGAAGCGCCTATCATGTCGGCGCATCTGATCACGCGCAGCTCGGACAAGGCTTATGACACGCGCAAGCTGTTTGAAACCAATGTTACGCCGCTGCAAGCCGTGGCACCGTCGCATTTCAAGTTCTGAGGCGACCGATTCGATGGAGCATTTGAATGCACCGCAGCTGGCCGCCTGGCTGGCTGATCCTTCCCGCCCGCGTCCGTTTTTGCTCGACGTGCGCGAACAGTGGGAGTTCGACCTGTGCCACCTCGATGGCGCCACCCTGATGCAGATGAACTCGATTCCTGCGCGCATCGATGACCTCGATGAAGATGCCGAGATCGTTTGCATCTGCCATCACGGCATGCGCAGCATGCAAGTGGCGGCCTTCCTGGAGCGCAATGGTTTTGGCAAGATCAGTAATTTGACGGGCGGTGTGCATGCCTGGGCGCTGCAAGTCGACAGCGCGATGCCTAAATACTAAGTTATTTTGCAGTAGATGCACCCAGGCATGTTTTCCTGCATGCCTGCGGAGGCCTGTACCCCGCTCACCCGGCGGGCGCAAGGCAAGCGGTAGCAGATTTTTGATTCCATCAACTTTTGACGACTCCAACGGAGAAATGCAATGCGGAAACCCCTTATCGCCGTGCTGATGACCAGCGCCTTTGTCTCGATGACATGCTCGCTGCAAGCGCAGGCGGCCGATCTCATCCAGGTGTACCAGCAGGCGCTGGCCAATGACGCGCAGTACGCCAGCGCGCGCGCGGCCCTGTCGGCCGGGATGGAGCGGGTTCCGCAGGGGCTGGCAGGCTTGCTGCCGCAAATCTCTGCGTCGGGCAGCAATACGCGCGGCAATCAGGAGCAAATCGTCCAGAACAATGGCGGCAACAAGATCACTTCGCCATCCGTGAACGTGCGCACGAACAGCTACAACCTGACCCTGGCGCAGCCGCTGTTCCGCTGGGACCGCTGGGAAACCTATCAGCAAAGCAAGCTGGCGCAAGCGATTGCTGAAGCGCAATTTGCGCAAGTCCAGCAAGACTTGATCACCCGCGTGGCGCAGGCGTATTTCGATGTGCTGAGCGCGCAGGACAACCTGGGCGCCACGCAGGCGCAAAAGGTCGCCACGACGGAGCAGCTGGCATCGGCCAAGCGCAATTTCGAAGTCGGCACGCAAACGATTACCGACACGCACGAAGCGCAAGCGGCCTACGACCTGGTGGTGGCGCAGGAATTTGCCGCCATCAATGACCTGGCCAACAAGCGCAGCGCCTTGCAAACCATCATCGGCGAAGCGCCGACCACCTTGGCGCCGATGCGCACGGGCGTCGTCATCAGCGCGCCCGAACCGGCTGCCATCGAACCGTGGGTGTCGTCTGCCGAAGAGCAGAACTATGGCGTCGTCACGGCCCAGTTCAATGTGGAATCGGCCAAGCGCGACATCGGCCGCAACCGCGCCGGCCACTACCCGACCCTGGACCTGATCGCCAACGCTGGCCATACCTATTCCTCGGGTGGCGGCAATGGCAACGGCAACAACAACAATGCCATCGGCGTGCAGTGGAGCGTCCCTATCTTCAGCGGCTTTGCCGTCACCAGCAAGGTGCGCGAATCGATCGCGCTGGAAAACAAGGCCCGCAACGACCTGGAAACGGCGCGCCGCGCGGCATCGCAAGGCGCGCGCCAGGCTTTCCTGGGCGTCAATAGCGGCCTGGCGCAAGTCAAGGCGCTGGAAGCGGCGGAAGTGTCGAGCAAATCGGCGCTGGAGTCGAACCAGCTCGGCTATCAAGTGGGCGTACGCATCAATATCGACGTCTTGAATGCGCAGAAACAATTGTTCTCGACGCAAAAAGACCTGTCGAAAGCCCGTTACGACACCATCATGAACGGCTTGCGCCTGAAGGCGGCGGCCGGCACCTTGAAGGAAACGGACTTGATGCCCGTCAACGCCTTGCTCGACAAGTAAGCGTGGTCTTGCTCTGAATGAAAACCAGCACCGGCGACGGCGCTGGTTTTTTTTCGTCTTGAGGTGTTTTCACACGGTGCGGCTGTTGGCGATCTGGGTGAGTACGACACCGGCCACCACCAGGCCCGCGCCGGCGCAGTGCAGCGGAGAAATATGCTTGACGGCAAAGCCCAGCAGGCCGTAGCGGTCGATGGCCAGCGCGGCCAGCATTTGCCCGCCGATGACGGCCGCCATGAAGGGACCGGACCCCATTCGTGGCGCCAGCATCAGCGCGGCCGTAATATAAAACACGCCGGCCGCGCCGCCCAGCCAGGACCAGCCCGGCCCGCGCACGGCGAGGTGGAAATCGGGCGCCGGCACCCGCCAGGCCAGCATCACGAGCGAAGCGAGCACGGCGCTGACGGCCAGCGAGGCGATGGTGGCCAACAGCGGGTGGCCCAAGTTGCGGCCTAGCGCGGCATTCGCGCCCGCCTGGAAAGGGACGACGGCGCCGGCCAGCATGGCCAGCGGGGCAAATACGGTGATCCATCCATGCATGTGTGACTCCCACAGTTGAGTTGATGGGATCATCGTATTATGCTGTCATGATTAAATCCAATTCGTAATTTGTCAGCCAACTATGCACCAAATGAATAATTTGCGCGCCGTCGATTTGAACTTGCTGGTGATCCTGGAAGCGCTGCTCAGCGAGCGCCATTTGTCACGCGCGGCGGAGCGCTTGCACATGAGCCAGCCTGCCGTCAGTCATGCGCTGGCCCGCTTGCGCCATCTGCTCGACGACCCGCTGCTGCTGCGTGGCAAGGGGGGCTTCCAACCGACGGCGCGCGCCCTGGAATTGGCGCGGCCGCTGGCCGAAGCCTTGCAAAGCGTGCGCTCCGTGCTGGGTGGCGCCGTCTTCGAGGCGGCCACGGCGCAGCGCGTGTTTCGCCTGGCCATGTCGGATTACGGCGCGGCGCTGATCTTGCCCGCTTTGCTGCGGCGTTTGCGCGTGGAAGCGCCCGGCATCGATCTGGCCATCAGCTACGCCAGCCGCCCGGCCGTGATCGCTGGCGTGCAGGATGGCGAGATCGACCTGGCGCTGGGCGTGTTCCCGCAACTGCCCGAGCAGTTACATAGAGAAACCCTGTTCGAGGAAACGTTCGTGTGCGCGCTCGATCCGGCCAGCCTGGCGTCAGGTGAAATGCTGGGCCTGGAAACCTATCTGGCGCGCCCCCATGTGCTGGTGGCGTCCAGCGAAGGCGGCATGGCGGCCGAAGTCGACGCGGCTCTGGCCCAGCTGGGCCAGACGCGCCGCATTGCCGTGCGTGTGCCGTACTGGACGGTCGCACCGGATGTCGTGATGGGGACGGACTTGGTCCTGACGGTGGCGCGGCGCGCCTTGCAGGGAAGCGCGGCGCAAGGGCTGGCGCTGTACGCTGCGCCGTTTGCCATCGCGCCGTTTGCGTTTGAAGTGATACGGCACCGCCGCACGGAGGGCGATGCGGGCATCGCCTGGCTACGCGCGGCCATCGCACAGGTCGTCGAGCCAGGCTGAGGTATTACAAGCCGCCGCCCTGGCCATCGAACTTGCGTTCGATCAATTCGATCTTGTAGCCGTCCGGGTCGGTGATGAAGGCGATGACCGTGTTGCCACCTTTCACGGGGCCCGGTTCGCGCGTGACGTTGCCGCCATTCGCGCGTGCCGCGTCGCAAGCGGCGACGATATCGTCGGCCGAGATGGCGATGTGGCCATAGGCCGTGCCCAGCTCGTAGCTGGTGGTGCCATAGTTATACGTCAGTTCCAGTTCCGCGTGGTCGGGATTCGAGCCGTAGCCGACGAAGGCCAGCGTGTACTGGTATTCCGGATTGTCGCTGGTGCGCAGCAATTTCATGCCCAGGACCTTGGTGTAAAAATCGATGGAGCGCTGCAGGTCGCCGACCCGTAACATGGTGTGCAAAATACGCATCGTAAATCCTTGATGATGATAGGGGAATGGCAGGATTTTATGCGTTTTACGGCTTTCTTGCCGAGACCGCCCCGGCTGCCCTGGTACAGGACAGCAGCGGACGGTGACGTCAGTGCCCCAGGATTTACTCCAGATGGGCGTCCAGGGTGATTTCCGTGGCCAGCAACTTGGACACGGGGCAGCCGAGCTTGGCGCGCAGGGCCGCGTCTTGGAACGCTTCTTCGGTGGCGCCGGGAATGCTGGCCACCAGGGTCAGGTGCACGGCCGTGATGGCATAGCTGCCATCGATTTTTTCCAGGCTGACATCGGCTGTGGTTTTCAGGGCCGTGGCGCGCAAACCCGCCTCGCCCAGTTGCCCGGACAGGGCCATGGTGAAGCAGGCGGCATGGGCAGCGCCGATCAGTTCTTCCGGATTGCTGCCGGGACCGTCCTCGAAGCGTGTGTTGAAGCCATATGCCACATTGTCGAGCGCACCGCTTTGGGTGGAAATAAACCCTTTGCCATCTTTAAGGCCGCCACTCCAGACGGCTGATCCTGTTTTTTTCATGATGTACTCCTTGCGTGGTTCGAGCGTCCATCATGCGCGCCCCACCCTTGCCCTTCCGTTCGTTGCGTCACACAGGGGGGCATGCGCGGCGCATCGGCGCTCACGGCGCCGGCGTCACGCGCCAGACGACATTGCCCACGTCGTCCGCCACCAGCAGCGCGCCCGCCTTGTCGACGGCCACGCCAACGGGGCGCCCCTGCGCCTTGCCATTGCCGTCGAGGAAACCGCTGACGACATCTTGCGGTGGCCCGCTGGGCACGCCATTGGCAAAGGGCACATAAATGACTTTATAGCCGCTGAAAGGCTTGCGGTTCCACGAGCCGTGCTGGCCGATGAAGGCGCCGCCCCGGTAGCGGGCGGGCAGCAAGGTGCCGTCATAAAACGCCAGACCCAGCGAAGCCGTGTGTGCACCCAGCGCGTAGTCGGGCGCGATGGCGGTGGCCACCAGTTCGGGGCGCGGCGGCTTGACCCGCGCATCGACGTGCTGGCCGAAATAACTGTAGGGCCAGCCATAGAAGGCGCCATTCTTGACGGAGGTCATGTAGTCGGGCACCAGGTCGTTGCCCAGCTCGTCGCGTTCATTAACGGTCGTCCACAGTATCCCGCTGTGCGGCTGCCACGCCATGCCGTTCGGATTGCGCAAGCCCGTGGCATACACGCGTGCCTTGCCTGTCGCGCGCGTGACTTGCCAGATGGCGGCGCGGCCATCCTCGGCCCCCATGCCGTTTTCGCCCACATTGCTGTTCGAGCCGACGGAAACATAGAGAAATTTGCCGTCGGCGCTGGCGACGACGTTCTTGGTCCAGTGATGATTGATGGGCCCGCCTGGCAAATCCATCACCTTGACGCCCGGCGCCGTGATGGCCGTTTGCCCGGCGACGTAAGGAAAGCGCATCAGCGCATCGGCATTGGCAATGTACAGCTCGTTGTCGACCAGGGCCATGCCAAAGGGCGAGTTCAGTCCTTGCAGGAGTACGCTGCGCGTCTGCGCCACGCCGTGCGCGTCGATGCCGCGCAGCAGGGTGATGCGGTTGGCGCTGGGCGTGGCCGCGCCCGCCTTTTTCATTTGCATCTGCATGATGGCGCCCTTGATACCCTTGCTGTCGTCCGGTTTCGGCGGGGCATTCGTTTCCGCCACCAGCACGTCGCCATTCGGCAGCACGTACAGCCAGCGCGGATGGTCGAGGTCGCGTGCATACGCCTGGATGGCCAGGCCCGCCGCGACGGCGGGGCGCTGCGCGGCCGTCCAGCGCTGCACGGGCGCCACATTAACGGTGGGAATGAACTGCTTGTCTGGCGCGGGCAGGGCGGGTTGCGGACCAAAACCCACGGGCATGGCGGACGCGTGGGCGTGGGCGATCGTGGTGCCGCAGGCAGCGGCCAGCAGGAATGAACAGACGTAGCGGTGCATGGCGTACTCCGGAAAGATAGCGGTGCGTGACAGTTCGATTCAGCGCGCCTTCTTTGGTTCCAGCTGCGCGTCGGGGCGGGCTTGCTGCGGGGCGGCGGGCTTGACCTTTTCCACGCCGGGCTGGGCGTGGCGATCCGTGTCAACCAGGCCCTGTTCCAGGTCGCTGGCCGCCTGTTGCATGATTTTGCGCGGATGCACGTTTTGCGCATCGGGCGATTCATCGCGCTCGTGCGGCAGACGGTCGACACCGTCATTCTTGACCTTTTCATCGGTATTGATCTTGCGTTCGCTATGCTGGGTAACCATATGGCCTCCTGACAGGAAAGTTGACGTAAGCTCAGTGTCCTGCCGTGACAGGCCGCCTGCAAGCGGATATATCCATGTTGGGAGCGCTGGCGCACGCATGAACGATTCTTTTTCTGCGCTACACTGCGTGCAATACCAAGAACGCCCCTTGCGGGCACACGGCAGCCGCACTATACTGTGCATATATACAGTATTATTCGATGCCGGCGTGCGACGCGACTGCCTGGGGCGGTTTGCCACCGAATTCACTTCCGAGACTCTTATGCCCGTCGATACACACGCCGAACAGCGCGCCGAACAGCCAGCCGCGACCTTGCCAGCCCCGGGCGAGCGCTTCAACCTGGGTGCCAAGACCATCGCCCTGGTCGTGCGCCAGAATACGGATGGCATTGCCGAGCCCGTGAAAAGCATCGTCGATTTCCTGCAAGTGCTGGGCCACACGGTGGTCTTTGAGGCGGAGACGGCCGCGCACCTGAACCTGGCGTTTCCCGGCGTGCGCGCCATGTCGCCGGCCGAGATCGGCGCCGCCGCCGATTGCGCCATCGTCATGGGCGGCGACGGCACCATGCTGGGCATTGCGCGCCAGCTGGCGCCATTCGACGTACCTTTGATCGGTATCAATCAGGGGCGCTTGGGTTTCATGACGGATATTCCGCTTGAGCGCATGCTGCCCGTGCTGGCGCAAATTCTCGGTGGCCGCTTCAAGGCCGAACGCCGCACCTTGCTCGAAGGCAGTGTGCTGCGTGACGGTGAGTCGATTCACGTGGGCATGGCCGTCAACGATGTCGTCGTCGCGCGCGGCGCCGGCGCCGGCATGGCCGAATTGCGCGTCGAGGTCGATGGCCATTTCATGTACAACCAGCGTTCGGATGGCTTGATCATTTCCACGCCGACGGGCTCGACCGCGTACTCGCTGTCGGCCGGCGGCCCTTTGCTGCATCCGACCTTGGGCGGCATCGTGCTCGTGCCCATCGCTCCACATGCGCTGTCGAATCGCCCCATCGTCCTGCCCGACTCCAGCCAGATCGTCGTGGAAATCGTGCGCGGGCGCGATATCAGCGTCAATTTCGACATGCAGACCTTTGCCAGCCTGGTGCAGCAAGACCGCATCCTCATCCGCCGTTCGCCGCATACGATTACCTTCCTGCATCCGGAAGGGTGGAGTTACTACAACACCCTGCGTGAAAAATTGCACTGGAATGAGTACCCGTCGGGCGAAGGCAAGCTCAGCTAACATTTTCTCCACGCTAACCCGCGGTGCGCCGCCTAACCACAGAAGCCATGCTCCATACACTGTCCATTCGCGATTTTGTCATTGTCGATACCATTGAACTGGAATTTTCCGCCGGCTTCAGCGTGCTGACGGGTGAGACGGGCGCCGGCAAGTCCATCCTCATCGATGCGCTGACCCTGGCGCTGGGCGGGCGCGGTGACGCCAGCGTGGTGCGTGAAGGCGCGGCCAAGGCCGACATCACGGCCGACTTCTCCGTCAGCGAGGTGGCGCAGGCCTGGCTGGTGGCGCATGAATTCGCCAACGACGATGGCGGCGCCCTGTTGCGCCGCGTGATCGACAATGCGGGCCGCTCGAAGGCGTACATCAACGGCATCCCCGCCACGGCCGCGCAGCTGCGCGAACTGGGCGACATGCTGGTCGACATCCACGGCCAGCACGCGCACCAGTCCTTGTTGAAAAGTGAGGCGCAGCGCGCCTTGCTCGACGGCCAGGCGACGGCGCGCGAAGCGGGCGCGGAACAGGATGCGCGGCAAGTGGCGGCGCTGCACAAGCGCTGGCGCGCCCTCGTGCGCCAGCGCGAAGAATTCGAAACGAATGCCGCCAACGTGCTGTACGAGCGCGAACGCCTGGAATGGCAAGTGGGGGAACTGGAAAAACTGGCCGCCAAGCCCGGCGAGTGGACGGAGATTACGAACGAGCACAGCCGCCTGTCGCACGCGGCCAGCCTGCTGGAGGGGGCGCAGGACGCCCTGTCGACTATTTCCGAGTCGGAAGACCATCCCATCGTGTCGCAACTGTCGGCCCTGAACCAGAAGCTGGGCAAGCTCGTCTCCGTCGATGCGGAATTGCAGCCGATCGTCGACCTGATCGAATCGTCGCGCATCCAGCTGCAGGAATCCGTGTACGCACTGAACAATTACCTGGACCGGGTCGAGCTGGACCCGGAGCGGCTGCACCAACTCGACGCGCGCATGGAAGCCATGCACAGCACGGCACGCAAATTCCGCGTCACGCCCGAAGAATTGCCGGAGGAACACGCCAAGCTGTCGGAAAAGCTGCAGCACCTGGCCGACGCTTCCGACATCGAGGGCTTGCTGCGCCAGGAAGCGAAGATCGAGGCCGAGTACCGCGGCGTGGCCGAGCGCCTGTCCGACACGCGCCGCGCCGCCGCCCTGGAGCTGGGGCAAGCCGTCACGCGCGCCATGCAGGAACTGAGCATGACGGGCGGCAGCTTTGAAATCGCCCTGCACCCGTGCGAACCGGCCGCCCACGGGCTCGAGCAAGTCGAGTTCCTCGTCGCCGGCCATGCGGGCACGGCACCCCGATCCCTGGCGAAAGTCGCTTCCGGCGGCGAATTGGCGCGCATCGCGTTGGCCATCTCCGTCATCACCTCGCACGCCACCACCACGCCGACCTTGATCTTCGACGAGGTCGACAGCGGCATCGGCGGCGCCGTCGCCGAAGTCGTGGGGCGCCTGTTGAAACGCCTGGGGCAGGGACGGCAAGTGCTGTGCGTGACCCACTTGCCGCAAGTGGCCAGCCAGGCCAATCAGCATTTCCAGGTGGCAAAAAGCACCCTGGACAATGGCAAGACGGCATCGCGCATCGACATGCTCGACGCCAAGGCCAGGGTGGAAGAAGTGGCGCGCATGCTGGGCGGCCTGGAAATCACGGCCACCACGCGCAAGCATGCACGCGAGTTGCTGGCGATTTAAACGCAGGCTTAAATCCGGGGTCAGACCCCCGGATGCGTTAGCGCCGAGCTTGACGTTAGCGGCATTGAGGGTCTGACCCCAGTGCCTCGCTATTAACTCAATGCAACTATAATAACTGGCTATCCATCCAACGCCTTCGAAGAGCCTTCATGTCATTTCAAACAGAACCGCCGTACACGCATGGCAGTATCGACCGCAGCGCCGTGGTGCTGGTCAACCTGGGCACGCCCGATGCACCGACCTCGTTGGCCGTGCGACGCTACCTGAAGCAATTTTTGTCGGATCCGCGCGTGGTGGAGATTCCCCGCATCGTCTGGTGGTTCATCCTGAACCTGATCATCCTGCCATTCCGCTCTGGCCAGTCGGCCAAGAAATACGCGTCGATCTGGACGCGGGAAGGCTCGCCCCTGAAAGTGCACACGCAAAAGCAGGCCAAGTTGCTGGCCGGCGCCCTGGCCGAGCGGGGTCATGATGGCGTGACGGTGGCCATGGCCATGCGCTACGGTTCGCCTTCCTTGCCCGACGTGCTGGCCAAGCTGAAAAGCGAAGGCTGTGAGCGCATCACCATCCTGCCTGCCTATCCGCAATATTCTGGCACGACGACGGGTTCCATCTACGACGCCGTGTTTGCCCATTACGCCACGGTGCGCAATGTGCCGGAATTGCGCTTTATTAAGCAATATCACGAGCACGACACGTATATCGACGCCTTGCGCGACTCCGTGCTGAACCACTGGGAGGCGCATGGCCGTCCCGAAAAACTGGTGATGAGTTTTCATGGCGTCCCCAAGCGCACCTTGCTGCTGGGCGACCCCTACCACTGCCAATGCCTGAAAACGGCGCGCCTGCTGGCGGAAAAGTTAAAATTATCTAAAGATCAATATGTGGTGACCTTCCAGTCGCGCTTTGGCAAGGCCGAATGGCTGCAGCCGTACACGGCGCCCACCCTGGTGGCGCTGGCGCAACATGGCGTCAAGCGCGTCGATCTGCTGTGCCCGGGCTTTACCAGCGATTGCCTGGAAACGCTGGAAGAGATCGCCATGGAAGCCAAGCATGATTTTGAAACGGCTGGCGGCCAGCAGTTTCATTACATCGCTTGCCTGAACGAAACGCCAGCCTGGATCGCGGGCCTGGCGGAAATTGCGGAACAGCACATGATAGGCTGGCCGACGATGAAGACGGCGGCGCAGCGCGAGGCGGACAAGAAAGTGGGCGAGCAGGCGCGCGAGGCGGCGCTGGCCCTGGGCGCGCCGAATTAAGCTGTCGCTGCCGGTATCCAATATCATCAAGAAAGCCGCGCTTGCGCGGCTTTGTCATGTCTGGCGTGGTCAAGGGGTTTTCCAAATAGCAACACCACCAGTGGCGATGGCGGCGGCGGGGCTGGTAGAATGCCCGCTTTGCCGTGGGAAGCCTGGAAAACCAAGGGGGCGCGCGCACGGATCGCTGTCCGAAATGGGTAGCGTTTTGTAATAAGCTGTAACATGGATCGATGTAATCCTGGTTTTGCCGCACATACCCCTTGAAACAATAGGATATAGCCCCATCTGCCCGTTAGTGTTGTAAAGATAGTTAGACTAACTCATTTAAGTCATTGATTGTAGGAGCTTTTCAGATGCAAGATCAGGAAAACCAAGCTGTACCTAATCCGCAAGCGGACGCCGCGGCGACTGCCCCATCGACTCCCGCAGAGCCTACTTTGGAAGAGCAGCTGGCGAGTACCGAAGCGCGTCTTGCAGAGATGCACGATGCCTTCATGCGCGCCAAGGCCGATGGCGAAAATATCCGCCGCCGCGCGCAGGAAGATGTTGCTAAAGCACATAAATTCGCAGTGGAAAGCTTTGCCGAGGCCATGGTGCCGGTGAAAGACAGCCTGGAAACGGCGCTGACGGTGGAAGCACCGACCATCGAATCGCTGAAAGAAGGCGTCGAGATGACCCTGAAGCAATTGAACGCCGCGTTCGAGCGCAACCGCCTGGTGGAAGTATTGCCAGTGCAGGGTGAAAAGCTCGATCCGATGAAACACCAGGCTGTTGCCGTGGTGCCAGCGGAGCAGGAAGCCAATACCATCGTGTCCGTCCTGCAAAAGGGCTATATGATTGCGGACCGCCTGCTGCGTCCAGCCATTGTAACGACCGCGCAAGCAAAATAATCAGAGTGCGGCATCAAGCAAGCCTTGAAACCATGCCGCTTTGCCACATATAAGAACCATCTGAAATCTAGCAAATAAAAGGAAAAAAATCATGGGTAGAATTATCGGTATCGATCTGGGAACCACGAATTCCTGCGTTTCCATCATGGAAAACGGTCAACCAAAGGTAATCGAAAACGCTGAAGGCGCACGCACGACGCCGTCGATTATTGCTTATCAAGAAGATGGCGAAATTCTCGTCGGCGCGCCAGCGAAACGCCAGGCCGTGACCAATCCGAAAAACACGCTGTACGCAGTCAAGCGTCTGATCGGTCGCAAGTTCGACGAAAAAGAAGTTCAAAAAGACATCGCGCTGATGCCGTATCAAATCATGAAAGCCGACAACGGCGATGCATGGATTGGCGTACGCGACAAAAAACTGGCGCCGCCGCAAATTTCGGCTGAAGTCCTGCGCAAGATGAAGAAAACGGCAGAAGACTACCTCGGTGAAGAAGTCACCGAAGCCGTCATCACCGTGCCCGCGTACTTCAACGACTCGCAGCGTCAAGCGACCAAGGATGCCGGCCGTATCGCTGGCCTGGACGTCAAGCGCATCATCAACGAGCCAACCGCGGCAGCGCTGGCGTTCGGCCTGGACAAGACCGAAAAAGGCGACCGTAAAATCGCCGTGTATGACTTGGGTGGCGGTACGTTCGACGTGTCGATCATCGAAATCGCAGATGTTGATGGCGAGAAACAATTTGAAGTGCTGTCGACCAACGGCGACACCTTCCTGGGCGGCGAAGACTTCGACCAACGCGTCATCGATTACATCATCGACGAGTTCAAGAAGATCAACGGCATCGATCTGAAAAAAGATCCGATCGCTCTGCAGCGCATCAAGGCTTCGGCCGAGCGCGCGAAGATCGAGTTGTCGTCGTCGCAACAAACCGAGATCAACGAGCCGTACATCGCCATGGCGAACGGCGCACCGGTCCACTTGAACCTGAAGATGACCCGCGCCAAGCTGGAATCCCTGGTGGAAGAGCTGATCACGGCCACGATGGAACCATGCCGCATTGCCATCAAAGATGCTGGCGTGAAAGTGTCGGACATCGATGACATCATCCTGGTCGGCGGCATGACGCGTATGCCGAAGGTACAGGAAAAAGTGAAGGAATTCTTCGGCAAGGATCCACGCAAGGACGTGAACCCGGACGAAGCCGTCGCCGTGGGCGCAGCGATTCAAGGTTCGGTCCTGTCGGGCGAACGCAAGGACTT
Organism: Janthinobacterium salmonicoloratum; assembly: GCF_051380845.1. Taxonomy (NCBI): domain Bacteria; kingdom Pseudomonadati; phylum Pseudomonadota; class Betaproteobacteria; order Burkholderiales; family Oxalobacteraceae; genus Janthinobacterium; species Janthinobacterium salmonicoloratum. Next base: position 2,618,443 of record NZ_JBNYXV010000001.1, on the reverse strand, counting down.
GCTGTTGCTGGACGTCACTCCTCTGTCCCTGGGTATCGAAACCCTGGGCGGCGTGATGACCAAGATGATCCACAAAAACACGACGATTCCGACCAAGTTCAGCCAGGTGTTCTCGACGGCCGACGACAACCAGCCTGCGGTGACCATCAAGGTCTTCCAGGGTGAGCGCGAAATCGCCGCCGGCAACAAGGGTCTGGGCGAATTCAATCTGGAAGGTATCCCGCCAGCATCGCGTGGTACGCCACAGATCGAAGTGACCTTCGACATCGACGCCAACGGCATCTTGCATGTCGGCGCGAAAGACAAGGCCACCGGCAAGGAAAACAAGATCACGATCAAGGCCAATTCCGGCTTGACCGAGGCTGAAATCCAGAAGATGGTCAAAGACGCCGAGTTGAACGCGGAAGAAGACAAGAAGGTCAAAGAATTGGCCGAGTCGCGCAACCAGGCCGATGCTCTGGTACACTCGACCCGGAAATCCTTGACCGAATACGGCGACAAGCTGGATGCGGGCGAGAAAGAGAAGATCGAAGCGGCCATCACCGACCTGGAAGCAAGCATCAAGGCGGGCGACAAGGCTGAGATCGACGCCAAGGTGGAAGCACTGTCGAGCGCATCGCAGAAACTGGGCGAAAAAATGTATGCCGACATGCAAGCGCAGCAAGCTGCCGGCGGCGCGGAAGGTGCACAGCAAGCTGCTGGCGCATCGGACGCAGGCGCCAAGCAAGACGACGTTGTTGACGCTGACTTCAAAGAAGTCAAAGACAGCAAGTAATGTCTTGCGCTCCCATGAACTGGGGGCAGCCGGGCTGAACGCTACATCGCGGGATTAGCCGCGAAGACCGGCCGAGCCGAGTCGTTGCCCAGTGCAGCACTCGACTCGGCTTTTTCGTGTAATTTTTACATCAGTAGATAGACTGCAAGGTGCCGACAACATGGCAAAGCGTGATTTTTACGAGACACTCGGTGTCGCAAAAAATGCTTCGGAAGAAGAGATCAAAAAGTCTTACCGTAAACTGGCGATGAAATACCATCCGGACCGCAATCCGGATAGCAAGGAATCGGAAGAAAAGTTTAAGGAAGTCAAAGAAGCCTACGAGATGCTGACCAATCCGGAAAAGCGCGATGCGTATGACCGTTATGGTCACGCTGGCGTGGACCCGAACATGGGCGGCGGTGGCGGCTTCGGCGGCGGTGCTGGCGGCTTTGCCGACAGCTTCGGCGATATCTTCGGCGACATCTTTGGCGGTGGCGGCGGACGCAGCCGCAATGCGGGTCCACAGGTGTACCGTGGCGCCGACTTGCGCTACAACCTGGAAATTACACTGGAGCAAGCTGCTCACGGCTTCGACACGACCATCCGCGTGCCGAGCTGGGACAAGTGCGACACGTGCCACGGCAGCGGCGCCAAGCCGGGCACCTCGCCGACCACTTGCGGTACTTGCGGTGGCCACGGCCAGGTGCGCATGCAGCAAGGTTTCTTCAGCATCCAGCAAACCTGCCCGAAATGCCATGGCAGCGGCAAGGTCATCACCGACCCGTGCACGCCATGCGGCGGCGCCGGTCGCATCAAGCGCAACAAGACCCTGGAAGTGAAAATTCCAGTCGGTATCGACAACGGCATGCGTATCCGTTCGTCCGGCAACGGCGAACCGGGCACGAATGGCGGCCCGGCGGGCGACCTGTATGTGGAAATCCACATCAAGCCGCACGCCGTGTTCCAGCGCGAAGGCGACGACCTGCATTGCGAAATGCCGATTTCGTTCACCAAGGCGGCCCTGGGCGGCGAAATCGAAGTGCCTACCCTGAACGGCAAAGTGTCGTTCACGATCCCGGAAGGCACCCAGTCGGGTAAAACCTTCCGCCTGAAAGGCAAGGGCATCAAGGGCGTGCGCTCCGGTTACGCGGGCGACCTGTTCTGCCACGTGGCGATCGAAACACCGGTGAAACTGACGGAAAAACAGAAAGACCTGCTGCGCGACTTTGAAAAGTCGACCACCGAGGGCGGTGCCAAGCACAGTCCGCAAAGCAAGACCTGGAAAGACAAGGTCAAGGATTTTTTTGAGTAAGCACACGTAATACCAGGCGCCGGGATGCTTAAACATCCCGGCGTTTTTTTCACTAAGACTGAGAAATTGCGCACATCGCCGGCCTATGGGCGCGATCTGCCGCCAATTTAGTCGTACTTACACAATGGGAGCGATATGACCGAACAGAAAAATGGCCCGGCCCTGGCGGAACTGCTGCAGCGTAACCGCCGCTGGGCCGACTCGATGGTGGCGAAAGACCCGAATTTCTTCAAGAACCTGGAAGCGCAAACGTCGCCTGAATACCTGTGGATCGGCTGTTCCGACAGCCGTGTGCCTGCCAACGAACTGCTGGGCATGGCGCCTGGCGACGTGTTTGTGCACCGTAATATTGCCAACGTGGTCGTGCATTCCGACCTCAATTGCCTGTCCGTCCTGCAATTTGCCGTGGACGTGCTGAAAGTCAAACATGTCATCATCGTCGGCCATTATGGCTGCAAGGGCGTGCATGCGGCCATGACGGGCACGCGTATCGGCCTGGTCGACAACTGGCTGCGCCACGTGCAGGACGTGGGGCAGAAGCATGAGCGCTATCTGGGCGACGTGCTGACCAGCCGCCAGCGCGGCGACCGCCTGTGCGAACTGAACGTGGTCGAACAAGTCTTGAACGTGTGCCAGACCACCGTCGTGCAAGATGCGTGGGAACGGGGCCAGGAACTCAGTGTCCATGGCTGGGTCTATGGCTTGAAGGATGGTTTGCTGAACGACCTGGAAGTGACCGTCACGGCCGGCCACGAACTGGCGCCGCGCATGGCGACCCGCCTGGCTCGCTACGAAGCAACGGCGTAATCGGCGCAGCCAGGTTTTTGCCTGGGAGATATCTTAGCAAGGGCCAGCGCGCTGTTGCTGCGTGGCGCAACGCGCCGCGCATATCCATATAGTAAATGCTTCGTTTGCAAGCAGGGCCGGCCGGCATACAGTGGACTTCCCCAGACTCTTGGCGAATTCCCATGTCGGCCGTCCTGAAACCCGTGCAATCCACCAGCCAGTTCCGTATCGAGACTTTCGATGCGCCGCTCGGCGCACAAGTGCTGGGGCTGGACCTGGCGCAGCCACTGTCGCTGGGCGATTTCCAGCGCCTGCACCACGCCCACCTCGACCATCACGTGCTGGTGTTCCGCGACCAGCGCATCACGCCGCAGCAGCAAGTCGATTTCAGCCGCCGCTTCGGCCCGTTGCAAATCCACGTGCTGCGCCAGTTCCAGCTGCCCACGCAGGCGGAAGTGCTGATCATCTCGAACATCGTCGAAGATGGCCAGCCCATCGGCTTGGGCGACGCGGGCCATTTCTGGCATTCCGATTTGTCGTACAAGGAAGTGCCCAGCCTCGGCTCCATGCTGCACGCGCAAGAGTTGCCGCAGGATGGAGGCGATACCGTGTTTGCGAATATGCACCTGGCCTGGGAAAGCTTGCCGGCCGCGCTGCGCCACGCCGTGCGCGGCGCCCGTGCCGAGCACAGCTACCTCAGCCAGTATGAGGAATTGCGCCGTCGCAATCCCTGGCGGCCCGCCTTGACGCAAGCGCAGATCGATGAAGTCAAACCCGTCACGCATCCCGTGGTGCGCGTGCACCCGGAAACGGGACGGCGCGCCCTGTTCGTCAGCGAGCATTTCACCACGCGCGTCGTCGGCTTGCCTGACGATGAAAGCCGTTCCCTGCTCGACGAACTGTTTTCCCACAGCGTGCGCCCGGAGCACCTGTATCGGCACCGCTGGCAGCCGCATGACCTGGTGTTCTGGGATAACCGCTCCCTGATGCACCTGGCGACGGGGTGTCCGCCCGACCAGCGCCGCAAGTTGTATCGCACCACTATTGAGGGCGATGCGCCGTACTGACTTTGACTGTTGATCTGACCCAAGGAGTGTCCATGTTGCCGATCTTTACCTTTGCCCGCCGCCGCCTGCTCGCCGCCATCGCCATGCTGTGTTTGACAGGCATGGCGATGCCCATGGCCCGGGCCGAAGGACAGATCCGCATCGCGGGCCAGCATGGCATCACCTTCTTGCTGCTCAATATTGCGCAGGAACAAAAGCTGATTGAAAAGCATGGCAAGCAGCAGGGCGTCGATGTGAAAGTCGAGTGGATCACCCTGTCCGGCGGTCCTGCCATCAATGACGCTTTGTTGTCGGGCAATATCGATATCGCAGGGGCCGGCCTGGGGCCGCTGTTGACCATCTGGGACCGCACGAAAGGCCGGCAGAACGTGCGCGGCGTGGCGTCCTTGGGCAATTTCCCCTACTACTTGATCAGCAACAACCCCAAGGTGAAAACCCTGGCGGACTTGACGGACAAGGACCGCATCGCCTTGCCCGCCGTGTCTGTCTCCGTGCAGGCGCGCATCTTGCAAATGGCGGTGGCGAAGCAGTGGGGCGACAAGGAATTTGCCCGCCTCGATAAAATCACGCAAACCCTGCCGCACCCGGACGCGGCCGCCGCCATCATCGCCGGCGGCACGGAGCTCAGTGGCCACTTCGGCAACTCGCCTTTCCAGGAGCAGGAACTGGCGCAAAACCCGAACGCCCACATCATCCTGAACTCGTATGACGTGCAAGGCGGGCCCAGTTCATCGACCCTGCTGTATGCGACGGAAAAATACCGCAAGGATAATCCGAAGACCTATCGCGCCTTCATCGCCGCGCTGGCGGAAGCGGCGCAGTATGCGAGCAGCAATCCGCAAGGCGCGGCCGACATCTATATCAAGGTGAATAAAAGCAAGGTGGACCGCAATTTGCTGCTGAAAATCTTTGCCAACCCGCAAGTGCAATTCAAGATCGCGCCGCAAAACACCTATGGCCTGGCGCAATTCCTGCACCGCGTGAGCGCCATCCGCAACCTGCCCGACAGCTGGCGCGATTATTTCTTTGATGACCCTGCCATCACGCAAGGAGGCTGACATGAACGCACCCGCCTTTCACCTGGTACGTCCTCCGGTTGCGCTACAGCCACTGCTCAGCGTCAAGAATGTCAGCCTGGAGTACCGCACGGAGCAGCGCACCGTGCGCGCCACGCATGACGTCAGTTTCGACGTGTTCCGCGGCGACCGTTTCGTGCTGCTGGGGCCATCGGGCTGCGGCAAGTCGTCACTGCTGAAAGCCGTGGCCGGCTTCATCGCTCCGCGCGCTGGCAGCATCGCCATGCAGGGGCAGCCCATTCATAGACCGGGGCCGGACAGGGTCGTCGTGTTCCAAGAGTTCGACCAGTTGCCGCCGTGGAAAACGGTGCTGGAAAACGTCATGTTCCCCTTGCTGGCCAGCAAGCGGCTGGACAAGGTGGCGGCCCGCGAGCGCGCCCATCACTGGATCGCCAAGGTGGGCCTGGCCGGCTTTGAGGATGCCCATCCGCATACCTTGTCGGGCGGCATGAAGCAGCGGGTAGCCATCGCCCGTGCGCTGGCCATGCAGCCGGAAGTGCTGCTGATGGACGAGCCGTTTGCCGCCCTCGATGCCTTGACGCGGCGCAAGATGCAGGAAGAGCTGAGCCGCTTGTGGGAAGAGCTGCGTTTTACGCTCGTGTTCGTCACGCATTCGATCGAGGAAGCCTTGGTCGTGGGCAACCGCATTCTGCTGCTGTCGCCGCATCCGGGCAGGGTGCGCGCCGAATTGAACAGTCATCAGTTCGGCTTGCACAGCGCCGGCAGCGCGGAATTCCAGGCGGCCAGCAGCCGCATCCACGGCTTGCTGTTCGATGAGGACGTTGTTCCTGTTCCGCACGCAGGCAGCGCGCAACGGGAGGCCGTATGAGCGCGCTGCTGGAACCGCCGATCCGCCAGGAGTTCGTGTATGCGGCGCCACCGCCGGCCGGCGTCACCGTCGAACGGCCGCTGTCGCGCTGGCAGCGCTTGAGCCAGCACGCCTTGTGGCGCAAGGTCTTGATTTTACTCAGCCTGGCCCTGCTGTGGGAAGGCGCGGCGCGCTGGACGCAGAACGATATATTGCTGCCCAGCTTTCTGCAGACGGCGCAGGCGTTTATCGGCGGCATCGCCAGCGGTGAATTGCTCACGCGTACAGCCGCGTCCCTGGTCGTCTTGCTGCAGGGCTATGCGGTGGGCGTGCTGGCCGCCTTCGTGCTGACCTTGCTGGCAGTGTCCAGCCGCCTCGGGCGCGACGTGCTGGAAACCCTGACGGCCATGTTGAATCCCTTGCCGGCGATTGCCCTGCTTCCGCTGGCCCTGCTGTGGTTCGGCCTGGGCCGCGCCAGCCTGATCTTCGTCATCGTCCATTCCGTGATGTGGCCGCTGGCACTGAACACGTATGCGGGTTTCCAGGGCGTACCGGAAACCCTGCGCATGGCGGGCCGCAATTACGGGCTGAACGGCTTGCGCCTGGTGCTGCACATCCTCGTGCCGGGCGCCTTGCCCTCCATCGTCTCGGGCTTGAAGATCGGCTGGGCGTTTGCCTGGCGCACGCTGATCGCGGCCGAGCTGGTATTTGGCACCACATCGGGGCAGGGCGGTCTGGGCTGGTATATCTTCCAGAACCGCAACGAGCTGTACACGGATAAGGTGTTCGCCGGCCTGGCGGCCGTCATCGTCATCGGGCTGCTGGTGGAAAACATTGGCTTTCGCAGCCTGGAGCGCGTCACCCTGAGGCGCTGGGGCATGCAGCGGTAACTACTTCAGCATGCTGCGCGCCGCCCTGATGATTTGCCGCGACAGCTGCTCCATGCGCGGCGACTGCACCTTCCACGTGTGCCAGTACAGTGCCACGTCGGCCGGGCTCTTCGGCGTGAGCATTTCCACCAGCTCGCCATCCGTATTCGCTTTCAGCAGCAGCTCGGGCACCATGCCGTAGCCGAGGCCGTAGCGGATGGCGTTGAAGTGCGAGGTGGCGCCCGGCACGTAATGGCAGGGGTAGGCTCCCTCGGGCAATCCCAGCGCCTGTTGCAGGAACGACGATTGCAAGGTGTCCTTGCGCGTGTAGGCGACGACGGGCGCCGTGCGCGCCGCCTTGCGCGTCAGCCCGTGCGGGAACCACTGCTGGCGGAACGCGGGCGTGGCCACCAGCCAGTAGCGCATCACGCCCAGCGGCTCGGCCGTGCAGCCGCGCATGGGCTTGGGCTCCGTGCTGATGCAGCCGATAGCCATGCCCGTCTCCAGCAAGGTGTACGTGTGGTCCTGGTCTTCCACGGTCAGGTCCAGCAGCACCCTTTCGCGTATCAGCACCTCCGACAGGGCCGGAAAAAACCAGGTGCCCATCGAGTCCGCGTTCAGCGCCAGCACCAGGGTCAGCGGGGCATCCTGCTGCACCGCCAGCTCCGCCTGCAAGTCCGCTTCCAGCAGCTTGGCGCGCTTCAGGTACTGCATCAGGCGCTGGCCCATGCGCGTGGCGCGCGCGGGACGGCTGCGCACGATCAGCGCATTGCCCAGCTGACTTTCCAGCGCCCGCACCCGCTGCGAAATGGCGGGCGACGTCAGGTGCAGCCGCAGTGCCGCCTGCTCGAAGCTGCCCGTTTCGACGACGGCGCGGAACGCTTCCGTGTGCTTGGGATTGAGATCCATGGTCATTGCCTTGCATAAGAAAAATTTATCAATACTAAATAATACTTACTTTTGATAAGGATGGGTGTGGTGCAGTGCACAATGCCTCTTTGATGGAGTGCCGCATACCCGTATGCGGCCTCCTGGCAGCAAGGAAATACCACCATGGAAGCACAAGCGAACGACAACACCACCCGCAAGCCCCAGTCGAAGCTGGCGCGCAATCTGAAGTTCGGCCTGGGATTGACCCTGGGCCTGGGCCTGGCCGGCGCGCTGGCGGGCGGCTGGTGGCTGCGCCAGGCGTGGCAGGACTTGCCAGCCGTCGAGCATCTGGCGCAGTACAAGCCTGCGCTGCCGCTGCGCATTTTTTCCAGCGAAGGCGAACTGCTGGCCGAATACGGCGAAGAGCGTCGCGAATTTTTGCCCTTGAAAGACATCCCGCTGCGCATGCGCCAGGCCTTGCTGGCCATCGAGGATGCGCGTTTCTACGAACACGGCGCCGTCGATTTCTATGGCTTGACGCGCGCCACGCTCGCCAACGTCGTCACGGGTCACCACGCGCAGGGCGCCAGCACCATCACCATGCAGGTGGCGCGCGACTTTTTCCTGTCGCGCGAAAAGACCGTGCAGCGCAAGCTGACGGAGATGCTGCTCGCCTACAAGCTGGAACAGCACTACGGCAAGGACAAGCTGCTGGAACTGTATATGAACCAGATTTATCTGGGCGAACGTTCCTACGGTTTTTCCGCCGCCTCGAACATTTATTTTGACAAGCCCCTGGCCGAGGTCAGCATCGCCGAAGCGGCCATGCTGGCCGGCTTGCCGAAAGCGCCGTCGGCCTATAACCCCGTCGCCAATCCGCAACGCGCCACCGTGCGCCAGCACTACATCCTGCAGCGCATGCGCGAACTCGGCTACATCACGCCGGCCGAATACGACGCCGCCGTGGCGGAAAAACTGGCCCTGAACAAGGACCGCAACAGCTCCGTGCACGCGGCCGCGTATGCGGTCGAGGAGGCGCGCCAACTGATCCTGCAAAGCTATCCCGAAGGCGCCTACAGCATGGGCCTGGACGTAACGACCACCATTCGCATGGCGCCGCAAATCGCGGCCGACAAGTCGCTGCGCGATGGGCTATTGAATGCACAGGCGCGGCGCGGCTATCGTGGCCCGGAAGCGCGCCTGGCCGCCTCCGAAGACAGCGTGGCGCGCCAGCTGGCCGCCTATCCGGACAGCGGAGAAGTGCGCGCCGCCCTGGTGCGCAAAGTCGAGACGAGCGGCAAGCGCCAGGTGACGGCGCAGTTGCGCAATGGCTACGAAATCGTGCTGATGGCATCGGACGCCCGCCTGGGCGGCAAGCTGCAATGGGATGGCAAGCGCGCCATCGTCGAGGGCAGCGTGATTCGCGTAGTGCAGGACGCGGCAAGGAAGCGTTGGCTGGTGAGCCAGCTGCCCGAGATGGAAGGCGCGCTTATTTCCGTCGAGGCGAACAGCGGTGAAATCGTCGCCATGGCGGGCGGCTTCGATTTCTACCGCAACCACTACAACCACGCCATGCAGGCCTACCGCCAGCCCGGTTCCAGCTTCAAGCCCTTCGTGTATTCGGCGGCGCTGGAAAAGGGATATTTCCCCGGCACGGCCGTGGACGATACGCAGCGCTTGCTGCTGCCGCAGGAAACGGGCGCGCAGCCGTGGCGTCCGCGCAATTACGGCAACAATTATGAAGGCTTCATCAGCGTGCGGCGCGGCCTCGTGCGCTCGAAAAACCTCGTGGCCGTCAGCCTGATGCAGGCGGCCGGTCCCGGCTACGTGCAGCACTACGCCACGCGCTTCGGCTTCGAGGGCGCGCGCAATCCCGTCTCCCTGCCGCTGGCGCTGGGCGCGGGCGCCGTCACGCCGCTGCAGCTGGCGCAATCATATGCCGTCTTCGCCAATGGCGGCATGCAGATGCCGCCAAAGCTGATCAAGGAAGTGCGCAGCCGCAGCGGCGCGGTGCTGTTCAGCGATGCGGCGCCACGCGCCAAGGGCGACCCGGCGCCAGGCACGCAAGTCATCTCCACGCGCAACGCCTACGTCATGGACAGCATGCTGCGCGACGTCGTCAAGAGCGGCACGGGACGCGGCGCGCTGGCGCTGGGACGCGGCGACGCGGCCGGCAAGACGGGGACATCGAATAACGCGTATGACGCCTGGTTCGCCGGCTATTCCTCGGGCCTTGTGTCCGTCGTCTGGCTCGGTTACGACCAGCCGAAAAGCCTGGGCAACGCCACGGGGGGGACTCTGGCGTTGCCCGTCTGGCGCGACTACATGCAAGTGGCCGTGCAGGGCCGCCGCGAACAGGTGCTGGCCGAACCGCCAGGCCTGGCCTTGCTCGACGGCGACTACGTGTATGCCGAGTACCTGGCCGGCGACTGCCTGAAGGATAACTTTGCCTTTATCCACAGCAGTGTCAGCTGCGGCAGTGGCGCTGCCGATACGCGCATGGCGCACGGTGAAGCTGGCGGCGATGGCGGCTCCAGCACGGGCACGAGCGAGGCGCGCACCTTGAGCGAAGCGCGCGAACGCGAACAAATTCTCAAATCATTTTCGGAAGAATAAGAGCATGCTGTTATATACGATTTACCTGGTGGCGATCGTCGCCGAAGCGATGTCCGGCGCCATCATGGGCATGCGGCGCGGCATGGATTTGTTCGGCATCTGCATGATCGGCACCGTCACGGCGCTCGGTGGCGGCACCGTGCGTGACGTGCTGCTGGGGCACTATCCGCTGGGCTGGATCGCGCATCCCGAATACCTGCTGTTTACCATCGGTGCGGCTGTCGTCACGGCTTTTGTCGCACGCTACCTGCACCATCTGCGCGCCATCTTCCTGCTGGTCGACGGACTGGGGCTCGTGGCGTTTTGCGTGATCGGCTGCGACATCGCCATGTCGGCCAAGATGCATCCGGCCATCGTCGTGCTGGCGGGGATGATCACGGGCGTCTTCGGCGGCCTGCTGCGCGATATCCTGTGCAACCAGATTCCCCTCGTGCTGCAGCGCGAAGTGTATGCCACCGTTGCCCTGTTTACGGGCAGCCTGTATGTGGGCCTGCTGTATTTCAAGGTCGACAGCTCTGTGGCGCAGCTGGCGTCCATCGGCGCCGGCTTCCTGTTCCGTTTCCTGGCCCTGCACTTTGAGTGGCGCCTGCCGAATTTCAATGGTGACCGCATACGTGGTTTTGAGTAAGGCAGTAGCCGCGTGAATATTTTTACGCGCCTTTAACCCCTTTTTCTGCGCCGCTGCGTTTCATGCTTGACACCCCAGCCAACCGGAGAAGAAGCGATGTCCAGCGCCCTCAAGATCACCCTGATACTGTCCCTGCTGCTGTCGGCAGGCTGCCATGCCGCCGGCACGGCGCCGCGCAAGACCCTGGCGCCGTTCGCCAGCGAGCAGGCCTTGAGCAGCTACCTGCAGCAGTTGCAGGCGCGCCAGGCGGCCCTGCAAAGGGAGCAGCAGAAACTGCAGCGCGCTACGGCGCAGTATTCGGCGCAGTACACGGCGGCGGCGCCGCCGGCCCCTGCTGAGCCGATGGTGGCGAAAGCCGCACCGGCAGCTTCGGCAGAAGCGGCGGAATCCGTCACCAATGTGCAGACGGCGGGCGTGGACGAAGGCGGCATCGTCAAGCTGCATGGCAAGCACCTGGTGATGCTCAGACGCGGCAAGCTGTTTACCGTGCAGGTGGATGGCAAGGCCTTGAAGCCCGTCGCGGTGCTAGACGCATTCGCGCCGGGCAGCGATCCGTCGGGCAGCTGGTATGACGAGATGCTGATCGACGGCGACACGGTGGTGGTCATCGGCTACAGCTACAGCCGTGGCGGCACGGAGATCGGCCTGTTCGACATCGATGCGAACGGCAAGCTGGCCTACCGCGCCACGTATCACTTGCGCTCCAACGATTACTATTCGTCGCGCAATTACGCCAGCCGGCTGATCGGCAGCAAACTGGTGTTCTATTCGCCCCTGTCGCTGAACTTGCACCGGGGTGACCCCTTTGGCGGCTTCCCGGCGCTGCGCCGCTGGCGTCACGATACGGTGCCGTCCGACTTCAAGCGCATCGCCCCTGCCACGCGCATTTACCGCACCGATGAAGAGCCCGAACCGGGCGCCGGCCTGACCCTGCATACGGTCACCGTGTGCGACCTGGCGCAGCGCGACATGCGCTGCGAAGCGACCGCCGTGATGGGGCCGCAGGGCCGCGTATTTTATGTGTCGGGCGAATCCGTTTTCGTGTGGACGACGCGCCGGGGCCGCGACTCGGGCGTGTTCCGCATTCCCCTCGATGGTTCGGCGCCCAGCGCCCTGAAGGTGGCGGGCGCGCCCGTCGACCAGTTTTCGTTCCTGGAAAGCGTGGATGGCCACCTGAACGTCTTGCTGCGCGCCGAAGGCCAGGGCGACGCCATGTGGGATGGCGCGCGGGGCCGCGGCGACATGGCCTTGCTGCGCGTGCCATTGACGTCGTTTTCCGATGGCCGCGACAGTGCGCCCGCCAGCAGCTACAAGCCGCTGCCCGGTGGCGGCGGCTACGGTCTGCAGAACCGCTATGTGGGGTCCTATCTGTTGTACGGCAATCCGGGCAATGGCGGCCGGCGGCAGGCGGACCAGGCCTGGCCGCGCCAGCCCCTGTATGCCGTGCGCTGGGCCGATGCGGGCAGCGTGCAAGCCTTGTCCCTGCCGCACGGCGTGGAGCGCATCGAGGCGCTGGGCAATGATGCCGTGGTGATCGGCGCGCAGGGCAAGGATCTGCACTTCAGCAGCATCCGCCTGGGGGCACAGGCGGCGATTGCCACGCGCTACATCCGCGCCGATGCGGCGCAGGGCGAGTCGCGCAGCCACGGCTTTTTCTACAAGCCACAAACGGCCAGCGAGGGCATGATCGGGCTGCCCATCCTGGGCGCGGACGAGCGGCCTGGCCTCAACAAGTCAGCCGCATCCGTGCTCTATCTGCGTAACAGCGGCTTGCAGTTGACGGAGCTGGGCGCGCTGGCGGCGCGGCCTGGCCCGGCGCCGGACGACGGCTGCCGCGCTTCCTGTGTGGACTGGTATGGCAATGCGCGGCCCCTGTTCCTGCAGGGCCGGGTCTTCGCCCTGCTCGGCTATGAAGTGGTGGAAGGGGCGCTCAAGGAGGGGCAGATCCGCGAAGTGCGCCGCGTCAGTTATGCACCTGCCGCACGCTGAAGGAGCATGTAAATTGTCGCTGCCGCGTAGTTCGGCTACACTGGTCCGCATGCCCGACACTTTACTGACCGCGACGGATGAAGACCTGATGCTGCGCTACAGCGCCGGCGACCTGCCGTCGTTTCGCGAATTGTACCGGCGCCATAGCCAGGGCCTGTACCGCTTCGTGGCCTGGCGTGCGCCGCGCCGCGCGTGGGTCGACGAGATCGTGCAGGATGCGTGGGCCAGCCTGCATGCTGCGCGCACGGGCTACCAGCCGCAGGCGGCGTTCCGCACCTATCTGTACCAGATCGCGCGCAACCGCCTGATCGACCTCCTGCGCCAGCGGGAAGGGCAGGAGCAAGGGGAAGCAGGCGAGCTGGCCGACGAGGGCGCATCGCCGCCGCAATCGCTGGAGCAGAAACAGCGGCACGCGCTGCTGCACGCGGCCATCGCCGCGCTGCCGGTGGAACAAAAGGAAGCGCTGGTGCTGCAGCAGTTCAGTGGCATGAGCATCCTCGAGATCGCCGTGGTGACGGGGGCGGAAGCGGAAACCGTCAAGAGCCGGCTGCGCTACGCCATGCAGAAATTGCGCGCGGGCTTGGACAGCGCCGCTGGCGCGGGAGGACAGGCATGACTACGCACGATACAGAGCATCAAGATGATCACGACGAAGAATTGAACGCGCTGCTGGCCAGTTTGCCGCAGCCCGCGCCTTCCAGCGCGCTCGATGCGGCCATTTTGGCAGACGCGGAAAAGGCCCTGCACAAGCCGGCGGCCGCGAACGACAGCGCCGATGGCGTGCTGCGCACCTTGCCCGCCAAGCAATCCCCGGACTATCTGCAGCGCTGGCGCGTTCCGCTGGGACTGGCGGCGGCCGTGCTGCTGACGGTAAACCTGATCGGCGTCGACTGGTTCGGCTCGAAGCCGGCGCAATTTCCCGTGGTTGGGGAACCGGTCACGCAGGAGGTGATGCCGGCTGCGGCGCCAGTGCCGCAGGCTGCCGTCTCCACGGCACCCGTGGCACCCGTGCAGGCGCCAGCACCGGCGCGAGTGCCAGCGCCAGCGCCGCGCGCCATGGCAGCAGCCAAGCCAGCGCCGCCGCCTGAACTGGCACCGCCACCGCCACCGCCGCCAGCCACGGACATGCAGCGGGCAATGGAGCAGCAAGTCGCCATGCAGGCCGAGTCCAGCCTGCAGCGCCAGGCACCCGTGCAGCGCGCGCTGGCCATGCCCGCTCCCGTCGTGGCAAAGTCGGCTCCGCTGCCGCTGCCGCCGCCGGCCAGGCTCGATGCTGGTGTATGGCTGGTGAAGATCGACGCCTTGTTAAAAGCGGGCGAAGGCGCGCTGGCGCACGAGGAATGGGCCGCGTTCCGGCAGGCGTATCCCGGTTATCCTGTGGCCGAGGAGCTGCGCCAGCGCCTGGAAAAAGTACCGAAGTAGCGCGCGTTACACGATCCCCTTCCTGCGCTCCCACACGGCGCTGCCGACGAAAATGGCGGCGCATACCCACATCACGGCCGGCAGGGCGTTCACGCCCACCGATTGCATCAGCACGCCCGTCAGCAGGGGGCCGCCGCCGCTGGTCACGCCCCAGGTGGCGTTGACGATGGCGCTGGCGCTGGTCAGCGACAGTCCCGTGAAACGCTCACCGCAGGCCACCAGCGCCAACATGTAGATGCCGCCCGCCGCCGCGCCCAGCAACAGCAGTAAGGTCCACCACAGCCACGGCGTACCGACGGCAAACGGCAGCAGCGGCAGCAGCAGGCAGACGGCCACGCCACAACCTGCGTGGACTTTGGCGCGGCCGAAGCGGTCGGCCATCCATCCCAGTGCGAACTGCAGGCCCGTATCGCCCACCAGCACCACGGTGGCCGACAGCAGGGCCAGGTCCGTGCTGATGCCGTGCTCCATCGCGTACAGCGGCAACAGGCTCAATGCCAGCGTATCGAACAGGGCAAAGAAGGCGGCGCCGAGCACGATCATCGGCATGCGCGGCAGGATCAAGGTCCATTTCACGCCATGTTCTTCCGGCTCGCGTTCCGGGCCACCGTTCGAGATCAGCATCAATCCCGGCACGGCCAGCAGGAACAGCAGGCCGCAGGCGGCGAAGCTCCAGCTGATCTTGTCGTTGAACAGGGCCACCAGGGCAGGGCCGATCAGCTGGAAAAAGGTAAAGCTGGTGGTGTACATGGCTACCACGCGTCCCCGCGAATTGTCGGGCGCCAGGCGGTTGACCCACGCTTCGCCGATGGTAAACAGCACGCCCATGGCGCCGCCAAACAGGAAGCGCAGCACGCTCCACGCCAGCAGGTGGTCGGTGAACTGCATGGCGATCGTCGCCAGCGACGCCACCCACACGGCGCCCAGCATGGTGGCGCGCGCGCCGAAACGTCCCACCCAGCGCGAGACGAATGGCGAGGCGGCCAGGATGCCGAGGGCGCTGACGGCCGTGATCATGCCGATGACGTCCGTGCCCACGCCGCGCTGGTGCAGGGTCAACGCGGTGAGCGGCATGGTCGCGCCCAGGCCCAGGCCGACCACGCCGATGCTCACCACGAGGGCGAAGAAGTCGCGCCACGGCATGTGCTTCATGTCTGCCCCCGCAGGGTGGAAAAGGTGTTTGGGATGGCTGGAAAACGGTGTGGATGCATGGGAAAGTAAGGGACTTTGCCTGCGGCGCTGGTGTTTGGCGCCGGACGGGCATATGATGATTTTAATAAGGGCAATATTGCAAAGCCGTAGTGTAGGCGATGTGTGCCACCGCTGGCCACGTCCATCGGTGTGGCCGCCGCTGCCGGCTCTGCTGTACAGTGAAGCGAGCGGCAGCGCTGTCATGGCGCTGTCATTGGATCGTCACGCCAGCGAGGAAGCTCTATGCGCCGTCCCATCGTTCTCGTTCCCGCTTGCCAGCGCCAGCTTGGCAGCCACGTCTGGCACATGGCGCAGGACAAATACCTGCACGCCGTGCTGCGCGGCGCCGGTTGCATGCCGCTGTTGCTGCCCGCTCTGGGCCTTGACGCGGACCTGGAAGCGGCGCTGCGCATCGCCGACGGCGTCATGCTGACCGGTTCGGCCTCGAACGTCGACGCTCGCCTGTATGGCGAAAACATCCTCCATCCCGACCTGCCGCAAGACTCCGCGCGCGACGCCACCACCTTGCCCCTGATCCGCGCCGCGCTGGCGCGCCAGCTGCCCCTGCTCGCCATCTGCCGTGGCTTCCAGGAAGTCAACGTGGCGCTGGGCGGCGGCTTGCACCAGGCCGTGCATGCGGTGCCGGGCATGCAGGACCATCGTGAAAACGTGCTCGATCCCCTGGCGCATCAGTACGCGCCCGCGCACCGCATCAAGTTGATGCCCGACGGCCTGCTGTCACGGCTGCTGGGCGGCGAGAGTGAAATGATGGTCAATTCCCTGCATGGCCAGGGCATCGCCCGGCTGGCCGATGGCTTGCTGGTGGAAGCCCTGGCGGACGACGGCCTGGTGGAAGCCTATACGGTGGCCAGCGCCGCCGGTTTTACCCTGGCCGTGCAGTGGCACCCGGAATGGCAGGTGGAAGACAATCCGCAGTCAATGCGGCTGTTCGATGCCTTCGGCCAGGCTTGCCGCGATTACCAGGAACAGCAGCATAGAAAGACAGGATGACAGGCGCGCCGCACGCAGTACGCGGTGTTCGATCAAGACCAACGAGAGGGAAACATGGCAATACGCGAAAATTTCACCTATACGGATATGGATTTGTGGCTCAATGAAAAGCGCGTCACGGAAATCGAATGCCTGGTACCCGATTTGACGGGCGTGGCGCGTGGGAAGATCCTGCCGCGCGGGAAATTCACCCAGGAGCGCGGCATGCGCATCCCGGAAGCGGTATTGGGCATGACGGTGACGGGCAATTACCCGGTCGACGATGGCGGCTACGACCGCGCCATTTCCAGCACCGACCGCGACATGATTTTAAAGGCCGATCCCACCACCATCACCATGGTGCCGTGGGCCACTGACCCCACTGCGCAAGTCATCCACGACTGCTATTTTGCCGACGGCATGCTGGTCGATTTTGCTCCAAGATCCGTGTTGCGGCGCGTGCTGAAACTGTATGCGGACAAGGGCTGGAAGCCCGTGGTGGCGCCGGAACTGGAGTTTTACCTGACGGCGAAGAACACGGACCCGGACCTGCCCTTGAAGCCGCCCATCGGGCGCAGCGGCCGGGCCGAGACCAGCCGCCAGGTGTACAGCATCGACGCCGTCAACGAGTTCGATCCGCTGTTCGAGGATATCTACGATTATTGCGAACTGATGAACCTTGACGTCGATACCCTGATCCACGAAATCGGCGCGGGGCAGATGGAAATCAACTTTCTGCACGGCGATCCATTGGGCCTGGCCGACAAGGTCTTCTTCTTCAAGCGCACCCTGCGCGAAGCGGCCTTGAAACACGATATGTACGCCACCTTCATGGCCAAGCCGATGGCCGGCGAGCCGGGGTCCGCCATGCATGTGCACCAGAGCGTTGTCGATGCGAAGACGGGGCTGAATATCTTCAGCAACGAGGATGGATCGGCCGCACCCATCTTCAAGCACTACATCGCGGGCCTGCAGCGCTACATGCCGTCGGCCATGGCCATCGTCGCGCCGTACGTGAACTCCTACCGCCGCATCGTGCGCCACACGGCGGCACCGATCAACATCCAGTGGGGACTGGACAACCGCACCGTGGGCTTCCGCGTGCCAGAGTCTGGCGTGCAGGACCGCCGCGTGGAAAACCGCATCATCGGCGCCGACGCGAATCCCTACCTGGCCCTGGCCGTCACGCTGGCCTGCGGATATCTCGGCATGACGGAGCAGCTGGAAGCGACGCCGATGATGGTGGGCAGCGCCTACGACATGAAGTTCGAACTGCCGCAAGGCTTGCCCGAGGCCTTGCAGTTGCTGCGCGCGGAAGACAAGCTGCGCACGGTGCTGGGCGAGCGCTTCATCGACGTGTATGCGGCTATCAAGGACCTGGAGCACCAGGAGTTCATGACGGTCATTAGCCCGTGGGAGCGCGAGCACTTGTTATTGCACGTTTAAAGGAACACGCATGAGCACAAACAACAATCCGCTGGCGCCAAGCGCCGCCCTGGTCGCCTCCGTGGCGCAGAAAAACGCGGCGCCGCAGGTATACGACACGGCCGCCATCCAGCAAATGGACTCGGCCCACTACCTGCATCCATTCACCGATTTCCAGGACCT
This sequence comes from Janthinobacterium salmonicoloratum, assembly GCF_051380845.1. Classification (NCBI taxonomy): domain Bacteria; kingdom Pseudomonadati; phylum Pseudomonadota; class Betaproteobacteria; order Burkholderiales; family Oxalobacteraceae; genus Janthinobacterium; species Janthinobacterium salmonicoloratum. Next base: position 2,600,454 of record NZ_JBNYXV010000001.1, on the reverse strand, counting down.
GGCATCGAAAGGCGCTAGGGTGATGGTGCGCGGCGATGGTGTCTACCTGTGGGATAGCCAGGGCAAGAAAATCGTCGACGGCATGTCGGGCCTGTGGTGCGTGAACGTGGGTTATGGCCGCACGTCGATCTCGCAAGCCGTGTACCGGCAGATGGAGACGCTGCCCTTCTATAACAGTTTCTTTGGCACGACCAACGTGCCGGCCGCACAGCTGGCCGCCAAGCTGGCGCAAATCTCGCCACCGCAGTTCCAGCACGTGTTCTTTACCAGTTCCGGCTCGGAAGGCAACGACACCAACCTGCGCATGGTGCGCCGCTACTGGGACATCCTTGGCTACAAGGAGCGCCACACCATCATCAGCCGCCACAACGCGTATCACGGCAGCACGGTGGCGGGGGCGTCGCTGGGGGGCATGGATGGCATGCATGCGCAGGGCGGCTTGCCGATACCCGGCATCGCGCATATCGGCCAGCCGAATTACCTGGAATCGGGCCACGGATTGACTCCCGAGGAATTCGGTGTAAAAGCGGCCGGTTGGCTGGAAGACAAAATCCTGGAAATCGGCGCCGACAAGGTGGCCGCCTTCATCGGCGAGCCGGTGCAGGGCGCCGGTGGCGTGATCATCCCGCCATCGACCTACTGGCCCGAGATTCAGCGCATCTGCGACAAGTACGGCATTTTGCTCATCGCCGATGAAGTCATCTGCGGCTTCGGCCGCCTGGGGCGCTGGTTTGGCTCCGAACTGTTCGGCATCAAGCCCGACCTGATCACCTTTGCCAAGGGCGTCACCTCGGGCTATGTGCCCCTGGGCGGCGTTCTGGTGGGCGACAGGGTGGCCAAGGTGCTTATCGAGCAGGGCGGCGAATTCACGCACGGTTTCACGTATTCGGGCCATCCCGTGGCCTGCGCGGCCGCGCTGGAAAACATTCGCATCATCGAGGAAGAGCAGCTGGTGGCGAAGGTGGCCGACGATACGGGACCCTACCTGAAACAGTGCTTTGCCAGCCTGGGCGAACATCCGCTGGTCGGCTATGCGGACAGCTGCGGCCTGGTTGCGGGCCTGAACCTGGTGCGCAAGAAGGGCGCCACCGTGCACGAGAACGAGCCGTTCGACGAGAACCAGGGCGTGGGCATGATCTGCCGGGGCCACATGTTCGACAATGGTGTCATCATGCGCGCCGTGGGCGAACGCATGATCGTCGCCCCGCCGCTGGTCATGACCCGCGCGCAGATCGATGAAATGGTGGGCTTGATACGGGTGTGCCTGGACAAGACCCATGCGGAGGTGCAGGCGAAGGGCTGGGTGTAGGTTTTTGCCCCATTTTGCCGCCATCTGCGCATTTTTTGGACCGCAATGGCGGCAGTTCCGCTAAACTTCCATCTTGGCCGCTCGTACAGCGGCCAGTTTTTCATTTTGACACCCTCTTACCCTGAAGCCACCCACACATGACGATAGCAACACCAGCCGCGTCGGCCAACGACGCCCCAGCGCCTTTCTTGCTGATTGATCAATTGGTCAAGGAATTCGATGGCGTGCGCGCCGTCAATGATATTTCCGTGACGATCAACAAGGGCGAGATCTTCGCCCTGCTGGGCAGTTCAGGTTGCGGCAAGTCGACCCTGCTGCGCATGCTGGCCGGTTTCGAGACGCCGACGTCGGGGCGCATCGCCCTGGCGGGCAACAGCATCGTCGATGTGCCGCCGCACCAGCGGCCCATCAACATGATGTTCCAGTCGTACGCGCTGTTCCCCCATCTGTCCGTGTGGGACAACATTGCCTTTGGCCTGCGCCGCGACGGTTTGCCGAAAGCGGAAGTGGCGGCGCGGGTCGAGCAGATGCTGGCGCTGGTGCAGCTGGGCCAATACGCGAAGCGCAAGCCGCATCAGCTGTCGGGCGGGCAGCAGCAGCGCGTGGCGCTGGCGCGCAGCCTGGCCAAGCGACCGCAATTGCTGCTGCTCGACGAACCGCTGGGCGCGCTCGACAAGAAACTGCGCGAACGCACGCAGATGGAACTGGTGAACATCATCGAGCAGGTGGGCGTGACCTGCGTGATGGTCACGCACGACCAGGACGAAGCCATGAGCATGGCCACGCGCATCGCCGTCATGAGCGAAGGGCGCATCCTGCAGGTGGGCGCGCCCGGCGAAATCTACGAGACGCCGAATTGCCGTTTTGTCGCCGACTTCATCGGCAGCGTCAACCTGTTCGACGGCAGCATCACGCAGGACGAGCCGGATCACGTGGTGATCGCCACGCCCGATGGCGAGCACTATGTCTCGCACGGCATCACGGGCAACCTGGGCATGGATGTTTCGGTGGCCGTGCGCCCCGAAAAAATCGGCATCCAGATCGAGCCACCCGCTTTGGAAGAGCGCGCGTCGCCAGCGGAACATGGTTACAACTGCGCCCAGGGCGTGATCGTCGCCATGGCGTATTTTGGCAATGAAACCAGCTACCATGTGCGCCTCGACAGCGGCATGGTGGTGAAAGTCTCGCGCACCAACGCGGCCCGCCACGACGCCGCGCGCCTCGAGCGCGAGCAGCGCGTGTGGCTGTGGTGGGATGGCGCCGACATCGTCGTGCTGACCAGCTGAGGCCATCATGACGTCCATTTTGCAATCGCTGCGTAACCTTGTCACCCTGCGCTGGGTCACTGGGCGCAACGCCGTCATCGCCGTGCCTTCGCTGTTCCTCGCGGCCGCTTTTCTGGTTCCCTTCCTGATCGTGCTGCGCATCAGCCTGTCCGACATGGACACGGCGGGCAGTCCGTTCGGTGGCTTGCTGTCGTACGTCGACGGCATCGTTGTGCTGAAGGTCAAAATCGCCAACTACCTGTTCATCGCCGCCGATGAACTGTATTTGCTCACCTATCTCAGTTCCCTGAAATATGCGGCGATCACCACGGCCATCTGTCTGTTCATCGGCTACCCGTTCGCCTACTTCATGGCGCGCGCCAGACCGTCCATCCGGCCCGTGCTGATGATGCTGGTGATGCTGCCGTTCTGGACCTCCTTCCTGCTGCGCGTGTATGCGTGGAAGGGCATCCTGGCCAACCACGGCTTGCTCAACGACCTGCTGATCGCGCTGGGCGTCGTGCAGGAACCGCTGCACATGATGAACACCTCGTTTTCGCTGGTGGTGGGCATGGTGTACGCCTATCTGCCCTTCATGATCCTGCCCCTGTATGCGAATCTGGTGAAAATGGACATGCGCTACCTGGAAGCGGCGGCAGACCTGGGCGCCACCCCTTTGCAAGCGTTCTGGCGCATCACCGTGCCGCTGTCAAAGTCGGGCATCATCGCCGGCGCCATGCTGGTGTTCATTCCGTCCGTGGGCGAATACGTGATTCCCGAGCTGCTGGGCGGCCCGGAAACCTTGATGATCGGCCGCGTGCTGTGGGATGAATATTTCACCAATAACGACTGGGCCATGGCTTCGTCGGTGACGGTGCTGGTGGTCTTGCTGATCCTCGTGCCGATGGCCATTTTTAACAAATACAAAACTGACCAGGACGCGGAGGAGCGCACATGAACGGACCTACCTTCCCGCAGCGCTGGTTCGGGCGCGGCTGGCTCTCGCTGGGCTATCTGTTCCTCTACCTGCCCATCATCGTGCTGATCGTCTTCTCGTTCAACAGCTCGCGCCAGGACATGGTGTGGAGTGGCTTTTCGCTGCGCTGGTACAGCGAGTTGATGAGCGATACGGAAATCATCTCGGGTTTCGGTTTGTCCTTGAAGATCGCCTTCATGTCGGCCACCTCGTCCGTCATCCTGGGCACGTTTGCCGCTTTCGCCTTGAGCAGCTACCAGCGCTTCCGTGGCCGCACGGTGTTTTCCGCCATGGTCAGCGCGCCTTTGGTGATGCCGGAAGTGATCATCGGCCTGTCGCTGCTGCTGATGCTGGTGTCCATGCAAAAAGTCTTCGGTTTCCCCGAACGTGGCGTGTTGACCATCTGGCTCGGCCACACCCTGCTGGGCATGGCGTATGCGGCCGTGGTGGTGCAGTCGCGCCTGCAGGAGATGAGCAAGTCGCTGGCCGAAGCGGCGATGGACCTGGGATGCCGCGCGCACCAGGTGTTCTTCCTCGTCACCCTGCCGAACATCACGCAGGCGCTGGCCTCGGCCTGGCTGCTGACATTCACCCTGTCGCTCGATGACGTGGTGCTGTCGGCCTTCCTGTCCGGCCCTGGTTCGACGACGATGCCGCTGGTGATCTTCTCGCGCGCGCGCCTGGGGCTCGATCCGCGCGTCAATGCCATCGCCGCGCTGACCATCCTGGTGGTGACGCTCGCCGTGATCGCGTATGCCGTGATGCTGGCGCGCGCCGACCGGAAACGCCGCAAGCAGATGTCTGCGGCCTATTCGGCAGACTAGGAGTAAGCTGGCGTTTTCACCTTGCAGGAGACGACCATGACGGAAAACACCAGTTGGCATGCGCGGGCCGCAGCGCTCGCGATCGATGGACGCGCCTTCATCAACGGCGAGCGCGTCTGGGCCAGGTCCGGCCAGACTTTCGACAATCTGTCGCCCATCGATGGGCGCCTGCTGGGGCAAGTGGCCCGCTGCGATGGCGCGGATGTGGACACGGCCGTGCTGGCCGCCCGCGCCGCTTTTGACGACCGCCGTTGGGCAGGCAAGTCACCCGCCCAGCGCAAGCGCGTGCTGATCAAATTCGCCGACCTGGTGCAGAAATACGGCCCCGAGCTGGCCTTGCTGGAAACCCTGGACATGGGTAAGCCAATCAAGTACAGCCAGAGCGTGGACGTGGGCGCCACGGCCAACTGCCTGCGCTGGTATGGCGAGGCGATCGACAAGGTTTACGATGAAATCGCGCCTACCCCGGCCAACAGCCTGGCCCTGATCACGCGCGAACCGGTGGGCGTCGTCGCCGCCATCGTGCCGTGGAACTACCCGATGATCATGGCTGCCTGGAAGATCGCGCCGGCCCTCGCGGCAGGCAATAGCGTGATCCTCAAACCCTCTGAAAAATCCCCATTGACGGCCTTGCGCCTGGCCGACATCGCGCTGGAAGCGGGCGTGCCGGCCGGCGTTTTCAACGTGCTGCCAGGCTACGGTAACGAGGCCGGCGCCGCGCTGGCGTTGCACATGGACGTCGATTGCATCGGCTTTACGGGTTCCACGCGCACGGGGAAATTGATCGTGCAGATGGCGGGCCAGTCGAATTTGAAACGGGCGTGGACGGAATTGGGCGGCAAGTCCGCCAACATCGTCTGCGCCGATTGCCCGGACCTGGACAAGGCCGTGGCGGCTGCCGTCGGTTCCATCTTTTTCAACCAGGGTGAAAGCTGCAACGCGCCCTCGCGTCTGTTCGTGGAAGAATCGATCAAGGAAGAATTCCTGGCCAAGGCATTGGCCATGCTGCCCCGTTTCCAGCCCGGCGACCCGCTCGATGAAGCCACCGTCATGGGCGCCATCGTCGACGCCACGCAGATGAACACCGTCATGGGCTATATCGCGGCCGGCAAGAACGAAGGCGCACAGCTGCTCGGCGGCGGCGACGCCGTGCGTCTTGAGACGGGCGGCTATTACGTGCAGCCGACCATCTTTGGCGTGGACGCCGGCATGACGATTGCGCGCGAAGAGATCTTCGGCCCCGTCTTGTCCGTGCTGGGCTTTACGGATATCACCGAGGCCATCAAACAGGCCAACGCCACGCCGTACGGCTTGCAGGCGGCCGTGTGGACGTCCGACATTAGCAAGGCCATCCAGACGGCGCGCGCCCTGCGTGCCGGCACCGTGCACGTGAACCAGTACGACGGCGACGACATCACCGTGCCGTTCGGCGGCTACAAGCAGTCGGGCAACGGGCGCGACAAGTCGCTGCACGCGCTGGACAAGTACACGGAGCTGAAGACGACGTGGATACAGGTGGGATAAGACGAAGCGCTGTCGGCCTGGCGCGCAGCGCGCAAGCCGACAGGCGGAATCACATCAGAAGCAGTGTTCCAGTGCCGGGAAGCTGCCATCCTTGACGGCTTTTACATAGCCGGTGACGGCGTCGTCGATGCTGGCCGCGCCTTCCATGAAGTTGCGTACGAAGCGCGCCTTGCGGCCTGGGAAGACGCCCAGCATGTCGTGCATGACCAGCACCTGGCCCGAGCAGTCGGGACCGGCGCCGATGCCGATGGTGGGGATAGTCAGCATGTCGGTGACTTCCTTGCCCAGCTGCGACGGCATGGCTTCCATCAGCACGATGGCGGCGCCCGCGTTTTGCAGCACCAGCGCGTCGTTCTTCAGTTCCGCCGCGCTTTCCGTGCTCTTGCCCTGCACCTTGTAGCCGCCCAGCTGGTGCACCGATTGCGGCGTCAGGCCGATGTGGGCGCAGATGGGGATGCCACGCTCGGTGAGGAAGCGGACGGTCTCGGCCAGCCAGGCGCCGCCTTCGATCTTGATCATGTGCGCGCCCGCCTGCATCAGGATGACGGCATTCGCGTAGGCCGTTTCGGGCGTGCCATAGGCGCCGAACGGCAGGTCGGACATGATCATGGCGGACTTGGAGCCGCGCGCCACGGACGCCGTGTGATAGGCCAGTTCGGCCACGGTGACGGGCAGGGTGGAGTTGTGGCCGTTGCAGACCATGCCGAGCGAATCGCCGATCAGCAGGATCTCCACGCCGCAGCGGTCCATCAGGGACGCGAAACTGGCGTCATAGCAGGTCAGCATGGTGATCTTTTCACGGGCGGCGCGCAGCGTGGCCAGCGTATGGATGGTCACGGCCTTGTTGGCGACAGGCTTGGATGGCGCCGGCGCCGGCGTGGCGGCCTTGTCTTTTGCGGCCAGATCTGTTCCTTGCAAATAAGCGGACATAGGTATTCTCTAGAGTGAAAGGGGGGTGATGCGATTGCGACGCCGCTAGTGTAGTACTTTATGCGGCGTGCTGCAGGAGCGGCATTGTAGAGGATGGGAGCGAGAAGGGTCGGAGCTGGGGTCAGAGCTGGCTGATGGCCTGGTCAGCGACGCTTGCCAGGTAGTCCTGCGCCGGCCCGAGTCCCGGCACGACGATGGCGGGCGCCAGGGCCAAGAGCGGCACCAGCACGAAGGCGCGCTCGGCCAGGCGTGGATGCGGCACCGTCAAGGTCGGGCTGGCGATCTGTTCATCGCCGTACAGCAGCAAGTCCAGGTCCAGGGTGCGCGGGGCGTTGCGGTAAGGCCGCTCGCGCCCGTGCGCCGCCTCGATGGCGTGCAGGGCCAGCAGCAGTTCCTCTGCCGGCAGGGTGGTCGTGAGGCGCGCCACGGCGTTGATGTAGTCGTCACCGCTCGAATCGATGGGCGCCGTGCGGTAGCTGGGCGAGGCGGCGATCAGCGAGGCGCCGGGCAGGCGCGCCAGGCGCGCAAGCGCATCCTGCACATTCGCGCGCGCGTCGCCCAGGTTCGCCCCGATGCCGATGTAAGCGGTCACTTGTGCTAGTGCGTTCATTATTCGTCGCTGTTGCTGCCGGTGGCCGAGCCGCCCGTACCCGTCTTGCTGCGCGTGCTGCGGCGTGGCGGACGCTTCTTCTTGACGGCGCCCGGCGCGGCATTGGCGCTGACGAGCAGCGCTTCGCGCGTTTCCTCGTCGCCTTCATAAAAGGCTGTCCACCATTCGCCGATGTCCATGTCGATCTCGCCCGAGGCGCAGCGCAGCAGCAGGAAGTCGTAGCCGGCGCGGAAGCGCAGGTGCTCCAGCAATTTGTATGGCGCCTTGCCGACCCGGCGCTCGAAGCGCGGCTGCATCGACCAGATGTCGCGCATGTCGGAACCGATCTTGCGCTGCAAGGCCAGCTTTTCCGTTTGCGAATCGAGCACGTCGTCGGCCGCAAGGTGCAGCGCGGGGATGGTCGACTCGCCGGCGGCGCGGTAGGCCGTCCATTTTTCCAGCACCTGGTGCCACAGCAGCGAGGCAAACAGGAAGCCTGGCGAGACGGTCTTGCCGGCGGCGATGCGTTGATCCGTGGCGTCCAGCGCCAGGGTGACGAATTTCGCGCCCAGCGGCTGTTCCAGCACCACATCGAGCAGCGGCAGCAGGCCGTGATGCAAGCCTTCCTTGCGCAGCTGCTGCAGGCAGGCCAGCGCGTGGCCGCTCATCAGCAGTTTCAGCATTTCGTCGAACACGCGCGGCGCGGGCACGTTGTTGATCAGCGGCGCCATGATGGGAATCGGCGCGGCCGTGTGCGGCTCGATGGTGAATTTCAGCTTGGCGGCAAAGCGCACCACGCGCAGCATGCGCACGGGGTCTTCGCGGTAGCGTTCTTCCGGCTTGCCGATCATGCGCAGGGTCTTGGCGCGGATGTCTTCCACGCCGCCGTGGTAATCGAGCACTTCCTGCGTGGCCGGGTTGTAGTACATGGCGTTGATGGTGAAGTCGCGGCGCAGCGCATCTTCGTGCTGCAGACCGAAGGTATTGTCGCGCAGGACGCGGCCATGTTCATCCTTGGGCGCCGAGTCGGCGCCGGCGCCGCGGAAGGTCGTCACTTCCAGCAAATCCTGGCCGAACATCACGTGCACGATCTGGAAGCGCTTGCCGATGATGAAGGCGCGGCGGAACAGGCGTTTGACCTGTTCCGGCGTGGCGTTGGTGGCGATGTCGAAGTCTTTCGGCTTCACGCCCAGCAGCAGGTCGCGCACGGCGCCGCCGACGACAAAGGCCTCAAAACCCGCTTCTTGCAGGCTGCTGGTGACGCGGATGGCATTCGACGACACCAGTTTCGGGTCGATTCCGTGTTGCGCAGAACCGAGCACGATGGGTGCCGTGGTGTCGCGCGCTGCCTCTTTTTTAACGCCGAGGATCTTGCGGATGAATTTTTTAATCATTGAATAAGTGGAGTGATGGCCAGCCGTGGAGGGATGCATGTGCGCTCAAAGCGGTGTTGGGATTGGTCGCGACAGGGTGGGTAACGACCGACAGCAAGGGAATGTCGTTGTGCGAATCGCTGTAAAAATAGCTGCGCTCGAATTGTCCCAGTTCCTTGCCCATCTTTTCCAGCCAGGCGTGGGTGTGGGTCAGCTTGCCCGCGCCCAGGGTCGGCGTGCCCAGCAGCTTGCCCGTGACATTGCCTTGTTCGTCATATTCGGGCATGGCGGCCAGCAGATGTTCGACGCCCAGCGCATCGGCGATGGGTTTGGTGATGAAATGGTTGGTCGCCGTGACGATGGCCAGCAGGTCGCCCGCGTCCTGGTGCTGTTTCAGCAAGGCCACGACTTCCGGGCGGATGGCCGGCATGACCACTTCGGCCATGAATTGCCGGTGCAGCGCTTCCAGGCGTTCGCGCGGGAATTGCGCCAGTGTACCGAGGGAAAATTCCAGGTATTCCACCGGATCGAGCGTGCCGGCCTGGTATTGCGCGAAAAATTCGTCGTTGCGGCGGGTGAATTCGGCGGCGTCCACGGCACCGATGCGTACCAGGAATTCGCCCCACTCGTGATCCGAGTCGATGGGCAGCAGGGTGTGGTCGAGGTCAAACAGGGCCAGATTCATCATTCTTTCGCTTCCGCCTGCAGCAACTCGCGCAACAATGGCAAGGTGATCGGGCGTTGGGTTTCAAGGGAGTAGAGGTCGAGAGAGTCCAGCATCGTCGAGAGCGAACGCATGTCGCGCCGGAAATGGGACAGCAGATAGGGTAACACGCCGGGCGACAAGGTCAAGCCGCGGGTGGTGGCCGCCTGGGTCAGGGCGGCGATTTTTTCATCGTCGGTCAAGCCGTGGATTTGATAGATCAGGCCCCAGCCCATGCGCGTGCGCAAGTCTTCGCGCACGGGCAGCACGGCGGGCGGCACGGCGCCGCTGCATACCATGTAGGCCTTGTTGGCGCGGATTTCATTGAACAGGGCAAAGGCATCGATCTGCGCCAGCGGCGACAGCTTTTCGCAGTCGTCGAGCAGGTACAGGTCGACGTCAGGCGAATACACGAATTCGGACTCGATCGAGAAAGGCGAAATGTAACGCGCGCGCTCGGTGCTGGCCAGGGCCTTGAGCAGGTGGCTCTTGCCGGCGGCCAGTTCGCCCCACAGGTAGGCAAAATGTTCGCGCGAAGTGCGCGCGGCGAACTGGCGCATCAGCTGCGCCACTTCGGCATTCTGTCCCACCTCGAAGGTATCGAGGCTGTGCGCCTGGTCTGTGCCTAAATCGAGCACCAGTTGTTTCATGGCGTACGCCTTGTCCTGTTTTTCATTACTGCTTGTGCGTCGTCGTCGCTGTTGTTGGATTTTTATTAATTTAACATTGTAGTCGTATCGAGTGCCTGACAGAAGCGTAGCGAGCGGCAGCGATTTGTGGCCGAGAAGCGCAACCGTACTATAGTACGGTGAGCATCGCCGGCCGCAAAGTGCGACGCGCAGTAGCTTATGTCAGTCACCTTGTCATGCATTATAGAAGGTGCTGGACAGGTAGTGGCGTCTTAGATGCTTAAAAGCGACCATCAGGACGGCAGAAGCGGGTAAAGCGAGCAAAACGCCGACGAAACCGAATAGTTGTCCGAAGGCCAATAAGGCGAAGATCACGGCCAGCGGGTTCAGACCGATGCGCTCGCCCACCAGGCGCGGTGTGAGGAAAAAGCCTTCGATGACCTGGCCGCAGCCGTAGATGACGGCCACGGCGATGACGCCGCTCCAGTCGGCAAACTGCAGCAGGGCGGCGATCAGCGCCAGCATCAACCCCAGGCCGAAGCCCAGGTAGGGGATGAACACGAGCAAGCCCGTGATGATGCCCACAGGCAATGCCACTTCAAAACCGGCGATGGCCAGCGCCGCCGAGTAATACGTGGCCAGCACCAGCATGACGAGCAACTGGCCGCGCAGGTATTGCGCCAGCAGGGTGTCGACTTCCTGCGCCATGCCCACCGTGCGGCCGACCCAGCGCCGCGGTACGGCGCTTGCGATGCGCGCCAGCATCGGATGCCAGTCCAGCAACAGGTAGAACAGCACCACGGGAATCAGCACGACGGTGGCCAGCCAGCCCAGCACGGCCGTGCCGCCGATGCGGGCCGAGGCCAGCACGGTGCTCCAGATTTCATCGCCGCTGGTGGCCATCTGCTGGCTCAGCATGCGCTTGATGCCGGTGCCGTCCAGGCGCACGCGGATGCCCAGGTCGCGCAGTTTCGGCGCCAGGAAGTCGTTCGCCTTGTTCAGAAATTGCGGGATTTGCGCCTGCAGCAACGGAATTTCCTTTTGCAACACAGGCACGACAATCAGCACCAACGCCGTAATGGCGAGGAAAAACAACACTACGACGATCAGCACGGCCAGCGGACGGGGCACGTAAAAGCGCTTGTAATGCAGGCGTTGCAGGCGGTCCACGCCGGGATTGAGCACGTAGGCGAGGATGGCGGCGGCCAGGAAGGGCGTCAGGATGGGACCGAGGCTGACGAGCAGCAGCAAAAATGCCAGCCAGACCGCGATCCAAAATGCTGTTTGCTTCTGTTCGGCGGTGATGGCGAATGGCATGTAGTTTGTGCTGTTGCGTTAAAAAAAGGCAGTTAATTACGAAATGGCGGGGCAGTTTGATAAAATAGCGACTTGATCGACCGAATTCACCCGCTGGCGTCCTGCCGCACGATGTTGAAAAACATGCTTGCGCGCGCGTGCCGACGGGTATCCGCCTTCTATTTTACCGCCTCCGCTGCCACCACACCATGAACCAGACTTCTAATGTTTCCCTTTCCTACCGTGACGCTGGCGTCGATATCGACGCAGGCGACGCTTTAGTCGAAGCAATCAAGCCGTTTGCCAAGCGCACCCTGCGCGAAGGCGTGATGGGCGGCCTGGGCGGTTTTGGCGCCATGTTTGAAATCAGCAAGAAGTACAAGGAACCGGTGCTGGTCTCGGGCACCGACGGCGTCGGCACCAAATTGCGCCTGGCGTTCGAACTGAACCGCCACGACACGGTCGGCATCGACCTGGTCGCCATGAGCGTCAACGATATCCTGGTGCAAGGCGCCGAACCGCTGTTCTTCCTCGACTACTTCGCTTGCGGCAAGCTGGACGTGGCGATCGCCACGGACGTCATCAAGGGCATCGCCCAGGGTTGCGAACAGGCTGGCTGCGCGCTGATCGGCGGCGAAACGGCGGAAATGCCGAGCATGTACCCGGCCGGCGAATACGACTTGGCAGGTTTTGCCGTCGGCGCCGTGGAAAAATCGAAAATCATCGACGGCACCAAGATCGCTCCGGGCGACGTGGTGCTGGGCCTGGCCTCGTCGGGCGTGCACTCGAACGGTTACTCGCTGGTGCGCAAGATCATCGAAGTGGCGAAACCGGACCTGGAAGGCGACTTCCATGGCCGCAAGCTGGCCGACGTGCTGATGCAACCGACGCGCATCTACGTCAAGCCGTTGCTGGCGCTGATGGATGCCATGGAAGTCAAAGGCATGGTGCACATCACCGGTGGCGGCTTGGTGGAAAATATTCCGCGCGTGCTGCAGCCTGGCCTGGTGGCCGAGCTGGATTCGAAGGCATGGACCATGCCACCGCTGTTCACGTGGCTGCAACAGCACGGCGGCGTGGCTGACGCCGAGATGCACCGCGTCTTCAACTGCGGCATCGGCATGACCGTCATCGTCTCGCAGGAAAACGCGGACGCCGCTATCGCGCAATTGCAAGCGGCCGGCGAAAGCGTCTCGCGCATCGGTACTATCCGCGCGCGCGTGGGCGATGAGCATCAAACAATTGTTATCTAAGCTGTAGCTTGAACAAACAAGGCAGGCACTCGCGAGAGGCCTGCCTTTTTTTACGTCGCGAATCCGCCTAGCGCGCGTGCGCTGGCTTCATGCGGCCGTCCGGTTGCGAGCCACCCCTGCCGATCATGGCCACGCTGACAGCCGAGACGAGGGGGGCGAACAGGATGTAGCCGACGATGTGCCATGGCTCGCCATTGCCCGTTTTCAGCAGAAAGGTGGCGATGATGGGCATCAGGCCGCTGGCGAAGATGCCGGAGTCCAGCTAGGGTTTCAGCACCTTCGCCACCTTGGCCGCCCGCAGGCGAAACGCATCCGGCATGCCCGAGCCCAGCAGCGGGCGCAGATACAGGCGGAATGCATCCGTTACGTCGGTGCCGCTGGCGCTGATGAATTCGTCTTCCATGGTGCGCGTCTTGCCCGCCACTTCCGTCAGGGGCAGCAACTCGTAGTCGACAGAATAAAAGCCCGTGCGCTTGATGGCGACGGAACCGTCGCGGTCACCCCACATGGCGAACTGCACCGCCTTCTCTCCCACTTCGCGCGCCTCGCGCTGGTCGACGTCAGAGACGCAGCCGATGAAGGAGCGCTGCAGATAGCCGAAGGTATCGCCACGCACGCGCTTGATGCCGAGCCTGGCCTTGATTTCGTCGCACAGCAGGTCGGCCAGCGCGCCCGTGCCCGACAATTGCACATTGCCGTGCGCATCGCGTTCCACCTCCTTGGCCAGCAGGCTGGCGATAGGTTCGCCAGAGGCATCATGGATGCCTTCCGAGACGGCGACCACGCAGCGGCCATACTTTTCATAGGTCGCCTTTACGTCGGCAAGAAAGTTATCCAGCACGAAGACGCGCTCGGGCAGGTAGATCAGGTGCGGGCCATCGTCGGGGAACTTCTTGCCCAGCGCCGAGGCGGCCGTCAAAAAGCCTGCGTGGCGTCCCATCACCACGCCCACGTAGACGCCGGGCAAGGCCGCGTTGTCCAGGTTGGCGCCGGCGAAGGCTTGCGCGACGAAACGCGCGGCGGAGGGAAAACCGGGCGTGTGGTCGCTGCCCACCAGGTCGTTGTCGATGGTTTTCGGGATGTGGATACAGCGCAGCGGATAGCCGGCCTTGTGCGCTTCTTCGCTGACGATGCGCACCGTATCGGACGAGTCATTGCCGCCGATGTAGAAGAAATGCTCGATCTCGTGCGCGCGCAGCACTTCGAAGATTTGCTGGCAGTAGGCGATGTCCGGTTTGTCGCGCGTGGAGCCGAGGGCAGACGACGGCGTGGCGGCCACCAGTTCCAGGTTGTGGCTGGTTTCCTGGGTCAGATCGACGAATTCTTCATTGACGATGCCGCGCACCCCGTGCAGCGCGCCATATACGCGCGTGACATGTTGAAAGCGCCGCGATTCGAGCACCACGCCCACCAGCGACTGGTTGATGACGGCGGTGGGGCCGCCTCCCTGGGCAACAAGAATTTTTCCGGACGGCATGAGGTCTCCTCGTAGTGGAACGGCCCTCCAGCCTACTCCTTTTTTGCCGGGGCGCTGTCTTTTCCGCTCGTTCTGTCGAGGAATTTTTCCACGTCATCCCAAGCCTGGATGTGCGCTTATTCCGGCGCCCGTATATGTTCCACCAGTCCCATGCTGCGGCGTCCCGGCGCCGGTGTCAGCCAGCTGACCAGCACGGCGGCTGCCAGGCCGGCCGGCACGCCGAAGATGCCGGCGGAGATGGGCGCGATATGCATCCATTGACCGCTGGCATTGCCGCCCAACATGGTGCTCGTATGCAGCATGTAATACAGGCACACGCCAAAGCCCGTCAGCATACCGGCCAGCGCGCCCTGGTAGTTGGCGCGTTTCCAGAAGACCCCCAGCACCAGCGGCGGGAACAGGGTCGAGGCGGCCAGGGAAAACGCTACGCCCACCAGCGACAGGATGTCGGCCGGTTTTTGCGAGGCTGCATAGGCGGCGATGAAGGCCACGGCCAGCAGCAGCAATTTTGAAATCGTCACGCGCTTTTGCGTCGAGGCGGTGGGGTCGACCACCTTGTAATAGATGTCGTGCGACAGGGCGTTGGAGATGGCCAGCAGCAAGCCGTCGGCCGTCGACAGGGCGGCGGCCAGGCCGCCGGCCGCCACCAGGCCGGAAATCACATAGGGCAGGCCGGCGATCTCGGGCGTGGCCAGCACCAGCACGTCGGCGTCGATGGAAATTTCCGCCAGTTGCACGATGCCGTCGCGGTTGACGTCGACGATGCTGATCAGGGGACTGAGCTTGTCCACATTGGCCCAGTACGACACCCAGGTGGGCAGGTTCGTGTATTGCGTGCCCACGAGAGCGGAGTAAATATCGTACTTGACCAACACGGCCAGCGCAGGAATCGTGAGATAGATCAACAAGATGAAGAACAGGGTCCAGAACACGGAGACGCGCGTTTCGTGCACGGAGGGCGTGGTGTACGATCGCATGAGGATATGCGGCAAGGCGGCCGTGCCCAGCATCATGCAAAACACGAGGGCCAGGAAATTGTTGCGCTTGATGTCGGACTGCTCCCGGTTGGCGGCGGGGAATGGCTGCGCGTGTGGAATGATCGGCTCTGCGCGTTTCTGATTCTGTGCGTGCGCGGCTTGCCACAGCACGCGTGCCTCGTCGGGACTCTTCGGATACGCGATCAGGTAGCGTTCCGCGTTGCGGATATCGAATAGCGAGGCATTGCGCTGGCGCAAACTATCGAGCTGGCGCTGGGCCGCCAGATGGCCTTGTTCCCAGGACGCGGGCAAGCCGGCTATGCGCGCCTGGTAGCTTTGCGCGCGCTGGCGGAAAATGGCGCGCACCTCGTTTTCTTTCGGGTCCGTTTCCAGCACGTGTTCGCGCGCGCTCAGTTGCGGCAGCACCTTGCCGTAGGCGATCTGCGGCACGGGATTGTCCGCATGCTTGACCGACAGCCATATGGCGGGGATCAGAAAAGCGACGAGGATGATGATGTACTGGGCCACCTGCGTCCAGGTGATGGCGCGCATGCCGCCAAGAAAGGAGCAGACGAGGATGCTGGCCAGGCCCAGGAAGATGCCGACGGAAAAATCCACGCCCGTGAAGCGCGAGGCGATCAGGCCGACGGCGTAAATCTGCGCCACGACATACGTAAACGACACGATGATGGTGGCGGCCACGGCCACCACGCGCACGCTGGCGCCTCGTTTGTCGGTGCCGCTGCCGTAGCGGGCGGCGAGGAAATCGGGAATCGTGTACTGGCTGAACTTGCGCAGGTAGGGGGCGATCAGGAGTGCGACCAGGCAATAGCCGCCCGTCCAGCCCATGATGAAGGCCAGGCCGTCGAAGCCGTTCAGGTACAGGCCGCCGGCCAGGCTGATGAAGCTGGCCGCCGAAATCCAGTCGGCGGCCGTGGCCATGCCGTTGAACATGGCCGGTACCCGGCGTCCCGCCACATAGTATTCGGTGACGTTCGAGGTGCGGCTGATGACGCCGATGGTGGCGTACAGCGTGATGGTGACGAGCATGAACAGGTAGCCGATCCACGCGCGCGGCATGCCTTCCTGTTCCAGCACGGACAGGGCCAGCAGGAAGGCGGCAAAACCGGCGGTAAATAGCAGGTAGTAGCGGCATAGGCGTGCAAAAAAGCTGGGCTGGCCGCTCATGCGTGCTCCTCGGCATGAAAAGCCTGGTCGAGGCGCCGCATGCGCCAGGCATAGAAGGCGATGATGGCCAGGTACACCAGCGAGGCGCCCTGGGCCGCCATATAAAAGGGCAGCGGCCAGCCGAACAGGTTCAGATGCAACAGCTCGCGCGCATAAAACACGGTCAGGAAGCCCGTCAGCAGCCAGATCAGCAACAGGATGGCCGTCAGGCGCCGCGTCTTGTGCCAGTGTACATCGAGGCGCGCCTGCAGTTCGGGGCTGGGCGTGCGCGCCGGCCGCGCCAGGGGAACGGGTGGGCTGGGCTTATCCATACGTGATGTCGTCCTCTTCTGGCGCGTCCGGCAACAGCAGGGCGATGCTCAGGCGCAGCAGGGTGCCCGGCAGCTTCGGCGAGTGCGCGCGCGGATTGTTAAAAATATCGACTTCGGCGCCATGCTGCTGGGCAATCTCGCGCACGATGGCCAGGCCCAGGCCGCTACCGTCGACATTGCTGCCGAGAATGCGGTAAAAGCGTTCGAACACGTGCGCCCGTTCAGCCTGCGGTATGCCGGGGCCCGTGTCTTCCACTTCCAGGATGGCCAGCTCCAGGGTGCTGCGCACGCGCACCGTGACGCTGCCGCCCGACGGCGTGTAGCGCAGGGCATTGTCGATCAGGTTGCTCAGCAGTTCACGCAGCATCATGGCATTGCCGGAAATCATGATCGCATAGGCGGGCTGTTCGAAGCCCAGGTCGATATGCTGGGCGAACGAAGCTTGCACCCAGTCCTGCACCACGCCGCGCGCCATTTCGCTCAGCTCGATCGGCTCGAACGCCGTGCCCGCCTGCGGCTGGTTTTCCGCGCGTGCCAGGGCCAGCAGCTGGTTGACCAGGCGCGTGGCCGCTTCCGAACTTTTTGCCAGTTGCAGCAGCGAGCGGTGAATCTCGTCGTGGTCAGTCTGGCGCAGGGCCAGTTCGGATTGCATGCGCATGCCGGCCAGCGGCGTTTTCATCTGGTGCGCGGCATCGGCGATGAAGCGTTTCTGCATGTCGATCGACAGAGACAGCCGCGCCAGCATCTCGTTGAGCGAACCGACCAGCGGCGTGATTTCCTCGGGCACTTGGCCCGATTCGATGGGGCTCAAATCGTCGGGCGGCCGGGCGCGTATGCGCTCCTGCAATTGCGCCAGCGGCGACAGGCCGCGTGCCAGGGCAAACCAGACCAGGGCCAGGATCACGGGCAGGATGATGAACTGCGGCAAAATCACGCCCTTGATGATTTCATTGGCCAGCTGGGCGCGTTTTTCCAGCGTCTCGGCCACTTGCACCAGCGCGCGGTGCGGCTCATCGTCGTTGCTTGAAGGAATGTCGAGATAGCTGAACGCCACGCGCACGGGCGTGCCGTGGATGGTGTCGTTGCGAAACAGCACCATGCCGCTGCGGTATTTGTCAGGGTCTTGCGGCGACGGCAAATCGCGGTCGCCGTCGAGGTACTCGCCGCGCGGGCCTACCACCAGGTAATACAGGGTGTCGATATCGTCACCGCGCAGAAAATCGCGGCCCTTGCCGTTCTTTTCCGGCGCGCGGCGCAGCATGGCGCCGTCGGCTTGCTTGACCTGCTGCGTGAGCACCGTCACGCTGTCTTCCAGCGCATGGTCGAAGGGCTGATTGGCGATGCCCTTGGCCACCAGATAGGTGATGGCAATGCTCATTGGCCACAGCAGCAGCAAGGGCGCCAGCATCCAGTCGAGGATTTCGCCGAACAGCGAGTGCTCGATGGTGTCATCCTGTTCCGTGGTGGGCGGCTCGAACCAGTCGTCGTCGTCCGCCTCGTCCGCTGGCGCCTCGCGCGCCTTCACTTGCTGGCGGGTCCGCTGGGCGGGCTTGCCGACTCGCCCGCTTCGGCGTTCAGGCGCGCCGCTTCCGAGTATTTTTCCAGGCAATAGCCGAGGCCGCGCACGGTGGCGATACGCACGCCGCCCACTTCGATCTTCTTGCGCAAGCGGTGGACATACACTTCGATGGCGTTGTTCGACACTTCTTCGCCCCATTCGCACAGGTGGTCGACCAGCTGCTCTTTCGAGACGAGGCGGCCGGTGCGGCCCAGCAAGATTTCCAGCAAGCCCAGTTCGCGCGCCGACAAGTCGAGCATCTGGTCGTTGATGTAGGCGCTGCGCCCCACCTGGTCGTAGCTGAGGGGGCCATGCTTGATGACGGTGGCGCCGCCGCCGGCGCCGCGGCGCGTCAGGGCGCGCACTCTTGCCTCCAGTTCCGACAGGGCGAACGGCTTGGCCATATAATCATCGGCACCGAGGTCGAGGCCATTCACGCGTTGTTCGATGGAATCGGCGGCCGTCAGGATCAGTACCGGCAGCAGCGAGGCGCGCGCGCGCAGGCGACGCAGCACTTCCAGGCCGGACATCTTGGGCAGGCCCAGGTCGAGGATCAGCAAGTCGAATTCTTGGGTGGACAGGGCCGTATCGGCCTCTTGACCAGTCTTGACGTAGTCGATCGCATAACCGGACTGGCGCAGCGAGCGGGTCAGGCCATCGGCCAGCACGCTGTCATCTTCGGCAAGTAAAATACGCATGGTGCACTTCCTATGCTTGCGGCGTTAGAAGTTTGTATTGTGTTTCATTTTCCGCAAGGTAGCGAGTTTTTGTGAAAAACCAGGCTTGTATTGATCTGTTTCAAAACAAATCCACGTTCCGCTTGCATTGATCACTGTTTTTTTATACAGTACTGTCTGTGTAAAGAATTTAACCCACTGGCGCTATCGCAGGCTGCAGGATTCACGTGAATCCGCAACTGTAGAACGGCTGAAAGAACATATGGACGATAAAAAAGCTGTAGTACCCGCATCGGAAAAAGCCAAGGCGCTCGCCGCCGCACTGGCGCAGATCGAGAAGCAGTTTGGCAAAGGTTCGGTCATGCGCATGGATGCCAGCGCAGCGATCGAAGAAGTGCAAGTCGTGTCGACCGGTTCGCTCGGCCTCGATATCGCGCTGGGCGTGGGCGGCTTGCCGCGCGGCCGCGTGGTGGAAATTTACGGTCCGGAATCGTCGGGTAAAACCACCCTGACCCTGCAAACCATCGCTGAAATGCAAAAATTGGGCGGCACTTGCGCCTTTATCGATGCCGAGCACGCGCTGGACGTCGGTTACGCGCAAAAGCTGGGTGTGAACCTGCATGAATTGCTGATCTCGCAACCGGACACGGGCGAGCAGGCGCTGGAAATCTGCGACGCCCTCGTGCGTTCGGGCAGCGTCGACCTCGTCGTCATCGACTCCGTGGCCGCGCTGACGCCACGCGCCGAGATCGAAGGCGACATGGGCGACTCCCTGCCAGGCTTGCAAGCACGCCTGATGTCGCAAGCCCTGCGCAAGCTGACCGGTTCCATCAACCGCACCAATACCCTGGTCATCTTCATCAACCAGATCCGCATGAAGATCGGCGTGATGTTCGGCAGCCCGGAAACGACCACCGGCGGCAATGCGCTGAAATTCTACGCTTCCGTGCGCCTGGATATCCGCCGCACCGGCTCGATCAAGTCCGGCGATGAAGTGATCGGCAACGAAACCAAGGTCAAGGTCGTCAAGAACAAGATCGCGCCACCGTTCAAGGAAGCGCACTTCGACATCCTGTACGGCGCCGGCACCTCGCGCGAAGGCGAAATCCTGGACCTGGGCTCGGATGCCAAGATCGTGGAAAAATCCGGTTCGTGGTACAGCTACAACGGCGAACGCATCGGCCAGGGCAAGGACAACGCCCGCGCCTTCCTGCAAGAGCGTCCGGCACTGGCCCGCGAAATCGAAAACAAGGTCCGCGCTTCGCTGGGCGTGCGCGAACTGCCGCCGCTGGCTGCTGAAAAGCCGGAAAAAGCGGATAAAGCCGCCGACAAGGCTGCCAAGGCTGCGGAAGCCAAGGCTGCCGAGTAAGCTGCCGTCAGCCATCATTCGCGTTTGCGGATGGTGTCTGGCAAGGTGTCACCACGATCGCCGTCCCGCGCTGTTGCGCCGGGCGGCGATTGTGTTTGGGTGCTTTGATCGTACATGAAAGACAAGGTGGGGGTATGGCCGCAGTACAACTAAGCCTGAAGGGCAGGGCGCTACGTTTTTTGTCGATGCGCGAACACAGCCGCATGGAATTGCGGCGCAAGCTGCAGCGGCATGCGCAGGAGGGCGATGACGTGGAAGCCTTGCTCGACAGCCTGGAAAAGGCCAACTGGCTGTCGCAGGAACGTTTTTCCGAGTCGCTGATCCACCGCCGCTCGGCCCGCTTCGGCAATAGCCGCATCATGGCGGAATTGCAAAGCCACGGTATTGGTGGCGAGGCGCTGCAGGAGCTCAAGGCCGGCCTGGCCGAAGGCGAGACTGCGCGCGCCTGCGAAGTGTGGCGCCGCAAATTTGGCGAGGTGGCGCAGGATGCCGAGCAGCGCAACAAGCAGATGCGCTTCCTGATGCAGCGCGGTTTTTCCCAACGCGCCGTGCAAGTGGCCTTGAAGGGGCTGGATCCCGACGAGGAATAAGACCGGCGCCCCGCCGTGCCGCCAGAACTGCGCTTTCAAACGCCGTCTGTTTCCAGGATGGTGACGCCGCGCGATCGGGTATGCTGGCGCTCGAACGCTGTGCGATGCGCGCAGCACCACTGATCGTGACAGGATGCAAGATGAGCAACTGGAATGCCGGCTATATGGCCGAAATCGCCTATACCTATGGCTATTACGAAGAATTGAATCCTTTGCGTCTGCGGCTGCCCCTGCTGGCCGCCGGCCTGGCCTTGCCTGCCAGTGGCACGGCTTGCGAGCTGGGCTTTGGCCAGGGTATCAGCGCCAACATCCATGCGGCAGCGTCCGCCACGCGCTGGCATGGCAATGATTTCAATCCATCCCAGGCTGCATTTGCGCAGGAGCTGGCCAGCGCGGCCGGCGCCGGCGCGCAGTTCACGGATGAGTCGTTTGCGCAGTTTTGCCGCCGCGACGACTTGCCCGATTTCGACTTTATCTGCCTGCACGGGATATGGAGCTGGGTCTCGGCGGAAAATCGCGCGCTGATCGTCGACTTCCTGCGGCGCAAGCTGAAAGTCGGCGGTGTCGTCTTCATCAGCTACAACACTCAGCCAGGTTGGGCCGCAATGATGCCGATGCGCGACCTGATGGCCGAACATAGCCGCGTCATGAGTGCCCCGGGCCAGGGCGTGCTGGCCAGAGTCGAGGGCGCCATCGATTTCGTCGACAGGATGATCGCCGCGCAACCGCGCTACCTGGAGGCCAACCCGCTCCTGGCGGACCGCATCGAAAAGCTCAAGGCGATGGATGGACATTATCTTGCCCATGAGTATTTCAATGCTGACTGGCAGCCGATGGCTTTTTCCAGCGTCGCGGCCATGCTGGGTGAAGCCAAGCTCGAGTTTGCCGCGTCCGCCACCTATACCGCTCTGGTCGACATGCTGAACCTGACGGCCGAGCACCAGCAATTCCTGGCCGAGATACCCGATCCCATCTTCCGCGAGACGACGCGCTCCTTCCTCGTTAACGAGCAGTTCCGCAAGGATTACTGGGTCAAGGGGGCGCGCAGGCTGACACCGTTCGCCCAGGCCAGTGCCTTGCGGGCCGTGCGCGTGATGCTGGCCGTGCCGCGCGACGAGGTGGTGTTGAGCGTGCATGGCGTGCTGGGCGATGCCGATATGGATGAGCGCGTGTATGCGCCCGTGCTCGATGCCATGGCCGACCATCGCGTGTATACGATAGGCGAGCTGGAGCAGCAACTGGCGGGCAGCGAAGCCAACCTGGCCGCCTTGCTGCAGATCATGCTGGTGCTGGTCAGCAAGGGCAGCGTGCTGGCCGTCCAGGACGAGGCCGACATCGCCGTGGCGCGGCCGCAGACGGCGCGCCTGAATGTTTACTTGCTGGAACAGGCGCTGGAAAGAACCGATTTGACCATCCTCGCCAGTCCCCTGACGGGCAGCGGCGTGGCTGTATCGCATTTACAACAGCTATTCCTGTGGGCGAAACTGCAAGGTTGTTCAACGCCGCAAGACTTGGTGCGCGCGACATGGCCGGTGTTGCTGCGCCTGAACCAGCTGCTGACGCGGGATGAGCAACCGTTGTTGACGGAAGAGGAAAACCTGTCCGAGCTGCTGGCGCACGCGCAGTATTTTTCTGCACGTAGCTTGCCCATTTTACGCGTACTGGGCGTGACTGACTGAGGCGCGGCGCCGGCCAGGTTGCCGGTGCCCGCATACCTGCTTCCAGGTTATGCGCATTGTGAATATTTGTCATTCATTTTGCGATTTTCATTGATAATTTACGGCGGGCGGCCAGACCAATAAAAAATTATGTTGCGGCGCAACTAGCGCCCTATGTGCTACACTTTTAGGGTTTTTGCGGCGCCGCAGGTGCGGTTGCTGTTCGTAGAAGCTGCGAACAGAGTGCTTTAGGCACATGGCTGCTTACTAAATTATGGCCGCGCAAGCGGCATCGGTCTTATGCCCCTGTCAACTCCCGTATCCCGGCGCGCCCTACGGCACTCCCGCGTTATCGACGTCCAAGCGTATGTGCGCGACGACGGCCTGTGGGATATTGACGCCCATATCACCGATATCAAAAGCTATGACGCGACCCTGGCCTCCGGCCCCCGTCCCGCCGGCTCCCCTCTGCATGACCTCCACCTGCGCATTACCGTCGATCGCGAACTGAACATTGTCGAGGCCGAAGCTGCCTCCGATGCCGTGCCCTATCCCGGTTTTTGCGATACCATCGGCCCCGCTTACAGGGCGCTGATCGGTTTGAATTTATTGAAGAATTTCCGTCGCGACTTGAAACAGCGCCTGGCGGGAATCGCTGGCTGTACCCATTTGACCGAACTGGCGCAAGTCTTGCCGACTGCGACGGTTCAGGCATTTGCCGGCGATGTCTGGTCGACCCGTGACGGTGAGAATGCTGACTTGTCGCATGAAAAGCCGTTTCAACTCGACAAATGCCACGCCCTGCGCACGGATGGCGGGGCAGTTGCACAGTATTACCCGCGCTGGGTAGCCAAGGCGTGACCCCGGCGCTTTCCTGTTTTTTTTGCACCACTAACCGTATTTTTATACATCAGTATCAGAAGGGAAGCCAGCATGAAAATCCATGAGTATCAAGCCAAAGAAATCCTCCGGCAGCACGGAGTGACGGTACCACGCGGTATTCCGTGCATGTCCGTTGAAGAAGCCGTCAAGGCTGCGGAAACCCTGGGCGGCCCGGTATGGGTCGTCAAGGCACAGATCCACGCAGGTGGCCGCGGCAAGGGCGGCGGCGTCAAAGTGGCGAAATCGATGGAACAGGTCAAGGAATACGCTGACCAGATCATGGGCATGCAGCTGATCACGCATCAGACCAGCGCCGAAGGCCAGAAAGTCAACCGCCTGCTGGTGGAAGAAGGCGCCGACATCAAACAAGAACTGTACGTTTCGCTGGTCACCGACCGCGTCACCCAGAAAATCGTCCTGATGGCGTCGTCCGAAGGCGGCATGGACATCGAAGAAGTGGCCGAGAGCCACCCAGAGAAGATCCACCACGTCACCATCGATCCAGGCGTTGGCCTGACCGATGCCCAGGCAGACGACATCGCTGCCAAAATCGGCGTGCCTGCCGGTTCCATCGCTGACGCCCGCGTCAACCTGCAAGGCCTGTACAAAGCGTACTGGGAAACCGACTGCTCGCTGGCCGAGATCAATCCGCTGATCGTCACCGGTAGCGGCAAAGTCATTGCCTTGGACGCCAAGTTCAATTTTGACCCGAACGCCCTGTTCCGTCATCCGGAAATCGTCGCCCTGCGCGATCTGGACGAAGAAGATCCAGCTGAAATCGAAGCGTCGAAATTCGACCTGGCCTACATCTCGCTCGACGGCAATATCGGTTGCCTGGTAAACGGCGCCGGCCTGGCCATGGCTACCATGGACACCATCAAGCTGTTCGGCGGCGAGCCAGCCAACTTCCTGGACGTCGGCGGCGGTGCCACGGCAGAAAAAGTGACCGAAGCGTTCAAGATCATGCTGAAAAATCCAGGCCTGAAAGCCATCCTGGTGAACATTTTCGGCGGCATCATGCGTTGTGACGTGATCGCCGAAGGCGTTATCGCCGCGGTGAAAGCCGTTTCGCTGAACGTGCCACTGGTCGTGCGCATGAAGGGCACCAACGAAGACCTGGGCAAAAAGATGCTGGCCGATTCCGGTCTGCCTATCATCGCAGCCGACACCATGGAAGATGCAGCCAAGAGCGTCGTTGCCGCTGCTGCCGGTCAAGCTTAATTAAGGAATCAACATGTCCATTCTGATCAATAAAGATACCAAAGTCGTTACCCAAGGGATCACCGGCAAGACCGGCCAGTTCCACACCCGCGGTTGCCGCGACTACGCGAACGGCAAAGCTGCCTTCGTGGCAGGCGTGAACCCGAAAAAAGCCGGCGAAGACTTCGAAGGCATTCCTATTTTCGCTAACGTCACCGAAGCGAAAAAAGAAACCGGCGCCAACGTTTCCGTCATCTACGTGCCGCCAGCAGGCGCGGCAGCGGCGATCTGGGAAGCTGTCGAAGCTGAAATGGATCTGGCCATTTGCATCACCGAAGGCATTCCTGTACGTGACATGATGGCCTTGAAAGATCGCATGGCTAAAGCCAACAGCAAAACCTTGCTGCTGGGCCCTAACTGCCCAGGCTTGATCACGCCAGATGAAATCAAGATCGGCATCATGCCAGGTCACATCCATAAAAAAGGCCGCATCGGCGTGGTGTCGCGTTCGGGTACCCTGACCTATGAAGCAGTGGGTCAATTGACCGCACTGGGCCTGGGCCAATCGTCGGCAGTCGGCATCGGCGGCGACCCGATCAACGGTCTGAAGCACATCGACATCATGAAGATGTTCAATGATGATCCAGATACCGACGCGGTCATCATGATCGGCGAAATCGGTGGTCCGGACGAAGCCAACGCGGCTTATTGGATCAAAGACAACATGAAAAAACCGGTCGTTGGCTTCATCGCTGGCGTGACCGCTCCTCCAGGCAAGCGCATGGGCCACGCCGGCGCGCTGATCTCGGGCGGTGCCGATACGGCACAAGCCAAGCTGGAAATCATGGAAGCTTGCGGCATTACCGTGACCAAAAATCCGTCGGAAATGGCGCGTCTGCTGAAAGCCATGCTGTAATTTCAGCCTGGTCACCGCAGTACAAAAAAGGAGCTTCGGTTCCTTTTTTTTTGTCCGCAAGACAGGCCGATTCCCGGCCCGGGGCGACGCTGCTGGTCCGAACCCGCCCAAATGTGTCGCTTTTCTTTCCGTGCGTACTGCCGCTGCCCGGGCGCGCCGCTGGCATGGCGCTTGCACCGTACCTGGCGTGAGCAACGCACCATGGGAGGATACGATGCGCGCGCAAAGCGGATTTACCCTGATAGAACTGATGATCGTGGTGGCCATCGCCGGCATCCTGGCGGCCGTGGCCATTCCCCAGTATGGCGACTATACGATGCGGGCCAAGGTCAGCAACGTGCTGGCGGCGGCCGCCCCGTTGAAAACAGCCGTGGCCCTGTGCGTGCAGGAAAACGGTGGGCTGGCTACCGCCTGCAGCACCCCCACCCAGGCCGTGCCCAGCGCCATCCCCGTGTTTAGCCCGACGCGCGAGGTGGCCAGCGCCAAGGTCGACAAGGGCAATATCGAGCTGACCCTGGCGGGCGACATGGGCAGCGGCATGGGCGGTCAGACGGTGAGCATGGAGCTGCAGGTCGGCCCCAGCAGCTTGAGTTGGTTTAACAGCACCAGCGTGACGAATGCGGCGGCCAAGGAAGCCATTACCAGGAACAATATTCCGAAGGTGGTGGCGACGCAGTGAGCGGCGCCTTCCGCGCCAGTGTCAGACGATTTTTTGCCGGTCCGCGATCAGCGCTTCATAGGTGAGGTTTTGCAGCAGGGTGTAGTGGGTCGGTTCCAGGTCGATGAATTGCACACCATATGTATAGATTTCCGCCACCTCGGCGGCGTGGCCATTCGACGGCTTGCCCACGCTGACATTCTGGATGCGCGCGCGCGTATTGACGCGCATCTGATGCTTGTTCGGCTGCACCAGCAGGGTAAAGCTGAGCGTCACGCCTTCGTCGTCCGGCGTGAGCATGCTGGGCGCCTCGATCAGCGCGCCCGAGACGCTGAGGTTGACGATAAACACGGGCACGGCCGCCACGTCGCGGTAGCTGAGCTGCGCCGGAATGTCCACTTTTACGCGCATGGCCGTGCGCAGGCTGGTGCCCTGGATGGCGTCGGGAAAGCTCAGGTGGACATAATTGAGCGGGCGACCGAAGATGCGCAGGACGCTGCAGGAAAACGAACACACGGTAACGCCGGAAAACACGCGGATGGTCAGCTTGTCACCTTCGTTGAGCACGATGGACGCGCCGTTTTCCATCGGGATCTTGACGATCAGGTACTCATCTTTCACATAGCCGATTACGGTCGAGAAATGCTGGATGGGTTTGATGGTGCGGTGCGTGATGAACTGGATGCGTCCCCCCACCTGCAGATGCATGGCCTCGAATTCGAAGTCCTGGAGCTTGCTTTCCGCGGCGGGCTTGTTGCTTGTCATGCGATGCTCATCTGGATATTGTCGACTCGCAGTATGCATGATTTCTTGATGAAAAAGCATTTATATCAATGAATTTCATATTGGCATCGAAAAATGTTATGTACGCATGCTGGTAGACGGTTCTGGCAATTTACAATTGCATCAATATTGACGAATGTAAATCTTATGCCGCGTAGCTACTTCTGGACCATGTTGTTCCTGATCCTGCATCAAATCGACGCTGCCTACTGGAAAGAGTGGGAGATGTTTCATTTTCCGGGCGGCGTGCAGGGTTTCCTGGTGTTTAACCTGGCGGCGATTGCCCTGGTGCTGGCCGGTTACCGGCACGTGCTACTGGCAAGCCCGCAGGCGACCCTGTATGCGGGCGTCTGCGCGGCGCTGGGCGTGGGAACTTGTCTGATCCACGCCGGCTTTGCGCTGGCTGGGTTGGAACAATTCCACTTGCCCCTGTCGATGGCCATCATCGGGCTATGCCTGGCGTGTGCCGTGTGGCTGCTGCGCGACTTGCGCCGCGCCAAGCTTCATCTTGCGCGCAAGGCAGCATAGTTACACCTGCGCGTGCCAGTCGCCCGACTTGCCGCCATGTTTTTCCAGAACGCGCACGTTGGTCATGAGCATGCCCCGGTCGACGGCCTTGCACATGTCGTAGATCGTCAACAAGCCGATTTGCACGGCAGTGAGCGCTTCCATTTCCACGCCCGTCTTGCCCGTGGTATCGACCTGGGCCTTGCAGTGAATTCTTAGCGGTGTCCTTCGCTAGTTGGACAAAATTTGTCCAGTTTCCTGTGCAAATCAGTTGGCCGCAATACTAAAGCTTCGCCGCCAACTCTCTCGTACCAAATTAGCTCTAATAAATAGATTTAAGCTGTTGGGAACTCAGGCAGAGGTCCTTATACAATCAGCGGTGAAGTACCAACGTTTGCCTCAATGGAAAATGTTGCAAAAAAGTATCCATTTTGGTTAAATGCCAACAAAAAAAACTCTCTGTAGCTCCACAATGTGATAATGTTGATAGATTGCTACTTTGAAATAAATTTAATAATTTCTCTTCGTTAAAAAATTATATATACGGACCGTCCATGGATTATTTATACGAAAATTTAGGTGATGAGCGTTTTCAGGAATTTTGTAGCGCATTAATTAGTAAGGAATTTCCGAATATTCAGGTTTTTCCAGTTGGGCAACCGGACGGTGGAAGAGATACCATCGTTTATGGAATGGATAGTACAACAAAAAAATTTAAAGTATTTCAGGTTAAATTTGTAAGGAACGCCAATGAAGAACGTGATTTACACAAGTGGTTGGAAACGGTTGTGTCGAAGGAGGCTAAAAAGATTAATGCGTTGGTCGAACGAGGTGCTACTCAGTACTACATATTGACCAATGTCAGAGGCACTGCGCACCTCGATTCTGGTTCAAAAGACAAGATAAATTCAATCTTGGAATCTAGTATAAATGTGCCTTCAATCTGTTGGTGGCGTGATGACCTTAATTCTCTTTTTGAGAAAGATCCGTTATTCAAATGGTCCTTTCCTCAAATATTAAACGGGCAAGATATATTAAATAGCGCCCTATTTGAAAATATAACCGAGAACAAGCAACGAAAAGAGAATGTTGTTAGGGCCTATCTTGCTGATCAATTTGAAATGGACAGCGAAGTAAAATTTAAACAGATTGATCTCCAAAATAAATTAACCTATTTATATACTGATGTGCCTTTAAAGCGTAAAAAAATAAGTAAAAAGGATAAAAAACTTAGGAAAGTCCTAGGGGATGTTTTTAGGACGCATGTTGATGCTGAGACTGAGTACGGGCACAGTGACGATACAACTACGTTAGGCGCTGCAGAGTTCCTGTTGCATCCTTCGGTACAAAGGAATGTGAATAAAGTTCTATTGGAAGGTGGACCTGGACAAGGGAAGTCAACTATCTCGCAGTTCGTGTGTCACGTACATCGAGCAAAGCTATTAAAGAAAGAAGACGAATTAAAAGATATTGGAAAACATTTTGTCGATGCGCCTGTACGCTTCCCTATAAAAATCGACCTGAGACACATTGCGTCTTGGATCGAAAATGTAAATCCATACTCTTCTTCTATATCGGATGACTATTTTAGTAGTAACTGGAAGAAATCTCTTGAGTCTTTCTTGATGATGCATATTCTGTATCATTCAAGCATAGAAGAATTCACTGTTTCCGATTTTATCTCGATTTTAAAGCTTACTCCACTGTTAATCGTTTTCGATGGATTTGATGAGATTGCCAATATAAAATCTAGAAGGGAAGTAATTGACTTCATAGACAAAGGAATACATCGACTTTCGTTTAATGCTGAATCTATACAAGTTATAGTTACAAGTAGACCAGCAGCCTTCTCTGATACGGTTGTTTTTTCAGTTGATAGTTATCCTCATTTTGAATTGGTTGATGTCACGCAAGAAGTTATTAAAGAATATGTGGAAAAATGGATTAAAGCTGGACGCATGAATTCCCGTGATGCAGCTGATATTCGGGAGCAAACTAGCGAAAAATTACAATTGCCGCATTTACGCGAGCTCGCTAAAAGCCCTATGCAACTGGCGATATTTTTGACCCTCTTGAAGACTAAAGGTCAGTCGCTACCAAACAAAAGAACTGCACTTTATGATAGTTATATAAATCTCTTCTTTGATCGTGAGTCAGAAAAAAGCTCTCTGGTACGTGATAAGCGAGAACTAATTATTGATATCCATCAGTACTTGGCTTGGATATTACATTCTGAGGCCGAACAATATAAGCATAACGGCACGATAAAGTTCGATGATTTGAAGTCACGTGTCAAAAGCTATTTAGAGTCAGAGGGGCATAATGTCTCAATTGCTGATGAGCTATTCGATGCAATGAGTGAGCGCGTTTGTGCATTGGTATCTCGTGTGCAAGGAACTTTTGAGTTTGAGGTTCAACCACTCAGGGAATATTTCTGTGCAAAGTATTTATATACAACTGCTCAAAACTCCACTGCCGGTGAACAAAAGGCTGGCACAAAGCCGGACAGATTTCACGCACTTTTAAGAAATTTTTATTGGCAAAATGTCGTTCGTTTTTTCGCCGGATGCGCAGATGCGGGTGAACTTGATATGATTATTCAAGAGCTTAGGGATTTGCAGGACGACGACTCACTGAAATACACGCATTATGCGAGAACCATTACCGCTCAAATCCTATCCGACTATGTCTTCACTCAAAAACCTAAGAAACTTGTTAATGTTGTTCAGTTGATTGTGGATGGTATAAATATTGGATCTATATTGAACCAAGGATCGCATGTGAGCCGGAGCGAACATATTCTTTTGCCAGAAGCGTGTGGTCGTAATATAGTGGTGGAAGAGTGTTATAAACAGCTTTCGAAATTTCCTAAGCACGATTATGCCTGGGAGTTAGTTAGTATAATAACAAATAATCCATATAACAATGCAGATATTTGGATGAGCTATCTTCAGAATTATTCTGATGATAATAGCCTGACTGAGTGGTTTAGTATGGCTTATAGGCTTGAGTTAGTGCATAGATTAGATGATTCCCTCATAGATAATCTACTTAGTGTTGAAAAAGAAGAGCATTTGTTAAAGAGAGTTTTGGTTGCAATAAATGGAAAAGGAGCAAGTTATTTCAATAAAAATATTGAACTTAAGAATTTCGCGTTAAAAAATATTCTTTCTAGAGATATAGAAACGATACCGCGTGATTCTAATAATAAGGGCTCTGCGTTGAGTTTTCTGGCTACCTTCACTCACCCCTATTTACTTCGAACCATATTCCGTAATGGCGATGAAGATGTATTATGTGAACAATATGTTTCAAGAATGCTAGAAATGAGTAGGGGCGCATATGATATAAAAGTTTTTGATGTGGAGGACGAGGTCGATGGTAAAGTTGGAAAATATTTAGAATTAATCTCATTTGCGCTGGAATCGAGTTTGTATCAATATCGTACTAGTTTGGCTCCTTGGGATTGCCTTGTGGAAAGCGGAAGGGCTGTTTTCGGAGAAGAGTGGTGTTTTTATGTTTTAGCAGTAATAGCTTCCAGGATAAAAGGTAGAAATGATGATGTATCTGCTTTGGATAATCTCGATGATAACAAGGTCTCTTTATGCGGCCGAGCTAGGTATGCTCGACTGAAGTCTGGTAATGTTAAGTACTGGGAGGAACGCTTCTCGCAAAAGGGAGAAAAAACGTTTGTATTGCTTTTATTCATAAATTGGGCAACGCCTCGCGTGATACTGGAGCTTTATCCCCTTGTTTCTTCGGTTGTTAAAAAGATGAAAAAACCTGATCTGGAGCGAGTTGAGAAAGCACTGGATACTACATCCGATAGTTTTCTTTCCGGTGCAAATCAAAAAATTATTGAGTCTGCTATTCTGCAATATGCTGATTCAGATAGAATGAAATACTTGATTAGTTATAGATATCCTCTAGAAATGAGGGCCGATTTCATTCTCAAATTCATAGATATATCCACCATAAAAAATAAACAAAAATTGCCTATTAAGCTTTACTCTTTAATTGGAAAGATATGGCAAGGTACCATCAGTGAATCTGTTATTCTGCAGATACGAGATATATATAAGCAGTCTTCTGCTGATAGCGAAAGGTATTATTATCCCACACAGGGAAAAAAAGAATTTCCGTTAAAGCTTGCGCAAGAGGTCATGAGAAATTGCAAAGACTATCCGCGTGCGGTTGTTGTTTTGGCTGAGCGAACATGTCGTGGACATGCTATTTCTAAAATGGAACCTATTGGCGCAATAGCAAAGAGAGAAAACTGGTTTGAAAACTAGTATGTTTTTGGTGATTAATGGCATTATCTATAATGCCAGACATTTTTAATCGTATGTTCCTTTGGATTAAGCATCGGGGGTAGTATTCCCGATGTCATCTAATTTTCATTCTTGATCATTTTCTTCCGCCAATTCCAAAAATCATCAAGCTTTTTAATGTGGTAAATCAATTTGCAAGCTTGACGGCCCAAGAAAATATGATTAGAAATCAACCACTTAAGAAGATGCGCTCCAATCGCCCGACTTGCCGCCATGCTTTTCCAGCACGCGCACATTCGTCATGACCATGCCCCGGTCGACGGCCTTGCACATGTCGTAGATGGTCAGCAAACCGATTTGCACGGAAGTGAGCGCTTCCATTTCCACGCCCGTCTTGCCCGTCGTGTCGACCT
The DNA here is from genome assembly GCF_051380845.1 of Janthinobacterium salmonicoloratum. Classification (NCBI taxonomy): domain Bacteria; kingdom Pseudomonadati; phylum Pseudomonadota; class Betaproteobacteria; order Burkholderiales; family Oxalobacteraceae; genus Janthinobacterium; species Janthinobacterium salmonicoloratum. The sequence continues at coordinate 2,568,348 of NZ_JBNYXV010000001.1, read as the reverse complement.
GGGCGCGGCAGTGCACGCTGTTGGCCGCTTCATCCACTTCAAAATCGACGGTGACGCGCGTGAGGGCCAGCGGGTGACACAGGGGAATCAGGTCGCTGGTGCGCTTGGCGCCCATGATGGCGGCGATGCGGGCGATGCCCAGCACGTCGCCTTTCTTGGCGTTGCCGGAAATAATCAAGGCCAGGGTGGCGGGTTGCATGCGGATGGTGCCGGCGGCCACGGCGCTGCGGCGCGTGTCTTCCTTGCTGCCCACGTCCACCATATGGGCCTGGCCCGTGGCGTCGAAATGGGTCAGTTCCCCGGCGGGGCCTTGCTTGTCTGCTGTTGTCATGGTGTCAAAATAGGTGAGGAAATCGGGGGCGCGGCACGCCGGGCTACTACGCCATGCCACCGGCATGACGCGTGGGAATAGGCGTCGCTAACAAGGTATGATAGCACCCGTGAATTCAAAAACTACCCTTCCGATCGTCCTTGAAAACGCCGGTGCGGCATGGCTGCGCGGCGCCAGGCGCGCGTCAGTGCTGGCCGCCCTGTGCTGCGCGGCGCCAGGTGCGCTGGCGCAAACCTATACGTCCGCGCCAGCGGCGCCAGCCGCCAGCGTGGCAGCCAAGCCGGCCGGCAGCTGGACGCCGCTGGCCGTGCCGCCGGCGCCGAATCTGCCGAACCTGGGCGATACCTCGCGCGATGACCTGTCGCCGGCGATGGAGCGCAAGATCGGCGAGGAAATCATGCGCGGCATCCGCGGCGACCGCGATTACCTCGACGACGCGCCCTTGCTCGAATACCTGAATACCTTCGGCAACTCCCTCGTGGCGGCGCGCCCCAGCGTGCGCGGCGAAACGAATTACGACTATTTCTTCTTTGCCGTGCGCGATCCCCAGTTGAATGCGTTTGCCTTGCCTGGTGGCTTCATCGGCGTGCACTCGGCTTTGGTGCTGGCGGCGCAAACGGAGGCGGAACTGGCTTCCGTGCTGTCGCATGAGATCGGCCACGTGGCGCAGCGCCATATCGCGCGCATGCTGGGCCAGCAGCGCCAGGATGCCCTGATGCCGCTGGCCGCCATGCTGCTGGCGGCGCTCGCTTCGCGCGCGGGCGGCGACGTGGCCATGGGCGTGTTTGCCGCCGGCCAGGGCCTGGCCATCCAGCGCCAGCTCAATTTCGGCCGCGACGCCGAACGGGAGGCGGACCGCATCGGTTTTCAGATCATGGGCGAGGCCGGTTTCGACACCACCGGCATGGTGGCCTTCTTCGGCCGCATGCAGGCGGCCAGCCGTTCGTACAGCGACCTGATGCCCGCCTACCTGCAGACCCACCCGCTGACGACGGAACGCATCGCCGACATCCAGGCGCGCATCCGCGAGCAGCCGTACAAACAGCGTGCGGACAGCCTGAGTTTCCACCTGGCCCGGGCCCGCGCCCGCGTGCTGCAGGATGAAAGCGTGCAAGGCCTGTTGAATGCCAAGGCTGTCTTCAAGACGCAGCTGGAACAGCAAAGCCGTTTCCAGGTGACGGCCGCCCACTATGGCTTGTCCTTTGTCGCCGTCAAGCAGGGCAAGCCAGCCGAGGCGCAAAAGGAACTCGATGCGGCCAATGCTGCCCTGCACCAGCCGGCCGGGCCGAATGTGTTTACCTCGGGCGGCACGCAGGCCCCCAATTCCCTGCTGGCGGCGATGGGGCTGGAAGTGCTGTTGATGCCGGCGCAGAAGAAGGAAGTGGCGCAACAGGCTTTGAAGGCGGCCGATGCGGCGCGCCAGCAGTTTCCCCTCTCGCGCGGCATCGCCCACCAGTATGCGGAAGCGCTGATGGCTGCCGGCAAGCTGGAGCAATCGACCTTGTACCTGCGCGAACAGGTACAGCTCTACAAGGAAGAGCCGGAACTGTACGATTTATTGGCGAAAGCCTATGCGGACCAGGGCAAGATGACCTTGCAGCACATGGCGCTGGCCGAATCCTACGTGCTGCAGGGCGCCACCATGGCCGCGCTGGACCAGCTGACGATCGCCCGCAAATCGACGGACGCGACTTTTTACGACCAGGCCGTGATCGATGCGCGCGAGCGGGAATTGCAGGAAAAGCGCCGCGAACAGATCAAGGACCAGAAGGGCTAACTCCTATCCGGCTTGCGGCGCGGATTGGAAACCGAAGGTCTGCGGCACGGCATCGTAGCGCAGCGGCTGCACGGCAATCTCTGTGCCGTCATGCAATAGGGTCAGCTTGCCCCGGCGTTCTTCCAGCCACGCCAGCAGGGCTTCGTCGCTGGCCTGCTGGCCATCGACGCGCAGCGACGCCAGCACGTGCGCCATGTCGCGGTCATCGACTTGCGCCACGATGTCGCCCTGGCGCAGGATCAGCGCACCGTTGTCGCACAGGTAAGCCTGCCCGATTTGCGCCAGCGGCGTACCCGTCTGCAAGACAAAACCGTGCTGCGGATCGCTGCGGGCGATATACGGCGTCGCTTCCAGATTCACGTACACGCGCTGCGGGCCATTCTGGAAAAACCAGCAACCGCGTTCGTCCTGGCCGTAATTGCGGTTGATAAAGTTCAACAGGGCCGCGTGGGCGATCTTGTCGCCGGGCAGTTGTTGCTGCTGCGCATGCTGGTCGCGCATGCGCCAGTGGCCGCGCGCGTCCAGGCCCAGCCAGCCGTAGCAGTGGGGCACGTTCGGCCATTTGGCCAGCGCCTGTTTGACGAGTTCATCCATGTGTAGCGTTTTCCGTGTGAGTGCGCGCGTCGCCAGCGTGACAGGTTTGCGCTGCCGATGGCGCCGTGTTGCCGCCTTCAAAAAAATGGATCAGCCGTTGCGGCAGCCAACGTGTGCTTCCCGGCAACTTGCCTGCGGCAAAGCCGACGTGGCCGCCTTGGCGCGGATACTCGAGCGTGACCTTGGGCGCGGCGCTGCGCGGCAAGAAGCGCCCGGGCAGGAAGGGATCATTTTGCGCATTCAGTACCAGGGTCGGCACGGTGATGTCCGAGATGACGTGCTTGGCGCTGGCGCGGTGCCAGTAATCGTCGGCGTCGCGGTAGCCGTGCAGGGGCGCCGTGACGACATTGTCGAAGGCGTGCAAGTCGCGCGCGGCCAGCATGGCCTCGCGCGCAAACAGGCCGGGAAACTGTTCCAGCTTGGCCAGACATTTCGGTTTGAGCGTGTTCAGGAACATGCGCGTGTAGAGCCGGTTGGCGCCGGACGACAGGGCCTTGCCCCCTTGCGCCAGATCCAGCGGGGCCGATACGGCCGCCGCCGCATCGATGAAATCGGCCTGGTGCTGCGACTGGCCTAGCCAGCACAGCAGGGCGTTCCCGCCCAGCGAGACGCCGGCCGCGTAAAACTTCCCCGTGGCGCGCGGGCGCAGGCGCTGCACGATCCAGTCCACTTCCTGCGCATCGCCCGAATGGTAAAAGCGGGGCGCCAGGTTTGTTTCGCCCGAGCAGCCGCGAAAATGCGGCACGGCGCCCGACCAGCCGCGCGCGGCCACCTCGGCCATCAGGGCGCGCGCGTAATGGCTGTTCGACGACCCTTCCAGGCCGTGGAACAGCACCACGAAGGGCTGGCCCGGCTGGCCGTCGACCAGGTCGACATCGACGAAGTCGCCATCGGGCGCTTGCCAGCGTTCGCGGCGGAAGGCCACGGAAGGCTTGGCGAGGCACACGGCTGGATAAATCGTCTGCGCGTGGCCGCCAGGCAGCCAGAGCGGGGCGGTATAGGGGGCGTTGTAGATAAGAGGCAAAGACATCAGTGCAGGATCTGCGTCCCCGCGTCGTCTGCCGGCGCGCCACCCGGCGCCATGGACGCGTGGTGCAGCACGATGCGCCAGCCGCGCGGCGTTTTCACGTACACATTCGTGGCCAGCAGATGCGCCGGGCCGTTTTCTTCCTGGGTGACACCTTCGATTACCGTGTGCACGGAACTCATCAGGTTGTGCGTTTCATGCAGCTGTGCCGGCACGATATGCAGGCCACCACCCGCCAGAATGGTTTCCCATGAGGCGCGGATGGCGGCATGGCCGATCAGGCGCGCGCCGCCCGGGTGGATGCAGACGATCTCTTCATCGTCGGCCCATAGCGCCATCAGCGCTTCGAGGTCGGCGCGGTGCAAGGCATCGTAGAACGCCGCTTCGACTTCGGCGGCGCTGCCATTGAGTTCTTTCAGACGTTTCATGACGACTCCGGCTTGAGCGGTATATATGTCACTCAGAGGTGCAAATGAAAACGGCGCGCTGGGGGCGCGCCGCTGGGCAGTTTAATGATGGCCGGCGCTGGCGCCTTCCTTCAGGGTGTAGGCCGTGCCGCAGTAGGGGCACTTGGCGATACCGTCCTTGTTGAATTCCAGGAACACGCGCGGATGCGACGACCACAGCGGCATGGCCGGGTTAGGGCAGTGGGCTGGCAAGTCTTTACTGTCGAGTTCGACCGCTGGCTGGGTGGTTTTTGTCATCTTGTCATGCTCCGTGAGGCTGTATGGAAGGAAGTCGGCTGCTGCCAAAAGCACGATTTTAACGGATTCAGGCAGACAGCAAAAATCATGGCTAAAATGGCGCCTTGATCATCTTCGGCTGCGGCGCGGGTTTTTGCGGAAATATGGCAGCTGCAGCGCCACACTGACTGGATTTGCCTTGCCGGTATTACCGTTGCGCCCATGCGCCCCGCGCACCATTGTTGTGCAGTTACCACAGTGCGCCTGCCGGAGCGTCGCGTGAACGCCGTCCCGGCCGCCAGCGATGATGCCGTGCTGAAAGATGCCTGGCGCGCTGGCCTGAACCTGGGGGCGCCCACCCTGCTGGGCATCGCCGCCTGGGGCATGGTGGTGGGCGTGGCCATGGTGAAAAGCGGCCTGACGGTGGCGCAGGCGGGAGCCATGACACTGTTCGTCTTTGCCGGCTCGGCCCAGCTCGCGTCCTTGCCCCTGCTGGCCGCGCACGCGCCCGTGTGGGTGATCTTCGCCACGGCCCTCGTCGTCAATTTGCGTTTTGTTATCTTTTCCGTGCTGCTGGCACCCCATTTCGCCCATCTGCCGTGGCGCCAGCGCTTTGCGCTCGGCTATGTGGCGGGCGACATCACCGTGGGCCTGTTCCTGCAGCGCTACCCCCATGAAACCCCGGACCCGGCCAAGCTGCCTTTCCTGAAAGGCTTGATTTATCCCAATTGGCTGGCCTGGCAAATCGGTTCCTTCATCGGCATCGTGCTGGGCGCCGTCGTGCCGGCCGAATGGGGACTGGGTTTTGCCGGGACCCTGGCCATCCTGTGCGTGACGGTGCCGCTGATTCTCAGCCGCGCGGCCCTGTGCGGCGTGCTGGTGGCGGGCACGGTGGCCGTGCTGGCCTTCAGCCTGCCGTATAAACTGGGCTTGCTGGTGGCCGTGCTGGTGGGCATGGTCAGCGCCATGGCCGTGGAAGAGTTGACAGAAAAATGGACAAAACGCCATGTTTGACGGCATAGACTGGGGCAGGGCCGACGTGTGGATCGCCATCGCCGTGCTGGTGGTGGCGACAGCCGCCACGCGCAGCACCTTTTGGCTGATCGGCCACCACATCACCATTCCGCGCCGCGTGGGCGAGATGCTGCGCTATGCGCCGGCCTGCGCGCTGGCGGCCATCATCGCGCCCGACATGCTGATGGAAGGGCAGCAAGTGCACTTCGAATTATCGAATTTGAAACTCTTGTCGGGTATTGCCGCCACGCTCTTTTTTGTGATCCGCCGCAATATGCTGCAAACCATTGTGTTTGGCATGCTGGTTTTCACGGGCTTGCGGCTGTTGCATGTTTTTCAGTAAAGCAGGACAAATCGGGGATTTGGTCTGGTCATTGCGGTAAAATAGCGCACTTCCTTCCACTCGTCATCTGGATCGCCATGTCAGCTGTTCTCAACTTCATCCGTCTGCAAGATTTGATCGCCCAAAATGCACTGCAAGGCAAGCGCGTGTTTATCCGCGCCGACCTGAACGTCCCGCAAGATGACAGTGGCAAGATCACCGAAGATACGCGCATCCGCGCCTCGGTGCCGGCCATCCGCGCCGCGCTGGACGCTGGCGCTGCCGTCATGGTGACGTCGCACCTGGGCCGTCCGACGGAAGGCGAGTTCAAGCCTGCCGACAGCCTGGCGCCCGTGGCCGCCCGCTTGTCCGAGCTGCTGGGCCAAGAAGTTGCACTGAAACAAAATTGGGTCGATGGCGCCGGCCTGGAAAACCTGGCCGCCGGCCAGGTCGTCCTGCTGGAAAACGTACGCGTGAACAAGGGCGAAAAGAAAAACAGCGATGAGCTGGCGCAAAAAATGGCCAAGCTGTGCGATATCTACGTCAATGACGCGTTCGGCACGGCCCACCGCGCCGAGGCATCCACGCACGGCATCGCCAAGTTCGCCCCCGTCGCCTGCGCCGGCCCACTGCTGGCCGCCGAACTCGATGCACTGGGGAAAGCTTTGCACGCCCCAGCCCGCCCGCTGCTGGCCATTGTTGCTGGTTCGAAAGTATCGAGCAAGCTGACCATCCTGAAAGCGCTGTCCGACAAGGTCGATAACCTGATCGTCGGCGGCGGCATCGCCAACACCTTCATGAAAGCCGTCGGCTTGAATGTCGGCAAGTCGCTGGTGGAAGCGGAACTCGTCGAAGAAGCCAAAGCCATCATCGAGATCATGGCCAAGCGCGGCGCGCAAGTGCCGATTCCCGTCGATGTCGTGTGCGCCAAGGAGTTTTCGCCTACGGCCGCCGCCACTGTCAAGGACGTGGCCGACGTGGCGGACGACGACATGATCCTCGATATCGGCCCGAAAACGGCGGCCCTGCTGGCGCAGCAAATCGCCGCCGCCGGCACCATCGTGTGGAACGGCCCCGTTGGCGTGTTCGAATTCGACCAGTTCGGCAACGGCACCAAGACCCTGGCCTTGGCCATTGCCGAGTCGAAAGCATTTTCCATCGCTGGCGGTGGCGACACCCTGGCGGCGATTGCAAAATACGACATTACCGATAAAATCAGCTATATCTCGACGGGCGGCGGCGCTTTCCTGGAGTTCCTGGAAGGCAAGACTTTGCCCGCAGTGGAAATTCTCATGCAACGTGCTGGCTGATACAGCCTGACTGTAGTGCCACCAAGCGCAGCCTGACCGCTGCGCTTTTACCTTGCCGGATGCAGCATCGAGCCGGCCTTGCTCACCTTCGCTCGCGCACAAGGACTCCTATGCCACGCGGTACAAAAATCGTAGCAACAATTGGCCCCGCCTCCACTGACTTCGATATCCTGGTGAAGATGATACGTGCGGGCGTCGATGTGGTGCGTTTGAATTTTTCCCACGGCAAGGCGCAAGACCATATCGACCGCGCGGCGCTGGTGCGCCTGGCGGCGGCCGAGTGCGGCCGCGAAGTGGCCATCATGGCCGACATGCAGGGCCCGAAGATTCGCGTCGGCAAGTTTGAAAACACGCGCATCGAGCTTGAAGCGGGCGCGCGCTTCATCCTCGACGCCAAGTGGGGAGAAAACGGCGAACTGGGCAACCAGGAGCGGGTCGGCCTCGATTACAAGGCCCTGCCGCGCGACCTGCACAAGGGCGACGTGCTGTTGCTGAACGACGGCCTCATCGTGCTGATCGTCGAGCGCATCCACGGCAGCGAAATTCACACCACCGTCAAGATCGGTGGCGAGTTGTCGAACAACAAAGGCATCAACCGCCAGGGCGGCGGCCTGTCCGCGCCGGCGCTGACAGCCAAGGATATGGAAGATATCAAGACGGCCATGAGTTTCCAGGCCGACTATCTGGCTATTTCCTTCCCGAAATGCGCGACCGACATGGAAATGGCGCGCCAGCTGGCCAATATCGCCGGCGAACCGTACCACCACAAGCCGATGATGATCGCCAAGATCGAGCGCGCGGAAGCCATTCCTGCCCTGCAGGAAATCCTCGACGCGTCCGACGGCATCATGGTGGCCCGTGGCGATCTGGCGGTCGAAGTGGGCAATGCGGCCGTGCCGGCCTTGCAAAAGCGCATGATCAAGATGGCGCGCGCGTCGAATAAACTGGCCATTACTGCCACGCAGATGATGGAATCGATGATCGTCAACGCCGTGCCGACCCGCGCCGAAGTATCCGACGTGGCCAATGCCGTGCTCGATGGCACGGATGCCGTCATGACCTCGGCCGAAACGGCCTCGGGCAAATACCCGATCGAGACGGTGGAAATGATGGCCGCCATCTGCGTCGAAGCGGAACTGTCCGAATACAACAAGCTCGATGCCGATTTCCTCAACGTCACCTTTACCCGCATCGACCAGTCGATCGCGTATGGCGCGCTGTTTACGGCCCACCATTTGCGCGTGAAAGCCATCGTGGCGCTGACGGAATCCGGTTCCACCGCCTTGTGGATGAGCCGCCACAGTATCGACACGCCGATATACGCGCTCACGCCCAGTGTGACCACTTTGCGCAAAGCCGCGCTGTACCGCAATGTTCGGGCGTATCATCTGATGCAGAACGCCCCCAGTGCGCAAGTGCTGAAGCAGGCAGAAGAGCTGCTGGTGGCGCAGGGCATCGTCAGAAAGGGTGACATGATCGTCGTCACCTGGGGCGAGCCGATGGGCCAGGTGGGCGGCACGAATGCCCTGAAAATCGTCAAAGTAGGCGAATTCGACTAAACGTAAGAATTCAGGCGCCGGCGCGGTAATCGACCGCGAAGCGCCGCAACGGTTTCTATTGTTCTCTGGAGTATCACCATGTCTCTCGTATCCATGCGTCAACTGCTGGACCATGCCGCCGAAAACGGTTATGGCATTCCTGCTTTCAACGTCAATAACCTGGAGCAAGTGCAAGCCATCATGGCTGCCGCCGATGCGCTCAACAGCCCGGTGATCATGCAAGCGTCCGCTGGCGCGCGCAAGTACGCCGGTGAAGCGTTCCTGCGCCACCTGATCGACGCCGCCGTCGAAGCGTATCCGCACATTCCCGTCGTCATGCACCAGGATCACGGCCAGTCGCCGGCCGTCTGCATGGCCGCCATCCGCTCGGGCTTCACGTCCGTGATGATGGACGGTTCGCTGGAAGCGGACGGCAAGTCGGTCGCTTCCTACGAATACAACGTGGAAGTGTCGCGTGAAGTGGTGAAATTCTCGCACGCCATCGGCGTGACGGTGGAAGCGGAACTGGGCGTGCTCGGTTCGCTGGAAACCATGAAGGGCGACAAGGAAGATGGCCACGGCGCCGACGGCACCATGACTCGCGAGCAACTGCTGACGGACGTGGCGCAAGCGGCCGACTTCGTGCAGCGCACCCAGTGCGACGCCCTGGCGATCGCCATCGGCACCTCGCACGGCGCGTATAAATTCACGCGCAAGCCTACGGGCGACATCCTGGCCATCGACCGCATCAAGGAAATCCACGCGCGCATCCCGAACACCCACCTGGTGATGCACGGTTCCTCGTCGGTGCCGCAGGAATTGCTGGCCATCATCCGCGAATTCGGCGGCGACATGAAGGAAACCTACGGCGTGCCAGTCGAGGAAATCCAGGAAGGCATCCGTCACGGCGTGCGCAAGATCAACATCGACACCGACATCCGCCTGGCGATGACGGCCGCGATCCGCAAGTATCTGTTTGAAAACCCGTCGAAATTCGACCCGCGCGACTTCCTGAAGCCAGCCCGTACCGCCGCCGAGCAAATCGTGCGCGCGCGCATGCAGGCTTTCGGCTGCGAAGGCCAGGCGTCGAAGATCAAGGTCATCACGATGGAAAAAATGGCCGAGCGCTACAAGGCCGGCGAGCTGTCGCAAATTGTGAAGTAAAATTCTGTCTGGAACGGGCCGGAAGCAATGCTCCGTGCCCGATTTTCTCGACCGGCGGGCACCCCCTGCCTGCCGGTTTCGTTTCATCCAACTATTCCCCCGCTATGAACAGCCTCTATCAGACTTCCATCCACTCCCTGCCATTGCTGGGCCACGGCAAGGTCCGCGACAACTACGCCGTTGGCGACGACAAGATTTTGATCGTCACCACGGACCGCCTGTCGGCCTTCGATGTCGTCATGAACGAGCCTATCCCCGGCAAGGGCAAGGTCCTCAACCAGATGAGCGACTTCTGGTTCGAGAAACTGGGCCATATCGTGCCGAACCACCTGACCGGCGTGGCGCCGGAATCCGTGGTGGCGCCCGAGGAAGTGGAACAAGTGCAAGGCCGCGCCGTCGTGGCCAAGCGCTTGAAACCCATCATGGTAGAGGCGGTCGTGCGCGGCTACATCATCGGTTCGGGCTGGAAAGATTATCAGGACACGGGCAGCATCTGCGGCATCGCGCTGCCAGCCGGCCTGCAACAGGCGGAAAAACTGCCGGAACCGATCTTCACGCCGGCAGCCAAGGCCGAGCTGGGCGAGCATGATGAAAACATCAGCTTTGCTGAAATGGAAGAGCGCATCGGTGCCGAACTGGCTGCCAAGATGCGTGACGTCGCCATTCAACTGTACAAGACGGCCGCCGAATACGCGGCCACGCGCGGCATCATCATTGCCGACACCAAGTTCGAATTCGGCCTGGATGACAACGGCGTCATGCATCTGATGGATGAAGTGCTGACGGCCGACTCGTCGCGCTTCTGGCCCGCCGATTCGTATCAGCCGGGCATCTCGCCGCCGTCGTTCGACAAGCAATTCGTGCGCGACTACCTGGAAACGCTGACCTGGGGCAAGACCGCACCGGCGCCCGCGCTGCCGGCCGACGTCATTGAAAAAACCCAGGCCAAGTACTTCGAAGCCATCGAACGCCTGACGGGCGAGAAGCTGAAGGCCTGAGATGACTGAGCAAAAATTGAACCCCAAGCCGCTGGTTGGCGTCATCATGGGTTCGTCCTCGGACTGGGACGTGATGCAGAATGCGGTTGCTATGCTGAAACAGTTTGGCGTGCCGTACGAAGCGCAAGTCATTTCTGCGCACCGCATGCCCGACGAGATGTATGCGTACGCGAAAAGTGCGCGCGCGCGCGGCTTGCGCGCCATCATCGCCGGCGCCGGCGGCGCCGCCCACCTGCCTGGCATGGTGGCGGCGATGACCATCGTGCCCGTGCTGGGCGTGCCCGTGCCGTCGAAATACTTGCGCGGCGAAGATTCCATGCTGTCCATCCTGCAAATGCCCAAGGGCGTGCCAGTAGCCACCTTCGCCATCGGCGAAGCGGGCGCGGCGAATGCGGCGCTGACGGCGGTGGCGATGCTTGCCGCTAACGACGACGCCCTGGCCGAGCGCTTGGAAGCCTTCCGCGCCACGCAAACGGCCGCCGCCAAGGCCATGGTCTTGCCTGAATAATGTGCTTGAAAAATAATGAATAGTAAATCGACTTCCCCATTGCTGCCCGCCGCCAACCCACCGGCGTGGCTGGGCGTGATGGGCGGCGGCCAGCTCGGCCGCATGTTTGCCCAGGCCGCTCAGAGCATGGGCTATCAAGTGGCTGTACTGGAACCGTCCGACGCCTGCCCTGCGGGGCAGGTGGCGCAGCGCCTGGTCAATGCCGGCTACAGCGATGCGGCTGGCCTCGACGCCCTGGCCGCGCAATGCCTAGCCGTCACCACGGAATTCGAGAACGTGCCGGCCGACAGCTTGTCGCGCCTGGCCAAACGCGTGTTCGTGGCGCCGGATGCCCACGGCGTGTCGGTGGCGCAAGACCGCATCGCGGAAAAGCGTTTCTTTGTCGACTGCGCGGCCAAGTCGGGCGTGCTGCCGGCGCCGCACATGGTCATCGCCACGCAGGCAGATATCGACAGCATAGTCGACGACTTGCTGCCAGGTATCTTGAAGACCGTGCGCATGGGCTATGACGGCAAGGGCCAGTTCCGCGTGCGCACGCGCGACGAGGTGCGTGCCGCGTTCGCGGAAATGGGCGAGGTCACTTGCCTGTTGGAAAAAATGCTGCCGCTGGCGTATGAAGTGTCGGTGCTGACGGCGCGCGGCGTGGATGGCCAGTCGGTCGTGTATCCGATCGCCGAAAACGTACACCGCGACGGCGTCTTGTTTACCACCACCGTGCCGGGCCCGAATGTGTCGGACGATTGCGCCGCCAAGGCGCAGCGGGCGGCGCAAGCCATGGTCGCCGAACTCGGCTATGTCGGCGTGCTGTGCATCGAATTTTTCGTGCTGACCGACGGTAGCCTGGTGGTCAACGAAATGGCGCCGCGTCCGCACAACAGCGGCCACTACACGATGGATGCCTGCGTTACCAGCCAGTTCGCGCAGCAGGTGCGGGCCATGGCGCGCTTGCCGCTGGGCGACGTGCGCCAGCATTCGCCGGCCGTGATGCTCAACATCCTGGGCGACGCCTGGTTTGCCGACGGCAGCGATGCCGCCTGCGAACCGGCGTGGGACCAGGTGCTGGCGCTGCCGGGCGCCTGTTTGCATCTGTATGGCAAGGACGATCCGCGCCGTGGCCGCAAGATGGGCCACCTGACCCTGATTGCCGCCACCTTGCAAGAGGCACAGCAGCGCCTGCGCGACGCTTGCCTGATCCTGGGAATTACGCCGTGAGCGTGCCCGCACAAGATCTGGAAGCCGCCGCTGCCGTGCTGGAAGCGGGCGGCCTCGTCGCTTTCCCGACGGAAACGGTGTACGGCCTGGGCGCCGATGCAGAAAACCCGGCCGCCGTGGCGCGCATCTATGAAGCCAAGGGCCGTCCCTCGGATCACCCCGTGATCGTGCACGTGGCGCCCGGCGCCGACTTGGCGCACTGGTCCGACGATATCCCGCAGGAAGCGGAGCAACTGGTGGCTGCCTTCTGGCCCGGTCCGCTGACCCTGATCGTCAAGCGCGCCGCGCATATCCCCGACGCCGTCTCCGGCGGCCAGGACACGGTGGGTTTGCGCTGCCCGTCGCATCCGGTGGCTATCGCATTGCTACGCACCTTCAAGGGCGGCAAAGGCGGCCTGGCGGCGCCGTCGGCAAACAAATTCGGCAATGTCAGCCCGACCACGGCGCAGCATGTGCGCGATGAATTCGCTGCGGAACTCGCTAGTGGCTTGCTGGGCCTGGTGCTCGATGGCGGACAGAGCGACGTGGGCATCGAGTCGACCATCGTCGACCTGTCGCGCCTGGCCACGCACGGTCCCGTGCTGTTGCGCCCCGGTCATATCAGCAGCGAGCAGATCGCCGCCGTCATTGGCCGCGCACCGGCCGTGGCGGATGCGGCCGCGCCGCGCGCCTCGGGCACGCTGGAATCGCATTACGCACCACATACGCCTGTTGCGATGCAGCACAGCGACGACGTGCGCGCCACCTTGAACCGCCTGCTCAACGACGGGCGCCGCGTGGCCCTGATCCACTACTCGGATCTGCCGCCGGCCAGCGCCAGCGTGCGCCTGGCGGCCAGTCCGGAAAATTACGCGCATGCACTGTATGCCTCGCTGCGCACGATGGACCAGGTCGGCGCCGAGCTGATACTCGTCGAAGCACCGCCGACCGGCCCCGCGTGGCTGGGCGTCAACGACCGTTTGCGGCGTGCCGCGTTCGGCTCAAGTGGTATCTTGCAGCAATTCCTGTCCGCCTAATAAAAAGCCCCGAAAGGGGCTTTTTATTGATGCAGCGCAATAGCGATGCTTGCCACGAAACATACTAATTCCTCCATAATTCAGCGGATCGCCCGGTCATGACAGGGCAGCGGCGGTGTTGTTATTTCATTGATTTTTAAAACATATTTTCTATACAAGCCTGAGGAACGATGGCATATTAGTTGGGTAGCGAATAGCACGCCCGTTCGTTTAGAAACCAGAAAAAAGACCGAGGAGACAAAATGCATCAAACAAAATTCGCGCTGGCCGTGCTGGCTGCGGCTGTCCTGGCAGGTTGCGGCGGCGCCAGTGGCGGTGATCAAACCTTGAAAGTTAAATACACGGCGCAGGTGTCGTTCGGCGACAGCCTGTCCGATGTCGGTTCGTATGCTGTGGGCACAGTGCTGGCGAAAGGTGGCGGCAAGTTCACCATCAATGGCGACAATACCAAGATCAATCCTGAACTGACGGGCAAGAACTGGACCGAGCACCTGGCCGCGCAATTCGGCCTGGCCGCGCCATGCGCCGCTGAGACTGGCCTGGAAGGCAATGCGGCGCAAGGCTTGTCCGTGCCGCGCGTCAAGCATGCAGGCTGCTTCGGCTACGCCATGGGCGGCTCGCGCGTGACTAATCCGGTTGGCCCGAACAACAAGGCGACGGGCAGCGCGCTGGGCGCCCTGACCGTGCCCGTGGTGACGCAGATCGCGAACCACCTGGCAGTTTCCGGCGGCAAGTTCAGCGGCACGGAAGCCGTTTTCGTGATGGCGGGCGGTAATGACGTGCTGTACCAACTGGGCGCATTGCAAACGGGCGCGACGGACGCCGGCAAGAAGGCGGGTGCTGCTGCTGGTGCGCAAGCCTTCGCCACTAACCTGGCGGTGGCCCTGGCGGCCGGCGCCACCAATCCTACTACGGCAGTGGCTGCTATTGGGGCCGCCATCAAAACAGCCAGTGCGGCGCCTGGCGCCACGTCGACGACCATCGTCGGTGCCGCCGTGCAAGCTGCCATGATTGCAGGTAATGCAAATGCCCAGACGCAGGCTCCTGCCCTGGCCGCCAAGGCGCAAGCCGATGCGACGGTGACGGGCAATGCTGCCGGCGCCAAGGCCGGTGCCGACTTTGCTGCGGCCCAGGGACCATTGCTGGTTGCCGCCATGAAACAAGCGGGCACCGAACTGGTGGCGCTGGTCAAGGACCAGATCATCGCCAAGGGCGCCAACTATGTGGTGGTCAACAACCTGCCGGACGTGGCCGGTACGCCATCGGGCTTGAGCAAGGATGCCAACACCAAGGCGCTTATCAATGCCATGGTCAGCGCCTTCAATGGCGAACTGAGCGGCGGCCTGAACGGCAATGCGAAAGTCTTGCTGGTCGACGTGTTTGCCGTCAGCCATGACCAGGGCGTCAATCCTGGCCCGTATGGCTTGACCAACGTCAGCGAGACTGCGTGCGACTTGAGTGCGCCAGGCAATATTCTGGGCAGCTCGCTGGTCTGCAATGGCACGAACCTGAAAACGGGCGACGTCAGCCACTACTCATATGCCGACGATGTGCACCCTACGCCGTTCAATAACCTGTTGCTGGCCCGCTACGTGGCCAAGGACATGGTCGTGCGGGGCTGGCTGTAAGGGATGGCCGCACCGGTTGTGCCTGGTAGGCGCGGCCGGTGCCGGCAGCGACAAGACTCGAAAACGGAACACTCCGTACATACTGAATCAGGAGACAAGATGAAGAATCGTTTGAATACCGCTGTACGCGTGCTGGCCGCAGCCGCCGCGATGGCCATGGCGACGGGCGCTTCGGCGCAAAGCGCAGGCACCTGGACGGCCAAGGTCGGCATCAACAAGATCACGCCGCATGTCGACAGTGGCGATATTTCCGCGCCAGCCTTGCCGGGCACGAAAGCCGACGTCAAGTCGGATACCAAGCCCATCCTGACCTTTGCCTACATGGTCACGGACAATATTTCCGCCGAACTCGATCTGGGTGTGCCGTACAAGCATGAGCTGGTGGGTGATGGCGCCATCAAGGGCACAGGCAAGCTGGGGACGGCAGAAGTGCTGCCACCGACGGCCTTCATCCAGTACCGTTTCTTCCAGCCCAATGCGATGATCCGTCCTTACGTGGGCGCGGGCATCACGTATGCCTATTTCCAGAAGGAAACGGGTTCGGGCCAGATGACGGCCTTGCTGGATCCGGGCGGATCGCCGGTCACCTACCGCATGAAGAACAAGATCGCCGCCAGCTTGCAGATCGGTAGCACGCTAGCCTTCAACGAGCGCTGGTTTGCCGACGTGGCCGTGGTCAAGACTTTTCTGAAGACCAAGGCGACTTTCTCGACGGGCCAGACGCAGGATATCAAGCTCGACCCGATCGCCTTGAGCGTGGGCATCGGCTACAAGTTCTGAGTTTGCCCAGTGACAAAAAAATCCGCCTCGGCGGATTTTTTTTGTCCCGCTCAGGCTGGCGGTGTATTGAACTTTCCATTGTGGAAGATCAAGGGCGGCTGCGCGGCAAACGCGCATTGTTCCACTTCGCCCACGAAAATGACGTGGTCGCCTTCCGGATAGCGGCTGCGGTTGTGGCATTCGAACCAGGCCGACGCGCCTTTCAGGATGGGCTGGCCCGTGCGTGACAGTTCGTATTCGACGTCGTCGAAGGGATTCGGCGTGCGGCGCGCAAAGCGCTGCGCCAGTTCCGCCTGGTCGGCGCCCAGCACATTGATGACGTAATGCGAGTTGCCGCTGAAAATGGGCATGCTGTTCGCCACGGAACCGAGACTCCACAGCACCAGGGGCGGCGACAGCGAGACGGAATTGAAGGAGCTGGCCGTCAAGCCGCGGAAACTGCCGTCGGCCAGGCGCGTCGTAATGACCGTCACGCCGGTGGCAAACTGCGACAGCGCCTGGCGGAAATGTGTCGTATCGAATTCTTGCGCTGGCGCGCGGGGAGAGCGTGTGTTCATGGGTGACCTGTCTATTTGCTGACATTATGCCAAAAATCGGCCGCGCCAGCGCAATCGTGGCCGGCACGCCCCCAATGTGCGATGCACCACGCGCCGTTTCAAGCGGCTCTGCAGACCCCGGCGCTTTGCGTTACAGTAGTGAAATGATACGTCGCAGTGGCGTTGCGGGAGGGCATCATGAATCAACAGACGGAAGTGGCGGTATTCGGCGGTGGCTGTTTTTGGTGCCACGCTGCCGTGTACGCGGAAGTGCGCGGTGTGACGCGCGTCGAGTCTGGCTACACGGGAGGCAGCGTGCCCGATCCCCGGTATGAGCAGGTGTGCGCAGGCGACACGGGCCACGCGGAAGTGGTGCGCCTGGAATTCGATCCCGCCATCATCGCTTACCACGATTTGCTGGAAATCTTTTTTACGCTGCACGACCCCACCACCCTGAATCGCCAGGGAAACGATGTCGGCACGCAATTCCGCTCCGTCATCTATTACCAGTCAGCCGGACAGGAAAGCGTGGCGCGCAAGGTACTGGCCGAGATGGCCGGCGTGTGGGATGCGCCCATCGTCACGCAGCTGGCGCCGGCAGCCACCTTTTATCCGGCCGAGGATTACCACCAGAATTATGTCGAGCAGCATCCCTTGCAAGGCTATTGCGCCCTGGTGGTCGTGCCCAAGGTGGAGAAGTTCCGCGCCATGTATGCGGGCCGCCTGAAGTGAACGCCCCGCGCGCCAATCACGGTGTGAGCACGGGCGCCGGCCTTGTCTCCTGCGCATACATGTAGTTGCGCGACCAGGGCAGGGTGGAGGAGCGCCGGCCCGCCTTCACGCAGACGATCTGGTACAGGCTGATCAAGTCTTGCTCGAAGGCATAGGCGCAGCCGGCCAGGTAGACGTGCCAGATGCGGAAGCGCCGTTCGCCCGCCAGCGGGCGGATCTGCTCGGCATGGGCTTCGAAATTTTCCGTCCACAGGGCGCAGGTGCGCGCATAGTGGCGGCGCAGGTTTTCTACATCCAGCACTTCCAGTCCCCCTTGCTGCATGGTCTTGAGCACATTACCGATGTGCGCCAGCTCGCCGTGGGGAAACACATATTTTTCGATGAATTCGCCGCCGCCATACGGCGTTTCGCCATTGTCCGGGTCGGTCGAGGTGATGCCGTGGTTCATCGCCATGCCGTCCGGCGCCAGCAGCTTGTTGATGATGGCAAAGTAGTCGGGCAAATGCTTGAGGCCCACATGCTCAAACATGCCCACGCTGGTGATGCGGTCGAACTGGCCCGTGACGTCGCGGTAATCCTGCAGACGGATATCGATCAGGTGCGCCAGACCGGCCGCCTCCACGCGCTCGCGCGCCAGCGCGTACTGGTTTTCCGAGAGGGTCACGCCCACGCAGCGGGCGCCATATTGCTGCGCGGCACGGATCACGAGCGCGCCCCAGCCGCAACCGATGTCAAGCAGGGTCTGGCCCGGCTGCAGCTGGATTTTTTTCAGGATATGGTCGATCTTCTTGACTTGCGCCTGCGCCAGGGTTTCATCGCCGTGTTCGAAATAGGCGCAGGAATACACGAGGGCGGGGTCGAGAAACTGTTCGTAAAATGCGTTCGACACGTCGTAGTGGTAGCGGATGGCTTCGGCATCCTTGCTCTTGTCGTGCGTAAAGCTGCGCACGATGCGGGCCAGCTTGCCTTCCGGCTTCAAGGTATTGCGCGCCAGGGCATTGCAGATGGAAATCATGTCCATCGCTGTGCCCTTGACCTCGATATTGCCTTCCACATAGGCCGAGCCCAGGTTGGCCAGCGACGGGTTCAGCAGATAGCGGGCCGAGGCGACGGTCGGCAGGCGGATGGTGACTCTGGGCGCTTCGCTGGACAGGTCGACATGCTGGCCATTCCACAATTCTATGCGTAGCGGCAAGGCGGTCTTGCTGCGGATGCTGGCGATCCAGGACTTGAGTTGGTTTTGTACAAACAAAATGGCCTCCAATGCAGCAACCCCAGCTGGGGCCGAAAATTGAGAAACAATGTCATTTAGTAACTTCTACCCTCATAGCCTACACCTATATTGACCAGCTTGCTTTGCGCCGCCTTGCTTATCCTGCTCAGGGTTGCAAACGCTGCATGCTCCATTGCCCGTCAGCACCGCGGGTAAACACGATGCGGTCGTGGAAGCGCGAACGGCGCCCCTGCCAGAATTCGATGCGTTCCGCTTGCAAGCGGTAACCGCCCCAGTGGGCCGGGCGCGGCGGCTGCGCGTCGCCGACGGCGGCAGCCACGGCCTCATAATTGCTTTCCAGCGTGGCACGGCTGTCGATGGGCGTACTTTGTTGCGAGGCAATCGCCGACAAGCGGCTTTGTACGGGCCGCACATTGAAATATTCGTCGCTCTCGGCCGGCGTGGTTTTCACCACCGTGCCTTCGATGCGCACTTGCCGTTCCAGCTCGCGCCAGAAGAATAGCAGGGCGGCGTGCGGATTGTGCTCGAGCTGCTGGCCCTTGTCGCTGTTGTAATTCGTGTACCAGGTAAAGCCGCGCTCGTCGAACTGCTTGATCAACACGATGCGCGAGCTGGGCTTGCCATCGGGACTGACGGTAGACAAGTCCATGGCGTTCGGCTCCATTACCTGGGCGTTGACGGCCTCGGCAAACCATTTCTGGAACTGGGCGATGGGATTGGCCAGCACGTCTGTCTCGCTCAGGCTGGACTGCACGTAGTCGGTGCGCATGGCCGCCAGCACGACGGCCGGGTCCGGCGCTGCGGGGGCTTCTGGCGCATCGGGCGCGATGCCGCGGCGGCGCTGCATGGCCGTGCCCAGCTGCTCCATCTGTTGCGCACTGAACAGGCGCTTGGCCATGGGCGCCAGCTGGCCCTCTTCCTTGCTCATGTGGGCCTGGTAGGCGGCGACATAGTCGCGCACGCCATCGGCGGACAATTGCGTGCCCGTGCCGGCCGCGATGGCGTCCAGTTCCGGGCGCAGGGTCAGCCAGGCCTGATCCATGCGCTGGTGGTCGGCCAGGATTTCCGGCACGAGGGTCGCCAGCAGACCGGCATCGTCGCCCGTGGCGGTCGTTTGCAGCATGGGCATCAAGTCCTGCTCTTCATCGTCATGGTGCAAATGGGCGGCTTTATTGAAATATTGCAACACCGCCTTGGCCGCCTGCTGCGCATCCGCCGTGTTGCCGTGCTGCGCCAGGTGGCCCAGCAGGTTTTGCAGGGTCGTCAGTTGCTTGCGGATCTTGTCGTGGCAATGCTTGAGCACGGCGATGGGCTGGTCAAAGCCGGGAACGGAGTCGAACAGGGGAGAGGTCATGGCGAGTTCTCGTGGTGGGCGGTGTGGGGGCGCGGCGACAGTTGCTCTTGTCGCTGTGTCAATTCGGCTATTTTAGAATATCCGCCAGCGCAGTGTCCGTTAAAATGGCGCCATGCATACCTCCACCAATGAACTAATTTCCATGGACTTGACCGAGATCGATTTTGAGCGGCGTTTCGGCGGCATTGCCCGCCTGTATGGCGCCCCGGCGTTGGAACGCTTCCGCGCCGCTCATGTGTGTGTGATCGGCGTGGGCGGCGTCGGTTCCTGGATCGTCGAAGCGCTGGCGCGCAGCGCCGTCGGCCGCCTGACCCTGATCGACCTCGATAATGTTGCCGAGTCGAATATCAATCGCCAGATCCAGGCCATGAGCGACACCATCGGCAAGGCCAAGATCACGGCCCTGGCCGAGCGCATCGAACTGATCAACCCGTTTTGCCAGGTTACGCAGATCGAGGATTTTATTACCCCCGATAACCTCGAGCAATTGCTGGGCGGGCGCGATTTCGACTATCTGGTCGACGCCATCGACAATGCCAAGGCCAAGGCGGCCGTGATCGCGTATTGCCGCGCGCGCAATGTCCCCATGCTGACCATCGGCAGCGCGGGCGGGCAGACGGACCCGACCTTGATCGCCGTGCGCGATTTGTCGAAAACGGAACAGGAGCCGCTGCTCAAGCGCGTACGAAAACTGTTGCGTACCGAATATGGTTTTCCCCGTGGCGTGAAAAACAAATTCAATGTCGACGCCGTGTTTTCCATGGAGCCGTTGAGCACGCCAGAAAGCGCGGAAGCGTGCGCCATCGATGGCACGTCCGCCGGTGTGACGGGCTTGAATTGCGCCGGCTTCGGTTCCAGCGTGGTGGTGACGGCCAGCTTCGGCATGGTGGCGGCCGCCCATGCGCTGAAAAGCTTGCGCCAGGACAAACTTGCCGCGGTGCCAGTGCCAGTGCCGGACGCTGCCTGAGTCACGCTGCTGAGGTCAGCCTCCTGCTGGCCAGGATGCGGTAGTCGCCGCTGCTTTTGAGCGATTCCACCAGCACCAGTTCGTCCGCCTGCCAGGCGATGGGCGCGAAGTCACCGATGGCCGGCGGCGGCGCCTGGCGCGCCAGGGTCACGTGCGGCGTAAAGCGGTCGTGCTCGAAGCGGGGCGCCAGTCCTTGTGCCGCCAGGCGATGCATGCAGGCTGCGCGCAAGTCCAGCAGGGCGGGCGAGGCTTGCGCCAGGGCGGCCCAGGTGAGCGCCAGCTGCGTAAAGTGGCTGGCGTGATCGAACAGCAAGGGCATGGCGCGCGCCGGTATGTGCGCCAGGATGTCGAGCAGGGCCGGCAGCTCGCTGGCCGAGCGCTGGCCCAGGAAGGCCAGGGTCAGGTGCAGCTTGTCGGCACGCACGGGCTTGCCCTCCAGGCGCGCCTGCCAGGCGACCAGAGCTGTGCGCGTGGCCGCATCGGGCCACAGGGCGTAAAACAGACGGGGGCAATGTGCATCGGGCGACAAGTTTTTCCTATCGTTGCGGCGGTTTGCTATTATTGGCGTTCCCTGCCGGTTTGCATTAAGTAGGGCGTAATAAATTATTGTGATTTCTGACTTCCATACCCGGCGCTCCGCGGTGTTGCCCGCTGCTGGCAGTGCTCGCACTGCGTCGCAGCGGGCGCCTTGCAGAGCATCTGGTTCTGTTCGTCATAACTTCACAATAATTTCCCACGACCTACTTGGCAGAGATCTCACCGAAACTCAATGAAAGAATACATCATGACGCGTAGCTCCGTTTTGTTTGCCCTGATCTGCTCCGTCGCCGCGTCGCTGGCGCAGGCACAGGCGCCAGCGCCTGTTCCCGCCTCCGCAGTCTCGCTGAGCCCCGGCCCTGTCGCCGATAAATTGATCCTGATCGACAACAAGGTCGGCACGGGCAAGGAAGCGTCCGCCGGCAGTAACGTCACCGTGCACTACACGGGCTGGCTGTACCGTCCCCTGGCGAAAGATTCGCGCGGCAAGAAGTTCGACAGCTCCGTGGGCCGTGGCCCGTTTGACTTCCCGCTCGGCAAGGGCATGGTCATCAAGGGCTGGGACCAGGGCGTGGCCGGCATGAAAGTGGGCGGCAAGCGCACCCTGATCATTCCAGGCGAACTGGCGTATGGTCCGCGCGGCGCCGGCAATGGCGACATTCCGCCGAACTCGGCACTGATCTTCGATGTGGAATTGCTGGACGTGAAGTAATTGTTCAGTTTCGGCAGCGCACCACGTGCGCTGCCGTGAAAAAGCGGTAGACTGGGATTTTCTGATATAGCTGTGGAGACTCCCATGAACATCGCCAACGACGTCACTGAACTGATCGGCAACACCCCCCTGGTGCGCATCAACCGCATCGCCGCCGGCAGTGTGGCCACCATCCTGGCCAAACTCGAATTCTACAATCCCGCGCACAGCGTCAAGGACCGCATCGGCCTGTCCATGATCGTCGCGGCCGAAGCCGCCGGCAAGATCCATCCCGATACCGTCATCGTCGAGCCCACCAGCGGCAACACGGGCATCGCGCTGGCCATGGTCTGCGCCGCGCGCGGCTACCGCTGCACCCTGGTCATGCCCGACACCATGAGCCGCGAACGGCGCATCCTGCTGCGCGCCTACGGCGCCGAGCTGGTGCTCACGCCCGGCAGCGAAGGCATGCTGGGCGCTATCCGCAAGGCCGAAGAAATGGTGGCGGCCGACCCGCGCTATTTGATGCTGCAGCAATTCAACAATCCCGCCAATCCCGCCATCCACCGCGCCACGACGGCCGAGGAAATCTGGCGCGACACGGATGGGCAAGTGGACATCATCGTGGCCGGCGTGGGCACGGGCGGCACGATCACGGGCATCGGCGAAGTGCTGAAGGAGCGCAAGCCCGGCCTGCAAGTGATTGCCGTGGAACCGGAAGCGTCGCCGATGCTGTCGAAAGGCACGAAAGGGCCGCACCCGATCCAGGGCATCGGCGCCGGTTTCGTGCCGCAGATTCTCAATACGGCCATCTACGACGAAATCATCTGCGTCAAGAATGACGATGCATTCGCCACGGCGCGCCTGGCCGCCAGCGATGAAGGCTTGTTGGTCGGCATCTCGTCGGGCGCCGCCCTGTGGGCCGCCCTGCAAGTGGCGCACCGCCCGGAAAACGCGGGCAAGACCATCGTCACCATCATCCCGTCGTTCGGCGAGCGCTATTTGAGCACGGCCTTGTACGCGGGCCTGGGCGACTGACCAAGAACGCCTATCAAAACCTACTGCGCGTCGTAATTTGCGGTCTGCGATGCTCACTGACTCGGCGTCCCCGTACCTTCGTACAGTTGCGCTTCTCAAGCCAACGGGGGCGCCGAGCCTTCCTTCCGCTCGCTACGGTTTTGTTAGGCGTTGTAAGGCCAGTCAGGGCTGCAGCGCCGGCAACAGCAGGCGTAGATCTATCCCTTCCGCTAGCGCCCGGTTGCCCGCGTCGCCCGGGTGCAGGTGGTCGCCCGAGTCGTAGGCGGGTAGCAGGCGCAGCGGGTATGCGGGGTCGCGCGCCCACGCATCGAAGTCGAGTACGGCGTCAAAATGGCCGCTGCCGCGTATCCACGCGTTCAGTTGCCGGCGCAGCGCATCTTTCTCCGGCTGATAATAGTCGCTCAGCGGCGTGCCGGGCAGGGCGCCTGCGAACGGCGTCAAGGTGGCGCCGACCACGCGCACGCCGCGGCTGCGTGCCTGGGCGATCAGCTGGCCGTAGCCGCTTGTCAGTTCCTCCAGGGTTGGCCTTGGTGCCTGTGGCGCAAACGCCGTGCCGGGCCAGCTGATGTCATTGATCCCCAACAAGACGACCACCGTGCGCACGCCAGGCTGCGCCAGCACGTCGCGTTCAAAACGCGCCAGGGCGTTGTCTCCCATGCCGTCGGCCAGCAGGCGTGCGCCGGAAATGCCTGCATTGATCACGGCCACCCCATGCGGCGCCAGGCGTTCTGCCAGCACGTCGGGCCAGCGCGTGTCCTTCCCCAGGCTGGCGCTGGCGCCATCGGTAATCGAATCGCCAAGGATGGCTACGGCTTGCGCCGCTGGCGCCGCCTCCACTTCGATTGCACTGAGCAAGAGGCGTGCCGTGGTGGCTTGCACGTCAGGCGCGTGATCGATGCGCGCGGCCCGCGTCTGGTCATGCGGCGCGATCCACGCCGTCTCGCGGCCATCCCAGTGAAACGTGGAGATGGGACTGGCCTGCGGCAGGTGGATGCTCACCGTCAGCCGCGCCAGGTCCGGTACGGACAGGTCGACGGGGTCGCTGACGAGCGGCGCACCCGGCGCCACGCTGGCCGCTGTCTGGCCAGAAAACGTGAGCGTGCGCAGGCTGTCCGGGCGGATCGCCGAACCGCTCTCTGCCAGGGCCACGGTGGCGGCGCCGATGCGCAGCGGCACCTTGCCATACGCATTCGACAGCACGATGCGCAGGCGCGGGCCGCCCACGCTGAGGCGCGCCACCTGGCGCACGGTGTGCGCTTGCAGCACGGCGGGTACGTTGGATGGGAAGAGGAAGTCGGCGCCCCACACGGCTTGCGGGCTGGCCGTCCAGCTGGCCAGCCAGGCGGTATCTGCATTGGCGGCCTGGACAGGACCTGTACTCAGTGCCAGGCTCAGCAGGGCGGCGGGGAGGATGGAAAATTGTTGCATGGTGTCTCGCTTCAGCTAGGGGAATGTCCGCATGATGAAAGCAAAGCCATTTATGTACTAGACTATCTCAACGAAGAACATTTATGAGTTGAATTCACAATGGCCAGACTGGAAGTGAATCGTTCCGGCGAGCTGGAAGTGTTTGTGCGCGTGGTCGAGCTGGGCGGTTTTTCCGCCGCCGCGCGCGCGTGCGGCATGACGCCGTCGGCCGTCAGCAAGCTCGTCTCTCGGCTGGAAGAGCGCCTGGGCGCGCGCCTGCTGAACCGCTCCACGCGCCAGCTGCAACTGACGGCCGAAGGCTGCGGCCTGTATGAACGGGGGAGGCATGTGCTGGCGGCCCTGGACGAGGCCGAGCGTTGCGCTGGTGTGCAGGATGTGCCGCGCGGCAAAATACGGGTCAACGCGAACGTGCCGTTCGGCCAGCATTTTTTGTTGCCGCTGGCGCCACTGTTTCTCGAACGCTATCCGCAGGTGACGCTCGATATCGTGCTCACGGATGAAGTGGTCGATATCCTCGAGCAGCGCACGGACGTGGCCGTGCGGGCCGGTCCCTTGAAAAGTTCCAGCCTGCTGGCGCGCAAGCTGGGCCAGACGCGCATGGTGATCGTGGCGGCGCCAAGCTACCTGGCGCGGCGCGGCACGCCGCTGCTGGCGGCGGACTTGCCCGCGCACAATCTGCTTGACGCCAATTATGCGCGCGCCCGCTCGGGCTGGCCGCTGCGCCTGCCCGAGGGGGACGTCGTCGTGCCGGTCACCGGCAATGCGCAGGCCAGCGATGGCGAAGCCTTGCGGCAACTGGCGCTGGCGGGACTGGGACTGGCGCGCCTGGCCGCCTTCCAGGTGCGCGCCGATATCGCGGCCGGCCGCTTGCAGGCCGTGCTGGAAGAATGCAACCCGGGCGACAGCGAGGAAGTGCATGCCGTCTTCGTGGGGCAAGGCGGGCATGTGCCGCTGCGCGTGCGCGTATTCCTTGATTTTCTGGCGCAGCATGTCGACTTGGGTTGATGCGATAGGCTGCAGCCGGACGCAGCCGCGCAGTACAATATCGGACGGGCCGCAATGGTTCGGCCCGTATTGTGCCTTTGAATGGAAATATGTTCCTGGTAAAACCTGAACGCCGCCGCCTGCTGCAGGTGGGCGCAACCGTGGCTGTCATCGCGCTGGGCCTGGCCTCGCGCGCCTTTCCCCAATTCGTCCCCGCCGCGCTCGGCAAGTATCCGGGCGACGCCCTGTGGGCCATGATGATCGTCTTTGCGCTGGGCGCCCTCGCCACGCGCATGCGCACGTGGCAACTGGCCTTGTGGTCCTTGCTGATCTGCTTTGCCGTGGAATTCGGCCAGTTGGTCCAGGCGCCGTGGATCGTCGAGCTGCGCGCGCATCCGCTGGGCCACCTGGTGCTGGGTTCCACCTTTGGCTGGGGTGATTTGATCGCCTACACGGCCGGGGTGGCAGTGGCGGCGTTCATCGACAAGCTGGCGCTGTTCAAGCGCCGCTGAGCTTTGATATGTGGGGCCAGGCCTGACAGGACTAGCCCCATAAGTATCACTTGACGTTACCCTCCGCGTCGCGCACTTCCACCGGTGCCAGTTTCAGCTTGGACAACTGCGGGGCGATCTTCGCCTTGTCGCCCACGCCGATGACGATCAGCTTTGCCGGCTGCAGGTATTTTTTCGCCACCTGTTGCACCTGCTTGTCCGTCACGCTGGCAAAGCGCTGCGGCAAGGTCGTGTAATAGTCGAGACCCAGGCCGTAGATATACGCGTTCGCCATGCTGGCGCTGATGCTGGCATTCGTGTCGAACTGGCCCGGCAAGGACAGCACTTGTGAATTGCGCGCATTCGCTAATTCCTTGCTGCTCAAGGGCTTGGCGATCATGGCGCGGATTTCCTTGACGGTTTCCGACACGGCCGGACCCGTCACATCGGTGCGCACGCTGGCGGCAATCGAGAACGGTCCAGGCTGATTGCGGTACTGGAATTGTGAGCGCACGCCATACGTGTAACCCTTCTCTTCGCGCAAGTTGGTGTTCAGGCGGCTGGTAAACAAGCCGCCCAGCGCCGCGTTCATCACTTGCAGCGGCGCGTAATCGGGTGTGGCGCGCGGCACGGCGATGGCGGACAGGCGCACGGCTGTTTGCGGCGCACCCGGCTTGTCGACCAAAATCAATTTGGCCTTCGTCGTCTGCGGTGCGGCGGCCACGGCAGGCGCCACCGCGCCTGCCTTCCAGCTGCCGAACTTGGCTTCCGCCAAGGCCTTCAATTCCGCTTCGCCGATATCGCCCGAGACGATCAGGGCTGCATTGTTGGGCAAGTAATGCTGCTGCCAGAACGCTTGCAGGTCGGCACGGCTGGCCGCTTTCAGCGCCGCTTCCGTGCCCAGCTGGATATAGCCATACGGATGCTGCGGGCCATACAGGGCCGCCGCTTCCACCCGCGCGGCCACCGCGCCCGCGTTTTCGCGCTGCTGTGCCAGCTGTCCGATGCGGCTGGCGCGCTGGCGCTCCACTTCGGCTGAGGGGAATTGCGGGTGCAGCACCACGTCGGCCAGCACGTCGAGCGCTTGCGGGAACGTGGCTTTGAGCGACGTCAGCTGGGCAAACGAGGCATCCGTGCCGGAGCCGGTGCTCAGCAGGGCGCCCAGCTGTGCCACGTCGTCGGCGATTTGCGGCGCCGTGCGCGTGGCCGTGCCTTCCTGCAGCAATTGCGCCGTAAAGCTCGACAAGCCCGGCTGCGCCAGCGGATTGGCGCCCGAGCCGCTTTTCACCACCAGCTGGCTCGCCACGAGCGGCACGGCCGGGTTGTAGTGGTGGATCACGGTCAAACCGTTCGCCAGGGTGAACGATTTTCCTTGCGGTAAAACAATCTTCGGTGCGGGACCAGCCTTCGGCACGGCATTGCGCCATGGCTCGTCCGCATTGATGGCGGTACCTGGCGCGGGCTTGACCTTGCCAGGCGCCGGCGTCGGCACTTCCGCGCCCAGGTCCGGCGTGCCGGGCACGCCGTAGACCACGACGCGCGACTGGTTCTTCAGGTAGGTGTCCACGGCGCGCTGCACGCCGGCCGCCGTCACCTGGCGGTAGCGCTCGATATCCTTGGCCAGGTAGCCGGGGTCGCCCAGGTATTGGTTGTATTCGTTGAGCAAGTTGGCCACGCCGTGCCCGCCCATTTTTTCCACCTGGCTCAGCATGTTGGTCTCGATGCTGTTGCGCGCCCGTTCCAGTTCTTTCTCGGTGGGACCCTGGTCGCGCAATTGCTCCAGCTCCGCCTGCAAGGCTTGCTCGATTTCCTCGGGCTGGTGGCCGGGGCGCGCCGTCGCGTCGATGGTGAAGATGGAGGTGAGGGCGTTGGAGCCCTGGCTGGCGCCCACGTCCTGGGCGATCTGCTTGTCGTACACGAGGGATTTATACAAACGGCTGGACTTGCCGCCGGCCAGGATGTGCGCCGCCATCGACAGTTCCGCGTCATCCTTGGTGTAGGCGGACGGCGTCAGCCAGGCCATGAAGACGCGCGGCAACTCGACCCGGTCCTGCACCACGATGCGGCGTTCCTGCGTGATGGGCGGCGTCACGACATCGGGCTTGGGCACGGCCGGGCCGCTCTTGAAACTGCCGAAGTATTTATTGACCAGTTCCTTGGTTTTCGCCTTGTCGATGTCGCCGGCGATCACCAGGCTGGCGTTGTTGGGACCATAGTATTTGCTAAAGAAATCCTTGATGTCAGCCAGTTTCGCATTCTGGATGTCCGCGTGCGAACCGATGACGCTGGCGTAATACGGGTGGGTCTTTGGAAACAGCTGGTGGTACAGGGCTTCCTGCACGATGCCGTACGGGGCGTTTTCCACGCTCTGGCGGCGTTCGTTGCGCACCACGTCCTGCTGGTTCGTCAGCGCCGTCTGGTCGAGCACGTCCAGCAGGTAGCCCATGCGGTCGGAATGCGTCCACAGGGCCAGTTCCAGCTGGTTCGACGGCACCGTGTCGAAATAATTGGTGCGGTCGAAATCCGTGCTGCCGTTCGAATCGGTGGCGCCCGCGCCTTCGAGCAGCTGGTCGGCCATGCCGCGCGGCACGTGCTTGGTGGCGGCAAACATCATGTGCTCGAACAGGTGGGCAAAGCCCGTCAAGCCCGGCGCTTCATTGGCCGGCCCCACGTGGTACCAGATATTGACGGCCGTGACGGGCAATTTATGGTCTTCCACGAGAATGACGTCGAGGCCGTTCGGCAAGGTGTATTTTTCGTAGGCGATATTGGGCACGGACGTCGCGCCCGTCGCGAGGGCCGCATCGGCGGCGTGGCTGAGGGAGAGCGGGGCGCCGTACAGCGACAGCAGCAGAGCGGGGAGGGCCAGCAGTTTGATCGGTTTCATGCATGCTTCCAGGGATAGGTGGAGAGGACGCTGCTGCTCGCTCGTGGCTGGCGCAGCGGGAAGGTGCTACGGTCGGTGCTACAGTTTATACAGCAGGGCTGCGCCGCCCAGCACCAGCAGTGCGCTGGCGAGGGAGACGAGGGCGGCAGCGCCCAGCATTCGCCATTCGCGCGGCGTGAAGCCAGCCGGCCCGGCCCCGGGCGCTTCCGGCGCAGACTGAGGCATGGCTGCCGCCGGCAGCACCGGCAAGCCGCCTGCCGCGCGCGCCTGCGCCGCCAGCGCTTGCGTGGCGGCGTCCAGCAGGGCCAGCTGGCGCTCGACGGTTTCCGCCAGCACCGCTTCGTTCAGCGCCACGAGGGCAAATATCGGGTCATCGACGTCGACCTTGATGCCCGTCTTGTCGAACACGTGGCTGCGCAGTTTGTGCTGGTCCATCTACCACTGCACCTTGTCGAGCTGTTCGAAGATGTCGCGGTAAACGACCTTGATGCGCTGCTTTTCCATGATATTGAACTTGTCGTTCTGCAGCACTTCCTGCATCGTCAGGCGTGCCGTGTTCATTTTCTTGACGTCCGCGCCGAAGGTGTCGGGATTGCGCTGGCTCAAGGTGATGCTGCCTTTCACGCGCGTGCGGTTGTCGGCATACGACTGCGATTCGACGAATTGTTTGCCGGACGCCGATTGCAGCAGGCCGAAGTGTTCGTTTTGCCATAGCACCAGCGGCACTGTCGTCGATTGGGCTGTCGCGACAAAACCCGTGGCCGTGTCGTGCAGGGTGTCGCCGCCGCCGACGATGGTGTGGATGTACACCTTGCGGCCCGATTCTTCCAGCAGCGAAAAACAGTCGTTTTCCAGCAGGTAGCCCATCAGCGGCGAAAACGTGTTCGCGCCATTGTCGACCACGCAGTTGCCGTCTGTGTCGAGGATATCGATCATCAGCGCGTCAAAGCGTTTCGGATCGATGTTGCGTGCATCCGTCATCACGGGCACATGCTTGACGTTCATCGCCTTGTAGCGCGAGAACGTGGCGTTTTCCTGATCGGTGTCATAGCAGCGCAAAGGCGTGTCGTCCTTGCCGCCTATCCACTGGGCCAGCAGGGTCGAGACGAGGGTCTTGCCGATGCCGCCCTTGCCCTGCAGGATGAAATGTACCGTGTTTTGCATTGCGACTACTCCAAGTTGTTGCGTCAGTGACAATCAAAGTTCCGTGACAGCGGCGCGGGCGCCCGGCCAGGCCACGACTGGCATTTTTACCACAATCCTTTGCAAATATGCCATGCGGAACAGCGAATCTGGTTATGATGTTAATCAGGATACCATTGATACAGAGCAAGTTTTGTGTGAAAAATCCACCCCAGAGTGTGAACGAGGACGCAGTGCCGATCTCCAGTCTCGATAAAGCCGATATTGACCGTCTGAATCAGCAAGCCCTGTCTTGCCTGGTCGGTAACCGCCGCCAGGCACGCCGGCTGGCGCAAATGGCGCTGGCGGCAGCGCAACGGCAACAGTATGCGCGCGGCGGCGCGTATGCGGAACTCAATCATTGCTGGCTGGCGTATTACGCGGGCGAGGCCGAGCCGTCGTGCGAGCGCCTGGGCGCGTATTTCCAGCACAGCGGCGACCTGGAAGGGGCCATGGAAGTGGCTGCCCTGCAAGGCGCGTATGCGAGCCGGCGCGGCGATTTTTCCGATGCCGAGCAGCATTTCCTGCAGGCGCGCAGCCAGGCCGCGCAGATACCCGACTCGCTGCACAAGTTCATGCTGTACGCGCGCCTGGGCGTCGATGCCCTGAACCGTGGCGATACCCAGGACGGCCCGCGCAATTTCCTGCTGGCGCTCGACATCGCAGAGCGTTTCGGCAGCCCTGCGCACCGGGTCAACAGCCTGTCGAACCTGGCGTCGTCGCAGCATGACCTGGGCAATGATGAAGACGCTATTCCGCTGCTGGTCGAGGCGCTCGAGATCATCGGCACGCAGAAGCTCAAATACCAGCAAACCATCGTCTCGGCCAACCTGGCCATGTGCCTGCTGGCCACGGGCAAGCCGGCCGAGGCGCTGGCGCTGGTGGAACCGTTTTATGAGTGGCCGGAAGAAGACCTGGCCGTGCGCGCCTTCTTGTTCTGCATCGCTGCCCACGCCGCCATCCTGCTGCAGCAGCCCGAGAGCGCCTTGCAACTGCTGTTGCGGGCCGAAGAGTACGCGCGCCGCGGCCAGGACCTGGAAGAGCAGATGCATGCGTGGCTGGTGCGCGGCAAGCTGGATCTGCACGCGGGCCAGACGGCGCAGGCTCTGGCATCCCTGACGCAGGCGCACAGCCTGCTGAGCTGGACGCGCAATCCGTTTCACCAGCAGCAGATTTTGCGCGGCTTGTCCGATATCAATGCCCAGTTGGGCGAATGGCAGGCCGCGTATGGTTTCCTGCAGCAATACCAGGCCGCGTACGAGGCCAGCAGCAAGTCGGCGCGCGCCTCGCGCAGCCTGATGCGCAACCTGGAAAAGGAAATGCACAGCCTGAAGGCCGAGCGCGACAAGGCGCTGGAGCTGCAGGCGGCGCGCGAATCGGAAAACGTCAAGCTCGAGCACCTGAACCGCGAACTGGCGCACCAGATATTGCATGTCAATTCCTTGCAGGACAGCCTGAAGGAGCAGGCCATGCGCGACCACCTGACGGGTCTGTACAACCGCCGCCATTTTGAAACCTGCCTCAATGCCATCCTGCACGCAGCCGACGCGGATGCGCCCGTGGCCATCGCCATCATCGACCTGGATTTCTTCAAGCGCGTCAACGACACCTACGGGCACAACTTTGGCGATGAAGTGCTGATCCAGTTTGCGCGCCTGGTGGAAAGCCAGCTGCGCGGTAGCGACATGGTGTGCCGTTATGGCGGCGAGGAATTCTGCCTGCTGTTGCGCGAAGCCGACAGCAGCATCGCGGCGCACAAGATCGACGATATCGCCGCGCGCTACCGCCAGCTGCTGATCCGGCAGGCGCCGCACAGCCTGTCCGGCTGCACCTTCTCGGCCGGCATCGCCGAATACCCGCGCCATGGCGCCGGCCGCCACGAATTGCTGATGCGCGCCGACAGTGCCCTGTACGCGGCCAAGCAGGCGGGCCGCGACCGCGCCTGCATCGCCGATGCTACTGGATAAAATGCAGCAGTTCACGCAGGGCGTGCGCTACGGCCTGCTCGCGCACGGCCTGGCGATCGCCCGCAAACACCAGCCGCTGCGTCTGGACGCGCCCGTCCATGGCCCAGCCGAAGCAGACAGTGCCGACGGGCTTGCCGGGCACGCCGCCCGTGGGGCCGGCGATGCCCGTGGTCGAGACGGCTATCTGGGCTTCGCCGTGGGCCAGGGCGCCTTGCGCCATCGCGGCGGCCACTTCCTCACTGACGGCGCCGTATGCGGCGATCAGCTCGGCGGGCACGCCCAGCATGCCGGTTTTCGCTCCGTTGGAATAGGTGACGAAGCCCCGTTCGAACCAGGCGCTCGAGCCTGAAATATCCGTGACGGCCTGTGCCACGCCGCCGCCCGTGCACGATTCAGCCGTGGCCAGCAGCAGGCCCTTCGCCTGCAAAGCCAGGCCGACCGCGGTGGAAAGGGGGACGAGTTCCTTGCTCATGGATGACTCCTGTATGCGGTGAAAATGATGGCAAGACTGTAGCATGGTCAACGGTAAAAGAAACTTTCCCCGGTAACAGCGAAAATGCGTACACTCTTTTATACATTTGCTACCACTTCGGGCCGGCAGGCGGGCTGCCGCTGCGCCACCCGGGTGTGCATCGCTCGAACCGGCAAGCGGCATGGTGCCGCGCCTTCGTATGCATTATCTTTACTCGGTTGTCATGCTGATTTTTAACTGGACCTGGTGGCGTCATCCTGGCCCCCTGCGCCGCCCCGTGCGCGGCGCAGGCCGCCGCTCTCTCCGCTGGGGCTGGCTATTGCTGCTCCTGGGCGTGCTGTGCGCCGATGCGCGGGCGCAGGTGCAGGTGCAGGTGCAGGGCGAGCTGGAACGCCAGGTCAAGGCCGCGTATCTGTACAAGTTTGCCGGCTATGTCGAATGGCCCGATGCCAGTTTTGCCCGGCCCGATTCTCCGCTGGTGATCGGCGTGGCGGGCGCCGATGCACTGGCCGAGCAGCTCGAACAGAGCGTGGCCGGGCATAGCGTCAACGGCCGCACCGTGCAGGTGAAAAAAGTGCGCCGCGGCGAAGCGCTGGCGGGGCTGCACGTGCTGTACCTGGGTGCGCTGGAGAAAACGGCGCTGCAGGAGATGCTGGCCGCCAGCCGTGGCCTGGCGTTGCTGACGGTGTCCGATTCGGATGAGGTCTACGCGATGGGCAGCATGATCAATTTTGTGATGGCCGAGGACAAGGTGCGCTTCGACGTCGCCCTGAAGCCTGTGGCGCAGGCGCATATCCGCATCAGTGCGCGCATGCTGCTGGCCGCCTATCGCGTGCAAACGGGGGGCGCCTAGATGATCAGACTGCGTTCCATCCGCCACAAACTGATGTCGGTGGTCTTGCTGACCACCCTGGTGGCGCTCGTCATTTCGCTGGGCACCATCGTCGTCTACGATTTGCGCGCCTACCACCGCAACCTGGTGGCCGACATCAGTACCCAGGCCGAGCTGCTGGGCCACATGAGCTCGGCCGCGCTGGCCTTCGACGACGAACGCCTGGCGCTGGAAAACCTCAACCTGATGCGCATCCGCCCGCGCGTGACGGCCGGCGCCCTGTACAAGGCCGATGGCAGCCTGTTCGCCAGCTACCGCGCAAATGAACGCGTAGGCGAGCTGCCGGCGAAGGTGGGCAAGGAAGGCGAAAGCATCCAGGGCAGCTCGGTGGAATTGTTCAAGCCCATCATCGACAATGGCGAACTGCTGGGCACTGTGTATCTGCGCGCCGATTATGAGCTGGCCGGCCGCACGGCCGATTACCTGGCCATCGCGCTGGGCGTGACGGTGCTGGCGCTGCTGGTGGCCTTGCTGCTGCTGCGCCGCCTCGATTTCGTCATCACGCAGCCCATCCTCGATATCGCCGACGTGGCGCGCGAAGTGATCGAGACGGGCGACTACTCGCGCCGCGCGCGCAAGCTCAGCGATGATGAAGTGGCGCAGCTGGTCGATTCCTTCAACAAGATGCTGGCCGAGATCGAGCTGCGCACGCAGGCGCTGGAGCGCTCGAACGGCGAGCTGGCGCGCGAGGGCGAGCGGCGCACCCAGGCGCAGCAGGAAGTCATGCGCCTGAACCAGGAGCTGGAAGTGCGCGTGCACGAGCGCACGATGCAGCTGGAAATGACGAATGGCGAACTGGCCATGGCGATGGAAGAGGCGCGCAGCGCCAACTATGCCAAGTCGGCTTTCCTGTCGTCGATGAGCCATGAATTGCGCACGCCGCTGAACGCCATCCTGGGCTTCGCGCAAATCCTCAGTTCCGACCGCCTGCCGTCGACCCTGGAGCAAAAGAAGGAGTTCGCCGGCCATATCCTGAAATCGGGGCGTCACCTGCTGACCTTGATCAATGAAATTCTCGACCTGGCCAAGGTGGAATCGGGCACGGTCAGCCTGTCGCTGGAACCGGTGGCCCTGGACGCCATCTTGCAGGAATGCCGCGACATGATCGCGCCGCTGGCCAGCCAGCGCGGCATCGGCATGGCCTTTCCCGACGCCTGTCCCCTGAACGTGCTGGCCGACCGCACGCGCCTCAAGCAGATTTTATTGAACCTGCTGTCGAATGCGCTCAAGTACAACCGCGAGCAGGGGCGGGTGGCCATCGATTGCAAGCCGCAGGCGGGAGGCCGGGTGCGCATCAGCGTGCGCGACACGGGCGTAGGCCTCACCGGCGAACAGGTGGCGCTGCTGTTCCAGCCCTTCAACCGGCTGGGGCAAGAGGGCGGCACGGAAGAGGGCAGCGGCATCGGTCTGGTGGTCACCAAGCGTTTGGTGGAGCTGATGGATGGCAGCATCGGCGTGACCAGCGCACCCGGCGAGGGCAGCACCTTCTGGATCGAGCTGCGCGTGGTCGATGCCTTGCCCGCGCCGACAGCCCTGGCCATGCCGCGGCCGGACCTGGCCGGGGCGCTGCTCGAGAACAGCGCCCCCGTGACCTTGCTGTACGTGGAAGACAATCCCGCCAACCTGACCCTGGTTGAGGAAATCGTGCGCTACTGCCCGCAATTGCAGCTGTTGACGGCAACGGATGGCCGCCTGGGCGTGGAAATGGCGCGCACGCATTTGCCGCAACTGATACTGATGGACATCAACCTGCCAAATGTGAATGGCACGGACGCGCTGAAACTGTTGCGCGCCGATCCGCGCACGGCGCACATCCCCGTCATCGCCCTGACGGCCAACGCCATGCCGGGCGACGTGGAGCGCAGCATGGCGCTGGGCTTTTACCGCTACCTGACCAAGCCGATCAACCTTGACGAATTTACCGAGGCGATCAACAGCACCCTGGCCTATGTGGCGCAGCAGCGCAGGCAGAAGGGAACAGGCGCGCCATGATCAGCCAGGCCGATATCTATGCGGCGAAAATTCTCATCGTCGACGACCAGGAAGTCAATTTGCGCCTGCTCGAGCATTTGCTGCAAAGCGGCGGTTACACGTCCCTCGCCAGCACCCTCGATGCGCGCGCCGTGGCCGGCCTGCACCAGCAGCAGCAGTTCGACCTGATCATCCTCGACCTGGTCATGCCCGGCATGAACGGCTATGCCGTGATGGATGCGCTGCGCCCGCTTGAGCTGGAAGGTTATTTGCCCGTGCTGGTGATCGCCGCCGACCCGGACGCCAAGCTGGCGGCGCTGGAAGCGGGCGCGCGTGACTTCATCAGCAAGCCCTTCGACGCGCTCGAGGTGCTCACGCGCATCCGCAACATGCTCGAAGTGCGGCTGCTGCACCGCGCCGCGCGCCACTACAACACGCTGCTCGAACGCACGGTGGGCCAGCGTACGGCCGAACTGCAGCGCTTTCGCGGCGCCGTGGACGCCACCACCGACGCCATCTTCCTCGTCGACCTACTGGGCATGACCCTGGTCGACGTCAACGACGGCGCTTGCCGCCTGCTCGGCTATACCCGCACCGAACTACTGGCGCTGGCGCCCGGCACCTTGCTGCCGTCGCCGCCGGCCCCGCCGCTGGCCGCACTGCCGGGCGGCCCGGCCCACCTGGCCACGGAAGTGACGGAATGCGAACTAGTGCGGCGCGACCTGAGCCTGGTGCCCGTGGAACTGGGCTGGCACTGGTATGCGCAGGCGCCCGTGGCGGGCGGGCAGGGTGCGGGCGGCTTGCTGCTGATCGCCGTGGCGCGCGACATCAGCGAGCGGCGCCAGGCGCAGGAGCGCTTGAAGCACCTGGCCCACTACGATGGCTTGACGGGGTTGCCGAACCGCAGCCTGTTCTACCAGACGCTGGCCCAGGCCGTCGACCTGGCGCAGGAAAAAAGCTGGCGCATCGTGGTGCTGTTCATCGCGCTGGACCGTTTTAAAAGCATCAACGACACCCTGGGCGCGGCGCTGGGCGACGAACTGCTGCGCCAGTTCAGCAACCGCCTGGTCGAATGCGTGCGCCTGCGCGACACGGTAGGACGCCTGGGCAACGACGAATTCGCGCTGATTCTCACCATGAGCCGCAACCAGCAGGAAGCCGTGGCGGTGGCCAACCAGGTGCGTGAAGCCTTGCGCGCGCCGTTCGACTTGCGCGGCCATGCGGCTACCCTGACGGCCAGCATCGGCATCGCCATGTATCCGGACGACGCGACCGACCCTGAAACGCTCATTAAGTACGCGAATACGGCCATGGGCGGCGCCAAGCAGGCGGGCCGCGACGGCTACCGCTTTTTCACGGCCGGCATGAACGTGCAGGTGCTCGCGCGCCTGGACCTGGAACTGGCGCTGCGCCATGCGCTCGAACAGGATCAGTTCATCCTGTACTACCAGCCGAAAGTGGATTTGCGCACGGGCCGCATCAGCGGCGTGGAAGCGCTGCTGCGCTGGCGCCGTCCCGGCTACGGCCTGGTGGCGCCGGCCGAATTCGTGCCGGTGCTGGAAGACACGGGCCTGATCGTGCGCGTGGGCGCCTGGGTGATCCAGGCCGCCTGCCGCCAGATCGCCGAGTGGCGCGACAGTGAAGTGGGACCCGTGCACGTGGCCGTGAATGTGTCGAGCCGCCAGTTTGCCGAAGGCGACCTGGAAGGCGAAGTGACGCGCGCGCTGGCGCAGCACGATGTGGCGCCCGAATTGCTGGAACTGGAACTGACGGAAACGGCGCTGATGTCGAACGCCGAGCGCACCATTGTCGTGCTGGGCAAACTGAAGAAAATCGGCGTGAAGGTGGCCATCGACGAT
Organism: Janthinobacterium salmonicoloratum; assembly: GCF_051380845.1. NCBI lineage: Bacteria > Pseudomonadati > Pseudomonadota > Betaproteobacteria > Burkholderiales > Oxalobacteraceae > Janthinobacterium > Janthinobacterium salmonicoloratum. Next base: position 2,531,224 of record NZ_JBNYXV010000001.1, on the reverse strand, counting down.
TTCGGCACCGGTTACTCGAGCCTCGCCTACCTGCAGCGCTTCCCCATCGACAAGCTCAAAATCGACATCGCCTTCGTGCGCAACATCACCAGCAACCCGAACGACGCGGCCATCGCGCTGGCCATCGTCAGCATGGCGCACAGCCTGAAACTGAGCGTGGTGGCCGAGGGCGTGGAATCGCGCCCGCAGCTGGAATACCTGCGGCGCAACCGCTGCGATGAAATCCAGGGCTTTTATTTCAGCCGCGCCCTGCCGGCGCTGGAGCTGGGCCAGATGATCGTCGCCGGCGCCGGCCTGCCGCCCGGCCACGACCCGGCCGCCCAGCCGGCGCAGACCCTGCTCATCGTCGACGACGACGTCAACGTGCTGTCGTCCTTGCACCGCCTGTTCCGTCCCGAGGGCTATCAGATTCTCACGGCCAGCACGCCGGCCGAAGGGTTTGAAATGCTGGCCCTGCACCGGGTGCACGTCATCGTCTGCGACCAGCGCATGCCCAGCATGAGCGGCACGGAGTTCCTCAGCAAGGTGAAGGAGCTGTACCCGGAAACCATCCGCATCATCCTGTCCGGCTACACGGGGCTGGAAGCCGTGCTCGACTCGATCAACCGGGGCGCCATCTACCGTTTTTATACGAAACCGTGGGATGACACCCAGCTGCGCGACAACATCCGCCTGGCCTTCCAGCACTACTGGATGGTGAACCAGCCGGGACTGGCGCGCTTGGCGGTGCGCTGATTCTGCTGATTCCTTATTTTTATTCGCTGAAGTGGTCGAAAGAACTCAAGGCCAAATCCAGCGGCTGCCCGGCCGCATCCACCAGCCGCAAGCCTGATTGCGCCTCGATGCTGCCCACGCGCGTGACGGGCGTGCCGCAGCTTGCCGCCAGGGCGGCGATGGCGTCACGCGACGAGGCGGGCGCCGTGAAGCACAGTTCATAGTCGTCGCCGCCGGCGGCCGTGTAGCGGCGGCGCAGGGGCGTGTCTTGCCTCGCCAGCACGGGGCCGGCAGGCAGGGCGTCGACGTCGAGGGTGGCGCCCACCCGCGATGCTTTTAATATGTGGCCGAGGTCTCCCACCAGGCCATCCGAAATGTCGATGGCTGCATGCGCGAGGCCCGCTTCGGCCAGGGCGCAGCCCAGCGCCACGCGTGGCGTGGGCGTGTGCATGCGCGCGGCGGCCATCAGCAGGTCGGCTGGCGCCAGCTCCTGTTCCATGCGGTAGCCGGCCAGCGCCAGGCGCGCGTCGCCCACGCTGCCGCTGACCCAGATATCATCGCCCGCCACGGCCGCGCTGCGGCGCAGGGCCTGGCCCGGCGCCAGTTCGCCAAACACGGTGATGCAGATATTCAAGGGGCCCTTGGTGGTGTCGCCGCCGATCAATTCGCAGCCAAATTCATCGGCCAGCGCAAACAGGCCTTCGGCAAAGCCCGCCAGCCAGCTGCGCTCCGCCTGCGGCAGCGCCAGGGCCAGGGTAAATGCCACGGGGCGCGCGCCCATGGCGGCCAGGTCGGACAGGTTCACGGCCAGGCTTTTGTGGCCCAGCATGCGGGCGTCGGCGCCGGCGAAGAAGTGCCGGTCCTCGACCAGCATGTCCGAGGAGATGGCGATCTGCTTGCCGGCGCCGGGCGTGAGCAGCGCGCAATCGTCGCCGATGCCCAGGGTGGCGCGGCCGGGGCGCTGGCGCACGAAATATTGTTTGATCAGGTCGAATTCGGAAAGCGCGTCGTGTGGGGCCATGGCGTGGTCTGTTCGTTGAATGATGGTGTGGCCCGGCTATTATAGGCTGGCCTACAATACAGGCCTTTGCCACTGCCGAGCCGCTTGCCATGCCCATCCTCGATATTCACGTCCTGTTGCAATCCTGGTTGGACCATGGCTGGCTGCGCGACCCGCAAGCCGTTGGCCTGACCACTTTCGAGGCGCAGGAGCTGGTGGCGCACGGCTTCGACGCCGTCAGCGACGTCGACCAGCTGTGCCTGCACGAGGACGAACGCCTGTTCCGCCGCGCCGGCCGGCCCGTGCATGTATTGTTCAAGGCGTATCTGCAGCGCGGCCAGCTGGTCGCGAATGGCCTGGGCCTCGGTGATCAGGTGCACCTGGCCGGCTTCCTGCGCGCGGCGCGGCAGCCTTTACCGGCGTTTCGCGTGCTGCTCGAGCAGGGGGGCCGTAGCGGTGCCCTGCTGTTCGACAATGGCCTGGTGCTGCAGTTTTCCGCCAACTTGTGGGGCAAGCCCCGTCATTACTATCTGACCCTCGTCGAGGGGCACGTGGCCGACGCCCATGTTCCAGACCGCCGCGACAGTGATATCGACTTGCGCGCGGCCAGCGTGGGCCATGTCCAGGCCCTGTACGACAGCCGTGACACTGCCGAACTGCAGCGCCTGGCCCGGCGCGGCAATGCGGCGCTGCGCGAGCTGGCGCACCTGCTTTCCTAACCTTTCTTCGCCTGCGCCATGCCCTGCAACAGCTTGGCCAGCAACTGGTCGAGCTGGCGCTGCTCGTCCGCGCTAAGCGCCGACAGCATCGCGCGCTCGTTTTCCACGTGCAGCAGCACCAGCTGTTCAATCAGTTCCAATCCCCTTTGTGTCAGTGCCACCAGCACGCCGCGCCGGTCCGTCGGATGCTTCTGGCGTTCGATCAGTCCGGCCGCTTCCAGCCGGTCGATGCGGTTGGTCATGCCGCCCGAGGACAGCATGGCCGCCTCATACAGGGCCGTCGGTGTCAGACTGTAGGGTGCGCCCGAGCGGCGCAGGGTGGCCAGCACGTCGAATTCGCCCGGTTGCAAGCCGTGTTCGGCAAATAGCGGGTTGAGCCAGTCGCGCGCCATCAGCTGCGCCACCGTGCCCAGCTGGCCCACCAGCTGCATGGCACGGGTATCCATCTGCGGCAGTTCGCGCTGCCATTGTGCGGCGGCAAATTGCGCGCGCGTGTGTTCTTGCGGGGTATCTGTCATGGGGCATCCATTTATCTCGACCTCAAGATAGATTTCTATCTTTATGTTAAGATACTTTTCGTCGAGTCATATTTGATGACGCATTAAACCATGTGCCTCCCAGCGAGGCAAGGACTATCCCATGCCTTCCGCACGACCTGCCGCTACCTCTTCTTCTTCCGCTTCCTCGGCCCTGCTGGTGGCCGCCATCATCCTGCTGGGTCTGAACCTGCGCCCCATCCTGGCGGCCATCGGCCCCTTGCTTGACAGCATCCAGGTCAGTACGGGCATCAGCAATGCCGACGCGGGCTTGCTGACCACCGTGCCCGTGTTCGCCATGGGCGTGTGCGCGCTGGCGGGTGCGCAGCTGCAGCGCCGCCTGGGCGTGGCGCGCGGCATTTCGCTGGGCATCGCCATCATCGCTGCCGCCTGCGCGCTGCGCTGGCCCTTGCATGGCAGCGGCGGCCTGATCGCCACGGCGGCCCTGGGCGGCCTGGGCATTGCACTGGTGCAGGCGCTGCTGCCGGCCTTCATCAAGCGCCATTTCCCCGTGCGGGCGGGCCAGTTGATGGGGTTTTATACGACGGGCATCATGGGCGGCGCGGCCATTGCCGCCGCCTCCGCTTCCCCATTGGCGCAAAGCTGGGGCTGGCAAGCGTTGCTGGCCCTGTGGGCGCTGCCTGCCGTGGCCGCCGCGCTGCTGTGGCGCCGCGCAGCCGCTTCGCGCGTGGAGGTGGCCAGCGGCGCGGGCGCCAGCCTGCCCGTGGGCAGCGGTCGCGCCTGGCTGCTGATGGTGTTCTTTGGCATCGGCACGGGCGCCTATACGCTGGTGCTGGCCTGGCTGCCGCCGTTTTATACGGAGCTGGGCTGGAGCGCGGCCGACAGCGGCTTGCTGCTCGGTGGCCTGACCCTGGTGGAAGTGCTGGCGGGACTGGTGATTTCCAGCATCATCCACCGCTTTCCCGACCGCCGCATCCTGTTGCTGGCCGTCTTGCTATCGGTACTGGCCGGCTTGGCTTGCCTGATCGTGGCACCCGCGCAACTGGCGCTGCCGGCCGTGATCCTGCTGGGCTGCGGCATCGGGTCCCTGTTTCCCCTGTCGCTGATCGTCAGCATGGACCACGTGCGTGACCCGGCCGGCGCCGGTGCGCTGCTGGGCTTTGTGCAGGGCGGCGGTTACATCATCGCCAGCAGCATGCCGTTTATTGCCGGTCTGATCCGCCAGCACTCGTCCAGCCTGGCCCAGGCGTGGATGGTGATGGCCGGTGGCGTGGTGGTGCTATTGCTGATCGCTGTGCGCTTCGCGCCGGGGGCGCGGCTGGTCCTGCCGTGCGCCGGCCGCGTATCCTGAGCTGCTATATTGCGCCAACTCGTCAAATCAGGAGCCAGCCACGTATGGACATCGTCGACCACTATCTCGCAGGTGTACTCAAGGCATTGCCGCCGGAGCCGTTGGCGGAGCTGGCGCTGGCCAGCGGCGCCAGCGCGGCGCAACTGGCCAGCCTGCGCCTAACGTATCCGCTGTGCCCTGACAGCTTGCTGCGCTTGCTGGGCAAGTACAACGGCACTTACTACCAGGAGTATGCCGGCGGCACGGTGCTGGTGTACATGCTGGGCTCGGACGTATTCGAGTATCCGTATTATCTGAGTTCCGTCGAGCAGATACTGGAGGACAGGCAAGCGAACCAGCGCAGCATCGCCGATATCTATGGCCATTACCTGGAAGACGACCCCGGCATCGTCGACGTGCGCATCGACGCCGGCATCAAGCAGGGCCAGCGCCTGTGTTTTTCGCATTGCATGAACAATGGCGGCTCCTCGCGGCTGTATATCGATTTCACGCCCACGGCGTCGGGCACGGTGGGACAGGTCGTGCGTTTCCTGCATGACCCAGACAACTATCAGGTCATCGCCGACAGCTTCGATGCCTATCTGCAAATGCTGATCGATAACGACTATGCATTCCTGGTCGATGAAAATTTTGAATAGCCCAGCCACGCCACCCTCCCTGCTGCCCGCCAACCGCCGCATCGTGCTGTCCGGCGAGGATGCGCTGCGCATCCTGCGCGAAATCGAATTCCTGCTGCAGTCGCTGCATCACATCGGCCGCCATTATTATCCCGACGGTGACGATGACGGCGCCGATGCCCAGCGCCGCGCGCAGTATTGCGCGGAGACGACGCGCTTCATCGACGCGCAGCAAGCCACGACCCGCTTGGCGCTGATGCGCAGCATCCTGTCCGCGCCGTTCGACACGACCATGGGTGCGGACGAGATGGACGATATCGAGCGCGCCGTCGAGGCGCTGCCGCTGTGGCGTGCTCCCGGTGACTCATCACAAAAACTAATTGAAATCTAAAATTTGATAGTTTTTCCTGTTCGGAGCGTTTGTGCCGCCGGACGGCCTTACAATGCTAGGTTATGCGTTTTCGTGATATCAGACTGTGGCTAGCGGAAAATACCTAGCTAATTGAAAGAATCGGTCTGATAAAATCCGGAACACCCGATCGACCAAACAGGAAGGCAGCACAGCATGGATTCGTCATCTGATAAAAAAGAAGAATTGCGTCAACAATTGCGCTTGGCCGCACTCGAGTATCACGAGTGCCCGCGCCCCGGCAAAATCAGCGTGACGCCGACCAAACAACTGACCAACCAGCGCGACCTGGCACTGGCCTACTCGCCAGGCGTGGCCGCTCCCTGCGAAGAAATCGTCATCGATCCTGCGAATGCCTATAAATATACGGCGCGCGGCAACCTGGTGGCCGTCATCACCAACGGCACGGCCGTGCTGGGACTGGGCAATATCGGCCCGCTGGCCGCCAAGCCGGTGATGGAAGGCAAGGGCGTGCTGTTCAAGAAGTTCGCCGGCATCGACGTCTTCGACATCGAAATCAACGAGATGGACCCGGATAAACTGGTCGACATCATCGCTTCGCTGGAACCGACCTTCGGGGGCGTGAACCTGGAAGACATCAAGGCGCCCGAGTGCTTCTACATCGAGCGCCAGCTGCGTGACCGCATGAAGATTCCCGTCTTCCATGACGACCAGCACGGCACCGCCATCATCGTCGGCGCGGCCATCCTGAACGGCCTGAAAGCCGTCGGCAAGAAAATCGAGGACTGCAAACTGGTCGTCTCGGGCGCCGGCGCCGCGGCGCTGGCTTGCCTGGATCTGATCGTCGACCTGGGCTTCCCGTTGAAAAACATCTACGTCACCGACCTGGCCGGCGTCGTCTACAAGGGCCGCACGGAACTGATGGACCCGGACAAGGAACGCTTCGCGCAAGATACGCCGCTGCGCACCCTGGCCGAGATCATCCCGGACGCCGACATTTTCCTCGGCGTCTCCGCCGGCGGCGTGCTGAAGCAAGACATGGTGCGCAAGATGGCGCCGAACCCGCTGATCCTGGCGCTGGCCAACCCGAATCCGGAAATCCTGCCGGAAGAAGTCAAGGCTGTGCGCAGCGACGCCATCATCGCCACTGGCCGTTCGGACTATCCGAACCAGGTCAACAACGTGCTGTGCTTCCCGTACATCTTCCGCGGCGCCCTCGATTGCGGCGCGACGACGATCACGCGCGAAATGGAAATCGCCGTCGTGCACGCGATCGCCGACCTGGCGCATGCCGAGCAGTCCGACATCGTCGCCACCACTTACGGCATCAGCAACCTGTCGTTCGGTCCTGAATACCTGATCCCGATGCCGTTCGATCCCCGTTTGCTGATCAAGATCGCCCCGGCCGTGGCCAAGGCGGCCGAGGAATCGGGCGTCGCCACGCGTCCTATCAAGGATCTGCAAGCGTACGCGGACAGCCTGCAGCAATTCGTCTACCGCAGCGGCACCTTCATGAAGCCGCTGTTCCTGATGGCGAAATCCACGCCGGCCGAGCTCAAACGCATCGTCTACGCTGAAGGCGAAGAAGAGCGCGTGCTGCGCGCCGTGCAAGTGGTGGTCGATGAAAAACTGGCGCGTCCTATCCTGGTCGGCCGTCCACCCGTGCTCGAAGCGCGCATCCAGAAATTCGGCCTGCGCCTCAAGCAAGGCGTCGACTTCGACGTCATCAACCCGGACTTCGACGAGCGCTATCGCGAATACTGGAACACGTATTACGCCATGACCAGCCGCAAGGGCGTTACCGAGGAATACGCGAAGCTGGAAATGCGCCGCCGCCACACCCTGATCGGTTCGATGATGATCCACAAGGGCGACGCCGACGGCATGATTTGCGGCACCTTCGGCACCACCCAGCTGCACCTGAAATACATCGACCAGGTGCTGGGCAAGCGCGCCGGCAGCAATGTCTACGCCGCCATGAACGTCTTGATCATGCCGGAACGCCAACTGGTGATGGTCGACACGCACGTCAATGAAAACCCGGACGCCGAACAATTGGCCGAGATCACCATCATGGCCGCCGAAGAGATGACCCGTTTCGGCCTGTCGCCGCGCGCGGCCTTGCTGTCGCACTCGAACTTCGGTTCCAGCGACAGCGCCTCGGCGCAAAAGATGCGCGCCGCGCTGGCCATCATCAAGGAACGCGCGCCTGACCTGGAAATCGACGGCGAAATGCACGGCGATACGGCCCTCGACAGCAAGCTGCGTCAAAAACTCATGCCAAACTCGGCACTGAAGAACGACGCCAACCTGCTCGTTATGCCGAACATCGAGTCGGCCAACATCGCCTACAACCTGGTGAAGACGGCGGCCGGCAATGGCATCGCCGTGGGCCCGATCCTGCTCGGCTGCGCCAAGCCCGTGCACATCCTGACGCCATCGGCCACCGTGCGCCGCATCGTCAACATGACTGCCCTGTGCGTGGTCGACGCCGTCGCCCAGCGTAAAGTCTAAGCGTTAGCTGCTCATGGAAAGCCACCTCATCCGCAAGGAGAGGTGGCTTTTTTACATTGGCGCCACGGGCAGGGCCGTGGCCGGATGGCGGCGCAGGAAATAGTGGCGGTACAACATGATTTCGCCCCACACCAGCAGCAGCGCTACCAGCGCGAACAGGCCCAGCGTAATCTTGAGCGAGTTGAAATAGGCGCTGGCCTGCTGTTTGATGGCGTCGATGAAAATCATCGGCACTGACTTGTCGAGTTTGCTGAAGTCGGCCTGGCGCGCCACATCGGTGGTCAGGCGCACGGCCAGATCGGTGCCCAGCGTGGCCAGTTCGCCGGTCGCCTGGCCACGGAAGTTGGCGCCCTTGAGCGCTTCACCGAGCAGGCCGACCCTGGCGATCAGCTGTTCCTGCAGCACTTGCGTCAGCAGCACGCTGCCGCGGCGCAGAATGAATTCATTGATCCAGCGCGCCTTGCTGCGTTCCCAGTAACTGCTGGATGTGGGTCGGTAATACAGGCCTTGCACGAATGGTTCGATCAGGCTGCGCATGCTGATGGGCTGGCCCGGGGCGATCAGCTTGACCTGTTGTTCCAGGTAGACGCGCAGCGCCGGCATCTGTGCTTCGAACACCGGTTGCAGGTCGCGCTCAAGGGCCTGGCTGACCACGCGGTGCACGCTGTGTACGGCGCCAAACCCGCCAGCGAGGAGCGGCAGCGCGACCAGTATCAACACATAGCTGAGTTTGGAGGCCACATGCCAGGCGGGCGGACGGCGCACCAGCAGGCATTTTCTGGCCAGCTGATAGCAGATGCCGACCGCCAGCACAAAGCCGATCACGCCATACAGCAGCATCCACGGCAGGACGGTCCACAGCAGATCGCTGCCGAACGGCGCCAGGGTGCTACCCCAATTGAATAGTTGTTGCTCCATGTACATTGCCTTGAAGTAAGTAATCAGGCAATTATAGCTATTTAACAAACAGACATGGCGCGCTTGATCTCAATGTGCCATCAGTACGGGCGCGACAGGTCGGCGTGGACGAGGATGGATTTGTAAGCCATATTGTCACTCGGTAGTCAGAATGGAAACAATGCTAGAACTGCAACACTGGCAAGTCCAGCATTGCCGTGCCTGGCGGCGATTTTCTTATGGAGGACTTGATATGGGTCAAAAAGAGACACGCCATGGTCATTTGCAATGCCATTTCCTGAAAATGCCGATCTACTTGATATGCATCAATATGTTCGGGGTACAGCCAGCGATAATGGTCTTGAACTCCTTGCCCTTCCAGTGGTCTGCATCGGCGCCGGCGCCATTTGTCCGGTACTTGCTTGTGTGACGCAACAACGCTGGCCGTGGCGGGAGTTCACTTAATTGTAGGGCTGCAAATCCAGCCAGACGGCATACGACAAGCGCTTGCCGTTCCACAGGCCGCCTCCGCGGATGACGGCGTCGCACGAGGTCAGCTGGCCTACCAAGTCCATGCGGCCCAGGTTGCGGCGCAGGCGCAGGGCGTCGTTGTGCGACAGGTAGCCGACCAGTTGGCCATCAATGAAGACGGCGATGGCCTTGTCCTGGAACGGGTTGGCGTCGTCGCAGATGAGCAGGGCCAGGCATTTTTCTTCCGCGTTACCGGGACCGTGCTCGCCGGCCAGTTTGGCGATGGCGGGCTGGTACATCGATTCGTTTTCCACTTCCGACGCAAAGCGCCCCTCATCGCTCCAGTGATGCGCGGGTGCGCCGGGAGGGATCGCCGGCACGTACTGACGCACCGAGACGAGCGGCTTGTGCAGCGGTTTCACGGGCGTGCGGCCGCTGAAGACGTAATACAGCAGGGCGATGACGATCACGATGGCAAGCAGGTAAAGCATGGTATCTCTCTGATTTCTGAAGGGGGAGCCGGGGGGGGGGGCGCAGGCGCGCTGCGCGGCGTTGCCGCTACTATAGCAAGTTCGCTGCCTGGTCCCGAGTAAATCTGCCCATCAGATGGCGGCGCCGGCGCAGTGCGCGCGGGTCGATCAGCACGATGGGCGAGGCGCCCGTCAAGCCCGAATAATACTGGCCGTGCCGGCGCAGGATGAAGGCGTAGTCGCGCAGCGCGTGGCCGTGCGCCAGCATGCGCGCGTCGCAATCGACTTCGATGGCAAAGCGCAGCCGGTGCACCTGCCACCACAGGGGCAGGTTCCACGGCATGAGCACGATCAATGCGTAGGCCAGGGCCAGCAGCTGCGGGTCGCGCGCTGCCAGCCGGCATTGTGCGTGCGCCAGCAGCAGCGCCTGCTGCCGGGGGGGAATCAGCGAAAGCCAGACGGGCATCACGATGCGGGGCCGCAGCAGCCCCGCCACGCAGGGGCCGATGCCGCCGCTGAGGAAGACGGGCGTGCCCAGTAACGCTGTTTTCTGCCAGCGGAGCTGGTGCGACAACAGCCAGACGCTGCGCAGCGCCAACAGCAGCAGCATGCCTGCCGACAAGACAAACCAGCCCAGTTTCAGCTGCGCCTGTTCCGGCGGCATGGCCGCCAGCACGCCGGGCAGCCATGCCAGGGGGACGATGACGGACGTGGCGATGACCGCCAGCCACAGCCAGCACGTCGTGCGCCCGCGCCGCTGCAGCATGCGTTCAGCGCGCCAGGCGGCAGCGCTCAACAGCAGCGCCAGCGCCAGGGTGGATAGCAGCCAGGCCGGCATCGGGCGCCTAGCGTTTCAGCGCCATGCCGACCGAGGCGGGCGCCGTGTGCTTGAAACCGAATTGCGCATACAGGTCTTGCGCCTGGCCATCGGCGATCAGGCTGACATACGCGCTTTGCGGCACGTTGCTATCGATGAACTGGCGGATTTCGCGCATGATCAGCTTGCCCAGGCCCTTGCCCTGGTGGGCCGGCAGCACGGCGATATCGACTACCTGGAAGAAGCAACCGCCATCACCGATGATACGACCCATGCCCACCACCTCGTCGCCATGCAGGATTTGCACGGCAAACAGGGAGTTGGGCAAGCCCTTGGCTGCCGCCTCCGTGGTTTTCGCGCTCAGGCCGGCGGCTACGCGCAGGTGCTGGTAGGTGGCGATGGCAGGAATGGCCAGGCGGGTGGCGTAGGGCGATGTTGCGGTCAAGGTGGTCCCCTGTAGAAATAGTTTGGAGAGGCAATTATAGGCGGCGATGGATTTCCGTGGCGGCATGCTTTTTTCGCCGCGCGCTATGTCGTCCAGGCGGCTTTTGCGCTATGGTGGCGGCATCCCTCTATTTGTCGAAAGCACGCCATGTCCGCAGGATTTACCGCCACCGAGTTGTCCGTTATCAATGAAGACGACGCCCTGATCACCACCCTGGCCGCGCCAGCCGGCAAAGGCGAGCCCGTCTACCTGATGCTGCAGCGCGCCGACGAATATGACGAGCAGGACGTGGCCATGGGCATGGACGAACCCTACATCGAATATGGCGGCCAGGAATTTGCGTGGTACGGCCACATGCATGCCGTGATCCTGCATCCGAACCGCCTGTCCGTGCAGATGGATGCCGAGGCGGCCATGCAGATGGATGACGACGGCCAAATCGATGTGCGTTTTAATTTGACGCCCGAGCGCTACGCCCAGCTGCAACAGGCGCTGCGCACCACGTTCGAAGGCTGCGATTACTATCGCGAGGAACGTTGATCTGGGCGAACGGCACCGGTCATGCTGTCGTATATGCTTAATGGCGGGTATTGACTGAGGGAGAGGACGATGATTGTGCTGATACTCGGTTTGCTGCTGTTCCTGGGCTTGCACTCGGTGCGTATCGTCGCCGATGGCTGGCGCAGCGCCCAGTTGGCGCGCCTCGGCGAAAAGCGCTGGAAGGGGCTGTATTCTCTCGTGGCGTTTGCCGGGCTGGGCCTGATCATCTGGGGCTACGGTCTGGCGCGCCAGCAGCCGCAGGTGCTGTGGGCGCCGCCCATGGGCTTGCGTCACGCCAGCGGCCTGCTGATGCTGTTGTCGCTGATTTTACTGGCGGCGGCCAATGTGCCGCGCAACCGCATCAAGACCCTGGTGCACCACCCCATGTTGCTGGGCACGCAACTCTGGGCTATCGCGCATCTGCTGGCCAACGGCAACGTAGCCGACGTGCTGCTGTTCGGCGGCTTTCTCGTTTGGTCGTCAGTGGATCTGTATTCCGCCGTGCAGCGCGACCGCGCGGCCGGGGTGGCATACCCGGGCGGCACCATGACAGGCACCTTGATCGCCATAGTCGCGGGCTGTGCGCTGTGGCTGCTGCTGGCGTTCTGGCTGCACGGCGTGCTGTTTGGCGTACGGCCGTTTGGATAGGAGGATGGAGCAAGCGATGGAGATCGGCCTGCGCGGCCAGCTGGTCGAGCTTCTGCCGCTGCAGCCGGAACACGGGCCACAGCTGCTGCAGGCGGCCGCCGATGGCGAACTGTGGAACATGACGGTGACCGTGGTGCCCGGCCCCGCCACCATGGCCGCCTACATCGTCACGGCCCTGGAAGGAAGGCGCGCCGGCAGCGTCATGCCCTTCGTCATCGTGCAGCGGGCCACGGGCTCCATCGTCGGCAGCACGCGCTTCTGGAAGATAGACCGCGCCAACCGCAAGATGGAAATCGGCCATACCTGGCTAGCCGCCTCGGTACAGCGCTCGGGCGTGAACACGGAAGCAAAATTGCTGTTGCTGACGCATGCCTTCGAGGCGATGCAGGCCGTGCGCGTGCAATTCACCACCGACGAGCTGAACGACAAATCGCGCGCCGCCATTGTGCGCCTGGGCGCGGTCCAGGAAGGCATCGTGCGCCATGAGCGCATCATGCCCGACGGACGCAAGCGCAATTCCGTGCGTTTCAGCATTATCGATACGGAGTGGGACGCGGTGAAGGCGGGGCTGGAGGGTCGCCTGGGGCGCTAAGGTACGCTTGGCCGGATGGACGACCGGCCACTGGCGTCCAGCATATCGCGTAACAGGCGGTCGCCCAGGCGGTTTGAGAAGTGCGTCTCATCCCAAAACATGGGCATGGAAGGAAAAGTGTTGTCAGATTGATCGCTTCCATCGTCATGTAGTTCATAGTTAAGCAAAGGCACATGGAATTGCGACGCGAGCAAGGTGATCTCCCTTTTCCATTGCGCTGCTTGAGGCACAAGTCCGGCCCGGCGGATACGTGTTTGCCATTTTTTGCTAACAGGCAAAATCAGCAAGATGACTTCTATTTGTCTGGTTTGCGCGAGATGGAAGATGGCCGTTAAATCCCTGATATCGGCGGCATTGCTTGCATGATTTTGACAAGCGCCTGCAACCGTCTTGAATAGCTGGTTAAAGCTCGACTCAAGTGCTTCCGCTCGCCCTGCACGTGTGGCCCCTTTAGCAGGGTCGTCATAGTAACGCCCTTGTTTGTCAAAATAGTTGTCGAAGGAACGCAGGGGGAGCAGATTTATTTTCAGCGTTCTTAGGCTGTGTATGAGGGCATTCTCGGGCGACAGATAATGAAACGGGGAGTAGAGCTTATTTCTTGTCACCTCATTTTCATTTTTCATTTCGCAGGCATTGGATGTGAGGTAATTGACTTCCAAATACAGCCTTTTAATGCGTGCCTCTTGGCTCATGGTGAAAAACAGATCCTTTGCTTTTGATAGGGGCAGGGCATCGATGCCAGTTACTTGAACGTTGCCGCCATACAAGTTGGAGGCGAGCGTTTCGTTGAAACCACGCCGTACCCGAGAAGAACCAAGAATCAGCACGTCAGGCGGATTCAGCGCGCTGCGCAATGCAGCCGCGCTTGACTGGCTACCAGCGGGAATCTCCAGTTTGATGGTATTGATCTTATCGCTCGACTGGCGCCGCCAGATCGCATATGGATCGACGATAAAAACGAGTCCAGCAATAAGGAGCGCCAATCCGACCGCAATGAAAAAAACGCAGGCGAAAAAGCGTGCGATGGGGATTTCATGATTAAAACCCAGCATATTTAAACTCTTTGACAGCGGACAAATTGATGAGCGCCAGGCACAGCGCGACGGCGACTGCTACCGCCCACGCCAGGCTGGGTTTCCAGGCCAGCGTGCTGATAGTGGATTTTTTCAGCTGCACGCTCCAGGCGGGGAGTTCTTTCGCCACCAGGTCGATCAGGGAAGGGGCCGACCAGTTGAATGCAATGGCCGCGAAGATCGCGGTGATGCCGAAGTACCCTGCGGGCCAGATGGCGGCATGCCCGGCTCCCATCAAGCCAAGAATGACGTACTGGGCCGCATGCCAGTCGGGTGTGGCCCACAGGCTGACGGAAAAGGCGATGGCCGCCAGCGTAAATACCCTGCCGGCCCAGTGCTGCAGCCTGCCGCCTTTGCGCGCTATGAGATTCCAGCGCCGCAGTGCGTGGTTGCCCGTGACGAGCAGGCCCTGATAGACACCGAAGATAAGCAAGGGGACGGTGGCGCCATGCCAGATGGCGACCGCCATCATCACCACGAACAGGGCCGCGTAATGCCGCCACACCTGGCGTTTTTTGGTCAGGGGGCGATACAGGTAGTCGCGCATGAAGGCGCCCAGGGTCACATGCCAGCGTGTCCAGAATTCGACCGGGCTGGAAGACTTGAAGGGGGCGTGAAAATTGACGGGCAGATGAATGCCGAACATGCGGCTGATGCCCATGGCCATTTCCGAATAGCCACAAAAATCGTAATATGTTTCGAACAGGAAGCCCAGGCAGGCGATCCAGGTCTCGACGAGGCCGATGGGATCACCTTGTCCCGCGCGCTGGAAAACGTCGCCCTGGGCATGGTGGAAAATAGGCGCGATGCAGGATTTCTTGAGCAGGCCGATGGCGAACAGGGTAAGGCCGACGGCGTAGTCGCGTGGTTCCGGATGCAGGGCCGATGATGTGCCCGGCGTGGCCATGAATTGCGGCAGCATGTCCTTATGCGACAGCAGGGGGCCGGCAGGAAGGTGGGGGAACCAGGCCACGAAGAGTGCATATTCGAGTGGATTGGTACTGCGGGCTTGGCCCCGCGCCGTATCGACCAGAAAGGCGATTTGCGTAAAGGTGAAATACGAGATGCCCAGCGGTAAGGCGGGAATCGCGGTCCCGGGCACGACGAAGAATTTCGCATACTTATATAAGGCGAGAAAACATAAGTTTCCCGCAATCGCCAATGCCAGGTAGCGGGTTTTTTCACGGTTCCGACCAATCAGGCCAGCGAGCAGCCAGTTGGCGCCCATCGACACACAGAATAGCAGCAGATTGTGCGCATCATTGAGGTAATAAAAAAGCAGTGAAATCAGCAGCGGCAGCAGCAGATTGAAATGGCTTTTTTGCAGCAGATGGCGGTAGCCATACGCCGACAATGGTAAGAAGGCAAGGGCAAACCAGTACGAGGTAAAACTCATCGTATTACAAGCGAGGCTTGGCCGAGTTGTTGCTGTTCAAGAACAGCTTGGCCCAGATTTCCCTGACTTCCAGCCATTTGGCGAGTTCTTCCGGTTTCCTGACTGCTTCGCGGATACGCGACAGATAGGTCGACTGTCCCATTGCATAGGCGCGACAGTTGCCGCAATCGATATTCGAACTGCAGCACTTGCCCTTGCCCGGTTGATGATCGACATGCACATGCACTTGCTTGGTAATGCGGAAACCGCAGTTTTTGGCGATCTTGGTGACGGGATCGATGTCATAGAGCTTGTCGCCCGTGACCCAGTCGTCATAGTGGAGGGAATACTGCACCGTTTCCGGATAGGCGAGCATGGCGCGCACAATTTCCTGGCGGGCATGGGCAAAATCCGCTTGCGTCAGGGCCAGGCTTTGTGTGGCACTGCTGATGCGGAAATATGCCTTGTCGTTATCTACCTTGTTTTCCAGCTTGTCGAGATAGCGGGTCGTCGGACTGAAATAGCTGAAGGTAAGCGGCAATCCATGACTGTTGGCAAGCTTTGCCATAATCATGATCTGATTGATATTCAGGGATGTAATGGTAAACACGCAGACGGCACGAGGGTCGTCGCGGTAATTGTTCATTGCCTTGGTCAGCACGTCGCCGGCGCGCAATGAACTACCGATTTCATCGACACCCCAGGATGAGATATGGATGCGATAAAAGATATCGTCGGGCAAGCGTATCGTGCCATTGGTAAACACAATGCCATGCGGGATGTATTTTTGGGCCGCGCGCAGCCGGTCGGGCACCAGGCTGGGCTCCGCGCCTGCCATGTAGGCCAGCGTGACGCCACGTGCCGCATCGGCGGCAAACAGGGCATCCCATTCGGCAAGCGAACGGCAATCTTCGTGTCCTTCGTTTTCTTCGCCTTCGAAGAACAGGCAACCTTCACAGCGCAAATTGCATTTTGACGCCACATCATAGTTGGCCGCCTTGAGGGTTCCCAATCGCGCATTGAGCTCACGAAAATAGGCAAAGTCATTTTGCTCCGTGGAGGGCGCAAGTTCAGATAGGGAGTTCATAAGCACCGGAAGGTAAGATCGAAAAATTAATGGACGTTGAACAATGCGTCTTGCGAGGCGAGGCATGCTTGTATGCTCAGGCATGAGCCGTAAAGTGGAGCGTATGGCCTGAGACACTAGTATGCCGTTTAAACAGGCAAAATAAAACATTGCTTTTAAATTAATTCACTTTGCGCCACACATGTAATTACAATGCAAGATTTTCTTGACAGTATGAAATATGCCTTTCCTGCCGTCTAGGAGACTTGCGCGGCAGGTGCCGCGGGAGCGTGACTAGCTAGATGGTGCATAGGGGGCGCGTTTGAGGTAGATAGCGCGGCGAAAGCGAGGAAAATCAGGCGAAAAAAAACCACTCGATCCTGAGGATGAGTGGTTGATTTCTAGTACTGCCATGTCTGGTGGTGCCGGGAGCCGGAATCGAACCGGCACGCTGTTTCCAGCGCGGGATTTTGAGTCCCGTGCGTCTACCTATTCCGCCATCCCGGCAACGCGAGACGCATTATCACTGATTTGTCACAATCTGGCAAGTTTTATGCTTTGCGTGTGTTTTACACAAGCATTGAGAATCTTTGACGGTGCCGATTCCAGCGCAAGAAGCGGAGTGCCGCGCTTGGCGAGCCGTCCTATCGTGTCCTTTCACTACCTGGAGGGATATCGCATGCAACAACTGGAAAACAAGGTCGCTATCATCACGGGCGCCAGCTCGGGCATCGGCCATGCGGCGGCGCGGCTGTTCGCCCGCCATGGCGCGCGGCTGGTGCTGGTGGCGCGGCGGCAGAAGGTACTCGATGCGCTGGTGGCGCAGCTGGCGGACGGCGGCGCGCAAGCCGTGGCCTGCGCCGGCGATGTGGGCGACGCCGCGTGCGCGCAAAGGGCCGTGGCGCTGGCGCTGCAACGCTTTGGCGGCCTCGATATCGCTTTCAATAATGCGGGCACCCTGGGGCCCATGGGGCCCACGCCGGAGGTTGCCCTGGAAGACTGGCGAGCGGCGATCGATACCAATCTCACCAGTGCCTTCCTGGCGGCCAAGTACCAGCTGCCGGCCATGGCGGCGCGCGGCGGTGGTTCGCTGATCTTCACGTCCACGTTTGTCGGCCATACGCTGGGCATGTCCGGCATGGCCGCGTATGCGGCCGGCAAGGCGGGCGTGATCGGCTTGATGAAGGTCCTGGCGGCCGAGTATGGCGCGGCGGGCATACGCGTGAATGCCTTGTTGCCGGGAGGGACAGATACGCCGATGGGGCGCGCTGTGGCCGCCACACCCGAGGCGCTGGCCTTCGTGGCGGGACTGCATGCCTTGAAACGCCTGGCCACGCCGGACGAGATCGCCCGCTCGGCGCTGTACCTGGCTTCCGATGCGTCCAGCTTCACCACCGGCACGGCGCTGCTGGCCGATGGCGGCGTGTCCATCGTGCGTGTATAACGCGGCGGCAGAAACGCCGACGGCCCGGGGATGAGCCGGGCCGTCGGTGGTATGCCGCTACATCAAGCTCAGTTGTGAACCGAGTTCAGCTGGCGCGCGATGATGTCGTGGTTGAGCCAGATGACGGGGGCTTGCGGCTCCGACATGGCGTGGAACATCAGCGGGCCCGTGCCTTCCAGTACCAGCGAGCTCAGGTGGTCGGTGATCAGTTCCTTGCGGTCCTTGTGCAGCTTGGTGATGTCGTCCGAAGTACCGATCATGACGTCGGCCAGTTCTGGCGTGTTGTCCATCGGCCAGGCGGCGAAGTTGCGGAACTGCACGCTGGTGGCGTCGCCGTTGTAGGCGGCGATACGGTCGAGCAAGTCTTGCAGCGAGACGCCGTCTTCCAGCAAGCCCTGGCAGATTTTCCATTGCTCTTCGGCCCAGGCGCTGCCGCCTTCTTTTTTCAGCGCGTCGAGCAGTGGGAACAGGGACAGTTCCACGCCGACGAAAATGTCGGACGAGTTCGTACGGATTTCCGGGCAGTTGAAGACGGTGGCCTTGATGCCTTTTTCCCACGCGGCCTTGGCCACGTTTTCCAGGCGCATCTTTGCCAGGCCTTGCGTGTAGTTGCTATACGTTTGCCACTGGTACTTGCCGTCGATCAGGATCTCGGTGCCGTGGTAGCCGTAGGCGCTGTAGCGCACCTGGCCGCCAGCTTGCTCGATGCGGGCGCGGATGGCGGCGCTGCCGTCGATCAGGTGCTGCAGGGTATTGGCCGTGACTTCGTCGAAGTTCATCAGGATCAATTTGCCCAGGTCACTGTCGAGCAGGGCGCGCGAGGACATGAAGCGCTCGCCGCGGCCTTTGTAGATGCGGTTGGCGATCGCCAGGAAGACTTTGACTTTCGGAATGCCACCAGCCATGGTGTGGGCGAAATACACATTGCTGCCGTTAGGAATCAGGCTATCCAGCTCGGCCATGGCTTTCGCCACGGAAGCGCTGAAGCGGGCGATGCCGGCTTCGCGGCAGCGTTCGATCTGTGCCCAGTCCAGCTTGTCTTCCTGCCAGCTTTTCAGGGTCATGTCGGCCAGCAGGGCCGTCGGGGTCGGCTCGCCGGCTGGCGCGTCGAGGTCGAAACCGGCCATCAGCGGCACATTGATGATGCGGCCGCCCAGGTTGGCTTCGGCTTCGGCCAGCTCTTCCGCGTTCAGCGGGCGCAGCGCCATGTTTTCATCGCGGCGGCCGACCGTCATGCCGACGATATTCATGCCTGCCTTGCGCGCTTCGTCCAGCAAGCCATTCACATAGCCGCGGCCGAACAGCTCGCCGAACAGTACAAAGGTGTCGCCCTTGCGGAAGATATTTTTTTGCGGGATGTCTCTTAAGGACGTGATCTCGGTCATGGTGTCAATTCAATCAAAAATTAGCAGGGCAGACGGCTAGTGCTACTGCCTGCTGGTTCAACATAGTGTTAAATTATGCGCCATTTCAGCGGGGAAAATCCTGTTGCGAATGATTCTCGACTGGAATGGCATCTTCTTCTTCATGCAGCTCTTATTCTTTCGCCATGGCGTATTTTACGCTGCCCCGGCGCCTAGCGCCTGCGGACTGGCCTGGCAGGCGCCGATATTACCCCAGCTTGGCCATGCTGGTAAGTAAAATTGATCTAAAACAAATCCTGCTGGCCGGACACAAGGCGCGAAAAATCGTCGCCCAGAAACGGCAGTATCGCGTCGGCCACCGGCTGCAGCTGGCGCGTCAGGTAGTGGTGGTAGTCGATGGGCGAGCGCTGGGTTTCCAGCGGCTCCGGCCCCGCTACCGTGATGACATAGCTGATCCAGCCGCCATTCTGGTATTGCAATGGTCGTCCCTGCGCCAGGTTGTAGGCGTCGGCCGTGCGCGCCGCGCGCACGTGGGGCGGCACGTTGCGCTGGTAGTCGCCGAGCGGGCGGCGCAAGCGCTTGCGGTAGACCAATAAAGCATCGAATTCGCCACGCACCGTGCGCGCCACATAGTCGCGCACATAATCCTGGTAGGCGGCGCGCTGGAAGATGCGCAGGTACAAGGCTTGCTGGAATTGCTGCGCCAGCGGCGTCCAGTCGCTGCGCACCGTTTCCAGGCCCTTGTAGACCATCTGTTCGCTGCCGTCGGGTTTGCCCACCAGGCCCGCGTAGCGTTTCTTGCTGCCTTCTTCCGAGCCGCGGATGGTGGGCATCAGGAAACGCCGGTAATGCGTCTCGAATTCCAGCTCCAGCGCATTCTCCAGGCCAAATTCTTCGCGCAGGTAGGCATCCCACCAGGCATTCACGTGCGTCACCAGGGCGCGGCCGATCTTGCCCGCCTCTTCGTCGCTATGCGCTGTTTTGAGCCACACAAAGGTGGAATCCGTGTCGCCATAGATCACCTGGTAACCCTGCTCGGTGATCAGTTCGCGCGTGCGGTGCATGATGTCGTGGCCGCGCAAGGTGATCGACGAGGCCAGGCGCGGGTCGAAAAAGCGGCAGCCGCTTGACCCCAGCACGCCATAAAACGCGTTCATGATGATTTTTAACGCTTGCGACAGGGGCGCGTTGCGCTCGCGCTTGGCCGTCTCGCGTCCTTGCCACACTTGTTGCACGATGGCGGGCAGGCAATGTTTGACCCTTGAAAACTGCGCGCCCCGGTAGCCGGGCACGGTATCGGCTTCGTCGCCGCTGGTGCCCACCACCAGGCCCACCGGGTCGATCAAAAAGGTGCGGATGATGGACGGGTACAGGCTTTTATAGTCGAGCACCAGCACGGAATCGTACAGCCCCGACTGCGAATCCATGACGAAGCCGCCGGGGCTGTTGTCGCCGGAGACATCGCCCAGGTTGGGCGCCACATAACCCTGCCGGTGCATCAGCGGCAAGTACAGGTGCTCGAAGGCGGCCACGGAGCCGCCGCTGCGATCGGCCGCCAGGCCCGTCACGCTGGCCCGTTCCAGCAAGAAGGTCAGCAACTCGGTCTTGGCGAAGATGCGCGTGACCAGTTCGCAATCCTTGAGGTTGTAGCGCGCCAGCGCCGGCTTATCCTCACGGAAACGCCGGTCGATCTCGGCCATGCGCTGGTAGGGATTGTCGATGGACTTGCCTTCGCCCAACAGCGTTTGCGCCACGTTTTCCAGGCTGAACGAGGAGAAATTCCACGTCGCCGACTTCAATGCTTCGATGCCGTCGATGATCAAACGGCCCGCCGCAGCGGCAAAATAGTGTTCCTGCTTGCCGCCATGTTCGCGCCATTCCATCACGGCGCCGCCCCGCCCCAGTTTCAATGGTACTTGGTAGCGCTCGGCGTGTTCGCGCAGCACGCGCAAGTCGAACTGCACCAGGTTCCAGCCGATGATGGCGTCCGGATCGTGCTCTTCCATCCACGTGTTCAGGCGCTCAAGGATCTGTGCGCGGCTGTCGCAGTACTCGAGATCGAAGTCCAGGACGTCATCGCCGCCGTTTGGCGGTCCCAGCATGTAGACCTGGCGCTGGCCGCAGCCTTCCAGCGCCAAAGAATACAGCTCGCCATACGCCGTCGTCTCGATATCGAGCGACACCAGTTTCAAGGTGGGGCGGTAGCCTGGCGCCGGCCTCAGCTGCACTTCCTGCAGGGTGTCTCCGCTGAACGACACCGGCGCTGTAATAAAACGCTCCATCAGGTAGCGCTCGGGCGGGCGGATGTCGGCTTCGTACACATCGATGCCGTGCGCGCGCAACTGTTTTTCCAGCTTCAGCAAATGCCGGTATTGCTTGCAGTACAGCCCCAGCACGGGGCGATGGTGGAAATCGCACAGCGACAGGGGACGCAGCGCCGCATGGCGTTCGCCGCGCAGCAGCTGTTGCGCTTGTTCCTGCTGCTCCATGGGAAGGAAGGCGACCGCCGTCTGCACGGGCAGGCGCACGTGGCGGGGCCCGGCGTCCGTTGCCAGCCAGAAATCGACTTCCGTACCAGCGCTGGTATCGCGCCAGTGGCGGGTCAGGATGAAGCCCTGTTCGAGGGGGTGCTGGGTATTGCCTGTCATGGTGCCGTGAGTGTCTGGTGTGCTGGCCTGCACATTACAGCAAGCTGACGCAGGGTGGGGGCGGTTGCGGCTATAATTTTCTGCATCGAAGACGATAACAAGAGCGCGTCGCGCCACACACCCTGGAGACAGCATGCAAGCAATGAGTTATGTACACGGCGCCCACGAGACGCCGTTGATCGGCGAAACGATAGGCGCTTACCTGGACGGCATCGCGGCCCGCTACGGCCAGCATGACGCCCTGATCGTGGCGCACCAGAACGTGCGCTGGACGTATTTGGAATTCCAGCAGCGCGTGCACCGCCTGGCCGCCGGCTTGCTGAAGCTGGGCTTGCAGCCGGGCGACCGGGTCGGCATCTGGTCGCAAAATTGCGCGGAATGGGTGCTGACGCAGTTCGCCACGGCGAAAGCCGGCTTGATCATGGTCAACATCAATCCCGCCTATCGGCGCTCGGAACTCGAATACGTGCTCGACAAGGTGCAATGCAGCGCACTGATCCTGTCGCCCAGCTTCAAGTCCAGCGACTACCTGGCGATCGTGCAGGACGTGGTGCCGGAAATCGCCCGTTCGCGCGCGGGCGCCCTGCAGTCGCCGCGCCTGCCCCAGTTGCGCCACGTCATCCGCCTGGGCGCGGCCGCCACACCGGGCATGCACAACTTCGACGCCTTGATGGCGGGTATCTCCGACGTCGACCTGGCGCACCTGGAAGAGGTGAGCGCCACCTTGCAGTTTGACGATGCCGTCAACATTCAGTTCACGTCCGGCACCACGGGCGCGCCGAAAGGCGCCACCTTGACGCACCACAATATCCTGAATAACGGTTTTTTCATCGGCGAAGCCATGCGCCTGACGCAACAGGATCGCTTGTGCATTCCCGTGCCTCTGTACCACTGTTTCGGCATGGTGTTGGGCAACCTGGCCTGCGTCACGCATGGCGCGGCCATGGTGTTTCCCGGCGAAGGCTTCGACCCGAAAGGCGTGCTGGAAACCGTGCAGGCCGAGCGCTGCACGGGCTTGCATGGCGTGCCGACCATGTTCATTGCCATCCTCGACCATCCTGATTTCAAGCAATACGACCTGTCGAACTTGCGCACCGGCATCATGGCCGGCTCGCCGTGCCCGATGGAAGTCATGACGCGCGTCATCGAATTGATGCACATGGCGGAAATCACGATTGCGTACGGCATGACGGAAACGTCGCCCGTCAGCTTCCAGACGGCGATCGAAGACCCGCGCGAAATGCGCGTGTCGTCTATCGGCCGCGTCCACCCGCACCTGGAGGTGAAAGTCATCGATGCGGAAGGACGCATCGTGCCGCGTGGCGAAAAGGGCGAATTGCTCACGCGCGGCTATTCCGTGATGCAGGGCTACTGGGGCGACCCTGAAAAAACCAGTGAGGCCATCGATGCGGCGCGCTGGATGCACACGGGCGACCTGGCCGTGATCGACGCCAACGGCTTTTGCAGCATCGTCGGCCGCTCGAAGGACATGGTCATCCGCGGCGGCGAAAATATCTACCCGCGCGAAGTCGAGGAATTCCTGTACCGCCACCCGAGCGTGCTCGACGTGCAATGCGTGGGCGTGCCGGACGCCAAGTATGGCGAAGAGTTGTGCGCTTGCATCATCTTGCGACCGGGCACGCAGGCCACCAGCGACGACATCCGCGCCTTTTGCGATGGGCAGATCGCTTATTACAAGATTCCCCGTTACGTGCGTTTCGTCGAGGAATTCCCCATGACGGTGACGGGCAAGATCCAGAAATATTTATTGCGCCAGCAGGTGGCGACTGACCTGGGGCTGGGCACGGATTAAGCTTTTTGCTGGCACATAAAAAAACACCGGGACGCTCGCGCGGCCCGGTGTTTTTTTATTGATTCAGCGTAAAGCTCAGGCCATCGCGGCTTGCGGTGCGCGCGCTGGCGTGCGGCGGCGTACAAAGGCGAGCAAGCCCAGGCCGGCCAGCAGCATGGCGTAGGTGCCTGGTTCTGGCACGGCTGAGACGTTCACCGTGTTGAAGCCGGCGCCGTTCATCGAGACGTGGCCATAATTGACCGAGTTGACCGAATTGGCGATCAGGGTGCCGTTCATGCTGCCCGAACCGGAAAACGCGCTGTTCGGCGCCAGGATGCTGCCGTTGATACCGACGTTGTTCAGGTTGGTGGTGGTGGCGTTGGCGAAGTTGAGCAGCGTGCGGTCGGCGAAGCTGCCGAAATTGTCGAAGCCACCACTCATGGTGATGTCGGTAGCCGTGCCGTTGATGATGATGCTGGCCGTGCTTTTCAGCGAAGACAGGTCCAGGGTCAGGTTATGCAGGTCGTTGGCAGCGATGGTGAAGACATTCACGTCGGCGTTGATGTCGCCCACCAGCTTGAAGCCGCCCGATTGCGAGATCACGGTGCCGTTCGATTGCAGCTTGGCCACGTCGCCCGACAGGGTCGTCAGCTGTTGCTGGGCGGTCGCAAAGTCCAGGGTGGAAGCATTGCCCTTGCTGATGCTGTCGGTTGGGAACCATTGTGGGGCGGTCAGCGTGGCGTTGGGATTGCTGACGCCATATACGGCGGAACCACCGATGGTGCCCCAGCCCGTGTTCAGGTTACCACCAGCAACGATCGCGTTGGTCGCGCTGCCTGGCGTTTTATTCGTGCCGACGTTGTAGTTGTCCAGGTAGATATTGCCACCCGCGGCAATGCTGCCGCCGACGCTGGTGAAGCCGCTGGCACCGCTGCTGCCGATGTTGCCGAAGATAAAGGCCGAGTAGCCATTGGCGACGCCGAGGTCAATCACGGTGGCTTGGGCCGTAGCGCTGAAGGAGAAAGCGAACAGGGCGGCGCTGATGAGCGGCAAGGTGCGGGTGCTAAATAATTTCATGGACAATCTCATAGTGAATTGGGGGACGAATTGGGCGGGAAAGCAAGACACCGCCATCGCGCAGCCGGCTATTATAATCTAAAAAACAATTTTAGTTCAATTTAGGTAATTAACTATATTTTTAAGCAATACTTTTCCTGTCGCCCGTGACTGTCTGTCGGACTAAAAAAAACCGGGGCTGGCCCGGTTTTTTGCTGCTTACCTGACGCGCTGGTACAGGCGGAAACGTTCCACGTCATCCGTGGGGCGCCGCCCTTCCCACAACTTGATCCAGTCCGCGCCGTGGTGCTCGGGAAGTTGCTCCTTGCTGTCAGGCACCTTGATGCTGTCTTGCAACAAGAACACATCACATTGCTGCTGCCCCACGCTGGCAAACGGCAGGTGGCCGTAGTAGGCGAACGAGGCGCGCTGTGCGGCGCCGACATTGCTGTTGATGCACTTGCTGCCTGGCGGCAGGTGAACGGAAATCTGGTGCGCCACGCTGGCGTAGCTTTTGCTGTAGTTCAGCGGCGGCAGGAACAAGGTCATGATCAGCACCCAGATCAGGATCAGGCCACCGGACGACAGGACCACGGCGCGCCACAGCACGGCCGGTTGGCGCGAAATGCGCCAGTGCACCAGCGCCACCCAGCCCGCGCTGACGCAGACGGCCACGAAAAAGGCCAGCAAGTCCAGCTCGGGCTTGAAGCCAGGCATGAGTTTCAGGGCATTATGCGACAGTTTCGGCGGCCAGCCCGTCAGGATGGCGAACCAGAACAGCCACAGCGCGAGGGCGCAGATGGTCAGCACCATCACGGAGAACCAGTCGATGGCGTTGATGGCGCCCCGTTTCATGGTCAGCAAGCCAAACGCGGCCATCACCGCCAGCGGCGGCAGCAGCGGCAGCAGCTGGCTCGGGTCCGGATCAGGATGGCACAGGCCCAGGATAGCCAGCATGGCGACAAAGGTTAGCGGCACGACGATGTGCAGCACGTGGTGCTGGCGGCGCCAGGCATACACGGCCCAGGCGGCGAAAGGCCACGCGGGCCAGAAGAACCAGATGCCGACACGCAAGAAATACTGCACGCTTTTCAGGCTCGGGGCGCTGAACTGGCGGCAATTCCACTCCATCCATGCGTGCAGCGGCGAATGGCCGTATGGTTGCAGCCATTCGCCCGGCAGCAGCCAGACGAGGGTCAGCGCGACGCCGATCAGGATGGCAAGCGCCAGGTGGCGCACGCTGCGCAGCAGCGGCAGGCGCAGGAAGACGGTGCACAGCAGCAGGGCGATGCTCAGCGCTGCTGGCGTGATCCAGCCGCGCGCGAGGGTCAGGCCGCCCATCGCCAGGCCCAGCAGGGCCGCATTGCGCACGGAAGGGCCTTCCATGTAGCGCACGGCGCGGTACAGCAGGTAGGCCATCAGGGACACGTACAGCGCTTCGGCCGTGATGTCGTGGCTGTGCTGCAGCAGTCCCAGGCAACCCAGGTAGATGAGCACGGCGGCATCGGCCAGGGTGCGGCCGAAATCGTTCGGCTCGGGCTGGCCGCCGAAGGCCAGGCGCAGCGGCTGGGCATCGTTGCGCCGGCCCAGGTTGAAGGCGGTGTACCAGACGGACAGGGTGCTGACGACGAAGATGCCGATGGTCGACATGCGCGCGCCAAAGACGTCGCCGTCGATCCAGCCGAACAGCTTGATGAAAATGGCGCCCAGCCAGAAGGTCAGCGGGCCTTCATCGGGCAGCGACAGGCCGGCCACGTTGGGCCACAGCCAGTCGTTCAGGCCGCCATGCGCCATGGTCCACATGATGCCGAAACTGGCGGCATCATCGTTCTTCCACGGTTCGCGGCCGATCAGGCCAGGCAGGATGTACAGCAGGCCGAGCGCAAACAAGGCCCATCGTGGCAGCGCGAGTGTGGCAGCGGCGGGAAGGCGGACTGGCTTCATCGATATTCGGTATCAGAAAAATGGCAAGACGCGACGAATGGCGTCGGGTATGCGCGAGTATAAAGTAAAGCGGCCAAAGACAAAAAAGGCAGCCGTAGCTGCCTTTTCTCTGGTAGCCGAAGCTGCCCTTTTTTGCCGCAGAGCGGCAAAAATTAGCCTGCTGCGACTGCGGTTTTCGAACCAACCGAACCGAACTTCTGACGGAACTTCTCGACGCGACCAGCGGTATCGACGATTTTGTGCTTGCCCGTGAAGAATGGGTGCGATTCAGCCGAAACCTCGATCTTCACCAGTGGGTATTCTTTACCGTCGTGGGTGATTTTTTCGCGGGTTTGGATGGTCGAGCGGGTAACGAATTTGAAATCGCACGACAGATCGTGGAAAACAACTTCGCGGTATTCTGGATGGGTATCGACTTTCATGGTCTTCTCTCTAGTTTGGTAGCCAAACAGCACTTCGTCGGTCGTCCTGCTTCTTGACCCGATTGCCGATCACTTGCCAGGGTTTAAAATAATGCAACCGTCGATTATATAGCGCTTTCGGGCGGACGGCAATAAAAAAGCCGCTCAGGGAGCGGCTTTCGAATGATGCTCAACGGAGGGCTGGGGTCAGACCCGTCGGGTCTGACCCCGAAAATCAGCCACCGCGTCTCATCATATCGAAAAACTCGGCGTTATTCTTCGTTGCTTTCATCTTGTCCAGAATGAACTCCATCGCCTCGATCTCGTCCATCGAGTACAGCAACTTGCGCAGGATCCAGATTTTTTGCAGCTCGTTCGGCTTGATCAGCAGTTCTTCGCGGCGGGTACCCGATTTGTTCAGGTTGATGGCCGGATAGACACGTTTCTCGGCCAGGCGGCGTTCCAGATGCACTTCCATGTTGCCGGTACCCTTGAATTCTTCAAAGATCACGTCATCCATGCGCGAACCCGTTTCGATCAGCGCCGTAGCGATGATGGTCAGCGAGCCGCCTTCTTCGATATTGCGCGCGGCGCCGAAGAAGCGTTTTGGACGTTGCAGCGCGTTCGCGTCGACACCACCGGTCAGGACCTTGCCCGAGGCAGGGATGACGGTGTTGTAGGCGCGTGCCAGACGGGTGATCGAGTCGAGCAAGATCACCACGTCTTTTTTCATTTCGACCAGGCGCTTGGCTTTTTCCAGCACCATCTCGGCCACTTGCACGTGGCGCGTGGCCGGTTCGTCGAAGGTCGAGGCGACGACTTCGCCGCGTACCGAACGTTGCATTTCGGTAACTTCTTCCGGGCGTTCGTCGATCAGCAGTACGATCAGGGTGATGTCCGGATGATTTGCCGTGATCGCATGCGCGATGTGCTGCAGGATCACGGATTTACCGGATTTCGGCGATGCCACCAGCAAGCCGCGCTGGCCTTTGCCGATCGGGGCGATCAGGTCGATGATGCGGCCGGTGATGTTTTCCTGGCCATTCATTTCACGTTCCAGGCGCAGCGGCTCGTTCGGGTGCAGCGGCGTCAGGTTTTCAAACAGGATGCGGTGTTTCGACATCTCCGGCGATTCGCCGTTGACCTTGTCGACTTTGACCAATGCGAAATAGCGTTCGCCATCTTTCGGGGTCCGTACCTCGCCCTCGATTGAATCGCCGGTGTGCAGATTGAAGCGGCGGATTTGCGAAGGGGAGATGTAAATGTCGTCGGTGGACGCCATGTAGCTGGCGTCAGGCGAGCGCAGGAAGCCGAAGCCGTCAGGCAGCACTTCCAGGGCGCCGTCGCCAAAAATCTGTTCGCCGGACTTGGCGCGTTTTTTCAGGATAGCGAACATCAGCTCCTGTTTGCGCAAGCGGGCTGCGTTGTCAATGTCAAGACCGATCGCCATCTCAAGCAGGGCGGATACGTGTAGGGCCTTTAGTTCGGATAAATGCATATGTGTTGAGTGTCCCGAGACGGGATGTAAAGGTAGGGGAGGGGACTGCGTGGCGTTGATTAATTATTGGGAAGGCTGTGCACGAATGAGGGCAAAGCCGCTTCCCGGTCGTTCCAGTCAGGCGGCGCTGCGGGCGCAGCGCTGCCCATCATACATTAAATGTTGCTGTCGACGAAAGCGGTCAACTGGCCCTTGGCCATGGCGCCCACTTTTTGAGCAGCTGCAACACCATCCTTGAACAGGATCAGGGTCGGGATGCCGCGGATGCCGAACTTGGCAGGCACTGCCTGGTTGGCGTCCACGTCCATCTTGGCGATCTGGATGCGGCCGGCGTATTCCTTGGCCACTTCTTCCAGGATCGGGGCGATGGCCTTGCACGGACCGCACCATTCTGCCCAGAAGTCGACCAGTACTGGCAACTCGGATTTCAGGACGTCTGCTTCAAAAGATGCATCGCTAATGTGTTTGATATTTTCGCTCATATTTTCCTCAAATGAGGGTGGGATCAATAATGCCTGGAATTAACCATACGCTGGTTCGCCATCCATGCTTCCTGGAATGCAGTTAGAAGATGGGGACAATGGGCACAAATTCAATGTTCTTGGAAGACGCGACCAGAGGTATGCAGGCGGGGATGGCTGAAATAATAACCCATTTTTTCAAAGCGTGGCGATTATTGCAGAAAAACTTGAGGCATATCGCCAGCATATCGCTCCTGCGCGCGTCGGCAGGGCGGCAAAGCCGCATGCCTGCTGGCCCGCAGCGTCGTGTCCGCCCTCCCGGCCGGCCTCCCCGCTCAGGCTCGCGTGCTGGCCAGACGCGCCGTGTGCTGCAGTTGCAAGTTCACCATGAGCTGCAATTCCGCGCTTTCCATCGGCTTGCGGAAGGTGCCCAATATATGCAGGCCGTTGGCCACAGCCAGGCGTTCGGCCGCCAGGCGCACGGCCGAATGCAGGCCTGACAGCAGGACCACGCCGCCACGGAAGCCGTTTTCAGCCGCCATGCGCAAGAATTCGATGCCGTCGATGTCGGGCATGGACAGGTCGCAGATCAGAAGGTCGGGCTGGTGCTGCTTCAGGGCAGCCAGCGCCTGTTCGCTGTGCGATTCGCAGCGAATGTCGAAAGGGCCCATTTGCTCGAGCATGTCGCTGAGCACGTCAAGCATGAAAACGTCGTCGTCCAGCAGCAGCACGCGCAACGGCGCCAGGCCTGCTTCATTGTGTTCCGGGCTTGCTTGGTTTGATACAGTGTTCATCGTCATGTCTTTCTGTTGATATGCATCGCTGTCGATGCCGATACCTTGCCGCAACCCAATTTGGCGATAGCTAATCGTCATTGGCAAAGCTGGTGTTATTCATGATTTGTTCGGTAATCTGTTCCAGCAGGGGCCACAGGCGCGCGACGATGCGCTGCGCCCGCTCCGCCTCGTCGGCCGGTTCGCCCGGCGCCAGGGTTTCCAGGTTGTGGCACAGGTCGGCGAGGCCCAGGGCGCCCACGGTGCGCGCCGACGACTTGATACGGTGCCCCAGTTCGCGCACCTGATGCACGTCGCCGCGCGCCAGGGCCGCGTCGATGTCGCCAAAGCCGTCCTGCGTGGTCTGCAGGAACTTGAAGGCGAACTTGCGCACCTTTTCAGGGTTGTAGCCCAGCAACTTGGCCAGGATGGAAAGGTCGATCACCTGCGGATCGCCCGCCAGGGTGGTCTTGAAGGCGGGCGCGGCGCGGCTGCGCGCCGGTGGTGGCGGCGTTTCGTGCGCCGGCAGCCAGCTGGCGATGGTCTGGTACATCATGGCCGGCTGGATGGGCTTGGAAATGAAATCGTCCATGCCCGCTTCCAGGCAGCGCACGCGGTCTTCGCTGGTGGCCGTGGCCGTCATGGCCAGCACGCGCAGGTGCGCCAGTTGCGGGTCGGCGCGGATGTGGCGCGTCGCTTGCAGGCCATCCATCAGCGGCATCTGCACGTCCATCAGCACGCAGTCGAACTGGGTCTGGCGCAGCAGGTCGAGCGCCTCTTCGCCATTGTTGGCCAGGCAGACGGAGGCGCCCGCTTCCTCCAGCAATTCCAGCGCCACTTGCTGGTTGAAAGTGTTGTCTTCCACCAGCAGGATGCGCGCATGCTTGAGCGTGCGCATCACCAGGGCCGCGTCGGCGCTGGCGCGCATGGCGGCCGCCGTCTGCACCATGCTGTCGAGCATGGCGGGCGCGGCCTGGTCGGAAATGCCCAGGTTGGCCGTGAACCAGAAAGTGCTGCCGGCGCCGGGACGGCTGTCGACGCCCACGTCGCCGCCCATCAGCTGCGCCAATTGCTTGCAGATGGCCAGGCCCAGGCCCGTGCCGCCATATTCGCGCGTGGTGGATGTGTCAGCTTGCTGGAAGGACTGGAACAATTTACTCATTTCATCCTGCGACAGGCCGATGCCGTGGTCGCACACTTCAAAGCGCACCAGGCAGTGTTTGGCGTCCGCCACTACCTTGCGCACTTTCACGGTAATGCTGCCCTGTTCGCTGAACTTGATGGCGTTATTGGCGTAGTTGATCAGCACTTGCCCCAGGCGCAGCGGGTCGCCCACGAGCACGGCGGGCAATTGCGGGTCGATTTCGAACAGCAATTCCAGGTTCTTGCCGGCGGCGCGCGGCGCCACCACCGTCATCAGGGTTTGCACCACGTGGTCGAAACTGAAGTTGACGCGCTCGATTTCCAGCTTGCCCGCCTCGATTTTCGAGATGTCGAGGATATCGTCGATGATGCCCAGCAAATGTTCTCCGGCGAAGCGGATTTTTTCCAGGTAGTCGCGCTGGCGCGGTTCCAAATCAGTTTTGAGGGCCAGATACGCCATGCCGATCACGCCATTCATCGGCGTGCGGATTTCATGACTCATGTTGGCCAGGAATTGTCCCTTCGCCAGGCTCGCTTCTTCGGCCACCTGCTTGGCCTGGTCCAGCTGCTCCGTGCGCTGCGCCACGCGCTCTTCCAGATGCTCATTGAGTTCGCGCAAGGCGCTTTCGCTGCGCTTGTGATACGTGATGTCCGTCAGGCTGGCCACGACCATGCCCACCTTGCCATACTCATCGCGGATGGCCTCGGTATTCACGGATAGCCACGACAGGCTGCCGTCGGGCTGTTGCACGCCCATCAGCACGTCGCGCATGGCGACACCCGTCGACAGGGTGATGTGCACGGGATGGCTGCGCTGGTCGAAGGGGGAACCGTCCTCGTGGATGGCTTGCCACAGGCTGTTGCCGGCCGGACTGGCCGCCAGCATGCGTTCGGCGGCGGCATTGCTTTCCAGGATGTGACCGTGGCTGTCCTGCACCACCAGGCCGTTCGTCACGGCGCCGAAGACGGACGCCATGCGCTGGCTCGAGTTCGACAGCGCGATCGACGCCTGGCGCCGCTCTGTGATGTCGGTAATCATCGCCAGCGTGCCACCCGGCTCGCCGTTGTCCGACTGGATGCTGGTGCTCGACAGCAAGCCCCACAGACTGGACTGATCCTTGCGGAAGAAACGGAAATCGACCTGGTCCGGCTGGCTGGCCTGGCTGCCGTGGCTGGCCAGGCGACGCTGCATCAGCAGCTGACTGTCGCGGTCCATGAAGTCGAGCAGGGGACGGCCCAGCATTTCCTGCACCGTATAGCCCAGCATGTGCGCCATCTTCGGGTTGACGAAAGTGGTCTTGCCGTTCGCATCCGTCATCCAGATGCCTTCGGCGGCCGTCTGCACGATCAGGCGGTAGCGTTCCGAACTGGCGTGCAGCGCTTCCTCGGCGCGTTGCCGCTGCGTCATGTCGCGCAGCGAGACGATGGAAAACACCTGGCCGGCCATGCGCAACGGCGACAGGCTGACCTTGGCGGGGAAGTGCGTGCCGTCGCGGCGGCGCGCCATCATCACCCGGCCTGGCAGGCTGTGCCGCCCTTGCGGGTCGCTCACGGATTGGCTGGTCGTGCTTTCCGGCACCAATTGCTCCAGCGACATGCCCGTCAATTCGGCCAGAGGATAGCCGAAGCAGCGCGCGCCGATCTGGTTGGCGTAATGCACCTTGCCCTCGACGTCGGCGACCAGCATGGCTTCGGGCGCCGCTTCCAGCAGCGAGCGCATGCGCGATTGTTCGTCCTGCTTGCGCTCACTGATATCGCAGACGATGCCGCTGGCTTGCGTGGCGGCGCCATCCGAGGCGCGCGACAGGACGGCGCCGCGCGCCAGCAGCCAGCGCCAGTGGCCATCGCTGTGCCGCAAACGGAATTCGCAATTGAAGGTGCCGGGCGCCTGGCCGTCGAGATGCTGGCGAAAGGCAAGGCTCAGGCGCGCCCGGTCGTCCCGGTGGACTTCGGCCAGCCAGTCGGCCAGTGCATGCTCAAGCCTGGCATGCTTGTCGCCCAACACGTCCTGGTACTGGGGCGCGAACTGCAGCCGGTCGGATTGGCGCCGCCAGGTCCAGCCGGCCATGGTGGCGCCGCGCAAGGCTTGCACGGCATCCTGTTCAGCCTGGGCTTGCGCGGGCTGGGGCTGGCGGCGCAACTGCTGGCGCAAGCGCCAGGCTTGCCAGCAAGCCAGTCCCGCCAGGGCGGTGGCACTGGCGGCAGCATACGGCCACAGCAGTGTCGGCCCCATGCCGTGCGCCGCCGCCTGCACCGGCAGCGAAAGCGCCATGCCTGCCGCCAGCATCGTACGAGCGAGCCGGCGCAGCGCACGGCGCCGTGGGCGACGTGCGCTGAAACTCGTGTGGCTGCAATACGACAAATGCATCCCTTTCTGGGGCGTGATTGGACTAGGCTGGCAGTACAAGAGGCGCGCTCAAATAAACGCCTGCGGCGCTTTCTGGCGGCAACTATAGCATCGAATATTTGCTCGGAGTATTTAAGTTCAGAAACGGCCAAAACGGGATTTTTTTTACCCCGGAATGGCTGTTTTTTTCGCGATTTGGTGAGAATTCGTGAGAAAGTTTGCGTGAAATCGTGCTATTCAATTGCGACGATAACTTTAGGTAAAACTTCCGGCGAACTGATAGCGGTGTCCCGGATGCCACATGGTGGCGATCGAGGCGATCTTGCCGCCCGAGCGCGTCTGGCGGCGCAGCACCAGGCATGGCTGTTTGGTGTCGATGGCCAGCATTTCGGCGATGTCGCGCGGCGCCGACAGCGCTTCGATGCTGTAGGTGGCGCCTTGCAAGGGCGCGGCGGCCATCAGGTATTCGTTCGGCGTGATGCTGGAAAAATCCTGCGTCATGTAGTCGGGCGCGCACTCGGGATTGACCCAGCGGTCTTCCACCTGGATCGGCACGCCATTCTCAAAATGCACGATCAGCGAATGAAACAGCGGGTGTTCCGGCGGCAGGCCGAATTGCTTGGCCAGTAAGTCGGAGGCTTTGGTGCGTTCCAGCAATTGCAAGCTGCTGCGGTGGATATGTCCGCGCGCCCGCACTTCATCGGCGATACTCTTGATTTCCAACAAGGTCGCCTGGTATTTTTGCTGCGCCACATAGGTGCCGGAACCCTGGCGCCGCGTCAGCACCTGCTCGCTGGTCAGTTCGCGCACGGCGCGGTTGACCGTCATGCGCGAGACGCCGAATTGCTTGACCAAGGCTTGCTCGGAGGGAATCACGTCGCCTTCCTTCCAACGGCCGGCGGCGATGCCGGCCAGCAGAAAATCCTTGATACGCTGGAAAATGGGCGTATTTTCTTGTGTATTGTGGTCGTCCAATGCGGTTTCTCCGGGGCGCGGGCAGGGCGCGCCGCCGGCTGGAGGCGCGATGGCCGATTTTAGCACCGAGCACGATGCCTGCCGCCAGCCTTTTTTTTGAATTCAAAAGCAAGCGCCGGAGTGTGGCGCGCATTGGCGCTGGCTATGCTGGTGACCTACTATTGACTTGCACGGAGTTTGCCATGGAACACGCTTATCTGACTGACGATGAACGCTGGGATGCCCTGCAGCGGCGCGCACCCGATGCCGACGGCGTCTTTTATTATTCGGTGCGCACGACGGGCGTGTATTGCCGGCCTTCCTGCGCCGCGCGCCCCGCCTTGCGCCGCAATGTGGCTTTCCACGTCAGTTGCGAGCAGGCGGAGGCGGCCGGTTTTCGTCCCTGCCTGCGCTGCAAACCCAACTTGCCGCCGCTGGCCCAGCGTCAGGCGGCCATCGTGGCCGATATCTGCCGTCTGATCGACGCCAGCGACGAGTTGCCTGACCTGGACAGCCTGGCGCAAGCGGCCGGCATGAGCCGCTTTCACTTTCACCGCGTCTTCAAGGCGCACACGGGCATTACGCCCAAGGCGTATGCGGCGGCGCGGCGCGGCGAGCGCCTGAAGGCCGGCTTGCAGGGCGCCGCGAATGTCACCGAAACCTTATATGCGGCCGGCTTCAATTCCAGCGGCCGCCTGTATGCGGCCACGCCGGGCTTGCTGGGCATGACGCCGGGCGCGTTTCGCGCCGGCGGCAGCGGCGCCGTGATCCGCTTTGCCATCGGCGCCTGCTCGCTGGGCGCCATCCTCGTGGCCAGCACGGACAAGGGTATTTGCGCCATTTTGATCGACGACGACCCGGAAGTGCTGCTGCGCGACTTGCAGGACCGCTTTCCCCGCGCCGAGCTGCGCGGCGCCGAGCCCGAGTACGAACAAACGGTGGCGCAAGTTGTCGGCCTGGTCGAGGCGCCGGGCCTGGGACTGGATTTGCCGCTCGACGTGCGCGGCACGGTGTTCCAGCAGCGCGTGTGGCAAGCCTTGCGCGAGATTCCCGCCGGCAGCACCGTCAGTTATGCCGAACTGGCGCGGCGCATCGGCGCCCCGCAAGGCGCGCGCGCCGTGGCCGGCGCCTGCGCGGCCAATGCGCTGGCCGTCGCCATCCCCTGCCACAGGGTGGTGCGCAACGATGGCGCCTTGTCCGGCTACCGCTGGGGCGTGGAGCGCAAGCAGGCCTTGCTGGAACGCGAGGGCGAACGATGAGGGCGCTGGACTGGCGCCAGATCGAGGATGAGCTGAATCAATACGGTTGCGCCGTCGTGCCGGGCTTGCTGAATCCTGCGCAGTGCGCGGCGCTGGCGGCGCAGTATGACGACGCGTCGCGTTTTCGCAGCAAGGTGGTGATGCAGCGCCATGGTTTTGGACAGGGTGAGTACCAGTACTGGGCCTATCCGCTGCCGGAGCCGGTCGCCGAGCTGCGCGCTGCCTTGTATCCGCCGCTGGCGGCCATTGCCAACCGCTGGCATGCCAGCATGGGCATCGATAGCCGCTTTCCTGTGGCGCACGGGGACTTCCTCGCGCGTTGCCATGCGGCGGGGCAAACCCGGCCCACGCCCCTGCTGCTGCGCTACCGCTCAGGCGATTACAACTGCCTGCACCAGGACCTGTATGGCGAGCATGTGTTTCCGCTGCAACTGGCGGTATTGTTGTCGTGCCCGCACGAGGATTTCACGGGCGGCGAGTTCGTGCTGACGGAGCAGCGCCCGCGCATGCAGTCGCGCGCAGAGGTCGTGCCGCTGGCGCAGGGCGACGCCGTCCTCTTTCCCGTCGCGCAGCGCCCCGTGAATGGCACGCGCGGCAGTTACCGCGTGAACATGCGCCACGGCGTATCGCGCCTGCGTTCGGGCCTGCGTCACACCCTGGGCATCATTTTTCATGATGCGAGCTGAACATCAGGTGCGACGCTTGAGTTTCCAGGATTACATGGCATGATGGCTGCTCCTTGTCACTCTTTCATTTCCGCCATGTCCGCGTTGCTTCGCCTGTTGTGCCTGTTGACCATTTTCCTGCTGCCTGCAGCCCATGCGGACGATGGCGTGCCAGCGTTCGTTGCGGAGGCTGCGTCTGTCGTGGCGCCAGCGCAAGCTGCGGCCGCCAGGACGGCGCCGCTGATGTTTGCCAACCGCAAAGTATTCGTCTTCCGCGCCGCGCTGGCCGGCTATCCGCCCGATGAGCGCGCGATCGGCGCGCAGCGCCGCCTGGAAGGCGTGCTGGCGAAGAACGGCCCCTTGCAGACGAGCACGCGCATGATTCCCGAAGGCACGCAAGTGCTGCTCGATGGCGTGCAGCTGTTCGTCGTCGTGCCTGGCGACGTCAACCAACTGGCCGGCGACACGACGGAAAGCGTGGCGAAAATGGCGGCCGGCGAGTTGAGCAAGGCCGTGCTCGATTACCGCGAGCAGAACAGCTGGCGCTACCTGGCGATCGCCGCCGCCGTCTGCGCTGCCGCCACCCTCGTGTTCTGGCTGGTGTGGCTGGGCCTGACACGCTTTTATCACTGGGCCAAGCGCCGCAGCGGCATCCTGCTGGCCTCGCGCCTGCGCGATGTGCGCCTGAAAAACGTGCGCGTACTCGACGCCGAGCATTACATCGCCTTCGCGTATCAACTGCTCAGCGCCGTGCTGTGGGGCTTGCGCCTGATGGCCACATATCTGTGGGCCGCCTTCGTGCTGGGCCGCCTGCCTTACACGCGTTCCTGGGGCGAAAGCCTGAGCGGCTACCTGTTCGACGTGGCCGCCGACGTCTTTCACGCCATCATCGGCGCCTTGCCGGGGCTGGTGCTGGTGTGCGTGATCTTCGCCATCGCGCGCCTGATCGCCGCCACGGCCGCTTCGCTGTTCAAGCGCGTGGAAAGCGGCGAATTGCAAATCGGCTGGCTGGACAAGGACACGGCCCTGCCGACGCGCCGCATCGCCAGCGTGGTGATCTGGCTGTTCGCGCTGGCCATGGCGTATCCGTATCTGCCCGGCTCGCACACGGCCGCCTTCCAGGGCCTGTCCGTGCTGGTGGGCCTGATGGTGTCGATCGGCGCGTCGAGCATCGTCGGCCAGGGCGCCAGCGGCCTGATCCTGATGTACACGCGCGCCCTGCGCAAGGGAGAATATGTGCGCGTGGGCGATAGCGAAGGCACGGTGGTCGACGTGGGCATGTTCGAGACGCGCTTGCGCACGGGCTTGGGCGAGGAAGTCGCCTTGCCGAACGCGTGGGTGATGTCGCAAACGACAAAGAACTATTCGCGCGCCCAGCCCGGCGGCGGCTTCGTACTCGATTCCACCGTCACCATCGGCTATGCCACGCCGTGGCGGCAAGTACACGCCATGCTGGAACTGGCCGCGTCACGCACGACAGAACTGTCGACCACGCCGAAACCGTACGTGATGCAGCTTGCGCTGCAAGATTACTACGTGCAATACCGCCTGGTCGCCTACGCCAGCGCCGAAGTCCCCCGCCAGCGCGCCGAAGTGCTGAACCGCTTGCACCAGAACATCATCGACGTCTTCAACGAATTCGACGTGCAAATCACCTCGCCACATTACATTGATGACCCGAAAGAATCGCACGTGGTGCCGCCGGAGGAATGGTTCAGGGCGCCGGCGAAGCGGGGGGAGGAATCGGGTCAAGTGGTGCCGCCCAAGCCTTGAATGCCCGGAGCGGTCGGTGCGTGATGGGTACAATGGCACGCGCTATCTTGGTTTTTCCTCGGGAGCGCAGGTTTGCTTGCCATTTGTCAGTTGAACCACGTGAAATCCACGGGGGGCGCCGTGAGCAGGCAAAAATCTGATCTGGCATGCTGGTACGTATATTTTGAATGTCCCGGTTGCAATGTTCTCGACCCAGGCCTGGCGTTAAACAAACCCCTCGGCCTTTCAGTTTTTTAGGTTTTTCGCACGTGCGGCGGTGATAAACTTTGCACTCTGTCATTCCTGTAGTCAAATGAAGATCATGATGCGTCAACGACTTAAACGGCTGGCGATAGCAATCGCTTTAACATCACTTGTTGGCTTTGGCTTGTGGTCGGGATACAGTTACCGCCAATATCAACAGCTCGTAGGATACATTGCGTCCGAAGCGAGAAATTCGATTGAGATGGGCCGCCAGTGCCGCGACCCGAATGAACCCGATTTTCAAAAGCCAATCCTATGTGGAAGCATGAAAGAGTCACGCGAAACCATTGACCGACTAATTCCTATTCGGGCGAGCCGTTTGGAAGATGCGTACCTAGGCTTGTGGCTGGCACTCGGACTACCGTTTACATCGTTTTTCCTCTTCTACGTGGGTAACTGGGTAATGTACGAAAAGCTAAAAGGCAGCCTGAAGTAGTCTTGCCTAATACCCTCGCCAGTTGTTACTGCTATGGAGATTTATGCGCCTTTACCACATGACTACCCTCAAAAATGCCATTGACTACATTCTGCCAGAACGCCGTATGCGGTTTTCACGATTCGATAACCTCAACGATCCTTTTGAGTTGAAGAGCATAAAGTTTGAAGGGCGTGATGGGAGATACATTTTCAAAAAGGTGCTCGAACACTACATCAAGAACGTGGGCCTCTTGTGCATGGTCGAACACTGGAAAAGCCCGCTTATGTGGGCACACTATACCCAGAACCATCAGGGCGTATGTTTGGGATTCGATGTGACGGATGA
The DNA here is from genome assembly GCF_051380845.1 of Janthinobacterium salmonicoloratum. Lineage (NCBI taxonomy): Bacteria > Pseudomonadati > Pseudomonadota > Betaproteobacteria > Burkholderiales > Oxalobacteraceae > Janthinobacterium > Janthinobacterium salmonicoloratum. Next base: position 2,492,520 of record NZ_JBNYXV010000001.1, on the reverse strand, counting down.
GGATATGCCCACTCAGATCACATACACCGAAGAACGGATGACTCACATCTTAGCCCCAAACGACCCGCATGGCGGCGTCACGTTTGACATGATGAAGGGACTTTCGACTACTAAGGCAAAAGGATGGTCTTACGAAGAGGAGTGGCGACTCCTTGGAGAGTTGAAGGAACCAGACCCTATCAATGGAAGTTTTTATCTACCGTTCAGTGAAACGTTTGCTCTTAGGGAAATCATTGTGGGATCACGATGCGAAGCTACAGTTGAGTCATTCCGAAAATATGTCGGTAAAGTGGACAAGTCCGTCACGATCATCCAGTCCCGGCCAGCATTCAAGACGTTCACAATCGTGCAGAAAAATGACGTTCCAGCCGTAGTCGTGATGCCGGGGGACGATAAACAAGGCAGATAGCCCGGAAGTAGAATACCGTCTGTTGGGCCCCGAACTATCAGACATTCGTTCTGATTTAATAGCAGGACCTTCCTAAGCGTCGTATGTAAACCATCGGTACTTGGCACTATCGATGCGAAAGTGAGCAACAAGAACTTAGACGGAGATAAGCAGCATGCGAACAGCCTTTACACTTCGGCCTCACGACGAGCGCCAGGCCGCCTACGCGCAGCGCGAGGATGCCTTGCGCGCGCTGCTGGGAGAGCAGGGCTTCTCACATTTCACGGCCATCGTGGACAACATGGAGCACGTGCTGGCGCAACACGACTTGCAGGACGCCTGGTACCTGTCGATCGCCGGCTTCCACCCTGACGCGCAAGGGCAGGGACTGGGCGCGTCCGTGCTGGCACCGGGCCTGGCGGCCGTCGATGCGGCTGGCGCCGCGTGCTTCCTGGAGACGTACAACGAACGCAGCCTGCCGTTTTATAGCCGTCTTGGCTTCCTAGTGGCGGGGCATTATGCGGAAGCCGTCACTGGCTGCGATTACTGGCTGATGGCGCGGCAGCCCAACGCTGCCTGATTGACCATTTTGCCAATTTCTATACACTCGTCTTTTCACTCATTTACTTAAAAGACCTGGAGATGGAAATGCCGACCCCGCACTTGCGCCGCACCCTGCTTGTTCTCGCCTGCCTGGGCACCTTGGGCCAAGCCCATGCCGATACCGTCATCGACAATGCCAACGGCTACACGCTCAACGCGAACGGCAAGGTGGTGCGCTTCACGGCGCTGGCGTTTGACGACGCGGGCAAGCTGCTCGCCGTCGGCAGTGCCGCGCAGGTGAAACGCAAGGCGGCAAAGGGCGCCACGCATGTCGACGTGCAGGGAAAAACCGTGCTGCCGGGCCTGATCGACGCGCATGGCCACGTGTTCGGCCTTGGGACCATCGCCAGCGGCGTGATCCTGTATGGCTCTTCGTCGCTGTCGGCCGCCGTGCAGGCCGTGGGCGACTTCGCGCGTGCGCATCCGGAACGCAGCTGGGTCGTCGGCAATGGCTGGAACCAGGAAATCTGGAAGCTGGGGCGCTTTCCCACAGCCCTGGAACTCGATGCGGCCGAAAGCGCGCGGCCCGTGTGGTTGCGCCGCGTCGATGGCCACGCGGGCTGGGCCAACAGCCGCGCGCTGGCGCTGGCCGGCATCACGCGCGCCACGCCTGATCCGGCTGGCGGCAAGATCGAACGCGACGCGGACGGCAATGCCACCGGTGTGCTGGTCGATAACGCCATGGACTTGATGGACGCCGTGTTACCCAAGCCGGGCGATGTGGAAAACCGCGCGGCCCTCGATGGCGCGCTGGCGCAATTGTCGCAAGTGGGGCTGACCAGCGTGCATGATGCGGGCATCGGCCAGATGCAGGACCGATTGTTCCGCGATTATGCGGACCACGGCAAGCTGACGGTGCGCGTGTACGGCATGATCTTTGACACAACGGAAGACTTCGACGCGCTGTCGAAGAATGGCCCGTTGAACAGCTACGCGCGCGACATGTACGCCTTGCGCGCCGTCAAACTGCTGTCCGACGGCGCCCTGGGCAGCCGCGGCGCGGCCCTGCTGGCACCCTACAGCGACGATCCGACCACCAGCGGCCTGCTGTTCTACCAGGACGGCGCCATGCGCGCGAAGATGGAAAAAGCCATGCGCGCCGGCTACCAGGTGAATGTGCACGCCATCGGCGACGCGGGCAACCATCAAATCCTCGACGGCTATGAAGCCTTGACCGCGCAATACCGCAGCGTGGGCCTGCGCCATCGCATGGAACACGCGCAGGTGGTGCAGTTGTCCGACATCCCCCGTTTCAAAAGCCTGGGCATCATCCCGTCGATGCAGCCGACGCATGCCACCTCGGACCAGAACATGGCGGAGCAGCGCGTGGGCCACGAGCGCATCAAGGGCGCGTATGCGTGGCGCATCTTCCTCAAGCAGGGTTCGCGCATCGCCTGCGGTTCCGATTTCCCCATCGAGTCGCCGAATCCGTTCGAGGGCATCCACGCGGCCGTCACGCGGCAGAACAGCGAAGGATTTCCGGCCGGCGGCTGGTATTCGCAGCAGGCGATGACGGTGACGGAAGCGCTGCGCTGCTTCACGCTCGACGCGGCTTGGGCGGCGCACCAGGAAAAGGTCATCGGCACCTTGGAAGCGGGTAAATGGGCGGACTTCATCGTCGTCGACCAGGACCTGTTTACCGTCGCGCCGGCAGCCATCGGCAAGACGCAGGTGCTGCAGACGTGGGTGGCGGGCAAGCGCGTGTTCGAGAAAAAATAGACAGTTTACGCTTGCAAAAATCTGTTGACTTGGTTGTATAGACAACCTATGCTGGGAGCACCAGAGCGGACCACGCATGTCCGCTCGCACCCTACGAGGAGACAGCATGAACAGCACAATGGACACCGATCCACGCTTTGATGCCAGCCGTACCATCCGCGCCCCGCGCGGCACGGTCATGGCTTGCAAGAGTTGGCAGGCCGAGGCGGCCTACCGCATGTTGCAAAACAACCTGGACCCGGAAGTGGCGGAAAATCCGCAGCACCTGGTCGTCTACGGCGGCATCGGCCGCGCCGCCCGCAACTGGGCCTGTTTCGACCAGATCCTCGCCTCGCTGCGCGAACTGGAAGACGACCAGACCCTGCTGATCCAGTCCGGCAAGCCTGTGGGCGTGTTCCAGACCCACGCGGACGCGCCGCGCGTGCTGATCGCGAACTCCAACCTGGTGCCGAAATGGGCGAACTGGGAACACTTCAACGAACTCGATCGGCAAGGCCTGTTCATGTACGGCCAGATGACGGCCGGCAGCTGGATTTATATAGGCACGCAGGGCATCGTGCAGGGCACGTATGAAACCTTCGCCGAGGCGGGGCGCCAGCATTTCGGCGGCGACTGGGGCGGGCGCTGGATCTTGACGGCGGGCCTGGGCGGCATGGGCGGCGCGCAGCCGCTGGCCGCCACCATGGCGGGCGCCGTGTCGCTCAATATCGAATGCCAGCAAAGCAGCATCGATTTCCGTCTGCGCACGCGCTACCTGGACAAGCAGGCGGCCAGCCTGGACGAAGCCCTCGAACTGGTCAAGTACCACACCGAGCGCAAGGAAGCCATTTCCATCGGCCTCCTGGGCAACGCGGCCGAAGTGCTGCCGGAACTGGTGCGCCGCGCGAAAGCGGGCGGCCTGGTGCCCGATCTGGTGACGGACCAGACCTCCGCGCATGACCTGGTCAACGGCTATCTGCCGCGCGGCTGGAGTGTGTCTGACTGGAAGGCGGCGCAACAAGACCCGCAGCGCCACGCGCGCCTGACGGTGGCCGCCGCCGATTCCTGCGCCGCCCACGTACAAGCCATGCTCGATTTCCACGCCATGGGCGTGCATACGGTCGATTACGGTAACAACATCCGCCAGGTGGCGTTCGACCAGGGCGTGCAGAACGCCTTCGACTTCCCCGGTTTCGTGCCCGCCTACATCCGCCCGCAATTTTGCGAAGGACGGGGCCCGTTCCGCTGGGTGGCCCTGTCGGGTGATCCGGAAGACATTTACAAAACGGATGCGAAGATCAAGGAGCTGTTCCCGCATCACAAGCAGGTGCATCACTGGCTGGACATGGCGCGCGAGCGCATCGCCTTCCAGGGCCTGCCGGCGCGTATCTGCTGGCTGGGACTGGGTGAACGCCATATCGCCGGTCTGGCCTTCAACGAGATGGTGCGCACGGGCGAGCTGAAGGCGCCCATCGTCATCGGCCGCGACCACCTCGATACGGGTTCCGTCGCCAGCCCGAACCGCGAGACGGAAAGCATGAAGGACGGCACCGACGCCGTTTCCGACTGGCCACTGCTCAACGCCATGCTGAACACGGCCGGCGGCGCCACCTGGGTCTCGCTGCACCATGGCGGCGGCGTGGGAATGGGGTATTCTCAGCATGCGGGCATGGTCATCGTGGCCGACGGCAGCGAAGCGGCGGCGAAACGCCTGGCGCGCGTGCTGGTCAACGATAGCGGCTCGGGCGTGATGCGCCATGCCGATGCCGGCTATGAAACAGCGGCCGCCTGCGCCAAGCGCAACGGCCTGATTCTTCCAATGCTTCCTTGAGATATTGATTCGAATGACTATGACACAGCATGCCAAAAGTTGGACCCTGAAACCGGGCGCGATGACCCTGGCCGACCTGCGCGCCGTCTGGGCCGCACCCGCGAAACTGATCCTCGCCGCCGAAGCCTATCCCGTCATCGAAGCGTCGGCCGCCGCCGTGCAAGCCATCGTCGCCAAAGGCGATGCGGCGTACGGCATCAACACGGGCTTCGGCTTGCTCGCCAAGACGCGCATCCCCGATGAAAAACTCGAGCAATTGCAGCGCAACCTGATCCTGTCGCACTCCGTCGGCACGGGTGAGCTGCTGTCGGACGCCGTCGTGCGCCTGATCATGCTGATGAAGATCGGCAGCCTGGCGCGCGGCTTTTCCGGCGTGCGCCCGTTGATCGTCGACACCCTGATCGCCCTGTACAACGCGGGCATCATGCCGGCCATTCCCGCCAAGGGCTCCGTGGGCGCCTCGGGCGACCTGGCGCCGCTGTCGCACATGACCCTGGCCATGCTGGGCGTGGGCGACGTGCGCGTCAACGGCGAATTGATGCCGGCGCCGGACGCGCTGGCGCAGGCTGGCATCGCCCCCGTGGTGCTGGCGGCAAAAGAGGGACTGGCCCTGATCAACGGCACGCAAGTGTCGAACGCGCTGGCGTTGCATGGCCTGTTCATGGCCGAGCGCCTGCTCGAAGCGGCCATGGTCACGGGCGCGCTGTCGCTCGACGCGGCCAAGGGCAGCGACTCGCCGTTCGACGCGCGCGTGCACGCCGTGCGCGGACAGCCGGGGCAAATCCTGGCCGCGCAGATGTACCGCCAACTGGTGGCGCACAGCGCGATCCGTGCTTCGCACCTGGAAGGCGACGAGCGCGTGCAGGACCCCTACAGCCTGCGTTGCCAGCCGCAAGTCATGGGCGCTTGCCTCGATTTGATCGGCAATGTGGGCCGTACCCTGCTGATCGAGGCCAATGCCGTCACCGACAATCCGCTGATCTTCCAGGATGGGCCCAACGGGCAGGCGGAAATCGTCTCGGGCGGGAACTTCCACGCCGAACCTGTCGCCTTTGCGGCAGACACCCTGGCCCTGGCGATCGCTGAAATCGGCGCGCTGGCCGAGCGCCGCATCGCGCTGCTGATCGACGCCACGCTGTCCGGCTTGCCGCCCTTCCTCGTGCGCGACCCCGGCGTCAATTCCGGCTTCATGATCGCCCACGTGACGGCTGCCGCGCTGGCGTCGGAAAACAAGTCGCTCGCGCATCCGGCCAGCGTCGACAGCCTGCCCACGTCGGCCAACCAGGAAGACCATGTGAGCATGGCCACGTTCGCCGGGCGCCGCCTGGACGACATGGCGCACAACACGGCCGTCATCGTCGGTATCGAGCTGCTGGCCGCCGCGCAGGGCATCGATTTCCACCGCCCGCTGAAAACCTCGCCGCACCTCGAGCACGTGCATCACCAGCTGCGCCAGAAAGTGCCGTTCTTCGACGCCGACCGCTTCTTCGCGCCCGATATCGAGGCGGCCAAGCAGATGGTGCTGCAGGGTGAGTTGAGCAGCACGTGCAAGAATTTGTTCGCCCCGCTGTACGCCTGAGCGGGCGCAAGGAGACAAGCATGGATTTCCGCTTCAACGAAGGCAGCATCCCGCTGCTCGTGTCGATGCCCCACGTGGGCACCGACATACCCGACGATATCGCCGCGCGCATGACGCCGCAGGCCTTGCTCAAGGCCGATACGGACTGGCATCTGCGCGAGCTGTATGGATTTTTGCAGGAGATGGATGCGTCGGTGCTGTCGGCGCGCTGGTCGCGCTACACCATCGACTTGAACCGCCCGCAGGAAGACACGAATCTGTATCCGGGCCAGGATACGACGGGCTTGCTGCCCAACGATACCTTTCACCGCGAACCGCTGTACCTGGCCGGCCGCGAACCGGATGCGCAAGACGTGCGGCAGCGGCTGCAGCGCTACTGGGCGCCGTATCATGCGCAGCTGCGCGCGGAACTGGACCGCTTGCTGCACGTGCATGGCGCCGTGGTGCTGTGGGATGCCCATTCCATCGCCTCGCATGTGCCGCGCTTCTTTGACGGCAAGCTGCCCGACCTGAACTTCGGCACGGCCGATGGCGCCAGCTGCGATACGGGCCTGACGTCCGCCGTGGTGGATATCGCGCGGGCGCAGGATGCATTCACCGTGGCGCTGAATGGCCGCTTCAAGGGCGGGCATATCACGCGCCATTACGGCCAGCCGGAAAACCGCGTGCATGCGATCCAGCTGGAGATGTGCCAGTGCCTGTACATGGACGAAGCGGCGCCTTTCGGCTACCGGCCCGACCTGGCCGCGCAAGTGCAACCGCTGCTGCGCCAGATGATGGAAGCGGCTGTGGCGTGGGTGGCGCGTTGAAGACGAGTCTGTTTGCCCGCCATGCGTTGTTGCCGCAGGGCTGGCGCCGCGACGTGCTGCTGGAATGGGACAGGACTGGGGATTTGACGCACGTCCAGGAGGATGCAGCTTCGCCGCCTGGCGTGGATGTGGTGGAGTATGTCTTGCCCGGCATGGTCAACCTGCATTCGCATGCCTTCCAGCGGGCGCTGGGCGGCATGACGGAAGTCGCCGGGGATGAGCTTGATCATGCGCCGGACAGCTTCTGGACCTGGCGCGAGCTGATGTACCGCTTCGCGCGCCACATTACGCCGGAACAGATGGAGACCATCGCCGCGCAGCTGTTTGCCGAATGCCTGCGCCATGGCTACACGGCTGTCTGCGAATTCCACTACCTGCAGCGCGATATGGCCGGTGCGCTGTATGCGCGTCCCGCCGAAACTGCGGAAAGAGTGCTGGCCGCGGCGCGCCTCAGCGGTATCGGCGTGACCATGCTGCCCGTGCTGTACAGCCATGCGGGCTTTGGCGAACAGCCGTTGAAAGCGGAGCAGGCGCGTTTTCGCACCGGTGCGGACGATGTCTTGCGCATCGTCGAGGCGCTGGCGCCGCAGCGCGGCGGGCAGGTGGAGGTGGGCTTTGCGCCGCACTCGCTGCGCGCCGCCGGCGTGGCGCAGATCAGCGAAGTGACGCAAGCGTTGCCAGCTGGTCGCCCCATCCACATCCACATCGCCGAGCAGCAGGGCGAAGTGCGCCAGAGTCTCGATTACAGCGGCCGGCGCCCGGTGCAGTACTTGTACGACCACGTCGACATCGATGCGCGCTGGTGCCTCGTGCATGCCACGCATGTGCAGCCCGATGAAGTGGCGCTGATGGCCGCCAGCGGCGCCGTGGCGGGCCTGTGCCCGACGACGGAAGCGAACCTGGGCGATGGCCTGTTCCCGCTGGCCGAATTCATCGCCGCCGGCGGGCGTTTCGGCGTCGGCAGCGACAGCCACGTGTCGCAGTCGCCGGTGGAAGAATTGCGCTGGCTCGAATATGGCCAGCGCTTGCAGCGCCAGCAACGCAATGTGGCCGCCACGCCGGATGAACGCCATGTGGGCGACTATCTGTGGCAGGCGGCCTTGCAGGGTGGCGCGCAGGCGGCCGGGCGCAAGCTCGGTGCCCTGGCGCCGGGTTGCCGCGCCGACTTGCTGGTGCTCGACGACGCGCATGTGAACCTGTGCGGCGTGGCCATCACCGATGTGCTGGGCAGCGTACTCTTTTGCGGCAACGACAATCTGGTGCGCGATGTGCTGTGCGGCGGCCAGTGGCAGGTGCGCGGCGGGCGCCATGTGGCGCAGGACGCCATCACCAGTGCCTACAAGCGCACCTTGGCGCAACTGAGGGCGCTCTGATGGCGACCTTCATCCCACAGGAATGCCTGCGCGCCGCGCCGTGGAAAAATGGCGGCGGCAGCACGATGGAAATCGCCATTTCGCCACCGGGCGCCGGCCTGATGGAATTCGACTGGCGTATTAGCCTGGCGACGATCACGGCCAGCGGGCCGTTTTCCAGCTTTCCCGGCATCGACCGCAGCCTGATGCTGGTCGATGGCGACAGCGTGCAGCTGACGCTCGACGGCACGCGCAAGGTGACCTTGAGCGCGGCGCAACCGATGCTGTGGTTTCCCGGCGAGGCGGCCGTGGTGGCGCAAGTCAAGGGGACGACGACGGATTTTAATGTGATGACGCGGCGCGACCGTTGCCGTCACCAGCTGGAGAGAATCACGGCGCCGGGCAAGCTGGTGCGGCGCAGCGCGACGACCCTGCTGTTTGTCGCCGGCGAAGGCCACGTGCTGGCGCGCGGTGGCGACCAGCAGTTCGCGCTGGGCCGCCATGACGCGCTGCTGCTGGACGCCGACGATGCGCAGGAATGGCGGCTCGACGCCTTGCAGCGTTCGGCCGTATTGTGCGTCGACCTGTTTACCTAGGGGAGAAAAGCCATGCAAGACTGGGATCTGGTCATCCACAACGTTCACCTGGCCACGATGGAGCATGGCTATGGCGAGCTGCTGGACGCGGCCATCGCCGTCAAGGATGGCCGCATCGCCTGGTTCGGCCCTGGTGACGAGCTGCCGGCCAGCGGCGCGGTGCTGCTCGATGGCCAGGGCTGCTGGCTCACGCCCGGCCTGATCGACTGCCATACGCACATCGTCCACGCGGGCAACCGCAGCGACGAATTCGAGGCGCGCCTGAATGGCGCCAGCTATGAAGACATCAGCCGCGCCGGTGGCGGCATCATGTCTACCGTGCGCGCCACGCGCGCGGCCAGCGACGACGAATTGCTGCGGCAAAGTCTGCCCCGCGTGCTGGCGCTGCTGGCCGAGGGCGTGACCACGCTGGAGATCAAGTCCGGCTACGGCCTAGCCATGGATAGCGAAGCGAAGATGCTGCGCGTGGCGCGCAGGATAGGGGAGCAGCTGCCCGTGTCCGTGCGCACCACCTTCCTCGGCGCGCACGCGCTGCCGCCCGAATACGCGGGCCAGCCCGACGCGTATGTCAACCTGTTGTGCGCACAGATGCTGCCCCAGCTGGCCAGTGACGGCTTGGTCGACGCCGTCGACGCGTTTTGCGAGCGCATCGGCTTTACCTCGGCGCAAACGCAGCGCATGTTTGAGGCGGCGACGGCGCTGGGCCTGCCCGTCAAATTGCATGCGGAGCAGCTGTCGGATCAGGGCGGCGCGGCGCTGGTGGCGCGCTATGGCGGCCTGTCGGCCGACCACCTGGAATTCTTGTCGGCAGAGGGCATCGCCGCCATGGCGCAGCATGGCACGGTGGCCGTGCTGCTGCCGGGAGCATATTACTTTTTGCGCGAGACGCAGCCGCCGCCCGTGGCGGCCTTGCGCGCGGCCGGCGTGCCGATGGCCGTGTCCACCGATTGCAACCCGGGCACGTCGCCCATGACGTCCTTGCTGCTGGCGATGAACATGGCGTGCACCCTGTGGCGGCTGACACCGCAGGAAGCGCTGGCCGGTGCTACGTGCCACGCGGCGCGCGCCCTGGGTTTGCAGGATCAGACGGGCAGCCTGGTGGTGGGCAAGCGCGCCGATTTCGCCCTGTGGCGCATCGCGCGCCCGGCCGACCTGGCGTATGCGCTGGGCTTGAACCCGTGCGCGGGTGTGGTGCATGGCGGTGTCTGGCGCGCGCCGGTGGTAAGCTTGCCGGATTGATCATCCGTCCTGGAGCGCCGCGTGCGTGCTGCTTATTTGCTGTCTTATTTGCTGTTTTACCTGCTGTTCTTGCCTGTCTACGCCGCCGCGCCCATGTCCTCCCTTGCCCTGGACGGCGGCACCTTGAAGGTGGGCTCGAAGCGTTTCACGGAATCGTATATTCTCGGCGAAATCCTCCAGCAGAGCGCCGCGCCGCACGTCAAGGCGGAACACCGCCAGGGCCTGGGCAACACGGCCATCGTGCTCGCCGCGCTGCAGGCCGGCAGCATCGACGTGTATGCCGAATACATGGGCACCATAGCCAGCGAAATCCTCAAGCATGATCGCGCCATCGACCTGGCGCAGATGCGGCGCGAACTGGCGGCGCTGGGCCTGGGCGTGGCTGTGCCGCTGGGCTTTAACAATACCTATGCGCTGGCCATGCGCGGCGATGAAACGGGCATCGCCAGCCTGGCGCAGCTGGCCCAACATCCGGCCCTGAAATTCGGTCTGTCGCATGAATTCATCGGCCGGGTCGATGGCTGGCCGGGCCTGGCCGCGCGTTATGGCTTGCCGCAGCGCCCGCGCGGGCTCGATCACGGCATCGCCTATGAAGCGCTGGCGCAGCGCCAGGTGGACGTGATCGACATTTATTCGACGGACGCGAAGATACGCCAGTACGGCTTGCGCGTGCTGGCCGACACGCAGCAGTATTTTCCCCGCTACGACGCCATGCTCCTGTACCGACTCGACGTGCCGCAGCGCTTTCCCGCCGCCTGGCACGCGCTGCAAGGCTTGCAGGGGCGCATCAGCGAGAGCGACATGATCGCCATGAATGCGGCCGTGGAAATCGATGGCAAGACTTTTTCTGACGTGGCGCGGCAATGGCTGGCCTCCGGCACGCAGGCCGATAAACCAGCTGCCGCGCGCAGCAAGCTGCTCGATAAAATCATCGGCGACGATTTGTGGACCCTGACGCGCCAGCATCTGACCCTGGTGCTGCTGTCGGTCGCCCTGGCCTGCCTGATCGGCATTCCGCTGGGCGTGCTGGCGGCGTTTTCGGCGCCGCTGCGGCAAACGGTGCTGGCCTTCGTCGGCGTGCTGCAGACGGTGCCGTCGCTGGCCTTGCTGGCGATATTGATACCCGTGCTGGGCGTGATCGGCACCGTGCCGGCCCTGGTGGCCCTATTCGTGTACGCGCTGCTGCCCATCGTGCGCAACACCTGCACGGGCATCCTGCAGGTACCGCAAGGCTTGCGCATGGCGGCGCTGGCGCTGGGCATGCGCCGGCGTGACCGCTTGCTGCACGTCGACTTGCCGCTGGCCTTGCCTGTCATGCTGGCGGGCGTGAAAACGGCGGCCGTGATGAGCGTGGGCACGGCCACCATCGCCGCCTTCATCGGCGCGGGTGGTTATGGCGAACGCATCACCATCGGTCTGGCGCTGAATGACAACGACATGCTGCTGGCCGGCGCGATCCCCGCAGCCGTGCTGGCCCTGCTGACGCAAGGCTTGTTCGAGCTGGTGGAGCGCTGGGCCGTGGCCGGCCGGCAGCGCTGACGGCATCACGGTTACAGCGAGTGCAGTTTGGAGCGCACCGAAACGACAGCCTGGTGAAGGATGCGTTCGGCCTGGAAGTCGTTCTCGCGCTGTTCGGCGATGGCTTGCAAGTCGCGTGTATAGCGTTCCAGGCGGGAGCGCAGGTAGGCGCGGTAGATTTTCATGACGAGCGGTTTGGCAGAGACATTCATGATGTGGCTCCCAGGTGCGTAATGATGCGTTCATTTTGTGTGAGCGGAATGCCGCCACTTTGCGCCATATCAAACGCCATGATCCCGTCAAATTGACGCGTTTGACATCGCGCAATGCCCCCCAGGCCGAAGATGCCACACTGAATCTCCCCTGCCTGGCCAACATCAGCCGCAGGCTTTGATCCCCCTGATACCTTCAAGCATATTCAAGGAGCGTCGCATGGTCATTTTTGCCGTGGTTGCTGGCTGCATCGCCTGCTTCACAGTGTACCAAATCTATAAAAATGCGCAGCGTGGCAGTGGGCTTACGCAACAACATATCGGTTTGCACGGCACATTGATTGAGCCACGGAAATAAACTGTGGTCAAAGATGTACAGTTAGCTGACAGATTTAAGGAAAATGTAAGGCCCGGTAAGCAAATGTAAAGGTCGGCGCGGTGACAAGTCGTAGCGTTTATATTGATAACCGTTGATTGCATTCTCCCCCTCCCACTTGACAATGGGTTCACCCCGCGGTGCCGCTAGCCCGCGGGGATTTTTTTTGGAACTTACTGCGCGGCGCGCCTTGCGGCCTGCGATGCTCACTGTACCTCGCGTACAGTTCCGCTTCTCGGCCACAAATCGCATCCGCTCGCTACAGTTCCCTCTCCAATCAGGCTGGTTTCGGCGTGCCCGCCGACAATTGCGTCAAGGCATCGCCGGCGACCCTGCAGATGCGCCAGTCCGGCATCACGTCCGCGCCCATGCCCTTGTAGAAGTTGATCGCGTTTTCATTCCAGTCCAGCACCGACCATTCGAAGCGGCCGCAATCGCGTTCGACGGCCAGTTGCGCCAGCGCCACCAGCATCTGCTTGCCATAGCCCTTGCCGCGCACCGATTGCTTCACATACATGTCTTCCAGGTACAGACCCTTGCGGCACAGGAAGGTGGAAAAATTATGGAAAAATAGCGCGAACGTCACCACCTCGCCACTTTCCTCGCCGACCAGCGCTTCGCATGCAGGATGGGGGCCGAACAGGCTGTCGTGCAGCATGGATTCCTTGGCGATCATCATGTGTTCGAGTTTTTCAAACACGGCCAGTTCGTGGATCATGCCAAAGATGGCGGCCACATCGGATGCGGTCGCGGGACGAATGGCGAGGGAGGAAGAAGTGCTCATGTTGCCTTTGTTGATGGAGTGGGGGAAAGGGAAGCAATGGTATTCGTCTTGCGCGCGCCTGACGTCAGGGCCCAGGCCACGCTGGACAGGCACAGCACCATGCCCACCCATTCGATGGCGGCGGGCCGGTAGTGTTCGAATTGCACCGACAGCAGCACGGAAATGACGGGCGTGACGACGCCGATATACACGGTCTTTTGCGTGCCGATGCGCGCGATTAAAGTGAAATACGCACTGAAGGCGATCACCGAGCCGAAGATGGCCAGGTACAGCAATCCCATCCAGTAACTGGGGCGCGCGGGCAACTGCCAGGACTGGCCCGTGGCAACGGCCCAGGCGGCCACCATCATGGTGCCCCACAGCATGGTCCAGGCCATGGTCAGCATCACGTTGCCGGAATGCTCGCGCACTTTCATGACGAGGGCATTGCCCGCCGTGCTAGACACGGTAGCCACCAGGGCCAGCATGAAGCCGAGCAGGAAGTGGCCATTGCCGCCCCCCATAATATCGTGCAGCGCTGCGCCGATGGACTGGTAAAACAGCAGCACGATGCCGCAGATGGCGACAAACGCCGCGCAGCAGGTGCTCCAGGTGATGGGCGTGCCGAAGGCAATGCGGTTGAGCAAGGGCGTCCAGAACACCATCAGCGCGAACAGCACGCTGACGAGGGCCGAGACGAGGTATTGCTCCGAACTATACGTGCACACATAGCTGAGGGCGAACGAGGCCAATCCCTGCAGCAACATCCATTTTTGCGCGCGCCAGGGCAGGCGCAAGGTATCGCCGCGCAAGGCGCACCAGGCAAACAGGGTGGCGGACGCGAGGCCGAAGCGGTAGACCACGGAAACGGCGGGGGCGACATCGCCCAGCTGCAAGGTGATGGCCCAGAAGGTGGAGCCCCAGATCAGGCAGGCTATGATGAACAGGAGAGGAGAGGACATCGCGCAAGTATACGGGCATCGCGCAGGGATGGCGAGTCTTGGTCGAGCTTGCTCAATGAGCCGTCAGGAGACACCCAGGCATTGAGGCAGCGCAGTGCTTCTGGAAAATGTTGAATTTATGAAAATATTTACTTTATTATCAAGTAAATATTTTCTGAATTGCATCTTGAAGGGAGGACCGCCATGCCAGCCTCACTGCAGATCAAAGTATGGAGCGTGCTTGTGTATGTCGTCGTCGCAACCTTGATAGCCATCTGGTTGCACCCCTCGGCCTTGCTGATGGCTGCCGGCGCCTTCGGCTGAGCGCATGCGCCGGCAAGCAGATCAGTGGGTGACGCGGGTCTTGCGGCCATCCGACAGCAGGCGTACGCGCTCGCCCGGGCGGAACAGTTCATCCGCGTCTTGCACGATGGCGCGCATGTCGCCATTGTCCAGGCGCACGGTGATTTCCAGGCCGGGTTTGTTGGACGCGTTCGCTTCGATGCTCTTGCCCGCCATGCCGCCGGCGACGGCGCCGAGGATGCTGGCCGCGATGGCGCCCTTGCCGCCACCGACTGCCGAGCCGGCCACGCCGCCCAGCGCCGCGCCGGCCAGCACGCCCGTGCCCGTTTCACCCTTGTCGATGGTCACTTGGCGCACAGATTCAACCGTGCCCATGCGAACCGACTGTTCATTCTGCGCCTGGCGCGCGTTGTAGACATTCGCCGAGTTCGGTTGTACGGCGCAGCCGGCCAGGGCGGCGAGCAATGCCACTGCAATAATTGGTGCTTTCATATGGAGCTCCCTTGGACAAAAAGTTAGTTGCCGATTGCGTCGACCGGCAGATGATGACTTATCATAAGGACACTTACCTTAGATAACTAGTTGCGAATAGTAAAAATCTGTTACTGCCCTTGGATGCCGCCTGCCGCTCAATACGCCAGCCGCAGGCGCCGGTACAAAAATCCCAGCACGAACAGCGGCCCCACCAGTAAAAAGCGCAAATCGTCGAGGAACGACGGTTTCTTGCCTTCGATCTGGTGGCCGATGAACTGGCCTATCCAGGCGAGTACGAACAGCGCCAGCGACACGGGCAGGATGGTCAGCGGGGGCATGAGCAGCAGCAGGCCCAGCATGGCGGCCAGCATCGCCAGCATGCCCGCCGCAAACGGGCGCGACAGCTTGTAATAATAGTATAAGGCCAGAATACTGCCGAGCAGCGCCACGCTGGGATGCACGCTCCACAGCAGCCCCAGCAGGCTGAAAACGATCAGCGGCACGCACACGATATGCACCCATTCATTGACGTGGTTGCGGTGGCTTTCGCCATACTGGGCCAGCAGGGTGTCGATGGTGCGCATGGGCGGTCTCTTGTGTGGGGAAGGTTGTGCGGGAATTCTACACCGTCGCGTGGCCGGGTAAAATGGCCCTTCATTTTCCCTTCCGGACCTCTCATTTGAATAGCCCAGCCTTCTTGCCAGACACTGCCGCCGACCCGCGCAAGCGTTGTTTCGATCCCGTCGTCGACGCCAACACGCGCTTGCTGATACTGGGTAGCCTGCCCGGAGAAAAATCGCTGGCGCACAGCCAGTACTATGCGCATCCGCAAAACAAGTTCTGGAGGCTGCTGGGCGAAGTGCTGGGCTTGGACTTGACCAGCCAGCCCTATGAGGCGCGGTTAAACACTTTGCTGGCGCACGGCGTGGGCCTGTGGGACGTGGTGGCGCAGGCGCAGCGCACGGGCAGCCTCGACAGCAATATCCGCGCCCGCGACGATAACGACCTGGTGGCCCTGGCCGCCAGCCTTCCGCAATTGCACACGATCGCCTTCAACGGCGGCACGGCCGCCAAGCTGGGCATCAAGGTGCTGGGCGAGCACGCGCAGCGCTACCGCATCGTCAGCTTGCCGTCGAGCAGCCCGGCCTACACGCTCGCGTATGGCGCCAAGTTGCTGCAATGGAAAACATTGCAGCCGTTGTAATGCGGGGCGTCAGTTGCTTACGCCGGTGCGTACGGCTGCGCTTCCACCGGCTGTCCCTTGGCGTCGAATTTCAGCGCAACCGATAATTGCGTCACGCCGATGGTGGCCAGCGCGTCGCAAATGTCGTCGACTTCATCCTGCAGGTCGGCGGCCAGGTCCAGCGGCTTGTCGGCGCTGTGCAGCAACTGGCCGCCTGCCGTGCTGACGTTGACGCGCAGCAGCATTTCACCGTCTTCATCGGCCGGGCCGACGACGACCGAGACGTCGCCGGCGTCCACCTTGTTTTCCGCCAATGCATGGTTGATGCCGGACATCATCTGCAGCATCGCATACTCGCTCATGCCTTGTTCCTTGCCGCCGTGGAACAGATCCTGGTAGAGGAAGCTCACTTCCACGGTGTTGCCGGCCGGCGCCAGGCAGCGCTTGATGAGCTCGCCCACTTCCGTCGTCCATTGCTGATAGCGGGCCATGCGCGCATCGAACCAGGCGTCGAGCGCCGCTTCATCCTTCGGTTCCGCATAAAACGGGTCGTCCACGCGCTTGAGGGCAAAGCCCAGCAGGAAGCGCAGTTCGACGGCGGTGTCCAGCGGGCCGAATGCCGTCTCGCTCCAGCCGACGATGCTGCTTTCCAGGCCCGGCGTGGCGACGATTTTCTTGTCTGTCATCGACGCGTAGGCATCGCGCACCATCTCGTGCAAATGGCTATACGTGATGCGGTCGATTTCATCGAGGTCGTAGGCATGGCTCATCAAGACTACCTTGGCCTTGGCGCTTTCCAGCTGCGACTGTTGAAAACTCTTTACCAGCGCTTCGAAAGCGTCCTGGTCCTGGAAGCTGTCCGCTTCCCTCAGGCCGCCCGTGCTTTGCACTAGCAGGGGCACGACAAAGGCGTTGATTTCCATCGCCGGGGCATTCTCGCGGCGGATCACGGAAATGGATGCCGCTTCTTCGATGTGGCTGCGCAAATACTGGTAGGCGCCCACGTCTTCGTATTTGGCGCGCTCGATGGCGTCGTACAGGATTTCATCCTTCTTTTGATTCAAGGCCTTGCGGATCAGGCGGCCGAACTCGACGGCTTGCTCGGCCAGCACCGTGCCCTGCGATTCGCTGTCTTCCTGCTCCGCCAGGTTCAGGGCCATCGTGCACAGCATGCGCGTGACGGCTTCATCCTTGTCTTCGGGCGTGTTGGCGGATTTACGGGGAACAGGGCGCTTATTTTTGGGCATGGCGATCAACAGGTTAAGAAAGATGGGTCAGGCAAACGGAAACAGGCGCCAAGGCTTTGCCAGGCGCCGGGACAGATCATACAGGCGGACGTGGCCGCCTGATACCTCAATGGTCGGTATCGAACATCTCGTGCAATTCATCGAGCAGGTCGGCGGCTTCTTCCTGCGACAGGCCGAGATGCTGGCAAGCAAGTTCGCCGCCCTTGTCCCACTCCAGCGAGGTACTGTTGCCATGGTAGCGCTGAATGCCCTTTTCGGCCAGCAGCGACAGGGCGACGAGCGAGCGGATGGCGTCATCCGTGGACGGGTCGGCCAGCACCGTGTAGTCGTGGTGGTGCAAAATCGCCCAGGATACGTCGGAAGACAGGCCCCAGTTGCGCGCCAGCAAGCAGCCGATGGCCGCGTGGTTGGTCTGGTGGCGCGCGTCTTCCAGTGTCGTAAAACAATTGTGCGCATCGTTGGCCGCTGCCGCGTAGGTGTTGACGTAGTCGGGAAAGCGGTTCATCAGCAAGGGCACGCCGATATCGCAGAACAGGCCGAAGGTATGGGCGATGTCGGGCGGGGCGATGCGCAGCTTGCGCGAGGTAAATACCAGGGCGCGCGCGCGCTTGGCAGACACATCCCAGAAGTTGGTCAGTTCCACACCTTCCGCTTCCAGCGCCTGGCGTGCCAGCAAGCCCGTCATCATGGCGCTGCACTGGTTGATGCCGAGAAAGTTAATGCCTTGCTCGACGGACTTGGCCTTGCGCGCGGCGCCATAGAACGGCGAGTTAGCCAATTTCAGCAGGGCGCCCGACATGCCGACGTCGTCGGCGATGATGCGTGCGATGCGTCGCGGCGACGGGTCGTCTTCGGCCAGTTCGCGCTGCAGGTCGACCAGCAGGCTGGGACGCGGCGGGATACGGATGGAACGCATCAAGGCGTCAACCGGATCTTCCTGCACTACCTGCTTTTGCGCTGCCGCTCTCATCATCACGCTTTCATCATCATTTTTGTGTCCGGTGCTTATTCTGTCGTGCACTGCCGCTGCCCGCTTCATGAGCGTCTGGCGCAGTGCCCGACGATTATCGCTGTTTATGCATGGCAATAGTTCATCTCTGCAATATATTCTCGCAAAAATTCCCGTTTTGCCCTGGCCCAGCCGCCATTTTCGTCATTTTACGATGATGATCATCTTGGATTTTATGGTGAAAAGATTAAGTTTCATTTGTTTTCAAGGCGCGGCAAGGCGTGCGGCGGGATGCGCGGCAGTACAATTGCCGGATGAAAAAAATCCTCGCGGGTATCGATTTTGCGGACGATTCCAGCAGCGTGGCGCGCCAGCTGATCGGCGTGACCGTGCTGCTTGATGGCGTCGGCGGGCGCATTGTGGAAACGGAAGCGTATGACCGGCTCGATCCGGCCTCGCACACGTATGGGGGCATGACGCCGCGCAATGCGGCCATGTTCGGCCCGCCCGCGCACGCCTATGTCTACCGCTCGTACGGCATTCACTGGTGCCTGAACTTTGTGTGCCGCGAAGCGGGGCATGGCGCGGGCGTGCTGATCCGCGCCATCGAGCCGCTGGCAGGACTCGATGCCATGCGCGAACGGCGCGGCGTCGAAGATGTGCGGCTGCTGTGCTCGGGGCCGGGCAAGGTGTGCCAGGCGCTCGGTGTCTCGCATATGCATAACCGGCTGGCGCTCGATGCGCCGCCGTTCCTGCTGCTGGAGCGCGAGGACGAGGTGACGGTGCAGGCGGGGCCGCGCATCGGCATTTCAAAGGCGATGGACACGCCATGGCGCTTCGTGCTGGCCGATTCGCGCTACCTGAGCAAGCGGATGCGTACGCCTGTTATCTAGCTGCGCCGGTGCTGTGGCGCATCCATGGCGCCACGCTGGCCCGACTTTCCGCGTAGCGGGCTGTGCAGCGCGCGCCGTTCCGTTTTGACGGCGCCGGCTGGAAGCTGGAATGCCTCGTTCTCGGTGTGCCCGGCCAGCTTCGCGGGCTGCTCGTCCAAGGTGAACACGGCCACGGCCGCCGACAATTTGACGGCCTGGTCCTGCAAACTGGCTGCCGCCGCTGCCGCCTGCTCCACCAGGGCTGCATTTTGCTGGGTGACGTCATCCATTTGCGTGACGGCCTGATTCACTTCCGTGATGCCCGACGCCTGCTCGGCGCTGGCCTGTTTCACGCGCTGGATGATCTCATTGACTTGCTGCACCGATGCAACGATGGCGCCCATGCTGTCGCCCGCCTGCTGCACGGCCACGCTGCCGCCATCGATGGTGGTGACCGAGGTGGCGATCAGGGTCTTGATTTCCCTGGCCGCCTGCGCCGAGCGCTGCGCCAGGGTGCGCACTTCGGACGCCACCACGGCAAAGCCGCGGCCTTGCTCGCCCGCGCGCGCGGCTTCCACCGCCGCATTCAGCGCGAGGATATTGGTCTGGAAGGAAATGCCGTCAATCACGCCGATAATATCCACGATCTGGCGCGAATTGGCGCGTATGGTCGCCATCGTCGTCACCGCCTGTTGCATCGATACTCCCCCTTGCACTGCCAAGGTGGAGGCTTGCCCCGCCAGCTCGCAGGCCAGCTGGGCGTTGTCGGCGTTGTCATTGACGGCTCGCGTCAGCGCTTCCATGGCGCTCGACGTTTCCTCCAGCGAACTGGCTTGCATTTCCGTGCGTGCCGATAAATCCAGATTGCCGGTGGCAATTTCGTGCGAGGCCGCGTCGATCGATTGCACGGCCCCCATGATGGTGCGCAAGGTCTGGTTCAGGTGAGCGATGGTCTGGTCCAGCACGCGCGACGTGGCGGCGATCTCGTCATTGCCCGGTTTGGGCGCGCCAGCCATCAGCTTGCCCGCCGCCAAGTCTTGCACGGCGTCGGCAATGCCGCGAATTTCCGCCAGCATGGCGCGGCGTACCAGCATGGTCACCACGATGGAGACGAGGATCGATAGCAGCACCGTCAGCAGCAAGCTCCAGCCCAGGCTGCGAAACTCGGCGCTGGCTGTCGCATGGGCCTGGCTGCTGAGCGTCGTTTCCAGGGCCGATAGTTGCGCCAGCTGCGTATTGAACTGGACGAACTGGGTTTCCGCCTTGAGCATGGAATTGGTGGCGATCGACTGGTCCATCTGCGCCATTTCCATGGTTTCCAGCACGGCCTTGCGATAGCCGGCCAGTGCCGTGATGGCCGCATCGACCAGGGTGCGCTCGGCGCCCGTGGCCGTGGAACGCAGCGTGGCCAGCTGGGTGCCGATGGCCGCATGGCGCGCCTTGATCTGTTGCTCCAATGCATCGAGGCGGGCCTTGGCGAAGCTGCCATTTGTCCACGACAGCAACTGGTACATATTGCCGTGCACATGCCTGGCCTCGCCAAGTACGTCGGCCGCCGCCTTCAAATGCGTGATGCGCACCCGCACCATGTTTTCCAGCGAGGCATTTTGCCGCACCATGCCATACCAGGCGCCGCTCGAGCTGAGTATCAGCAGCAGCAAGACCAGGGCGGGTGCCAGCAATAATTTTGGTCCGATGCGTAGTGAATTGAGCATGCTTGACTCCTGGCTATGGCTGTTCCAACCGCCGGCAGCGCGTGGCGTGCGCGCGCCGCCCCGGCTTTATTTTTTGTAGATCCCCGCTTCCAGCACCACATCGTTGACGCGCAGGATGTACGTGGTCTTCGGCTCGATCTTGCCGCTGGTGGGATTCTTGTACTGGTAATCGACCCAGCCCTTGCCCTGTTTTTGCGCCAGCTCGATGATTTCACGGCGATATTTCTTGCCATTCGCATCGGGCACATCCGTCAAATCCTTGCCCACGATGGAAGGATTGATGGGGTGGGCCAGCACGATGCCCGTCTTGATGTCGCGCATGTCCACATACAGCGAACCCTGCACGAAGTCCGGGTCTTTCGCCGTGATTTTCTTCATCATTTCTTCCTTGCCATGTGCCTTCATGAAGGCGGCGCCCCGTTCGGCCATGGCGATGGCGTCTTTTTCCGTTGCTTCAACCGCGGCATTGACGCTGCCGCCGGCAAATGCCAGGCACAGCAGGCTGCCCGTGAATAAGCGTTTCATGAAAGCTCCTTGTGATATCGAGGGATATGTTGCCAAGTCGTAATTTACGTCGCCGACGCTTCCATCAAATTGCGATGGAACAAACTAAGGTGTTGCTTGTAGGCAGTATGCAACGTATCGAGCGCTTGTTGATATGTAGCAATTTGGTTCCGAATAGCAAGAACTATGATGACTTTCACAGCATGTCGAATGATGTGGCATGGGGGAGGAAGAGGCTGGAATTGGCTGATATAAGGCTGATTTCATGAAGGTTATCGCTATTTACTGGCAGGGAGACTATCGTGTCCGCACTCATTACCGAGCCGTTTTCACCCAAGTTCAAGCCGTATGCGCGGCACACCATTCAACAGGCGCGGCAGTGGGCATGGCTGCCGGAAGAGCAGCGCGAAGCCGTGCAAGTGGTGTCGCACGTCTTGCCATTTCGCACCAATGCCTATGTGCTCGATCAGTTGATCGACTGGCGCAACATCCCTGACGACCCCATCTATCGCCTTGTCTTCCCCCACCGCGACATGCTATCGCCCGAGCAGTATGCGCACTTGCGCGACCTGGTGCTGGTGCAACGGGACAAGGCTGCCATCGACGCCTATGTGCATGGCTTGCGCCTGGGCATGAATCCCCACCCGGCCGGCCAGATGACGCACAACGTGCCCCGGGTCAACGATGCGCCAGTGCGGGGCCTGCAGCATAAATATGCGCAGACGGTGCTGTTTTTCCCCAGCGCCGGCCAGACGTGCCACGCGTATTGCACCTTCTGCTTCCGCTGGCCCCAGTTCGTCGGCATGGACGACATGAAGTTTGATGCGCGCGAGTCGCATGAGCTGGCCGCCTACCTGAAACTGCATCCGGAAGTGACGGACGTGCTGATCACCGGCGGCGACCCGATGATCATGAATACGCGGCAACTGGCCGCCTACCTTGAGCCGCTGCTGGTGCCGGGCCTGGAACACATCCAGAACATCCGCATCGGTACCAAGGCGGTGGCGTATTGGCCGCAGCGCTTCGTTTCCGACCGCGATGCGGATGACCTGATGCGCCTGTTCGAGCGCATCGTCAAGGCGGGCAAGAACCTGGCCGTGATGGGCCATTACAGCCATGCCGTCGAGTTGCGCCAGGACATCGCCCAACAAGCCGTGAAACGCATCGTCTCCACGGGCGCCACCTTGCGCATGCAGGGGCCGCTGATCCGCCACATCAATGAAGACCCGGCAAGCTGGGCGGAACTATGGCAGACGGGTACGCGCCTGGGGGCGATTCCGTATTACATGTTTGTCGAACGCGATACGGGGCCGCGCGGCTATTTCGAGTTGCCCTTGGCGAAGGCGTACGAGATTTTCCAGGCCGCCTACCAGATGGTGTCGGGCCTGTCGCGCACGGTGCGCGGGCCCTCCATGAGTACTTTCCCTGGCAAGGTCGTCATCGATGGCATCGTTACCATCAATGGCGAAAAACTGTTTGCCCTGCAATTTTTGCAGGCGCGCAACCCGGACTGGGTGCGCCGGCCGTTTTATGCGAAATTCGATGCGGAAGCGACGTGGATGGACGATTTGAAGCCGGCCTTTGGCCACGACAAGTTTTTCTTTGAAACGGATGAGCCTATGCCGCAGCTGCCGCACAAAATCATCCGCCTGGCACGGGCCGCCTGAGCATGCACGGCGCCGGCGCCTCTTCCCGTTCCGGCGTGGCCGTGTTTTGTCTGGTGTTCCTGCCGTTCGCGCTCGGGCATTACCTGTCGTGCCTGCTACGCGGCGTCAATGCCGTACTGACGGCTGAACTGCTGGGCACCATCGCCCTGACCCCAGCCCAGCTGGGCCTGCTGACCAGCGCCTTTTTTCTCGCCTTTGCGCTGGTGCAATTGCCGATCGGCATGGCGCTCGACCGCTACGGTCCCCGCACGGTGCAACTGTGGCTGCTGGCACTGGCGGCCGTGGGCGTGTGGCTGTTCAGCCGGGGCCACAGTTTTGCCGAACTGATGTGGGCGCGCGCCTTGATGGGGGCAGGCCTGGGTGGCTGCTTCATGGCCGCAGTGAAAGCGATCTCGTGCGCCATTGCGCCATCTCGCCTGCCTTCCGTGCATGGCTACCTGATCGCCGTGGGCGGCCTGGGCGCGGCCACGGCCACCATGCCCGTCAAGTTGGCCCTGCATTACACGGACTGGCGCGGCGTCTTCTTGGGCCTGGCGCTGGCGGCGCTGGCCATCGGCTTGCTGATCCGCCTGCTGTCGCCAGCCATGCCCGTGCCTGCCGCCGCGCACGCGGTGAGCAAGGTCAGCGTGTGGAGCGTGTACCGCGATCCCGGTTTTCGCCGCACCATCGCGCTGATCCTGCTGCCGCACACGGTGTTCTTTGGCGTGCAGGGCTTGTGGGTGGGGCGCTGGCTGGCCGACGTGGGCGGCTTGTCCGATGACAGCGTGGCGTATCTGTTGTACCTGGGCATGGCGGCCGTCATCTTCGGCGCAATCGGCATGGGCATGTTAACGGAATGGGCTGGCCGGCGCGGCATTGAACCCATGCAAGTGGCGGCCGCCGGCATCGTCCTGTTTGTCGCCGTGCAAGTGGCGATGGCATGCAATGTGGTGCCTAGCCTGCCTTTGCTGTCCGTACTGTTTACCTTGCTGGGCACGGTGACTGGCCTCGAGTATGCGATCGTCGCGCAAAGCATGCCGGCCAGCTTGACGGGTAGGGCGGCCACCTGCTTGAATTTGCTCATTTTCACGGGCGCCTTCCTGGTGCAGGCGGGCTTTGGCTTGATCCTCGGCTGCTGGCCCTTGAACAGCCAGCAGCAGTATCCGCCGCAGGCGTACCAGGCGGCGTTTGGCGTGCTGGCGGCCTTGCAACTGCCGGGACTTGCGATGTTTTTCATCCACCGCTACAGGCGTGCCGGGCCATCCGGTAAAATGGCGGCCTGCACAGCGGCAATGATCAACTCCAAGGAAGACTATGAAACTCGTTCGTTATGGACGTCCAGGCAAGGAAAAACCGGGCCTGATCGATGAAGAAGGCAAACTGCGTGACCTGTCCGGCGTGATTGCCGATATTGACGGCGCACAACTGTCCGACAAGGCCCTGCGCAAGCTGGCCAAGCTCGACGAAAAGACCTTGCCCTTGGTGCGCGGCAATCCACGCTTCGGCGTGCCGCTGGCGAAAGTCGGCAAGTTCATCGGCATCGGCCTCAATTACGCGGATCACGCGGCCGAGTCCGGCATGCCGATTCCGGCCGAACCCATCGTCTTCATGAAGGCAATTACTTGCCTGAATGGCCCGGACGACAATGTCGTGTTGCCCAAAGGTTCCAAGAAGACAGACTGGGAAGTGGAGCTGGGCGTGATCATCGGCACGCGCGCGCAATACGTGAGCGAAGAGGATGCCCTGAAATACGTGGCCGGCTATTGCGTCGTCAACGACATTTCCGAGCGCTCGTTCCAGCTGGAGCGGGGCGGCCAGTGGGATAAAGGCAAAGGCTGCGACACCTTCGGCCCCGTCGGTCCGTGGCTGGTGACGCGCGATGAAGTCATCGACGAGCAGGACCTGGACCTGTATCTGGAAGTCAATGGCAAGCGCATGCAGACCGGAAATACGCAAACCATGATTTTCACGGTGGCGCAGATCGTCAGCTATTTGTCGCAATTCATGACCCTGGAACCGGGCGACGTCATCGCCACGGGCACGCCACCGGGCGTGGGCCAGGGCCGCAAGCCGCAGCGTTTCTTGAAAAAGGGTGACAGCATGCGCCTGGGCATCGCTGGCCTCGGCGAACAGCAGCAGGACGTGGTTGCCTGGACTGCCTGATGGCCGGTAGCGATATCGACCGTTTGCCGCCGCTGCCTTTGACGCAGCTGGACCCGCAGCAGCGCGCGGCCGCGCAAGCCATCATCGACGGTCCACGCGGGGCGCTTTACGGCCCCTTCGTGCCGCTGATCCGCAGCCCCGAGCTGATGGAAACGGCGCAGCGCATGGGCGAGTATCTGCGCTACCGCAGCGCCATTGGCACGCGGCTGTCGGAACTGGCGATCCTGGTCACGGCGCGCCAGTGGGACCAGCAAGTCGAGTGGGCCATCCACGCGCCGCTGGCCGTGCAGAACGGCATCGCGCAAGCGGCCGTGGACGCCATTGCCGCGCGGCGCGCACCGCTTGCCCTGAAAGAAGATGAGCAAGCCGTGCACGACTTTTGCATCGAGCTGCAGCAGAACAAGCGCGTCAGCGACGCCACGTATGCGCGCGCGCTGGCGCTGTTCGGTGAGCATGGCGTGGTCGACTTGATGGGCATCAATGGCTATTACACCTTCCTGGCCATGGTCATGAATGGCGCGCAGACGGCGGTCCCGGCCTTGGGCGTGCCGCCCTTGCCCGCCTGATTCGAGGACTTCTTCGGGAAAAGATGGACAAAGTGTAATGAAGTTGAAATTATTCAATATATAATTTTACTTCCCTTCCATTGCTAAAAAAGCTCAATGAAAACTCGTCCGTGCTCCACCCTGATGGGCCGCGCCTTCCTGGCGTTGGCCCTTTCTTTTTGTCCATTGATAATGGTGCGTGCGCTTGCCGCCGAGACTGCCGCCACCGCTAGCCCCAGCGCTTCCGCCCTGGAAAATTCCGTCGTCAAGGTGTTTTCCACCCTGCGGGGGCCAGACCCTTATAAACCCTGGAGCAAGGCTGCGCCGCAAGAGGTGACGGGCTCCGGCGTGGTCATCGAAGGCCGCCGCATCCTCACCAATGCCCACGTGGTCGGCTATGCCAGCCAGGTGCAGATCCAGGCGAATGGCGCTGGCGACAAGATACCGGCGACCGTGCTGGCCATCTCGCGCGGCATGGACCTGGCCTTGCTGAAAATCGACGACGACAGTTTTTTCGCCAGCCATAAAGCGGTGCCGCGCGCCAATGTCTTGCCGGACGTGCGCGATGCCGTGCTGGCGTATGGCTATCCGACGGGCGGCACCTCGTTGTCGATCACCAAGGGCATCGTCTCGCGCATCGAATTCGTGCGCTACAACTTCCCCGTGTCCGGCTTACGCATCCAGATCGATGCGGCCATTAATCCAGGCAATAGCGGCGGCCCCGTGATTGCTGGCGACAAGATGATCGGCCTGGCGTTTGCCGGCATGCTGAATGCGCAAAACATCGGCTACATCATCCCCAACGAGGAAATCGAGCTGTTCCTGCGCGACCAGGACAGTGGCGCGCCCCAGGGCAAGCCGGCCATGCGTGACGTGACGCAAACGCTGGAAAACCCCGCGCTGCGCACCTACCTGAAACTGGCCAGGGGCGTCGAGGGCGCTGTCGTGATGTCGCCGGCCAGCAAGGATGCCGCCTATCCGCTCAAGGAGTGGGATGTCATCACGCATATCGGCGATTTTCCCATCGACAACCAGGGCATGGTCAAGCTGAATGCCAACAGCCGCGTGCGCTTCCAGTACCGGGTGCAGCAACTGGCAAAAGACGGCCAGTTGCCGTTGACGGTGGTGCGCCAGGGCGCGCCCCTGAAAATCAAGGTGCCCGTCTCGGCGGCGCATCCGATGCTCATTAGCGGCCTGCAGGGCAATTACCCGTCCTATTTCATTTTTGGACCCATGGTATTTTCGCGCGCCAGCACGGAATTCATGGCGGCGCCGAATGGCAATCCAGCGATGCTGGGCGGCATGGCGTTTGCCGGCAATCCGCTGGCCACGCGGCGCGGCGATGCGCCTGATGGCGAGCGCGAAGAACTGGTGGTGATCGCCGCGCCGTTCTTCCCGCACAAGCTGATGAATGGCTACAGTACCCGTTTCTTCTCGGTCGTCGATTCCGTCAATGGCGTGCGCGTGCGCAGCCTGGCGCACCTGGTGGCCTTGCTGCGCGACCAGACGGATGAGTTGCTGACATTCCGTTTCCAGCAGCGCGATGCGGAAATGGTCGTCGTGCCCCGCAAGGACATGCTGGCAGCGACGGAATCGGTGCTGACGGACAACGGCATCCGCTCGGAAGCGTCGCCCGACATGCTGAAGATCTGGAATGCAAAAACGCCGGCGAACTGATCGTTCCCGGCGTTCCGTACAACAACAGGCGCGGCAGAAAGCTGCGCCTGTTTTATTTTATGCCAGCACTTTTTTCAGCCACGCGCCGATGGCGTCGATCTCTTCCTGGCACAGCGAATGCTGCATCATGTACTCGTGCCACTCCACCTTGTAACCCATGCCGGTGAGCAAGTCGCGCGACTGCTGTGCGCGGGCGATCGGCACTACCGGGTCGGCCGTGCCGTGCGCCATGAAGATGGGCGTTTGCAGGCTTGCCGGCGTGCGCTCAAGAGCCGTCTTGTCGGCCAGCGGCAGATAGCCGGACAGGCACATCAGGCCGGCCAGCGGTTCCGCATGGCGCAAGCCCGTTTGCAAGGTCATGGCGCAGCCTTGCGAGAAGCCGGCCAGGATGATGCGGCTGGCGGGAATGCCGCGTGCCTTTTCGCGTGCGATCAGCGCCTCGACCTGCGCCTGCGAGGCGCGTAAGCCGTTCTCGTCTTCGCGGCGCACGAGGTCGTTCACGAGGATGTCGTACCAGGCGCGCATCACATAACCGTTGTTGATGGTGACGGGCATGGTGCCGGCGCTGGGGAAAATGAAGCGGATGGCGGGGCAGCCGCGCAGGTCGAGTTCTTTCACCAGGGGCACGAAGTCGTTGCCGTCGGCGCCCAGGCCGTGCATCCAGATGATGGAGACGGTGGGGTTAGGTGCGCTGTCGAGTTCTATGGTTTCCAGCAAGGTGCTCATGTATTTTCCTCAGGTATGGGTTGCGCCGGACGCAGCGCCGATTTGGGACGGAAGGCCTTGCAGATGGCCGGATCGGTTTCCATGTAGGGACCACCGATGAGGTCGATGCAATACGGCACGGCGGCAAAGATGCCGTTGACCAGTTGCACGCCGTCGGCATCCTTCAAGCCTTCCAGGGTTTCCTTGATGGCTTTCGGTTGGCCCGGCAAGTTCATGATCAGGGCGGCGCGCTCGGGCGTCTCGCGGATCACGGCCACCTGGCGCGACAAGATCGCCGTCGGCACGAATTGCAGGCTGATCTGGCGCATCTGTTCGCCGAAACCGGGCATTTCCTTGGTCCCGACGCTGAGCGTGGCGTCCGGCGTCACATCGCGCCGCGCCGGGCCCGTGCCGCCCGTCGTCAGGATCAGATGGCAGTGGCTCAGGTCGACCATGTCGATCAGGGTGTTTTCAATTTGCGAGCGCTCGTCCGGGATCAAACGCTTTTCCAGGCGGAAAGGCGTGCGGATGGCGGCGGACAGCCAGCTTTCCAGGGCGGGGATGCCCAGGTCTTCATACACGCCGCCGCTGGCGCGGTCCGAGATCGACACGAGGCCGATAATCAATTCGTCTTCGAGAGTGGTGGACATCGGTCACCTATAAAAAGTCTGGAGTGTCTTAAAAACAATAAAACCGGGATTATCCCGGTTTTTTGTCCATCCTTGCGTTTCGGACGGTAAATTACTCGTCGTCTTCCGCTTCTGCGTCATCTTCGTCGGCATCTTTCTTGCCGCTGTTTTTCTTCTTGGCGATCTCTTTCAAGATCTGGAAGATTTCACGGTAGGCCTTTGGCGGCTTGTTCTCGGCCTGCTCCTTGCGGGCATTGCGGATCAGGGTGCGCAGGTGCTGCACGTCCAGTTCCGGGTTTTCCGACAGCAAGACGGTCAGGGCCTTGTCGTCCGTCAAGAGTTTGTCGCGGCGACGTTCCATCGCGTGCATATTGGCCGTGTCGGCTTTCGACAAGCCTTTCCAGCTATCGATGGTGCGTTGGATGGCGGCAACTTCTTCCTCATCCAGGGTGCGCATCTTCTTGCCCACGTATTGCAGCTGGCGGCGGCGGCCTTCGTGATCCTTGATTTGCTGGCATTCGAGAATGGCGTCGCGCACGTCTTCCGGCATCGGGACGCGCTTGACGCGGTCGCGTGCCTCATTGACGAGTTCTTCGCCCAGCTTTTGCAGGACGGTCATCTGGCGCTTGAGTTCCGACTTCGAAGGACGTTCATATTCCTGTTCGAATTCGGTGGATTGGAAGCCGCAAGCTCCCCGGTTTGGATTTGGCATGATAAGGCGGGATTGGCCGCGTAGGCCGCACCTGTAAACTGTAAACGACTGCTATGATAACCTTTTTAGCGGCTTTCCGAAGAAAACAGCGCATGAACGACTCCGTATTTACCCATAGTCAAGAGCAATTGCAGCAACTAGCCCGTGATGTGTTGTCTTTTGCACGGGAAGCGGGCGGCACCGACGCAGCCGTAGAAGTCAGTGTAGGCGGTGGCCTGTCCGTTTCTGTACGAAAAGGCAAGATCGAGACGATCGAGCAAAACAAGGACAAGGGCATGGGCGTGACCGTGTTTGTCGGCAAGAAGCGCGGCAATGCCAGCACCTCCGACTTTTCGCCATCCGCCCTGCGCGCCACGGTGGACGCCGCCTACAACATCGCCCGCTTCACGGCCGAGGACGATTGCGCGGGCCTGGCCGACGCCGACATGCTGGAAATGTCCCCCCGTGACTTGCAACTGTTCTATCCCTGGCTGATTTCCACCGAGGAAGCCGTCGTGCTGGCCCAGCGGGCCGAAGCGGCCGCGTTCGCCGTCGATCCGCGCATCACGAACAGCGAGGGGGCCAGCGTGCATGTGCAGCAATCGCACTTTGTGTCCGCCAATTCGCGCGGCTTCATCGGCGGCTACCCGTTTTCGCGCCACACCCTGTCCGTGGCGCCCATCGCCGGCAAGGGGGCGAAGATGCAGCGCGACGACTGGTATTCGTCCGTGCGCGACGCCGCCAAGATGTCGAGCCCGGAAGCCATCGGCCGCTATGCCGCCGAGCGCGCCCTGTCGCGCCTGAACGCGCGCAAACTGGGCACGCGCACCTGTCCCGTGCTGTTCGAAGCACCGCTGGCGGCCGGTTTGCTCGGTACCTATGTGCAAGCGACCTCGGGCGGCGCCCTGTACCGCAAATCCACTTTCCTGAACGATTCCCTGGGCACGCAAGTGCTGCCCTCGCACGTGCAGATCTTTGAAGACCCGCACGTGATCGGCGGCGTCGGTTCCGCGCCGTTCGACGAGGAGGGCGTGAAAACCGTCAGCCGCGACGTCGTCAAGGATGGCGTGGTGCAAGGCTATTTCCTGTCGACTTACACGGCCCGCAAGCTGGGCATGCAGACGACGGGCAACGCGGGCGGTTCGCACAATCTGTACCTGACCTCGAACCTGACGGCCGCCACTGACGATTTTAGTGCCATGCTGAAAAAGCTGGGCACGGGCTTGCTGGTGACCGAACTGATGGGGCAAGGAACCAATTACGTGACGGGCGACTATTCGCGCGGCGCCTCCGGTTTCTGGGTGGAAAATGGTGTGATCCAGTATCCGGTGGAAGAAATCACTATCGCTGGCAACATGAAGGACATGCTGCGCAACATCGTTGCCGTGGGCGCAGATACCTTGCGCCGTGGAACCAAAGAGACGGGTTCCATCCTCATCGAGAGCATGGTGGTGGCGGGCGGTTGAACGGAGACATTCCTCCCCTCAGAAGGCGCCGCTGGCGCCTTTTTTCTTGTCCCTGTGGTTTTTCGGGCAGCGATCTGATCGTCATACGGCGGAAATATTCGCTTCGTATGATGTGGCCACCTGACGTTATTTGCGTGATTTAGATGCTTTTAATGTAAGTAAGCCGAACTTCGTGATATTTCATGCAAGATGCGAATCTTGCAGTGACGCGTTGTTGTTGATCCAACCTGCATAGTGAACTCACCATGACCTACTCCCGTACCCGCATCGCCCGCGCGGTGGCCCTGTTGTGTGCCATGAACGCCCTGTTCTCCACCCAGGCGCAAGCCCATGGCGATGCGACCGCCGCACCAGCTGCCGCCAGCGATACCCTGGAAGCACCGCAAGCGGTGATCGTCACCGGCACGCGCGGCAGCAACCGCACGCAGTTCGACACCATGGCGCCCGTGGATGTGTTTAACCGCGAAGATATTGGCGCCGTCGAATCGTCGGACTTGAACGATGTGCTGGCGCAATTGGTTCCCTCGTATGTGGTGCAGCGCTTGCCGATGGCCGATGGGCAAGTCTTCGTGCGTCCAGCCACTTTGCGCGGCCTGTCGCCGGACCAGACCCTGGTGCTGATCAATGGCAAGCGCTTCCACCGTAGCGCCCTGCTGGGCGCGCGCGGCGCGCAAGCGCCGGACCTGGCGCAGATTCCCGTGTCCGCCATCAAGCGCATCGAAGTGCTGCGCGATGGCGCTTCGGCCCAGTACGGCTCCGATGCGATTGCCGGCGTGATCAACATCATCCTCGACGATACGCTGGGTACGGAGCTTTCCTTGCACCACTCGCAATATTCGGAAGGCGACGGCAAGGGCAACGAGCTCAACCTGAAGACGGGCTTTGTGTTTGGCGAAACGGGCAAGGCGACGATTTTCGGCGCGCTGGCCCAGTCCGACCCCACCTCGCGCACGCGCCAGCGGGCGGACGCCATCGCCTTCCAGAACGCCCATCCGGCGCTGAAGGTGCCGAATCCCGTGCAGCGCTGGGGCCAGCCTGAGCTCGACAGCAAGCGCATCGGTTTCAATGCCAGCATGGCCCTGTCCGACACTGTGGACCTGTACGGTTTCGGCCTGTTCAGCCGCAGCGACGGCACCTCGGACTTCAACTGGAGGAATCCCGACACCAGCACGGGCGCGTATAAAACCAGCAGCCTGTTCCCCGGCTGGGATTTGCGCAGCCTGTATCCGCTTGGTTTCAGCCCCAGTTATTCTAACGACCAGGATGATTTGCAACTGGTGGCCGGTGTGCGTGGTCGCTTCAACGAGCGCTTCGGTTGGGATGTGAGCGCTTCCTACGGCCGCAACCGCATCAACTATAACTTGGCCAATTCCATCAACGCCTCGATGGGGCCGACCAGCCCGACGTCGTTTTACCTGGGCCAGTTGTCGCAGGCGGAAAAGATTCTCAACGCCAATTTTAATTATGAATTGCCCGTGGCATCCTTGCCGCAACCGGTGAACATCGCGTTTGGCGCGGAAGCGCGCAATGAATCCTATGGCGTGAAGGCGGGCGATGCGGCCTCGTGGACGGTGGGGCCGGGCGCGGCCATCGGCCTCGATGCGAACGCGAACGGCGCACCGGGCTTCAGCGACCGCCAGGCGGGCAGTTGGGGCCAGGATAGTTATGCCGCCTACCTGGACGTGGAAGTGCCCGTCAGCAAGGCCCTGAGCCTGGGCGGCGCCGCCCGCTACGAGCATTTCTCGGAATTTGGCAGCACCGTCAACGGCAAGTTGTCGGCCCGTTACGCCTTAAGCGCCGACATGGCCCTGCGCGGCTCCTACTCGACGGGTTTCCGTGCGCCAACGCCCGGCCAGTCGAACACCAACAGCACGAATCAAGGCCTCGACACCAAGACCCTGCTGTTGTTTACCAGCGGCCGCCTGGCCAACAACGACCCGCTGGCCATCCTGCTCGGTGCGCAGGCGCTGAAGCCGGAAAAATCGAAAAACCTGTCGCTGGGCTTTACGTGGAAGACGCCCGGTGGTTTTTCCGGTTCCATCGACGTGTATGACATCAAGGTCAGCGACCGCTTCAGCACGTCCGCCGCGTTTGCCGTGCCCGCTGGCGTGGCCAACCCGTTGCGCTACACCTCCGTCAGCTATTTCACGAACGACTTCGACACCACCACGCGCGGCATCGATATCGTCGGCAGCCACCTGAGCCGTATTGGTGACGGCAAGCTGAACCTGACCCTGGCCTACAACTACAACACCACCAAGGTCGATGGCGGCAAGTCCAGCCTGGTGACCAATCCGGCCCAGCGCCAGGTGTTCGAAGAGCGCCTGCCGCGCCAGAAAGCCACCATCAGCGGCAACTATGACCTGGGCAACTGGAATACCCTGGCCCGCGTCCGCTATTACGGCGCTTGGACGGACAATTCCGGCAATGCGACGGGCGATATCTTCCAGCGCTTTGGCGCCATGCAATTTCTTGACCTGGCCGCCAGCTACAAGATCAGTGACAAGCAGTCCGTGCGCGTGGGCATCGACAACGTGCTGGACAAGTATCCTGATGAAGCAAGCTTCCAGGCCAGCCGCGGTCTGATCTATTCGCGCAATGCGCCGTACGACACGGACGGGCGCAACCTGTACGTCGAGTACAAAGTGAAATTTTAAGGGGAGATGATGATGAATCCACAACGCCGCGCCTTGTTGCGCGCGGGTTCGCTGGCGGCTGCGCTGCCCTTGACGGCGGGCGCAGTATCGGCGGCGGCGTCCGCCGCCGCCTTGGCTCCCCCCTTGCCACCGTTGCCACTGGTGCCCACCGGCACCACGCCGGAGATGCTTGCCAGCAACCAGGCTTACTGGCAGGCCGTGGCCGCGCAATACGACACTACCGATGCCATCGTGCAACTGGACAACGCCTTCTGGGGTTCGATGGCCAGGCCCGTGCTGCGTCATTACGAGCAGCAATTGAGCATGGTCAACCGCGACAACGCCTGGTATGCGCGCATGCGCTTTCCTGCCGATTTCGAGGCGGCGCGCGCGGCGGCGGCCAGGGCGCTGGGCGTGGCTACCGATGAAATCGTGCTGACGCGGGGCGCCACGGAAGCGCTGCAAGTCTTGATCGCCGGCTACAACCGCCTTCAGCCGGGCGATGCGGTGCTGTACGCGGATATCGATTACGACAATATGATCACCGTCACGCGTTGGTTGCAGCAGCGGCGCGGCGCCCAGGTGGTATCGATTGACATCCCGGAACCGTTTACGCATGACAATGTGCTTGCTGCCTATGTTGCCGCCATGGAGCGTTATCCGAAGCTGAAATTGATGCTGCTCACGCATGTCAATCACCGCAACGGCATGGTCTTGCCAGTGGCCGAGATCAGCCGCCTGGCGCGCGCGCGGGGCATCGATGTCATCGTCGATACGGCGCACGGCTTTGGCCAGCTGGACATGACGATACCCGACTTGCAGGCGGACTTTGCCGGCATCAACCTGCACAAATGGATAGGCGCGCCCGTGGGTGTGGGCGCTGCCTACATCAAGCGGGGCAGGGTGGCCGATATCGACCCTTATCTTGGAGAAAAGGCGGGCGACGACATCCGCACCCGCGTGCATACGGGCACGGTCAATTTCGCCGCCTACTTGAGCTTGCCGGCGGCGCTGGACTTGCACGCGCAAATCGGCGTGGCCAACAAGCAAGCGCGGCTTCGGCTGCTGCGCAACCGCTGGGTGGAAGCGGCACGCGGCATCGATGGCATCGAAGTGCTGGCGTCATCCGATCCGCGCCTGACGAGCGCCATCGCCTCGTTCCGCTTAAAGGGCAAGACCAGCGTGGCCGACAGTTATGCCCTGTCGAAAAAGCTGGTGCAGGAATACGGCATCTTTGCCGTGCCGCGTGACGGTCTCGCCAGCGGCGCGTGCGTGCGCGTCACGCCGGGCATCTTTACGCCCGCGTCGCATCTGGACCGCTTGGTCGATGCCCTGCGCAAGGTGGCGCGCGGGTAGTTGCCAAGGGTGGGGGCGTTCCGGCGCTGGAACGCCCCACGCTTTACTGCTGGATTTGATAGCCATCCGTCAGGGGGCAAAAACTTCACCATATCCTCGATCTCGCCCGCCGCCGGCGCCGGCGCCATGCCGCGCTTGCGGTCGAACGGTGCTTCCTTGACGTTCACGTTGGCGTGGTACCTGGCGGGCACGTCATTGAATTTCTGCACTTTTCCTCGCTTGTCGCATTGGCTATTTCATGCGCTGCCAGCAACGGTCGCTCCGCCTGTTCTGCCAGGCTGGCGGCGCGGCCGTCGCGGTTGATGCCGCCGTTGGGCGCGCCTTCCTCATCAAAGCGGAAGGGCGGATTGTGTTCCAGGTAGCGCAGCGATGGCGTGGCGCGGTAGCCGTGCGCCTGGCCATCGGCGCCGCCCAGTTGTATGGCCAGCTTGTTGCCGAGCGCATGAGCGCGAGCCGGGTCATGGCAACTGGCGCACGACTGCGTGCCCGAAGCGGACAGGCTGGCATCGTGGAAGGTGCGCCGCCCCAGCTGTGCTGGCAGGGCTGAGTTCGGCAGCCGTACCTGGCATGCCGTGCAAGCCAACAAGCAAGAATATGCATGCGTGTGCAAATCAGGCCGGTGAAAATCGCGTTTCAGCGCGTGGCTGGTCTTTGATGGTCATATGCGGTGTAGTTATCGGCAAGGGGAGGGACAAACAATGCTGCGCCCAGCATAGGCAGCTATGGCAGGCGTGGCAACGATGAGCGATGCTGCGTTGCACAAGAAGAAGGCGGGGGAACAACCGGCGGCAGAGGTGCCGCCGGCCTGGCCCGTCGTGCTTGACGGGCCGGTGTCATGCGTCAATCAGGCGCGCAGTGTGGACAGTATCGGTTGCAGCACGGCCGCGCCCAGGGCGGCGCTGCGGGCACCGCTCCAGCCCGTTTGCGGGTCGGGATCGTTGGCGTTGTCCTTGAACGGCAGTTCCAGGGTCAGCGACAGGCAGCCGAAGGCGTGCGTGATGTGGGGCGAACCCATGGTCAGGACTTCCGGCGTGAACGGGCCGTCTTCATAGCCGTGCTCATCCTGGAAGTCGGGGCTGGCCACCTTGAAGTCGGCGATGAAGCGGTCTTGCTCGGCCTTCTGTGCGGGCGTGAAATTTTCCAGCGCATCGCTGCCGGCCACGAAGACGTATGGCAAGCCTTCGTCGCCATGCACGTCGAGGAACAGGTCGCAGCCGATTTCATGCATTTTCTGTTTCACCAGGAACACTTCCGGGCTGCGCTCCATGGTCGGCGTCATCCATTCGCGGTTCAGGTTGGCGCCGGCCGCGTTGGTGCGCAGGTTGCCATGTACGGAACCGTCCGGGTTCATGTTCGGCACCACGTAGAAGACGGCGTCCTGCAGGCACTGGCGGGCAAACGGATTGGCCTGGTCCAGCAAGGCTTCGAGCATGCCTTCGACAAACCATTCAGCCATCGTTTCACCCGGATGCTGGCGTGCGATGACCCAGACTTTTTTCTCGGCATCGGCATCGGCGTCGCCGACCACCAGCAGATTCATGTCGCGGCCTTCCACGGTGCTGCCCAGGTCGATCAGGCGCACCAGCGGCGACGCTTGCGCGCTGTCGATCAGGGCCAGGTGGCGGTCCCATGGATACGGTTCGAAGTAGGCGTAGTACACGCTTTCTTCTTCCGGCGTATGTTCGATGGTCATCACGGCGCCGTCAAAGCTGGTGGGCACGCGGAACCAGGTTTCGCGGTCGTAGCTGGCCACGGCCTGGTAATCTTTCCAGCCGTCCGGGTAGGCCGACTTGCCTGCATTCATGAAGCGGATCGTGCACGCCTCGCCTTGCGCGCCTTGCAGGCGGAAGTAAAACCACTGCGTGATGTCGGCGTGGGAATCCTTGCGGATGTTCAGCTCGATGGATTGGGCATCGTCGGCGCGCAGCACCTCGATCGCGCCGGCGTCGAATTGCTGGCTGATTTTAATGGTCATGAGTGTTCCTGATAAAAACGTATGGGTTTTGCATCGTGTGCAATGGCGCGATGATACCTGTTTTGCGATGGCCTTTGTGCTGGCGCAAACGATAACGGAGGTGCTTTGCTAACGTGGAAGCTCCTTGGGCAAGGGCACGACCTTGCAGGAATTGCTGCGCATCATACGTTTCCCCGGCTATACGACGCCGGCCGAATTCACCTTCAGCGTCGCCATCCTCGACACCATGCTGGTGCAGGCCATTGCGCTGGAAAAGCTGGGGCAGGATTTGTTGGCTGGGGCGAAGCAAGTCGTAGCCGTGAACAGGCAGTGAGCGCAAGCAGTGACTTATTCCTGGACATTTTCTCAGGTGTTCAGCCCGCCAAAACGCTCGTAGAACCACGGCTCGACATCCGGGGCCTGCGCATCCTCGCGCCGCAAGGTGGCCAGGATATGTTCCTCGGCGGCCGCATACGTGAGGCGGTACAGGTCGCGCGCCAGCGCATAGGCTTGCGTGCCGGGCCACGGTTCGGGCAACAGCTCGACGGGCAGTTGCGGGTCGTGCAACTGCACGCG
The DNA here is from genome assembly GCF_051380845.1 of Janthinobacterium salmonicoloratum. Taxonomy (NCBI): domain Bacteria; kingdom Pseudomonadati; phylum Pseudomonadota; class Betaproteobacteria; order Burkholderiales; family Oxalobacteraceae; genus Janthinobacterium; species Janthinobacterium salmonicoloratum. Next base: position 2,455,324 of record NZ_JBNYXV010000001.1, on the reverse strand, counting down.
GCGGTAGGCGTGCGTCAGCAGCGAGCGGATGACGAACGCTTGCTCGGCATCGAACACGGGCGCTTCTTGCAGCAGAGTCAGCAGCGGCTGGAAGCTGGCGATGAATTTTTCGTAGCCCGCCATCACTTCCGACAAGTCCCAGCAGTCGCCCACCATGTCACGCAGGGGACGCGTGCTTACGCCCGGCAATTCCGTGGTGTGGCAGACATACAGCTTGCCCTGCACCTCGTTGCGCACGAGAATATCTTCCAGCGCCTCCGTATTGCTGGCCGGGTGGCCAAAGATGCCGGGAGAGATCAGGCCGTAGCCCGCCCACAATAATTCCTTGCGCAGCGCCCCCCGCTCAGCGGCGCCGATGCTGCCGGCCGGCCCGATCACCAGGGTCCAGCTGCCATCCCAGTGCACGACCAGCGGCGCATAGATGCGGCGATAGGCGCGTTCGAAGCGGGCCAGCGCCTCCGGGCGTATCGTATAGGCGCTGCGGCGGCCGTCGCGCTGCGAGCTGAGCCAGCCTTCCTGCGCCAGGCGGAACACGCTGGTGCGCAATAAACGGTCATTGACGCCGAAGGGCGCCAGCAGTTCGATCAGGCTGCCCAGCCAGATGGCGCCACCGCGCGGCACGATGGCGTCGCCAAAGATGGTCATCACCAGAGACTTCGAGCGTGGTGGGTCACTTTCCAGGAAATCGGCTATCCATGCCGTGCAGCGGGTGTTCTTCATGTGGTTCCGGTCTGGCCGTGTTGCGGTCGGTTCAATAAAAGCAGCAGTTTACTTGGCTGCGCGGGTAGCGCGGCAATAATTTTCCGGAAGCGCTGGTGGCCCTCCGTAGTGTTCTCATAAGCAATATCATACGCACAAAAAAGCTGCACAAGATACGAATTTTTAAAATGATTCATATCAAGTGTATGCAAATCGTTTTTTGTATCGTATTATCTGTTCATCGCACCGCGTTGCTGCGCAAAATCAAAGACATGGGAGACAGATCATGTACGCACAAATGGTTGAAACCGGCCTCAAGAACGTCCGCTCCATCGACGACATGGGCCAGGAAGAGCGCGCTTTCCAGGCGCGCATCGACGAAGGTATCAAGATCGAGGCCAAGGACTGGATGCCGGACGCCTACCGCAAGACCCTGATCCGCCAGATTTCGCAGCACGCGCACTCGGAAATCGTCGGCCAATTGCCGGAGGGCAATTGGGTCACGCGCGCGCCGACCCTGAAACGCAAGTCCATCCTGCTGGCGAAGATCCAGGACGAAGCGGGTCACGGCCTGTACCTGTATAGCGCTGCGGAAACCTTGGGCGTGTCGCGCGACGACTTGCTGGCTGCCTTGCACTCGGGCAAAGCCAAATATTCCAGCATCTTTAACTATCCCACCTTGTCGTGGGCCGACATGGGCGCCATCGGCTGGCTGGTCGACGGCTCCGCCATCATCAACCAGATTCCCCTGTGCCGCTGCTCGTATGGCCCGTATGCGCGCGCCATGATCCGCGTCTGCAAGGAAGAATCGTTCCATGCGCGCCAGGGCTACGACATCATGATGTCGCTGTGCAAGGGCACGCCAGAGCAGAAAGCCATGGCGCAGGATGCGCTGAACCGCTGGTGGTGGCCGTCCCTGATGATGTTCGGTCCGTCCGACGCCGCTTCCGTCAACAGCGCCCAATCGGCGCAATGGCGCATCAAGCTGTTCTCGAACGATGAATTGCGCCAGCGCATGGTCGACCAGACCGTGCCGCAAATCGAATACCTGGGCCTGACCGTGCCCGATCCCGACCTGAAGTTCAATGCAGAAACGGGCCATTATGAATTCGGCGAAATCGACTGGTCCGAGTTCAACAATGTCTTGAAGGGCAATGGCCCGTGCAACCGCGAACGTTTGCAAACACGCGTGAAAGCGTATGAAGACGGTGTATGGTTCCGCGATGCCTTGGTCGCCTACGCAGACAAGCAAGCCGCTAGCAAAGCGGCAGCCTGAATATCAATAAGACAGATAGGGGATAGCAACATGAGCAAAGAATGGCCATTGTGGGAAGTTTTCATCCGCAGCCAGCACGGTCTGGCGCACAAGCATGTGGGCAGCCTGCACGCTTCCGACGCCACCATGGCGGTCAATCATGCGCGCGACGTCTACACGCGCCGCAATGAAGGCGTGAGCATCTGGGTGGTGCGCGCGGCCGATATCGTCGCCAGCAGCCCGGGCGACAAGGGCGCCCTGTTCGAACCGTCGAACAGCAAGGTGTACCGCCATCCCACTTTCTTCCCGATGCCGGAAGAAGTCAAGAACCTGTGATGGGAGCGCCTGTAATGGATGACAAAGTCAATTACCTCCTGCGCCTGGGCGACAACGCTCTGATCCTCAGCCAGCAGCTGTCGCAGCTGTGCGGCAAGGGCCCGGCGCTGGAAGAAGACATGGCGCTGACCAATGTGGCGCTGGACTTGCTGGGCCAGACGCGCTTGTGGTTTAGCTATGCGGCCGAACTGGAAAACGCGGGCCGCGACGAGGACGACATCGCCTTTCTGCGCGACGCCCACGACTTCAAGAACTGCCTGCTGGTCGAACAGCCGAACGGCAATTACGCCGACACCATGATGCGCCAGTTCTTCTTCGACAGCTGGCACTACTTCCAGCTGCTGGAACTGAGCAAATCGGCTGACGCGCGCATCGTCGAAGTGGCGCAAAAGTCGGTCAAGGAAGTCACGTATCACCTGCGCCGCAGCGGCGACCTGATCGTGCGTCTCGGCGACGGCACGGCGGACAGCCACGCGAAAACGCAGGCCGCCGCCGACAAGCTGTGGATGTTCACGGGCGAGATGTTCAAGTACGACGCCGTCGACCAGGCCATGGTCGCCGCCGGCATCGCGCCGCCATCGGACGTTTTGCGCCGGGCTTTCCTCGAACACGTGGCCGAGATCTTCGCCGAAGCGACGCTTGTCATGCCGGCGCCCGACGCCTGGATGCAAAAGGGTGGCAAGCAGGGCACGCACACGGAACACCTGGGTTTTATTCTGGCCGAAATGCAGTTCCTGCAGCGCGCCTATCCCGGGGCGGAGTGGTAATGAACACGGCCGCGGCAGCGCTGGACGCCGCCCAAGTCTGGACCTGGCTGGGCGACGTGCCGGACCCGGAAATCCCCGTCATTTCGGTGGTGGACCTGGGCATCGTGCGCGCCGTCGATGTCGTTGGCAGCGACGAGTGCATCGTGACGATCACGCCCACGTATTCGGGCTGCCCGGCCATGCAGGTGATCGCCGACGCCGTCACGGAGGCCTTGCGCAGCCATGGCGTGGCCAAGGTGACCCTTGTGAACCAGCTGGCGCCCGCCTGGACCACGGACTGGATGAGCGAATCGGGCAAGGCCAAGCTGAAAGGCTATGGCATCGCCCCGCCGCAGCAGCAGGTGATCGACATCAGCGGCCTTCGTAGCGGAACAGCGGGTGGGGTCAAACGCCAGGCGATGCCAAAGCTGGACGTGATCTGCCCGAACTGCGGTTCCACGCATACGCAGCTGACCAGCCAGTTCGGCTCCACGCCGTGCAAGGCCCTGTACAAATGCCTGGCTTGCCGCGAACCGTTTGACTACTTCAAGTGCCACTAAAAAAATCAGGCACACGTTCCGAAGAAACTGGAGATGAAGCATGAGTAAATTTTATCCGCTGTGCGTATCGAACGTTCGCAACGAAACGCGCGACACCATCGCCGTCACGTTCGACGTGCCAGCGGAACTGCAGCAGCAGTTCCGCTTCCAGCAGGGCCAGCACCTGACCCTGCGCGCCAATATCAATGCAGAAGACGTGCGCCGCTCGTATTCCATCTGTTCGGCGGTGCAGGACGGCACCCTGCGCGTGGCCATCAAGCGCACGCCGGGCGGTGCCTTTTCCACCTGGGCGAATGACACTCTGAAAGCCGGCGCCACCATCGAGGTGATGCCGCCCATGGGCCACTTCAACGTGCCGCTCGACTGCGTCAACCGCAAGCACTACCTGGCGTTTGCGGCCGGCAGTGGCATCACGCCCATCCTCTCCATCATCAAGACGACCCTGCTGACGGAACCCCTGAGCCGTTTCACCCTGTTCTACGGCAACCGCGCCTCGTCGTCCGTCATCTTCAAGGAAGAATTGACGGACTTGAAGGACGTATACCTGGAGCGCCTGAACCTGGTCTACGTGATGAGCCGCGAGCAGCAGGATATCGAATTGTTCAACGGCCGCATCACGCAGGAAAAATGCGAGCAATTCCTGCAGCACTGGATCCGTGTCGAAGACTACGACAACGCCTTCATCTGCGGCCCGGAAGACATGATGCTGGGCGTCTCCGCCGCCTTGCAGGCGGCCGGCATGCCGAAGCAAAATATCAAGATCGAACTGTTCGCCGCCAGCATCCCGAAAAACGCCCACAAGCCGCGCGCGCAGCTCGATGCGGGCGCCGTGAAGGAAACGGAAGTGACCGTCATCATGGATGGCAACCACACCACCTTCACGATGGACAAGGACAAGGAATCCATCCTCGATGCGGGTCTGCGTCAGGGCATCGACATGCGCTACTCGTGCAAGGGTGGCGTATGCTCGACCTGCCGCTGCAAGATACTCGACGGCAAGGTCGAGATGGATGTCAACTACGCGCTGGAAGACTATGAAGTGGCGCGCGGCTTCGTCCTCAGCTGCCAGAGTTTCCCGCTCACCGACAAGGTCGTGGTCGACTTCGACCAGGCTGAATAAAGCCGGCGCAGGGCTGGTGCCCTGCCGTACCCATTAAAAAGCGAGACGCCATGAGCTACCAAAACATCCTCTTCACCATCGAGCAGGGCATCGCCACCCTGACCCTGAACCGCCCCGACAAGCTCAACAGTTTTACGCAAGCCATGCACGAGGAAGTGCGTGACGCGATAGCGAAAGTCAATGCCGACAGTGCCGTGCGCGTCTTCGTGCTGACTGGCGCGGGCCGCGGCTTTTGCGCGGGCCAGGATCTGTCCGACCGCGCCGTGGAACCCGGCTCGAAGGGCGTGGACCTGGGCGAGTCGGTGGAAAAGAACTATGCGCCGCTGGTGCTGGCCTTGAAGGCCTTGCCGATGCCCGTGATTTGCGCCGTCAACGGCGTGGCCGCCGGCGCGGGCGCCAACCTGGCGCTGGCGTGCGACATCGTCATCGCCGGCAAGTCGGCCAGTTTCGTGGAAGTGTTCTGCAAACTGGGCCTGATCCCGGACACGGGCGGCACCTTCTTCCTGCCACGCCTGATCGGTTCGGCGCGCGCCATGGGCCTGGCCATGCTCGGCGAAAAACTGACGGCGGAAAAAGCGGAAGACTGGGGCTTGATCTGGAAATGCGTGGACGACGCGCAGCTGGCGGAAGAAACGCGCAAGCTGGCCGTGCACTTTTCCACGGCGCCGACCAAGGGCCTGGCCTATACCAAGCAGGCGCTGGCCGCCAGCGGCGCGAATACCTTGCCGCAGCAGCTGGCGTTGGAAGCGCGCATGATGAGCGATCTCGGTAACAGCGACGATTACCGCGAAGGCGTGGCCGCCTTCATGGAAAAGCGTGTACCGCAATTCAAGGGACATTGATATGGCAGCTTTGGATAACAACAGTATTGTCGCCGTCATCGGCAGCGGCGCCATGGGCGCCGGCATCGCGCAGGTGGCCGCCGCCGCCGGTTACCGCGTAAAACTGTACGACACGCGCGCGGAAGCAGTCAGCAAGGCGCTGGCCGACATCGGCAAGATGTATGCGAAGCTGGCCGAGAAAGGCCGCATGACGGTCGATGATGCGGCGGCCGCCACGGCGCGCCTGCAGGCGGCTGGCAGCCTGGCCGATGTGAGTGACGCATCCCTGGTGGTGGAAGCCATCGTGGAAAACCTCGACGTCAAGCGCGGCCTGTTCGCCGAGCTCGAAGCGCTGGTCAGTGACGACTGCATCCTGGCGACGAACACCTCGTCGATTTCCGTCACGGCCATCGCCGCCAAGCTGCGCCGTCCGGAACGCCTGGTCGGCATGCATTTCTTTAATCCCGTGCCCCTGATGGCGTTGGTCGAAGTGATCAGTGGCCTGGCCACCAGCGAGCAAGTGGCCGCCACAGTGTATGACACGTCGATTGCCTGGGGCAAGAACCCCGTGCATGCAAAATCGACGCCCGGCTTCATCGTCAACCGTGTCGCGCGTCCGTTTTACGCGGAAGGCTGGCGCCTGTTGAACGAACAGGCGGGCGATGCCGCCACCATCGACGCCGTGCTGCGCGAAGCGGGCGGTTTCCGCATGGGGCCCTTCGAGCTGATGGACCTGATTGGCCACGATGTAAATTTCTCCGTCACGCAATCCGTGTTTGGCGCCTATTTCAACGACCCGCGCTTCACGCCGTCCGTGCTGCAGCAGGAAATGGTCAACGCCGGTTTCCTTGGCCGCAAATCGGGTCGTGGCTTTTATCTGTACGGCGAAGGCGCCGCTGCCCCCGTGGCGCAGGCGGAAGGTGCGCAGCCGAAACCGGAATTCGTCGCCCTGTCGGCCGCCATCGGCGGTGATGGCCGTGGCCACAGCGGCATCATTCGCAGCCTGGTACAACGCCTGGAGCAGGCCGGCATCACTGTCAGCCGCCGTGTGACGCAGGAAGGCCAGGCGCACGACGAGGCGCCCGCCCTGCATTGCCATGGCGCCGCGATTTATCTGACCGACGGCCGTAGCGCTACCCAGCGCGCGCACGACAACCAGCATCCGGACACGGTGCTGTTCGACCTGGCGCTCGATTACGCCGGAGCCAAGCGCATCGCCGTGGCCCGTGCCGACCAGTGCAGCGACGCTGCCTATGCAGCCGTCGTCGGCCTGTTCCAGGCGGCCGGTTTCATCGTCACGCGCCTGGACGACGTGCCTGGCCTGGCCGTCATGCGCACGGTCGCCATGCTGGCAAACGAGGCGGCCGACGCCGTCAACCAGGGTGTGTGCACGGTGGCCGCCGTCGATATCGCGATGCAGAAGGGCGTCAACTATCCGCGCGGACCGCTGGCTTGGGCCGATGCGGTAGGCGTTCAACACATCGTGACCGTGCTGCACCACCTGGCGCAAGGCTATGGCGAAGACCGCTACAGAGTCTCGCCGCTGCTGCGCCGCAAACTCGCCAATGGAGCACAGTTTCATGCATAAAGTTGAGCATATCCACGCCGCCCAGGCCCTGGCCGAAGCGGCCGCCGCCTCCATGCTGTCGCGCGACAACGCCACCGCCGCCATGGGCATCGCCCTGGCCGAAGTGGGCCCCGGTCATGCGCGCATGACGATGACGGTGCGAGCCGACATGCTCAATGGCCACCAGACCTGCCATGGCGGTTTCATCTTCGCCCTGGCCGACAGTGCCTTCGCGTTTGCCTGCAACAGCTACAACATGAACACGGTCGGCGCTGGCTGCACCATCGATTACCTGGCGCCGGGCCGCGAGGGCGACGTGCTGACGGCGCACGCCGTCGAACAGGCGCTGGCCGGCAAGAGCGGCGTCTACGACGTCAAGGTCAGCAACCAGGAAGGGCGCGCCATCGCGCTCTTCCGCGGCAAGTCGATCCGCGTGGCCGGTGAAGTTATTAGCGGGTGAAGTGACAAGAGCAGCTTTGAACTGCCGCAGCTGATTTGAAAAGTTAAAGAACCAATTAGGAGACAATGATGGTCCAACGCTATCCCGCCCCGAATGACCTGGAGCCGATCGAACGCGCCAGCAAGGATGAACTGCAGGCGCTGCAGCTCGAACGCATGAAATGGACGCTCAAGCACGCGTATGACAACGTGCCCCATTACCGTGCCGCTTTTGACGAAGCGGGCGTGCATCCGGACGACCTGAAGTCGCTGTCCGACTTGTCGAAATTCCCGTTCACCGATAAAAAAGTCTTGCGCGATAATTATCCGTTTGGCCTGTTTGCCGTGCCGCGCGAGCAAGTGGTGCGCATCCACGCGTCGAGCGGCACCACGGGCAAGGCCACGGTGGTCGGCTATACGCAGAACGATATCGATACCTGGGCCAATGTGGTGGCGCGTTCGATCCGCGCCGGCGGCGGCCGTGCGGGCGACATGGTGCATATCTCCTACGGTTACGGCCTGTTCACGGGCGGCCTGGGCGCGCATTACGGCGCCGAGCGCCTGGGCTGCACCGTCATTCCGATGTCCGGCGGGCAGACGGAAAAGCAGGTGCAACTGATCCAGGATTTCAAGCCGTCTATCATCATGGTCACGCCATCGTACATGCTCAACATCATCGAGGAATTCACGCGCCAGGGCCTCGACCCGGCCGAATCGTCGCTGAAGGTGGGCATCTTCGGCGCCGAGCCGTGGACGGACGCCATGCGTTCGGAAATCGAGGCGCGCGCCGGCATCGACGCCGTCGATATCTATGGCCTGTCCGAAGTGATGGGCCCTGGCGTGGCGTCTGAATGCATCGAAAGCAAGGACGGTCCTGTCATCTGGGAAGACCATTTTTACCCGGAAATCATCGATCCGGAAACGGGCGAAGTGCTGCCGGACGGCGCAGAGGGCGAGCTGGTGTTTACCTCGCTGTCGAAAGAAGCGCTGCCCATCATCCGCTACCGCACGCGCGACCTGACCCGCTTGCTGCCGCCGACCTCGCGCTCGATGCGCCGCATCGGCAAGATCACGGGCCGTTCGGACGACATGCTGATCATCCGCGGCGTAAACGTCTTCCCCACGCAGATCGAAGAGCTGATCCTCAAAATGCCGAAGCTGGCGCCGCAATACCAGCTGGTGGTCACGCGCGACGGCCACCTCGACAAGCTCGAAGTGATCGCCGAGCTGCGCCTCGACCTCACTACCACCATCTCGGCCAGTGAAACGGACGCCCTGGCGCGCGAGCTGGAACACCGCATCAAGACGCACGTGGGCGTGAGCACGCGCGTGCGCCTGGTGGCCGCTGCCGGCATCGAACGCACCCTGACGGGCAAGGCCCGCCGCGTGGTCGACCAGCGTCCGAAGATTTTCTCCTAATTTTCTCTACATCGATCAAGCAGGATAGACCATGAACGAAGCCTTTATCTGTGACGCTGTGCGCACTCCCTTTGGCCGCTATGGCGGCGCGCTGTCCAGCGTGCGCGCGGACGACCTGGGCGCGCTGCCGATTGCCGCGCTGATCGCCCGCAACCCGTCCGTCGACTGGTCCGCCATCGACGACGTGTTCTACGGCTGCGCCAACCAGGCGGGCGAAGACAACCGCAACGTGGGCCGCATGGCCGCGTTGCTGGCCGGCTTGCCGGCCGACGTGCCCGCCAATACCATCAACCGCCTGTGCGGCTCCAGCCTGGACGCCGTGGGTATGGCTGCCCGCTCCATCAAGGCGGGCGAGGCGGAACTGATCATCGCCGGCGGCGTGGAAAGCATGACGCGCGCGCCTTTCGTGATGGGCAAGGCCGACAGCGCCTTTTCACGCGCGGCGAAAATCGAAGATACGACCCTGGGCTGGCGCTTCGTCAACGGCAAGATGAAAACGCAGTACGGCATCGACACCATGCCGGAAACGGCGGAAAACGTAGCCGTGGAATTTGGCATCAGCCGCGCCGACCAGGATAGTCTGGCTCTGCGCAGCCAGCAGCGCTGGGCCGCCGCCCATGCGGCCGGCGTCTTCGATCGTGAAATCGTGCCTGTCGCCGTGCCGCAGAAAAAAGGCGAACCGAAGATGGTGACGATGGACGAACATCCACGTCCGGATACCTCGATCGAGATGCTGGCGAAACTCAAGGGCGTCGTGAAAGCGGACGGCAGCGTCACGGCCGGCAATGCCTCTGGCTTGAACGATGGCGCCTGCGCCATCCTGCTGGCGTCCGCCGCCGCTGTCGATAAATACAAATTGACGCCGCGCGCAAAAGTGCTGGGCATGGCCACGGCCGGCCTGGCGCCGCGCATCATGGGCTTTGGCCCGTCGCCCGCGTCGCGCAAGGTGCTGGCGCAGACAGGATTGACCATCGAGCAGATGGATGTGATCGAACTCAATGAAGCGTTTGCCGCGCAGGCCCTGGCCGTGACGCGCGACCTGGGCCTGGCGGACGATGCTGCCCACGTGAATCCGAATGGCGGGGCGATTGCCATCGGCCACCCGCTGGGCGCATCGGGCGCGCGCCTGGTGATGGCCGCATTGAACCAGCTGGAACGCACGGGTGGGCGCTATGCGCTGTGCACCATGTGCATCGGCGTGGGGCAGGGTATTGCTGTAGTAATTGAGCGCGTATAAAAAAGTAAAAAAAGGCGCAGGCTTGTAAAAAAAGCGCCAACCATACATTGACCGTAGTGCCAACCTGGTGGAGACCACAATGATTGCCAATATCTTCAAGAAAACCCTGATCGCCGGCGTGCTGGCCATGTCCGCCGCAGGCGCGTATGCGGCCGATAACATCAAGATCGGATCTGTGCTGTCCGTCACGGGACCTGCCGCCTTCCTGGGCGACCCTGAACTGAAAACCCTGCAGCTGTATATCGAGAAAATCAATGCGGCCGGCGGCGTCCTGGGGCGCAAGCTGGAACTCGTGCATTACGACGATGGCAGCGATGCGGCCAAGGCCAACGGTTTTACCAAGCGCCTGATCGAGTCGGACAAGGTCGACGTGCTGATTGGCGGCACCACCACCGGCGCGACGATGGCGATGGCGCCGCTGGTGGAGCGCGCCAGCATGCCGTTCATCTCGCTGGCGGGCGCCGTGGTGATCATCGATCCCGTGAAAAAATGGGTGTTCAAGACGCCGCATACGGACCGCATGGCGGCCGAGAAGGTGTTCGAGGACATGAAGAAGCGCGGCATCAGCAAGGTGGGCCTGCTGTCGGAAACGAGCGGCTTCGGCGCTTCGGGCCGCAAGGAATCGCAGATCGTCGCCTCGAAATATGGCATCACGCTGGTGGCCGATGAAACCTACGGCCCGAAAGACACGGACATCACGGCGCAACTCACGCGCATCAAGAACACCGCTGGCGTGCAAGCCGTCTTCGTCTTCGGCCTGGGCCAGGGCCCGGCGGTCGTGACCAAGAACTACGGCCAGTTGGGCATGGCCGCGTTGCCGCTGTACCAGTCGCATGGTGTGGCATCGGACGAGTACCTGAAGCTGTCGGGCAAGGCCGCCGAAGGCGTGCGCCTGCCAACGCCGGCCCTGCTGATCGGCGCCATGCTGCCTGACGCTGATGCGCAGAAAGCCATCGTGGTCGGCTACGATAAGACGTATAAGGAGCGCTACAAGATTGATCCGTCGACCTTCGGCGGTTATGCGCTCGACGCGCTGAACCTGTCGGTGGACGCTATCAAGCGCGCCGGCGGCACGGACCGCGAAAAAGTGCGCACTGCATTGGAACAGACCAAGGGTTTTGTGGGCACGACCGGCGTCTTCAACATGTCGGCGAAAGACCACATGGGCCTGGACCTGTCGGCTTTCCGCATGGTGGAAGTGAAGAACGGCGAATGGCAATTGTCGAAATGATGTAAGCCAGAAGTACCTGCGCGGACCGTCCTCGAAGGTGGTCCGCGCATAGCCGAACATAATGGAGACACCATGGAAGTCGCTCAATTTCTACAATTTCTGTATTCCGGGATGACGGTCGGTTCCGCCTATGCGCTGGCGGCGCTGGGCTTTACCATCATCTACAACACCAGCGGCGTGATCAACTTCGCCCAGGGCGAATTCATCATGCTGGGCGGGATGTTGGCTGCCGTGATGTCCGCCGCCGGCGTGCCGCTGCCGCTGGCCATCATTCTGGCCGTCATCGCCACCGGTATCGTTGGCCTGCTGATGGAAAAAACCGTGATCGAGCCGGCGCAGAACGCGCAGGTCATCACCCTCTTGATCATTACCATCGGCGCCTCGCTGGTGCTGCGCGGCCTCGTGCAAATCTGGCTGGGCAAGGATACGCACTCGCTGCCGGCCTTTTCCGGCGACGCGCCGATCGAATTTTTGGGCGCCAGCCTGCTGCCGCAAAGCCTGTGGGTGCTGGGCGTGACCGTCGTCATCGTGCTGGTCTTGGGCTGGTTCTTCGGTCGCACCCTGATGGGCAAGGCCATGCTGGCCACTTCGCACAACAAGCTGGCCGCGCAACTGGTGGGCATCAACACGCGCAAGGTACTGCTGTGCTCGTTCGGCCTGTCGGCCTTGCTGGGCGCGGCGGGCGGCATCCTTGTTGCGCCGATCACGTATACCTCGTATGACGCAGGCATCATGCTGGGCCTGAAGGGCTTTGTCGCTGCCGTATTGGGTGGCCTGGGCGGTGGCGCGGGCGCGATTGCCGGTGGCCTGATCCTGGGCATCGCCGAAGCCATGACGGCCGGCTACATCTCCTCGGCCTACAAGGACGCCGTGCCCTTCGTGCTGATTTTATTGATCTTGTTCTTCCTGCCGCAAGGCTTGTTTGGCGCTAAAAATTCGGAGCGTGTATGAAGAATTTCTTGACCCGCTCGCGCCACGGTGGCTTGCTGGTGCTGGCCCTGGTGCTGGCCATCCTGCCGCTGTTCCTCAGCAATGCGTTCTACTATGACGTGGCGATCCGCATTGCCCTGAACGCCATCGTCGTCATCGGCCTGAACCTCCTGATGGGCTATACGGGCCAGATCAGCCTGGGCCATGCGGGCTTTTATGGCCTGGGCGCGTATGCGTCGGCCGTGCTGACCACGCACTACAACTGGCCGCCGCTGGCGGCGCTTGCCGCCGGCGCCGTCGCTACTGGACTGCTGGCATTGCTGCTGGCCCGCCCTGTATTGAAACTCAAGGGCCATACCCTGGCCATGGCGACCCTGGGACTGGGCATCATCATTTCCATCGTCATCAACAACGAGACGCAGTGGACGGGCGGCCCGGACGGCATCGGCGTCTCCGCCTTCAGTGTCGCCGGCCTCGAAATCAGCGGTGAAAAATCGTGGTACCTGGTGTGCGCCGTGCTGCTGTTGCTGGTCACGTGGCTTGCCCTGAACCTGATCGATTCGCCCGTCGGGCGCGCGCTGCAGGCGATTCACGGCTCGGAAGTGGCGGCCCGCGTGGTCGGCGTCGATACGACCCGCTTCAAGGTGCGCGTGTTCGTGCTGTCGGCCGTCATTGCCAGTATCGCGGGCAGCATCAGCGCCCACTACATCGGTTTTATTACCCCCAACCTGGCCGGCTTTTTCCACTCGATCGAGCTGGTGACGATGGTCGTGGTGGGCGGCATGGCGTCGATCTTCGGCTCCATCATCGGTGCGGCCCTGCTGACGATCCTGCCGCAACTGCTATCCAGTTTCGAAGGCTGGGAAACGGTGGTCTTCGGCGTGATCCTGATGGCGACCATGATTTTCATGCCGAAAGGCCTGGTACCTAGCCTGGCCAGCCGTTCGCGCAAGCGGGCCGCCACGCCCAAGGCGCCCGTCAAATCCGCGCAGGAGGTGTGAGATGCTGACGATTAACAATCTGAGCAAGAGCTTTGGCGGCGTGCATGCGGTGCAGGACGTGAGCTTTACCGTCAAGGAGGGCAATATCCATTCCGTGATCGGACCGAATGGCGCCGGCAAGACGACGCTGTTCAACCTGATCACGGGTGTGTATACGCCGAGCAAGGGCGAGATTTTGCTCAATGGCGAGAACGTGGCCGCCATGTCGCCCGATGCGCTGGCGCGGCGCGGCATGAGCCGCACCTTCCAGAATCTGCAAGTGTGCATGAACATGACCGCCATAGCCAACGTGATGGTGGGCGCGCATTTGCGCCTGAACCAGAACCTGTTCGCCTCCATGCTGCGCCTGCCGTCCATGCGCCGTGCCGATGCCGCTTGCCGCGACGAGGCGGCGGGCCTGATGGAGTTTGTCGGCGTGGGCCGGCATATCGATGACGAGGCGGGGCAGATGTCGTATGGCGCCTTGAAGCGCCTGGAAATCGCCCGCGCGCTGGCGGCCAAGCCGAAAGTGCTGCTCCTCGATGAACCGGCGGCTGGCCTGAACCATACGGAGACGGGCGAGATCGAAGCCTTGATACGCAAGGTGGCGCAATCGGGCGTGACGGTGGTGCTGGTCGAGCATGACATGAAACTGGTGATGAATCTGTCGGACCATATCCTGGTGCTCGACTATGGCAAGAAGCTGGCCGAAGGAACTGCCGCCGAAGTGCGCGCGAACCCCGACGTGGTGGCGGCATATCTGGGAGTGGCTGCATGAAGTACGAAAAAAATCAGGAAAAACCTCAGACTCCGCTGGTGCTCGATATCGCCGGCTTGACCAGCCATTACGGCCGCATTCAGGCCCTGCATGGCATCGACTTGCAGGTACGCCAGGGCCAGCTGGTGGCGCTGGTGGGCGCGAATGGCGCCGGCAAGACCACCCTGTTGCGGGCGATTTCCGGCGTGCAGCCGATCAGCGCCGGCAGCATCGCCTTCGCTGGCCAGGATGTCAGCCGCATGAGCGCCGACAGGCGCGTGCGTGCCGGTATCTGCCAGGTGCCGGAAGGGCGGCAAGTGTTCGGCCCCATGACGGTGGAAGACAATCTGCGCCTGGGCGCCTTTACGCGCCCGGCACAGGACGTGGCGGGCGACATGGAACGCATGTACGGCCTGTTCCCAATTTTGAAGGAAAAGCGGCTGCTGCTGGCCGGGACCTTGTCGGGCGGGCAGCAGCAGATGCTGGCCATGGCGCGCGCGCTGATGGGCCGCCCGCAATTGCTGCTGCTCGACGAACCGAGCATGGGCCTGGCACCGCTCTTGATCGCGGAAATCTTCCGCATCGTGGCCGAACTGCGCGACCAGGGCATCACCATCTTCCTCGTCGAGCAGAACGCGCACGCCGCCCTGTCGATCGCGGACGTGGGCTACGTGATCGAGACGGGCGCCATCACGCTGTCCGGTCCCGGTCCTGAATTGCTGCGTAACGAGCAGGTACAAAGCGCCTATCTGGGCATGTAAGGAGTCTGTATGGTCAAAGTCTACGAAATCAACGGTGTCACCCCCGTCGTCCACCCCAGCGCCTATGTGCATCCATCGGCCGTGCTGATTGGCGACGTGATCGTCGGTCCGCGCTGCTACATCGGCCCGCTGGCCTCGATCCGCGGCGACTTCGGCCGATTGATCCTGGAAGAGGGCGCCAATCTGCAGGATACCTGCGTCATGCACGGCTTTCCCGGCTGCGACACGGTGGTCGAAGTCGACGGCCATATTGGCCATGGCGCCGTGCTGCATGGCTGCCGCATCGGTCGCAATGCGCTCGTCGGCATGAATGCGGTGGTGATGGACAACGCCATCGTCGGCGAGGAGTCCATCGTCGCGGCCATGAGTTTTGTGAAGGCGGGCATGATCGTCGCGCCGCGCAGCATGGTGGTGGGCACCCCCGCCAAGGTGATACGGACGCTCACCGACGATGAAATCAAATGGAAAAGTTCGGGCACGGGCCAGTACCACGAACTGGCCGTGCGCTCCATGCAGACGATGCGCGAAGTGGAAGCCCTGACGGAAGTCGAGGCCGGCCGCCAGCGCCTGAATTTCGAATCCGCCTTGCCGCTGCATTTGCACAAGAACGCCGCAGCGCAGTAAACCAACATAGGAGTAGTACACATGGCTCACATATCCACCCTGCAAAGCCTGATCGCCGGTCGCTGGCTGGGCGAAAGCGCCGCCGTGCCCCTGCACAGCGCCTTGAACAACCGCGTCATCTATCACACGCATGCGGAAAAGATCGATTTCGACGAAGCCGTTACGTATGCCCGCAAGACGGGCGTGCCGGGCCTGATGGCGCTGGACTTCCAGCAGCGCGCCGCGCGCCTGAAGGCGCTGGCCCTGTACCTGGTCGAGCGCAAGGAAGAGCTGTATGCGATCTCGCACCTGTCGGGCGCCACGCGCGCCGATAGCTGGGTCGACATCGAAGGCGGCACGGGCACCCTGTTCGCCTACGCCAGCATGGGCAGCAACGAGCTGCCGTCGTCGAACGTGCTGCATGAAGGCCCGGCCATCGCGCTGGGCAAGAAGGGCGGCTTCGCCGGCACGCACATCCTGGTGCCGCGCGGCGGCCTGGCCGTGCACATCAACGCCTTCAACTTCCCCATCTGGGGCTTGCTGGAAAAATTCGCGCCCAGCTTCCTGGCGGCCATGCCCTGCATCGCCAAGCCGGCCACGGCGACGAGCTACCTGACGCAGGCCGTCGTGCGCATGATGCATGAATCGGGCTTGCTGCCGGCCGGCAGCCTGCAGCTGGTGATCGGCTCCACGGGCGATTTGCTGGACCGCCTGAATGGCCAGGACTTCGTCACCTTTACGGGATCGGCCGCCACGGCAGCCAAGCTGCGTACGAATCCGAACCTGATCGCCCAGTCCGTACCCTTCAACGGTGAAGCCGATTCGCTCAACTGCGCCATCCTGGCGCCCGACGTCACGCCAGACGACGTGGAGTTCGACCTGTTCGTCAAGGAAGTCGTGCGCGAGATGACGGGCAAGTCGGGCCAGAAGTGCACGGCGATTCGCCGCATCATCGTGCCCGAGCACCTGATGGACGCCGTCGGCACGCGCCTGCGCGAACGCCTGGCCAAGGTGGTGGTGGGCGACCCGTCCATCGAAGGCGTGCGCATGGGCGCGCTGGCCTCGAAAGAACAGCAGAACGACGTGGCGGAGCGGGTCGCCACGCTCTCGCAAGGAAATGAAGTGGTGTTTGGCGCGGCCGACGGTTTTAGCCCCCTGGGAGATGGCGCCATTGATGGCAGCTTCTTCTCGCCGACCTTGCTGCTGTGCCGCGACGCCTTCGGCAACGACGCCGTGCATGACGTGGAAGCGTTCGGCCCCGTCAGCACCATGATGGGCTACAACGATATCGATGAAGCGCTGGCTCTGGCCGCGCGCGGCAAGGGCAGCCTGGTGAGCACCCTGGTGACGCGCGATCCGAAGATCGCCGCGCGCGTTGTGCCGCAAGTGGCGGCCACGCATGGCCGTGTACATGTGCTTGAACGCGTGGCCTCCGTCGATTCGACCGGTCATGGCTCGCCCTTGCCGCAACTGAAGCACGGCGGCCCTGGCCGCGCGGGCGGCGGCGAGGAATTGGGTGGCGTGCGCGCCGTGCGCCACTACCTGCAACGGGCGGCCGTGCAAGGCTCGCCAACCATGCTGGCGGCGATCACCGGCGAATACGTGCGCGGCGCGGACGTCAACGAAAGCCCGATCCACCCGTTCCGCAAGCACTTCGAAGACTTGAAGACGGGCGACTCGCTGCTTACGCATCGCCGCACCGTCAGCGAAGCGGACATTGTCGCCTTTGGCGGCATCTCGGGCGACTTCTTCTACATGCACTTCGACGAAATCGCGGCCAAGGAATCGCAGTTCGGCAAGCGCATCGCCCATGGCTACTTCGTGCTGTCGGCTGCTGCCGGCCTGTTCGTCTCGCCTGGCGTCGGTCCCGTGCTGGCCAACTATGGCCTGGACAACCTGCGCTTCGTCGCGCCGGTGGCGATTGGCGACACCATCCGCGCCCGTCTGACGTGCAAGCGCAAGGTCGACCGCAACCGCAAGGACGTCTTTGGCGTGGGCCAGGGCGTGGTCGCGTGGGACGTGCAGGTGACGAACCAGAACGAGGAACTGGTGGCCAGTTACGACATTCTGACCCTGGTGTCGAAGCGCGAGTAAGCGTCTCCGGCAGGACTGGTGTGAACGGCGCCACCCGCGATCTTTGCGTGGGTGGCGCTTTTTTTATCCAAGTTTCGTTCGTCTTGAATTATCCATAAGTGCATGAAAAATATCGTGAAAGTGTGGTTTTGCACGGCGTGCTATTTAGATAAATCCCTCTAGAACGCGTGCTTTTTTCGTGAAAAGCGGCGAATTTGCTCATTGCCTCAAGAAAACTTTCCAACGTAAAACTTTTTCTCTGTAGCATGGTTTTACTCACTGGTCACGCCGCCAAGCACGCTCCACGACGCGCTGGCGGCGCGAAAAAAACGGACCCGGCCTTTTACGGCCGGTGAGCCAACGACCTCGAGTCCACTCCATGTTCACCGCTACGGGTATTTAATTACTATGAATAAACACGTCCTGATTTTCCTGCTGGCCATGCCCCTGGCCATCAGCCAAGCTTATGCCGAAGAGGCCACCGGCCCTGCGGTCAAGATCAGCGGTTACGGCTCGGCCGCGCTGACCATGGCAGATACCGACAATGCGCAGTTTGCGCGCCCGAACCAGGCTGCCGGCGCTGGCCGCACTGCCCGCACCGGTGTCGATTCCAACCTGGGCCTGCAAGCCAATGTCACCGTCAATCCCTGGCTGTCGGCTACCGTGCAGGGCCTGGCGCGCAAGGATGGAGAGGATGATGTCGGCGCCGAACTGGCCTGGGCCTTTGCCAAGGCCAAGGTGTCGGACAGCTTCAGCGTGCGCGTCGGCCGCATGGGCCTGCCCGTCTTCATGATTTCCGATTACCGCAACGTGGGCTATGCCAACACCATGCTGCGTCCGCCCGGCGAAATGTATTCGCAGGTTCCCCTCAACAGCATCGACGGCATCGACGGCACCTACCAGTTCAGCGCTGGCGACACCAGCATCACCACGCAGCTGGCGCTGGGCCGCACCAAGGCCACCCTGGCCACGGGTCCCGCGTCGACCGTGCAGGTGGAAGGCAAGTCCATCGTCGCCCTCAATGTGGTGGCCGAACACGGCCCCGTCACCGTGCGCTTCGGCCGTGCCGAGACCAAGCTGACGATCAACGATTCGCCCAGCCTGAATACCTTGATGGGCAGCTTGCGCGCGGCCGGCAGCGGCTACAAGATCGCCCAGCTGGGCGCGCTGGCTGATGCGCTGGAAGTCAAGGACAAGAAGGCGTCATTCACGTCCGTGGGCCTGGGCCTGGACTGGAACAACGTGCTGGTGCAGTCTGAATATGCGAAGCGCAAGACGGACAGCTATGTCAGCGACAGTACCTCGTGGTACGTGATGGGCGGCTACCGCATCGGCGCCTTCCTGCCGTATTACAGCCACGCCAGCCTGAAGGCCGATGGCCGCGTGAACAACACCGTGCCGGCTGCCTGCCCTGCCGGCTATCCTGCCGCCTGCACGCCGACCCTGCGCGCCCTGTCGGCTGGTGTCGAGACCCTGGCCACCATGCGCAACCAGCTGGAGCAATCGACGGACAGCATCGGCGTGCGCTGGGACTTCCACCGTTCTGCCGCGCTGAAAGTGCAGATCGACCGTATCAAGCCGAAGAATGGCCCGGGCCTGTTCGTGCAAGCCAAGCCTGGCTTCCATGGTCCCGTCACGGTGGCCGCCGCCGCCATCGATTTCGTTTTCTAAGGAGCCCCGCATGAAACCATTGATCGTGAATGTGGCTGCCTTGCTGGCGCTGTCGACCGCTGTTCCCGCCATGGCCGAAGTGGTCGTGGTGGTCAATCCGAAGAGCGCCGCCGGCACCATGACGAACGAACAGGTAGCGCAATTTTTTCTCGGTAAATCGACGGCCATGACGCCGATCGACCAGCCGGAAAGCGCCCCCGTGCGCGCCGAGTTCTACAAGAAGGTGACGGACAAGGAGCCTTCGCAAGCCAAGGCCCTGTGGTCCAAGCTGGTCTTCACGGGCAAGGCGACCTTGCCGAAGGAGGTGGCCAATAGCGCCGACGTGAAGAAGGCTGTCGCGGCCGATCCGAAAGCCATCGGCTATATCGAAAAGAGTGCCGTCGACGGCACCGTCAAAGTGGTGCTGACGGCGCCATAAAGCCGGTTCGGGCCGCGCGCCATGCGGCGGCCCGATAATTCATCAACATCAGGAGACAGCAATGAGCATCAAACGCAAGATATGGGCGCTGCCTGTCGTCTCGGCCGTGATTTTCGGGTTGGGGCTGGCCGTCAGCGCCTATCTGTCCACGGCCACGCTCAATTCCATCCACGCTACCGAAAGCGCCGACTATCCCGTGCTCGACATGGCCAAGTCGCTGACCCTGGACGTGGCCGCCGTCGGCGACGCCCTGCGCGATGCCGTCAGCGAAGGCGACAAGGAGCGTATCGGGCAAGTCGGCGGCCAGGCAGTCAAGCTGCGCGCCAAGCTGGATGCCTTTGCGGCGATCCCCGGCCAGCGCGAGCAGGGCCAGCGTCTGGCCAAAGAATTCGATGCCTACTATGCGCCGGCGCTGAGCGCGGCGCGCATCATGCTGGAAATGGAAGAGGGCGACCCGCAAGCGACCGTGGCGCGCATGCAGGGCGCGCTGGCGGTGCTCAACACGGACCTGGAAAAGACCAACGAACAGGCGCAATTGCAATTCAAGCAGGGTATCGAACGCAGCGCGGCCAATGTGCGCAATGCGCTCAATACCAGCATCGCCGTGGCGCTGGCCGTCATCGTCTGCCTGGTGGCCGTGTCGCACTTCGTCGTGCGCGCCATCTGGCAGCAACTGGGCGGCGAACCCGAATATGCGCGCCAGATCGCGCGCGCCGTGGCCGATGGCGACCTCTCGATGGAGATATCCACCGAGGCCGGCGACCAGGCCAGCCTGCTGGCGGCGCTGAAGGACATGCGCGCCAAGCTCGGTGGCATGGTCTCCGACATCAAGGCGTCGGCTGAAACCATCCAGGTGGCCAGCGCTGAAATCGCGCAGGGCAATGCGGACCTGGCCGCGCGCACGGAATCGCAGGCGGGTAGCCTGGATCAGACGGCGCGCAGCATGGACAGCCTGACCTCCACCGTGCGCGACAACGCCGCCAATGCAGGGCAGGCGCATGAACTGGTGCTGTCGGCATCCTCGGTTGCCGTGAAGGGCGGGCAGGTGGTCAGCCAGGTGGTCACCACCATGGGCGAGATCAACGATTCATCCAGACGCATCGTCGACATCATCGGCGTCATCGACGGCATCGCCTTCCAGACGAACATCCTGGCCTTGAATGCGGCAGTAGAAGCAGCGCGCGCGGGGGAACAGGGACGCGGTTTTGCCGTGGTGGCATCCGAAGTGCGCAACCTGGCGCAGCGCAGCGCGGCAGCGGCGCGCGAAATCAAGCAATTGATCGGCGATTCGGTGGCCAAGGTCAACGTGGGTTCGAAGCTGGTCGACGAGGCGGGGCTGACCATGGGCCAGATCGTCGATTCCGTGAAAAAGGTGGCCGATATCATGGCCGAAATCAGCGCCGCCAGCCAGGCGCAGAGCGCCGGCATCGGCGATATCGGCGTGGCCATCGGCAGCATGGACCAGATGACGCAGCAAAACTCCGCGCTGGTGGAAGAGGCGTCGGCGGCGGCGGAATCGCTGCAGGAACAGGCCGTTCAGCTTGGCATGGCGCTGGCCGTGTTCAAGCTGGCGCAGGGCGGCGTGCCGGCGATTGCCACCGCACCGGCGGCACGGCGGCTGGCATTGGCGAGGGCGGCTTAGGCCTGCAGCCCGAACGGATCGTCGATGCTGTGCGCTGGCTCGGTGAACCAGCGCGGACCGTTTTCCGTCATGTAGAAATGGTCTTCGTGGCGGATACCGAATTCGCCGGGAATGCAGATCATCGGCTCGTTTGAGAAGCACATGCCCACGTCGAGCGGCGTCGTGTCATTGCCTACCAGGTAAGGCCACTCGTGGATATCGAGGCCGATGCCGTGGCCCGTGCGGTGCGGCAGGCCAGGCAGCTTGTAGCCGGGGCCAAAGCCGTCGGCTTCCAGTGAGACGCGCGCGGCGCGGTCCACGTCGCCGCAGGGCACGCCCAGCTGTGCGGCGGCGAATGCGGCGGCCTGCGCGGCCTTTTCGCTGTTCCACACGCTGCGCTGGCGCGCGCTGATGGTGCCAAACACATAGGTGCGCGTGATGTCGGAGATGTAGTTCATCACCTGGCAGCCCGTGTCGATCAGCACCGTGTCGCCCGCTTTCAAGGTCTGCACATAGTTCACGCCATGCGGGTAGGCCGTCGCTTCGCCGAACAGCACGATGCAGAAATACGAGCGCGGCGCCCCTACCTTGCGGTGTGCGCGCTGGATAAATTCTTCCACTTCCACCGTCGTGATGCCTTCGTACAGCATGCTGGCCGTGGCCACGTGCACGGCCAGGGTCATGTCCATCACGCGCTGCATCAGGGCGATTTCCGCCCGTGACTTGCGGCTGCGGCAATACGCCGTGACGGTGCGCGCATTTTCCAGCGCATAGCCGGGGGCCAGCGGCCGGATGCCGTCGTAGATGAAGAAGGCGGCGCTTTCGCAGATGCCCACGCGCGGCGGCTGGTGCGCGTCCTGTACCACGCCCATGCGTGCCAGTACGTCGACGAACAGCTGGTACGGGCTTTCATGCTCTTCCCAGCAATTGACCTTGCCCTCGATGAGCATGAAGCCCGTCAAGGTGCTTTCCTCGAAGGCGGGAGCGATGTATTCGATGTCGCCGCTGGCCGGCAGGATGGCGCCCACCATGCGTTCGCTGGCATACCATTTCGTGCCCGTGAAATAGGTGAGGTTGGCGCCCGCGTTCAGGTAGATCGCGGCGATGCCCTGCTCGCGCATGAAGGCTTGCGCCTTGGCGATGCGTTGCGCATGTTCGTCCTTGCCGATGGCGACCATGCCGCCCGTCATGTCCGACAACGATGCCAATGCCTGTTCGATGGAAGTGCCACCTATGCTCATGCCTGCTCCTTTGTTCGATGCTGAATATGGAATGCGGGCATGATATCAGTTTGCGCCTTTCGGCTTGAGTCCAGGCGCGCCGCCAGCGGCATCGGGCGGGGCCAATACCAGGTCGTGCGGATAGGTGAATTGCCAGTCCGCGTAGCGCTGCTTGCGGCGCAGGCTGACGTCTTCGTCGAGAAAATTGTCCTGTTTGATGGGGATCTGCGGCGACAGCGAATGGATGCCGACGATGCGTCCCTCTTGCCGCAGCAGGCCCCATTCTGCCTTGCCCGTGACGGGATCCGCATACAGGCGGCGCAAGTGCCGCCGGGCGTTGGCAAAGCGCGGGTCGCGCAGCAATTCCTGCAAGGTCAAGGGATAGCGGGGCCGTCCGTCGCCCGGCGTGCTGTCGTAGTAACGGCCCAGCGCATTGCGGAATTCATGGCCGATGAACAGCAGTTCTCGCTCCTTGTCGCGCCGTGCGGCTGTGGCAAACAACTCGCTGGCCAGCACCAGGCCCACGCCCATGAAGGCCACCAGCATCAGGGTCCAGATATACGCGAAGCCCCGTGCGCGGCGCCGGAAACTAGAGCTGCTCAAAGGGGATGCCCTCGCGCGTCTTGCCCTTGGCGCCGCTGCGCACGTCGGCCACGCCACCGATCTCGCCATTGGGCGAAGGGATCAGCTGCCAGGTGGTGGCGGACTCCGTGACAGGGTCCAGCGGCACGCTGCGGAAGTAATGGTGGGTCACCAGGTCGGCCAGCGCGGCCGGATACTCGCCCTTGTCGGCATAGTATTTATCCAGGCCGCTCCTGAGTACCTGCAGGTTTTCCTTCAGCGCGACTTCCTTGGATTTTTCCACCGAGCCGAAATAGCGGGGAATGGCGATCGTCAGCAGCAGCGAGATGATCGCCAGCACCACCAGCAGTTCGACCAAAGTAAAGCCGCGGCGTGAGATAGAAGAGGGCATCAAGTTCACCATTCCTTGTGCGGCACGCCGTTCAGGCCCACCTTGGTCGAGCGCGAGGCGACGTCGAATACGTCTTCGCCTTCGCTGGGATTGTCGGGCGGCGAGGCATAGGCGCGCTTGCTCCAGCTATCGGCCGCGCTGCCTTCTTCCCTGGGCTGGAACGGGTCGCGCGGCAGGCGGCGCAAAAAATAGAGGTTCTGCTTCGAGGGACTGCGCTGGTCGGGCACGCCCTCGACCAGCTCATCGAGTTTTTTCGGATAGCCGGATGCGCCCAGCGACAGCTTGATGCGGCCATTGTCCGAGGCGCGCTTGTAGGCATCGATGGCTTCCCGGATTTCGATCAGGGCGCTGCGCAATTGCTGTTCCTTCGCCCGTTGCAAGGCTACCTGCGCCATCGGCACGGCCACCGTGGCCAGGGTCGCCATGATGGCCAGAGTGATCATCAGCTCGATGAAAGTAAAGCCCTGCTGCTTCACTGGCCACCCTTGACGGTGGCCTTCTCGCCTGCCACCGGCGCCTCGTCGCCGCCCGTCATGGGCGAGCCGCTGCGCGGGGCGGCTTGCTCGGGCGTGGCGATAGCCTCAGGACTGCCGCCGACGCTGGCGCGGCCGCCCACGGATGCCTCGGTGCCGGAGTTGAATTCGGCCGTCATCAGGTCCGGGCGGCGGATGCTGCGCAGCAGGCGCGGCGTGATCGACAGCACGATCTCGCTGCGCATGGCGTCGTCCTTCTGGCTGCCGAACAGGCGGTTCAGCACGGGCAGTTCGCCCACGCCGGGCACCTTGTTGGCCGTGCCCCGGTCTTCGTCGCTGATCAAGCCTGCCAGCACCTGCGTCTCGCCATCCTTCAGTCGCAGCACGGTGGAAGCGCTACGCGTGCCGATCTGGTATGCTTGCGTGCCCGTCTTGCTGATCACTTCCTTGACGACGTTCGACACTTCCAGGTTGATCTTGATGGCCACCTCGTCGTCCAGGTAGACGTTCGGTTCGACGTCGAGCTTCAGGCCCACGTCGATGTAATTGACGCTGTCGGAACTGACGCCGTTATTCGTCGTGACGGTAATGACGGGTACGCGATCGCCGATGAGGATCTTGGCCTTTTCCTTGTTGCGCACGCGGATGCGCGGGTTGGCCAGGATATTGCTGTCGCTGTCCGTCTTGTTGGCGTTCAGGGTGACGCCGCCGATGCCCAGGTTGATATTGTCGCCATTGATGCGGTGCAGGTCCGCCACCTTCAGGCCGCCCAGGCCGCTGCCGATGCCGGCCAGTGTCAGGTTGGCCTGGTCGGGCCAGCGCACGCCCAGTTCCATCAGGCGCGTGCGCTTGACTTCCAGCACTTCCACTTCCAGCATCACTTCCGGGTCGGCCAGATCCTGCACGTTGATGATGCGCTCGGCCATGCGCACCATTTCCGGCGTATCGCGCAGCATGATGATGCCCAGGCGTTCATCGGTGACGACGTCCTTGGCCTTGAGCAGGGTCTTGATGGAAAACGCCACCGTCTTGACGTCCGCATTGGCGAGAAAGAAGGTGCGCACCACGAGCTGCTGGTAATCCTTCACTTTTTGCGGCGTGTTCGGGTAGATCGTGATCGACTTGTCGCTGGTGACGCTTTGCTCCAGCTGGTTGGCCCCCAGCAGCATGGCAATCGCCTCCTCGATGCTGGTGTCGCGCACCGAAATGGTGGCGCGCAGGGCGGGGTCGACTTCCTTGTCGAAGACGAAGTTCAGTCCAGATACCTTGCTGAGAAGATCGAACACGGAGCGCAGGGGCGCGTCGCGAAACTCGAGGGTGACTGGTTTCCTGTAGGCGGCGGCCAGCTTGCCGCCGGCCGGCAGGCTTTTCGACTGCGCCTCGCCGATGCGGCTTTTCAGGGCCAGCGCTTCGCGCTGCGCGGGGCGCTCCTGCAGCACCTGGCGCAAGGCTTCCTGCGCCTGCGCGATATTCGCTTCGCCGCCGCGCTGGTAGCTGGCCTGCGCTTCCTGCACCAGCTTGCGGTGCCGTTCATCCTGCGCCACGCCGGCCAGGCCCCGTTGCGCCACGTCGTTGCTGGCGTCCAGCGCCAGCGCCTGCTGGTACAGCGCTTGCGCTTCGGGCAGCTTGCCCTGCTGGCGCAACGCTTCGGCGCGGCCATTCAGGTTGTTCAGCGCGCGCATCCTGCCATTCGTGACGGCGATGCGGTACTTGGCGTTGGTCGGCTCGGCTTGCGCCGCTTGTTCCAGCAGGGCCAGGCCCTGTTCCGTGCGGCCCGCGCCCAGCATGGCCTGGCCATCGTTATAGGCCTGGTTGCCGGCGCAGGCGGCCAGCAGGGACAACATCGGGAGCAGGGTGAGGAGAGTACGAGACATACGTGCGGCGCGTCGTTTCAATTGAGGTCCCCTACGGCGAGTGTCTGTTTCAGGTTGAGCGGCAGATAGGTAAATTGCAGGGCGCCTTGCACCACGCCGTCGAAGCGGTAACGCTCTTCGAGCGTGTCGCCGGGGCGCGCCACCACGTTGCGATCACCCGCCTGCAGGAAGTAGGCTGCCTTGCCTTCATCGACAAAGCGGCCGAGGAATTGAAAGGGCAGCGGTGGCGGCGCGTTCGCATCCACGCGGGCTGCGGGGAGTGCCGCCTGGGCTGCCTGCTGGTCGAGCATGATCTTTTTCGGCGTCTCCGGCTGCCAGCTTTGCTTGGCGAACAGGGTGGCCGCTTCCTCGTCCTCCAGCGCCCGGCGCGGATGGATGGCCAGCGCGCGATCGGTTTGCGCAGCAACAGTGGCTGCAGCGAGAGGCGCGACCGCTACCCGCTCCACCTGGCGCGTGGTGGCCGTGGCCGGCCCCACGATGCTACCTTCATCCTCGGGGGCGAAGAGGGCGGCCAGCAAGGTCGCCACGGCGGCGCCTCCCAATACGGCTTTTTTCATGGGCGTACCTCCGCCTTTTTCACCAGCAAGATGAACTGGATGCGCGCGTCGATCTCGCCCGCCTCGATCTGCTCGCGCTTGAAGAGCACGGAGTCGAGGGTCAGGGTGGGCAGCTCCTGCAGGGCGCCGACAATAAAGGTTTGCAACTGCGCGTATTCGGCGCGTACGGGCAGGGTGATCTGGTAGCGCAAAAAGGTCGTGTTGCCATCCTCCTGCGGCTTGTAGTCCGCCTTGGCCAGGGTGACGCCGCTCTTCTGCGCCACTTCCAGCAAGGCCTTCAACTGTTCGGGAATGCTGTCATGCGCGGGCAGGTAGGCGTGAAAGGCGGCCAGGCTGTCCGCAGCGGCATCGAGCGTGACGGCCGCCGGCGGCAGCGCCGACTGTCTGGCCGCAGCGGCCAGTTGCGCCTCCAGTTGCCGCTGGCGTTCGGCCAGCGCATCGCCCTGCTGCATGGCGAAAGCGGCCAGTGCCAGGCATGCCGCCCCGATGGCGCAAGGCCAGCCCAGGCCACGCCACAGCCGTTGCACTTCCCACTGCAGGCGCGGCGGCATGCGCAGCTGCAGGCGTGGACGGGCCATGGGTGCGCTGGCTTTTAGTACGGGTTTTATTGCCGCCATTGCGCCTCCAGCTGAAAACGGTAAGGGTGTTCGGGGGTATTCGCATTCATCTCGTGCTTGAGCAAATACACGGAGCTGAACATGGGCTGCTGGTTCAGGAAGGCCAGGTAGTTGAGCATGTCCTGCGGCGTTTCCGCCTCGGCGGCGATTTTCAGGACGCTGGCACCATCCTGTCCCTGCTGCGCGTTCAGGTCCAGCCCCAGCAAGGCGATGCGCACGTCGCGTGGCGGCTGCACCGTCCTGACCAGGCGCGTGACGGGCAGGTTAAGCTGGCGCACGGCGGCGGCCACCTGTTTCAGTTCGAGGTCGCGTTCACGCTGCTGGCTTGCCGAGAGGGGCGCGCGCACGGGGCGCGCGGGCTGCAACTGCGTCAGTTGCGCCTCCAGGCGCCGCGTTTCCTGCGCCTGCACCAGCCAGTACACGGCCGCTGGCAACAGCATCAAGCCGCCCGCCAGGCACAGGGCCAGACGCCAGCCCTTGAAGGTCTGCTTTGCTCCGGGTGCCAGCAATTCCAGGCGGCTCAGGCCCATGCTGTCTCCCGCATCAGGTGGGCCGCGCCAGCCACGGGGAGGGGCTGGAAGCGCCCAGGCAGATCCTCCTGCGGCACGCCGCTCAGGTCGAGCAGCGCCACGTGTTCGATGGCGTCCAGCTGCGGCGCGCGCAAGTTCCAGCGCCGCCACGCCCGATCCAGTTCGTCGCCCCAAGCGGCGCCGCAAGACTGGCTGTGCAGCGCCGTGATGCGCCCGCCGCCCGTCGTTGCCAGCAGCAGCCGTCCCGCTTCCACCAGGGCGAAGGCGGCGGGTTTCTCGCCGGCGATGCTGCGCCAGGCCGGCCCGACGATGGGTTCGATGGACAGGCAGCGCCGGCCATGCGCGGCCGCCGCCTCCTGCACGCCCTGCAGCAAGGCCGCATCGATGCCGCAGGCCAGGCGCGGCTTGCCATAAGGTGCATCGTCGGCAGCCAGGCGCCAGGCGCGTGCACCATCGCCATACACAGCAGCGAACTGGCTATGCAGGAAGCGCTGTGCGCTGCTCCGGTCGAGCAGGGCGCCGCTCCACGGCACCATCAGCATGGCGCACCAGCGGCTGGCCAGGCTGACGGCCAGCGGCATTTTTCTGTCGCCATCCTGTTTCAGCCAGCCGCGCAAGCTGGCCAGCGCCACTTCCCAGCTGGCGTCGGGGTTCGGGATCGGCAGATGGAAGGCGCTGTCGGCCACGGGACGACCGGCGCGGCGCATCACGCCGTGCAGCCCGTGCGGTGCCAGGTGCAGGCACAGGGTGGCGCGGGTAATACGTTCAATAAGTGACACGATTGAGCTCCGCTAAAGTGGTTTCGCCGCGCCGCACCAGGTCCAGGCCCGCTTCGCGCGCCAAGCGAAAACCGTTGCGCGCCGCCTCTTCCTTCATCTGGCTCAGGGGCGCGCGCGTGCAGATCATTTCGCGCATGGCGTCGCTGAGCATCAAGACTTCGGCGACGGCCTTGCGGCCCTTGTAGCCGGTGCCGCGGCAGTGGCCGCAGCCCTTGCCGGCCATGAATTGCCAGTCCTGTACCTGGTGCAGGGCCAGGCCGCTGTCGCGCAGCTGCTGCGCATCGGCTAGCACCTCGGCGCTGGCATCGACGGCGCAATGGGCGCAATTGAGGCGCAGCAGGCGCTGCGCCACGATGCCGTTCAGGGCGGCTGCAAAGCTGTAGGCATCGACGCCCATGTGCAGGAAGCGGCCGACCACGTCAAAGACGTTGTTCGCGTGCACGGTGGTAAACACCAGGTGGCCCGTGAGCGCGGCCTGCACGGCGATCTGCGCCGTTTCGTCGTCGCGGATTTCGCCGATCATGATCTTGTCGGGATCGTGGCGCAGGATGGAACGCAGGCCGCGCGCGAACGTCAGTCCCTTCTTTTCGTTGACGGGGATCTGCAGCACGCGCGGCAAGCGGTATTCGACGGGGTCTTCGATGGTGACGATCTTGTCGCGTCCCGTATTGATTTCCGTAATGGCCGCGTACAGGGTGGTGGTCTTGCCGGAACCGGTGGGCCCTGTCACCAGCAGCATGCCGTGCGGCTTGGCGGCCAGGCGGCGTATCTGCTCGATGGCGTCCTCGTTCAAGCCCAGGCTTTCCAGCCGCAGCGCCTGCGCCGCCTCCGTCAGCGCGCGCCGGTCCAGCAGGCGCAGCACGGCGTCCTCGCCAAAGATATTGGGCATGATGGAGACGCGAAAATCGATCTCCGCGCCTTTGACTCGCACCTTGAAGCGGCCATCCTGCGGGATGCGGCGCTCGGCGATGTCCAGGTCGGCCATGACCTTGATGCGCGAGATGATTTGCTCGGCCATCGCCAATCCCTGCACCTGGCCCGCCTGCACCAGCACGCCGTCGACGCGGTACTTGATGACCAGGCTGGCCACGTCGCATTCGAGGTGGATGTCGCTGGCCTGGAATTTCAGGGCGTCGTAGATGGTGGAGTTCACCAGTTTCACCACCGGGCTGCTGTCTTCGCTGATGCGAATGAGCGAGATGTCTTCGATGCTCTGGTCGAGTCCCGGCACATCATCACCGTGTTGCATTTCCTGCATCGCCTGCTGCACGCTTTCCTGCTGCAGCAAATAGACGGCCAGGTCGTCCGGGTGCGCCAGCGCCACCGTGAAGGGCGTGGACAGGGCAAAGTCGGCCCATTGCAGCAGGTCTTCGGCAAACGGGTTGCCGATGATGAGCACGGGCGGCGCGCCGGGGGCGCCCGGTTGCAGCAGCACGCAGTCGCGCTGGGCGCAATCGGTGTAGGGCAGCAGGGCAAAGGCGGGCAAGGCGGCCTGCAGCTCGGCCATCGTCCATGCCGGGTAGCGGAACAGGGCGGCCAGCTGGCGCAAAAAGACTTCGGGCGGCAGGGCCGCCGTTTCCTGCAGCACGGCCATCTGCGGGCGGCCCTGTTCCAGCGCGCTGGCATGGGCCCGGCGCAGCATGGCCGCATCGAGGACGGTGCGTTCTTCGTCGCGCGCGTTCATGACATGAACTTCAAGATAAGCTCCCGGCCAGTTCAAAGATCGGCATGTACATCAGCACCACCACCCCGCCGATCACCACGCCGATGATGGTCATCAGGAGCGGCTCGAGCAGGCGCGAGGCCCAGTCCACCCAGCGGGCGAATTCCTCGTCATGGAACTTGGCCGAACGTTCCAGCATGTCGCCCAGGCGGCCCGTGTTTTCTCCCACTTTCAGCAGCGATTGCGCCACCGGCGTGGCCATGCTGGCGTGTTCCAGCGCGGTGGAAAACGGCATGCCTTCCTGCACCGCGCGGCGCGCCTGCGCCAACTGTTCCTGTTGCGCCGGCAGCAGCATGGGCGCCACCATGGCCAGTGCCTTGTGCAGGGGGATGCCCGCGTGCAGCAGCAGGCTCAGTGCGCGGTAGAAGCGGGCCAGGCGGAACTCCGCCGCCTTCCCGGCCAGCACGGGCAGGCGCAGCAGGCGCAAGACCATGGCCTGGCGCGCGCCGGCATTGGCGATGCCAAAGACCACGGCGGCCACCACGGCGGCCAGCGCGCCGGCGCACAGCAGCGGATGCGCGGCCAGGGTCTGGCCAAAGCCGAGCAGCATTTGCGACATCCAGGGAATCTCGCGGCCCGAGCTTTCGTAGACGACGCTGAACTTCGGCACCACGTAGCCGAGCAGGAACAGGGTCACCAGGCCGCCGACGACGAGCAGCATGCACGGGTAGATGGCGGCGGAAATGAGTTTTTTGCGGATGGCGTCGAATTGCAGCTGGTAGCCGACGAAGCGCGCCAGCGCCTCGGGCAGGTTGCCCGAGCGTTCGGCCGCATGCACGGTGGCGATGTAAATGTCGGGGAAGATGTCTGGGAAACCGGCCAGGGTGTCGGAAAAGCTCTGCCCCTGCTGCAGGGTGAGCACGATGGCGGCCAGGGTGGCCTTGGCGCCGGGGCGCGTTTCCTTGTTGTGCAGGGTGGCCATGGCCTCGCCCAGGTTCAGGCCCGCTTCGAGCAGGGCCAGCAGCTCCTGGCTGAATTGCAGCAGGGGCAGGCCTTGCTTGCCGGGACGCAGCGCGGCGCCCACCTCCTGCGCAGCGCCATCGTCGACGGCCAGCACGCGCCAGCCGCCGCGTACGGCCGCGCGGATCGCCTCGGCCTCGCTGGCGGCGTCGATGGCCAGCGCCTGGCTGCCCGCCGGGCCCTGCACCTGGAGGTGGAACTGCATCGTCGGCTCAGGCGAGCATGGTGGGGGCCAGGGGCGTGAAAATGGGGTGAGAGGAAGAGGGGAATGCGCGTGCGGACAAGGTCGAAGTAGGCATCGGTCAGGAACAATCCAAAAAAAAGTTCAATTCGTCGCGGGTACCGGCAGCAGGCAAGATGCAATCACTGCCTCAGGGTAGACTGGAATTGCCAGAAAATCAATCGTGTTGTGCGGGCAAGCCCTTAAATCGATGGCTTGCCCGCATATTCAGCCGCTTACTGGGTGACGAGGCTGACCTTGTCGATCACGAACGAGGTTTGCAGCGAGGCGTCCTCGGTCGCGGCAAACGAGATCTGCACGGTCTGACCCTTGTAGGCGATCAGGTCGAAGGTGCGGATCTGGTAGCCGGCCGCCTTGTTCACGTTCGAGTACGAGGCCAGGGTGCCCAGCACCGTACCGGCGCTGTTCTTCACGGTGACGACCAGCTTGTCGTACACGGTATTGCCCGTTTCAGCCGTGTCGATATGCAGCGCGAAGCTCAAGCTGGCCGAGGTGGCGGCGGCCGGAATGGCCACGCTTTGCGTCAGCGATTCGCTGGCCGTGGCGCCATTGCCGCCCAGCCAGGCGTACTGCGTGCCTTCGTACGCTGTTTGCCCCGTGAACGTGCCGATGGCACCCGTGGTGCCGCTCCAACCCGTGGCGCCTGACTCGAAGCCGCCGTTCGTCACGCGTTCGGTGGCGCTGCTCGTGCCCACCGTCAGCGTGGCGTTGTTCGACGTGGCCGTCACGGCGGGCGATGAGGCATCCGTCACCGTCGCCTTGAAGACGGCGCCGTTGTCGGCCGCCACAGTGGTGAAGCTGTAGGCTGGCGACGTGGCGCCGCTGATCACGGCGCCGTTACGGTACCACTTGTAGGTGTACGGCGCCGTGCCGCCGCCCGCGCCCACGGCGAACGAGGCGGTGGCGCCCGGTGCGACGGTGATGCTGGCCGGCTGGCTGGTGATGGTCACCGCGCCGCCCGTGGTCGATTCATCGACGTCGGCGCCCACGTTGATGGCCGCATACGCGCGCTTGACGGCGATAGCCTCGGCGCTGCCCACGCCATACAGTTCCTCGGCTGCCAGCAGCACTTTGTTGCGCGCGTCGGCGTAGTTGGTCGACGAGGTGAACTTGGTGGTGGCGGCCTTGAACCAGATGCGGTAAGCCTTGTCGCTGCCGATACCGGTCATGGCCAGCGGGCTCTTGTTCAGGTAGGAGCTGTAGTAGTCGCTGCTGGACGTGGAATTCGAGCCTTGCGACAGGAAGTAGAACATGCGGTTGTTCGGGCCGCTGCTGTAGTGGACGTCCAGGTTCTTGATGGTGCTGCTCCACGCGTTCGGGCTGCTGCCATCCTTGCTCGGCTTGTACAGCCAGCGCAGCGGCTGGCCATTCTTGGCGATCTCCTTGCCCGTCATCCAATCGTTGCCCGTGTTGGGAATCGTGGTACCCGTGCCGCCGGCGCGCGCATACGCTTCCACCATTTCGCCGGCGATGTCCGAGCTCGATTCGTTCAAGCCGCCCGACTCCTGCGAGTAGATCAGGCCCGAGGTGGCGTCCGTGATGCCGTGGCCCATTTCATGGCCGATCACGTCGATGGAACCGAGGTTGTTGAACGAGCTGCCGCCGTCGCCGATGTACATGCACTTGCAGCTGCTGTCGTAATAGGCGTTGTCGTAGGCCGTGTTGACGTGGGCGGCGATGTGGGTGGCCGTGTTGTTGCCGTCCAGGCTGGACCAGCCCAGCACATTCTTGTGCGTGTCGTAGGTGTTCATCAGGCCCCACATCGCGTTCACGGCCGCCGTCTGGCCGTTGGCGTTGGTGGTGCTGCCGCCGTTGATGTATTGCTGGCCGTCGCCCCAGGTATTGCTGGTGCTGCTGTACACGCTGCCCGAGGTGGTGCCG
This sequence comes from Janthinobacterium salmonicoloratum, assembly GCF_051380845.1. Lineage (NCBI taxonomy): Bacteria > Pseudomonadati > Pseudomonadota > Betaproteobacteria > Burkholderiales > Oxalobacteraceae > Janthinobacterium > Janthinobacterium salmonicoloratum. The sequence goes on along the minus strand of NZ_JBNYXV010000001.1, from coordinate 2,422,253 downwards.
TGGTTGGCATTCGTGATGGCCATGCCGCCGAAGCTGCCGCCCGTGCCGCGGCTGGGGTCCTTCATGGTGTAGGTGCTGCCCGTGAGCGTGGTGTTGAGCGGTACCTGGCCGTTGTACTGGCTGTTGCCGATGCCGGCGACGGTTTTCAGGGCTTTCCATTGACGCAGGATGCGGCCATCTTTGGCGCTGACGACGGTGTCATAGTAAACGGGCTTGTTACCGCTGATCATGCGCGTCTGCACCAGGTAGGCCAGCTCGTAGTGGTCGACCACGTCCTGTACGTCGAGGGCGTTCAGCGCGGCTTCCGACTTGTTCTCCGCGCCGGCCACGCGCACCGTTTTCATCACGGGGTAGATCAGCAGTTGCGCATGCGGCGGCACGTGGTCGACGGCCGGCACGCCGATGCTTTTCACGGCGGCGGCGATGGCGGCGCCGGCGCTGATGGCCGGCGTGGTGTCGATATCGGTGGTGGCGCTGCGGGTGACGGAATTGACGCCGCCGCTACCGAGGCCGGAAGCGCGGTCCGACACGGATTCGCTGACGATGTCGCCGGCGCTGTTGCTGACCACTACTGTCTCCGAACCGAAGACGGGCAAGCCCTTGTAGGTGTGCTGTATGCGGCTCACGCGCGTGCCGCTGACGCCCGGATGCTGGGCGCCGACGGCAAAGCCATGTTCGGTATTCAGGCCACGGCTGCGCGCCTGCGCGGCCAGCTTGTTGACCAGGCTGGCGTTCTCTTGTGGAGATGCCAGGGTGACCGGGGCAGCCATCAAGGTCTGTGGCAGCGGCGTGGCGGCGTCTGCCGTGGTGGCCATCAGCGGCAGGGCGGCGATGGATGCGGCAACTATCGTCAAACGTAAATTCATTTCTGCTCCATGGTATCGGTTAAGGAAATGGTGAATGAGCTGGCCGCGATGCCTGATGGCCACCCCGGCGTGCCTGGCGGCGGGCGGATAGCCTGCCGTTTTGTGGTGGCATGACGCCGGGTAGGGGGACACTAAACTTGTCGAGATCGCCATGTCAAAAAATTCAAGAAATGGGTCACTACGCGAATTTTTGTTAAGAATTGAACATTTATCGGCGCTGCATCATTGGAAAGTTTGATCTATCACAAGCTGCAACTTTTGTTTTGGACTACTTCCCCTAATGGCGTGTTCTGTTGGAAAAACACTGTTGCCTTTTCTAAATGTTGCGATCTACACTAGCTCTTCGCGTTGTCCCCAGCGAATCACGCGAAGACAAAAAAGCGCACGCGGCAATGACCGCGTCCAGATACAGCGCATCGGGAAAAAAATCGGGAGTTTCACATGACGTCAGTTCTGTTTTCTGCTGTTGGTTTCAGCCATTTCCCCTCTGGAGCGGCCTTCATGCTGCATCCGCCTTCCTAGCCGCCGCTACCCGGCCCTTCCCCCGCGAGGGGATACTTTTCAGTGAGTCCGACCGCGCCGCCTGGCGTGGCCGATGGCGCAGCGCATCCTTTTTTCAGGAAGGGTTGCCGGCTCCTGGTGCGTGCACCGGAATCACCGGCCCGACGAACTATGCTTTCGATAGCGACCAAAGTGGAACAGATCGTGATGGAATCGGCCTTTCTCAGCGAGGGATTGGGCCGGGGCTTGCTTAACCTGTCGGAACTGGCGCGCCAGCTGCAGCCGCAATTACAGAGCGACTTATGGAAGCCAGTGGGACAGGCCGCCGTGGTGATGGCGCTGCGCCGACTGGCCGAACGGATGCCGCAGCAGAAAAGCGGCGAGATCGTGCTGGCGCACCGCGCGGGAGAATTGAGCACGCGCAGCGAGCTGATGATTTTTACCTATCGTTACTCCGACCAGACGTATACCTGCCAGCGTCAGTTGCTGGCGCTGGCCGCACCCCAGCGTGGTACCTTCATCACGGTCACGCGCGGCGTCAACGAGGTGATGGTGATCTGCAGCCGCAGCCTGCACGCGCTGGTGGAAGAGGTTTTTGGCAGCGAGCAGGAACTGGCGCGCCTGGAGCGGGTGACGGCCGTGACCTTGCACCTGTCGCCTGAAACCTGCTATACGCCGGGCGTGTATCACGCCATCCTCAAGCGTCTGGCCTGGGAGCGTATCAATTTGATCAACATCATCTGCACGTATACGGAGCTGACCCTGCTGCTGGAGGTGTCGCAGACGGGGGCCGCTTTTGCCGTGCTGTCGAAAATCGTCGCGCAATGAAAAGGCTCTGTCATCGGCAAGTAGGGGAAATGCCGGAATCTTCCCTTGGCAGTGCTGTCTGACTCTGCATACTCACCACCTAGGGAGCAGATCATGCAGCCAAATAAATGGCTCAGCTTTATTGCGCAGTTTGCTCAGTTGAACCGGCGCCAGCGGCAGGCAGGCATGGCCCTGCTGCGTGGCAACGCGCCACACGACGCGACCGTCGCGCTGCTGGAAAGTGTGGTGCAGCCGCGATTGGCCTGTCCCGCCTGCCACTCGCATCACCAGCACGGGCATGGTCATGCGCACGGCCTGCAGCGCTACCGTTGTGTACCTTGTGGGCGCACCTTCAATGCCTTGACGGGGACTCCCCTGGCGCACTTGCGCTATAAATCGTTGTGGATCGAGTATGCCGATTGCCTGCTCGGCTCCGCCTCGGTGCGCCAGGCGGCTAGCCAATTGGGCGTGCATCGCAACACCACGTTTCGCTGGCGGCACCGTTTTCTCAGCGTAGCCAAGACGGACCGGCCGCATGGCCTGCATGGCATCGCCGAGGCCGACGAGTTATACGTGCTGGAATCGGAAAAGGGAGCCAGGCAGATGACGCGTCCGGCCCGCCGCCGGGGCGGCCATGCGCACCAGCGCGGCATATCGAATGAACAGGTCTGCATCCTGGTGGTGCGCGATCGCACGGGCCAGACCCTCGATTTCGTCACGGGCAGAGGCGCGCTGACGAAGGCTCAGCTGCACCGCTGTTTGTTGCCCGTCATCGACCAGGATATCCTGCTCGTCACGGACGGCCATGCCGCCTATCGGGCTTTTGCGAGGGAAGCAGGCATCAGCCACCAGGCCGTCAACTTGCGCGCCGGCATCCGGGTATGGGGCGCCGCTCATGTGCAGAACGTCAACGCATATCACAGCCGCTTGCGCGAATGGCTACGGCCGTTTCACGGCGTGGCGACGCGCTACATGCCGAACTATCTGGGATGGCGCTGGATACTCGACGCCAGGCGCATTCGTTCACCAGAAACGTTATTGAAAGCCGCGCTGGGAGTATTCCCACACTTGACGGTGACATAGCCAATGAAAAACGCCCCGCTGCAGCGATGCGGCGGGGCGCTGGTGGGACAGAGCCCGTTTATTTTTCCAGCTGCGTACGCACGCGGGCGATCGCGGCGCGTACCTGGCGTGGCGCGGTGCCGCCCACGTGGTCACGCGCGGCAACGGAGCCTTCCAGGGTCAGCACCGCAAACACGTCTTCGCCCGTCAACGGGGAAAACGCGCGCAGCTGCTCGAGCGACAGGTCGGCCAGATCGCAACCGGCATCGACGCAGGCGCGCACGGCCAGGGCCACCGCTTCATGGGCGTCGCGGAACGGCAAGCCCTTCTTGACCAGGTAGTCGGCCAGGTCGGTCGCCGTGGCGTAGCCTTGCAGGGCTGCCGCGCGCATCGCTTCCGGTTTCACCGTGATGCCGCCGGCCATGTCGGCGAAGATGCGCAGGGTGTCGATGACGGTATCGACGGTGTCGAACAGCGGTTCCTTGTCTTCCTGGTTGTCCTTGTTGTAGGCCAGCGGCTGGCCTTTCATCAGGGTCAGCAAGCCGATCAGGTGGCCATACACGCGGCCCGTCTTGCCACGCGCCAGTTCCGGCACGTCCGGGTTCTTCTTTTGCGGCATGATCGACGAGCCGGTGCAGAAGCGGTCGGCGATGTCGATGAAGCCGATGCGTGGGCTCATCCAGATCACGAGTTCCTCGGCCATGCGCGACACGTGCATCATCAGCACGGCGGAGGCGGCGCAAAATTCGATGGCGAAGTCGCGGTCCGACACGGCGTCGAGCGAGTTGTGGCACACGTCGTCGAAGCCCAGGGTCTTGGCCACGCGCAGGCGGTCGATGGGGAAGGTGGTGCCGGCCAGGGCGGCGGCGCCCAGCGGCAGGCGGTTGACGCGCTTGCGGCAGTCGGCCATGCGCTCGGCGTCGCGGCCGAACATTTCAACATACGCCAGCATGTGGTGGCCGAAGGTGATCGGCTGGGCCACCTGCATGTGGGTAAAGCCCGGCATGATGGTGTCGGCATGCTGCTCGGCCAGGTCCGTCAGCGCGCTGCGGAACGTCGCCAGCAGGGCGGTGATGTCGTCGATGGCGGAGCGCACGTACAGGCGGATGTCGGTCGCCACCTGGTCGTTGCGCGAACGGCCCGTGTGCAAGCGCTTGCCCGCATCGCCTACCAGTTCGGTCAGGCGTTTTTCGATATTCAGGTGGACATCTTCCAGGTCCAGCAGCCATTCGAACTGACCAGCGGCGATTTCCTGCGAGATTTGCGCCATGCCGCGCTGGATTTCCGCGTGGTCGGCCGGGCTGATGATGGCTTGCGCATGCAGCATTTCCGCATGGGCCAGCGAACCTTCGATGTCGAACAGCGCCAGGCGCTTGTCAAAAAATACAGAAGCTGTGTAGCGCTTGACGAGGTCCGAGACCGGTTCGGAAAACCGGGCCGACCAGGCTTCGCCCTTTTTGGAGAATTGATCAGTCATGAAAGAAGTCCTTTAGTGTAGGGCGATTATAAACAAGGTTGGCCTGCGGTAGGACTTTTAGGGGCCTGCAGGGCGCTGAAATGGCCAGGAATGGGGCTGACAAGCCTCAAATGGCAGGCGCAGGCGGTATTGCGCGTTCCATCCGGGCTTTTTGTATTCTGTCCCGCGAATCGTGCGTTTGGTCGCAATCCGATGGCAGTTCGGGGGCGATAGGCCTACAGTTCAATCATCGCAGGACAAACAGCAACGCCCCTCAACCTCAAGGAAAATATCATGAACATCGCTAAAAACATGGAAGCCATCTTCGTTGCCATCATCGCCATCGCCGCAGCCACCAGCCTGGCCACCGCCGCCGTGCCGAAGTTCCGCGCCGCGCCGGCACCCATCCTTGCCAGTGCCGATCAAGCCACCATGCACACTGTGTATGTCAGCGCCAAGCGCCTGAGTGCCGAAGAAAAAGCCGCCCTGTAAGCGCGGCCAAGCAATGCAGGCAGTACGAAAGATATTCGCAGCAAACAGCAGTATCGCATCACGGACAGTCAGGACGGGTGGCGCCCCCGTTTCTTTCCAGCCCTGGTGACAGCCGCAGAAAAAAGACCGATGATCGTGTTTTCAACGATAGCAAGGCTTGCACAATGCCACCTTTGATGATCAGTACCGACAAGGCGGAACTCGACGTTCCCGCCATTCACCATTTTCTCAGCACGCAATCGGCATGGGCCATCGGCATCACGCAGGCCACCGTACAGCGCGCCATCGACCATTCGCTATGCTTCGGCGGCACGCTGGACGGCCGTCAAGTGGCGTTCGCCCGGGTGGTCAGCGACTACGCCACGTTTGCCTATCTGGTCGACGTGTATGTGCTGGAAGAGTGCCGCGGCCGCGGCTACAGCAAGCGCCTGATGGACGCCGTGATGGCACATCCCGACTTGCAGGGCTTGCGTCGTTTCATGCTGGCCACCAGCACGGCGCATGGCTTGTATGCGCGCCACGGTTTTACTGCGCCGCTCAGGCCGGAGGCGCTGATGGAGCGGTATTTCCCCGATATTTATCGGTGTTGAACAGCTGCCGCGGTTTGCGCGCGGCTTCGGTCTTGCCCTGATATCACCGTTTGCTTGATCAACAACGCGACAGCCACCTATCGGATCCTGACTCCATGACTTCTTCTTTTCTCTGGCCTCTCCTTGCCGTATCGTTCACGGCGACTGCCGTTCCCATGCCGGAGGCATTCAGCCCGGCGCCTTGTGAGACGGGCATTTTACGCCAGGACCAGACGGGTTTCGTCGCCGTTACCAAAGGGGGAAAAGGGTATGGCTATACCTTTAGCGACGGGACCGTTGGCAACATGCAGGATGCCGGGGCACTGGTCGCGTGCGGAAAGGACGCCGTGCTTGTCAGCGGCAAGGAGCGCTGGCCGAAAGTGGCAGTGGCCGAAGCCAATACGCGCTTTGAATCGCATGGCGTCATGCTCGCTGGCCGCTTGCTGGAAGCGCCGGGCGCAGGCAAGGACACGCCGCTGGTCGTGTATGCCCATGGTTCCGAAGGCAGCGGCTGGATCGACCGCGCGCGCGATCCTTATCAGATGGTTGGACGGGGCGTGTCCGTTTTCGTGTATGACAAGCGTGGCACGGGGCTGTCCGAAGGCGAATATACGCAGAATTTTCCGCGCCTGGCCGATGACCTGGTGGCCGCGTCGCGCGAAGCAAAACGGCTGGCGCAAGGCCGCTACGGCCGCTTCGGCCTGATGGGCGTGAGCCAGGGCGGCTGGATCGCCCCGCTGGCGCAGGCGCGCGCCAAGGCGGAATTTCTCGGCATCGGCTACGGCCTAGTGGCCGATATCACGGAGCAGGATGCGGCGCAGGTCGCCATGGAATTGCGGGACAAAGGCTATGGCGGCGACGTCATCGCCAAGGGCAGGATGGTGACGGATATCACGGCAAGAATCGTCAAATCCGGCTACAAGGATGGTCTTGACGACTTGTCGGCATTCCAGCAGCAGTTCGGCAAGGAAGCGTGGTTTGGCTTCATCAAGGGAGGCTACACGGGCGTGTTGCTGGGCATGCCGGTCGATGAGCTGCGCAAGCATGGCATACCGCGGTTCGACAAGCTCGATATCGACTGGTCGCTCGATCCCGTGCAGCTTGTGCGTCAAGTTAAGGTGCCGCAGTTATGGGCCTTGGCAGAGGACGACCGTCAGGCGCCGCCGGCTGTCACCGTGGAGCGCCTGACGGCATTGCGCGGCCAGGGCCAGGCCATCTCGGTCTACCTCTTCCCGCAGGCCGATCACGGCATGCGCAGCTACGCTCAGGCATCGGATGGAACGCGCAAGCCCACCGTCATCACGCCAGGGTTCTATGATCTGATGGCCGACTGGGCAAAGGGCAGCGTCGATGGCGCGTACGGACAGGCGTACCGAAAATAAGAACGCCACGGCGACTGTGCATCGCCGTGCTGTTGTTTTACTGCCAGTGCATCAGGCAGGGGGGAATCAGCAGCAGCAGCGCCAGCACCAGGTAAATCAGCTGCAGCGGGATCATCCACTTGGCCCACGTAATCCAGGGCACGCGCGCCAGCGCCAGCACGCCGACGGTAATGCCGGAAGTGGGGATCATCGGCGTGGTGAATTCACCGAACTGGAAGGCGAGGATGGCGGTCTGGCGCGTCACGCCCACCAGATCGGCCAGCGGCGCCATGATGGGCATGGTGAGAGCCGCCTGGCCGCTGCCGGAATGGATGAAGAAGTTGATCACCGACTGCATGAAGAACATCTTTTGCGCGGCGAAGACGGGACTCGACGAGGCCACCAGGGGCGTCAATGCATGCAGCATGGTGTCGATGATCTGCGCATCGCGCGCCAGGATCATGGTGCCGCGCGCCAGCGCGATGACCAGCGCCACGCTCACCATGTCACGCGCGCCCTGCACGAAAGACGCCACCAGGCTGTCCATGTCGAGCCGGCCGACCAGGCCGACGACGATGGCCATCACCAGGAACAGGGCGGCGATTTCATCGATGAACCAGTCATACTTGACGACGCCGACGACCATCGTCAGCAAGGTCGCCATGAAAATCCACAGCACGGCGCGGTGCGTGCGCGTCATGCCGGCAAAGCTGTCCAGGTCCATCGAGTGTTCACGGCGCTTTTCAATGTCGAGCAGATAGGTCGGGCTTTTTTCCGGATGGCGCTTGATGCGCGCCGCGTACCACATCAAAAACACGATGCTGACCGCCGTGGCGATGGCCCACACGATCAGGCGGTAGCCGATGCCGGAAAAGATCGGCACGCCGGCGATGCCCTGCGCGATGCCGACATTGAACGGGTTCAGGAACGCGGCGGAAAAGCCCACCTGCGAGCCGATGAAGGGGATCGACACGCCCGTGATGGTGTCGTAGCCCAGGGCCAGGGCCAGCGGCACGAAGATCAGGATGAAGGGAATCGCTTCCTCGTTCATGCCGAAAGTGGCGCCACCGAGCGAGAACATGGTGAAGAACACGGGGATGATGGCGGCGCGCACGAAGCGCGAACTGGTATGCGCCTTGGCGATGGCCTTGATCAGGGAATCGAAGGCTTCCGTTTTTTGCAGCACGGCGAAGGCGCCGCCGACGATCAGCACGAAGCCGATGATCAGGCTGGCGTCGACGAAGCCCTTGATGGGCGCCATCATCAGGGCGGCGAGTCCCTGCGGCTTGTTGTCGACATAGTGAAACGTGCCGGGGATGATCAGCTGCTTGCCGTTCACCAGTTGCGTGTCGAATTTCCCGCCGGGCACCAGCCAGGTGGCCAGGGCGATCATGGCCAGGATGCCGCACAGCAGGACGAAGGTATTGGGGAGCTTGAATTTTCTCATGGCGTCATTGGCTCAGCAGGCTGCCGCCGCGGAAGGCGACGGCGCCGGCGACCTTGCCGACGTTCATGCCGCGCAAGACGTGGCGGTGGGCGCTGCGTGCAAAAAAGACGCCGGCGACCGTGCAGCGCAAGGTCGTCGTCTCGCCGCTGACAGGATCGATCAGGTCGGCTATCGCGTCGCCGGCGGCCAGCACCTCGCCCATTTCACGCAGGTAGACCAGTACGCCGTGATGCGGCGCGAGGATCGGTTCCACGCCGGCCAGCGGCGTCGGCTCGCACTGCGGGGCGGGCAGGTCGTCGCCGGCGCCGTCGATCTCCAGCACGCCTTCGATGGCGAGAAAACGCAGCAGGGCGGTGGCATCGCGTTCGGCCAGGGCGTAGCTCACTTCCACTTCGCCGCGCAACTCGACGGTGGTCGACAGGCAGGCGGCAGGAATCGGATAGCGTCCCTTGAAGTGCGCGTCGAGATCCCACCACAATCGGCTGCAGGCTTCGTCGAACGGCTCTTCGCCGGCCGCCAGCTCCAGCAACACGGCGCGCGCGCCCAGCAGCGCGGACAGCGGTGCGATCTGCGCCGCCAGCGGCGTGCCTGTGTAAATGTGCAGGGCCGCCTCGTTATCGCAATGCAGGTCGAGCACGATGTCGGCATCGATGGCCATGCCCAGCAAGGTCTTTTTCAGCGTCTCCGCATCCGTGGACGGCCGCCAGGCGGCGACGGCGGCGCGCGCGTGCCGGCGTATCAGCGCCACGTTGGCTTGCGCATCCTGTCCCAGCTTGCCATCAAGCGTGGTTTTCAGTTCATCGGCCACATGGCGGTAGGCGCGGTTGAAGTTGATGCCGGTGGTCAGGTCGAAGCGGCCGAACGGCGCGCCATGAATGGCTTGCGCCAGGCCGATCGGGTTGGCGGCCGGCACCAGGATGATTTCGCCATGCACCTTGCCCGCCGCTTCCAGCGCCAGCAGTTCGCGGCGCAGAAATTGCGATACCAGCATGCCCGGCACTTCATCCGCATGCAGCGCCGCCTGGATGTAGACCTTCTTGCCGCTGCGGCTGTTGGCAGCCGCGGCGCCAAAGTGGAAGCTGCTCAACTGGCACGCTACGCTGGCGTGCGCGGTGGAAATGGGATGCTGTTGTACTTGCATGGTGAATTCGCCCCAAAACGGGGCACGGTTGATGGATTTCGGTCGATTATGTAGCATTATTTTCACGAAGTAAATCAATGAAAATCCTTTTACAAATATTTGTTGAGTTTTCTTTTTGATATGAGTACAGTAAGTTCCAGCGACCCGTTTTCGCCTTTTATTTTCGTCATCCGCCATGCACAAGAACACAGGCCGCCAGTGATATGAAATCATCCGCCAGTCCTGCACGCAGCAGTTCCCACACGCCACGGGTTAGCACGCTGTCGGCGCCCGATGCCGCGTTCGCGCAATCGCCGCTGGGGCAGGCGCTGATGCACGTGCTGGCCAGCGGCTCGGCGTCGCAGCGGCAAATCGCCGATTACCTGCTGCGCAACCAGATGCGGGTGACGGCGCTGGGCATCGAGGAACTGGCCGACAGCTGCCAGGTATCGACGGCCACCATCAGCCGCTTCGCGCGCGACATCGGCCAGAAGAATTACTCGGCCATGCGCGGCGCCATGGCCGAAACCCTGCAATCGCTGTTGCAGCCAGTCGACAAATTGCGCCGCACGATAGAGCGCCGCGCGCGCGCCACGTCGCCCGTCACGGAAAGCCTGGAATATGCGGCCGCGAACATCGCCGCCACATCCGATGCCCTGTCGCCGCACGCCATGCAGGCCGTGGTGCGCCGCCTGACGCGCGCCAAGGTGGTGTATGTGATGGGTTTCGGCCTGTCGGCCAACCTGGCCGGCATGCTGGTGCAGCATCTGCAGCCGTTTTGTCCGCATGTGGTGGAAGTGGTGGGCATCGGCGGCTCGGAAGTGGCGGCCGGCCATCTGGTTAACCTGACGGCGCAGGACGTGCTGGTGGTGATCTCGTTCCCCCGTTATACGCTCGACTGCATCGGCCTGGCCAGCTTCGCGCGCGACTGCGGCGCCTGCATCGTGGCGCTCACCGATTCGCCCGCGTCCCCCCTGGCCGAACTGGCCGATCACGCGCTGTATGCGCAAAGCACGCATCCCGTCCTGCCCAGCAGCGCCAGCACGGCGCTGGCCATGATCGAGGCGCTGGCCGTGGCGCTGATGGTATCGAACAAGAAGAACGTTGAAAAAGCGGCCCGCTTGAGCGAAGTCATCGCCGCCTATCTGTACGGCGGCGAACATGGTGTGCAGGGCACCCGGAAAACAGCAGCAAAGCAGCGCAAGGCAGTGCCGCAGTCATTATAAAAATCAGCAATAACACCATCGGGGAGATTTTGCATGCAAGCAGAAAAACAAGACGGCAGCTGCGTACGGCCACGTGAGTCGGCGCTGGCGCATGCTATGCGCCTGGCACTGGGGGCCTTGGGCGTGTCGGCGACGCTGGGCATGCTGGCCAGCGGCGCTCAGGCGCAAGCGCAGGAGCAGGATGGCGAGCCTGCGCCGAAAAAAATGCAGCGCGTGGAAATCACGGGGTCGGCCATCAAGCGGCTGGAGTCGGAGACGGCGCTGCCGGTGCAGATCATCACGCGCGCCGATATCGAAAAGGCGGGCGTGACGACGGCGGCCGAGCTGATGGCGCGCGTGTCGGCCAACGTGGGCGGCCTGACCGATGGCGCCAGCATCAATATCGGCGGCGACCAGCGCGGCTTCAACAGCGCCAACCTGCGCGGCGTGGGCACGTCATCGACCCTGGTGCTGCTCAATGGCCGGCGCATGGCCAACTTTGCCTCGCCCGGCGACGATGCGGGCGTGGACCTGAATAATATCCCTGCCGCCGCCCTGCAGCGCGTGGAAGTGCTGCTCGACGGCGCGTCGGCCCTGTACGGCACGGACGCCATCGGCGGCGTCATCAATTTTATTACGCGCAAGGATTATCAGGGCGTGGAGCTGAACGTTTACGGCAGCCGTACCGATGAAGGGGGCGCCGGCAAGCGCACGGCCAGCATCACGGCCGGTACGGGCGACCTGGCGACGGACGGCTACAATATCTTTTCCGTGGTCGACATGCAAAAGATGGACCGCCTCAGCTCCTCGCAGCGCAAGTTCATTCCGAACCTGCAGGTTCCGCAGCGCCTGGGGCATTTGCTGTCGAGTTTTACCAGCCCGGCGAATATCCGCCTGTCAGGGGAGCAGCGCGACTATTTGCAGGACAATGGCTTCCTGCTCAATGGCCGGCCGATTAGCAACCGCCAGATCAATCTGTCGATCCCGAACTGTTCGCCGCCGGCCAACCTGTACCTGCCGGCGGGAACGGGCGGCGTCGATGCCTGTACATACGATTACATGGGCGACACGGAGCTGTATCCGAAGACGGACAAGCAGAACTTGCTCACGCGCGGCGTACTGAAGCTGAACAACGACCACCAGCTGTACGCGGAAGTGGCGCTGAGCCGCTCGCGCAGCTATTACGTGGGTTCGTCGGCGCGTGTGATCGGCTATCTCGATTACAGCAAGGTGCCGCAGCTGGCCAATACCGGCCTCGATAGCATCGTCGACGAAGACGGCAATCCGACTGCGCGCGAATTGGAACTGCGCATGCGCCTGAACGAGGCAGGCATGCGCACCAGCCAGTTGACCAGCGAGAGCCAGCGCTTCGTGGTGGGCGCCAGCGGCACGCTCGCCGGCTGGGATTACGACGTGGGCTTCAACCACAGCGTCAACGTCGTGAAGGACCGCGATACGCATGGTTATGTCCTGTACGACAAGCTGTTGGAGGGCATTGCCTCTGGCGACATCAACCCGTTTGGCCCATCGGGCGCGAAGGGTAAGGCGCTGCTCGACAGCATCCAGGTCAATGACGAAGTACGCCATGCGCGCGGCACCATGGATGCGCTCGACTTCAAGGCATCGCGCGCGCTGATGGCGTTGGGTGGCGGCGACATGGCGCTGGCTGTGGGCGGGGAAGTGCGCCGCGAACGCACGGAGTTCCGTCCATCGGCGTTGCTGATGAGCGACAATATCAACAACGACGCAGCGCCCGAAGGCGGCGTGGCCACCAGCGACAGCCGCAAGGTGCAAGCCATCTACAGCGAATTGCTGCTGCCATTTACCAAGCAGTGGCAGGCGCAGTTGTCGGGCCGCTATGACCACTACCAGCAGGTAGGCGGCGCCCTCAGTCCCAAGATTGGCCTGACCTATATGCCCAGCAAACAGGTGCTGCTACGCGCTTCGGCCGGCAAGGGCTTCCGCGCGCCATCGATGTCTGACCTGCACCGTCCCACTGCCTACAGCAGCACGGCGACCTTGCCCGATCCCGTGTATTGCGCGAGCGAGAACAATGACTATTCCGTCTGCGCCGACAACTGGGATACGCGCCGCTACAGCAACGACAAGCTGAAACCCGAGCGCAGCCGCCAGTTCACGGCCGGCCTGGTGCTCGAACCGAGCCAGCACTGGACCTTCAGTTTTGATTACTGGAACATCAAGCGCACGGACCTGATCAGCGAAATCGGCGACGACATCATCCTCGGTAACCTGGCCAAGTATGGCGACCTGGTACACCGCAACAAGGACAATGAAATCGATTATATCGAGCTGCGCAAGGAAAACCGGGGTGCGCAAAAGGCTGCGGGCATCGACCTGACGGCCGACCTGCATGGCGTGCAAACGGCGTGGGGACGTTTCGGCGGCCATTTGAGCGGCACCTATGTGCTCGATTCGAAAATCCAGACCAGCCCTGGCGACGTCTTTATCAGCAACCTGAATACCTTCGTCACGGACGGCGTGGTGCAGCGCTGGCGCCATACAATCACGCTGGACTGGGACAATGGTCCGTATTCGGCCAGTCTGTCGAACACGTATTCGAGCGGCTACGATGACCAGAATTCGGCCATCAACACGGATGATGGCAGCGTGGTCAAGCCGAACCGGGTGAAGGCGTATACGCTGTGGGACATGTCCGGCGCGTACGCAGTCAGCAAGCAGTTCAAGCTGCGCGCGGGCATACAGAATCTGTTCAATACCAGTCCGCCGTACTCGAACCAGGCGTACTTTTTCCTCTCCGGCTATGACCCGACCTACACGGACCCGCGCGGCCGGCGCTTCTATGCCAGCGCCAATTACAGCTTCAAGTAAGCAGTTTTACATAGAAGCGTGGAGATACCGCAACAACGCTGTCATATGCAGCAAGTAGTATCGTAGTTCGAGGCAGTTGGGTTGCAAGCAGCAGTTTTGGCAGCAAGGGCGCGCGCCTGTAGCAACAAGTGTGCGCCACTTTCCTTGTATTCGAGAGGCACCATGAAATCATCCGCAAGCCTGTATCACACCTTCCGCGCCGCGCTGCTGTTCGCGCTGGCATTGTGCAGCTTCCATGCCGTGGCGGCGCCTGGCGGCAGTACCATCGGCAGTGCCCCGCAGGGCACCCTCGTCATCATTGGCGGCGGCCTGCGCGCCGACAATGCCGAAGTCTGGCAGCGCATCGTCAAGTTGTCGGGCGGGCCAGGTGCGCGCATCGCCGTGCTGGCTTCGGCCGCGATGAACCCGGAAAAATCGGGCGAAAGCATCATCAGGAAGCTGAACCAATATGGCGCCGACGCCTTTTTCGTGCCGCTGGCCGTCAAGCTGGCCAATCGCGACTACCGCAAGGCAGCCGAAGACCCGGCCATCGTCACGCAGATCAAGTCGGCCAGCGGTATCTATTTTGCCGGCGGCGACCAGGGACGCATCACGCAAGCCTTGCTGCGCCCGGACGGCAGTCGCACGGCCGCGCTGGAAGCCATCTGGTCGGTCTACCGCAATGGCGGCGTGATCGCCGGTTCCAGCGCCGGCGCGGCCATCATGAGTACCACCATGTTTTACGATGCCAAGCCCGTGCTCGACATGCTCAAGATGGGCGTCACGGACGGGCGCGAGATTGCGCCCGGCCTGGGCTTCATCGGCAGCGATGTCTTCGTGGACCAGCATCTGCTGGTGCGCGGGCGCTTTGCGCGCATGATTCCCGTGATGCTGAAAAAAGGCTATCACCTGGGACTGGGCATCGATGAAAACAGCGCCATGGTGGTCGACGCCATGCGCGACGTGGAAGTCATCGGCTATAGCGGCGCCTTGCTGATCGACCTGTCGGGCGCCATCAGCGACCGCGGTGTGAAAAATTTCAATATCAGTAACGCCGCCATCAGCTACCTGGACCGGGGTGACAAATTCAACCTCGTCACGCGCGTGTTTACGCCGTCGCCGGACAAGGCCGACAACAAGCTCGATCCGAACCAGCCCGACATGCGCGAGCCCGTGTTTACCAACGATATTCTCGGCAATAACGCGGTGCTCGACCTGATGGGCAACCTGATCGACAACGCGCAGCAGGAAGCCATCGGCATCGCCTTCGGCAATCCGCGCGATCCGTATCCGGACCTGGGCTTCGAGTTCCGCTTCAGTAAAACGGTCAACAGCGTCGGCTACAGCTCGACCGAGGCGGAAGCGTATTCGGTGCTGAAGCTGCGCCTCGACATCCGCCCCATCCAGCTGCGCCAGCCCCTGTACCGCTACAAGTAAGCGGCGTGCCGCCAGCGGGGCCACGCGGCGATCGTCAGTGCCCTGAGCAGCCATTCGACAGGGCCATACGCGTGGCCGCGCAGCCACCAGCGGCTCAGTGGCAGCTGCATGCAAAAGAGGATGATGGCCAGCGCCAGGGCGCCCAGCGGCGAGACGCTGCCCATCAGGCGCGCGCCATACGCGAGGAACAGCCAGGCGCAGATGGCCGACTGCAGCAGGTAGTTCGACAAGGCCATGCGGCCCGTGTCGGCCAGCAGGGAAAACAGCGTGCCGTCGCGCAGGTGCTCGAACAGGGCCAGCGCTAACGCCAGGTAAGCGCCCGCCAGCAGCGGCGCGCTTGCCAGGCCCACGGCCAGTCCCGCCACCTGCCATGCCTGGCTGTCCCCATACACGGAAGTCCACGCATAGATGGCAGCGCCGGGCAGCCCCACCAGCGCGCCGGCCCACAGCAGGCGGCGCCGCAGCGGCAGATAAGCGCTTGCGTGCAGCAGCATCTCGCGCTTGCCGGCGGCCAGGCCGCACAGGAACATGGCCAGCGCGCAGGGCGCTTGCACCAGCAGCAGGACGATCCAGATTTCACGCAGTTCGCGCAGATGCTGATTGACGACGGCGGCCGGCGTGGCGCGATAGGCGGCCAGCGCGCTTGCCGCCTTTTGCGCCATCGCCACGGCGTTGTCCGCGGTGTCGCCCGCCGGCTGCAGGCTTTGCAGCCAGGCCATGCCTGCCCAGAATGCCGCGCAGACGGCGACGAGCATCAGCGCCAGGAACAGTGCCTGGCGTTCGCCGCAGCGGTGCAGCGCCAGCAGCACGATGCCCAGCACGGCGTAGGTGGTGAGTATATCGCCATGAAACAGGAACACGGCATGCAGTGCGCCGATCAGCCACAGGCCCGCTTGCCGGCGCAGCATGCGCGGCACGAACGGCGCATTGGTGCGCGCAGCCGCCTGCATCTGCAAGGTGAAGCTGTAGCCGAACAGGAAGGAAAACAGCAGGTAGAACTTGGTCTCGAACAGCAGGGCGACGAGAAAATGCGTGGCGCGGTCCACGCCACCGTGAAAGGCGGGATCGGTCATGCCCAGGCCGAACCAGGGCGTGGCGAAGGCGCCGATATTGACGACCAAAATGCCGAACAGGGCGCAGCCGCGCAGGGCGTCGACGTCGGCGATGCGCGTCGATGGCGTGCTCAGTGAGCCGCTCATGGCGCCGCTCATGACAAGGCAGGGCGCAGGAAGCGCGCCAATAACAGATGCAGGCTGGCCCGCTGCGCCAGCGGCGCGTAATGGGGATCGACGGCGACCCGGTTGAAGATGCCGTCGATCAGTGCGGCGAGCCAGCTGGCCGTTTGCGCGGCGTCCAGCGCGGTGTCGATCTGGCTTCGCGCGCCCGCCTCTTCCAGCAAGATTTGCAGGCCGCCACGCAGGCTGGCGTCATTGCGCGCCACCCTGGCCGCGATATCCGTGTCGCGCATCGCCTCTGCGGAAATTTCCAGCGCCAGTGCCGCAAAGTCCGCGTCGGCCGCCAGCGCCAGCACCAGGTCCATGAAGTCGAGCAGGGCGCCGTACGCATCGGCGCTGCCTTGCGCGCTGGCGAAATAGGCGACCGTCTCGCCGCCTTCCTGGTCGACGATGGCAGCGATGATGGCTTGCTTGGTGGGGAAGTAATGAAACAGGTTACCGGGACTCATGCCCGCTTGCGCGCAGATGGCGGCGGTGCTGGTCTGGTGAAAGCCCTTGCGCGCAAAGCAGCTGCGCGCGGCGGCGAGGATGGCGTCGCGGCGCGCCGCGTGTTTGCCGGGATCGATGGTGCGCATGGCGGTTTGCTGTCCTTTTAATTAATCGATTAGTCAATCTAATATAAGCCGATTGAATGGCATGGTCAAGCGAATCGCGAGAAAAGGGTGCTTTGCACGCTCCTTTCCTGTCGCTACAATGTGCCGCAGCGGTTTTTCCCGCGCCTGCCGGCAGGCCCGCTGATTGTTTGGAAAACCGTTCCCTTCACCTGTTTTTCTACCGTTTTAGGAATGACATGCAGCAGACCCCGATTCGATCCTTCCTCTGCGCGCTGGCGCTGGCCGCCGGCATGCTCCCCGCCGCGCAGGCGGCCGATGCGCCGCTGCCGGCCACCATGCGCCTTGATTACCAGCACAGCGGCAATGCGCTGGGCGAGCATTATGCGGTCGAACGCGTGCTGATCGAGCCCCTGCCATGGCCGGGCAATCCGGCGCGCCCCATCGACGACAGCAACCGTGGCAACAACCTGCTGGAAGTAGTCGATATCAAGTCGGGCAAGGTGCTGTATTCGCGCGGTTTTTCCACCATCTTCGGCGAGTGGGCCAGCACCGATGAAGCGAAAACCACCACGCGCGCTTTCCAGGAATCCGTGCGCTTCCCGCAGCCCGAGCACCCCGTGCGCGTGCGCATCCTCAAGCGCGACGAGCGCGGCCTGTTTTCCATTGTGTGGAGCACCGATGTCGACCCGGCGGCGCAGGATGTGATCCGCAAGCAGCCACCGGCACCCGTCAAGCCGATCCCGATCCGCATCAGTGGCCCGTCGTCCGGCAAGGTCGACCTCCTGATCATGGGCGATGGCTATACGGCGGCCGAAATGGGCAAGTTCGAAGCGACGGCGCGAAAATTGGCCGAGCACCTGTTTACCGTCTCGCCATTTCGCGAGCGGGCCAATGACTTCAATGTGTGGGCCATGGCCGCGCCGACCCAGGAGTCGGGCGTGTCGCGTCCCTCGACGGGCGTGCATCACGCTTCGCCGTTGGGTACGCGTTACGATATCTTCGGCAGCGAGCGCTACGTGCTGACGACGGATAACCGCGCCCTGCGCGACCTGGCGCAGTATGCGCCGTATGAATTCATCGAAATCCTCGTCAACAACGATACCTACGGCGGCGGCGGCATCTTCGGCCAGTTCAGCACGGCGGCGGCGAACAACGACTGGGCCAATTACCTGTTCGTGCATGAATTCGGCCACCATTTTGCCGGCCTGGCCGACGAGTACTACACCTCGCCCGTGGCCTATCAATCCAACGGTGAACGCCAGGAGCCGTGGGAGCCGAACGCCACGGCGCTGCGCGATCCGGCCAAACTGAAATGGAAGAACCACGTCAAGGCGGGCACACCGCTGCCGACGCCATGGCCGAAGGAGGCGTACGACAGCCATGCGCGCGAGTACCAGAAGCAGCGCGCGGCCCTGCGTGCGCAAAACCGCCCGGAAAGCGAGATGAGCGACTTGTTCAAGGCCGACCTGGCGTACACGCAGCAACTGTTCTCGAAGGCGCCGCAGCGCCATGCGGTGGGCGCCTTTGAGGGCGCCAACTACGAGTCGTCCGGCTACTACCGGCCGGAGATGCAATGCATCATGTTCGACCGCAGCGAGACGTTCTGCTCCGTTTGCCAGGATGGCATCAGCACCATCATCGACCTGTATTCGCGTCCCGCCGCGGCGCCGGCAAAATAAGACCGTTCATCTCTGTCCTGTCATGCATGGTGGGCCATGCTGCAACGCAATAGCATGGCCCACTTTCTGCCTCTCCCCACCGTTTGCCTGTCTCCCCTGCCCAGCATCGCTTGCTTTTCAGGCAATACCAATTGTCGCTGGCGCACTCCCTTTTTTTCCCGCCAGCCCAGCGATGTTATTCAATAAACACGTCCGCACGCTTGCCTGAAAAATATTTCATTTAGATAATATTGCGGTAAAATTTGATTTACATCAATGTTGCATTGCCGCAATCGCACTTATAGTTGACCTAGCTCAAAAGCGTTATGCATGCGGACCGGACTCATCGCGAATCACGTATCTAAATGCTGTAGAGTAATTTTCGCCCCGTACCAGTTCCCCGAAAATGCACTGGTGCGTGCCTCGAATTTCAGTGACGGAAGCCGATTCATGAAGATGCAGACCCCCGCGCCTGACGCGTGCAGTACCTTACATCCCCACACTCCCATCGCCTTGCCGTATGCGCGTGCCGGCGGCGTCACCCTGGCCATGTGCGCCTCCGCCATGCGCGCCGGCGCGGTGCGATGCGTGCATGCGGCCACGCCGTGGCCCGCCCTGCGTCCGGTCCAGGCATGACGGCCGACTTGCGCCAGCACTTGCCTTTGCAGGGCAAGCGGGGCCTGGTGGTCGGCATCGCCAACACGCAAAGCATCGCCTGGGGCTGCGCCAGCGCACTGCGCGCGGCCGGCGCCGAACTGGCCGTGACCTGGCTCAATGACAAGGCCCGTCCACACGTGGAGCCGCTGGCGTTGCAACTGTCGGCGGCCATCATGGCGCCGCTCGACGTGGCCGTGCCGGGCCAGCTCGAAGCGCTGTTCGCGCAGATCGAACGGCAGTGGGGGCGGCTCGACTTCCTCGTCCATTCCATCGCTTACGCGCCGAAGCAGGACTTGCATGGCCGCGTGACGGACAGTTCCGCCGACGGTTTTGCGCAGGCGATGGATATTTCCTGCCACTCCTTCATGCGCATGGCGAAGCTGGCCGAACCGCTGATGCCGGACGGCGGCAGCTTGATGACCATGAGCTACCTGGGCGCGGAGGAAGTCATCGCCGACTATGGCCTGATGGGTCCCGTGAAGGCTGCGCTGGAAGCGTCGGTGCGCTACCTGGCCGCCGAACTGGGTCCGCAAGGCATCCGCGTCAACGCCATTTCGCCCGGTCCTTTGGAAACGCGTGCCGCTTCCGGCATCGCCCATTTCGACCGCCTGATGGCCGACGCCATCGAACGCTCGCCCATGCGGCGCCTGGCCACCATCGAGGATGTGGGCGCGCTGTGCGCCTTCCTCGCCGGTGACGGCGCGCGCGCCATCACGGGCGGCACCTTGTATGTCGATGGCGGCTACAACATTCTGAATTGACTGGAAGAAGATGATCATGGCTGTTTCCGTTTTGCCCTCCTGCACCCGAGTAGCGGCGCTGGCCGCCAGCCTGCTGCTGGCCGGCTGCGCCTCGATGGCGCCGCCGTATGCGCCACCGCCGCTGCCCGTGGCGGCGCAGTATCCGGAGACCGATCCGGCCGGCGCGCAGGCGCCCGACGTCGCCTGGCAAGCGTACTTTGCCGACGCGCGCCTGCAGGCGCTGATTGCACAGGCGCTGGCCAGCAACCGCGATATCCGCATCGCCGCCCTGCGCGTGGAAGAGGCGCGCGCCGCGTATGGCATCCAGCGCGCCGAACAATTTCCCACCATCGCGCTGGGCGCCTCCGGCAGCCGCGCGCGCGTGCCCGGTGACCTGAGCGTGACGGGCCGCCCCATGACGAGCGCGCAGTACCAGGCGGGCTTGAACGTGAGCGCCTGGGAACTCGATTTCTGGGGCCGCGTGCGCAGCTTGAAGGACAGCGCGCTGCAAACCCTGCTGGCCAGCGACGAGGCGCGCCGCGCCGTCGGCGTGGCCCTGGTGGCGCAGGTGGCCAATGGCTACCTGGGCTTGCGCGAACTCGATGAACGGGTGGCGCTGGCGCGCGCCACGGTCGACAGCCGCGCCGAATCGCTGCGCATCTTCACGCGCCGCTTCGAGGTGGGTTCGATTTCCAAGCTGGACCTGACGCAGGTGGAAACCTTGCTCAGCCAGGCCTTGTCGCTGTCGGCCCAGCTGGAACAGGCGCGCGCCGTGCAGGCGCACGCGCTGGCCCAACTGGTGGGCGGCCCCGTCGACCTGACTCCGGACACCCGTCGCTTCGACGACGCCAGCGTGCTGCAGCCGCTGCATGCGGGCCTGCCCTCGGCCTTGCTGGCGCAGCGTCCCGACCTGATCGCGGCCGAACATCAACTGCGTGCCGCGCAAGCCAATATCGGCGCCGCGCGCGCCGCCTTCTTCCCGACGATTTCGCTGACGGCGGCCTACGGCACGGCCAGCGCGGAATTGAACGGCCTGTTCGATTCTGGCAGCGGCGCCTGGAATCTCGCGCCGCGCCTGGTGCTGCCGATCTTTGACGCAGGCCGCCTGCGCGCCAATATGGACCTGGCCGAGGTACGCCGCGACGTGGCTGTGGCCAACTATGAAAAGAGCGTGCAGGGCGCCTTCCGCGAAGTGGACGACGCGCTGTCGAACCGGCGCTGGCTGGCGCTGCAGGTCGACATTGGCAAGACCACCCTGGCCGCGCAGAGCGAACGGGCGCGCCTGGCCAAGCTGCGCTACGACAATGGCGCCGCGCCCTACCTGGAAGTGCTCGATGCGCAGCGCGACCTGCTGACGGTGGAGCAGCAACTGGTGCAGACGCGCCGCGCGCTGCTATCGAGCCAGGTCAGCCTGTATGCGGCGCTGGGCGGCGGCGTACTTGCCAACACCTCCGCCACTTCCGCCGACGCTTCCACCCACTAATTTGATCGCCCCGATACCATGAATGCTCAACTGAAGAAAAAACTCATCCCCGCGGCGCTGGTCGTGGCCGTTCTCGTACTGGGCTATGTGGCCTGGCAAAAAATGCGTCCCACGGGACCTGGCGAAGGTTTTGTCAGCGGCAATGGTCGCATCGAAGCGACGGAAATCGATGTCGCCACCAAGCTGGCCGGCCGGGTCAAGGAGATCCTCGTGCGCGAGGGCGACTTCGTCAAGGCGGGCCAGCCGCTGGCCACCATGCAGGTTGATTCCCTGACGGCCCAGCGCGACGAGGCGCGCGCGCGCCAGCAGCAGGCGTCCGACGCCGTGGTCGGCGCGCAGGCGCAGGTGGCCGTGCGCGAGAGCGACAAGGCGGCCGCACTGGCCATGGTGGCGCAGCGCGAAAGCGAACTCGATGCGGCCAAGCGCCGCCTGGCCCGCTCCGAAACCCTGTCGAAAGAGGGCGCTTCCTCGGTGCAGGAACTCGATGACGACCGCGCCCGCGTGCGCAGCGTGGCCGCGGCCCTGAATGCGGCCAAGGCGCAGGTGACGGCGGCGCAGGCGGCCATCGACGCGGCCAAGGCGCAGGTGGTCGGCTCGCGTTCCGCCGTCGTCGCCGCTGAGGCGACCACGGCGCGCATCGATTCCGACCTGGCCGATGGCCAGCTGACGGCGCCGCGCGACGGCCGCGTGCAATACCTGGTGGCGCAGCAGGGCGAAGTGGTGGCGGGCGGCGGCAAGGTGCTCAACCTGGTCGATCTGTCGGACGTCTACATGACCTTTTTCCTGCCCGAGACGGCGGCCGGGAAGGTGGCGATGGGCGGCGAAGTGCGCATCATCCTCGACGCGGCGCCCAATTACGTGATTCCGGCAACGATCTCGTTTGTCGCCGCCAGCGCGCAGTTCACGCCGAAGACGGTGGAGACGGCCAGCGAGCGCCAGAAGCTGATGTTCCGCGTCAAGGCGCAGATCAGCCGCGAACTGCTGCAAAAGCACCTGGCCCTGGTGAAAGTGGGCTTGCCCGGCGTGGCGTGGGTGCGTCTCGATGCAAAGCAGGCATGGCCCGCTGAACTGACGACGAAGGTTCCGCAGTGACCATGGATGTGAACAATTTCGTCGTCAGCATCCGTGGCGTCAGCCAGCATTACGGCAAGACGGTGGCGCTAGCCGCCATCGACCTCGATGTGCCGGCCGGCCGCATGGTGGGCTTGATCGGGCCCGATGGCGTGGGCAAATCGAGCCTGCTGTCGCTGGTGGCCGGCGCGCGCGCAGTACAGGAAGGCAGCGTCATGGCGCTGGGCGGCGACATGCGCGATGCGCGCCACCGCGACGACGTCTGCCCCCGTATCGCCTACATGCCGCAAGGACTGGGCAAGAATCTGTATCCGACCCTGTCGGTCGAGGAAAACCTGCAGTTTTTCGCGCGCCTGTTCGGCCATGACGCGGCCGAACGCCGGCGCCGCATCGATCAGCTGACCCGCAGCACGGGTCTGCAGCCCTTCCTGGCGCGCCCGGCGGGCAAGCTGTCGGGCGGCATGAAGCAGAAACTGGGCCTGTGCTGCGCGCTGATCCACGATCCCGACCTGCTCATTCTCGATGAGCCCACCACCGGCGTCGATCCGCTGGCGCGCGCCCAGTTCTGGGACCTGATCGCCGGCATCCGCGTGCAACGTCCGCAAATGAGCGT
Source organism: Janthinobacterium salmonicoloratum (assembly GCF_051380845.1). Taxonomy (NCBI): domain Bacteria; kingdom Pseudomonadati; phylum Pseudomonadota; class Betaproteobacteria; order Burkholderiales; family Oxalobacteraceae; genus Janthinobacterium; species Janthinobacterium salmonicoloratum. Next base: position 2,399,090 of record NZ_JBNYXV010000001.1, on the reverse strand, counting down.
GATGGTGGCCACCGCCTACATGGACGAGGCGCAGCGCTTCGACTGGCTGGTCGCCATGGATGATGGCAAGGTGCTCGATACGGGCACGCCGGCCGAACTGCTGGCGCGCACGGACAGCAGCAACCTGGAAGCGGCCTTCATCAAGCTGCTGCCCGAAGCCAAGCGCGCGGGGCACCAGCCCGTGGTGATTACGCCACTGGACGCAGCCAGCGCGCAGGACGTCGCCATCGAGGCGCAAGACCTGACCATGCGCTTCGGCGATTTCACGGCCGTCGACCATGTGAATTTCCGCATTGGCCGCGGCGAGATCTTCGGCTTTCTCGGCTCTAACGGTTGCGGCAAGTCGACCACCATGAAGATGCTCACGGGCCTGCTGCCGGCCACGGAAGGCAAGGCCTGGCTGTTCGGCAAGGAAGTCGATTCCAACGATATCGACACGCGCCGCAGGGTCGGCTACATGTCGCAGGCCTTCTCGCTGTACAGCGAGCTGACGGTGCGCCAGAATCTGGTGCTGCACGCGCGCCTGTTCCACGTGCCCGCCAGCGAAATCGACGCCCGCATCGACGAGATGGCGCAGCGCTTTGACTTGCGCGCAGTGATGGACGACTTGCCCGACAGCCTGCCGCTGGGCATACGCCAGCGCCTGTCGCTGGCCGTGGCCATGGTGCACAAGCCGGAAATGCTGATCCTCGACGAGCCGACGTCCGGCGTCGACCCCATCGCGCGCGACAATTTCTGGCGCCTGATGATCGAGCTGGCGCGGCGCGACCGCGTCACCATTTTCATTTCCACCCACTTCATGAACGAGGCCGAGCGCTGCGACCGCATCTCGCTGATGCATGCCGGTAAAGTGCTGGTCAGCGATGCGCCGGCCGAACTGGTGCGCAAGAAGGGCGCGCCATCGCTGGAAGCTGCCTTCATCGCCTATCTGGAAGAGGCGGGCGGCGGCACGGCGCCGGCGGCGCAGGAAAGCGAGGCGCCCCCACAGAAGGCGGATGCGACCGCGCCGCAGCAGGAACACCGGCAGCAGCGCAGCCGCTTCAGCCTGGGGCGCATGCTCAGCTACATGTGGCGCGAAACCCTGGAACTGCGGCGCGACCCCGTGCGCCTGACCCTGGCGCTGGGTGGCTCCGTGCTGCTGCTGTTCGTCATCGGCTTCGGCATCAGCCTGGACGTCGAAGACCTCAGTTATGCGGTGCTTGACCACGACCAGACGACCCTGAGCCAGAATTACACGAACAACCTGGCCGGTTCGCGCTACTTCGTCGAGCGCCCGCCGCTGCGTGACTATGCCGATATCGACCGGCGCATGCGCAGCGGCGAACTGTCGCTGGCCATCGAGATTCCGCCCGGCTTCGCGCGCGACGTGCAGCGCGGCGCGCCGGCCCAGGTGGGCGCGTGGATCGACGGCGCCATGCCGATGCGCGCCGAAACCGTGCAAGGCTACGTGCAGGGCATGCATCAGCTGTGGCTGGCCGACCAGGCCTTGCACCGCTATGGCATCACGATGAGCAACCCCGTCGCCATCCAGACGCGCTACCGCTACAACCCCGACGTGAAAAGCCTGCCCGCCATGGTGCCGGCCGTGATTCCCTTGCTGCTGCTGATGCTGCCGGCCATGCTGGCGGCGCTGTCCGTGGTGCGCGAAAAGGAACTGGGCTCCATCATCAACCTGTACGTGACGCCCGTCACGCGCCTGGAATTCTTGCTCGGCAAGCAGGTGCCGTACGTGCTGCTGGCCATGCTCAATTTCGTCCTCATGGCGCTGCTGGCGGTCACCGCCTTCGGCGTGCCGATCAAGGGCAGCTTGCCGACCCTGATCGGCGCCACCTTCATCTTCAATATCTGCGCCACCGGCATCGGCCTGTTCGCCTCGACGTTTACGCGCAGCCAGATCGCGGCCCTGTTCGTGACCATGATCGGCACCATGATCCCGGCCATCCAGTTTTCCGGCCTGCTCAATCCCGTCTCGTCGATGGAAGGCGTGGGCAAGGCCATCGGCCTGATGTACCCGGCCACGCACATGCTCAATATCAGCCGGGGCGTGTTCAACAAGGCGCTGGGCTTTGGCGACCTGCACGCCTCGTTCTGGCCCCTGCTCGTCGCCATTCCCGTGATCCTCGGCGTGACGGTGGCGCTGCTGAAGAAACAGGAGTCGTAAGCGTATGCGCCACCTTGAAAATATCTACCGCCTGGGCGTGAAGGAAATCTGGAGCCTGATCCGCGATCCCATGATGCTGATCCTGATTTTGTATACCTTTACGCTGGCCATCTACGTGGCCGCCACGGCCAAGCCGGAAACCCTGCACATGGCGTCGATCGCCATCGTCGACGAGGATGGTTCGCCCCTGTCCGGGCGCATCGCCTCGGCCTTCTTCCCGCCGCAGTTCACGCCGCCGGCCATGATCAACCAGAGCCAGGTCGATGCGGGCCTGGACGCGGGCCAGTACACCTTCGTGCTGACCATCCCGCCCAAGCTGCAGGCCGACGTGCTCGGTGGGCGCCAGGCGGAACTGCAGCTGAACGTCGACGCGACGCGCATGAGCCAAGCCTTCAGCGGCAGCGGCTACATCCAGCAGATCGTCGCCGGTGAGGTGTCCGAATTCGCCAGGCGCTACCGGGGTGCGAGCGTCTCGCCGGTGGAGCTGGTGATGCGCGCGCGCTTCAATCCATCGCTGAGCCAGGCGTGGTTTGGCTCGCTGATGGAAATCATCAACCAGGTGACGATGCTGTCGATCATCCTCACCGGCGCGGCCCTGATACGCGAGCGCGAACACGGCACCATCGAGCATTTGCTGGTGATGCCCGTGACGCCGGCCGAGATCATGCTGGGCAAGGTCTGGTCGATGGGCCTCGTGGTGCTGCTGGCCGCCGCCCTGTCGCTGAACCTGGTGGTGCGCGGCATGCTGCACGTGCCGATCGAAGGCTCGATCGCGCTATTCCTGTGCGGCGCCGCCCTGCACCTGTTTGCCACCACCTCGATGGGTATTTTCCTCGCCACCGTGGCGCGCAGCATGCCGCAGTTTGGCATGCTGCTGATCCTCGTGCTGCTGCCGCTGCAGATGCTTTCGGGCGGCAGCACGCCGCGCGAAAGCATGCCCGAACTGGTGCAGAACATCATGCTGATCGCGCCGACCACGCATTTTGTCGAATTGAGCCAGGCGATCCTGTACCGGGGCGCCGGCATCGACGTGGTGTGGAAACCGTTCCTGGCCCTGCTGGCTATCGGCACGGCCCTGTTTACCTTCGCTCTGGCGCGCTTTCGCAAGACCATCAGCCAGATGGCGTAGCCCCCGCGCCGGAATGGTCCGGCGTTTTTTTGCATGAAAAGGATAGCCATGAAGATCGAAGCTGCACCATTTTTTTCCACCGGCGGCTTGCCGTCGCTGGGCGTGCTGGGCGACTATGCGCGCGACTCGTGGCAGCGCATCGTGCTGTATGCGGACGTGATGCGCCGGCGCGGCAACCAGTACCAGGAGCATCTGGCCGAGGAAGTGCCGAACGTGCTGGACTTCCCCGCCGAGCTGGTGATGTCGGGCCTGGAGCTGGCGCGTCCCGTCAACTACGGCCTGGCGCGCATCTTGACGCCCGATGCGCCCGAACCTGATCCATCGAAGCGGCCATTCGTCGTCGTCGATCCGCGCGCGGGCCACGGTCCCGGCATCGGCGGCTTCAAGGCCGAGAGCGAGATCGGCGTGGCCCTGCGCGCTGGCCACCCGTGCTACTTCATCGGCTTCCTGCCCGATCCCGTGCCGGGACAGACGGTGGAAGACGTGATGCACGCCGAGGCGGCCTTCCTGGAAAAAGTCATCGCCCTGCATCCGCTCAGCGAGGGCAAGCCCGTCGTCATCGGCAATTGCCAGGCCGGCTGGCAAATCCTCATGACGGCCGCCATGCGCCCGGAGCTGTTCGGCCCCATCATCGTGGCCGGCGCGCCCGTCTCGTACTGGGCCGGCTGGCATGGCCGCAATCCGATGCGCTATGCGGGTGGCCTGATGGGCGGCAGCTGGGCCACGGCGCTGGCGGGCGACCTGGGCAACGGCCGTTTCGACGGCGCCAGCCTGGTGCAGAATTTCGAGAAGCTGAACCCGGCCAACACCCTATGGAGCAAGCAGTACAACCTGTACGCGAACATCGATACGGAAGCGCCCCGTTATCTGGAATTTGAAAAATACTGGGGTGGCCACGTGTTCCTCAACGACGTCGAGATGCAGTACATCGTCGACAATCTGTTCATCGGCAACCGCCTGGCCACGGCGGAGTTGATCACCTCCGACGGCGTGCGCCTGGATTTGCGCAATATCCGCTCGCCCATCGTCGTGTTCTGCTCGAACGGCGACAACATCACGCCGCCGCCGCAGGCCCTGGGCTGGATCACGGACCTGTACCGCGACGATAACGATGTGCTGATGCACGACCAGACCATCGTGTATGCCGTGCATGACAGCATCGGTCACCTGGGCATTTTCGTCTCGGCCAAGGTGGGACACAAGGAACACCAGAAATTCGCCAGCAATATCGACCTCATCAATCTGCTGCCGGCCGGCATCTACGAAGCGCGGATCGTCGACAAGACGCCCGATACGCCGAACGCCGACCTGGCCAGCGGCGACTACGTGCTGCAGGTCGAACACCGCGGCATCGAGGACGTGCGCGCCATCGTGCAGCCAAGCGTGGAAAACGACCGCAAATTCGCCGCTGCCGCGCGCGTATCCGAAGTGAACCTGGCCCTGTATCGCACGTTTGCGCAGCCGTGGGTGCGCGCCATGGTCACGCCGCAGGCGGCGCGCTTCCTGCAGCTCGCGCATCCGCTGCGCGTGTCGTACGAGCGCTGGACGGATCACAATCCGCTGGCCAGGCTGGTGGCCAAGGAGGCGGAAAAAGTGCGCGCCCAGCGCCAGCCGGTATCGCCCGACAACCCGCTGCTGGCCATGCAGGAAGCCATCTCCGGCGCCATCACGGCCGGCTTGAACAGCTGGCGCGACTGGCGCGATACGGTGCAGGAAACCACCTTCGACCTGGTGTACGGCTCGCCGCTGGTGCAGGCACTGACGGGACAAGCCATCGGCGACGCCACGCCGCCGCGCCCCCATCCCGGCATCTCGCCCGAGCATTGCGAATACGTGCGCTGCGAAACGCGCAAGATGGACGAGGACATGCAGCGCGGCGGCCTGGTGGAAGCGGCCGTGCGCGCGCTGTTCTACATCTACCGCTTCCGCATGATCGCCGACGAGCGCAGGGTCAATCTGGCCCTCAAATTGATCAAGCCGCAATACCGTCAGGATGTCAGCATGGAGGAATTCCGCGGCATCGTGCGCCAGCAGGCGCGTTTGATGCTGCATGATTTCGATGCGGCCATCGCCGCCTTGCCGTCCTTGCTGTCGCGCGCCGACCCGGACGATATCGGCGCGCTGGCCGAATGGCTGCAGCAAGTGTTGCAAGTGCCCGAAGCGCCGACGCCGGACGAGGAAGCGAGCCTGCAGCAGATGCTGGAGGTCTTCGACCGCGCAGTCAAGGAGCAGGCGAATGCGCTGCCGCCGGACACGCGCGCATCTCAGCCTGCTCCCCATAAGGGACCGAAAGACAAGCCGGCCAAACACATTACCCCTGCCTAGAAGACCACGATGATTACTACCCAAGACGATGATTTGAATATCGTGCGTAACCGCACCTTCGACCAGATCGCCATCGGCGACACCGCCAGCATTACGCGCACCCTGAGCATGGACGATATCGCCCTGTTCGCGGTGATGTCGGGCGATGACAACCCGCAGCACCTGGATACCGAATTTGCCGCCGCCACCCGCTACGAGGGCGTCATCGCCCACGGCATGTGGGGCGCGGCCCTTATTTCCGCAGTGCTGGGCACCCGTCTGCCCGGCGCCGGCACGGTTTACACGGGCCAGACCCTGCGCTTCCTGCAGCCCGTGCGCGTGGGCGATACGCTGGCCATCAGCGTTACCGTCACGGCCCTCGAGCCGCGCAGCCGCCACGTGACCCTGGCTTGCCGCTGCGTCAACCAGCATGGCGCCGTGGTGCTCGATGGCGAGGCGCAGGTGATCGCGCCCGCGGAGCAGATCGAACGCGAGCGCGCCACCCTGCCCGAAGTGCGCCTGCATAACGGCGACGGCACGCGGCGCCTGCTGGAACACGCGCGCACCCTGGGTCCGATCAGGGTGGCCGTGATCCACCCTTGCGATGAACTGAGCCTGTCGGGCGCGCTCGACGCGCATGCTGCCGGCCTGATCACGCCCGTGCTGGTGGCGCCGCGCGCGCGCCTGGAGGCGGTGGCCCTGGAAGCGGGCCTGAGCCTGGAAGGCATCGCCATCGAGGATGTCGAGCATAGCCATGCGGCCGCCGCGCGCGGCGCAGAACTGGCGGGCAAGGGCGAAGTCGAGGCGCTGATGAAGGGTAGCCTGCACACGGATGAACTGATGTCGGCCGTGCTGTCTGCTAGCGCCGGCCTGCGCACCAAGCGCCGCATCAGCCACTGCTTCCTGATGCAGACGCCTGCCTATCCGCGCCCCTTCATCATCACCGACGCGGCCATCAATATCGCGCCTAACCTGGCCATGAAGGCCGACATCGTGCGCAACGCCATCGATCTGGCGCACGTGATCGGCGTGGCCATGCCGCGCGTGGCCATCCTGGCCGCCGTGGAAACGGTGAACGCGGACATGCCCGCCACCCTGGACGCGGCCGCCCTGTGCAAGATGGCCGACCGTGGGCAAATCACCGGGGCGATCCTCGACGGCCCGCTGGCCTTCGACAACGCCGTCTCGATCGCCGCCGCCACCGTCAAGGGCATCGTCTCCGAGGTGGCGGGCCGCGCCGATATTTTGCTGGTGCCCGACCTGGAAAGCGGCAATATGCTGGCCAAGCAGCTTGAGTACATGGGCGACGCGGACAGCGCCGGCATCGTGCTGGGCGCGAAGGTCCCCGTCATTCTGACCAGCCGCGCCGATTCGCGCGCCAGCCGCATCGCCTCGTGCGCCATCGCCGTGATGCTGGCCAACCATTACCGGAGCACGCCGCCATGAACGCACCAGTCCAACATGCCGCCGATGGCGCCCTGATCCTGGTGCTCAATTGCGGCTCGTCGAGCATCAAGTTCGCCCTGTTCGAGCAAGCGGACGGCGTGCTGCCGCAGCAGGCGCAATGGAGCGGCAAGGTTGAAGGCATCGGCCGCGAAAACGCCACTTACCGCGCCGGCGGCCTGCCGGCAGTCGCCTTGCAGCTCGATGCAGAGCAGCCGCACCACGCGGCCCTCGAATACATCCGCGCGCAAGTCGTGGCGCAGCTGGACGGGCGTACGCTGCGCGCTGTGGCGCACCGCGTGGTGCATGGCGGCAGCAAGTATTTCGCCCCCATGCGCATCGATGCCAAGGTGCTGGCGGACCTGAAAAGTTTTGTGCCGCTGGCGCCCCTGCACCAGCCGTTCGCCCTGGAGGCGATCGAGGTGCTGCTGGAATCGCGCCCCGATATCGCCCAGGTGGCGTGTTTCGACACGGCCTTCCACCATACGGTGCCGCAGGTCGAGCAGATGCTGGCCCTGCCTTACGATGCGTGGGAGCGGGGTTTGCGCCGCTATGGCTTCCACGGCCTGTCGTATGAATACCAGTCGCTGGTGCTGGAGCAGCGTTTTGGTGCTGTCGCGCGCGGCAAGGTCATCGTGGCCCACCTGGGCAGCGGCGCCAGCCTGTGCGCCATGGAGAATTTGCACAGCGTGGCCACCACCATGGGCTTTTCCGCGCTCGATGGCCTGATGATGGGCACGCGCTGCGGTTCGCTCGATCCGGGCGCCGTCATCTATCTGATGGAGATCGAAAAACTGTCGCTGGAAAAGGTGGCGCATGTGCTGTACCACGAATCGGGCTTGCTGGGCGTGTCGGGCGTGTCGGCCGATCCGCCCGTTCTGCTGGCGCAGCAGGACCGGCAGGATGCCACGGGCGAGCGTATCCGCGCCGCGCTGGCTTTATATATCCGCCGCATCGTGCGCGAAATCGGCGCCCTGACGGCCGTGCTGGGTGGACTGGATATGCTGGTGTTTACGGCCGGTATCGGCGAGCACAGCGCCGAACTGCGTCAGCGCATCTGCGCCGAGCTGGGTTTTATTGGTCCCGTGCTTGATGCGGAGGCCAATGCGCGCAACGCCAGCCGCATTTCCAGCGATGCCAGCCGCATCGTGGTGGGCGTGGAGCCTGCCAATGAAGAGTGGGTGGCGGCCCGCCACGCGGCCCTGGCCGTGAGCGCATGAGGATTTGACAGCGCCATCGCACTCAATGGGAAATTTGCCGAATTGCACATATTTTCCGTTGAGTGCGCTAACGCACTGTGTGGTTTGCCAGTTATCTTTACTATGAAGTCATGCCATTGCGCTACATCAAGAAACAGCGTGATGCCTGGCAAATTTTGAACATTTTGCCCGCCTTTAGTAAAAATAACTCGAATCCATATTGAAAGGTCACATCATGAACAAATTACTCGCCGCACTGATCGCCACCCTGTTTGCTACTGCCGCCTTCGCTCAAACCGCACCGGCCACGGAAGCTGTCGTGAAAGCCCAGGCTTCCGCGCAAAAAGACGTCAACAAAGCTGCCGCTTCGGAAGCCAAGGTCGATGCCAAGGCTGACGCGAATGTCGCCAAGGCCGAAATGAAGGCCGACGAAAAGAAAGCCGACGCCCATCACAAGGCCAATAAAACCAAGGCCAAGGCCCACGACAAAGTCGTCAACGCCGATGCGGAAGACAAGCTGAAAGCGGAAGCCAAGGCGGATAAAACCGATGCAAAGGCCGATGCGAAAGCCACCAAGGCTGCAGTGAAAGCGAACGCCAAGGTCGCCAAGGAAAAAGTGGAAGCGAACGCCGACAAGGCTCTCGCCGCCACCAAGACGGAAGAAGCCAAGGCCAAGGCCGACGCTGAAGTCAAGGCCGCCGCCGCCAAGTAATTCCCCGTTTGCGGGCCACGGCCTGCAAGCACCAAAGACAGCTTCGGCTGTCTTTTTTTTCGTCTGCCACTTTCCTTTGGCACCGCTTGCCAGTCTTGATCTGGCACAAATGCTCCTCTTTTCGCCGTGCCATAGTGAACTGGCACACAGACGAAGGGAGACATCATGAGCACCGCTAAAACGAAAAAATCATCGGCGGCCGGTATGGCTGAGGGCACATCCGCCGTGCAGTCCATGCCGGTCGAAGGTGACATGCAGGCCGACGCTGATGCGGCCGGCGGCGATGCCATGCCTGGGCTGCGCCTGGGCGTGTCCTACGCGGACCAGGCTGCGCTCACCCAGGGCGCCGCCGCTGCGGATGCGGGCGCCATGCCGGGCGGCGGCATGCAGCAGGCATCGCAGGGCATGGCTGGCGCCAGTTGCATGCACGTGGGCGATGGCGGCGGCATGGGCGGCGACCGCGATAGTGGGGGCGGCGGAGGTGGCATGGGCGGCGACGGCGGTGGCCAGGGAGGGGGCACGCCGCAGACGCGCACCTGCGCCACGATGGATGTGCATCGCCGCCTGCTGACCGAAGATCCTTCCTATGCCAGTGTGCGCGCCGATATCGAAAACCTGGCCGGATTATACGAGGGCAACAGCGGCATTGCCGGACGTTCCGGCGTGACGCAGATACCGGTGGCCGTGCACGTGGTGTGGAATACGGCCGCGCAGAATATTTCGGATGCGCAGATCGCCAGCCAGCTCGATGTGCTCAATCGTGACTTCCGCCGCGTCAATCCGGATGTGAACGGCACGCCGGCGCCCTTCCTGCCGCTGACGGCCGATGCGCGCGTGGAGTTTGTGCTGGCCACGATCGATCCGCGTGGTGCGGCGACCAGCGGCATCGAGCGGCGCCAGACGACGGTGACCTCCTTTGGCGCGGACGATGCCGTCAAGTCGCAGGCGACGGGGGGCAGCGATGCCTGGCCGGCCGACAGTTACCTGAATATCTGGGTGTGCCAGCTGGGCGGCGGCTTGCTGGGCTACGCGCAGTTTCCCGGCGGCCCGGCCGCCACCGACGGCGTGGTGATCCTGCAATCGGCCTTTGGCACGACCGGCACGGCGGCGCCACCGTTCCACCTGGGGCGCACGGCCACGCATGAAATCGGTCACTGGCTGAACCTGAACCATATCTGGGGCGACGACGGCACAGGATGCTCGGGCACGGACAACGTGGCCGACACGCCGAACCAGGGCGGGCCGAACACGGGCCAGCCCTCGTTTCCCAAGGTGTCTTGCAGCAACGGGCCGAATGGCGACATGTTCATGAACTATATGGATTATGTCGACGATCCGGCCATGTTCATGTTCACGACAGGCCAGGTGGCGCGCATGCAGGCTTGCCTCGATGGCCCGCGTGCCAGCATCGGCACGGGGACGGGCGGCACGGGTGCCACGCCGCGCCAGAGCTCTTCTCCCGTCGTGGCCTGGGGCGCGAACCGCCTCGACGTCTTTGTGCTGGGCACGGACCGCGCGCTCAATCACAAGGCCTGGAATGGCACGGCCTGGGCGCCGTCCGTCACCGGCTATGAAGGCCAGGGCGGCATCTGTACCAGTGCGCCGCAGGTGGTGTCGTGGGGGCCGAACCGGCTCGACGTGTTCGTCACGGGCACCGACAGCGGCTTGTTCCACAAATGGTGGAACGGCACGGCCTGGGGACCGTCCCTGACCGGCTATGAAGCGATGGGCGGCTTGTGCGTGGGCGACCCGCGCGCCGTGGCCTGGGGCCCGAATCGCCTCGACGTGTTTGTCGTCGGCACGGACCGTGGCCTGTATCACAAGTGGTGGAATGGCGCGGCCTGGAGGCCGTCGCTGACGGGGTACGAAGCCATGGGCGGCATCTGCCTGGGCCAGCCGGAAGCCGTGGCGTGGGGACCGAACCGCCTCGATGTCTTCGTCATCGGCACGGACCGGGCCCTGTACCACAAGTGGTGGAACGGCACGGCCTGGGGCCCGTCGCTGACGGGCTATGAGCGCCTGGGCGGCATCTGCACCTCGTCGCCAAAAGCGGTGGCGTGGGGTCCGAACCGCCTCGACGTCTTTGTCACCGGCACCGATGGCGCGCTGTACCACAAGTGGTGGGATGGCGCGAAATGGGGCCCTTCCAACGACGGCTTCGAACGCCTGGGCGGCGTCTGCGTGGGCGAAGTGGAGGCTGTGTCGTGGGCGCCCAACCGGCTCGACCTGTTCGTCATCGGCACGGACAGCGCCCTGTACCACAAGGCGTGGAATGGCTCTGCCTGGTCGCCTTCCTTGACGGGGTTTGAAAACCTGGGAGGCGTGTGCACCTCGCGTCCGCGCGCTACGGCCTGGGCGCCGAACCGCCTCGACGTGTTTGTTACGGGCACGAACGGCGCCCTGTTCCACAAGGCGTGGAACGGCACGGCCTGGTCGCCCTCCGTGAGCGGCTATGAAAGCCTGGGCGGCGTGGTATCGTGTTTCTGACGTCAATGTATTAAACGGGAGGCGGCATGCACGGCATGACAACGGCACTGCCCAGCGGTAGCTGGACGCATTCCTTCGAGGAGGATGCAGACGGTATCGAGGTGTACCGGCCCACGGCCACGTTTGCCTTTCCTCCCAGCCGCAAGGGGCGCAAGGTGCTCGAGTTCGGCGCGCCCGCCGGCGCCATGGAGCAAGGGGAGGCGACATTGACGTCCATGGCGCCCGGCCCCGACGACCGCCCCCGCGCCGGCCACGTTACCCGGCTGCGTCCCCTGGGTATGGGGCGTTATGCGCTGGGCGATGCCGCCGGGGAGCAAGACGTGATCGACATCGTTGAAGCGACGCCTGACGTGCTGCGCCTGTCGCGGCCTTAAGGCGTGCCGCGCAGCTTGTGCGCGAGCGCCGTGCGGTTGCCCACGCCCAGCTTCTGGTAAATCGCATGCAGCTGGTTGCGCACGGTGGCCGGCGACTTGCCCAGTTCCCTGGCGATGCTTTTATACGGCAATCCTTCGGCCGCCATGGCCGCCACCAGCCGTTCAGCCGGGGTCAAGCGCTGCATGGCAGCCTGCCTGAAACGTTGTTTGTCATCCTTGCTCTCCTGTCCGTGGGCGGCGTGCCGGTGGCATGCCTGCAGGGATAACGGGAACGCGGGACATATCTGCAAAATTATTTGTAAAACTATCTTTGCTGCTGCCGCTGCGCGGCGACGGGCGAAAAAAAAGACAGGCGAACCTGTCTTTTCGTATGGCCGGGTGGCGATCAGCCGATGGCTGTCATGGACACCGGTTTCAGCTTGGCCGCCAGCGCCTTGCCCTTCTTCGCGCGCTTGCCGAAATGCTCGGCCAGTGCCGTGGCGCCCAGCGATGCATCCTGCGGTTTCGAGGCCCGGCCGATGCCCGAGACCACCACGCCGCGCTGGGTGATCGGCTGCACGGCCAGCAGCTTGTCCTTGGCATCGAGGTCGATCAGCTTGACGCCCGTGCCGCCCTTGGACAGGGTTTTCATTTCATCGAGGCCGAACACCAGCAGGCGCGCGCCTTCCGTCAGGCAGGCCAAGGCGCTGGCTGCCTCGGGGATGACTTTCGGCGCCAGAGGCACGTCGCCGTCGTCCAGGGTGATGAAGGCCTTGCCGCCTTTCAGGCGGCTCGTCATGTCGCCCGCCTTGGCGACGAAGCCGTAGCCGGCGCTCGTCGCCAGCAGCAAGCTGGTGGCGCCATTGCCCGCAAAGTAATGGAGGATGCGCACGGCGTTGCCCGGCGTGCCGCCACTCAGGTCGCACAAGGTCGTGATCGGCACGCCGTCGCCGCGCGCATTGGGCAGCGCCGAGACGGGAACCGAGTAAATCTTGCCGTTGTTGCCGAAGCCGAGCAGGGTGTCAACCGTGCGGCATTCGAAGGCGCCATGCAGGCTGTCGCCCGCCTTGAACGTGAACTGCGCCGCATCGTGGCCGATGCCGGTGCGTGCGCGCACCCAGCCTTTTTCCGAAATGATGACGGTGACCGGCTCATCGACGACCTTCTGTTCCGCCACGGCTTTTTGCGCTTCCTCGATCAGGGTGCGGCGCGCGTCGCCGAATTGCTTGGCGTCCGCTTCGATTTCGCGGATGATGGCGCGCTTCATCGACCCAGGGTTGTCGAGCAGGTCTTGCAGCGACTTTTCTTCCTTGCGCAGCTCGGCCAGCTCTTGCTGGATCTTGATCGTTTCCAGGCGCGCCAGCTGGCGCAAGCGGATTTCCAGGATGTCGTCGGCCTGGCGTTCGGACAGCTTGAACGCTTCGATCAGGGCAGCCTTCGGTTCATCCGAATTGCGGATGATCTGGATCACCTTGTCGATATTGAGCAGGATTGCTTCGCGTCCTTCCAGGATATGGATGCGGTCCTTGACCTTGCCCAGTTTGTGGCCGGTGCGGCGCGTGACGGTCTCGAAGCGGAAATCGATCCACTCGCGCAGGATGTCGCCCAGCCCTTTTTGGCGCGGACGACCATCGCCGCCGATCATCACCAGGTTGATCGAGGTCGACGATTCCAGCGAGGTGTGCGCCAGCAGCATCAGCATGAATTCCGTCTGGTCCTGGTTCTTCGACTTCGGTTCGAACACCAGGCGCACGGGTGCGGCGCGGCCCGATTCGTCGCGGATGGTGTCGAGCGAATTGAGGATCAGCGCCTTCAGGGCCACCTGGTCCGGCGACAGCGCCTTCTTGCCCAGCTTGATCTTCGGATTCGTCAGTTCCTCGATTTCTTCCAGCACCTTTTGCGACGAGGTGCCCGGCGGCAGTTCCGTCACAACGGCTTGCCACTGGCCGCGCGCCAGCTCTTCGATCTTCCAGCGCGCGCGCACCTTCATGCTGCCACGGCCGCTCGCATACATGTCCTGGATCTGCGAGGGCGGCGTGATGATCTGGCCGCCGCCGGGGAAGTCGGGGCCGGGAATGATGGCCATCAGCTCGGCGTGCGTCATCTTCGGATCGCGGATCATGGCGACAGCTGCTTTTGCCACTTCCGCCAGATTGTGCGACGGGATTTCCGTCGCCAGGCCCACGGCGATGCCGGAGGCGCCGTTCAGCAGCACCATCGGCAGGCGCGCCGGCAGCAGCTTCGGTTCTTCCGTCGAACCGTCGTAGTTGGGCTGGAAGTCCACCGTACCCATGCCGATTTCATCCATCAGCAGCTTGGCGATCGGTGTCAGACGCGCTTCCGTGTAACGCATGGCCGCCGCGCCATCGCCATCGCGCGAGCCGAAGTTGCCCTGGCCATCGATCAGCGGGTAGCGCAGCGAGAAATCCTGCGCCATGCGCACCAGCGCGTCGTACACGGACTGGTCGCCGTGCGGGTGCAATTTACCCAGCACGTCGCCGACCACGGCCGCCGATTTGCGGGGCTTCGCCGTGGAATTGAGTCCCAGCTCATTCATCGCATACAGGATGCGGCGCTGCACGGGCTTCTGGCCGTCGCAGACGTCGGGCAGGGCGCGGCCCTTGACGACGGAGATGGCGTAATCGAGATAGGCGCGCTCGGCGAAAGTGGAGAGGGTCAGCGCTTCGCCGTCGAATACCGGTTCATCCGGCTCGATCGGCTCAGGCTGGGCATCGTCAAATAAATTGGTTTGTGTGGACATGGCGCTTGTTTCGGTGTTAAGTGGTTGCGGTTGAATTCGTGGGGCTGATTATGACAGCCCGGGTTTGGCTGACGACAGCCGGTAAGTCAGATACATATAGCGCACGGTGAAATACAGCACGGCCAGGGCTACTTCGATGCTGTGATGCATGATGGGTTGCGCCCCCATTGCCGGGGCCAGGTTGGCCAGCACGACGCTGGCGATGGACGGCGCCAGCACCACCGGCCAGATCGTCTTCCATTTGAAATCGGTGGGGGAAAACAGCAAGCCCGCGCAGGACCAGGCATACAGCGCGGCACCGACGAGGGCGGCCGGCAGCTGCTGCACATACAGTAACGACAGCAAGCCCGCACAGCCGGTCAGCCATGCCACGCGCAGGCGCGGCAAGAGCGCCTCTGGCCAGTCGCAATCGCCATACAGGCCGGTGGCGCTGCGCAGGGCCAGCGCCGCCAGGCAAAATATCAAGGGCATGGCCTCGCCGACTGCCAGGGCCGATTGGCCTTTGCCGCTCATGAACATGGCGCCGAACAGCGACAGGCCGAGGACAAGGAGCAGCAGCGTGCCATGCAGCAGCTGGCGGTTCATCGCATAGGCGAGCAGGGCTGACGCGCACAAGCCGGCCGAGGTGACGAGGCGCATGGTCTCGCTGCGTTCGGGCAGGAACAGCAGCAAGGCCAGCACGAGGTAGGGCACGATCCAGCCAAGTTGCAGCAAACCGGGCCGCTTCCACAGCACGGGCAGGCGTTCCTGCAGCGACTCCTGCAGTGCTTCCAGGCGCATGAACAGCGGCTGCGGCCAGCGCAAGGCATGCATGGCCAGCAGCGCAAAGGCGAACGCCTGGAAGCCCAGCAGGCTGGCATAGGCAGCCGTGTCGCCGAGCTTGAAGCCGGCCGCATCGAGCACGCCCGCGAGCATGAAGTGCAGCACGAAACCCAGGCCGCCCGAAGCGAGCGCCGTCTGCTTGAAGTAGCGCTTCGCATGGACGGCCTGTTCCCATTGCTCGAACAGGTCCGTATCGAGCTTGCAGGCCAGCATCTCGGCGTGCTGCCAGCGTATCGCGTGCAGCAGTTCGCGCAGCTGAAGCGTGAATTTTTGGTCGAACAGCTGGCGCGCGTAGGCCGATGGCGGCTGCTGTGACATGATGCAGTCCAGGCCGGGATAGCTGTCGCGGTTGTCGCTGAAATGGGCAAACGAGCGGTCGGCCCGGTAGCGCTGCACGGCGCCGCGCACCAGGTCCGCATGGCTGCGCGCCAGGTAGGAAAAATCGCGGTCCCAGCCCAGTTGCTCGAATAGGGCCTGGCGCAGCGACAGGTCATAGCCGGCGCTGGCGCAATAGCGCAGCGCGCACAGGTCGAATTCCTCGCGCACGTCGAGGTTCAGCATGGCGTCGTCCTGCAGCATGTGGGCCAGCACATCGCCGGCATCGGCGTGCCGCGTCAGCGCCAGGCAGCCTTGCCACAGGTTGGACGCTTCCTGCGCCGGATCGATGACGACCAAGCCCCATTGTTCCTGCGGCGGTGCGGGCTCTTGGGCAATGACGCCCCACAATTCCGTGCTTGTGTCTTGCACGGCGTCGTCGATGACGCCCCACAGGTCGGCCGGTTCCATGGTGGGCGCTTCTGGCGCTTCTGCTTCGGCCGCCACCGCTTGTGGTTCCGGCAACTCCGCGGCAAACAGGTGCGCATGGCGCAGCGCGTACTCATACGCTTCGCGCAGTTCCTGGAAGGCGGCCGGATCGTCTTCGGGACGCGTCACCTTCAAGCGCTTCGCATACGCGCGCTTGAGGGCGCGCTCGTCGCCGGTCGGCTCCGTGCCCAGGATTGCCCACAGGCTGCGCTGTCCGCTGTGCATGCCGCCGTCCATTTACAGGAAGCTCTCGCTCTCGACCTGGCGCAACACGTCGTCGAGCGCCTGGCGCGCCTTGCGGATGGTGTTCGGGTCCTGCGTTTCCAGCGCGGCCTGGAAATTGGCCGTGTGCGCCGCCAGGTACTGGCGTACGTCGCCCAGCGACTGTTCGTACAGCCGGTCGGCGCGCGTGACCAGGGTGCGGTTTTCCATCTGCTCGCGCGGGTGGATCTTCAGGTCGGCCAATTCCGCAAAGCGCTGCTCGATCTGTTCCGGCGTCATCACGCCCGCGTTGTCGCTGATGATCATCTTGTGGCGTTCTTGCGTGGCCAGCACCGTTACTTCCGCTTCCAGCACGCCGCTGACGTCGTAGGTGAAGCGCACGTCGATGCCGATCTCGCCTGCTTTTTTCGCGGGTATCGGGAAGCTGATCTTGCCGAGGAAGACGTTGTCGGCCACCAGGCGCGATTCGCCCTGGAAGATCGCCACGTTGATTTCCTTCTGGTTGTCGTGGATGGTGGTGATGTTTTCCGTGCGCGAGACGGGCACCACGGAGTTGCGCTCGATGATGGGCAGGTAATGCCCGCCCTCATACTGGTTCGGGCCAATCTGGCGCGAAATCGAAATGCCCAGCGAATATGGCGCCACGTCCGTCATGACCACTTCGTCGAGGGCCGCATCGCGCATCTTGAGGCCCGCCTGCACGGCGGCGCCCAGCGCCACGGCTTCGTCCGGGTCCAGGTGGATGGCGGGGAAGCGGCCGAACATGCGCGACACGAGCTTGCGCACCAGCGGCATGCGCGTGGCGCCGCCGGCCAGCACCACTTCATCGAGTTCCGCGGCGCGGATGGTGGCGTCGCGCAGCGCCCGTTCCACGGGCAGGCGCAGGCGGGCCAGCAGGGGCTCGCACAGCTGCGCCAGTTTGTCTTCGCTGATCTCCCAGCTGTATTCCTTGTCCTGGTAGCGCGTGGCCATGCGTACGGATGGCTGGTCCGACAGCAGGCGTTTGACGCGCTCGGCCTCATCGCGCAGCAACTGCTGCTGGCGCGGATCGAACAGGCGGTTGCCGGCCGCGTCGCGCAAGCCGCTGCCTTCCAGGAAGGCGTCGACCAGCACCGTGACGAAGTCTTCGCCGCCGAGGAAATTGTCGCCGGCCGAGGCGCGCACTTCCATCACGCCTTCGAACAGTTCCAGGATCGACACGTCGAACGTGCCGCCGCCCAGGTCGAAGACGAGGAATTTGCTTTCCTGTTCCTTGTCGCGGATGCCGTAGGCCAGCGCGGCGGCCGTCGGTTCGTTCAGCAGCCGCTCCACGCGCAAGCCCGCCAGCTGGCCGGCGATGCGCGTGGCCTTGCGCTGGGCGTCGCTGAAATACGCGGGCACGGTGATGATGGCTTCCTCGACCTTCTGGCCCAGGAAGGCTTCGGCATCTTCCTTCAGCGCGCGCAGCACCATCGACGACAGTTCTTCCGGACGGAATTGCTGCGTGCCGAGGGTGATCTTCTTTTCGCTGCCCATGTAGCGCTTGAAGACGGCCGCCGTCAGTTGCGGGTGCGTCTGCAGGCGCTCGCGCGCGGCGCGGCCCACCAGTACGGTGCCGTCGTCATCGATGCTGACGCACGACGGCGTCAGGTGTTCACCGAGCGCATTCGGGATGATGGAAGCCTTGCCGTCGCGCCAGATGGCGACCAGGCTGTTGGTGGTGCCCAGGTCGATACCGATGATCATCAGATATCCGCCTCCGCCTCATTGCCGTGTTCCTCGATCCAGGCGCGGCGTCCTGCCGCTTCGCCTTTGCCCATCAACATATTGAAGCGGGAAGCCGAGGCCATGTGATCGACTTCACCGAGCGTGACGGGCAGCAGGCGGCGCGTGTCCGGGTTCATCGTCGTTTCCCACAGCTGCTCGGCGTTCATCTCGCCCAGGCCCTTGAAGCGCGAGATCGACCAGGCGCCCTGTTTCACGCCTTCCTTGCGCAGCTTGTCCTCGATGGCGACCAGTTCGCCGTCGTCGAGCGCGTAGATTTTCTGCATCGGCTTCTTGCCGCGTGCCGGCGCGTCCACGCGGTACAAAGGCGGGCGGGCGATGCAGATGTGGCCCTTGTTGATCAGGGCCGGGAAGTGCTTGAAGAAGAGCGTCAGCAGCAGTACCTGGATATGCGAGCCGTCCACGTCCGCGTCCGACAGGATGCAGATCTTGCCATAGCGCAGACCGGACAGGTCGGGCGAGTCGCCCACGCTGTGCGGGTCGACGCCGATGGCGACCGCAATGTCGTGGATCTCGTTATTGGCGAACAGGCGGTCGCGGTCCGTCTCCCACGAGTTCAAGACCTTGCCGCGCAGGGGCAAAATCGCCTGGAATTCCTTGTCGCGGCCCATCTTGGCCGAACCGCCCGCCGAGTCGCCCTCGACGAGGAACAGTTCATTGCGCGTGATGTCCGACGATTCGCAGTCGGTCAGCTTGCCCGGCAAGACGGCCACGCCCGAGGATTTTTTCTTTTCCACTTTTTGCAGCGAACGCTGGCGCGACTGCGCCTGCTTGATCACCAGCTCGGCCAGCTTCTTGCCGTAGTCGACGTGCTGGTTCAGCCACAGTTCCAGCGGCGGCTTGGTGAAGGTCGAAACGAGTCGCACGGCGTCGCGCGAGTTCAGGCGTTCCTTGATCTGGCCCTGGAATTGCGGGTCCAGCACTTTCGCCGACAGCACGAAGGAAGCGCGCGCGAACACGTCTTCCGGCAGCAGCTTCACGCCTTTCGGCAGCAGCGAGTGCATTTCGACGAAGTTTTTCACGGCGCCGAACAGGCCGTCGCGCAAGCCCGATTCGTGCGTGCCGCCATTCGAGGTGGGAATCAGGTTGACATACGATTCGCGCACGATGGCGCCTTCTTCCGTCCACGCCACCACCCAGGCCGCGCCTTCGCCTTCGGCAAAGCCTTCCGAGTCTGGGCCCGCGTACTGTGCGCCTTCGAACAGGGGAATCAGGGTTTCGCCATTCGATACCTGCGCCAGCGTTTCGGTCAGGTAACCGCGCAAGCCTTCCGCGTACTGCCAGGTCTGCGTGTCGCCGGTTTTCGCGTTGGTCAGGGTGACGGTCACGCCAGGCAGCAGCACGGCTTTCGAGCGCAGCAGGCGTTGCAGTTCGGTTTGCGAGATGTTGGGCGAATCAAAGTATTTTGCATCGGGCCAGGCCGTGACGCGCGTGCCCGACTTCTTGCCGTCGCGCGGAGCGGGGCGGGAATTCAGGGGCTCGATCACGTCGCCATTGGCAAACACCATGTGATGCAAGCCGTTGCCGTCGCTTTCCTTGCGCCAGACGGTGATTTCCAGGCGCGTCGACAGCGCATTGGTGACGGACACGCCGACGCCGTGCAAGCCGCCCGAGAACGCGTAGGCGCCGCCCGAGCCCTTGTCGAACTTGCCGCCCGCGTGCAGCCGTGTAAACACGATTTCCACCGTCGGCACGCCTTCTTCCGGGTGCAGGCCGACGGGAATGCCGCGGCCATTGTCTTCGACGGTGATGCTGCCATCCGTGTTTTGCGTCACGGCGATATGCGTGCAATGACCGCCCAGCGCCTCGTCGGAGGCATTGTCGATCACTTCCTGAATGATGTGCAGCGGATTTTCAGTGCGGGTGTACATCCCCGGGCGCTGCTTGACGGGTTCCAGTCCTTTCAGGACACGGATGGATGATTCGCTGTAGTCGGATGCTGGTTTTTTAGTGGCCATACGTGTTCAAGCTTAGTAAAGACAGTGGTTGGAACGCCAGGCCAGGGCACTGCGGGGCGCAATGACAGCGGCGGCGATAACTGTATGAATATACAGTATATCCCGTCCAGCGTCACTGGGGGAGGGCAGTGCGGCAGGCTTGGCGTCCTTGTGCGGACGCTCGCGCATTCTATCTTGTCCCGCGAGCAATAGCGCTACTCCAGGGCAATAACGGTGCGCTGTGCGTGGGGTTTTGCGCCCATTGTGAAGGATTTTATGCGGTAAAGCCCCCGTTTTTACATCTTGTTTACAGCTGCCTCCCCAGTCTTTACGAATTTTTTAGACCCTTTTGGCTAATCTGCTCACTATCAAAACAAACCTGTGTGAGGGTGGGAATGGATCTCGTGTATCTCGGCTTGATTGCCGTGTTTTTCGTCGTGGCGGCCGGCTTTGCCGTCGCCTGCGACAAATTAGGGAGCGTCAAATGAACGCGTTTTATGTGCTGGGCGCCGTGGTCTCGGCTGGCCTGCTCGTGTACCTGCTGGTGGCGCTGCTGAAGGCGGAGGAACTGTGATGACGACGCAATCGATACTGTTATTGGTGGCCTTCCTGGCCGTGCTGCTGGCCGCCGGCTATCCGCTGGGCCTGTACATGGCCAGGGTGGCTGGCGATGGCCCCGTGCGCGGCCTGGGCTGGCTGCAAAAGCTGGAAAACCTGCTGTACCGCTGGTCCGGCCTTCCCGCCGACAAGGCCATGGGCTGGAAAAGCTATGCCATCGCCCTGATCGTCTTCAATACCGTGGGCGCCGTCTTCGTGTACGGCCTGCAGCGCCTGCAAGGCTTCTTGCCCTTGAATCCCCAAGGTCTCGGCGCTGTCAGCCCCGATTCCTCGTTCAATACCACCGTCAGCTTCGTCGCCAATACCAACTGGCAGGGCTACGGCGGCGAACAGACCATGAGCTACCTGACCCAGATGCTGGGCCTGGCCTGCCAGAACTTCTTTTCGGCGGCCACCGGCATCGCCGTGATCTTTGCGCTGGTGCGCGGCTTCGCTTCGCGCTCGGGTAAATCGATCGGTAATTTCTGGGTCGACCTGGTGCGCTCGACCCTGTACATCCTGCTGCCGCTGTCCTTGGCCCTGTCCGTCGTCTTCATGGGCGAAGGCATGATCCAGAATTTTTCCGCCTACAAGGAAGTGTCCCTGCTCGATCACGTAGCGTATGAAACGCCGAAAGTGACGACTGACGGCCAGCCCGTGCTGGACGCCGCCGGTAAACCCGTGATGGAAGCGCAAGTGGCGACAACGCAGACGATCGCCATGGGCCCCGTCGCGTCGCAGGAATCGATCAAGCTGCTGGGTACGAATGGCGGCGGCTTCTTCAATGCCAATTCCTCGCACCCGTATGAAAATCCGACCGTGCTGTCGAACTTCCTGCAGATGCTGGCCATCTTCATCATTCCCGCCGGCCTGTGCTTCACGTTCGGCCGCATGGTGGGCGACATGCGCCAGGGTTGGGCCGTGCTGGCCGCCATGACCCTGATCTTTGTCGTCATGACGGCCGGCGTGATGAGCGCCGAGCAGCAAGCCAGCCCCGCCTTGCAAGCGCTGGGCGTGGACCAGCAAGCCAGCAGCCTGCAATCGGGCGGCAATATGGAAGGCAAGGAAACGCGCTTCGGCATCAGCTCCTCGACCCTGTTCGCGGCGGTGACGACGGCGGCATCGTGCGGCGCCGTCAATTCCATGCACGACTCTTACATGCCTTTGGGCGGCATGGTGCCGCTGCTGCTGATGCAGTTCGGCGAAGTGGTGTTCGGCGGCGTGGGCACGGGCTTGTACGGCATGCTGATGTTCGCCATCCTGGCCGTCTTCATCGCCGGCCTGATGATCGGCCGCACGCCTGAATACCTGGGCAAGAAAATCCAGGCCTACGAAATGAAAATGGTGTCGCTGGCCATCCTGGTCACGCCAGCCCTGGTCTTGACGGGCACGGCGATCGCCGTGATGGTCGAACCAGGTACGGTCGGCGTGGCCAATCCGGGCGCGCATGGTTTTTCTGAAATCCTGTACGCCTTCACGTCGGCCGCCAACAACAACGGCAGCGCGTTTGCCGGCCTGTCCGCCAATACGCCGTTCTATAACGTGATGCTGGCGATCGCCATGTGGTTCGGCCGCTTCGGCGTGATCGTGCCCGTGCTGGCGGTGGCCGGTTCGCTGGCGGCCAAGCAGCGCCTGTCGGCCAATGCCGGCACCATGCCCACGCACGGTCCCATGTTCATCGGCCTGCTGATCGGCGTCGTCGTGCTGGTCGGTGTATTGAATTACGTTCCCGCGCTGGCCCTGGGCCCGATCGTCGAACACCTGCAACTTTTTACAAAATAAGAGGCTACCATGTCACGCACAAGCCTGACCTTGTTCGATTCCGCACTGATCGGCCCCGCCATCGTCGATGCGTTCAAAAAACTCGACCCCCGCACGCAGTGGCGCAGCCCTGTGATGTTCGTCGTCTATGTCGGCAGCATCATCACGACCCTGCTGGCCATCCAGGCCCTGAACGGCCAGGGCGAAGCGCCATTCGGCTTCATCGTCGCCGTCGCCGTGTGGCTGTGGTTTACCGTGCTGTTCGCGAATTTCGCAGAAGCGCTGGCCGAGGGCCGCAGCAAGGCGCAGGCGGCCTCGCTGCGTGCTCTCAAGCAAACGGTGATGGCAAAGAAAATGCAAACGCCGAAGTACGGCACTTCCTGGTTGCCCACGCCGGCCACCGACCTGCGCAAGGGCATGACTGTGCTGGTCGAGGCGGGTGACGTGATTCCCGCCGACGGCGAAGTGACGGCCGGCGTGGCCTCCGTCGACGAAAGCGCCATCACGGGCGAATCGGCGCCCGTCATCCGCGAGTCGGGCGGCGACTTTTCCGCCGTCACGGGCGGCACCCGCGTGCTGTCGGACTGGCTGCTGGTGCGCGTCTCCGTCAACCCCGGCGAAGCCTTCATCGACCGCATGATCGCCATGGTCGAAGGCGCCAAGCGCCAGAAGACGCCGAACGAGATCGCCCTGACGATTTTGCTCGTCGCCCTGTCGATCGTGTTCCTGATCGTCACCGTGACCTTGCTGCCGTATTCCTTGTTCTCCGTGGCGGCGGCCGGCAGCGGCACGCCGGTGACGATTACCGTGCTGATCGCGCTACTTGTGTGTCTGATTCCGACCACCATCGGCGGTCTGTTGTCCGCTATCGGCGTGGCCGGCATGAGCCGCATGATGCAGGCCAATGTGATCGCCACCTCGGGCCGCGCGGTGGAAGCGGCCGGCGACGTGGACGTGCTGCTGCTCGATAAAACGGGCACCATCACCCTGGGAAACCGCCAGGCTTCCAGCTTTGTGCCGGCTCCCGGCGTGACGGAGCAGCAGCTGGCCGATGCGGCGCAACTGGCCTCCCTGGCCGATGAAACGCCGGAAGGGCGCAGCATCGTCGTGCTGGCCAAGCAGAAGTTCAATATCCGCGAACGCGAGATGGCCAGCCTGCACGCCACCTTCGTGCCCTTCACGGCGCAGACGCGCATGAGCGGCGTGGATATCCCGGGCGAGCAGCAGGTGCGCCAGCTGCGCAAGGGCGCGGCCGATTCCATGAAAAAGTACGTGGAAGCGCTGGGCCAGCCGTATCCGGCAGAAGTGGGACGCGCCGTCGACGACATCGCGCGCCGCGGCAGCACGCCGCTGGTGGTGGTCGATGACGGCCGCGTCATGGGCACCGTGGAGCTGAAAGATATCGTCAAGGGCGGCATCAAGGAGCGCTTCGCGGAATTGCGCCGCATGGGCATCAAGACCGTCATGATCACGGGTGACAACAAGCTGACGGCAGCGGCGATTGCCGCCGAAGCGGGCGTGGACGATTTCCTCGCCGAAGCGACGCCGGAAGACAAGCTGAAACTCATCCGCAGCTACCAGTCCGAAGGCCGCCTGGTGGCCATGACGGGCGACGGCACCAACGATGCGCCGGCGCTGGCCCAGGCCGACGTGGCCGTGGCCATGAATTCGGGCACGCAGGCGGCGAAAGAGGCGGGCAATATGGTCGACCTGGACTCGAACCCCACCAAGCTGCTGGAAATCGTTGAAATCGGCAAGCAGATGCTGATGACGCGCGGTTCGCTGACGACGTTCTCGATTTCGAACGACATCGCCAAGTACTTCGCCATCATCCCGGCCGCCTTCGTGGGTACCTATCCGCAATTGAAGGCGCTGGACATCATGCACCTGGCCAGTCCCGCCTCGGCCATCATGTCGGCCGTGATCTTCAATGCGCTGATCATCGTCGTGCTGATTCCGCTGGCGTTAAAAGGCGTGCAATACCGGGCCATCGGCGCGGCCAGCCTGTTGCGCCGCAACCTGCTGATCTACGGCCTGGGCGGCATCGTCCTGCCCTTCATCGGGATCAAGCTGATCGACATGCTGCTGTCCGTACTTAATTTAGTCTAAAGGAACCATCATGAGCACTATCGTACGTCCCGCCCTGGTCCTGTTTGCCGCGCTGACCGTGATCTGCGGCGTCGTCTATCCGTTTGCCACAGCCGGCATCGGGCAGCTGGCTTTCAACGATGAAGTCAACGGCAGCATCGTCGAGCGTGGCGGAAAGCCCGTCGGATCGACTTTGATCGGCCAGTCCTTCACCTCGCCCAAGTATTTCTGGGGCCGGCCATCGGCTACCGCGCCGATGGCGAATAACGGCGCCGGTTCGGGTGGCTCGAACCAGGGACCGACCAATCCGGCCCTGGTGGACGCCGTCAAGGCGCGCATCGCCGCCCTGAAGGAAGCTGACCCCGGCAACACGCGCGCCGTTCCCGTCGACCTGGTGACGGCGTCGAGCAGCGGCCTGGATCCGGAAATCAGCCTGGCGGGCGCCCTGTACCAGGCCCCGCGCGTGGCCCGTGTGCGCGCCGTACCGCTGGCGCAGGTGGAAAACGCCATCGCCAAGGTGCAGAAAACCGCGTATATCGGCTTTTTCGGCGAACCGCGTGTGAATGTGCTGGAACTGAATCTGGCGCTCGATGCGGCCGCGAAGTAAGATGATGCAGGGGCGGAGCCGCCGGTTTTGCCCCTGGTTTTGATATTAAAGATGCCTATGCTCCCCAACGACAGCCAACGCCCCGACCCTGATGCCCTGCTGGCGCAAGTGCAGGCGCAGGAAAAGAAAGCCGCGCGCGGCCGGCTGCGCATTTATTTCGGCGCTTCGGCCGGCGTCGGCAAGACCTACGCGATGCTGGCGGCCGCCCGCAAATTGCTGGCCGATGGCCAGGACTTGCTGGTGGGCGTGGTGGAGACGCATGGGCGCCAGGATACGGCGGCCCAGCTTGACGGCTTGCCCGTGCTTCCCCTGAAGGCCATCGAGTACCGGGGCAAGACGCTGTTCGAGTTCGACCTGGACGAAGCCTTGCGCCGCGCGCCGCCGCTGATACTGATGGATGAACTGGCCCATTCGAACGTGGCCGGCTCGCGCCATCCGAAGCGCTGGCAGGATGTCGAGGAATTGCTGGCGGCCGGCATTGACGTGCTCTCCACCGTCAATGTGCAGCACCTGGAAAGCCTGAATGATGTGGTGGGCGGGATCACGGGCGTGCGCGTGGCCGAGACCTTGCCTGACACGGTGTTCGACCGCGCCGATGAAGTGGTGCTGGTCGATATCCCCGCCGATGAACTGCTGCGCCGTCTGAAACAGGGCAAGGTGTATCAGCCGCTGCAGGCCGAGCGGGCGTCCCAGCATTTTTTCCGCAAGGGTAATCTGATCGCCTTGCGCGAACTGGCCTTGCGCCGCACGGCGGACCGGGTGCAGGACGACGTGCAAGCCTACCGCGTCGAAAAATCGATCAATCCCGTGTGGAAGACGGGCGCCGCGCTGCTGGCCTGCGTGGGACCATACGCGGGGGGCGAGCACGTGATCCGCAGCACGGCGCGCCTGGCCAGCCAGCTGAATGCGGAATGGCATGCGCTGTACGTGGAAACGCCCCGTTTGCAGCGCCTGCCGGCGCGCCAGCGCGAACGCATCCTGACAACCCTGAAACTGGCGCAGGACCTGGGCGCGCGCACGGCCATCGTGCCGTCCGCCGACATCGCCGGCGCCGTGGTCGAGTATGCGCGCAACGCGAATATCTCGAAAGTCATCGTGGGCCGTGGCCGCGCCAGTGCGCTGGCGCGCCTTTGGCACACGCCGCCAGCCGCGCGCATGGCCAGCCTGGCGCCCGATATCGATTTGATCGAGGTGGGCTTGCCGCCTGCCGATGCGGCGCCCCGGCGCGCGGCCGGCGAAGATGCGGAGGCGCCGCGCCGGCCCTCGCGCCATTGGCGCTACATCCTGGCCGCTGGCGCCAGTCTGGCCACGGCCCTCGCCTCGGTCCCCCTGCAACCCTACCTGGACCTGGCCAATATCGCCATGCTGTCCCTGCTGACGGTGGTGCTGGTGGCCGTGCGCCTGGGACGCGGGCCGGCGGCGCTGGCCAGCCTGGTGGGGGTGGCCTGCTTCGATTTCGTCTTCGTGCCGCCGCGTTTCTCGTTTGCCGTGGGCGATTTCCAGTATGTGATTACCTTTGGCGTGATGCTGGCCGTGGGCCTGATCACGGGCCACCTGACGGCCGGCCTGCGTTTCCAGGCGCGCGTGGCCTCGCACCGCGAAGCGCGCGCCCGCGCCCTGTACGAATTCTCGCGGGAGCTGTCCGGCGTGCTGCAGACGGAGCAGATTTTCGACATCACGAAAAGCGCCATCGAACGGGCTTTCCGCGCGCGCGCCACCTTGCTGTTGCCCGATGACGAGGGCAGCTTGCAGGCCCCGAATGGCGGCGAACCGCTCGATATCGGCATCGCGCAGTGGGCCTTCGACCATGCGCAGGCGGCGGGGACGGGCACGGATACCTTGCCCGCTTCGCCCATTTTCTACCTGCCGCTGATCGCACCGATGCGTACGCGTGGCGTGCTGGCGCTGCTGCCGCTCGAGGGCGCGCAGCGGGGGCGCTGGCTGCTGGTGCCGGAACAGCGCCAGCACCTCGATACCTTTGCCGCGCTGGCGGCCATCGCGCTTGAACGCGTGCATTACATCGATGTGGCGCAGGGCGCGCTGCTGCAGATGGAGTCCGAGCGGTTGCGCAATTCGCTGCTGGCGGCCCTGTCGCACGATTTGCGCACGCCATTGACGTCGCTGGTGGGACTGGCCGAGTCGCTGGCCCTGTCCCGGCCAGCCTTGTCGCCCGCGCAGCTGGACATGGCGCGCTCGCTGCAGTCCGAAACCGTGCGCATGAGCGCCCTGGTGGCGAACTTGCTGGACATGGCGCGCATCGAGAGCGGGCAGGTGCGCCTGAACCTGCAATGGCAGGCGCTGGAAGAAGTGGTGGGCAGCGCGCTGCGCGCCAGCGGCCCGCAATTGCAGCAGCATGCCCTGCAGACGCAGCTGGCGCCGGACTTGCCGCTGGTGCGCTACGACGCCGTGCTGATCGAGCGCGTGCTGTGCAACCTGCTGGAAAACGCGGCCAAATACACGCCGCCCGGCAGCACCATCACGGTCGCGGCCGGGGTGCACGGCCAGTTTCTGCAGGTGACGGTGTTTGACGATGGCCCGGGCTTGCCGCCCGGCCGCGAAGAAGCCATCTTTGAAAAATTTACGCGCGGCGAGCGCGAATCGAACAAGCCGGGCGTCGGGTTGGGGCTGGCCATTTGCCGCGCCATCGTCGAAGCGCACGGCGGCACCATCCACGCGCAGCCGCATACGCCGGGACAGGGCGCTGCCATTGTCTTCAGCCTGCCGCTGGGCACGCCCCCGGCGCCGCCGGAGATCGAGCTCGATGACGCCAACGACCATGAAACAGGAAAACCAACATGAACGAACCTTCCGCCACCGCCTTGCTGGTCGAGGATGAACCGCAGATCCGCCGCTTCGTGCGCGCCGCGCTGGAAGATGAGGGCTGGCAGATTTTTGAATCCGCCACCATGCAGCGGGGCCTGATCGATGCCGGCACGCGCCGGCCCGACCTGATCGTGCTGGACCTGGGGCTGCCCGACGGCGACGGCATCGATTTCATTGCCGACATCCGCAAATGGTCGGCCGTGCCCATCATCGTGCTGTCGGCGCGGGTCGACGAGCAGGACAAGATCCGCGCGCTCGACGCGGGCGCCGACGACTATCTCACCAAGCCGTTCGGCGTGGGCGAACTGCTGGCCCGCGTGCGCGCCACCCTGCGCCGCCAGCGCCAGCCCGCCGCCAGCGACGATGGCGTGGTGCAGTTTGGCGACGTACGCGTCGACCTGAAGGACCGCCTGGTGACGCGCAACAAGCAGCTGGTGCACATGACGCCGACGGAATTCCGCTTGTTGTCGGTGCTGGTGAAAAACGCGGGCAGGGTGGTCACCAATCCGCAACTGTTGCGTGAAGTGTGGGGGCCGTCGAACAGCGAAAATGGCCACTACCTGCGCATCTACATGGGCCATCTGCGCCAGAAGCTGGAAGCCGATCCGGCCCAGCCGCAGTACCTGCTGACGGAAACGGCCGTCGGCTACCGGCTGCTGCTGCCGCTCTAACTAACACCTGTTGTTTCCCCTGTTTGAAAACAGGCGCTGCGCGCGCCAGGGGGACGCTTTACCCCCAATTTTGCAGCGGCGGGCCAGCTGCGCCATGTTGGCAAAGGCCCATACCACCCATGAAGAAGAAAAAACCATGAATAAAATGTTACTTGCACTTGCCGTCGCGACCGCCTTTACGGGCAGCCTGGCCCACGCGGAAGAGGCCAAGCCCGATAATGACGTCAGCTTCAACGTGGCCGGCGTGTCCGACTACCGCTACCGCGGCATCTCGCAGACGCGCTTGAAACCCGCGCTGCAGGGTGGCGTCGATTATGTCAACAACCCGACGGGCCTGTATGCGGGCGTCTGGGCTTCCACCATCAAGTGGACCAAGGACGCGGGTGGCAGCGGCGACGTGGAAGTGGACCTGTATGCGGGCAAGCGCGGCCAGTTGACGGCCGATATCGGCTATGACGTGGGCGTGCTGGCGTATGTGTATGCGGACAACGGCTTGAAGCACATCGCCGGCCTGGCCGACGCGGACACGCAGGAAGTCTACGGCCAGCTGTCGTATGGCCCCGCCTACGTCAAATATTCGCACGCCGTCTCGAACCTGTTCGGCATCGTCAACAGCAAGAACAGCGGCTACCTGGACATCGGCGCGACTATCGACCTGACGAACGGCTGGACCGGCAACCTGCACGCGGGCCACCAGAAGGTGAAAAACAATGATGCTTCGAGCTATACGGACTGGAAAGTGGGCGTCACGCGCGATTTCGGTGTCGTGACAGGCGCGCTGGCCGTGATCGGCACGAACGCTGGCAAGTCGGCCTATGCCTCGCCGGTGAACGGTAAATTCATGGGCAAGACGGCGTTGCAGCTGACGGTCAGCAAAACGTTTTAATTGACGGAGATGAGAGGAGAGGCGGCGCATGCGCCGCCTTTTTTTTGCGTGCCCAGCCAGGCTAGGCAGGTAGGTTGAAAACGGCGCAATACAGCTGTCCCAGGTTGACCACGCGGGCGGCCGGAATCTGTGCGGCCAGGGCATGGGCCGGTGCCGCTTGTGTGTCTGTTGTCAGCAGGACGCGCAGGTCAGGATTGACGCTGCGCGCGTGCGCGATACGGCGCGCCAGGCATGCCTGCGCGGCGGCGTCGACGACACCGTCCAGCGGCACCACCAGCACGCGCGCGGCGATCAGGGCTGAACGGCTGCCCATGGAGTCGCGGCCTTCGCTGTCGATGACGATGTCGTGGTAGCAGTGCACCAGGTGCTCCAGTTCCGGTTGCAAGCCCTTGGCGCTGATGGCGCGCGCCATCAGGCGCGGCCGCGTCAGGCTGCCGTGCATGGCGCCGTCGTGCATATTCCTGGCCTGCGCCATGGCGCCCTGGCGTGGATCGGCATCGAGCAGCAATACCTTGCGTCCGGCCAGCGCGCGCGAGGCGGCCAGCCGTCCGGCCAGGATGGATTTCTCCATCCCCCCGCGTTCATCCGTGATGGCGATGATCATCTTGGCGCACGGCTGGCATGATGTTGGCAGGGGAGACCAGCTGCAGCAGACAGCCTTCGCGCGGCGCATCCCTGTCGCTGGCGGTCCACACGGGCAACTGCATCAATGGCTCCAGTGCTTCGGCCAGCATGTCCTGGCCGGCGCACGACATCGGCGTCATCGGCAGGCGCAATGCGTCGCGCACCTTGCCCTGCATGGCCAGCGCCGCTTTCACGGGAGCGGGATTCGGTTCGGCAAACAGCAGGCGGATGACGGGCAGCATGGTCTTGAACAGGGCGCCGGCGGCGCCGTGGCGGCCTTGCCTGACGAGGTGGTACAGCTGCGCGTACAGGTCGGGGCGTATCTGGGCGGCGGCCGACATGGCGCCGTGGCCGCCCATGGACAGGCTGGCCAGCAGCAGCGCATCGTCGCCGCACAGGACGTCCAGGCGCGTGTCGAGCAGCAGTTCGCCCAGTTGCTGCAGCTTGCCGCCCGCTTCCTTGATGGCGACGAAGTGCGAGTCGCGCGCCAGCAGGGCCGCCGTCTGCGGTTCGATGTTGACGCCCGTGCGCGCCGGCACGTTGTACAGCACGATGGACTGGTCGGTAGCGGCGGCGATGGCCTGGAAGTGGCGCACGATGCCGTCCTGCGACGGGCGTACATATGACGGCGCGGAAACCAGCAGGCCGGCCAGAGGATGATCGTTGTAGCGCTGCACCGTGGCGGTGACACTGCGCGTATCGCTGCCGCCGATCCCCATCACGACGGGGAAGCGGGGGCCGACGGCTTCCATTACGCTATCGAGCAGCATGGTCTGTTCCGCGGCGCTCAGCATGGCCGCTTCGCCCGTGGTGCCGCACACCACCAGGCCATCGATGCCGCTGGCGGCCAGTTCGCAAGCGAGTTGCTGGGCGGCGTCGAAGTCGATTTCGCCATCGCCATCGCGGAATGGCGTCACCATCGGTACCCAGATGCCCTGGAAGTGCGCGGTGATGCGCATTGAAGACATCGCGTGGTCGCGGGCATACTGGTTCATAGCGATTTCCCCTGGCTGATGCGGCCAAATTCCGCCGCCGGCAGCAGGCGCATGACGGCATCCATGGTCAGGCGCAGGGCCGGTTCCGTTACGCACAGCCAGACTTTCATGCGTTCGGCGTGGTCGACCGCCTCGACGCGCATGAATGACAGCATGCCGCCGCAGGTCCTGACGACCAACTGGCGCAGCTCGGCCAGGCAGGCTTTGTCGACCGTGATATGCATGAGGAAAGTGGGCAGGCGGGGATGGTGGTGGGGCAGCGCGTGATGTGTCGAAAGGCGTGAATGGGGTTCCATGGTGGCTTTGCAGCGGTGGTTGAGGTACGTTCAAGATTAGCAGCGGGGGCGTAAAGATTCTCTAAAAAGCGGGGCCGCCGGCGTAAACGGACTGTATGCGTAGGGCATGGGCGTGTTGCGCGAATGCGCCGCGCGTGGGCTTTTGTTACAAAATTGAATCGTGCTTTCCGGGGCAGGGGTTTATATTGAAAACGTCTCCGCTTTCAGTCAGCCTTGCCATGTCAGACGAAAAAGATCCCCAGCTTCCCCCTTCCGCCGATCCAGCGGCGCCTTCCAGGCCCGACCGGGTAGGCAGGGCGCCCGACGACGACCACCGTGCGCGCGATGCGGCGCCGCGCTACCTGAAGGATAACGACACGCCCCTGGCGCTGGCCTGGCGCGTGATCTCATCGCGCTACCGCTCCATGCGCGACAAGGCCAGCCGCGATTTCATGCGGCGCACCCTGCGCATCGGCATCTCGGCGCGCATTTTCCACCCCGAGCCGGGCGCCACTGGCCTGCGCAGCAAGAACCTGCAATACCTGGAAGAGTCGATCGCGCAGTGGGTCATGTCGCGCGACGTGCTGGTGTTCATGATCCCGACCGTCAATACCAGTGGCCAGCTACACCCGAGCAATATCACCTTGCGCCACTATGCGCGCCACCTGGACGGCCTGGTGCTGCAGGGCGGCGCCGACGTTTCGCCGCAGACGTATTCCGAGGCGGCCACGCGGCCCGAATGGAGCGGCGACCGCGCGCGCGACCTGTACGAACTGGAACTGCTGCATGAATTCGTCGACGCGGGCAAGCCCGTGCTGGGCATTTGCCGCGGTTGCCAGCTCATCAACGTGGGCTTTGGCGGCACCCTGTACCAGGACATCGCCTCGGACGTGGAAGGCGCCACCTCGCACGTCAACGACCTGTATGACCGCCACCGCCACAGCATCGTCTTCCCGAAAGGCTCGTCGCTGGCGGGCATGTTCCCGAAGGCGGGCGAGGCGCTCGTCAACTCCATTCACCACCAGTCGGTCAAGGACCTGGGGCGCGACGTCACCGTGGAAGCGTATTCGCAAGGGGACAATATCGTCGAAGCCATCCGCTACCAGCGGGCGCGCTTCGTCATGGGCCTGCAGTGGCACCCGGAATTTCATTCGGCGGGCGGCGTCGAGCTGCTCGATTGCACGCCCATTCTCGATAACTTTTTGCGCGCGGCGCGGGAGACGCGGTTTTGAGTACGCATCTGATCCGCCGGCGCACTGTGCTGGCCGGCCTGCTGGCGCTGCCCCTGGTCGGCTTGCGCGCGGCGCCGCACCCGCGTGATGGCGTGCTGCCGTTTGCGCTGACGTCCGCCGCGCGCGCCCGCACGCTCAAGACGCGGGTGGCGCCGGCCATTGCCGAACAGGTGGTCAAGGCGGCGCGCAAGGATGCGGCGCGGCCTGTGCACCTGATGGCCGAAGTGCGCACGGGCGGCTTGCTGAAGGGAGAAGGCGGACGCGAGACCAGCCAGCAGGCACAGGAAGACTGGCGCCAGGCGCGCTTGCAGGCGCTGGCCTGGAGATTATCGGGCGAGATGGCGCATTTCGAGGCGGCGCGCCAGTTGCTGCTGGCCTGGAGCGGTACTTATCAGCCATCGTTCAGTCCCGTCGACGAGACGGAGCTGGCCAGCCTGCTGATGGGTTTTGACCTGGTACAGGAGCGCCTGAACGGCGTGGAGCGCGAGCAGGTGCGGGTATTTTGCCGGACCCTGGCGCAGGGGTATCTGAGCGATCCCATCAAGGTGGGCGGTCCGTCCACGGCGCGCAACAACTGGCATAGCCACCGCATCAAGATCGGCACCGCCGCCGCGTATGTCACGGGCGACGCCTTGCTGATCGCGCGCGCGAAAGAGCGCTTCCTGGCGCACGTACCGCGCAATATCGGCGCCGGCGGCGTGCCCTTCGACTTCGAGCAGCGCGACGCCCTGCATTACACCACCTACAGCCTGGAGCCGCTGCTGACGACTGCCCTGATGGCGCAGGCGCATGGCGACGACTGGTATGGCGCGCCGGAAGCGCGGCGCCTGGCCGAGGCGCTGGCCTGGCTGGTGCCATACGCGCAGGGCAGAAAGACGCACGAGGAGTTCGCGAAAAGCGCCGTGCCCTTCGACCGCAAGCGCGTGGCGGCCGGTGAAAAGGGCTTTATGGGGAACTGGGAGCCGAAGGGCGCCGCCAATGTGTACCTGCTGGCGGCGCGCTTTGATCCTGCTTACCTGTCGCTGGCGCTGGAACTGCACCCGCCAGCCTGGGTGCTGGCGCTGTACGGTACTTAGTTAGAACTTCGCGTTAAAACTTCGTGCGCACGGTGAACATCACATTGCGCGGTTCGCCATAAAAGCCCGTCTGGAACAGGCCCAGTCCCGTGAAGTACTTCTTGTCCAGCAGGTTGTTCACGTTGACGCTGGCCGTGACGTTCTTGCTGATCTCGTAGCGGGCCATCAGGTTGACCAGCGCGTAGCCGCCCTGCTTGATGCGCGAATTGGCCTCGATGGTGGGATTCCAGATATTGCCGTAGTAGCTGCTTTGCCAATTGATGCCGCCACCGATGGTGACCTTGTCCAGGCTGGCCGGCAGGCGCCACGTGCCTTGCACGCGCACCAGGTGGGCAGGCTGCGTCGTTTGCAGCATGGTGGAAAATACATCCTTGCCATCCGCGTCGCGCACGTGGGTGTAGGTGTAGCCGGCGCTCAGCTTCACATCCTTGGCCACTTCGCCCGTCACTTCCATTTCCACGCCGCGGCTGGTGACGCCGTCGATGGCTTTATACGCTTCTTCGCCGTTGACTTCGCCCACGGAACTGGCCACGTTGCTTTGACGGATCTGGAACAGGGACGCGCTGGCATTGACCTTGCCATCGAGATACTCCGCCTTCACACCCGCTTCCACACCCTTGCCGCGCACGGGTGCGAGGAAGTTGCGCTTCACGTCGCGGTTGCTTTGCGGTGCAAAGATGCTGGTGAAGCTGCCGAACACGGAATAGGTCTTGTCGAGGTCATACACGACGCCCGCATACGGCGTGATGACGCCGCTTTCGTCCAAGCGCGTATGGCTGGGCGTGGCATTGTCGAATAAGCTGCGCTTCTGGTCCAGCGTGTAATTGCTGACGCGCGCGCCGACGATCACCGATAGCGCATCGCTCGGGCGCAGGCGCACGGCGCCATACAGGCCGCTCTGGCGCGTGCTGTCATTATCGTTGCCCTGGTGTTCGAACGCCGGCTCCGCATACTGGCCGCGCCAGTCGAAGTAGCTGCCGTCCAGGGTCGGATAGATCGATTTGTAGACGGGGCCGTCCTGCTTGGCGGTCGATGAAGAGTAGCCCAGCATGGCTTCATGCTGGCGGCCGAACAGGGTAAACGGGCCGCTGGCGTCCACGTTGACGGTGGTCTGGCGGCGGTCGCCCGCGTATTTCCCCATGTAGAAGCTGGCGCCTTCCCCTGTGACGGGGTTAGGATAGCCGCCGCTGACCGAGCTCAACACGCTGTCATGCTTGCTGCGCAGCTGGTTGGCGCTCAATGTCACTTTCCACGCGTTGGCGAAGCTGTGTTCCAACGACGTGAATAGGGTGGTGTTCTGCATGTCGCGGCGGCTCCAGTCCGTGGCCGGGTTCCACGAAGTGGGAAAGTTCGTGCGCGTACCGTCGGAAAACAGCAGGGGAAAGCCCGTCCAGGTGGAGCCGCGCGGCTTGTAATCCTGGTGCGTGAAGCCGGCCGTCAGCAGGGTGACGGGTGTCAGGTCCGCCTCGATGATGCCGTAGGCGACCGATTTTTGCTGCGTGTAGCGGTCCAGGTAGGAATGCTTGTCCTGGTAGGCGCCCACCAGGCGGCCGCGCACCGTGCGGCTGTCGTTCAGGGGGCCGGAAACATCGACTTCGCCGCGGTAGTTGTCCCACGATCCCGCGCCCAGGGTGGCCGAACCCTCGAATTCGGCGGTGGGGCGCTTGCGCACCATGTTGACGGTGGCCGACGGGTCGCCCGAACCGCTCATCAGGCCCGTCGCGCCTTTCAGCACTTCGATGCGGTCGTAGATGGCCATGTCACTGTTCGTCGTACCCCAGTCGTAGACGCCGTCATAGATGGCCGACACGCCGTCGTACTGGAAATTGGTGACGGCAAAGCCGCGCGCCTGGAAGCTCCAGCGGTCGCTGTCGTAGTTTTGCACGCTCACGCCATTGACGTTCTTCATGACGTCGGAGACGGCGTTGCTGTTCTGGTCATCCATCTGCTGGCGCGTGACGATGGTCAGCGACTGCGGCGTTTCGCGCTGCGTCAGGGCCAGGCCCGTGGCGCCGCTGGCGGGGCCGCCCGTATAGCTGCCCGTGCCGCTGGTGGCGGCGTTGCGCTCTGCCGCCGCTACCACCGTGACGCCGCTCATGACGGCCACGCCGCGGCTGTCCGCCGAGGGGGTGTTCGCGCTGGCGGGGATCTTTTGCAGCAGGTAGCCGCCATTCGATTGCGGCACCGCTTGCAGGCCGCTGCCCGCCAGCAGCACGCGGAAGCCTTCCTGCAAGCTGTAGCTGCCCTGCAGGCCGGCGCTGCGCAAGCCTTGCGTGGCATCGCTGGAGAACGACAGCAGGATGGCGCTGTCGCTGCCGAAGCGTGTCAGCACATCGCCCAAGGAACCTGCGGGGATGCTGTAGCTGCGTACTTGCCGGGTTTGTGCCTGGGCTAGCGCCGGCAGGGCCAGGGCCATGCCGATCTGCGACAGGGCGCAGGCCAGGACGGTGCGGGTAAGGAGGGAACGCGAAGCGTGGTGCATGGAATAAAACCTTTCGTGGATGCGCAAGATGGAGACTGCCTATCTACCAAGTCACGCGAGCACGGCGAAACAGCTCACTTTGCTGAAAATATTTTTCAGTGGGCCGCCAATTCGCTGCGCACCACCTGATGGCCCCAGAAGCGCGTGACGGTATTGCGCCGCAGCCGCAGGCTGGCGCTGACGGCGTCGAGGATGGCATTGACATCGGCCAGCGGGTAGGAGCCGGAGACGCGCAAGCCGGCGATTGCCGGCGCGCAGGCCAGCGGATGGTTGCTGTAGCGCGACAGCTCGGCGAGGAAATCGGCCAGGCGCATGTCGCGCGCCACCAGCATGCCATCGAGCCAGGCGCCGCCATAGGGCGTCAGCGCCTGGCGGTGCATACCCGCACCGTCGAAATGCGCGCCTTCGCCGGGACGCAGCACCAGGCGCTGTGCGCCATCGCCGGCCAGCACGGCGACGGCCCCTTCGAGCACGCCGGCGCTGGCGTATTGCTCGTGCAGGCGCACGGTGAACCGCGTGCCCAGCGCCTGCAGGCTGCCATGCGGCGTGTCGACGAAGAAGGGGCGTTGTAGCGCATCCTTGCCGGTAGCGATGAAGATTTCACCCGCCAGCAGTTCAATACGGCGCTGTGCGCCGTCGTAAGCGATATTGACGGCGCTGCTGGTGTTGAGCGTGAGTTGCGTGCCATCGTTCAAGGTCACCACGCGGCGTTGGTTGACGCCCGTGCGATAGTCGGCCGTCCAGCCGCGCCATGGGCTGCGGCGTTCAAACGCATATAGCGAGGTGCCGCAGGCCAGCAGCAGGGCCAGGGTTTTGACGGCATGGCGGCGCGGCGCGTTGGCTTGCACGCAGGCGCGCAGCAGGCTCGCGTGCGCCGTGGGCGGCAGATGCTCGTGCTGCGTTTGCAGCTGCTGCCACGCCTGCGTGGCGCTGCCGGCCCGCTGCAGATGGCGTTTCACCGTGGCCAGCGAGATGCCGAGCTGGCGCGCGATATCTTCCTGCGGCAGTTCGTCGAGCTGGCGTAGTAAAAAAGCCCTTTTGACGGGAGGCGGCAAGCCGTCGAGCATGCGGTCGAGTTCAAACACGGTGGCCAGCAGCATTGCCCGATCTTCCGGCGACGGTGTGTGCAGGGGCGGCAACTGCGCCAGCACGTCGAGGTAAGCCTGTTCCAGTTTCTGGCGGCGGTAATGGTTGAACAGCACGCGCTGCGCAACAGTGGCGAGCAAGGCGCGCGGCTCGCGCGCGGCGACGGCGTCTTCGCGGTCGAGCAGGCGCATAAAGGTGTCATGCGCCACATCGGCCGCGCAAGCTGTGCTGCCGAGTTTTTTACGCAGCCAGCCCTGCAGCCAGCCGTGGTGGTCGGCGTACAGTGTCGCGATGTCCTGGCGTTGTAGCGGCTCTGCCAGCGGCATCGCGTTCCCCTTGCATGGCCGGTCCGGCTGGACTGGTGTTTTTAAACAATAATAAGAATCATTCTCACTTATTGTAACAAGCGGGGGAGGATGCTGTAAATGACGGGGGAGATGGGGTGTGGTTTTTTGGGTTGCGTTGTCGGGGTAAAAATCACGATGACTGGCAAAACCGTCGCGAGCGGAAGGGAGAGGTGGCTAAGAAGCGCAACCGTACAAAGGTACGGTGAGCATCGCAGGCCGCCTATGCCGACGCGCAGCAGGTTTGGCCAGGCATCCTCAGTAATTCATCGGTTCACCACGGAAGCAGCGGATCGCCGAATCAACCATGCCCTCGGCACTGCCCTGCAGACTGTGCTGCTTGCGCAGGTATTGCGCATCGCTCCACTGCTTGGCCACGTCCGACAGGTGTTTCAGGGCCGGCGTGCTGCCCAGCGCCTCGGCGTGCGGTTCCATCTTGCGCAGGGTGGTCATGATGTCTTCGCGCAGCGACATCGTTTCGTAGGTTTTCGGATGCGTGATGGCGCCGTCGAGGCCGAAGCGGCAGGCCTGGAAGCGGTTGTAGTTATACACGAGGTAATCGTCTTCCACGGGCGGCGCTTCCTTGCGTTCAAGCAGGTAGCGGCATAGCGACTGCAGGTAGGCGGCCAGCGCGGCGGCCCGCTCCACCGTCAGAGGCGTGTCGCACACGCGCAGTTCGATGGTGCCGAACTCCGGCTTGGGACGGATATCCCAGTAAAAATCCTTCATGCTCTTGATGATGCCCGTGTTCTCCATTTTGGCGAAGTACTCGTTGGAGAACTGGTCCCA
This sequence comes from Janthinobacterium salmonicoloratum, assembly GCF_051380845.1. Taxonomy (NCBI): domain Bacteria; kingdom Pseudomonadati; phylum Pseudomonadota; class Betaproteobacteria; order Burkholderiales; family Oxalobacteraceae; genus Janthinobacterium; species Janthinobacterium salmonicoloratum. The sequence goes on along the minus strand of NZ_JBNYXV010000001.1, from coordinate 2,360,656 downwards.
GCTCAGTGTAAACGGCGCGCGCCCGCTCATGGGGAAGGCGAACACGGAGTTCAGGCGCGCCGAGTCGAACAGGGTGTCGCGTCCCTGCACGTAGGGCGAGGAAGCCGACAGGGCGATGAAATGGGGGATGTAGCGGTTCAGCGAATGCAGCAGGAACATGGCGTCGTCGCCCGAGGCGCAGCCGATGTGCACGTGCTGGCCGAAGATGGTGAACTGCTTGGCCAGGTAGCCGTACAGTTCCGAAATTTCCTGGAAGCGGGGCTTGGAAAAAATCTTTTGCGACGACCATTGCTGGAACGGGTGCGTGCCGCCGCCCGCGATGCCGATATTGAGCTTGTCGCCGGCCGTGATCAAGGTGTCGCGGATTTCCTGCAACTGCTCCAGCAGGGGGCCGTGATGCGTGTGCACGCTCGAGTTAATCTCGATCATGCTCTCGGTGATTTCCGGCGTGACGTTGCCGGGGAACGGTTTCTTGTTCAGCAGATGCAGCAGGTCCGGGCTGGCGGCCGTCAAGTCATAGTCCGACAGGTTCACCAGTTGCAGTTCGAGTTCGACGCCGAAGGTCAGCGCGGCCGATTGGCCAAAGGGTTCCAGCGGCATTTAGCGCTCCTTGATTTCGTGGGTTTCTTTTGCCAGCATCAGCACGCGCTGCACCAGCACGGGCCCGACCAGTTCCAGGCCCAGGGTGACGGCGGCCAGGGCGTTCAATTCGTCGCCGAAGTTCACGCCGTGCTGGCGCGCGTGTTCCAGCAGCAGGATGATGAAGACGGAGACAGGCGTCAGCGCCACGCCCGTCAGCACGCCCTTGCGCCACGAAATGCCGCTGACATGCGAGAACGCGGCCACGCCGACGACTTTCGTCAGCAATCGTCCGCCGACGACGGCCAGGGCAAGGCCCGCGCCGGCTGTCACGCTGGCCCATTCCAGGGTCGAGGCGGCATACACGAACAGCAGCACCGTCAGCAGCTCGCCCAGCGCGCCGAAATTGCGCTGCGCCTGGCTGAAGGCGACACGGCGGTGGCGCGCCACCAGGCCGAAAGTGAGGGTGGCCAGCAGCGGGGACAGGCTGGTGGTGTAAGTGAGGGCGACGAGCAGCATCACCGACAGCGCGAACGCGACGGTGGCGTCCTGCGCCATGTTGCCCAGGCGGCGCAGCATGGCCGGCACGACGATGCCGAAGACGGTGCCGGCGGCTACGGAGGCGGCCAGCACGGCGGCGCTGCTGCTGCTCGCTTCGATCAGGTCGGTGGAGCTCTGGAACATCCAGAAGCCGACGATGATGTTGAACGTGAAGACGGCCAGTACGCAATTGAGGGCGGTGAGGTGGACGATGCGTTCCGTGACCTGACCCGAGCTGCGTTCCTCGTTGATGACGCGCATGATGGTGGCCGGCGAGGTGGACATGGCCAGGGACGCCAGCAGCAGCGCCGTCATCGAGGTGCTGCCGAATTCGATGCCGATGAAGTAGACGACGGCAAAGGTCAGCAGGGATTCGACCAGGCCCGTGACGGCGATCCACGGATTGTTCTTCAGCCAGCGCAGGTTGATGCGGTAGCCTACCTCGAACAGGATCAGGCCGAAGGCCACGTCGGCCAGCACCAGCATGGGGCCGGCGTCCGTCTGCGGCAGGATGCCCACCTGCGTCTGCGCGAGGACGAAACCGATCACGCCGTAAAAACTGATGCGCGGCAGGCCAGTCCAGCGGTGGCCGAATTCGCCCACCACCCAGGCCAGGGTAATGGCAAACGGCCAGGACAGGTCGGCGGCGATCGAGATCAGACTTTGCATGCTCATTCCTTTGAAAATGGCGCTGGCACCGGCCGGCAGCACGGGGGCTGGCGCGGTAATGTCGTGGTGCAGCGATGGTGCATAGTTTGCGCAGAGCGATGCGCCGATTCTACCGGAGCAGAAGGCGCGCACGATGTGCGCAATCGAACAGTGTCGCGGCCATGGCGGCCGCGCACAGGATGCAGCAGGTTGGGCAGGGCTGGTATCAGCGTATGGTACCCGCCCGCAGCGGAGATGCTCCGCACGGTAGTGCCGTGTCGCAGTGTACGGCATGGCGGCCCCCTGCCGCCATGGACTTTTTGTTGCGTGCTGTTATTTACTGAGCAGACGCATGCCCCGTTCCAGCCCGTCGATCGACAGGGGGAACATGCGGTTGTTCATCAGTTGCCGCATCACGCCGATCGACTGGCGGTACTGCCACAGGCCTTCTGCTTCCGGATTGAGCCAGATGAATTTCGGGAACGCCTGGGTAAAGCGCGCGAGCCACGTCGATCCCGCTTCTTCGTTGTTGTATTCGACGCTGCCGCCCGGCTGCAGGATTTCATAGGGGCTCATGGTGGCGTCGCCGACGAAAATCAGCTTGGTGTCGGGCGGGTACTTGCGCAGCACGTCCCAGGTGGGGAAACGCTCGGCGTTGCGGCGCCGGTTGTTCTTCCACAGGTAGTCGTAGACGCAGTTATGGAAGTAAAAGAACTCCATGTTCTTGAATTCCGTCTTCGCCGCCGAAAACAGTTCCTCGGTGCGCTCGATATGGTCGTCCATGCTGCCGCCCACGTCGAGCAGCATCAGCACCTTGATGCGGTTCTTGCGCTCGGGCCGCATCCTGATGTCCAGATAGCCCGCATTATTCGCCGTGGCGGCGATGGTGGCGTCGAGCGCCAGTTCATCTTCCGCGCCTTCGCGCGCGAACTTGCGCAGGCGGCGCAGCGCCACCTTGATGTTGCGCGTGCCCAGTTCGCGCTCGCCGTCGTAATCCTTGTAGCTGCGCGCTTCCCATACTTTCACGGCCGTGCGGTTGCCACCCTTGCCGCCGATGCGGATGCCTTCAGGGTTCGTGCCGCCATTGCCGAACGGCGACGTGCCGCCCGTGCCGATCCACTTGCTGCCGCCTTCGTGGCGCTCTTTCTGCTCCTTCAGCAGCTCGTTCAGGCGGTCCATCAGCTTGTCGTAGCCGAATTTTTCCAGCTGCGCCTTCTGTTCCTCGGACAGTTCGCGCTGCATGCGTTTCAGCAGCCAGTCGAGGGGAATCGCCGCGTTCGTCTCGAAGGCCGCGTTGACGCCCTTGAAGTACTGCGCAAAGGCGCGGTCGAACTTGTCGAAATGGGCTTCATCCTTGACCAGGGTCAGGCGCGCCAGATAGTAAAAATCGTCCATCGAAGCGTCGATGACGTTCTTTTGCAGCGCCTCAAGAAGCGTCAAAAACTCCTTGATCGAGACGGGAATTTTCGCATCCTTGAGCGTGAAGAAGAAATCGATCAGCATGGCGCCGGCTCTCCTGCGCGGGGCAGTGCGGCGATGGGATGCTGCGTCAGCTTGTAACGCAAATGGGCGGCGATTTCCGGCCACTCGCCGCGCGTGATGCTGTACATGACGGTGTCGCGCACGGTGCCGTCGCGGCGCAGCGCATGGTGGCGCAGCACGCCATCCTTTTTCGCGCCCAGGCGTTCGATGGCCGCCTGCGAGGCGTGGTTGAAGTTATCGGTGCGCAGGCCCACCAGCGCGCAGCCGAGGGTGTCGAAGGCGTGCGCCAGCAGCAGCAATTTGCAGGTGGTGTTGACGTGGCTGCGCTGGCAGCGCTTCGCGTACCAGGTATAGCCGATTTCCAGGCGGCCAATACTTGGTAGCACGTCGTGGTAGCTGGTGGTGCCGAGCACCTCGCCGCTGGCCGCGTCGACGACGGCAAAGGCGAAGCGCGAAGGGCGCATCTCGATGCCCTTGAAAATATACTGGTCCACCTGGTCCGGTTCGGGCACGGAGGTGACGCGCAGATTCCACAGCTCGCCATCCGCGGCTGCCGCGCGCAGGCCAGCCGCGTGGTGCGGCGCCAGCGCTTCGAGGCGGATGCCGTGCAGTTCCAGGGGGACGAAGACTTTGTCCGGGCTGATGTCGTTCACCGGCGCTCCTTAGCGGTTGGTGCGCGACATGAACATCAGGCGCTCGAACAGGTGCACGTCCTGCTCGTTTTTCAGCAGCGCACCGTGCAGCGGCGGCACGACAGTCTTGGTGTCCTTGCTGCGCAGCGCTTCGGCGGGGATGTCTTCGGCCAGCAGGAGTTTGAGCCAGTCGAGGAATTCCGACGTCGATGGTTTTTTCTTCAGGCCCGGCACGTCGCGCACTTCATAGAAGGTTTGCAGGGCCTGCGCCAGCAATTCCTGTTTCAGGTGCGGGTAGTGGACGGTGACGATCTGCTCCATCGTGTCCTTGTCCGGGAATTTGATGTAATGGAAGAAGCAGCGGCGCAAGAAGGCGTCCGGCAATTCCTTCTCGTTGTTCGAGGTGATGATGACGAGCGGACGGTGGCGCGCCGTGACCATTTCGCGCGTTTCATAGACATAGAATTCCATGCGGTCCAGCTCGCGCAGCAAGTCGTTCGGGAATTCGATGTCGGCCTTGTCGATCTCATCGATCAGCAGCACCACCGGCTCGGGCGCCGTGAACGCCTGCCACAGCACGCCCTTGACGATGTAGTTCTGGATGTCGCGCACGCGCTCGTCGCCCAGCTGCGAATCGCGCAGGCGCGACACGGCGTCATATTCGTACAGGCCCTGCTGCGCCTTGGTAGTCGATTTGATATGCCATTGCATCAGCGGCATGTTCAGCGCGGCGGCCACTTCCTCGGCCAGCATGGTCTTGCCCGTGCCCGGTTCGCCCTTGATCAGCAGCGGGCGCTGCAGGGTCAGCGCCGCATTCACGGCCAGTTTCAGGTCGGCGGTGGCGACGTAGCTGTCGGAACCTTCGAAGCGTTGGCCTTGCTGGGGGTGCTGTGCTTGCATGAGCGGTCTGCCAAAGTAGGGAAAGGGCAAGTATAAACAGAACTGTGGCGCACCGCCACGCGGGCGGCCTGTGTCCGCCTGCGACAGTGTATTTTTTGTGAGTGGACTTGCAAGAACATCTTGGTTAGAATCGGCAAGCAGCAGTTTAATTGTCTACATTTAAAGTCAACACATAAAATCAAAAAAAACCAGCTCTGGCGTTTCTCCGATTACCTTTGTTCACATTGCCACTATGAAAAAAATATTTGCACTTCTCGTGCTTGCCGGCATAGCAAATGCCGTCACAGCGGCTGACATTGTAGGAAACGCCAAGGCAGCGACTGCCAAGGTGGAAATGTGTATCGGTTGCCACGGCATTCCCGGCTACAAGGCAACCTTCCCCGAAGTGTTCCAGGTGCCGATGATCGGCGGCCAGCCGGCAAAATATATCGAGAATGCGCTGCAAGCCTACAAGAAGGGCGACCGCAAGCACCCCAGCATGAAGGGCATCGCCAGCAGTCTGTCGGACCAGGATATCGCCGACGTCGCCGCGTATTATGCGCAACAAGCCAAGCCGAACTGAGGACTAGCCAGATGAAAAAACTACTCGCCGCCCTCGTTTGCGCCACCGTCTCGTTCGGCGCCAGCGCCGCCGGCAATATCAACACGGGCAAAGCCCTGGCCGAAAAATACAGCTGCGCCACCTGCCACGGCAAGGACTACGGTTCGCCCATCGACCCGTCGTACCCGAAACTGGCGGGCCAGCACAAGGACTACCTGGAACACGCCTTGACGGCGTATAAGCGGGGCGACAAGGCCAACGGCCGCAACAACGCCATCATGACGGGCCAGGTGAAACCGCTGAGCAACCAGGACATCAAGGACCTGGCCGCCTACTTCCACAGCCTGCCTACCTCCCTGGTCATTCACCGCTGAGCGGTGTCGCCGGGTCAGGCTTTCAGCCCGACCCGGCGCGCCAGCTTGTGCAAGTTGCTGGCGTCGAGTCCTAATTGCCGCGCCGCGGCGGCCCAGTTATCCTGATGCAGGACCAGCGCTTGCCGGATGGCCTGGCGCTGGCTTGCTTCCACGATCTGATGCATGGACAGCAGCGGCGCCGGCGTGCCGCACGCGCCTGGCACTGGCGGCAGCGCATCCGTGCCGGCCGGCGCTTCCAGCGCATCGAGGTCGAGCATATCCGTTTCCAGGGTCACGATGTCCTTGCGGTTCGCGCCGCGGATCACGGCTTTCAGCGCGGCCCGGCTGATCACATGTTCCAGTTCGCGCACATTGCCGGGCCAGCGGTAATGGCATAAGGCGTTTTCCGCCGCGGCGGACAGGCGCAGGCTGCGCAAGCCAAGGCGCGCGCGGTTGAGCTCAAGAAAACCGCCGGCCAGCAGCAGTACATCATTGCCCCGCTCGCGCAGCGGCGGAATCGGCACGGGATACACGGATAAACGGTGATACAGGTCGGCGCGGAATGAGCCGTCGCGCACATGCTCGCGCAGGCTGCGGTTGGTGGCGGCGATCACGCGCACGTTGACCCGGCGCGGCCGGTCCGTGCCCAGGCGCTGGATTTCGCCATTTTGCAAGGTGCGCAGCAGCTTGGCCTGTATCGACAATGGCAATTCGCCCACTTCATCGAGAAACAGGGTGCCCCCTTCGGCCGCCTCGAAACGTCCGGGCCGGTCGCTGACGGCGCCGGAAAACGCGCCCCGTACATGACCAAACAATTCGCTTTCGGCCAGGGACTCGGGCAAGGCCGCGCAATTGACGTGGATCAGGGGCTTGCCCGCGCGGCGCGACAGCCGGTGCAGGCGGTGCGCGCACAGTTCCTTGCCCACGCCCGTCTCTCCCAGCAGCAGCACGGGCAGCTCGGAATCGGCGACCACCTGCAGCTCGTGCAGCAACTGCGTGATGGCGCTGCTCTGGCCGACGAATTCGTGTTCCTCGCGCGGCGCCTGCGCATCGGCCAGCATGGCGCCGCCCGACAGGCGCAGGGCGCGGATTTCCGTTTCAAGGCGGGTCACGCGCACGGCCGCCTCGATGGCACAGGCCAGTTCGCCCAGGTCGCGCTGCGCTTGCGCATCGAAGGTGCCCACCTGCAGCGCGTCGAGCGTGATCACGCCCCAACGTTCGCCTTCCAGGTCGAGCGCCATGCCCATGCAGTCGTGCACGGGCAGCGGTTCGCCTGCCCGCTCGGCGATCAGGCCATCATACGGATCGGGCAGGGAGCTGTCGTGATGGAAGCACAGCACGCCGCGCCGCTGCAGAATGGCGGCCAGGCGCGGATGGTCGGCGACGGCGAAGCGGCGTCCCAGCGCGTCGCTGGCCAGGCCGGCCATCGCCACGGGGCGCAAGTGTTCGCCGTCGAGCTTGAGCAAGGCCACGGCCTCGCAGCCGAAGTGCGCGCGCAGGCTGCCCACGAGGCGCTGCAGGCGCACGGCCACGGGCAGATCGGCGACCAGGTCGGTGAGTAACAGCAGGTGGATGGCAGTGGTGGTCATAAGTACCATGCAGGGTACAACGGACCATGCTTAAAAAGGGTCATACCGACCCTGCATTTTTCAAATCGTTGATTTAAAACAAGTTTTTCCTGGCACACGGTTTGCCTAGGTAAGAGTGCCGAACCGGCATACAAGACCAAGGAAAGCTTGATGAAAACGACTCCCTCCCTCCGCGCCATTGCCGCCGCCGTCTGCGTCCTGGCCATGCCCCTGTCCGTGCAAGCCCAGGCGAGCCTGCCGGCCAGCGCTGCCGCCACTGCGGCCGCTGCCAGCCACCCCTCCGCCGCCGCCACGCTCAAGCGCTATGAACTGCAAACCAATATCGTCGACGGCAAGATGGTGTTCATCGACGCCAAGGGCCAGGTCAACCCCGTGCTGGCGGCCAAGGTGGGCGACACGGTGGAACTCGTGCTGAAAAGCGGCGAAGGCGCCGAGCACGATTTGCTGATCCCGGAGCTTAACGTAGCGTCCGCCAAGTTCAGCGCCAATAGCGGCAGCACCAGCGTGCGTTTCAAGGTCACGCGCGCCGGCACGTTCACCTATTACTGCTCGATTCCCGGCCACCGCCAGATCGGCATGGAAGGCAAGCTGGAAGTGAGCGGCACGTCGCTGGCCGAAGCCGGAGCACCGAAGGCTGCTGGCGCCGGCAGCGCTGCCAACGAGTCCAGCCAGGCCGCCGCGCTGGCCCTGTACACACCCGCGCCGTCGCCGATGCGCGGCCCCGATCCCTCTGCCGTCAGCGTGGCGGCCAACCCGGCGCAGGTACCCGCCGCCATCGGTGCGCGCGCGCCGCAAACCCTGAAATACCGCATGGAGACGGTGGAACTGCCGGGCAAGCTCGATGACGGCACCAGCTTTACCTACTGGACCTTCAACCGGCAAGTACCGGGCCCCATGCTGCGCGCGAAGGTGGGCGACACGGTGGAACTGACCCTGTTCAACGCCAAGGACAGCAAGATGATCCACTCGATCGACCTGCACGCCGTGACGGGCGGCCATGGCGGCGGACAGCACACGCAGGTGGCGCCGGGGCAGGAAAAAACCGTCACCTTCAAGGCGCTCAATCCCGGCCTGTTTGTGTATCACTGCGCCACGCCCCTGGTGCCGCAGCATATCGCGGCCGGCATGTACGGCATGATCCTGGTCGAACCGGAAGGCGGCCTGTCGAAGGTGGACCGCGAGTATTACGTGATGCAGGGCGAGATGTACACGGGCCGTCCGCACGGCGCGCCCGTACACCAGGAACCGAACCTGGAAAAAATGGCCAACGAACTGCCCGACTACTACGTCTTTAACGGCGAAGTGGGCGCCCTGAGTAAGACGCACAAACTGCAGGCGAAAGTCGGCGAGACGGTGCGCATCTATTTCGGCGTCGGTGGCCCGAACAAGATTTCATCGTTCCACATCATCGGCGAGATCTTCGACAAGGTGTACAGCGAAGGCTCGATCAGCAGCCCGAAACACGACGTGCAAACCACCCTCGTGGCACCTGGCGGCGCGACCATCGTCGAACTCAAGGTACAGCACCCGGGTAGCTATCTGCTGGTCGACCATGCGCTGTCGCGCGCCGGCAAGGGCGCCGTGGGCGTGCTGGAAGTGACTGGCGAACCCGTGCCCGGCGTCTACCACGCGGGCGCGGTGCAATAAATCTACCTATTCATCCTCAAGGAACTGTTATGGAAATGATCGAGTTATCCCTGGGCCAGCTGGCCCGCCGCATCCCTGGCGCCACGCGCCTGTTCGATGCGCACCGCCTGGATTTCTGCTGCGGCGGCAACAAGACCCTGCGCGCGGCGGCCGAAGCGGCCGGCGTGGATACGGCGCCCATCGTCGCGGAACTGCGGCTGCTGGCAGAGCGCGCAGATACCAGCGGCGAGCGTGACTGGCAGGACGCCTCGGCCACCGAGCTGGTGGAACACCTGCTGGCGCGTTACCACGCCGTGCACCGCGAGCAGCTGCCCGAGCTGATACGCCTGGCACGCAAGGTCGAGCAGGTGCATGGCGACCGCGCCGACTGTCCGCACGGGCTGGCGGAACACCTGTCGGCCATGGCGCAGGAGCTGGAAAGCCATATGCGCAAGGAAGAAGACGTGCTGTTCCCGATGATCGTGCGCGGCCAGGGTCCCCGGGCCGGCGCGCCCATCAACGTGATGCGCATGGAGCACGACGACCATGGTGTGGCCTTGCGCGCCATGGAGGCAATGACGAACGATATCACCGCGCCGGCCGGCGCCTGCACCACCTGGCGCGCGCTGTACACGGGCTTGCGCACCTTCCGTGCAGACCTGATGGCGCACATCCATACTGAAAACAATATCCTGTTCGAGCGCTTTGCGCCGGCCGTGGTGCACTGACAAAGGAAAGACCCATGGGTCCCTACAAAAAACTCTGGTTCACCCTGATCGGTGTGCTGATCGTGACGTTTTCGCTACTCGGCTACTACGGCGTCGAAGTCTACCGGCAGGCGCCGCCCATTCCCGCACAAGTGCTGGCGCAGGATGGCCGGCAACTGTTCGACCGCGAGGGCATCCTCGATGGCCAGACGGCCTGGCAATCCGTCGGCGGCATGCAGCTGGGTTCCATCTGGGGCCACGGCGCCTACCAGGCGCCCGACTGGACGGCCGACTGGCTGCACCGCGAATTGACGGCCTGGCTGGAATTGGCCGCGCAAGAGCAGCATGGCAAGGCGTACGCGGCGCTTGACGGCCCCGCGCAGGCGGCGCTGCGCGAAGCGCTCAGGATGGAATACCGCGGCAACCGGGCCGATGAGGCGCAAGTGCTGCGCCTGTCGGCGCGCCGCGTGCAAGCCATCGCCAACACGGCGCACTATTACGACCAGCTGTTCTCCGACGCGCCTGCGCTGCACGCCAGCCGCGAGCATTTCGCCATGAAGGAAAACACCCTGCCCAGCGCCGAACGACGCGCGCAGATGACGCAGTTCTTCTTCTGGACGGCGTGGGCCGCCGCTACCGAGCGTCCAGGCCAGAAAGTGACCTATACGAACAACTGGCCGCATGAACCGCTGATCGGCAACCAGCCCAGCGGCGAGAACCTCGTCTGGTCGGTCGCCAGCGTAGTGGTGCTGCTGGCCGGCGTGGGCTTCCTCGTCTGGGGCTGGGCTTTTTTGCGCAACCACGACGAAGCGCTGCCGGCCGCCGGTCCGCGCGATCCGCTCACCACTTTCGCGCTGACGCCTTCGCAGCGGGGACTGGGAAAATATCTGTTCCTGGTGGTGGCGCTGTTTATCTTCCAGGTCTTCATCGGCGGCTTTACGGCGCACTACACGGTGGAAGGGCAGCAGTTCTACGGCGTTGACGTGTCGCGCTGGTTCCCGTATGCGCTCACGCGCACCTGGCATATCCAGGCCGCGCTGTTCTGGATCGCCACGGGCTTCCTGGCCGCCGGCCTGTTCCTCGCGCCCCTGATCAATGGCGGCAAGGACCCCAAGTGGCAGCGCCTGGGCGTCGATGTGCTGTTCTGGGCGCTCGTCGCCGTGGTGGTCGGCTCCTTCATCGGCAACTACCTGGCCATTGCGCAAGTGATGCCGCCCGAGTGGAATTTCTGGCTCGGCCACCAGGGTTATGAATATGTGGACCTGGGACGCTTGTGGCAAATCGGCAAATATATCGGCATCCTGCTGTGGCTGGTGTTGATGCTGCGCGGCGTGGTGCCGGCCTTGCGCCAGCCGGGCGGCGACAAGAACCTGCTGGCGCTGCTGACGGCATCCGTCGGCGCCATCGGCCTGTTCTATGGCGCCGGCCTGTTCTACGGCGAGCGCACGCACCTGTCGGTGATGGAATACTGGCGCTGGTGGGTGGTGCACCTGTGGGTGGAAGGCTTCTTTGAAGTGTTCGCCACCACGGCGCTGGCTTTCATCTTTTCGACCCTGGGCCTGGTGTCGGTGCGCATGGCCACGGCAGCCAGCCTGGCGTCGGCCTCGCTGTTCATGCTGGGCGGGATTCCCGGCACCTTCCACCACCTGTACTTTGCCGGCACCACCACACCCGTGATGGCCATCGGCGCGAGCTTCAGCGCGCTGGAAGTGGTGCCGCTGATCGTGCTGGGGCATGAAGCGTGGGAAAACTGGCGCCTGAAGGAGCGTGCGCCATGGATGGAGCAGTTGCGCTGGCCCATGATGTGCTTTGTCGCCGTCGCCTTCTGGAATATGCTGGGCGCAGGCGTGCTGGGCTTCATGATCAATCCGCCCGTGGCCTTGTACTACATCCAGGGCTTGAACACGACCCCCGTGCATGCACATGCGGCGCTATTCGGCGTGTACGGTTTCCTGGCGCTGGGCTTTACCTTGCTGGTGTTGCGCTATCTGTGGCCCGACTACCGTTTCAGCCCTGCCTTGATGAAGACGGCGTTTTGGGGCTTGAATGCGGGACTGGTGCTGATGATCTTTACCAGCTTGCTGCCGATAGGCATAATCCAGTTCCACGCCAGCGTGACGGAAGGCCTGTGGTATGCGCGTAGCGAGGAATTCATGCAGCAGCCGCTGCTGCAGAACCTGCGCTGGATACGCACCTTCGGCGACGTGGTCTTCATCGTCGGCGCCATCGCCATGGCGTTGCAGGTGGTGCTGGGGTTGTTGGACAAGGCGAAGGCACCCGCGCTGCCACAGGCGGTACGGCCAGCCTGATCGGTTGCTGCGCTGCCGAGTGTTGTTGATCGATCTCCCGAAGCCGTGCTAGCCACGGCTTTTTTCATATAGGGCCAGGAAGACGAGGCCGGCCACCAGCGGGATATTTTTCGTCAGCGGCCCGAAAGGGTGTATCAGGAATTCCGGCAGGAAGACGGCGATCACCAGTGTGTAGCAGGCCACCAGCGCGCACTGCGTCCACCATAGCAACGGCCTGGCATGGAGCAGCGAGGCGATGCCCATGGCCAGGTCGGCCAGGCAGGAGGCGGCAAACACGTGTTCCGTATGCAGCGTGATGCCGCTACGGCGCAGCCATGCGAGCGATTCGGCATGCGGATACAGATACCAGGACACAAACGCCGTCCATAGCCAGATAAAGGCCATGCCGAGGCGCATGGCCCAGTACAGCCCTTGCAGCTTGGCTGGCGTCATGGCGCGGGCTTGGCAACCATCAGCCAGTAGACCAGCATGAGCGCGGCAAATGCGGGCACGCCGAGCCAGAACCAGCAGCGCGCATAGAACCAGTACAGGCGCGGCAGCGGTGTGCCCGTGTCGTCAGCCAGGCGGGCCAGGCGGCGCATGCGGATCTGTAGCCATACCACGGGTAGCCAGCAGGCGCCGGCCAGCGCATACAGTAGCATCGAGGCGAGGACCCAGCCGGACAGGATCGGATAGCCGGCCAGGTGCGCCAGGGCCACTCCGGACAGCGGCTGGACAATGACGGCCGGGGTGGTGAACAGCCAGTCGGCCAGCACGGTCTTTTCGGCCGATAGGCGGATCGCACGCACCTCGCCGCCCCGGTCGTTGATCCACTTGAAGAAAGCGATGCCGATGCCGGTGCCAAACAGGATGGTGGCGCTGAGGATGTGCAGCCATTTGACGAACAGGTACCAGCTCATGCGGGTACCTCGGTCACGTCATGGTCTTGCAGCGCGGCCAGGTAATTTTCCACCGTGAGCAGGCCGACGCAGGGCATCGCGCCGCGCGGTAGCGGCGCGCCACCGCTGCTGGCGCTGGCCAACCGATTCGCCAGCGCGATCGACGCGCCGCACGGGATATGCGGGCCGTGGTTTTGCGCCGCCAGCAATTGCCAGGTCAGCGTCAGCGGCAGGCCATCGAGTCCCGTGCCTTGCAGCGTCACGAACATCGCGCCTTTGTCGCTGACCAGCGGTTCCACCCATTGGCTAATGGCGTGCAATGGCCTGACCAGCGGCAGCAGGCTGCGCAACAGGCCCAGGCGCACCAGTTGCGCGGCGGCCCAGACGAACAGATGGCCGGGCGCCCCGGCAAAACCGGCGTGAAAAGTGACGGTGTCGAGGCCCGGATAGCGTTGCGGGAACAGCGCCAGGTCGGGCACGTCGCAGCTGCCCAGCAAGCGCCGTCCCACGGGCGCGGCAAAGCGGTGGCGCTTCAGGTCGAGCCAGCCGTGCGTGGTCTGTTGGCTGCCGGCAACCAGGCGCTGGAACGGTTTGCCACAGTACGAGAAGATGCCGGCCATGGTGGCGATGCCTGGCGCGCGGGCGCCGGAGGCGATGCCGTGGCGGATCGATGTGAGCTGGCGAAAGCGCGGCAGGTAGCGGTCCACCACGGCCGAGGACAGCGCTGGCAGCGAGCTGGCGCCGCTGGTGATGAACACGCCGCGCTGGCGCGCCAGGTCGTCGAGGCTGGCGATGCCGGCGACAAAATCGCGGCCGTCGGCCAGGTCGATATAGTTGGCGCCAGCCTCGATCGCCGCACGGGCGACGCCGTAATCCTGGCCCTGGAACGGGCCGGCGGTATGGATCAGCGTATCGACGCCCAGTTCGGTCAGGCGCCGCGCCAGATCAGGTGCAACGGCATCGAGCGCCAGTGCCTGCTGCGGCGGCAAGCCCAATTGCGCCGCCAGTGCCCTGGCCCTGGCGGTGTCGCGCCCGGCCACCAGCAGATGGATATCCTGGTTGCCGGCTAGCGCCTGGCAAATGCGCGTGCCGAAAAAACCGTAACCGCCGAGTACGAGAATGGTGTGATGGGCCAAGATATCCTTCAGTGGCTGAGTTTCTTGGCAACATGATACTACCTGATCAGCGGCGCCGCACGCAGTCGATATACGCATCCGTATCGGGCGGCAAACCCGAGCGCTGCGAAGCCCAGATCATCTGGCCCAGGCATTCCATCACTTCGTGCTGGGCGGCATGGGCCGAATCGAGGCGCTGTGTCAGTTGCTGGACGGCCGGACGGATGCCGCGGGGCTGGTCCACCTGCACTTGCTCCGTGATCGACAGATGCATGGACAGGTGCAGGAAAGGATTGGCTTGTCCGCCTTCGACGGAGTAATCGCGCGCCAGCGCCGCTTCAACGTCGCTCAACTCGTTTTCATACTCGGGGTGTTCGAGGATCCAGTCGAGCGCGATGGCTTCCATCGGCGTGAGGATTTCATGGGCGCGATGCTTGCGCAATGTTTCACAAAAGAAACGGCGTACATCGTCGGAAGAAGGATTGAACATCGTTTTGGCACGGGGCTGAAAAGGGCAGGCGATATTGTAACGCGTAGCCGTAATAAGTTCTCAGGCCCGGTCGATCCTGCCCGCATAACAACCACGTTTGGCATTGTGCACGTGGATATAGCTGACAGCAGGGTTCTCAAACAGCCGCGCGATCACGCTTTCAATGGCCGTGCCTTCCACCACCTCGGCATCGACCATCATCCCACCGTTCGTATAGCCGCGCAGCGACAGCAGCCGGATGCGCATCGATTCCGGCACCTGGTCGACGGCGTCATAGGTTTGCGTGGCACCCTCGCGGATAAAGATGGCGTGCGAGGCGCGGTAGGGCGTGTCCGCATCCTGGCAGACATGGTTCAGCAGCAGCACCGTGTCGCCGATCGCCGCGTCGCGCAGTTCGATGCGGTCCGGGTAACCGGGTTGGCTGTCGACCACATGGCGGACAATGCCCAGCGCGGCCAGTTCGGCGTCGGGCAGGCCGAAACAGGCCAGGAAAGGGGCGGGCGACAGGCCGCGGATACGAAAAGACATGGTCAGGCTCCGGTGTGGTCAAAGCGTTATCAGACCATGATGGTTGCGGGCCCGCCATCCGTATCTTGCTCCGTGTTGCTCCGTGCATTCCTGCACCAACTGGATTTTTACCGCCTGGTTACTGCCAAATTAATACTCCACAGTAAGTGTTATCCACGATCCTGGCGGCCCGGCAAGGGCAAATAACGGTGATAAAATCGCTGTTCTTGATATTTGCTATAGACAATCACCGTGTTGTGCGTTTTGCCCCGCGCGAGGGCCAAAACAGCAGCGGCGCCGTGTTTTCCTTGTCCGCACCATCGCCACTCCATCGCTGCCGCAAGCTGCGGCGCGGCGGCGGCATGCATGCGTCATCACCATCGTTACCCCTTGATCCGGCCGTTCTTGCGCTGGAGGGATAGCCATTTTCCGATGATCTTGCGCTTGCCGCCCGGGTGGCCTGGAAGAACCAACCCTCAGTATTCATAACGGAGTTACCCATGCGTAAATCGCTATTACTTTTGATGTCGTGCCTGATCCTGGCGGCATGTGACAAGACCCCTCCGGCCTCGTCCGAAAAACCGGTCGACGTGCTGCTGATCGGCGCCGGCACCATGAGCGCCACCCTGGGCAGCATGCTCAAGGAACTCGATCCGTCGCTGACGATGGAAATGGTCGAGCGCCTCGATTCCGTGGCCGCCGAAAGCTCGGATGCGATGAACAATGCAGGCACGGGCCACTCGGCATTTGCCGAACTGAACTACACGCCGGAAGCGGCCGATGGCAGCATCGAGACCAAGAAAGCCGTTGCCATCAACGAGCAATTCGAAATTTCCAAGCAATTCTGGGCTTATCAGGTAGCCAACAAGCACCTGGGCGCACCGCAAACCTTCATCAACAACGTGCCGCACATGGCCTTTGTCTGGGGTGACGACAATATTGCCTTTTTGAAGAAGCGCTATGCCGCGCTGCAAAAGGAAAACCTGTTCAAGGGCATGCTGTACTCGGAAGACCTGGCGCAGATCGAACAGTGGGCACCGCTGGTCATGCAAGGGCGCGACAAAGGCCAGAAAGTGGCCGCGACACGCATGGAAATCGGTACCGACGTCAATTTCGGCAACCTCACGCGCGGCCTCGTGAAATACCTGACGGACAGCCACGGCATGGTACTGCACCTGCGCCACCAGGTGGAAGACATCCAGCGCGGCGCCGATGGCGTGTGGAACGTGACGGTGAAAGACTTGAACGCCGGCAAGGAAGAGACCATGCGCGCCAAGTTCGTCTTCATCGGCGCCGGTGGCGGTTCGCTGCCACTGCTGGAAAAATCGGGCATTCCTGAAGCCAAGGGCTACGGCGGCGTGCCGGTGGGCGGCCAATGGCTGGTCACCACCAATCCGGAACTGGTGGCGGCGCATGCGGCCAAGGTCTACGGCAAGGCATCCGTCGGTTCGCCGCCGATGTCCGTGCCGCATCTCGATACGCGCATCATCGATGGCAAGAAAGCCCTGCTGTTTGGCCCGTTTGCCACCTTCTCGACGAAGTTCCTGAAAAACGGTTCGTGGATCGACTTGCCTGCCTCGATCGGCACGGGCAATGTAAAACCGATGCTGCAAGCCGGCTACGACAATATTCCACTGACGAAATACCTGGTCGAGCAAGTCATGAACACGCCGGAAGATCGTTTGAAAACCCTGCGTGAATACTTGCCGAACGCCAAGATGGAAGACTGGACCCTGCAAAACGCTGGCCAGCGCGTGCAGATCGTCAAGGATGACCCTGTCAAAGGCGGCTTGCTGCAGTTCGGCACGGAAGTCGTCGGCGCCGCCGATGGCAGCATCGTTGCCCTGTTGGGTGCATCGCCAGGCGCCTCGACCGCGCCGCCGATCATGATCAAGGTGCTGCAAACGGCATTCAAGAGCCGCCTGGCCACGCCGGAATGGCAAGCGAAGATGGTGGAAATGGTGCCGTCGTACGGTCAAAAGCTGAACAACGACCCGGCCCTGGCCAACAAGATCCGCCACTACAGCAGCAATATCCTGGGCTTGAAAGCGATTACGCTGGACGTTCCCGCCGCTGCGCCAGCACCGGCAGCAAACTAAGTCAGTCTGACCGGCAGGGAAGTTTCCTGCCGACATGAAAAAAGGGGCAGCCTGTTCAGGCTGCCCCTTTTGCGTGGGAGAGTGCGTTTATTGCGGTGGACTACCCCTTGCCCGGCAAGATCAGCTCGGGCGTACACCCTTCGGCGGCAATGCCGTCGCAAGGCTTGGCCAGTGCCGCACCGTCCTGTGCCCGTGGCGCATGGGGCTGGCGC
The DNA here is from genome assembly GCF_051380845.1 of Janthinobacterium salmonicoloratum. Classification (NCBI taxonomy): domain Bacteria; kingdom Pseudomonadati; phylum Pseudomonadota; class Betaproteobacteria; order Burkholderiales; family Oxalobacteraceae; genus Janthinobacterium; species Janthinobacterium salmonicoloratum. Next base: position 2,343,449 of record NZ_JBNYXV010000001.1, on the reverse strand, counting down.
AGGTAGCGCGAGGTGTGGCGGTGCGCTTGCTGTGCGTTGCCATGCACGGGCCAGGTCAGGAAGCGGGACAGCTCCTGCAAGGCGCGCTGGTAGACATCGCGTTTAAATTCAATGACGACATCGAGCGGGACCCAGTACTCATGCCAGCGCCAGGCGTCGAACTCGGGATGGTCGGTCAGGCGCAGATTGACGTCGTTATCGCGCGCGCACATTCTCAGCAGAAACCAAATCTGCTTCTGGCCACGGTAATGGCCGCGAATCTCGCGCTTGATGAAGTGGTCTGGCACTTCATAGCGCAGCCAGTCGCGGGTGCGGCCGACAATTTTGACGTGTTCCTGTCTGAGTCCGATTTCCTCTTCAAGTTCGCGAAACATGGCTTGTTCCGGTGTTTCGCCATATTTGATACCGCCTTGCGGAAACTGCCATGAGTGCTCGCGCACCCGCTTGCCCCACCACACCTCGTTCTGGGCGTTTAGCAGGATGATGCCGACGTTGGGCCGAAACCCTTCACGGTCGAGCATAATGCACCTCAAACTTTCTGCGACAGTGCGTCCTTTTTTACATAATTACCCACAACTTCGCAAGCCGGCGACCTTTTCGGGGTGCGAAAAGCGCCGGAATCGCACCAATTGAGCGCATTTGTGTAAAGTATGGACGCATCAGCCAGCTAATCCTTTAAAATTAGGTTGATTATAACCCTCTCTTTTTAAAAAGAATTCACCGTTATGCGCGCCTCCCGTTTTTTTATTTCCACACTTAAAGATGCACCTTCTGACGCGGAAATCGTCAGCCACCAATTGATGATGCGTGCAGGCATGATCAAACGCCTCGGTTCCGGCATCTATACCTACATGCCGATGGGCTTGCGCGTGATCCGCAAGGTGGAAGCCATCATCCGTGACGAGATGAACAAAGCCGCTGGTATCGAACTGCTGATGCCGCTCGTGCAGCCGGCCGAACTGTGGCAGGAAACGGGCCGCTGGACCAAGATGGGCGACGAACTGATGCGCGTGAAAGACCGCCACGGCCGCGAATACGCGATCCAGCCGACATCGGAAGAAGTCATCACGGACGTCGTGCGCACGGAAATCAAGTCCTACCGCCAGTTGCCGTTGAACTTTTATCATATCCAGACCAAGTTCCGCGACGAGCGCCGCCCACGCTTCGGCCTGATGCGCGGCCGCGAATTCACCATGAAGGACGCTTACTCGTTCGACCGCGACCTAGCTGGCATGCAAGCGTCGTACAAGGTTATGTTTGACGCCTACACGCGCATCTTCACGCGTTTCGGCTTGCAATTCCGCGCCGTGGCTGCCGACAACGGCGCCATCGGCGGTTCCGGTTCGCATGAATTCCACGTCATCGCCCACACGGGTGAAGACGCGCTCGTGTACTGCCCGACGTCCGACTACGCCGCCAATATGGAAGCGGCCGAAGCGCTGCCGCCAGCGGGCGAGCGCCCAGCCGCAGCCCAGGCGCTGACGAAAACGGCCACGCCGGACACCGTCAAGTGCGAAACCGTGGCTGCCCTGCTGGGTATCGATCTGTCGCAAACCGTGAAAACCATCGCCCTGACGGTGGAAACGACGGGCAAGGACGAGAAAGTCACGAAACAGCATTTCATGCTGCTGCTGCGCGGCGACCATGAATTGAACGAGATCAAGGTTGGCAAGGTTGCCGGCCTGGCCGGTCATCGTTTCTCGACGGAAGCGGAAATCCTGGAAGTCTACGGCACGATTCCCGGCTACCTGGGCCCGATCGGCACGAAAGCACCGGTCACCGTGGTGGCGGACCGCACGGTCGCCCACATGAGCGACTTCGTCTGCGGCGCGAATGACGCCGGTTTCCACTACACGGGCGCCAACTGGGGCCGTGACGTGGCCGAGCCTGCCATCGTGGCCGACTTGCGCAATGTCGTTGCCGGCGACGCTTCGCCGGATGGCCAGGGCGCGTTGGCGATCGAACGCGGCATCGAAGTGGGCCACGTGTTCCAGCTGGGCACGGCGTACTCGGAAAGCATGAAAGCCACCTTCCTCGACGAAAACGGCAAGCCTGCGCCGCTGCAGATGGGTTGCTACGGCATTGGCGTGACGCGCATCCTGGGCGCCGCCATCGAACAGAACTTCGACGACAAGGGCATCATCTGGCCGGCGTCGATCGCGCCATTCGAGGTGGTGCTGTGCCCGATGGGCATGGACCGCAGCGAACTGGTCAAGGAAGAGACGGAGAAGCTGTATGCGGCCTTGCAAGGCGCTGGCGTCGATGTCATCGTCGACGACCGCGGCTTGCGTCCTGGCGCCATGTTTGCTGACTGGGAACTGATTGGCGTGCCGCACCGCATCGTCATCGGCGAACGGGGCTTGAAAGAAGGCAAGCTGGAATACCAGGGCCGCCGCGACACGGAAGCAACCGGCGTGGCGCCGGACGAGATCGTCCCCTTCATCCAGGGCAAAATGGCGCAGTGAAGCGCATCTCGGTAAGTAAAACGGCTGGCGCGCTCGCGCTGGCCGCCTGCCTGGCCTGCGCTCCCTTTGCGCAGGCCGGCAACCAGAAGGAGGAGGCGCTGGCCGACTCCGTCCGCCTGGCCCTGTCGCACGCGATCCGCGACGAACGCCCGCCGCAGCCCAAATTTGCCACGTCCGCCGACTTGCAGCGCTACCAGCAATGGCTGGCGCAAATGTCGCAACGCCTGCAGCGCAAGCTGCCGGACGCGCAGTTGCGCACGGAATTCCTGGAAACGGTCTGGTATGAAGCGCGCCGCGCGGGCCTGGAGCCGGCTCTGGTGCTGGGCCTGATCCAGGTGGAGTCGGCCTACCGCAAATATGCCGTCTCGCTGGCCGGCGCGCGCGGCTACATGCAGGTGATGCCGTTCTGGACGGGCGTCATCGGCGACAGCGACCGCAGCAAGCTGTTCCACATGCAGACAAACCTGCGCTACGGCTGCGCGATTTTGCGCATGTACCTGGATATGGAGCGAGGGGATTTATACCTGGCGCTGGGGCGGTATAACGGCAGCCGGGGACGGGCCGAGTATCCGAATGCGGTAAGGGCGGCGTGGAGTAATTGGGAATTCAAATGAGAGCCGGGGTCAGACCCCCTCGACCGTTAGCGCAAGCCCCTGAGTTGGCGGCATTGAGGGTCTGACCCCAAAAAAAATGCCCCGCTCGCAGTGATGCGGCGGGGCACTCGCTCGGTGTTAGCCGGCGCGTATCTGATTATTTCAAATGATCGGAGATCAGTTTCGTCATTTCAAACATGGAGACTTGGGCTTTGCCGCCGAAAACTGCTTTCAGCTTGTCGTCCGCATTGATCATGCGGCGGTTGGCCGGATCTTGCAGATCGAGTTTTTTGATGTAATCCCATACCTTTTTGGTCACTTCCGTGCGCGGCAGTGGTGCTGCGCCAACAACGGCGGCCAACTCTTTCGATGGCGTCATTGCTTTCATGAATGCTGCGTTTGGCTTGCGTGGTGTTGCCGGTGCTGCCGCTTTCTTCGCCGCTGCTGGTTTAGCTGCTGCTTTGGCTGCGGGTGCTGCTTTCTTGGCGGCTGCAGGCTTGGCTGCTGCTGCTTTGGCTGGCGCTGCTACTGGGGTTTTTTTGGCTGTTGCCATCTTCGAGCCTCCTTAACAAACACATGGGAAATTGCGCAATTAATCGCACGGCTAATATTGGTGTGGATTTACCTTGTATGCAAGTGTTTTTCACGTTTTCACGAGGAAAAAGCAGGGAAATGGCCATGCTGTCGCCCGGGCGCACCGCTTGAGAGCGCAGAACGGCGTTTTTGCCCGTAAATGGCATGGTTGCTGGCTATGCGGGGAGGGGTATTGCGGGGGAGGGAAGAAACGATGCCGGACGCATGAAAATGCAATCCGGCATGATTTTATAACAGTGTTTCTTGACTTGAACTACGTCTCACGCGGCGTAAAAAAGGCCTTCAAAATCACAGCGAGCGGGGATGATTTGTGGCCGAGAAGCGCAAGCGCACTCTAGTGCGCTGAGCATCGCCGGCCGCAAAGCGCCCCGCGCAGCGGATTTTGAAGCCTTCCACTACCTCATTCCAGGCATCATGCCCTTCATACTGCGCATCATCTTCATCATGCCGCCGCCCGACAATTTCTTCATCATCGTCTGCATTTGCTCGAATTGCGTCAGCATGCGGTTCACTTCCTGCACCTGCACGCCGGCGCCGGCGGCGATGCGGCGCTTGCGCGTGGCCTTGATCAGTTCAGGCTTGGCGCGTTCCTGCGGGGTCATCGAGTCGATGATGCCGCACATGCGGCGCACCTGTTTATCGGCTTGATCCATGTTCTTGCCGCCTGCCGCCTGCTGGAACTGGGCCGGCAGCTTGTCCATCAGGTTGGCCATGCCGCCCATTTTCTTCATCTGGCCAAGCTGCGCCTTGAAGTCGTTCATGTCGAACTTGCCGCCGACCTTGATTTTTTGCGCCAGGTCGGCCGCGGCCTTGCTGTCGACGCCCTTGCGCGCCTCTTCCACCAGCGCAAGGATGTCGCCCATGCCCAGGATACGGTTGGCCATGCGGGTCGGGTCGAATGCTTCCAGGCCGTCGAGTTTTTCCGAAACACCGGCAAACTTGATCGGCTTGCCCGTGATGTGGCGCACGGACAGGGCCGCACCGCCGCGCGCGTCACCGTCGAGCTTGGTCAGCACGATACCCGTCAGCGGCAGCGCATCGTTGAAGGCCTTGGCCGTGTTGATGGCGTCCTGGCCCAGCATGGCGTCGACGACAAACAGGGTTTCGATCGGTTTCACGGCGCCGTGGACGGCGGCGATTTCGCGCATCATCTCTTCGTCGATACCGAGGCGGCCCGCCGTATCGATGATCAGCACGTCGTGGTAATGCTTTTTCGCCCAGTCCAGCGCGGCCAGGGCGATATCGACCGGCTTGTCTGTGCTGGTGGACGGGAAGAAGTCGGCGCCCACCTGGGCGGTGACCGATTGCAGCTGGGCGATCGCGGCGGGACGGTATACGTCGGCCGAGACGGTCAGCACTTTCTTCTTCTTTTCTTCCTTCAGGTATTTCGCCAGCTTGCCGACGGTGGTGGTTTTACCCACACCCTGCAAACCGGCCATCAGGATGATGGCGGGCGGCTGCTGCGCAAAGCTGATCTGCGACGCTTCCGGTCCCAGGTCGGCGCCCATCAGGGCGGCCAGCTCGCGCTGCACCACGCCAACCAGGGCCTGGCCTGGCGTCAGCGAGGAAATGACATCCTCGCCCATGGCTTTTTCTTTGACTTTGGCGATGAATTCGCGCACGGCGGGCAGGGCGACGTCGGCTTCGAGCAGCGCCAGGCGCACTTCGCGCAGCATGTCGGCGGTGTTCGCTTCGGTCAGGCGCGCCTCGCCGCGCATGGTCTTGACGACTTTGGCAAGCCGTTGGGTGAGATTATCTAGCATGATGAACCTGCAATGAAAAGCTTGGGAGTGGGCGGCGCAAGCCGGACGATGGGCGTCATTTTACCTTATCGCGAGTCGCCGACGTTCTCCTGCTGTATCGCCTGGCGGTTGGCCTGCTTTTGAATTAGTTGGTATTTCTGCCAATGCCGCGATTGCATGAAAGGCATTGCACGGTTAAAATGAGAATAATTCTTATTTACATTCGCAGGCGCGTCGCGCTTGACCGGAAAGGGATGCCATGTCGGCCGCCGATTTTGCCCAGCAACAAGACCTGCACGCGCTCTACAGCAGCCATCACGGCTGGCTGAAGGGCTGGCTGCGGCATAAGCTGGGCAATGCGGGCGAAGCGGCGGACCTGGCGCAAGATACTTTCATCAGCGTGCTGACGGCCGATTCCGCGCCGCAGATTCGTGAAGCGCGACCTTTCCTCGCCACCATCGCGCGGCGGCTGGTGGCGCACCGCTACCGCCGGCAAGTGCTGGAAGACGCCTATCTGGAGGCGCTAGCTTGTCTGCCGCCCGAGGTGGCGCCCGCGCCCGAAGAACGGCTGCAGGCGCTGGAAGCCTTGCAGGAAATCGATGCGGCCCTCGACGGCTTGCCTGCGCCCGTGCGCACGGCGTTTTTGCTGGCGCAGCTCGAAGGTCTCAGCTATGCCGAGATCGCCGCACGCCTGAAGGTGTCGGCCAGCTCGGTCAAGCAATATCTGACGCGCGCCAACCGCCAGGTGTTTTTCTCCCTGCCAGCATGAGTACGGTGGCAGAACCCGCAGCCGCGGCAGCCATCCGCGAGGATGTGCAGCAGGACGCGGCCGAGTGGCTGACCGTGCTGATGTCGGATGAGGCAAGCGAAGCGGAACACGCCGCCTGGCAGCGCTGGCGCGCTCTGGACCCTGAGCATGAGCGGGCCTGGCAGCATATTGAAGCGGTGTCGCAGCGGTTCAACGGCATGCACCGCGGTGCGGCCGCGCAGGCGCTGGCCGGCACGCAGGAGCAAGCCGTCAATGGCAAGCGGCGCCAGTTGCTGGCGTGGCTGGGCGTGGCGGCCGGCGGCGGCATGCTGGCCGCGCAGACGGGCGCCTGGGATGGCGTGCGCGCCCTGCGCGCCGATTACCGCACGGCCACGGGCGAGCGGCGCGAGGTGGTGCTGGACGATGGCAGTGTGCTCAGCCTGAATACGGGATCGGCCGTGAACGTGCGTTTCGACGCCAGCCGCCGCCTGATCGAGCTGCTGGCCGGCGAGATCCTCGTCACCAGCGGTGACGGCATCGGCAGCGACGCGCCGCTGGAAGTGGCCACGCGCGAAGGCTGGGTGCGCGCGCTGGGCACGCGCTTTGCCGTGCGCCAGCAGGATGGCTACAGCACCGTGGACGTATTTGACAGCGCCGTTGAAATCCGCCCCCGCGACGGCATTGGTGCACCCTTGCTGCTGACGGCCGGGCGCGGCGCGGCATTTTCCCGCCATGCGCCGGACGCGCCGCACGCCATCGATGCGTATGCGGATGCCTGGTCACGCGGGCAGCTGATCGTCGACGACGTGACCCTGGGCGATTTCCTGGCCGACCTGGCCCGCTATCGCCCCGGCGTGATTCATTGCGTGCCGGAAGTGGCCCAGCTGCGCCTGTCGGGCGTGTTCCCGCTGGCCGATACCCAGCGTATTTTGAACATGCTGCCCAACTCGCTGCCGGTGCAGGTGCGCAGCCGCACGCGGTATTGGGTCAGCGTCGAACCGGCGCCATAGCACGCTGCGCAAAAATATTCAGCCATCCGGCTGCCCGTTTTTCGTTTTCGCGGCACCTACAGAGTAGGGCGCCTGTTTTTCACCGTCTCATGACGCCACCATCAGGAATTTTCATGTCGCACGCTTTGCATTTTGTCAGTTTGCCATCGTCTCACTCCGCACTGCGCCCGCTGGCGCAAGCGGCGGCCGCCTTGTGCCTGGCCGCCAGCCTGCCGGCACTGGCGCAGCAGGCCACGCCTGTCGCTCCCGCCACCGAGCAAACCATGCTCGGCGTGTCCGTCACGGCAGGGCGCGATGCGACAACGGAAGGCAGCGGCTCCTACACAACGGGCGTGAGCAATACGGCAACCAAGCTCAATCTGTCGCTGCGCGAGACGCCGCAGTCGGTCAGCGTGCTGACGCGCCAGCAGATTGACGACCTGGGCATCACGACCCTGGACGACGCCGTGCAATCGATCACGGGGTTGGTCATGCAAAAGGGCAACTTTACGGGCGATTCAGGCAGTTTCAGCGCACGCGGTTTTCCAGTCGAGAATATCCTGTTCGATGGCTTGCCTACCAGCCTGGGCGCGAACGGCACCTTCAATGGCGACAATGACGACCTGGCCATCTATGATCGCATCGAAGTGGTGCGCGGCGCCACGGGCTTGATGACGGGCAGCGGCACGCCCAGCGCGGCCATCAACATGGTGCGCAAGCGCCCGACGGCCACGCCGCAAGCGTCGTTCTCGGCCAGCATCGGCAGCTGGAGCAACTACCGCCTGGAAGCCGACGCGGCCAATGCGCTCAACGAAGCGAAGACCCTGCGCGGGCGCATCGTCGCGACGGTGCAGGACAAGAAGGATTTTGTCGACGTGCTGCATGGCCGCAATCACCAGCTGTACGGCATCATCGAAGCCGATTTGCGCCCCGACACGACATTGACCGTGGGCGCCCACTACCGCAAGACGGATAACGACGGTGTCACGACGGGCGTGGTGACGGCCGCCGACGGCACCTTTTTGAACTTGCCCCGCTCGACTTACCTGGGCACCGACTTCGATGGCTGGCGCCAGACGGATAAAACCATTTTCGCCGAACTGGAACACCGCTTCGGCAACGGCTGGAAGGCCAAGCTGGCCGCCACGCGCAAGACGCCCGAGATCGACACGACGTTTTCCGGCATCAGCCGCCGCGGCGACACCCTGCGCTTCAATTCGCAAAGCTACCGCGCCGAACTGGCCAACACCAGCTATGACGCCTATGCCAGCGGCAGCTACAGCCTGTTCGGCCGCGAGCACGAGCTGACCGTCGGCGCCAGCCACCGCCGTTCGTCGAAAAACAGCTATGGCGGCTGGGCGCCGTACAGCTGGAAAGAGAACGCGCCGGTGATAGACCCCTACCAGTGGGATGCGGGCAGCGTGGCGCGTCCCGTCATCAACTATGCGCAGTGGGGCACGGCCAGCATCACCGAACAAAGCGGCGTGTATGCGGGTACGCGCATGCGCCTGGCCGAGCCGCTGTCGCTGGTGCTGGGCGGGCGCGTGAGCTGGTACAAGGACGATGCCGGCTACTCGGTGGCGCGCGAATTCACGCCGTACGCCGGTGTCGTGTATGACCTCGACAAGCAGCATTCCGTGTACGCCAGCTGGACCGAGATATTCCAGCCGCAAGCGTCCACCGACGCCAACGGACAGCCCCTGAAGCCGATCAGCGGCACGAACTATGAAGCGGGCGTGAAGGGCGAATACTTCGGCGGCGCCCTCAATGCCAGCGCGGCCGTGTTCCAGATCCGCCAGCAAAACCGCGGCGTGGACGACCTGGCCGGCCCGAATCCCTGCCCGGGCAGCACCTGGGGCTTGTGCAAGCGCGCGTCGGGCGAAGTGCGCAGCGAAGGCGTGGAGCTGGACGTGGCGGGCGCCCTGACGCCCGACTGGCAGCTGTCGGCCGGTTTTACGTATGTGAAGGCGCAATTTACGCGCGACAGCGATCCGGCCAATATCGGCAAGGATTTCAATAGCCGCTATCCGCGCCAGCAGCTCAAGCTGGCCACCAGCTATCGCCTGTCCGGTGCGGCGCAAGGCTGGCGCGTCGGCGCCTCGGTGTACGGGCAGGGCGCGACCGAGTCGAAGGGCGACACCTACCATCTGCGCCAGGGCCGCTACGCGATCGTGGGCTTGAACGCGGCGTGGCAGATCGACAGCCGCGCCGAGCTGCGCCTGAACGTCAACAATGCGCTGGACAAGCGCTATTACCAGAGCATCTACTCCGATGTGTTAGGCAACTTGGTGGGCACGCCGCGCAACCTGATGCTGACATTGAACTACAAACTGTAAATAATCACTTTTGAATGATCTATCTTGATGAAGGATGCAAGGCTTATGGATGTGCAGTTGAATCTGGCCCACGCCAGCAATGGCGTGAGCCAGCGTGTGCCACAGGGAGCGCCGCGATGATGAAATCGGCCAACATGATGTTGTTCTCGCGCGTGCTCGCCGCCATCTTTGGCGGCTATGCGCTGACGTCCGGCGTGGCCGTGCTGCTGTCGGCCGTGCTGCCGCTGTCGCGCGCCGAAGCCGTGCTGACGGCCACCCTGAGCGCCTTCGTCGTCTACACCTGCGCCGTGATCTGGGTCTTTGCCGTGCAAGACCTGCGCCGCGTCTGGCTCGGCATGCTGCTGCCGGCCATCGTCTGCGGCGGCATCGGCATGCTGCTGTCGCGAGGTGCCGCATGAACGCCGTCAAGGTAGATAAAGTGGTCAAGACGCCACAGCAGGGCGGCTTGCGCCAGGCCATGGCTTGGCTGCATACGTGGAGCGGCCTGTGGATTTCCTGGCTGTTGTTCGCCATTTTCCTGACCGGCACCCTGGCCGTCTTCGACGACCCGATCGGCCACTGGATGACGCCTGAACACGCGCTGGAAGAGGCGGCGCACGCGAACGATCCGCCGCTGCCGAAGGTCACGGACCGCGCGCACCGCCTGGAACTGGCGCTCGACTTCATGGCGAAGGAGCACCCGAAGGCGGACATGTGGGAAATCTGGCCCGTGCAGCGTCCCGGCCACGGCCTGTCCGCTTACTGGTTCCAGCCCAGTGGCGGCTATGGCTCGGCGGATCTCGATCCGCTGACGGGCGCCGTCATCGAGCATGCGCGTGAGGCAACGGAACGCGAAACCATCGGCGGCCACCATTTCGTCGATTTCCACTACGAGCTGCACGCGGGACGCATCGGCGTGTGGATCGTCGCCATCACCACCATGATCATGCTGGTGGCGCTGGTGAGCGGCGTCATCACGCACAAGCGCATCTTCAAGGATTTCTTTACCTTCCGCCCGGCCAAGGGCCAGCGTTCGTGGCTCGACGCGCACAACGCGGTGGCCGTGCTGACGTTACCGTTCCAGTTCATGATCGCCTATACGGGCCTGGCATTTTTCAGCGATGACTATGTGCCGGCCCCCGTGGTGGCGCAGTACGGCATGGACAATGCCAAGAAGGCCTTCCTGGCCGACTGGAACGATGCGGGCAAGCCTGCGCGGTCGGGACAGCCGCTGGCCATTCCCGCACTGGAATCGTTCGCGCTGCGCGCCGAACAGGCCATCGGCCAGGAAATCCGCGCCGTGGTGCTGGACAATCCGAATGACGCCTCCATGCGCGTGTGCATGTATGGCTGGAACGAGGACGCGGATTTGCTGGAACGGATCAGCGCCAATTCGGGCAGGGCCTGCTATGCGCTGGCCACGGGCGAGCAGGTCGCCATGCGCCGGCCGGGCGAGTCGGACACGGGCGGCGCCGGCCTGACGCGCTCCGTCATGTCGAACCTGCACATGGTCGGCTTTGGCGGCACGCCGATGCGCTGGCTGTACTTCTTCTGCGGCCTGGCCGGTACGGCCATGATGGGCACGGGCGCCATCCTGTTCCTGGTCAAGCGGCGCCAGAAGTCCGGCGGCGAGTTCGGCGCCTACACGCAGCGCGTGTACCGCGTCATCGAATGCCTGAACGTGGCGGCGATTGCCGGCCTGGCCATCGCCTGCGTGGGCTTCCTGTGGGCCAACCGCCTGATCCCCGTCGGCCTTGAGCACCGCGCCGGCTGGGAAGTGCGCGCCTTCTTCGGCGTCTGGTTCCTGATGCTGGTGCACGCCTGTCTGCGCGCGGAAAAGCGCGCGTGGATCGAGCAACTGTGCCTTTTGGCCGCCCTGTGCCTGCTGCTGCCCCTCCTGAATGTGCTGAGCACGGGCGACAACCTGGTGGCGCAGGTCGCGCGCGGCGACTGGGAAAGCGCCGGCGTGGAACTGGGCAGCTTGGCCTTCGGCCTGCTGGCCGCCTGGGGTGCGTGGAAAGTCCACAAGCGCAAGGAAAAACCGCTGAAAAAAGCCGCCGCCAGGGAAACGTCCACGGCCAGCCTGCAAGTCAATACGGAAGGACAGTCATGATCAATACCATCCTGTGCGCGCTGGGCCTGTCGTATGCGGGCATGGCCAGCCTCTCGCTGGCGATGGACCGCCATCATGGCCAGGTCTGGGGCAGGGACGCGGCGCCGAACGTGCAGCGTGCGCTGCAACTGGCCGGCGCACTGTTGCTGGCGCTTGCCATCTGGCCCTGCGTGGCCGGCTGGAGCGCCACCGTCGGCGTCGTTGCCTGGCTGGGATTCATCGGGGCGGGAGCGCTGCTGGTGGCCTTGCTGTTGCCGTATGCCCCCCGATTGCTGTTGCGTAGTTCCCTGCTGGCAGCCGTCGCCGCGCTGGCAGGTCTTGTAACGTTCCTGCGGTGATGTTCACCGCCATTTTCAAGGATAGACCGATGTATTTTTTACGCCTGGCGACACCGTTTGACGTTTGTAATCTCGTTTTGACTTCATCCAAGGCGGCTTCCTGATGGCGGCCCGCCTGCCTTCCCGCCGCGCCCGCATCCTCGGCGGCGTGGTCTTGCTGGCGCTGTTTGGCGCCGGTGCCCTGTGGGCCACGCGCGGCCCGAGCACCGTGTTCGACACGGCGCCCGTCAAGCGCGGCAACATCGAGGCCAGCGTGACGGCCATCGGCACCCTGCAGCCGCAAACCTATGTCGACGTGGGCGCGCAGGTGTCGGGCCAGATCACGCGCCTGCACGTGCAGCCTGGCAGCGCCGTGGAAAAAGGCCAGTTGCTGGCCGAGATCGACCCCAGCGTGCAGCAAGCCACGGTCGACGCAGGCCGCGCCGCGCTGGCGGGCCTGCGCGCGCAACTGGCCGACCAGCAGGCGCAGCACCGCTTGGCGGGCCAGCAGCACGTGCGCCAGAAGCAGATGGCCAAGTTTGACTCGACGCCTTTGGCTGACCTGGAAACGGCCGAAGCCACCCTGGCCTCGGCCGGCGCCAAGATCGACCACCTGAAGGCGCAGATAGCCCAGACCCAGGCCAGCCTGAAGGCGGACGAGGCGCGCCTCGGCTATACGCGCATCTACGCGCCGATGGCCGGCAAGGTTGTGGGCCTGGACGCGAAAGAAGGGCAAACCCTGAACGCCACGTACCAGACGCCGAACATCCTGCGCATCGCCGATCTGTCGGCCATGACGGTGTGGACGGAAGTGTCGGAAGCGGACGTGCGCCGCGTGCGCCCGGACATGCCCGTGTACTTCACCACCCTGGGCGGCGACCAGCGGCGCTGGAGCGGCAAGGTGCGGCAAGTGCTGCCGGCCCCGCCGGTGCCCGGTGGTTCCGCCGCCGGCACGGCCCTGGCGCCGTCGACCAGCAAGGTGATCCTGTATACAGTACTGTTCGACGTGGATAACGCCGATGGCGAACTGATGCCGCAGATGACGGCGCAAGTGGTGTTTGTCACGGCCGCGGCAAACAATGTGCTGGCCGTGCCCTTGCCGGCGCTGAAGCCATCGACCGAGGAAGGCGCCAAGCCGGGGCAGTTCACAGCCCGCGTGATGGATGCGGACGGCAAGGTCGATACGCGCGCCGTCACCGTGGGCGTGCGCAACCGCCTCAGCGCGGAAGTGCTGCAAGGCTTGCGCGAAGGTGAATTGCTGGTCACGGGCGAGCAGCCGGCCAGCAGCGGCGCCAGCAGGTTCCAGTTATGAGTGCCATGAGCGAGGCCGCGTCGCTGGGGCAAGCCGGGCAGCCGGACCAGCCGCCTCTGATTGAACTGCAGGGCATTCGCAAGCGCTACGGCGGTCATGATGGCGCGCCGGCCGTGGAAGTGCTGCGCGGCCTGACCTTGTCGATTGGCGCCGGCGAATTCGTCGCCATCGTGGGGGCGTCCGGTTCCGGTAAATCGACCCTGATGCATCTGCTCGGGTGCCTTGACCGTCCCAGCGACGGCACCTATCGCTTCGCCGGCCAGGACGTGGCCAGCCTGAATCCCGATGAACTGGCGTGGCTGCGGCGCGAAGCGTTCGGCTTCGTCTTCCAGGGTTATCACCTGATCGCCACCGAATCGGCGCGCGAAAACGTGGAAGTGCCGGCCCTGTACGCGGGCATGCCGGCCGCCGCCCGCCACGCCCGCTCGGAAGCGCTGCTCAAGCGCCTGGGCCTGGGCGAGCGGCTCGACCACCGGCCGAATCAATTGTCGGGCGGGCAGCAGCAGCGCGTGTCGATCGCCCGCGCCCTGATGAATGGCGGGCGCATCATCCTCGCCGATGAACCGACGGGAGCCCTGGACAGCAGCAGCGGCGCCGAAGTCATGGCGCTCCTGGGCGAACTGGCCGACGCGGGCCACACCATCATCCTCATTACGCATGACCGCAAGGTGGCGGCCCAGGCGCGCCGCGTGATCGAGATCAGCGATGGCGAAATCATCGCAGACTCGGGCGCCATCGCCATCCCCGCCACGTCGACGGCCCTGCCACCGCTGGACATGTCGCGCGCCGCGCATGACACGGGGGCGTCGCTGGGCACGGAATTGCTCGACGCGGCGCGTGCCGCCTGGCGCGTGCTGTGGATCAACCGTTTCCGCACGGGCTTGACCTTGCTGGGCATCGTCATCGGCGTCGCCTCCGTGATCGTCATGCTGGCCATCGGCCTGGGCACGCGCCAGCAGGTGATGGCGCAGCTGGGCGCGTTCGGCTCGAACTTGCTGTACATGGCGTCGCGCGGCGAAAGCTCGCGCATCCCCGGGCGCAGCATCACCCTGGCCGACCTTGATGCCCTCAAGGACGTGCCGGGCATCACCCACGTGCTGCCGAATGTCACCGGCAACAAGGTGATACGCCACGGTAATCTCGATGTGCAGACCTATGTGCGGGGCACGGGGCCGGCCCTGCCTCAGATCCAGACCTGGCCTGTGGCCAAGGGCGGCTTCTTTACGGAGGAGGACGAGCGCGAGATGGCCACCGTGGCCGTGCTGGGCGCGCACCTGGCGGAAAAGCTGATGCCCGACGTGGCCAACCCTGTGGGGCAGAGCATCCTGATCGGCAATGTGCCGTTCCAGGTGATCGGCGTGATGAGCGCGAAGGGCGCGCTGACGGGCGAGAAGGATGAAGACGACGTGCTGCTGCTGCCGTTTTCCACGGCCGGCATCCGCGTCTTCGGCCAGCGCGAGCCGACGTACACGGTGATGGCGGTGGCCGACGTCAAGCGCGTGACCGAGGTGGAGGCGGCGGTCGACGCCACCATGTTCGAGCGCCACCGCATCCGTGACTATGGCATCAGCAACGCGGCCGCGTCGATCGCCGCCGAAGCCAAGACGCAGGACAACATGACCATGATGCTCAGCCTGATCGCCGCAGTCTCCCTGGTGGTGGGGGGCATCGGCGTCATGAACGTGATGCTGATGACGGTGCGCGAGCGCACGCGCGAAATCGGCATCCGCATGGCGACGGGCGCACGCCGGCGCGACATCCTGCGCCAGTTCCTCACCGAAGCCGTGCTGGTGTCGGTGGTGGGCGGCGTGGCCGGCATCGTGGTCGGTGTGACGGTGGCCGGCTTGCTGCTGGTATGGGACGTGCCGGTGATCTTTTCACTGAGCGCCATCGCCGGCGCGTTTGCCTGCGCCGTGGTGACGGGGCTGGTGTTTGGCTTCATGCCGGCGCGCAAGGCGTCGGGACTCGATCCTGTCGTGGCGCTGGCCGGGCAGTAAGCCGGCTGTTGTAACAATGCCGGCAGCGTGGCTGCCGGCAAAAAAATGTTGCCCTGGCTCTAACACGCGGTACTATCTCCCCATAATAAAAAAAGCTGTGTTTCGCGTAGTTTTGCCCTTGCGGGCACACACCAATCACCACAGGAGAACCCGATGCAGCAAAAATCAATCTTGAAGACCGGTATCGCCGCCGCCCTCATGCTGGCCTTCGGCATGGGCGCCGTCCAGGCACAGGCGCAGGAAGTCGTACGCTTGGGCAACTTGAAATTCGCCCATTACGGCGCCGTGTCGTACATCAAGGAAATCGCGCCCAAGTGCGGCATCAAGGTCGAAGAGCATATCTTCGCCAAGGGCCTCGACGTGATGCAGGCGATTATCGCGGGCGAGCTGGACGTGGGAGCAACGGCGTCCGAAGCGGCCATTTCCGGCCGCGCCGGCGGTGCGCCCATCTACGTGGTGGCCGGCTTTGCCAAGGGCGGTGCGCGCCTGGTGGCGGGCGCCGGGCAAAAGATTGCCAGCGTCAAGGAACTCAAGGGCAAGCGCGTGGGCGTGACGCGCGGCGGCATCCAGGAAGTGCTGCTGCTGGCTGAGCTGTCGCAGGCGGGCCTGACGTATTCCGAAACCAAGGGCAAGGATGTGCAGCTGGTGTTCCTGGCCTACGCCGACTTGAACCAGGCGCTGATGGGCAAGAATATCGACGCCATGATGCAGTCGGAACCGCAATCGTCGCAAGCCATCAACAAGGGCTTCGGCACCGAAGTCATCAAACCGTACGACACGCCGATCGGCGAACCCGTGCGGACCATGGTGATGACGGAAAAGTTCTACAAGGAACGCCGTCCCGTCGCGGAAAAATTCATGCGCTGCTTCGTCGAAGCCACCAAGGCCTTTATCGACAACAAGGCGACGGCGGAAAAGTATGTGCGCGAAGTCGTGTTCCGCGGCCAGATCACGAAGGATGACTTCGACGACGCGATCAGCAATTCGCCGTATTCGTATGACATCACGCCAGAGCATATCCAGGTGACCACGGACGTGATGGTGAAAACGGGCGTGGGCCGTATGACGAAACCGCCCGTGGCCAAGGACTGGGTCAAGACGGACTTGCTGGAGCAGGCGAAAAAGAGCCTGAATGTGAAGTAAATCAGGAAACCATGAAAAAAACCTCCGCGCCAGTGCTGGTGCGGAGTTTGTGGCGGGGCGGCCTTAGCGGGCGTTAAAACCCATCAAGCCCTTCTCCGTCTGCCGGAAACTCAGCGTGTAGATGCGGGTCAGCTCATCGCCTTTCTTGAGCTGGCGGTTGATGATGGCGCCGTAATTGTCTTGCACGATCTGGTCCGACCATTGCAGCAGGTTCTCGAAACGCTCGGCCGTCATCGCTGCCTGGCGGGCCAGCAGCGGCGCGGGAATCGCCTTCTTTTCCTGCTGTTGCGTCCAGAAGTCGCGGAAAACCTTGTTCTCGCCACCCATGCCGCGCGCCATCAGGCCCAGGCCCATGGTCATGCCCACGGAGCTGTCCGTCTTCGCCTCTGCTTCGAGCTTGTCGGCCACGTCGGCCAGCAATTCCAGGTAGCCCACCTTGGCGCGCAGGATGGCCGAGCCCTTGATTTCGTACTGTTCGTTCTCTTTCCAGCCATTGAGCTTTTCCAGCTTCGCGATGTCGAAGTACTGCTTGTACAGGTCATAGCTTTGGATCGACGTACGGAAGTACTCCTCGTACGTGGATTGGGAAGGCGTATCTTTCATGCAGCCGCTTAAGACCGTGCAGGCGGCCAGCAGGAGACAGGTCCAGGAAAATTTTCGAAAAGACATGGCGAGGGGGGCGGTGGCGTCAGGGTGGATAATATTGCTACGTGGACATAATTATAGGACTGGCTAATCAGGATGGCAACGTGCCTGCGGCGCGGCGACCGTGCGTCGCAAGAAAGATTGCCGAAATCTTGAGGGTGCGCCACCCCGTTGCGCCTCAGGCGCGATATCATGGCAGGCTTGCGGCATTGGATGGCGGCGTCGTGCCTGTCACCCGGGCTGTCGCCTGAATCGCGCTTGTCGGCTATGGTGTAAACTTAAACTATGCAGATCTATTTCTTTTTCATCGCCGCCCTGTTGTACGCGGTGTGCGCGGTGCTTCCCTCATCGCGTGCCCGGCTCATTGCCGGCCTGACCGGCGTCGCCTGGCTGGCCCACGCCGCCACCCTGTGGTTCGACCTGATGGCGCCGGGCACCTTGCGCTTTGGCTTTTCCGCCATGCTGTCGGCCGCGCTGTGGGTCTCGGTGGGGGCCTACTGGATAGAGAACCGCAATTTCAGCCTGGACGGACTGCGCCGCATGGTCATGCCCAGCGCCGTCATCGCCATCGGCCTGGCCTGGGCCTTTCCTGGCAGCCAGGTCAGCATGGAAGGCAAGTCGGCCGTCTTCGGCTGGCATATCGCGGTGGCCGTGCTCGCCTACAGCACCTTGACGATTGCCGCCTTTCACGCCGTGCTGATGGCGCTGCAGGAATCGCGCCTGCATACGCGCAGCGAAAGCCGCGGCTTCATCGGCACGGCGCTGGACCAGCTGCCAGCCCTGCTGACGATGGAAAAGCTGCTGTTCCGCATGATCGGCCTGGGCTTCATCCTGCTCAGCCTGACCGTGCTGTCGGGCATCGTGTTTTCCGAGCAATTATTTGGCAAGGCGCTCAACTGGGACCACAAATCCGTGTTTACCATGCTGTCGTGGCTATTGTTTGCCGCCCTGCTGGCAGGCCGCCGCTTTCGTGGCTGGCGCGGCAAGACGGCCCTGAGTTTTACCCTGGCCGGTTTCGCCACCTTGCTGCTGGCCTATGTCGGCAGCCGTTTTGTACTGGAAGTGGTTTTACACCGAGGATACGCATGACACGTGTTTTATTCTGGCTGGCACTGGTGTTCCTGGTGCTGTTTGCTATCCGCAGCAAAATCCGTGGCATGCAGCAACGGGCCCGCGCGCAACAGCAGCAGCGGCCGAACCCGTATGCGCCGCCGGTGCGGCCGCAGGAATTGCCGGATGCCGAGCTGATGCTGTGCTGCGCCCACTGCGGCGTGTACTACCCGGCCTCGGAAAACGTGCAGGCCAAGGGCCACGACTACTGCAGCCACGCGCACGCCACGCTGTAAGGGCAGGCCCGCGCACGTTGCTCATCCGTATCGTAACGTCCCCCGGCATCCGTCCGGCGTAGCATCTGCAGCAGGCGGTTCGCCACCGCCATTGCAGAAAGGCGCGTCCCATGTCCAGCCACAGCCTCAGCCCGCATACAGTGAACTCCGCCGGCATGCCGCCGGCGCCGCAACTGAGCGGCAACTCGCTGCCCATGCAGGCGCTGCGCGCGCAGATCGGCCGCATCGCCCGCTGTGGCGCGCCGGTGGCCATCCGCGGCGAATCGGGCACCGGCAAGGAACTGGCGGCGCGCGCCATCCATGCACAAGGCGCGCGCGCCAGCTTCCCGTTTATCGCCGTCAATTGCGGCGCCATTCCCGAAGCGCTGATGGAAGCGGAATTCTTCGGCTGCCGCCCGGGCGCCTATACGGGCGCGCTGCACGAGCGCCAGGGCTTGTTCCAGGCGGCACACGGCGGCAGTTTGCTGCTCGACGAAGTCGATGATCTGCCGCTGGCCATGCAGGTGAAGCTGTTGCGCGTGCTGCAGGAGCGCCGCGTGCGCAAGCTGGGCGGCAGTACTGACGAGGCCATCGACGTGCGCATCCTGTGCGCCAGCCAGCATGGCCTGGCGCGCGGCGTGGCGGCCGGCACGTTTCGCCAGGACCTGTTTTACCGCCTTAATGTGATCGAGCTGGCGCTGCCGCCGCTGCGCGAGCGGCGCGGCGATCTGCAGGTATTATGTGAGGTGATCCTCGCGCGCCTGTCGCCAGGCCGGGCCGTGAGCCTGGCGCCGCCGGTGCTGGCGGCCCTGGCCGCGTATGCGTTTCCCGGCAATGTGCGCGAACTGGAAAACGTGCTGGAGCGGGCGCTGGCCTTTGCCGACGGCGGCGTGATCGCGCCCGACGGGCTGGCCTTGCCGTCCGCTGCGGGCGCCATGCCGTTGCGGGCGGCGCCGCCACTGCCGGCCGTGCCGGAGCGGCAACTGTGCCTGCCCGGCATGGCGCCGCATGGCGTGGCCCACGTCCTGCCGCTGGACGTGTACTTGCGCCAGGCCGAGCGCGACATGATCATGCTGGCGCTGGTGCAGGCGCGCTACCACCGCGCGGGGGCGGCGCGCCAGCTGGGCCTCAGCGTGCGCCAGTTGCGTTACCGCATGCAGAAATTGACGATACAGGAAGCCTTACTTGATGAGCGCATGGACGATAGATGAAGACGGCTGGTGCGACGGCGCGCTGCGCTATGACTCGCCATACCAGGATGCGCGCCCTGACGGTGCGCAAGTCGATTTGCTGGTGATCCATAATATCAGCTTGCCGGGCGGCCACTTTGGCGGACCGCATGTGTCGGACTTGTTTACCGGCCGGGTAGATTATAATGCCGATCCTTCTTTCGCCGACCTGCGTGGCTTGCAGGTGTCGGCGCACTTTTTTGTGCGGCGCGATGGTGCGCTGTTGCAATATGTTTCTACTGATCAACGTGCCTGGCATGCGGGCGTGTCCACCTTCGAAGGACGCCCGCAGTGCAATGGCTATTCCATCGGTATCGAAATGGAAGGCGCGGACGATGTGCCCTTCCAGCGGCGGCAATACCATGTCCTAGCGGCGCTGACGGCGGCGCTGGTGACGCGCTACGGGCTGTCCCAGGTACGCGGCCACGAGCATATTGCGCCGGGGAGGAAGACGGATCCGGGGCCGTTTTTTGACTGGCATTTTTATCAAGTATGCTGGCAGGAAACCCTGCGCGGGCAAGCTGCGTTAGCGCTTACTTCGCGGGGATTGGGCTTTCCATCCATGCCCTGAAAAGTCAACCGAAATCGTATATGAAAATACAAAAAATTACGCTGACGGATGCCGGAAAACTATTGCATCGCCCTTCGATGGGCACTACAATTAGTGTGGAAGTTGGATGTAAAGACTATATGTAGTGCCATCACAGACGTTTTCAGAATTATTGTCAAAGCTACCCGGATTGCTGATAAAGCACTGGAACTGGCGGTTTATCACCCTTGATCGTGTTTCGCGCCAGCCGGGCAGTGCGGTGTGGCGATATGGATACTGACACTGTTTTATGCATTATAAATTCATTATTTAGCAACAAATACCTGAAGAAACCCTGACCATCGGGCGTTCTATTCAACAACACACGCGGCAGCAAAACTGCAGGCTGACTTTAGCTGACAACGGGAGCTTCAATGCAATCACCACAAGATATTTCCATCCATCCAACGCCAGTATCGCCAGCGCCAGGCGCGGCCAACAGCGTAGCGAGCACGGGCGCGGCATTGGGCGACTATCGCATCATCCGCCGCAACGGTGCGGTGGTGGCATTTGAGCCTTCGAAGATCGCCATCGCCATGACCAAGGCGTTTTTGGCCGTTAACGGCGGCCAGGGCGCAGCCTCGGCACGCATCCGCGAACTGGTGGAACAGCTGACCGACGGCGTTGTCGCCGCGCTGGTGCGTCGCCATCCGGGCGGCGGCACCTTCCATATCGAAGACGTGCAAGACCAGGTGGAACTGTCGCTGATGCGTTCGGGTGAGCACGACGTGGCGCGTGCCTACGTGCTGTACCGCGCCAAGCACATGGAAGAGCGCCGTCTGCAGAAGGAAGCGCAAGGCGCTTCCGCGCAAGTTTCCGCACCACAATTAAATGTCACCGACAACGGCGTGCGCCGCCTGCTGGACATGCAGGAAGTGCGCGACCTGATCAACGCCGCCTGCGCCGGCCTGGAAAAGCACGTCGATGCCGACGCCATCCTGGCTGAAACCGTGAAGAACCTGTATGACGGCGTGCCCGTCGAAGAGCTGCACAAGTCGGCCATCCTGGCGGCGCGCGCGCTGATGGAAAAAGACCCGGCCTACAGCCAGGTCACGGCCCGCATCCTGCTGCACACGGTGCGCAAGGAAGTGTTCGGCAAGGAAGTGCCGCAAGCGGCCGCTGCCGCCGAATACCTGACGTATTTCCCGCAATACATCGCCAAGGGCATCGCCAACGACCTGCTGAACCCGGTACTCGCCAGTTTCGACCTGGAGCGCCTGGCGAAAGCCATCGTGGCCGACCGCGACTTGCAATTTGGCTACATCGGCCTGCAAACCCTGTATGACCGCTACTTCCTGCACATCCATGACGTGCGCATCGAAATGCCGCAAGCGTTCTACATGCGCGTGGCCATGGGCCTGTCGCTGAACGAGGCGGACCGCGAAGCGCGCGCCATCGAGTTCTACAAGCTGCTGTCCTCGTTCGACTTCATGAGCTCGACGCCGACCCTGTTCAACTCGGGCACCCTGCGCTCGCAGCTGTCGTCGTGCTACCTGAGCACCGTCTCGGATGACCTGGAAGGCATCTACGACGCCATCAAGGACAACGCCTTGCTGGCCAAGTACGCCGGCGGCCTGGGCAACGACTGGACGCCAGTGCGCGCCCTGGGCGCCCACATCAAGGGCACCAACGGCAAGTCGCAAGGCGTGGTGCCGTTCCTGAAAGTGGTGAACGACACGGCCGTGGCAGTCAACCAGGGCGGCAAGCGCAAGGGCGCCGTCTGCGCCTACCTGGAAACCTGGCACATGGACATCGAGGAATTCCTCGACCTGCGCAAGAACACGGGCGACGACCGCCGCCGCACGCACGACATGAACACGGCGAACTGGATTCCCGACATGTTCATGAAGCGCGTCATGGAAAAAGGCGAGTGGACCCTGTTCTCGCCATCCGAAACGCCGGACTTGCACGACCTGGTCGGCAAGGCCTTTGAAAAGGCCTACCTGGGCTACGAAGCCAAGGCCGCCGCCGGCGAAATACGTTCGTTCAAGAAGATCGCCGCGCTGGACCTGTGGCGCAAGATGCTGTCGATGCTGTTTGAAACGGGCCACCCATGGATCACGTTCAAGGATCCTTGCAACATCCGCAGCCCGCAGTCGCACGTCGGCGTCGTCCACAGCTCGAACCTGTGCACGGAAATCACGCTGAACACGGGCCCTGATGAAATCGCCGTCTGCAACCTCGGTTCCGTGAACATGCCGGCGCACATGAAGGAAGGCAAGCTCGATCACGTCAAGCTGGCCAAGACCATCCGCACCGCCATGCGCATGCTCGACAACGTCATCGACATCAATTACTACGCCGTCGACAAGGCGCGCAATTCGAACATGCGCCACCGTCCGGTCGGCATGGGCGTGATGGGCTTCCAGGACTGCCTGCACATGATGCGCATCCCGTTCGCCTCGGACGCCGCCGTGTCGTTTGCCGACACCTCGATGGAAGCCGTGTGCTACTACGCCTACCTGGCGTCGACGGAACTGGCCGAAGAGCGCGGCCGCTATGAATCGTATGCCGGTTCGCTGTGGGACCGTGGCATCCTGCCACAGGACTCGGTCAAACTGCTGGCCGAAGAGCGTGGCGGCTACCTGGAAGTCGATTCCTCGTCGGCCATGGACTGGACTCCGGTGCGCGAACGCATCGCCAAGTTCGGCATGCGCAACTCGAACTGCGTGGCGATCGCCCCGACGGCGACGATTTCGAACATCATCGGCGTATCGGCCTGTATCGAGCCGACGTTCCAGAACCTGTACGTGAAATCGAACCTGTCGGGCGAATTCACCGAGATCAACGGCTACCTGGTGCGCGACCTGAAGGCACGCGACCTGTGGGATGAAGTCATGATCTCCGACCTGAAGTACTTCGACGGCTCGCTGGTGAAGATCGACCGTATCCCGCAAGACCTGCGCGAAATCTACGCGACCGCCTTTGAAGTGTCGCCAAGCTGGCTGGTGGAAGCGGCTTCGCGTCGCCAGAAGTGGATCGACCAGGCCCAGTCGCTGAACATCTACATGGCTGGCGCATCGGGCAAGAAACTGGACGAGACCTACAAGCTGGCATGGCTGCGCGGCCTGAAAACCACCTACTACCTGCGTACCATCGCCGCTACCCATATGGAGAAATCGACCTCCAAGACGGGCGCCCTGAACGCCGTGGCAGTCGATGGCGGCATGTCGGCCAGCGCGCAGAGCGCCCAGGCGGCGGTCGTGGCGGCAGCAGCAGTGGCCGTGGCGCCGGTAGTGGCAGCGGCAGCGGACGACGCCGATGGCGAAGCTTGCTACCTGCGTCCGGGTGATGATGGCTTTGAGGAATGCGAAGCCTGTCAGTAATATTTTAGTTGTCAGCCCAGCGCTGCTGGGCTGATTCAATGTTGTTAATGTCCGTATTGTCCGATTCAACGGGCCTGTTGCGGATCGCCGGCTCGCCGGCATGGAAAGGAAGAAGAATATGTCGTTGTCATGGGATGATGAAACCACGTCGGCAGCTGTGCCGCGTCCGGCGCAGCAAGCGCCACTGGGAAATACCGAATTGAACCTGCCGGCAGGTGCCGAGCCGTCCGAAGCGAACGCCGAGCAAGTGGCGCGCCGCGTGAATGCCGACGACAAGCGCATCATCAACGGCAAGACGGACGTCAACCAGCTGGTGCCGTTCAAGTATAAATGGGCGTGGGACAAATACCTGGCCGGCTGCGCCAACCACTGGATGCCGCAGGAAGTCAACATGCAGCGCGATATTGAGCTGTGGAAAAACCCGAATGGCCTGACGGACGACGAGCGCCGCCTGGTCAAACGCAACCTGGGCTTCTTCGTGACGGCCGACTCGCTGGCCGCCAACAACATCGTGCTGGGCACATATCGCCACATCACGGCGCCCGAGTGCCGCCAGTACCTGCTGCGCCAGGCGTTCGAGGAAGCGATCCATACGCACGCCTACCAGTACATCGTGGAATCGCTGGGCCTGGACGAAGGCGAAATCTTCAACGCCTACAACGAAGTCAAGTCGATCCGCGACAAGGATGAATTCCTGATTCCGTTCATCAACACGCTGACCGACCCTGCGTTTGTCACCGGCACGGTGGAAAACGACCAGAAGCTGTTGAAATCGCTGATCGTGTTTGCCTGCCTGATGGAAGGCCTGTTCTTCTACGTCGGCTTTACGCAGATCCTGGCGCTGGGCCGCCAGAACAAGATGATGGGCGCCGCCGAGCAGTACCAGTACATCCTGCGCGACGAATCGATGCACTGCAACTTCGGCATCGACTTGATCAACACGATCAAGATGGAAAACCCGCAGTTGTGGACGGCCGCCTTCCGCGAAGAGATCAAGGACCTGTTCATGAAGGCCGTGGAACTGGAATACGCCTACGCGGAAGACACCATGCCGCGCGGCGTGCTGGGTCTGAATGCGCCGATGTTCAAGGGCTACTTGCGCTTCATCGCCAACCGCCGCGCGCAGCAGATCGGCATCGAGCCGCTGTTCGCGCAGGAAGAAAACCCGTTCCCGTGGATGAGCGAGATGATCGACATGAAGAAGGAACGCAACTTCTTCGAGACGCGCGTGACCGAGTACCAGACCGGTGGTGCGCTGAACTGGGAATAAACCCCGAAGATGTACGTTGACTGCTTATCAAATGTTTTTGACGAGCAGTCAACGACTAAAGAATTTCACCGTGCAGAGAGGTGAGGTAGTGACTGTCCGCTCAGCAACTTTTGTGAGAGGAAAAGGAAAAACGCCCAGAGAGTTCCCGCTCAATGGACGTTTAGGCAAAAGAAAACTAACTTGGAGCCCTTGTTTTCTCTTGATGAACTACGTTGCTAATGGCTAGCCTCTGGGATTTTAATCTCCCAAAGGTGAGAACGCAAGGAATCAAGTATGTTTTTGGGCTCTATCACTTGATAGAGGCAACAAAAATGAAAAGTTTTTTTCGATGTAAATCGGTTCATGTGAACTCATATACACGTGTTCGTTTCGGTAGGTTTGAAACAGTATGTGCTCACTGGCGTTCTTCACCTAGCTAAAAAGGAAAAGCGGCCTACGGCCGCTTTTCCTTTTTTTGCCAGTTTAAATATGAAAAATTTGGTCTCGAATATTTTAACTGGTTACACCTCCGCCGGGTCAAGCGCAACCTGGGTTACTTCGTCACGGCCGACCCGTCGACCGCCAACAACATCGCGCCGGGCAGCACCCCTACGACGCCACATCACGGCGTCCGAGTGCCGCCAGTACCTGCTGCGCCAGGCGTTCGAGGAAGCGATCCATACGCACGCCTACCAGTACATCGTGGAATCGCTGGGCCTGGACGAAGGCGAAATCTTCAACGCCTACAACGAAGTCAAGTCGATCCGCGACAAGGATGAATTCCTGATTCCGTTCATCAACACGCTGACCGACCCTGCGTTTGTCACCGGCACGGTGGAAAACGACCAGAAGCTGTTGAAATCGCTGATCGTGTTTGCCTGCCTGATGGAAGGCCTGTTCTTCTATGTCGGCTTTACGCAGATCCTGGCGCTGGGCCGCCAGAACAAGATGATGGGCGCTGCCGAGCAGTACCAGTACATCCTGCGCGACGAATCGATGCACTGCAACTTTGGCATCGATTTGATCAACACGATCAAGATGGAAAACCCGCAGCTGTGGACGGCCGCCTTCCGCGAAGAGATCAAGGACCTGTTCATGAAGGCCGTGGAACTGGAATACGCCTACGCGGAAGACACCATGCCGCGCGGCGTGCTGGGTCTGAATGCGCCGATGTTCAAGGGCTACTTGCGCTTCATCGCCAACCGCCGCGCGCAACAGATCGGCATCGAGCCGCTGTTCGCGCAGGAAGAAAACCCATTCCCGTGGATGAGCGAGATGATCGACATGAAGAAGGAACGCAACTTCTTCGAGACGCGCGTGACCGAGTACCAAACCGGTGGTGCGCTGAACTGGGAATAAGCCTTTTTCAGTCAACGCCCAAAAGCGCCGTCATCGTGACGGCGCTTTTTTTTCGCGTGCATGGCGGCGGAAAAATGCGTGCATCATCCCGCCATGCGACGAGGCTTGCGCCAGGATTTTCGCATGCCGCGAATGGCCGTATCGCGCAGCCCAAAAATCATTTCCGGAGACGCTGGCGGCGGCATTTGCCGCGCGATTGTGCGATAGCACGCGTATCGTGCAAAAAAGCGGGCGAAAACGTGTCGTGCCGGTTGCGCATTGACAAGGTTTTCGTGTACTTTATGAGATTGCAAATGCGAGCGTTAGAATGCGGGGTTTTTTAACCAGCGCGGTAGCGAAAAAACCTCGCAAAACAGGGATACAGATTTACACGGATATGCACAAAACCACACCGTTTTCGTCTGCCGCCGTGCCCGAATTTTTTCAGGCATGGCGGTTTTTTATTTGACGCATGGGTGTTGTGGCGAGCGCGATGCGAGGAGCGAAAAAACGCACGGCATCGAAAACGAATGACCGAATTCAGACTTTGCCACCGGCTGCGAGATAAAGCAGGGTGGCACCGACGATGGCTGAAGTGCTGCAAACGTGAGGAGTTGCAGCAGTTCAGCTGGTGCCGAATTCATTAGCGCAAACGACCGTTTGTGCCGATGAATAATTCGCCTGGCCTATCCCTGTGGTGGGTCGGACGGGTTTAAATCTTGTAGCTTAAATTTCTCATCTCAGATGAAGGAGAGACAAATGGCAACAGCCGCTAAGAAATCAGAAGTAAAGAAACCAGCCGCCAAGGCTGCTCCTGCCGCGAAGAAGCCGGCAGCCGCAGCGAAGACGGTTGCCGCTAAACCAGCTGCCAAAGCCGCAGCAAAACCAGCCGCCAAACCAGTCGCCAAAGCCGCAGCCAAGCCTGCAGCAAAAGCGGCTGCCAAGCCAGTAGCGAAAGCCGCAGCAAAACCAGCGGCCAAGGCAGCAGCAAAACCGGCAGCCAAGCCGGCAGCGAAAGCCGCAGCGAAACCTGCAGCCAAGGCAGCAGCCAAGCCAGTAGCGAAAAAAGCCGTAGCCAAACCGGCCGCGAAGCCAGCAGCAAAAGCCGCAGCCAAACCTGTCGCCAAGGCAGCAGCCAAGCCTGCAGTGAAAAAAGCCGCAGCGAAACCTGCAGCCAAGGCAGCAGCGAAACCGGCCGCCAAGGCAGCAGCCAAGCCAGCAGCGAAAAAAGTCGTCGCCAAGGCAGCAGCGAAGCCAGCAGCAAAAGCTGCAGCCAAACCAGCGGCCAAGGCAGCAGCCAAGCCAGCAGTGAAAAAAGCCGCAGCGAAACCTGCAGCCAAGGCAGCAGCGAAACCGGCCGCCAAAGCGGCAGCCAAGCCAGCAGCGAAAAAAGTCGTCGCCAAGGCAGCAGCGAAGCCGGCCGCCAAAGCAGCAGCTAAGCCAGCAGCAAAAGCAGCAGCCAAGCCAGCGGCCAAGGTAGCAGCGAAGCCAGCAGCAAAAGCGGCAGCCAAGCCAGCGGCCAAGGTAGCAGCGAAGCCGGCAGCAAAAGCAGCAGCCAAGCCAGCGGCCAAGGTAGCAGCGAAGCCGGCAGCGAAAGTTGCCGCCAAGCCAGCAGCGAAAGTCGCAGCCAAGCCGGCAGCCAAAGCAGCAGCGAAACCTGCCGCCAAGGTTGCAGCGAAGCCAGCAGCCAAGCCAGCGGCCAAGGTAGCAGCGAAGCCAGCAGCAAAAGCTGCAGCCAAGCCAGCCGCCAAGGTAGCAGCGAAGCCGGCAGCGAAAGCAGCAGCGAAACCTGCCGCCAAGCCAGCCGTAGCGCCAGTCGTGGCAGCCGCACCAGCAGCAGCGCCGGCAGCAGCTCCAGCGGCACCAGCCGCCGTGGCCGCCAAGCCAGCCGCCAAGAAGGCCGCGCCTAAAAAGGCCGCACCGAAGAAGGCAGCTCCTGTCGCCAAACCATCGGCACCTATCGCACCTGTAGCAAAAACCGTGTTGGCACCGGCTGCAGCCTGGCCATTCCCAACCAGCACCCGCCCATCGTAATTCCAACGATACGGGTGCCTGGATGAGGCAACACGCCGCTGTGTGACTCAATCACACAGCGGTTTTTTTTTGGAGAATTAGTCGTGCTGATCGTTATCCTTACATTGATCGTTGATACCATCGCCACCTTGCTGGGCGGCGTGTTGCTGCTGCGCTTCTGGATGCAGGCGGTGCGCGTGCGGCCGCCCTCGTCGGTGGCGCAATTCACGTTTCAATTGTCCGACTGGCTGGTGCGCCCCCTGCGCCGCGTGGTGCCGGGCGTGGGCGGGTATGACTGGGCCAGCCTGATCGGCGCCTTCCTGATCGTGCTGCTGGCCAGTTCGGTGCTGTTTATTTCCGGCCATCCCGTCGAGGTCGTGCTGCTCAAGTCGCTGCAACGCTTCCTGCAATGGATACTCTACGGTTTCATGGCCTTGCTGATCATCGAAGCCATCTTCAGCTGGGTCAACCCGCATGCGCCGCTGGCGCCGTTTGTACGGGCCCTGAACGAGCCGCTGCTGCGTCCGATACGCAAGGTGGTGCCGCTGGTGGGCAGCCTGGACCTGTCGCTGCTGGTGGCGCTGATCTTGCTGCAGATCGCGCAAGTGCTGGTGGGGATGATTATTGTGGTGAGGTAAAGCGAGAAGGTCGGCCTGGCGCTTGGGCGCAAGCCGACCGGACTACATATTAATAGCGGTAGCCGAACGCCGCTTCGAACTGTTCGGCAATGCTTTCGGGCGTAAACACATGGTTTTGCGCGCCCTGGGTGGCGATCTTGATGGCGCCCAGCAGGCTGGCCAGGCGGCCGCTGGTTTCCCAGCCCAGGTCGTTGGTGATGCCGAACAGCAAGCCGGCACGGTAGGCGTCGCCGCAACCGGTCGGGTCCAGCACTTCCTTGGCGGCCACGACAGGAATGTCGATGCGCTTGCCGTCCGTATAGATTTCCGAACCTTTTTCGCCACGCGTGACGATCAGCGCTTCCAGGCGGCTGGCGATTTCCGGCAGGGTCAAGCCCGTACGCTCCATCAACATTTCCATTTCATAGTCGTTGGCCGACACATACGTGGCTTTGTTGATGAAATCGATCAACTGTTCGCCATTGAAACGTGGCAACTGTTGACCCGGGTCGAACATGAAGGGGATGCCCAGCTCGGCCAGGTCAGCGGCGTGCTTGAGCATGCCCTGGTCGCCGTCCGGCGAAATGATGGCGACCTTGGCCGGGCCAGCATTGGCGATCGGGTTTTCATGCGCAAACGACATGGCGCCCGGGTGGAAGGCATTGATCTGGTTATTGTCCGCATCGGCCGTGACGAAGCACTGCGCGTTATAGCTGCCGGCCTTGATCAGGATGTTGGCGGTGGAAATGCCCAGCTTTTGCAGGCGCTCCAGGTAGGCGGCGCTATCTTGCCCCATGACGCCGATGATGCGCGGGTCGCCGCCCAGCATTTTCAGGCTGTAGGCGATGTTGCCCGAGCAACCGCCGAACTCCGTGCGCATGGTGGGCACGAGGAAGGAGACGTTCACCTTGTGCAACTGGTCTGCCAGCAGGGATTCGCCGAAGCGGCCAGGGAATTGCATGATGGTGTCGGTGGCAAGCGAGCCGCAGATCAGCGATGTTTTGGTCATGATAGTGTCTCTTAAGGGTAAAAGATGGCGATATGGTAGCCAGACGCCGTGAGCTGGTCTAATGCAAAATACAGTTTGATGATTTGTTCCGAACGCGGCGCAAACCCTTTGCTCACGTCGACCGTGGCTGGCAGGTAGTCACGCGGAGCGATCACGCGGCGCAAGACCGGCTTGTCGTTGGCGTCGTTGAGTATCAGTTCGATGCTGGGCCAGGCTTGCACGCTGCGGCTCTGGTTGCGCAGCAGCGAGACGTAGGAGAAAGTTTGTTCCTTCAAGGTCTGCAACTCGCCTTGCTCGATGGCCAGCGCCTCGATCTGCGCCGGCAAGTCGACCTGGCAGTTACTGAGCTTGCACAGCGCGACCAGGGTCGGCTTCCACTGTGGAAACTGCGCCGCCAGCGGATTGCGGAAGGTGGTCATCACTTGCAGGAATAACAAAAGCAACAGCACTACCGAGCCGGCTGCCATGGCCACGCGCAAGGCCTTGCCGCTCTGTTCGCGGCGCCGGCCCTGGGTGACGAAGGCCGGCTCATCGTCGGCCGGCGGCAGGACTGGCTCGTCCTGATCGTCGGCTGGATCCGCTGCGATGGGGGCGGCCGGCTGCGGTGTGTCTGGCTGGTCGTCGAGCGTGGGTTCCCGGCGCGCGGGCGCAGGCTTGTCCAGGCTGACTTTTTCGGCTGGGGCTGCCGGGGCTGCCACCGTTTCCAGGTTCGGTTCGCGGCGGCTATCGCGCAAATACGTGGCGAAGGCGGGCGCGTCATCGACCTGGCGGCGCTTGAAGGGCGCCATCGGCTGGGGCAACGGTGATTCGGGCGCCTCTGGCGCAGTTGCTGCAGGCAGTTCGAGCGGTGCGTCGGCCGGTACATCGGCAGGCAGGCTGACGTCGAGGTCCAGCTCGATGTGTTCGCCATCGTCTGCATCGTCCTTGAGCTGCGCCGTTTCCGGCAAGATGCCGAACGGGTCGAACGAGGTGTCGAAATCGAGGGAGTAAATGGGTTCGTCGTCCGTGGTGGACGGCAGGCTGTTGTCGGCCGGGTAACTGGTCGGCAGGGGGGCGGCAGTGCCGGAAGGGGAGGTTAAAAACGGCGATGCCGCGGCCGGATCGACCAGCGCGGCATTGCCGTCAAACACTTCCCTGCACGTGCCACAGCGCACGATGCCCCCACGTAACTTCAATTGGTCAGCAGCGACCCGAAATATCGTGTTGCAATGGGGGCATTTGGTGGCGAGGGCCATTGCTGTGCTTATGCACCTTCCGCGCGGGGCGCAGGCGCTTGCGTGGTGCCCAGGCGGCCATGCAAGGCCACCCAGCCGTCTTGCTCGGCCCACACACCCAGCTGGATGAACGGAGCATAGGCAGCGGCCACTTCTTCCGCCTGGCGTGCCAGCACGCCGGACAGGATCAGCGCGCCGCCATCGGCGACACGGCCCGACAGCATTGGCGCCATCAGTTTCAATGGGCTCGACAGGATATTGGCGACGACGATGTCAAACTTGGCCGTGGCGTGTGCCGAGGTGGCAAACGTGTCTGGCAAGAAATATTCGATTTCGCACTGGTTGCGTTCGGCATTATCGCGCGCCGATTCGATCGCTTGCGGGTCGATATCGACGCCGGCGACCGTTTCCGCACCGAGTTTCTTGGCCACCATGGCCAGGATGCCGGAACCGCAACCGTAGTCGAGCACGGTCTTGCCAGGGGCGGGATTGGCTTCCAGCCATTCCATGCACAGGCGCGTGGTCGGATGGCTGCCCGTACCGAAGGCCAGGCCCGGATCCAGTTCCAGGATCAGGCCGTCAGGGTCCGGTGCCTCGTGCCAGCTGGGCACGACCCAGATATTCTTGCCGATGTGAATCGGTGCGAATTGCGACTGGGTCAGGCGCACCCAGTCCTGCTCTTCCACGGGGCGCATGGTAAAGGCGGGAACTTCCGCCATGCCGACAGCCTGGGCTGCGGCAGCCACGATGGCGGCCTGGTCGGCGTCGACGTCGGTCAGCGCCACCACGCGACTGCGTTCCCACGCCGCTTCCTTCGGCTCCATGCCAGGCTCGCCAAACAAGGGCTGCTCGGCATCCGTGCCTTCATCGGCGTCTTCCACCGAGACCGACAGGGCGCCCGCTTCCATCAACGCGTCGGACATGGCCTCGGCGTTGTCACGGGCTATTTCGATGACGATTTCCGTCCAGCTCATGCGCCCGCCTTGATTTCGGACTTCTTGGCGATGCTGGGACTGCCGCTATTCAGGTTCTTGCCCAGGTCCGGCATGTCGGCCAGTTTCTGTTCCAGATAGTGAATGTTGGTGCCGCCTTCGATGAAGCGCGCGTCGATCATCAGCTCGCGGTGCAGGGCGATGTTCGTGTTGATGCCTTCGACCACCATTTCGGACAGGGCGATCTGCATGCGGCGGATTGCTTGCTCGCGCGTGGCGCCGTAAGCGATCACTTTGCCGATCATCGAGTCGTAGTGCGGCGGCACGTAGTAGCCGGCGTAGGCGTGCGAGTCGACGCGGATGCCAGGGCCACCTGGCGCATGCCACGAGACGATCTTGCCTGGCGATGGCGTGAACTTGAACGGATCTTCGGCGTTGATGCGGCACTCGATGGCGTGGCCCGACAGCAAGACGTCGCGTTGGCGGAAACGCAGTTTTTCGCCGGCGGCGATGCGGATTTGCTCTTGCACGATGTCGATGCCGGTGATCATCTCGGTGACCGGATGTTCCACTTGCACGCGGGTATTCATTTCAATGAAATAGAATTCGCCGTTTTCGTACAGGAATTCAAACGTGCCGGCGCCGCGGTAGCCGATCTTGCGGCACGCTTCGGCGCAACGGTCGCCAATTTTCTCGATGAGTTTACGCGGGATGCCCGGCGCCGGTGCTTCTTCGATGACTTTCTGGTGGCGGCGCTGCATGGAGCAGTCGCGCTCGCCCAGCCAGACGGCGTTCTTGTGTTCGTCGGCGAGGATCTGGATTTCCACGTGCCGCGGATTTTCCAGGTACTTCTCCATATACACTTCAGGGTTGCCGAAAGCCGTGCCGGCTTCCGTCTTGGTCATCGCCACGGCGTTGATCAGGGCCGCTTCCGTGTGCACCACGCGCATGCCGCGTCCGCCACCGCCACCGGCAGCCTTGATGATGACCGGGTAGCCGATCTTGCGGGCAATTTGCACGATCGCTTTCGGATCGTCCGGCAACGCGCCTTCCGAGCCGGGTACGCACGGTACGCCAGCCTTGATCATGGTTTGCTTGGCCGACACTTTGTCGCCCATCAAACGGATCGATTCGGAGCGGGGGCCGATGAAGACGAAGCCCGATTTCTCGACGCGTTCGGCAAAGTCGGCATTTTCCGACAGGAAGCCGTAGCCTGGGTGAATCGCTTGCGCGTCCGTCACTTCAGCGGCGCTGATGATGGCGGGCATGTTCAGGTAGCTCAGGGACGACTGGGCCGGGCCGATACAAACGGATTCGTCGGCCAGCTTGACGTATTTCGCGTCCTTGTCGGCTTCGGAGTGGACTACAACCGTTTTAATGCCCATTTCGCGGCAGGCGCGCTGAATACGGAGGGCAATTTCACCACGGTTGGCAATCAGGATTTTTTCAAACATGGTAGGTTCGCGTATGTCTGTGAGAGCCGGCGAGCCGGCGAAACAACAAGTGTGAGGGGCTAAAACTGCAAACGGCCGTTGCCGGCCGTGTGGACTGGGTTTTAGCCGATCACAAACAAGGGTTGACCGAATTCGACCGGCTGGCCGTTTTCGACCAGGATCTGGGTCACGACACCGGCTTTATCGGAGTCGATTTCATTCAGGAGCTTCATCGCTTCGATGATGCACAGGGTATCACCTTCCTTAACGGTCGAGCCCACTTCAACATAGGCGGCGCTGCCAGGAGCGGAAGAGCGGTAGAAGGTACCGACCATCGGCGATTTGACCACATAGCCCGTTGGCTCGGCGGCGACCACGACGGCAGCTGCAGCGGGGGCGGCGGCTGGCGCGGCTGGCTGGTATTGGGCTTGCATGCCTTGCGGCTGCATCATGACCATCTGGTTTTGCGGCATGGCCGACGATTTGACGATGCGAACCTTGCTTTCGCCTTCGGTAACTTCCAGCTCTGCGATATCCGATTCGGCGACCAGGTCGATCAAGGTCTTGAGTTTTCGTAGATCCATGTAAAACCCCTAGGAATGTAGTTTGTTTTATGAGTGATGCGGTGATGTCCAGAACCTATCGCCGCGCTAAATGCGTGCAGATCGCGTAGATTAACGTTTTTTAAGCGCAAAGTCGATGGCAAACCGATATCCATCGATACCCAGGCCGCAGATCGTCCCCTGCGCGATCGCGCTGAGAAATGAGTGATGTCGAAACGTTTCGCGTTGATAAATATTCGAGATATGGACTTCCACGAACGGGATGGCGACCCCGGCCAGCGCATCGCGCAAGGCAACGCTGGTATGGGTCAGGCCGCCCGGATTGATGACGATGGCATCGATCCCTTCCGCTCGCGCGGCATGGATGCGGTCGATCAGCGCACCTTCATGGTTGCTTTGAAAGCAGACCAGGTCGGCACCGGCCGCCATGGCTTGCGCCATTGCTGCCTGCTCGATATCGGCCAAGGTGCTGGCGCCGTAGACCTCAGGCTCGCGCGTTCCCAGCAAATTCAGGTTGGGACCGTTGAGCAGAAGGAGGTTTTTTGCCATGTATGGAAGACCGTTTTAGCGAAAGTTCCGCATTTTGCCGCCAAAGATACGCATTGGCAAGAGAAAAAAGCACGCTCCGAATTTACAATTTATCCAGATCGGCGCGCAACTGATCAAATTTCAAGCGGCCCAGATAGGTCTTTTTGACTTCGCCATCGGCGCCGATCAGCACCGTAAAGGGCAAACCGCCCGTGGCATTGCCAAAATGACGCGACAGGTCAGTGCCGCTCATGCCGGACACATACACGGGATAGGCGATCTTAAACTTGCTGGCAAAGGTGGCAATATTGCTGGCCGAATCGATACCGATGCCGATGACCTGCAGGTTTTTCGCCGCATAGTGGCCTTGTACTTCGGATAACTCTGGCATTTCTTCCACGCAAGGTGGGCACCACGGCGCCCAGAAATTGACCAGCAAATTCTTGCCTTTCCATTGCGACAAGGCTTGCGTGGCGCCCGCCGCGTCTGGCAGGGACAGCGCGTACAGCTCGTTGACGGGACCCGTCGCGCCTGGCGCGATGGCGGTCGTCAGCGGTCCCGCTTCTTTCCCCGCTACTTTCGCTTTTTCCTTGCTCAAACCGACGTAAGCGCCCATGCCGCCAAACATCAGCGCCACGATGGCGCAGGCGATCCAATTCTTTTTTGTCATAACTTTATCTATATCAATGTTAGTCGGCAGCCGGCACGCCATCGGCGAGGCTGGCGGCCAGCAGGCTGCGCAGCCCGGCGATGTCGGTGCGCAGCACTTTTCCGTCCGCCTTGGCTTTCAGCGCGCCGCGCATATCATCGAGCTCATACATGGCCGCGTGCACGCCTTCGTTTTTCCACAAGAAACTGGCTGTCTCGACCGCATCATAACGCGCTCCCTTGAAATGTGGGCTTTCCGACATGTCGAGCACGACATTTTTATTCAGCAGGAAGATGTGGATTTCCTTGGCGCTCTCGGCAAACAGCTGCAAATAGATCTCGTCATGGGGACCGGCCGTGCCATTAAGCACGGGGCCGCTGAGCAGGGGATGAAATTGTTGCAACGCTTCCATCACCTGCAGCGCGATCGTGCGCAGCTGGAACAGCCGTGCCGGCTGGCTGTCGGCCAGGAACAGGGCATTGTATTGCCGTACCTGCTCTTCGATCATGTCGTTGTCAGGCAGTACATTGGGCAGGTTCGGCGCGTCGCCCAGGACTTGCCGCGCCGCCTTGCGCTTGGCGCTGCCATAGTCGGCGCCATCCTGCGCCACGAGGCGCGCGGCAGCGGCGGCGATTTCCAGGCGCAACTGCGCGCTATCGTCAAATGCATCGTTCGTCATGTGCGAGATGATACTCCGAAGCGGAAAAAGTCATGGCGTCAGGTAAAATCCTGCACTTGCACTTTTTTATCCCACCGTCTTACTTACTAACCGAGCACCTTTCGCACTGATCACATGCATATTCATATTCTCGGCATTTGCGGTACCTTCATGGGCGGCCTGGCTGTCCTGGCCAAGGAAGCCGGCCATAAAGTCACTGGTTGCGATGCCAACGTGTATCCGCCGATGAGCACCCAGCTGGAATCGCAGGGAATCGAACTGATCCAGGGCTTTGATCCGGAACAAACCAAGCTGAACCCGGATTTGTATGTGATTGGCAATGTTGTCTCGCGCGGCAACCCGCTGGTGGAAGAAATTCTCAACCGCAGCCTGCCGTATGTCTCCGGCCCGCAGTGGATCGGCGAACACATCTTGCGCAATCGGTGGGTGCTGGCCGTGGCTGGCACGCATGGCAAGACGACCACTTCGGCCATGCTGGCCTGGATACTCGAAGACGCGGGCTACGCGCCGGGCTTCCTGATCGGCGGCGTGCCGATGAACTTTGGCATTTCCGCCCGCCTCAGCGGCAAGATTGACGGCAAGAGCGCCGACTCGGACTTCTTCGTCATCGAAGCCGATGAATACGACACGGCCTTCTTCGACAAGCGCAGCAAGTTCGTGCATTACCACGCGAAGACGGCCGTCATGAATAACCTGGAATATGATCACGCCGACATCTTCCCCGATCTGCATGCGATCGAGACGCAATTCCACCATCTGGTGCGCACCGTGCCTGGCATCGGCCGCCTGGTGTTCAACGGCGACGAAGCGTCGCTGCAGCGCGTGCTGGCGCGCGGTTGCTGGAGTGAAAAGGAAAGTTTTGGCCAGGATGCCAACTGGCAACTGCAAGAGCAGGCCGATGGCAGCTTCGACGTGTATTTCAATGGCCAGCAGGAAGGTCATGTAGCGTGGGCGCTCACGGGCAAGCACAACCGCAGCAATGCGCTGGCGGCCGTCGCCGCCGCCCGCCACGTGGGCGTGCCCATTGCCCAGGCGTGCGCCGCTCTGGCCACGTTCGAGAGCGTCAAGCGCCGCATGGAAGTGCGCGGCGTGGTCAACAACATTACCGTGTATGACGATTTCGCGCATCACCCGACGGCCATTGCCACCACGGTGGGCGGGCTGCGCCAGAAAATGAGCCAAACCGTCGGCAGCAGCGCCCGCATCCTGGCCGTGCTGGAACCGCGTTCGAACACCATGAAGCTGGGCGCCATGAAAGATGCGCTGCCTGGCAGCCTCAAGGATGCCGACCTGGTCTTCGGTTTCGGCAGCCATGCCGCGCTGGGCTGGAGCCTGGGCGACGCGCTGGCGCCGCTGGGCAAGATTGCCAGCGCCTACGAAGACATCGATACCTTGGTGGCGGCCGTGGCCGCTGCCGCCCGTCCAAGCGACCAGATCGTGGTCATGAGCAACGGCGGCTTTGGCGGCGTGCACCAGAAATTGCTGGAGGCGCTAGGCCGATGATTTTGTACCTGCATGGATTTCGCTCGTCGCCCCTGTCGATGAAGTCGCGCCTGCTGGCCGCGCAAATGCAGGCGCTGGGCCGCGAGGCAGAGTGGCTGTGCCCGCAATTGCCAGCTTCGCCGAAACTGGCCATCGCACTGGCCTTGTCATTGGTCAAAGACGTGGCGCCAGCCGAATTGACGATTATCGGCTCCTCGCTGGGCGGCTATTACGCCACCTGGCTGGCCGAGCAGCTCGGTTGCCGCGCCGTGCTGCTGAACCCCGCCATCGTGCCCCTGATCGACCTGGAACAGCATGTGGGCGTGACGACCGAGTTCCATTCGGACAAGCCATTCGAGTTCAAGCGCGAATACATCGCCGAGCTGGGAACCTTTGCCGTAGAGAAAATTACTGAGCCGCAACGCTATTTCTTGATTGCCGCCACCGGCGATGAAGTACTCGACTACCGCGACATGGTGGCGCATTATCAAGGGGCGCAGCAGTGCGTCATCGAAGGCAGCGACCATGGCATCAGCGAATTTGCCGCATACCTGGCGCCCGTGCTGGCCTTTTGCGGCATCCCTGCGGACGCGGCCCAGTGAGGCCGGGGTCGCTGCGGCAGGCGCAATGGCATGCGCATGTGAATGCCGTCAATGCGCCGCCTGCCTTGCGCCACTGGCTTACGGGCGGCGGTTCGCTGACGGCCAAGCTGAAAGCGCATAGTCAGGCATTTCGCGTGCAATGTTTGCACCAGGAAACAGCGCGCTGTTTGAGCGACGAGGCCGCCATCATTGGTTTACACCGCGCAGGCCGGGTGTGGGAACGCGAAGTGTTGTTGCGTTGTGATAACAGACCGGCCGTGTTTGGCCATACCGTCGTGCCCATGCAGGCGACGGCCACGGACTGGCCCTTGTTTTCCGCGCTGGGCGAGCGTTCGCTGGGCACGACCCTGTTTGGCGACCGCATGGTACGCCGCGGTGAACTGGAATTTGCCCGCTTGCGCGCCGGACACCCGCTAGTGCAGCGGGCGCAGGCGGCGCTGGCACTGGAAGGGCGGCGCGCCGATGACAAGTCGCTGTTTTTTGCCCGCCGCTGCCTGTATCAGCGTCATCAGGGATTGCTGCTGGTAACAGAAGTATTTTTGCCGGCGGTGCTGGAGTTGACGTCCATCACTCGCACCGTTGCAACCGACACATTAATAAACAAAGCATAACAATGAATCTATTTTTTGAAGAATCCGGCGATTTCAAGGTCGGCACGGTCCTGTCGCAAGCGGGTGAAGCCTACCAGGTCGAAATGGCCAGCGGCAAGCGCACCAAGGTCAAGGTCAAGGACGTGCTGCTGCAGTATGAAAAGCCGGCCCCGGCCGAGCTGCTGGAGCAAGCCAAGGCTGTTGCTGCCGAGATCGATCTCGATTTCCTATGGGAAGTGGCGGGCGAAGACGAGTTCGGTTTTGCCGAGCTGGGCGCCGAGTATTTCGGCCACGCACCGTTGCCGCCGGAAGCGGCCGGCCTGATCCTTGCCTTGCATTCGGCGCCCGTATATTTCTACAAGAAAGGCCGTGGCCGTTACAAGGCGGCGCCGGAAGCGTCCCTGAAGGCGGCCCTGGCCGGCATCGAAAAGAAAAAACAGCAGGCGCTGGTGCAGGCCGCTTACGTGGAAGAGTTGAAACAGAACCGCTTGCCGGCATCGATGCAGCCCATGGTGCTGCAGCTGCTGTTCAAGCCGGACAAGAACACTATCGAATACAAGGCGCTGGAAGCGGCGTGCACGGAATTGCACACGACGCCGCCGCGCCTGATGCTGGCCGTCGGTGGTATTGCTTCGCCGAAAGACTTGCACCTGTCGAAGTTCCTCTTTGAAAATTTCCCCAAGGGTGCAGGCTTCCCGAGCGTGCCCGTACCCGTAGTGACGACCAAGCTGCCGCTGGCCGACGTGGCCGCCTTCTCCATCGACGACGTGACCACCACCGAGATCGACGATGCCTTCTCCGTGCAGCCCTTGCCGGACGGCACCGTGAAAGTAGGCATCCACATCGCCGCGCCGGGCCTGGGGATCCGCCCGGAAGACGTGATCGACAAGATGGCGCGCCAGCGCATGTCGACCGTCTACATGCCGGGCGACAAGATCACCATGCTGCCGGACGAAATCGTGAATGCTTTCACGCTCGCGGAAGGCACGACGTGCCCGGCTCTGTCGCTGTACGCGACCCTGGACCCGAAAGCGGACTGGGCCGTGGTCAGCACGCAGACGCGCGCCGAACTGGTGCCGATTGCCAGCAACTTGCGCCATAACCAGCTCGACGACGTGGTCAACGAGGAAACCCTCGCCAGCGGCGAAGGAGACTATCCGCACAAGGCCGATTTCGCCGTGCTGTGGCAATGGGCGCAGCAGCTGGAGCAGGGCCGCATGAAGAAGCGCGAAGCGTTCGGCCTGAAGCCGGAACAGAATAACCGTGTCGATTTCAATTTCTATGTGGAAAACGACATCGTCACCGTGGCGCGCCGCAAGCGTGGCGCGCCGCTGGACAAAATCGTCGCCGAATTAATGATTTTTGCCAACAGCACATGGGGCAAGATGCTGCACGACCATGGCGTGCCGGGCATCTACCGCAGCCAGGGCGGCGGCAGCGGTAATAGCTGGGCGGCAAAGATGCAGGTGCGCATGGTCACCCATGCGGCGCCGCACCAGGGCCTGGGCGTGGATCAATATGCGTGGAGCACTTCGCCCTTGCGCCGCTATACGGATCTGGTGAACCAGTGGCAAATCATCGCTTGCGCCGAGCATGGCGTGACGGCGCCGCTGGTAGCGCCCTTCAAGCCGCGTGACGCCAACCTGTTCGCCATCGTTTCGGCCTTCGACGCCGCCTATGCCGCGTATGGCGATTTCCAGTCGAACATGGAACGCTACTGGTGCTTGCGCTGGCTGCACCAGGAAAACGCGCGCCAGGTCGATGCCGTCGTGCTGAAAGATGAAATCCTGCGCCTGGTCGATATTCCTCTGGTCATCAAGCTGCCGGGCATGCCATCGGTGGCGCGCGGCGCCCAGGTGAAACTGGACTTGCTGCGCTGGGATGAAGTCGACCTGAGCATCGAAGCGCGCCTGCTGGAAATCGCCGCCGTGCCGGATGCGGCGGCCAATGCCGAGCTCGATTACGAGGAAGAATCGGGCGATGATTCCCCTGAAGATGGCGATGTGGCGCCTGAAGCATCGCCGGAAGCGGCGAACCAGGTCAGCGACGCCGATGCGGAAGTGGCGGAACTGGCCAGCGAAGATGTGGTCAGCGAACCCGAGGTCAAGTAAGGCGCCAGTGGGGCCACCAAGGCGGTGCTGAAAACTGTTGCCGG
Source organism: Janthinobacterium salmonicoloratum (assembly GCF_051380845.1). NCBI lineage: Bacteria > Pseudomonadati > Pseudomonadota > Betaproteobacteria > Burkholderiales > Oxalobacteraceae > Janthinobacterium > Janthinobacterium salmonicoloratum. The sequence continues at coordinate 2,302,954 of NZ_JBNYXV010000001.1, read as the reverse complement.
CACCGCCCTTTGACGTAGAATTCAGCCATCTTGTATCTTGTGCTTGTTGCGAACTGGGTTGCGCGTGAAGTCTTTCCGAGAGTATCGTTTCCTGATGATAGCCGTGGCGGTATCGCTGCTGGCGCACGGCGTCTTGCTGGCGATGCATTTTGTCGCCCCGGCTCCGCAGCGGGCCGTGGCCACCGATCCCGGCCTGGAAGTGATCTTGGTCAACGCCAAGCATGCGAACAAGCCGCTGAAGGCCGAGGCGCTGGCGCAAGCCAATCTCGACGGTGGTGGACAGGCCGACAAGGGCCGCGCCAAGTCACCCTTGCCCGACATGCGCAAGGTGGAAGAGGGTGATAGCGTCAAGGCCAGCGCCCGGCGCATCGCCGAGCTGGAGCAGAAGCAGCAGGAATTGCTGACCCAGGCGGCCAAGCCGACGCCTTACAGCGCCGCGCCCGTCACGGAAAAGGACAAGCCCAATCCGCTGGCGTCCGGTTCGGACTTGATGGAAAGCAGCAAGGCCATCGCGCGCATGGCGGCCGAAATCAGCCAGACCGTGGAAGACCAGAACAAGCGTCCCCGCAAGACCTTCATTACGCCCAGCACGCAGGAGGTCGGTTATGCCATGTATTACAAGACCTTGCAAAAGCGCATCGAAGAAATCGGCACCCTGAATTTCCCGCAAAAGAATGGCCGCAAGATGTATGGCGAACTGGTCGTCTACATCCCCATCTTCCAGGACGGCACGATTTACCAGAAGGAAGGCGGCGCCCGCGTGGAGAAAAGCTCGGGCAACCCGGCGCTGGATGCGGCGGCCCTGGCCATCGTGCGCCGCGCGGCGCCCTACGGTCGTTTCCCACCGAATATGTTGTCGAGTGACAAGGATGACCTGTGGGTTGTCATCACCCGCTTCAAATTTACGCGCGAAGAAAAAATGGAAGCTAACCTGACTGGCGGCAGCAATTGAGTACACACGAACTAAATACACGCGAAATACACCCTGATCAATATTGCGTCTTCGGCAATCCCATCGCCCACAGCAGGTCCCCCCTGATCCACGCCGCGTTTGCCCTGCAGACAGGACAAACCATGGCCTATGAGCGCCGGCTGGCGCCGCTGGACGGCTTTGCCCTGGCGGCCCGTACGTTTGCCGCCGAGGGCGGCAAGGGTGCAAATGTGACGGTGCCCTTCAAACTGGACGCGTGCGCGCTGGCCACCGAGCTGACGCCGCGCGCGCAAGCGGCCGGCGCCGTTAATACCCTGCGTTTCGATGGCGACACCATTCTTGGCGACAATACCGATGGCGCGGGCCTGGTGGCGGACATCGTGCGCAACGCGGGCGTGGCCATCGCCGGCAAGCGCATCCTGCTGCTGGGCGCGGGTGGTGCGGCGCGCGGCGTGGTGCTGCCCTTGCTGGAACAGGGACCGCAGGAAATTTTCATTGCCAACCGCACCGTGGCCACGGCCGAGGCGCTGGTGGCGCGGTTCGTCGATGCGCAGGCTCACCCCGAGCAACTGCGCGCCGGCGGCTACACGCAGCCCGAAGGGCAGTTCGATATCGTCATCAATGCCACCTCGGCCAGCCTGGCGGGCGACTTGCCGCCCGTGCCCGCGGGCATCTTCAGCAGCCACACCCTGGCGCTGGACATGATGTACGGCGCCCAGCCCACCGTCTTCATGGACTTTGCCGCGCAGCATGGCGCGCAGGTGCGCGACGGCCTGGGCATGCTGGTGGAGCAGGCGGCAGTAGCGTTTTACGTGTGGCGCGGCGTGCGGCCGCAGACGCAGGACTTGCTGGCGCAATTGCGCAGTGCCCTGTGAGCGCCGGCAAGAAGGGCCAGCGTAAGACCGGCGGCAGCAGCCGCTACGGCTGGATCAAGTGGCTGTTCATCGTCCCCGTACTGGCCTTCCTCGTCGTGCAACTGTATTTCTTCCTGCAAATCTGGTGGTGGATCGACCACAATCCGTCCAGCACGGCCTTTATGCGCGAACAGTTGTCTGTCTTGCAGGACAAGAATCCCAATGCCACGATCAAGCAGACGTGGGTGCCGTACAACCGTATCTCGAACAATCTGAAACGGGCCATCATCGCTTCGGAAGACGCGAATTTCTCCGAACATGAAGGCGTGGACTGGGAAGCCTTGCAAAAGGCATATGAAAAAAACAGCAAGAAGCAGAAGGTCGTGGCGGGCGGCTCGACCATCACGCAGCAGTTGGCGAAGAATCTGTTCCTGTCCGGTTCGCGCAGCTATGTGCGCAAGGGCCAGGAACTGATCATCACGTATATGCTGGAAAGCCTGATGGAAAAGCAGCGTATTTTTGAGATTTATTTGAACGTGGTGGAATTTGGGACGGGCATCTTTGGCGCCGAAGCGGCGGGGCGCCACTATTACAGGGTCAGCGCTGCCGGCCTGAGCGCCGGACAGGCGGCGAAACTGGCCGTGATGCTGCCGAATCCCCGCTTTTATGACAGTCACCGCGATACGGGCTACCTGAACCGGCGTACGGGCGTAATCCTGCGCCGCATGGGGGCGGCGGAATTACCTTGATGGCCGCCGGCTTTATTTGCATAAAGTCAAGGCTGCTTGATTGGCACTATTGCGGCGCAGCATCTTAATCAGCCCCGTTGGTGCAACGCCGCACTTTTTCCGTGAAAAAGCGCTGCCGGGGGTGGTCGTGAAAAGGCCTTTGCGGGTACACTTGCGCTGTTTTCATTTTTGGCGCCAGCGCCAGCACATCACGATAACCCAACATCCGGCTGAGAGCGCGCATGATCAATGTCTTTGTATTACAGAATGGCCGGCTCAACCAGGTGCCGATCGACAGCCGCGCAGACCTCGAAAATGCCGAACCGGTGTGGGTCGACCTGACCGACCCCACCGATGATGAACGGGCCTGGGTCAAGGCCATCTATAACGTCACCCTGCCGGGCGAAGACGAAGTCAAGGATATTGAAGCGTCGGCCCGCTATTACGAAGCGGAAAACGGCGACTTGCACCTGCGCACGGACTTCTTGCGCGAAGAAGACGACGGCCCGTCGCGCGTCATCACGGTAGCCTTCATTCTTGCCCGCAAGATCCTGTTTTCCATGCATACGGACGACTTGCCCGTGTTCCGCCTGGTGCGCATGCGCGCCCGCTCGCGGCCAGGCTCGATTGCCGACTACATGGACGTGCTGCTCGACCTGTACGCCACTGATGCCGAATATTCGGCCGACGTGCTCGAAGGCATCTACCAGAACCTGGAAGAAGTCAGCACGCGCGTGCTGCAAAAGGAATTTACCGATGCGCACGCGGCCGAAGCGCTGAACGCGATTGCCCACGAGGAAGATTTGAATGGCCGTATCCGCCGCAACATGATGGATACGCGCCGCGCCGTGAGCTTTTTGATGCGCGGCCGCTTATTGAATTCCGAGCAGTTCGAGGAAGCGCGGCAGATTTTGCGCGACATCGAATCGCTCGATGGCCATACGTCTTTCCTATTCGACAAGATCAACTTCCTGATGGATGCCACCGTCGGCTTCATCAACATCAACCAGAACAAGATCATCAAGATCTTCTCGGTGGCCAGCGTGGCCTTCCTGCCGCCTACCCTGATCGCCAGCGTGTACGGCATGAACTTCAAGCTGATGCCGGAACTGGAATGGTCGTTCGGTTATCCGTGGGCATGGGGTTTGATGGTCACCAGCGCCATCGCGCCCTTCCTGTACTTCCGCCACCGCGGCTGGCTGAAATAAGCCCTCTTTGCCGGGACGCGTCAGCGCCCCGGCGCCGCCACCGGATCTTCCCGGATTTCAAGGCGAGCGCAGCAATTTCAAAAATCAGCGATAATCACTGGTATTGCGTGGTATTGAATTGGTATTTGCGCGTCGACGCTTGCCTGGCGCCCCATTCTTTTCCCCGTTGGCTGCTTTTTGCAGAAAAGTATCGTCATTGAGACGTTTTCTGCGTGGTAGCGTCCGCCTGTTCCACCTATGATCGTTGCGATGCCAGCCTTGGCCGGCTGGCCGCCGCATTTCCCGTCACCGTTGCCTTCTGGAGAGTCCATGCCTGATACCGCCACTACCCTACCGCGCTTTACCCATTTGATCAGCGACTGCGATGGCGTGCTGGTCGACAGCGAAGCCGTGGCCCTGCAAGCGCTGCTGGAATTGCTGGGGCCGCGCCTGCCGAACCTGCCTGAGGGGGTTACCCTGCAAGGCTTGATCGAGCCGCGCCTGGGCCAGCGCCTGGTGCCGCTGATGCAGGATATCTACAAGGAGCTGGGCTTGCCGCAATTGCCGGCCGAGGAGATCATGGCTATCGGCAATGCCGTCGACGTAGCTTGCGATGCGCAATTGCGCGCCGTGCCCGGCGTGGCGCAGGCGCTGGCCGCCATTCCCCTGCCCAAGGCCGTGGCATCGAACAGCGTCAGTGCGCGCGTGCTGTCCTCGCTCGAGCGCACGGGCATGGCGCCGCTGTTCGACCAACGCGTGTTTACGCCAGACCTGGTCGGCCATGCCAAGCCGCATCCGGGCGTCTACCTGGCGGCAGCTGCCGCGTTTGGCGTGCCGCCGGGCCAGTGCCTGGTGCTGGAAGACAGCGTCACGGGCGTGACGGCCGCCGTGGCGGCGGGCATGACGGTATTGGGATTCATCGGCGGCGGGCATATCGCCGCCGGCCAGGAAGCGCGCCTGAAGGCGGCCGGCGCGCATGTCGTGTTCAGCGACATGGCCAGTTTGCCGGCGCTGGTGGCCGCGGTGTTGGACACCGCGGTGGTATAACTTTACGCGAGCTTGGCAAACACCTTGCGCGCGGCAGCGATGGTGGCGTCGATGACGGCATCATCGTGCTGCGCCGAGACGAAGCCCGCTTCGAAGGCGGCGGGCGCGAAGTACACGCCTTCGTCCAGCATGGCGTGGAAGAAGGCGTTGAACTTGCTGCGGTCGCCCGCCATCATTTCCGCATAGCTGGTCGGTGGGGTGGCGCTGAAATAGATGCCGAACATGCCGCCGATGTAGTCGGCGCAGAAGACCACGCCGGCCTCTTTTGCGGCGGCGGTCAGGCCTTCGGCCAGGCGGTTGGCCGTGGCGCCCAGCTGCTCGTAGAAGCCGGGCTGCTGGATCAGTTTCAAGGTGGCCATGCCGGCCGCCACGGCGACCGGGTTGCCCGACAGGGTGCCGGCCTGGTAGACAGCGCCCAGCGGCGCCATGTGGTGCATCAGCGCGGCGCTGCCGCCGAAGGCCGCCACCGGCATGCCGCCGCCGATTACCTTGCCCAGCGCCGTAAGATCGGGCTTGATGCCGTACAGCGCCTGCGCGCCGCCCAGGGCCACGCGCAAGCCGCACATGACTTCATCGAAAATGAGCAGGGCGCCGTGCTGCGTGCACAGTTCGCGCATGGCCTGCAGGAATGCCGGCGTGGCTTTCACCAGGTTCATGTTGCCGGCCACCGGTTCGACGATGACGCAGGCGATCTCCGCGCCGAAGCTGTCGAAGGCGTCCTTCAGCTGTTCCACGCTGTTATAGTCGAGCACCAGGGTGTGCTTGACGAAGTCTTCCGGCACGCCGGCCGACGTCGGGTTGCCAAAGGTGAGCAGGCCGCTGCCCGCTTTCACCAGCAGCGAATCGGCGTGGCCGTGGTAGCAGCCTTCGAACTTGACGATCTTGTCGCGTCCCGTGGCGCCGCGCGCCAGGCGCAGGGCGCTCATGGTCGCTTCCGTGCCCGACGAGACCAGGCGCACCTGCTCGATCGACGGCACCAGGCGCGTGATTTCCTCGGCCATCAGTACTTCGCCTTCGGTCGGCGCGCCGAACGACAGGCCCAGCGCGGCCGCATCCTGCACCGCTTTTACCACTTCCGGGTGGGCGTGGCCGACGATGGCCGGGCCCCACGAGCCGATATAGTCGATATAGCGCTTGCCGTCCGCGTCCCAGAAGTACGGGCCTTCGGCGCGCGTGATGAAGCGCGGCGTGCCGCCCACGGAGCGGAAGGCGCGCACGGGCGAATTGACGCCGCCTGGCGTGGTTTTTTGTGCGCGGGCAAACAGGATGTCGTTCTGTGAAGTCGTCGTCATGATAATCGTGCCTTGAAAGTGGATCGTTGTCTGTGTCGTCTGGTCGGTGTTTATTGGGCGCCGCGCTGGCGCTGCTGCCGGAACAGGCGGTTCGGCACCAGCTTGCCCATGCCGTGGCGCTGCGCGTGGGCCAGCGCGCCGGTGGTAAATTCCTGCGCTGCCACGACCACCTGCGGCACATCGTCTTCGTTTTCCGCCAGGGCCAGCAGGGCGGTGGCCGCCGCCGACAGGGTGCTGCCGGCGCCGTTGAAGATGCCGGGCAGGTGCTGCCATACGTCGTGGCGCACCACGCCGTCTTCGCCGAACAGGGTATTGGCGCGCAACTTGCCTTCGGCCGTGCCGGACTTGCTGGCGTCGGCCGGCATGCCCGTGACGAGTACGTATTCGCAGCCCAGGGCCACCAGGTAATCGACGTCGTTTTGCAGCGTGTCGTCCGGATCGGCGTCGCGCCAGGTCTCGGCCAGGCGCTCCAGTTCCACCGGCGAGAGCACCAGCAGGGTCGTTTGCGGGATCAGCAGCTGGCGCACGGCCGTGAGGATGTCTTCGTCGTCCATGCCCTGTTCCGGCAGCGCCGAAATGAAGGGATCGAGGATCAGCGGCACGTTCGGATAGTCGGAGACGATTTCGGCGATGGCAGTGACGTTTTCCACGCTGCCCAGCGCGCCGATCTTGATGGCGGCGACGGACATGTCTTCCAGCAGCACGCGCGCCTGGTCGGAAACCCAGTCGGGGTCGACCGCCTGCACGTCTTCCACGCGCGCCGTATCGCTGATCAGCAGGCCCGTGGTGACGGACAGGCCATGGCAGCCGAAGGCTGAAAACGTGGCCAGGTCGGCCTGGATACCGATCGCGCCGACCGGATCGGACACGCCGAAGCTTAATATGAGGGGAGAAGTTTGGTTTTGCACGGCGGGTAGATTAAGATACCTAATTCAGCATTTTACTTGATTGAAGGGTGGCAGAACGTGAGTAGCAACGAAACAACGCAGCAATTCCAAACGTGGATGTGTCTTATTTGCGGCTGGGTTTATGATGAAGCGGCCGGTCTGCCCGACGAAGACATCGCTCCCGGCACGCGTTGGGCCGATGTTCCGATGAACTGGACCTGTCCTGAATGCGGTGCGCGCAAGGATGATTTCGAGATGGTGGCGCTGTAATTAATCGAGGTACATGGAATGCCGCTGCCGCACGCAGGTATCGCGGCAGCCTGTGCTATGGTATGAAAAATTGTCGAATAATCACATGACGCGTCCCTTTTTACCCGAGGCACCGTCCGATGCCGTGTGCGCCAGCGCCACGATACTCGTCATCGACGACAGCGCGACGATACGCAGCGCGGCCGCGAAGATCCTGGGCGAGGCCGGTTATCGCGTGGTGGTGGCGGAAAACGGCTTCGAGGCCCTGGCCAAGATCGCCGACTGCCAGCCGGCGTTGATCGTGTGCGACATTGTGATGCCGCGCCTGGACGGCTACCGCACCTGTGCGCTGATCAAGGCCAGTGCGGCGTATCACGCCACGCCGGTGCTGATGCTGTCGTCGAAGGAAGGTTTGTTCGACCGCGCGCGCGGCGCCATGGCAGGCGCCAGCGCCTGCCTGGCCAAGCCGCTGGCGCGCGAGGCATTGCTGGAGGCCGTGCGCTTGCACCTGGCCGGGCATTTTGAGTAAGTGGTTTTATTGATTGACAACGCAGCAAGGAAGCAGATGGCCATACACACAATTCTGATCGTCGATGACTCGCCGACAGAACGCTACTACCTGAGCGAGATGCTGGTGCGTGCCGGTTATGCCGTCCTCACGGCGCAGGACGGCGCCGACGCGCTGGCGCAACTCAAGCAGGCCAGGCCCGACCTGATCCTGATGGACGTGGTGATGCCCGGTGCGAATGGCTTCCAGATCACGCGCGCCATCGCGCGCGATCCTGAACTGCAGGACGTGCCGGTGATTATCTGCTCCAGCAAGAGCCAGGAAACGGATCGCATCTGGGGCTTGCGCCAGGGCGCGCGCGATTACCTGGTCAAGCCGGTGGTCGAAGCCGAGCTGCTGGCCAAGATCGCCGCGATTTCCTGACAATGCAGACGATGCCAGGTCACGGCGTGCCCACCGCGGCTTTCCCGTCCGCCGCCATGCCATCCTTCGAGACGGGTGCGCGGCAGGGGCGCTTGCGCCAGTATCAGCTGCAATTGATCGAGCGGATACAGGCCGCGCGCAGCGGCGCGCTGGCAGCGCGCAAGGAACTGGGCGTGATGCTAGGTGGCCGGCCGTGCCTGCTCGACCTGACGCAGCTCGGTGAAATCGTCATTGCTGCCGGCGTGCAGATCCAGGGCGTGCCGCTGGCGCAGGACTGGTACTTGGGCCTGGCGGCCATGCGCGGACGCCTGACGGGGGTCGTCGACCTGGCCCGCTACATGGGCGAACCGGCTTGCGCGTCCGGCAATCACTGCCGCATCATCACGTTTTCTCCCCGCCTGGGCCTCAATTGCGCCCTGCTGGTCGAACGCGTACTGGGTTTGCGCCAGTTGCGCACGATGCAATCGGTGCCCTTGCCGGATGCGCCGCAGGGTGTGCTCCCATCGTGGGCGGCGCAGGCGCTGCGCGACGGCGAAGGCCAGCAGTGGCTGCGCCTGGATCTGGCGCAACTGGCGCAATCGGAGCGCTTCCTCGATGCCGGCTTTGGCGGCCTCCCCGACCACAAGGATATTTGCTGATGGGTGCCAATTCTCCTATCCTGGCGGCCGGCATGCCCGAAGCGCAGCACGCGCCCGGGGACCCGGCATCGGCGGCCGACCTGCCGCTGCGGCTGCGCGACGCGCTGGGACGGCGCAAGTCGCTGGCCAACGCGCCGGCCGGGGACTGGAAGCTGCCGCTGATCGGCCATCTGCCACTGCAAAAACAATTGAGCATCCTGTCGACGGTGATGGCCCTGAGCCTGGCCGCCAGCCTGCTGTTCGTGGGACTGAATACGCGCAGCGGCAATATCGCTTCTGCGCAGACGCAGCTGGCCAGCGATGCGCTGATGCATTCGCAGCGCATCGGCAAGGCCGCGCCGAACGCCGTGCAAGGCAATCCCGAAGCCTTCCGCCAGCTCGAGGAAAGCCGCAATGAACTGAATCAGGATTTCCGCCTGATGCTGCGCGGCGGGACATATCACGGGCGCGATATCGGCGAGTCGCGTTCCGGCCTGCTGGCGGCGGTGGCTGACGCGCGCAAAAAATGGGCCAGTAGCGACCGCGCGGCCAGCACCATCCTGCGCCTGAAACCGGAGCTGGGCGAATTCGACAAGACCTTGCAGCAATTGAATGCGCTGTCGCCGGCGCTGCTGGCGCAGACCGAGGAAATCGCGGCCCTGAAGGTGCAGCGCGGCGGCAATGCGCGCGACCTGGCCGTCATCGGCCGCCTGATGATGCTGAGCCAGCGCATGAGCCGCAGCGCCAGCGAGTTCCTGTCGTCGGGCAGCATCAGCTCGGAAACGGCGTTTTCGCTGGGGCGCGACACGACGTATTTCCGCACCGCCGTCGAAGGCTTGCTCAATGGCAGCGTGTCGCTGCAATTGGCGCCCACGCGCGATGCCGAACTGCGCGATCGGCTGGTGGCGCTGAAAGCCAGTTTCGACACGTACCAGAAGCTGGTCTCGTCGATACTCGACCGGCTCGACAAATTCAGTGCGGCGAAAAGCGCAGAGCAGCTGATCTTCAACGAGAATGAAGACCTGCGCCAGCGTTTGACCCTGCTGCAGCAGATGTACCACGTCAACCAGGAAACCCTGGGCGTCGCGTTCTGGATGATGGTCGGCGGCGTGTTGCTGACCCTGATCGCGGCGGCCGGTATCGGCAGGGTGCTGCTGCAGGACTCCGTCAACCGCACGCGCGACGCCGAGCGGCGGCGCCAGGAAGCGGAAATCCTGCGCCTGCAGTCGCAGGAAAAAGAGGAAGTGGCGAAGGCCAGGAATGAGCAGAACCAGGCGGCCATCCTGCGCCTGATGAACGAATTGCAGAAGGTCGCCGATGGCGACCTGACGGTGCAGGCCACCGTGTCGGAAGACATCACGGGCGCCATCGCCGATTCCGTCAACTACACGGTCGAGGAATTGCGTGGCTTGGTGGGGAGGGTGACGGCGACGGCCGAACAGGTCAACCGTGCCTCGACGCAGGCGCAAAGCATCTCCAGCAAGCTGCTGATCGCGTCGCAGCAGCAGTCGCGCGAAATCCAGGGCGTCAGCGCCACCGTGGTCAAGATGGCCAATGCGATTACCGACGTGTCGAAGTCGGCCAGCGTCTCGGCCGACGTGGCGCGCCAGTCGGTGGCAGCGGCGCAGCAGGGTTCGACGGCGGTGGAAAACGCCATCAAGGGCATGCATGAAATCCGCGAGCAGATCCAGGATACCTCCAAGCGTATCAAGCGCCTGGGCGAATCGTCGCAGGAAATCGGCGAGATCACCGAGCTCATTTCCGACATCACCGAGCAGACCAACGTGCTGGCGCTGAACGCCGCCATCCAGGCCGCCTCGGCTGGCGAGGCGGGGCGCGGTTTCTCGGTCGTCGCCGAGGAAGTGCAGCGCCTGGCCGAACGCTCTGCCGCCGCCGCCAAGCAGATCGGCGCGCTGGTGCGCACCATCCAGGCCGACACCCAGGATGCGACGCGGGCGATGGAAACCTCCACGCAGGGCGTGGTCGAGGGCGCACGCCTGTCCGATGCGGCCGGCGCCGCCTTGAACGACATCAGCCAGGTGTCGAAACACCTGGCCGAACTGATCCAGGGCATCTCGTTCGCCACCGGCACGCAGGCTGGTTCGGCCAGCGGCGTGGCCTTGAATATCCAGCATATCCTGAGCGTGACGGAGCAGACCCAGGATGGCACGCAGCAAACGGCGCAATCGATCCATAAACTGTCGATGCTGGCGCAGGAACTGAAAAATTCGGTGTCGCGCTTCCGCGTCGCCGCCTGAACGCCGCGCCAGTCCAGGCGATTTCTTTACCGAGGCATGCATGAGCACACCTGATAGTCCACAGCAGTCCAAGCCGTTCGACAGCGAACCTTTGTCGTGGGTGATGGTGGAAATCCGCGAAGCGCTGGGCCGCTCGAAAACGGCCCTGTTCGAGGCGGGTGGCCGCGAGCGCGAGGAACGCGCCACGGCCCTGCAGCATGCGCGCTCGCATCTGCACCAGGCGCATGGCGCACTGGTGATGGTGGACGTGGCCGGCGCAAGCCTGCTGACGGACGGCGCGGAACAGGCGCTGGCGCGCTTTCGCGACGGCAGCCTGGAATATACGCTGGACCATGCGCAAGTCGTCGCCGAACTGTATCAGGCCTTGACCGAATACCTGGAAGACGTGGTGGCCGGCACGCAGCCGCAGCCGACGCGTTTGTTCCCCTACTACCGCGACCTGCAAATCATGCTGGGCGCCGAGCGCATACACCCGGCCGACCTGTTTTTCCCGCCTTCGTCGATGCTGGAAGGGCATGCCATCGCGCTGGCGGAGTCGCCCCCGGCGGCCGATTATCCGGCCTGGCGCGGGCGTTTTGAAAAATCCCTGCTGCCCTTCCTGAAGGCGCAGGATGACGCGGCGCGGCGCCAGCACGCGGGCGACCTGCACGCCACCTTGACCCTGGTGGCCGACGCGCAGCAGGAGGCGCCGGCGCGCACCTTCTGGTTCGCCATGCAGGCGTTTGCAGGGCTGGCGGCCAGCGGCGAGGGCATGGGCACGCTCAACGTCAAACAGTTGTTCGGCCTGATCAACCTGCAGTTGCGCCGCCTGGCGCAGGGCACGGCCAGCCTGCCCGAATCGATGTTGCGCGACGCCCTGTTCTTCATCGCCGCGACACACGAGCCGACGCCGGAGGCACGCCAGCTGCGCGCCGCCTTCGCGCTGGAGGGACAGGTACCCGCCGACGTGGAAACGCGGCGCTACGGCCAGGTCGACCAGGATGCCTTGCAAGGCGCCCGCACGGCCCTGGCGCAGGCGCGCGCCGCCTGGAGCCGCCTGGTGCAAGCCGACCTTGATCCAGCCCTGGGCACGGATTTTGACGCATCGCTGCAAGACGTGGCGGCCCATGTGGAGTCCCTGAAGCAGCCGGCCCTGGCCAGCCTGCTGCGCGAATGCGCGGCGGTGGCGCGGCAAGCCGTGGCCAGCGGGCGCAGTGCGGCCCTGGAGAATGAAATCAGCATGGCGCTGCTGTTTGCCGATACGGGCCTGGAGCAGGTGCGCCGCCTGCCCGACGATTTCGCCGGCAATGCGGAAACCATCGCCGCGCGCCTGCAGGCACTGCTGGCCGGCGAAGCGCCGCCCCCCGTCACGGCGGGCGAGTTGTCGCGCCAGATCGAGCAGGGCCAGACTGTGGCCGCGCTGGCCGAGGACATGAAGACGGGCCTGCGCCAGGTGGAAAAGGTGCTCAATGCGTATTACGCGGATGCCTCGCGGGCGGCCGGGGGACTCGATGGCGTCGCGCCTGTGCTGGAGCAATTGCAGCAGCAGTTGGCCGGGCTGGGACAGGACGATGCGCGCGCTGCCGTGCTGCAGGTCGATGCGGCCGTGCGGCAGCTGGCCGGCGGTGACGCCAATGCGGATGCCAATGCGGAGGCGCATGCCGAGGCGCTCGACGAGATCGCGCAAAACGTCAGCGCGCTGGGCTTTTTTATCGATATGCTGGGCCGCAACGCGCAGGCGGCCAGCGGGCGTTTCCATTTCGATGCCACCGCCGGCACCTTCCGCGCTCTGCCCTTTGAAAAAGTCGCCGCCGCCGGCGCCGTGCCGGTGCCATTGCTCGACCAGGCCCTGGCGCCCGCCGCGTCTGCCGGCATGGATGCCGCGCCGGTAGTCACCGATGTCGATGCCGAGATGCTCGACATCTTCACCGCCGAAGCGCGCGAAGTGCTGGCCTTTATCGACACCACCTTGGCCCTGCCGCGCGAGCAGGCCGCCAGCGGCGACCACCTGGCGATGCTGCGCCGCTCGTTCCATACCCTGAAAGGCAGCAGCCGCATGATTGGCCTGGCGCAGTTTGCCGAAGCGGCCGGCGCCATCGAGCGCGTCATGAATACCTGGCTGGCCGAAGCGCGCCCCGTCAGCGATGATCTGTTTACCTTGCTCAATTACGGCTGGTACCAGCTCAGCGAATGGGTGGCCGAACTGGAAGGCGGCGCAGGGCGCGAGCGCGAGGCCGGCATGCTGCTGGCGGCGGCCGAGCGCGTGCGCGAAGGCGGGCCGTTCGAACTGCGCAAGCCGCGCCCGGCCGCGCTGGTGGCCAGCAATGGCAATGTGATCGGTTTTCCTTCCGCCACTGCGCCCACGCTCCACGAAGCGCCTGACGATAACCTCAAGCATGTGGGCGAACTGCGCATCAGCCTTCCCTTGTACAACATCTACCTGGCCGAGACGGATGAATTGCTGCGCGTGCTGACGCGCGATTTCGGCGAATGGCGCCATGAACAGCGCGCCGTCAGCGCGGAGGCGCTGCAAGCCGTGCATACGCTGGCGGGAACGTCGGGCACGGTCGGCTTCCAGTCCCTGCGCGACCTGGCGCACGCGCTCGAGACGGTGATCGAGACGGTGGTGCCGCCACTGGCCGGCCTGCGCGCCGCGCAGCACGACGTGCTGGAGCAGGCCACGCAGCGCATAGCGCAAATGCTGCAGGCGTTCGCGCTGGGCGACCTGGCGCCAACGCAGCCGGACATGATCGAAGCGCTCAATACCCTGTGGCGCGCCCTGACGGCGCCGCCTGGCGAGAGCCAGGAAGACCGGCTCGACGCCCTGTTTGCGGCCGCTTACGCCAGCATCGTCGGCGCACCGGCGCAGCCCGCCGAGCAGCTGGCCGACGCGCCGGCCGACGCATTGGCCGATATTCCTGCGCCGCAGCTCGAGACCTTGTTCGAGGCGACGTATGCGAGCATCGTCGCCGACGCGCTGCAGCCGGCTGCCGCTGATTCACCGGTACCGGCGCCGACGCAGGCGCAGGCACACGACCGCGGCGCCAGCGACGACCTGTTCGACGCCGGTTTTGAGCACGCACCGCCGTTGGAGCATGCGGCGCCGGAAGCGCCGGCGCCCACCATCATGCCGGCCGACGCGGCCGCGCTGCTGGCAGCGAGCGCCGGCATCAGCGATGAACTCGACCTCGATTTATTGTCCGTCTTCCTGGAGGAGGGCACCGACCTGTTGCCGCAGATCGGTGAAGCGCTGCGCAGCTGGCAGCAGCAGCCGCACGACAGCGGCCAGGCGCAGATGCTGCTGCGCACCCTGCATACGGTCAAGGGCAGCGCGCGCATGGCCGGCGCCATGCGCCTGGGCCAGCATGCGCATGAAATCGAGACGCATATCGAAAACATGCTGCACGCGGGTACCGCCACGCCGCAGGCCTTCGAGGAATTGCTGGCCCATTACGACCATGCGCTGCACCTGTTCGAGCAGTTGCAGCAGCCCTTGCTGCCCTTGCCGGGCATGGAAGACACGCCGGCCGCCGAACCGAAGGCGGCGCTGGTGCGCGTGCGCGCCGATATCCTCGACCGCCTGGTGAACCAGGCCGGCGAAGTGTCGATCACGCGCTCGAAGATGGAAAATGAGGTGGGCGTGCTGGGCGCTTCTCTAGCCGAGTTTTCCGACAACTTGGCGCGCCTGCGGCGCCAGTTGCGCGAAGTGGAAATGCAGGCCGAATCGCAGATCGCCTCGCGCATGGCCGTCGGCAGCGAGCGCGAATTCGATCCGCTCGAATTCGACCGCTTTACGCGCCTGCAGGAACTCACGCGCATGATGGCCGAAAGCGTCAACGACGTGGCCTCGTTCCACGAAAACCTCAGCCACAGCGTCGATGCGGTAACGGACGACCTGGTGCTGCAGGCGCGGCTGACGCGCGAGCTGCAGCGCGACCTGATGCAGATCCGCATGGTGCCGTTTGCCAGCATCGCCGAACGCCTGTTCCGCGTGGCGCGGCAAAGCGCCAAGGAAGTCGACAAGCGGGTCAATCTCGACATCCGCGGCGGTGGCGTGGAAATCGACCGCAGCGTGCTTGAACGCATGGCCGCGCCCTTCGAGCACCTGCTGCGCAACGCCATCGTGCACGGCGTCGAGCCGCGCGATGCGCGCCTGGCAGGGGGCAAGAGCGAGACGGGCGAGCTGCTGGTGCAGGTCAGCCAGCAGGGCAATGAAGTGGCGATTGCCTTTTCTGACGATGGCGCCGGGCTGGACCTGGAACGCATCCGCGTCAAGGCGCACGGCGCCGGCCTGGTGACGACGGATGCGCCTTTGACCGACGCGCAGGCGGCCGAGCTGATTTTCACGCCCGGTTTTTCTACAGCCGACAGCCTGACGGAACTGGCAGGGCGCGGTTTTGGCATGGACATCGTGCGCTCCGAAGCACTGGCCCTGGGCGGGCGCGTGGAAACGCTGACGCAGGCAGGCCTTGGCATGCGCTTCACCATCCACCTGCCGCTGACCCTGGCCGTCACGCAAGTGGTGCTGCTGGCGGCCAACGGCAAGACGTATGCCTTGCCATCGGTGCTGGTGGAGCAGGTGCTGCACCTGAAAGGCGAGCAGCTGGAGCAGGTGCGGGCGGCCGGGCGCATCGAGTCGCACGGGCAGTTGCTCGCGCTGCATCACCTGTCGGCCATGCTGGGCGAGACGCCGGCGGCGCAGGCTACGCAGCGCTATGCGCCCGTGCTGTTGCTGAGGAATGGCAATGACAGGCTGGCCTTGCAGGTCGATGACGTGGTGGGCAACCGCGAAGTCGTGGTCAAGCACGTGGGCCCGCAACTGGCGCGCATGCCCGGCATCGCCGGCGCTACGGTGCTGGGTACGGGCGACATCGTGCTGATCCTGAACCCGGTGGCGCTGGCGCAGCACCTGGAGCATCATCCTGAATTGTTGTCGCAGTATGCGCTGGCCAGCAGCGTGCAGCATGCCGCTTCCAGCGCACTGGCCGTGCCAGCCGTACGCGTGATGGTGGTCGATGATTCGCTGACGGTGCGCCGCGTGATGCAGCGTTTATTCGAGCGCGAAGGCTACCAGGTGCAGCTGGCCAAGGATGGCGTCGATGCGCTGGAACAGCTATATGCGCTGGAGCCGGCTGCCATGCCGGCCCTGCTGCTGGTCGATGTGGAAATGCCGCGCATGGATGGTTTTGATTTGACGCGCAATGTGCGCAGCGATGACAAGACGCGCGCCATCCCCGTCATCATGATCACCTCGCGCAGCGCGGACAAGCACCGCGCGCATGCGTTCGAGCTGGGCGTGAATGCGTATTTCGGCAAGCCGTTCCAGGAAGAGGAATTGCTGGCGGAGGTGCAGCGTTTGCTGACGGGGGCTGGCTCCGAAACATATCAGCAACCATAACAGGCGTGCATCACCGCCCAGGAAAATAATGAGCCTTCACGCCAAACTGAAAAAACTCGAAGACAAAGCCACAAGCAAAGGTGAGCATGCGGTCGCCGCGGCGGCCGCCCATCTGTTGCAGGATATCGACTCCATCGACAGGCAAATCAACCTCGTCGGCGCGCTGCACGAAGTGGGCTACCTCCAAAACTCGCTGAAGCCCTACTGGCATGCGTTCAGGGCCGATGAGTCAGCATGGATAGAGCGCTGCCTGGCCAGGCTGGTCACTGCCGATCATGACTATTGGGCACTCGCCGCGCTGCTGGGATGCGATGGCCCGGCCACCATCGGCATCGCCATGGCCAAGGGATTCACATCCGCCGCGACGAGGCAGTATGAGCGTTTTGACAAACCCGATGTCCATGTCGATACCATGTATTTGACAGGGGTGGGGAGGGTGCTGCATCCCATCCTGGAAGTCGGCTACGACACCAGGGAAATGATCAATGTCGACGTGGGAAGGGCGCGGGCGCTGAGCATTGACAATAAGCTGGACAGTGCTCCATGGCAGCCAGGTGAGCCGCTGGGAACGGGCGGACTTTCCCTTTCCATGCAGGCGAAACTTCCGCACGGCGCCTGGCGGTCGGTCTGGACGCAGTTCACCACACCTGATTCCACCTGACGGCAGTGGCGGCACCCGGCCTCGCCGCTGCCTGCCTTACTTCACCACCTTGACCACTTCATAGCGCTCCAGGGTTTCCTTGCGCGCCTCGTCGTGCTGCACCAGCGGTTCCGGATAGTCGCGTCCCAGCACGATGTTTTTTTGGTCGAGCAGCATGCGCGGCACCAGCCAGGGCGCGTGGATTTCCTTGTCGCCCAGCGCCTTCAGCTGCGGCAGGTAGCGGCGGATGAAGCGCCCGCCGGCATCGAATTTTTCCGACTGCGTGATGGGATTGAAAATGCGGAAGTAGGGCTGCGCGTCGCAGCCCGACGACGACGCCCATTGCCAGCCGCCGTTGTTCGACGCCAGGTCGAAGTCGTTCAGGTGCAGCGCGAAATACGCTTCGCCGCGGCGCCAGTCGATGCCCAGATCCTTGATCAAAAAGCAGGCCGTGACCATGCGCAGGCGGTTGTGCATATAGCCGGTCTGGTTCAGCTGTGCCATGGCCGCGTCCACCAGCGGATAGCCGGTGCGCCCCTCGCACCAGGCGGCAAAGGCGGCATCGGCCTCGGGCCCCGTTTCCCAGGCGATGGCGTCGTAGGCCGGTTTGAAGGCGCCGCCTTCTACATGCGGGTTCTGGTACAAAATCATGGCGTAGAAATCGCGCCAGATCAGTTCGGCCAGCCACACGGGCGCGCCATCGCCGCCGCCGCCCCGGTCCATCAGGTCGACGATGGTGCGCACCAGGTAGCGCAGCGACACGGTACCGAAGCGCAGATGCATGGACAGGTAGGACGGCCCCTTCAAGGCGGGGAAATCGCGCGCCACGTCATAGCGGGCCACGCGCGGCAGGAAATCTTCGAACAGTGTGCTGGCGCCCGACATGCCGGTGGGAATGGCCAGCTCGGCCAGGTTGCTGGCCTCGAAACCCAGCTCGCCCAGGGTGGGCAGGGGCTCCGGCGTGCTGGTGCGCGGCGGTGCCAGGCTGGCCGCGTGCGGCTCGATAGCGAACGGCGCCAGGCAGGCGGGTTCGGCACGCATTTTCTTCAGCCAGGCATTCTTGTACGGCGTGT
This sequence comes from Janthinobacterium salmonicoloratum, assembly GCF_051380845.1. Taxonomy (NCBI): domain Bacteria; kingdom Pseudomonadati; phylum Pseudomonadota; class Betaproteobacteria; order Burkholderiales; family Oxalobacteraceae; genus Janthinobacterium; species Janthinobacterium salmonicoloratum. The sequence goes on along the minus strand of NZ_JBNYXV010000001.1, from coordinate 2,284,883 downwards.
AGACGGTGTACGGCTTGGCCGAGAGCGTCAGCACCTCGTCCTTTTCAAAGATCACCTGGTCCTTGAAGCTGAACCACAGGCGCGCATCGCGCGTGAGCGCGGCGGCCACGGTGGCGTCGCGCGCGATGGCTTGCGGCTCGTAGTCGTGGTTGGCAAAGACGGCGTCGGCGTTCAATTCGGCAGCCAGGCGCGGGATGGCCTCGGCGGCGTCCGCGTGCAGCACGATCAGGTCGCCACCGAGCTGGCGCAGCTCGCCGGCCAGCTCGGCCACGCTGGCATGGATGAAATCGACCCGCCGGTCGCGGCGCGGCAGGGCTGCCAGGATGGCGGTGTCGTATACGAAAACGCAATGCACGGCCTGGCTCTGGCGCAGGGCGTGATGCAGTGCAGCATGGTCAAATGCGCGCAGATCGCGCCGGAACCACACCAGGGAAGTCTTGATTGTCATTATTTCGCGTGTTCAGGGTCAAAGATAGGCTATTTTTTGCTGCCAACAGGGCTTTAGGGCCGCTCACGTCGTGCCATTGGCGTCGCTGCCGCGGCAATTCAGTGTAAACTACCGGGTAAGTTCATGCTGCTTTATGTGCGACAGCGATTTTGCAATCAATTTTACAATTGGCATTGAAATGTGCCTGCAGGCAAAGCGATGTTTGATATTGAACAAGTCATTGAACAAGTCGTCAAGCGTGCAGGATGTCGCCGCATGGCGCAGCGAATAAATAATTAATTTACAACATAACAAGAATAGCGTTTGGCAACACGATTCTCGCCGCCCAACATTCGCGGCAGGATGTGCCAGGCGTACGATAGCGGGGTAAGCGAGACTTGCCAGCAAGCCCACAGAGAGAGCATCGCGTATGAAAAAGAGTAAAATCGAGCAGACTCTACCAGGACATCGTTTGATGCAGGGTGTGGGAGAGCCGGCCGCGACCGGTTCCTCCACCCTGAATCTGGCCAACCATTTCCTGATTGCGATGCCGGCCATGCAAGATCCGATCTTTGGCGGCACGGTCGTCTACGTGTGTGAACATAATGAAAACGGCGTGCTGGGCGTTGTCATCAACAAACCCACCGACATGACCATGGAAGTGCTGTTCGACCGCATCGACCTGAAACTGGCGGCCGGCAGCGACACGCCCATCATCAATGAACCGATCATGTTCGGCGGCCCCGTGCAGGACGACCGCGGCTTCGTGCTGCATACGCCGGGCGCGCGCTATTCCTCGTCGCTGACGGTGACCGATGAAGTGGCGTTTACCACCTCGATCGACGTGCTTGAAGCCGTCGCCAAGGGCGATGGTCCCGAGCGCATGCTGGTCTCGATCGGCTACTCGGGCTGGAGCCCGGGCCAGCTGGAAGACGAGATCGGCCGCAACGGCTGGCTGACGGTGGGCGCCTCGGCCGACATCCTGTTCGATTTCCCCATCGAGCAGCGCTACGTGGCGGCCATCAAGTTGCTGGGCATCGATCCCCTCATGTTGGCGAGCGAGGCCGGACACGCATGAGCGGTGACGCCATCGACACCATCCTCGCCTTCGATTTCGGCTTGAAACGCATCGGCGTGGCCATCGGCAATACCATGATTTGCCAGGCCAAGCCGCTCAGCGTGATCACGGCCACGGCGAACGAGCCGAAGTTTGCCGCCATCGATAGCCTGATCAAGGAGTGGGGCGCGAGCCGCATCGTGGTGGGCTTGCCCAGTCATCCGGACGGCACGGAACACGAAATGAGCGCGCGCTGCCGCCGTTTCGCCAACCAGGTGCATGGCCGCTTCAACCTGCCCGTGGAACTGGTCGACGAGCGTTATTCCTCGGCCGTCATCGCCGCCAAGCGCGGTGAAGTCATCGACGACCGCGCCGCCGCCATCATCCTGCAACAGTATTTCGACGCGAATTATTAATCTGACTTTAGCCCCAATCCTGAATGATCAAGAACCCTATGCCGCATCCTACGAATCCTTCCCAACTCGACGCCGAGGCCCTGTACGCGGTCTTGCTGCAACAGGTGCAGAGCGGCCTGGCGGGCATCCCCAACGTGGCCATCGTCGGCATCCATTCGGGCGGCGCCTGGCTGGCTGCACGCCTGGCGCGCGACCTGAACCTGCTCGACCGCCTGGGCGTGCTCGACGTCTCGTTCTATCGCGACGACTTCGCCCAGAAGGGCTTGCATGCCGACGTCAAGCCGACGCAAATCAGTTTTGACGTGGCCGGCGCCACCATCCTGCTGGTTGACGACGTGCTGTACACGGGCCGCACCACGCGCGCGGCCATCAACGAATTGTTCGACTATGGCCGCCCGGCGAAGATCATGCTGGCCGCCCTGGTCGACCGCGGCGAACGCCAGTTGCCGGTAGCCGCCGATTTCGTGGCCGCCTTCACTGCCGTTCCGCCGGGCCAGGCCCTGGTCCTGAAGCAAGCCGACGATGGAAAATTCACGCTCACCATAGATACCCACCATGCTTAATCCGCAACTGAATAAACACGGCGAACTGCAACATCTGCTGACGATTGAAGGCTTGCCGAAGTCTATCGTCAACCACATCCTCGATACCGCTTCCTCGTTCGTCGGCATCTCCGATCGCGATGTGAAAAAGGTCCCGCTGATGCGCGGCAAGAGCGTTTTCAACCTGTTCTTTGAAAACTCCACGCGCACCCGCACCACCTTCGAGATCGCCTCGAAACGCCTGTCGGCCGACGTCATCAACCTGAACATCCAGGCATCGTCGGCCAGCAAGGGCGAGTCCCTGCTCGATACCATCGACAACCTGTCGGCCATGCATGCCGATATGTTCGTCGTGCGCCATGCGCAGTCGGGCGCGCCCTATCTGATCGCCAAGCACCTGATCGACACCAAGCAGCCACACGTCCACGTGGTCAACGCGGGCGACGGTCGCCATGCGCACCCGACCCAGGGCTTGCTCGACATGTACACGATCCGCCATTACAAGAAGGATTTCACCAACCTGACGGTGGCCATCGTGGGCGACATCCTGCACAGCCGCGTGGCCCGTTCCGACATCCACGCGCTGACCACCCTGGGCGTGCCGGAAGTGCGCGCCATCGGCCCGCACACCCTGCTGCCTGGCGGCCTGGAGCAAATGGGCGTGCGCACCTTCACCAACATGGATGAAGGTCTCAAAGGCGTCGACGTGATCATCATGCTGCGTCTGCAAAATGAACGCATGAGCGGCGCGCTGCTGCCATCTGCGCAGGAATATTTCAAGAGCTATGGCTTGACGCCCGAGCGCCTGGCGCTGGCGAAACCGGACGCCATCGTCATGCATCCGGGCCCGATGAACCGCGGCGTGGAAATCGATTCGGCCGTTGCCGATGGCCCGCAGGCGGTGATCCTGCCGCAGGTGACGTTCGGTATCGCCGTGCGCATGGCGGTGATGAGTATTTTGGCTGGTAATCAGGGCTGATAGCCCAAGGACGAGTAAGCGAGCATGACGACACTACATATCAAGAACGGCCACCTGATCGACCCTGCCAACGGCATCGATGGCTTGCAAGACCTGTTTATCGCCGACGGTAAAGTGCTGGCCGTGGGCAGCGCCCCGGCCGGTTTTACCGCTGACACCACCTTTGACGCGTCCGGCCTGGTGGTTTCCCCCGGCCTGGTCGACCTGTCGGCGCGCCTGCGCGAGCCTGGCTACGAATACAAGGCGACCTTGGAATCGGAATTGCAGGCAGCCCTGCAAGGCGGCGTCACGAGCCTGGTCTGCCCGCCCGACACCGATCCCGTGCTCGACGAGCCAGGCCTGGTGGAAATGCTGAAATACCGGGCCAAGACGCAGAACAAGGCGCACGTGCACCCGTTGGGCGCACTGACCATGGGCTTGAAAGGCAAGTCGCTGACGGAGATGGCCGAGCTGACGGAAGCAGGTTGCATCGGCTTCGCGCAGGCGGAAGAGCCGATCGAAGACACCACCGTGCTGCTGCGCGCCATGCAGTACGCGAACACCTTCGGCTACACCGTCTGGCTGCGCCCGCAGGATCCGCATATCGGCCGCGGCGGCATCGCCCACAGCGGTCCGCTGGCGTCGCGCCTGGGCTTGTCCGGCGTGCCCGTGATGTCCGAAACCATCGCCCTGCACACGATCTTTGAATTGATGCGCGCCAGCCGTGCGCGCGTGCACCTGTGCCGCATCTCGTCGGCGGCGGGCCTGGAACTGATACGCGCGGCGAAAGCCGAAGGCTTGCCCGTCACCTGCGACGTGGGCGTGCACCATGTGCACTTGACGGACGCCGACATCGGCTTTTTCGATCCGAACGCGCGCGTGACGCCACCGTTCCGCAGCCAGCGCGACCGCGACGCGATCCGCGCCGGCCTGCTCGACGGCACGGTCGACGCCATGTGCTCGGACCACACGCCTGTCGACGATGATGAAAAACTGCTGCCCTTCGGCGAAGCGTCGCCGGGCGCCACTGGTCTGGAACTGCTGCTGTCGCTGGCCCTGAAATGGGCCGACGACTATGCGCTGGCGCAGCCGCAAGCGGGCGCCCGTCCGCTGGCGCGCGCCGTGGCCAAGGTCACGTCCGACGCGGCCCGTGTCGCCGGCATCCCAGCCGGCAGCCTGGCCGTGGGCGAAGCGGCCGACATCTGCGTCTTCGATCCTGCTGCGCGCTGGACCGTGTCGTCGGCATCGCTGGCCAGCCAGGGCAAGCACACGCCTTTCCTCGGCTATGAACTGAGCGGCATCGTCAAGGCGACCATCGTGGCTGGACAGGTGGCGTTTCAGCGTTAAAAAATCAGATCCATGGACCGGGGCAGGCTGCCCCGGCATCCCTTGTCTGCTCCCGGATTTCGGTTCTGGTTTATTTGTTGGTGTGATTTGAAACTTCTGCTTACCTACCGCCTCGCGCGCATCGCCATTCACCTGAGCTGCGGCATGGCCAAGAGCGCCGTGCTCTTTCCCTGGCTGGACCTGGAAGGGCGCAACCGGCGCATCCGCCGCTGGTCGACGCAGCTGCTCGACATCTGCGGCGTGCACGTGGCGCAGCCGGCAGGCAGCGTGCCGGCCCTCGACCATGCGATGGTGGTGGCGAACCACGTCTCGTGGCTCGACATCTTCGTCATCAATGCCGTCCACCCCTGCCGTTTCGTCGCCAAGGCGGAAATCCGCGCCTGGCCGATCCTCGGCTGGCTGGCGGGACGCGCCGGCACCATCTTCATTTCGCGCGGCAGCAAGCGCGACCTGCGCCTGATTTTCCAGGGCCTGGTGGATAAATTGACGGCGGGCGAGCGCATCGCTTTCTTCCCCGAAGGTACGACCGCCGCGCAAGGACAGATCCTGCCGTTTCACGCGAATCTGTTCGAGGCGGCCATCGACGCGCAAGTGCCGGTGCAGCCGTTCGCGCTCGTGTATGTGGATGACAAGGGGGAGTTGCATCACGCCGTCGACTTCATCGGCGAGATGAGCTTTGCACAAAGCATGGTGGCAATCTTGAGCGGCCCGCCGATCACGGCGCGCCTGACCTGTTTGGCGCCAGTGGCGACGCTGGACGCGCACCGCCGCGAACTGGCAGCGGCAACGCAGGCGGCGGTGGCCGCCGCGCTGCCGCTGGAAAAGGCTGCCTAGCGCATTGGCTTAGTTCTTCACGTGCAGCCAGCGTGCATGCGCGGCGCGGGCCAGGTAGTCGAGGATGAAACCGAGTATGCCGATCAGCACGATGGCGGCCATCAGTTCCGAATACGCGAGGCGGTCGCGCGTGTCGAGGATGAAGTAGCCGAGACCTGCCGATACGCCCAGCATTTCCGCCGGCACCAGCACGATCCAGATGATGCCGATGGCCAGGCGCACGCCCGTCAGGATGTCGGCCGTGATGCCAGGCAAAATCACCTTGAAGACGATCTCGCTGCGCGTGGCCGACAGGCTGCGCGCCAGCAGTAGCCAGTTCGGATCGAGCCGCGCCACGCCGGCTGCCGTATTGAGTAAAATCGGCCAGACGGCCGCAAACGCCAGCAGGAAATACACGGGAGCGTCACCGACACCCAGCACCATCACGGCGATCGGCATCCACGACAGCGGTGAAATCATGCGCAGCAGCTGGAACAGCGGCATGGCCGCGCCGGAAAAGCTTTTCGACATGGCCACCAGCACGCCCAGCGGCACGCCGATGACGATTGCCAGCCCCAGGCCCACGGCCACCCTTTGCAGGCTCAATACCACGTGCAGCCAGATATCCGAACCGCCCAGTATTTCCTTGAACGCCAGCGCCGTGGGCAGCGGCGCAAAGGCAGTGGCGATGGGCGTGGATTTCTCCAGCGCCGTCACGCCCATGGACCACAGCAGCAAGGCACAGGCCAGCCCCACCAGGGGCAGGCCGAACTTCGTGAACAACTTGCTTGCCATCGTCAGACCGCCACGGTTTCGCTGCGCAGCAGGTTGGCCGGCAAGCCGAAGGCGGCCGGGCCGCCGACTGCCGTGATGGCCTTGCGCACGAAGCGGTCATCGACCAGGTCGCGCGCGGCGAACTTCGGATCGAGGTTCGCCAGGAAGCGCGTATCGCCTTCGACCTTGGTGCGGCCGATGGCGCGCACCAGTTCTTCCGTGTACGAGGCAAACGGATAGGGCTGGAAGTCGATGCGGCGCTGCTGCCAGTTCTTGTGCACGATCAGGCCCTGCTTTTCATAGCCGGCGTAATCGGTGGTGGCCAATACCTTGGTCAGCACCTGCAGCGGATGCGGCGTGTAGCGGTGCTCGCCCACGTTCGACAGCAGCTTGGCCGTGTCAACCTGGTTCGAGCGCGTCCACAGCTGCGCCTTGACGATGGCGTTGGTGACTTTCTGCGCCCATTCGGGACGCGTGTTGATGTCGCGCTCGGACAGGAACGTGACGCAGCACGCATGGTTTTTCCACACGTCGCCCGAGAAGCGCAGGATCTTGCCGATGCCGGCGTTTTCCGCCGCCGCATTGAACGGCTCGGCCACGATGTAACCGGCGATGGACTTGCTGGCCAGGGCGGAGACCATTTCGGCCGGCGCCAGCACGATCAGGTTGACTTCATTCGGCTTGATGGCCGCGTTGCGCGCGCGCGTGACCGGGGTCAGGCCATTCGAGGACAGGATTTGCTGCAGCAGGATGTTGTGGATCGAGTACCAGAACGGGATGGCGACCGTGCGCCCGCCCAGGTCGGAGACCTTGTTGATCTCGTTGGCCACCGTCAGCGCGGAGCCGTTGACGTGGTTCCAGGCGACGACTTTCGCAGGGAACTTGGCGCCATAGCGCACCCACAGGGTGGCCGGCGACAGCAGGTGGATGACGTTGACCTGGCCGGCGACGAAGGCTTCGATGATCTGCGCCCAGCTGCGGAACAGGCGCGGCGTTTCCGCCTGCAAGCCTTCCGCTTCGAACAGCTTGCGGGCGTGCGCGACGAGCAGCGGGGTGGCGTCGGTGATCGGCAGGTAGCCGATCTTTACGGGCTGGTCGTCGCCTTTCGGACCTTGCTGGGCCATGGCGTCGCCGGCGAACAGCAGGGGCGAGGCAACGCTGGCCGTGGCCAGGGCCGACATGCGCAGGAAGTCGCGCCGCGTCAGGCCGCAGCCGCAATCGGACGAGGCGCAGATATGCAGGGGTTTGTTATTTTCTGGGATGGACATGGAAGTGCTCCGGTCAATTAAAGGGGGGCGCAGGCGGGCGTTTGATCCTGCTTTTGCAGCGCCTGCAGGGCGTCGAGGATCTCCATCTTGAGGGTGATCACTTCGGCGCTATGGCCGATGCGCGGCTGGGCGATGGCGACGGGCCATTCGCGCACGATGTTGCCGGGCTTGCCGCCCATGAGCAAGATGCGGTCGGCCACCAGGATGGCTTCATCGATATCGTGCGTGACGAGCAGTACGGCCGTGTGCCAGCGGTGCACCACGTCGACCAGCAACGATTGCATCTCGGCGCGGGTGATGGCGTCGAGGGCGGAAAATGGTTCATCGGCGAACAGCAGTTCCGGTTCGCGCGCCAGCGCGCGGGCCAAGGCCACGCGCTGCGCCATGCCGCCTGACAGCGCGGACGGATACAGCTTTTCGCGGCCCTTCAAGCCCACCGCGTCGATGGCTTGCGCCACGCGCGCCTGGTGCGCTTCGCGCGTGAGCTGCGGCTGGTGCTTGAAGTCCAGGCCGAAACCGGCATTGCCCGTGACGTTCAGCCAGGGGAGCAAACTGGCTTGCTGGAAGACGAGGGCGCTGCGCGGATCCGGTTCGCGCATGGGCGCGTCGAGGAATTGAATCTCGCCCGTGGATGGGGGCTGCAAGCCGGCCAGCACGCGCAGCAGGCTCGATTTGCCGCAGCCGCTGCCACCCAGCAGGCAGACGATTTCACGCTTGCGCACGCCCAGCGAGACGTGCTGGAACACGGGCGCCGTGCCGGGATAGGCGTAGCTGAGGTCCTGCGCCTGCAGCGCCCAGTCTTGCGCCGCTGCCGTCATGCGGGCGCTCCCGCGGCCTTGGCCACCTGCTGGCTGTCGAACAGCTGCAAGGCCGATTGCAATTGCGTCAGGCTGGGGGTGACGATGGGGATGAACGACGATTCGCGCCAGCGGCGGGCAAAGCCCTGCTGCTCGGCGTTCAGGTAGGCGCGTCCGCCCATGGCTTGCAGTTCCAGCATCAGTGCCTGCTGCAGCACGTCGGCCAGCTGTATGCGCAGGCGGAACATAGCTGGCGCCTGCGTCTTGAAGCGGCCATCGTGCACGCCGGCCAGCAAGGTGCCGACGGCGCTTTCCAGGGTGGCTTGCAGCGCTTCGATGCGTGGCGTGAGCTGGTTGCGCGAACCGGCGGAAATTTGCGCCGCCTGCGCCAGACTGGCGCGCGCCAGGCCGATAGACAGGCCGCACTGCATGCCGAGGAACGATGGGCGCACCTGCGGCAGCCAGGCTGGCGCATTGTCGCTGATGATGTCCGCAGCGGGGATGTGCACCTGCGTCAGCTTGACGGAGGCCGTATTGCTGCCGCGCAGGGCGATCAGGTCCAGGTCGTCGCTGCGCTTGACGCCTGCCGTGCCGCTGTCGAAGGCGACGATAACGGGAGCCGCGCCGTCGTTCGGCGCCACGGCGGCTGCCGCGACAAAGCCCGCCTTGCGCAAGTTCGTCACCCACGCCAGGCCGCCATCGATCAGCAAGCCGTCTTCCTGACGCGCGCCCGTGATTTGCAACTGCTCGATGCCGGACAAGAATTTCATGGCGTTCGACAAGCCGCTGGCGCCCGCCTGCGTGCCTGCCAGCAGGCCTGGCAAGCGGCGCTCGGCCAGCGCGCGGTTCTCGCTTTGCAGCAGGAATTCGATGAAACAGCGCTGGCCCCAGAAGACAAAAGCGGCCGTCACCGATTGTTCGGCTACTTTGGCGATGGCGTCGATGGCGTCGCGCACGTCGCCGCCCGCGCCGCCGTGTACTTGCGGCACGCCGATGGCCAGCAGCTGGTCACCAGCGAGGGCCGGCACGATGGTTTCAGCCAGTTCCGACGATTGATCGAGCTGGTCGGCGTGCGTGTGCAGCCAGTGATGGAGGAGGCCCATGTCAGACGGCGCCAGGCAAGTAGGGTGTCAATTGCGGATTGACGGGCGTGCCGGCCAGGCTGTTGGAGAAATTGCACAGGGTGGCCAGGCTGATCCCCAGCACGACTTCCAGCGCCTGTTGCTCGTTGTAGCCGGCTGCCAGGAAGGTTTGATATTCGGCGTCGCTGACGGTGCCGCGCGTGGCGATGACGGCCGTAGCGAAGGCGGCGACAGCGTCCAGTTTGACGTCGCCCGTCGGCTGGCCATGCTGCAGGGCGCGCACGGTATCGGGCGTCTGGTCCGCTTTTTTCAGCGAGATGGCGCTATGACCGGCGATGCAGAAGTCGCAGCCATGGATGCGCGCGGCCGTGATCTGCACCACTTCGCGTTCCATCAACGTCAGGCTGGCGCGCGCATTGATGCTTGATACGGTCAGATAGGTTTCCAGTGCCAGCGGGGCATTGGCCAGCACGCCGATCAGGTTGGGCAGGTAGCCGTTGTTGGCGATGGCCTTTTCCACGAAGGGGCGGCTGTCGGCCGGGGCGGTATCGAGAGTGTGCAGCGTCAGACGGGACATGGGGTACCTTGCTAAGTTAGTAAGTCACCCGGCCATTATATCGGCCATGCCGTGCAGGTAACAGACGTCAGCGTCGTCCTTTTGTGCTCGTTCGTCTGCGATTGTGTGATTCTTGATTTAGCTGGCCAGTTGGCGCTGGCGCTGGTCGCGCCGGTAGGCGCCCGGCTGCTCGCCGGTGACCCGCTTGAAGGCGCGCGTAAAGGCGGCGTGCGAGCGGTAGCCCACCAGTTCGGCCGCGCGTTCGACGGAGACGCCGTCATGCAGGCGCCGTGCGGCGATCTTCATGCGCAGCAGGAGCAGGAATTGGGCCGGCGAGTGGCCGCTGGCACTGGCGAAATGCTTGCAAAAGCTGGCGCGCGACATGCAGGCGGCCTTGGCCATGTTCTCGATCGACCAGTCGTCGGCGGGGGCGTCAAGCATGCGTTCGAGCAGTGGCGAAAATGCGGGCTGGTGCAGCAGCGACAGCAGGCCGGCCGCCACTTGCTCGCCCTGCGCCACATGGCGAATCAGGTAAAAGAACAGCAGTTCGACCAGGCGCGCGATGAGCGGCGACGGCTGTTCCGGATCGCCGCCAGCCTCGGCCAGAATCAGGTCGAACAGCGCGGCGGCGGCGCTGAAGGCGGGCGCATCGCCGCGTATCAGCAGATACGGCGGGAAGGAGTCGACGATCAGTGTGGAGAGGGCGCCGCGAAATTGAAAGAAGCCGCAGGCCAGCGCCGTCGCCGGCTGCTCCGTCGGCGCTTGCAGCGGCAGCATGGCTTGCGCGCTCACCGCATGCAGCGGGTCGCTGTGGGGACTGAGGAAATGCGGCAAGTCGCGCAGCAGGAAGACGCCGTCGCGAGGGCCGAGCGCAATCGGCGCCGCCCCGTCGAGGTGCAAATAGCAGTGGCCATCGAGCACCAGGTGAAAGCTGCCCAGTTCCCGGTCCGCCGTGGAAGCGCGCCAGCGGCCGCAGTACTGGCCCACATGCAGGACGGCGGTGTCGAGTTCCAGGCTGCCGAGCAGCCAGCGCGCCAGTCTGTCGGTATCAGGGGGCATGGGATCGCACAGGCAAAAGCTGCATCATGAAAGTTGCATCATAAGGGCCACGCGCGGCAAGGCAAACGACCGATTTCGACTAAGCATATGCGCGCCATGGTTACCACTTGCCACGATCACTTACCGCTTGCCACTGTGCTGCTGGAAAGCGGGACAGTCGACTTGCAGCAGCGAGCGGTCTTCCAGGCACACGGCCGACAGTTTTCCGCCCCAGACGCAGCCGCTATCGAGGCCGATCAGGTGCTCCCGCAACTGCAATCCCAGCGCCGACCAGTGGCCGAAGACGATGGTGTCGCCCGCGCTGCGCCTGCCCGGTACGTCGAACCAGGGCAGCAGGCCGGAGCCTGGCGGAGGGCTGCCGCTCTCCTTCATCTTGAAGTCCATCACGCCATCCGGCGTGCAAAAGCGCAGCCGCGTCATGGCGTTGACGATGCAGCGCAGCCGGTCGGCGCCCTGCAGGTCGTCGCGCCAGGCGGCCGGCTCGTTGCCGTACATGGCGCGCAGGAACGCCACCCAGCCGTCGCTGCGCAGCATGGCGGATACTTCCCCGCTCAGGGACAGGGCCTGGGCTGCGCTCCATTGCGGCAGCAAGCCCGCATGCACGAGCACATGCTCCTGGTGCTGCAAGGCGAGCGGCCGGTGGCGCAGCCAGGTGATCAACTCGTCGCGATCGGGCGCGTCGAGGATCTCGGCCAGCGTATCGGACGCATGCTCGGGCCGGATGCCGTTGGCCACAGCCAGCAGGTGCAAGTCATGGTTGCCCAGGACACTGTCGGCCAGGCCCTGCTGCGCCAGCGCGTGCACGTGGCGCAGGGTGGCCAGCGAGGCCGGGCCGCGATTGATCAGGTCGCCCGCGAACAGCAGGCGGTACGGACCGCTTGCCGCCGCCTGGATCAGTTCGATCAGTTCGATGGTTTGTGCATGGCAGCCTTGCAGATCGCCGATAAAGTAAGTTTTCATATGTGCCGGGGTGAAGTGAACTACACGTCTGCATTATAAGCATGCCAGCCCTCTGGCGTTGGGTACATTGCCGGCCTGTGAGCAATTGTGCGCGCGACCGGCGGAGGAAAAAATCGGATGCCGATTATGCCGCATGCGGATTTAATGGTCTTCATTTCCCGCAGGAGGACATCAATATTAATCCGCCAGCGCATTTTTTGAATGAATAGCCGCGCCATGCCAGCCTTGCAAGCCGCATGCGCTGGCAAGCCGGCATGCGATTCATCCTTGCTTATTTATTTATCACGCGTGTTTTCGGCATATTCCTCATTTAATCTTAATGTTGAGCAGATAAATAAGTCGATGGCCGTGATTAAAATGACGATGGATTATGCAGCGGTGCGCAGATGTTTATACAATGTAGTATATTTCACGCTTATTTTATTATTTAACAATGTAAAGGATATACGGGATGGATCTGTCAACGATGACGATGCTGGAATTGCGCAAGCTGGAAGATAATGTCAAGCAGGAATTGAACAGCCGCGAACGTGAAGATTTGAACAAGGCGCGCGAACAGATCATGGCCATCGCGCAGCAGGCGGGTATTCCGTTGAAACAGCTGATACTCGACGGCTTGCACCCGCGCACGGGCAAAGTCGCGGTGCGTTACCGCCATCCTGACAATGCGAACGAGCAATGGACAGGCCGTGGCCGCCAGCCGCTGTGGGTCAAACAATGGGTGGAATCGGGCAAGTCTATCGATCTGCTGCGCGTATAATTCGGTATACTCTTGGCGCAGTAGCAAGCTGTCAGTTGCGCGCTGCACCTTGCCAGGTACCCTATTTGACCCTACTTATACCGCCCATACCATGCTTCCATTGTCCAGAACGATCTTCAAGGCCTACGATATTCGCGGCATCATCGCTAAAACCCTCGATGCCAGCGTGGCCCACAAGATCGGTCAGGCATTTGGCCAGGCCGCCTTGGCCAAGGGCGAGCAGCGGGTCGTGATCGGCCGCGATGGCCGCCTGTCGGGACCGGAATTGACGGCGGCGCTGGCGCAGGGCTTGCAAGCGGCAGGTGTCGACGTGATCGACCTGGGCGTGGTGGCCACGCCGATGGTCTACTTCGGCACGAATGTGCTCGACACGCATTCCGGCATCATGGTCACGGGCAGCCATAATCCACCCGACTACAACGGCTTCAAGATGGTGCTGGCCGGCGAAGCGATCCACGGCGAAGCGATCCAGGCGCTGTACCACAGCATCGTCGCGCACGACGGCAGCGCCAGCGTCAAGGACATTGCCAACCCGGGAACCTATGCCACGCACGATATCCGCGCCGCCTATCTGGAGCGCATCCTGGGCGACGTCAAGCTGGCGCGCCCGATCAAGATCGCCGTCGACTGCGGCAATGGCGTGGCCGGTGCGTTCGCGGGCGACCTGTTCCGCGGCATGGGCTGCGAAGTCATCGAATTGTTCTGCGAAGTCGATGGCAATTTCCCGAACCACCACCCGGACCCGGCGCATCCGGAAAACCTGCAAGACCTGATCCGCTGCCTGGCCGAGACGGACGCCGAAATCGGCATCGCTTTCGACGGCGACGGCGATCGCCTGGGCGTGGTCACCAAGGATGGCCAGATCATCTACCCTGACCGCCAGATGATGCTGTTTGCGGCCGACGTGCTGACCCGCCATCCGGGCGCGCAAATCCTGTACGACGTGAAATGCACGCGCCACCTGGCGCCGTGGATCAGCAAGCATGGCGGCGTGCCGCTGATGTACAAGACGGGCCACTCGCTGGTGAAAGCCAAGCTGCGCGAGACGGGTGCGCCGCTGGGCGGCGAAATGAGCGGCCATATCTTCTTCAAGGACCGCTGGTACGGTTTCGACGACGGCCTGTATTCGGCCGCGCGCCTGCTGGAGATCCTCACGCGCGAAGCCGATCCTTCCGCCCTGTTGAACTCCCTGCCGCAGTCCGACAGCACGCCTGAACTGCACCTGGAACTGAAGGAAGGCGAGAACGTAGCGCTGATGGACATACTGCGCCGCGACGCCGTCTTCCCCGGCAATGAACAGATCATCACTATCGACGGCTTGCGCGTGGAATACGCGGACGGCTTCGGCCTGGCCCGCTCTTCGAACACCACGCCGGTGATCGTCATGCGCTTCGAAGCGGAAACGCCACAAGCCCTGGCGCGCATCCAGGGGCAGTTCAAGAGCGTGATCCTGGCTGCCAAGCCAGACGCTGTGCTGCCGTTCTGACAGCATGGCCGGTCAACCTGGCGCACAGGCGCCCTTGAAAATCCTGCTGGTGCGGGTGTCCTCGCTGGGCGACGTGCTGCATAACCTGCCCATGGTGGCGGACATCGCCCGCCATTTCCCGGATGCGACCATCGACTGGGTGGTTGAAGAGGGTTACGTCAGCCTGGTGCGCCTGAACCCGCGCGTGGGTACCATCTTCCCGTTCGCGCTGCGGCGCTGGCGCAAGAGCCTGGGCAAGAAAGAGACGCGCGCGGAAATCGCCGCCTTCTTCCGCAGCCTGCGCCAGACGCATTACGATTACGTGTTCGATACCCAGGGCTTGCTCAAGACGGGCATCATCATGGGCGCCGCGCGCCTGGCGCCGGGCGGACAGAAGGTCGGCCTGGCCAATGGCAGCGAAGGCTCCGGCTACGAAGGCATCTCGCGCCTGTTCCATACCAAAAGCATCCCGCTCGACCCGCGCACGCATGCGGTAGCGCGCGGCCGCCTGGTGGCCGGCGCGGCACTCGGCTACACGGTCGACACGCCCGCCGATTTCGGCTTGCCGGAAGTATCGGGCAACGAACCGCGTCCGGACTGGATGGGCGAGGCGCCATACTGCGTGTATTTCCATGGCACGGCGCGCGACGCCAAGAAATGGGCGCCGGAAAACTGGATCGCCCTCGGCCACGCGCTCGCGCCCATGCCGATTTTGCTGCCCTGGGGTTCGCCCAAGGAAAAGGCGGAAGCCGAACAACTGGCGGCCAGCCTGCCCAACGCGCGCGTGCTGTCGAAGCTGTCGATGGGCGACGCCACCCTGCTGGCGCGCCACGCGGCGCTGGTGATCGGCGTCGATACGGGCCTCACGCATATCGCCGCCGCCTTTGTGCGTCCGACGGTGGAAATCTATGCCGATTCGCCGCTGTGGAAAACGGAAGGCAACTGGTCGCCGAAAATCATCAACCTGGGCGACAAGGGTGCGCCGCCCGGCGTACCGGAAGTGCTGGCCGCGGCACAGCGCCTGCTGGCCGATTACCCTCCCGCCTGACTTCAACCGCCTGACTTCAACATTAAACAATCATGCGACTTCTTTATACTCTCGCCTGGTGGCTGGTCTTGCCCCTGGTGCTGGCGCGGCTGTGGCTGCGCGGACGCCAGGAACCCGGCTACCGCCAGCACTGGGGCGAGCGCCTGGGTTTTTACGGGCGCCAGCCGACGCCTGCTACGGATACCATCTGGCTGCACGCCGTCTCCGTCGGCGAGACGCGCGCGGCCGAGCCGTTGATCGATGCGCTGCTGGCCGCATGGCCCGCATGCCGCATCGTCCTCACGCACATGACGCCCACGGGGCGCGCCACGGGCAAATCCCTGTTCGCGAAACACGGCGCGCGCCTGGTGCAAAGCTATCTGCCGTATGACACGGGCGCCATGCCGGCCAGTTTCATTCGCCATTTCGCGCCGCGCATCTGCATCCTGATGGAGACGGAAGTGTGGCCGAATCTGATCCACCAATGCAATCGCCACGGCGTGCCCGTGGTGCTGGCCAATGCGCGCCTGTCGCAGCGTTCGCTGGGCAAGGCGCAGCGCCTGGGCAAGCTCATTGCCGATGCGGCGCGCGGCATCACCCTGGTGGCGGCGCAGACGCAGGACGACGCCGATCGCGTGCGCCAGTTGGGCGTGCAGGACGTGGTCGTCACGGGCAGCATCAAGTTCGACGTCGTCGTGCCCGAGGCGGCGCTGGCGACGGGCGCCTGGCTGCGCGGCGCAATAGGAACAAGACCCGTGCTGCTGTGCGCCAGCACGCGCGAAGGGGAAGAGCAGTTGATCCTCGAGGCGCTGGCGCGCGCCAGCCTGCCACCTGACGCGCTGCTGCTGATCGTGCCGCGCCATCCGCAGCGCTTTGACGAGGTGGAAAAAATGATCGCCGCGCATGGCCTGGCCGTGCAGCGCAGGTCCGGCCTGATGCAGGACGACGCCGTTGCCGCAGGCACGCAGGTGCTGCTGGGCGATTCGATGGGCGAGATGTTTGCCTATTACGCGGCCTGCGATTGCGCTTTCGTCGGCGGCAGCCTGCTGCCGCTGGGCGGGCAAAACCTGATCGAGCCAGCGGCCCTGGGCAAGCCCGTGCTGATCGGTCCCCATACCTTCAACTTTGCGCTGGTGACCGATCAGGCGATTGCCGCCGGCGGCGCCGCGCGGGTGGCGAACGCCGATGCGCTGATGGCGCAAGCATCGGCATTGCTGCAAGATCCGGCGCGTTTATCTTCCATGGGAGATAAAGCGCTGGCGTTTGCCAATCAACACCGGGGCGCCACGCCGCGTACCATCGCGGCCATCAAGCCTTTACTGGCAGCTTAAGTAAACAGGACTGGAAGCTCCTGCGAGCGCTTTCTGAGCGCCTGCTTGGCCCCATCATAATCGGGATAAATCGATTCCACGGTGGCCCAGAAGCGGGGGCTGTGGTTCATTTCCAGCAGGTGTGACAGTTCGTGCGCCACCACGTAGTCGATGAGCGGCAGGGCGAAGTGGATCAAACGCCAGTTCAGGCGGATCTTGCGCTCGATGGTGCAGCTGCCCCAGCGCGTGCCGGCCGACGATAGCGACAATGAATCGTAGCGCACGCCCAGCTTGTCCGCATACACGTCCAGGCGCGCTTCGAACAGCTGGCGCGCCTCGTGCTGGAACCAGCCCTTCACTTTTTCCTTCAACTGCTGCTCGCTGCCCGCGGGCGTGACCCATACGTGCAGTTCATTCGTCTCGCGCTGGAAGCTGGCGCGGTGGCGCGGCGCCTGGTGCAGTCGCAAGGTGATTTCGCCACCAAGATACGGCAGCACGGCGCCATCGACCCATGCCACGGGCGGGCGCTGCTGGCGCTGCACCTTGCGCTCGCCCCGCTCCAGCAGTTTCGAGACGATCCAGCCTTGCTTGGCGCGGATGGCGTTGTCGATTTCGGCCAGGGTGACGCGCTTGGGTGCCGTGACGCGCAAGCCGTTATCGTCGATCATGAAGCCGATGGAGCGGCGCGTGGAGCGGCGCAGGGCGAATTCGACGAGGTGGCTGCCCAGCTGCAACTGGCGCAATGGCGGGCCATCGGCGGTGCGTGGCGGGGAAGGCAGGGGAGGCGGGGCAGGACGAACGATGGGGGGCGCTGGTGCCACTAGCGGTGGCGCCACGGGCGGCACTGGCGGTGCCGTGGGGCGCACCGCCGGGGGCGTGCTGGTCGAGACGTCATGCGCGAACAAATCCAGTTGCTGGTCGCCGACCTTGATGGTCTTCATCTGCTGGCGCAGTGTCGGCTCCTGGATGACCGCGCTGATGCCGTCTAGCCAGCGTTGTAGGCGTGAGGCGAAATGACGCGCATTTCTGATTCTATCCAATTTTCCACCTGTTGCATCATGCTGTCCGGGGTTTGCCCTTCCGGCGAAATCGGTTTGCCTATCGAGACGGTGATCAGTCCCGGGCGTTTGAGGAATGACTGCTTGGGCCAGCATTCGCCTGAATTATGCGCAATCGGCACCACCACGGCGCCCGTGGCGATGGCCAGACGCGTGCCGCCGCTCTTGTACTTGCCCGCCTGGCCCACAGGGATGCGGGTGCCTTCCGGGAACATGATAATCCATTGGCCATCGGCCAGGCGGCGCTTGCCATGGGCGACGACGCTCTTGAACGCATGCTTGCCCTGTTTGCGGTCGATGGGGATCATGCGCAGCAGCGCCATGGCCCAGCCGAAAAACGGGATGTACAAAATCTCCTTCTTGAACACATACACGAGCGGGCGTGGCAGGCTGGGAAGCAAAAAGATGGTTTCCCAGGCCGACTGGTGCTTCGACAGCACGATGGCCGGCGCATCCGGGAAATTCTCGGCGCCCTTGACTTCATAGCGGATGCCGCAAATGACCTTGGCGCACCACAGGATAAACACGTTCCAGCGCGAGGTGACCCAATAGCGCTTGTTGTAGCTCAATGGCGCGGCAAAAAAGCACACGCAGGCCCAGACGATGGTGGCCACGATCATGATGATCATGAACAGCAGGGATCGCAGGAACAGGGAAATATTACGCAATGCGGTTCTCCGAAGATTAAATACTGAACGCCACTGTGGGCGCCGGTGCCGATGGCGCCTTGAGCAAATGGCTGACGACGGCGGCCAGGTCGGGGAAGACCTTGGTGCCAGGCGGCAAGCCACCCGTCTCGTTGGTTTTTTCACCCTTGCCGGTCAATACCAGGTAGGGCACGCAGCCGCTGATGAAGCCGGCCTGCAGGTCGCGCAGCGAATCGCCGACGGTGGGCACGCCTTTCAGGCTGGTGTTGTAGCGCTGCGAGATTTCATGGAACATGCCGGGCTTGGGCTTGCGGCAGTCGCAATTGTCCGCGCCCGCATGCGGGCAAAAGAAGATGGCGTCGATATCGGCGCCCACCTGCTGCGCCAGGGTGTGCATCTTCTGGTGGATCGCGTTCAACACCGTCATGTCGAAATATTCGCGCGCGATACCCGACTGGTTCGAGGCGATGACGACGCGATAGCCAGCCTGGTTCAGGCGGGCGATCGCTTCGAGCGAGCCGGGAATCGGCAGCCATTCGGCTGGCGACTTGATGAAGTCCGGCGAGTCATGATTAATGACGCCGTCGCGGTCGAGAATAATCAGTTTCAGCGCCGGCGTACCCATTATGCCGCCAGCTTGGAAATGTCGGCCACGCGGTTCATCATGCCGTGCAAGGACGACAGCAAGGCCAGGCGGTTGTTGCGCAGGGCGACATCCTCGGCCATCACCATCACGTCATTGAAGAAGCCATCGACGTCGTCACGCAGCTGCGCCAGCGTTTGCAGGGTGCTGGTGAAATCGCCCTTGGCAAAGGCCGCGTCGACTTCCGGCTGCACGCGCGAGACGGCGGCGGCGAGTTTCTTCTCCGCTTCGTCCTGCAGCAGCGCCACCTTGACGCCAGTGTCAGCGACCAGTTTGAGCGCTTCCTCGTTCTTTTTCAGGATGTTCGTGATGCGCTTGTTGGCGGCTGCCAGCGAGGCGCTTTCCGGCAGGGCGGCAAACGCCTGCACGGCTTCCAGGCGCTGCACGATGTCGTCCAGGCGATCCGGGTTTTGCGCCACGACGGCTTCGATTTCATTCGGCGAGAAACCGCGCTCGCGCAGGATGCCGCGCAGGCGGTCCAGCATGAAGGTGGTGACGTCCGCGACCGGATCCTTGAAGCCGGGAATGGCTGCGAACTGCGCGGCCGCATCCGCCAGCAAGCCCTGGATCGACAAAGGCAAACGCTTTTCCAGCAGCATGCGCAGCACGCCCAGCGCGTGGCGGCGCAGCGCGAACGGATCCTTGTCGCCCGTCGGCGCCAGGCCGATGGACCAGATGCCGACCAGGGTTTCGAGCTTGTCGGCCAGGGCCACGGCGGTCCCGGTGGCGGTCGATGGCAGGCTGTCGCCGGCAAAGCGCGGCTGGTAGTGCTCGGAGGCGGCCAGCGCCACTTCTTCCGGCTCGCCGTCATGGCGCGCGTAATACGTGCCCATGATGCCTTGCAGCTCGGGGAATTCGCCCACCATGTCGGTCAGCAAATCGGCCTTGGCCAGCAGTGCGCCACGTTCGGCCAGGGTCACGTCGTCACCCAATTTTGCCGCGATGGCGCCGGCCAGCGACTTGACGCGCTCTGTGCGTGCCGCTTGCGTGCCCAGTTTGTTGTGGTAGACGACGTTGGCCAGCAGCGGCAAACGCGATGCCAGGGTCTTCTTCTTGTCCTGCTCGAAGAAGAACTTGGCGTCGGACAGGCGCGGGCGCACGACGCGCTCGTTGCCGCCGATGATGTGTTCAGGCGTATCCGTCTCGATGTTCGAGACGATCAGGAAGCGCGAGCGCAACTTGCCTTCGCTGTCGGTCAGCGCAAAATATTTCTGGTTCGTCTGCATGGTCAGGATCAGGCATTCCTGCGGCACGGCCAGGAATTCTTCCTCGAAGTGGCACTCATACACGACCGGCCATTCGACCAGCGCGGTGACTTCGTCGAGCAGCGCTTCAGGCATCAGCACCTGGTCGGCGCCGGCCTTGTCCAGCAACTGGGCACGGATGCGCTCCTTGCGTTCCTCGTTGCTGGCGATGACGCTGGCGTTGAGGATCAGGGACGGCGCATAGTTTTCCGCGTGCGCGATGGTGATCGGCGCGCCGTCGGTGAGGAAGCGGTGGCCCAGGGTGGTGCGGCCGGCGCTGAGTCCCAGCAGGGTCAGGGGCAGGATATTGATGCCGTGCAGGGCGATCAGGCTGTGGGCCGGGCGCACGAATTGCACGGTCGTGCCGTCCGGGCGCTGATAGCTCATCAGTTTTGGAATCGGCAGTTTGGCGGCCGACTCCATCAAGGCTGCCTGTGCGCCAGTTTCCAGTTTGCTGCCTGGCGCCGTGTAGGTGTAGAAGAAGCTTTCGGCCTTGCCGTCGGCGGCGCGTTCCAGCTCTGCCACCGTCAGCTCGGGGAAGCCCAGCGCGGCCAGTTTCTTGGCCAGCGGGGGCGTGCCGTTGCCATTCGCGTCCAGCGCCACGGAGACGGGCAAGACTTTTTCGCGGATGGACTTATCGGGCGAGACTTCGCGCACGTTGGTGATGGAGACGGCCAGGCGGCGCGGCGTGGCGTAGCTGGTGGCGACGCTGTCGGCTTCCAGGAAGTCGCGCGCTTTCAGGCCGTTGACGATGCCGGCGGTGAAGGCTGCGCCCAGTTTGGCCAGCGCTTTCGGCGGCAATTCTTCGGTCAGCAGTTCGATGAGCAGTGTTTGGTTCATGGTGTTCTTGTCTGGTACGGCGGTGTATGAGCTAGGCGATCAAGCGGCGGCGGGTTGGTCTGCGGCAGGCAGCATCGGGAAACCGAGGCGCTCGCGCGAGTCGTAATACGCTTGTGCCACCAGGCGCGACAGGGTGCGCACGCGGCCGATGTAGGCAGCGCGTTCCGTCACCGAGATGGCGCCACGCGCATCGAGCATATTGAAGCTGTGCGACGCTTTCATGATCTTTTCGTAGGCGGGCAGGGTCAGTTGCAGCTCGATCAGGCGCTTGGCTTCCGCTTCGTAGTTGCCGAACTGTTCGAACAGCAGGTCCGTATTCGCGTGCTCGAAGTTGTAGGTCGACTGTTCCACCTCGTTCTGGTGGAAGACGTCGCCGTAGGTCAGCTTCTTCGTGACGCCGTTCTCTTCCCACTCGGTCCACACCAGGTCGTACACGTTTTCCACGCCCTGCAGATACATGGCCAGGCGTTCGATGCCGTAGGTGATTTCACCCAGCACGGGCTTGCAATCGAGGCCGCCCACTTGCTGGAAGTAGGTAAATTGGGTCACTTCCATGCCGTTCAGCCAGACTTCCCAGCCCAGGCCCCAGGCGCCCAGGGTCGGGCTTTCCCAGTCGTCTTCGACGAAGCGCACGTCATTCTGCTTCAAGTCCAGGCCC
Source organism: Janthinobacterium salmonicoloratum (assembly GCF_051380845.1). NCBI lineage: Bacteria > Pseudomonadati > Pseudomonadota > Betaproteobacteria > Burkholderiales > Oxalobacteraceae > Janthinobacterium > Janthinobacterium salmonicoloratum. The sequence goes on along the minus strand of NZ_JBNYXV010000001.1, from coordinate 2,263,175 downwards.
AGTGCGGCCAGCGAACCCAGATACAGGTCGAGGATGTTTTCCGGCGCCGGCTTCAAGACCACCTGGTACTGGTAGTAGTGCTGCATGCGGTTCGGGTTTTCGCCATAGCGGCCATCTTTCGGGCGGCGCGACGGCTGCACATACGCGGCGCGCCACGGTTCCGGGCCGATCGCGCGCAGGAAGGTACCTGTGTGGAAGGTGCCGGCGCCGACTTCCATGTCGTAAGGCTGGAGCAGAGCGCAACCTTGCTTGTCCCAATAGGTTTGCAAGGTCAGGATAATTTGTTGAAATGTGAGCATCGTATGAGTTCGCCGCGCGGGAGCCTGCGCGCTGTAAGGGTTTGCTTGAAGCCCGGGCGCATGCTTGGAAGCGCGTCCGGGCCGGGGTTTTGCTAATTTTAGCGGTTTTTACGGACCCACTGTGACTCTTCGGACAATATCGGCCGCTTATTGCTGCCCGGCGCGGCCACGACGGGCGGCGCGCGACAGCAGGAAGGCCGCCAGCACGGCCAGTGCGGCCATGGCCAGCACCAGTTTGTTGCCATACAGAATGTATGGCGTCATGCCGCCCATGCCCTGCACCTTGGCCGCCAGGGTGGCTTGCTGTTCCGGCGGCAGCAGGCTTTGCACCACGCCCTTGCCGTCGATGACGGCGGTGGCGCCCGTATTCGTCGAGCGCAGCATGGGGCGGCCCGTTTCCAGGCTGCGCATCTGTGAAATCTGCAAATGCTGCGGGATGGCGATCGAGTCGCCAAACCAGGCCAGGTTCGAGATATTCAGCAGCACGGACGCCGACTGCTTGCCATGGCGGTGGGCGCTGGCCAGCTGGCCGGCGATTTCTTCGCCAAACAAGTCTTCGTAGCAGATATTCGGCAACACCAGCTGGTCGCGCACCTGGAGCGGCGCCTGCACCTCGGCGCCACGGCCCATGTCGCCCAGGGGGATGGCCATCATGGCGACAAACCAGTGCAGGCCGGGCGGCACGAATTCACCGAACGGCACCAGATGGTGCTTGCGGTACTGGTAGTACGGTCCCGGCGTGCCGTTGGGCGTGATCCCCAGCGCCGCATTGTAGAAGCGCTGCTGCTCGTCGAGCACGGGCATGCCGACCAGGATCGTGCTGCCCGTCTGCTGCGCGTACGTGCCCAGGCTATCGAGGTAGCCGGGCGGCAGCTGGTGCGGCAGCACGGTGACGGCCGTTTCCGGCGTGGCGATCAGGTCGGCCGGCGCGCTGGTGATGGCGCTCTGGTACATCTGCAAGGCGCCCAGCACGAAGCCGGGATCGAATTTTTGCTGCTGCGGAACATTGCCCTGCAACAGGCGCACCGTGATCGGGCGTCCGACCGGGTGGGTCCAGTTCACGTATTGCAGGCCAACGCCGGCCGCGTACAGCGCGATGACGCCGCCCAGCGCGCTCCAGCGCGTGCGGTGCAGGGGGTGGACTAACAGTAGCAGGGCGCCGGCGGACAGGGCCGCCAGCCAGCCCAGGCCATACGCGCCGACGATGGGGGCAAAGCCGGCCAGCGGGCTCGTATTGTGGGCGTAGCCGGTGGCCAGCCACGGGAAACCCGTAAACAGCCAGCCGCGCGTCCATTCGAACAGGGTCCACGTCGCAGGCAGCACCAGCAGGGTCATGGCGGGCAGGGACAGCACCCAGCGCTGGCGCAGCCAGGCGGCCGCCCCCATGGCCAGGGCCACGTAAATGGCCATCAGCAGGGCCAGCAGGGCCACGGCGATGACCGCCAGCGGCGCGGCCATGTCGCCATAGCGGTGCATGGAGATATACAGCCAGTGCGTGCCGGCCGCGCACCAGCCGAAGCCGTAGGCCCAGCCGATCAACGCGCCGGCCTTGACGTTCGCCGCGCGCAGCACCTGGTAGAACAGCACGCCCAGGCTGAGGATTTGCAAGGGCCAGTAGCCGAAAGGGGCGAACGCCAGCACGGCGACGGCGCCGGCAACGGCAGCAGTCAGCATGCGCGCCCACGTGCTGCGGGGCGGTTTGGCGGGGGCGTTGGGATCTGAGCGTCTGAAACGCATTTACAGCACGCGCATGTCAGAGTTCCAGTTCCGGCACATTGGGCAGGCGCTCGACGAGCAGCACGTGCACCTGGCGCGCATCGGCGCGCAGCACCTCGAAGCGCAGATTGCCCAGGTCGAAAATATCGCCCTTGTGCGCCATGCGGCCCAGGTACTTCGAGACCAGGCCGCCGATGGTGTCGACGTCGTCGTCCACCAGGTGGCTGCCCACTTCGTCGTTGAACTGTTCGATCTCGGTCAGCGCCTTGACACGCCAGCGGGGGCCGAACTGGCCTTCCTTGAGCGAGAGGATATTGTCCTCGGCTTCGTCGAAGTCGTATTCGTCCTCGATATCGCCGACGATCTGTTCCAGCACGTCTTCGATGGTGATCAGGCCGGCGACGCCGCTGTATTCATCGACGACGATGGCCATGTGATTGTGGTTGGCGCGGAAATCGCGCAGCAGCACATTCAGGCGTTTCGATTCGGGGATGAAGATGGCGGGGCGCAGCATGTCGCGCACGTCGAAAGTTTCTTCTGCGTAATAACGCAGCAAGTCTTTCGCCAGCAGGATGCCGATGACCTTGTCGCGCTCGCCTTCGATCGCGGGAAAGCGCGAGTGGGCGGTGGACAGGACTTCCGGCATCCATTCCTCGATCGGCTTGCTGATGTCGATGACATCCATCTGCGAACGGGGAATCATGATGTCGCGAGCACAGAGATCCGATACCTGGAACACGCCTTCGATCATCGACAGGGCGTCGGCGTCGATCAGCTTGCGTTCATGCGCATCGTGTAGAACTTCGAGCAATTCTGCACGGTTCTCTGGCTCGGGGGATATGAGTGCGGTCAGGCGTTCAAACAGTGACCGGTGGGGCTTGACGTCAGTTCTGACGCCACTAGGGTGCTCGGGCATAGGAGGCGTGAGCCGTTGTTGCGAAGGGATATAGGATACACCAAAAGTGGGGGAATACCGGATTTCCCCGCTTTTGATGTAAATTTAATACGTTGAAGTACGCCGTTGCGCGATCTTTTACGCCGCTTCTTGACCCAGCACGCGCGCGCGTAAGGCCGCTACGTCCGCCTGCCAGTCGGCGAAATGCTCGCTGTCCTGCCACAGCTGGCGCAGTTCCGACGCTTCCGCGCCGATCTTGTCGAATGCCAGGCGCGCCTTTTCCAGCAGCGGCGGCGTGACCTTCTTCTTGCAGGCGGCCACCCATTCGTCCACTTCCGCGGTGGCCGGGTCGTCCTCGCCCGGCTTGCCCAAGAGGCGCGCGATCACTTCCAGCGCGGCCAGCGCCTCGGCGGCGAACGGCGCTTCCAGCTCCGCTTCCGTGCTGTCGATGACATTGTCGAGCGTCGTCTCGACCAGTTCGAGGGTTTTATATTCGTGCAAATCCTGCGCCCAATCCATGGCGTAGTCGTTGCCGAAGGCGTCGGTGGCCCAGGTTCCCATGGTCTTACTCCTTGTACGGGTCGGTAATGCCGAGTTTCGCGAGGATTTCCGTTTCCAGGCCCTCCATCTCGGTGGCTTCCTCGTCATCCATGTGGTCGTAGCCCTGCGCATGCAGCACGCCGTGCACGATCAAATGGGCCGTGTGCTCTTCCACGCTCTTCTTTTGTTCTTGCGCTTCCTTTTCCAGCACGTCCGTGCACAGGATGATGTCGGCGCGCGTCGGCTCGTCGTCGCTTAACTCTTCGCCTTCGTTGTAGGCGAACGTCAGCACGTTGGTGGCGTAGTCCTTTTCGCGGTAGTCGCGGTTCAGGCTGCGGCCTTCTTCCGCATCGACGAAGCGGATGGTGAATTCGGCCGGGGCAAACAGGGCCGCCTTGACCCAGCGGCGCACTTTCGGCCGCGTGATCAGGGTTTCCAGACGGGCATCCGGGTATTGCACGGACAGGGACAGTTTATTTTTTTCGGACATTTTTGGCGGCAGCTGGTTTCAATAAGGGGAGTAACTGGGCGGCGTTGGCGCCGGCCGCTTGCGCCGTTTCATAGGCGTCGACGATGCGCGCGACGAGCGGGTGGCGCACCACGTCGGTGCTGTTAAATTGTGTGAAGCCGATGCCGCGTACGTCTTTCAATACGTGCACGGCGTCGATCAGGCCGCTCGTCTGGCTCTTGTGCAGGTCGACTTGCGTCACGTCGCCCGTCACCACGGCCTTGCTGCCAAAGCCGATGCGCGTCAAGAACATCTTCATCTGTTCGACGGTGGTGTTTTGCGCTTCATCGAGGATGACGAAGGCGTGGTTCAGGGTGCGCCCGCGCATGTAGGCCAGCGGGGCGATCTCGATCACCTGTTTTTCGAACAGTTTTTGCGTGCGGTCAAAGCCCAGCAAATCGTACAGCGCGTCGTACAGGGGACGCAGATACGGGTCGACCTTTTGCGCCAGGTCGCCCGGCAGGAAGCCCAGGCGTTCGCCCGCTTCGACGGCGGGGCGCGTCAAAATGATGCGTTTGACGGCGTCGCGTTCGAGCGCGTCGACGGCGCAGGCGACGGCCAGATAGGTTTTACCCGTGCCGGCAGGACCCACGCCGAAGCTGATGTCGTGTTCGAGGATGTCGCGCAGGTAGGCAATCTGGTGCGGGGTGCGTCCGCGCAGGTCGCTGCGGCGGGTTTTCAGCACGGGACTGGCGATGTCCGGTTCGACGAAAGTGCTGATGGGCGCATTGGCGTGGTGTTCCGAGGCGGCGGACAGGCCCGCGCGCTGTTCCACCAGGGCCAGCTGCACTTCTTCCAGCGGCACGACCTTGTTGGCGATGGCGTAGAACTGTTCGAGGATTTCCACGGCGCGTACGGCATTGCTGCCGCCGACGATGAATTTCTCGCCGCGGCGGAAGATCGTCACGTCGAGGGCGGCGGAAATCTGGCGCAGGTTTTCATCGAGTGGTCCGCACAGGTGCGCCAGGCGCGTGTTGTCCAGCGGCTCGGGGATGAAGTAATGCGGCTGTATCGGGGCTTTGGTTTTCAACTGGCTCTTTTCAATGCGGGTGCGCTGGCGACGAGTTCGCCGCGCAGGGTGTAGGAATGGCTTTCGGTGATGCGCACGTCGACCAACTGGCCGACCAGCTGCAGCGCGTCCGGGCCGGCGTCGAAATTGACCACGCGGTTGTTTTCGGTGCGGCCTTGCAGCTCGCGATCAATCGTATCCTTTTTGGAGCGGCCTTCGACGAGGATGGTTTGCACCGTGCCTACCATGGCCAGGCTGTATTTGCGCGTGTTGGCGTCGATGGCCGCCTGAAGCTGCTGCAAACGGGCCAGCTTGACGTCATGCGGCGTATCGTCTGCCAGGCTGGCGGCCGGCGTGCCGGGGCGCTTGCTGAAGATGAAACTGTAGCTGTTGTCGAAGCCGACGTCCGCGATCAGCTTCATCATGGCGTCGAAATCGGCCTGGGTCTCGCCAGGGAAACCGACGATGAAGTCAGACGAAATGGCCATGTTCGGGCGCACGGCGCGAATGCGGCGGATGATGGACTTGTATTCGAGGCCCGTGTAGCCGCGCTTCATGGCGCCGAGGATCTTGTCGGAGCCGTGCTGCGCCGGCAGGTACAGATGGTCGACCAGCTGCGGGATCTTCGCGTAGGCGTCGATCAGGCGCTGCGTGAATTCCTTCGGATGGCTGGTGACGAAGCGCATGCGTTCGATGCCGGGAATGTCGGCCACGTATTCAAGCAGCAGGGCGAAGTCGGCAATGTCTCCGCCTTCCATCGCGCCGCGGTAGGCGTTCACGTTTTGCCCCAGCAGGGTGATTTCCTTGACGCCCTGGGCGGCCAGGCCCGCCACTTCCGTCAGCACGTCCTCGAAGCGGCGCGACACTTCCTCGCCGCGCGTGTAGGGCACGACGCAGTAGCTGCAGTATTTGCTGCAGCCTTCCATGATGGAGACGAACGCCGAAGCGCCTTCCACCTTGGCCGGCGGCATGTGGTCGAACTTTTCGATTTCCGGGAAGCTGATGTCCACCTGCGAGGCGCCGCTCGCACGGCGCAGTTCGATCATTTGCGGCAGGCGGTGCAGGGTTTGCGGGCCGAAGACCATGTCGACATACGGCGCGCGCTTGACGATGGCGTCGCCTTCCTGCGACGCCACGCAGCCGCCCACGCCGATCAAGAGGTGCGGCTTGGCCAGTTTCAGCTCGCGCAAACGGCCCAGGTCGGAAAACACTTTTTCCTGTGCCTTTTCGCGCACGGAGCAAGTGTTGAGCAGGATCACATCGGCATCTTCCGGCGTGTCGGTGCGCACCAGGCCATCGGAAGCGCCCAGCACGTCGGCCATCTTGTCCGAGTCGTACTCGTTCATTTGGCAGCCGAAGGTTTTAATGAATACTTTTTTCTGCATGGAGTCGGGTGCTTATCGGTAAATGTGGCGGCAAATAAGTGTGGCAAATGAGTGTGGCGGAAAATAAGCTGGGCAGGGGGCTTGCGCTGTGCGCCGCTCGGGGGGCGGCGGTGGATGACCGACCGGGCGCCTCTGGCTTCCCGCTGGCAGGCGCGCTGCAAGTTCTGGCCATAGTTTAGCGTAAATCGCCGGGGCGGGCCATGTTGTGCTTACCTTGCCGACAAGGTTGTCGCCTGCTTATGCCGCTATCTGTCGTGATGCTCAAAAGTATTTATTGCCGTACGACACCATTGATTTGTAACAAGTTGCTGCAAAGCCTTGTGCGCGCGCGCTGGCATCCTAATGTGTTGAAATGGCATCGTTGCCAAGCCAACTAGCAGCTTGATTGATATTTAACAATCAGGAAGTTTGCGCGAGGCGCAGATGCGGCGTGTTTGGGCTAGTATATTGTCTTATATGCAATTCATGTCGGCGAATTGCACGTGCTTTTACTCACGCGGCAAGTTGCGTATGTTGGCTGGGCGTGGCTGTGCGAGTCCTGTGCAGGCAGTGCGATAAGAGGGGAGGGCTGAATAAGTTGGAAAGACGTTTATTTGAACACTCTAAGCCAGCCTTAAGTTCGTATCGGCATTATTTTCTACATTCACCAGACGAGGAAAAATCATGGCACATCATGCATTAGCATCGCAAGAGACTTACAACCCGAATCACCTGCTGGATATTCTGCTGAGCAAGATGCAGCTGAAAAACGATGCGGCCCTGTCGCGTCTGCTCGAAGTGGCGCCACCCGTCATCAGCAAGATTCGCCACCACCGCTTGCCGGTCGGCGCCTCGCTGCTGATCCGCATGCACGAAGTGACGGGCATGAGCATCCGTGACTTGCGTGACTTGATGGGCGACCGCCGCACCAAGTATCGTCTGTCTGACGCCCAGGGCCGTCCAAAAGCGGAAGACCGCGGCGATGCGCAAGAATCGAATTACGCGCACTGATGTGGTGGTTGTACGCTGACTGTGCCGCTTGCGTAGCTGCTGGCGGCAACAGGCTGGCGTGGACCGGGCAGCATGGACCGGGTAACATGGATACATTGCAGCACTCCTGACGGCTTTCGCTACGCAGCGAGAGCCGTTTGCGTTTGCGGCAGTGCTTAGCTCAGCAGTGCCGAGGTGATTTCGTCGTAGCGCAGTTCCGTTTCGCGGAACAGTTGCAGATACGTGTCTTCACCCAGGCCCAGCACATCCCAGGCCACCGGCGAGACGCGCGGCACCATGTCGTCGCCCGCCTGCGCCAGGTCGAGCGCGCAAACAAGCGCGTTGGCCACGTGGATCAGCGACGCGAGGAAGCCTGCCCCCGGCGTTTCCGGCTGCAGGTAATTGGCCAGCGCCAGGCGCATGGTGTCGGAAAAATTCCAGTGTTCGGCCAGTGCCACGCCTGCCTGCACGTGATCCACGCCCAGCACGGTTTGCTCCGCTTCGAGCAGGCTGCAATCGTGCGCGGCCTGGTGCGCGATGACTTGCGCATAGTGCGCGGGAAAGCTGCTGACCAGCACCAGGCGGCCGATGTTATGCAGCAAGCCGGCCGTGAAGGCGTAATCCTGGTTGAATCGGATCTGCCGCGCCAGCACCTTGGCGCAGGCGGCCGTCGCCACCGAATGGCGCCAGAAGGCCTTGTCGTCGAAGCCGGGGCAGCGTCCTTCCGGGAAGCAGCCCGTGATGGCGGCCGACGTGATCAGGCTGCGTGTGGTCTGGAATCCCAGGTAAGTGATCGCCTGCTGGATGGTGGTGGCCTTCACTTGCAAGCCATATTGCGACGAGTTGGCCAGGCGCAGGGTTTTTGCCGTCAACGCCTGGTCGTATGACACTTTTTTGGCCAGCACGGAAATATCGACATCTTCCTGGTCGATGCTATTCAACAGTTCCATGACGACGGCGGGCAGCGAAGGCAAGTCATCGAGGTGGGCGACGATATCGTCGAGTGTCAGCTGGGTGCTCATGCGGCCTCTCCCGTACCCAGGCGGTAAGCCGTGACATAGTTGCGCAGCAAGGTCGTGGCCGCGTCCAGAGGATCGTCCGGGTCGTGCTTGCGGAACAGATAGGCCAGCCGTTCGCTATCGGCCGCCTGTTGCGCGGCGATTTCTTCTGGTGACGGTGGCGGCGCCTGAATCGGCAGCATGTCGATGCCGTGGCGCGGCATCAGGGCCAGCATGTTTTCCGTCAATACCGCGCCTTGCGGCAACAGCACTTGTCCATGCGCATCGAGCAAGACATCCGACAAGACCATGCCGGGACGAACTTGTTCCAGGGGTAGATGTTGATGCATGACCGCCATGACGACTCCTTAGATGATTGCGGGATATTACCATTGCCATGACGCAATGTCTCAACCTGTATCAAGGCCCCTGTGGAAAATAGGGCTGCTGTAAATCTTGCCATTAAGCATGTCATACCGTACATTTGATTCAGGCTGTTGTCCGCTGACGTCTCTGCGCCCGCGCCGCGGGCCGGCGGCCGGCCTGGCCCGGGGAGTATTGATTGATGGTGAGTATCAAAGTCCGGCTGACCTTGCTTTTTGTCGTGATCGTCACCCTGGTGCTGGGCATTTCGGGTACCTACACCCAATATACACTGAGCCAGGAACTCGAATCGGGCAGTGCGCGCCTGCGCAGCGGCGTGCTCACGCGCTTGCAGACCAGTTTGCCTTCGGCCCTGTGGGACCTCGATAAATCCAAGGTCGACAGCATCGTCGCGGCCGAAATGCTGCCGCCGGAACTGGTCGGCATCCGCGTCTACGACGCCTCGGTCGGCCTGTTTGCGGGCGAAGTGCGCGACGCGTCCGGCACTCTCGCGCCGCTGACTGCCGACGTGGCCATGGGTGGCACGCCCGTCGAGGCGCCACTGGTATTTCGCGATGCCGTGGCCGCGGCCACGGGCGGCAAGCCGGTGATCGTCGGCAAGGTCATCGTCAATTTCAGCCGCGCGCAGATCGATGCGGCCCTGCGCGGCGAAGTGCGGCGCAAGGTGCTGGAAGTGTTGCTGCTTGACATCATTTTGGTGGGCGCCCTGGCGCTGAGCCTGCGTATCGTTTTCGACCCCTTGAAGCAGTTGCGCGACGGCTTGTTCGACCTGGCCACGCGCGGCAGCGATGACGTCGAAGAGCTGCCGGAAAACCGGCGCGACGAACTGGGCGACGTGATCCGCGGCTTCAATGCCGTGCAGCGCAAGCTCAAGTCCATCATCGAGGGCAGCCGCGAGGCGGAAGACATGGCGCGCCGCTCGCAGCAGGAGACGGCGCAGGCCATGGACGAGCTGCGCCGCGCGCAGGAATCGTTGCTGCAGTCGGAACGCCTGGCCTCGCTGGGCAGCCTGGTGGCGGGGGTGGCGCATGAAATCAACACCCCGGTCGGCATCGCGCTGACCAGCGCCTCGGTGCTGAAGGAAGCCACCGATCACATCAGCGCGGCGGTGGCTGGCGGCGGCGTAAAGAAGACCGATATCGTGCGCTACCTGGAAACGGCCGGCGAGAGCGCGCGGCTGATCATGAACAATGCCTATCGCGCCGCGCACCTGATCCATAGCTTCAAGCAGATCGCCGTCGACCAGGTCAGCGAGGCGCGCCGTTTGTTCGAATTGCGCGACTATATCGGTGAAGTGATCTCGAGCCTGCAACCGACCCTGAAAAAGACGCGCATCCGCATCGATATCGATTGTCCGCCTGACATCATGCTCGACAGCTATCCGGGCGCGCTGGCGCAGGTGTTGACCAACCTGGTGTTGAACTGTGTCGAGCACGCCTTCGATGCGGACACGGCCGGCAATATCCATATCGGCGTGCGCCGCGACGGCGACGCGATCGCCATGCAGGTGCGCGACAACGGCCGCGGCATCGCGCCCGACATGCTCGACCGCGTGTTCGATCCGTTTGTCACCACGCGGCGCGGGCAGGGCGGCACGGGACTGGGCTTGAATATCGTGTTCAACTTGATTGCCAAGCAGTTTGGCGGCACCATCACGGTCAGCAGCATCTTGGGCCAGGGCGCGACGTTCCTGTTGCGCCTGCCCACGGTGACGCCTTTGCCGGAAAGCACCAGCAGCCCGGCATAGGCAAGGAGAAGAGACATGGCACAGCTAAAAGATAGTCAGCAAGTGGCGCTTTTGCGCGGGATCAATGTGGGCCGCGCCAAGCGCGTGGCCATGGCCGACTTGCGCAAGCTGCTGGGCGACCTGGGTTTTGCGCAGGTGCGCACTGTACTCAACAGCGGCAACGTCGTGTATGACGGCGGCAAGGTGGCGCCGGCCGATGCCGCTGCCCGCATCGAGGAAGCACTGGTGCTGAAATTGGGCGTGGCGGCCAGGGTGACGGTGCTGTCGGCCAGCCAGTTTGCCGAACTGATCGAACAAAACCCCCTGGCGCCCGCGGCCGATGCGGCCCGTCTGCTGACCTTGGTACTGAACAATCCGGCCGATGTCCAGCGCCTGGCGCCGCTCTTGCAGCGGCCGTGGCAGCCGGAAGCGCTGGCCTTGGGGCGATGGGCTGCGTATGCCTGGTGTCCCGATGGCGTGCTGGCCAGCAAGGTGGTGGCGGCGCTGGGCGTGCTGCTGGGCGATGGCGTCACCTCGCGCAACTGGGCGACCATGCAAAAATTACATGCGCTGCTGAACGGGCCGGATGCGGCAGCCACATCCTCATTTTCCAAGGAGCACTGATGCCTTCCATTACCGGTACTTTCGACGTCACCATCACCCCGGAAACCTTGTCGGACACGGCCGCGCAATCGGGGCTGGGACGCCTGTCGCTAGCCAAGCGCTACCACGGCGCCCTCGACGCCAGCGCGCAGGGCGAGATGCTCAGCGTGCGCGCCGCCGTGGCCGGCTCGGCGGGCTATGTGGCGCTGGAGCGGGTGGAAGGCAGCCTGGACGGGCGTCACGGCAGTTTTTATTTGCAGCACAGCGGCAGCATGACGCGCGGCGCGCCCGCCTTGTCAGTGACGGTGGTGCCCGATACGGGGACGCAGCAGTTGCAAGGGTTGTCGGGTAGCCTGCTCATCCGCATCGAAGGCGGCAAGCATTATTATGATTTCACGTATGAGATTGCTGAAGCGCCATGAACTGGGATATCGTCAAGGGGGTGCTGATCCTGCTGGTCGCCGTCAGCGCCCTGGGCACGGCCTTCGTGCTCATTTCCGCCTCGGGCACGGACAAGGCGGCCTGCATCGCGCGCGCCCTGAAGTCAGGCATTCCTGTCGGTAATATCGAAAGAGTTTGCCGCCTGCTGGACAAGTGAGCATAGACAGGCAAGGCAGCCAAAAAAATTCCGCGCAAGGCGGAATTTTTTTTAACGCAGCGGCATCGGCCACCGAAATAAGCTCAGCTATCGAATTTTTCCTGTTTTTCACCGTGCATGCTAAAGGCCAGCAAGCCCAGTCCCACCAGCAGCATCGAGACCATGCTCGCTTCGGGCACGGGCGGCGGCACGTTCGCGTGCTGTACGGCAGGGGTGTTGGTGGCGGTGGGCGGCGGCAGTGCGCCCTGGCGCACACCGGCGCTGCGCCAGCGTGGGGGCGCATTGAGCGTCGTGCTCTGCGCCAGCAGGCGCGCATACGGCAAGTCCGGTGTTTCCCAGCCGGGATTGTCCGCAGTGTTATTGAAGCCGAAACTGTCGTCGCTCACGACTTGGGCGTGTATTGCATGCGGGTTGCCTGGCGTGTCAGCGCCGGTTGCCACCGCATTCCCTGTACTGGCCGACAGTGTCAGCATGGTCATGCATAGCGACTGAAGTATCTTCATCTTTGACTCCCTGGTTCACCGTGCAGCGCGGCCGAAACCGGCCTGCGCTTGGACGGACAATGCGCCTGTACGGGGGCGTATCACGATTTTTCTGAAGAGATATTATTACATCACAAATCGTGGCAATTTTGCTACGTATATTTGCTTTAAATTACGAATATTTATCATTTTGATAGCGCGAAGGCTATCGCTGCCTCACACTTGGCATGAGTACGCTATCGCTGAAAAACACTGTTGTTTTTTTGTGCGAATCGCCAGCAGGAAAACAATATATTGATTAGTATATTGTTTATCGCACGATGATCAATATGACCGCCTGTGGGAGGGCAAGATGGAGACAGTTGCACCACAACACGCCGAATACAAGCTCGATGCCATGCGTGGCTCGGCCTACAAGGCCAGCTCGCTGCTCAAGGCCATGGGCAATGCCGACCGTTTGATGCTGCTGTGCCAGCTATCACAGGGCGAGCATTGCGTCAGCGACCTCGAACAAAAAGTAGGCATCGGCCAGCCGACCCTGTCGCAGCAGCTGGGCGTGCTGCGCGAAGAGATGCTGGTGGCCACGCGGCGCGATGGCAAGCAGATCTATTACCGCGTCGCCAGCGCGCCCGTGCTGGCCGTGCTGCAAGTGCTGTACGCGCAATTTTGCGCGCCGCGCGCCCCGTTCAACGACGAAGCGGACTGACCCCTGCCATGAGCATAGCTTGGCAGCACTTCACGCCGTGGGCCTCGCTGGCCGGCGGCATGCTGATCGGCCTGGCGGCTGCCCTGCTGATTTTGTTCAATGGGCGCATCGCCGGCATCAGCGGCATCCTCGGCGGCCTGCTGCGCCCGCGCAGTGGCGATCTGGGCTGGCGCATTGCGTTTCTTGCCGGCCTGGTCGGCACGCCTTTGCTGTACCAGGTGTGGCAAACCTTGCCGCCCGTGCAGATCGACGCGGGCACGCCCGCTTTGATCGTGGCGGGCCTGCTGGTGGGCGTGGGCGTGCGCTATGGCGCCGGCTGCACCAGCGGCCACGGCGTATGCGGCCTGTCGCGCCTGTCTCCCCGTTCACTGGCGGCCACTTGTGCCTTCATGGCGGCCGGTTTCTTCACCGTCTATCTGTTGCGCCATCTGTGAGCAAGCTTATGAGCAAGCTGATCCTTTCCCTGTTGAGCGGCCTCGTCTTTGGCCTGGGCCTGATCGTCTCCGGCATGGGCAATCCGGCCAAGGTGCTCGGTTTCCTCGACCTGGCCGGCGCCTGGGATCCATCGCTGGCGCTGGTGATGGGCGGCGCCATCGGCGTGGCCCTGCCGGCCTTCTGGCTGGCGCGGCGGCGCAGCACGGCGCTGCTGGGCGAGCCCATGCAATTGCCGGCGGCGCGGCGCATCGACCGGCGCTTGCTGCTGGGTAGCCTGGCCTTTGGCGCGGGCTGGGGCATCGCCGGTTTCTGTCCCGGCCCCGCCCTCGTGTCCCTGCTGGCGGGCCAGCCGAAGGCCTGGATGTTTGTCGGCGCCATGCTGGCCGGCATGGCCCTGTTTGAAGTACTGGAGCACCGCAAGCTGCCGGCGCCAGCCTGAGACGGTACAATCTGGCGCATCGCCACTTTGGATACCCGCTTACATGAAGACCGTGATTTTCCGTGCCGGCGCGCGCGCCGCCCTACTGTGCAGCGTGCTCGCGCTGGCCGCCTGCGCCAGCTTGCTGAAGAAGGAAGCGCCGCCCGCTCCCGTGCCCGTGGCCGACGCCTTGCCCAATCCGCAAGTGTTGCTGCTGGGCGAAGTCCATGATAATGCGCAAGGCCAGCGCCTGCGCGTCGAGGAATTGCGCCGCCGCCTGGCGGCCGGCTGGCGTCCCGTGATTGTCATGGAACAGTTCGACCGCGAAAACCAGGCCTTGCTGACGCGCGCCGCGCGCGATTGCGCCGACCCCGATTGCATCATCCGCGTGATGGAGCAGCCGCGCTGGGACTGGAGCTTGTACCGGCCCGTGCTGGACCTCGTCATCAGCTACCAGCTGAGTCTGGTCGCTGGCAACCTGTCGCCGGCCGATGCCTCACGCATCGTGCGCGACGGCATCCAATGGGCGATGCCGCCCGCCATGGTGGCCACGTATCTGGCCGCGCCCGTGCCGGCCGATATCCTGGACGGGCAAGAGAAGGAAGTCCAGGCGGCCCGCTGCAATATGCTGTCCGACATGATGATCAAAGGTGTCGTCAACGCCCAGGTGGCGCGCGATATCTGGATGGCCAAGCTGATCCGCGACCAGGCGCCGCGCGATGTGGTGCTGATCGCCGGCAATGAGCATGTGCGCAAGGATATCGGCGTGCCCCGCTGGCTGAAGCTGGCCGACCCGCAACTGAACGTGCGCAGCATCGGCTACCTGGAGCAGGGCGGCAGCGGTTACAAGGGCACGTTTGACTTGACGCAAACGATGCCGGCGCAGCCGCGCCCGGACCCGTGCGCGAAGTTTAAGAAATAAGGTTCAAGAAATAATCACTGCTGCACCCGCACCAGGGCGCTGACCCGGCTTGCCGTATCGAGCAGTTTCGGCAGGCTGTGTTCCAGCAGGTGCGCCACGGACGGCCCCGCCGTCTGGCCGCTGACATTGATCGCCGCCACCACCTTGCCAGCCCGGTCGAACACTGGCGCGGCCAGGGCGATCAAGCCCTGTTCAAGCTCTTCCTGCACCAGGCACCAGCCCTGGCGCCGCACTTGCGCAATCTCTTCCATCAAGACTTCGATATCAACCTTGGTCGCCGGCGTGATTTTCAGCAGCGCCATCTTCGACAGCCGTTCGCGCAGCACGTCGGGCGCCAGGCCGGACAGCAATACCCTGCCCATCGAAGTGCAGTAGGCGGGCAGGCGGCTGCCGATGCCCAGGTTGATCGACATGGTGCGGTGCGCGGACAGGCGCACGACATACACGATGTCGTCGCCGTCGAGCACGGTGGCCGAGCACGACTGGCGCAAGGTCTGCATCAATTCTTCCAGCAGCGGCTGCGCCTGCGTCCACACGGGCAAGGACGACAGATAGGCGTAACCGAGGTCGAGCACCTTGGGCGTCAGGCGGAACAGGCGCCCGTCCGCTTCCACATAACCGAGATGCAGCAAGGTGAGCAAGATGCGCCGCGCGCCCGCGCGCGTCAGCTGCGCCCGATCCGCCACTTCGCTCAGGGTCTGTTGCGGCGCGTCGGCGCCAAAGCTGCGCAGCACGGCCAGGCCCCGCGCGAACGATTGCACATAGCTGTCGCCGGGACGGGGCGCGCCGTCGGCTTCCAGGGTTTCTTCGGCGGAAAGGGACGTGCTGCTGCGTGCGGTCATGGCAATTCCAATGGGTCAAGGTGGCAATTATAGCCATGGTGCCGGCGAAAACGGCAAATTGACAAGCGCCCCGATCAGGCATATTCTCACGAATAAGTTCTAAATACGAATATTTGTTCTTTATGCGAACAAATGGTTGATGAGTTTGATTTGGAGGAGACAGGCAATGATCGACAAATTGCGTTCCAGCGTCCTAGAGGCGCTGGCCGATATCCACGATGGCGCCACCGTCATGATTGGCGGCTTCGGCGGCGCGGGCCAGCCGGCCGAGCTGATCGACGGCTTGATCGCCCAGGGCGCGCGCGACCTCGTCATCGTCAATAACAACGCGGGCAATGGCGATACGGGCCTGGCCGCCCTGTTGAAAAACGGGCAAGTGCGCAAGATCATCTGCTCCTTCCCCCGCCAGGCCGATTCCCACGTTTTTGATGCGTTGTACCGCGCGGGCAAGCTGGAACTGGAACTGGTGCCGCAGGGGAATCTGGCCGAGCGCATCCGCGCCGCCGGCGCCGGCATCGGCGGCTTTTTTACGCCCACCGGCTATGGCACGGACTTGGCCAAGGGCAAGGAAACGCGCGAGATCGATGGCCGCATGTATGTGTTCGAGTCGCCGATCCACGCCGATTTCGCGCTGATCAAGGCGGAGCAGGGCGACCGCTGGGGCAACCTGACCTACCGCAAGACGGCGCGCAATTTCGGCCCCATCATGGCCATGGCCGCGAAAGTCAGCATTGCTTCCGTGCATGAAGTTGCCGAACTGGGCAGCATCGATCCCGAGCACGTCATCACGCCGGGCCTGTTCGTGCAGCGCCTCGTGCAAGTGCCGCGCACGGCCACCGGCCCCGCCGGCTTCAAAGCTGCCTGAGGAGTATCAAATGCATAAATGGAATCGAGATCAAATGGCAGCCCGCGTGGCGGCCGACATTCATGAGGGTGCCGTCGTCAACCTGGGTATCGGCTTGCCGACCCTGGTGGCGAATCACTTGCCG
Source organism: Janthinobacterium salmonicoloratum (assembly GCF_051380845.1). Classification (NCBI taxonomy): domain Bacteria; kingdom Pseudomonadati; phylum Pseudomonadota; class Betaproteobacteria; order Burkholderiales; family Oxalobacteraceae; genus Janthinobacterium; species Janthinobacterium salmonicoloratum. Next base: position 2,246,751 of record NZ_JBNYXV010000001.1, on the reverse strand, counting down.
GCTGGCGCCGACATCATCCTGCACAGCGAAAATGGCGTGATCGGCATGGGCCCCGCGCCCGCGCCGGGCGAGGAAGATTACGACCTGATCAACGCGGGCAAGCAGCCCGTCACCCTGCTGGCGGGCGGCAGCTATTTTCATCATGCCGACAGCTTCGCCATGATGCGCGGCGGCCACCTGGACATCTGCGTGCTGGGTGCTTTTCAAGTGTCCGCCACGGGCGACCTGGCCAACTGGCACACGGGAGCGCCGGACGCCATCCCCGCCGTGGGCGGGGCCATGGACCTGGCCATCGGCGCGAAAAAAACCTGGGTCATGATGGAATTGCTGACCAAGACAGGTGAAAGCAAGCTGGTGCAGGCGTGCAGCTACCCGCTCACGGGCATTGCTTGTGTCAGCCGCATTTACAGCGACCTGGCCGTGCTCGATCTGGGGCCAAACGGCGCCACGGTGGTCGAACTGGCCGATGGCTTAAGTTTTGAACAGCTGCAAGCCTTGACGGCCGTGCCGCTGACGGACGGACGTTAATTCACGATCAATACGCAAACCACTTTCTTGGAGGAAAGAACATGACTCACGCTTATATCTGCGACGCCCAGCGCACGCCATTCGGCCGCTATGGCGGCGGCCTGTCCGGCGTGCGCGCCGACGACCTGGGCGCTGTGCCCATCCGTGCCTTGATGGCGCGCAACCCGAACGTGGACTGGACCGCCGTCACGGACGTGCTGTACGGCTGCGCCAACCAGGCGGGCGAAGACAACCGCAACGTGGCGCGCATGGCCGCGCTGCTGGCCGGCTTGCCCGACAGCGTGCCGGGCGCCACCCTGAACCGGCTGTGCGGCTCGGGCCTGGACGCCATCGGCAGCGCCGCGCGCTTCATCAAGAGCGGCGAAGCGGGCTTGCTGATCGCCGGCGGCGTGGAAAGCATGAGCCGCGCACCGTTTGTCATGGGCAAGGCGGACAGCGCCTTTTCGCGCGGCATGAAAATGGAAGACACGACCATCGGCTGGCGTTTCATCAATCCCTTGATGAAGGCGCAGTACGGCGTCGACTCGATGCCGGAAACGGCGGAAAACGTGGCCGTCGAGTTTGGTATCAGCCGCGCTGACCAGGATGCGTTCGCGTTAACCAGCCAGGTAAAAGCGCTGGCGGCGCAGCAGGCGGGCGTGTTCGACAGTGAAATCTGTCCCGTCAGCATCGCGCAAAAGAAGGGCGAACCCCTCATCGTTGCCCGCGACGAGCATCCGCGCGCCACCACGCTGGACACCCTGGGCAAATTGAAACCCGTCGTGCGCGCGGACGGCACGATTACTGCCGGCAACGCGTCCGGCGTCAACGATGGCGCGGCTGCGCTGCTGCTGGCCGATGAAGCGAACGCGGCCCGTTTTGGCCTGACGCCGCGCGCCCGCGTCGTGGCCATGGCGACGGCCGGCGTGGCGCCGCGCATCATGGGCATCGGCCCCGCGCCCGCCACCCTGAAAGTGCTGGCCATGACGGGTTTGACTCTTGCCGACTTCGACGTCATCGAACTGAACGAAGCATTTGCCGCGCAGGGCCTGGCCGTGCTGCGCCAGCTGGGCTTGCGCGATGACGACCCGCGCGTCAACCCGAACGGCGGCGCCATTGCCCTGGGCCATCCGCTGGGCGCCTCTGGCGCGCGCCTGGCCATGACGGCCGTCAACCAGCTGCACCGCACGGGCGGACGCTATGCGCTGTGTACCATGTGCATCGGCGTGGGGCAGGGTATTGCGCTGGTGCTGGAACGGGTCTGATTCCACGCGCCCGCAGGCGAAAAAAAGTTGCCGGCAGTACGTATTAACGCGTATGCCGGGCACCTTTTTGCCCCTGGTCAAGGGCGTATGATGCAAAACCGGCCCGGGCAACGGGGCTGGCGTTGGCTTTTTCACACGAACAAGAAGATTGATATGACATCCCACGATACTCCGCATGACGTTGCGCAGCTGACTTCCCAGCAGCGCATCAAGGCCATCATTGGCGCTTCCTCCGGTAACCTGGTCGAATGGTTCGACTTCTACATTTACTCGTTCTGCGCGCTGTACTTTTCGCACGCTTTTTTCCCTTCCGGTAACCCCACCACCCAGTTGTTGCAGACGGCCGGCATCTTTGCCGCCGGTTTCCTCATGCGCCCGGTGGGCGGCTGGCTGTTCGGCCGCATCGCCGACAAATACGGCCGGCGCCAGTCGATGATGATTTCCGTGCTGATGATGTGCGGCGGTTCTTTGATGATCGCCGTGCTGCCCACGTACGAAACCATCGGCGCCTTCGCCCCGTTCCTGTTGCTGGTGGCGCGGCTGTTCCAGGGCCTGTCTGTCGGTGGCGAATACGGTACCAGCGCCACTTACATGAGTGAAGTGTCGGAATCGGGCAAGCGCGGTTTCTTTGCCTCGTTCCAGTACGTGACCCTGATCGGCGGCCAGCTGCTGGCCTTGCTGGTGCTGGTGGTCTTGCAACAATTGCTGACGCTGGAAGAATTGCGTGCCTGGGGCTGGCGCATCCCGTTCGTCTTCGGCGCCCTGGCGGCCCTGGTGTCGCTGAACCTGCGTAAATCCCTGACGGAAACGACCACCGCCAGCGAGCGCAAGGACAAGGACGCGGGCAGCCTGCGCGGCTTGCTCAAGCACAAGCGCGCCTTCGTCACCGTGCTGGGCTTTACGGCCGGCGGCTCGCTCGTGTTCTACACGTTTACCACCTACATGCAGAAATACCTGGTCAACACGGCCGGCATGGATACCAAGACGGCCAGCGCCGTCATGACCTGCGCCTTGCTGGTGTACATGATTCTGCAACCGGTGTTCGGCGCCCTGTCCGACCGCATCGGCCGCCGCACGTCGATGCTGTTCTTCGGCGGCCTGGCCACCCTGTGCGTGCTGCCGATCATGCATGCCTTGAAGGACATCACCAGCCCGTACGCGGCGTTTGGCCTGATCATCATCGCGCTGGCCATCATCAGTTTCTACACCTCGATCAGCGGCTTGATCAAGGCGGAAATGTTCCCCGTCGAAGTGCGCGCGCTGGGCGTGGGCCTGTCGTATGCGGTTGCCAACGCCATGTTCGGCGGTTCGGCCGAATACGTGGCGCTGCAGTTCAAGGCCTGGCACGTGGAAGAGTACTTCTATTGGTACGTGACCATCATGTGCCTGATTTCCTTCATCGTCGCCATCCGCATGCCGGACCCGAGCCGCTCGGGCCTGCTGAAGTAACGTTGTCGTAAAATAGGGGGCATCGAGGTGCCCCTTTTTTATACCCGCCTTTTTATCGTGCCGATCAGGAGTCTTCATGTCGTATGTCATTCCCGCACCGATCCAGCCCAGCGTTCCCGTCACCGGCAGCGTTGATACTTTCCCGGTCCACCGCATTTATTGCGTGGGCCGCAACTATGTCGACCATGCCAAGGAAATGGGCCACACGGGCCGCGAGGCACCGTTTTTCTTCATGAAACCAGCCGACGCCGTGCTGCCCGTGGCTGCCGGCACGACGGGCGAACTGCCATATCCGGCGCAAACGCAGGATTTCCAGCACGAGATGGAACTGGTGGTAGCCATCGGCAAGGGCGGCAGCGACATCGGCGTGGCCGATGCGCTGAGCCACGTCTGGGGTTATGCGATAGGCCTGGACATGACGCGCCGCGACGTGCAGGGCGCAGCGAAAAAGCAGGGGCGTCCGTGGGAGACGGGCAAGGCATTCGAGCACTCGGCGCCCATCGGCCCCATCACCCCGGCCGCGCAGGCGGGCGACGTCAGCCATGCCACCATTACCTTGCACGTGAATGGTGAGCTGCGCCAGGGCAGCACCATCGACATGCTGATCTGGAACGTGGCCGAAACCATCGCCGACCTGTCGACCTACTTTAGCTTGCAGCCAGGCGACCTGATTTACACGGGCACGCCGGCCGGCGTGGCGGCCGTGCAGCGCGGCGACGAGCTGGTGGGGGCCATCGATGGCCTGGGCACCTTGCGCATGAAAGTGGTCTAAGCTGTCAAGGAGGCTGGCATGATGAACGACACCTATTCCGTAGCCCAACCGGCGCGCGCCGAGATCGATGCCTTGACGGGGCCGGCCCTGCTGGAATTTGGCACGGGCTGGTGCGGCCACTGCCGCGCCACCCAAGCGCCGCTGGCCGCCGCCTTTGCGCAGCACCCCGGGGTGCCTCACTTGCGCGTGGAAGACGGCCCCGGCCGCGCGCTCGGGCGTTCATTCCGGGTGAAACTGTGGCCGACCCTGATTTTTTTGAAAGATGGCCAGGAAGTGGCGCGCCTCGTGCGCCCGCTCGACAGCGCGGAGATCGCCAGGGCGTTTGCCCTGATTGAGACGTAACTGGCCTGCATTATCTTGCCGCAGTGCACCACTGCGCGTATGATAAGCCGCTTACAGCAAGATCAACCGCATCCTTCGGGATGCAGGCGCGATCATCGCCGGCCCGCTCCACCCGGAGGGGCCGCAGGCAAGGATTCACCACAAATGACCGATGCCGTGATGCCGACGCGCGGGTCTGGTACGGAATGCCTGGCGATACGCCGGGCCTGATACACGTCGCCCATCCCCTGACGCCTTTCCTGCCGTGCCCCGGGTAACCGGATGGCGCACGACCGTTGTTTCTCTAAATCAGCACTGATCACAGCGCGTTAGCGCACGTTGCCGGCAGTTCGCTACGGCAACAAAAACCGTTGTTTTTGTTTGCAAATTTAATAGCAAATGCGCAGCAAACGCTGGCGCGCACGGCTATGATATGCCAACAACGCGCCTAGACAACGTGCTGTGCTGCTGCCTGAAAAAACATCCAGAGAATGGCCTTTAGACACCCTCCCCAAGGAGCGCAGTAAATGAGTAAGCCCCGGAGCACCTCCCCCAAGAAAAATTCCCCCGGCACGGTGCTGTTCGCCAGCCTGATCGGCACCACCATCGAGTTCTTTGACTTCTATATCTACGCCACCGCCGCCGTGCTGGTGTTCCCGAAACTGTTCTTCCCCGCCGGCGATCCGTCGGCCGCCGTGCTGCAGTCGCTGGCCACCTTCGCCATCGCCTTCTTCGCCCGCCCCATCGGCTCGGCCGTGTTCGGCCACTTCGGCGACCGCATCGGCCGCAAGGCCACCCTGGTGGCAGCCTTGCTGACCATGGGTATCTCTACCGTCATCATCGGCTTGCTGCCCACGTATGCCGCCATCGGCACCCTGGCGCCGCTGCTGCTGGCGCTGTGCCGTTTCGGCCAGGGCCTGGGCCTCGGTGGCGAGTGGGGCGGCGCGGTGCTGCTGGCAACGGAAAACGCGCCGCCGGGCAAGCGCGCCTGGTACGGCATGTTCCCGCAGCTGGGTGCGCCGATCGGCTTCTTCCTGTCGGGCGGCATCTTCCTGCTGCTCAGCGAAACCATGACCGATGAACAGTTCTTCAGCTACGGCTGGCGCATCCCCTTCCTCGCCAGCGCGCTGCTGGTCATCGTCGGCCTGTATGTGCGTCTGAAGATCACGGAAACGCCGGACTTCCAGAAAGTCATCGACAAGAACGAGGTCGTCAAACTGCCCGTCGCCACCGTGTTCCGCCAGCATGGCCGCATGCTGTTCCTGGGCACCATCATCGCCCTGGCCACCTTCGTGCTGTTCTACCTGATGACGGTGTTCGCACTGAGCTGGGGTACGACCAAGCTGGGCTTCACGCGCAAGGAATTCCTCGTCGTGCAGCTGTTCGCCGTGCTGTTCTTTGCCCTGACGATTCCGTTTTCGGCTGTGCTGGCCGACCGCCGCGGCCGCCGCGCCACCCTGATCTGGGTTTCCGTCGCCATCGCTATCTTCGGCCTGGTGCTGGCGCCCATGTTCGGTTCCGGCGTGACGTGGGAAGTGACCGTCTTCATGGCTGTCGGCCTGGGCCTGATGGGCATGACCTACGGACCGCTGGGCACGATGCTGTCCGAGCTGTTCCCGCCCGAAGTACGCTACACGGGCGCCTCGCTGACGTTCAACCTGGCCGGTATCCTGGGCGCTTCGCTGGCGCCGTACATCGCCACCTGGCTGGCCACCAACTACGGCTTGCAATACGTGGGCTACTACCTGTCGCTGGCGGCCGTGCTGACCCTGGGCGCGCTGCTGATGGTGGGCAAGCCGAGGGCAGGCAAGGAAGCCTGGCAGTAAGCGCAGTAAGCGCACACGCCGTGTGAGCACCCCACAAACCGCCAGCCTTCAAGCTGGCGGTTTTTTATTGCGCCGCCGCGTGGCCGTAACAGGCTTTCAGGCCCGTGTAGTCATAGAAGACGCTGCCCGGCGCGATGCGGGCGCCATCGCAGGCGGCCTGGAAGTCGGTTTCCTTTTCGTTGTACAGCAGGCGCACGATGAGCTGTCCTTCGCCGTTGCGGTACACATCCCACTGCATGTTGGCCGCCAGCGGCGAGACGTCCTGGCCGCGCCACGGATTAGTCTCATAACTGTAGCTGGCCGATGCCGGCAGCGGCGCCAGCACCTGCTTCAAGCCCATGGCCGAAGCGAGCGGAATGATCATCTCGGCGTGCGTGAAGCGCAGCTTGGCCGCGTGGCGCAAATCTCCCTTGGCCAGCGCGTCGACTTCCTTGAAAAAATCCTCGCGCAAGGCCAGCGCGAAACGCCAGGTCACGCCTGCGCTGGCCGTGGTGGCCGGCCCTTTCTGGTAAAAATCCTCGTGGTCGGCGACATATGCGTAGTAGCGCGCATCCTCGGCAGGCATGTAGCGGCTGAAATCGGCCGGCACTTCATGTCGCATGCCGGCGGCGATCGCATACAGCTCATACAGTTTCGTGGCGGCCGCATTCAGGCTGCGGATGACGGTCTTGCCGCTGCCCGTCATGGTGCGCGTGAGCTTGCCGTCCGCGCTGGTGAAGGTGTAGCTGCCCGTGTCCGCATAGCTGGCGCGGCCGCCTTCAAACTGGTCGAGGAAGGCGGGCGCAAACAGCCGTTCGAGCACGTGGCGCGCATGCGCGGCCGCTTCCGGCCGCCGGGCTGGCGTATCCATCAGCGCGTGCAGCTGCTTGGTTCTTTCATAGTACTGGTAGGCCTGGCTGGCGGCGTAGGTAGCGTAATGCGGGTTGGCGCGATCGGCGACAACATCCGTCTGCGGCGCCAGTTTGTGCGCGTAGAGCAGGAAGCGGTTGACGCCATCGGGCTGCAGCACGGGTGCGCGTCCCTGCGGGTACGGCGCGGGCGCGGGCGGCAGGTACAACAAGGGTGCCAGCGCGGGCGCGTGTTCGAGCAGCGATTGCGTGAAGAAGCGCGCACTGTCGCGTGCGCGGTCCACGCCGGAATGGATGGTGACGAGCTGGCGCGGCGCCGTCGCGGCATCTTTCCCGACTTGCGCAAACAGGGTGGGCAGGCGCGCCAGCAGGCGCACGGCCAGTTGCCGGTGTTCTTCGATGCCCGTCTGCGACAGATTGCCGTAGCCGGGCCGTTCGATGCCGGCCACGCCATACCCAAGCAAGGCATTCGCCCGCATCAGGGCCAGGATGTCGGGGCCCAGTTCGCGTCCCAAAGGCGTGAGCGCATCCTGCGCGGCGGCCTGCTGCCACATCGCATACAGGGCCGCGTCGCTCTTCATGCCGGTCAATCCGCGCGAACCGTGGCGCGCCACCAGTTGCGTGTAGATGGGCTGGAAGCCTGTCGGGGGCGCGGCATAGGTGGCCGGGTCCTGCTGCGGCGCGTAGGGCGTCTTGGTTTGATAGTAGCCGTCGAAGGCGAGGGCCGGACTGGCGCAGGTGGCAAGGGCCAGCAGCATGCTGGACAGGGGACGCGAAGGGGGCATGGTTTTTTCTTGGTGGATAATTTCTCGACTACAAGCCTAGCACTGAACGAAAAAAGGGCGGGCACGGCATAATGCCGGCCCGCCTGTTCCGTCACCGCAGCGTGTCAGCCTACCACTTCGGCGTGTACTTCAAGGTGAACTGCACGTTGCGCGGGTCGCCATAGTAGTTGTTCGACCCGGTGGTGTTGTAGGCCGGGATGATATAGCGCTTGTCGAAGGCGTTGTTGACGTTCAGCGACAGGGCCATTTGCGGCGTGGCTTGCCAGGCCAGGCGTGCATTCCAGATCGAGAAGCCGGCAACCTTGAACTTGTACCCGGTATCGACCGTATGGCTTTGCAGGTTGGCGCCAGCGCCCACGCTGAACTTGTCCCAGGCGCCGGGCAGAGTATAGCTGGACCAAACACGCAGCATGTGTTTCGGCGTCCAGGTGGAAAAGATCTTGCCTTGATTGTCCGGGTCGTTCAGATAGGTCGTCGTCGTATAGGCGTAGCCGGCCGACAGCTGCAAGCCGCGCGCCACTTCGCCCGACACTTCCGCTTCCAGGCCCTGGCTGCGCACCTTGCCCGAGGCACGCGAGCAGTACCCGTCGGGGCACACCATGCCCCCATCATAGTCGGTGACGGCACGGTTCTTGTGGTCGTAGCGGAACACGGCCAGCGAGGTGTTGACCTTGCCGTCCATCAGTTCCCCCTTGATGCCCGCCTCGTAGTTGCTGCCCGTGATGGGCTTGAGGACCTTGTCTTGCGCATCGCGGATACTTTGCGGCGTGAAGATGTCGGCATAGCTGGCGTAGGCCGACCATTGCGGATCGAGCGCGTAGATCAGTGCCGCCGATGGCGTGAACTTGGCGGTGGCGTTGAGCTGTTCTTCGGGACCTTCGGGCGTCGCATACACGAAGTCATACCAGCTGAAGCGTCCGCCCAGCACGGCTTTCAGCTTGCTGGTTAGCTGGCCGTTCCAGCTGCCATACAGGCCTTTCTGGCGTATTTCGTAAGTACTGACGGGACGCACGCCGCGCGCGGCGATGCTGTCGATATCCTGCCATGGGCGGTGGTGGTTGATGTTGAAGATGTTCGCACCGGATTCCCAGGCACGGGCATAGACGTCGTCCGACGCCATCGTGACATAGCTGGCGCCCACGAGGACTTCCTGCGCCATGCCCAGGCCGTCGAATTTGCCGCGTACGTAGGTATCGATGCCGCGCTTGCGGTTGTCGAAATCCATGCCAAAGTCGCCATAGCTCGCGCCGCTGCCGTCGGGCTTGATGGGCAAGGCCACGCGCTGGTGCACGGAGCTGGTGTTTTCCTTCATGTTCACGGCCGATGCCTTCAGGCTCCACTGGCTGTTGAAATGGTGTTCCAGGTCGAGGTACACGTTGGTTTGCCTGGCTTCGCTGCGGTTCCAGTCGGCGCCCGTGAAGGTGGAGCGGGGCAGGTTCAGCGCGCTGCCGTCAGCGTAGCGGGGCAGGCCGATGAAGGTGGGGCGGCCGTGGTCATTGACGTTGCTGATGGCCAGGCCCAGGGTGGTGGCCGGTCCCAGGTCATAGTCGAGCGCCGCATACAGGGTGCGGTTCTTGCTCCACACCTGGTCGACGAAGGAGTGGGTATCGTCTTCATCGACAATAACGCGCCCGCGCAGGCTGGCGTCCGCGTTCAAGGGGCTGCTGACGTCGAGCTGGGCGCCATAATGGTCCCACGAGCCGGCGCGCGCCGTCATGCTGACACTGCGCGCGGCGGTCGGGCGCTTGCGTACCAGGCTGACGGAACCACCGGGGCTGCCCGTGCCGACCAGCATGCCGGAGGCGCCGCGCAGCACTTCCAGGCGGTCGTAGATGACCATGTTTTCCTGGCCCCAGTTACCCAGCGCATAGGTGTTGCGGTCGATTGGCACGCCGTCGTACTGCCATTGATCGATCTGGAAGCCGCGCGCCGTGATCACCACGCCCGGGCCCACGCCATGCACGCCCACCACGCCGGTGACGTTATTGACGGCTACACGCAAGTCCGTGATGCCCTGGTCGTCCAGGCGCTGGCGCGTCAGCACGCTTACCGATTGCGGGATGTCCTTCATCGATTGCTCACCCTTGCCGATGGTGATCTTGCGCGCCGTGTAGGAGCCGCTGCCTTCCGTGGTGGCGCCTTGTTCGGCCTGGCCGACGATGGTAATCGAGGGCATGGTGCGCTCGGCCGCCGAGGCGGCACTGGTCGCCGCCGTGGGGGCGGACGCCGGCGCGGCCACCAGCACATAGCCGGTGGGCGTCTTGCCGATGGCGTAGCCGCTGCCGCGCAGCAGCACGGCGAAGCCGTCCTCGAGGGCGTAGCTGCCTTTCAGGCCTGCGCTGGTCAAACCCTGCACCTTGGAGGCGTCGATGACGATGGACACGCCCGCCTGCTGGGCATAGCGGTTCAGGGCGCCGGCCAGCGGACCGGCGGGGATGGCGTAGCTGGCGACAGCCGGCACGGCCTGGGCGACTGCCTGGACATGCAGGCCGGCGCCAGCCAGCAGCATGGCCGCCAGGGCCAGCGGGCGCAGACGCGTGCGCAGGGTGTTCGGGGAAGAAACGGCAACGACTTGAGCGTACATGGTGACAGCCTTTTTTGAATGATCTCAGCTGCCTTGACGCACGAGACGCGTAAAGTGGAACCGCGAACGCACAATTTTCTGATTTATTTTTTGGCGGGACCGCTGGCGGGGGCGTCGACCATCACCAGGTAGCGCGTCAGCATGCGGATGCGCAGCTGCGGGAAATTGTCGATCAACAGCTGCAGCGCCTTGTCCGTGTCGTCCAGCGGCAGCACGGCGGCCACGCGGATGCCGGCGATCTGTGCGCGGTCGTAATGCAGCTGGCCGGGGCGGTGGCGCGCCAGTTCGTCGAGCACCTCGGCCAGCGGCAAGTCGTCGACCACCAGCTGGCGCGCGCGCCACGCGTCCTGCACGCTGGCGGCATCGATGGCCGTCAACGGCCCCACGCCATTGTCCGTGATGCGCGTGCGCTGGCCCGCCTGCACCACGACGGCCGGATGTTGCGGCACCTGCGCCAGCACTTTGGATTCCAGCATGCTCAGGATGGTGGCGCCATCGTCCCTGCGCACGCTGAAACGCGTACCCAGCGCGCGGATCGCCGCCTGCTTGCTGTCAACGATGAAGGGGCGCTGCGCATCCTTGGCCACGTCGACGAGGATGTCGCCACGCACCAGCTCCACATGCCGCTCGCCCGCATTGAAATGCACGTTGACGGCGCTGTCGCTGCCCAGGGTAATCTGGCTGCCATCGGCGAGAGTGTGCGTGTGCCATTGTCCCGTGGGGCTGCGCAGGTCGGCCAGCAGGTAGGCGGGGCGCTCGCTGATGACCAGCGCACCTGTCAGCACCAGCACGGCTACGGCGCTGGCCGCAGCCAGCTGGCGCAGACGCTGGCGGGGATGCTTTTGGGCGATGGCGGCCAGGGCGGCGCGCGCGGGCCTATGGTCGCCGCCGGCCGGCTCGCGCACGGCGTTCAACTGACGCAGCAGGTTTTCCATGCCGGCGGCCACTGTCGCGTGCAGCGGGTCGGCCGCCTTCCAGGCGGCGAAGCCGGCCTGCGCGGTGTCGCGCTCGGCCGGGTCGTCGGCGCTCAGGCGCACGATCCAGTGCGCGGCCTGCTCGGCTGCCACATCGGTGCGGGGGCTATTCATGCCGCCATCGCTGGGCAGGCGTGGCGGCACGCCAGCAAGGCTTGCACCAGGTATTTTTGCACCATGCGCGCGGAGACGTTCAGTTGCGCCGCGACGGCGGCCTGCGGCTGTTCTTCCAGGTAGTGCAGCAAAAAGGCCTCGCGTGCCTTGGCCGATAAGCCGCCCAGCGCTGCGGCGATCTGCTCGAGTGCCTGCACGGCCATCAGTATCTCGTCCGGCGAGGGGGCGCCGGGCAGGCTGTCAGCCAGCAGGGCCAGTTCCGCGAGGTAGCTGCGTTCGAGTATCTGGCGGCGCGCGCGGTCGAGCAGCAATCGCTTTGCCGTGGTGGACAGATAGGCGCGCGGCTCGCGCATGCCGAACAGCGCGTCGCGCGAGGCGATGATGCGCACGAACGTGTCTTGCGCCACATCGGCCGCACCATGCGGGCAGCTGAGTTTTTTGCGCAACCAGCCGACCAGCCAGCCGTGATGCTCGCTGTAGAGCGACTGCACTTGCTGTTGCAGGCTGGGCTGGGCGATGGACATGAGTGATGATTAATATAAATGAGAATTATTCTCATTGTAAGCGCCAGTGGCGGCTTGCCACAATCCCCGATTGCATGCGGATGGGGCAGGTGTTGTGTGCAGGCCGCATGCGCGGCGGTGCCGGAAATGAAAAAACCCGCCGCTGCACGGGGCAGTTGCGGGTTTTTCGGTGCGGCTAATTCTTGGTGGTGATAGGTGGACTTGAACCACCGACCCCAGCATTATGAATGCTGTGCTCTAACCAACTGAGCTATATCACCAAACAGACCGGTCAGACCGGATGCTGGTTGCGATCATGGCAGAACCATGATCCTTGTTCTTTGGTGGTGATAGGTGGACTTGAACCACCGACCCCAGCATTATGAATGCTGTGCTCTAACCAACTGAGCTATATCACCCAACAGCCGAGCATTATCCAGTCTTCCCATTTCCTTGTCAATGCCGGCGCAAAAAAATGTGCGGATTTTTCACGCGCTGGCGCCGGCATAATTATTTTTGTAACGGCGTCAGCAATGGCTGGATCTGCGCCAGCATGGCCGTGGCCGGGTCAGCGCTCAGGCAATCGATGACGATGCGTTCCGGCATGGCGCGTAACCAGGTCAGCTGGCGCTTGGCCAGCTGGCGCGTGGCGATGATGCCCGTCTCGCGCAAGGCGGCGCGGTCGATGCGGCCATCGAGATATTCCCAGGCCTGACGGTAGCCCACGCAGCGCATCGAGGGCAAGCCCGGGTGCAGGTCACCGCGCCGGCGCAGCTGCTCCACTTCATCGAGCAGGGCGTCGTTCTTCAGCATGAGGTCGAAACGCGTGGCGATGCGCGCATGCAGCACGGCGCGGTCCGACGGTTCCAGCGCGAACGATTGCAATTGAAATGGCAGCACGGTCTTTTCGCGCCGGGCCAGCAGGGCCGACATGGGCTGGCCGGACAGGGCGATGATTTCCAGCGCGCGGCCGATGCGCTGCGCATCGGCTGGCGCCAGGCGCGCGGCCGTGACGGGGTCCTGCTGCGCCAGGCGCGCATGCATGGCGGGCCAGCCGATGGCGGCCGCGTCCTCTTCCAGTTGGGCGCGCAAGGCAGGATCGGCGCCGGGCAAGTCGTCTAGGCCATCGGCCAGGCCCTTGAAGTACAGCATGGTGCCGCCGACGAGCAGCGGCAGCTTGCCGCGCGCGGAGATCTCGCTCACCAGGCGCAGGGTATCGTTGCGGAACTGCGCCACGGAATACGCATCGAGCGGGTCGATGATGTCGATCAAATGATGCGGTACCTGGGCCAGTTCCTCTTTCGACGGCTTGGCCGTGCCGATGTCCATGCCCCGGTAGACGAGGGCGGAATCGACGGAGATGATCTCGGACGGAATGGCTTGCGCGATGGCCAGCGCACTGGCCGTCTTGCCGCTGGCCGTGGGGCCCATGATGGCGACGGCCAGGGGGAGGTGTTGAGTGTTTTGCATGTTGACTCTTGTAAGGTGGTGCAGTAGGTCGGATTACGCTGTGCTAATCCGGCCTACTGCCCGCGCAGGAACAGTTTATCGAGCGCGTTAATCTCGACCTGCACCCACGTTGGCCGGCCATGGTTGCACTGGTCGGCGCGTTCCGTGCTCTCCATCTGGCGCAAGAGGGCATTCATTTCCTGTACCGACAAGATCCGGTTGGCGCGCACGGCCGTGTGGCAGGCCAGGGTGCCGAGCAATTCGTTCTGGCGTTCGATCAGCACGCGCGAGCCGCCGTATTCGCGTACGTCGCGCAGCACGTCGCGGGCCAGGGTTTGCGCGTCGGCGTTTTTCAGCAGGGTCGGCACGGAACGCACGGCCAGGGTGGTGGGCGACAGGGCGGCGATGTCGAAGCCCAGTGCTTTTAATGTGTCCTGGTTTTCATTCGCCGTCGACACTTCGATGGCGTCAGCGTAGAACGTCACGGGTATCAGGAGCGATTGCACCTGCATGTCCTGGCCCGAGACTTGCGCCTGCAGCGCGTTTTTCAGCTGCTCGTACAGGATGCGCTCGTGCGCCGCGTGCATGTCGACCAGCACCAGGCCCTTGGTGTTTTGCGCCAGGATGTAAATGCCGTGCAGCTGGGCCAGGGCAAAGCCCAGCGGATATTCTTCGCGCGCCATCGCTTCGGGCGAGGCGATGTACGGTTCCACCTGCGTGATGGGAGAGTTGGCAGCGGCGCCGCCGAACAGGGCGCCGTAGGCCGCCGTGTCCTGGGCGATGCCTGGCGCGTCGGCAAAGAAGGGGCGGTTAGCTCCGGGCGAGGCGGGCGCAAAGGTATTCGTGAATTGCGCGCCGAACGACGTCTGCGTCTGCTCGCGGCGCCAGATGCCGGGGCCCCCCAAACCTGCGCCGGCAGTATCGCCGCCCAGGGTGGAGGCGGCCGGCAGCGGCGCCGGTACGCTGCCAAACGCCGTGGCCGAGGTTTGCGCCAGCGCGCGCTGCACGGCGTGGAAGACGAACTGGTGCACGGAACGGCTGTCGCGGAAGCGTACTTCGATCTTCGACGGGTGCACGTTGACGTCGACCAGGGCCGGGTCGAGGTCGAGCGCCAGCACATACGAGGGGAAGCGGTCGCCGTGCAGCACGTCCTGGTACGCCATGCGCACGGCGTGCACCAGCAGCTTGTCGCGCACGAAGCGCCCGTTGACATAAAAGAACTGGCCGTCGGCGCGCGCCTTGGACGCCGTCGGCAAGCCGGCAAAGCCGTGAATGCGCAGGGTGCCGGCCGATTCGTCCAGCGCCAGGCGCGCTTCGGCGAAGTCATTGCCGAGGATGTGGGCGCTGCGCTTGGCCAGTTCGCTGATATTCCACTGGTCGATGGTGCGGCCATTGTGCGACAGCGAGAACGCCACGTCCGGCCGCGCCAGGGCGATGCGGCGCACGACTTCGGCGCAGTGGCCGTATTCCGTCTGCTCCGATTTGAGGAACTTGCGGCGCGCGGGCGTGTTGAAATACAGGTCTTGCACGTCGACCGTGGTGCCATGCGCGCCCGATGATGGCGAGACGCTGCCATTGTGCGAGCCGACGATTTCCCACGCATGGGCCGCGTCCGCCGTGCGTGAAGTCAGGGTGACGGCGGCCACCGACGCGATCGAGGCCAGCGCCTCGCCGCGGAAACCCAGCGTGCCCACGTTTTCCAGGTCGTGCAGGGAGGCGATCTTCGAGGTGGCGTGGCGCGCAAGGGCCAGCGGCAACTGATCCTTGTCGATGCCGCGGCCATTATCGGTGATGGCGATGCGTTTCACGCCCCCTTCTTCCAGCCGCACCGTGATCTGCGTGGCGCCCGAGTCAAGCGCGTTTTCCAGCAGCTCCTTGACGACTGCCGATGGCCGCTCGACCACCTCGCCGGCGGCGATTTGCGAAATCAACTGGTCAGGCAAGGCCTGGATCGGGCGGTGGGGCGTGATGGGAGCGTTCATGCTGCGATTATACCGGGGTCAGACCCTCAACGCCGCCAACGCAAAGCGTGGCGCCAATGCATCCGGAGGGCTGACCCCAGCCCTTGCCTTGCGGCTGGTCTTACTTGCCCACCTCCCGCACCGGTATCGGCGCATTGCACAGGTCGACGTGGCCAGCCGTGACCTTGCTCCACGGGCCGCCGCGGTGGCGCTGGGCTTCCAGCACGGCCTGGTAGGCGGCGCTGTCGGTGCGCATCACTTCCAGGTTCGCGCGCTGCTCGGGCTGTACGCTGGCGGCCAGGCGGATGGCCTTGATCGGCACGTTTTTCTCGGGGCTGTCATAAAAGCCCATGGGGCCCGTGCCGCGCGGCAGGGTCGACAGCAATGGCATGCCGGAGACGACTCTGCCGACGACAGTGATGTCGCGATCCAGGTGGCGCGGCGACTGGCCGATGACGGCGTACAGCTCCGTACCGCCGCCGCTGTCGCTGGCGCTGTCGCGGCCCACGCCCACGGTCGCATAGCAATGCGTGAGCCAGGCCGTGCCGGACTTCGGATCGCGCGCGGACGGGAAACCGTTCGAATGGCCCACTTGCGGCGCATAGCCATCGAGGTCCGGCAGGCGGGTGAAGCTCTTGACGTTTTTCAAGGGCACGGTGAATTCGCCGGGCAGGGTGCGCTGGGTGTGCTGGATCGGCTTGGGATTTTTCTCGTTCGGATCGCCCCACTGCGCCACCCAGTTGTCCTGCGCGCGCGTGATGGCCAGGCCGTCGTAATACTGTTCGGCCACCAGGGCCTTGATGTTGGCCACGTGCTTGGGCGCGAAATCGGGCGCCAGTTCGATCACGACGCGGCCGGCGGGAATGTCCAGGTACAGGGTGTTGTCCGGGTCCAGCGGACGCCAGTCGGACGGTTTCGAGGCCTTGATCACGTCGGCCAAGGTCGCCTTGGCAGGCAGTTCGGCGGGCGCCTGGATCTGGACGGGCGCCGCGTGGGCAGTCAGATGAGCAAGGCCCAGTACGGTGGCCATGGTCAGGCCGCTCAGTGGGGATCGATGCATGTTTTCTCCTGGTCGGCGCGGGTTGCGCTGGTCAGAAAGTGTATACCGGAATGGCAATATTTCGTTGGAAAAACATTGCATATCGCAATTGTGATAGTTGTCTGCCGATACGCCAATTCCTTAACCTTTACTTAAAATGCCACGCAGCCAAGGGCGCTGCCGAATTAATCATAAAATATCGGCCCGGGGACTGCCGTTGCGCTGTCCGGGTGGTGTATGATTCCGCCGCTACCTTTAGGG
Organism: Janthinobacterium salmonicoloratum; assembly: GCF_051380845.1. Taxonomy (NCBI): domain Bacteria; kingdom Pseudomonadati; phylum Pseudomonadota; class Betaproteobacteria; order Burkholderiales; family Oxalobacteraceae; genus Janthinobacterium; species Janthinobacterium salmonicoloratum. The sequence continues at coordinate 2,230,093 of NZ_JBNYXV010000001.1, read as the reverse complement.
AAAAATATATGGATTTTGTGCAATTCCTCGACATGATCGTGCATGTCGACAAGACGCTGGGTCTCTTGATCGAGCAGTACGGTACCCTCGTGTATGCAGTGCTGTTTGCCATTATTTTTTGCGAAACAGGCCTCGTGGTACTGTTTTTCTTCCCTGGAGATACCTTATTGTTTATCGCCGGCGCGTTTTGCGCGACGGGACAGATGCACCTGGGCTTGCTGATCGCCTTGCTGGTGACGGCCGCCGTCACGGGCAACACGCTCAATTACTGGATAGGCGAGGCCATCGGGCAAAGGGTGTTTACCCACGATTACCGCTGGATCAACAAGGATGCCATGCGCCGTACGCATGAATTCTTTGAAAAGCACGGTGGCAAGACCATCATCCTGGCCCGTTTCGTGCCGGTGGTGCGCACCTTCGCCCCGTTCGTGGCCGGCATTTCCGACATGACGCATGCGCGCTTCCAGATGTACAACGTGACGGGCGCCCTGTTGTGGGTGGTCGGTCTGGTGACGGCGGGCTACTTCTTCGGCAATATCCCGTGGATCCGCGACCACCTGACCTTGATCGTGCTGATCGGTGTCGGCGCCGCCGTCGTGCCGGTGGTACTGGGCGGCATGTGGAAACTCTACAAGCGCATGGTCGGCAAGTCGGCGTAAGCCCGCATGGATCCGGGGCAAGCGCGCTGCGGCACAGCCCGCAGCCGGCCCCGGATCCCGTTTTTCTCTTCGTCGTTTCTGTTTTACTCCCACGCTGATTCAAGTTTTGTTGCTTTCCAGCCGTAAACCAGAGGGTATTCTCACTTTCTGGATTTCCATGCGACATTTGAGCGCCCTGTTAGCTTGCAGCCTTGCCGCGATGGCGGTCATGGCAAGCGCCAAAGATGCCCCCGCTTCGGCGAGCGCCGCCGCATCCGCGCCTGCGAGCGCACCGATGTCGGCGTCAGCGCGCGCGGCCGCCATGAAAACCCTGACCGAATCGGTGAAGGGCAAGGAGGTCAAGGCGCCTGTTGTCGTCGCGCCCACGGCGCGCGAGAAGGAAGAAGCGGCCGAAGTCGACCTGTCCGAACGCATCGCGGCGCGCCTGGCGGAAATGCGCGCCACCCAGGCGGCCCGCGCCGCCGCCCGCGCCAAGCGCGCTGCCGTGGTGAAGGCCGCGCCGCCGCCACCGCCGCCCGTGGCACGCGGCACGCACTGGTCGTACGAGGGCGACAGCGGCCCGGCCAACTGGAGCAAGATCAATGTCGACTGGGCCAAGTGCGGCAATGGCAACCGCCAGTCGCCGATCGATATCCGCGATGGCATGAAGGTAGAGGTCGAGCAGATCAGTTTTGACTACCATCCATCGTCGTTCAATGTGGTCGATAACGGCCACACGGTGCAGGTGGGCGTGAGTGGCGGCAATTACATCACGGTGCAGAACCGCATGTTCGAGCTGCAGCAATTCCATTTCCACCGCCCGTCCGAAGAGCGCATCAATGGCAAGGCCTTTGAAATGGTAGTGCACCTGGTGCACCGCGACGCGGAAGGGCGTCAAGCCGTGCTGGCGCTGCTGCTGGAGCGGGGCGCGCCGCAAGCGACCATCCAGACCGTGTGGAACAATCTGCCGCTGGAAAAATTCGAGACCATGCATCCCACGATCCTGCTCGACCCGGCCGAAATGCTGCCGGCGCGGCGCGATTACTACACCTACATGGGATCGATGACGGAGCCGCCTTGCAGCGAAGGCGTGCTGTGGATGGTGATGAAGCAGCCGGTCCAGGCCTCGCCGGCGCAGATGGCGCTGTTCAGCCGCTTGTATCCGTTAAATGCACGTCCCATCCAACCGGGGAATGGACGCATCATCAAAGAGTCGAATTAAACGAATTCGAGGTGCTGGCGGCCGACCCACTCGGCGCCGGCGGCCAGTGTATCGGGCTGGATCAGGGCCGGTTCGATGCAGATGAAGCGCTGGTATTCGTCGTCGGCCAGGTCGGGCAGGGAGGCGGCGTCTTGCGCGCCGGGGTTCCACACGACGGCATCCGTGAAGCCCTGCTGCTCCAGGCGCAGCGTGTGGCTGCCAGACTGCAGGTGCAAGGCGCCCGGCAACTGGTAATAAATGCGGTCCAGCTTGTCCGCGAATTGCAGCACCTCTTCCGCCTGCAAGGCATCTTGCGGCGTCTCGTCCGAATAGCGCACGCGCTGCAAGCCGCCAACGCGCGCTTCGCTCAATTGATCAATCGCAAAATAGCTGTGCAGGGCGGCCGAGAACGGGAACGCCTGCTCGCCCGAGTTGTGCACGGACAGGTTCAGCTCCAGCGATTGGCCTTGCACCGCCACGCGCAGGCGCAGGGTGAAGGCCCAAGGCCAGCTGGCGGCGATCGCTTCCGGCAAGTCAGCCTGGGTCAGGGCAAATTGCGCCCATGCAGCGCCATCGGCGTCGCCGGTCGATTCCAGCTGCCACGTCGCCACGCGCGCAAAGCCGTGGCGCATGCCCGTGCCGCGCGCGCCGAACTGGGGAAAGATCACGGGCACGCCGCCACGGATGGCGCGGCTGCCATCGAGGCTCGATGCGCGGCTGCAGAACAGGCGCTCCTGGCCATCGCTGGTCTGCCACGAGACCAGGTGGCCGCCGTACAGGGTGACGGTCGCTTGCGCGCCATCGGCGGCGCGGATGGTCACGGCCGGCAGCTCGCCAAAGATACTCTCGCTCATGCTAGGCTTTCATGTCAGGTCAAACGGCTTTTCGCCAGCGGCGGATTCTTGGCAAAGTAATTCTTGATGCCCGTGACGATGGCGTCCGCCATCTGATCCTGGTAACCGTTGTCGGTCAGCTTGGCTTCTTCTTCCGGATTCGAGATGAAAGCCGTCTCGATCAGGATGGAGGGGATGTCCGGCGCTTTCAGCACGACGAAGCCGGCTTGTTCGACGGAACCCTTGTGCAGGCGGTTGATGCCGCCGATTTCGCGCAGCACGGCCTTGCCCAGCTTCATGCTGTCATTGATCTGCGCCGTCGTCGACAGGTCGAGCAATACGCTGGCCAGCTGCTTGTCGTGGTTCTTGATGTTCACGCCGCCGATCAGGTCGGCCTGATTTTCCTTGTTGGCCAGCCAGCGCGCGGCCGTCGAGGTGGCGCCTTTCTCGGACAGCACGAAGACGGACGAGCCGCGCGCCGTCGGCTGGATGAACGCATCGGCATGGATCGAGACGAACAGGTCGGCCTGCACCTTGCGCGCCTTTTCCACGCGCATGCCCAGAGGGACGAAGAAATCGGCGTCGCGCGTGAGCATGACGCGCATGTTCGGTTGCAGTTCCAGCTTGGTCTTGAGGCGCTTGGCGATGGCCAGAACCACGTCTTTTTCACGGCTGCCCCGGCTGCCCATGGCGCCAGGGTCTTCGCCGCCGTGGCCTGGGTCAAGCGCGATGGTAATCATGCGCACCACTTTTTGGCCAGGCAACGGGCGTGCTTCGGGGCGCTGTTCCGGGCGGATATCGGGTACGGGCGGCACGATGGGCGCTATCGGCGGCGCCACTGCGGCCACGGGCGGCTTGCTGCTCTCGGGCAGGGGCAGCGCGGGCGGCGGCGTATGCGTGCCTGCCATCGGTGGCTTGGCCGGGTCGCTCGACCAGTCGCCCTTTTCGATCATTTGCGCGATCAGGTCCGGCTCGCGCACGGGATACAGGTCGAAGATCAAACGGTGGTTGTAGGAGCCGGCCGGCGGCAGCGTAAACAGCTGCGGCGTGACTTCCTCTTTCAGGTCGAACACCAGGCGCACCACGTTGGGCCGGTTCTGGCCTACGCGCACCTGCTTGATATATGGGTCGTTCGACTGGATCTTCGCCACCAGGCCCTTCAAGGTGGGATTGAGTTCCAGCCCTTCGATGTCGACCACCAGCCGTTCCGGGTCCTTGACGATGAAGTGGGTCGCCTTGAGGATGCTGTCGTTTTCTAGGGTGACGCGGGTGTAGTCCTCTGCCGGCCAGACGCGCACGGCGAGAATTTGCGCCGCCATCGCCGACATGGGCGCGAACACGGACAACAGCAGGGTGCCGCCGGCCTTGAGTACCGTGCGCCGGGTGATGGGCGAGGAGATCAAAGGTTCGGGGCGAATTTGAGACGGTGAAGGCATGACAGACCCAATTCAGAAGACGCTTGCAATTCTACATCACGTCCTGTACCCGCAACGTTCAAATAAATATTCAGGTCGGCCGGCGGCAGCACCGGTTCGGCTTTCTCCGGCCATTCGACGATGCAGATATTGCGGCCGTCGAAGTCTTCGCGAAAACCGGCGTCGAGGAATTCCTCTGCACTGCCCATGCGGTACAGGTCGAAGTGGATGACGTTGACGCTCTGGCCATCGAGCTGCACCGTGTACGGTTCGGACAAGGTGTAGGTGGGGCTTTTCACGTGGCCCGCATGACCGGCCGCGTGCAGCAGGGCGCGCGTGAGGGCTGTCTTGCCGGCCCCCAGGTCGCCGTGCAGGTAGATTGCCAGGCCCGGCGCCAGCGCGCGCGCCAGCGCGGCGCCCAGCGCGGCGGTACCGGCTTCGTCGTGGAGGTGGGCTTTGAAGTGTTCGGTCATTGTCGCTTGGTGTGAGTAATATCGCATAAAATAGAGGCTGCCGTCATTGTAACCGCCCGCGCGCCTGCCGTTTTCCGTAAAGTCCCCTATGTCCGCCTCCGTCACCGATCTCGCTGTCCTGGCGCGCACCATTAAAGAATGGGGGCGCGAGCTGGGTTTTGCCGAGGTGCGTATCGCCGACGTGGACCTGTCGCACATGGAAGCGCCCTTGCAAGCTTGGCTCGATGCAGGGTATCACGGCGAAATGGATTACATGGCCAGCCACGGCATGAAGCGCGCGCGCCCGGCTGAACTGGTGCCGGGCACGGTGCGCGCCATCAGCGCGCGCATGAATTACCTGCCGCCGGCGCTGGGGCCCGACTGGCGTGAGCACGAGGCGACGCGCGACGCCGATCCTGCGGCGGCCGTGATCTCCGTGTATGCGCGGGGCCGCGACTACCACAAGGTAATGCGTTCGCGCCTGCAGCAGCTGGCCGAGCGCATCAAGGGCGAGATCGGCGACTTCGGCTACCGCGTCTTCAGCGATTCGGCACCCGTGATGGAAGTCGAGCTGGCGCAAAAGGGCGGCTTGGGCTGGCGCGGCAAGCACACCTTGCTGATCAACCGCCAGGGCGGCTCCTTCTTTTTCCTTGGCGAGATCCTCATCGACGTGCCGCTGCCGGTGGACCCGCCGGAAACGCCGCGCTGCGGCCAGTGCTCGGCGTGCATCACGGTGTGCCCGACGCAAGCCATCCTGGGGCCGTACCAGCTCGACGCGCGCCGCTGCATCTCTTACCTGACGATCGAATTGAAGGGCGCCATTCCCGTCGAGATGCGCCCCTTGATCGGCAACAAGGTGTACGGCTGCGACGATTGCCAGACCGTCTGCCCGTGGAACAAGTTCGCCCAGCGCGCCGTCGTACCGGACTTCGACGAGCGCCACAGCCTGGGCAGCGCGGGCATGGTGGAACTGTTCGCCTGGACGGAAGAGGAATTCAATCGCCGCATGGAAGGCAGCGCCATCCGCCGCATCGGCCACGAACGCTGGCTGCGCAACCTGGCCGTCGGCATGGGCAACGCGGCCGCCAAGGCCCGAGGCCAGGCCGACATCGTCGCGGCCCTGCTGTCGCGCCGTGAACACCCGTCGGCCATCGTGCGCGAACACGTCGAATGGGCGCTGGCCCTGCACGGTATCGTTTGATTTTCGTTTAAACCTGCTTCAGGCGCAGCGCCGACCACGCACTATCGATGGCGATCATCGCCACGCTGTCGAGTCCTATTGTTTGCGCAAAACTGCGCAGATCGTCGCGGTGGATGTCGCTGCCCGCCTTCACGCCGCCCTTGCGGTACGCCACCCACAGCGCGCCGCCCGGCGCCAGGCGCGCCTGCGCCGCCGGCAGGTACTGCTCCAGTTCCGCGCGGCTGCGCGCAAACAGCAGGATCCAGTCGGCGCGTTCTCCTTCACTCACCCGCCGCTCGGCCGGCAACTGCGCCAGCAAGGCCGCGTGCTCGCCGCCGTCATTGAGCACGGCCAGCGCCTGCGCATTTTTTACAACCATTTTTTCAACGACGGTTTTGTCGGACATGGCGGGCTTCCTGATGATGAAAAGACGAGCATAACAAATTTCTCCTTGACTTATCGATATATCGTTATAAAATGACGATACCTACTAACGATATATCTTTAAAGAGAAAACATGAGAAACTCACACCACGTAGAACACGGCCACGGCGGTCATCACCATCATCACGGCCAGTGCGGCCAGCAGCATCACCACCATGGAGAACATTGCCACGAACACTTCATGCATGGCCGCGGCCCGCGCGGCTTCGATGAGCGCGGCGACGGCATGGGCGGTGGTCCTGGCGGGCGCGGTGGGCGCGGCGAGCGGGCCGAGCGCGTCTTCGGCCGCGGCGACTTGCCGCTGATCGTGCTGGCGCTGATCGAAATCAGCCCCCGTCATGGCTATGAAATCATCAAGGCCATCGAAGAGCGTTGCGGCGGCGCGTACGCCCCCAGCCCGGGCGCCGTGTATCCGACCTTGACCCTGCTGGAAGAGCAGGACCATGTGACGTCCTCCGAAAGCGCCAGCGGCAAGAAGCTCTACACCATCACGGACCTGGGGCGCGCATATCTCGACGAGAACCGCGCCCAGGTGGACGGCATCCTGGCCCGCCTCGACATGTTCGCCCGCGTCCAGGCGCGCAACGCCTTGCCCGAGCGCGTGCGCCAGGCCATGCACACCCTCAAGCATGCGCTGTTGCTGAACAAGACCAACTGGAGCGATACGGAAGCCGAGCGCGTCTCCGCCGTGCTGGAACAGGCGGCGAACGCCATCGTCGACGGCCACTGAGCCTACTTTACAAGGATAAGCAATGACTACTGCATCACCTACAGCGCCACGCCAGCACGCTATCGAGCGCGTGCGGCATGACTTGAAACTGCGAGTACTGACCGTCGTGCGCACCGAGCAGCTGACGCCGCACATGCGCCGCATCACCCTGTCGGGTGACGACCTGGAAGGCTTTGTCTCGCCCGCGCACGACGACCACGTGAAACTGTTCTTCCCCGCCCCGGGCGAGGCAACGCCCGTGTTCCCCGTGCTGGGCAATGGCCCGAATCCCATCCAGTACGCGCAAGGCGCGCGTCCCATCGCCCGCAACTACACGCCTCGCCGCTACGACGCCGCGCGGCGCGAGCTGGAAATCGACTTCGTGCTGCATGGCGACGGCCCCGCGGCCAGCTGGGCGGCGCAAGCTGCGCCCGGCCAGACCCTGGGCGTTGGCGGCCCGCGCGGCTCGATGCTGGTGCCGTTGGACTTCGACTGGTATGTGCTGGTGGGCGACCAGACGGCCTTGCCGGCGATTGCCCGCCGCCTGGAGCAACTGCCAGCCACGGCGCGAGCGATGGCCTTGATCGAGATCGTCGAAGACGGCGAACAGATCGCGCTCGATTGCGCGGCGCAGCTGGACGTGCGCTGGGTGGCGCGCAATGGCCGCAAGGGGCCGCTGCTACTGGAAGCGTTGGCGCAGGTCGCCTTGCCGCAGGATGGTGATGGCTACGTGTGGGTCGCGTGCGAGCATGCACAGGTGCAGGGTTTGCGCGGGCACTTTATCGACGCCGGGGTGCCGAAGCAGCATCTGCATGTGGCGAGCTATTGGAAGCATGGGGCGGCGGAGCATCACGAACACCATGATGAATAATTACTGAACAGCCCCACCAGCCGGCCCGTACTGCGCATGAAATGATTGTCTGGTTTTTAACTTTTCAATTGCATATAATTGTTTTTTTTGGGAAATAATATTCAGGAGGAAATGTTGAAATTACTATTTTTGAGTGTGCTGGCTGTTGTGCTGATGGGGTGTTCCACTCCGCGTCCGCCTGTTGTCATGCCAGAATTCCAGCAGGCGGAATATGATGCCTTGAGTAAAACCGGCAGTGGCGGCGTCAAGGGACAGGCCTTCATGAAGACCAAAGGCGGTGAATTCAAGAAGGCTGGTGGCGAGAAGGTCACCTTGCGTCCGAAGACGGAATATGCGCGCAAGCTGGCGATGTTGCCGGCGTCGCTGTATAAACGCCAGGTAGTCGGCACCGTCAGTCCGAAGATCCGTGACTATGACCGTACGACCATGGCCGACAGCGAAGGAAGGTTCGAATTCACGGATGTGCCCGATGGCACGTATTACGTCACCACCAACGTGAGCTGGTCTGTGTTCTATCCCGGCGCATTCACCCCCGTCGAAAGCAAGCAAGGCGGTACGATCACGACGGAAGTCACCGTGGCCGACAGCAAGGTCTCGACTGTCATGCTGACGCGTTAAGCGTACAGGACACTCCTTACTTCAACAACCCCGCCAGCTCCACCGCCGTCTTGACCTGCATCTTGTCGAAGATATGCGCGCGGTGGACTTCCACGGTGCGCATGCTGATACCCAGCTTGTCGGCCACCACCTTGTTCATCTTGCCCGCCAAAATCAGGTCCAGCACTTCGCGTTCGCGCGTCGACAGGGTGGCCAGGCGCGCGTGCACGGCGGCCAGCTCGCCCGCCTGGCGCGAGTTGGCCAGGCCCTGCTGCACGCGGTCCATCAGGTCGTTGTCGTTGAACGGCTTTTCAAAGAAATCGAAGGCGCCCCGTTTCAGGCTGTCGACGGCCATCGGAACGTCGCCGTGGCCGGTGAGGAAAATCACGGGCAGGCGCGCCGTCAGGTCGCGCTTGACCAGCTGGTCGAACAGGGCGATGCCGTTCATGTCGGGCATGCGCACGTCGAGCAGCACACAGTCGCCGGCGGCGTCGAAGCTGCCGTCGAGGCTATCGAGGAATTGCTGGGCGCTGGCGTAGTTGCGCGCCTCGATGCCGCGCGAGGCGGCCAGCCAGGACAGGGAATCGCGTACGACCTCTTCGTCGTCGATGATGTGTAGCATGGGGTCTCCGGCTCGTCGTTATTCGTTATTGGTTAGTGCGGCGCGCGCGGCGCGGCCGGCACACTGAATGTAAAGATAGTACCGCCAGCGGGGTTGGCGTTAAAGGTCAGCGCGCCGCCGTGAAATTCGATGGCGGTGCGGCAGATGTTCAGGCCCATGCCCATGCCTTCGGACTTGGTCGAGAAAAATGGCGAAAACAGCCGCTCGGCCACGTCCTGCGGGATGCCATGGCCATGATCGATCACGTCCACCGTCACCATGCCTTGCTGCGCGTCGTGACTGGCCCGCAGGCGCATGATACGCCGTCCCGGCGCCGCATCCTGCATCGCCTCGATGGCGTTGCGCGTCAGGTTCAGCAGCACCTGTTCGATCATCACGGGGTCGGCGCGCAGCAGCGGCAGGTCCGGCGGCAGCTCTTCCTGGATGGTGACATAGTATTTGCGCGCCTGCAGGTCGATCAGCGCGCGGATGCCGTCGATCAGGGTGCGGATGGCGATATCCTGGCGCTGCGGCTCGCTCTTGCGCACGAAATCGTGCACGCTGCGGATAATCTGGCCGGCCCGCTGGGCCTGCGCGCTGGCCTGTTCCAGCGCCGGTTTCAGGGTGCCCGGATCGACGGGGGCGTCATGCTCGATGGCGCGGCGGATCAGGTTCAGCGCCCCCGTGGTGTAGCTGGAAATGGCCGCCAGCGGCTGGTTCAGCTCATGTGCCAGCATCGACGCCAGCTCGCCCATGGTGGCCAGGCGCGAACTCGTTTGCAGTTTTTCCTGCTGCTGGCGATTCAGTTCCTCGACCCGCTTGCGGTCCGAGATATCGAGCACGGAACCCATCCAGCCTGTCTGCTGGCCGTTCTTGTCCACCAGCGGCGCTTCGAAGATCAGCACCGCCACGCGCGTGCCGTCGGGGCGCTGGAAATAGGTTTCGAACTGCGGCGTGGGATTGCCGGCCAGGGCCTTGACGAAGCGCTGCTGGTATTCCTCCAGCGCCTCGGGCACCCAGTAGGGCATGGGCGGCAAACGCCCCAGGATTTCCTCGGGCGGATAGCCGACGATCTGGCAAAACGCGGGATTGACATAGGTGACGCGCCCTTCCAGGTCGCGCGCGCGCATGCCCGTCACCAGCGAGTTTTCCATCGCCGTGCGAAACAGCATCTGCTGGCGCAGCGCGCCTTCGGCCACCAGGCGGCGCGAAATATGCCGCCACAGGGCCAGCAAGCTCCACAGCAAACCCAGCGACAGGGCGATGACGGAGCCGACCAGCAAATTGGGCAGCAGCTTGGGCTGGCTTTTCACGCTGTCGGTAAACAGGGTGATGTTCGCGCCTGGCACGTCGAGCGCGCGCTTGTGCGTGTACACGCCGTGGCCGGGACCGGCGGCGGCGCGCTGTACCAGTACCTTGTCGTCACGGTCGATCAGCGAAATCTGGTTATCCTGGGCGAACCACCACGGCACCATTTCATCGAGCAGGCTGCTGATCTGATAGGTGGCCACCAGACTGCCTACATAGCGCTGGCCATCGAACAGGGGCTGGTGGTAATCCATCAGCATGGCGCCCGGCGGCGCGTCGGGAAAGCCGCTGTGCCGCGCAGGCTGGGCATACTGGCCACGGTGCAGCCGGCGGGCATTGTCGCCCGTTGTCAGCGAAGCAGGCGAGAGTATCGTGCTGGCTTCTTGTGGCAAGGTGCTGTCGCTCGACGCCAGTACCTTGCCAGCGGCATTGAGCCAGACCACGCGCTGCAGCTCGCGGCCATTCCTGAGCATTTGCTGCAGCCGCTCGCGCACCCGCGCAGGCGGCACGACGCCGCTGGCGGTGTCTGCGCCCAGGTTGTACAGGCTTTCTTCATTGCGCGCCAGTTGGAAGCGGATCGTCTGCTCGACCCACAGCGTATCGGCGATCAGCTGCTCCTGGCGCTCATTGCTTTCCATCTGGCGTGCCTGCCATGGCAGCCAGAACAGGATGGCGAGGAACAGCAGCAGCAGGATCACCGGCAGCAGCCAACGCACGGGACTGGTAAACTGCAGGCGGCGCGCGAAGGTGGGTGGTATTTTCATGGCTCGCAGGGTAGCGCGTTCTTAGGCCGAAACTATTGTGGTTAACCACAATAGTTTCGTTGATTTCTTTCGCACATTATCGGCGCAGATCAATAATAAGGCATCTGATATCGCCACGGAGACCGCAATGCAAATGAAATCTATGCTGGCCATGCTCTGCGTGGCGATCGGCGCTGGCTTTGGCGTTCCCGTCCAGGCACAGGCGCCCATCGTCATCAAATTCAGCCACGTGGTCGCGCCCGAGACGCCGAAAGGCCAGGCGGCAGAGCGTTTCAAACTGCTGGCCGAGAAGGCCACGCACGGCAAGGTCCGGGTGGAACTTTACCCGAACAGCCAGTTGTACAAGGACAAGGAAGAACTTGAAGCCCTGCAACTGGGCGCCGTGCAAATGCTGGCGCCCTCGCTGGCTAAGTTCGGCCCGCTGGGCGTGAAAGAGTTCGAGGTTTTCGACCTGCCCTATATCTTCCCCACCAAGACGGCACTGTATAACGTCACCGAAGGCGAAGTCGGCAAGGGCTTGCTGAAAAAGCTTGAGCCGAAGGGCATCACGGGCCTGGCCTACTGGGATAACGGTTTCAAGGTGATGTCCGCCAACCGGCCGCTGCACCATCCAGCCGACTTCAAGGGCCTGAAGATGCGCATCCAGTCGTCGAACGTGCTTGATGCGCAGATGCGCGCACTGGGCGCCAACCCCCAGGCGCTGGCGTTTTCGGAAGCCTACCGCGCCTTGCAAACGGGCGTGGTCGACGGTACGGAAAACCCGCCGTCGAACATGTACACGCAAAAGATGCATGAAGTACAAAAGCACCTGACCGTTTCCAACCATGGCTACCTGGGTTACGCCGTCATCGTCAACAAGAAGTTCTGGGATGGCTTGCCATCCGATATACGCAGTCAGCTGGAAAAGGCCATGAAGGAAGCGACCACCTTTGAAAAGGCGATTGCGCAGAGCGACAACGACAAGGCCCTGGAGGCGATCCGCAAGAGCGGCAAGACGCAGATATACACCTTGACGTTGCAGGAGCAGGCGGAGTGGCGTCGCGCCCTGGCTCCGGTGCAGAAAACCATGGAAAGCCGCATTGGCCGAGAGTGGATTTCCGCCATCAACCGGGAAAGTGCAAAGTAGTTGCTGGCAGTTCCGCCGCAGATGGCATATCACAAGTGCTGGCGTGTCTGGGTATTTAATTTAAAGCTAAAGCATCTGTCCCCGTCATGGTGCAAAAAAAGTCGATCCGGCCGAATAAATGCGCTATGATGGGCAGCCTTAAGGGGAAACACGTATATGTTTATACGCCCAGGTAGCAAGGCTGAAATACAGAATTGGTAACACGGTTAGTGGGGGAGTGGTCTATAAAAACGGTATTGATACCGGGGATATATTGAGGAGACACACGTTTCACAGAAGTTGTTGAGTCATAGCTGTCTGCGGCCACAAGCCGGCACCGGCGGACCCAAACGACCGGGAACGTGAAGCAATATTTGAAGCGCACCGACTGGTGCGCTTTTTTTTCGTGCGGGGGAAACGTCCGCCGACACGCCCAAAGTCGGTGCATAATTCCCGTGGCGCTGTTTGCGGCGCCAGCAGGTTGCATATATGCCACACTTGAATAATGATCAGCAGATGAAAAAACAACAGGGCAGTGAACTGTTCAGCGCCATCGTGGCCGCGCCTTTCGGCGCCATGGGCGTGCGCGTGCAGGATGGCCAGTTATGCGAACTGGTCTACCTGCCGCCGCACTTCGACGAGAAGGCGCCGCAGGATGCCGTCTCCGAGCGGGCCTGCCAGCAACTGGCGCGCTATTTCCTCGATCCCGATTATGTCTTTGACCTGCCGCTGGCCGCCTCGGGCAGCGCCTACCAGCAAAGCGTATGGACAGCGATTGCCGGCATTCCGCGCGGCCAGGTGCGCACGTATGGTGACGTGGCGCGCCTGATCGGCTCGGCACCGCGTGCCGTGGGCCAGGCCTGCGGCGCCAACTGGTTTCCCGTGGTCATACCCTGCCACCGGGTCACGGCCGCTGGTGGCCTGGGTGGCTTTGCCCATCACGACGACGCCACGGGATTCCACTTGGGCGTGAAGCGCTGGCTGCTGGCGCATGAAGGCGTGGCGGGTATAGGGTGGTCAAAACGATGATGAACAGCCTGCTGGCGCCGGACAACGCCACCTTGATCGATGAATTCTGCGACAGCCTGTGGCTGGAAGACGGCCTGTCGAAAAACTCGCTGGACGCCTACCGGCGCGACATGCGCTTGTTTGCGCGCTGGCTGGAAGTGGCGCGGCCCGGACGCGAGGGCCTGTACGAGGTCTCCACGGCCGACATCGAAGCATATTTCGCCGCCCGTCACGACGAGAGCAAGGCCACGTCGTCGAACCGGCGCTTGTCCGTGCTCAAGCGTTTTTACCAGTTGGCCCTGCGGCAAAAACATATCGCAGCGGACCCGTGCCTGAAGATGGTCTCGGCCAAGCAGCCCGCGCGCTTCGTGCATACCCTGAGCGAAGCGCAGGTGGAAGCGCTGCTGGCGGCGCCCGACGTGAGCACGCCGCTGGGCCTGCGCGAGCGCACGATGCTGGAACTTATGTACGCGAGTGGCTTGCGCGTGTCGGAACTGGTGGACTTGAAATCCGTGGAACTTAGCCTGAACGATGGCGTGCTGCGCATCACGGGCAAGGGCAGCAAGACGCGGCTGGTGCCGTTCGGCGAACAGGCGCGGCTGTGGATCGAGCGCTACCTGAAGGAAGCGCGCGGCGTCATCCTCGATGGCCAGATGGACGATGCGCTGTTCGTCACGCGGCGCGGCGGCGCCATGACGCGGCAAATGTTCTGGGTCATCATCAAGAAACACGCGCTGAGTGCCGGCATCACGGCGCCGCTATCGCCACATACCCTGCGCCACGCGTTCGCCACCCATTTGCTGAACCATGGCGCGGACTTGCGTGTTGTGCAATTGTTACTGGGGCACTCCGATATTTCCACCACGCAGATTTACACGCATGTGGCCCGCGAACGGCTGAAACTGCTGCATGCGCAGCATCATCCGCGAGGCTAAACATTTGGTGTTTGGTTCAATTACGTCATAATGTGCCTTATGTGCTTATCTGTAACATCTAAAAACTAAAGAGGTAGTAAATGGCCAAGACAAATTTCCAATACGAAAAACGGCAAAAAGAGCTGGAAAAGAAGAAGAAAGCCGAGGAAAAAGCCAGGCGCAAGCTGGAAGCGAAGAACAATCCCAAGCTGGCCGATGGCAGCGAAGGCGATGAGCCGGAAGCGGACGACGCCGACGTCGATGCAGATCCGGCCGCCGAAGGCGACGCGCCCGCCCAGCCGCAGTAATTCCCCGTTCCTGACGCCCGGTGCGGCATCGCCGCGCCGGTCACTCCTCGTTCTACCTTCCCCCGCTACAAGCGCGGCCGCTGGCCGATCGCCAGTTGCAGCTGCGTGCTGGCGATGGCGGCATCGGCGCGCGCCTGCACATAGCCCTGGTAAGCATCATCGGCCGAACGCTGCGCCGCCAGCCATTCCAGCAGAGACGCATTGCCTTTGACGTAAGACAAACGCATGCCATCGACCACCTTTTGCGCATCGACCAGCACGCCGTCGCGGTAGCGCGCCAGCCTGTCCTGTGCCGCACGCAGCTGCCGCTGCGCCGTGCGCACTTGCGTTTCCGCTGTCAGTTCCGCCTGGCGCAGGGCCAGCATGGCCTGTGTCACGCCGGATTCCGCCTGCACGATGTCGCCCTTGTCGCGCCGCGACAGGGGAATGGGGATGGCCAGCGACAGGCTCAATGCGCGTGAGCGGGGCGACCCGTCGACGGGATTGCCGTTGCCATCAATGCCGTCATGGTAGCCGCGCGCGGCGGCCAGGCCCAGCGTGACGGTGGGATCGACGGCGCGGTTGGCGCGCACCAGGGCCGCGCCGTCGCGCAGATTGTCCAAGGTGGCGCGGGCGATGCGCACGTCGCTGCGCGCGTCGAGCGCCTGCGGTACCAGCACGCTGGCATCCTTGTTGTCGTACGCGGCGAAGTCGCACGCCAGCTGCGCGTCCGCAAACAAGATATCGAACTGGCGCCCCAGCGGCGGCGACAGGGCCAGCATGGCGCTGTCCGCCTCACTGCGCGCCTGCGCCAGTTCGGCCTGGAACTGGTCGCGTTCCACGCGCGACTGCAGCAGCTCGATGCCGCCCACGTCGCCCGCCTTGCGCCGCACGGCGTTCGCCTCGACCACCTTCGACAGGGCCGCCATGGTCTGCTGCTTGCGCGCGGCGACTTCGCGTGTGCGGCACGCTTCCGTGAACGCGGCTGCGGCCGTGCCATACAGTTCGCTCCTGAAGCCGGCCACCGTCTCTTCGGCCAGCGCGACATTGCTGTGCGCCGCCTTTAAGCGCGCGGCGCGCTTGCCGCCCGTCTCGATGGCCATGCTGATGGCCGGGTTCCACGTGACGGGACGGTGTCCTCCTGTGGCTACTGTTTCGCGTGTGGCGCCCAGGCTGAATTCGGGATCGGGACGCAGGCCGGCGATGCCGATGCCGGCCTTGGCCGACGTGATGCCTTCCTGCTGCGCCTGCAGTTCCAGGCTGTGGCTTTCCACGGCGGACAGGTAGGTCTCGAAGCTCAACGGGGCGGCGCTGACGCAGGGGGCGATCAGCCAAGCCGCCAGCAGCAGATTAAAACGTGTCATGGTTCACTCCTTCGGTATCGGTCTGGCGTTTGTGTACGTGCGCCTCGATCAGGTAATACAGGGCTGGCAACAGCAGCAGGGTCAGCGCCGTCGCCGTCACCAGGCCGCCCACCACGACGGTGGCCAGCGGGCGCTGCACGTCGCTGCCCAGGCCTGTCGCCAGCATGGCGGGTGTCAAACCCAGGGCCGCCACGGTGGCAGTCATCAGCACGGGGCGCATGCGGTCGCGCGCACCCTCCAGCACGGCGTCGCGCAAACTGCGGCCTTCGTCGGCGCGCAAGCGGTTGATCTGCGCCAGCATCAGCACGGCGTTCAAGACGGCCACGCCGAACAGGGCGATGAAGCCGACGGCGCTCGATACATTCAAGGTCATGCCGCGCAGGTGTAGCGCGGCCAAGCCGCCCAGCATGGCCAGCGGCACGGCCAGCAAGACCAGCGCGGGCTGGCGCAGATTGCGAAACTGGCCAAACAGCAGCAAGAACATGGCGCCCAGGGTCATCGGCAGGATCAGGGCCAAGCGGCTTTGCGCACGCTGCAGGTTTTCGAACTGGCCGCCCCATTCGACGCTGATGCGCTGGTGTTCGTTGGCCACGGCCTGCGCCACCAGGGGGCGCGCTTCGGCCAGGAAGCCGGCCAGGTCGCGCCCGCGGGCATTCAGGCGCACGATGATGTGGCGCCGTCCCATTTCGCGCACGATCACGCTTTCGCCCGAGGTGGTGCTGATGTTTGCTACCTGCGCCAGCGGAATCCTCGCGCCGTTGGCGGCGTTGAGCATCAGCTTGGCGATGGCGTCCGGGCTGGAACGCGTGGCGGGCGGGAATCGCACGGCGATGTCGTAGCTTTTCTCGCCCACGTAGACCTGGCCGATGGGCGCGCCGCCGATGCCGGTGGCAATCAGGTCGGCCACGTCGGCCGCGTTGATGCCGTAGCGGGCCGCTTTCGCGCGGTCCAGCTCCACCTTCAGGTTGGGCAGCGGCGGCTCCACGTCCACGGCCACGTCGGAGGCGCCATGAACAGTCTTCAGGGCATTTGCCACCTTGCCGGCGATGGCGCGCACTTCATCGAGGTCGTTGCCGAAGATTTTCACCGTCAGGTCGCTGTGCGCGCCCGACAATTTATCCTGCACGCCATCGATCATCGGTTGCATGAAGGCCACCGTGACGCCGGGCATGCGGGCGAAGCGCTCGTTCATTTTCGCGATCAGCTGCTGCTTGCTCATGCCTGACTTCCAGCTTTTGTACGGATGCAGTCCCACGCTGGCCTCGATGTGCGATGGTGTCCAGTAATCGGTGCCGTCGTCATTGCGCCCCGTCTGCGTGACGATGGTCGACACTTCCGGGAATTCCAGCGCGGCGCGGCGCAGCTCACTGGCCATCTCGGACGCCTTGTCCAGGGTGATGCCGGGCGGCATCTGCACCTGCAGCCACAACGAGCCTTCATCGAGATAGGGCAGGAAGTCGCGTCCGATGCTGCCGCCCAGCAGGGCCAGACCCGCCAGCGAGGCGGCGCATACGGTGGCCACCCAGCGCTTCTTGCCCACCATGCGCTCGAGGAAGCGCCCGTACGCGGCCGCCAGCTTTTCCAGCGCGCGGTTATGGAAGGCGCGACGCGGCTTGCGCAAGGCGAGCCAGGCCAGGCCCGGGATCAGCACCAGCGCCACCACCAGTGCACCCACCAGCGCCGCGCCCACCGCATACGCCATCGGCGAAAACAGCTTGTATTCGATGCGCTGGAAGGCGAACAGGGGCAGGTAGGCGGCGATGATGACGGCCATGCCGAACATGATGGGGCGCGTTACCTGCAGGGTCGCCTCGATGGCGTCCTGCAGTGTGAGGGGCCGCTCCTGCTCGCGCTCGCGGCGGCGCAGCATGTTTTCCAGCACCACCACGGAACCGTCGACGAGGATGCCGAAGTCGATCGCCCCCAGCGACAGCAGGTTGGCGGGAATTTTAAAGTGGTGCATGAAGATGAAGGCGATCAGCAGGGCCAGCGGAATCGTCAGCGCGACGATGGCGGCCGCGCGCGGGCTGCCCAGGAACAGCAGCAGCACGAGGGCGACCAGCAACATGCCTTCGCCCAAGGTATAACTGACCGTGTGCAGGGTGGCGTCGATCAGCGAGCTGCGGTCCAGGTAGGGCACCACTTTCACATCCTTTGGCAGCACATTGGCGTTCAAGTCATCGACGGCCGCATGGATGCCGGCCAGCGCCTCGGACGGATTGAAATCCTTCAGCAGCAGGGTGATGCCTTCGATGGTGTCGGGGTTGTCATCCTTGCCCAGGATGCCGCGCCGCTCCACATTGCCGTAGGCGAGCTTGCCCAGGTCCTTCACCAGCACGGGCACGCCGTCCTTGCTGCTGACGACGACATTGCCCATGTCGTCAAGCGAGTGCAGCAAGCCCACGCCGCGCACCACGTACGATTGCTGGCCGCGGTCGATGACGCTGCCGCCACCGCTGATGTTGTTGGCGTTGATGGCGTCCTTGACCTGTGCCAGCGAGAAACCGTAGCTGTCGAGTTTTGCGGGATCGAGTTCCAGCATGAACTGCGTCGTCAGGCCGCCGAAATTGCTGACGTCGGCTACGCCGCGCACTTGCTGCAGGCGCGGTATCACGGTCCAGAACTGCAGCTCGGACAGTTCGCGCAAGGAGCGCGTTTTCGATTCCAGCGTGTAGCGGTAGATTTCGCCCGTCGGCGAGGTATAGGGATCGAGCCCCGGCTTGGCGTCGTACGGCAAGTTCACGCTGGCCAGGCGCTCCTGCAAGCGCTCGCGCGTGAAGTAGCCGTCGCTGCCATCCTCGAACACGACCGTGATCAGCGACAGCGCGAACAGGCTGCGCGTGCGCAGCACATGCATGCCGGGCGTGCCGAGCAGGGCGCGTTCCAGCGGAATCGTGATCTGTTGCTCGATTTCCTCGGCGCCCAGGCCCGGCACCTGCGTGACGATTTGCGAGGTGACGTCGGCGATGTCGGGATAGGCTTCGATGGGCAGCTGCTTCCAGCAGTAGACGCCGTAGGCGGCGACGAACAGCAGTACCAGCCAGACGATGCCGCGCCGCTGGCAGCAGGTGGCGATGAAACGGTCAATCATTGAGCAGCACTCCTTCCTTGACGACGATGCGTTCGCCCACGCGCAAGCCCGAGACGATTTCCACTTGGTCGCCATGGCTGGCGCCCACTTCCACCGTGCGCGGCGTGAATACCAGCGGGCTGCGCTCCACCATCACGCGCGTCGAGGGTCCGCTTTGCAGCACGGCCGCCGCAGGCACGAGGAGGGCGCGGCGGCTGGCGCCGGCGAATCCCGCGTGGGCAAACATGCCGGGCTTGAAGGTGCCGGTGCGGTTGTCGATGGCCACGCGCACCTTCACCGTGCGCGTCTCGGGATCGAGCACGGCGCCCACATACGCGACCTTGCCCACGAAAGCCTTGCCGGGCCAGGCGTCGACCTTGATGCTGGCCTTTTGTCCCACGGCCACCTGCGCCAGGTCCCTCTCGGCCACGTTGGCCGACAGCCACACGGTGGACAGGTCGGCCACCGTCATGACGGGCGCGTTGATATCGTTCCAGTAGCCGCCCTGGGCACCTTCCATGGCGATCACGGTGCCGGCGATGGGCGAGCGCAGGACATAGTCGCGGCGGGTGCCGCGTGTGCCGCGCGCACCGGCGCCGTACTGGGCCAGCTTGTCGGCGCTGGCCTGGGCGTCGCTGCCGGCCTGCGCAAAAGCTGCCTGCGCCGATTCGTACTCTTTGCGCGCGGCGATCTCCGCCTCGAACAGGGTTTTCTGGCGCTCGAGTTCCTGGCGCGCCTGCAGCAGGGCGGACTTCGCCTTGCTGTCGTCCGCGTAGGCGGCGCTCAATTCCGCCGAGTCCAGGGTGAACAACGGATCGCCCGCTTTGACGCTGTCGCCCAAGGCGCGCTGCAAGCGCGTGATGCGCCCGGCCAGGGGCGGCGTGATTTTCACCAGTTTTTCCGGCATGGCGACGATGCTGCCCGGCGCCTCCGTTTGCGTGGCGATCTCCTGTTCCTGCACGGCGGCGATCTGCAGGCGCTGGCGCAGCGGCGACATCTTGTCGACGGCGATGCTGCCGTCGTCCAGGTGCATGGTTTGAGCGGCGGGCATGGCTGCCGCCGTCGGCTTGGCGCAGCCGGCCAGGGCCGAACAAGCGAGAGCGAGGGCGCAGCTGGCGCCCAGGGCGTTGCGGGTGGTCGTGTTCATCCCGGGTTTCCTTGTTATTGATGGTGAGGGGGCATGCGTGGATGCCGTGCCCAGGCGGGCGGTCAGAGGGGGCGCGGGCAGAGATATGACAGCGCCGGGAAAGCATAGCAATGTGGTCCTGAAGAAGCGCCCAAGAATGCCTGAATCATTCTTCAGGTTCGGTGCGCGCGCGGTGGAGCGCGGTAAAATGCCAGCATGGAAAACAGGGCGCGACGCGAAAGGCTGGCATGAGAATCCTCCTGGTGGAAGACGACCGCAAGGCGGCGCGCCTGCTGGCCCGTGGCTTGCAGGAAGAAGGCTTTGTCATTGACGTGGCGCACAGCGCGGAAGAGGGCGAGGATGAAAGCTACGCCGTCGACTACGACGTGATCGTGCTGGACTGGATGTTGCCGGGCAAGCAGGGCATCGATTTTTGCCGCGACTTGCGCGCGCGTGGCATCCAGACGCCCGTGCTGATGCTCACGGCGCGCGACGCCACGGCTGACAGGGTGGCCGGCCTGAACACGGGCGCCGACGATTACCTGACCAAACCGTTCGAATTCGAGGAGCTGCTGGCGCGCATCCGCGCCATGCTGCGCCGCTCCGACATCAGCCGTCCGCTGGTGCTGGCGCTGGCCGATTTGACGCTCGATCCCGTCAGCCACCAGGCGACGCGGGCCGGTACGCCGCTGGTGCTGACACCCAAGGAATATGCGATTTTATTGATCCTGCTGCGCCAGGCGGGCGAAGTGGTCAGCCGCGCGCGTCTGGCCGAGCAGATATGGCAGGCGGACCTGATCGGCATCGACAATCTGATCGATGTCCACGTGCGCAACCTGCGGGGAAAAGTGGATGCGCCGGGCCTGCCGCCATTGATCCATACGGTGCGCGGACGCGGTTTCCGCCTGGCGGAAAACAATGGTGGCTAGCTTTCGCAAGCGATTGCTGCTGGTGCACCTGGCCGTCATCCTCGCCATCGTCGCCTGCACGGCGCTGGCCGGCTACTGGGGCCTGTCGCGCGCCGTGCATGGCCAGCTCGATGCGGCCCTGCTGGCGCTGGCCGAGACGGAAATGGCCATGCTGCCGGCCGCGCCGCGCCATCCCGTGCAGGTGCACGAGGTGGCGCCGGGCCTGGCGCCGCCCTCATTGACGCGCCTCGACCGCCTGGTGCAGATCATCGACAGCGAAGGCCGCGTGCTGGCGCGCAGCCGCAACCTGGAGGCGGCGCAGCTGCCGGCGCCTCCCGCCCTGCTGGCGCGCCTGGCGGCCGGCGACACCGTCTTCGAAACCCTGCCCAAGTTTGGCGAAGAGCCGCTGCGCATGGTCTCGATTCCCGTGCCTTCATCCGGCGCAGGCCTGGCGGTGCAGGTGGCCGGTTCGCTCGACGACACCAATCACGTGCTGGCCGCGGCCACCGTGCTGTTTGGCGCCATGGCGCTGGCCTTGCTGGCGGCCGTGGGACTGGCCGGCGAAATGCTCACGCGCCGCGTGCTGGGCGCCATCGACGACGTGGTGCGCCAGGCGCATTCGATCGGCGAAGCCAGCCTGCACCAGCGCCTGCCGCATCCTGGCACGCAGGACGAAATCGGCCGCCTGGTCGATACCCTGAACGCCATGCTGGACCGCCTGGAGCACGGCTACGATGCGCAGCGCCGCTTCACGGCCGACGCCTCGCACGAATTGCGGTCGCCCCTGTCGCGCCTGCGCACGGAAATCGAAATCACCCTGCGCCGCCCGCGCGAGTCGCCCGAGTATGTCGACGCGCTGGCGTCCTGCCTCGATGAAGTGCAGCGCCTGACGACCCTGGTGGAAGAACTCTTGATGCTCACGCGCCTGGACGTGGGCCAGGAACGCAATGCCGTGGAAACCATCGCACTCAATCCGCTCGTGCAGGCGGCCGCGCAGCGCCTGGAAAAGGCGGCAGCGCAGCGCGGCATCCGCATCGTTTTCGATGCAGGCGCACCCGTGCAGGCGCGGGTGGCGGCCGGCCCGGTGGACCTGGTGCTGGCCAATCTGCTGGATAACGCCGTGAAGTTTTCACCGTCCGGCAGCAGCATCACCGTGCACGTGGCGCGCGAGGGCGAGCACGCGCTGGTGGGCGTTGCCGACGCGGGACCGGGCATCGGCGTGGAAGACTTGCCGCATCTGTTTGAACGTTTTTACCGGGGCGCCCAGGCGCGCGCGGGCGAGGCGCCCGGCTTCGGCCTGGGCCTGGCCCTGTCACAAGCCATCGTGCATGCGTACGGCGGCAGTATCGAGGCGCAGAATCGCCCGGAAGGCGGCGCACTGTTCCTCCTGCGCCTGCCCGCGTCAGATTGAGGGCGCCACGCCTTCCCAGCGCACTTGCCGCACTTGCGGCCAGGCGCCCGCACGGTTGACGAAGCGCACCAGCACGGCGCGCTGCACGGCCTGGCACAGCACCGTGGCGATCAGGCGCACCACTTGCCGGGCCTCGTCCCAGCTGCGCAGCATCTGCGACGGCGCCAGGCCGGCGCCCTTGAGTTCGGCCAGCAGCAGGCGCACCACGTGGTCCGCTTGCGCCGCAGGGCAGGTGACGGTCAGGCGGTAGGTGGCCACGACAGGACCGCGTCTGGCAAACCAATGGAAGAATTTTTTCATCATCACACTCCCCGCTCTGCGACAAATTCCGCGTTGTTGACCAGCGCCCAGCGCACGGCCGAGACGCTGCCATCCAGGCTGACCTGGCTGACGATCTGCTCCAGCAATCCCAGGCTGGACAAGGGCGTGAGCAGGTCGGCCCGCACTTCGATGCGCCCGGCGTGCGCGGCATCCTCGCTGTGCAGGGATTGCAGCATCAGGGCTGGCATGCCGCTGATCAAGTGCAGCATCAGCTTGCGCACCTGGATTTCCTGCTCCGCCTCGCAGACGGCCGTGACGCGGTAGATGCTTTCCGTCTCGATGCCTGCGTCGCTGCCGTGGGCGTTGATGCGCTGCGCCAGGTGGCGCAGCACCAGGTTGGCGACCAGCACGAACCCCGTGCCGATGGCCGCTTCCAGGGCAAACCCCAGGCCGCACAGGATACCGATGGCGGCCGAGCACCACAGGGTGGCGGCCGTGTTCAAGCCGCGCACCGTCATGCCTTCGCGCATGATGACGCCCGCGCCCAGAAAGCCGATGCCCGACACCACTTGCGCGGCGATACGCATATGGCCGGCGCTGTCGCCTTCGAGCACGGAAACCATCACGAACAGCGAGGCGCCGACGGACACCAGCGCGTTCGTGCGCAGGCCCGCCATGCGCTGGCGCAGCTGGCGTTCGGCGCCTATCATGGCGCCCAGGGTCAATGCCGCGGCAACGCGCAGCGCAAAGTCAAATACCACCATCAGTTTCTCCCGGCTGGGGAGGAACAGGCGAGTGCAAGGGCGAAGACAATTCGCCCCGAAAGGGGGCAGCAGACGATAACGGTGGAACGATGAGGAGGGAGTGGCGGCGAATGGACATCGCCGCTAGTAAAACCGCACCTTGCCATGGGCAGGGCGGGCGGAATGCGCGCGTCTTGCCTAAGGCCGATCGCCGATGGTCAATCGACTACTGTCACTGGAACAAGCACCCACGAGTCACTCCATATCATTGATAACGGGGACAGTCTAGCCAGTGGGGCTGCTTTGGTCAACTGAAGCTCTCTTCAGGAAGCCGCCGCGTCGTCCCCGCCAATGCGGGGACGGTGAAGGCGACCGGTAAATCAGTGGGCGTGCGCTTTGCCATCGTCGCCGGATTCGGCGTGGGCATGCTCGCCGCCGCCGCTGCCGCCGAAAAAGCGCGCGGCGCGCTTGCCCAGGCTGTCGAGGTAGGTGTAGGCGACGGGCACCACCACCAGAGTCAACAGGGTCGAGGTGATGACGCCGCCGATGACGGCGCGGCCCATCGGCGCCTGCGATTCACCGCCGTCGCCCATGCCGATGGCCATCGGCAGCATGCCGAACACCATCGCCAGGGTCGTCATCAGGATGGGGCGCAAACGTACTTGCCCCGCTTCCATCAGCGCCTCGAATTGCCCCAGTCCTTCGCGCTGGCGCTGGTTGGTGAAGTCGACCAGCAGAATCGCATTTTTGGTGACTAAGCCCATCAGCATGATGAAGCCGATCACGGAGAAGATGTTCAGGGTACTGCCCGTGATCAAGAGGGCCAGCAGCACGCCGATCAGCGACAGCGGCAAGGACACCATGATGGCGATTGGCTGCAAAAAGCTGCCGAACTGGGACGCCAGCACCAGGTAGATGAAGATCACGGCGATCCCCAGCGCCATCATCGCGCCGCCCATGGTTTCAGCCATCTGCTGCGCATTGCCGGCCACGTCGAAGCGCACGCCCGGCGGCAGGTCGATGGACTTGATGGCCTTCTGCACGTCGGCGTCGACGTCGCCGGCAGGACGGCCCTGCACGCCCGCATAGATGGCGACGCGGCGCTGCAAGGCCTGGCGTTTCAGCACCTGCGGGCTGGACGACGGCACGAATTCGACCACCTGGCGCAGCGGAATCATGATCGGCTTGCCATTCGCATCGAGCTTGCTGGACGCCAGCGACAGGTCGGCCAGGTCGGCCACTTTCTGACGGCCCGACTTCGGCAGTTGCACGTTGACGTCGTAGTTTTGCCCGTCGGACGCCAGCCAGTGACTGACCGTGTCGCCCGCGACAAACGGACGCAGGGCATTGCCGATCTGCTGCACCGACAAGCCCAGGTCGCTGGCCAGCTCGTTGTTGATCTTCACGGTGGTCGACGGATTGGCGCCTTCCTGGCTGTATTCCATGTCGGCCAGGCCCTTGATGGTGCGCATCTTGTCCATCAGGCGGTGCGCCACTTCATCGAGCTTGCCTTCATCCGTGCCCAGGATGGCGATGAAGATGGGGCGGTTGCCGACCGACAGGGTGATGCCGGCAATCGGCGCCAGGCGTTCGCGGATCAGCTTTTCCAGTTCCTGCTGCGAGCGGCGCTTGTGCGTCTTGAGGTCCGTCAGTTTCAGGTTCACCTCGGCCGCATTGCGTCCATCCGGCGTGCCGATATTGGCCACGAGACTGTCGATTTCGGGAAATTCCTTCAGGGCCGTTTCGATCTGGCGCACCTTGGAATCCGTGTAGGCGAGGCTGGAACCGACGGGCGTCTTGAAGCGCAGGTTGACCCAGCCCTGGTCCGTTTCCGGGAACATCTCGCCGCCTATCATGGGCACGAGCATCAGGCTGCCCGCGAACAGTGCGACGGCCGTGGCCAGCGTCGTCTTGCGCCAGCGCAGGGCCACTTCCAGTACCTTGCCGTACCAGACGTGCAGGCGGTCGATGCCTGTCTCGATCCAGGCCATGAAGCGGCCCAGCCACGGCGCGTACTTGAAGCGGCCCTTGACGGGGTCGCGCCAGACGGACGACAACATGGGGTCGAGCGTGAAGCTGACGAACAGGGAGACGAGAACGGCGACCGCCACGGTGATGCCGAACTGCAGGAAGAAGCGGCCGATGATGCCGTCCATGAAGGCCACCGGCACGAACACGGCGACGATGGCGAACGTGGTGGCCATCACGGCCAGGCCGATTTCATTGGTGCCGTCGTTGGCCGCCTTGTAGTGGTTCTTGCCCATGCCCAGGTGGCGCACGATGTTTTCGCGCACGACGATGGCGTCATCGATCAACAGGCCGATGCACAGGGACAGCGCCATCAGGGTCAGGAAGTTCAGGGTAAAGCCAAACGCCTTCATGGCGATGAAGCTGGCCAGCACGGAGATCGGCAGGGTCAAGCCCGTGATGATGGTCGAGCGCCACGAGTGCAGGAACAGGAAGACGATCACCATGGTCAGCACGGCGCCTTCGATGATGGTGCGCTTGACGTTATTGAGCTGGCTTTGCACGCGTTCCGATTCGTCGTCCAGCACGCGCAGCTTGATATCGGGCGGCAGGGTCTTTTGCAGGTCGGCCGCCACTTTCAGGATGCCGGTGCCCACTTCCACCACGTTGGCATCCTGTACCTTGGTGATTTCCATGGTCACGGCTTGCTGGCCGTTCATGCGCGAGATCGACAGTTCTTCCTGTTCGCCGTCGACGACGGTGGCTACCTGGTCCAGGTAGACGGGGCCGATGGCGCGGCGCGCGACGATGATCTTGCCGAATTCGCGCGCATCCTTGATCTTGCCTTCCACGCGCACCAATTGTTCGGCAGCGCCATGGCTGATGGAGCCGGCCGGCAAATTGGTGTTCGTGGCCTGGATGGCGCGGATGACTTCATCGACGCCGATGCCCTGGGCATTGAGTTCGATCGGCTTCATGCTGATGAGGATCTGGCGCGCGCGCAGGCCGCGCAGCTTGACTTGCCCCACGCCGGCCACGCCCTGAAAGCGCTTGCTGATGATTTGCTCTGTCATGGTCGACAGCGAACGTAGGTCATGCCCGGTCGACGTCAGTACGATGGTGGCGATGGGGCGTTCGTTGTCGCCTTCGGCGCGGGCGATGAACGGGTCCTTGGCTTCTTTCGGGAAGCGCGGGCGCACCAGGGCCACCTTGTCGCGCAAGTCCTGCATGGCTTTGTCCATGTTGGTCGACAGCTCGAATTCCAGGTAGACGCCGGCGCGTCCTTCCCACGAGTTGGCGCGGATGGTCTTGATGCCGCTGACGGTGTTGACGGCGTCCTCGATAGGGCGCGTGATGTCGTTTTCCACGGCTTCGGGCGAGGCACCCGGGTAGTTCACTTCAATGGCGGCGAACGGAAACTGCACGCTGGGCATGCTTTCCACGCCTAGGCCACGATAGGAGAAGATGCCCAGCACCACCAGCGCCACCATGACCATGGTGGCGAAGACGGGGTTTTGAATACTGACTTTGGTCATCCACATGATTTAATCCTTCCGTGCCAGCACGGCTGCCGGCGCGGCGGGCGCACTGGCTGGCGCGGCGAAGGTCACGCTGTGGCCCGGTTTGACGCCATCGAGTCTGGCGATGATGACTTTCGTGCCCGGCACCAGGCCGGACTTGACCTCGGCGTAACCTTCATCCTCGTTGCGCAGTCCCAGCGTGACGGGTTGCGCGACCACCTTGTTGTTGACCAGCGCATACACGACGGGACCCTGCTTTTCATTGCGCACGGCCGTCAACGGCACCAGCGGCGCCACGATTGATCGCTCGGTAACGATGCTGCCCTTGGCGAACATGCCGCCGCGCAGCGCGCCATCGCCATTGTCGACGGCGATGTAGACCAGCATGGCGCGCGAGCCGCTCTCGGTGGTGGGGTTGATGCGCGCGACCTTGCCGGCGAAGTCGCGCGCGCCGAAGCCGTCGACCTTGAAGTGCACGTCCTGGCCCAGCTTGATGCGTGGGATGTCCGCGCTGGGCACGGGCGCTTCCAGGGTCAGCTGCGCCAGGTTGACGATGGTGTAGACGGGCATGTCGGGCGAGACTTTTTCGCCGGCCTGCAGGTGGCGCTTGCTGACGATGCCGGCCATCGGTGCGCGGATCACCGTGTCGGCCAGCGCGATGCGGGCGATGTCGAGCATGGCGGCGGCGGACTTGACGTTGGCGCGCGCCAGGTCGACCGAGTTTTGCGTCGTGTCGTAAGCCGTCTGCGAAATGTATTTTTGCTTGAGCAGTGCCTGGCTGTTCGCTTCATTCTTGCTGGCCATCGACAGGCGCGCCTGCGCTTCGTCGAGCATGGCTTGCTGCTGCGTCAGGCGGGCGCGCTGGTCGGCTGCGTCCAGGCGCACGAGAACTTGCCCATTGACCACTGGCTGGCCTTCCTGCAAGGTCGTTTCCTGGATCACGCCGGAGACCTTGGCCTTGATGGTGGCCTGGGTCAAGGGCGCCAGCGAGCCGGACAGGGGCAGGCTGATGCTGAGCGCGCGCGCATCGATGGCGGCCACGTCGCCCTGCGCCAGCTCATGCACGGGCGTCTTTGCCTGCTCCTTCTTCTTATTCGCTTGCAGTTCGGCAGCCTTGGCGGCTTGCTGCTTCGATTGCATCACCGTCCAGCCGCCGCCCGCCAGGCCCAGCACGACCAGGATCAGGACGGGGGTGCGCCAGCGCCGGCGGCGCGTGGCGGCAAGGGGAGAAGCGGGGGGCAGGGTCTCGTTTTTCATAGGTTTTTTAGTCAGGAGCGGCGCAGGGGCTCGGCGCCAGGTCTCGGTGCGGACCCGGCCTGTCGCTGGCCGGGGGGAATTCGGGTAGCGCATCACCGTGGCGGCCGCAGACAACACGCCTGCCGCTGCGGCCGTTCACGGCGATGCGCATGTTGCCACTTTAGGAAGATTCAAGTCCGGCCGCCATCGCCGTGCGACAGATTGCACAAAATCGGGGCTGGAATGCAAAAAACGGCGACCAAAGACAACTGCCAGCATGGACGCCGCGCACGTCACGATGCTTGCGCATCCTCAAGAAGCCGATTCGCCGGCGCGCAAGAATGGTCGGGATGGTTGCGCCACCGGACAGGCCATTCGCCTGCCGGTTGCCGTGCGGCCGCGTCACGGGGGGCTGATGTCTGATCGGATTACCGGAGCCGCGCCGTCGCCGGGCCGTTTGCTGGCCGCTGCTGAACCGCCGGCCGGGCCGGCCGGCAAGGCGCTGGACTTGCTGACCATCATTGTTGCCGCCGTCGAACAGGCACCGGGCCTGGCCGTGCGCGGCATCGACCGCGATGGCATCGTGCGCTATTGGAGCTTTGGTGCGGCGCGCCTGTATGGCGTGACGGCCGAGCTGGCGCTGGGCCAGCCATGGGCCAGGGTAGCCGCCGCGCTGCCAGGCGCCGCCAACGTGGCCGAGCAGCTTGCTGGCGAACTGGCGGCCGTGTGGGCGAGCGGCAAGGCGTGCAGCGCACGGTTGTGGAAGCTGGACGCCGATGGCGCCGCGCCGCGCTGCATCTGTTCCACCGTGTTCCCTGTTATGCAGTCCGGGCGCGTGCGGCAAGTGGTGTGCATCGATGTCGACATCACGGCCAGCGGTCAGGATGGCGCAGCGCACGGCGCCTTGTTGCGGATGGGCGACAATTTTCGTCAGTTGTACGAAAAGTCTGCCGACGCCATCGTGCTGCTGCGCGACGAATACATCGCCGAGGCCAACCCGGCCGCCATTGCCCTGTTTCAATGCGAAGACCGGCCACAGCTGCTGGGGCGCCGCCTCAGCGACTTTTCGCCCTTACGCCAGCACGATGGCGAATTGTCATCGTTGCGCGGCACGCAGTTTGCGGCGCAGGCCCACGCCGACGGTAATTGCCGCTACGACTGGCGCTATCAGACGTGTGCGGGGCGGCTGTTCTGGGGCGAAGTGCTGCTCACCTCCGTCACGCTCGACCATACCTGTCTGTGTTACGCCGTGATACGCGATATTTCCTCGCGTAAACTGGCCGAGCGAGCCTTGTACCTGTCGGTACAGGTCATCGAGCATGCAAGTGTCGCCATCGTGGTGATGGACCCCCAGCAGCGCGTCGTCAGCGTGAATCCCGCGTACAGCGAGATCAGCGGCTATAGCCCGGACGACATGCTGGGCAAACCCTTCGTCCCGCACGGCATGGAGCCGGACGCGCCGGCGTTTTTCGAGCAGGTGTGGAACGAGGTCGATGCCAACGGCTATTGGCAAGGCGATATCGTGGGCCAGCGCAAAGGGGGCGGGCGCTACCCGGCCTGGCTGTCGCTGACGGCCATCCGCGACAGCCAGGGACAATTGAGCAATTACCTGGCCATCCTCAGCGATATCAGCGAGCGCAAGAAGAACGAGGAGCACACGCGCCACCTGGCAGAGCACGATTTTCTTACCGACTTGCCGAACCGGGTGCTGCTGCTGGACCGGCTTTCGCTGGCCCTGGCGGCCGCGCGGCGAAAGTTGAGCATGCTGGCTATTTTGTACCTGGACCTCGACGATTTCAAGTATATCAATGACAGCATGGGCCACCACGTGGGCGACTTGCTGCTCAAGGAGGTGGCGCGGCGCCTGGCGCGCTGCGTGCGCGGCGTCGACACGGTGAGCCGCCATGGCGGCGACGAGTTCATCATCATCCTGGCCGAGGTGGGCGGCATCGACCAGGTGGCCCATGTGGCGTCCAGCCTGCTGCATGCCGTCACGCAGGTGTACCAGTTGGGCGAATACGAATTGCACGTGTCGACCTCGATCGGCGTGGCCATCTTTCCCAGCGATGGCGACAGCGTCGACACCCTCGTGCACAACGCCGACATCGCCATGTACCACGCCAAGGAAAGCGGGCGCAACAATTTCCAGTTTTTCAATGCCGAGATGAATGCGCAAATCGTCGAGCGGGCCAGCCTGGAGCAAGGCTTGCGCGCCGCGCTGGGCCGCGATGAATTCGTGCTGGAATTCCAGCCCGCGCTCGATGTTGCTAGCGGGCAAATTCTCGGTGCCGAAGCCCTGCTGCGCTGGCACCACCCGCAACTGGGCCTGCTGTCGCCCGAGCGCTTCATCGCCGTGGCCGAGGAATGCGGCTTGATGGTGTCGATTGGCAACTGGGTGCTGCGCCACGCCTGCCTGCGCGCGCGCGCCTGGCATGATGCGGGCCATGCCTGGCGCGTGTCCGTGAATCTGTCGCCGGCGCAATGCCTGCACAACAATTTATTGCATAGTGTGCAAGAAGCCTTGAGCGTATCGGGTTTGCCTGCCGCGTGCCTGGAACTGGAAGTGACGGAGTCCTTGCTGATGAAGGGCGGCGCGCGCCTGGCGGGCGCGCTGGCGCAGCTGCGGGCGCTGGGCGCCAGGCTGGCCATCGACGACTTCGGCACCGGCTATTCGCGGCTGGCCAATCTGCGCCATTATCCGGTAGACAAGTTGAAAATCGATCCCTCGTTCCTGCCCGCTGCGGCGGAAGGCGAGTCCGACACGGCTGTGGCCGCCGCCATCATCGCCATGGCGCGTGAGCTGCAACTGGGAGTGATTGCCGAAGGGGTGGAAACGGCGCAGCAACTGGCGTATCTGCGGGCGCAGGGCTGCCAGCAATATCAGGGGCGCTATGCCAGCGCGCAAGTCGAAGGCAGTGCGCTGGCGACCTTGTTACATTAGTTGTTGCATTAATCAATATTTCCCAGCAGCTTGATGCGTGCCAGCACCTGGCCATGGTCGGAAGAGTGCGGTAGACCCAGCAGCAAATGGTCGTTGAGATAAGTTACTTCCTGCATCACGCCGATGGCGTGCGGGGAGGCGGCGTGGAAATGCTCGGACACGAGAATGTGGTCGATCGTCATGTAGGCGCTGTCATGGATATTCGTGTAGCCCACGTGGCGCATGGCGTCCTGGCGCAGTTGGATGGCGTTGGCGTCGTACAGGCGCGCGCGCATTTCCATGCCTGGTTCGCACGGCGCGCCCGCCCCCATGACGATGGACGTGGTGACGGCATTGGCGATATCGTTGAAGTCGCCCAGCACGATGCGGGGACGGCCGCTGTGGCCCAGTTCGCTTGCCAGCATGCGCAGGGCCACGGCCTCCGCGCCGCGCCGCTGCAGCGAGCGCAGGTTGGCTAGCGCATAGGCAGCGGCATCGTTGCCGTCGCCGTGGCGGTAGTCGGGCCGGCGCGATTTCAAATGCACGACGACGACGTCGGTGAGTTGTCCGCCAGGCAAGATGACCTGCACATGCAGGGGCGCGCGGGCGAAGCGGCAGGCATTGTCATCGGCGGATACGGTCACGCCGGCCGGGAAATTTGCCCAGGTGGCACCAGCGCCGGCCAGCGGCAGGCGCGACACGAGCGCCACCGTGGGCAGCATGCGTCCGCCAGTATCCGTCGCATCGTAGCCGGCCAGGGTGGCTTCGCGGTAATGGCGCGTGCGCGACAGCACGTCGCGCAAGGCCGCTTGCGAGAAAATTTCCTGGAAACCTATCACGTCGGCGTCGAGCAGGTCGATTTGCCGCGCCGTCCACTCGGCCTTGGCTTCGTATTGCGCCAGGCTCAACGGTTCCAGGTTGTCATACAATTTCGCTCCGGCGGGAGCCAGGTTGCAGACATTGAATGTGGCAAAGCGAATTTCTTCCTGCATAATTAGCACTCCTCACTGAACGATCAGCGTATCACGCATGGCTAAAAAAGAGCATATTTCCGAAACCCAGGCGACGCAGCTGCTGCGCAAGCATCAAGTTTCCTTCGAAGAGCACCCGTATCCGTACGAGGAACACGGCGGCACCAGCGTCTCGGCGCGCGAACTGAGCGTGCCCGAACACGCGGTGATCAAGACCCTGGTGATGCAGGACGAAGCGGCCAAGCCGATGATCGTGCTCATGCATGGCGATTGCAAGGTGTCGACCAAAAATCTGGCGCGCGCCATCGGCTGCAAGGCCGTCGAGCCGTGCAAGCCCGAAGTGGCGCAGCGTCATTCCGGCTACATGATCGGCGGCACCTCGCCCTTCGGCACGAAGAAGGCCATGCCCGTGTATGTGGAGCAATCGATCCTGGCGCTCGACCGCATCTATATCAATGGCGGGCGGCGCGGTTTTCTCGTCTCGCTGGCGCCGCAGGTGCTGGTTGATTTGTTGCAAGCCAAGCCGGTGCAGTGCGCCTTGCAGGATTAAGTTTCAGATTAAGAAAACCAGGCCCCGCCCTGTCCGTAGGCGGGGCGCTGGTGTATATTCTGCTGCGCCAGCCTCGATGCTGGTGTAATAAACACAATAAAGGGAAGAAATGAATCCAGTAATCACAACCGTGGCAATGACAGTGGCCGCTTACTTGCTCGGCTCGATATCGTTTGCCGTGGTGATGAGCAAGGCCTACGGCATTGCCGATCCGCGCACCTATGGCTCGAAAAATCCGGGCGCCACCAACGTGCTGCGCAGCGGCAACAAGGGCGCGGCCATCATGACCCTGCTGGGCGATGGCGCCAAGGGCTGGCTGGCCGTATTCCTGGCCGACCATTTTTCCACCACGCTGGGCGTGGGCGACACGGCCGTGGCCCTGGTGGCCATCGCCGTCTTCCTCGGTCATTTGTGGCCCGTGTTCTTCCGCTTCGTCGGCGGCAAGGGCGTGGCCACGGCCCTTGGTGTGTTGCTGGGCATTAATCCATGGCTGGGCCTGGCAACCCTGGCTACCTGGCTGATCATCGCCTATGCCTTCCGCTATTCCTCGCTGGCCGCCCTGGTGGCCGCCCTGTTCGCGCCGTTTTACTATGGCTTGCTGTTCGGCGTCGATCCGATCTTGCTGGCCGTCATCGTGATGAGCGTGCTGCTGGCTTACCGCCACAGCCAGAACATCGCTAACTTGCTCTCTGGCAAGGAAAGCAGGATCGGCGGCAAGAAGGACGCGGCCAAGGCCGCTGGCAAGAAGAAGTAAGCGCTTGATTTCCCGCGGCCCGCACGCATATGCTGTGCTTGCGGCGCCGCGCGGTGCGGCCGCCACCGACTCGCGCAAAGGTTGCCCACCATGACTGTTTCCACCACTCCCACTCCCGTCCGTATCGATTTCGTTTCCGACGTTTCCTGTCCCTGGTGCGTGGTCGGCCTGAAATCGCTGGAGCAGGCGCTGGACAAGCTGCAAGACACCGTCCAGGCCGACATCCACTTCCAGCCTTTCGAACTGAACGCCAATATGCCGCCCGAAGGCGAGGATATCGGTGAACACATCGCCCGCAAATACGGTTCCACCCCGGAACAGATGGCGCAGTCGCGCGAAGCGATCCGCGCGCGCGGCGAGCAGCTGGGCTTTACCTTTGCCATGGACAAGCGTGGCCGCATCTACAACACCTTCGATGCGCACCGTTTGCTGCACTGGGCCGCGCTGGAAGGGCGCCAGAAGGCATTGAAAATGGCGCTGTTCGATGCCTATTTTACGCAGGGCCAGGATCCGTCCTCGCACGAGGTCTTGCTGGCCGTGGCTGGCAAGGTAGGGCTGGACACCGTCAAAGCGGCCGAGGTGCTGGCATCGCATGCCTATGCGGACGAGGTGCGCGCGCAAGAGCAGTTCTACCAGCAGAACGGCATCAACTCGGTGCCCGCAGTCATCATCAACGAGCGTCACCTGATTTCCGGCGGCCAGCCGCCCGAAGTGTTCGAGCAAGCCTTGCGCCAGATCATCGCCGGCGCTTAAGCGGGGCGCCAACGGCGCGCGCCATGGCAGACTTTTTGCGCTACACTCGGCGCAGAAGGAGGATAATCAAATGCCAACAGCCAGCTGGAATGGCGCCGTCATCGCGCAAGCCACCGATGCGCAGGTGCAAGTCGTTGAAAACAATGTATATTTTCCTTTGTCAAAGGTGACGCAGGAGTATCTGCGTCCCAGCAGCCACACGAGCATCTGCCCGTGGAAGGGCACGGCCAGCTATTACGACCTCGTCGTCGATGGCCGGACGAATGCCAACGCGGCCTGGTATTACCCCCAGCCCAAGGATGCCGCCAAGCAAATTGCCGGCCACGTCGCCTTCTGGCGCGGCGTGAGCATTGAACGCTGACCTTACTTCCCCGATTTCCTGACAATTCAAACAGAAAGCAGACGATGGATTTACGCCTCGCCGTGTACCAACTCGCCTCGGACTATGCGCTCGATGCCCAACAAACCCGGCAGTTGCAGGAAGTGGCCGGCTTCCAGCGCGAACCGGCGCGCCTTGCCTACTGGCTGCCGCGCGGCGTGGCCGTGCTGGGCGCCGCGCTGCTGGGCATGGGCTTGATCTGCTGGGTCGCCGCCAACTGGGAAGACCTGGGCCGCATGGGCCGCTTTGCCCTGCTGCAAGGGGTGTTTGCCGCTACCTGCGTGGGCGCCTTCGCCGTACCCAAGGCGCGCGTGCCCTTGCTGTTGCTGGCCTTGCTGGCCATCGGCGGCCTGTTCGCGTATTTCGGCCAGACCTACCAGACAGGCGCCGATCCGTGGCAGCTGTTCGCCCTGTGGGCCGCGCTGGCGCTGCCCCTGTGTCTGGTGGCGCGCAGCGATGTGCTGTGGACGCCGTGGATGTTGGTGCTGGCCACGGCCGCCACCTTGTGGATGCAGGCGCATGCGCAGCACAGCTGGCGCATCGATTCGGCCGATCTGAGCATTTTTGTCAGCGGCTGGCTGGCCGTGCTGATCGCCTGTGCGTTCGTCTCGCCCCTGCTGGCGCGCTGGACGGGCGCAGGCAGCTGGGCCTTGCGCCTGGGGCTGGTGCTGGCCACCATCCTCATCACGGGCACGGCCGTCAGTGCCTTGTTCGGCGGCGAGATCGAATCGCCGTACTGGGCAGGATTGGGCTTGCTGGCCGTCGCCGGCGTTTTGCTGGCCACGCGCCGCTACTTTGACGTGTTCGGACTGAGCGCCGTCGCGCTGGGCCTGAATATCTTGCTCGTGGGTGGCCTGGCGCGCGTGCTGCTTCGTGGAGGAGGCGATGGCGTCGGCAAGCTGGTTATGCTGGGCTTGCTGGCTGCCGTGCTGCTGGCGCTGACCGTGCAAGGCATCCTGTGGCGCACGCGCCGGGAGGCAGCATGAATAATATGAATAGTCAGCGAGCCGATGCGCTCGCCACCCTGATCGACGACGCCACGCGCACCGGCCTGTTGCCGCCCGATGCCACCCGGCCGGTGCAGGATGTACGGCCGTGGCCGCTGGTGCTGATGACGGCCTTCGGCGCCTGGCTGGCCGCCATTCCCCTGATGATTGCGCTAGGCGTGGGCCTGGAAAGCGTCGTGCGCCACGGTCCTGGCGCGTATGTCGTGGCCGCCATCGTGCTGGTGGCGGCCGTGCTGCTGATCCGCGCGCGCGGCGTGCCGCTGTTTGTCGAGCAACTGGCCGTGCCCTGCCTGCTGGTGGGCGGCGGCTTGCTCGGCTATGCCCTGTTCCGCGACTATTCCACGCAGACGGCTTCCCTGCTGCTGTGCCTGACGTGTCTGCTGGCGGCCGCCGCCTTGCCGCGCGACTGGCTGCGTGTGCTGCTGGGACTGGTCGCCTGCGGCTTGCTGGGGCTGGGCATCGTCGACAGCACGCGCGACTGGATTTTCGAGAACGACCCCACGGAACTGTATCTGGCCTGGATGCTGGCCCTGGCCCTCTGGCTGGGCGCCCACTGGCTGCAGAAGCAGGCCTTCGACGATGGCCGTGGCGCGCCCATCGCCGCCTTCCTGGAATCGCTGTCGACGGGGTGGGTCTTGGCAATTTTGCTGGGTCTGGTCTTCTGGTCCGGCATGACCTTCATGCTGGGCGGCGCGCTGGGCAATGGTTTTGCCGGCGACGTGGCGCGCGAAGTGACCCGGCACCAGGCCGGGGCCTGGTATGCGCAGGCGTTGAATGGGGTGTCGCTCGTGCTGGCCACGGCAGCCGCCGCCTGGACGGGATGGCGCTGGCCGGCGTTGCGCCAGTTGCCCGCCATCGGCGTGGGGCTGGTGCTGATCGTGCTGGCGTGGTTCATGCCGGCGCTCGGTCCCGTGCTGCTGATCCTCGCGTATTGTTTGACGAGCGGGCGCTCGCGCGTGGCCGTGGCGGCCGCGCTGGCGGCAGCGTGGATACTCGGCAGCTTTTATTACCAGCTGGCCTGGCCGCTGGCCAGCAAGGCGGCGCTGCTGGCCGTGGCCGGCGCCGTGCTGTGCGCCCTGTCGTGGCTGGCCATGCGTGGCGCCGTGCTGCACCTGGTGGAAAGCAAACCGGCGGGCGTGGCCACCGAACGCCGCGCCGCGCGCCTGGGTGTGCTGGGGGGCTTGCTGCTGGTGTTGCTGGTCGCCAACGGCGGCATCTGGCAAAAAGAGCAGCTGATCGCCAAAGGAGAAGTGATCTACGTGGCGCTGGAACCCGTCGATCCCCGCTCGCTGATGCAGGGTGATTACATGCGCCTCAATTTCGTCAACCTGGGCGTCCTCTCCACTTTGGCCAGCGTGGACAGGGCGCCTGGCCGGCCCCTCGTGGTGGCCACGCGCGATGCGCGCGGGGTAGCCGAGCTGCAGCGCCCGTACACCAAAGAAGCTTTGGTGCCCGGGGAATTCCTGCTCGAACTGACGCCGAAGGATGGGCGCTGGGTACTGGTCAGCGATGCCTGGTTCTTCAAGGAAGGCGAGGCGGCGCGCTGGGAAAAGGCCCGTTATGGCGAGTTCCGCGTGCTGCCCGATGGCCGTGCCTTGCTGGTGGGCATGCGCGGCGAGCAGCTGGAGAAGCTGTAGCACAAGAGCACGCCGGGGCGGCCATCCTGTAAAATTGCCCGATGGATAATATTACGCATTCGGTCATCGGCCTCGGGGTCGGCGAACTGGTACACCGCAGCCTGCCGCCCGAGCCGCAAGCCCCTGCCCAGCGCACCCGGCGCGCGCTGTTTCTGTTTACCGCCTGGTTTGCCAGCAACGCGCCCGATCTGGACCTGGTACTCACCCGCTTGCTGCCGCGCCCGTTCGGCTACATGTTGCACCACCGTGGCCATACGCACACCTTGCTGCTGGCCTTGCCGCAAGCGCTGCTGTTGCTGGCTTTGCTGTGGCTGCTGTGGCCTGGCGCGCGCCGGCTGCTGAAAAGCAGCGTGCCCGCCCGGCTGGGCCTGGCGGCTTGTTTGCTGCTGGGATTCTGCTTGCACATGGGCATGGATTTCCTCAATTCCTATGGCTTGCACCCGTTCTATCCCTTCAACAGCCGCTGGCTGTATGGCGACATGGTCTTCATTGTCGAGCCCATGTTCTGGGTCTTGCTGGGCGTGCCCGTGATTATGTCCTTGCACTACGGCATCGTCAAAAGCGTGCTGCTGGCGGCCTTGGCGGCGGCCCTGTGCTTCTTCACCCATAAAACCTATCTGGCGCCCGCCTCGCTGGCGATTCTGCTGGGGCTGGGCGTGATCCTGGCCGTGCTGCAGGGGCGTGCCGGCGAGCGGGGGCGCGGACCGCTGCTGCTGGCCTTCGCGCTGGCTGCCACTTTTATTGGCACGCAGGGCATGGCCTCGGCCATCGGCCGTAGCCGCATCGAGGCGGCCGTGCAGCGCCTAGACCCCGGCACGCGTGTGTGGGATGTGGCGATGACGGCGTTTCCCAGCAATCCCCTGTGCTGGATCTATGTATCGCTCGACAGCAAGACGGACGTGTACACCTTGCGGCGCGGCACCCTGAGCCTGCTGCCCGGGTCGCTGGCGCCCGCCGCCTGCCCGGCCGGGCTGGCCGAAACGGGCAAGCAAGGGCAGCAGCTGGCGCCCGGCATTGCTGTGTCCGCCCAGGTGGCGGGCAGCCTGGCGACCTTGCGCGCCTTGCAGTCGGACAATTGCTATGTCGACGCCTGGTTCCGCTTTGCCCGCATGCCCAGCTTGAATGCGGGCAAGCTGACGGATGTGCGTTTCAATCCCGGCATGTTGCCCAACTTTACGACGGTGGAACTGCAACAGTTCCGTAGCCGGCCGTGTCCCGCCTACGTGCCGGGTTGGGGCCGCCCCCGTGCGGACATGCTGGCGCCGCCGCCAGCGGATACCCAGTAGTGTAAGTATTGCTTTGTGGAAAAATATTGTGTGTGCACTGACTTCGCCATGGCCGCGCATGCGACACTAGCAATTCAGCATTGATGTTATTAAGTTAGGATTATCTTGGAAGAGCAACACGCCTTACCTTATTTGCGAGAAACCCTGCTGTTTCTCGCCCTGGCCGGGATTTTTATTCCGCTATTGCAACGCCTGAAGGTCAATCAGGTCCTCGGCTTCCTTGCTGTCGGCGCCCTGTTCGGCCCCTTCGGCTTCGGCCTGTGGGCCGGTGACTTCACGTGGCTGACGTATTTTTCGTTCGTGCGTGCCGAGCAAGTCAGCGGCCTGGCCGAACTGGGCGTGATGTTTTTGATGTTCATGATCGGACTGGAACTGTCGACGGAACGGCTGTGGGCGCTGCGGCGCTGGGTGTTTGGTGCGGGCGTGGGGCAGGTGGCAGTCAGCGCCTGTCTGATCGGCAGTGTCGTGTATTACTTTGGCCTGTCGCTGGAAGCGTCCATCGTGCTGGGTCTGGTGCTGTCGCTATCGTCCACGGCCGTGGTGATGCAGCTGCTTACCGATCAGCGCTCCCTGCAAACGCCAGCTGGCCAGGCGGGCTTTTCCATCTTGATGTTCCAGGATTTGATGGTGGTGCCGCTGTTCATCCTGATCGATGTCTTCGCCAGCGGGCGCAGCGACGACCTGGCGTATCTGCTCAGTTTTGCGGCCGTGAAATCGGCGGGCGCCATCCTGCTGATCTATCTGTTGGGACGCAGGGTCATCCGCCCGCTGTTCCAGTTTTTCGTCAAGAAACGCCAGCCGGACGTGTTCATGGCCCTGACCCTGCTCAGCACCCTGGGCATCGCGGGCCTGACGTACCTGGCGGGCCTGTCGATGGCGCTGGGCGCCTTGCTGGCCGGCCTGCTGCTGGCGGAGACGGAATTTCGCCACGAAGTGGAAGTAACGATCGAGCCCTTCAAGGGTTTGCTGATGGGGCTGTTCTTCATGTCCGTGGGCATGCAGATCGACGTGCGCGAAATCCTCAAGTCGCCGGTTTTGATTCCCTTGGCCGTGCTGAGCCTGTTTGCGCTGAAGACCCTGGTCATCAGCGTGATTTTCCGCATCGGCGGCTTTCACTGGGGGCGCGCCGTGGAAACGGGCGTGCTGCTGGGGCAGGGCGGCGAGTTCGCCTTCATCGTCGTCGCGTATGCACTCGGTACCAAGCTGATCGGCCCGCCGGTGGCGCAGTTCGTCATGCTGGTGGTGGGCCTGAGCCTGTTCGCCACGCCGGCGCTGGCGAAGGCGGCGCGCGCTTTCGGCAACTGGTGGGAAAAGCGCCACCACCATCAACTGGCCGACCTGGCGCATGGCGCGCTGCCGCCGCAGGGCAGCACCGTCATCATCGCCGGTTTCGGCCGGGTGGGGCAGTTGCTGGCCAAGGTGCTGACGGAGCAGGATATCGCGTATGTGGCGATTGAAAATGATGCGCGGCTGGTGACGACCCTGCATCCGCGCGGTTTCCC
This sequence comes from Janthinobacterium salmonicoloratum, assembly GCF_051380845.1. NCBI lineage: Bacteria > Pseudomonadati > Pseudomonadota > Betaproteobacteria > Burkholderiales > Oxalobacteraceae > Janthinobacterium > Janthinobacterium salmonicoloratum. Next base: position 2,190,400 of record NZ_JBNYXV010000001.1, on the reverse strand, counting down.
CGTGTATTTTGGCGATGCGTCGCGCGCGGAATTATTGCAAAAGGTGAATGCGGACCGGGCTGCCGCCGTGGTGCTGACCATGGACCATGCGGCGTCCGTGCTGCATGCCGTGAAATCGATCCGCCGCGAATATCCGCAGCTGCCCGTGTATGCGCGGGCTCGCGACGAGGCGCATGCCGTGGCCCTGATACAGGCGGGCGCCACTCTGGTCGTGCCCGAGGCGCTGGAATCGGCGCTGCAACTGACGGCCACCGTGCTGCATACGGTGGGCCTCTCGGAAGCGCGCACGACGGACATCGTGCAAGCGGAGCGCGACCGGCGCAATGCCGTGTTGCTGGCGAAAAAGCTGTCGTAGTGCAAGCGTGCGTGTCGTCGTGCTTTGTAAATTATCTATACAATAATAGTATATGAGCACACTAATCACATGAAAGCCGCGACGAAGAGCGGAGCGGCGCCCTTGACGCCGCAGCAGCTGGCGGCCCAGGAAACGCAGCAAAAATATGGCAAGCCCGAGCGGGGCTGGCGCGAGCAGGTGTACACCGTCATTTTCGAGGCGGAAACGCGCACGGGCCGCGCCTTCGATTTGCTGCTGATCGCCGCCATCCTGATCAGCGTGACGGTGGTCGTGCTCAGCAGTGTCGCCTCCGTGGCCGAGCGCTATGGCACCTGGCTGACGGCGCTGGAATGGTTTTTTACTATTTTATTTACCATCGAATATTTTGCCCGCCTGGCGTGCCTGAAGCATCCGGTGCGCTACGCCAAGAGTTTTTTCGGCATTATCGACTTGCTGGCCATCGTGCCGACCTACATCGGCTTGCTGCTGCCAGGCGCGCACGTGCTGATCGACGTGCGCATTTTGCGCCTGCTGCGCATGTTCCGTATCCTCAAGCTCACGTCCTATGTGCATGAATACACGGTGCTGGGGCGGGCCTTGCTGGCCAGCCGGCGCAAGATCCTCATTTTCTTGTCTTTCGTCATGATGGTGGTCTTTCTGCTGGGTACTGTGATGTATGTCGTGGAAGGGCCGGATAACGGTTACAGCAGTATCCCCACGTCGATATACTGGGCCATCAGCACCATGACCACGGTCGGTTTCGGCGATATCACGCCGCGCACCGACATCGGGCGCACCATCGCTTCGCTGATGATGCTGCTCGGCTGGGGCATCCTGGCAGTGCCTACCGGCATTATCAGCGCCGAAATGACGGTACAGCGCAGTTCCAAGCTGGTCACCACGCGTACCTGCCCCACGTGCCTGAAAGAAGGGCTCGATGACGATGCCAATTTCTGCAAGAACTGCGGTGTTGCATTGCCGCCGCTGGCACGCGATTAATTCATAAACCGTATTTACTTTACTTTTTTAAGGCCAACATGATTCCAGTTCGCCTGATCGCGACGGGCAAAGCCGTGCCGTCGCATAGCGTGACTTCCGCAAGCCTGGACCTGAAACTGGGCCATCCGGCCGGCTACACCCTGCGCAAGAGCGGCGTGCTGTCGCGCTTTGTCGCTGCGCCCGATGAATCGCAAAGCCAGCTGGGCGCCGCCGCCTTGCTCGACGCGCTGAAGAACGCCAGCCTGCGTCCGGCCGACATCGATCTTTTGATCTGCGCCTGCGGCGTGCCCGAGCAAGCCTTGCCGAACACGGCCTGCTTCGTTGCCGAACATGCAGGCTTGCCGCCAGGCACGCAAAGCTTCGACGTCAACGCCAGCTGCCTCAGTTTCATGGCGGCCTTCCGCGTGGCCGCGTCCATGCTGGCCGGCGGCGCCTACCGGCGCATCGCCATCGTTTCGTCCGACCTCGCCTCGCGCGGCGTCGACTGGAGCGAGCCAGAAGCGTCGATGATCTTTGGCGACGGCGCCGCCGCCGTCATCGTCGAGCGGGGCGATGGCAGCGCCGGCATCCGCGCTTACAAGATGGGTACGTATCCGGAAGGGCGGCGCTACTGCGAAATTCGCGGCGGCGGTACCGAGCGCAACCCGCGCAATGGCTGCGAACCGGGCGACTATCTGTTCCGCATGGATGGCAAGGCCGTGTTCCGCCTGGCCGTCAAGGTGATGCCGGATTTCCTCACGGAACTAATGCAGGAATCGGGCGCGGGACTGGAAAAAGTCGACGTGGTCGTGCCGCACCAGGCCAGCCCATTGGGGCTCGCGCATGCGGCGCGCATCCTTGACGTTCCCGATGCTAAAATCATCAAGATCTTTGAAACGCATGGCAACCAGGTGGCCGCGTCCTTGCCTACCGCCCTGCACGAGGCGGTGATGACGGGGCGGGCCGTGGCAGGCCAGCGTTTGCTGATGATGGGCACGGCCGCAGGCCTGACCATCGGCGGCATGATTCTTGACCTGTGAAGGTGGTGTGATGAGGCGGATACTGGTCACGGGAGCGACGGGCGGGCTGGGGCGCAATGCCGTGCGCACCCTGCTGGCGCAGGGCGTGGAAGTGCGCGCCACGGGCCGCAACGCTGCTGTCGGCCGCGAACTTGAACGCATGGGTGCGCAATTCGTCGCGCTTGATCTGGCGCAAGCATCGCCGCGCCAGGTCGACGAGCTGGTGCGCGGCATGGACACCGTCTGGCACTGCGCCGCGCTGTCGTCGCCCTGGGGCCCCGAGCGCGACTTCATCGCCGCCAACGTCACGGCCACTGCCCAGCTGCTGCGCGCGGCCGCCAGCCTGCACGTGGCGCGCTTCGTGCACATCTCCACTCCGGCCATCTATTTCGATTACCACAACCGCTACGACGTGCCGGAAACCTTCCGCCCCGATGCCTTCGTCAACGCGTATGCGCGCAGCAAGGCCATGGCGGAAAAGCTGGTGCAGGAGTCCGTCGACCGCCACCGCGGCATGACCTGCGTGATCCTGCGCCCGCGCGCCATCTTCGGCCCGCACGACCAGGTGCTGATCCCGCGCCTGGCGCGCGTGCTGGAACAGCGCGGCGGCAAGCTGCCACTGCCCAACGGCGGGGCGGCCACCATCGACATCACTTATGTCGACAATGTCGTGCATGCGATGTGGCTGGCCACCGTACACAAGACCATCGTTTCCGGCGCTGCCTTCAACATCACGAATGGCGAACCGGCGCGCCTGTGCGACATCTTGCGCACGCTGTTCTGCGAGCATCTGCAGCAGCCGTTCGAGATCGTCAGCGTGCCGTATCGCGTGCTGGCGCTGCTTGCCCGCCTGATGCAGTTCGCCTCGCGCTTCACGCGCCGTGAGCCTTCCCTCACGCCCTACAGCATCGGCGCGCTCAGTTTCGACATGACGCTCGATAACGCCAAGGCGCGCAAGGTGCTCGGCTACCGTCCCATCGTCAGCCTGCAGGAAGGCATCGCCCTGACGGCGCAGTGGATGCGCCAGGAAGCGGCGGCGCACAAGGTGGGCAAGGAGCGCAATGGCTAGCATCACCGCGTTTCGCGTCGGCCACTGCACGCATCCCTCCTGCATGGTCTTGAAAGGCAGCGGGCTGGCCAGCCGCTGCTTTCCCTCGCGCGCCTACCTGATCGAGACGCGCGCGGGCCTGTACCTGTGGGACACCGGTTACGCCGAGCACTTTCGCGCCGCCACGTCGAAAGGCGTGTACCGCATGTATGCGTGGGTGACGCCGATTTCGTTTGACGAGAAAGAATCCCTGCAGGGCCAGTTGCGCGCGCATGGCGTATCGCCGGGCGATATCCACACCTTGCTGCTGTCGCACTTCCACGCCGACCATATCGCCGGCCTGCGCGACTTTCCCGGCGCGCGGCTGATGGCGTCGCAAACGGGCTGGGATGCCGTGCGCAGCCTGTCCGGCGTGGCCGCCGTGCGCCAGGCCTTCGTGCCCGAGCTGCTGCCGAACGATATGTCGGATCGATTGAGTTTTGTCGAAAGCGTGCCCGAGACGGCCTTGCCGGCCGCCCTGCTGCCGTTTACGCACGGGCGCGACGTCAGCGGCACGGGCGAGATCTATATCGTCGACTTGCCCGGCCACGCCATCGGCCATCTCGGCGCCTTCGTGTTGCAGGAGGGCGGCTGGACCTTGCTGGCGTCGGACGCGGCCTGGGTGCCGGAAAGTTTTCAGCAGCTGCGCGGGCCATCGGAACTGTCGTTCATCATCCAGCACAAGCGCGCGCCGTACTACGCCACCTTGAACCGGCTGCACCAGTTGCACCAGTCGGGCAATGCGCAGATCCGTATCACGCATGAAGACACGGTCGACTATATTACCGTAGCGGGCCGCCCGTGAAGCGTATTTTCTGGCTGTTATTGGCGTACTGGCGCACGCGCCGCCTGCGTTTTGCGGACCGCGCGCAGCTGGACGCCTACCAGCAGCGGCAACTGGCCCGTTTCATCGATACCTTGTGTGCGCGCAGCAGTTACTTTGCGCCGTACCGCAGCTTGCCCCTGGCGCAGTGGCCAACCATGAACAAGGCGCTGATGCTCGAACATTTCGATACCATGAATACCGAGGGGGTGACTTTGGCGCAGGCGATGGATGCGGCCATGGCGGCCGAGCATAGCCGCGACTTCACGCCCGCCGTCGGTGACATCACGGTGGGCCTGTCGTCGGGCACCTCGTCGCAGCGCGCCGTGTTTACCGTCAGCCCCCGCGAAAAGGCGCAATGGGCGGGCGTGATGCTGGCCAAGGCGCTGCCCGACGGCCTGTTTTCCGGCGAACGGGTCGCGCTGTTCCTGCGCGCGAACAGCAATCTGTACACGGCCGTGCGCTCGCCGTGGCTGACCTTTGCCTTCTACGACCTGTTCGAACCGTTCGACAGCCTGTGCGCGCAGCTGGCGCAATATCGGCCCTCCGTCATCGTCGCGCCGGCGCAGGTGCTGCGCCAGCTGGCCTTGCGCGTCATCGATGGCAGCCTGGCGCTGGCGCCGAAAAAAGTCATCTCGGTGGCCGAAGTGCTGGAAGCCCAGGACCGCGCGCTGATCGTGCAGGCGTTTGGTGCCGTGCATGAAATCTACCAGGCCACCGAGGGTTTCCTCGCCAGCAGCTGCGAACACGGTGTGCTGCACCTGAACGAGGAATATGTGCACATCGAGCCGCAGTGGCTCGATGGGGAACAGCGTCGCTTCGTGCCCGTGATTACCGACTTTACGCGCATCACGCAGCCCATCGTGCGCTACCGCCTGGACGACATCCTGATCGCGCGCGCCACGCCATGCCCGTGCGGCCGCGCCACGCGCGCCATCGATGGCATCGAAGGGCGCTGCGACGACATGCTGTTCTTGCCATCCCTACCATCCATGTTGTCGGCGAACGGCGGCGCCCCCGTCGCCGTGTTTGCCGACGTGCTGACGCGCGCGTTCGCGCAAGCCTTGCCGCCGGACGCCGACTACCGCCTGCTGCAATCGGGCGACGCGTCCTTGCAGCTGCACGCGGCCCTGGACGACGCCGGCCTGGCCGCCCTGCGCGATCACCTGGCAACGGTGCTGCGCGGCCTGGGCGTGGCCGCCGATGGCCTGGCCTGGACGACGAGCGGCGAACTGCCTCCCTTTGACCCCACCATGAAACGGCGCCGCATCCGGCGCCTTGCGACCGCATGAACCCTTCTTCCATGACTGTACGCCGCCGCCTGCTGCATTTGCTGGCCGGCTGGGGCAGCGTCGGCCTCGTGTATTTTTCCAGCGACCTGCTGCAAGGGCAGGGAGTGCTGCTGCCCGAGACGGGCATCGACCGCGCTATTGCCTACAGCGACTCCGCCATCTGGCTGTACCTGTCCTTCTTTATCCTGATCCCGTACGCCTACCTGGCGGCCGAAGCGGCGAGGGTGCGCTGGCTGGCGCGCGCCATGGCGCTCTCCGCCCTGGCCTGCGGCGTGGTCTTCCTGCTGTATCCGACCACCCTCGCGTATCCGCCTGTGGGTGAGGGCAGCGCCTGGAGCACGCAGGCGCTGCGCATGCTGCAGGCGGCGGACTCCACGCAAAACTGCCTGCCTTCGCTGCACGGCGCCCTGACCTTGCTGTGCGTGTGGGCCTTGTGCGACAGGCGCCACATGGTGCGCTCCGCGCTGGCCGTGGTGCTGGGCCTGGCCATCTGCTACGCCATCATCGCGCTGCGCCGGCACGTGAGCATCGACCTGGCCGCCGGCCTGTTTGTTGGCATCGCTGGCGGCATGCTGGCCAAAATACAGGTATCCTTGGCTGCCCGCCGCGCCGTTTCCATAAAAACCGCACCATGATGAATCCTTTTGCCCTGTCGTTTTTGATCATGCTGGCCTTTGTGCTGGCCGAACTGCTGATCCTGAAATGGGTGCGCAAGACACCCGTGCCGTGGAAGGACGTGATCTTCAACCTCAATTCCGGGCATATATTGATGTGGGTGTTCCGCGGTGTGGAAGTGGCGGCCTTCGCCCTGTTGCTGCGCCATGTGAACCTGCACATCGTCGACCAGTGGCCGGTGGTGGCGCAATGGGTGTTCGCTTTTTTTGCCTGGGACCTGTGTTTTTACTGGATGCACCGGCTGCACCATAAAATCCCCTTGCTGTGGGCCGTGCACGTGGTGCACCACCAGGGCGAGCATTTCAACCTGTCGCTGGGTGTGCGCAATTCCTGGTATTCGTCGCTGACGAATTTTCCCTTCATCGCCATCCTGGCTGTGCTGGGCGTGCCGCTGGAAATCTTCCTCGTCGTCTCGTCCCTGCATTACACGGTGCAGTTCTATAACCACAATGCGCTGGTGAACAAGTCCGGCATCCTTGATAAATTCATGGTCACGCCTTCGCACCATCGCGTACACCACGGCACCGACAAGCGCTACATCAACCGCAATTTCGGCGGCACCCTGCTGCTGTGGGACAGGCTGTTCGGCAGCTTCCAGCCCGAACTCGAGGGCGTGGAAATGCGCTATGGCGTGAAGGGCATGACGCCCACGCACAACCCCCTGTTGGCCAGCAACGGAAAGCTGTTCAAATGGCTGCGCGCACGCTTCCCCCACTGGCGGTCGCGCGGCACTTTCGAGGTGCCCGAAGTGTTCATCGGCAGCGGCGGCGTGATCTTGTTTGGCCTGGTGATCTATTACGTCAACCATGAAGCGGCGCTGGCGGGCGCGCAGCAAGCCATCCTGTTCGCGCTGATTTTTGGCGGCACCCTGGCGCTGGGCGGCCTGTCGGATGCGCGCCGTTGGGGCGCCGTCGCCTGGGTCGCCATCGCCCTGGCCATGCCGGCCCTGTATCTGGGCTGGTATGGCGCGCGCGATGTGTGGGGCATGGTCTTCCTGGCCGCGCTGCTGGCGCATGGCCTGGACGGCGCGCGCCGCCTGTGGTGGCCTGCGGCGGCCAGGACGCGCGCGTGACGCCTGTCCCTCCTTTGCCGCCGCTGCGCTTCCGGCCCGCGCGCGATTCCGCCTTCCGCCGCGAACTGCGCACGCGCGCCGACGCCTATCTGGCGGATGAAGGAAAGCACCGCTTTGGCGACGCGCGGCTGCATGCGAAAACCATCTTCCTGGCCACGCTGACGGTGGGGCTGTATGCGCTGGCCTTGAACGCCGACAGCACCTGGCCGTTTGTCGTCAGCTATGTGGCTTGCCTGGTCGTGGCCATGGCGCTGGCCATGAACACCTTGCACGATGCGGCCCACAGCGCCGTTTTCCGCCAGGGAGCCTGGAACCGCATCCTGATCCGCCTGGTGGGCTTGCCCGTGGGCGTGGATACGGATTTCTGGACCATCCGCCACGTGCATTTTCATCACACGTATGCCAACGTGGAGGGCTATGACCTCGACACGGAACCGAATCCCTTCCTGCGCCAGACGCCGTACCAAAGCTGGTCGCCCCAGTACCGCTATCAATACCTGTACTGGCCCGTGGTGGCGGCCCTGTCGCTGCCGTATTTGAACTGGTATGGCGACTGGCTCGATCGCTTCGGCAAGACGCCCGTGGCCGCGCACAGCCGCCTGCAGGGCTGGCGCGGCTGGCTGTCGTTCCTGGGCTGGAAACTGGGCCACGTGGCGCTGGTGCTGGCGCTGCCCATGTGGGTGCTGCAGCAGCACGGCATGGGCTGGGGCGTGGTGCTGGGTGCGTATTTCGTGGGCCAGATGATCGCCTCGTGCGCACTGGTGGCGCTGATCCTCGGCACGCACTGGGCTGAAGTAGAGTTTTTCCAGCCGGGGCAAGACGGTACCCTGCCGCACGACTGGTACCAGCACACGTTTTATACGGCGTGCGACTGGACGCCGAAACCGCGCCGCCTGCGCTGGCTAGGCTACTGGCTCGGCGGCTTGAATCTGCACCTGACGCACCATTTGTTCCCCACCTGGAACCACCGCCACTACCCGGCGCTGGCGCGCATCCTGGCTGAACTGGCGCCGCGCCACGGCCTCGTGTACCGCGAACTCGGTTACGGCCAGCTGCACGCCTCGCAGCAAGCGTTCCTGCGCGCCATGGGCCAGCCACCCGCTCACACCTGACGAATCGTGCTTGACTCGGTTTCCGTTCCATCTTACATTTCTGTAACGACAGAAATAAGAGAAAATCATGGAGCTGAGTCCCACCACGCAAAAGTACATACTCCATTGGGGGGAAATGGGTACCCGCTGGGGCGTCAACCGCACGGTGGCGCAAATTCACGCGCTGCTGTTCCTTGCCAACGAACCGCTGACGGCGGAAGATATCGCGGCCAGCCTGAACGTGGCCCGCTCGAACGTCAGCAACAGCCTGAAGGAATTGCAAAGCTGGGGCCTGGCGCGCATCACGCACGTGATGGGAGACCGGCGCGACCACTTCGTCGCTCTGCAGGATGTGTGGGAAATCTTCCGGGTCATCATGGAAGAGCGCAAGCGGCGCGAGATCGATCCCACCCTGACGGTGCTGCGCGAATGCGCGATCGAGGGCGAGCACGATGCGGCCATTCCACCGGCCACCCTGGAGCGCATGGGCGAAGTGCTGGCTTTCCTGGAAATGCTCAGCAGCACCTACAGCGATTACAAGAACCTGCCGCCGGCGACCCTGCAGCGCATGCTGTCGATGGGCGGCAAAGTGGCCAAGTTCCTCAGCCCGGAAGAAAAACCTGGCAAGCGCGGAAAATCATGAACGGCCCCTCTGAAGGAGAACTGTTCAAGAAGGTGATGGGCGAACAGTGGCTCACCCTGCATCCGGATATCCGCCGCCGCTTCGAGAAAAATCCCGCGCCGGGCCAGCCCCTGTACTACCGGGGTGCGCTCAGTGAACTGACCAGTTCGCGCCTGGGCAAGGTGCTGGGATGGCTGACGCGCCCCTTCATCGATGGCGCCCTGATTCCGTACGACGACCACGACTTCCCCGTCGATATCGAAGTCTATTCGCGTCCTGGCTGCCCCTTCATCTTCAAGCAGCGCACCTATCGCCTGCATGGTCGCGCGCCGATCCGCTTCACCTCCTACATGGCTGAAAGCGCGAAGGGGGAAGTGCTCGAATACGTCGGCATGGGCCTGGGCATGAAGCTGGTACTGCATGTCGAGGATGGCAACCTGCACTTCACCAGCGACGGTTATTTTTGGGATATTTTCGGCTGGCGGATGCCGCTGCCCGGCGTGCTCACGCCCGGCAAGACCTATCTGTGCCACCGCAACGAGACGCCGCAGCAGTTCAATATCCGCATAGAGATCTGCCACGCCCTGTTCGGCACCACGTTTACGCAAGTGGGCGTGTTCCGCGAATCCGCCGCACCGGAGCATCACAAGGAGACACCATGAATACGCATTTGCTGGCCCTGCAACTGATGGCGGCGCAAGGCTGCCTGGGCGCCTTCGACACCATCTATCACCATGAAATCACGGAGGCGCTGCCGCAAAAGGCGTCGGCACGCCTCGAATTGACCATCCACGCGACCCGCGCCCTGATCTACAGCCTGCTGTTCGTGGGCCTGGCGGCGTGGGAGTGGCATGGCGCCTGGGCCTGGGTCCTGGTGATCGTGTTTGGCGTGGAAATCGTGCTGACCCTATGGGACTTCGTTGTGGAAGACCAGACCCGCCTCTTGCCCGCCACCGAGCGGGTCACGCATACGGTGCTGGCGATCAACGCGGGCGCCTTCATCGCGCTGCTGGCATTGAACAGCAGCGAGTGGGCGAGCTTGCCGACGGCCCTCGTGTGGCAGCCGTATGGCTGGCTCAGCGTCTTCCTCGCCCTGTGCGGCGTGGGCGTGGGCTTGTCCGGCCTGCGCGACGCGTATGCCGTGTGGCAGCTGGGCCGGCGCAAGGTGCAGGAGAAGCAAGAGCAAGAGGAGCGCCTGCGCTTTGCTGCCGCGCCGCAGTCCGTGCTGGTGACGGGCGCCACGGGTTTCATCGGCCAGCAGTTGGTCAGCGCCTTGCTGGCCGACGGCCATGCGGTGACGGTGCTGACGCGCCAGCCGAAACAGGCCGCGTGGACGTTCGACGGCCAGGTGCGCTGCATCCGGTCGCTGGACGACTTGGCGGATGCGCAAGGCATCGACATGGTGGTCAACCTGGCCGGTGCACGCATTGTCGGGAAGCGCTGGACGGACGCGCGCAAAGCGACCTTGCGCCGCAGCCGCGTGGCGCTGACGCAGGACCTGGTAGCGTGGATCGCCCGCGCGCAACACAAGCCACGGGTGCTGCTGTCGGCATCGGCCATCGGCTATTACGGCGTGCAGCCGCAGGGCGACGCGACGGAATTGGCTGAAGACAGCGCGCCGCAAGCCATCTTCATGTCGCAGCTATGCCAGGAATGGGAAGCGGCCGCGCACCAGGCGGAGCGCTACGGCGTGCAGGTGGGCTGCATGCGCTTCGGCCTCGTCTTCGGTCACCAGGGTTCGCTGCCGCAGATGCTCTTGCCGATCCGCTTCGGCGTTGGCGGCCCGCTGGGCAGCGGCAAGCAGTGGGTCACGTGGGTGCATGTGCGCGACGTCATCCGCGGCATCGCCCACCTGGCGCGCCGCAGCGAAGCACAGGCAGTGGGCGGCGCCTACAACTTCTGCGCGCCGGAAGCCATCGAGCAGCGCCGCTTCGCCCAGGTGGCGGGTGCGGTGCTGCACCGCCCAAGCTTCATGCCCACGCCGGCCTTCGTCATGCGCGCCTTGCTGGGCGAGCAGGCGGACTTGCTGGTGGAAGGCCAGCGGGTCGCACCGCGCCGGATGCTGGCTGACGGCTTTGTCTTCCGCCATCCGCAGCTGGAAGGGGCGCTGCGCAGCCTGTAGCCTGGCGTAGAATGGGGCATTGGAGATGCCTTGGAGCACAAGCTATGCCCCGCTTCAGCCATACGATAGACAGCCATACCTATGCGTTCGCCAGCCTGAAGGAGCTGCTGGCGAAGGCCACGCCGCCCCGTTCGGGTGACGTGCTGGCCGGTGTGGCGGCGGCCAGCGCGCGGGAGCGGGTGGCGGCGCAGCTGGCGCTGGCGGACGTTCCGCTATCGCTGTTCCTCAACGAGGCGCTGGTGCCGTATGAAGACGATGAAGTCACGCGCCTGATCATCGACTCGCATGCGCGCGCCGCCTTTGCGCCTATCTCTCACCTGTGCGTGGGCGATTTCCGCGACTGGCTGCTCGATGATGCGACGGATACGCAAACGCTGGCCCGCGTCGCCGCCGGCATCACGCCGGAAATGGCGGCGGCCGTCTCGAAGCTGATGCGCCTGCAGGACCTGGTGCTGGTGGCCCGCAAGTGCAAGGTCGTCACGGCCTTGCGCAATACCCTGGGCCTGGCGAGCCGTTTGTCCACGCGGCTGCAGCCGAACCACCCGACGGACGACGCCACGGGGATTGCCGCCTCCATCCTCGATGGCCTGCTGCTGGGCAGCGGCGACGCCGTGATCGGCATCAATCCCGCCACCGACAATGTGGCGCAGGTGGTCTCGCTGCTGCACCTGCTCGACGCCGTCATTGGCCAGTACCAGATTCCCACCCAGTCGTGCGTGCTCACGCACATCACCAATACCCTCGAGGCGATACGCCGCGGCGCGCCCGTCGACCTGGTGTTCCAGTCGGTGGCGGGCACGCAGGCGGCCAACCGCAGCTTCGGCATCGACCTGGCGCTGCTGGCCGAGGGACAGGCGGCGGCCCTGTCGCTGGGGCGCGGCACGGTGGGCAACAACGTCATGTATTTCGAGACGGGGCAGGGCAGCGCCCTGTCGGCCGGCGCGCACCACGGCATGGACCAGCAGACGTGCGAAGCGCGCGCGTATGCGGTGGCGCGCGCGTATCAACCGCTGCTGGTCAATTCGGTGGTGGGTTTCATCGGCCCTGAATACCTGTACGACGGCAAGCAGATCATGCGCGCTGGGCTGGAAGACCATTTCTGCGCCAAGCTGCTGGGGCTGCCCATGGGCTGCGACGTGTGCTACACCAACCATGCGGAAGCGGACCAGGACGACATGGACGCTTTGCTGACCATGCTGGGCGTGGCTGGCTGCAATTTCATCATGGGCGTGCCGGGCGCGGACGACATCATGCTTGGCTACCAGAGCACCTCGTTCCACGACGCCCTGTATGCGCGCCGCGTGCTGGGCTTGCGTCCTGCGCCCGAATTCGAGGCCTGGTTGGCGCGCATGCAGATCACCGATGCGCAGGGCCGCCTGAGTGCGGTACCGGCGCCGGCCTTCCAGGCGGCCCTGCTGCGCCTGGACACCTAGGAGGTAGGCATGGACGGGAACAATCCGTGGCAAGCGCTGCGCGCGCATACGGCGGCGCGCATCGCGTTGGGATGCCGCGGCGTGAGCGTGCCGACCAGCGCGCAGCTGGCGTTCCAGCTGGCCCACGCGCGGGCGCGTGACGCTGTGCACCTGGCGCTTGACGGCGAGGCCCTGGCACGCGCCTTGGCCGCGCAGGGGCAAGACTGCGTGCAGCTGCATAGCGCCGCCGCCACGCGCGCCGAATATCTGCAGCGGCCAGACCTGGGGCGCCGGCTCGATGACGTTTCATGCGCGCGGCTGGCCGCCGCTGCTACGGGCATCGACCTGGCGCTGGTGGCAGCTGATGGCCTGTCTGCGCTGGCCGTGCAGCGCCACGCGGCGCCGTTCCTGGCCGCCTTGCGCGAACGGCTGGTGCTGGAAGCGTGGACGCTGTCGCCGGTACATATCGTGGCGCAGGGAAGGGTGGCCATCGGCGACGAGGTGGGGCAATTGCTGCAGGCGAAGGCTGTGCTGGTGTTGATCGGCGAGCGGCCGGGCCTGAGTTCCCCGGACAGCCTGGGCCTGTACCTGACGTGGGCGCCGACAGTGGGTTTGCGGGACGAGCGCCGCAACTGCATCTCGAACGTGCGCCCCGAGGGGCTGGCGTATGCGCAGGCGGCGTACCGGCTGCACTATCTGCTGTCGCAGGCGTTCAGTCGGCAGTTGTCGGGCGTGGAATTGAAGGATGAGACGGTGGCGGAGGGCGCGGCCCTGGCGGGCGCGCGCAACTTCCTGCTGGAGTGATCAGACTTCGCGGATCTCGTCCAGCGGCCAGCGCGGGCGCACGTTGAACGAGTAATCGCGCTTGGCGGCGTCGGGATTGATTTGCAGGCGCATGGCGCCCGCGAAGGCGATCATGGCGCCGTTATCGGTACAGAATTCCAGCTCCGGGTAATACACCTTGAAGCGTTTCTTGGCGGCGGCCGCATTGAGCGAAGCGCGCAGTTGTGCGTTGGCGCCCACGCCGCCGGCGATCACCAGGCGTTTCAAACCCGTGTGCTTGAGGGCCGACACGCATTTGGCCGTCAGCACGTCGACGATGGCGTCGACGAAGCCGCGCGCGATATTCGCCTTGTCCTGCTCGCAGATATTGGCGATGACTTTTTCTTCATGGTTCTTCACCACCGTCAGCACGGCCGTTTTCAGGCCGGAGAAACTGAAATTGAAATCCTTCGAGTGCAGCATGGGGCGTGGCAGTTTATACGCCAGCGGGTCGCCGAATTCGGCCAGGCGCGAAATGGCGGGGCCGCCCGGATAACCGAGGCCCAGCAGCTTGGCCGACTTGTCGAACGCCTCGCCAGCCGCATCATCGAGCGTTTCGCCCAGCATCGTGTACTGGCCCACGCCATCGACGCGCATCAACTGCGTATGGCCGCCCGACACCAGCAGGGCGATGAAGGGGAATTCCGGCGGCTCGGATGCCAGCAGCGGCGACAGCAGATGGCCTTCCAGGTGGTGGATGCCGAGCACCGGCTTGTTGATGGCCAGGCCCAGGCTGCAGGCAACGGAGGACCCCACCAGCAGCGCGCCGGCCAATCCCGGGCCTTGCGTGTAGGCGATGGCATCGATCTCGGGCAGGGTGATGCCGGCCTTGGCCAGGGTTTCTTCCAGCAGCGGGATGGCGCGGCGGATATGGTCGCGCGACGCCAGTTCCGGCACCACGCCGCCATATTGCTCGTGCATGGCTACTTGCGAGTAGAGGGCGTGCGACAGCAGGCCGCGTTGCGTGTCGTACAAGGCCAGGCCGGTTTCGTCACAGGAGGATTCGACGCCAAGAACAATCATGAAGGTGCTAAATAGGGAGGAGTAATCCGCCATTGTAAAGGAAAGCCGGGCACTCCACCGTGCGGCCGGCGCACCATTTCGGCGGCAGTGTGCACTTGCGCAGTGCGCCGCGGGCCGGTTTTGCCCGGGATGTTGGCTGCTTTGCGCCTGTGTCGGCACTGGCACCGCTCTTGCTTAGACAGGCGTGTGCCTTTCTCAAGGGAGCTAGCAATGTCGGAACAATGGAAAATGATTTGCCGCCTGAAGGACATGCCGCTGGCGGGCGTGCGCATGGTGCAGCGGGGCCTGGCCTGGCAGGACTTGCCCGGCGTGGCGCTGTTTCGCGCCCTGGATGACACGATGTACGCGCTGCTCGACACGGTGCCCGGCCTGGGCGGTCCGCTGGCGCACGGTGTACTGATGGAGAAAAACCTGATGGGGCCGAAGAACAGCTGGATCATCGAGCTCGATTCGGGCCGCCTGGTGGCGCCGGTGCAGGGCATGGCGCGTATGTACGCCGTGCGCATCATGGACGGGCGTATCTACCTGGACGTCAATGAACTCAATATCCCGGCCAGCAAGGCCGAACAGGCGCTGGCGGGATCGTTCGCCGTGCTGCCGCATGTGCAGATGGCATAATGAAGGGAAAAGCAAAAACGGCGCACAGGGCGCCGTTTTTCGTATCCGCGAGAGCCTTACGCCGGGCGGCTTAACAAGTGCGCATGCGCATCGCGCAGCATGGTGGCCGTCGTATCCCAGTCGATGCAGCCGTCGGTGACGGAGCAGCCGTAGGTCAGTTGCGACAGGTCTTGCGGGATCTTCTGGTTGCCGCCGATGATGTTCGATTCGATCATCACGCCCACCAGCGAGCGGTTGCCCTGGCGGATCTGGTTGACCACGTCGGCCATCACCAGCGGCTGCAGTTCCGGCTTCTTGTAGCTGTTCGCGTGCGAGCAGTCGACCACAAGGTTGGCCGGCAGCTTGGCCTTGGCCAGCGCCTGTTCGGCGATGGCGATCGAGACCGAATCGTAGTTCGGACGGCCATCGCCGCCGCGCAGCACGACATGGCCATACGCGTTGCCGCGCGTGCGCACGATGGCCACATTGCCTTCGGCGTTAATGCCCAGGAAGGAGTGCGGGTGCGCCGACGACAGGATGGCGTTGACGGCGATGCTGATGTCGCCATCGGTGCCGTTCTTGAAGCCGACGGGCGTCGACAGGCCCGACGACATCTCGCGGTGGGTCTGTGATTCCGTGGTGCGCGCGCCGATGGCCGTCCAGGCGATCAGGTCGCCCAGGTATTGCGGCGAGATCGGGTCCAGCGCTTCGGTGGCGGTGGGCAGGCCCAGTTCGCACACGTCGAGCAGGAACTGGCGTGCCTTTTCCATGCCTTCGTTAACCTTGAACGAGTCGTCCATGTACGGGTCGTTGATATAACCCTTCCAGCCCGTGGTGGTACGCGGTTTTTCGAAATACACGCGCATCACCAGCAGCATCGTGTCCTTGACTTCCTCTTGCAGCGCTTTCAAGCGGCGCGCGTAATCGAGGCCGGCGACGGGGTCGTGAATGGAGCACGGACCGACGACGATGAACAGGCGCTGGTCCTTGCGGTCGATGATGTTGCGCAGCGCTTCGCGGCCGCGGCTGACGGTGTCGAAGGCGCTTTCCGACAGGGGCAGCTTGGCGTGCAGTGCGGCCGGTGTCGGCATGGGCGCGAAGGAGGTGACGTTGATATTTTCGATGTCTGGCGTATTCATGATTCTGGCTCGGCTTTCGCTATTGCGTTCTTTAAGAGGCAATAGTGTAGCGGAAATGCGGCCTGGCGGCGGGGATGGGGCCAAAATGGGAATGCATCAGTTGTTTTTATGGCAGGGCCGGTACGCCGCCGCCTGTGCGCTCAATGGCCGCCGGCCAGGCTGGCGCCAAAGGTGTAGCGGGCGATGCGTTGGTAGTTGCCGGCCAGTTCAGGCGGTCGTGGCAGGCCGGGGTGGCGCCGCACATGTTCGAGGATGGCGCTTTCGTGCTGGCGTATCTGTGCGTCCAGGCAGGCGATTTGCTGGCGCACGAGGGCGTGCAGCGCATGCTGGCCCGCCCGCAGAGATGCATCGAGGCGCGCCGATTCCTGCTTGCGCACGCCTTCCATGGCGTGCAGGCGGCGCAGCCATAGCCGCAGTTCCACGTAGGCGGGCGAGGGCGGCGTCCAGCGCGCGGGGCGCCTGTCCTGGCAGTAGTTCGCCAGCACCGCGGCGCTGTGCGCCGCATCCTCGGGCAAGCCCTGGCCGCGTATGTATTCTTCCAGCTGCGCGGGCTGCGCATCGCAGACCAGCATGCCCATCTCGGCCAGCACGCGGGCCGGCGCTTCGCTGTACGGCATATCGAGGCGCATGCAGACGCGCAAGCCCATGACGGGCACGTCGTTCCTTTGCAGCCAGCTGCGCAGCCAGCGGTAGCCGGCCACGTCGTTTTCCAGTGCCTTGCACAGCACTTCGCCGCCCGAGAGCAGCACGGCTTTCAGCATCAGCTTGCTCGTTTCGATGCCGGCGAAGGCGCTTTCCCCTTTGTTTGCGTGTTCCATGATGAGTCCTCCCATGCAGCCTTATACGTAGCGGTGGCGCATTTGGATGCAGTCGCGATGCACATTTATCCAGGAAATAGCTTGAAAGACTGTTGCATCGGCGCCTATGGCCTCTTCCAGCCCGTCTGCAAGGGAAAAAATCCGTGTAAGCTGGCGCCATGACGACTGTTTCCATCCCCCATACCGATGTGGCCGGTGAGCCATTCCCCGCAGCACGTTTCATCAAAGAAATAGGACGCGGCAAGAACGGCGCGCGCAGCATGACGCGCGACGACGCCCGCGCCCTGTACCGCGCCATGCTCGAGGACCGCGTGTCGGACCTGGAACTGGGCGGCATTTTGTTATCGATGCGCATCAAGGGCGAATCGGTAGATGAGATTGCCGGCTTCCTCGACTCTGCCGAAGCGTCGTTTGCCCCGCTAGCCGCGCCGGCTGGTGAATTTGCCCCGATCATCATTCCCAGCTACAACGGCGCACGCAAGATGGCCAATCTGACGGCTTTGCTGGCGCTGCTGCTGGCGCGCGCGGGCGCACCCGTGCTCGTGCATGGCGTGACGAGCGACCCGGGCCGCATCACCACGGCCGAAGTGCTGGCCGCGCTGGGCGTGCCGGCCTCGCCGGACCATGCCCAAGCCGAGGCCGCCATGGCGCGCGGGGAAGTCGCCTTCCTGCCCGTCGAAGCACTGGCGCCGCGCCTGGCACACATGCTGTCGCTGCGGCGCGTGCTGGGCGTGCGCAATTCCACACATACCCTGGTGAAAATCATGCAGCCCTTCGCCGGGCCTGCCTTGCGCCTGGTGTCGTACACGCATCCGGAATACCTGGAAATGCTCGGTGAATATTTCCTGACCGCCTCTGATCCTGCGCGCGGCGACGCCTTCCTGATGCGCGGTACGGAAGGCGAGACGGTGGCCAACGCCAACAAGGCGCAGCAGATCGACTGGTTTCACGGGAGCGAACGCACGGTGCTGGTGGAAAAACAGTTGCTGGTGGAAGAGTTGCCGCATTTGCCGGCCGAGCGCGATGCGGCCACCACGGCCGAATGGATCACGGCCGTGCTGCGCGGCGAGGTGCCCGTGCCGCCATCGATCGCCGGGCAGGTGGAGCAATGCCTGATGGCATCGCGGCAGATTGCAGCACGGCCGCGCTAGCCGCGTCGCCGCAGTTTACAATGGCGTCTTTGTAATCAGCGGTGAGCGGAATTTTTATGGCAAAACAATTTGATGTGGCAGTGATCGGCGCGGGCGCGGCCGGCATGATGTGTGCGGCAGTTGCCGCCCAGCAAGGCAAGCGCGTGGTGTTGATCGATCACGCGGCCAAGCTGGCCGAAAAGATCCGCATCTCGGGTGGTGGACGGTGTAATTTCACAAATATTAACGCCACTCCACAAAATTTCCTCTCGGAAAATCCCCATTTCTGCAAGAGCGCGCTGTCGCGCTATACGCCGCAGGATTTCCTCGCGCTGGTGAAAAAATACCGCATCGGCTATCACGAAAAGCACAAGGGCCAGCAATTCTGCAATGAGTCGGCCGAGCAGATCATCGATATGCTCAAGGACGAGTGCGCCGCTGGCGGCGTGCACTGGCGTATGCCGTGCAAGATCGACAATGTTGTCCAGCAAGACGATGGCGGCTTCGTGCTGCAGACGGATAGCGGCGACATCGAAACGGCCGGCATCGTCATCGCCACGGGCGGCCTGTCGATCCCGAAGATCGGCGCCACGGATTTCGCCTACCGCATCGCCAAGCAATTCGATTTGACGATGGTCGAACCGCGTCCGGCCCTGGTGCCGCTGACGTTCGATGCGGCCAGCTGGGCGCCGTTCGCGGAATTGTCCGGTATCGCGCTGGAAGTCGATGTGGAAACGGGCAGCCTGAAAGGCCGCAAGGCAACGGGTGCGCGTTTCCGTGAAGATTTGCTGTTCACGCACCGCGGCCTGTCGGGTCCGGCGATCCTGCAGATTTCCAGCTACTGGCTGCCGGGCGAGCCCATCGTTATCAATCTGCTGCCGGAAGTGGACGTGGCGCAGACCTTGATTGAAGGCAAGGGCACCTTGAAGAAGCAGCTGGGCAATATCGTCGCGCAATGGCTGCCGCAGCGCCTGGCTGACTGCCTGCTGGCCGTCAACGGCCTGGCGCCGGACGCGCGCATCGCCGACATGCCGGACGCCCAGCTGCGCAAGCTGGGGCTCGCCATCAATGCCTGGTCCATCGTGCCGAACGGTTCCGAAGGCTACCGCAAGGCGGAAGTGACGCGTGGCGGCATCGATACGCGCGAACTGTCGCAGCAGACCATGATGGCCAATAAAGTGCCGGGCCTGTATTTCATCGGCGAAGCGGTCGACGTGACGGGCTGGCTGGGCGGCTACAACTTCCAGTGGGCCTGGGCTTCCGGCGTGGCGGCAGGTATTGCCTTGCAGTAAGCTACTCTGTAATATGGGGTTCTGGCGCCAGGTGCGCCGTCCCCGGTGCGTGGTTTACGCCACATTCCGGCAGCGACCGCAGGCTGCATGCCGCACGCAAGTGGGGGAGGGGCTTCCCTTTCCGAATAAAAGCTGCTACTATCTATCTCTTCCTATACACCACCTCAACGGTTTGAATTTTACATGACCACTATTCGCCTTAAAGAAAACGAGCCGTTCGAAGTCGCAATGCGTCGCTTCAAACGCACCATCGAAAAAACGGGTCTGCTGACCGAATTGCGCGCACGCGAATTCTACGAAAAGCCAACAGCTGAGCGCAAGCGCAAGCTGGCAGCTGCTGTAAAGCGTCATTACAAACGCATCCGCAGCCAACAACTGCCGAAAAAATTATTCTAAGACTGTTCAGTCAGAACCAACCCGGGTAGTTCGGCGCATTGTTCGCCACGGGTTTTGTTTTGATTCGCCTGGAGTGATACTTCAGATGAGTCGCATACCCGCTCCGGTTCGCCGCAGCGGGTTTTCGCTTTTGTGGCCGCCTGCGCGCACGAGCATCGAGCCCCACTTACCAACACGAGGATTGCCATGAGCTTGAAAGAACAAATTACCGAAGACATGAAAAACGCCATGCGCGCCAAGGACGCGGGCAAGCTGGGCACGATTCGCCTGTTGCTGGCGGAAATCAAGCGCAAGGAAGTCGATGAGCGCATCGAATTGACGGATGCCCACGTGATGGCCATCGTGGAAAAGATGATCAAGCAGCGCAAGGATTCGATCACCCAGTTCGAAGCCGGTGGCCGTGCCGACCTGGCCGACATCGAAAAAGCCGAGCTGGTGCATCTGACAGGCTACATGCCTGCCGGTCTGTCGGAAGAAGAAGTGGCAGCCGAAGTGGCTGCCGCCGTGGCCGCCTCGGGCGCCGCCGGTCCGCAAGACATGGGCAAGGTCATGGCCATCGTCAAGCCGAAGCTGGCTGGCCGCGCCGACATGACCGTGGTTTCCGCCCTGGTCAAGAAAGCCTTGACGCCAGCAGCGTAAGCATACAATAGTAGCAAGGGCTGCCAGCCGTCGCGCTGGCAGCCTGTTAACAGCCCACACGTTGACCTGGCTCAACCTCAGGCCACGTGCGGTAGTATAGTCTGACCTATAACAAGACCCGCCCTAGCCAGTGATACCTCAATCCTTCATTTCCGATTTGCTCAACCGCGTCGATATCGTCGATGTCGTGGGGCGCTATGTGCAACTGAAAAAAGGCGGCGCCAATTTCATGGGCTTGTGCCCGTTCCACAGTGAAAAATCGCCCAGCTTTACCGTCAGCCCCACCAAGCAGTTCTATCACTGCTTCGGCTGTGGCGCGCATGGCACTTCGATCGGCTTCCTGATCGAGTACTCGGGCATGGGCTTTGTCGACGCCGTCAAGGATCTGGCGCAGAACGTGGGCATGGTCGTACCGGAAGCGGACGACAAGATCCCGCCGGCCCAGCGCGCGCAGATCCAGGCGCAAAGCATGGCCCTGTCCGACGCCATGACGCAGGCGTGCGATTATTACCGAGGGCAATTGCGCCACGCGCCGGAAGCCATCGCCTACCTGAAGAATCGGGGCTTGACGGGCGAAGTGGCCGCTCGCTTCGGCATGGGTTTCGCGCCCGGCGGCTGGGACAATTTGCGCTCCGTCTTCCCCGACTACGACGTGGTGGCCCTGGCCGAGGCCGGTCTCGTGATCGACAAGGTCGATGAAGAGGGCAACAACCGCAAGCGCTACGACCGTTTCCGCGAGCGCATCATGTTTCCGATCCGCAATACCAAGGGGCAAGTCATCGCCTTTGGCGGCCGCGTGCTCGACCATGGCGAACCGAAATACCTGAACTCGCCGGAAACCCCCTTGTTTTCCAAGGGTTTCGAACTATATGGACTGTTCGAGGCGCGCCAGGCCATCCGCGACGCCGGCTATGTGCTGGTGACGGAAGGCTACATGGACGTGGTGGCACTGGCGCAGATGGGTTTCCCGCAAGCGGTGGCGACCCTGGGCACGGCGTGCACGCCCACCCACGTGCAAAAACTGCTGCGCCAGACGGATAACGTGATTTTCAGCTTCGACGGCGACAAGGCCGGCCGCCGCGCCGCGCGCCGCGCGCTGGAAGCAAGCCTGGCCCACGTATCGGACAATAAAACCATCAAATTCCTGTTCCTGCCGTCGGAACACGATCCGGACAGCTATATCCGCGAATTCGGCGCCGAAGGCTTCGAGCAGCAAGTGCATGAAGCCATGCCGCTGTCGCAATTCTTGCTGAAAGAAGTATCTGGCGAGCATGATCTGTCGGAACCGGAAGGGCGCGCCCGCGTGCAGTTCGACGCCAAGCCCCTGCTGCAGCTGATGGCGCCGTCGTCGTTGCGCCTGCAGATCGTACGCGGCCTGGCGCAACTGACGCAGTCCACGCCAGCCGAGATCGAAGCCCTGTTCGAGCTGGCGAAACCCGTTGCCGTGGCGCGCCGCGCGCCGCCGAAATCGGGCCGCCCCGTTCCTGTTGGGCTGGAATTGAAGATCATGCGCATGCTGGTGGCGCATCCGCCCCTGACCATGCGCATCGACGAGGCTGCCCTGACCGCTTTCCAGCACCTGGGACCGGACGCGGCCCACAGCCTGGGGCAACTGGTGGCTGTAGGTCAGGCGCTGGGCGAGCACGGCAGTTTTGCCGCGCTGGCGCAGCAATTGAAGGAGCTGGGCAGCGAATACGACGAGATCATCGGCGAGATCGCGGCCGGTACGGAATCCGATTACGACAGCGAATTGTCGTGGCTGGTGAGCACCATCCGCGAGATCAAATTGAATGCCTTGAAGGCGGAATTGCAGCAATTGTTTGCGTCGGGTTTGCCATCCGAGAAAATTGGTGTACGCTACCGCGAAATCATGCAGGAGCAAGGCGAGCTGGAGCGTGAGCGCGATGCCGAGTTGGTGAATCGATAACCTTGCTCTGGGGGTATGTCGCGCACTGGAAAAACATTTTTCGCGTGCTATAATTAAATGCTAAGTATTGTGTGCTTTGGCAAGCTAGTTCTGTTTCGTAAATAGTATTTGTTTTCAGTAAGTTAGGCTCTTGATCGGCGCGGTGGATCGTGTCGGCAGCCAGAGCCAACTGGCGTTTTCGGCGTTGCGGGCTTGGCTTGCAGACGCTGGCAAGCCGCGCCAGGCTCTCGCTCCCAACGCGGTCGATGCAGGAATTTTTGCCGAGGCGGCTGGCAACAGCCGGTGGACAGGAATTGCTGCGCTTCCCGCGGATCGTGGCCGATGAGGTGTAAGTAACGTAACAGTGTCGAATTTGCGTTGTCGGCAGGTTCGAAGATGGTGGTTCCCGCAGGTAGACAGGGAACTGGCAGCAAACTTTATCCTAATCCACCGTAAAGCAAGTCGTTGTGTAATCGAAAGCGCCTGTGCCAATCAAGAAACCCGAATCCAAAGCGGCTGTAAAGCCCACTAAAGTTACCACGAAAGCCGAAAAGGCGCTCGACCGGCCAGAAGCGCGCATCACCAGCGCGCCTGTGGTCAGCCAGACCACCGACGCTGCCACCCTGGCAGCCATCGATACGTCCGGCTATGTCTTGCCGTCGGTAAAAGTGCCAGGCCGCCGCGGCCGCAAGCCAAAAGAATTCCAGCCAGAAAATGATGAAGTCGCCGCCCTGAACGCCGTCGAGCGGGCCGAACTGAAGGCCGTCGACAAGGCGAAGGCCAAGGATCGCAAGGCGAAAGAGCGCGCGCTGCTGAAGGACGCTTTCTCGTCCGACACGGAAGCGAGCGAGGAAGAACTCGAGCGCCGGCGCCAGAAACTCAAGACCCTGATCAAGTTCGGCAAGGAGCGCGGTTTCCTGACTTACGCGGAAATCAACGATCATTTGCCCGAAAACATCGTCGACCCGGAAGCCATCGAAGGCATCATCGGTACTTTCAATGACATGGGCATCGCCGTCTACGAGCACGCGCCCGATGCGGAAACGTTGTTGCTGTCCGATAACGTTGCCGTCGTCACCAGCGATGACGAGGCGGAAGCGGCGGCCGAGGCCGCATTGTCGACCGTCGACTCCGACTTTGGCCGCACCACCGATCCTGTGCGCATGTACATGCGCGAAATGGGCTCGGTCGAGCTGCTGACGCGCGAAGGCGAGATCGAGATTGCCAAGCGCATCGAAGATGGCTTGAAAGACATGATCCAGGCCATTTCCGCCTGCCCCGTGACGATCGCCGAGATCATCGCCGCCGCCGACCGCATCGCCAACGAAGAGATCAAGATCGACGAAATCGTCGACGGCCTCGTCGATGAAAACGAGCCGGTCGCCGCCGCCCCTGTCGTGGCCGCTCCCGTCGAAGAAGATGAGGAAGAGGGCGAGGCGGAAGAAGAGGAAGTCGAAGAAGAGGAAGAGGCGAGCGCTTCCGGCGCGGCCGGTTTCTCCGCCGAACAGCTGGAAACCCTGAAACGCACGGCGCTGGAAAAGTTCGCCGTCATTTCGCAGCAGTTCGACAAGATGCGCCGTGCCTTCGAAAAAGAAGGCTACAACTCCAAGCCCTACGCCAAGGCGCAGGAAGCCATTTCGCAAGAGTTGCTGGGCATCCGTTTCACGGCCAAGGTCGTGGAAAAGCTGTGCGATACCCTGCGTGGCCAGGTCGACGAAGTGCGCCATATCGAGAAGCAGATTCTCGACGTGGCCGTGAACCGCTGCGGCATGCCGCGCGCCCACTTCATCAAGGTCTTCCCTGGCAATGAAACCAACCTCGACTGGGTCGATGGCGAAGTCAACGCAGGACACGCGTACAGCGCCATCTTGGGCCGCAACATTCCGACCGTCAAGGAACTGCAGCAGCGCCTGATCGACCTGCAGGCGCGCGTCGTCTTGCCGCTGCCGGACTTGCGCAACATCAACCGCCAGATGGCGGCCGGTGAAATGAAGGCGCGCAAGGCCAAGCGCGAAATGACGGAGGCCAACTTGCGCCTGGTCATTTCGATCGCCAAGAAATACACGAACCGTGGCCTGCAATTCCTCGATTTGATCCAGGAAGGCAATATCGGCCTGATGAAAGCCGTCGACAAGTTCGAGTACCGCCGCGGCTACAAGTTCTCGACCTATGCAACCTGGTGGATCCGCCAGGCCATCACGCGCTCGATCGCCGACCAGGCGCGCACGATCCGCATTCCCGTGCACATGATCGAGACGATCAACAAGATGAACCGGATTTCCCGCCAGATCCTGCAGGAAACCGGCGCGGAACCCGATCCGGCCACCCTGGCGATCAAGATGGAGATGCCCGAGGACAAGATCCGCAAGATCATGAAAATCGCCAAGGAACCGATCTCGATGGAAACGCCGATCGGCGACGACGACGATTCCCACCTGGGCGACTTCATCGAGGACAACAACACCCTGGCGCCGGCCGACGCAGCCCTGCACGCGTCCATGCGCGGCGTGGTCAAGGACGTGCTCGATTCCCTGACGCCACGCGAAGCGAAAGTGCTGCGCATGCGTTTCGGTATCGAGATGTCCACCGACCATACCCTGGAAGAAGTGGGCAAGCAATTTGACGTGACGCGCGAGCGCATCCGCCAGATCGAAGCCAAGGCGCTGCGCAAGCTGCGCCACCCATCGCGCTCCGACAAGCTGAAAAGCTTCTTGGAAGGCAACTAGAAGCCAATAGGGCTTGACGTGCGCCCCTGATACCCCTATCCTCGCGTGTCCGTTTCCAAAACGGTCGCGCGAGGCGGGCATCAACAGCGCCGCCACGCCGCAGTCCCTTGGGCCTCTAGCTCATGCTTGGTTAGAGCAGCGGACTCATAATCCGTTGGTGCCGTGTTCGACTCACGGGAGGCCCACCAGAATTTAGTAGGAGAATCAAGGGGTTACGTTAATTCGTAACCCTTTTTTTTTTGCGAAAATCATCAATGGTTCAACAGAAGTTCAACCGAGATTGATGCGTGCTAGAGGATTCAGGTGGCGCGTCTCTTGGAGGTGTTCTGGCGATAGGTGTGCGTATCGCATTGTCATAGTCAAGCTGTGATGGCCTAAGACCTTTTGTAACGCAAGAATATTGCCGCCATTCATCATGAAGTGGCTTGCAAAGGTGTGACGGATGTGCGTTTGCTAGCTGAATTGACCCTGTCAGTTTGACCCGCCCGCCATACCCTGGCGAACGCTGCAACCCGGTCGTACGACCCTCCAAAGCCCAACTCCTTTAGTTCTTCATGAAGCTGTTTCAAAGTGCGCCGCTGCTTGCGTGATTTGGCCGCCTCAGTCTTTAGTAGTCCCGAAAGCTGGAAAGCGTACTTGTCGATTGCGCTGGGCAAGCGCCTGTCTGCGTAGGAGGGCTCTGTCGTTTCCGAGCGCAGATAGCGTCGGACTGTGTTTCTTGAGATGCCAAGGCGTCTCGCGATTTCTCTTAGCGGGACCTGGTCACGAATGTGCCAGCGTCGAATAATGCCTAGTAATGCCACGTCGATCACTCCAATTCCCCACTCAATGTCATGAGTAGGATTGTGAATTAAACGTGGGTCAGTTTCGTGTGCAAATTATGCGGCAAAGTGGGTCAGTTTTCGGTGCAAATCAACACATATGGGGCAGGTGAACGTCCGTAATCCGAATGACTTCGGGTTCTCGATCAAGGGCGCACATCGTTTGGCTTCATATATTGCAAAGTACTGTGGTAAGGATATGCAGTGCAGGGAACTTAACAAGAAGCGTTATTTCGCATCAAAGGGCATTGTTGTGCCGGAGGTTCAATATTGGCGTCTGCCTCATTGTGTTTGCATGCTTGATGCGGTGCATGCTGCGTTTCGGATGATCGAGGGCCATGTGATGGAAGATTTGGTTACTTGGTGTAATAACGGTCTTGGGGTCGTGTACTTGGCCACTGCGCCGGGTATCCCTAAACCGAATGATGTTCCGTTTTAATTAATACGTGCATGGTAAAATTAAATTTTCTAATCCGTATTTCGTGTGAGGAGTTGAAATGGAAGATGAGCCGGATAAACTTAGGCGAAATACTGTGGTGCTGTCATCAATCGTGATGGTTGTTGGTTATCTCAATCTTAAGTTTCCTGAAAATCTGTTAGGGTTTGGAATTCCTGCGGGTAGTGATCATAAAGTATGGGTGTTGCTGCTCATTGTAAGTATTTATTGCATGTTACGTTTTCATTTTAGTGGTGATTCGATAACAATGCGAATTTCTTTCAGGCATAAAATGCGATCCTTGCCTACGGAAAAGCGCTATAAGTTAGTGATTTTTGCTGCCCATTTCCGCCGTTTATTTTTTAGAATCCCATGTTCGTATAACGCTGCAACATCATTCTTAGCGAATGAGGTTGATCGAAACCTTGAAGTTTTTGAATTGAAAAAAATCCACAACATTCACGTTGGGCCTTCATACGAAATATCTACTAACCCACGTGAGCAGAGAATGGATATTGCATTTTCGTATGTGGATAGGATACATGGGCTGCATCATTATAGTTTTAAAAATAATTTACAGCTTAGCCGTTTTGTTTTATTTTCCGCCAGACTGTTCGCAGGCTTGGACTTGTTAATGTCGCCTAAAAATGTTGTTGATTTATTTGTCCCATACGTAATGTTCATAAGCGCATTTATTGTATTAATAATGCGGATAAAGGGGTGGTGGTAACTATGGGTGGAAACTCAAGGCGCATTCAGAACTGGGCAGCGTTCTCTGGCAAGAAAGGCCCTGGATTTTGTGTAATCTGTGGCCAACATGGCGATCTTACCCGGGATCACGTGCCGCCGCAGGGTTGTATTCGGATTTCGAACAAGATATTAAGTCGCCTCGTAATGGAGGCAGGTACCGGGGAGGGGCAGCGGAATACTAAGTTGATCCAGGGCGGACTTAAATTTAAGACGTTGTGTGGCCGCTGTAACGGTGAGCTCCTGGGTTTGCGGTTTGATCCGGAACTTAAACATTTTGTTGATAGCATGAATACAGGAATACAGGAAGTTGCCTCAATTGTTGTGTTGCCTCGTATCGTGCGCGTGGAAGCAAATCTACATTTGGTGGCGAGGTCTGTAATCGGTCATGTTCTTGCTTCGCATTCGGTGTCTGACACGACGGCTTGGCGGGATGATATCGGTGCCTCTGAGGCGTTGCGCCATTACTTTCTCCATCCAGAATGCTCCTTTCCTGATGATTGGAGCCTCTACTGTTGGCCATATTTTTCCGGTAAACAGGTGATCTTGAAGCATGCGGGCTGGATGGATATTTCCTTAGTCAATGCGGGCGAAAAAGTTGTATATGGGCACTTGTTGAAGTTTTCACCGTTCGGTTTCTGGCTCGTGCATAAACGCCATACGGAATTTGTCATCAATGCGCATGACATTACGCCAGAGGGTGAGCTAGATGCAAGCAGGACCCCGATTTCCTTTGACCTGCGCCATGCGCCTCACTTTTTATATCCGGAAAATCCGTCGGGTCATCAAATGATGATTTTTTCTAACGATCAGTCGTCGGTTGCAGCGCCGATGGTCGGTGGAACAAAAGCGCGGAAATAGCATGTGATTCGGCTGGGTCTGGTCGTGCGCCGGACACGGATTGGTATTCGTTCTGATATAGTTTATTTATGGCAACATTATATGGGGCGCATAGATGGTAGTTGCTGGCTTGGTACTGGAAACTTTGACCGGTAAAACGTGGTGTGATGCGGTTGACCGCTGGATGGTCGAGAAGGCAGATAAGGCATCTTTGCATTCCGATAAGTGCATTTTTCGATGGCTTGAACCGCTCTTGTCTGGCTATGATATAAACGATATAAATCGTTCTGTTGTCGACGCCATCACGAAGAAAAAGCGTGCTACTGGTGTCAAGAATGGAACTGTCAATAGGACGTTAGCATTGTTGCGTTCTGTGCTAATCCGGGCCTGTGTCGATTGGGAGTGGGTTGATGCAATTCCGAAGGTTCGATTGTTGAAGGAGCCTGATCGTCGGGTGCGCTATTTGACTCATAGTGAGGCGTCTGCGTTATTGAATGAGTTGCCTGAGCACTTGTCGCATATGGTGCCTTTAGTCTGGCTACGGGGCTGCGCAAAGGGAACGTGATTGGCTTGTGTTGGTCTCAGGTCGATCTTGCGCGCCGGGTAGCCTGGATTCATCCTGATCAAAGTAAGACGCGCAAGGCTATTGTGGTGCCTCTCAATGACGATGCTATGCGTGTGCTTACATTGCAGCATGGCCGTCATGCGGTGCGCGTTTTTACGTACAATGGTGAGCCTGTAATTGC
This sequence comes from Janthinobacterium salmonicoloratum, assembly GCF_051380845.1. NCBI lineage: Bacteria > Pseudomonadati > Pseudomonadota > Betaproteobacteria > Burkholderiales > Oxalobacteraceae > Janthinobacterium > Janthinobacterium salmonicoloratum. Next base: position 2,161,795 of record NZ_JBNYXV010000001.1, on the reverse strand, counting down.
CGCTACAACGGCAGCTTGGTATAAGGCGCTTAAGCGCTGTGGTATTGATGATTTTCGTTGGCATGACTTGCGGCATACTTGGGCCAGTTGGCATGTGCAGCAAGGTACACCGTTGCATGTATTGCAGGAGCTAGGTGGTTGGCAGTCGGCTCAGATGGTGAGGCGGTATGCGCATTTTTCGGCGGGGCATTTGGCTGTTCATGCTGCCAATTTGCCGGTGTTGATGGTGACAAATCCTAGAATGCAAGTTGTGGGGGCGGAGGCTTCGGCATGATGATGTCGATGATGTGTCTCATAATCCGTAAGTGAAATGGTCGACTCACGGGAGGCCCACCAGAATTGAGCAGTAATAGAATGAGCCCCAGCGGGTGACTGCTGGGGCTTTTTCGTGCTGCCGTACAATCGCGGCATGGCGATTGATGAAGGATGAAACGAGATGACGGCTGAAGTGAAGATTGACGATATCGTGGTGGGCGATGGCAAGGCAGCGGCGCGTGGCGCGCTGATCACTGCCCACTACCGGGGCTGGCTGGAAGATGGCACGGAGTTTGACTCGTCGCATCAACGTGGGGAGCCTTTTCGCTGCGTATTGAGCAATAACAAGGTCATCCAGGGCTGGATTTTGGGTTTGCATGGCATGCAGGTCGGCGGCACGCGCAAGCTGTGGGTGCCGGCGGCGCTGGCGTATGGCGAGCGGCAGCTGGGCTTGATTCCGCCACATTCCAATTTGATCTTCGAGATTACGTTGCTGGAAGTGCTGACGCGCGACTGATGTTTGGATGGTGTCATCAGACAGATACGACGCCGGCTTTTTTCAGTAGCAGTTTTTCGACATCGGCCCGCAGTGCCTGCTGCGTGGGAAAGTTTGCATAACGCAAGGTCACATAGCCGGCCAGCCTGAGCATGGCGTCGCGCTCCTTGTCGTGGCGTTCGCGGCCGGCGTGGCTGCAGTCGTCGAGCTCGATAACGGCGAGGACATTCAGTTGCTTGCTGCACAGGAAAAAATCGGCCACCTTGCGGTCGAAACGGTTTCTGTCTGCCCATCCCTTCGCCGTCACCAGCGCGGAAAACGCCACTTGCGCCAGCACGGTGCATTCCGGCAAGGCCGTTTGGAGCAGGTGGTACATCTGCTTTTCGCGCGCCGTCATGACGGATTTTCTTTGCAGCCTCAGCGGCTTGTGGGACTTGGCCGCCTGGCGCTTGGCCAGCATGACAAAGAACAGGATCAAGGCCGCGAAGGCGAGCAGGACGATGAAGGGAGGCATGGGCTGGCACCAGGATGGACGAGTCCTGATGGTACGCGAGTAGTGGCGTGTTTTCGTGCCGCTACCGGCGTATTTCAGGCAGTGTGCTTGTGGTAGATCAAGCCTGTTTTAGCTTGACTTGCATCATGTCCAGCGCCGGCACGATGTCATGCAGGCTGGCTACTTCATAGGTGGGGATGGCGGCCGAGGTATTGGCCATGCTGTCCGGGTTGAACCAGCAGCTGTCGATGCCATAGCGGTTGGCGCCGAGGATGTCGGCGTCCAGGCGGTCGCCGATGATGACGGAGGTGTCCTTGCTGAACGTGCGCGCCATGTTGGCCGCGTATTCGAAGAAGCGCACGTCCGGCTTGGCGTGGCCGCATGCTTCGGAGGTGGCGACGAAGGAGATGTAGTCGCTCAAGCCGGATGCGGCGATACGGCGGTTCTGGATGGACTCGACGCCGTTGGTGATGATGCCCACTTCACCGATACGCGACAGCGTTTCGCACACTTGCTTGGCGCCATCGATGAGCACGACCGTGTCCGGCAGGGAGTCCAGATACAAACGGCTGGCCAGCTCCGGGGCGATGTCGATGCCGTTCAGTGCAAACGTCTTGCGGAAGCGCTCCACCTTCAGGAAATCCTTGCTCACGTCACCTGTCTCGAAACGTTTCCACAGGTCGACGTTGATCGCCTGATACTGGGAAAACAGCTCATCAATGACGTCGCGCAAGCCCAGTTCGTGCATGGTGTGCAGGAACGAACGTTTTTCAGACGCCCTGAAATCGAGCAGGGTATCGTCGAGGTCAAACAGGAATAGCTGGTAGCTCATGGTATGTATTGAAAGCGTGGAAATCTATCTTGCATCGTAGCACGTAGCGCTGAGTTCGGTTGGCCCTTGCCTGTGCGGGCGGTCCGCTACAATTGCTGCCAGAACTGTTACCCTCACTTCACTCCGGCTCATGACCCAGCTCTCCGTCAACGTCAATAAAATCGCCCTGCTGTGCAATTCGCGCGGTAGCAACTCAATCGTAGGGGGCTTGGGCGGCTACGCTGACCGGCCACTGCAGCCGGAGCTGGACTGGCCGTTCTTCGATGCTGATTTTTCCATGTCGGCAGAGATACTGGCGCAGGTGCACGCGCTGACGCCCCACGCCGCGGCGCAGCTGTGGACGCGCCATGTGTCGGCCCAGCCCGACGAGACGCACCCCATGCAGCTGCACAAAGGGCATCGCTTGCAGCCGACGGTATCGGGGCCGGACTGGCTGGCCGAGTTTGATGCCGTTTCCGGGGAGCACCCCGCCCAGCAGGGCCGCGTGGCCGCGTTTCTCTCTTCCCACTTTCATGCTGCCGGGACGGCACCCGTGTTTTTCATGGCCAGCCGGGCGCTCGCCTATGCGTTGACACCGGCCGCGCTTGCCGCATGCTGGCCTTGCTTGCTGGCCATTTCCGATGAGAGTCCCTTGCTGTACCAGCCAGTGACAGGCAAGTTCGTCTGGTGTCGGCCACATGGGGCGCTGGCGGCTGGCGAGGAGAGCTTAGAGTCAGATTCTTGAGTGGCAATTACATATCCACCCACCAGTTGAGCAAGGTTTCATCATCGTCGTCGTCGAGGTTGACGTAGATATTGGCGAAGTACCATTCCACGCCCGTCGCTGTGCGGAAGGCGTCGAAGGGGCCGTTGACGTTGTAGATGCCGTGGTGTCCCGGCACGCTGAAGGTGAGGTTGCCCTTGTACTGGCCATCCATGGTGCCGCCCAGCTGGTTTTGCACATCGCGTTCGAGCTGGTCCACTGCTTCTTGCGGCACGTTGTCGGCATAGATCTGAATGCAGAAGTTGCCGCCACGTTTTAATACTTCGGCGGGGGCGAGCGGGTCGGCGATGTTGACGATGTCGCCGCGCGCCAGGTTCAGGGTCAGGCCGGGCGAGGCCAGCAGTTCGTAGACGTGCTCGTCAATCTGGCGCGCGGGCAGGGTTTCATATACGGGTCCCTTGCTGTTTTCGCCTGCCAGTACGCGGATGTGCGGCAAGCCTTCGCAATTAATGTCTTCCATTCATTCTTTCATAGTGCCGGCGCGATGCGCTGCGGGTCGCGTCGGGTTGAGGTTTATGGCAATATTGTACCGGGTACGTGTCAGCTGGCGGGGTACGCAACGTTACGAACGAGGAGAGGCAATGGAGAAGGTGATGCGGGCAGGTGGCTGCCTATGTGGCGCCGTGCGCTTCGAAGTGACGGGCGATGGCAGCAATCCGCACAGCTGTTCTTGCCGAAATTGCCAGCAGCATACGGGCGCGCCGTCGGTGGCGTGGATGGAATTTGCGCGCGATCAAGTGTGCTGGACGGGCGCGGCCGGTGCGCCGGCCACCTACCGTTCTTCCGAGTATTCCAGCCGGGCCTTTTGCGCCGCCTGTGGCAGTTCCATCGGCGCCATCGACGATGCGCCCACGGTGGCCTTGCTGGTGGGCAGTTTTGATGACCCCACCCAGGCGGCCTTTGCGCCCGAATATCACTCGTTTGAAGATGTCAGGCCGGGCTGGTGGCCGGCCGCCACCATGGCGGCTGATTAGCCGCGCCAGGCTCGCTGCACTGGCCTGCGGTACTTGTCAGGTACCCAGGATATGAAAAAGGCACGCCGTGGCGTGCCTTTTATCTTGCCTGGCGGTTTGGCGTCAGGCGGCGTGCTTAGAAGCGGTAGCTGGCGCTGATTCGCAGCACCGGATACGCCTTGAAATCCTTGACCTTGTCAGCCAGTTTTTCGTTTTCAGCGGCAACGTCCGTTTTCAGGACGGCGCATACCAGCGGGTCGCAGCCGGTGTTGCGCAGCGAGGTTTTCGGCGAACCCTGGAACAATACGCCGATGTCGCTGGAAATGCCCCAGCCGGCCTCTTTCACCGGGTTGCCCCAGCCAATGCCGATGTAGGGTGCGACCTTGCGGAAATCGATGGTGCCGTCCAGTTGGCCCGCGCTGGCTGCCGTATAGGTGTTGCCGTTCAGTGTGTAGCTGCCGTTTTTGTTCGGCTTGCCTTTGGCATCGATTTTATTGCCGTTGTACACGACGCCGGCGCTCACGCGGAAGGCGCCGTCCATGGGGAAGTAGTCGAGCAGGGCGTCGAAGGTGCGCAGCTTGAGTTTCAGCTTGTAGTCGACATCGTCGGTGCTGGAGTCGTAGGAGTAATTCAGGAAGCCGACGCCAAAACGGGCATTCAGATTCGATTGCAGCGGCACGCTCAGGTGCGCGCCGACGCCAGTCGTACCCACGTCGGCGGCGATGGCCATTTCTGCCTGGGCTTGGCTTGCGCAGAACATGCCAGCCAGCAAGGCGGCGATCAGGTGATGCTGTTTCATGCTTACGGACTCCAGTCGTTAGTCTAATCACGCGATAAATATACCAATGGAAACTAAAGTTTCCATTGGGTAATTTCAGCGGGAATGATAGAGGCTGGATTGTTGCAAGGCAAGACGAAGTGGAAAATGGTGATGCAAGGTGTTGCTTTTCTGTCGCCCCACCTTGCAACGTGGCTTAATTGTGTGCGCTGATGCCGCTGCGGAACTGTTCGAAACCGGCGCGCGCTGCTTTGTAGCAATTGCCGGCGGCCGCTTCCAGGCCTTCGCGGTCGAGCACTTCGACCGTGCCCCGGCGATACTGGATCAAGCCTTCGTCCTGCAGCTTGCGAGCCGTGACGGTGACGCTTTCGCGGCGCACGCCCAGCATGTTGGCCATGGTGTCTTGCGTCACCTTCAACTCGTTCGACAGCGAACGGTCAAGGCGGTCCAGCAGCCAGCGGCACAGTTTTTGTTCGATGCTGCAATGACGTCCGCCCACCACGTTCTGCGCCATTTGCGCAAACATGGCGCTGGTATAGCGCATCAGCAATTGCGCCAGCGCGCCGCCTTCATTGAACACTTCGCGCAAGAAGGCTGTTTTCAGGCGGTAGCCGTAGCCGGCCGTTTGCACGATGGCCGTGCAGGTGGCGCGCTCGGCTTCGTACAGCACCACGCCGGCCACGCCTTCGCGGCCGATGACGGCGATCTCGGTGGTGGCGCCGTCTTCCATCACATACAGCAGGGAAACGATGGCATTGGTGGGGAAGTACGTGTATTCAATCTTGCCGCCGCAATCGAACAGGTGCTTGCCGGCAGGCAAAGCGACCAGTTCCAGTTGGCAAAACAAGCGCTCCAGATCGGCGCGCGACAAGGCGCGCAGCAATTCATTCTGTTGCGCGCCCGTGATGCTGATCATGGGCGTGGCGGGAGTGGCCTGCCAGTTGTGCTGGGTGGCGGTATGGCTATGCGTTGCTGGGGTCAGGTTGCTATAAGCTTTGTACATGGTAGGGCCTCGTCTTCTGATTTTGTTGGATGGCGCTGCTTTTCTGGCTTGCTAGCGTTGTTCTGAATCTTGTATCCACTATAGAACCAGGGGCCGCAGACGGGCATCGGATGAGCCGACGTGCTTATGTAGGCTAGGAACATTGCCTCGTGTCATCCGACTCCTACGCCTGTTCCTTCATTTTTCCCAGTGAACATAACGGTGTCCGGGCAAAAAATACGCCACGCTGCTCGCTACCCGCGAACTTTGGCCGCATGCAGCGATCAAACCACTCTACGCCGCAGGACGACGGTGATAAAATGTTGCATTGCGGAAATTTGAAGATGCTTGCCTTGGTCGCCTCACCGCCCGCGCCGTGCCTTTGCGAGTGCGCGACTGTCTTGTCCCGTTTACCCGTTTAATGAAGGAAAGCAAAGCATGAAATGGTTCTTTGATCTGAAAATTGCCACCAAGCTGATCTTGTCGTTTGGCGCCGTGCTGCTATTGACAGCCGCGCTGGGCGTGTCGGCGATCTTTTCCATGGCGCGCATCAATACCGCGTCGACGGACCTGTCCGCCAACTGGATGCCAAGCGTGCTGGCGGCGATGTCCATGCGCAGCGATGTCAGCGATTTCCGCCGCTGGGAACTGGCGCACATGCTGGCCGCGCAGGATGCCGACATGGCGCAGAACGAAACGCGCATGACGGAAACACAGGCCAAGCTGAAGACCGATGCCGACAAGTACCGCAGCCTGATTTCCGAACCGGGCGAGAAGGAAGTGTTCGAGCGCTTCCTGGTGCTCAACGATGAATTCATGCGCCTGCATGCAACCATGCTGAGCTTGTCGCGCGAGATGAAGAAGGAAGAGGCGCGCGCGCTGGCCGTGGGGCCGTCCGCCAAGGTCATGGCGGACATGATGGTGACCCTCGATAAACTGGTGTCGATTAACACGGATGGCGGCGTGCGCTCGAGCGCAAGCGCCGATGCAACCTATGCGGCCTCGCGTGCCAGCCTGATCGGCTTGCTGGTGGGCATCGTCGTCATTGGCATGCTGCTGGCGCTGTGGGTGGCGCGCAGCGTGGCGCGTCCGCTGATCGAGGCCGTCGGCGTAGCGCGCCAGGTGGCGGCCGGCGATTTGACGGCGCATATCGTTGTGCAATCGCAAGACGAAACGGGGCAATTGATGCAAGCCCTGAAAGACATGAATGCCAGCCTGCAGAAACTGGTGGGTCAGGTACGCAGCGGCACCGATACCATTGCCACGGCGTCGAGCCAGATTGCCGCCGGCAACCAGGATTTGTCGTCGCGCACGGAAGAGCAGGCCAGTTCACTGGAAGAAACGGCCTCGTCGATGGAAGAGCTGACCTCGACCGTGAAGCAGAATGCGGACAATGCGCGCCAGGCCAACACCATGGCGCTGACCTCGTCGAGCATCGCCATCGAGGGTGGCAAGGTCGTCGGCGAAGTGGTGGGTACGATGGCGTCGATCAATGCCTCGTCGCGCAAGATCGTCGACATCATCGCCGTTATCGACGGCATTGCTTTCCAGACCAATATCCTGGCCCTGAATGCGGCCGTCGAAGCGGCGCGCGCGGGCGAGCAGGGGCGCGGCTTTGCCGTTGTGGCTACAGAAGTGCGCAACCTGGCGCAACGCTCGGCCGCAGCGGCCAAGGATATCAAGGTCTTGATCGGCGATTCGGTCGAGAAAGTCGAGGCGGGATCGAAACTGGTGGACCAGGCGGGTCGCACGATGGATGACATCGTGGCCAGTATCACCCGCGTGACGGACATCATGAGCGAGATCACTGCCGCCAGCAGCGAGCAGAGCGCCGGTATCGAACAGGTTAACCAGGCTATTGCCCAGATGGACCAGGTGACGCAGCAAAATGCGGCCCTGGTCGAAGAGGCGGCGGCAGCGGCCGAATCGATGCAGGAGCAGGCCGCCAGCCTGAGCGCTGTGGTCAGCATCTTCAAGCTCGACGTGGCCAGCGCCTCTGCAACCCGGCCGCGCGCGCCCGTCACCGTCAAGACGCCGGCAACCGTGGCGCCGGCAGCGGCGCCGCGTCAACTGGCCGGCACGGCGCGTCGCGCGGCGCCAGTCGATGAGTGGGAAAGCTTCTAATTAAGCGCGCTTGCGCGGCTTCTTGATGCCTGCGGTGGCGGGTGGGGCAGCGGCTTGCTGGCGCTGTTGCCACGCCCTCAGGGCCTCTTCGTAGGCGGCCAGGTCTTCCTGGTACATTTCCAGTACGCAAAAGGTACAACCGCTGTGGCAACACTCGTCATTGCCCGGTTTGCAGGGCGCTTGCGGCTGTGGATCGTGGGGTAAAGGCGGCGTGGGCATGTGAGGGCAGGGACGGTGGAGCTGGCATCGGAGCTGGCATCGAAGTTGGCATCATACGGCATCCCGGCGTGCCGTTGCTGGAACGCTTTTTGCTCAAAAATCACGTTTTCCGTGTACAGTTGCGGTGAATTAGGGTATCGTTTACAGCACTGATATTGTATCTTCTGCGCGCGATGTTCCGCCGGCGCGATCTCCGCCGCCATCGCAGCACATCTCTTCGACGCTCCCGCATACGCCATACAGCATGTCCCGGAGCACAGAGGTGCCGCAAGAACAATGATCCATGGCTTGCAAGACGGAGCTGCCTGTGCCCCGAAATGTTGTTTATTGAGAAAGCATGGCTTCCGCAGTGCGGAGGCACACCAGAAAATTTATGTCTGAAACCGAATCGACTCCTACGCCCAGCCCGGCGATTGCCCCTGAAGCGGCGCCCGCCGCCGCCACACTTGTACCTGCCGCATCCGCTGCTCCCAGCCTGACTTTTGCCGACTTTGGCCTCGCGCCTGAAATCCAGCGCGCACTGACCGACCAGGGCTACACCCATCCGACACCGATCCAGGAACAAGCGATCCCCGTGGTGCTGCAAGGCCGCGATGTGATGGGTGCCGCGCAAACGGGCACCGGCAAGACGGCCGGTTTTTCTTTGCCGATCATCCAGTTGCTGATGGCGCATGCCAGCAGCAGCATGTCGCCGGCACGCCACCCGGTACGCGCGCTGATCCTGACGCCGACGCGTGAGCTGGCGGTGCAGGTGGCCGAAAACGTCAAGGCCTACGCCAAGCACACGCCGCTGCGCTCGACCGTCGTCTTCGGCGGCATGGACATGAAGCCGCAAACCGTCATCCTGCGCGGTGGCGTGGAAATCGTCATCGCCACGCCGGGCCGCTTGCTCGATCATATCGAGCAAAAGAACATCAGCCTGAGCCAGGTGCAGATGCTGGTCATGGATGAAGCCGACCGCATGCTGGACATGGGCTTCCTGCCTGACTTGCAGCGCATCATCAACTTGCTGCCGAAGCAGCGCCAGAACCTGATGTTCTCGGCCACGTTCTCGCCAGAAATCAAGAAGCTGGCTGCCACGTTCCTCAACGATCCGCTGACGATCGAAGTGGCGCGCAGTAACCAGACGGCCGATAAGGTCACGCAAGTGGTCTACAAGGTGACGGAAGACCAGAAGCATGCCCTGGTTGCCCATCTGCTGCGCCAGCGCGACCTGAAGCAGGTCATCGTGTTCTCGAACACCAAGATCGGCGCCTCGCGCCTGGCCCGCGTGCTGGAACAGGAAGGCATGAGCGCCACGGCGATTCACGGCGACAAGAGCCAGCAGGAACGCATGGCGGCGCTGGAATCGTTCAAGAAGGGCGAGATCGACGTCCTGGTCGCCACCGACGTGGCGGCGCGCGGCCTGGATATTTCCGATCTGCCTTGCGTCATCAACTTCGACTTGCCGTACAACGCGGAAGACTATGTGCACCGCATCGGCCGCACGGGCCGCGCCGGCGCCTCGGGCGACGCCATTTCGATCTACTCGGATAAAGACGAGCGCTTGCTGGCCGACATCGAGAAACTCATCAAGCAAAGCATCAAGCGCGGCGAATTGACGGGCTTCAACCCGGCCCCCGCCCGCAGCAGCGACAGCGAGCGCCGCCCACCGCGCCGTACCGAAGGTGGCGAGGCGCGTCCCGCGCGCGCACCCGAGAGCCGCCATGCGGGCGAGAGCCGCGACAGCCGCTCCGCCGAGCGCGGTGCGCGTCCCGCCTTTGGTCCCGGCGCCCGCCGCGAAAAGGCCGATCCCTGGTTCCTGAAGCCATATGAGCCGGCCAAGGCAGCAGCCCCGGCAGCCGCCAGCATGGCACCTGCCGCGGCCAAGCCGAAGCAGAAGGTGGCCGCGTTGCTGGGTGGATTGTTGAAGCAATAAAGAGCACCGCCAGCAAACAGCGTTTGCTGGCGTGCCATGCAGTTGCCAAAAAACGTTCCGACGCCACGAAATGTTCAAGGCTTGGCGGCGTCATGATTTTCCTGGCAACGGTATCGATCAGCGCGCCATCGCATCAGGCATTTTCATGCCGATGCGATGGCGCGTTTTCCATTTTGGCACGCACCGAATGGTGCTGAATGGCGGGAAAAATGGGTGGGGGCAGCACCGGCCTTTAATCAAGCAGCGCTTGAGGGGGCCTGTTTGCCAGTCCGGCAGGCCGGACTGGGTAATCTTGCGGCAGATGAGTATCATGCCGCCGACATCACATTCTTAGTTAGCCAACTGTTCGCGGTTTGCTAACCACCATTGCCGTCCCAGTGCGACCAGGCAGCCGAGGAAGAGTCCGAGCAAGGCACTTACCACTATGGATGTTGACAATCGGCTAGTGCGGTTTTCGGGCAAACTCGGGCCGGCGATGAAGCGGCTTTTTTCCAGATACAGATTGAGCGAGTTCTGATTGTCGACTGTGATTTTGTTGTACACCTCCTTGACCAGTTCATCATTCAAGTCTTTGGATTTGAATGCGCGCTCCTTGCTGCCCTCCAGTGCGCGTAGCACTGCTTCGCCTGACTTGTTGGCGTCGAGTGTCGCTTTGGCGCTATCGTAGTAATCACGCAACAACAGATATTGTTGCTGTTCCCGTTTAGCCTGATAAATGGCTTCTTCTGCCGCACTGGCCTCGACCTCGGCACTCATCAGTTGCGTCACTGGCGACAAGTAGCGTGAGTTTTCATCCGTCACGGTGACGACTTGCGATGTGTTTTGCACTTCGGCCTTCGGGTAGCGTGCGACGATTTGTTTGAGGTCGTTGATGCGTCTGCCGTATTCCGCCAGTTTCTGCTTGCTGCCAATGATGTCATTGTCAAGTTTGGTGATTTTTGCGGTAATCTCCAGATGCTTGAAGCGCAGCGAATCCGTATAGATCAGGTAAACAATCGTGTCCATGGTGTAACGTCCCAGCAGGGCGACGATACGTTGCGCTTCTTCCGGGGTGCTGGCGTCGTAGCTGATGCGTAAACCGATCACATTATTGCTGTTTTCCTTCGGTTGCTCCATCAAGTCCTTGGCATCGAGTTTGGTGAAAGGGAAAATGGGTTCGATGATGGCATTCAAGTTTTTTTCGCTGGTGATGTTCTTGCGCAGACCTGCGATGCCGGGAGCATTGTCGAGTTTGACTGCATGTACAAAGTCATCGAAGCGGCCGCTACTGCCAAATGCTGCCGAATAGCGCTTGTAGTCGCTGAGCTGAATGCCGAAGGCGGCTTCCTTGACGTCTTTTGTCTTTGCCGTTTTTTCTGCCTGCAAGGGGATGGGGCCGCCAAATTGCAGAAAGCCTTCACTCTTATACTTGGCCCAATACACTGTGCTGCTCACACCCAGTGCGACGCAGGCCACGGTCATGCCGATGATCATGCGACGCGCGTGCCACAGCGTGCTCAGGAGCTCAGTTGGAGAAATCAGCGCGCCATCTTGCTTGGTAGTGCGTTGAGTGAATTTTTCCTGCGTTTCCATATAGTTTCTCAAATTGTGTGTGGATGAATAATATGCCCGAGGGAGTCAATCCTGCCACTCACCAGGCAGTGGGCTTGGTGTTTCTCCCGGGCTTGCGTTGCAATCAGTGCGGCGCCTGCGGTTTGTTTTTTTCGGACCAGATCAAATCCTCAATACCACATTGTGGCGCATATTCCTTCACCGCCTTCAGTAGTACCATACGCACATCTTCATAGGCGAAACGTGCGCAGGCATCATCGAGTTCGCGCAGCAGTAGCTGCAATTCGGCGTGCGGTATTTCAGATTCCTGCGCGCGCATGATCAGCGGGTGCTCGGTGCCTTCGACATTGTCGCCGATGAGTAGTTCTTCGTATAGCTTCTCGCCGGGCCGCAGGCCGACATGGACGATTTCGATGCCGTCCGGGGCCGACTTGCTCTTTACTTCCAGCCCGCTCAGATGCACCATGCGTTCGGCCAGATCCATGATCTTGACGGGCTCACCCATGTCAAGCACGAAGACGTCACCGCCTTCTCCCATTGCGCCAGCCTGCAGCACCAGTTGCGCCGCTTCAGGAATGGTCATGAAATAGCGTGTGATCTCGGGATGCGTCAGGGTAATGGGGCCGCCCGCCATAATCTGTTTGCGGAAGAGCGGCACGACCGAGCCGGACGACCCTAGTACGTTACCAAAGCGCACCATGCAAAAACGCGTCTTGCCGCGTTCCTGTGCAAATGCCTGCAAAATCAGTTCAGCCAGGCGTTTTGTCGAGCCCATCACATTCGTCGGACGTACGGCCTTGTCTGTTGAAATCAGGACGAAGCATTTGACGCCAGCGTCCATCGCTGCGCGTGCGATACTCAAGGTGCCGAAGACATTGTTGCGCACGCCTTCAATCGGATTGTGCTCCACTAATGGCACATGCTTGTAGGCTGCCGCGTGATATACGGTTTCAACTTGGAAGGTGCGCAGGATCATCGCGCACTTTTCCGTATCCAGTACGGAGCCAAGAAAGGGCATCAACTCGAGTTCGAGCCCCTGCGCGTGCTTGAGTCCCTTCAGTTCCTGCTTGATCGAGTACAGTGCGAACTCGGACATTTCCAGAAGTATGAGCCTGGAGGGGCGCAGGCGGATGATCTGACGGCACAGTTCGGAACCGATCGACCCGCCCGCACCGGTCACCAATACCGATTTTCCGGTGATGCAAGTGGCGACCAGGCCTGTGTCCGGAGCCACCTGATCACGTCCCAGCAAGTCCTCTATCTCAATGTCGCGTACGTCCTGCAGGCGAAGTTCACCGTTGACGAGGCTGGCAACAGGTGGTGTTACCTTGATCTTGACTTTGAGGGACTCGATTTTGTCGAGGATGTGTTTCTGCTGGCTCTTCGGTATCGATGGCATGGCCAGCAAGACCTCGCTGATGTTCAGTTTGCCGATCAATTTGGGTAGGCTCGATGGCGGATAAACCCGGATGCCGGCAATCGAGGCGCCTTGCAGTTCGGTTTTGTCGTCGATGATGGCAACCGGAAGGTATTCACGGCCGCCACGCAGAACACTTGCCAGTTGGGATCCTGCCTTGCCAGCGCCATATATGGCTACGCGTACGGTTTGCTTCGGACCTTTTACGTGCAATAAAAAGCCACGTGTCAGAAAGCGACTGGCCACAACGTAAGTAATTGCGCTAATCCAGTAAATGCCAAAGACGCCGCGCGAAAGTCCCGCCATGTGGGTGGCGAACGCGGCCAGCGCCACCAGGCTGGCAACCGACAGGGTGACGCCAAGAATGACGACATAGACGATCTTTTGGTCAATGAAGCGTATCACGGCCCGATACAAGCCGAGACGGATGAAAATAGGGATTGAAACCAGGGGAGCTGCAATTATGAGCCATAAATAGCTGCGGTAGACATCAGCATTGATGACGTCATACCGGAGGATAATTGCCAAACAAAAAGTTAAAGGTAATAAGAAAAAATCTGCCGTTATGGCGATAATTTGTTTTTGGAATCTGGATAAATCAAGAAATATTTTCATTTTGCTCACTGATGAGTCGCCGGGTAGTCAATTTGCAGGTAATCGACCCGAACAATTTCATGTGCTTTCATATATATAATGAATGGAGACTCATTTGCCGACTGGCAGATTGGGGTATCGAGTCCGTGCGCGCATGGTGATGGTGTAACTGCTCTGTGGCCTCGATCTTGGTGGTGCCGTGAATCTGTAGGCCTGACACATCTGTACGGGGAGCTGCGCGCGGCAGATATTTTCGAGCTGTGATGATAGCGTGCCGGGGGCGGTTCTGCAATGATCATCAGGCGTGCGCGGATGTAGAATTGCTTGTGTTATCATAAAAAAGTGTAACTTTATGTGACCAAATAGGGCCTGTTTTTTCTTGCCTACAGTAGTAAAAGCGTCACATTAGTCCTTGGTGCGCCCCTGTGTCGCCGCCCTTTTCCGCTTCGAGGCCTATCCAGATAGGCTCGGAGTCGTTATACTGGACCACCCTTTTACAATCTGGCTCTCCTCTTTCTTTATATCATCTTTCTTTCTTGATGTCCTAACGTGCGGCACGTGTCCGTTTCGTTTTTCGGGGTGGTGTAATTGTTGTAATTATCTAAGAATTTAAACCTAAAAATGAACGATAGCAAAAACAAGAAGTTTCTAAATCAACTTATTTCGAAATTCGAAAATGGCAATGCGGTTATCGGCATTGTGGGTTTGGGCTATGTTGGTCTGCCTTTGATGCTGCGTTATGCCGATGTCGGTTTCAAGGTGCTGGGTATCGATATCGATATGGTCAAGGTCGATAAGCTGAATCAAGGGATAAGTTACATCGAGCATATCTCCGCCGAATCCATCAATGCGGCGCGTGCCAAGGGTTTCGAGGCTACCACTGATTTTTCGCGCGCCACAGAGGCCGATGCGTTGATTATCTGCGTGCCCACTCCGCTGAACGATTACCGTGAGCCAGATCTGAGCTATGTCCTGAGTACAACAGAAGCGCTGGTGCCGCATATGCGTGCAGGTCAAATCGTTTCGCTGGAAAGCACCACCTACCCTGGAACCACCGATGAGGAGCTCAAGCCGCGTATCGAGGCTGGCGGTTTCAAGGTCGGCGAAGAGGTATTTCTGGTGTTCTCGCCCGAGCGCGAAGATCCGGGTAACCAGCATTTCGAAACCCGTACCATTCCGAAGATTTGCGGCGGCACCACAGAAGCCTGCCAGCAGGCTGGCATTGCACTTTACAGCCCCGCCATCGATACCGTTGTGCCGGTCAGCTCGACGCGCGCGGCCGAGTTGACCAAGTTGCTGGAAAACATACACCGTGCCGTCAATATCGGTTTGGTCAATGAAATGAAAATCATTGCCGACAAGATGGATATCGATATTCATGAAGTCATTCGTGCCGCGGCCACCAAGCCTTTCGGCTTTACCGCCTATTATCCCGGCCCTGGCCTTGGCGGCCACTGCATCCCGATCGACCCGTTCTACCTGACGTGGAAAGCACGTCAGTATGGTCTGCACACCCGCTTCATTGAACTGGCGGGCGAGATTAACAGCGACATGCCCCATTGGGTCATTAGCAAGCTGGCCGATGCCCTCAATGAGCGCTCGCGTTCGATCAAGGGCAGCAAAGTGCTGGTGCTGGGTATTGCTTACAAGAAGAATGTGGACGATATGCGTGAGTCGCCATCGGTGGAATTGATGGAAATCCTGCGCGACAAGGGCGCCGATATCGCTTACTCGGATCCGCACGTGCCGGTCTTCCCGAAGATGCGCGAACACCATTTTGAATTGTCCAGTGTTGAACTGACCGCCGCCACAATCGCGTCCTATGATGTGGTGCTGCTGGCGACCGATCACCGTGCCTTTGATTACGCCTTGATTCAGGAGCACGCGAAATTGATCGTCGATACGCGCGGTGTCTACCTGACGCCGGCATCCAACGTTGTCAAAGCCTAATTCCGAAAGATTATTGAATGCGCCATTTTCCACCTCCGGTCACTGACCGCAAGATCCGCTTTGCCTTGGTCGGCTGCGGACGCATTGCCAAGAATCATTTCGGCGCGATCCAGCAGCATGCAGACCGTTGCGAACTCGTTGGCGTGTGCGACATTAATCCGCAAGCGCTGGCTGAAGCTGCCGCTAGCACGGGCGCCACGCCTTATACCAGCCTGACCGAGATGCTCGCGCATTGCCAGGCCGACGCGTTTATTCTGACGACGCCGTCCGGCATGCATCCGGAGCAGGCGATCCAGATTGCCGAGGCTGGCTACAGCGTCATCACCGAAAAGCCAATGGCAACCCGCTGGGACGATGCCAAGCGCATGGTCGAAGCCTGTGATGCTGCCAACGTGCGGTTGTTTGTTGTGAAACAAAATCGCCGCAATGCGACCTTGCAGCTGCTTAAGAAGGCCGTCGAGGAAAAACGTTTCGGCCGCATTTACATGGTGAACCTGAACGTTTTCTGGACCCGCCCGCAGGAATACTATGACAGCGCGAAATGGCGCGGTACCTGGGAATACGACGGTGGCGCCTTCATGAACCAGGCCAGCCATTATGTCGACCTGATCGACTGGGTTATCGGCCCCGTCGAGAGTCTGCACGCCTACACCGCCACGCTGGAGCGCGATATCGAGGTCGAGGACACCGGTGTCATCAGTCTGCGCTGGCGCAATGGCGCGCTCGGTTCGATGAACGTGACGATGCTGACCTACCCGCGCAATCTGGAAGGCAGCATTACCATTCTGGGCGAAAAAGGCACAGTACGTATCGGCGGTGTTGCCGTCAACGAAGTGCAGCATTGGGAGTTTTCCGAGCCGCACGCTGATGACGAGAAGGTCAAGGAAGCCAGTTACCAAACCACGTCGGTGTATGGCTTTGGCCATCCGCTGTATTACGACAATGTCATTAAGGTCTTGCGTGGCGAAGCCGAACCTGAGACGGACGGCCGTGAAGGCTTGAAATCGATGGAAGTGCTGATCGCTACCTACCTTTCAGCGCGTGATGGCAAGCGTGTCGCACTGCCCCTGGAGTATTAAGATGGCGGCCACAGTACATTCCAGTGCAATCGTCGACGCTGGTGCGACGCTTGGGGATGCTACCCGCGTCTGGCATTTCGTTCACGTTTGCGGTGGCGCACGCATCGGTGCAGGCTGTTCCTTGGGGCAAAACGTTTTTGTCGGCAATGATGTCGTCATTGGTAATAACGTCAAGATCCAGAACAATGTCTCCGTGTACGATGCCGTGACCATCGAGGACGACGTGTTTTGTGGTCCCAGCATGGTATTTACGAATGTCTACAATCCGCGCTCGGCGGTAACCCGCAAGGATGAGTACCGCAAGACGCTGGTCAAACGCGGCGCCACGCTGGGCGCCAATTGCACCATTGTTTGCGGCAGTACAGTGGGGGCCTACGCTTTTGTCGGCGCGGGCGCCGTGATCAATCGTGACGTACCGGACTTCGCTCTGATGGTGGGCGTGCCGGCGCGTCAGGTTGGCTGGATGAGCCGTTTCGGCGAACGGCTGGCGCTGCCTCTCACCGGTGACGGCGAAACCGTTTGCGAGCACACTGGCGAGCGTTATACATTGCAAGATGGCATCTGCGCCTTAATCAACAACTAACATCAAAGTCCAACATGGAATTCATCGATCTCAAGGCGCAATACGTAGCCCTGCGTGACAAGGTTAACGCACGCATCCAGGCAGTTCTCGATCATGGCCAATATATTATGGGTCCGGAAGTCAAAGAGTTGGAAGGCAAATTGCAGGAATATACAGGGGCGAAACACTGCATCACTGTTGCTTCTGGTACCGAAGCGCTGCTGATTGCCTTGATGGCCATAGGCGTCAAACCCGGTGACGAAATCATCACCACGCCATTTTCCTTCATCGCCACGGCCGAAGTGATCGTGCTGTTGGGCGCCAAGCCTGTATTTGTCGATATCGAACCTGACACTTGCAATATCAACGCCGCTCTGATCGAAGCTGCAATTACGCCACGCACGCGCGCCATCATGCCAGTTTCCTTGTATGGCCAACCGGCTGACATGGATGAGATCAATGCCATCGCGGCGCGTCATGAGCTGGTGGTCATCGAAGACGCTGCGCAAAGCTTCGGCGCGACCTACAAGGGACGCAAGAGCTGCAATCTGTCGACGATAGGCTGTACGAGCTTTTTCCCGAGCAAGCCTTTGGGCTGTTATGGCGACGGCGGCGCTATTTTTACCAGTGACGATGAGCTCGCCCAAGCCATGCGTGAAATTCGGGTGCATGGCCAGTCGAAACGCTATGTGCACACGCGCATTGGCGTTGGCGGCCGTATGGACACGCTGCAATGTGCGGTGGTGCTTGCCAAGCTCGAGCGTTTTGAATGGGAAGTGGCGCAGCGGCTGGAAATTGGTCAGCGCTACAATGAATTGCTGAAAAACAAAGTCGAGACGGTCAGCCAGCGTGCCGACCGCAGCAGCGTGTACGGTCAGTTTACCGTGTTGGTCGAGTCGCGCGACGCTGTTCAGGAACGCCTGAAGGCAGCTGGAATTCCGACCGCGGTACATTATCCAGTGCCCATGCATTTGCAGCCAGCCTATGCCGGCTTCGGCGACAAGGGTGCCTATCCGCATGCCGAGCGTGCTGCACAGCGCGTGATGAGTCTGCCGATGGGCCCAGACTTGACTGCACAGGAGCAGGAACAGATCATCTTTGCGTTGGCATAAAGAGGACGCATGAAGTTACAGCGGCAACTGGGGCTCGCGCTCTTGATTCAAGGTTTCGGTGTGGTTGCGACTTTCCTTGTCTCAGTTGTGGTTTCACGTCGCTTTGGACCCGAGGGGCAAGGTTATTTCAGTACTTACCGTTCGTGGATCGACTTGATCTCCGTGCTAGGCCTGTTTGGTTTTTCCCAGGCGCTGACGTTTCACATCAATGCCGGGCGGATCAGTGCGCGCCGCGCCGCCGGATTGATCGTGCGCTATGGCCTGGCTCTGGCAGCGCTATTGCTGCTGCTGGGAGCGTTGGGGGGGGATTATTTAGCTCAGGCGACAGCATTAAGCCGGCGCGATGTCTGGCTGATGTGTGCCTGCGCGCTGGCGATGGTGCTGCACGGTTTGTTCCGCGCCGTTGCTCTGAGCAACTCTAGCCCTCTGCTGTTTAATCTGATTACAGCAAGCCCCGGCTTGATTTGTCTGCCGCTGATATTTTTCCTTGGCATAGGTAACGACTTCACAATATTGCCCCAATTGCTCATGTGGAGTTTCGTTTGCGCTGCCTTGTTCGCCAGCGCCGAAGTGGGGCGAACGGCAGGTTTCGGCTTGCGTGAGGGGGGGGCGTTGGGGGCTGACTGCCGTATCCTGATGAAAGAGGGCGCTTGGTCTTTCGTTCCAGCCATTACCACTACCATCGTGCCTGCACTGACCTTCTGGATGTTGGCCCGGGCTGCAGGCAGTCATACTGAGGCTGGCTATTTCGGTATGTCGCTACTGTTTTTGAATGCCATGGTGACTGCCTTGAATATGGTCGCGCCGGTGCTATACAACCATTGGTCAAAAAAGGGTAATGATGCCGCTGCGCAGGCCGAATATGAAAAGCTGGCGCTCGGTTGCAGCCTGTTGGGCATGCTGGCTCTTCCTCTCGGATGGTTAGCGCTGCCACCGATGATTTCCCTGATTTTTGGCGCCAGTTTCGCCCCTGCGGGCGCTTCGGCACTTTGCTTCATCGGCGCTAGTTTTTTCTGGCTGCACAATCGTATCTTGCCGCCGATGCTGATGGCGCAAGGACATCACCAGAGTGTCGCCTATGCCAATATCGTGCGCTCGGTTTTCATCGTGCTGGCCATTCTTGTTTTGCGGCCGACCAGTGCCCGCGACATCGCGCTGTGTTGGGTGGCTGGAGAGGTGTGCTGCTTCGCTTATATGGCGTATTGCCTGAAGAATATTTTTAGCTGCAGCTATGGCCGCCTGATTGGCTTGCCATCGGCCTTGCATACCTGACCAGGATTCGCTTCTACCATGATCTCTTTCCTGTCGGCATTGGTTCTTTTGCCTAGTATTCTGTATTCGATATCGAAATCCCGCTACTATTCAATTTTATTGATGGCATTGTTTTATTACACGCTATCAATCAACGAGGCGTCCATCGAGGCGGCCTACGGTACTCGGGTGTTGTACGCCGGTATGCTGTTTCTGTTTGCCTGCAATGTCCTGTTCTGCGTGTTTCTATACCTGCTGGGCGGTTGGCTTCTGCCGCGCAGCGGCTCTTATCGTAAACTGGTTTTTGATGAGCAGGCGTGGAAACGGCTGTTTTTTCTGGTTACGGGGATATTTGTCATCATTGCCTTGATCAAGGCCCGTAATGGCCTCGATTTCCTGATGCTCAATTGGTCAGAGCAGCGAAGCGAAGGCCTTACTTTGCTCGATGGCGTATCCAATTTGCTGGGGCTAGTGGCTTTTTCTCTTGCTCCCGTGTTCTATAAAAGCCGCATCAGATTTGTTTTTCTGGTGCTGTGCTGCTTGGGTGTCTTCATGGTAACCGGCTCGCGGGCCATGCTGTTCTGTCTTGGTGGCTATTTCTACTATGAATTGTTTTTATCTGATCGCATCAGTTTTTCTCGCCGTCTGTACGTTTTGGTCGGTGGCGCAGTAGCGGCGCTGTCGATGCATGTACTGTCGCGCGCTGCGCGTGGCATCGGCTTGAGCGCTATGCTGAGCATGGATTTTTCGAGCCTGCTCGATGCGATTGGCAGCTCCGTTGACGGCGGGGGGCTTTTCGGCGGCGAAGACAATATCATGAAGTATTACTTTTACATCGTGCACAAGTACCTGGAAGGTTGGAGTGCGGGTCCAATGCCTACCCTGCATCGAGCCTTGCTTATTCTGTTGCCGCGCGAGCTGGCCGATATTTCCCTCAAGCCGATGGACGTAACCTATCAGGTCTGGACGGCAGCCTTGAACGATGGATTATTCAATGATAATCCTTGGCTAAAAGAAATGATCGATAGTTCGCATCAAGGTATTCCCGGATCTCTTCACTTTTTGATTTGGGGTGATGCGCTGCTCAACGCTGGCTGGTTCGGCGCCCTTCTTTATCCCTTGCTATTTGCATTTTTACTGACGGTGTTTGAGTCGGTGCTGCAGCGGGCGCCGCCGGCCATGACGGCAATCCTTCTCGGACTTGGGTTGCCAGCATTACTGATGATTGCTCGTGGAAATATCGTGATTGGTCTCGGTTATATTATTTATCCGCTGCCTCTCATTTACCTGATTTGCCGGTTGATGGAATGGACCGCTAAGGCTGCGCCGCATTGGCAAAAAACCGACAACAACAAAAACGAAATATGAAAATAGCCATTCTTGGTCCGGCCAACTCGATTCATATTAGCCGCTGGTGCAATGCGCTGGCACAGCAGGATATCGAAGTACACTTGGTCACTCAGCACGATTTTGATGCATATCAGTATTCTGATCGCGTACGCGTTCATATGCTGCCTTACCGTGGCGGAAAGGGCTATTTTTTGAATCGGCGCGCCTTGGGCAAGGTGCTTGCAGATATGACGCCAGATTTGCTTAATTGCCATTACGCCAGCGGTTATGGCACCCTGATGGCAGGTGTCTGGCGCGGCCCTTCGCTGTTGTCGGTGTGGGGCGCGGACGTCTACGAATTCCCTTACGAGTCGCGGTTCAAAATGTGGCTGATCAAGCGTAATTTGAGGGCTGCCAGCCGCATCGCTTCCACGAGCCATGTCATGGCGGAGCAGACGCGTTCTTTATGTCCCGAGTTGGCCCCGATTTTTGTCACGCCGTTCGGTATTGACATCGCGCGATTCGTGCCAGCACCGAGAGCAGCTGACGGGCGCCTGGTGATTGGCACCGTCAAGACGATGGCTAAGAAGTACGGTATCGATATTCTGATCAAGGGTTATGCGTTGCTGAGGCAACGCTTACAGGAAGAAAAGGCAGATGATCTGTTGGGGCGTCTTGAGCTGATGCTGGTCGGTGGGGGGGGCGAGACCGCAGCGTTGCAGGCGCTGGTGGCGCAGCTGGGCCTTGACGCCAGTGTTACCTTCGCGGGGCAGGTAGATCACACGGCCGTACCGGACTGGTTGAATCGCCTCGATATCTATGTGGCGGCGAGCCGCAATGACAGTGAGAGCTTCGGCGTGGCGATTCTGGAAGCGTCGAGCTGTGCATTGCCGGTGGTGGTATCGCGTATGGGAGGGTTGCCGGAGGTGGTGGCCGAAAATGAAACGGGTTTGATCATTCCAAACGAAAACCCACAAGCGCTGGCCGATGCCTTATACCTGTTGGTACAAGATAGCGCCTTGCGCAACCGTCTTGGCGTGGCGGGACGCGCCAGGGTGTGTCAGCAATTTTCCTGGGACCATTGCGTGACATTGATGCGCGATGCCTACAGACAGACAGTGGCGGCCTAAGCAGATCAACGGCGCTGGCGTGGCGGAAGGCTTCGGGTTTATTATCGATGCTGTAACGTTCCCAGGTATGAATCATGGCCAGTGCCTAGCGCGGCGTTTCTAATAATTTATTGAAGGTGCAGATTACATGGCTGATATCCATAGAGTAAAAACTTTGCTGGTGCTTGCACCGCATACCGACGACGGCGAATTCGGCTGTGGTGGAACGATTGCGAAATATGTCAGCGAAGGCTGGCGTGCCGTATACGTGGCATTTTCTGCCGCGGAGCAGTCGGTGTTGCCCCATTTGCCGCGCGACATCTTGCGCAAGGAAGTCAAGGAAGCCACCTTGGTGTTGGGCATTGCTCCCGAAGATTGTATCGTGCTCGATTTCGAAGTGCGTAAATTCCCCGAGCAGCGTCAGGCCATTCTTGACGAAATGGTCAAGCTGAATCGCGAGCTTCAACCCGACCTGGTATTTTTACCTAGTCCCAACGATACCCATCAGGATCACCATGTGATCGCCCACGAAGGTTTCCGCGCATTCAAGCGTACCACCATGCTTGGCTATGAAGTGCCATGGAACAACCTCGATTTCCGCACAAGTTGCTTCGTGCACCTTAGTGAGCAGGATGTGGGTAAAAAGGTGGAGTCGCTGGCGCGCTACCAATCGCAGGCACATCGCGTGTACGCTTCGGCCGAGGTGGTGAAGAGCCAGGCCGTATTCCGTGGTACCCAGATCGGTACGCAATATGCAGAATCATTTGAGGTGATCCGATGGATAATCGCTTAAACCGCCCCGCCACAGCAGCCTGGCTGGCCTCGGCGCTGGGCCGTACTTTGCACGGTAGCGATTTGCCTATCATGGAAATTCGGTCGGTCGACCAGGCCACTGCCGACGCGCTGGTATTTTCCAAGACGGAGCGTGAACTCGGTACTGTCGCCTGCACGGTAATCGGTCCGCTTTCAATGGCGCGGGATGGCCTGGCCTTGATCGAGTCCGATAATCCACGCCTCGATTTTGCGCTGGCACTGCGCCTGCTGCAAGCCGAGATCGGTTTTTGCGAGCACACGGAACCTCCGCGTATCCATCCTAGCGTACGTATCGGTCGTAATACGGTGATCGGTAATGGTGTGGAAATTGGTGAAGGTACAGAGATCTATCATAATGTCGTGATCGCCGACGGTGTACGTATCGGTCGTAACTGCCTGATCAAATCTTGTGCGGTTATCGGTGAAGAAGGCTATGGTTTCGAATCTGACCCATCCGGACGGCCGATTCGTATTCCTCATCTGGGAAGTGTAATCATCGGTGACGACGTCGAAGTCGGTAGCCTGACTACAGTATGTCGCGGCACTATCGGCAATACCGTACTGATGGATGGCTGCAAGATCGACGATCATGTGCACATTGCCCACAATGTTGAAGTTGGTACCGATGCGATGGTCATTGCCTGCGCCGAAGTGAGCGGCAGCGTAGTGATCGGCGCCGGCGCCTGGATTGCGCCGAATGCCTCCATTCTTGAAAAGCGCAAAATTGGAGCTGGCGCGGTGGTTGGGTTAGGCGCGGTGGTTGTGAAAGACGTCGAGGCCGGAATCACCGTGGCTGGCAATCCAGCTCGTCCCTTGATCAAAAAAAGTCCTTAGACTGTTTTCATGAATATATTGTTGATCAATCACTATGCCGGCAATCCCCATTACGGCATGGAGTACCGTCCCTATTATCTGGCCCGTGAATGGGTCAGACAGGGGCACAATGTGACTATCGTCGGCGCGGATTTCTCGCACCTGCGCCGCACCAACCCTGTGGCTGATCGGGCTCTTGCGCGTGAAGAGGTGGACGGTATCGAGTACCGTTGGCTGCGTAGCCCGAAATACGATGGGAATGGCGGCGGCCGCGTACTCAATATGTTTTCCTTCGTGGCGCAGATGCTGTTCTACGGACGGCGCATCGGCAAACTGGTCAAGCCAGACCTGGTGATCGCGTCTTCGACCTACCCACTCGATATCTTTCCGGCCAAACGTATCGCCGCTCAATGCGGTGCCAAGCTTTGTTTTGAGGTGCACGACCTGTGGCCGCTCAGTCCGATTGAATTAGGTGGCATGTCGCCGCGCCATCCGTTCATCATGCTATTGCAGTACGCCGAGAACTGGGCATACCGCACTGCTGACAAGGTGGTTTCCATGCTGCCCAAGGCGCTCGAACACATGATGGCGCATGGCATGGCGCGCGAGAAATTCGCCTATGTCCCGAACGGTATTGACGTCGATGAGTGGCGCGCGCCCGAGCAGCCGCCAGACCTGCCCGTGCTTGAGCAGATCGATGCACTCAAACGGGGCGGGGCGCGTGTGGTCGGCTATACCGGCTCGCATGGTCCGGCGAATGCGATGGACAATGTACTTCTTGCGGCGCGCTTGTTAGGTGACCGGCCGGTGGTCTTTGTATTGGTCGGCGATGGTTCGGAAAAACGCAAACTGCTGGCCATGAAGACCGAGTTCAAGCTCGATAATGTGCACTTTTTTGATCCTGTCCCGAAACAGTCGATCCCGGCCCTGCTGGAAAAGATGGATGTGGTATTCATCGGCTCGCAACGGGTGCCTATTTACCGCTTTGGGGTCAGTCCGAATAAAATGATGGACTATATGATGGCCGCCAAACCGATCATCCAGGCCATCGAGTCGGGCAACGACCCGGTCGGCGAAGCCGGCTGCGGGCTGACCATTTCTCCTGGTGATCCAGCTGCGCTGGTGCAGGCCATTGAAAGCCTGCTGGCGTTAAGCGACGAGGAGCGGGCGAAAATGGGGCAGAATGGCCGGCGGTTTGTGCTGGAAAACCATACTTATCCCGTGCTGGCCCAGCGTTTCATCGACGCCTGCCGATAGAATCGTTTCATAGACCGCATAACCGAGGCGCCGTAAGGGGCGTCCGTTGTGCCAACCTGAGGTATTTATTTTGACGACAGAACAAAAATTCCTGCCCTTCGCACTACCTGAAATCGGTGACGAGGAAATTGCCGCCGTGGTCGAATGCCTGCGTTCAGGCTGGGTCACGACAGGCCCGAAGACCAAGCAGTTCGAACAGGATTTCGCCGCCTATATCGGCGATGGCGTCGAGGCGATCGCCGTCAATTCGGCCACCGCCGGTTTGCACCTGGCACTTGAGGCGCTCGGCGTCGGTCCTGGCGATGAAGTGATTGTGCCAACCATGACGTTTACGGCCACGGCCGAAGTGGTGCGCTACATGGGAGCCGATCCGGTTTTTGTCGACACCGATCCGGTCACGCTGAACCTGTCGCTGGAGGCGATTCGTGCGGCCATTACGCCACGCACGAAAGTCATCATGCCGGTTCACTACGCGGGCCTGGCTTGCGACATGGACGCCATCCTGGCGTTGGCGCGTGAGCACAAATTGCGTGTCGTTGAAGATGCTGCGCATGCGTTCCCAACGCGCTATAAAGGACGCTTGATCGGTACCCTGGACAGTGACGTCACCGTGTTCAGCTTCTATGCCAACAAGACGATGACCACAGGTGAGGGCGGCATGGTCGTCACGCGCGACGCCGACATCGCCACCCGCATCAAGATGATGCGCATTCACGGCATCAGCCGAGATGCCTTCGATCGTTTCGTCTCGAAGACGCCAGCCTGGGCCTATGAAGTGGTTGCACCTGGCTACAAATACAATCTGACCGATATCGCTTCAGCGATGGGCATCCATCAGTTGCGCAAGATTGATGCATTTTCGGCCCGCCGCCAGCAACTCGCGCGGCGCTATTTTGAGGGGTTGGCGGATCTGCCGTTGCTGCTGCCGGCCGAGGCTGCCGATGGTGGCGAACATGCCTGGCACCTGTACGTCGTGCGCTTGACCTCTGCGGCGCCGATTGGCCGCAATGAGCTGATCCAGAAGCTGTCCGACCACGGTATTGGCACCAGCGTCCATTACATTCCGCTGCACCGTCATCCTTACTGGCGCGATACCTATCATCTTGCGCCGGAACAGTTCCCCGAGGCGGAGGCGGCCTATCATGCGATGGTCAGTTTGCCTTTGTATACGGCCATGACGGACGAGGATCAGGAACGGGTGATCCGCACGCTGCGCGAGTTGCTGTGCTGATCAAGCGCATTTTCGATGTCATCGCGGCGCTGTGCGGCTTGCTGCTGCTGGCGCCGTTGCTGGTGCTGATTGCTGTGTGGGTGAAGCTGGACTCCGCGGGACCGGTGTTTTTCCGCCAAGAACGGGTGGGGCAGCATGGTGTCCTGTTTCGCATTTTTAAGTTTCGTACCATGACGGTTGGAACGGAAAAGCAGGGGCAGATCACCGTCGGGCGCGATGCGCGTATCACTGGTGTCGGACACCGGCTGCGTCATTACAAACTTGACGAGTTGCCGCAATTGCTCAATGTGCTTATCGGCGATATGAGCCTGGTCGGGCCGCGGCCGGAAGTGCCGAAGTACGTGGCGCTATATACGAACGCGCAGCGCGAACTGGTGCTTTCCGTCAAGCCGGGGATTACGGATTTGGCCTCGATCACCTATCGTGATGAAAACCGTCTGCTGGGTGAGTCGGCCGATCCGGAGCGTACCTACATTGAGGAGGTCATGCCGGTCAAGCTGCGTTTTTATGAGGAGTATGTACGCCAGCGTTCGCTTGCCTTGGATATACGAATTATTTTTATGACTATAGGTAAACTGATCCGCTGAAAAAGGGGGGGGCAGGCGGACGCAACCGCCGCCTTGTCCTGAAATACCGGGCGGCCAGCATGCCACGGTCGAGTGCCTCGCCTTCGAATGCAGCATGGGCCTGAAATTTGAATCGACGGCACGGTGCAGTTTTTGTGTACGGCACCGTTGTCCGTCGTATCAGCAACTGGCGGTGGAATATGTCTAGGCAGTGTTTTACCCGCATTATTAGAATATGTGTAGTTATATCTAGTGTTTTTCACTGCAGCCCTCCCCCCTGAGGCTGAAATGCCCAACCTTTTCTCTCCCTTGTCACGATGAAATCTACTGGCCAGACCCAGATACCATTTATCCAAGCACTACGCGGCCTGGCTGCTATTGTTGTTGCAATTTATCATACGACATCGCATGTGCCTGTTGGACCTAGTAATGCCACGTTGCAATGGTTTTTTGCGTCCGGGCCTGCCGCCGTCGATTTATTTTTTATGCTGAGCGGTTTTGTCATGGTTCTTTCCACGCAAAATATTACTCCCTCCCTGGATAATACTGTCAGATTTTGGAGCAATCGGTTTTTCAGGATATGGCCAACATATTTCCTTATCACGCTCTTGTTTTGTCTGACAGAAGTAATTGTACGAAAATACATGCAGGCCAGTCTTATTGCTGATTGGGAATTGCATGCATGGACGGTAGCAGGAATCTTGCGTTCGATGCTATTTTTGCCACTGGATTACGCAGCCGGCGCCCCCTATTTCGGTGGTGCGGTGCTGCATGTCGGCTGGACTATGAACTACGAGATGTATTTCTATTTCGTCCTGGGATGCTCGCTCTTCTTTGGCCGGTATCGATGGTTGGCATTTTTTTCCTGGATAGGCATAACCCTTATCGCGCCGCTTTTCCTGATAACACCGTGGTATCATTTTTTTGATGTCACTGCATACCATGATTTCCGCCCCGGATATTTGAACCTCATTACCTCGCCGATCATTTGGGATTTCGTTGCTGGAGTCTTGATCGGTTTGCTATATATTTCACGCCTGCGCATACGCCATATACAGGCACTCTACATGGCACTCATGCTTGCTGTGTGTATCGCTGCATGGAATATTTTGGGCGGGATGCCGAGACATTTTGGCTTTCAGTTCTGGAGTGGTCCGCTTGCATTAACGTTTCTATTCCTGGCCTTGCTGAACAAAGAGAAAGAAATACCCGTGCCGGCACCATTGTTATGGCTGGGGAAAATATCGTTTTCCTTGTATCTGGTACATCCCTTAGTGATTGCTCCCGCATATTTTCTTACCCGTGGAACAGAGATCGAGAAATATACCTATGATTTCCCTTTCACGATGCTAGTTACAGCCACCTCAATTGCGCTTGCGTGGATAAGCTATGAACTTCTTGAAGTCCGCTTCAGCTTTGTATTAAAAAGAAAAATACTCGGCAATCGGTTCACGCTACGCTTGAAGCAGGTCTGACTTCAGACCGTTCTGTCTTCGGGGAAAAAATTACCCGGTGAGCAGTGATTTTTCACGTCATCGCCGGGAAATAGTTGTAGTGCAATCGTAGCGTTCATGACAGGAGTCATGCTTTTCCTGGGCTGCCGCCATAGGCGAGGCAGGAGAGACTGTATTACCTTCGTCTGTGATTGCATTGGATACACATTCGGACGCGGTACAAAATTCCTCGCAAGCGGATTGAAAATTGACGTATTTAGTAAGTCTCAATGTGTGCACTACTGCGCCAGGTTTTTATTTCGGTATCCATCCGCGAGTGCCTTGCGATCGACTTTGTGATTAATCGAAAGCGGGAGCGACGTTGTGACGATCAGTTCAGATGGAACCATATAGTTGGGTAGCATCTGACCGAGCTTGCTCTTGTAGACGTCGAGCGTGTCCTTGTTGGTCAGCCCGTTTTCGCTCACAAGAAAACCCAGCAAACGTCCCACCGTTCCATCTGGCCGGCGCAGCGCCACGGTAGCTGCGCTGGCGATGCCATCCAAGCGCTGTAGGGCGTTATCGATATCAGATAATTCAATGCGAAAGCCGTTAAACTTTATCTGGTCATCAATACGACCACGGCAAAATATCAGGCCATTGGCATCAATCTCGCCCAGATCGCCAGTACGGAACGCACGATGTCCGCGGCATTCGAAAAGTTTTTCGGCGTTCAATTCGGGGTTGTTCAAATATCCCCTCATGACATGGTCACCCGCGATGCATATTTCTCCACTGTGAGCATCAAGGAAAATGTGACCGTCCGGTTTGCTGTATCCGACAGGCAAGGGATTATATTTGGCCAGCAAGGCGTCATCAACGATGATCCAGGTACTCGCGACGGTTGCTTCAGTCGGGCCATAGGTATTGATGATAATACTGTTTGGAAAACGCTCCCGGAGACGTTTGGCGATGGCGTGCGCCAATGGCTCGCCGCAAAACAGAAAGGTCTTCAGGGTTGGCAGAAAATCTGCACAAAATTGCTTGTTGAGTAATTGCTGGTGAGCGAACGAGGGAGTAGAAACCCAGCAACTGATACCCGCATCGCGTTGTCGCTCCAGGAACACGAGTGGCTTGCCAATGAGCTTACGGTCATTGAGCACGCAGCAGCCCCCCATCGACAAGGTCGCCATCACCTCGTACATCGACAAGTCGAAACTAAATGGCGCCTGATTCATGAATATCGGAGCGTCGCCAAGTCCGAAGTGCCCGGACATCCAAGTTACCATCGAGGCAACGCTGTCGCGGCCAATTTGTACACCTTTGGGTTCTCCTGTGCTACCCGAAGTAAACAGGATATAGGCTAAATCGGCCTCACTCGTTTGTTGTCCTATCGCATGACCCGTTGCGGTAAATTCGTTTTTCTCGCTGGTGTAGCATAATGTGGCGCCGGATGCTGCCTTGATACGTTCCAGGCGTTCTTCTGGATAGATAGTGTCGGCGGGGACGAAGGGTGCGCCTATGACCAGGCAACCTGTCATAGCGATGAAAAAATTGGCCTCCTTATGTCCGTATATTACGAGAGGCACATTCTTGACGGCGCCGAGGTGTCGGGCGCGCTCTACCCACGCTGCGACGGCTGAGGCAAACTCGCGCCAGGTGAGCGTGCGCTCCCCGTCGTTAAGCGCAGGCAGTTCTGCTCCTTGATTCTGCTCGATGAACAGGCCCTGCTCGATATCAAAACGCATGGTTCTCTCTCTTTAAATCGGGCTGCGCCCGCTAAACACGTACAGTGCCAGCATCGCCAGGATAATCGTCATGATTCGTCCTATGGCACGGCAGACAGGATTGCCCATCATCCATCCAAGTATCGCAAAGCTGTGGGAGCGATTAACCATGATATTGAAGCAGACTGAATACAGGCCAAACATCACGCCGCTGACAATGTAATGCAGTGAGAGGCCGTTCCAGATCCCCATGACCACTAGTGTCAAGAACACGCCGACATTCTGTGCCAGCAGGCGCCGCGTGGAGAAGTACGGTGTTTTGCACAGCGTCATATACACGGGCATAAACACCACGTCGCGCAACCATTCCGACAAGCTGATATGCCAGCGGCGCCAAAAATCCTGGGGATTGCTGGCGAGGATGGGATTGTTGAAATTAATCGGTAATTCGAGGCCGAGCATCTTGCCGATGCCTACTGCCATATTGGAATAGCCAGCGAAATCGAAATACAAGAAGGTACTATAGCTAAAGGCGTTCAGTGCGATACCGGTAGGAGAATAATCATGCGCATTGATATTTGACAGTAAAAAACGCTCTATGGCTTCGGCAACAAGGAATTTTTGTGCAATGCCAAGCAGTACGAATTCCAGCCCCAGCAAGATGTTGTCGCTGCTGATCCGGCCAAAGCCCGCCGCTAGATCCTTCTGAAATGCTTGCCAGCGATACATCGGACCCGCCAGCAGGGTCAGCGGGAAAAATAGATAGGCTGCATAGTCGAGCCAATTGATCTTTTGTTTTGCATTTGCATACAGCAAAACATCAAGGGTACGGAAAGTAGCAAAGGATAGCCCGAGCATCGCGAGCAGCGGTAGTGTTGTGATCTTTCCCAGCAGAAGAGGCAACAAAGTGAGGAGCACTGCGACTTTTTTGGGAATTCGTCCGCTGCGGTGCAATTGCAGCGTGGACGCGGTGACCACGAGCAAGAATAGCGGCTTTTCATAGTTGGCACCATAGATCGCGGCCGCCAGTCCTATGCTCAGCAAGGTGATGGTTACGGCATATGCATTCACCATGGACTGGGCTTTTTTTACCGTCAGGAATAGCCCTGCGATGGCGATGGCTGCGATAAAAAAATTAACACCGGAATATAGTGCGATCATTAGAATTGTTGGTATTCGAAGTGAACTTTACTTGTGGCGGCAACGTCATCCTCGGCGGACGAATACATTACAATCATAATCAGCAAGGCGCCGTACAGCGCTATTAGCTTGAGTAATTTCATTAATGCACCATATATTCCATAATGCGGCGATTGATCGTCACCCAGCCCAATTCGCCGATGTGCATACCGTCGCGCAGCAGTCCTGGCCTGTATTCTCGGGCATCATTCATGTCGAAATAATGCATGCCGCTATCTTTTGCCATCGATGACACTTGCTGGCCAATCTGTTTGGCCCGGTTCGCATCCTTGTACACGTGGGGATTGATGGTTTGCATGATCAGTAATGCCTGGACATTTCGTTTTTTTAATAGATCAAGGACTTGCTTAAGCATTGCCAGTTCGATTTTGGCATCCTGGTATTGTGAAAAATAAGCGGCGCCCTCTGTTGGAAGTGACTTCAGGTATTTTTCGTGGTAGTCATCGCGCACCCAGCGAGTGTTCTTGCGCATTTGATCGGTCTCCATCGACTGGGCAATGCGTTCCTGCTCTTGCCACTCTGCGGCGGACGGAAATAGCAACTTGGGCGCCTCATTGTTGGGCGTCAACGAGACGTACTCCGAAGCGATCATCCGCAACCGGGACTTGAATGCATAAGTTCCTTCCTTTAGGGCTGCTGTATACATAAAAAGTTCGGAGTCAGTAGAAAAAGCTTGCTGAACAAGTGAGAGTTGATCAAATTCAGTTTTATGTAATTGAATATATTGGCTTACCAGTTTGCGTGCATCCGGAACTTGATATAAAGCACTTAAAATTTGTGGCTGAAAGTGCTCTATGAAAGCTGCGCTGGGGGTAGTGGAGGTATTAAACCAGCCGGGTGAAAGGAGTAGAATCACTTTACTCTGCGGCGAGAGTGCATTGGTATTTGCAGCCAGCAAGCCATAAATACCGAATGATTGAAAATGGGCATGACCGTAAGCAAGCACAGGGACATGCAATTTTTTAGGCAAATAGTTGTATGGAATGTATGTGCTCTCCGGTGTCGAGAGTTCCGAAGAACCCAAGATCACTGCTGTTTTCCCGCTTGCCAGTGCGCTGGAAAATTGCACGATATTTTCTGTAACTTCTTTACCATGGCCAATATTTGGCAAGTATAGGCCGGCACTGGGTGGTTTGACGGGGTGGTCGGAAAGGAGGAAATAAACTCCGGCGCCGATGAGCGAAGCTGCGGCAATGGCGCCTACATGGAGAAAAAGGCGGGACTTACATATGCGAGCCAACATCTTAATGCTGTTGTTGTACGTAGCTCGACAAGGTACGTGCTGACTTCATATGTTCGGTAATTTCTTGCGGCGGTATTGCGCAGTGAAATTCATCTTCAATCCGCAACGCCAAATCCACCGCCGAAATTGAGTCGATCAAGTTGGCATCGAGAAGTAAATCGTCCAAGGAAACGGAGGTCATGGCGATTTCTTCAATGATTTGCAAAATGCGAATTTCAATTTGATTGTTCATATTGCAGGCCTAGTAGTGGTGAATTATGGGCAAGTAGCGCGACATAATGTCTAGACGTGCAATTTTATCACTTTTGCAATTTCAAGCAAGAGAAAAAGTAGCCTCTACCGCTCTTAGGTTTTATGCCCTATTTTTACCATAGCAATGCGGGCAGGACACCTCGTACACATATTCCGGCGCCAGCTGCTGACGCGGCGTGACGACGGCGCGGCAGACGAAACACTGCACGGTTTCCGTCGGCTCCAGTTTCGGGTTCAGGGCCGTGCGGTAGTCGAAGACGAAGCAGTCGCCCGTGTAGTGCTCGCCGCCCACTTCCTCGAAATATTTCAGGATGCCGCCGTCGAGCTGGTACACGCTGTCGTAGCCGATTTCCTTCATGTGGATGGCGGCCTTTTCGCAGCGGATGCCGCCCGTGCAGAAGGTGACGACAGTCTTGCCTTCCAGTTCATCCTTGTGGGCGGCAGCCACGGCCGGGAATTCCGTAAACTTGTCGATGCGATAATCAAGCGTGTTGTTAAACGTACCCACGTCCACTTCAAAGGCATTGCGCGTTTCCATCATGACGACCGGTTTGCCCGCATCGTCGACCCCGGCGTCGAGCCAGCGCTTGAGCGTGTGCGCGTCGACTGACGGTGCACGGCCCAGTTCCGGCTTGATCAGCGGCATGCGCATGGTGATGATTTCTTTTTTCAGCTTGACCAGCATGCGCTTGTGCGATTGCTCGTTCGACAAGCTTTCCTTCCATTCCAGATCGGCCAGACGCTCGTCGCTGCGGACCCAGGCGAGGAAGTTGTCGATATGCTCGCGCGTACCGGACAGGAACATGTTGATGCCTTCCGGCGTCAGCAGGATCGTGCCCTTCAGTTCCAGCGCCAGGCATTGCTCCTGATACAAGGGACGCATGGCTTCCGTATCGGCTAGCGTAATGAATTTATACGCGGCGATATTGACAAACGTGGCGGCGAGGGTGGCGGCCAGCGGGCTGGCGGCGGCGGAAACGGCGGGTGTTGCTGGGGTGATGGCTTGCATGATGGCGATCGGCTTAGACTGAACAGCCGATATTATAAGCCCGACAGGCCAGGCAGGATACCCGATCCGTACCCGCGACGCGGTAGAATAGACCCCATTGAATTTTGCACGAAACGGTACACAGGATGGAAATGGTAATGCAAGAGGCCGGCGCTCCGGCAGGTTCACAGCAAGCGATGCAGCCCGGTCCTGCCTTCGTCCATTTGCGCGTGCACTCGGAGTACTCGATCGTCGATGGCCTGGTGCGCATCGACGACGTGGTCAAGGCGGCGGCGAAGGACAAGCAGGTGGCGCTGGCCGTCACAGACCTGTCGAACCTGTTTGGCATGGTCAAGTTCTACAAGGAAGCGCGCGGCAAGGGGATCAAGCCGATCGTCGGCGTCGACGTGTGGATCACGAATGACGACAACCGCGAAAAGCCGTCGCGCTTGCTGCTGCTGGCGAAGAACCGCATGGGCTATCTGCAACTGTGCGAACTGTTGTCGACGGCCTGGCTGACGAACCAGTACAAGGGCCGCGCCGAACTGCGTATCGAGTGGCTGCAGGCGCTGGCGACGAATACCTATGAGCTGTATCCGGGCGAAAGCGCGGCCGATGGCTTGATCGTGCTGTCCGGCGCGCACTTCGGCGATGTCGGTATTGCTATCGAGAATGGCAACCTGGCCCTGGCCGAGCGCAACGCCCAACGCTGGGCCGAGATTTTCCCTGGCCATTTCTATGTCGAGATCCAGCGCGGCGGCCAGGCCAACCAGGAAGCGCAGGTGCGCCATGCGGTGGCCCTGGCAGCCAAGCTCGGTTTACCCGTGGTGGCCACGCATCCCGTGCAATTTATTTCTCCAGAAGAATTTATTGCCCACGAAGCCAGAACCTGTATCGCCGAAGGCGAAATGCTGGCCAACGCCAAGCGCGTAAAACGCTTCAATGACAGTCAGCGCTTCCTGTCGCAGGCCGACATGGCGGAACTGTTCGCCGACTTGCCGGCCGCGCTGGCCAATTCCGTGGAAATCGCCAAGCGCTGCAACTTGACCTTGACCCTGGGCAAGCCGCAACTGCCGAACTTCCCCACGCCGCCCGGCATGACGATCGACCAGTTCCTCGTCGCCGAATCGCAGGCGGGCCTGGAAAAGCGTTTGATCCAGCTGTATCCCGATCCTGAGCGCCGCGAGAAAGAGCGCCCGCGCTACGAGTCGCGCTTGAAATTCGAGACGGACACGATTTGCAACATGAAATTCCCCGGCTACTTCCTGATCGTGGCCGAGTTTATCCAGTGGGCCAAGGAAAACGGCGTGCCCGTCGGCCCTGGCCGCGGTTCGGGTGCGGGTTCGCTGGTGGCGTATTCGCTGCTCATTACCGACCTGGACCCATTGCAGTACAACCTGCTGTTCGAGCGCTTCTTGAATCCCGAACGGGTCTCGATGCCCGACTTCGATATTGACTTTTGCCAGGAAGGGCGCGACAGAGTCATCCAGCACGTCAAGGATTTGTATGGCAAGGAGGCCGTTTCGCAGATCGCCACCTTCGGTACCATGGCGGCCAAGGGCGCGATCCGCGACGTCGGCCGCGTGATGGACTTCGGCTACAACTTCTGCGACGGCATCTCCAAGCTGATCCCGTTCAAGCCGGGCAAACCCGTGTCGATCGCCGACGCCATCGAGGAGGAACCGCTGCTCAAGGAGCGCCTGGAAAACGAGGAAGAGGTCAAGCAACTGCTGGACCTGGCGCAGCAAGTCGAAGGCATCACGCGCAATATCGGCATGCACGCGGGGGGCGTCCTGATTGCACCCGGCAAGCTGACGGATTTCTGCCCGCTGTACACGCAGGGCGGGGATTCCGGCGTCGTATCGCAGTACGACAAGGATGACGTGGAAGCCGTCGGCCTCGTGAAGTTCGACTTCTTGGGTCTGACGACCCTGACGATTCTCGACCGCGCCGTGCGCTACATCAAGCAGCTCGATCCCGCGCAGGCGAACTTTGACCTGGCGACCTTGCCGCTGAACGACAAGCCATCGTATGACTTGCTGACCAAGGCCAAGACCGTGGCCGTGTTCCAGCTCGAGTCGCGCGGCATGCAGGGCATGCTGAAAGACGCGCGTCCCGACCGTTTCGAAGACATTATCGCGCTCGTGGCCTTGTACCGTCCCGGTCCGATGGACCTGATTCCCGACTTCTGCAAACGCAAGCACGGCGAACGTTTCGATTATCCCGATCCGCGCACGGAATCGATTCTGTCCGAAACCTACGGCATCATGGTGTATCAGGAGCAGGTGATGCAGATGGCGCAGATCGTCGGCGGCTACTCGCTGGGCGGCGCCGACATGTTGCGCCGCGCCATGGGTAAAAAGAAGGCCGAAGAGATGGCCGAGCACCGCGAGATCTTCCGCGCCGGTGCGGCCAAGGATGGCTTGACGGCGGAAAAGGCCGACGAGATATTCGACTTGATGGAAAAGTTCGCCGGCTACGGTTTCAACAAATCGCACGCCGCCGCCTACGCTCTGCTGTCATACCACACGGCGTATTTGAAAGCGCACCACACGGCTGCCTTCATGGCTGCCAACTTGTCGCTGGCCATGGATGACACGGACAAGATCAAGATCCTGGTGGAAGACTCGCTGGAAATCTGCAAGCTGACCTTGTTGCCGCCGGATATCAACGAATCCGATTACCGCTTCATGCCGAGCGGTGCAGCGCCGTCCGTGAGCGGCAAGAAAGTCACGCAGATCCGCTATGGCCTGGGCGCCGTGAAGGGTTCGGGTCAGAACGCCATCGAAGCCATCATCGCCGCGCGCGAGGCGGGCGGGCCATTCACGAGCCTGTTCGATTTCTGCAAGCGCGTGGACAAGAAGCAGATCAACCGCCGCACCATCGAGTCCCTGATACGCAGTGGCGCTTTCGACTGCCTGAAGGTCGACCGCGCCATTCTGCTCGCGTCCGTGGCGTTCGCCATGGAATGCGCCGACCAGGCCGCCAAGGCGGCCAATCAGGTGAGCTTGTTCGGTGGCGACGACAGCGACATGGTGGCGCCGCCCGAGTACGTCAAAGTGCCCGTGTGGACCGACAAGCAGCGCCTGACGGAAGAAAAGATCGCGCTGGGCTTTTACCTGTCCGGCCATTTGTTCGACTCGTATGCGCCCGAGGCGCGCCGTTTTGCGCGCACGAAATTGTCGGAACTGTCGCCGTCGCGCGAGCCGCGCATGATGGCCGGCGTCATCACGGGCTTGCGCACGCAGATGACGCAGCGCGGCAAGATTCTCATCGTCACGCTCGATGACAAAAGCGGTACGGTGGAAGTGACGGTGTACGGCGAATTGTTCGACGCCAACCGGAAAATCTTCAAGGAAGATGAATTCCTGGCCGTCGTGGGCAAGGTGTCGGAAGACCGTTTTTCGGGCGGTTTGCGCATCACGGCCGAGAGCGCCTTCGACATCATCGCCGCGCGCGTGCAGTATGGCCGCCAGCTGGGCCTGACCTTGCCGGCCACCCTGGACGCCAAGCGCATTCGTGACGTGATCCTGCCGCACCGCGCCGAGACGGGTTTGCCGATTGCCGCGCGGGTCAGCCCGCAAGGCGTCAGTTGCGTGCTGCAGTTTGGTGACGAGTGGAAAGTGGCGCCATCGGATGAATTGCAGATGGCGCTGGAGCAAATGCTGGGCGCGCAAGAAGTGGCGGTCGAATACTGACCGGCACCGCCCGGCGCATACAACAAAGCCAAACCGCAGACATGCTGGTTTGGCTTTTTTCGTTTACATGTCTTTCAGGCCCGTGATCGCATAGCCCTTGGCGGCGATCTGCTGGTGCGGCTGTTCGATATGGTAGTTGGGCAAGGCTTTGGCATCGTCGGCCACTTCGCTGGCGCGTACTTCCAGCTGCCAGTCGGTATTGGTAACTTCTTCTGGAATGAGCTTGCCTTCCGGCACGGCGAGATAGGAAAAAATGCCGTCGTGCTCGGCCCGGCGGTAGATGTCTACACGCATGAATGCCTCCTAGTAAGCGTTGGGGGAACCGGCGCACCGCAGTGCATGCCGATAGTGCTAGCGTAACAGGATTGGGCGGCGCATGGGTTGAAGCGTGTGCTGCAAGAGGGGCGGTGGTGCGGCAATGATGGCGAACAACGACGCGGGGGCGGGGCGTCGTGCGGGTGCCGGGGGCCTCAGGCGACAGCGGAAGCGTAGTCGTCGTCTTCCAGATCGGCCGATTGCCGTACACTGTTTGCGGTTGCCGCAGTGCCTGCCGTGGCGACCTGCACCGGGCTGCGATGGGCGTCGAGGCCGCTACGCAAGCTGCTGATCATAGCCAGCGTCAGTTCGTGGCGTTTGCGTGCTTCCGAGCGCTTCTTCGAGGGAATGTCTTCCAGGGCAGGCAGGGGCAAGTTTTCGCATGGCAGCTCAAAATCGCCATCCTTGCGTGCCTGGGCGCCGAGTTCTTGCCATAAGGCATTGTAGTCGGCGAACAAACGGCCCTTTTTTGCGGAATGATGGACGGCGCGGTTGGCGTTGCCTACCAGTACCATGTTGCGGCAGCCATGTTCATGTCCCAGCTGGCGCACCAGGCGAACCATCAGGGCCTTGGGGCGCATGCCATGCAAGTCACGCGTTGCCTCCCGTACACGGCGCAAGCCTTCCGCGCCACGCGGACCCTGGAGGCAACCGATGCCTACGCCCATGCTGGCGCGCGTGCGGGAACCGAAAAAGGTAAACGCGACTGAATAGATCACGTCATCGCCGCGCGCCAGTTGCAAGACCATCTCGCCTTCGCGGTCCATCGGTTGTAGCGAACACAGCTGCAGGTGGTAGGGTACGCCCGATTTTCCCGGCACGGAACCCAGCCGTACCGGCGCGCGCGCCGCCTGCGTCATCAACTTGCCCCAACCTTCTTGCAGGATGAAATGATAGTGCTCGACCAGCAAGGTGACGCGCTGGCGGCACGACAGGTTCGTGCTCAGGTAATGACGGTACACCTTGTGCATCATGCGCGGATAGGCTTGCAGCAAGTCCTGGAACACGGGATGGGAATTAAGCAGCTGCAGCCAGATACGTGTCTGCTGGCGCTGCAGCTGTGCCCGCAATTGCAGCTTGAGCAGCTCGCGCACGCGTGACATGCCTGGCGGCATATTGCTCAGGCCCGCGTGCAGGGTAATAGCTTGTGTCATCAAAGAGTTTCCATGTGTATGTGGATGGCCGGGCGCCGGCTGCGCCTCAGGCAGGCGGCGGCCCGCTCATGCCGTCGGTATCGGCCAGCAATACCGTGGCGCTGCGCGTGGCGCGCGCCAGCTTGCGCGCCAGCGCGCCGGAAAAGCGGCGCTGCCAAGGGCTGTGACGCAGGGCCGGCAGGACGATTTCGTGGCAACCAAGCAGTTCAGCCGTATCGAGGATCGTAAACAGCAGCTCGCCGGCAAAAATATGGGCGCTGAAGGCGAGCTGCGAACGGCTCAGATACAGTCCCGCCTCGTACATCATCTGCTGCGTGGCCGGATCCAGCGCATGGCATTCACCGGCATCGTGCCGGGGCAAGCCATCGGTCCGGCGCGGTGGCGCCGGGGTCACGTGCAGCAGGCTGACGCTGACCTGGATACCCCATTCCTGCAGGCGCCTGGCGTAGCGCGCGCCGTAGATGATGTCGCTGGCGCGCTTGACGGGCAAGAGCAGCAGCAAGGTATCCTGGCCCGGCTTGCCGCCCGCGCCCGCGGCGCTGTCCGGGGTGCGGTGACGTTGCGGGGCAAGGCGCGATGCATGCATGGAAGGGATGGCCATAGTCGGAAAACCATGTCATCTTATCCATGCCATTCCCCCGTGTAAATTGGCGAAACAGCGTACGGGTTCCCCTTATGCCCCCTCTGTTTTAATAGCGGTAAGTGACATACACGGCACCGATCGGGGATGTCTTGCGCTGCACGATGGGGCTCTTGGCCGCGTCGCCCAGGCGGCGCTCGACGCCGACCAGGGTATTGATACCCCAGCGCGCATCGAAGCGGTGCTCCCAGTTGACCGTGGCCTGTGCTTCGTAGAAACCGCCTTTGGGCGTGTATTGCTTGAACGAGGTATTCGCGGCCTGGGTGGCCGTCACGCCATACATGGTCTGCACGTACTTGCGCTCGCCCCAGCCCAGCTGGCCGCCGATGCTCACGCTGTCCTTCTGCATGCCCTTGGCATCGGACCTGCCGTAGATCTGGCCTGTCGCGCCGAAATGTACGTTTGCGCCATTTTCGCGATTCGACAGGGGAATATCGCTCGACACGCTCAGCGACAGGCCCGGCAATGGCGAATAGCCCGCGCTGAGCAGGGCGCTGGCGTTGCCCTTGACTTCACCCATGCCTTTCAGGTAGTCGTCGCCGCCGAAGCCGTTGACCCCCGTGCGCTTGTGGTCTTCGCGATTGCCGCGGTAGCCCAGGGCCGCGCTGTAGCTGAAGGGCCCGGCCTGGCCGCCATAGCCGATGCCGCGCGAGGTGCTGATGAACAGGCCATTGGCCATGGCGTAATCGAGGATGATCAGGGGCGCGGCCGACAGCTTGTTGGAGCCGGAATAGCTGGATACGGCGGCGACACCGCCGCCGATGGTGAAGACATTTTCCGCAGGCGGTTCGGCCGCCGCAGCGGCCAGGGGGTTCAAGCTCAGGCCAAAGGCCAGTGCCAGCGAGGTCAACAAGGTTGTAGATGCGTGCATGGAGTTTTCCGTCAGGTGGAGAACCGAGTCCGGAGTGGCTCGATTGACTGCTGGCAGTATCCATCCTTGCCATGAAGGAAAAATGAGCCTTTTATTAAGATTGAATGAAGAGCGCTTCTTTACCCATTCTTCAGCTTGCGGTGGTTTAATACTCACCATGAAGATACTGCTGATTGAAGATGATATGGACTTGGGCAATGGCGTGCGGATTGCCTTGCGCGACCAGGGCATGCAAGTGGTCTGGGTGCGCAGCCTGGAGGATGCGGCGCGCAGCATCGAGCACGACAGTTGCGAACTGGTGTTGCTGGACCTGGGCTTGCCCGATGGCGATGGCCTCGATTTGCTGGCCCGGCTGCGCGCGGCGCGCCTGCCGGTGCTGATCCTCAGCGCCCGCGATACGCTGGAACAGCGTTTGCGTGGCCTGGACGGCGGCGCCGACGATTACCTGGTGAAGCCGTTTGTGCTGGCCGAGCTGCTGTCGCGCGTGCGGGCCCTGGCACGCCGCAGCTATGGCTTCGATGGCGACACCATCGAGTTGCGCGGCCTGCTGCTGCAAGTGCCCACGCGCCGAGTCAGCGTGCATGGGCGGCCCGTGGAGCTCACCGCCAGTGAATATGCCTTGCTGAAGACCTTGCTGATGCGCGCCAACCGGGTCATCACGCGGCGTGTGCTGGAAGAACACATCTTGCCCGGTGGGCTGGCCAATGCCAGCAATACCCTGGATGTGCATATGGGTAACTTGCGCCGCAAGATAGGCGAAGGTTATATCCGTACCGTACGCGGCGTTGGCTATGTCATCGACCAGCAGGGCGAGACATCCACCCCGCCGGGTGCCGGCGCATGATGGGGCGTTTCTGGGCCATGCTGCGCCGGCCTACCCTGGTGCGCCGCCTGATGATGGCGCAAATGCTGATGCTGACCGTGCTGTGGAGCCTGGCCGTGGCGTATGTGCTGCTCGAGGGGACGAGCGAAGCGAACACGGTGAGCCGCGGCGTCTTGCACGCCATTATCAGCGTGGCCGATAACCTGGCCGAGCAGCCGCAGCGCCAGGAGCAAAGCTTGCGTGCGATCGACGAAGCCTTGCGCGAGGAATTTGAAATGGGCCAGGTACCTGAGCTGGCGCCGCGCATCCTGGTCTGGCGCGAAGGCCAGTTGGTCTACAAGTCCCCCGCAGCACCCAGCGGCATCCGCAGCGCCGGCCCTGAGCAGATGGAAGTGGTGTATATCAAGGGCCAGGCCTGGCGCAGCCGCAGCTTGGTCGAAGGGGCCACCCGCGTGACCGTGCTGGAAGTGGGGGGCGCCTGGCAATTTTTCGTCACGATCAATTCACGCGGCTACTACTTGCTGCCGTTGCTGATCAGCCTGCCGTTCCTGCTGGTGCCAGCCTGGCTGTCGATCCGCCTTGCCATGCGCCCGTGGCGCAAGGTGGCGCAGGAGGTGGCGGCGCGCGGGCCGCAGGATTTGCGTCCGCTGGCGTTCAAGCCGCCGCATGGCGAACTGGCGGCGCTGGTCGATAATATCAATGCCCTGTTGCAGCGGGTCGATGCCAGCGCCGCGCGCGAACGCAGCTTCATCGCCGATGCCACGCATGAGCTGCGCACGCCGCTGGCAGCCATGCGCGTGAATGTCGAGGCCTTGCAGGGGCAGGCGCATGATGCGCGTCAGCAAGAGCTGCTGGACGGTATCTTGAACAGCGGCAACCGGGCCGCGCGCCTCGTGGGCCAGCTGCTGCAACTGACGCGCAGCGAAGTGCAGGCGGGCGGGGGCGAGTTGCCGCGGCGGCAGGCGCTCG
The DNA here is from genome assembly GCF_051380845.1 of Janthinobacterium salmonicoloratum. Lineage (NCBI taxonomy): Bacteria > Pseudomonadati > Pseudomonadota > Betaproteobacteria > Burkholderiales > Oxalobacteraceae > Janthinobacterium > Janthinobacterium salmonicoloratum. The sequence continues at coordinate 2,120,035 of NZ_JBNYXV010000001.1, read as the reverse complement.
ATACCTTGTTGCAAGACCGCCTGGCGGCCCTGTCCGGCCTGGCACAGGCAGGCGATATCGAACTTGAATTGCAAGCCAGCGTCTCGCTCAGCGTACCCGGACAGCGCGAAAGCCTGGTCTCGCTGATCGACAACCTGGTGGAAAACGCCATCAAGTACAGCCCGCGCGGCAGCAGCGTGACGGTGTCGCTGCATGCGGAGCGGGGCCAGGCCGTGTTGCATGTGGCCGATCAGGGGCCGGGCATTGCGCCGGCGCTGTATGAACGCGTATTCGACCGCTTTTTCCGTGCGCCGCAGCAGGCCCAGCCGGGCAGCGGCCTAGGCTTGTCCATCGTCGCTTCCGTCGTGCGCCAGCACGGCGGCACGATTCAGTTGCACAGCGGTAATGGTGGGCTGGGCTTGCTGGTGGAGGTGCGCTTGCCGCTGGCCGAGGCCTGACTGCGCTGGCGCGCCTTGCGACATTGCATGAAGATTATTGCATGTGCCTATAACGCAAGATGAGATGGCGTGGCGCACGCTTGCGATGCATAATGCGGGACAGTTAAAAAACACCGTTATGCACCCATTCCTGTCCCGCTACCTGCCGTATCCTGCCTTTGTCGGCCTGTATCTGCTGTTTGATTGGGCGACCTATATCGATCCGATGTACGGGCTGAACATCACCCCCTGGAATCCCGATCCCGCGCTGGGTCTGGTATTTTGGCTGATCCACGGCCGCAAGGCGGCGCTGCCGTGGTTTATCGCCCTGGTGGCTGGTGAGGTGCTGGTGCGCGGCCTGCCGGCAGGCCTGCCCCTGACCTTGCTCTGTTCGGCGTGGCTGGTGCTCGGCTATGGCGGTATGGGCGCAGTCTTGCGCCGCAGTTTCAGCAGCAGCGACATTTTCGACAACCGGCGCCGCCTGAGCGCCTGGGTTGCCATCGTGCTGTTGGGCACCGTGCTCAATGCGCTTGGCTATATTTCTTTGCTGTCGCTGACGGGACGCATCCCGGCCGGCGAATGGGCAACGGCAGTCTGGCGTTTCGGCATCGGCGACACGGTCGGCATGCTGGTGTCGATGCCACTGATCTGGGTGCTGTTCAGCGAGCGCGGGCGCGAACGCCTGCATGCCGCCGTCTGGCGCTGGGAAACCCTGGCGTATCTGGCCCTGGCCAGCTTCGTGTTGTGGAGCCTCTTCGGTTCCATCGTGCGTTCCGAATACAAGCATTTCTATTTCCTGTTTCTCCCCGTGATCTGGGCTGCCTCGCGCCAGGGTTTGCATGGCGCCATGCTGGCCGTGTTTGTATTGCAACTGTGCATCATCACCCTGGTGAAATGGACGCATGCAGTCGATATCCAGTTCTATGAATTGCAATTGCTCGACGCCGTGCTGGCGCTGGTGGGATTTTTTATCGGCATCGTCGTCGATGAAATGCGCCAGGTGGCCGACGAACTGAAACACACGATGCGCCTGGCGGCAGCTGGCGAGATGGCGGCGGCTCTCGCGCATGAGCTGAACCAGCCGCTGACGGCCTTGTCGACCTATGGCAAGGCGTGCGAATACTTGCTGGAACGCGGTGAGACCGGCGCCTTGCTGCAGGGCGCCGTGGGGCATATGATCGTCGAATCGGGACGCGCCGCAGAGGTGGTGCGCCGCCTGCGCGACTTTTTCCGCACTGGCGCGATGCAACTCGAAGCGGTGGAGGCGAGCGCCTTGATCGAGGGCATGGCGCGCCAGTTTACGCCGCTGTTCCATGAGCATGGCATCGAGCTGGTGCTGGCGCCGCCGTCACCGCTGGCCGTCAACGCCGACCGTCTGCAAATCGAGCTGGTGTTGCGTAATTTATTGGCCAATGCGCAGGATGCGGTGATGGGCCAGCCGCGCGGTCAGCGCCGCATCACGGTCTCGGCCGAGCGGCTCGAAGGAGGGCGGCTGCGCCTGTCCGTGGAAGATAGCGGCCCCGGCATTTCCAATAGCCTGGCGGCACGCCTGTTCGAACCGTTCGTCTCGACCAAGGCCAGCGGCCTGGGTCTGGGGCTGGTGCTCAGCCGCAGCATCGTCGAAGCGCATGGCGGCCAGCTATGGGCCGAAGTGGGCAAGCATGGCATATTTCGTTTTGTCCTGCCCCTGGCGCGCGCCAGTGCGGCCGCTACAGGAGAGTATGGTGACAAATAATTTGACGGTGTTTATCGTGGATGACGATCCCGCCGTGCGTGATGCGCTGGGTTTGCTGTTGGGCATACGCGGCTACCGTACGGCCCTGTTTTCCTGCGGCGAGGATTTCCTGCACAGCTGGCGGCCCGAGTGGGCCGGCTGCCTGCTGATCGATATCCGCATGTCGGGCATGGATGGCCTGAGCCTGCAGCGGCGCTTGCTGGAGCTCAAATGCATGCTGCCCATCATCATTATCACGGGACATGGCGACGTCGCCCTGGCACGCCAGGCTTTCAAGGCGCAGGCCAGCGATTTCCTGGAAAAACCGTTTGACCACGACAAGCTGCTGGCAGCCATCGATGAAGCGTTTTCGCGCGAGGCGCATGCGCGCGGCCAGCTGCTGCGCCAGGTGGAGGGGCTAGCCTTGCTGCGCGCCTTGACGCCGCGCGAACGGGAAGTGATGCATCTGGTGGTGACGGGCCAGCACAACCGCGATATTGCCCCGGCACTGGGCATTTCCGTGCGCACGGTGGAAGTGCACAAGGCGCGCCTGATGGACAAGCTGGGTGTCGATAATGTGGCCGACCTGGTGCGCATCAGCATGCTGGGCACCGGCTAGCCGCTGTAGCGTTGTCTAGGCGATGGTCTGCAATACCTGATCGACCGAGATCGCCTTGACCCAGTCGCTGCGCCGCGCCACCGTGATGACGGTGCTGTTGGCGCTGTCGAACGGTGCCCATTCCGGATTTTTCTTGCGCATCAACGCCACGACAGGCACATGCACGGCGTTCGCCAGATGCATGATCGACGTTTCCACCGAAATAATCAGGTCGCATTGCGCCAGCATGGCCGGCAGCTGGAAAAAGTTGTCGACGGCGCTGAAGGCTTGCGTGCGCGACAAGCCATGCGCCTGCACGACGGCATTCACCTTGGCCAGCTCCTGCGGCATGGCATTGATCAGGAAGCAGGCGTGTTGCCATTTGGGCATCACCTGCATGCGCGCGATCAGCCCGACGATACGTTCCAGCGGCCAGCTGCGCTTGTGCGACTTGGCAAACGGGTTCAGGAGTACGAGCGGCCCCTGGCGCGGGGCAAAGCCCCAGGCGGCCAACTGCTGCTGCGCCTGCTGCAGCGCGTGCTCGGGAATGTGCACGAAGGGATAGCGTTCGGCCACGGGAATGTCGAGTCCCGTCAATTGACGGAACCAGTCTGCATAGACGCTGCTGATATGGTGCTCGCCGGCATCCTGTCCCGCATACGAGGCCAGCACGGCATCGATCTTGCGGTAGGCCAGGTAATGCCAGGGGCGCAGCGGGCTGAACGGTTTGCGCGTGCCGATCACCAGTCCATTCGGGCTGATCGCGCGGGCAAGATCCGCGTACTGCTGTGGCCGTACATGGGCCAATGACACGACGACAGGATAGTGTTCCGCTTTGGCCTCGCGCAGTGACTCTTCGTACAGCGCCGGGCTGTAGGTCTTGCGGTACACCTTGGCGAACAGGCCCGATTGCTCTACCCAGTCGTACAGCGAATAGGTACGCAAGCCTTCCCATTGCCTGGTGTCGGAGGTGCGGCGGACTTCGTCGACCCACAGGTGGATCTGGATATGGGGATAGGCCGCGGCAAAGGCGCGGAAACCGTTTTGCAGGTACGTAAAGTCTCCCAGCGCCAGATGGGCGATGAAAAGAATTTTGTCCGACTTTTGTAGAAGTTCGGCGGGAATCAAAGGCGTCATGTATCAGTACGATTTCAGGTATTCATTCGATGGTGTCAAGCCACTTGCTGGGAAAATTGCAGGCGATGCAGATTCGCATAGGCGCCGTTGGCATCCAATAATTGCTGGTGATTGCCGGTTTCCATTATTTTCCCATGTGACAATACCACGATACGGTCCGCACGTTCAATTGTTGATAGCCGATGAGCAATAACGAGGGTGGTTTTACCTTGCATCAGGTGTTCCAGTGCCGCTTGCACGGCCCTTTCCGCTTCCGTATCCAGCGCCGAGGTGGCTTCGTCGAGGATCAGGATGGGCGCATCCTTGTAAATCGCGCGGGCGATGGCCACGCGCTGGCGCTGGCCGCCGGACAGGCGCGAGCCATTATCGCCCAAACGCGTTTCCAGGCCGTCGGGCAAGCCGTCGATGACGTCCGACAGGAAGGCGGCCGCGGCGGCCGCTTCGATGCGTTGCCGGTCCGGCGCCGCATCGCCATACGCGATATTGGCGGCCAGGGTATCGTCGAACAGCACCACCTGCTGGCTGACCATGGCGATCTGGCTGCGCAGGCTGGTCAGGGAGATGGCATCGATATTCTGTCCATCGAGCAAGATCTCACCATTGCTGGCCGAGTAAAAGCCGGGCAGCAGGCTGACCAGGGTCGATTTGCCGCCGCCGGACATGCCGACAAAGGCGACCGTTTGTCCAGGCGCAATGCTCAGGTTGATGTGTCGCAGGGCCGGTTCCTGATGTCCGGGGTAGGCAAAGCTCACGTCCTTGAACTCGATGCGGCCGCTGCAGCGTCCAGCGAGCGGCTTGCCGCCCGTGCGCTCCGGTGTCTTGTCGATCAGCTGGAAGACTTCCTCGGCGGCGGCCATGCCGCGCTGCAGGGGACCGTTGACTTCGGCCAGTTGCTTCAAGGGCGTCAGCAGCATCAGCATGGCCGTGATGAAGGAGACAAAGCCGCCGACCGTGATCTGCCCCTGCTCCGATTGGAACAGGGCCATCACGATGACCAGGGCTACGGCGGCGGCCGTGATCACCTGCGTGATGGGGACGGTGGCGGAAAAGGTGGTGGTCATGCGCATGCTGTAGCGGCGCAATTGTTCGGCACGCTCTTCGAAGCGCGACTTTTCGTAGTCCTGGCCGCCGAAGATCTTGATCACTTGCTGGGCGCGCGTGGTTTCCTCGATGACCTGGGTCAGCTCGGCATTGACGGCTAGCGAGTCGCGGTTGAGTTTTTTCAGGCGCTTGCCCGTGGTGCGCACGACGATGGTCAGCAGGGGCAGCAGCACCAGGGTCACCAGGGTCAGCACCCAGTTCAGGTACAGCAGCCAGGCGAGCAGGCCCAGCACGGTCAGCGAGGAGCGTACGATCGAGGTAAATACCTTGGTCACCATCTCGATGATCTGCTGCACTTCGAACATGATGGAGTTGATGACTTTGCCCACCGTGTGCGTGTTGTAGAAGTCGATGGGCAGGTTCAGCATGCTGGCAAACATCCTGCGCCGCAACTCGTTGAGGATGCGTGTGGAGACATAGCTCATCAGGTAGCTGCTGGCAAATGTCGAGGTGCCGCGCATGGCAAAGATGCCGATGACGATCAGCGGCACCAGCCAGAAGGAAAAATTCACCTTGCCGCCAAAACCATTGTCGAGCAGCAACTTGAGCGCATAGGGCAGCAGCGGTTCCGTGGCCGCCGTAACGACCATCGCCAGCAGGGCCAGAGCCAGATGTTTCTTATAGGGCGCGTGCAGTGCTGTGAGGCGCTTCAGGTCGGGCGTGAGCATCGGTATGGTTCCTTGCAGGGACAGCAAAAACGGTCAGGCGAAAAACGAACTCAGGCAATGCGTTCTTGCTGGCGCAGCATGGCCCACAGTATCACCATCGGGAAGACCAGCATGATGATGCCAATGTTCAAGGTTAGCGAGCTTGTGGTAAGGCCAAAAATCATATAGCAGGTGCACAGTACCACGCCTGCCAGCGCATAGGGCTGGGCTGCAGGGGCACTGTGGCGTAGGGCGCGGGCAAACAGGGACAATGGAACGAGGAAGAGTGCCAACAAGGCCATTACGCCGACGATGCCGCGCTTGACCAGCGTATCGAGGTAGTCGTTGTGGGCATTGGTGTGCCTGCGTATGGAAATGCTCGCCTTGCCTTCAGTCACCAGCATCGATTTTTGTTCCATGTACCCGTTGCGACCCAGACCTGTCCAGGGGCGTTGCTGGGACATGTCAATTGCGGTGCGCCACATTTCGAGCCGTTGCCCGATGGAGGTATCGACTTCGCCGCGGTCCTCAAATGTGTGCAGGTTGGAGATGCCGAGGGTAATGCGTTCCTTGACCGTCGAGTGTGGGAGAACGTAGGCCAGGATGGAAAGGCCGCCCAGGGCCAGTAATCCCATGACCAGATAGCGTTTTCCATGCTTCTTGCCGTGGTGTATGACCAAGAAAACCAAACAGACGGGCAAGGTGATCCAACCACCGCGACTGCCGCTGATGATGGAGCCGACGATGCCTGCCAGACAGCCCAACAGCAAGGCGGCTCTCCATAACCAGCGGCGAGATTGCATGCTGGCCCAGTCGAGTCCACACATGGCCAACATACCAAACAAGATGCTGATATTGCCATAGTGAATCGCGTTACTGGTTGCGGCAAGCGGACGTGGCATATCCTGTACGAGAAATTGCCAAATTGCCAGCATTGCACCAGCAATGGCGCCGATGGCTACGCCTGCCCACCAGGCCTCTGGCCGGGGCGGATATGCCAGCAGCAGTAGCAGGACGGGTACCGCCAGCAGTGCCCGCAAAGGCATGTCGAGTTCTCGCGCCGGATCTGCGTGGTACAGCATATTTGCAGTGAAAACACAGAAATATAGCAGCAGGGTGCCCAGCAGCAGATAATCCTGGCGTTGCAGGTTCAGGCGGGGACGTTTCCATAGCAGACAGGTGCTGGCGAGCAGAAGGGTCAGAGCTCCGAATGAATATCCGCTGGTGACAGCCAGCGCCAATGCTGAAAAAAGAAAAACACAAACAGAAGTCAGGCCGAGCATGAATATCCTTGGTAATGCACGTCGTCGCCGCTATGGCAACTGAAGCAACATAAAGTAGGCGTCATTGTAATCGAAGGTGGCAACAAAAACGCCCCCGGAAATTTACTCTTCGGCAACTACATTGGCGGCCTCAAGGGGGAAATGAAAAAAACCATGGTTTTTAGTCATGGTTTTTTTGTAAGCAATGGTAACTTGCTGTTATTTTGCTAAGACTGCAAGGCCTGTCATGCGTCTCAGGCGATGGCTGGCACGCGGGTGGCCACGCCGGTGGCGATGGCCGCTTGCGACACGGCAGGCGCGACCCAGCTGCGCAGACGTTCATCGAACGGCGATGGAATCAGTTGCAGCGGCGTGAGGGCGCTGGTGGTGTGGCCCGGCAATGGTTCCTTGGCCAGGGCGGCGATGGCGCGCACGCAGGCCAGCTTCATCTCTTCGTTGATGGTGGTGGCGCCCACGTCGAGCGCGCCGCGGAAGATGTACGGGAAGCACAGCACGTTGTTGATCTGGTTAGGGTAGTCCGAGCGGCCCGTGGCGACGATGGCGTCGTCGCGTACGGCATGCACCTTCTCCGGGGCGATTTCCGGATGCGGATTGGCCAGGGCGAAGATCAGCGGCTTGGCGGCCATCGATTCGACCATCTGCGCGCTGACCACGCCGCCCTTCGAGACGCCGATGAAGATGTCGGCGCCGACCATGGCGTCGGCCAGGTCGCGGTCGCTCGTGTCGTTCGCGTAGCGCGCCTTGTTCTCTTCCATGCTGGCATCGCGGCCCGGGTAGATCACGCCCTGGCTGTCGCATACTTTCAGCAGCGACTTGTTCAGGCCCAGCGAGACGAGCAGGTCCAGGCAGGCGATCGACGCCGCGCCGGCGCCCGAGACGGCCACTTTCACATTGCCGATATCCTTGCCCACCAGTTCCAGGCCGTTAAGGATGCCGGCCGCGACGATGATGGCCGTGCCATGCTGGTCGTCGTGGAAGACGGGAATGTTCATGCGCTTGCGCAACTGCTGTTCGATGTAGAAGCAGTCCGGCGCCTTGATGTCTTCCAGGTTGATGCCGCCGAAGGTCGGCTCCATGCGCACCACGGTGTCGATGAACAGGTCGGGATCGTTCTCGGCCAGTTCGATGTCGAACACATCGACGTCGGCAAACTGCTTGAACAGGCAGGCCTTGCCTTCCATCACCGGTTTGCTGGCCAGCGGACCGATATCGCCCAGGCCCAGCACGGCCGTGCCATTGGTGATCACGGCCACCAGGTTGCTGCGCGACGTGTAGATGCCGGCCGTGCGCGGATCTTCCACGATCGCTTCGCAAGCAAAGGCCACGCCCGGCGAGTACGCCAGGGTCAGCGCGCGGGCGTCGCCCAGCGGTTTGGTCGGCGTCACGGAAATCTTGCCTGCGCGAGGTTCGGCGTGATAGGCGAGGGCGGCTTCTTTCAGGTTGAAGGTTTCGCCGTTCTGTTCGGCGTGCTTGCTGTGGGAAGTAGACATAAGAATTCTGGGAAGGGCATACATGGCCCGAGTGGTAAGTCCGAACCATGTTATGCAAGCGTTTGCACGATGTCAAGGCTGGATTGTACTTAAGCGTATCAAAACCGCTTTGGTTAACGGCATTATTTCAATGCAAGCGTTTGCTCGGTTTTTGACGGCAGGGGCATTTTTTGCGATAAAATCACCGTATTGCGATCCGGGAAGCCCATGACAAACAAGAACCCCACCTTAAGCGACGTTGCGCGGGCCAGCGGCGTGCACTTTTCCACCGTGTCGCGCGTGATGAACCCGACAACACGGCAAATGGTCAGCGCCGAGGTGGCCGCGCGCGTGCTGGCCGAAGCGGGCCGCCTCGGCTACCGGCCGAACCGCGCCGCCTCCACCCTCGTCACGCGCAAGTCGCGCATCATCGGCGTGGTCTTGCCCGACATTACCAACGCGGTTTTCCCGCCTATCCTGCTGGGCATCGAGGAAGGCTTGCGCAAGCACGGCTACCTGGCCATCGTCGCCAATGTGGGGGCCGACGAGGAAGAGCAATTGTTCGTCATTAACCGTCTGCTGGGGCAGCAGGTCGATGGCCTGATCCTGGCCACGGCGCGCCGCGACGATCCCGTCATCAAGATGTGCATCGATCAGAATGTGCCTGTCGTTACCGTCAACCGCAGCGACGAGACGGGTGTCGCGTCCTGCGTCGTCAGCGACGATGTGGTCGGCATGCGCCTGGCCGTGGAACACTTGCTGGCGCTGGGCCACCGCCATATCGCGCACATTGCCGGCCCGGAAAACCTGTCCACGGGCCACGTGCGCCGCCTCGGTTTCCTGGCCGCCATCCAGGCCAGCGAACTCGATCCCTCGCAAGCCTTTGTGTTTGAAAGCAGCGGCTATTCGCGCGAATGCGGCAAGGCGGCCCTGCTGGAACTGCTGCGCCAGTCGCCGCAGACGACGGCCGTGGTGACGGGCAGCGACCTGGTGGCCCTCGGCTGCTACGACGCCATCCGCGAACTGGGCTTGAGCTGCCCCGAAGATATTTCCGTGGTGGGCCACAACGACATGCCGTACATGGACATGATCCGTCCGCCCCTGACCACCATCCGCATCCGCCACCATGGCATCGGCACGGAAGCGGCCCGGCTGATCCTGCAAACCATAGCCTCGCCCGATTCCCCCGTGCTCGACGTGCGCCTGAAACCCGAACTGGTGGTGCGCGAGTCGACGGCGCCGCCGCGCGCCTGAGTCTGCCGCTTGTTGCCCTTCTTTTACTGGAGTATGTTTAAATCTTGATATTGATAATGATCAAGACAACGCCATGCAGACGACATATAGGCAACAACGGCGGCATGCACAGCACGGAGGCCGCTGATGCCGAAGAATTTCGGCATGCCCGGCAACGCCTGGCGCTATGCGCTGCGCAGCGACTATGGCTATTGCTCGCCCTTGCTTGACGGCATAGAGTTTGAAAACGAGTGGGTGACGATACGCGAATCGGCGATCCGCATCCGCGCCGGCTATGCCTGGGATGGCTGTTCGCCCTGTATCAGCGTGCTCGGCCTGTTTTACCTTGGCACGCCCGATGGCGCGCAGCACCTGGGCTTGCCAGCGACCTATCATGCCAGTCTCGTGCATGACGTGCTGTGCCAGTGGCGCGCCGACATTCCTGTCACGCGCGCGCAGTCGATCGCCATTTTCCGTCAGTTGCTCAAGGAGGTGCGCTTCCCCTTGGCGGGACTGTATGCGGGCGCCGTCTTCCTGTTCGGGCCACGGCGTGACTTCATGCGGCCTGGTGCGCGCGCCGCAGTGGCCGCCCCGCACTCGCCAGGCGTAACATTAAAGCGGCGCTAACGCCGCCGCCGACGCGCCATGATGTTAAACTGGCGGCCCTCAACGTATTTTGCCCTCCATCGCCATGACCAAAACCAACACGCCTTCCCCGAAACGCCGCGAAGAGGGCGTCGCCAAGCTGACCGTCAATCCCTTCCTCGACGCCGAGTTTTATGCGCGCATGCGCGACTACACGGAGCGCGATGCGGCCATCATCAAGGAATTGAAAGCGATCGCCGAGATCCGCGCCGGCAACAAGCAGCCCGATCCCCGTCTGGCGCCGTCGCTGGAAGCCCTGCGCAGCACCGTCAAGAAAGGCCTGAGCTTCGGCGACATGCTGGACCGCATGGCGGCTGGCAAGGAAAAAGGTTTGTGGGAGCCGTGGATGACGACCTTCGGCATCGAGATCCGCGCCGTCAACTACGGCGCCGGTCCGCGCAACGCCTGCCTGGTGCTGGACCTGGCCGCGAATGCCCCCGCGCACGCCATGTTCGCCAAGGCGGGCATCCAGAACTGGCGCAGCCTGGCCGCTGACGACTGCTCCGTCGTGCGTTCGGAAAAGGCGACGGAAACCACGCCGCTGAAAGTGTATGCCGTGTTTTACCTGGACCCGCTGCCAGCCTGAAAACTTCCAGTCCCCGTGCTGCCAATTCGGCCTTGTTCCTGGTCTGATTTGCCGCGCAGGGGCGCAGCACCGTCGTCAGCCCATGCGCGCGCCGTCCTCGGTGCTGGCGCCCGACAGAAATAGTTGGTCTACCATGGCCGGGATGCCGACCGTGGCAATCTCGCCTTTTTGCGCCGACTCGGCCGCCGCATACAGCAGGAAGTCATACGCTTTCGCCAGCCATTTGGCCGACATGTCGACGCGAAACACCCCCGCTTTCTGGCCATTCAGGAAGTACGCTTCCAGCGCCGCACTGTAGAACGACGGCGTGTAGCCCGTCACTTCATCGTTTTTCGCATCGTGCAAATCGCTCCATAGCGACGCGCTCCAGAACAGATACAACTCCTTGCCTTGCATGACGCCTTCGGTCAGCCTTTGCAGCGCCGCCGCAAAGGGGGCTTCGTCCAGCCTGGCTTTTTCCAGCGCGCTGCGCATATGGTCGCTGGCACGCGTCGCCAGCAGTGCGACGACCGCTTCGCGCGTGGGAGCGATGCGGTACAAGGTGGCCTTGCTGATGCCCGCCAGCGCGGCCAGTTGTTGCAGATTGGCTCGGGGATGCCGTGCCACCGCCAGCGCTAGGGCGTTGGCCAGTTTGTCGTCGATCACGCCCTGCATGGGCAGGCTTTCCATAGACAAGCTCGATTCATCCTACCGTCCTCCGCTCAAATAGTCATTGTCGCCCAAGACAGACCAAGTCGCAATGCGCCGGAGAATCCAATGCAATCAAAATGAATCAATATTGACTCATTTTGATTTTTATAGGATCATTCATTTCCTGTGCACGCGCAAAACCGCGCGATGCGGGCTTGAATCTTTTAGGAGAAAACAATGATCTGTGTGACGGGAGCGACAGGGCAACTGGGCCGGCTGGTAATAGGGGAGTTGCTCAAAAGTGTGCCTGCAGGCCAGATCGTGGCCGCCGTACGGCGTCCCGCGGCGGCCCGCGACCTGCGGGAACTGGGCATCGTCGTGCGCCAAGCCGATTATGCCCAGCCGAACCATTGGCCGCTGGCGCGCCATGGATTTCCGCTTGCAGTCTCGGCCACGCTGGCCAGTGCCGATACGGGCGTGGCGCACGGCGATGTCCTTGGCGACAGCCGCGATTTGAGCGAATTGATCGGCAGGCCTTCCACCTCGCTGCAGTCCCTGGTGGCGGCAGCGTTGGTGGGCGGAAAGGGGGATGCATGAACAGCTATGTGTATCTGATCCTGGCCATCCTGGGCGAGGTGGGCGCCACCAGCGCCCTGAAGGCATCGCATGGCTTCAGCAAACCGTGGCCATCGCTGGCCTGTGTGCTCGGTTATGGCATCTCATTCTATTTTCTATCACTGACCTTGAAGACCCTGCCGATAGGCATCGCCTATGCCATCTGGGCCGGCGTGGGCATCATACTGACTGCCGCCATCGGTTATTTTGTTTTTGGCCAGAAACTCGATGTGGCGGCCATGCTGGGTATCGCGCTGATCGTTGCGGGCGTGTTGACGATTCAGCTGTTTTCCGGCGCCGGATCGCACTAGCGGTCTGCGGGGGCGCGGCGCTCAGGCTGCGCTTCTGCCCAGATCGACGAGCAGCGCTGCCGCCAGCAGTAGCAGCATGCACCCGGACAGCCGTTCCAGCGTCGGCAGCGTGCGCGCAAAGCGCTGCCGCAGGGCGGCGCTGCCGATGGCCAGTGCCACCGCCATATCCCACGCCAGCACGGCAAAGACCATCCACGCGCCATACGCCACCATCGCGGCGGGACTCGTCTGCCTGGCGGCCAGCACGGTGGCCAGGCTGACATAGAACAGCGCATTCTTCGGGTTCAGGATGGCGGAGGCAAACCCCATTGCGACACCGCCGCGCCAGCGCACCTTGCCGGTGGCGGGCTTTGCATCCAGGCTGCTCTTGCCCGCATGGCGCAGGAACAGCCAGCCCAGATACAGCAGATAGGCGCATCCTGCCAGCCGCACCACCATGAATGCCGTACTGCCCGCCCGCAGCACCGATAGTCCTGCAAACGCCGCCACGATAAACACCGCATTGGCTGCGGTAATGCCCACGCACGTGCCGGCGGCGCCGCGCCAGCCGTGGGCCAGCGAGGTGCGCGCGATCAGGAAAAAATCGGGACCGGGCGATAGCAGGGAAAGAAAGTGGGCAGCGGCGATGAAGAGGAAATCCTGCATGTAAGTCGGCTCCGTCAATGGCGATGCGCGAGTATGCTGGGGCCGGCGACAAGCTGTATTGAAGAAAATTGCAGGCGCCTTAGCCGCCTTGGCCGCGATAGCGCCCTGGCGTAATGCCCGCATGCGCCTTGAAGACGCGCTGCAGATGGCTCTGGTCGGCAAAGCCCAGCTCATGCGCCAGTTGCGCCAACGCCGTCCCTGCCTGCAAGCGGCTGCGCGCGCGGTTGACGTGCGCGTTCAACTGGTATGCGTGCGGCGTCATGCCGGTGGCGGAGCGGAAGGCGCGGATCAATTGATAAGGGCTCAGGCCTGCCGCTTGCGCCAGTTGCCGCAGGCTGGCCGAAGGCCGCTCCTGCAGCGTTGCGAGCACGGGCGCCAGTTGCCGCGGCACCGGCTTGCGTTCCGAGGGCAGCGGCTCTGCACAGGTGCTGGCGCAGGCGCCCAGAAACGCCAGCAGCGCCGCATCCTTCTCTGCCGCGCCGGCCGTTGAAAACAGCAGCGCATTCATGGCGCAAAACTGCGCGTACAGCAGCGGGCAGTGCAGCACCGCCGCCGTATCGCCATCGAGCGCCGGCGCGTGTGCTTGCAGCCACTGCGCATCGAGATGCAGCATCTGGTAGCTCCAGAGGGTGTCGGGCAGGGGATTGCAAGCATGCACGCAGCCGGCCGGCACCAGCACCAGGCTGCCATTGCCGAGTACGACCGTGCCGTCTTTGCTGCCCGTAAAGATGCTGCCGCCAGAGTCGACGGCGCCGATGGAAAACGTGGGATGGCTGTGCGGCTTGTAGCACGCCCGGCTGCGGCAGGCGCGCCGGCTTTCCACGTGGGGTAGAAACGGATCGCGCCAGAAGGCGGTGGTGCCGGGCATGGCTACATCAAAATCACGTCGTACTGCTCCTGGTGGTAGGCATTCTCCACCTGCAGCGAGATTTTCTTGCCGATGAAATCACCGAGCATGGCCAGGTGCTGCGACTCTTCTTCCAAAAACAGGTCGACCACTTCCTGCGAGGCGAGGATGCGGAATTCGCGCGGGTTGAACTGTTTTGCCTCGCGCAGCAGCTCGCGCAGGATTTCATAGCAGATCGTGCGCGACGTCTTGACTTGTCCCTTGCCGGCGCAGGCGGGGCAGGGTTCGCACAGGATGTGGGCCAGCGACTCGCGCGTGCGCTTGCGCGTCATTTCCACCAGGCCCAGCGGCGAGAAATTGCTCACCGAGACCTTGGTGCGGTCGCGCGACAGGGTGCGTTTCAGTTCGGCCAGCACGGCGTTGCGGTGCTCGGCATTGTCCATGTCGATGAAGTCGAGGATGATGATGCCACCCAAGTTGCGCAGGCGCAGCTGGCGCGCGATGGCGTGCGCCGCTTCCAGGTTGGTCTTGAAAATCGTGTCGGCGAAATTGCGCCCGCCCACGAAGCCGCCCGTGTTGACGTCGATGGTGGTCATCGCTTCCGTCTGGTCGACGATCAGGTAGCCGCCCGATTTCAGGTCGACCCTGCGGCCCAGCGCGCGCAGGATTTCTTCTTCCACGCCATACAGGTCGAACAGGGGGCGCTCGCCCGTGTAGTGCTGCAAACGCGTCAGTTCGCTGGGCGTGTAGATTTCCGCGAATTCGCGCAATTTCACATAGTTTTCGCGCGAGTCGACCTGGATGGTGGCCGTTTCATCGCCGACGAAGTCGCGCAGCACGCGCTGCGCCAGGCTCAAGTCCTGGTGCAGCAGGCTGGTGGCGGGACGCGTGCGCGCACCGTGCGTGATGGTGCTCCAGGTCTTGCGCAAATAATCGACGTCCGCCTTCAGGTCCGCGTCGGAGGCATCCTCGGCCATGGTGCGCACGATATAGCCACCCTTTTCATCGGGCGGCAGCAGGCTTTGCAGGCGCACGCGCAGCTGTTCGCGTTCCGCTTCCTTCTCGATTTTCTGCGAGATGCCGATATGCTTGTCTTGTGGCAGGTATACCAGCATGCGTCCGGCGATGGAAATCTGCGTCGACAGGCGCGCACCCTTGGTGCCGATCGGATCCTTGATCACCTGCACCGTCAGCACCTGGCCGTCAAAGAGGATTTTTTCTATCGGCGCCGGCGTCGCGTTCTGGCCGTCGTGGCCGCGCGCTTCCCAGATGTCGGCCACGTGCAGGAACGCGGCGCGTTCCAGGCCGATGTCGATGAAGGCCGACTGCATGCCTGGCAACACCCGCACCACCTTGCCGGAATACACATTGCCGGCCAGGCCGCGCGTGAGCGTGCGCTCGATGTGCAATTCCTGCACGGCGCCCTGCAGGATGAGGGCGACCCGCGTTTCTTGCGGCGTGATATTGATCAGGATGTCTTCGTTCATGGAGGCGCGGGAGTGGAGGCAACGAATGACATCATACCCGGGATCAGGGCAGGGGCAAACCTGCTTCACGCAGCAATTGCGCCGTCTCGTACAGGGGCAGGCCCATGATGCCGGAATGGCTGCCTTCGATATGCTCGACGAACAGCGCGGCGCTGCCCTGGATGCCGTAGCCGCCGGCCTTGTCGTAGGGCTCGGGCGTGGCGCAGTAGGCGGCGATGGAGGCGGGCGAGAGCACGCCGAAACGTACTTGCGACACCTGCGTGCGCTGTTCCGCGAAATCCTTGTAATGCACGGCGATCGAGGTGAGTACTTCGTGCGTGCGGCCGGACAGTTGCTGCAGCATCGCCACGGCTTCAGCCCGATCGGCCGGTTTTCCGAGGATGACGCCATCGATGGTGACGGTGGTGTCAGCTGCCAGCACCGGGCGCGGGGTCAGGTGGCGGCGGCGCACCAGGTCCCAGGCGAAGGCAGCTTTTTCATTCGACACGCGGGCGACATAGTCGAGCGCCGACTCGCCGGGGAGGACTTCCTCGGTGACGTCGGCGCCGCGCGGGCCGTCGCTGCGCAGCAGCAGCAATTCGAAATCGATGCCGATCTGGCGCAGCAGTTCGCGCCGGCGCGGGCTTTTGGAAGCAAGGTAGATCTTGTGATCAGCCGTTTTCATGGGGGAGTTCAGACGCGGTGATAGGGATGGTTTTGCGTGATGGACCAGGCACGATACAGCTGCTCGGCGAGGATCACGCGCACCACGCCGTGCGGCAAGGTCATGCTGGAAATGCGCAGCATGCCTTCGGCACGTGCCTTGAGTTGCGGATCGAGGCCGTCGGCGCCGCCGATCAGAAAGGCGGTGTCGCGGCCATCCTGCTGCCACGCCATCAACTGCTGCGACAGGCCGACACTGGTCAGGTCCTTGCCGCGTTCGTCGAGGGCGATGATACGCACGCCCTTGGGCAGGACGGCTTCGATGCGTTCGCGTTCCAGCGCCATCGCCGTGGCGGCGGTCTTGCTGCCGGAACGCTCCACCGGCTTGATTTCTTTCAGCACGATGCGCAATTCCGGCGGCATGCGCTTCGCGTATTCCGCGAAGCCCGTCTCTATCCAGGCCGGCATTTTATGGCCGACCGCAGCGATGATGAGCTGCATCGAGGCTTACGCTTCGACTTTTTTGATACGCTTGATCACGGTTTTTGCCGGTGCAGCATCGGCTGCCGGCTTGGCCGCGCGTGGGGCGCGCACTTTTTTCTCTGGCAGTGCTTTCAAGGCTTTCACGGCAGCCGCTTCGGTCTTGGTTGGCGCGACTTTCACGATCTTGCCGACGGCTTTGGAGGCGGTGGTTTTCTTCGCCGGGGCTTTCTTGGCGGCGGTGGTTGCCGTGGCTTTCTTGGCCGGTGTCTTTTTCTCGATCACGGGCGAAGCTTCCACATTGGCCTTGCTCGCTGCCAGATGGCCGCTGACCTTTTTCGGCTCGTCGCCGGCCGCTTTTTTCGGCGCGCGCTTGGCGGCACCCAGCTTGACCGGGGTGTCGCCCCAGATTTCTTCCAGGCGGTAGTAGGCGCGGATAGGCGCTTGCATGATGTGGACGATCATGTCGCCCAGATCGACCAGCACCCATTCACCCGTTTCCTCGCCTTCCATGCCGATGATGTCGCCGCCGGCGTCCTTGACCTTGTTGCGCACCGAGGCGGCCAGCGCCTTGGTTTGACGGTTCGAGGTACCGGAAACGATCGCGATGCGGTCGAACAGGCTGGTCAGGTGACTCGTTTCGAAGACAGCGATGTCTTGGCCTTTGACGTCTTCAAGGGCGTCAACGACGAGGGTTTGCAGTTTTTTGATGTCCATTTAGCTTTTGTATAAATTATGTTGTTCAATATAGTCTAGCACTAGCGGGGAAACAAGCGAGTTTGCCCGATTCCCCCGTTGTAATGCCGCACGTATTTCGGTGGCGGAGATATCCACCGCGAAGTCCTGTGCCAGATAAGTCAGACCGTGCGGCGTGTTGCGGATGCTTTCCAGTGACCCCAGGCGGCGCGAAAATTCTTCGGCGACCACTTGCGGCACTGCGGTGTCATTCAGCGCGAAGCCGGGGCGGGCCGCGACGCAGATATGCGCGTATTCAAATAATTGCTGCCATTCGCGCCAGGTCGCGAGGCGCTGCAGCTGGTCGGCGCCCATCAGGAAAACGATGGAAGCGCGCGGCCCCAGCTCGGCGCGTACCTGGCGCAAGGTATCGATGGTGTAGCTGGCCTGGCCATGTTCGCTGCGCTCGATTTCCTGGCGGTCGATCACGACCGGCAGCGGCAGGCCGGCAAACGCCAGGCTGGCCATCTCGGCGCGCTGCTGGCCGGTGGCGCCCAGATTACCCTTTTGCCAGGGCGCGCCGGCCGGAATCACGCGCAGTTCATCGGCGTGCAGCAGGCTGGAAAAATGCGTGCCCAGCGCGACATGCCCTATGTGAACCGGATCGTAGCTGCCGCCCAGCAGCGTGATGCATGCCGTAGTACCTTCGGTCACGCCTGCAGCCAGTCGCGATGCACGAGGAAGTCAGTATACAACGCCGCTTCGGGGCTGCCCGCTTCCGGGTGCCAGTCGTAGCGCCACTTGACCACGGGCGGCATCGACATCAGGATCGCCTCGGTGCGGCCGCCCGACTGCAGGCCGAAAAGGGTGCCGCGGTCAAACACCAGGTTGAACTCGACATAACGTCCGCGCCGGTAGCACTGGAAATCGCGTTCGCGTTCGCCGTAGGGCGTATCCTTGCGGCGCGCCAGGATCGGCACGTAGGCGTCGATGAAAGCGTCGCCGGCGCTGCGCATCATCGCAAAGCTGTCGTCAAAGCCCAGGGCATTGAAATCGTCGAAGAAGATGCCACCGGCGCCGCGCGCTTCGTGCCGGTGCTTCAGGTAGAAATAATCGTCGCACCACTGCTTGAACTTCGGATGCAGTTCGTCGCCAAATGGCGCCAGCGCATCATGGCACACCTGGTGAAAGTGCTTCACGTCGTCCGCGTCGCCATAATACGGCGTCAGGTCCATGCCGCCGCCGAACCACCATACGGGTTCACCACTGGCATTGACGGTGCTGAAAAAACGCACGTTCATGTGCACCGTGGGCGCATACGGATTACGCGGATGCAGCACCAGCGACACGCCCATCGCTTCCCACGCCTTGCCGCCGAGCTCTGGGCGTGCGGCCGCTGCCGATGGCGGCAATGCGGCGCCGGTGACGTGCGAAAAATTCACGCCGCCCCGCTCGAACACATTGCCTTCTTCGATCAGCCGCGAAATGCCGCCACCACCCTCGGGGCGCTGCCAGGTATCGGTCAGGAAGGGCTTGCCGTCCTGCGCTTCGAGCGCCTGCACGACACGGCTTTGCAAATCGAGCAGATAGGCCTTGACGGCCGAAGGAGAGGGAGTTGACGACATCGCGTGGGCCGACGAGGCCGAAATAAAAAAGTAAGGACGGATTGTACCCTGTTACGCGTTTTTGTGATAGGGCGGCGCTGGCGCTGTGCGTTTTTGCTGTGATTCAGCGCGCCGCTGGCGTGGCGTCGTCCTGCACCACCGTGATGGACAGGTCCGCGCCGGTGCCGGGCACGCGCGCACTCTCCACGGCGTGCGCGGCGCGCTGCTGCAGGTCAGGCCGTTCGACGCCCTGCCCGGCGACGGGGAGCGCGGCGGGAGAGGGCGCCTGCCTGGAGACGATGGCGCGGCCGGCAAAGGCCAGTACCAGCAGTAGCAGCGCGGCCACCACCCACGTTCCAGGGCGCGCATAGGCGGGGCGCTCCCGGCGGGCCTGGCGCGCGGCGCCATCGACGATGATGCGGCCCAGCTCCGAGCCGTGCTGGCGCGTGCGCAGTAGCTCGAATTGCTGCGCCGTCAAGGTGCCTTGCCGGAGCATCTCGCGCAGGGAGGCAATCGGCGAGGCGAGCAGGCGGTTCTCTGGCAAGCTGGCGTGGGCGGCGTCGCGCTGCCACTGGTTGATCAGGTCTTCGTCGTACAGGGTGTCGATGGCCTGGCGATTGACCAGCTTTAGCGCGTCGGCGGCCAGTTGCTGGCGCTCGAGCAGGGCCGGGCCGCCATGCAGGCGCGGCAGATCCTGTACGCGCCGCAGGAAGTCGTCCTGCGGCAGCAGATCCGTGAGCAGCAGCCATGCCAGGGCATCGGCGGCACTCGCGTCGGCCGCCAGTCGTGGCATGTCGACGTCGTCTTCCTCGCCCAGGGCGAGGATCTCCAGTTCGCCGATGGCGTCGTCGAGTTCATTTTCCGTGATCAGGCGGAGTTGGCGTACCTGGGCGAGGGCGGGATGGAGGTGACTGGTCATGGGCGGTAACTTTGCCTGAAAGGCAAAATCTTAGCGCAAGCCCCGTTTTTCCGGCGCGCCTATGCAAACGGGGCCGGGGCGGATGCATTCCGCGCCGGCCCCGCCGTTTGCCGCCAGGGGCGTGCTTAGTGCTTCAGGCCGCGCCAGCCGATGTCGCGGCGGTACTGCGCGCCGTCGAAATGGATTTTTTCCACGGTTTCATACGCCTGCTTCTGCGCCATCTTGATGCTGTCGCCCAGACCCACCACGCACAGCACGCGGCCGCCGTTGGTGACCAGGCGCTCGCCCTCGATGCGGGTGCCCGCATGGAAGGTGACGGAGTCTGGCGTTTCGGCCGGGATGTCGCCGATCGGCGTGCCCTTGACGGGATCGTCAGGGTAGCCGGCGGCGGCCATGACGACGCCAACGGCCGTGCGGCGGTCCCATTCCAGCTCCACGGCGTCGAGCGTGCCGTTGACGGCGTGCTCCATGACGGTCACCAGGTCGGTTTTCAGGCGCGCCATGATGGGCTGCGTTTCCGGGTCGCCCATGCGGCAGTTGAATTCCAGGGTCTTCGGCGTGCCCTTGTCGTCGATCATCAGGCCGGCGTACAGGAAGCCCGTAAACGTGATGCCGTCCTTGGCCATGCCCTGGATGGTCGGCACGATGATTTCACGCATGACGCGCGCATGCATGGCCGGCGTGACGATGGGGGCCGGCGAGTACGCGCCCATGCCGCCCGTGTTCGGGCCCTGGTCGTGGTCCTTCAGGCGTTTGTGATCCTGGCTGGTCGCCAGTGGCAGGATGTTCTTGCCGTCGCACATGACGATGAAGCTGGCTTCTTCGCCGGCGAGAAATTCCTCGATGACGATGCGTGCGCCGGCGTCGCCGAACTGGTTGTCAGACAGCATCATGTCGACTGCCTGGTGCGCTTCTTCCAGGGTCATGGCAACGACGACGCCCTTGCCGGCGGCCAGGCCGTCAGCCTTGATGACGATAGGCGCGCCCATGGCGTCGATGTAGGCGTGCGCAGGAGCGACGTCGGAAAACGTCTGGTAGGCGGCCGTCGGGATGCCGTGGCGCTGCATGAAGGACTTGGCGAAGTCTTTCGACGATTCCAGCTGCGCCGCTTCTTTCGTCGGCCCGAAGATTTTCAGGCCGCGCGAGCGGAACAGGTTGACGATACCCGCCGCCAGTGGCACTTCCGGACCGACGACCGTCAGGCCGATGTGTTCCTGCTGAACGAAATCGGCCAGCAATTGCGGGTCGCTGATGTCGAGATTGACCAGGCGCGCATCGCGCGCGGTGCCGCCGTTGCCCGGCGCGACATACACCATCTGTATGCGTTCGGACTGGGCCAGTTTCCAGGCCAGGGCGTGTTCGCGGCCGCCAGAGCCGACTACCAGAATTTTCATAGGGACCGTTCGTTCAATGTGGGTTGCAGGGCGGCGGTGCCGCCCTTGATGTTGTTGCTTAGTTCTCGATCAGGGCGTTCGTAAACACTTCCTGGACATCGTCCAGCAGTTCCAGCGCATCGATCAGCTTTTGCATCTTGATGGCGTCGTCGCCCGTGTAGACGGTTTCCGTCGCCGGTTTCATGATGACTTCGGCCACTTCGGCCTTGAAGCCGGCCGCTTCCAGCGCTTCCTTGACGGTGGCGAAATCGTGCACGGGGGTCAGCACTTCGAAGCCGCCTTCCTCGTCGGCGATGACGTCGTCGGCGCCCGCTTCCAGGGCCGCTTCCATCAGCTTGTCTTCGTCGGTGCCCGGCGCGAACAGCAGCTGGCCGCAATGCTGGAACATGAAGGCGACCGAGCCTTCGTTGCCCATGTTGCCGCCGTTCTTGTTGAAGGCGTTGCGCACTTCGGCCACCGTGCGCACCTTGTTGTCGGTCATGCATTCGACGATGACGGCCGCGCCGCCCACGCCGTAGCCTTCGTAGCGCACTTCTTCGTAGTTGGCGCCATCGACGCCGCCGCTGCCGCGGTTGATCGCGCGCTGGACGTTGTCTTTTGGCATGTTCGCATCGGCGGCCTTGTCGACGGCCAGGCGCAGGCGCGGATTGGCCGCGATATCGGCGCCGCCCATGCGGGCCGCGACCGTGATTTCCTTGATCAGGCGCGTCCAGATTTTGCCACGCTTGGCATCGGTGGCAGCCTTTTTATGCTTGATATTGGCCCATTTGCTATGTCCTGCCATGTCGAATCTTCCTTAGACGGGTGTTCAATTGTGGCCGACATTTTAGCATATCGGCCCCCCGCGAAGCGGCATGGCCCCGTCATCAGGATGACACAATCTGTTGCTAAAGTGACGCGCTTTCACCATATCGAGGGCGCGACATCATGGCAAGTCAAATGGACAGACGGCAATTTCTGAAATTGGGCGGCTTTATCACCGTGTCAGTGGCCACTGCCGGCCTTGCCGCCTGCGGCAGCACCGATTACAGCGATCCTGGCGTGCCGCTCGCTTCGGGCAGCGACTGGAAATTCCCGCAAAGCGTGGCCTCTGGTGATCCGCGCGCCGACAGCGCCATGCTGTGGACGCGCGTCGTGCCCGCCAGTTTCGATGCCGTCGCGCCCGCCGTTGCCGGCAAGTCCGACGTGGCCGTGCGCCTGATCGTCAGCGCCAGCGACAATACGGCCGCCCTGGGCGGCAACACGGCCCTGTCGGGTACGCCTATCGTCGATGCGAAATTGCCGTTGAAGGCCGATTTCGACAATACCCTGCGCCACAAGGTCACGGGTTTGCAACCAGGCCAGGTGTATTTTTACCAGTTCATCGCCGGCGACGTGCGCTCGAACGTGGGCCGCTTCAAGACGGCGCCCGCCGCCACGGCCGACGTGTCGCAGCTGCAGTTCGCCTACCTGACGTGCCAGGACTGGAGCATCAACCATTGGGGCGCGCTGTCGCATATCGCCGCCAACGAATCGCTCGATTTCATCGTGCACCTGGGCGATTACATCTATGAAACGGTGGGCGAGGCCTTCCAGAGCGGCGCCGTGGAAAGCCGCCACGACCAGCTGAAACTGCCGGACGGCACGTATAAAAGCGGCGCGTCCGGCGCCAAGTACGCCACCACGGTGGCCGATTACCGCTACCTGTACAAGAAATACCGTACCGATGCGCGCCTGCAAGCCGTGCACGAACGCTTTGCCTTCATCGCCATCTGGGATGACCACGAATTTACGGATGACGCCTGGCAGGACGCGTCCACCTACGAGGGCCTCGTGGCCGCCGACGGCAGCGATTTGCACCAGCCGGCCCGCCGCCGCAGCGCCAACCAGGCATGGTTCGAATACATGCCGGCCGACGTCACCTTCGATGCCGCCGCGACAACGTTCCAGAACATCCAGATCTACCGCGATTTCCAGTTCGGCAAACTGATGCAACTGGTGATGACGGACGAGCGCCTGTACCGCGCCGACCATGCGATCGCCGAGTCGACCATCAACCCGGCCACGGGCAAGCCGCTGGGCAGCATCGGCAGCCGCTATCTGGTGCCGCAAGCGCTGTTCGACAGCGTGGAGGGGCAGAAAATGGCGGCCGCCACCAAGGCTGGCACCGACCCGCTGGCTGCCGTTGGCATGCTGGGCAGCACGCAGCGCGACTGGTGGAAAAGCAAGATGAAGGCCGCCACGTCCACCTGGAAATTGTGGGGTAATGAAGTGTCATTGCTGCGCATGGGCTTGAATGGCACGGATGCGATTGCTACCTTGCTGGCGCTGAGCGCCATGTCGAACGTGGGCAAGGCCATCGCCAGCACGCTGCCTTTGGTGGGCGGCAGCGTGCCGCTGGCATCAAGCATCGTGGCCGCCTCGACGGCGGGCGCATCGGCGACCCTGGCGCAAACGGCGGCCATGGCGATTGCCGGAGCGGCAGCCAACGCCGGCGCGCAGGGCGCCGCTGCCGTGGGCGCCGGCTTGAGCGCGGCCCAGGCCGGCATCACGGTGGCCGCCTACAACAGCGGCTCGCCGGCCGCCGCCGCGCAAGTGATCGCCTTCGGCTGGATCAAGCCCGATGTGCAGGCCAAGGGCGCCGCATCGAGTTTTGTCGCCGCTTCCGGCCAGCAGGCGGCGCTGGCGCCATTTTTCACGCGTTTCCTGCTCAATTGCGACCAGTGGGATGGCTATAACAGCGAGCGCAAGAATTTGATGGCGCACCTGAAGACGAATGCCATCGGCAACGTGGTGGCGATTACCGGCGATATCCACTCCTTCTTTGCGGGCACCGTCAGCGATGATTTTGATGCGGCTGGCGGCGGCACGCCCGTCATGGTGGACCTGGTGTCGGCCGGCGTGAGCTCCGATTCCTTCTTCAGCTACCTGAAGTCGGCCGCCGGCAGCATGGGCGATATCGGCACCCTCGTCAGCTACCCGCTGGCCATTCCCGTCACGGGCCTGGGCACGGTCAACCTGGACGTCAACCTGCTCGATTACACTATGGGCAAGGCTGCCCCGACGGTGGACAGCCTGCTGGAGCAGTTGCGCGTGCAACTGCGCGGCGCCCTGGCCGCCAAGGGCGTGCCGGAAGCGCAGCTCGATGCGACGGTGGCTGCCGTGCAGGCTGGCTTGAAAGCGAGCGCTGACTTCAGCACAACTCTGCTGGGCCTGGCGCAGCAATTGTCCGGCCTGGGCAACAACCCGTGGCTCAAGCATCTGAATACGGATGCGCAGGGCTACACGGTGGTCACCTTGACGCCGGGCAAGCTGGTGGCGCAGTTCAAGCAGGTAAATAAACTGATCGGCACCGCGGCACCAAGCAACGTGATTGCGCGCGTGACGACCGCGACAGTGACGGCGGGCGCGGCGGCGGTGGTGGTCTCTTAATCCGCCGTCAGTTTTATTTGGGGTCAGACGGGGACGCCGAGTCCCGCCGGGTCTGACCCCGGCTTTTGCCTTACAATCTGGGCATGAGCTCCAGTTCCCCGCAAGCCACCCCATCTTCGCTTCCCCGTTCCGTCTACCTCGGTGGCCTGGCCATCGCCGTGGGCGGGGCGGTGCTGTTTTCCACCAAGGCCATCGTCGCCAAGCTGCTGTACCGCTACCAGATCGATGCCGTCACCCTGATCGCCTTCAGGATGATCTTTTCGCTGCCCGTGTTCGCCGTCATCGCCTGGTGGAAGATGCGCACGGAGCCGCCGCTGTCGACCAGCGACCGCTGGCGCCTCGTCGGGCTGGGTCTCGTCGGCTACTACCTGTCCAGCTATCTGGACTTCCTGGGCTTGCAATACATTTCCGTAGGGCTGGAGCGCTTGATCCTGTTTCTCACGCCCACCTTCGTGCTCCTGATTACCACCGTGTACTTCAAGCAGAGCATCAGCCGCTTGCAATGGCTGGCCTTGCTGACCTCGTATTGCGGCATCGTGCTGGTGTTCGTGCATGATTTACAGGGCGGCGCCAGCAATGTGGCGCTGGGGTCGACTCTCGTGCTGGGCTCGGCCTGTTCGTATGCCGTGTATCTGCTGGGCTCGGGTGAACTGGTCAAGCGCATCGGCTCGATGCGGCTCGTTTCCTACGCGATGTGCGTGGCCAGCTTTGCCTGCATCGCCCAGTTTTTTATTTTGCGCCCCGTCGAGCTGCTGATCCAGCCCATGCCCGTGTATGGCCTGTCCTTGCTCAATGGCATCTTTTGCACGGTGATGCCCGTCTTCATGACGATGATCGCCGTCGAGCGCATCGGCGCGCCCGTCGCCTCGCAGGCGGGCATGATAGGCCCCGTGTCGACCCTGTTCCTGGGCGCCATGATCCTCGATGAACCGATCACCAACTGGCAACTGGCTGGCACCAGCCTCGTATTGGCCGGTATTTACGTGCTGTCGAAAAAGAAATAATTCCTCCACCCACTGAAATGGTCCTCACCATGAAAACACGCATCGCCCTGATTGCCCACGACAAGAAAAAAGATGACATGATTACCCTGGCGGGCGAATACCTGGACTTTTTGAAGGGTTGCGAACTGTCGGCCACGGGCACCACGGGCGGCCGCCTGATCAACGAGCTGGGCCTGGCGGTCGAACGCAAGCATTCGGGGCCGTTCGGCGGCGACTTGCAGATCGGCTCGCTGCTGGTGGAAGGCTTGATCGATTGCGTGATCTTCCTGCGTGACCCGATGACGCCGCAGCCGCATGAGCCGGACATCAACGCCCTGGTGCGCGCCTGCGACGTGCACAACGTGGCGTGCGCAACGAATCTGTCATCGGCGCACCTGGTGCTGTCGCAGCTGCAGGCGCAGGCCAACGCGGCCGCCTGACGTTTTCCCCGATTCTTCTTCAAGGAGCATATTGTGAGCGCAACGATTACCACCAAGGCCATCCGCGTACAGCGCGTGGGCGGCCCGGAAGTGATGGAGTATGTGGACGTGGAACTGCCGCCGCCCGGCCCAGGCGAAGCGCGCGTGAAGCATGAGGCCATCGGCCTCAATTTCATCGATGTGTATTTCCGCACGGGCTTGTATCCGCAGCCGCTGCCCAATGGCCTCGGTGTCGAGGGAGCGGGCATCGTCGAGGCGGTGGGCGAGGGCGTCACTGAAGTCAAGGTTGGCGACCGGGTGGCGTATGCGGCGCGCATCAATGGCGCGTATGCGCAGCAGCGTAACTTGCCGGCGGCCCTGCTGCTGGTGCTGCCCGAGCGCATTGCTTTCGATACGGCCGCCGCCATGATGCTGCAAGGCTTGACGGTGCAATACCTGTTCCATCGCACGGTGGCACTGAAGGCGGGCGATACCATCCTGTTTCACGCGGCCGCGGGCGGTGTGGGCCTGATCGCCTGCCAATGGGCGAAGGTGCTGGGCGTGAACCTGATCGGCACGGCCGGTTCCGATGAAAAGGCGGCGCTGGCCAAGGCGCACGGCGCGGCCCACGTCATCAACTACAACACGGAAAACTTCGTCGAGCGCGTGCGCGAGATCACGGGCGGCAAGGGCGTCTCGGTGGTCTACGATTCCATCGGCAAGGACACGTTCACAGGCTCGCTCGACTGCCTGGCGCCGCTGGGCATGATGGTCAGCTTCGGCAACGCGTCCGGTCCCGTGCCGGCCTTCACCCTCAGTGAACTGGCCTCGCGTGGCTCGCTCTTCCTCACGCGCCCGGCCCTGTTCAGCTATGCCTCGAACCGCGCGAATCTGGAAGAGATGGCGACCTCGCTGTTCGGCGTCGTCAGCAGTGGCGAAGTGCAGATCGAGATCAACCAGCGCTACAGCCTGGCCCATATTGCCCAGGCGCACATTGACCTGGAAGGGCGCAAGACGACCGGTTCGACCATCATCGTGCCATGAGCGGCGGCAGCGAAAAAGACGGCACGCCGAAATTCGGCCGCCTGCTGATCGTGCTGTTACTGGCCGTGGCCCTGATCGGCGTGCTCACCTTTGCCGCCGAGGCGTATTATTCGTAGGCATAAAAAAACCGGCTTGCGCATCACTGCACAAGCCGGTTTTTTTGTCTTGCCACGTCATTACTCTATTTTGACTTCGACTTTACGGGGCACGCCGCTCTGGCCGGGGAAGTCGGCGAAGGCGCTGGCCACCATGGCCGGCATCACCTGCGGCGTGGCGCGCTTGTTACTGGTCGATTGCACGGTCACGTCATACAGTTTCTTGCCGTTGCGGTCATTGATCGTCACGCGCAATTCGCGTTCGTATTTATGGCGCACGCTTTCTTCCACGTCCATCGGACCATACCAGTAGGGGTTGTAGCCAAAGCGGCCATAGCCTGGCCACGCGCCGTAGCGGTAGCCGTAGCGGCCAGGCCAGTAGCCAGGGCCATACCAGAATGGATCGGACGCCTGCAGCACGCGCTCAGGATAGTCGACGGTGGAAAACTGCATCGCCACGCGCAAATTGGCTGCCGCCGGGCCGGAAGCTTCGCCGAAGCCGTGCTTGGCCAGTTCCGCGCGCACCAGGTTCTGGTAGCTGCGGTATTCCAGCGTGTCGTTTTCCGCCACTGGCGCTTCAAACGCATACGATTTGTCCTGCAATTGCGCAGGCCACTCATGGAAGACGGTCACATCGCTGCGTATGGTGGTGGCGCATCCGGTCAGCAACACGGTCAATGCGGCCATCATGATGGTGAGATATCGTTTCATTGCATGACCTCCTGATAATAGACGCAATTCATCGCTTAGTATTATAAGAATAGTTCTATTTGTTTCTATTCATTATTACAGAATGTTACCTGACATGTCTGCGTGTAAGGGAATCCAACATTCCTGAGCTGAATCGCGACTATCGGGGGGCTGGTGTTGGTAAAATAGGCTTTTGCCTCCGCTCCCACCCAAATCCCTATGCGCACAGACAGCCCTCAGACGATTTACCGCAAAGATTACACGCCGCCCAGCTTCCTGGTCGACAGCGTCGAACTTGGTTTCGATCTTGATCCCGCCCGCACAGTGGTGGCGAGCCGGATCCGCATGCGCCACAACCCGGCCAGCACCAGCCGCAGCATCGAATTGCACGGCGAACATATTGAACTGGTGCAAGTCCGCCTGAATGACAAGCTGCTCAAACCGTCGCAGTACAAGTTGACGGCCGGCATGCTGACCATTCCCAAGGCACCGGACGATGTTACGCTCGATATCGAAACCGTGCTGGCGCCGCAAGACAATACCTCGCTGTCCGGCCTGTACGTGTCGAACCATAATTTCTTCACGCAGTGCGAAGCTGAAGGCTTCCGCCGCATCACCTTCTTCCCGGACCGCCCGGACGTGATGGCCAAGTACACGGTCATGCTACGCGCCGACAAGGACAAATATCCGGTGCTGCTATCGAACGGCAACCTGATCGAAGAGGGCGACCTCGGTGATGGCCGCCACTACGCCAAGTGGGAGGACCCGTTCAAGAAACCATCCTACCTGTTCGCCCTGGTGGCAGCGCGCCTGGTGTGCCAGGAAGAGCGCTACACCTTGAAGTCCGGCCGCGAAGTGCTGCTGCAGGTGTGGGTGGAAGACGGTAACCTGGATAAAACCGACTACGCCATGCAGTCGCTGAAAAACTCGATTCGCTGGGACGAGGAGCGCTTCGGCCTGGAACTGGACCTGGACCGCTTCATGATCGTCGCCGTGGGCGATTTTAATATGGGCGCCATGGAAAACAAGGGTTTGAACATCTTCAATACCAAGTATGTGCTGGCCAATTCGCGCGTGGCGACCGACGTCGATTACGCAGGCATCGAAGCGGTGGTGGGCCACGAATACTTCCATAACTGGACCGGCAACCGCGTGACCTGCCGCGACTGGTTCCAGCTGTCGCTGAAAGAAGGCTTGACGGTGTTCCGCGACCAGGAATTTTCGGCCGACATGATCGGCACGGACACGGGCCGCGCCGTCACGCGCATCGACCAGGTGCGCACACTGCGCCAGGCGCAGTTCCCTGAAGACGCCGGTCCGATGGCGCATCCCGTGCGTCCGGATTCTTTCGTCGAAATCAATAACTTTTACACGGTCACGATCTACGAAAAAGGCGCCGAAGTGGTGCGCATGGTCCAGACCCTGGTGGGCCGCGACGGTTTCCGCAAGGGCATGGACCTGTACTTCGAGCGCCATGATGGCCAGGCCGTGCAGTGCGACGACTTCCGTGCCGCCATGGCGGACGCGAATGGCCGCGACTTTACCCAGTTCGAGCGCTGGTACAGCCAGGCCGGCACGCCGGTGGTGACGGCTTCCACGCGCTACGACGCTGCCAGCCAGACGTTCGAGCTGACCCTGTCGCAAAGCTGCCCCGCCACGCCGGGCCAGCCGAAGAAACTGCCGTTCCACATTCCCGTCACCGTCGGCTTGCTGGCAGCGGACGGCCGCGACCTGCCGCTGTACGTGGACGGCGTAGCATCGAACGGCGCTACCAGCGTTGTGCTGGAATTGACGCAAGCCTCGCAGACCTTCCTCTTCACGCAGGTCGCGGAATCGCCCGTGCCGTCGCTGCTGCGCGACTTTTCCGCGCCGGTGGTGCTGGAATACGATTACACCGACGCCGAACTGCTGCACCTTTTCCGTCACGACAGCGACCCGGTCAACCGCTGGGAAGCGGGTCAGCGCCTGGCCATGGAACGCCTGCTGAAACTGAGCGGCGCCGTGGCCACTGGCGGAGCGCTGGCGCTGGACGACACCTTCATCGAAGCGCAGCGCGCCCTGCTGGCCGACGAAACGCTCGATCCTGCCTTCCGCGAGCTGGCCCTGATCCTGCCGTCGGAAACCATCATCGCCGAGCGCCTGGCGCAAGTCGACCCGCAGGCGATCCATGTGGCGCGCCAGTTCATGCGCCGCACCATCGCGGCCGCGCTCAAACCTGAATTGCTGGCGCAATACCACGCCAACCAGACGCCGGGCGAATACAGTCCGGACGCCCTGTCGGCCGGCAAGCGCGCGCTGAAAAACCTGGCCCTGTCCTATTTGCTGATCGCACCGGGCGCGCAAGAGCTGGCCCTGGCGCAGCAGCAGTTCGACGGTGCCGGCAACATGACGGACCGCGCGGCCGCCCTGGGCGCCCTGATACATTCGGGTTCCGCATCGCACGCGCAGGCGGCCCAGGCCAGTTTCTATGCCGACTTCGAGAGCGAAGCGCTGGTGGTCGACAAATGGTTCGCCATGCAGGCGGCGGCGCCATCGACCGATGTGCAAGCCGTACGCCAGTTGATGACGCATCCGGCCTTCACCCTTAGAAATCCGAACCGCGCGCGCAGCCTGATCTTCAATTTCACCAACGGCAATCCGTCGCAATTCCATGCGGCTGATGGCAGCGGCTACGCCTTCTGGGCCGAGCAAGTCATCGCGCTCGACGCCCTGAACCCGCAAGTGGCCGCCCGCCTGGCGCGCTCCATGGACCGCTGGCGCCGTTACGTGCCCGCGCTGCAAAGCCATATGCGCGACGCGCTGGAAAAAGTCGCCGGCCAGGCCAGTTTGTCGAATGACGTGATGGAAGTCGTCAGCAAGGCATTGGCCAATTAACTCCGCAATAAATCATCAAAACAGAGGGATTTCATGAAACGCATCAGTCTTACGCAATACCTGGTTGAAGAGCAGCGCTCGAACAACAGCATTCCGGCCGAACTGCGCCTGCTGATCGAAGTCGTCGCGCGCGCGTGCAAAACCATCAGCCACGCTGTCGGCAAGGGCGCCCTCGGTGAAGTGCTGGGCACGGCCGACACGGAAAACGTGCAGGGCGAAGTGCAGAAAAAACTCGACATCATCTCCAACGAGATCCTGCTCGAAGCGAACGAATGGGGCGGACACCTGGCGGCCATGGCGTCGGAAGAGATGGAATCGATCCACCCGATCCCGAACCGCTATCCGAAGGGCGAATACATGCTGCTGTTCGACCCACTCGATGGCTCGTCGAACATCGATGTCAATGTGTCCATCGGCACCATCTTCTCGGTGCTCAAAGCCCCGGAAGGCATGGGACAGCCGACCGAGCAGGACTTCATGCAGGCGGGCGCCAGGCAAGTGGCTGCCGGCTACGCCGTGTATGGTCCGCAAACCATGCTGGTGCTGACCTTTGGCAATGGCGTGAACTGCTTCACCCTGGACCGCGAAATGGGTTCGTGGGTCCTCACGCAAAGCAATATGCAGATTCCGCCGACGACGAAGGAATTCGCCATCAATATGTCGAACGCGCGCCACTGGCATCCGCCCGTGAAACGCTATGTCGATGAACTGCTGGCCGGTGATACGGGTCCGCGCGGCACCAACTTCAACATGCGCTGGATCGCCTCGATGGTGGCTGACGTGCACCGCATCCTGAACCGCGGCGGCATCTTCATGTACCCGGCCGACCTGCGCGACACCTCGATGCCCGGCAAGCTGCGCCTGATGTACGAAGCGAACCCGATGGCCTTCATCGTCGAGCAAGCCGGCGGCGCGGCCACCGACGGACAGCAGCGCATCATGGATATCGCCCCGCACAAGCTGCACCAGCGCGTGCCCGTCTTCCTCGGCTCGAAAGACGAAGTGGCCCGCGTCACGGCCTACCACGCTGAGTAAAAAGCCGCACTTATCCACGATTTTTAGCGGCCCGCAGCCGGGCCGCTAAAAAAATGCAAAAAAGTTCGCGTTGACACTAGCAAATTTTGTGCATTGTTTGTAGAATGTGGGTCTTCGCCGTTGTAGCTCAGTTGGTAGAGCAGCACATTCGTAATGTGAAGGTCGCCAGTTCGATTCCGGCCAACGGCACCAAGTTTCATCAGAAAACCCGCTTACTTGCAAAAGTCAGCGGGTTTTTTGTTGTTCTCTATTTCAGCGCCATGGCTGATGGGAGCAATTTTTACTGGAGCCAGGCTGCGCGCTCGAACTCAGGCGCGGTGCTCCGCCGGGATACACGGTCTGCAGACTACAATATTGTATTGTCTTTCACATCAACGGAACTTTTCCCATGCCCGACAAAATCTACCAGTACCTGACCTCGCCCGGTGTGGACGATGGCGATACGCCCCCCGTGGTCGATCTCGATCTCTACTTCGCAGGCAATACCGATGAAGAGTCGATCGCGCCGAACCAGTGGGGCTATGGCCGCCCGCCGATTGCGCAGCTATATGACATGTTCCGCGAGATCGCCGCCAGGCCGGACGTGGAAAAGGTGCTGGTCGGCTTGCACCAGGACTGGTGCGATTATGGCCAGGCGGACGTGGACGCGAAATGTTTCCCGCCTGCGGAAAACGTGCATATCTTCACGTCCGCACGCCAGGACGAGGTGGAGCGCTGGATCGCCGGCATGGAAGCCGACGGCGTCATTCCTGGCTGGCCTTATGGCAAGCCAGCCAATGCTCCTGAGCCTTCGGAGGGCTATGCCGTGCTGTCGGTCTGCTGGGACTGAGCGCCGCTCAGAAATTGTGCCTTATCCCCAGCGCCACGCCCGACATGGTGGCGCCCTTTGTTTCTGTTTCGTGTCCCAGGCTGTTGATGGCAAAGTCGGCGATGCCGTGGCGGCCGTTGGCCAGGCGCGTGTAATAGGCATACAGGCTGCTGCGTTTTGACAGCTGGTAATCGTAGCCGGCGGTGGCGTGGGTGGCACCCGTATCTGCTCCGGCACGCACCGTGCCGATGGTTTCCAGCGCGCTGCCGCTGGCGCTTTGCGCGTGGGCTACGCCGATGCGCAGGCCGTGGCGGCCGAACTGACGCGTGGCGGAAAAGTAGGCCGTGCGCCGGCGCAGCTCACCCGTGGGCGTGGCGTAGCGCAGGCTTTCCAGCACCGCCGCCAGCTGCGTGGCGCTGTCGATCCTCCAGGCCAGGGCCAGCTTGCTGCCATGGTCAGTCAGGCCCCGTCCCTGGTAGTCGTGATGGTCTTCCTGCGCCAGGGTCGCATACAGGACGCCGCCGTCGTAGATCAAGGCGGCCGAGTTCAGTGCCGGATGCGCGCCGCTGGCGGGTCGCTCTTCCCCCATGCCGTGCGCCACGCGCAGCGACCAGCCCTGCCACTGCGGCGTCCAGTAATGCACGCTGTTCTGCTGGCGCCGGTCGAAGGAATAGGTGTTGCTGGTATTGCTTTCGCTGGCGCCGGCGCCGTTGCCCATCAGGCTCATGTAGCCGGCCGTGGTGGGGTAGAACGGGTCGAGCGCGGAGGTGGCGCTGTTGTAGGGCAGGGTCCAGTTGCCGGCAAAGAGCGTGCCCCACGGGCCGGCAATGCCGACACGCGTGTCGCGCGCGGCGATTGACCCCGCGCCCGTGTCGGGCGACAGCGTGCCCTCGACCTGGAACAGCGCCTGCCAGCCGCCGCCCAGGTCTTCGCTGCCGCGAAAGCCGAGTACCGAGCGGTTGTTGGAGACACGCTGCACGCTGTCACCGCTGCCGGAATCGTGCAGCGCTTCGACCGTCACGTTCAGGCGGCCGTACAGCTGCACATTTTCTTGTGCCACGGCGGGCAGGGTTGCTGCCAGTGCCAGGGCACCGGCAGCGCATGAAAACACGCGTCTCACCCGCGCCTCAAAACGCAAAGCAGCTGCACCCCAGCGCGCCCCAGAAGCCGGAGTGGCTGGAGACGGGCACGGAACTCTTGCGCGCCACGTCGTGGGCGTGGGCGTGCACGCCGCAGGCGCCCTGGCACTGGTGCTGCATGACGCTGGTCTTTTGCGGCGGCGCGGCGCGGTAGTGGCCGGCCACGTTTTTCACGGGCGACCAGTCGGGCAGCACGGGAATCGGGGGCGGCGCCAGCTTGGTAAATTCCGCCTGGCCGTAGACGATCTTGCCGCCGACGATGGTGAGCACCGATTCGATCGACTTGATCGCCTCTTCATCGATGCTGAAAAAATCCGCGCTCAGCACGGCCAGGTCGGCCAGCATGCCTTCCTGGATGCGGCCCTTCTTGCCTTGCTCGCTGGAGAACCAGGCGCTGCCCGCCGTCCACAGTTCCAGCGCCGTGTCGCGCGACAAACGGCTGCCCGCGTCGTACAGGCGCAAGCCGCCCACGGTGCGGCCCGATACCAGCCAGTACAGCGCCGTCCACGGGTTGTAGCTGGCGACCCTGGTGGCGTCGGTGCCGCCGCCCACCGGCACGCCCGTTTGCAGCATGCGCGCGATCGGCGGCGTGGCCTTGGCTGCCTCGGCGCCGTAGCGGTCGACAAAGTATTCGCCCTGGAAGGCCATGCGGTGCTGGATGGCGATGCCGCCGCCCAGCGCCTTGACCCGGTCGATGTTTTTCGGCGTGATCGTTTCGCAGTGGTCGAACATCCAGTGCAGGCCGTCGAACGGGATATCGCGGTTGACCTTTTCAAAGACCGTCAGCATGCGGTCGATCGATTCGTCATAGGTGGCGTGCAGGCGGAAGGGCCAGCGTTTGGAGACCAGGTGGCGCACCACCTTTTCCAGTTCGTCGTCCATGCCGGGCGCCAGGTCCGGGCGCGGCTCGAGGAAATCCTCGAAGTCGGCGGCGGAAAACACCAGCATTTCGCCGGCGCCGTTGTGGCGATAGTAATCATCGCCCTGGCCCGGCGTGACCATCTCCGTCCATTTTTCAAAGTCTTCCAGTTCGCGGCCCTTGTTTTGCGTGAACAGGTTGTAGGCGATGCGGATGGTCAGCTGCCCTTCGCTTGCCAGCTGATCGACCACCGCGTAGTCTTCCGGATAATTCTGGAAGCCGCCGCCCGCGTCGATGGCGCTGGTCAGGCCGAGGCGATTGAGTTCGCGCATGAACTGGCGCGTGGAATTGACCTGCAATTCGCGCGGCAGGGTCGGACCCTTGGCCAGGGTTGCATATAAAATCATGGCGTTCGGGCGCGCGATCAGCATGCCGGTCGGGTTGCCGGAAGCGTCGCGCACGATTTCGCCGCCGGGCGGATTCGGCGTATTTTTATCGTAGCCGACCACGCGCAAGGCGGCGCGGTTGAGCAGGGCGCGGTCGTACAGGTGCAGGATGAAGACGGGCGTGTCCGGCGCGGCCGCGTTGATTTCGTCGAGGGTCGGCATGCGTTTTTCCGCGAACTGGAATTCGTTCCAGCCGCCGACCACGCGCACCCATTGCGGATTCGGCGTGCGCAAGGCCTGTTCCTTTAGCATGCGCAGGGCGTCGGCCAGCGAAGGCACGCCTTCCCAGCGCAATTCCAGGTTGTAGTTCAAGCCGCCACGGATCAGGTGCAGGTGCGAGTCGTTCAGGCCGGGAATCACGGTGCGGCCACCCAGGTCGATCACGCGGCTGTCGGGCGCGCGGTGGCGCATGACGTCATCGGCATCGCCGACGGCGAGGAATTTGCCGTCGGCGATGGCCACCGCGCTCGCTTGCGGGCAGCTTTTATCGACGGTATGAAAGCAGCCATTGAGCAAGATCAAGGGGGCGGTGGCGGGGAGGGTATGTTCTGGCATGGTGCAGCTCCATGGTTGCGGTGCAGGGGGGGAGGGGGCCGGCGTGCGCGGCGCGAAAGTCACGTCGTCCAGTGTAGCGGAGGTCCCACGGTTGAACACGGGCCAAAAGATCAGGTGGGCCGTGGCGTACTGGCCGAATGACGGGGGCGGCGGCCGGCCGCATGGCTTACCATGCAGGCAGTGGCGCCGGGGCGCTTCCCTGGCGCGTTGTTTTCTTTTTTAGTGCATTGCACAGTATCAGGAGTCATTCGATGGATCAGCCACCACACAGCCGCTTGTTCGGCACCAGCCTGGGATTTTTAGCGGGCTATGTCGATACCCTGGGTTTTATTGCCCTGTTTGGCCTGTTTACGGCCCATGTCACGGGTAACTTCGTGCTGATCGGCGCCGCCCTGGCGGACGCATCGCGCGCTTCCATCCTGCTGAAGTTTCTCGCTTTCCCCGCCTTTATCGCCGGCGTCGCCATTACGCGCCTGATGGTGCTGGCCGTGGAGCGCCGCGCCGGCCCGTCACTGACCCTGGCGATGCTGCTGCAGTGGGCCTTGCTGGCCGGCTTCATGGTGTTTGGCTGCCTGGCCGAGCCGATCGGCAAGGATGTCAGTTCCATGGCCATGGTGGCCGGCTTGCTGGGCACGGCCGCCATGGGCGTGCACAGCGCCACCAGCCGGCTGCTGCTGGCGCACCTGGCGCCCACTTCCATGATGACGGGGAACGTGACGCAGATCGTCATCGACACCGTCGACGTGCTGCGCGGCGCGGCCGATGGCGCCACCCATGCGCGCTGCGGGAAGTTCTTCTGGCCGCTGCTGGCCTTTGCCCTGGGCGCTATCGCCGCCGCCTTTGCCTACCTGGCCGTCGGCTTCGTGGCGCTGGCCGTGCCCTTGCTGCTGCTCGCTGGCCTGATCATCGTGCAGCACCGCAGCGGTCGCGTGGCCGTGCCTGCAGCCTGACCCACCATGCGCCTGCCCGTCCTGGCCGCGCTGTGCTGCCTGCCCTTGCTGCTGTTGTTCAGCCCTCCCGGGCTGGCCATCGGCGCGGCGCGCGGCATCCACCAGCTGCAGCACACCAGCTGGACGTCCAGGGATGGCGCGCCGGGCGATATCAGCGTCATCGCCCAGGGCGGCGACGGCTTCCTGTGGCTGGGCACCCATTCTGGCCTGGTGCGTTTTGACGGTCTGCGTTTCGCGCCCTTGCGCGCGCGCCAGGGCGCGTTTCCCGATACGGTGACCTTGGCCCTCAAGCGCGCGGCCGATGGCGGCATGTGGGTGGGCTGGCAAGTGGGCGGCATCAGCCATGTCAAGGATGGCGTGGTGCGCAATTACGGCGAGGCGCAGGGCGTGCGGCCCGGTTCCGTCTGGGGTTTCGCCATCGACGCCACGGGCGCCGTGTGGGCCGCCGGCGTGGCCGGGGTCTCGCGCTTCGATGGCCGGCGCTGGCAGGCGATGGGGCCGGCGCAAGGCTACACGGCGCAAAAGGCCTCGGCCGTATTCGCGGACCGCGACGGCAGGCTGGGCGTGTTCAGCGAACAGGGCCTGTTCCTCTGGCAGCCGGGCCAGGCGCGCTTCGCGCCGCCTGTGGGCCGCCTGGACTTGCGCGCGCCACCGCAGCAGGGACCGGACGGCCGCCTGTACCTGCTGGAGCAGCGCGGCATCCGCATCATCGATACGCTCGAGCGCTACGACCAGCTCGACCATCGCTGGATCTACCGCGATACGAGCGGCACCAGCGGCAGCATGCTGGTCGACCGCCAGGGCACCCTGTGGTTCGACAGCCAGTTCGGCCTGCACCGCACGCGCAGCGCTGGCGCGCTGGGGCCGCAACAGCTGGGCATCAGCGGCGACACGGAATCGTTCCTGCCCCGCGACGGCTTGAGCAATGTGCTGATCGGCTCCCTGTGCGATGACAACGAAGGCAATGTCTGGGTCTCCACGTATGCAGGCCTGGACCGCTTTCGCCAGGCCGCGCCCGTGATCCTCAGCGCGCGCGGGGGCCCGGAGGTGCCCGAGGTCTTCCGCGCCCAGCAGCTGTCGCCCGGCACCGGGGGCCGCATGTGGCTGTCGCGGGAAGGCGATGCGCCGCTGATGCTGGTGTCGCCCGACGGCAAGGTGCTGCGCGCACCCGCGCTGGGACCGATCACGGCCATCATGGCCGCGCCGCGCGGCATCCGCGTCGGCACCCGCGCCGGCTTGCTGCAGTTCGATGGCGAGGATGGCCGCGTGCTCGAGACGATTGCCTATCCGCCGGAAGCGGCCGCCCTGAAACGAGTGCGCATGGCCGTGAGCGCGCCCGACGGCAGCCTGTGGGTGATTTTCAGCGGCGCTGGCGTGTTCCAGTACACGGGCGGCGCATGGCGGCGCGAAACGGCCTTGCCCGAGGGCGGGCGCAAAGTGCCGCTGGCGCTGCTGGCCGATGCGGCCGGCCGCCTGTGGCTGTCCTATCCGGACGGCAGCGTGGCGGTGCTCGAGGGCGGGCGCCTGGCCAGTTATGGTCCCGCACAGGGCCTGAACCTGGGCAAGGCGCCAGCGCTGTTTGAGACCGGCGGCCAGCTGCTGGCGGGCGGTCAGCAGGGCCTGGCGCTGTGGCGCGGCGGGCGCTTCGTGCCGCTGCGCGCCGCAGCGGCCGGCGTCTTCGACGGCGTGGTCGGCATGCTGCGCGCGCGCGACGGCAGCCTGTGGCTCAATGCGGGCAATGGCGCCGTGCGCGTGGCCGCCGCCGAGGTGGCGCAGGCCCTGCGCGATCCATCGCACCCCATGCAGGCGCAGCTGTACGATGGCGCCGATGGCTTGAGCGGCAAAATGAGTTTGCTGCATAACGGCTCGATAGCCGAAGCGGATGATGGCAGGGTCTGGTTTTCGCGTCAGAGCGCGACCTTCTGGATCGACCCGCGCCAGCCGGCGCCGACGCTGCCGGCGCCGCAGGCCGAGATAGGCGCCTTGATGGTCGATGGCCGGAGCGTCGCCGTCGCCGACTACGAGCGCCTGCCTGCCGGCACGCGCGACGTGCAGTTCGATTACAACGCCAGCAGCCTGGGCACGCCGGCGCGCCTGCGTTTCCGCTATCGGCTGGAAGGGTATGACAAGGACTGGCAGAACGCGGATGATCGGCGCCAGGCGCAATACACGGGCCTGGGACCGGGCGCCTACCGTTTCCAGGTGATGGCTCTCAATGGCGACGGCGTGGCCAGCACGGTGGCGCAATTGCCATTCCGCGTGCTGCCCGCCTTTTACCAGACCTGGTGGTTCCGCAGCCTGTGCGCGGCGGCGCTGCTGGCCGCCGCGTATGGGGCTTACCGCTGGCGGCTGCGCCAGCACGCCGCGCGCCTGCAGACACGGATGGAGGCGCAGCAGGCCGAGCGCGAACGCATCGCGCGCGAGCTGCACGATACCCTGCTGCAGGGCACGCAGGCGATGATCCTGCACTTTCACAATGCCAGCATGGCCATTGCCGAGGATGATCCCGCGCGCGCCGCCATGCTGCGTGCGCTCGACGACGCCGACCGCATGCTGGGCGAGGGGCGCGACCACGTGCACGACTTGCGCGCCGGCGATGCCGCCGGTGCGCGCTGGAGCGCCATCCTGCGGCGCGAAGGCGAGCGGCTGGCGGTGCAACACGGCATCGTGTTCCGCTACGCGGAAGAAGGCGAGGCGCGTCTGCTGCATGCGCGCGCCGCGCATGAAATCTACCGCATCGCCAGCGAAGCGCTGCGCAACGCCTTTCAGCATGCGCGCGCGCAGGTGGTTGAAGTGGTGGTGCGCTATGCGTGCGGCGGCATCGAGCTGCTCGTGCGCGACGATGGCCAGGGCTTGCCGCCGGTGGTCGCGGCGAACGGGCAGATTCCCGGACACTGGGGCATGCCCGGCATGCGCGAGCGCGCCGCCAGGCTCGGAGCGCGCCTGTCTGTGGGTGGGCGTGACGGAG
This sequence comes from Janthinobacterium salmonicoloratum, assembly GCF_051380845.1. Taxonomy (NCBI): domain Bacteria; kingdom Pseudomonadati; phylum Pseudomonadota; class Betaproteobacteria; order Burkholderiales; family Oxalobacteraceae; genus Janthinobacterium; species Janthinobacterium salmonicoloratum. The sequence continues at coordinate 2,080,681 of NZ_JBNYXV010000001.1, read as the reverse complement.
GCGGTACGCAGTGGCGCCTGCGAGTGCCGGCGCGCCGCGCCTGGCCGGCAGAGCACGGCCCGCTGCGCCGCTGGTGGCAGCGCCGGCGCCGCTCAGGCGTCGAGGATGCCGCGCCGTAGCGCGATGGTGACGGCGTGGGTGCGGTCCCTGGCGCCCAGCTTGGCCAGGATGGCGCTCATGTGCGCCTTGACGGTTTCTTCCTTGATCTGCAGCAGGGCGCCTGTTTCGCGGTTGGAATTGCCTTGCGCAACCTGCTTGAGCACGTCCAGTTCGCGGTTCGACAGCATGTCGCTGCAGGCGTACAGCGCCAGCTCCGCCTCGATCTCGGGCGTGATGTGGCGCCGCCCCGTGTGCACGTTCTGTATCGCTGCCAGCAATTCATGGCGCAGGGCGCTTTTCAGTACATAGCCGCACGCGCCTGCGCGGATGGCGCGCAGCACCTGGGTGTCGCCCTTGTAGGTGGTCAGCACGATGATGCGCGCCTGCGGATGGCGCGCGCGGATGGCGCCGATGGCGTCAAGACCGCTCATGAGCGGCATCTGCAAATCCATCAGCGTGACATCGGGCTGCAGCGCGTCAAATTGCTGCACCGCTTGCCGGCCATCGGTGGCCTGGCCTGCCAGCACCACGCCGGGAAAGGCGCGCAGCAAGGCCGCGATGCCGTCCAGCAGCAACTGGTGGTCGTCGGCGATGAGGACGCGTATCGGTGCCGTATCGCTGCACATGATGTTGCCTGGCAAAGAGGAGTTATCGATCAAGAGTCGTCGGAACAGGGTGAGCAAAAGGCATTTTACCGCAGCGCTCGCCGATCTGCAGGAGGGGATTGCCTGGCGGCAGCCTAGCTGTCAGCCTACATTTAGATAGTGGTGCGGGCACGCCGCCAGGCGTACGATGCACGGCAGTACCCACTCAACCCTTTCTTCATGGATGACATCATGACCAATCCGAAACTGGAAGTCCTTACCCCCGACAATTGCCAGATCATCTTCATCGACCAGCAGCCGCAAATGGCGTTCGGCGTGCAGTCGATGGACCGCCAGGCGCTGAAAAACAATACCGTGGGCCTGGCCAAGGCTGCCAAGGTGTTCAACATCCCCACCATCATCACCACCGTCGAAACGGAAAGCTTCTCCGGCCACACCTATCCGGAACTGCTCGACGTTTTCCCCGGCAAGGATATCCTCGAGCGCAGCTCGATGAATTCGTGGGATGACCAGAAGGTGCGCGATGCGCTGGCCGCCAACGGCAAGAAGAAGGTCGTCGTGTCGGGCCTGTGGACGGAAGTGTGCAACAACAGCTTCGCCCTGTGCGCGATGCTCGAAGGCGATTACGAGATCTACATGGTGGCCGATGCCTCGGGTGGCACTTCGAAGGAAGCGCACGACTACGCCATGCAGCGCATGATCCAGGCTGGCGTGGTGCCCGTGACGTGGCAGCAGGTGCTGCTGGAATGGCAGCGCGACTGGGCGCACAAGGAAACCTATGACGCCGTCATGGCCATCGTGCGCGAACATTCGGGCGCCTACGGCATGGGCGTCGACTACGCCTACACGATGGTGCACAAGGCGCCGCAACGCACCCATGGCGACCACGTGACCCTGGCGCCAGTGCCGGCCAAGTAAGCGCCGCGCGGCAGTGCCATGCGCCGCGCGCCTGACCGCGCGCGGCGTTTTTTTTTGATCGAAAGGAATGCGCCATGAAGTTATATGTGATTTCGCTGGCCGTGGGTTTGCTGGTTGGCATCATCTACGCCGTCTTGCAGGTGCGCTCGCCGGCGCCGCCCGCGATAGCCCTGATCGGCCTGCTGGGCATGCTGATCGGCGAACAGATCGTCCCCAGCGTCAAGCGCCTGATGGCGGGTGAAGCCATCACGGTGTCGTGGCTGCGCAGCGAATGCGTGCCGAAGATCAGCGGCGTAGAAGCGAAGCCAACACTGGCCAAGGCCGAGCCGCAGCAGAAGGACGACAGCGCCGCCTGAATTCCGTCTGCCGAGTCGCTAAGCTAGAACGCGCCCAGCAAGCCGCGCCGGGCGGCCACCGTGGCCGCCTCGGTGCGGCTTGATACGTTGAGCTTGGTCAAAATATTATTCACATGAAATTTGACGGTGCCCACCTCGATGCCGGCGCTGCGCGCGATCATCTTGTTGCTCTTGCCCGCAGACAGGTGCAGCAGGATGTCGTGCTCGCGTTTCGACAGGCGGTTCGCCTCGATGCGGCCGGCCTGCTGCGCCGCCAGTTCTGGCGGCAGGTAGTGCCTGCCGCTGGCCACCTGGCGGATGCACTGCGTCAGTTGCAGGAAACCGGAATCTTTCAGCAGGTAGCCGCGCGCGCCGGCGCGCAGGGCCCGGTGCACATTGTCCTCGCCCTGGTAGGTGGTAAGGATGATGATCTTCGCTTGCGCGTCGTCTGCGCAGATGCGCTCGATCGCCTCGACGCCATGCATTTCCGGCATGTTCAAATCCATCAGCACCACGTCGGGCCGCAGTTGCCGGTACAGCTCCACGGCGGCGCGGCCCGTGTCGGCCTGGCCCAGCAGGCGTAAGCCAGGCAGTGACGCGATCAGTGAGGCCAGGCCGGCCAGGATCAGCGGGTGGTCGTCGGCGATCAGCAGCGAGATAGGGGGAGCGTCGTCGTCGTCGCGGAGCATGGTCGTGTGCATGGCTGTGCTCATGGCGCTGGCAGGGTGAAGTGGAAGACGCTGCCGTGGGGCGCGCCGGGCGCATGCCACAGGCGGCCGCCATGCGTGTCGAGGATGCGGCGGCAGATGGCCAGGCCCATGCCCATGCCGTCCGGCTTGCTGGAATACAGGGCGTGGTATAGACGGCCGGCCGCCTGCGGCGCGATGCCGGCGCCATTGTCGGCGATGCTGAAATGCTGCACGACTCCATCCAGGTGCGAGGACAGTAGCACCGTGCGCGGCCGGTCGCTGGTGTCGCGCAGCGCCTCGATAGCGTTCATCAGCAGGTTCAGGACGACTTGCCGGAATTGCACCGGGTCGGCGCGCAGCAGCGGGCGGCCCGGCGCCAGCTGCGTTTCCAGGTGGATGGCGTGCTGCTGCAGTGGTGCACGCAGCAGCGGCAGCAGGTCTTGCACGGCGTCGTCGGCCACAAAATGAGCGTGGCTGCCCGGCGCGTTGCAGGCCAGGCCATGCACGCTGCGCAGCACGGCGCTGGCGTGGCTGCCGGCGCTGGCGACCAGGGCCAGCGCTGCGCGCGCCTCGTCGAGGCGGGGTGGATCGTGATCGAGCCAGCGCAAGGCGGCATCGGCATTGAGCGCGATGGCGGCCAGGGGCTGGCGCACTTCGTGCGCGACCGATGCGGCAAATTCGTCCATGCCGCCCATGCGCCGCACCTGTGCGATGCCGGGGTCTTGTTTCTGAGGGAAATAATGCATGCTGGCCATCGCGGAACTCCTATCGTTCGCTGCGGCTCATGCCGCGCTGCAACAAGTATGCACGGCCCGGCAGGCAAGGCAGTTATACGAATGGGGGAGGCGGGCGGTTATTTTGTGCGGCGGGGAGGCCGGCGGGGGCGAGAAGCACCGCCAGGCGCGCTGGCGGTGCCGGGAGCGAGTGACGATCAGGACTTGATAAAGGCCAGCAAGTCTTCGTTCAGGCGGTCTTTGTGGGTGGCCGGCAAGCCGTGCGGCGCGCCTTCATAAATGACCAGCTTGGCGTTCTTGATGAGTTTGGCCGCGGCCTTGCCGGAAGCGTCGATGGGCACGATCTGGTCGTCGCCGCCGTGCACCACCAGGGTCGGCACGGAGATTTTCTTCAGGTCGGCCGTGAAGTCCGTTTCGGAAAACTGCTTGATGCAATCGTAGGCATTCTTGATGCCGCACTGCATGCCTTGCAGCCAGAAGGTGTCGCGCATGCCTTGCGATACCTTGTTGCCGGGACGGTTGGCGCCGAAGAAAGGCACTGTCAGGTCCTTGAAAAATTGCGAACGGTCGGCCAGCACGCCGGCGCGGATGCCGTCGAAGACGGACATCGGCAAGCCGCCCGGATTGGTATCCGACTTGACCATCTGCGGTGGCACGGCGCCCACCAGCACGGCTTTGGCCACGCGTTTTTCGCCATGGCGGCCGATATAGCGCGCCACTTCGCCGCCGCCCGTCGAATGGCCGACCAGGGTCGCGCCCTTGATGTCGAGCGCGTCGAGCAGGGTGGCCAGGTCATCGGCGTAGGTATCCATGTCATTGCCCTGCCATGGCTGGCTGGACAGGCCGTGGCCGCGGCGGTCGTGCGCGATCACGCGGTAGCCGTGGCTGGCCAGGAACATCATCTGGTCTTCCCAGGCATCGCCCTGCAAAGGCCAGCCGTGGCTGAAGACGACGGGCGTACCCGTGCCCCAGTCCTTGAAATGGATGACGGTGCCGTCCTTGACGGTGATGCTATTGACGCTGAGCTTGCCCGGCGCTGCGGCAGCGGCAGGCTTGGCGGCGGCGCTGGCGCCACCGGCGGCCAGCAGGCCCGCGCCGGCGGCGACACCGGCGACGCTGACGAGCAGCTTGCGGCGGGAGTTGACTTCTTCGGCTTCGATTTTCTTCGACATGATACGTTTCCTTCGGGGATGGGGGAGGGGCCAGTTGGGGCCTGGACCAGTGATGGCATCAGCCAGTCTAGGCCTTTGCGCGCGCGGGCGCCTCTCCCAAAAGACCAGTCGCGCCCAGGCGCCCGCCTGCCTATGATGGCTGGCAGCGGCGCGCCGCGTCGCCTGGCTTTCCAACTGGAGTAATCATGAAGAAAAACTGGATGGCGGCGCTGGCCGGCCCCTTTTTACCCGATGCCGGCTTGCTGTTTGCGCGCGTGGCGGGCGCGCTGCTGGTGCTGCACGTGCACGGCTTGCCCAAGCTGATGCATTTTTCCGAGGAACTGGCGCACATCGACGACCCGTTGCACCTGGGCCGCGCCGTCACCCTGTACTGCGCCCTGTTCGCGGAAATCCTCTGCCCGCTGCTGGTTGCCGCTGGCTTGCTGACGCGCCTGGCCTGTCTGCCCCTGCTGTTCCTGCTGGGCGTGTCGATGCTGCTCGTGCACCCTGACTGGAGCATCGCCGATGGCCAGTTCGGCTGGCTGCTGATCATCGTCTTCGGCACCATCGCCATCAGCGGCGCGGGACGCTATTCGGTCGATGCGAGGCTGCGCGGCTAAATCACGAATTCCCGGTGCACGGCCGGCTTGTGCGCCAGCAGCAGGGATAATTTCTTTAATGCGTTGGCCAGGCGCGCGCGGTCGCGGATGCTGCCCAGCGAGATGCGGATGGCGTTCGGCGGGCGGCTGTCGTAGAAGGCATCGGAAGCCGTGACGGCCACACCCTGGGCGCGGGCGCTGGCGGCCAGTTCGCGCGAGGTCCAGTAACTGGGCAGCGAAAACCACACATGGATGCCGTCGCTGTGCGGGTGGCTGGTGCCCGTCAGGATGGTGCGGATGACGTCCTGGCGCGCATCGGCCTCGCTGCGTATGCCGGCCAGCAGCGCGTGCGCGGAGCCGTCGTGTATCCACTGCGTCGTCAGCGCCATCGTCACGGGCGTGGCCATCAGGGAAAACGAGCGCAGGGCATGCAGGAAGCGCTCGCGCAGCTGCGCATCGGCGATCAAGGTGTAGGCCATGCGCAGGCCGGGCGCGAGGCATTTCGACAGGGTGGCGATATGCGACACGTGGCCCGGCGCGTAGTGCGCCAGCGGGGGCGGCGCATCGGAGGCCAGCAGCCAGTACGGGTCATCCTCGATGATGTGCATGCCGCAGCGCTGCGCCACTTGCGTGATGGCCAGGCGGCGCGCGGCCGGCATGGTGTGCGCCGTGGGGTTTTGCAGGGTAGGGTTCAAATACACCAGGCGCGCGTGGTGCTTGCGGCAGGCCTTTTCCAGCGCTTCGGGCAGCATGCCGTCGGCGTCCGCTTCCACGACGATGGCCTTGCGGTTTAGCTGGCCCGCCGCCGCGCGCAAGCCCGGGTACACGGCCGCTTCCGTCAGGATGCTGTCGCCGGGACGGCTGAGGGTCAATATCAGCGCCGCCAGCGCCGCTTGCGCGCCGGGACAGGCCACGACGTGCTCCGCGTCGACATGGCCGAACATGGGCGCCAGCCAGGCGGCGCCGGCCGCGCGGTCGGCCTTGCCACCTCCGCCCAGGTGATAGCTCATCAATAAATCGCTGTCCGTGCGCAGCAACACCTGCGCCAGTCCCTGTTTCAGCAGATCGTCGAAATCCACGCCCACGGGCGGCGGCGGGATGTTCATGCTCAGGTCCAGCATCTGCGTCAATTCCACTTTCGGCGCCGCCACATAGGTGCCGCGCGCGCCCTGTCCCTCCAGCAGGTTGCGGCGCTTGGCTTCGTCGTAAGCGCGCGTTACCGTCGTCAGGTCGACCTGGAACAGGGCGGCCAGGCTGCGCTGTGGCGGCAAGCGGTCGCCGGGACGCAGGCTGCCGTCGGATAGTGCGCGTTCGATCATGTCGGCGATCTGCAGATAGCGCGGGCCGCCGTGCTGCACGAACGGCGTGATCCAGGCGCTGGCCTGGTTTTCATATTGTATGGATTTGGATTGGGGCATTTCGTCTTGATGTATGCATTTTATTGCAGGAATTATGCATAAAAACCCTATAAAAATCCATACATTTGTATGGGGCTGGCTTCATCTTCAGGTAAGGACGATGCATGGCTCCTCGTTACTTCCCCCGCGCCACGTATTGGCCGAAATGGCAGCATTCGACCAAGATCGAGATCGTCGCATGGACGATCCCCGCCCGCCCCACCAGGCCGCGGGGATTGTTATTTCCAACAGGAATTTAAGACTGCGCTTCAAGGTGTGGCAGCGCACGGTGGCGCGTAGCAGGCGGGGTTAAGGTAGTGCTAACAGCTTGCTGCTGATCCGCTGTTTGATTTGGCTCAGCCTGGCAGCGTTTAGCCGCTTCTTTTTCACGGGAAGCGGGGGAGAATCATGATTCGGTCACGGCATCGAGCATGGTTGAAATTATTCACTTTTAAAGGAAACCATCATGAACGCGATTGAAAAAACCAGCTCCGATTTGAATGGCAACGTCCAGGATACCCGCCAGGATTTGCACCGCACCATCGACAAGGTGGCGGGCCAGGCTCAGCCCCTCGCCGACAAGGTGGCCACGCGCGTCCATGACGGCGTGGACCAGGTGGGTGAACGCATCGACCAGGTCAGCGACACCGTCAGCAAAGCTTCCGAAACTCTGATGGCGCGCGGCAAGCAATTGGGCGCCGCCTGCCAGCGCGCCGGCGAGACGGGGCGTGGCTACGTGCGCGAGCGCCCGGCCGTGTCCCTGCTGATTGCGGCGGCGGCCGGTTACGGCCTGTCGAAATTGCTGGGTTCGCGTAAATAGGTTTTACGCCTTCCTGGAAGGTACTGTCGTGGGTGCTGGTCCCTACGCCGTCATGGCGCGGCGGTCCAGCGCTCACGCGCACAAGGTAAGTAATCCTCGGGAAATTAGTGTGAATTTATGACGAACAGAATCGGATGCCATGCAAGGCGCCAGCTGCGACGCAGTGCTAGCACTGCTAGCAGCTGGCAACGCCGCAGAGCGCCGATTATGGAAGTCAGAAATCACAATAATTTATTGGGGGTTACTTCGTAGCAAGCAGTAAAGGAGAGTGATGATGCGCTCCATTTTGTTGTGGTTGATCGGCATACCTATTCCCATCATTATTTTGATTGCCCTGTTTGTGCGCTGAATGAGGGAGTTGTAGCGTTCTCCCGGGGCAGACTACTCACAGGAGATGTAATGGCTAGCAACAAGAAAACGCCGTCTACGGACGGTGCGGGTTCCGTCTTGAGCAGCATGTCCGGCCCATCCGACAGCAATGCGCCGCACAGCCTGGGGGCGGACAATGACGTGAGCCGCGCGCTGCTGCAAAAGACGGCAGCCAGCCAGCAGTTGGCCGCCGCCATGGCCGTCAATCCGAAAGAGGACGGCCAGTATGGCGAGGCGGCGCGTGCGCCAGTCGAGGGCGTGCATGTGGCAGCCGGCGAACCGCTGGCCACGGCCAGCACCACGGGCGAAACGATACCTTCTCCGAAGACGGGAGATGGCCAGCCAGCGCTGGGCGAAAATGCGCGTAATGCCTCGCTCGATGGCGCCCGTAGCGACGATAGCGGCTGCGTGCTGACGACCAATCAGGGCGTGCCCGTGGGTGACAACCAGAACTCGCTGAAGGCGGGCTTGCGCGGCCCCACCCTGATGGAAGATTTTATCCTGCGTGAAAAGCTCACGCATTTCGACCATGAACGCATCCCCGAGCGCGTCGTGCATGCGCGCGGTTCGGCCGCCCACGGCTATTTCGAATGCTACAAGGAGCAAAGCAAGCTGACGCGCGCCGCGCCGTTCGCCAAGGCGGGCAAACGCACGCCCGTCTTCGTGCGCTTTTCCACGGTGGCCGGCGAACGCGGTTCGACTGATACGGCGCGCGACGTGCGCGGCTTCGCCGTGAAGTTTTATACGGACGAGGGCAACTGGGATCTGGTGGGTAACAACATCCCCGTCTTCTTTATCCAGGACTCGATGAAGTTCCCCGATCTGGTGCACGCCGTCAAGCCCGAGCCGCACAATGGCATGCCGCAGGCGGCCAGTGCGCATGACACCTTCTGGGATTTCGCCTCACTGTCGCCGGAAATCACGCACATGCTGATGTGGGCCATGTCCGACCGCGCCATCCCGCGCAGCTATCGGATGATGCAGGGCTTTGGCGTGCATACCTTCCGCCTCGTGAATGCCAAGGGCCAGTCCGTGTTCTGCAAATTCCACTGGTCACCGATGGCCGGCACGCACTCGCTCGTGTGGGACGAAGCCGTCAAGATCAGCGGCGCCGATTCCGATTTCCACCGGCGCGACTTGTGGGAAGCCATCGAGTGCGGCGCGTATCCCGAATACGAGCTGTCCTTCCAGGTCTTCACGGAAGCGCAGGCGGAAGCCTTTCCCTTCGACGTGCTCGATCCCACCAAACTGATCCCCGAAGAACTGGTCCCGCTTGTCCCCGTCGGGAAAATGGTCTTGAACCGCAATCCCGACAATTTTTTCGCCGAGACGGAGCAGGTGGCGTTTTGCACGGCGCACATCGTGCCAGGCATCGATTTTTCCAACGACCCGCTGCTGCAGGGCCGCATCCACTCATATATGGACACGCAGATCACGCGGCTGGGCGGCGCCAATTTTCATGAAATCCCCATTAATTCTCCGCTGGCGCCCGTGCACAACAACCAGCGCGACGGCATCCATCGCCAGGCCATCAACCGGGGCCGGGTCGCGTACGAGCCCAATTCGCTGGCGGGCGGCTGTCCGTTCCAGGCGGGCGCGAAGGGTTTCAACAGCTTTCCCGCCTCCGCCGAAGGCGACAAGGTGCGCGGTAAGCCCGAGAAATTCGCCGAGCATTATGCCCAGGCGCGCCTCTTCTGGATCAGCCAGACGGCGGTCGAACAAGACCATATCGTGCATGCGTTCCGCTTTGAACTGAGCAAGGTGCAGACGGTGGCGATCCGCCAGCGCATCGTCGCCATGCTGCGCAATGTCGATGACAGCCTGGCGCAGCGCCTGGCCGATGGCCTTGGCCTGGCGCTGCCGCCCGTCATGCCGCGCGCCTCGCTGCAGCCGCTGCCGGCATACCCGCCATCGCCGGCCTTGTCGCTCTTTTTCCGCCCCGGCAAAACGGGCATCCATACCCTGCGCGTGGCCATCCTGGTGGGACCGGGCAGCGATGGCGCGCAGGTGCGCAATATTTATGCCTCGCTGCTGGCCGATGGCGCCGTGCCGCGCCTGGTGGGCAGCCAGCTGGGGAAAGTCGACACCAGCGGCGGCGTGCCGCTCGACGTGGAAATCTCGCTCGAAGCGGGACCGTCCGTGCTGTTCGACGCCGTCGTGCTGCCGGACGGCCAGGGCGCCGTACAGCAGCTGGGCAGCGACGCCAATGCGCTCGACTTCCTGCGCCTGCAATACCGTCACTGCAAGCCGATGCTGGCCATTGGCGCCGGCAAGGACTTGCTGGATAAGGCAGGGGTGCCGGTGACCCTGCCCGATGGCAAGCCGGATCCAGCCATCATCGTCGCGCCTGCCGGGGACGTGGTGAAAGCCGTAGCGGCGTTCAAGAAGGCGCTGGCCGCGCACCGGACGTTTGCGCGCGAAACGGACCCGCCGAGGGTGTGAGCGGCTGCATCAGCGCAGGGGCCGGATCGGCCGGCCCCTGCCGATCCCGTTACCTACCCTGTTTGAGCTGCATGCGCAACGCCATGCAACAATGTAAACAATAAAAACGTCCTGCGGTGATATGCTGCTGACTAGAACTGTTCATTTGCAACTATTTCTATAACAGCAGCAAAGAACGGCTTCAGCAAACCGGATCGCGATTACTGCATGGACAAGTACACACCTCGCACCTGGGGGCCGGGCGAACGCCCGACCTTGCCCGGGTCGCCATCGATGCCCGAACATTCGACGCCCAAGCGTGTCGCGTATTTCATCGTCGGCCTGATCGTCGCGCTGACGGGAGGACTGGGCAATGGCCTGGTGACGGCCAATTTGCTGAACCTGCAAGGTTCGCTGGCCGCTTATGCCTACCAGATGCAGTGGCTGCCGGCCGCCTACGTGATGACCATCGTTTCCATGAATCTGCTGCTGGTGAAATTCCGCCAGCAGTTCGGGCTGCGCCTGTTTACGGAAGCGTTCCTGGTGCTGTATGCGCTGGTGACGTTCGCCCACTTGTATGCCAATACCTTGCCGTCAGCGATCGCCGTGCGCGCCGCGCATGGCATGGTGGGCGGCGCGCTGGCCGTGCTGGGCCTGTACTACACCCTGCAGGCGTTTCCCGCGCGGCATCGCCTGAAAGGCGTGGTGCTGGGCCTGGGCTTTGCCCAGCTGGCGTTGCCCCTGGCGCGCATCTTCACCTCCGAACTGCTGCAGATCGGCGAATGGCATGGTCTGTACCTGTTCGAACTGGGACTGGCCCTGCTGGCGCTGGGTTGCGTGCTGGCCCTGAAACTGCCGCCCGGCGACCGCGTGCAGACGTTCGAGCCGCTCGACTTCCTCACCTTCATCCTGTTCGCGCCCGGCGTGGCCCTGCTGTGCGCCGTGCTGGCGCAGGGGCGCACGGCGTGGTGGATGGAGTCCGAGTGGGTGGGCGTGTGCCTGGCGTGCTCCATCGTGCTGATCGCCGCCTCGCTGGCCATCGAGCATAACCGCGCGCGCCCGCTGCTCAATACGCGCTGGCTCACCACGGGCAAGATCGCCAAGCTGTTTTTATCCGTGCTGCTGTTTCGCATCGTGCTGTCCGAATCGACGGGGGCGGTCGGCTTCCTGCAGGCGCTGGGCTTGAACACGGACCAGATGCAGAACCTGTTCATCGTGGTGCTCCTGGGCAGCGTGGCGGGCCTGGTGGTCAGCGCGCTGACGATCAATCCGGCCACGCTCAACCGCTCGTTGATGTTCGCGCTGTTGCTGATCGCTGCCGGCGCCCTGATCGACGCGCACGCCACCAGTCAGACGCGCCCCGTCAACATGTATGTCAGCCAGTTCCTGCTGGCCTTTGGCGGCACGTATTTCATCGGTCCCACCATGGTGGCCGGCATGGGCGCCGTGATCGCCGAACCGCGCAACCTGGTGAGTTTTTCCGTGATGTTTACCATGACGCAGAACCTGGGCGGCTTGCTCGGGGCGGCCATCGTCGGCACCATCCAGACGGCGCGCGAAAAATACCATTCCAGCTACCTGGTCGAGCACCTGACCATGCTCGACCCGCAGGTGGCCGCGCGCGTGCAGTCGGGCGCCTCCAGCTACGGCGGCGTGCTGACGGACCCTGCCTTGCGCAGCGCCCAGGGCGTGGCGCGCCTGGGCGCCATCGCCACGCGCGAAGCCAATGTGCTGGCCTATAACGACGTTTTTTTGATGATCGCCGGCGTCGCCATCGCTACCTTGATCTGGATGCTGGTCAGCCAGTCCTGGACCCGCATCACCACCGGCGCGCGTCGCCTGGTCGGCCCCGTGCGCGATGCGCAGACGGCCATGGCCATCGTCCCCATTACCAATTCGGAACCGAGCAATGACAGAAAATAACACCACACCTCCAGTACCGGTACCTGCATTGACATCCGCACCTGCCGCGCCACCTGCGCCAGCGCCCGCGGCAAGCAGCACGCCGCCGCAGCCGGACCGGCGCCACCAGTGGCTGTCCGCGTTGGCCTTTGCCGCCGTGGCCCTGGTGGGCGTGCTGATCGTCCTGTATGCGTGGCGTTTGCCGCCGTTCACCAGTCCCATCGTGACGACGGAAAACGCCACCGTGCGCGGGCAGGTGACCATCATCGGCTCGCAGCTGTCGGGCTATGTGGTGGAAGTGACGGTGCAGGATTTCATGGACGTCAAGGAGGGGCAGCTGCTGGTGCGCATCGATGACCGCATCTACCAGCAGCGCTACGAGCAGGCGCAGGCCCAGCTGGCCGCGCAGCAGGCGGCGCTGTCGAACTGGGCGCAGCAGAAAGCCAGCGCGCAGGCGGGTATTTCCGTCAGCGAAGCGGCACTGGCCAACGCGGAAGCGCAGGCACGCAAGGCCAGCGCCGATCTGAATCGCGTGGAGCAATTGGTGGCCGATGGTTCCCTGTCGCAGCGCGAACACGACCAGTCGCGCGCCACGCAGGCGCAGATGGCGGCCGCGCTGGCGCAAGCCAAGGCCAATCTCGACATCGCCCAGCAAAGTGTGCATAGCGTGGTGGTCAACAAGCAGGCCCTGGAAGCGGCCGTGGCGAATGCGCAGGCGGCCGTCAAGGCGGCGAAGATCGACCTCGATAACACGCGCATCGTGGCGCCATCCGATGGGCAATTGGGCCAGGTAACGGTGCGCCAGGGAGCGTACGTGAATTCGGGTGCGCAGCTGATGGCGCTGGTGCCGCGCCAGATGTGGGTGATTGCCAATTTCAAGGAAACGCAAATGAATGGCGTGCAGGAAGGGCAGAGCGCCACCTTCCACGTCGACGCCCTGGATGGCGCCGTGCTGACTGGCCAGGTGGAGCGCATCTCGCCGGCCACGGGTTCCGAATTTTCCGTGCTGCCGGCCGATAATGCGACGGGCAATTACCTCAAAATTGCCCAGCGCATTCCCGTGCGCATCCGCATCGATGCGGGGCAGGCGAATGCGCGCCGCCTCGTGCCTGGCATGTCGGTGGTGGTCAGCGTCGACACGTCGGCCGTGCTGAATGACTCGGCGGAGAATCCGGCACCGCCGCCGCTGCCGCCGAAAAAGGCGCCCGCGAAGGCCAAGCCATGATACGCCGCGCATTGCTGATGGCCGCCGCGCTGGCGCTGGCCGGCTGCGCCGCCAAGGCGCCGCCACAACCTTTGTCTGCCCTGCAACTGCCGTCCGGCTGGCGCGCGCAGGCGGCCGCTGCGTCATTAGCCGATGCTAGCCCGAATGGCGCGCATGTGGAGCAGCTGTGGTGGCAAGCCTTTGGCGACCCGGTCCTGAGCAACCTGGTGGGCGAGGCGCTGGCGCGCAATGGCGACTTGCGCGTGGCCCGCGCCCGCGTGCAGGAATACCGTGCGCGCCTGGCGCAGGCCGATGCGAACCGCGCGCCGAACCTGGCGTTCGATGGCTCACCGACGCGCACGCGCACCCTGGCCGCCAGTGGCAAGCCGTATGTGACGAATGTCTTCCAGGCGGAACTGCAGGCCAGCTATGAAATCGATGTGTGGGGCCGGCTGGCCAGTCTGAGCGATGCGGCCGGCGAGAGCTACCGCGCCGAGCAGGCCAGCCTCGATGCGGCGGCCCTGTCGATCGCCGCCAGCGTGGCCACGGCCTACCTGAACCTGCGCGGACTCGATGCGCAGCTGGCGCTGACGCAATCGACCCTGCAACTGCGCGAACAGTCGCGCGAACTGGCGCGCAAGCAGTTCGAGGTGGGCTACAGTTCGCGCCTGGAATGGCTGCAGGCGCAATCGGAATACCACGCGGCGGCCGAGCAGGTGCCGCAGTTGCAGCGGCAGATATTTGAACAGGAAAACGCGCTGGCCATCCTCGTCGGCGGCAATCCCGGGCCCATCGCGCGTGGCTTGCCCCTGGCCGAGCTGGCGGCGCCTGACGTGCCGGCCGGCCTGCCGTCCGAATTGCTGCGCCGGCGGCCCGACATCGCGCGCGCGGAACATAACCTGGCTGCCGCCAACGCCAGCCTGGCCGCCACGCGCGACCAGCTGCTGCCCTCGTTCAAGCTGACGGCCGTCGGCGGCGGGCAAGCCACGACCCTGACCGATTTCCTGCATGCACCGACGGCCCTGTGGCGCCTGACGGCCTTGGCGGCCGGTCCCCTGTTTGATGGCGGCAGGGTGCTGGCGCAGACGGATGCGGCCGGCGCGCAGCGCGACCAGCTGGCGTACACGTATGAAAACGTGGTGCGCAACGCCTTCGCCGAAACGGAGAACAGCCTGGGCGCCATCTACCGTCTGCAGCAGCAAGCCGTGGAAAACGACGCGCGCCGCGCCACCGCGGCTGACACCCTGCGCATCGCACATAACCGCTACCGCAATGGCTATGCCTCGTACCTGGAAGAACTCGACGCCCAGCGCACCCTGTACAGCGCCGACGTGGGGCTGCTGCAACTGAAGACGCGCATCCTCGTTGCCTCGGTCGACCTGTACCGGGCCATGGGCGGCGGCTGGTCGGCCAAGACGCCATAGGCGCGCGTGCACGGCGTGGCTGTTTGCCGCAGCCGGTGTAATATTCTGGCCTGGGAAAGCAGCGGCGTGGTGCCAGCTGCTCCCGTCACGAACGAACGAGGTCGCAGCATGACGATTTTTGGCATAGGCATCCACATCCTGATCGCGGTATTTTTTGCGATTCACGTGGTGCGCAACGGGCAGCAGCTGTACTGGCTGCTCATTTTATTCATGTTCCCTCTGCTGGGCAGCGTGGTGTATTTTTTCGCCATTTACCTGCCCAATTCGCGCCTGCCGCAAGGTGCGCGCAAGGTCGCGTCGGTGGCCGTGCAAGTGCTCGATCCGAACCGCGAATTGCGCGAGGCGAAGGCTGCTTTTGAGTATACGCCGACGGCGCAGAACCAGATGCGCCTGGCCAGCGCGCTGCTCGAAGCGGGCAATGCGCAGGAAGCGGCATCGACGTATGAAGCCTGCCTGCAGGGAGCGTTTTCATCGGACCTGGAAATTCGCCTGGGCGCGGCGCGCGCCTACCTGGAATGCGCGCGCGGCGCCGAAGCGCTGACGCACCTGGAATTCATCCGCCGCAGCGACATCCATTTCCGTCCCGAGATGGTGTCCCTGCTGACTGCGCGTGCGCTGGCGCAAAGCGGGCGCCAGGCGGAAGCGAAGGCGGAATTCGACGATGCGCTGACGCGCTACAACAGCTTCGAGTGCCGCGCCGAGTGTGCGATCTGGGCGCTGCAGCGGGGCGACAAGGTGTTGTCGGAACGCCTGCTGCTCGATATCGACAGCGCCATGGCCCGCTGGAGCAGCCATACGCGTGCCATGTATGCGCCGCTGCTGGTGCGCCTGGAGGCGGCGCGCAGGTAGCGGCATGGCGGTGCCTGGTGGGTATTTTCTTACACGCCAGGCACCGTGTTTTTCCCTTCAATTAATTTATATCCCTTGCCATCGAAAGCATAGCGCGCGTGGCCGTTCAACGGCGTGGCGATGCGCGGCGGGTCCTCGTCCGGCTTGACCGTGACGCCGGGCTTGATCTTCTCGGAGGCGCCTGTGAAGTCGATTAGCAAGTCGTCGTAGGCGCCGCCATTGCGCGCGGGGGCGAAGCGCCACTGGCCCTTGACCATCCAGCACTCCTCCATGTCCGGCGTGCAGGCGCCCATATTGTCTGAATACAGGTCGATGCCGCCATCGAGCGCGGTCACTTTGCCGTCGCCGATTTCAAACAGGGCCAGTTGCGTGATGGTGTAACCCTGGCCCGTATAGCCATGGCGGATCGCCAGCCCCGGCTTGTTTGCGCCCAGCATGACCCAGTGCACTTCGCCGAGCTGCCCCGATGAACCCAGGGCGGCGATGTTTTCCAGTCGTTTCACGACTTGCCACTGGCCGTCTTCCGGCTGACCCTTGGGCGTCAGGAAAAACACATTCAGCAGTCCCGACGAGGCATGCGCCGATTCGGCCGTGCCTTCCGTGTTGGCCGTTTCCGCATTCGCCACCAGGATGGCGCGGCCATCGGGCAGCAGCTTGTGGCTGACGGCGCTGACCACGTAACTGAGTTTGTCGACGTGCTTATCAGGATCGGACAGGTCGGCCAGCGCATCGTCGCTGTCGCTGCGGTAGTCCTTGCCGAAGACGGCGCGCATCATGCCTACTTCGCGTTCGCGCGCCTGCGGCGTGTTCATCGCTTCCGTCCTGGGTGCGGTGGCGGCCGGCGGCGGCACGTGTTCGGCCGATGCCGTGTCGGCAGCGGCAGCGGGAACATCGCTTACCACGTCAGCTGCCAGGTCGGCGCTGGCGGGGGCGGTCTTGTCCGAGCAGGCGCCGAGCAGTGCGGATACCATTAACAGGACGAGCGGGGTGCGGTATTTCATAGGCAGGGCAGATTGCGTTCATTGAGAATGGGCGCAGTATGCCAGATAGATGGAGGCGAGGGAGCGCGGCCTGGCGGCCGGTCCTTCGCTTCCTTGCCCGCAAGGGGCGATTTTGCAAACAATGGCGGCCCTTATTTTTCCAGCGCCACCTTGTCATCGCGCCGCGCCGGCGCCTTCTGGCGGCGCAGTCTGGCCATGCCGCGCTTGAGCAGGTGCTCCAGGTCGTCGATGTAGGTGAACACGGCCGGCACCACCAGCAGGCTCAGTAAGGTCGACGTGATCAGGCCGCCGATGACGGTAATGGCCATCGGCGAACGGAAGCTGGGATCGGCGCCCCAGCCCAGCGCCAGCGGCATCATGCCGGCGCCCATGGCGATCGTCGTCATCAGGATGGGGCGGCTACGCTTGTGGCAGGCGTCGACCAGTGCATCGAAGCGGTTCATGCCGGCCTGGCGCGCCAGGATCGCATAGTCGACCAGCAGGATGGAGTTCTTGGTGACAATCCCCATCAGCATGATCAGGCCGATCATCGACGGCATCGACAGGGCGCTGCCCGTAATCAGGAGGGCCACGAAGGCGCCGCCGATCGACAGCGGCAGCGCCGCCAGGATGGTCACCGGTTGCATGAAGTCCTTGAACAGCAGCACCAGCACGCAGTAGATGCACAGCACGCCGATCAGCATGGCCAGGCCGAAGCTGGCGAACAGCAATGCCATCTCCTGCGCGTCGCCCAGTTCGGCGATCTTCACGGACGGCGGCAAATTCTTCATCGACGGCAGCGCGCGTGCTTCTTCATTCAGTTCGCCGAGGGTGCGCGAACCGAGTTCCACGTCGAGGGTCACGTTGCGGCTGCGGTTCAAACGGTCGATCTGCGCCGGGCCGCTTTCCATCGTCACCGTGGCTACGTTCGCCAGGCGCACGGGGCCATTCTTGCCGGGCACCGTCAGGCGCTCGATGGCGGCCAGGTCGGCGCGCACGCTGTTGGGCAGCTTGACGCGGATCGGCACTTGCCGCTCCGGCAGGTTCATTTTGGTGAGGTCCGTGTCGTAGTCGCCGGCCGTGGCCACGCGCACTGTTTCGCCGATGGCTGCCGCCGTCACGCCCAGGTCGGCCGCCTTGGCGAAATCAGGACGCACGATGATTTCCGGGCGCACCAGCGAGGCGCTGGAATTGACGTTGCCGATGCCTTTCAGGCCGCGCAGTTCGCGCTCGACCTTTTGCGCCGCCGCCATCAGCGCCACCGGGTCTTCCGAACGCAGCACCAGTTGCATCTTGACGCCCGAGTCGGGCGGCCCCACCGTGAAGCGGGCGCCGGGGATCGTATCGAGCTTGTGGCGCAGCTGGGTTTCCAGGCCTGCCATCGATTCCTTGCGCTCGGTGCGGTGCATGGTGGTCAGGGTCAGCACGGCGCGGCGCGCCTCGGCCGCCGCGCCGGGGGCGAAGGCGTCGCCGCTGGAGCCACCGCCAATCGAACTGAAGACGCCCTTGATGCCGGGCGTTTGCATGGCTGCATTGCGCGCCAGTGCCGCCACGGCTTGCGTTTCGCCCAGGGTGGAGCCGGGCGGCAGTTCCAGGTTGATCAGCGTCTGCGCGCGGTCGGCGGCCGGCACGAAACCCGTCGGCAGCAGCGGCACGAGCGCGATGGCGCCGACAAAGAACAGGGCTGCGGCGATGACCGTGATGCCACGGTGGTTCAGGCACCAGCGCATGACCTTCAGGTAGCGCGTCATCAGCCAGCCATCCTGTTCTTCCTTGTGCGGCAGCGGTTTCAATAGGTAGGCGGCCATCATCGGCGTGAGCAGGCGTGCCACCACCAGCGAGGCCAGCACGGCCAGCACGGCCGTCCAGCCGAACTGCTTGAAGAACAGGCCGGGAATGCCGCTCATGAAGGCCGTCGGCAGGAACACGGCCACCAGCGCGAAGGTGGTGGCGATCACCGCCATGCCGATTTCGTCGGCCGCTTCCATGGCCGCCTCCATGGGCGACTTGCCCATGCGCAGATGGCGCTCGATGTTTTCGATTTCCACGATGGCGTCGTCGACCAGCACGCCGACGACCAGGGCCAGCGACAGCAGGGTGACGGTATTGAGCGTGTAGCCGAACCAGTAGATGCCGAGGAAAGCCGGCATCACGGACAGGGGCAGGGCGGCGGCGGCCACCAGGGTGGCGCGCCAGTCGCGCAGGAACCACCACACCACCAGCACGGCCAGCAGCGCGCCTTCGTACAGCAGCTCCATCGAGCCGACGAAGTTTTCCTCGACGGGGAAGGCATTGTCGATCGACTGCTGCAGCACCACGTTGGGGTTTTCCTTCTGCAGATCGGCGATGGCCGCACGCGCGCCCTTGGCGACGGCCACTTCGCTGGCGCCCTTGGTGCGGAACACTTCAAAGGCGACGACGGTCCTGCCATCCTGCTCGGCCAGTGCGCGCGGTTCGGCGACCGTATCGCGCACGGTGGCCACCTGGTCCAGGCGCACATGGCGGCCGTCCGGCAGCGGCACTTCCACGCGCGACAGTTCATCGGCCGTTTTGACGGTGGCGATGGTGCGCACCGACTGCTCGGCGCCGCTGATATCGCCCCTGCCACCAGGCGCTTCGCGCTGCACCAGGCGCAGCTGGCGCGAGACGTCGAGGGCCGACACTTTCAATGCCGCCATGCGCGCCTCGTCGAGTTCCACCTGGATCTCGCGGTAGACGCCGCCCACGCGGTTGACGGCGCCCACGCCGGGCACTGTCAGCAGGCGCTTGGCCACCGTATTGTCGACGAACCACGACAGGTCGGGCGCGTCGAGCGGGTTGTCCACGCCTGGTTTCGCCGTGGCGATGAAGGTCAGCACCACGCGGCCTGCCGTGGACGCCTTGGTGACGGTGGGATCGCGCAGCTCGGCCGGCATGTCCGCCTTGACCCGCGCGACGGCGTCGCGCACGTCGTTGACGGCTTCGGCGATCTGCTTTTCCAGGATGAATTCAACGGTCACTGTGACGACGCCATCGAGCACTTTGGTGTAGATGTTTTTCACGCCTTGCAGGGTGGCGACGGAGTCTTCGATCTTGCGCGCCACTTCCGTTTCCAGCTGGGCCGGCGCGGCGCCGGGCAGCACCGCGCTGACGGTGACGATGGGCAGTTCGATGTCGGGGAAATCCTGCACCGGATTGGCCTTGTAGGCCAGCAGACCGGCCAGGGTCAGCAGCGCGAACAGCATGATGGCCGGGATCGGATTCTTGATCGAGAGGGAGGAAAAATTCATGGTCTCTCCTTACTTTTTCGTCGCGGCCGGCTTGGCCGCTGCTGTCACCGGGTTTTGCACATTACGTACCAGGTCGCCGTCGTTGAGGAAGCCGGCGCCGCTGACGACAATCGTCGTGTCGGCCGTGATGCCGCCTAAAATCTCGATGCGGTCGCTCAGGCGTCGTCCGGCCTGCACCTTGATCTGGCTGACCCGCTGGTCGGCATTCAGGCGGAAGACGTAGCTGAAGCCGTCGCGCACGGCGATCGCCTGCTGCGGCACCGTCAGCGCGCCCGAGGTACCCAGTTCAAATTCGCCGCTGGCGTACATGCCAGCCTTGAACGGCGCATTGTTGCCGGTGCTGGCCGGCAGGTCCACATACACGAGGGCGGAGCGGGTCTGCGGGTCGACGGTAGGGGCGATCATGCGCACCTTGCCCGTCAGGACGCTACCGTTGGCTGCCTTCACCTGCGCCAGGGTGCCCGGTTTCAAATTCAGCAGCTCGGTGGCCGTCACTTCGGCGCGCCACTCGAGGCGGCCCTGGCGGATCATGCGGAACAGCTCCGTGCCGGCGCCCACGACGGAACCGACGGTGGCCGAGCGCGAGGAGATGATGCCGCTGTCGGGCGCCACCACCTGCGTGTATTTCAGGCGCAGTTGCTGCGACGCCAGTTGCGCCTTGGCGGACGCGATGCGCGCGTTGGCCGTCTGTTCGGCCGTCAGGTATTGGCTGATCTGCTGCGCGCTGATGGCGCCCGTGCTTTGCAGCGAGCGGGCGCGCTGCGCGTTCGCGGCAGCCTCGGCTGCATTCGCTTCCGCTTCCAGCACGGCGGCCTTCGTTTGCGCCACGTCGGCGTTCACCGTGTCGTTTGAGAACACGGCCAGCACCTGGCCGGCGCGCACGACATCGCCCACGTTGACGCGCACGTCCGTCAGGCGCAAGCCGTTCGATTCGCTGCCGATGACGGCTTCCTGCCAGGCGGCCACGTTGCCGTTGGCCTTCAGCTTGATGGGCAGGCTGGCCGTTTGCGGCTTGGCCGTGGTGACGGTGAGGGCAGGTTTTTGCGCCGCATTTTTGTCCTTGGCGTCGTCTGCCGCGGTGGAGGACGGGGAGTACAGGGTAACGCCAGCGCCCAGCGCCACACAGAGGGCGGCCAGTGCCAGTGCCATCGGTTTCAAGGTCATTTTTTTCATGTTGTCGTATCCGTCAAGGTGCGTTGTTGGCGATGGCGCTGCTGCTGTTCCAGCCGCCGCCGGCGGCGCGGTACAGCGCCACCCAGGCGGCGCTGCGTTCGCGCTCGAGGTTGACCACCGTGTTTTCGGCGGCCAGGCGCGTGCGGCGCGCGTCTTCCAGTTCGATCAGGCTGGCTAGGCCATTCTTGTAGCGGTCTTCTGTAGCGACGAACGACACGCGGTATCCTTCCAGTGCCGTCTTGGCGTAGTTGCTGCGCTCGTCCGTGCTGGCCAGGTTGACCAGCGCCTCTTCCACTTCGCGCACGGCCTGGCGCACGCCGGCACGATATTTCACCACCGCTTCGTCGTAGCGCGCCGACGCCGCATCGACCTGGGCGCGGCGGGTGCCGCCATCGAAGATGGGCAGGCTGACGGCCAGCGGGCCGATGCTCCAGGTGCTGGCCGTGATGCTGGTGCCGCCAGCGCGGATATTGCCCTTGCCGATGGAGCCGGCCAGGCTCAGACGGGGATAGCGCTGCGCCTGCGCGCCGCGCACTTCGAAGCTGGCCGCCGCCACTTCGCGTTCGGCGCTGTAGATGTCGGGACGCTGGCCCAGGGTTTGTGCCGGCAGTTCCGCAATCGCCACGGGCGAGGGCAGGACGGCAGGGCTGGCCGCAAGCTTCTGGCGCAGCGACGCTTCCGGCATGGCCGACAGGGCCACCAGCGCCTTGACATTCACATCGCAGGCGGCGCGTTGTTCGATGGCGCGGCTGGCGCCTTCGGCGGCGCTGGCACGGGCCAGGGCGGCGTTGGCGGGCGGCTGGAAGCCGGCGCCGGCGCTCAGTTCCGTCAGGCGTGCCGAGTCGCGGCGCGAGACGGCGTCCTGTTCGGACACTGCCTGCAATTGCTGGCAGGTGCGCAAGGCGTAGTACTGGTTTGCCACTTCGGCGGCGACCGAGACGCGGGCCTCATGCCAGCCCGCGCGCGCGCTGTCGTAGCGCTCCTGCGCCGCATCGCGCGTGGCGCGGTTGGCGCCGAACACGTCGATTTCCCACGACGCCTGCAGCGCGGCCTGCGAGGTGGTGCCGCTGGGTTGCTGCGACTGCTGGCTGGTGCGCACCACGCTGCCTGTCGCGTCGAGCGTGGGCGCCAGCGCGGCGCCGCTGGCGATGCTGTCCGCGCGCGCCTGCGCGATGCGCGTGCCGGCGGCGGCGATGGTCGGGCTGACCTGCTGCGCATCGGTGATCAACTCCACCAGCAGACTGTCGCCCTGGCCCTGCCACCAACTGGACAGGTCCGTCAGCTTGCCGTTATGCGGCAACGGTGCCTGCCACTGCGCGGGTGCGCTGGCGGCCACCGCTGCGGGCGGCCCCTGCAGGGCGCAACCGCCCAGCGCCAGCACGATGCTGGCGGCCAGGACGCGTTGAACGGTGCATTGAATAGTCGTCATGCTTGTCCTTCTCTTGTCATTGAGCGGTGGGGGTAGAGGGAGGAATGGCCAGGCGCCGGCGCTCCACGTCGGCCATGGCCAGCGCGTAGTCGGTCATGCGCGCCAGCCAGGTGTCCATGGCGCGCGGCGATTCCAGCAGTTGCGGACGCAAGGTTTGCAGCACCTCGGTGCCGACCATGTGCTGCAGGGCCAGCGAGGCGATGGAAAACGCCAGGCGGTGCATGTCGTCGCTGTTGTCGGGTGCACCCAGGTGGCGCGCCAGCACGCGCGTGAGCGCTTCATGCTCGGGGCGGATGTTCTGGTCGATCTCGTGCGCCCACAGACCCGTCGGTTCGAGCATTTCGCGGCACCACAGGCGCATGCAGTCGCGCGCGATCTCGCTTTGCTGCATGGGGGCGAGCAATTGCGCATAAAAGCCTTCCAGGCTTTGGCGCAAGGTGAAATGGGGTTGCTCGTACAGGGCGATATTGTCTTGCGGATCCGAGGACTGCTGCGCAAAGGCGGCGCGGTACAAGCCCGCCTTGTCGCCAAAATAGTAGCTGATGGCGGCCGCGTTGGTGCCGGCCGCCTGCGCCAGTTCGCGCGTGGACGTCTTGGCATAACCCTGCTCGGCAAACAGGCGGATGGCGCTATGCAGCAGCCGCTCGCGCGACTGCTCGCCGTCGGAACGGGGCTTGCGCCCGTCGTCGGCATGGGAAGTGGGGGTGGCGTTTTTTTCAATCATGCCGGAGATTTAATCATATATCTCAAACGATTGATATAACTAAGTCGGTTGATTTAGTTAAGGAATGATGAAGATAATGTAAAACGCAGGCAAAAAAAAGCCCGCGGTTGTATTCGCGGGCGTAATCCAATGTTCGGAGAACGAATTGGAGGAGACAGTTCCACTATAGCGCTGGAAATGGTGCAGTGCAATACCGTAGAACTACGGTATCGGTCTGTTTTAGATGGCAAAAAATCCAGAGTTTATGTTGCGGCGCACCGGAATCAGGGCTTGCTGCGCAGGGCCAGCGTAAATGTGCTGCCGGAACCGTAGTCGCTGTTGAAGAACAGGGCGCCGCCGATGGCGTTGGCCAGGTTCTGGCACAGGTATAGGCCCAGTCCCGCGCCTTCCACGTGGCGCGTGGAGGTGGAATCGAGCTGCGAGAAGGCCTGGAACAGCTTGGCCTGGTCTTCTTCCTTGATGCCGGCGCCACTGTCGGCGATGCTCATTTCCGTCACCAGCACGCCGTCTTCCTCGCGCTGGGCCAGGCTGATGCGCACCGTGCCTTGTTCCGTGAACTTGATCGCGTTGTTGAGCAGGTTGATGAGGATTTGCGTCAGCGCGCGGCGGTCCGTGTCGATGATGGCGGGCGGCTGGCCCGCTTCTCCCAGTGCCATTTCCAGCGCCAGGCCTTTTTGCTGGGCCAGCGGGCGCAAGGTATCGGCCACTTCGGCCATCAGCTCCTGGCAGTGCACGGGTTCGATCGACAGGGTCAGCTTGCCCGCCTCGATCTTGGCCACGTCGAGGATGTCGTTGATCAGCGAGAGCAGATGGCGCGCGCTGGCGCGGATGGTGTTCAGTTGCTTGTCCTGGTCGGACGTCAGGGGACCGGGCAGTTTCATCAGCAGCGCGCCCGTGAAGCCGATGATGGCGTTCAACGGCGTGCGCAGTTCATGCGACATGTTCGCGATGAAGGCGGACTTCATGCGGCTCGCTTCGGCCAGTTCCAGGTTTTTCAGGGCGATTTCGCGGTTGGTGGTTTCCAGTTCGGCCGCGTGGTGCGCCAGGCGCATGTTCAGCTCGATCACCTGGCGTTCGCGCGCCTGCAGTTCGCCGTTGACCTGCACCGCCTGTTCATAGGTGGAAATGAGCAAATCGAGGATTTGCTGGCGTTCCGCATTGATGAAATGCTTTTGGTCGCCCAGGTACAGGGCGATGCCGATTTCCACGTTCTGGTTCTTGCGCAGCTTCTGGTTCATCAGCATGTGGCTGATGCGGTTGAGCAGGTAGTCTTCCGCGTAGGGCTTGCGGATGAAATTGTCGGCGCCGCACTCGATGCCGCGGATGATGTCCTTCGGATCGTTGAGCGAGGTGACGAGGATCACGGGGATGTCGCGCAGGGTCGGATCGGACTTGATAGCGCGGCACAGGTCGTAGCCATTCATTTCAGGCATGACGATATCGGACAGCACCAGGTGCGGCTTGCGCTCGCGGATGGCGGCCAGGGCCAGCTGGCCATTCGCCGCCACGCGCGCGTTATAGTGCAGCGACTGGATCAGGCGGCGCAGGCGCTCCGCCTGGGTCGGGCTGTCCTCGACGATCAGGATCTCGATTTCGTCAGGCTTGATTTGGTTGTTGGAGTCCACAGACCTCTCCTAGAATTTCAGTGTGGTGGTGCTGGGCGCCGTGAGCGCGCAATATCGACATCGTATGACTATATCGGATTTAGGTCTGCAAAAGTAACTTCCAAGTAACTATTTTGGCCACAGGGAATGCTGTGGCCGCCTGTCAGTTTTCGCCTTGGAACTGGCCTGCGCGATAGGTCAGCACGAGCGTATCGCGGTGTCCATGTTCGCCGATGGGCTGGATCGGCGTCGATTCGTGGATCACGGCTGCATCGTCGAGCAGCAGCAGCGACCATGGCTCGGTCAGGGTAAAGCGCTTGCCGTTGGGGCCGTCTGCCTCGAAGATGCGCGTCTCGCCGCCCTTGACCTGTTCGCGCCCGATCAGCAGCACGGCGACGAAATCGACGCCGTCGCGATGCGCGCCTTCCGGCGTGGGGCGGCCGATGCCATCGGTCGTATCGATGCGGAACTGGTGCGCCTCGATGAACCAGGGCTGGCTGCCCTTGACCTGCGAGCAGACGTCGCCCAGCGCGCGGATCAGCTGCTGCCAGGCCGGCTGCGCCACGATAGCCGCTTCGACCGGTTCGAACAGGCGGTGCATGCCGCCGTGCAGGGCGTTGTATTCCACCGGTTGCCAGTGCGGACGGTGCGCCGTCTGCGTCAGGCGCTCGCCATCCTGCACGAAGCACGAGTGGCGCCGGCGGCGATAGCGGCCGCCATCCTTCAGGTAATTATCCAGCGCCAGGGTATTCCAGCTCGGTTCCAGCGCGCGCAGCGCGGCCAGCGGGCAGCCAGCCAGCGCGGCCACGTCCTGCGGGCGCAAGACGGCATAGCCGTCATCGCGCAAGGCGTCCTTGACGTGGGACGGGTCGGTAAAGATCGGTGCGGAAGTGCTCATGGCGGTGCCGGCCGCAACGCGGCCTGTCTCAGTTTATCCAGCCTGGCATTCTACGACTTCGCAGCGTTTCCTGTGCAGTGCGATAAGAATTATTCTTGTTTACTTAAAAATTCTTTACCAGGGTCAGGCGCAGCGAGCGCGATTCCACCGGATGGAAGTGGATATCGTCGACGGGCTGCGTCTCGCCGGGCAGGCGCGAGGCATAGTAGTAATCGATGGCCGAGTCGCGCCGGTTGGCCAGGTTGTAGCCCTCCAGCTCCACGCGCAAGGTCTTCTTGATCTGGTAGGCGATGCGCCCGTTCAAGCCCACGCTGGCCGACGAACGCACGCTGTTGTCTTCAATCAGAGGGCGCGGACCGAAGTAGCGCAGGCGCAAAGAACCCGACCACGGCCCTGGCGGCGTCACCGTCATGGCCAGCTGGGCCACGCCTTCGATGGCGCCGGGGATGAAGTCGCCCGCCGGGTCGCTGCCGCGCGAGCGTGCCCGCGCATATGCCAGGTCCAGGTCCAGCGACAGCCAGCTGGCCGCCTTGTAGTAGCTGGAAAACTCGATGCCATAGCGGCGGCTGGGGCGGCCCGCTTCGGTGGCGCCGGCGTCGCCGATGAACAGCAGCTCGGAATCGAAGTCCAGGCGGTACAGCGACAGCGACGTTTGCAGGCCGGCGATGGCGGCGCTGCGCAGGCCTAGTTCCAGTCCGCGCGAGCGTACCAGGGGCGTGACCTTGTCGGCCGTTTCGCCCGTCTTCGGGTCGACCGTGATCGTCGTGCCGCGCGCGTCGTTGCTGTGAAAGCCATTGCCGATGTTGATGTACGCTTCCGTATCGCGCCATGGCCCCGCGATCACGCTCAGGCTGGGGCTGAACAAATGGTCGCTGGCCGTGCCCGAATTTTCCGGCCGGTCGCTGCGCACGTCGAAGCGGTAGGCGTCCGCGCGCAGGCCGGCCACGGTGCGCAGCCAACGCGACCAGCGCGTGCTGTTTTCGCCGTACACGCCAATGCTCGATTCGACGATATGGTCTTGCCGCGTGGTCGATACGATCTGTCGCTGCCGCGTGTTGTACAGGCCATTGTGGATATTGTCGTTCTGTAGCTGCAGGCCGATGGTGGTGTCGCTGCTGCCCCTGTCCGTGTGGCGGTGCCAGGTATGGCTGGCATCGAGGCCGGACGTCACGCGCCGGTCGGGCTGGGCGAACTGGTCGCCGTTATCGGGGTCGTCCAGCGCATACGTAAAATTCGAGAACAGGGCCAGGCGGTTGGCGATCACATACGCGCTGACCTTGGACGACACGTCGTCCCTGGTCTGGCGCCACGCGCCCGACAGGCTGTAGCGCTGCGCCTTGCCGCCGTCGCTGGCATCGATGGCGTCGAAGCGGCCCAGCGTGCCGTCCTGCACGGCGCGCAGCGGAATCTGGTCGGTGGCATTCCAGCTGGCGTCGTACGCCATGGCCGTGACGTTGAAGCCATTGTTGGCATAGCCCTCGCTGTAGCGCAGCACGCCATTGAGCTTGCGGTAGCGGTCCGGCTGCGTGAACGGGCCATCGTTATGCTGCGCTTCGAGCGCGTACAGCAGGCTGCCGTCGCCCGCATCGAGCGTATCGGCCAGCAGGGCGCGGCGAAAGCCGTTTTGTCCGATGCCCACGCTGGCGATGCCCTGCGTCAGGCGATTCGCATAGACGACGGACGCCGCGCCGGCCGAGGAAAAATCGCCTTGTGCCGCCGAATACGGCCCCTTTTTGTAATCGAGGCGCATGGCCAGTTCGGGGATCAGGAAGTTCAGGTCCGTCCAGCCTTGTCCGTGGCCATGGCTGCGCTGGTTGACGGGCATCTCGTCGACGGTGGTACGCAAGTCCGTGCCGTGATCGAGGTTGAAGCCGCGCAGGTAGAACTGGTTGGCCTTGCCTTCGCCGCTATGCTGGCTGACGATCAGCCCCGGCACGGCTTCGAGCAATTCGCCGGGCCGGTAGCTGGTGCGCGCGTCGAGCTGCTTTTGCGTGACGCTGCCCGCGTTGGCCGAATCGGCCACGCCCAGCTGGTTCAGGCGCGAACCGTCGACCAGCACGCGCTGGAAGATGTCATCGGCGTGGGCTGCGGGTGAAAACAGGGCGGCGAGGAGGAGGGCAAGAGAGCGTGGCGTCATGGTTGTATGGGTGTGGCGGGGCTTACCGGATCGGCAGTTCCGTGTTCTGGCGGTCGAAAAACAGCGTCTGGATGGTGCCGCTGTCCTGCACGTTGAGGGTGTTGCGCTGGCTGGGCAGGAAATCGATCAGCAGCTGGTTATGGATGCGCGTGGCGGGGGCCAGGCGCGTGTGTTCGATTTCCTGGAAGATCACCACGTTGTCGGCATTGACCTTCATGCCGACCCAGTTCAGGCGCAGGCGCTTGCCGTCCGGCCCCACGAGATAAAACTGTTTTTCGACATAGCGGCGCAGCGCCGCTTCGCTGTCTTCCTGGCCCAGGTCGAACTGGCGCTGGTACAGGTTCGTCAGCAGCGCCTCGACGTCGTGGCCCGTGTAGGTGTGCACTACTTCCGTGCTGCCGCTGGCCGCGTTATAGCTGATGTCGGCGATGCCCATGTGGAAATTGTGGGCGCCGGCTGTCATGCTGGCGCAGGCCAGCAGGGTGGCGGCCAGCGCGCGCCAGTGCTTCACGCCTCGTCGCCCTTGGCCGAGCCGCCGTTCTTGCCTTTCAACGGCGTATGAAAATCGCGCATCAGGTTATCCTTGGGCGACTTCTCGCTCTTGAACAGTTCCAGGCGCGATGGCGTGACTTTTCTCGGCCAGCTATTGTTGCTGGTGTCGATGTCGGCCGTTTCCCAATACGGGTCCTGCACCAGGCCCACCATCGGTTCATCCGTGATGACGACCTTGGTGATTCTCTTCGGCGAGTAGCGCCATACTTCGGCCGGCACGCGCTCGACGTACTTCTTGCCGCTTTTCAGTTCGATTTCGAGGATCAGGGGCATGACCATGCCGCCCACGTTCGACAGGTCGATCAGGTACAGGTGTTTGCCCTGTTTCAGCAGGTCTTTTTCCCACGGTTCCAGCGTGGCCAGCGCCTCGGCATAGGCGTTGCGGTCCTTGTTGGTCACCGTGAAATCGTCGTGCTGGTTGTAGAAATCCTTCAGTTCCGGATGCGCATCGACCCGGCGCGGCATGCCCTTGTTGGCGCGGCTCGTGACGGATTCCGGCTGGGCGTCCTTCTGCGCCTTTTTCCAGGCTTTTTCCGTTGCCGGATCTTTTGAGCTCACGCCGTATTCGCTGATGCCGTCGATGCTGATGTCGACCGGGTCGGTCGTGTAGAACCAGCCGCGCCAGAACCAGTCCAGGTCCGTGCCGGAAGCGTCTTCCATGGTGCGGAAAAAGTCGGCGGGCGTGGGGCGCTTGAACTTCCAGCGCTGCGCATATTCCTTGAACGCGTAGTCGAACAGTTCGCGCCCGAGGATGGTTTCGCGCAGGATGTTCAGGCCCGCCGCCGGCTTGGCGTAGGCGTTGTTACCGAACTGCAGCAGCGATTCGGAGTTCGTCATGATGGGCACCTGGTCGCGGCTACGCATGTAGTCGACGATTTCGCGCGGCTCGCCGCGCGAGGCCGGGTAGTTTTCTTCCCACGCCTGCTGCGCCAGGTATTGCACGAAGGTGTTGAGGCCTTCGTCCATCCACGTCCATTGGCGCTCGTCCGAGTTGATGATCATCGGGTAGTAGTTGTGTCCCACCTCGTGGATGATCACGCCAATCAAGCCATACTTGGTGCGCTTGGAGTAGGTCAGCTCGCCCGTCTTCTTATCCTTGACGGGGCGCGGGCCGTTAAACGAGATCATCGGATACTCCATGCCGCCCACGGGGCCGTTGACGGAGATGGCCGTCGGGTACGGGTAGTCGATGCTGTACTTGTTGTACTGTTCAATCGTGTGCACGATGGCTTGCGTGCTGTACTTTTCCCACAGCGGATTGCCCTCTTTCGGATAGTAGGACATGGCCATCACATCGCTGCCGCCTTTCTTGTAGCCCTGCGCATCCCAGATGAACTTGCGGCTCGAGGCCCAGGCGAAGTCGCGCACGTTGGCCGCCTTGAAGTGCCACGTCTTTTGCGCGCGGCTGACGGATTTTTCGGCCGCTTCCGCCTCTTTTTGCGTGACGATGACGACGGGCTTGTCGCTGCTGCGGGCCTTTTCCAGGCGTTCACGCTGCGCGGCTGAGAGCACGTCCTGCGGGTTTTGCAGCGCGCCCGTGGAGGCGACGATATGGTCGGCAGGAACCGTCAGCTGCACATCGTAGTCGCCGAACTCCAGCGTGAATTCGCCCGAGCCGAGGAACTGCTTGTGCTGCCAGCCGGCCGCGTCGTAATAGGCAGCCATGCGCGGGAACCATTGCGCCACTTCGAACAAAGCGTTCTTGTCGTCGAAGACTTCATAGCCGGCGCGCCCGCCCAGCACCTTTTGTTCGTTGATGCGGTAATCCCAGTCGATCTGGAAGACGAAATCCTGGCCCGGTTTCAAAGGCTGCGGCAGGTCGATGCGCATCATCGTGCGGTTCATTACATATTTCAAAGGCTGGCCATCGGTGCCCTTCAAGGCGCGGATATTGAAGCCGCCCTGGAAGTCGCCGCGCGCCAGGATGCCGCGCAAGCCTTCGAATTTCATGGTCTCTTCGCCAGCCGTTTTGGCCCATGCCTGGCGCGAGGGCGCCGTGGTCATGCGGCGCGCGTCGGAATCGGGCTTGTAGATATTCTGGTCCAATTGCACCCACAGGTAGCCGAGGGTGTCGGGCGACTGGTTATGGTAGGTGATGGTGCCGCTGCCGGCGATCTCGCGTTTGGCTTCGTCCAGGGTGGCGCGGATGGTGTAGTCGGCGCGCTGCTGCCAGTAGGCGTGGCCCGGTGCGCCGGAGGCGGTGCGGTAGGTGTTCGGGGTGGGCAGCACCTCTTCGAGCTGGCGGAACTTGTCGTCGAATGGTTCGGCAGCGAAGGCCGATACGGTAAAGCAGAGAGCCAACGAGGCTACGGAGCCGAAAGGTAAGCGCATATTCACCCTGGTGTTGTTGTAAGGAAATAGTGGCAACTATTCTATACGCAGGGTGAGGCCATCCATGTATCGATTTGTAATAAAGAAAGGCGGATTTTGCGCCAGCTTTTGCCTGGCGCTGTCAGGGGGATGCTTTGCCTGATTTTGCTCGGAAAAGCGGTGCTTTTACTCACTTTTCATCAAGCTGTCGCGCAACTGGTTCAGCTGTTGTTTCATGTCCACAACCTGTTCCACACTGCAGTGGCTGGCCGTCAGTATGGCTTCGGGCAACAGGGCTGCTTCGTGGCGCAGCTGGTCGCCCTGTTCCGTGAGGGAAATGATGACCTGGCGCTCGTCGCTGGCGGCGCGTGTGCGCGTCAACAGCCCCGACTGCTCCATGCGCTTGAGTAAGGGCGTCAGGGTGGCCGAGTCGAGGAACAGGCGCTCGCCCACTTCCGACACCGTCAAGCCGTCGCGCTCCCACAGCACCATCATCACCAGGTATTGCGAATACGTCAGGCCCAGCTTGCGCAGCAGCTTGCGGTACAGCTTGTTCATGGCAAGCGAGGTCGAGTACAGCGCAAAGCACAGCTGGCTGTCCAGGCGCGGCACCTGGTGCAAGGGGTTGGGGGCGGTGGTGGTATCCATGGGCACAGTATATATAGTGCGCTACTTAATGACAAGCGTGGCTTGCCTGCGCCAGGGCCCCGGACGGGCTGGCCCGGGGCATGGGGAGCGGTCGTGGCGTACTACTGCGCGTACCGTGCGCGCAGCAGATCGAGCATGGCGACGTTCTGTTCCCAGGCATCCGTCACGGGTTGCTGCGTCCAGGGCAGGGTTTGCGTGTATGGCGCAGGGCCGAATTCCGGTGTGAACGTCATGCGCTCGGCGCCGGCCGCGCGGCGCAGCGCGACGATGGCGTCCCACCACGCCAGGTGGGCGTCGAGCGCGGCCTTCGCTTCCGGCGCGCGGAAGTCGGCTACCTGCGGGCCTTGTGCATGGCCCACGCGCGCATGCACGTGGCGCACCAGCGGCAGCACTTGCGCCAGGGTCTGCGGCTGGTCTTCCAGCAGGGATTCGCAGGCGCAGCACCAGTGCGATAGGTCGGCCGTCAATGGCAAATCCGGGTACTGCATCAAATAGGGCAGCAGCAGCATCGGGTGGCCGCTGAAGCGGCTGCGGTGGATTTCATGCACGATGGGCACGCCGTGCTTTGCCGAGATGGCGGCGGCCAGGTCGAGCAGCTCTGCGTTTTGCGCCTGGCTGTAGTAATCCTTGCCCGTGTGCGTGTTGACCAGCACGGGGCGTGCCAGGCAGGCGTTTTCCAGCAGTTCGGCCAAGGCGGCGCGGTGCAGTTCGAAGTCGCTGTGGAAGACGGTTTCCCACTGCGCGGCGATCAGTTGCAGTCCCGCCTTGGCGATGCGGTCCGTCCACTCCTCGCGCAGGGCGGCGTCCAGCGGCAGCGACATCTCGATGCCGTCGAAGCCGGCCGCCGCTACCCTATCGATGAAGACGTCGGGCGGCAGCTCGTTATTGCCCCAGTGGGCGGCAAAGACGTCGATGCGCATCAGACGAAGCCCCGCACGGGGAACGTTGCGTCGCGCTGTATCCAGTTGTGGGCCGCGTATTCCGTCTGGCCATCGGTGGCGTGCAAGGTATAGGCGTGGCGCGAGACGGGCGAGCGGTTCGGCGCGCTGTAATGGGGCAGCAAGCCGTGGAAGCAGACGAGGGCGCCCGCCTTGACTTCCAGTGGCACGGCCGTGCTGTCGTCGGGCCAGGGCATGGCGTCGAGTTTTTCCACGCGCACCTGGTCGCCGTTGCGGATGAAGCGTTCGCGCAGCGGGCCGCGGTGGCCGCCCGGTTCCGCCCACAGGCAGCCGTTTTCCAGGGTCGCGTCTTCCAGCGCGAACCAGAAGGTGGTCACGCTGATCGGCGTGGTTTCGAAATATGTGGCGTCCTGGTGCCAGCGCACTTCGCCGCCGATGCCGGGCTGTTTAAAAATGTACATCGATTGCCATACTTGCGCATCCGCCAGGCCCAAGTCGCGCGCCACTTCGGCCAGCTTCGGGTCGGCCGAAAAAGCGCGGAAGACGGGGTCCAGGTCATGCATGGCGTGGCCGATCTTGTTGATCGACAGCGATTTTGCCTGCTTCAACTGGCCGTCCGCGCCGAACGCCTCTTCCTCGAAGAAGCAGCGGATGGTGTTGTCGGAGGCGAGAAAATAGTCGTTGGTGTTTTTTGCCTGGTCGCGCGTGGTGAAGATGGACTGGCTGACGCTGGGATCGAATTCGTTGACAATCTGTTCGGCGCGCGCGCGCAAGGCGGCGATCTCGTCCGCACCCTTGAAATCGGGCAGGATGATGTAGCCGTCGCGTTGGTATTGTTCTTGTTGCAGGATTGTCAGCATGGCGGCGGCTCCGGAGGTCAATGGAAAGTGCCATTGTAGGATGGGCGAGGGCAGCAAACAATCGCCCAACGGTTGACAGATTGTCGCCAAAGCGATGACAATCTTTGACATGGATCAATTAAAAGCGATGGAAATCTTTGTCGAAGTGGCGCGCCAGCGCAGCTTCACTGTGGCCGGCCAGCGCCTGGGCCTGACGCGGGCCATGGTCAGCAAGACCATCATGCAACTGGAAGAACGCCTGCATGCGCGCCTGCTGCACCGCTCCACGCGCGAAGTGAGCCTGACGGATGCGGGCCGCGCCTACCTGGCGCCATGCATGGCCACCGTCAGCCAGGCGCAGGAAGCGGCGCGCATGGTGGCGCACGTGGCGCAGGCCGGTGCGGGGGCGGAGCTCGCCGGGCCGCTGCGCATCCAGGCGCCATCGAGTTTCGGCAGCGTGTGGCTGGCCGATGCCGTCGCCCGATTCAGCCTGCTGCACCCGCAGGTGCAGGCCGAGTTGTTTGTCGACGATGCGCTGCTCGACCCGATACGCCACGGTTTTGATTTGACGATACGGGTCGGCGGCATCCCGGACAGTAGCGCGCTGGCCATGCGCCCGCTGGCGCCGTGCCGCGCCGTGCTGTGCGCCAGTCCCGCCTACCTGGCGCAATGGGGCGTGCCGCAGACGCCGCAAGAGCTGCTGAAGCATCAGTGCCTGCATTTCAGCCACCTGACCGATGGCACGAACTGGCATTTCCAGCGGGGAGAAGGGGAACAGCGCGAGGAGGTGAGCGTGCGCGTGCAGGCGGGTTTTACTGCGAATAATGGGCTGGTGCTGCACCAGGCGGCGCAGCGGGGACTCGGCATCGTCTACAGCACCACGTTCCTCGCCTGGCGCAATCTGCTCAATGGCAGCCTGCTGCCCGTGCTGTCCGGCTGGGACCTGCCGCTGAATCACTTGAGCGCGCTGTATCCGGCTAGCCGCCAGCCGTCGCCCAAGGTGCGCGCGCTGATCGATTTCCTGGTGGCCGAATACCAGCCCGTGCCACCGTGGGACCGCGAGCTGGAGGCTGCCGGGTTTTTCAGCTGAGGTTCAGTTGAAAGCGACGGGTTCCAGCGTCCACGCGCCATCCGCATACACGCGCTCGTCGTCCAGATAAACGGCTTCCGTGACGGCGAAGATATCGACGTGGTAGCGCGCATCCTTGCGCTTGAATTGCGGCTTGGCGTACACGCCGTGCTTGGCGCCCAGCGACAGATGGATGCCGCACATGCGTTCATACGTGCCGATGTCGTTGACCAGCTGTTCGCGCGAAAAGGCACGGTTCATGCCGAAGCCCAGTTCGCGTACCCATACTTCGCCCTCATGCGCGCGGATGATCTCCAGCATGGCCAAAAATTCGGGCGTGGCGTGCTCTGTGCCCGTCACGCGGCCCTTTTCGATGATCAGGGTGATTGGCGTGTCGGGGCGGTTGACCATGAAGTGCGTGTCGCCAAAGACGAAGATGCGCACGCGCCCGTTCACCGCTTCCAGGTCCTGCGCTTCCGTAAACACTTCGCCCAGCGGGAACTGGCCGCCGATATTGTTCATGCTGCTGTAGTCGCCGATATTCAGTTTGGCCGATTCGAACGGAGAAGCAAAGACCAGCTGCTCGCCGCCGCTGTCGACCATGCCGTGGCGGGCGCGGTCGATGCGCGCCTTCAGCGCATGGCCGACGCCGCGATAGTAGGCGGGGTCGTAGGCCAGCGAGGCGATGTAGTGCAGTCCCTGCACGCCGGGCATGCGCGACAAATGCACGTGCTCGATCACTTTCAAGCCCCGCTTGAACAGCTCGATGCGGATGCGGAACGCTTCCAGGCGGAAGCTGGTTGACTGGATCAGCACGACGAGGCTGCCGGCCGGCAGCTCGGCAAACGCGGCCAGCACGGCGTCGGGCGTGACCTCGTCGAAATCGATGAAGGTGGCGTCGGGCAAGGCCTGGCGATACGCTTCCGTCAGCACGACATTGAGCCAGCTGCGCTTGTCGCAGACGATCAGGGCCGGTTCGTCCGGGCGGTGGCAGATGGCCATGGCCAGCAGGTCGGCCACGTTTTGCGCGGCCACTTCGGTGGCGGCGGCGCTGATGGCGTCGAGCCGGCTGGTGTCATTCTCGGGAAGCGTCATGGTGCGGATTTCGTCTGGCGTATGGTAAACCAGGCATTATAAGGCGGTTGCCGGGCGTGTCGTCGATACCGCGCCGTTTCAGGCTTGCTTCTGTGGCAAGGATGCTCAAGCCCCGCCGGGGAAGGCCGATTATCTTGTGTAGTGCCGTATGGCAATGTATTATTTGTAAAACAGGCCAGATACACGAGTGGCATGCGGCGTGTACGCATGGCGGCTCGTGCAATGTGATGCGGGACGACACCTTCCTGATGAGGATGGTGAAATGAATAGACTTCGACGAGTGTGATGCGATGAGTGTGATTGGACAAGATATTCCGATGGAACGGCCCGATGCGGATGGCCGCGCGGCCCTGCTTGTGCCCATCGCAAGCGTCAAGGAAGATGTGCTGTTGACGATACGCAGGGGCGCGGCCATCGTCGGCTTTGCCAACCACGACCGTACCGTCACCGTGTATTTTGAAAGCAACCGTTTCGACGATCCCGCGCTGGCGAAGTGGGAGCACAAGGCGCGCAAGGCCTATGATCGCCTGATCGATAATGCCCCCACCGTATCGAAGCTGACCACCAGCCCCGCCAATTTCGAGCAGATCGGCTATATCAATGGCAAGGGTATCACCATCCGCCATATGGATAGCCTGAAACGCTGGCTGACGTATTCGGAGGCGATGGAGACTTGCCCCGAGAATGAGATTATTCCCCGCACTGTTATCGCCAAAGCCGAAAGCGTCAAAGTCTGATTTCTGCTGAAAAATGTCCAGGGCGTTGTTGCCTGTGCCTCGCCGTACTAACGTACTGTCTTCGGCTTGGCGCCTAGCCCTGGGCATTTTTCAGGTGGTCATGGCATGCGGACCGTTGTTGCTTTGCCTTGCCGTACTAACGTACTGTCTTCGGCGTGGCGCCTGGCCCTGGGCATTTTTCAGACGTTCGCGGCGTGCGGACGATTGGCCAGGGTGTTGTTCCTTTGCCTCGCCGTGCTGGCTGACTGTACCCTCCCTACACCACGATAATATTTGCCTGCGCCTGGAGCGGGCAGGGCTGCTTGTCTTCGACGATCGGCCGGCCTGGCGTCGTCTTCCCTCCAAGCGCCAGGTCGTCGTGCCGTTTTTGCTGTCGCGTAAGGTAATATTGCAACAGCGCAGCCGGGATCTGGCGACAGCATTGGCCGCTGCGCTCGCCAAGAGGAATGACGATATGAACCAGCAAGACGTGCGCAGGGCAACGGGCGCACCCGGGAAAAGGTTGGAATGTGCTTGAAACAGTGAATGACGTTTGCATCAACGCCGCTTGCGGCCGGATCTTGCCGCTGCGCGTGGTGCATTGCCCGTTTTGCGGCGCGCGCCAGGTGGCGCAAGCGCCTGTTCTGGAGAAAGTGTCAGCGCCGCCTGCGGTGCCGCGCATGCCGCCGCCGGTGCCCGTCGCTGCGCCTGTTCCTGCCCCCATTCCTGCGCCCATTCCCGCACCGCAACCCGCGCCCAAGCCAGCTCCTGATCCTGATCCTGCTTCCAAGCCCGTCGCGCCAGCGGCCCCTGCGCCAGCCAAGCCGCCGCCCGCGAAACCGGCCGCCCGAGGCTCGGTGCCGCCACCGCGTCCGCCCGTGCGCTTGCGCACGTGGATCGCGGCGGCCGTGGTGCTGACCGGTATCTGGTTCTTCAACAAGCCCGCGGACAAGCCGGCCAGCGTGGCGGAACAGGTCGAGGCCGCCACTGCGCTGGCGGCGCAGTGCGACCTGGACGGAGCGCGCAGCGCGCTGGCCGTGCTGAAAAGTGCCAAGGCGCCCGCCGCGCAAATCAAACGCTTGCAGGCGAGCATCACCAAGTCCGCCGCCGCCTGCGACCGGCAACAGCAGCGGGCACAGGCGTGGACGACGCTGCAAGGCAGCGTCAAGCAAGCCCTCGATGCGGGCGAACCGGAGTTGGCCGCCACGCGCCTGGCCATCTACGTGAAACGCTGGGGCGACGATCCCGACAGCCTGGAGCTCGACGCCAAGGTGAAAGTGGCGCAAGCCAGCGCCCAGCTCGACACTGCCGACGCCTGCCTGGCCAGGGGCGACCGGGTTTGCCTGGAAAGCAGCCTGATCGCCGCCGAGCGCTACAAGCGGCCGGAACTGGCGGCGCGCACGCAGGCGCTGCGCGCATCGCTGTCGCAACTGCTCGAACGCTCCCTGCTGGACGCGGCGCCGGGACAATAGCCTGGCGCCAACAGGTAAAACGCCCGCCGCGGCCAAGCCGGGCGGGCGTCGCGTTGCCGTTTGAATCGACGCTTACTCTTGCGGCACCAGCGCCAGCGCCGCGCTGAAGTCGCCCATCGGCTTGCCGCCATTGGCCACCAGCGCCTTGTCGCGCGTGTTCAAGCCGTCGAGCACGGGTAGCGCAAAGCGGTGCGTGATGGCGCGCAAGATGGACGCCGAATCGTATTGCGTATGGTCAACCAAGCCTTTTTTCACGTATGGCGAGACGAGGATGGCCGGCACGCGCGTGCCCGGGCCCCAGCGGTCGCCCTTCGGCGGCGCGGCGTGATCATAAAAGCCGCCGTTTTCATCGTAGGTGACGATGACCAGCATGTTCTTCCATTGCGGACTCTTTTTCAGTTGGGCGATGACGCTGGCGATGTGTGCATCGCCATCGGCCACGCTGGCGTAGCCCGCATGCTGGTTCAGGTTGCCCTGCGGCTTGTAGAAGGCCACGGGCGGCAGCTTGCCGGCGCCCGCGTCGGCCAGGAACTGGCTGTCGAAGTCGCGCAGGTGGGCAGCACGGTAGGCGGGCGCCTTCACCGGGTCCATGTTGGCAAAGTAATTGAACGGCTGATGATGGAACTGGAAGTTCGGCGGATTCGGGAAGCTGCCGGCGCGCGCGCTGGCCGTGGCCAGGGCCGTCGTATCCTTCCAGGCGCCCGCATACCAGGCCCAGTCGATGTTTTTGCCAGAGAGCAGGTCGCCGATATTCGTCTGCGTCTGCTGCGGCAGGGTGTTGGCCTTGCCCGTGTCCGCATACAACTTGCTGCTGTCGC
This sequence comes from Janthinobacterium salmonicoloratum, assembly GCF_051380845.1. NCBI lineage: Bacteria > Pseudomonadati > Pseudomonadota > Betaproteobacteria > Burkholderiales > Oxalobacteraceae > Janthinobacterium > Janthinobacterium salmonicoloratum. The sequence goes on along the minus strand of NZ_JBNYXV010000001.1, from coordinate 2,042,533 downwards.
CGGACGCGGGCGCGTTGCTGCTGGGCTGGAATGGCGGCTGCATGGTATTGACGGCGTAGAACATGCCCGTGCTGTCGGCCGGCGTCAGCGCGCCGTCATTGGCATAGGCGGGCGCGCCGTTCAGGACCGTGCCTGGCGCCGTGGCGGACGGCGTCAGACGCAGGAAGTTGCCGTTGGCGTCGACGTCGATCTTCGCGATCGAGCCCTTGGCCACCGACGTGTCGGCATTCGGATAGGTGGGTGCGCAGGCGCAGATCAGGTACTGGTGCGTGAGGAAAGAGCCGCCGAAGGCGCCGATGAACAGATTGTCGGCCAGCGCATATTGTTTGGCGATGTCCCACAGCTGCATCTTGCTGCCGTCGTAATAGCCCATGGACAGGCCACCCGCATCGGAATACGCGGCGAACTTGTCGTTGGCGCCGCCGTTGATCTGCATCTGGTTGTTGTAGAAGCGGTGCACGAGATCGCGCGTGATCACCGATTGCGGCAGGTACAGGGGGCTGCTGGCGTCATCGATCTGGAACGGTTTGTTCGGCAGGTTGGCCGACTGCGCCTGGGTGATGACGGTGCTTTGGCCGGCTGCTGTCATGCCGCCCCAGGTGGGCGGCAGCACGGGCAGGGTGCTGCCGTCGAAATCTTTCTGCGGCACGTAAGCGGACGTCGACGTGGGGTTCACGCCGGGCACGCCGTTCGCACCCGGGAACAGGCCGTACAGATTATCGAAGCCGCGGTTTTCCGCGTAGATGACGACGATGGTCTGGATATTGTTCAGCGCCAGTGCGCCGTTCAGGGCGGCCAGCGCATCGGCGGGCGCCGCCTGCGCGCTGGCGCTGGCGATCATGGCCGTCACGCTGGCGTTTTCCGCCTTCAGTTTCGCCTGCTCGTCGCCGCTGGCCTTGTTGAAGTCGGACGCCAGGCCCCCTTCGGACACGCCGAGGCGCGCGGCCAGCTTGCTGCTGGCGGCCGTAAAGTCGCCGCCGTTGCCGTCCATGACTTGCGCCAGCTCCGTCGACAGGGCGCTGACGAAGGCGCTGTGCCCGGCGGGCGCGCGCAGCAGCAGTTTTTGCGTGACCTTGGTGCCCGCGTCGCCGATGGTTTCATGGCGGATGGCGTCCGTGCCGATGGTCACCAGCACGGCGCCCTGGCCGTCGAGCGTGTAGCTGCCGTCGGCGGCCGTGCGCACGGCGGCGGAGGCGCTGTCGCACGTCAGTTTGGCGCTGGCGCTTTCCAGGCACACCTGGGCGTTTTCATAGTAGCTGCCGATCACCTGGCCCGTGGTGCTGGGCGTGATCGCGTAGTTGCTGCCGCAGGCGGCCAGGCCCAGCGACAGCAAGATTGGCAGGGGACGTAAGACGGGACGGGCGTGCGGTTTCATGTTCAAGCCTTCTGGGTGGAAAACGTCGCATGCTAGGCAGGCAATATGTCAGCTCTGTGACATGTCAGCGCCTGTTACATGACGTAATGTACGGACTTGATACATTAGGTTTTGCAGGGTTTTGTCACGCAGCTGTCATATGCCATTGCTACGCTGCCAGCCCATGATGAAAACGAACCTCTCCCTGCTGCTGGCCATCTGCGTGCTGTCCGCCTGCCAGCCCGCGCCGCCGAAAGACGCCCAGGCCGCGCCCGCGCCCGCCTACTTGGCCGGGGCCTACGCGCCCACGCTGAAACGCCAGCCTTCGGTGGCGGCAATGACGGCCATGGGCCGCGCCATGTTTTTCGAGCCCAGCCTGTCCGTGTCGGGGAAGATGTCGTGCGCCAGCTGCCACAGTCCCGAACACGCGTATGGGCCGCCGAATGGGCTGGCGGTGCAGCTGGGCGGCCCGGAATTGAAGGATGCGGGCACGCGCGCGGCGCCCTCGCTGCGCTATCTCCAGACCGCGCCCGCATTCACCGAGCATTATCACGACGACGATGGCGACGACAGCGTCGACGCCGGTCCCACGGGCGGGCGCAACTGGGATGGCCGCGCCCAGTCGGGCCATGAGCAGGCCCTGGCGCCGTTGCTATCCAAACGCGAGATGGGCAACCGCGATGCGGCCGCCGTCGTCGCCAAATTGCAGGCCGGCCCGCTGGCGGCGCAGTTTCGCCAGACGTATGGCGCGGATATCTTCGAGCAGCCGGGCCAGGCCTTGCGCTGGGCGCTGATGTCGCTGGAAGTGTTCCAGGAAAGCCCTGCCGATTTCTATCCGTACACGAGCAAGTACGACGCCGTGCTGCGCAAGCAGGCCAGCCTGACGCCGCAGGAAGCGCGCGGCCTGGCCCTGTTCAACGATGAACGCAAGGGCAATTGCGCGTCCTGCCATATCAGCCAGGTGACTTCCGGCGGCGCCTTCCCGCAATTTACGGACTACGGCTTGATCAATATCGGCGTGCCGCGCAACGGCAAGCTGCCGGCGAATGCGGACCCGGCATTCTTCGACATGGGCTTGTGTGGCCCGGACCGCAGCGACTTGAGAGAGCACAAGGAGTACTGCGGCAGCTTCAAGACGCCGTCCCTGCGCAATGTCGCCCTGCGCAAGGTATTTTTCCACAATGGCAGCTTTGACAGCCTGGAGCAGGTGCTGCGTTTTTACGTGCAGCGCGATACGGCGCCGCAAAAATGGTATCCGACAGATAAAAACGGCAAGGTGCGCAAATACGACGACCTGCCGCCCGGCCTGGTGGCGAACGTCAACGTGGAAGCGCCGTTCGACCGCCAGCCGGGCCAGGCTCCCGCCCTGAACGATGGGCAGATCGCCGATGTGATTGCCTTCCTGCGCACGCTGACGGATGGCTATCAGGCCCCCGCTACGGCGCAGGGAAAACATGGTTGAAAAATATCAAGATACCATTGCTTACAACTACGCCACAAAAGCCTGTTCTTATGTGCGTTAGCGCACGCTAGAAAATTTTAGGCAGGTGTATATTGCAAACTGATCTGTGTCTTTTGATAACAATGAAAGGGAATATCATGAAAGTAAGCAAAAATTGGATGACCGTGTGCGCCGCCGGGATGATGGTCGTGGCATTGGCTGCCTGCCAGAAGAAGAGTGATGTCGCCGCAGGTCCTGCGGAACAAGCGGGCCAGAAGATCGATGCGGCCGCTGCCAAGGCTGAAGCCGACATCAAGGCCGCCGCGACCAAAGCCGACGCCGCCGTGAGCCAGGCCGCTGCCGATACGAGCGCCAAGATGGATCAGGTCGCCTCTGACGCTGACAAGAAAATGAGCGAAGCGGCCGATGCCGTCGGCAAGAAAGTGGAAAAAGCCGGCGAAAAGATGCAGGACGCCGCGCACAAGTAATAGCGCCAGGGCCGGCCTCTGCCGGCCCGGTCCCCGCAGCTGTCGTCAGGTGATGGCGGCTGCGGCCACGCCATCGCTGGCGCCAGCCGGCCTGCCATGCGCCGTTGTCCCTGTACTTGCACTATCCTTCCCGTCCGTTCCCCCCAGCACCACGCTCAAATCGACAAAGCCATCGCGCCACGCGCGTTCCAGGTCTTGCTCCACCGCTTCCAGGGTGGTTTTTTCCACTTGCTGAAAACCGCGCAAGCCATACGCCCGGTTGCGCCCGTGCGCCTTGGCCAGATACAGCGCCATGTCGATCAGGTTGACGCTGCGTTCCCACGTGAGCGGCCGTCCCAGCGGCGCCAGCGGATAGGGCGCAAAGCCCACGGACACGTGCACCTTGATGGCCTGCCCCTGGTAATGGATGACCTGTGCCGCCATGCCGTTGAGGATGCGCCGCGCGATATCGTCGAGTCCATCGCGCGCGACGGCAGGCAGGAAGGCGAGGAATTCCTCGCCGCCCCAGCGCACGATCATGTCCGTTTCGCGCAACACCTCATGCAAGGTTTCGGCGATCGTCGTCAGCACCAGGTCGCCTGCCGCATGGCCGTAAGCGTCGTTGATGTGCTTGAAATGGTCGACATCGAGCAGGAACAGTGCGCCCACGACATCGGCGCCGCCGTAGGCCGGTTGCGGCTTGCCCGCATGGCTGCGCATGAATTCTTGGAAATGGCGGCGGTTGTACAGGGCCGTCAGCGGGTCGCGCGAGCTCTGGCGCTTGAGTTCCTGGTTTTTCACCTTCAGTTGCACATTCGCATGGCGCACCTTGCGGTACAGCAAGCCGACGATGGCGGACGCCATGGCCAGTACCAGCGCCAGCAACCACCACACGCGCTGCTGCAGGCGGCGGTTGTCGATTTCCGTGCTCTTGAGCTGATTTTCGCGGCTCAGCAGCTCGATCTGGCGCTGTTTCTTTTCCGCTTCATACTTTTCCTGCAATTCGTACACGGCCTTTTGCCGCTGCTTTTCGAACAGCTGGTTGGAAATGCCGCGCTCGCGGTGATATGCCGTGACGGCGCCGCGCAGGTCGCCCGCCTTTTCCAGCGCCATGCCGTATTCCAGCAGCACGGCCTGCATTTCCGGCTGGTTGGCCGTGCGTTCGTAGTAGGCCAGTCCCGTGGCCACGCTTTGCTTGCCTTCCTGCAAGCGTCCCTGGCCGATCAGCGCCTGGCCGATGTTCAGGCGCGCCGTCGCCTCCACCTGTTCATTGTTGACCAGGCGCGCCGCCGTGATGGCTTCATTCGCAAAGCGCAGGGCGCGCGCATAATCGCCTTCCTTCAGGTAGCTGTCCGACAGATTAACGAGGGTGACGGCCACCATGCCGCGCGCGCCCAGCTGGCGTTCCAGTGCCAGGGCCGCCAGCAGGGCGCGCTGGCCCCGTTGCGGCTGTTGCGCGTCGAGCGCCAGCCCGTATTCCGTATTCTTTGCCTGCGCCATGCGGCCCGGCGATGCCAGGCTGGCTGATACGGCCAGCAATTCGTCGAGCACCTCGAAGCCCTTGTCGTATTCGCGCATCTGCGTGTACAGCAGGGTGAGGGCATTCAGGGCGGCGGCCAGGCTGGAGGGGGATTTGCTCTGGCGCGCCAGGTCGACGGCCGCCTGCAGCTTGGCCAGCGCAAACGGGAAATTGCCTTCCTCGGCCCACGACTGGCCCGCGCTGATGGTGGCCTGCACGCGCACGGGCAAGTCGTCCGTGCGGTTGGCGATGCGTTCCGCTTCAAAGGCCAGCAGGTGCGAGGCGCGGCGCTCGTTCCTGGCGAACGTGATGTAGGCCTTGTTGAGCATGCCTTTCGCCAGCGCCACGTCGCTCTTGTTCAGGCGGGCGTAGGCGATCAGTTCCTCGGCCAGCTGCATGGCGATATCGTTCTGCCCCAGGCGCATGCGGGCGTTGCTCAGTTGGGTAAGAAATTCCGCGTGTACCGGTAAGGGAGCGCTGCGTGCCTGCGTTTCCACCTCTTGCAGGCGCTGCAGGGCGCGCGCGGGCACGAAGCGGCCATCGTCGCGCACGGCGGCAAGATACTGCTCGAGGTTGCTGACCTGGGCGTGCGCGGCAGGCGGCAGCATGCAGGCCAATACCAGCAGCCAATGCGCCTTTCGCCATGATGCCCGATTCTGTCTGCCTGCCAACGTCCCGCTCCCGCAATGACCACCTGTCTGTAACAGATTATATTCTGTTGCAATCAAGAAATATCATGCGGGGCGCAGAAATTTGCGAAAGTGCACACGTCCGGCGTTGACAGGGCCTCTTTACTGCGCCAGCTGCTGCAGCAGGTACAGGCGCTGGTACAGGCCGCCTTCGATCTGCATCAAGGCGTCGTGCGGGCCCGCTTCCGTGATGCGGCCATGGTTGAGCACGATGATCCGGTCGGCCTCGCGGATGGTCGACAGGCGGTGGGCGATGGCGATGATGGTGACCTTGCCGCGCAACTCGTTGAGGGCCAGCTGCACGATCTGCTCCGTCTGGCTATCGATGCGCGACGTCGCTTCGTCCAGCAGCAAAATGCGCGGCTGGCCGGCCAGCGCGCGGGCAATCGCGATCAGTTGCTTCTGCCCCGACGACAGGCGCGAGCCGCCTTCGCCCAGCGGCGTGTCGTAGCCGTGTTCCAGTGCGGCGATGAAGTCGTGCGCATGCGCGGCGCGTGCGGCCGTCTCGATCTGCTGCTGCGTGTAGCCGCGGCCCATGTCGATGTTTTCGCGCGCCGAGGCGGCCAGCAGGAAGGGGTCTTGCGGCACCAGGCCCACGTCGGCGCGGAAGTGCTCGTTGTCGATGCTGTCGAGGGCGACGCCATTGATGGCGATGCTGCCCTGCGTGACGGGGTAAAAGCGCAGCAGCAGCGACAGCAAGGTCGATTTGCCGCTGCCCGTGTGGCCGACGATGCCAAAGAAGGCGCCTTGCGGGATGCTCAGCGACAGCTCGTGCAGCACGGGCTGGTTTTCCACGTAGGCGAAGGTCAGGTTCTTGATGTCGACGGCGGGCAGATCGATGTCCGTTTTCGCATGCCGCAGGGCCGGTGCGTCCCTTCCCTGAGCGTGTTCGAGCGCCTGCGCTTCGTCCAGCAGGGCCGAGACGCGCGCCGTCGCCACCACCGACTGCTGCAACTGGCTGAATTGCATGGTGATCTGGATCAGCGGCTCGATCACGCGCGCGATGTAGCTGATGAACGCATACAGCACGCCCACTTCCACGGCGCCCATCTCGCGCCGGCCGAAACTGAAGATGACGACGGCCAGCAGCACGATATTGAGCATGTCGAGCGCGGGGCGCAGCAGCCAGGCGTTGGCGCGCAATTCCTGCATGCGCGCCGTGTAGTGGTCCTGATTGATGCCCGTGAAGCGCGCGCCGAAGCGCTTTTCCGCATTATTCGCCTGCAGCACGCTCATGCCGCCTATCGATTCGGCGATCTGACCATTGATTTCGCTGCGCAGGGCGCGCGCGCGCGTGACGGCCGGCGCGCTCCAGCGCTGGTACAGGAAGACGATGACCAGCACGGCCGGCAGCAGGGCCAGCACGATCAGCATCAAACGCCAGTCGAGAAAGGCCATGGCGGCCATGGTGCCGACCAGCACGATGGAGCTATCGAGGATGACGAACAGCACTTGCACGTACAGCGATTTCACCGCTTCCGTGTCGTTGGTGACGCGGCTGACCAGTTGCCCCGTGATGGCGCGGTCAAAGAATGCCATGGGCAGGCGCAGCACGTGCTGGTACACGGTTTCGCGCAGGCGCTGCACCGAGCGCATGGCCAGGCCGGACAGGCGCACCAGCTGCAAATAGCGCAGGCCGGAAGCGACCCAGCCCGTCAGCAGGCATCCGCCCAGCAGCAAGGACATGCGCGTCCAGTCCAGGTTGCGCGGCAGCAGATGCTGGTCGATCAGGGCCTTGCCCAATATCGGCCCTGTCACTTCGAGGGCGGCGGCGAGGATCAGCCAGAACGTGGCCCAATATAAATGGCGCAGGTCGGGCGCGGCGGCGCGGCGCAGCAGGCCGATGGCTTGCGCGGCCTGGCGGCGTACGGATTGGCGAGCTGTATCTGCTTGTACTGTCTTAGATGGCATCGAGGCTGGCCTCCAGTTGTTGATAGCGCCACTGGCTGGCATACCAGCCGTCGCGCTGCATCAGCGCGTCGTGGTTGCCCGTTTCCGTGACGTGGCCGTCGCGCAGCACCAGGATCAGGTCCGCGTTGACGACGGCGCTCAGGCGGTGGCTGGCGATGATGGCGCTGCGCTCGGGGCGGCGCGCGCGCAATTCTTCCAGGTGCTGCAGGATGCGCGTTTCCGTGCCCGTGTCGACGGCGGACAGGGCATCGTCGAGCAGCAGCAAGCCGTTGTCGGCCAGCAGCGCGCGGGCGATCGCCACGCGCTGGCGCTGGCCGCCGGACAGGGTGATGCCTTTCTCGCCCACGTGGGTGGCATAGCCGTCGGGGAATTGCAGGATGTCGGCATGGATGTCGGCCAGCTGCGCCGCCCGCTCCACTTCCTCGCGCGTGGCGCCGGGACGGGCCAGGGCGATATTGTCGGCGATGGTGGCGGAGAATAAAAAGGACTCCTGCGGCACCCAGCTGATGGCGGCGCGCAGCGCATGCAGGGTATAGGCGTCGAGCGCCTGGCCATTCCACGTGGCCGTGCCCGACTGCGGCGTGACCTGGCGCAGCAGCACGCGCAGCAGGGTCGACTTGCCGCTGCCCGTGGGACCGACGAGACCCAGGGTCTGGCCCGGCAGCAAGCGCAGCGAAATGCCGGACAGCGCGGGCGCCGTCTGGCCCGCGTAGGCAAAGCCGATATCCTGCAATTGCAGGGGGCCGGGCGTGAGCGTGGCGATGCTGCCATGGTCGTCAATGGCCAGCGGCGCGTCGAGCATCGGTTGCAATCGCTGCCAGGCGGCGCGGCCCCGTTCGATCAGGGAGAGCACCCAGCCGGCGGCGAACATGGGCCAGATCAGCTGGCCCAGGTACATGGAAAAGCTCGTCAAGGCGCCGATGGTCAGCTGGTCTTGCCACACGAGGTAGCCGCCCAGGCCCAGGGTCAGCGCCGTGGCGGCCGTCAGGGTCAGGCCGACGGCCGGTTCGTATGCCGCTTCCCAGCGCTGTGCCGTCAGGCTGGCGTTGGCCGCGTGGCCGGCCAGGGTGGAAAACTGGGCGCTGCTGCGCTCTTCCAGGCCCAGGGCGCGCAAGGTGCGCACGCCCGACAGCGATTCCTGCACATGGTCGTTCAGCGCGGAAAAGCGCTTCAGCGAATCCGTCGACGCCGTATGGATATGGCTGGAAATGCGCCAGAAGGCCAGTCCCATCAGCGGAAAGGGCAAGAGGGCGATGCAGGCCAGGCGCCAGTCCACGCCCAGCAGCATGATGCCCAGCACCATCAGCAGCGTCAAGGTGCCGTCGAAGCCTGCCAGCATGGCTTCGCCGGCGGCCATTTCGATGGCGTCGATGTCATTGGTCGCCAGCGCCATCAGGTCGCCCGTGCGCTGGTTCTGGTAGAACGACGCGCCCTGCTGCGACATGCGCGTGTAGAAGCGCGTGCGCAGCATCACGCCAAGCTGGTAGGCGGCCTTGAACAGGGTGATGCGCCAGCCCACGCGCAGGAAGTAGATGACGACGCCGACGGCGAGCAGGGTCAGCAGCTCAAGCCACAGTTCGGCAGCCGTCATGCGGTGCGCGGCCAGTGCATCGATGATGGCGCCCACGCGGCGCGGGATCCAGACGGTCAGTGTTGCCACGCCTGTCAGCATGACGGCAGCGGCGGCATACGCCGGCCAATGCTGACGCACGAAGCCGGCGATGAGCCTCGATAAACTCATGGTTACCTTTTGTTTTGAATAATGGGGTGTCGCGGGGCGGAAGGACGGGCACGCGGACGGAAAGTACGCGTAGGATACAACAAGGTAGAAAAGTGCGCTGTGGACGGACACGCAAAAAACGGGCCGTAGCCCGTTGTTTTTCTGCGTCAGTGCCGTGTGCGAGGCTTACTTGCGGCCGCTGCCTTTGCCGCCGCCCAGCATGTCGAGCTGTTTCGATGGCGTGCCTTTTGGGGCTGCCTTGGCTGCCGGCTTGGCGGCTGGCGCAGGGGTGTGCTTCACTGCAACCTTGGCCACGGTCTTGCCGGCGGTGCTGGCCGGCTTGGCGACTGGTTTGCTCGAAGGAAATGGTTTTGCGGCCGGCTTGGCCGGTGCTGGCGCGGCCACTTTCGCTGGCGCGGCGGCGGGTGCCGGTGCTGGCTTGGCCGCTTCCGGCTTGGCTGCCGGCTTGGCTTCGACCGCTTTCACGGCGGGCTTGTCGGCGATCTTCTCGGCAACCTTGGCCGGTGCTGCCACTGGCTTGGCTACGGGTGCGGCAACGGGGGCGGGCGCGGGCGCTGCCTTGGCGGCTGGCTTGAGCACTTCGGCCGGCTTGGCGGCCACGGGCGCTGGGGCGGCTGCAGGTGCAGGTGCAACGGTGGGCGCAGCAGCAGGTGCGACCACGGCCAGTGCTGGCTTCACCGTTGCCGGGGCGGTTGCGATGGCCGGCGCGGCCGCATCGAGGCGGGCCTTGGCCGAGGCCAGCAATTCCGCCTGGGTGCTCGAGGCGATGCCGAACAGCTGGCGGCTGTAGGCCAGCACGCTTTCGATGTTCGGCTGTGCCTGGCTGGTGCTGTAGCTGAAGAAGTCGCGCGGGTCCTGCGTTACCAACAGGTGTTGCGCCGTTTCTGCCGTGTGTGACAGGGCGGCCTTGCCTGCGTTCAGGTTCAGGGCGATGATTTTCTCGGCGCTTTCGAAGACTTTACTGGTCAGGGTGCTGAAGATTTGCAGCTGGTTTTCCAGTTGCGACTTGGCGGCGCTGGAAAATTGTTCTGGAAGCGGAAACATATTTACTCCTTTGTACGGATTAAAATGCTGGCAAAACGCTCTGCAAAATCCCGAAAACCAGAGTTGGCCGCGTTTTGTAAAGTGGGTAGCGTGCTGAACAGCTGATCATGGACAGATTTTGATGCAACGCAATATGAATATTCTAGCGGTGATTCGAGTTAGTTGAAAGCTATTTTCTCAAGGGCGTGCGCCGTGTGCTTGCCGCGGACTTCCAGCATTCATGCGCCTGGCAGCATTTGAGGGAAGTTTGCGCGCGCGCAAGGTGTTGTCAGCGAATTTATGGCTACGCTTTTGCCAGTGAGTCTATTCGTGCACTGCAACATCCTTGAGCGAGAAGATGGCAATGCGCTGGAAGCACCAGATACTGTAGTCAACCGAAGGAGTGTCCGCATGGACCTTGTCATCCGCAATGCCAGCCTGCCCGACGGGCGCCGCGCCATCGATATCGCCATCGAGGGCAGCCGCATCGCCGCCGTCGGCCCCGCCTTGCCCGTGATGGGCGCGCAAGAGATCGACGCCGCTGGCGACCTGGTCACGCCGCCGTTCGTCGACGCCCACTTCCACATGGACGCCACGCTCAGCTATGGCTTGCCGCGCGTGAACGCCTCCGGCACCTTGCTCGAAGGCATCGCCTTGTGGGGCGAACTGAAGCCGCAATTGACGCAAGACGCCCTGGTGACTCGCGCCCTGCAGTATTGCGACTGGGCCGTGGCGCGCGGCTTGCTGGCCATCCGCTCGCACGTGGATATCTGCGACCCGCGCCTGCTGGCCGTCGAAGCGCTGCTCGACGTCAAGCGGCAGGTGGCGCCGTATCTCGATTTGCAGCTGGTGGCGTTCCCGCAGGACGGCATCCTGCGCAGTCCCGGCGCCTTCGACAATCTGAAGCGCGCGATTGCCATGGGCGTCGACGTCGTCGGCGGCATCCCCCATTTCGAGCGCACCATGGCGGATGGCGCGGAATCCGTGCGGCTGCTGTGCGAATTTGCCTGCGAACGTGGCCTGATGGTCGACATGCATTGCGACGAGTCGGACGACCCGCTGTCGCGCCATATCGAAACTCTGGCCTTCCACAGCCAGCGCCTTGGCATGCAGGGCAGGGTGACGGGCTCGCACCTGACGTCCATGCATTCGATGGACAATTATTATGTGAGCAAACTGCTGCCCCTGATCCGCGAGGCGGGCGTGGCGGCCATTGCCAACCCCCTCATCAACATCACCCTGCAGGCGCGTCACGATACGTATCCGAAGCGGCGCGGCATGACGCGCGTGCCCGAAATGCTGGCCGCCGGCATCCCCGTCGCCTTTGGCCACGACTGCGTGATGGACCCGTGGTACAGCCTCGGTTCGGGCGACATGCTGGAAGTGGCGCACATGGGCTTGCACGTGGCGCAGATGACGGGCCAGCAAGCCATGCACGACTGCTTCCTGGCGGTGACGGAAACGCCGGCGCGCATCCTGGGCCTCGATGCCTACGGCATCGCGCCTGGCTGCCATGCGGACTTGCTGATCCTCGATTGCGGCTCCACGGTGGAAGCGCTGCGCCTGCGCGCGGCGCGGCGCCTGGTGCTGCGGCGCGGGAAAGTCGTCAGCGAGTCGCCGCGCGCCGGGGCCCGCTTGCAACTGCCGGGCCGGCCCGAGACGGTCAATTTCCGCCTGGGGCGCTGATACAATCTGCCATCACTTGTTATCGGGAGCATCGCCTTGAAAGAAATTGATATCCGTCCGGCCAACGAAGCCGATTTCGACGCCATGTGGGCCATCTTCCAGGTCCTGGTGGCCGCTGGCGACACCTATACCTTCCCCGCCGATACCACGCGCGAAGAATGCCACGCCTACTGGTTCGGTCCCGGCGTGCAAAGCTTTGTCGCCGTGATGGGCAGCGAGCGCCTGCTGGGCATGTACAAGCTGGTGGCGAACCAGCCGGGCCATGGATCGCACGTGGCCAATGCCTCGTTCATGGTCGATCCGGCCGCGCAGGGCGTGGGCGTGGGCCGCCTGCTGGGCGTGCACTGCATGGAGGAGGCGCGCCGCGCGGGCTTCGTGGCGATGCAGTTCAACTTCGTCGTCAGCACCAACCTGGCCGCCGTCACCTTGTGGAAAAAGCTGGGCTTTACGGTCGTCGCCACCCTGCCGCTGGCCTACCGCCACGCGCAGCTCGGCTATGTCGACGCCTACGTGATGTACCAGTTGCTGACCGACCCGATGCAGTGGCCGGCATGAGCGGCGCCATGACAGAGCCGATCACCGTCATCGAGACGCCCCGCTTGCGCCTGCGCACCGTCACGCCCGACGATGCGGCGTTCTACCTGGCGCTGGTCAACGAACCCTCATGGATCGCCCATATCGGCCAGCGCAACCTGCATACCGTGGAAGCGGCCCGCGCGGCCCTGGAGACGGGAGCGATGGCGCAGTTTCGCCAGCATGGCTATGCCTTCTGCATCGTTGAACGTCGCAGTGACGGCGTCGCCATGGGGATCTGCGGCCTGATACTGCGCGCCAGCCTGCCCGGTCCCGACATCGGCTACGCCCTGCTGCCCGCTTACTGGGGCCAGGGCTATGCCTACGAGGCGGCCGCCGCCGTCATGCGCCATGCGCAGCACGTGCTGCGCCTGCCCACCGTGTACGGCATTACTTCGCAGCAGAACCAGACGTCGATCAATTTGCTCAACAAGCTGGGGTTGCGCTTCGAGCGTTTCTCGCGCCTGCCGCCGGAGGGCAAGGAGACGAATATCTATCGCAAGGATTTTCGCCAGGATTGAGGCGGCAAACCCATATCGGCGAAGTGAAACATCAGTGAAAAAAAGTATTTAGAAACCCGCGTCTTTTGTAGTGGTGGTGCGCAGTCTTTGTTTTTATAGTTGGCATACCGGTGGAAAACCATCGGACTATAAAAATGGAGACGTGTTATGAAAATCATGACTGCTGTTGCATGGGGCGCCCTCATGTCCGCCGGGTTTGCCGACGCCTCGGCGCAAAGCTGCTCGGTGCCCGTCCTCAAGGTGCTGGCGCAAAAAAGCCTGGGCCTGACCGTGATGGAAAAGACCCTGGCCGAGTATGAAAAGAAAAACGGCACAAAGGTACAAATCAGCTATTTCGGCGAAAACGACCGCCGCTCGAAGGCCAGGCTCGACGCTTCCACCAAGGCCGGCTCCTACCAGATCTATTACATCGACGAAGCCAACGTGGCCGAATTTGCCACGGCCGGCTGGGTCGTTCCCCTGCTCAAATACCTGCCCAAGGACGCCGACTATGACGACTTCCTGCCGGGCCGCCGCGCCGTCGCCTCGTACAAGGGCGTGGCGTACTTCGCGCCCCTGATTGGCGGCAGCGACTTCCTATTCTACCGCCGCGACCTGCTGGAAAAGGCCGGCATCGCCGTGCCGAAGACGCTCGACGAACTGGTCGCCGCCGTCAAGAAGCTGAATAATCCGCCGAACGTGTATGGCTGGGCGGCGCGGGGCCAGCGCGGCTCGGGCATGAATGTCTGGCGCTGGGCGCCGTTCATGCTGGCAGCCGGCGGCAAGTGGGAAAAGGATGGCGTACCGACCTTCAATTCGCCGCAGGCCGTCAAGGCGACGACCCTGTACCGCGAACTGTTCAAGTATTCGCCGCCCGGGGGCGCCACCTACGACTGGAGCAATGCGCTTGAAGCATTCAGGTCGGGCAAGGTGGCCTTCATGATCGAGTCGACGCCATTTGCCGACTGGATGGAAGACCCGAAAAAATCCTCGGTGGTCGACAAGGTCGGTTATGTGCGTCCGCCTGCGCCGCTGGCATCGGCCGCCTACGGCCATGGCCTGGCCATCTCGGCCACGGGCGCGAAGGATGAATGCACGCGCCAGGCAGCCGGCAAGTTCATCGCCTGGGCCACGGGCAAGGAACAGGAGCAGGCACGCCTGAAGGACAACGTCTTCAGCGACTACAACCGCAGCAGCACCATCGCCAGCGACTACTTCCGCAAGCATGTCAAGCCGCAGATCCAGGCGGGCCTGACGGACACCACGCCGGTCTCGCGCGTCACCATCTGGCCTAGCCCCGAATGGCCGGACATAGGCGATAACCTGGGCGTGGTTTTGGAGGAGGTGTTTACGGGCACGCGCGGCGACGTGCAGAGCGCGCTCGATGAGGCCAACGAGTACGCGACGGAAGTGATGCAACGGGCTAGCAAGAGAAAGTAAGCCGCATGCCGTTCAGCCGCCGCCCGCGAAGGCGGTGGCCAGCTTCCCTGTGCCTGACAGTCCGTTGCGAGAGTCTCTCCTATGCCACACACTATCCGTAAAAAACGCCACACCTGGCTGCCGGCCGTCTTCCTGACGCTGCCGCTGCTGGTCCTGCTGGTACTGGGCCTGGTGCCCAGCATCGCCGCCATCAACCTGGCCCTGCAAAACCGCGTGCTGCGCTACAGTGACAGCGACTACGTCGGCTTTGCCAATTTTCTCCGCCTGTTCGGCGACCGCCGCTTCGTCAATGCCGTGCAGGTGTCGGCCATCTGGGAGGTGGTGACCGTGGCCGGCTCGCTGATCGTCGGCGTGCTGCTGGCCGTGTTCCTGTTCGAGAGAATCAAGGGACGTACCCGCGATGTCATCGCGCTGCTGCTGATCGTACCCGTGCTGCTGCCGCGCGTGTCGGCCGCCTTCATCTGGAAGTTCATGTATTCGCCGCTGATGGGCATCCTCAACTGGCTGCTCGAATGCGTGGGCCTGGGTGGCACGGCCTTGCTGTCCGATCCCGCCACGGCCCTGTACGCGGTGGCGCTGGTCGACATCTGGCAGTGGGGCCTGTTCTTTGGCGCCGTCATCCTGAAGCTGCTGGAAACCCTGCCTGCCGAGCCACTGGAAGCGGCGCGCCTCGACTACGCCAGCACGATCCAGGTGTATGCATATATTGCGCTGCCGATGCTGAAGGTGCCCATCATGAGCCTCGTGTTCATCAAGATGGTCGAGTCGCTGCGCTCGTTCGACCTGATCTACGTGATGACCAAGGGCGGTCCCGGCATCTCCACCGAAACGCTGGACATGTACGCGTATGCGCAAGGCATCGGCCTGATGGGCAAGGTGTCGTATGCGTCCAGCATGGCCGTGCTGATGATGCTCGCCACGACTGTCATCTTCACCTTACTCTGGAAGCGGGTCGCCAAATGCGAAAACTGACTGTCACGCGCGGCGTTGGCGCCGTCACCACTACCGCCATTACGACTCTCATCGTGCTGGTGGCGCTGTTCCCCATCCTGTGGGCCGTGCTCAATTCCTTCAAGGAGTTGATGGATATCGTCACGCCCGTGCCGCGCTTTTTCTTCAGCCCGACCCTGGCCAATTACCAGCAGGTGCTGGCCAGCCCGGAAGTGCTGACGGGCCTGGGCAACAGCGTGGCCATCGTCGGCGTGGCCGTGCTTGCCGGCGCCGTTCTGGGCGTGCCGGCCGCGTATGCGATCGCCCGCTATCCGATCCCGGCCAAGAAGGATATCCAGTTCTTCTTGCTGTCCTTGCGCTTCCTGCCGCCGGTGGCCGTGGCCATTCCCCTGATCTCGATCTGGATCGACCTGGGCCTGTACGACTCGCGCCTGTCGATGGTGGTGACGTATCTGCTGGTGACCCTGTCGACCATCATCTGGCTGTCGATACCCGCTTTTGCCCGCATCCCGAAAGAGATCGAGGAAGCGGCCGCGCTGGACGGCTACGGCCCCTACCAGGTGTTCTGGCACGTGGCACTGCCGGTGGCCTCGAAGACCCTGATGGGCGGCATCGTCTTCAGCTTCGTGCTGGTCTGGAATGAACTGATGATCGCGCTGGCGCTCACCTCGTCGAAAAGCATGACCCTGCCCGTAGTGGCGTCGGCCTTTACCTCGATGGGCCAGGAAGTGCCGTGGGGCGTGGTGAACGCCTCCACCGTGCTGCTGGCGCTGCCGCCGCTGCTGTTCGTCGGCATCCTGGGACGGCTGCTCAACTCCATGCTCAAACACAAATAAAAGGAATTCATCATGCAAGCACTCGTACTGGAACAGGCGGAAAAAATCACCTTGCGCGACATCGACGTGCCGCTTGTCGTCGGCCCGCGCGACGTGAAAATCAAGATCCACACGGTGGGCATCTGCGGCAGCGATGTGCACTATTTTAAACATGGCAAGATCGGCCCCTTCGCCGTTGAAGCGCCGATGGTGCTCGGTCACGAAGCTTCCGGCGTGGTGGCCGAAGTGGGCGCAGAAGTGACGCACCTGAAAGTGGGCGACAGGGTCTGCATGGAGCCGGGCGTGCCGCAGTTCGATTCGCCCGCCACCATGCGCGGCCTGTACAACCTCGATCCGGGCGTGCGCTTTTGGGCCACGCCGCCCATCCACGGCTGCCTCACGCCGTACGTCGTGCATCCGGCCGCATTTACCTTCAAGCTGCCCGATAAGGTCAGCTTTGGCGAAGGCGCCATCGTCGAACCGCTGGCCATCGGCTTGCAGGCGGCCAAGAAGGCGGCCATCAAGCCGGGCGACGTGGCCGTGGTTATCGGCGCCGGCACCATCGGCGCCATGAATGCGCTGGCCGCGCTGGCGGGCGGCTGCTCGCGTGTGATCCTGGCCGACCTGGTGCCGGAAAAACTGGCCCTGTTCGCCGATAACCCCGCTGTGACCACGGTCGACGTGCGCCAGGCCAGCCTGGCCGACACGGTGCGCGAGGCCACCGATGGCTGGGGCGCCGACATCGTTTTCGAGGCCAGCGGCAGCATGCGCGCCTATGACAACATCATCGACTTGCTGTGTCCGAACGGCTGCCTGGTGCTGGTCGGCATGCCGCCCGAGAACGTCCCTTTCGATATCGTTGCCATCCAGGCCAAGGAAGTGCGCATCGAGTCGGTGTTCCGCTACGCGAACATCTTCCCGCGCGCCATCGCTTTGCTAGCCTCCGGCAAGATCGACGTCAAGCCCTTCATTTCGCGCACCTTCGGCTTTGCCGACGGCGTACAGGCGTTCGAGGAAGCGGCTCAGGGCCATCCGCGCGACGTCAAGATACAAATTGAACTGGCAGGAGACTAATCATGGCAAATATCGCCTGCAGGCAGCTGCACAAGACGTATGACGAGAAGACGGCCGTGCTGCAGCCGTTCGATCTGGAAATCGATGACGGCGAATTCATCGTCCTGCTGGGGCCATCGGGCTGCGGCAAGTCGACCCTGCTGCGCATGATCGCGGGACTGGAAGACATCAGCGGCGGTGAGCTGTACATCGGCGGCGCCATCGTCAACGATTTGCCGCCGCGCGCGCGCAACGTGGCGATGGTGTTCCAGAACTACGCGCTGTACCCGCACATGACGGTATACGACAATATCGCCTTCGGCCTGCGCCGCCTGAAGGTGCCGAACGACGAAATCGAGCGGCGCGTGCGTGAGGTGGCGGCCATCCTCAGCCTGGACAGCCTGCTCGAGCGCAAGCCGCGCGCCATGTCGGGCGGCCAGCAGCAGCGCACGGCGATTGCACGCGCCATGATCAAGACGCCGCAAGTATTCCTGTTCGACGAACCGCTGTCGAACCTGGACGCCAAGCTGCGCGCGCAGCTGCGCGCCGACATCAAGCGCCTGCACCGCCGCCTGCGCACCACCACCCTGTACGTCACGCACGACCAGCTCGAGGCGATGACCTTGGCCGACCGGGTGGTGCTGATGAAGGGCGGGCATATCGAGCAGATCGGCACGCCGGCGGAACTGTACAACCATCCGCGCACCCTGTTCGCAGCCGGCTTCATCGGCACCCCTGCCATGAACTTCATCGACGGCGTCGTCGAGAAGGAGGGGGGGCAAACGGTGCTCGTATGCGCCGGCTACCGCTGGCCATTGATATCGCCCCGCTTTGCCCCGCTGCAGGCGGGTACGCGCGCGGTCTTCGGCCTGCGGCCTAACCACTTGCGCGCGGCGCTGTCGCAGGAGCAGACAGGCACGCATGGCCTGGCGTGCGTGGTCGACCTGGTCGAGCTGCTGGGCGCCGAAGCGCTGATCAGCTTTCAGTGCGGTGCCTTGAGCCTGTCGGCCCTGCTGCCGGCGAATGCGGCCAACAGCACGGCGCAGGTGGGCCAGCCCCTGGCGCTGGCCTTCGACGAGGAACACATGCATTTGTTCGACGCCGATAGCGGGCTGGCCATGGCGCTCAGTGGTCAAGTAAGTGGTTAGAATAGGGTGACCGAGACCGTGCAAGGGAACTGCCGTGACGCCTGACCTGGAACTGATCCACAAACCGATCCACGAATCGTTTCGTGCCTGGGCGCACGGCTTTCCGCACACCGTGGCGAAATGGCATTTTCATCCCGAGTACGAACTGCATTTCATCATTACATCGAGCGGCAAATTTTTTATCGGCGACCATATCGGCAGTTACGGGGCGGGCAATCTGATCTTGACAGGGCCAAACCTGCCGCATAACTGGGTCAGCGAACTGCCGGAAGGTGTGGTCTTGCCCGAGCGCGACCTGGTGCTGCAGTTTTCCAGCGATTTCATCGAACGTTGCGCGCTGCTGTTCCCGGAAATGGCTCCCCTGAAAGCCCTGCTGGGCGAGGCTGGCAGGGGCTTGCAATTTCCCGATGCGCTGGGCCTGCGCCTGGTGCCGCTGATGAAGGAATTGACGACGGCGCAGGGCTTGCGCCGGGTCGAACTGTTTACGCGCCTGTTCGGCGAGCTGTGCGACTGCCGCGAGCGGCGCCCGCTGGCCAGCGTCACTTACCTGGCGCAGGCGGGCCGCTACATGTCGTCGACCATCAATCTGGTGCTGGCCTATATCAAGCAGAACATCACGCTCGATTTTTGCGAGCAGGACGTGGCCGACGTGGCGGAGATGAATACGCTCAAGTTCACGCGTTTCTTCCGCAAGCATACGGGCACGTCCTTCATTCAATACGTGAACCAGGAGCGCATCGCGCTGGCCTGCGAGCTGCTGATGAACACGGACATGAAGGTCACCGATATCTGCTACCGCACGGGATTCAATAATCTTTCCAATTTCAATCGCCAGTTTTTGGCGCACAAGCAGATGTCGCCGTCGAAATTCCGCTCCTGCCTGCTGATGAACATGCCCGAGCCATCCGGCGATGGCCATTCTTAACTTTCTTTTGGAATCAAATGACTTATCTCGGTATCGATATCGGCACTTCCGAAGTCAAGGCCATCCTCACCGATGACGCCCAAACCATTCTTGCCAGCGCCGGCGTGACCCTGTGCGTCTCCAGTCCCCATCCCGGCTGGTCGGAACAGAATCCCGAAGACTGGTGGCACGCCACCCTGGACGTCATCGCCGCCATCCGCAGCGCGCAGCCGGTGGCGTTTTCCGGCTTGCGCGGTATCGCGCTGTCGGGCCAGATGCATGGCGCCACCCTGCTCGACAAGCAGCAGCACGTGCTGCGCGCGGCCATCCTGTGGAACGATACGCGCGCGTTTTCCGAATGCGTCGAGCTCGAGGCGCTGGTGCCCGAGTCGCGCGCCATTACGGGCAACCAGGCCATGCCCGGTTTCACGGCGCCCAAGTTGCTGTGGCTGCAAAAGTACGAACCCTCGCTGTTTCGCGCCACGGCCAAGGTCTTGCTGCCCAAGGATTACGTGGCGCTGCGCCTGACGGGTGAATATGTCTCCGACATGTCCGACGCTTCCGGCACCCTGTGGCTGGACGTGGCCAAACGCGACTGGTCCGAGCGCATGCTTGCCGCCACGGGTTTGACGCGCGAGCACATGCCGCGCCTGGTCGAAGGCAGCGCCGCCGCCGCGCAGGTGCGATCCTCCCTGTGCCAGGAATGGGGCATCGCGCACACGGTGCTGCTGGCCGGCGGCGCGGGAGACAATGCGGCGGCCGCCGTGGGCCTGGGCGTGGTGGAGCCGGGCGCCGGCCTGCTGTCGCTGGGGACGTCCGGCGTGCTGTGCGCCGGCAGCGATGGCTTCGCGCCCAATCCAGGCCAGGGCGTGCACGCCTTCTGCCATTGCCTGCCCGAGCGCTGGCACCAGATGAGCGTGATCCTCAGCGCCGCGTCCAGCCTCAGTTGGGTGGTGCGGCTGACGCAGTCGAGCGACATCGGCGAGTTGGCAAGCCTGGCCGAAAGCGTGGAGGCGCGCACGGCGCCCATCTTCCTGCCGTATTTAAGCGGCGAACGCACGCCGCATAACGACGCTTCCGCGCGCGGCGTGTTTTTCGGCTTGTCGACGGAACACGGGCGTGCCGAGCTGGCCTACAGCGTGATGGAAGGCGTGGCCTTTGCCATGGCCGACGGCAATGCGGCCCTGCGCAGTGCCGGCACGCGGCTGGAAGAAGCTTCGTTCGTGGGCGGCGGTTCGCGCAGCCGCTTCTGGGCCCAGTTGTGCGCGAATGCGTCGGGTTTGCACGTGCTGCGCCACGACCATGGCGTGGCCGGCGGCACCATGGGCGCGGCGCGCCTGGCGCAGATGGCGGTGACGGGCTTGCCGCCCGCGCAGGTGTGCATGCGCCCGCCGGTGCAGGAAACGGTCGCGCCGCAAGCATCCGCCGTGCTGGACGAGAGGCTGGCGCGCTACCGGCGTTTGTATCCGTTGCTGCGCGAAGAGTTCGCGGGAGCGGCCGCGGCGGCGCGCTGACACCGCCGGCAAGATTGCCTGCCTGACCATGCTGCTGGCGCGGCAATATGGCCAGACAGTCAATCTTCCCGTGTAATTTGTTGTTTCTATGTTGAAAGTGTTTCTTTAGCGAAAGCGCAGCTTGGTTTTTCACGGGGCGCGCCGCATGATTTCTTTATTTGGTGAGAATTGGATAGATTTGGCGGCGCCTTTGTTGCCATCTTGTTCTTGCCGCAGGGAGAAATACATGCAACTCGCGAATCTGAAAATCTCCGTCCGCCTGGGTCTGTTGGGCGCCTTCTTCTTTCTTGCGCTGGTGTTCGTCGGCGTGCGCGGCTGGAGCGCGCTCGACGCGGCCAGCGCGCGCAGCGCGGACGCCATGCAGCGCGCCGTGGCCTTGACGGAAGCGGTGGACGCTGCACGCAGCGCGCAGGTGGAATTCAAGATCCAGGTGCAGGAGTGGAAAAACATCCTGCTGCGCGGCGGCGATGCGGCCGCCTTCCAGCGCTACCGCGAGGCCTTCGTCACCAGTGGCGCACAGACGCGCAAGGAATTGAAAAGCCTGCAAGCGATGATGGGGGCGCTGAAGCTCGACACGGCGCCCGTGGAGCAGGCGCTGCAGGCGCACGACGCGCTGGGCGTGAGTTACCTGGCGGCGCTGCAAAAGTATGATGGCGCGCGCGCCGACAGCGCCCAGACCGTCGATGCGCTGGTCAAGGGCATGGACCGCGAACCGACGCGCCAGATCGACGCCATCGTCGCGGGCATCGGCAAGCAGTCGCACAGCTTGATGGCGCAGATGAAGGAGCAGGACGGCGCCGCGCACCGCAGCGCCAGCATCGCCATGCTGGCCACCGTGCTGGTAACCCTGGTCGTGGGGTCAATCACCGTGTGGTGGCTGATCCGCAGCATCACCGTGCCGCTGGGCGCGGCCGTCGGCATCGCCCAGCAGGTGGCGGCCGGCGATTTGCGCGCCGTGGTGGCCGACAGCAGCCGCGATGAAATCGGCGACCTGCTGCGCGCTTTAAAAGCGATGAGCGGCAACCTGGCCGCCATCGTGGGACGGGTGCGCGCCGGCACGGACGCCATCGCCACGGCGTCCGGTGAAATTGCCAGCGGCAACATGGACCTGTCTTCGCGCACGGAAGAGCAGGCCAGCTCGCTGGAAGAAACGGCCGCCTCGATGATCGAGCTGACGTCCACCGTGCGGCAGAATAACGACAACGCGGACCAGGCGCGCCGGCTGGCCGGCGGCGCGTCCGACGTGGCGCAGCGCGGTGGCGCTGCCGTGGCGCAGGTGGTGCAGACCATGAGCCATATCAATGCCTCGTCGAAGCGCATCGTCGACATCATTGCCGTCATCGACGGCATCGCCTTCCAGACGAATATCCTGGCCCTGAATGCGGCCGTGGAAGCGGCGCGCGCGGGCGAGCAGGGACGCGGTTTTGCCGTCGTGGCCACCGAAGTGCGCAGCCTGGCGCACCGCTCGGCTGCGGCAGCCATGGAAATCAAGCAATTGATCGGCGAATCCGTGCGTACGGTGGAAGAGGGCAGCGTGCTGGCCGGCCAGGCGGGGCGCACGATGGATGACGTGGTGAGCAGCGTGCAGCGCGTCAACGCCATCATCGGCGAGATCGCCGTGGCCAGCGTGGAGCAGCGTGACGGCATCGAGCAGATCAGCATCGCCATCAGCCAGATGGATGGCGTGACGCAGCAGAACGCGGCCCTGGTGGAGCAGGCCGCCGCCGCCGCGGATGCGCTGCAGCAGCAGGCGGCCAGCCTGGCCGACGCCGTCAGCATCTTCAAGCTGCATGCGGCGCAGGCGTCGGCGCCGGAACTGAAGCCGGGCCGGCTGGCGCTGGCTTAAAACGTGTACTTCGCCGTCAGCACGGCGCTGCGCGGATCGCCGAATGCATTGCCGCTGTCGATGCTGCTGATGGCCTGGTAGTAGTTGCGGTCGAAGACGTTGGTCACGCTCAGGCGCACGTCGAGCTGGCGGTTCACTTGCCAGCCCGCGTTCAGGTCGGCCACCGCGTAGCCGCCCTGGCGGATGGCGCTGTTGGTCTTGTAGATCTGGTTCTGCGCCCGCAGCGCGCCGCCGACGCGCCACGCATCGGACAGGCGATAGCTGGTGGACAGGCGCAGCAGGCGGCTGGGGCGCTCGGCCGCATAGCGCGCGCCGACGGCATTGCTGCCTTGCGCCTTGGCGTATTCGGCCGTGTTGTAGGTAAAGCCCGCGCTCACCTGCCAGCGCGGCGTCAACGCGCCGGACACGCTCAGTTCAAACCCATCGCTGCGTACTTCACCGGCCGCCTCGGAGCATGACAGCAAGCCGGGACCGCACTGCGTCAGTGGCAGCGCTGTCGCCAGGTTCTTTTGCACGATGCGGAACACGGCCGCCGAGGCGTTCAGCGCGCCGCCGAAGTATTCGCCCTTCACGCCCGCCTCCATGTTGATGCCCGTGACGGGATCGAGCAGCACGCCATTCCTGTCGACGGCGCTTTGCGGATTGAAGATGCTGGTCCAGCTGCCGTACAGCGAATGGTGGGCGTCGATGTCGTACACCAGGCCCGCATATGGCGTGACTTCCCGGCTCACCTTGTAGCCGGAGCGGGCGCCCGTAAACGTGTTGACGGCGTGGTAGTCGTACCAGTCGATGCGGCCGCCCACCAGCAGGGCCAGCGGATCGGCCAGGCTGAAGCGGGCCGTCGTGTAGACGCCCGTCTGTTTCGTCTTGCTGTCCTGGCCATAATAGAACGTGCCGATCGCGGGTTTCACGGGCGCGCCCGTATCCCAGCGCACGGGGTTGAAGGTGTAGCTGTAGTCGGGTACCGACTTGTAGCCCTTGTCCTCGGTATCGCGCGTGCGGTAGTTGGCGCCGAAGACGATTTCATGGCGGCGGCCCAGCAGGCTGAAAGGGCCGGCTGCCTGCGCATCGACAATGCGCTGCTGGCGGTCGTAGACAAAGGCGTTGGCCGCGCTGAGGCGGAACAGATTCGTCTTCGGCACGCGGGCGATGCCCGTGACGACGGAGTCGAGTTCGTCCTGCAGCGCCTGCGCCGCCAGTTTTACCTTCCAGCCGTTGCCCAGCCGGTGTTCGAGTTCGGCGAACAGGCGCGTGTTTTTCTTGTTCCAGAAGGTCCAGTCGGGCGCGTTGCTGGCCGAGCGGTCGAGCGGCAGGAAACTGCCATCGAGCGCCGTTGGCAAGCCGTACCACGTGGAGCCGGGATTGCGCTCGTCGTTGACGTGGAAGCCCACGCTCAGGGTCGTGTCGCGCGACAGATCGGCATCGGCGGTGGCGTAGAGCAGGGCGCGCTTGTGGCGGTAGTTCGAGATGAACGTGTCGCTATCCTGGTAGGCGGCCACGGCGCGCCCGCGCAAGCTGCCCGCCTGGTTCAGCGCGCCGCGCGCATCGACTTCGCCGCGGTAGTCGTTGTAGCGGCCGATGCTGCCCGTGAGCGACACCTCGTTCTCCGCCGTAGGGCGTTTGCGTACAAAATTCATCGTGCCCGACGGGTTGCCCACGCCATTGAGCATGCCGGCCGCGCCGCGCAGGATTTCGACCCGGTCGTACATGGCCAGGGTGGCGAAACCCAGGGTGTCGCCGTCGGCCGACATGGTCAGGCCGTCTTCCGTGAAATTGCTGATCGAGAAACCGCGCGAATAAAAGCTGGCGCGCTCGGTGGCGCCTTTGTTCAGGCTCAGACCCGGCGTGATATTGGCGATGTCCTCGACCGAGCGGATATTCATGTCGTCCATTTGCTGGCGTGTGACGACGCTGACCGATTGTGGCGTCTCGCGCACGGACAGGTTCAGGCGTGTGGCCGCGTTCATGCTGCCGCTGGTGTAGGAGCCGCTGCCTTCGGTGGTGGCGGAGGTGGCCTGCGCGTTGACGCGCACCTCGGGCAGATTCTGTTCCTGTTGCTGCGCCTGGCCATGGGCTGGTGCACCCAGGGTGCCGAGAATGGCCGCGGCCATGAGGGTCGGCGCCAACGCGGCGGCCTTGCGCTGCGCGCTGTGTATTGTCATTGACTACTCCCGGTGTCGCGATGCTGTGGTGGATGAAGCAGGCGGATGCCTGTTTCAAAATATGCGTCGCTGGGGGAGTGTTGCGCCTGGCTTGCCTGGCCATGCCGCTGCTG
The DNA here is from genome assembly GCF_051380845.1 of Janthinobacterium salmonicoloratum. Classification (NCBI taxonomy): domain Bacteria; kingdom Pseudomonadati; phylum Pseudomonadota; class Betaproteobacteria; order Burkholderiales; family Oxalobacteraceae; genus Janthinobacterium; species Janthinobacterium salmonicoloratum. Next base: position 2,017,683 of record NZ_JBNYXV010000001.1, on the reverse strand, counting down.
TCCTGGCCTGGGCGCAGGAACTCAGATGAATGGAGTTGACTCTCAGGAATGAGAATCATTCTCATTTTAGTGCGACGCAGCAATTGTTGCAATAATTGGTGAGATTATCTGTGGGAGGATTGCAACAGTGAGCACGCCTCGCCGTGATTGACACCAGTCAAGCGGCGCCCGATCAGGCAAATATCGTGCCGAAATTCTTATACTATTTCCTTTCCGCATGTATCTGCGCCCGGCCGCATGGCGCGCGTTGCAAAGGAAAACCATGTTTCTCACTTTCCGCCTGCCGGGTGACGCATGACGGTGCTGCTGCTGGCGCTGTGCCTGACCCTGGCCGTGATGCTGAGCTTGCTGCTGGCCTGCCAGTGGCAGGCGGCGCGCACGTGGCGCCTTCGCCATGCGACGGGCGTGGTGCTGCAGGCGGCGCAGGCGCAGCGTATGGCCGATGCGCTGGCGCTGCTGCATGCGTTGCCGGCGGCCGTCATCGGCACCGACCGCGATGGCGTGGTGCGCTACCTGAATCCCCGTGCCAGCGCCATGGGCGAGCGGCTGGGCGACGATGGCCTGGGCCAGCCCGTGACGCAGCTGCTGCCGCTGTTCCATGACGGTACGCCCATCGATGCGGCGCGCCAGGTGCGCGACTGCGTGGCGCGCCAGGAAGTGCTGGAGGTGGTGCGCGGCGCCGTGCTGCTGCGCCATCTCGATGGCAAGCGCATCGACGTGCAGTACAGCTGCGCGCCGCTGGCGCAGGACGGCGCGGTGCTGCTGCTGCACGATGTGTCGGCGCGCCGGCGCGCCGAGCAGCAGCTGGAATTCATCGCCCACCACGACGGCTTGACGGGGCTGCCGAACCGCCTGCATTTCCAGATCCGCTTCGAGCACGGCATCGCCTACGCGCGCCGCCACCAGGCTTTGCTGGCCGTACTGTTCGTCGACATCGACCGCTTCAAATCCATCAACGACAGCCTGGGGCACGACGTGGGCGACCAGGTGCTGACGGAGTTCGCGCGCCGGGTGCAGCAGTGCGTGCGCAAGGTCGACACGGTGGCGCGCCAGGGCGGCGACGAATTCATCATCCTGCTGACGGAATTGCGCACGGCGCACGATGCGGAGCGGGTGGCCGAGAAAATCGTCGGCGCCATCGCCGCCCCCTTCGTCATCGGCGAATACAGCCTGTCGGTGGCGGCCAGCGTGGGCGTGGCCCTGTACCCGGACGACGACGACGTCAATGCGCTGATCGAAAAGGCCGACCTGGCCATGTACTCGGCCAAGCGCCACGCGCCTGGCACCTGCCTGCGCTACGCGCCGCGCATGCAGACACAGTCGTATTCGCGCACCATCCTCGAGACGGCCCTGCGCCATGCGCTCGAACGCAACGAGTTCGCCCTGTTCTACCAGCCGCGCATGGACTTGAAGACGCGCACGATCACGGGCGTCAAGGCGCTGCTGCGCTGGAAGCACCCGGAACTGGGCCTGATGATGCCGCTCGATTTCTTGCCGGTGCTGGAAGAAAGCGCCATGATCCTGCCGGTGGGGGCCTGGGTGATGGCCACGGCGGTGGAACAGGCGCGCAGCTGGATCGCGCAGGGGCAGATGCTGACGGTGTCCGTCAGCCTGTCGGCGCGTCAGTTCTACCAGCGCGATATCGCGCGCAATTTCGCCGCCGCGCTGGAGGCGGCCGGCGTGCCGGGCCACTGCATCGAGCTGGAAATCGCCGCCGGCATCCTGATCGACCGCAACCAGAACTGCGAGCTGATATTGCGCCAGTTCCGCCAGCTGGGCATGGCGATTGCCGTCAGCGATTTCGGCACGGGCGACGCTTCGCTGCACTACCTGAAACGCTTCCCCACGGATGCCGTGAAGATCGAAAAGTGTTTCGTCGACGACGTGGGCAAGCCGGGCGGCGACGGCGCCATGGTGCGCGCCATCGTGGCGATGGCGCGCACGCTCGGACTGCGCACCATCGCCGGCGGCGTGGAAAGCGGCGAGCAGCTGGAACTGCTGGCCGAGATGGGGTGCGACGAGGCATTTGGCTATTTTCTCGGCCGCGCCATGGCGCCCGAGGGCATCGAGGCGCTGCTCAATAACAGTGAAGCGATTCAGAACTGATAGCGCAGCGACAGCATGGCGTTGCGCGGATCGCCATAGTAGCCACCCATGCCCGTCGAGTAGTACTGCTTGTCGAAGACATTGTTGACGTTCAGGGTCGCCAGCAGTTGTGGACTGAGCTGATACTGCGCCATCAGGCCCGCCACGGCATAGGCCTTCTGCGTGAAGCGTTCGCCATGCGGTCCGCGGTCATCCATGTAGATATCGCTCTGCCAGTTCACGCCACCGCCCAGCACCAGACCCGGCAGGCCTTGCGCCAGGCGCCAGGTGGTCCACAGCTTGGCCATGTTTTGCGGCTGGTTGGTCTGGATGCGTGCGCCGGCGGCATTGCGGATGCGGCTGTAAGCATAGCTGGCCGTCAGTTGCCAGTCGGGACGCAGCTGGCCCGATACTTCCGCCTCGAAGCCGCGCGTGGTGGCGCCCTTGACGGTGTGGTAGGCGTAGGAGCCGCCGCCCGTGCCGATGATCCAGACATTGCCCGGATCGGCTTCGGCCAGGTTTTCCTGCTTCAGCTGGAAGAGGGCGGCGCTGGTGGTGAGCTTGCCGCCGAAGAATTCGCCCTTCGCGCCCACTTCGTAGTTCTTGCCTTCCAGCGGCGCCAGGAAGCGGCTGTTGACGTCGCGCTGGCTTTGCGGCGTGAAGATGCTGGTGTAGCTGGCGTAGGCCGACCAGTGCTGGCCCAGGTCATAGACGAGGCCCGCATACGGCGTGATCTTGCCGTTTTCGCGCATGGCGTCGTACAGGTTCGTGCCGTTGACATAATCGCTGCGGATGTCGCGCTTCCAATACGACAGGCGCGCGCCGAGGATCACCGACAGCGCGTCCGTCGGACGCAGGCGCAGGGTCGAATACAGGCCGCTTTCCTGTTCCTTGTCGTACGAACTGCCCTGGCGCGTGCCGCTGTAGTCGGGTACCGGCATGGCGCCATTCCAGGCATGGATATCGGGCACCGTATAGTCATAGCCATCGAGGCGCCAGCCCGGATAAATGGGGCTGTTCGTCTTGAGTTCCGAGGCGCTCACGCCCAGCACCAGTTCGTGCTTGCGGCCGAAGGCCTGGAACGGGCCGCTGACATAGGCGTCGAGCGAGGTCTGTTGCGGCTTGCTGTGCCAGTTGGCCAGCCACAGTTTCATGCCGCCACCCGTCACGCGGTCCGGGTAGCCATTGCCGGAAAAGCCCTGCAAGGCGTCGTACTGGTTGCTGCTGCGGCTGACGGCCACCTTGGCGATCCAGTCGTTGTCGAAATAGTGGTCGAGCGTGGCGAACAGCATGCTCTGTTCGCGGTCATACGTGCTCCACGCCGTGGTGCCGTTCATCGAGCGGGGAAAACTGGTCTGCGAGCCGTCGGCATAGAACATGGGAAAGTCGCGTCCTGCGCCCTTGAGCTTTTCCTTCTGGTAGTTGACGCCGGCGCTGAGCACCGTGGAGGGCGACAGGTCCGCTTCGACGATCGCATACAGCACATCCTTTTTCTGCTGGTAGCGGTCGATGAACGAGCGCTGGTCTTCATGCGCTGCGACGAGGCGCGCACGTACCTTGCCGTCCGCCGTCAAGGGCGTCGAGACATCGCCTTCGATGCGGTAGCGGTCCCATGATCCCAGCTGCGCGCCGGCCGTGGCGGCAAAGCTGCGGCCCGGACGCTTGCGCACCAGGTTGATGGCGGCCGACGGGCTGCCCGTGCCGCTGATCAGGCCCGTCGCGCCGCGGATGATCTCGACGCGGTCGTAGATGGCCATGTCGTAGGTGCGCGCTTCCAGGTTCTTGCTGGTCGGGATGCCGTCGAACATATACGAGGTCACTTCGAAGCCGCGTGAAAACACCTGGTCGTATTCGCGCGTGCTCGAGGAATGGTCGACCGTGATGCCGGGCGCCTGCAGCAGCACATCCTGCAACGTGCGCAAGCCCTGGTCTTCGATCTGCTGGCGCGTGATGACGCTTACGGCTTGCGGCGTTTCGCGCAGCGACAGGTTCAGGCGCGTGGCGCTGGTCAGGCCCGCGTAGCTCCGCTTGCCTTCCGTGGTGCCGTCGCGCAGGGCGCTGGAGCTGACGGCCACTTCGTCCAGGGTGGCGGCGATCGGCGCGGCGGGCGATGCAGTGCCGGCCTTGCGCAGCACGTAGCTGCGTTCCCCGCTGGGCAGCGCTTCCAGGCCCGTGCCCGCCAGCAGGCGCGCTAGTGCCTGCGGCACCGTGTAGCTGCCGCTCACGCCTGGCGTTCGCACGCCTTGCAGCAGTTCGGCCGCCGCGCCCACGCTTACCTTGGCCTCGATGGCAAAGCTGGTGATGGCGGCGGACAGCTCGCCCGCCGGAACGGTGAAGGCCGTTTGCGCGGCGGCCGGTGCGGTGGCATCGGCCGCCATGGCCGGCGCCTGCGCCAGCGACAGCAGGATCACAGCGCTGCCGATGGCGCGCGCGAGGGGAGTCAAACGGGGTGGGTGCATGGTCAGGCCTTTCTGGTGGAGTGTCGTTGCAAAATGTCGTTGCAATACTCACAGGACAGGCCATGGTGAAAAAAAGGGCCAACTTTTATAAACTATTTTTTGCGGGCCGTGAGGGTGACCCAGTACGGGGTGCGGTACAGCAGGTCGACGGGCAGCATGCGCGTCAGGCTTTCCAGCACGGCGTCCGTGTCATCGAGCTGGAAGGCGCCTGACAGGCGCAAGCCCGCCACTTGCGGCTCCACGCGTAGCAGGCCGGGGCGATAGCGTGACAATTCTGCGGCGAAGGCGTCGAGGCGCATGTCCTGCGCCGCCAGCATGCCGTGCGCCCACGCATGGGCTTGCGGCGGCGCCGGCGTGGGCAGGCCGGCGTGGCTGGCGTCGAAGCGGCTTTGCTGGCCCTTTGTTACCGTGCGCACGGTGGCCGAGGGCGCGCGCGGCGTGATTTCCACGGCGTGTTCAAGCACCGTCACGCGGCTGCTGTTGTCGTCGACGCGCACGGTGAAGCGCGTGCCCAGCGCGCGGATGCGGCCATGGCAAGTGGCGACGATGAAAGGTCGGCTGCCCGCGTGGTCGGGGCGCGTCTGCACCAGCACTTCGCCGCGGCGCAAGGTCAGCCGGCGTTCGGCGGCGCCATACGCCACATCGACGGCGCTGTCCGTGTTGAGCACCAGGGTGCCGCCATCGGGCAAGGATACTTCGCGCCGTTCGCCCACGCCGCTGCGGTAATCGGCCAGCATCTCGTGGCGCACCAGCAGCCAGGCGGCGGGCGCCGCCATCAGCGCCAGCAGCACCTGCACGGCCACGCGGCGCTGCGGCCGGCGCAGCACGGGCACGGCCAGATCCGGCGGCAGCAGATTCGCCGTCTGGCTTACCTGCTGCACCCTGTGCCAGGCGCGCGCGTGTTCCGGGTCGAGTGCGCGCCATTGGGCCGACGCCGCCAGGTCATCCGGCGTAGCCTGGCCCGACTGTTCCAGCAAATACCATTCGACGGCCTGGCGCGCCACCTTGCGCGACAGCGGAGATGGTGGAGCGGCCGCGCTCATGGCAGCAGGTCCGGCGCCAGCAGCACGCATTCGGTCAGGGCCTCGGCCATGTAGCGCTTCACGGAGCGCTCGCCGATGCCCAGCTGCGCGGCGATGTCCGCGTACGCATGGCCTTCGATCTGCGCCATGATGAAGACGGCGCGCACCTTCGGTTTCAAGCCATCGAGCATGGCATCGACCGCTTGCAGTGCCTGCAGGATTTCCGCGTGCTGCTCGGTCGATGGCATATGGCGTTCGGGCAGGGCAGCGAGCGCGGCCAGCCACGCGCGTTCCAGCGACTGGCGGCGCAAGTGGTTGATCAGCAAGTGTTTGGCGATTGTCGCCAGATAGGCTTTCGGCGCGCGCAGGGCCGGCGTTTGCGGCTGCGCCGACGGGCCGGCCAGCAGGCGCGCGAAGGTGTCCTGCATCAGGTCGGCTGCCTCGGCAGCATTGCCCAGGCGCCGCTGCAGCCAGTGCGCCAGCCAGCCGTGGTGTGCGCGGTAATGGCTTTCCAGCTGCGTGGGCAGCAGGGGGGAGGGCACGAACGGACTGCCTGGCATGGCCACGATATCTATAGCATGGCCAGCGCGATGGCGGCCAGCACGGCCGCCACGCCGATCATGCGCGCCAGGCGCATGGCCTGGTGGGGCGCATAGGGCAGCAGCCAGATCAGCAGCAAGCCGCAGCCCGTCAGGCTGCCGACCCAGTAGACGAGGCCGTAGCCGCCGCCGGCGATGTGCATGGCCCAGGCCAGACCGGCCACCAGCGCCAGCCAGCCGGCCCACTGCAGGCGGCGGCGCAGCGGCGCAGGCGGTTCGGCGCCGCGCCCGTGCAGGTCGGCATAGTGGCGGTCCATCGCCAGGCACAGGGAAGACAGGCCTGCATAGCACAGGGCAAAGACAAGGAAATTGGCTAACAGCTCCATCATGCGGCCTCCATCGTCGTTGCCGGCTTGGCCGTGTCCGTTGCTTTTTGCGCCTTCGATGCCTTCACGGGCAGCGGTTTCAATTTGAACGCCGCATACGCGAGGCCCAGGCCCAGCACCAGCACCACCAGGTCGAAGGCGGCCACCGCCACGGGGCCGCGACCCAGGAACAGGGTCACGCCCAGGTGCGAGCCGGTGGTAAAGACGTTCAGCACGGGCAGCGATGCCAGCAGGAAGGCGCCGACGGCCAGCTGCATGCGCCACATCGCGCGCGACGGGCGCAGCTGGGCGATGATGGCGGCCAGGGCCCAGGCGCCGAAGAAGCAGGCGATTTCCTCTTTCGGCCGGTCTTCCATCGTCACCGACAGCAGGCGGTTGGCCCAGAAGTAGGCGCCGAAGGCGATCGGAATGCCGGCGATGGCGCCGATGTTGAGCGCCTCGACCAGGCGCAGGCCGAAGCTGGCGCGCTTGCCGGCGGCCAGCGCCTTGGCCTGCTTCTGGCGCGTCTTGACGGCCCACAGCAGGGCGCCCGTGGCGACCATGGCGCAGCCGGCCAGGCCGGAGAGGAAGAACAGGGCGCGCAGCAGCGGTCCGCCGAAATGCGCGACGTGCAGGCCGACCATCACGCCTTGCGTGGCGGCCGCGCCGGGCTGCGCGTCGCCATCGGCCGACAGCAGTTTGCCGGAAACGCCATCGAATTCCATCGACGGCTGCTTCGACGACATGTCGCGTCCGCCAGCGCGCGTCAGCGAAATGGTGGCGTTGGCGTCGCCCGGGTGGTTGACCGAGATGCGTTCGACCTTGCCGCCGCCCCAGTGCTGTTCCGCCTGGCGCACGAGGGGCGCCAGCGACGTCAGTGGCGCGGCCACGCCGGCCGGCTTGCTGTCGCCCGAGCGACCGGGAAACGCTTCGGCAAAGAAGGCGTCCTGGTCGCCCTTGTAGGCGGCCGTGGCGCCGGACGGCATATACAGGAACATCAAGGTGACCAGTCCCGTGTAGGTAATCATGATGTGGTAGGGCAGGGCCAGCACGGCCGTCACATTGTGTGCGTCGAGCCACGAGCGCTGGCCCTTTTTTGGCCGGAAGGTAAACAGGTCCTTGAAGATGCGCTTGTGCGTGACGATGCCGCTGATGATGGAGACGAACATGAACATGGCGCAGAAACCCACGATCCAGCGGCCCCAGATGGCGGACATGTAGTGCAGGTCGAAGTGCAGGCGGTAGAGGAATTCGCCGCCCCGCGTCTCGCGCGGCTTCGACAGCACCTCGCCCGTGGCCGGGTCGGCTTTTTCGCTATGAAAATTGCCGCGCCGTCCGCGTTTCTTTTCTCCGGGTTGCGACGGCTTGCTCCAGCCCAGCTGCGTGGCGGGATTGCGCTCGCCGGGCAGGCTAATGAACCAGCGCGTGGCGCCCGTGGCCCGCTCTTCCATCGCTTTTTGCGCGACGCTGGCCGCTTCCTCGGTGCTCACCTGGCTGGCGGCGGCGCCGTGCAGCTCGGGCTGCATCCACAGGGTGATTTCATTGCGGTAGTAACTGGCCGTGCCGGCGCAAAACACCAGCAGCAAGATCCAGCAGACGAGCAGGCCGGACCAGGTGTGCAGCCATGCCATCGACTGGCGGAAACCTTCTTTCATGCGAGACTCCAGGATAGTGCGTCCATCGACTGCAGGATGGCGGCGATGACGGCGGCGGGGATCGCCAGGCCCAGCCAGGCGCGCAGGGCGCTGCGCGTGGCGAAGACCCACATCACGGCGCAGGTATAGATGGCAAACGACAGCAGGGTGGCTGTCATGACGGCTTCGGAGCGGGCCATGGGCAGGCTCACCGACAGCAGCATGGTGACCAGCGCGGCCAGCACGTAGCCTCCAACGATGGCCGCCACGCTGCGCGAAGCCACGCCTAGGCGGTAGACCGCGCCGGCGGAGAGCCGCAGACGCGGCATTTTTTCAGTGGTGGCTGGCGCTTGCATGGTCAGTCGTGATCCTTGCTGGGCGGCAGGGCCGGGCCGGCCGGCAGCGGTGTCACGCCTTGCGGCTGCACCAGGCTCAGGGTGGTCACGAACATGGCCTTGTCATAGGCTTGCGCACCGCGCTGGCCGGGCGTCTTGTCCGTGTGCTGCACTTCCAGTACATAGCTTCCCTTCCATGGCAGCGGGAAGCTGACCAGACCTTGCGCATCGCTCCACGCTTCCTTGCCCCAGCCCGATTGCACCACGGCGTTGACCTTGGCTTGCGCCAGCGGCTTGCCCTGGTAGCTGACCTGGAACTGGCCTGGTTTGCCGGTCGGTACCAGGTCCAGGGTCAGCGCGGGCGCTTGCGCCTTGCCGTCGGCGACCAGGCGCGCGGCCGGAATCCACACCGTGCGCGTGGCCTTGCCATCCTTCTTCTCTTCCCATGACGGGTAATTGTCTTCCTCGACGATGATGCTTTCGCCGGCGCCCGCCTTGCCATTCAGGATGAACGCGCCGGCCGTCTTGCTCGCCTGCAGCGACTGCGCGCCCTTGGCCGACACCCATGTCACGTTCTTGATGCTGAACTTGTCCAGCAGGCCGGGCGACGCTTCGCGCAGGTTGTCGCCGAACTCGCCGAAGTACACGCTGGCCGCCTTGCCGTCCTGCTGCAGCCAGATCTGGTGCGCGCTGGCGTTGCCGCAGGCGATGGCCGTACCCAGCAGGGCGGTGGCGAGGGCGCCGAGGCGCGCGATGGAAGTGATGTGCATGGTGTATGCCTTAGTTTGTGGTGAGAAACGTGGTTATCGCAGCGCTGCAAAGTACTGGAAAGTGGCGGCGGCAGCGCCGGCCAGCGAAGGTGCTCGCGCCATGAAACTACCTTTTTTCGTGATTGATATGGGAAGGCTTGCTTGGCGGGGATGCCTGGCTGGCGCAGCGTGTCATCCAGCTGCGCACCAGCCATGCCGTCCTGGCCGGTCGATGGCAGGCGGGACATGCGGGATGCGGACTCCAAACGGAATCCAAATGTGAATGAGAACTATTCTTATTATAGTGCGGGGTTGCGAGACATGCAAGAGTGCGATGTTGTAAACGGGCACGGCCACCGTACTGACGCGGCGGCCGTGCAAGCGCGGGCGTTTACAGCTGGCCGCGCAGGGTTAGCATGGCGTTGCGTGGTTCGCCATAGAAGTTGGAACCATAGGCGGCCCACACGCGCGTGTAGTATTTCTTGTCGAACAGGTTGTTCACCGTCAGCGACAGCTCCAGCTTGGGAGTGAGGCGGTAGCCAGCCTGCAAGCCTACCGTGGTGACGGGGCCCTGCTCGAATTTCACGGGCCCGTTCAGGCGGTACATGCTGCTGACGCTGCGCAAGCCGCCGCCCACGCTGATCTTGTCGAGCGCGCCGGCCAGCCGGTAATTGGTCCACACATTGACATTGTGGCGTGGCGCGATGAAGGTGAACAGCTGGGCCTTCTGGTCGTCGCTGCCTTCGAGGGTGCGCGTGCTGGTGTAGGAATAGCCGCTCGTGATGTTCCAGCCAGGCAGGGGGCTGCCGCTCAGTTCGGCTTCCATGCCCTGGCTGCGCATCTTGCCGGCGCCGATGGAAAACAGCGGGTTGGCCGGATCGGGCATGACGCGGTTCTCGTCCTCCATGCGGAACAGGGCCGCATGCGCGTTGACGTTCTTGTCGAATAGCTCCGCCTTCAGGCCCAGCTCGAATTGCTGGCCCGTGCGCGGTTTCAGGGTTTGGCCGGCAGCGTCCGTGCTGGTCTGGGGCGAGAAGATGCGCGTGTAGCTGCCGTAGGCCGATACCTGTTTGTTGAGCTCGTAGACCAGGCCTGCGTACGGCGTGAACTTGGCCTTGATGGTGTTGCTGACGTCGGTTAACTGGTTGAAATACGTATTGCGGCTGACGGTATGGTTGTTCCGGTGCGTCAGGCGTCCGCCGAGGTTGACGGCCAGCCGGTCCGTCGCCTGCAGGCGGGTGCGCGCGTACAGGCCGAACTGTTTGGTGCGGTTGTCGTTGCCGTCAGTAAAAGTGTAGATGGGTTGGGGGATATTGTTATCCGGATGGAATATGTTGATCGGGGTGTCCTTGCCGCCGCCGAAGCGGAAATTCTTGTGCACCTGGCGGTAGTCGGCGCCCACGATCAGGTCGTGGCTGCGGCCGAAGGCCTGGAATGGCGTGGCCAGGTAAGCATCGACTCCCTGCGTCTTCCAGTGGCTGCGGTAGCTCCAGGTGACCAGGCAACTGTCGCCAGTGACAGGGTCTGCCGAACAATCGGACCAGCCGAAATGGCGCGATGGCTCATCCTGTTCGCGGGACAGGGCGGTCACCTTGAATTGGCCGCCATTGTCCAGTTTGTGATCGAGTTCGGCAAAATATTCCGTGACCTTTTCCGTGATGTGGTTCCAGGCCGGGTCGAGGTAGGTGGAGCGGGGCACGTCGAGCAGGCGCCCGTCTTCATACGCGGGCAGGCCGAAGGCGGGACGGCCCTTGTATTCCTGGTAGGTGACGCCGCCCGTCAGCACGGTGCCCTGCGCGACATCGACGGCAACGGTGCCGTACAGCAGCGGTTTTTCTGCATATACGTGGTCGACGAAGGAGCGCCGGTGTTCATAGGCGGCCACCAGGCGGCCGCGCACCTTGCCATCCGCGCTCAGTGGGCCCGTCACGTCCGCTTCCGCATAGTAGCGGTCCCATGAACCCGCGCTGAGCACGCCGCTGGCGGCGAAGGTGTCGCGCGCCCGCTTGCGCACCAGGTTGATGGTGCCGCCAGGGTCGCCCGCGCCCTGAAACAGGCCGGCCGGTCCGCGCAGCACTTCCACCCGGTCATAGATGGCCAGGCCGAAGCCGGCCGACAGGTCGTTGCCGCCGCTGGCCGGCGTCATCACGCCATCGACCTGCACGGTATCGAGCGCATAGCCGCGCGAGTAAAAATTGCCGTGGTTGCCGCCCGTACTGCTCGCTTCGACGGTGATGCCCGTCATGCCGCGCATGGCGTCGTCCAGGTTGAGCAAATTCTGGTCGTTCAGCTGCTGACGCGTCAGCACGGAGACGGACTGGGGAATCTCGCGCAGGCTTTGCCGGCCCTTGCCGATGCTCACCGCCTGCGCCGCATACGACTTGGTCAGCTCGGTATCGGTCGCCGCCTCCTGACGCGCGCTGACGGTGATTTCCGCCAGGGTCGCCACCTTGCCCGTGGCGGCTGGTGCGGGGCGGATGATGATGCTGCTGCCGTCGATGCTGGCGGCCAGGCCGCTGCCGGCCAGCAGGCGCTCCAGGCTGTCGGCCACGCTGAGGGTGCCGCTGACGGCGGGCGCCGTTTTGCCGGCCACCAGTTCCGGCGCAAACAGCAGTTGCAAATTGGCTTGCCGCGCCAGTTCATTCAGGGCTTGCCCCAGCGGCTGGGCGGCGATGGACAGTTTGACGGGTGACAAGGTTTGCGCCTGTGCCAGGGAGATGCTGCCCAGGGCCAGCATGGCGGCTAGGGCGAAGGGGGCGGGTGTCAGATTGAGGCGGGGGGACCACATGTTGCATTTCTCCAGGTTAATTTGTTGTCGATTAACTTGGTAGACGCGGCAGTGGATAAAACCCTCACCTGCGAATGCGAATTATTTGCATTTATTTTTCAGGCAGCCGCATCGCAGGGGCTTGCGCAGGTATTTTTGCCGCCATGCGGATCTCGCTGACGGCGCCATCGCGTACGACGTGTACGGGCAGCAGCTGCGGCAGGGCGGCGGCAAAGCGGCCGAGCTGGGTGAGGCTGAAACTGCCGCCGATGCGCAAGCTGGCCACGGCTGGATCGCGCACGACCAGGCCCGTGTCGCCATAGCGTTCGAATTCGGCCAGCGCCGCGCCCAGCGGCACATTGTCGAAGGTGATTCTGCCTGCGCGCCAGGGCGCCACGCTGTCCGGCGCCAGGCTGACAACTTCGGACAGGCGGCCGCCGGCGTCGGCGCTGACGCCCTGGCCGGCCCGCAGGTCGAGCTGGTCTTGCCCTGCGCCCGCCACGCGCACATGGCCATGTTGTACGGCCACGCGCAGCTTGCCGTCGTGCTTGAGGGTATTGCGCACGGAAAACTGCGTGCCCACCACCGTCACTTTCAACGGACCACTTAACACATCGAAAGGCTGGCCCTGCTTCGATTGCACCTGGAACAGCGCTTCGCCCTGCGCCAGACGCACTTCGCGGCGCTGGCGATACAGGGTGACGTGCAGCTGCGTGGCCGTATCGAGCTGCACCTTGCTGCCGTCGGGCAGCGAAACGGCCAGGCGCTGGCCGCGCATGGTGGCATACGACTGGCTGAACACGGCTTGCTGCTGCCACCACTGGTAGCCGCCCGCGCCCACGCTCAGCAGCAGCATAGCGGCGGCCGCATACGGCAGCGCGCGCAAGGAGCGCAGAAGCGGGCGGCGGGGAGAGGAGGCTGACGCAGCCTGAGGTATCGTCCAGCGCGCAGCGACCTGCGCGGGAATCGTGCGCGCTGCGCGGTGCGTGTCCCGCAGTTGCGCATACGCTTGCGCGTGCAACGCATCGGCCGTCAGCCAGGCGGCAAACTCGGCCTGTTGCTGCGCATCAAGGTTGCCGCGCCGACTGAACCAGGTGGCGGCCGCCAGCGCCACGCCATTTTGCGTGGCGGCAAAGTCGGCGTACTCGCGCAAGTCCGCCTGCTCCTGGGCAGAAGGGCCGAAATCGTGGCGAGGCGGGTGGGCGTTCATGGACGGCATTATGCGCATTCCCGCAGAGAACGCAACTGCGCCTGGCAACTGAGCATGCCCCGCGCGATATGTTTTTCCACCATGCTCACGGAAATGCCCATGCGCGCGGCGATTTGCGCGTGCGGCAATTCCTCGAAGACGTGCAGCACAAACGCGTCGCGGCAGCGGGGCGGCAAGGCGTCGATGGCGGCCACGCAGGCTTGCCAGCCCTGGCTGCTTTCCAGCGCCTGTTCCGGCTGCAAATGGCGCGGTGCGGCCGGATGCGCGGCCTCCGGCAGGGCGTCGAGTTCCTCGTGCTGGCGCAAGGCGGCGCGGCGGTGCTGGTCGATCAGCAGATTGCGCGCCGTGTGGTACAGCAGCGCGCGCGGTTCGCGCACGGCCGCTTCGCCCAGCACGCGCGCATAGCTTTCCTGCACCAGGTCGGCAGCAGCCTCGCGGTTGCGCAAGCTGCGCCAGCAAAAGTTCAACAGTTCTTGATAATAGCGTGCAACCACGGCGTCCGATGTATGTGTCCGCAGCCAGGAATGCCGCATATGAGAATGATTCTCATTATATTGGATGCAGGGATGTAACGTTAAGCGGCTTGGCGCACCGTGGCAGACGTACAACGCTTTGCCGCTTGCCTGGCATGCGTTACCATCGTAAGTTGATAGGGAGGCAAGATGACTATTCAAATTATCAATACGGCGCCGATTGCCGGCCAGCGGCCCGGCACGTCAGGCTTGCGCAAGAAGGTGGCTGTCTTCAGCGCACCGCAATACCTGGAAAACTTCGTGCAGAGTGTTTTTGACACGCTCGGCGACCGCCGTGGCCAGACCCTGGTGCTGGGCGGCGACGGCCGCTTTTACAACCGCGCGGCCATCCAGACGGTGCTGCGCATGGCGGCCGCGCATGGCTATGCGCGCGTGCTGCTGGGGCAGGGCGGCATCCTGTCGACGCCGGCCGTCAGCTGCGTCATCCGCAAGCATGGCGCCAGCGGCGGCCTCATCTTGTCGGCCAGCCATAACCCGGGCGGCCCTGATGGTGATTTCGGCATCAAATACAACATCGCCAATGGTGGCCCGGCGCCCGAGAAGGTCACCGAAGCCATCTACGCCCGCACGCAAGCCATCACCGAATACCGCATCAGCGACGCTGCCGACATCGACCTCGACAAACCGGGTTCGGTGCGCATCGAGCAAATGACGGTCGAAGTGATCGACTCCGTTGCCGACTACGCGGAACTGATGCAGCAGCTGTTTGATTTCGACGCCATCCGCGCCCTGTTCGCGGGCGGCTTGCGCCTCTGCTTTGACGGCATGCACGCCGTTTCTGGTCCGTATGCGACGGCCATCCTGGAAGGCATGCTGGGTGCGCCGAAAGGCAGCGTCATCAACGGCGTGCCGCTGGAAGACTTCGGCGGCGGCCACCCGGACCCGAATCCCGTCAACGCGCAGGAATTGATCGCCATCATGGCGGCGGAGGATGCTCCGGACTTCGGCGCCGCGTCGGATGGCGACGGCGACCGCAACATGATCGTCGGCCGCCGCTTCGACGTGACGCCGTCGGACAGTCTGGCCATCCTGGCCGCCAACGCCACCGTGGCGCCCGGCTACCGCGCCGGCTTGACAGGCATCGCCCGCTCCATGCCCACCTCCGGCGCGGCCGACCGGGTCGCTAGCGCGCTGGGCATCCCGTGCTACGAGACGCCGACGGGCTGGAAGTTCTTCGGCACCCTGCTCGACGCCGGCATGGCCACCTTGTGCGGCGAAGAAAGCTACGGCACGGGCTCGAACCACGTGCGCGAAAAGGATGGCCTGTGGGCCGTGCTGTTCTGGCTCAACCTGCTGGCAGAGAAAAAACAATCGGTGGAAGACATCGTGCGCGCGCACTGGGCCGCCTATGGCCGCAATTATTATTCGCGCCATGATTACGAAGACATCGATAGCGCCAGCGCGCAGCAACTGATGGAAGCCGTGCGCGGCCAGCTGGCCGCCTTGCCGGGCCAGACGCTGGGCGGCTGCACGGTGGCGCTGGCCGACGATTTCAGCTACACGGATCCGGTCGACGGCTCCGTGGCGACGCAGCAGGGCATCCGCATCATCATGACGGATGGCGCGCGCATCGTGCTGCGCCTGTCCGGCACGGGCACCGAGGGCGCCACCCTGCGCCTGTACCTGGAGCGCTATGAAGCCGATCCCGCGCAGCATGACATCCCGACCCAGCAAGCGCTGGCGGGACTGATCGCCGTGGCGGAAAAAGTGGCGCAGATCCGCGCGCGTACGGGGCGCGACGCGCCGACGGTGACGACGTAAAAAAAGGGCGCCCGAGGGCGCCCTTCTTCATTGCGGCAGATCAAACTGGCATCACGCTTTTGCCGGAATGGCCGCCTGGCGGTAGTTGTCGACCATCTTGTAGCGCCTTGCATACAGGCCGAAGGCCAGCATGGCGACGGCGGCAAAGGCGGCGAAGAAGAACATCTGGAAGGCCGTCACGCTGATGCCGCTTTCGGCGATCTTGCCGATCACGCCTTCGTTCATGACGCTGCGATTGACGATCAGCACCCACAGATTGCCCACCGTGGTCGACAGATTCCAGAAGCTCATGATGGCGCCCTTCATCGAGACGGGCGCCTGGCTGTACGCAAACTCCAGTCCTGTCGCCGAGACCAGCACTTCGCCGAACGTCAGCAGGGCGTATGGCAGGATCTGCCACATGATGGAGACGGCGTTACCGCTGTCGAGAGCCAGCTGCAAGAGGCCAATGACGATCCACGCCAGCGAGGAAAAGCCGATACCGGCCGTCATGCGGCGCAGGGCTGTCGCTTCCAGGCCGAAGCGGTTCAGCATCGGGTACAGCACCAGGTTGTTGAACGGGATCAGGAGCATCACCAGCATCGGGTTCAGCGCCTGCATCTGCGCCGGCAGGAACCAGCTTGGTTTTTCCATGGTGTTCGCTTGCACGATCCAGGTCGAAGCCTTCTGGTCGAACAGCGAGAAGAAGGGCGTGACGAGGGCGAAGATGACGAGGATGCGCAACACGGCGCGCACGCCTTCGACGGCTTCGTCAGGGTGGATGCCGCGTGCGCGTTCCAGCTGCATGGCCGTGCCGATGCTGCCGAAGGCCAGCAGCAATACCAGGGCCGTACATGCTGAAATCACGAAGCCCCATTCGGGAATGCTGTAGAACGCATACAGGGCGCCGATCACGCCGACGTAGGCCACATACAGGCCGGGACGCGAACCGCCATCGACGCGCGCCAGCAGGGCCGTGCGGGCGACGCGGGTGAACGAATCGGGATTCGGCGGCGCCGGCGGCACGTGCACGTATTTCTTGGCGCCCATCCAGAAGACGAGGGTGGCGGCCAGCATCATCAGGCCGGGGATGCCGAAGGCGATCGACGGACCATACTTCTTCAGGAACAGCGGCATCAGCAGCGAGGCGAAGAAGGAGCCGAAGTTGATGATCCAGTAGAACAGGTCGAAGACCAGCTTGGCCTTGTGCTTGTTGGTCTGGTCGAACTGGTCGCCGACAAACGAGGCCACCAGCGGCTTGATGCCGCCGGAGCCGAAGGCGATCAGGAACAGGCCGAAATAGAAGCCGTTGACGCTGTTTTCAAACAGCGCCAGGCAGGCATGGCCGGCGCAATACACGAGGCTGAGCCAGAAGATGGTGTTGTACTTGCCAAAGAAGCGGTCGGCCAGCCAGCCGCCCAGCAGCGGGAAGAAATACACGCCGATGACGAAGGTATGGAAGACGTGCTTGGCTTCGCCCGTGCGCTGGTCGATCGGGATCATCAGCAGCAAGGTGCTGATGAGGAATGGTGTCAGGATATTGCGCATGCCATAAAAGCTGAAGCGTTCGCAGCCTTCGTTGGCGATGATGTACGGTATTTGCCGGGGCATTTTGCCCGTGGCGGTTTGTGTCTCGGCCGATGACATTGGCTCTCCCCAAGTTTTTTTTGTAAGCCGCGATGCTAAGGCCTGCCGCGTTTGCTTGCAACAGAAAAAACGGCCTGTCCGCTATTTCGCAGGGATTTGTAAGGTATTGATTTTCATAAAGACATTACTTTCGGCACTTGCACGGGCGGGTCGGGGCAGCAACAGCTGCATTTGCAGCATGCCGTTCGATGCGGGACAGTCCTGCAGGGTAAAACCGTAAGCCAGGTACAGGGTCAACGCCGCATGGTTGTCCTGCGCCACGGCCAGGCGCACGCGGCCCAGCTCGGGAATGGCGCAGGCATGCGCGATGGCGGCCTGCACCAGTTGCCGTCCCGCGCCGCGCCCGCGCGCCTGCGGTGCCACGTACACGCCCCACAGGCTGGCCTTGTCATGTACGACGGCGATCGGTTCGCGGCGCAAGCCGGCAATGGCGATCAATTGTTCCTTGTCGAAAGCGCCAAATATTATTTGGTGCGGAGTGGTGCGCAAGCGCTGGGCTATCTGTGCCAGCGGCAAGCTGCTTTCCGCCGCGTGCGTGGTGCAGAAGGTAGCGGGCAGTTCGGCGATGCCTGCCAGGCGCAGCGCGCGGTAGGCGCTGGCGTCGTCTGGCGCGAGGGGGCGGACTATGGTGGCAGGCATGTGGGCGAGTATCGGGCTTCGATGCCAGAAAGTAAACCTTGCGTTACGCTGGCTTCAAACATAAGATATATCTTATTGCGATATATCTTAAGGAATGCCATGTCTCTTTTTCTTTGCGGCACGCACCCGCTGCGCGCGGCAGCCCATAGCCAGGGCGATGCGCCGGGCGTCGCTGCCAGCGTTGCCAACCCTGTCCCCGCCGCGCGCGGGCCGAAAATGTTTGATGCGGGCACCTTGCGCTACCTGGTGCTGCAATTGATCGCCGACAAGCCGCGCCACGGCTACGACATCATCAAAGCCATAGCCCAGCGCGCCGGCGGCGCCTATGCGCCCAGCCCCGGCGCCATCTATCCGCTGATGCATGGCCTGGTGGGCCACGGTTACGTGGCCGTCAGCCTCGATGGCAACAAGAAACTGCACAGCATTACGCCGGAAGGGCTGGCCTTCCTGGCAGCGAACCGCGCGTATGTCGACGCGATTGCCGCCAGGGTCGATGCGCCGGCCGGCGCGGACGACGATCTGCGCCACCTGATGCACGAACTGAAGGCGGCCGTGCTGGCGCGCGCACGCGCGGGCGATGTGGACGCCCGCCGCCTCGACGCCATCCGCGCCATCCTGCGCCAGGCCCGTAGCGATATCGAGGCGCTGGCATGACGGCCGCACCTGTTCCCATGCTGACGCCCGCCCGCGAGCGCGCGATGCTGTGGCTGCTCGCACTGACGCAATTTACCGTCATCATGGATTTCATGGTGATGATGCCGCTGGCGCCCCAGCTGATGCAGGCCTTCGGCATCGGTCCTGCCGCTGTCTCCGGCGCCGTCTCGGCCTACGCCTGGTGCGCGGGCCTGTCCGGCTTGCTGGCGGCCACGTATATCGACCGTTTCGACCGCAAGAAGCTGTTGTTGACGATGTTTTGCCTGTTCACCGTGTCGAACCTGGCTTGTGCGCTGGCGCCGAACTTTCATGTGCTGCTGTGGTCGCGCGCCTTTGCAGGATTGACGGGCGGAGTGCTGGGCGCCATGGTCATGGCCATCATCGGCGACGTGATTCCCTCCGGGCGGCGTGGCGCGGCCACGGGCATCGTCATGACCTCGTTTGCCATGGCGGCCGTGGGCGGCGTGCCCATCGGCGTGGTGCTGGCCGCGCACTTTGGCTGGCCTTCGCCGTTTTTCCTGCTGGTCGTGCTGTCGCTGCTGATCTGGCTGGGCGCGGCGCGCGTGCTGCCCTCGCTGACGGCGCACATGGGCGCGGCCCCCACGCCGCTGCGCCAGGTGCTGCCGAAGCTGCTGGCGCTGTTCCGGGAGCGGCGCCACCTGGAAGCGTTTGCCTTGTCGATTGTCAACATGACGGCGGGCATGCTGGTCATCCCCTTCATTTCGCCCGTGCTGGTGGGCAATATGGGACTGGCGCCGGCCGACGTCACCTGGGTGTATCTGGCGGGTGGCTGCGCCACGATCTTCACGGCGCGCCTGATCGGCCGCTGGGCGGACCGGGCTGGCAAGCAGCAGGTGTACCGCTGGGTAGCCCTGCTGTCGATCGCGCCGCTGCTGTTCATGACGCACTTGCCCCAGCTGCCTCTGCTGGGGCTGATGCTGGCGTTCCCGTTCTTTATGGCCCTCGTATCGGGCCGCACGATACCGCTGCAGGCGCTCTTGACGACGATACCGGAACCGCACAAGCGGGGTGCCTTCCTCAGCGCCAATTCATCCCTGCAAAGCCTGGGCAGCGGCCTGGGCGCCTGGCTGGGCGGCTTGAGCCTGCAGACAGACGCGGCCGGCTACATCAGCGGCTATGGCGTCAATGGCTGGCTGGCGGCGGGTTTGTCGTTGTGGACGGTGTGGTGGGTGGCGCGCGTGCGCGGCGCGGCGCCGCAGGGGGCGCCGGCGTAGGGCGGTTACTGCGTGGCGATGCGGTGCATGGGCGCGTTGTCCTTGCGCCATTGTTCCAGGCTGATCAGCTCACCTGTGACGATGTCGTCGACGAGGATGCGCTTGCCGTCGGGCGTGACGACAAAGCTTTCCCAGCGATGGGCCGCGTCCGGCGTGTTTTCGAAAAAGCTCAGCTGATAACAGGCGACACCATCGACGAGGCGCGTTTCCGGCGACGTCTCCATCACGGCGCCGTGCGCACGGCCGCCCGAAGCCTTTTCGATATGCGCCGACCAGGCCTTGATTTCCGGCAACGCCATCAGTGCATCGACGGCGCGCGCGTTCTGTTCTTGCGCCGCCGTGTTGCTGCTCGCTGCCGGGGCATGATCACCGTGCGGCGCGGACTGCTGGTGCAGGTAGAAAGCGCCGAGCCCGGCGGCCAGCAAGCCGGCCAGGATGCCGGCGATGATGGTGGTTTTGGAAGAAGAGGCGCGTGGCGGCATGATGGTGGCGTGAGAAAGAAGGACGATGGCGGCCATGCTAAAGCAAAACGTGCAGGCCGGCAATCGCCGGGGCAGCTAAGTGGCCGTTCACGGTCGTTCCCATCTTTCCTTTGTGTTGCCTTCTGGGTGTTGTTAAAAAGATATAATCTCATTGAATTTCCAAAATGAATTAATAAATACTTGTATGAAATTGTTTATGTGCTAACTTTGTTGGAGGCGCCATGTTGCAGGCTGTCTGTTGCGCTGGCAAGGCACGGAATGTCCGGGTTTGGGCTCAGCGCATTAACGACCACGGAGAAACGATGAACATGATCAAACGTACGGCGCTGCTCGTCGCGTCATTCTTCCTGGCTGCGTGCGCGAGCACGGGCAAACAGTTCCCAACGCTCCATGAGTCGGCGCACACTTCTGCCGGCGCTGTGGAAAAGACCCTGCCGACCGGTGAGGCGCTTGCCATGCTGCGCCAGATATCCAAGCACGCCGACATGGCCGAAGCAGTTTACCGGCGTGATCTTGACGTGTCGGAGCGCCAGGAGCACGCCTGCGATTATGTTACTGCCACGGACGCGCCCCCCTTGCGCACTGGCTTGCCCGATGGATGGTTTCGGCTGAACCAGCAATTGATCAAGCAACTGGGCATGCAGCCAGCGGCGGGACAAGGCCGCCCGCTACAACCTTGCCGTGGTGCCAAGGGCTTGCAATATGAGACCTATATCAGGCTGGATGCGGCGGGCCGCCCGCTGGAGGCGGTACTGGCCTTTCGTGGTACGGAAAATACCAGGTATGAGTGGCGCAGTGACTGGATCGCCAACTTCAGCAACGTCGATTTTGGTGCAGGCGCCAACCCTCAGTTTGGCGAGGCTCGGATTGAAGGAGGCCGCCTGATCGAAGCGCTGGTGCGCGTGTTGCCGAAGACGACCTCCTCGCCTGTCTGCAAGGCAGCCAAGGACAGGGACGAAGGTGTGCAAGCGCCCATCGACCTGGTCGGCCATTCGCTGGGAGGGGGCTTGGCGCAACATCTGGCGTATAGCAGCAATGCGTGCGATGTGCGCGCAACGGTTGCCTTTGATCCCAGCCCGGCAACCGGCTGGTTTTTCTTGCATTGGCGTAAGTGTGTGGTGACGAAGGACCCGAATATCTACCGTGTGTATCTTGATGGCGAGGCGCTGTCGTTTGTCCGCAAGATATCGACCAGATTCAATCAACCGCGTGATCACCGGCGCGACATCCGCATGACTTTTCCCGACGTCGATGTCGGGGCATTCGGGCGGCATAGCATGACTTTGTTGGCTGCCGGTATCAAGTATGCCGCGAACGGCCTGCCGCCCGATGACACGGAGAAGCGCATTGATTATGCGTCGGCCATCGTGTATCCGGAAAGCCTAGGCCAGAACTGAGGGCGCGCCAGGCGAAAAAAAAGCCACCTTCCGTAGAAGATGGCTATCGGGGTTACCGGGCAGGGGGCTGGCAGCTTTTGGTCTGCCTGTCCTGTACCGGCGTGTGCGGCCGCGCATGCCGTCGCCTGCGCGCGCGGCCGCCGGACATTACATCATACCGTCCATGCCGCCCATGCCGCCCATACCACCCATGCCGCCGCCCATGCCGCCGCCTGCTTTGTCGTCAGCGATTTCGCAGACCATGCAGTCGGTTGTCAGCATCAGCGAAGCGATCGAAGCGGCGTTTTGCAGCGCCGAACGGGTCACTTTGGCTGGGTCCAGGACGCCCATTTCAACCATGTCGCCATACGTGCCGTTGGCAGCGTTGTAGCCATAGTTGCCCGTGCCAGCCAGTACGGCTGCCACGACGACCGAAGCTTCTTCGCCAGCGTTTTGCACGATCATGCGCAGTGGCTCTTCCATTGCGCGCAGGACGATCTTGATACCGGCATCTTGATCAGGATTGTCGCCCTTGACCGTGATGTTGGCGCGTGCGCGCAGCAGGGCTACGCCGCCGCCTGGCACGATGCCTTCTTCCACGGCAGCGCGGGTTGCGTGCAGTGCATCTTCAACGCGGGCTTTTTTCTCTTTCATTTCGACTTCGGTGGCTGCGCCAACCTTGATCACGGCAACGCCGCCAGCCAGTTTGGCTACGCGCTCTTGCAGTTTTTCACGGTCGTAGTCCGAGGTCGCTTCTTCGATCTGTACACGCACTTGTTTCACGCGTGCTTCGATCGAGGCAGCTTCGCCGGCGCCATCGATGACGATGGTGTTTTCCTTGCCCACTTCGATGCGTTTCGCTTGGCCCAGTTCGGCCAGGGTCACTTTTTCCAGGGTCAGGCCGACTTCTTCAGCGATCACTTGGCCGCCGGTCAGGACAGCGATGTCTTCCAGCATGGCTTTGCGGCGGTCGCCGAAGCCAGGTGCTTTCACTGCGCAAGTTTTCAGGATGCCGCGGATGTTGTTCACAACCAGGGTCGCCAGCGCTTCGCCTTCGATGTCTTCCGCGATGATCAGCAGTGGACGGCCAGCTTTTGCGACTTGTTCCAGTACCGGCAGCAGGTCACGGATGTTCGAGATTTTCTTGTCGCACAGCAGGACGAATGGGCTGTCCAGTACGGCAACTTGTTTTTCTGGGTTGTTGATGAAGTATGGCGACAGGTAGCCGCGGTCGAACTGCATACCTTCAACGATGTCCAGCTCGTCGTTCAGCGACTTGCCGTCTTCCACCGTGATGACGCCTTCTTTGCCGACTTTTTCCATCGCTTCAGCGATACGCTCGCCGATCGAGTAGTCCGAGTTCGCCGAGATCGCGCCAACCTGGGCGATTTCCTTGGTCGTGGTGCAAGGACGGGCGATTTTCGCCAGTTCTTCGACGGTCGCAGCAACTGCCTTGTCGATACCGCGCTTCAGGTCCATCGGGTTCATGCCGGCGGCTACGAACTTCATGCCTTCGCGCACGATGGCTTGTGCCAGCACGGTCGCGGTGGTGGTGCCGTCGCCGGCGTTGTCGCTGGTGCGGGAAGCAACTTCCTTGACCATTTGCGCGCCCATGTTCATGAGCTTGTCTTTGAGTTCAACTTCTTTCGCTACCGATACACCATCCTTGGTGACGGTAGGGGCGCCGAACGAGCGCTCCAGGACCACGTTGCGGCCTTTCGGGCCAAGCGTTACTTTGACTGCGTTGGCGAGGATATTGACGCCTTCGACCATCTTGGCGCGCGCTGCGTCGCCGAATACTACTTCTTTAGCTGCCATGTTCAATTCTCCTGAGTTTCGGGATGTATCTGTCTACAACGTGGAAACAATTACTTGACGACGATCGCCATGATGTCTTCTTCGCGCATGACCAGCAGCTCATCGCCGTCAACTTTGACGGTTTGGCCGGCGTACTTGCCGAACAGGACGCGGTCGCCCACTTTGACATCCAGAGGACGCACTTTGCCGTCGTCGAGAATCTTGCCATTGCCTACGGCAAGGACTTCGCCTTGATCCGGTTTTTCAGCAGCTGCATCAGGAATGATGAGGCCGGACGCAGTTTTGGTTTCCTGGTCGAGGCGTTTGACGATGACGCGATCGTTCAATGGGCGCAGATTCATACAAAACTCCTTAAAGTTCAATGGATAAGTGTTGCTAAATGAATACATGCCTGGCACAGCGCCAGACGTGCTTTCAGTGACCGCCGTTGAAAGCAGCCCGCAACGGTCAAGCAAACCCCATGTCATCCTGTCCTTGCTTGTATCCGGCAGTGGTGCATCGCGGCGTCGCCCGCCGCGTAGCGTTCCCTGCAGTGGTCTGGCAAGCACCATCATTTCCTGAGGATTGCTACGAAAGAGTTTGTTAGCACTCTCTACTAACGAGTGCTAATTATAGGGACGGTAGGGGGCTTATTCAAGGGCTTATTCTCCGGAAAGATAAGCATAGACGTTCTGCGCAGCCTGCATTTACA
This sequence comes from Janthinobacterium salmonicoloratum, assembly GCF_051380845.1. NCBI lineage: Bacteria > Pseudomonadati > Pseudomonadota > Betaproteobacteria > Burkholderiales > Oxalobacteraceae > Janthinobacterium > Janthinobacterium salmonicoloratum. Next base: position 1,993,703 of record NZ_JBNYXV010000001.1, on the reverse strand, counting down.
CAGGGTTTGCGCTGGCGCAAGCCAACTTCCCGGGCGTCAGCAACAGGCGCGACTCTAGCATGCCGTCCGGATGGGGGGCGTTCCTGTACGCACAGGAAACAGAGTTTCACTATGGAATTTGATAAGATGATTGTAATTGCATATCAATATCGCCACATATCACCACTTGCACGAGAAAGAACACCATGCCATTCCCGATTTCCCATCCCGCGCTGCGCCTGCTGGGCGCCACCGTCCTTGGCCTCGCCTGCCTGGGCAATGCCGCCGCGCAAACGCCCACCATCGTCGACGAGATCACCGTGGCGACCCTGACGCCGCTGGAAAAGAAAATGCTGCTTAACGACCTGTTCAACGATTTGAACAAGGATGACGACGACCAGGAAGCGCATGTATGGGACAACGGCGGCGACAGTGGCGTGCTGGTGAAAGTCACGTATAACTTCAGCAACTCCGGCATGACGGAACACAGCCTGAAGGCGCACGTCTGCCGCGACCTGAAATTCGTCGTCACGGCGGGCGGCAAGGCGCAGGACCTGAGCCGCCGCACCTGTTCGCAAAACAGCGGCAACTGGGATGTGCAGGGCAAGGACCCGGCGCCTGTCGTGTATCCGCCTTTCCTGTCCGACGTCACCATCGCCAAGCTCAATGCCAAGGAACAACAAGCCTTGCTGACGGCTGCCGTGCGCACTTTGAAAGATGAAGAGGATGGCAAGACGCGCCAGTGGAGCAACAAGGGCTTGGGCAATGCGGCACCGCTGGCAGTACACCTGACGCCTTCAGGGACGGACGCCAAACCTGGCAGCTACCGCCGTACTTGCCGCGACTTGACGATGGTGCTTGACGGCAAGGGCGGACAACAGACGCTGATACGCCGTTCTTGCGAAAACCGCTATGGCGGACTCGATATCGAACCCGATTACGTCGACGAGTAAAACGCTGCCATCGCGGCGGTGGCAGATGCGCGCACTTGGCGAAAAGCGTCGGAAAAATCGTGTATTGTCCGCCAACTGCCCTGCATTGATGTAAATATGTGTGACAGCGGCGTGATTCGATTGACGCCCATGGAGCGTCCGCCCTATAGTGGCGGGATGATTTCCGAATTCAACGAATTATCCGACAAAATAGGCCTGCTGGCCGAAATGACCCATGCGCTGCGTCGTGAAAACGCGCAACTGCGCAAGGACAATGCTGCGCTGGCCGCCGACAACGCGCAGTATGTGCAACGCATGCGCGAGGCGCAGGAGCGGGTGGAAGCGTTGCTGGAAAAAATTCCCGAACTGGTGCAAGCTGGCTTGGAGCAAGCCGCTTCGGAAGCGGGCGCCTATATTGCCGAGAACGAGAAGGAAGCGTAATGTCGCGTGTCGATGTCAATATCATGGGCCAGTCCTACAGCATGGTGTGTCGCGACGGCGAAGAGCGCGCACTGCGCGAAGCGGCGATCTATCTCGATAGCAAAATGAAAGCCATCCGCGACGCGGGCAAGGTCAAGGGTAACGACCGCATCGCCGTGCTGGCAGCGCTGGGCGTGGCCGCAGAATTCCTTTCCGTGAAGTCGCCGCAAGGCCCGCTGTCGGAATTGACGATACTGGAAGTGAAGCAGAAAATCTCGGCCATGCACACAGTATTGGATAGCGCGCTGACGCCCCAGGAAAACCTTTTTTAAGCGGACACGGTACGATTTTTCTTTGCGATGCGTGATCAAAGGAGTAAACTCTGGTCTACCCTGCGGTGTTCGCGATTGCCATATATTCCTTGAACCATTTATGCGCATCGGTTGCGAATTTTGTTTGATGGGAGTGAGCGTCGCTCGTTCGACGAACCCGAAATTGAACTAACGTGACCACCTTGAACCGTTTGGTTCGGGATGCCGGCATAGCGGCACAGGCGGGGCCCAATTTGCATTACCACTGAAAACGGTTGCCGCATCATGCGCAACCGTTTTTTTACGTCTGTCGCTGTGATACGGAGTCTGCATGAAACAATACTGGCTGATGAAATCCGAACCCGATGAAGTGAGCATCGACGACCTGATGGCGGCACCCAAGCACACCATGCCCTGGTTTGGCGTGCGCAACTACCAGGCGCGCAACTTCATGCGCGATGGCATGCAGCCGGGCGATGGCGTACTGTTTTATCACTCGAGCTGCCCGCAGCCGGGCGTGGCGGGCGTGGCCGAAGTGGCCAGCGGCGCGTATCCCGATCACAGCCAGTTTGAGGTGGGCGGTAAATACTACGATCCTAAGGCCACGCCTGAACAGCCGCGCTGGATCAGCGTCGACGTGCGCGGCGTGAAGAAGACGGCGCTGCTGCCCCTGTCCGAGATGCGCCAGATGCCGGAACTGGAAGACATGCTGCTGTTAAAGAAGGGCAGCCGCTTGTCCATCACGCCGGTGACGCCGGCGCAATGGAAAGTGATTACAAACAGATTGAAGGCATAGGGAGGCCGATCAGGCGTCCGCCACGCGGGCCTTGGTGGGCGGCGTGCCCATTACCTGGCTTTTATACGCCCACACCAGCAGGGCGATGGCGCCGACGATCATCGGCAAGGACAGCATCTGGCCCGAGGTGATCGGCACGCCCAGCCACACGACTTCCCAGTCCGGCGTGCGGAAGTATTCCGTGAAGAAGCGCGCGCAGCCGTACAACAGGGTGAACATGGCGCCGACGGCCATGCGCGGGCGCTGCTTGCGCGCATACAGCCACAGGATGATGAAGACCAAAATGCCGTCGACCAGCATCTGGTAGAGGGGCGAAGGGTGCACGGGATACGGAATGCCTGGCCACTGCATGGCCCACGGCAGGGTTTCCGGCGCGATGCGGCCCGGCAGTTCGGCATTGATGAAGTTGCCCAGGCGGCCAGCCGCATAACCGAGCGGCACCAGCGGCGCGATGAAATCGAGCACGTCGAACAGGTTGCGGCCCGCCTTGCGGCTCCACAGGTACATTGCCAGGATGACGCCGAGGAAACCGCCATGGAAGGACATGCCGCCATGCCAGACCATGAAGATCTCGAGCGGATTGTGCATGAAGTATTCGGGGCGGTAGAACAGCACTTCGCCCAGGCGCCCGCCGATCACCACGCCCAGCATGCCGTAGAACAGCATGTCATCGAGGTCTTCCTTCTTCCAGCCCAGCACGGCGATATGCGGCTGCTTGATGCGCACGCGGCCCAGGATAATGAACAGGGCAAAGGCCAGCACATACATCAGGCCGTACCAGTGCACGGCGAGCGGGCCGATTTGTATGGCGATCGGGTCGGGCATCGGGTGTATCAGCATGGGGTTTCTTTCTTTGTTTAAAGCTAAGGTTGCGTAGTATGGCGGCGCTTGCGGTTTTTTGCCTTAGCGGCCACTTAATTTAATGGGCGGTCGCGCTGATCTGCTTGCGCAGCAGGGCCAGGAAACCTTGCAGCACGGCGGATGGATTGTCGCGGCGCCAGGCCAGGCCCGTTTCCACCAGCGGCGTGGTGTCCTGCAGCGGCCTGTATTCTACGCCGGGGCGCATCAGATTCGATACCGATTGTGGCACAAGCGCGATGCCCATGCCAGCCGAGACGAGGCTGACGATGGTTTGCATCTGGATCGCTTCCTGGCCGATCTGCGGTGTGATGCCGGCCGCGCGGAACACGCCGAGGATGGCGTCGTGCAGGGCGGGAGAGATCGCGCGCGGGAAGATGATCAGGGGCAGGGGCGGCAGATCGCGCAGGCGCACGGGCCCCGGCGCCGTCAAGATGTCGAGTCCGGACGGCGCGGCCAGTACCAGCGGCTCGGCCAGCACGGGCAGGTAATCGAGCTCTCCCTTCGCCTTCTCGGGCAGGGGCGGGATCAACAGGCCCGCGTCCGTGCGCCCGGCCAGCAATTCATCGAGCTGCAGGTCGGAAGTGGCTTCCTGCAGTGCAATCTGCACTTGCGGGTAAGCCGTCTGGTAAGCGCGCAGCAAGGGCGGCAATACGCTGTAGTCGGCCGAGGAAACAAACGCCAGGCTCAAACGCCCCGCCTCGCCCTGCGCGGCCCGCCGCACCAGCGCGGGCAAGTCGAACGCCTGCGCCAGCAGCCGGCGCGCCTCGGGCAGCAGGGCCATGCCGGCCGGCGTCAGTTGCACCTCGCGGCGCGTGCGCACGAACAGGGGCGCGCCCAGCAATTCTTCCAGGGCCATGATGGTTTGCGACAGGGGCGGCTGCGTCATGTGCAGGCGCGCGGCGGCGCGGCCGAAGTGCAATTCCTCGGCGACGGTGACAAAGTAGCGCAGCTGGCGCAGCTCAAGGTTCATGCTGGACGTTTCATATGTATTTCCATGTGGAATAAGTGCTGTGATATGTAAATCGACTCACAGGAACGTGCATCATATATTTGACAGTGGGGCGCGCGCAAGGCAATCTGACGTACCCCCACTGCATGCAGGGTTTTGTTGAAAATCCGCGCAGTCAGGCATTATTCATTTCTCGGAAGGTCCCCATCATGCCGCAATACCGCTCCCGCACCACCACCCACGGCCGCAACATGGCTGGCGCCCGCGCCCTGTGGCGCGCCACCGGCATGAAGGACGGCGACTTCGACAAGCCGATCATCGCCGTCGTCAACTCGTTTACCCAGTTCGTGCCCGGCCACGTGCATCTGAAGGACCTGGGCCAGATGGTGGCGCGCGAAATCGAGGCGGCGGGCGGCGTGGCCAAGGAATTCAACACCATCGCCGTCGATGATGGCATCGCCATGGGCCACGGCGGCATGCTGTATTCGCTGCCCTCGCGCGACCTGATCGCCGATTCCGTCGAATACATGGTCAATGCCCACTGCGCCGACGCCATGGTCTGCATTTCGAACTGCGACAAGATCACGCCGGGCATGCTGATGGCCGCCATGCGCATCAATATCCCCGTCGTCTTCATCTCGGGCGGCCCGATGGAAGCGGGCAAGGTCGTCAAGGTCGTCAACGGCACGCAGAAGATCATCAAGCTGGACCTGGTCGACGCCATGATCAAGGCGGGCGACAGCACTGTCTCCGATGCCGACGTGGCGGAAATCGAACGCTCGGCCTGTCCGACCTGCGGTTCGTGCTCCGGCATGTTTACGGCCAACTCGATGAACTGCCTGACCGAGGCGCTGGGCCTGGCCCTGCCCGGCAACGGCACCATCCTGGCCACGCACTCGGACCGCCAGCAGCTGTTCCTGCGCGCGGGCCGCCTGATCGTCGAACTGGCCAAGCGCCACTACGAGCAGGACGATTACTCGGTGCTGCCCCGTTCCATCGCCTCCAAGGCGGCCTTCGAGAACGCCATGGCGCTTGACGTCTCCATGGGCGGCTCGACCAACACCGTGCTGCACTTGCTGGCCGCCGCCCACGAGGCGGAAGTGGAATTCACGATGGCCGACATCGACCGCATTTCGCGCAAGGTACCGTGCCTGTGCAAGGTGGCGCCGATGACGGACAAATACCATATCGAAGACGTGCACCGCGCGGGCGGCATCGTGGGCATCCTGGGCGAACTGGCGCGCGCCGGCCTGCTCAACACGACCCTGCCGACCATCCACGCGCCGACCCTGGCCGACGCCATCGCGCAAAACGACATCATGTGCACGGACAATCCGGCCGTGCATGAACTGTTCCGCGCCGCCCCGGGCGGTGTGCCGACGCAGACGGCATTCTCGCAATCGGAGCGCTTCGCGGCCGTCGACACGGACCGCAGCACGGGCTGCATCCGCGACAAGGCCCACGCGTATTCGCAGGATGGCGGCCTGGCCGTCTTGTACGGCAACCTGGCCGAAAAGGGCTGCATCGTCAAGACGGCCGGCGTCGATGAAAGCATTTTGAAATTCTCGGGCAAGGCGCGCGTGTTCGAAAGCCAGGATGCCGCTGTTGAAGCGATTTTGGCCGATACGGTGCATGAAGGCGATGTCGTCATCATCCGCTACGAAGGCCCGAAAGGCGGCCCCGGCATGCAGGAAATGCTGTACCCGACCTCGTACATCAAATCGAAGGGCCTGGGCAAGGCGTGCGCGCTGTTCACGGACGGGCGCTTCTCGGGCGGTTCCTCGGGCCTGGTGATCGGCCACGCCTCGCCGGAAGCGGCCGAAGGCGGCGCCATCGGCCTGGTGGAAGAGGGCGACTTCATCGACATCGACATCCCCGAGCGCAGCATCAATCTGCGCGTCACGGATGCCGAGCTGGCCGCGCGCCGCGCCGCCATGGAAGCGAAAGGCGACGATGCCTGGCTGCCCGTCAACCGCGAGCGCTACGTGTCGCAGGCGCTGCAGGCGTATGCGGCGTTGACGACGTCGGCCGACCGCGGCGCCGTGCGCGATCTGTCGCAGCTGAAGAAACGCTGATTTGTTGTGTAAGTGCGACGGCCGGCCCCGTTTGACTATGCGGGGCCAGCTGTCGTTACATCGCCTTACAAACAACATGGTCATGGGGACGCAGATGGGGCAGAATATGAATGCCTTCTGACTACATTGCGTTACTACATTGAAACGCTTGATCTGGGCTCGTGGTGCATCTGCGGAAACACAGTAAAATGCCGCAGGAAGTAACTTTGGAGAAAAGACAATGAAACGTTTTATGTTGGTGAGTGTATTGGCCGTATCGGCTCTGGCATCGCAAGCAGCGTTGGCCAATCCGGACCTGGCGAAAGCAAAGAACTGCATGGCTTGCCACGCGGTGAGCACGAAACTGGTGGGCCCTGCGTTCAAGGACGTGGCTGCCAAGTACGCTGGTCAGAAAGACGCGGAAGCCAAGCTCGTGGCGAAAGTCATGAAGGGCGGTTCCGGCACCTGGGGCGCGATCCCGATGCCAGCGAACCCGCAAGTGAGCGATGCGGAAGCCCACACCCTGGTCAAATGGGTATTGGCACAGAAATAATCTGTGCCGCAGCACCTGCAATCAGCGCGCCGGCAATCCCGGCGCGTTTTTTTTGTCTGCTGCCTTCAGATTCCCCATGCCCTCCAATGTCGCCAGCACGGCCTCGTCGAGCGGCGTATGCGGCTCCTGGCCCAGCACGGCCAGCAGCCGCGCATTATCCATGGACAAGGGCGTTTGCCACAGATAGCGCATCTCGCGCATTTCGCGCAGGGTGGCCACGAACGGCGACGCCAGCGCCACCAGCCACCACGGAAAACGCCGGATGGCGGGCGTGGTCCCTGTCGTTTGTTCCACCACGCGGGCAATCGCGCCCGTCATTTGCTGGCCGTCGTGGTCCCAGTGGCCGGCCATGTGAAAGCGCGCAAACGCGGGCAAGGTGGTGCGCATGGCCAGCAATTGCAGCATCGTGCGCGCCACGTCGGGCAGGTAGGACCACTGGTGGCCCACGCCGGGCGCGCCCGGATACAGGATGCTGCGCACGCTCTGGCCCGGTTTCACCAGGCCCTGCGAAAACCAGTTGTTGCCGGCGCGGGGGCCGAAGAAGTCGCCCGCACGCACGATCAAGACCCTGGCGCCCTGCGTGCTTGCCCGTTCCAGCCGGGCTTCCAGTTCCACGCGGATGGCGCCCTTGCGCGTGAGCGGACGTTGCGGCGCGTCTTCCGCCAATACTGGAAAGGCGTCGGGGCCGAAGTTGTACACGGTGCCAGGCAATACGATGGTGGCGCTTTCGGCAATCGCTGCCGCGATCGTGTTGTCGAGCATGGGCAGCACCAGCCGGCCCCAGTGGCGGTAGCCGGGCGGGTTGACGGCGTGCACGATGACGGCGCAGCCTTTCGCGGCAGCCAGCACGTCCGCGCGCGACAGCGCATCGCCGCGCAGCCACTCGATGTTATTTCCCCGTGGCGGCAGCGTTGTTCCCCGCTGCAGGGCGCGCACCTGCCAGCCCGCCGCCAGGAGCTGGCGCACCATCTCGCCGCCGATGCCGCCCGTGGCGCCCAGTACCAATGCCGTTTTTTCCATATTGCCCTCCGTGTGGTTGATGGCGCCAGTATCTGCCGCGCATGGCTAATTGGGAATTGACGAGCATCGAGTACAGGCTATACATTTATGTATGACCACCTCGATTGCCTGGGAGTACTACCGTTCGCTGCTGGCCGTGCTGAAGCACGGCTCCCTGTCTGGCGCGGCACGCGCGCTGGGCATCACGCAGCCCACCGTCGGCCGGCATATCGCCGCGCTCGAGCAGGCGCTGGGCGCGACCCTGTTCACGCGCTCGCAGCTGGGCTTGCTACCCACGGAAGTGGCCCTGGCGCTGCGTCCCCATGCGGAAACCATGGAGCATACTGCCGCCCTGATGGAGCGCGCCGCCAGCAGCCAGGGGCAGGGCGTGACCGGCGTCGTGCGCATTGCGGCCAGCGAAGTGGTGGGCGTGGAAGTGCTGCCGACGATACTGGCCCGCCTGCGCGCGCGCCATCCGGGCTTGATCATTGAATTAGTATTGAGCAACAAGGTGCAGGATTTGCTGCGCAGGGAAGCGGACATCGCCGTGCGCATGCTGCGGCCCCGCCAGGAGCAGTTGGTGGCGCGCAAGGTGGGCGATATCGAACTGGGCCTGCATGCGCACGCGGATTACCTGGCCCGGCATGGCACGCCGCTGGCACTGGCCGATCTGGCTCAACATGCCGTCATCGGCTACGACGAGGCGAGCCCTTTCGTGCGCAACGCGGGCGCGGCCTTCCAGGGATTTGCGCGGGAAAACTTTGCCTGGCGCAGCGACAGCGACCTGGCGCAACTGGCCCTGATACGGGCGGGCGCCGGCATCGGCGTGTGCCAGGCGGGCCTGGCGGCGCGCGATCCGGCCCTGCGGCGCGTCTTGCCGCAAGCGTTTTCGCTACCGATGGAAACCTGGGTCACCATGCACGAAGACTTGCGCGGCAGCCTGCGCTGCCGCGCCACCTTCGACGCGCTGGCCGAAGGATTACGCGATTACGTTGCCAGCCAAGCGCTTACTTGACCACTTCCATCTTGGTCTTCTTGCCGTCTCGATACGTGAAGAGCGTCAGCGCGCCATCCTTGATGTCGCCGTTGGCGTCGAACGAGATCGGGCCCGTCACACCCTGGTAGTGCACCTTGGCCAGGAACGGCAGGTAGACGGATGGTTTCGACGATTTGGCGTCGGCCATGGCGGTGGCCATGGTCATCACGGCATCGTAGACGTATGGCGCGTACAGCTGCACTTCCATATTGTATTTCTGCTTGTAGCGGGCGCGGAAATCGTCCATGCCTTTTTGCTGCGCGCCCGTCACACCGCCCGCTTCCGCGCAGGTGACCATGTCTTCACCCACGGCGTCGCCCGCCAGCTTGCCCAGCGGTTCCGTGCACAGGCCGTCGCCGCCCATGAACTTGGCCTTGATGCCCAGCGCCTTCATCTGGCGCAGCATGGGGCCGCCCACGGAATCCATGCCGCCAAAGAAGATCAGGTCGGGATTTTTGGATTTGATGCTGGTCAGGATGGCATTGAAGTCGGTGGCGTTGGCATTCGTAAATTCCTTGCCGACGATTTGCACGCTTGGCGCAGCCTTCTTGGCGCCCTTGACGAACTGTTCCGCCACGCCCTGGCCGTACGCCGTGCGGTCATCGATGACGGCGATTTTCTTCGCCTGCAGCTTGCCCACGGCATACGCGCCCAAAGTCCCCCCCAGCTTGTTGTCATTGGCGACGACGCGGAAGGCCGTGTTGAATTTTTGCTGGGTGTACGTCGGGTTGGTGGCCGCCGGTGAAATCTGTGGAATGCCGGCATTGAAGTAAATGCGCGAGGCGGGAATCGTCGTGCCCGAGTTCAGGTGGCCGACCACGCCGTTGACCTTGGCGTCGACGAGCTTTTGCGCCACGGCCGTGCCCTGTTTGGGATCGGCCGCGTCATCTTCGGGCACCAGCACGAATTTCACGGCTTTGCCGTCGATCTTGAAGCCTTTGGCGTTCAAATCCTCGATGGCCATCTTGGCCGCGTTCTCGTTATCCTTGCCCAGGTGGGAGCTGGCGCCAGAGACCGGGGCGACATGGCCTATCTTGATGATTTCCTGTGCGCCCGCATGGCCGGCAAAGGCGAGGGCGAGGGCGAGAGGAAGGACTTTGGTCTTGAGCAGCATAAACATTCTCCAATGGATAAAGATACGGCGGCGTCTCGTGAAAACCGCTACGACTGGCGGTACGTGTGAAGAAAGGTACAACAAAAAACAGGCGGCGCAAAGCCGCATTTCGGGCTTTTTGCATTTTGTCGCAACAATCACCAAAGTGAAGCGCGATGCACCGATTTCGCAGGCGCGAGCGCACCAAAGAATGGCGTTGGAGAGAATACAAGTGTAGGAGAAGTCGGACCTCAAAGGTCATGAAACTGACAACACCTGACAAAACCGTAGCGAGCGGAAGGGAGAGGTGGCTAAGAAGCGCAACCGTACTTTATACGGGGGCGCCGAGCCGGTGAGCATCGCAGGCCGCCTATACCGACGCGCAGTAGGTTTTGACAGGTGTCACTGCAGATGTCCTAGTTCATGGCTGACGGCGTGCGCCACGATCTGTTCCAGCGACTGCTGCAAATCTTCGCGCAGGGCGCCACGCATGCCGATCAGGGCGTTTTGCAGGGCCGTCTGCAGGACGTGGGCAATGCGCTCTTCCAGCAGATGGTCGATCTTGCCCTGCACCTGATGCAGGATGCGCTGCGTCAGCCGCTGTTCGATGGCGTCCCAGTCGGGCTGCACGACGCCCGGTGGCAACTCGACAGCAGGCTCGACTGGCATGGGGGGCGCCACTTCCGGCCCCAGCAGCACCTCCGTCAGCAGGGGGATACCCTGGTCGAATGGCTGCTGGCTCATGCTTTACCCGCCACGAAGTGGGTGGGCTGCACGTTTTGCTGGCGGTAGTGCAGGAAGCGCTGGCGGCCCGCCTGCGCATCTTGCTCATCCATGGAGACGATCTCGAAGACGCGCTGAAATTGCGCGTAATTGGCGGGCGGCAACTGCGACAGGTTGACGAGGATGTCGTGGTGCGGCAGCTCGGCCGCTTCGTCATCGGTCAGGATGATGGGCGTTTGCGCCGCCAGCGGGTCGCCGGCCAGCACGTGCGGCAGGAAATCCGTGGCGGAAATGGTCCACATGGCGCTGTTCAAGGCGTCGAGCTGGGTGCTGTCGGCCGCCAGCACGACGACCTTGTTGCCGGCCATATAGGCCTTGCGCGCCAGACGGCAGGCATACGCCAGCTTGTCCGGCACATTGCTGTGAAAATCGACGCGGCTCATGGCGGGGCTCAGGCAGCCATGCCGCTGTGGCGCAGCAGGGCGTCGATCGAGGGTTCGCGGCCACGGAAGGCCGTAAACGACTCCAGCGCGGGGCGCGAGCCGCCGACGGACAGGATTTCCTGCAGGTAGCGCTTGCCCGCTGCCGTGGTGGCGGCCGGTCCCAGCGCCTTGGCTTCTTCAAACGCCGCATAGGCGTCGGCGGACAGCACCTCGGCCCACTTGTAGCTGTAGTAGCCGGCCGCGTAGCCGCCGGAGAAGATATGCCCAAAGGAATTCTGGAAGCGGTTGAACGGGGGCGGGATGAGCAGCGCGAACTTGGCGCGCACGCCGTCGATCAGCTGCTGCACGCTCTGGCCCGTGCTGGCATCGTAGTCATAGTGCAAATGCATGTCGAGCAAGGAAAACTCCACCTGGCGCAGGGTTTGCAAGCCGGACTGGAAATTCTTGGCCGCCAGCATCTTGTCGTACAGCGCGCGCGGCAGCGGCTCGCCCGTGACGGCATGCGCCGTCATGTGTTCGAGCACTTCCCATTCCCAGCAGAAGTTTTCCATGAATTGCGATGGCAGTTCCACGGCATCCCATTCGACGCCGGCAATGCCCGACACGCCCAGCTCGTCGACGACGGTGAGCATATGGTGCAGGCCGTGGCCGAATTCATGGAACAGGGTGATGACTTCATCGTGGGTGAACAGGGCAGGCTGGGCTTGACCAGCGACCACGGCCGGTTCCGTGAAATTGCAGGTCAGGTAGGCGATCGGCGTTTGCACGTGCTGCGCGTCGGCGCGGCGGCCGCGCGCGTCGTCCATCCAGGCGCCGCCACTCTTGCCGGCGCGCGCATACAGGTCCAGGTAGAACTGGCCGACCAGCTTGCCGTCGCGCTCGATGCGGTAAAAACGCACGTCCGGGTGCCAGACGGGTGCCGTATCAAGCTTGATCTCGACGGCGAACAGGTTCTGGATCTGGCGGAACACGCCGTCGATCACCTTGTGTTCAGGGAAATACTGTTTTACTTCCTGGGCCGAGAACGCATAGCGGCGTTCCTGCAGCTTTTCGGAGGCGTAAGGCACGTCCCACGCTTGCAGCTCGGCAATGCCCAGTTCTTCCCGGGCGAATTGTTTCAGCTCGGCCAGGTCCTTCTCGGCGAACGGGCGCGCGCGCTTGGCCAGGTCTTCCAGGAAAGCGATGACTTGCGCGGGCGAGGTCGCCATTTTGGAGACCAGCGACACTTCGGCGAAATTGGCGTAGCCGAGCAGTTTTGCCTCTTCGTTGCGCAGCCGCAACAAGGTGACGATATTGTGCGTATTGTCCCAGTCCTCTTTTTTGCTGAAGACGTCGCCCTGGTCCGATGCCTTGGTGGCATTGGCGCGGTAGATGGTTTCGCGCAACGCGCGATTGTCGGCAAATTGCAGGATAGGGTAGTAAGACGGGAAGTGCAGCGAAAATTCATAGCCTTGCTTGCCCGCCTTTTCGGCGGCGGCGCGCGCGGCGGCCTTCACGTCGTCGGGCAAGCCGGCCAGCTCGGCTTCGTTCTCGACCAGCAACTTGTAGTCATTGGTGGCGTCGAGCACGTTTTCGGAAAAACGCGTCGAGACGGCCGCGAGTTCTTCCTGGATGGCGCCAAAGCGCTCTTTCTTATCCTCGGGCAACTCGGCGCCGCCCAGGCGGAAGTCGCGCACGGCATTGTCGACGATGCGCCGGCGCGCCGGTGACAGGCTGGCAAAATCGGCGCGGGCCTGCAACTGCTTGTATTTGCCGAAGAGAATTTCGTTCTGGCCCAGCTCGGTCAAGAATTCCGTCACCTTGGGCAGGTTGGCATTGTAGGCGGCGCGCAGTTCCGGCGTATCGATCACGCTATTGAGGTGGTTGACGATGCTCCAGGCGCGGCCCAGGGTTTCGGCGATCTGGTCCTGGGGCGCGACGAAGTTTTCCCAGCTCACTTCTTCCATGGGTGCTTCGAGCCGCGCCACCGTGGCGCGCGCCTGGGCCAAAAGGGTATCGATGGCAGGCGTGACATGCTCGTGCGTGATCGCGTCGAAGCGTGGCAGTCCGGAAAAATCAAGCAGGGGATTGGTATTCATCGTCGGTTCGTCCATTCTGTCTTTATATCTTCAGGCGGCAACGCCGCCTGCATACTAGAGCGCCTGAAAAACGTTCCTGGCAAGGCGCGGTGCCGAAGACAGTACGAATAGTACGGCGAGGCACTGCAACGCCGCCAGGGGCATTTTCTCAGGTGCTCCTCTTTTAAATACGTTCTGCGGCTTCGACCGTATTCATCAATAACATCGTGATGGTCATCGGACCCACACCACCGGGCACGGGCGTGATGTGGGAGGCGACGTCTTTCACTCCGGCAAAATCTACATCGCCGCACAGCTTGCCTTCATCGTCGCGGTTCATGCCCACGTCGATGACGATGGCGCCCGGCTTGACCATGTCGGCCGTCAGGGTGTTGCGGCGGCCGACGGCGGCCACGACCACGTCCGCCTGGCGCGTGTACAGGCCCAGGTCCGGGGTTGCACTATGGCAGATGGTGACGGTAGCGTTCGCTTGCAAGAGCAGCAGTGCCATCGGCTTGCCGACGGTGTTGCTGCGGCCGATGACGACGGCGTGCTTGCCGCGCAAGTCCACGCCCGTGCTTTCGATCAACTTCATGCAACCGTAGGGTGTGCAAGGGCGGAAGCCGGGCAAGCCCGTCATCAGTTCACCGGCGCTCAGGACGGAATAGCCGTCCACGTCTTTCGTCGTGGCGATCGCTTCGATGACCTTGTGCGGGTTGATGTGCTTGGGCAATGGCATTTGCACGAGGATGCCGTGGATGGCCGGGTCGGCATTCAGGCTGGCGATGCGTGCCAGCAAGTCCGCTTCCGGCAGGTCCGCTTCATATTTTTCCAGCACCGAGTGGAAACCCACGTCGCCGCACGCCTTGACCTTGTTGCGGACGTACACCTGGCTGGCCGGGTCTTCGCCGACGAGAATCACGGCCAGGCCGGGCTGGGTGCCCTTGGCCGTGAGGGCGGCGGCGCGCGTGGCGATCTCGCTGCGCAGTTTTTGGGAGAGGGCGATTCCGTCGATCAGTTGTGCTGGCATGGTAGGGAGGCTGTGTGGGAGGGAAAAGACAGATTATAAAGCCGGGCGGCGCAAAGGGGCGGTTTTGGCGCCAAGCCGTTATGTTAAAAAGCGGGCCAGAGACGCGGGCCTGAGAAAATGCCGATGGCGGCGTTGCAGCTCCTTGCCGTACTGGCGTACTGCCTGCGTCGCTGCGCCTTGCCCTCGACATTTTTCAGGCCCGCTTGGCCCGGTATGCCTGTGCGGGCGACCGGCGTGTTAATTCGTTTTGCTGGTGCGCACATCTTAGTTTTCGGGCAGAATTTGCGGCAGTGCAGCATAAATTTCATAGAGTGATTTCACGATACGAAATGCTATATCGTAATTTGAAAAATAGTAAATACGCTGTTAGAATCCCCACACTAAACCGACTTAATAGTAAATAATCAGCGAAATACCGTCCGACAGCGATCCGGAAAATCGGGGTGGGGCGTTCACAAAGGAGACTCAACAGATGTCAGCTCAACTGAACCAGGTAACGACACAGATCGGCACCGACCCGGATATGCAGGAAACCAAGGAGTGGCTGGACGCGCTCGAAGCCGTTCTGGAAAATGAAGGTCCGGAACGCGCGCATTACCTGATGGAGCGCATGGTTGACCTGGCCCGCCGCCGTGGCGCCCAGATCCCATTCTCCAGCACCACCGCCTACGTCAATACCATCCCCACCAAGCAAGAAGCACACTGTCCCGGCAACCTGGAATACGAAGAGCGCCTGCGCTCGTGGATGCGCTGGAACGCCATGGCCATGGTGGTCAAGGCCAACCGCGCCGACGGCGACCTGGGCGGCCACTTGTCCTCGTTCGCTTCGCTGGCGAACATGCTGGGCATCGGTTTCAACCATTTCTGGCACGCGCCAACGGCCGACCACGGCGGCGACCTGCTGTACATCCAGGGCCACTCCTCGCCCGGCGTCTACGCGCGCGCCTTCCTGGAAGGCCGCTTGACGGAAGAGCAAATGCTGAACTTCCGCAAGGAAGTCGACGGCAAGGGCCTGTCCTCGTACCCGCATCCTAAATTGATGCCTGACTTCTGGCAGTTCCCGACCGTGTCGATGGGCCTGGGCCCGCACATGGCGATTTACCAGGCGCGCTTCCTGAAATACCTGCACGCACGCGGCATCGCGAAAACCGACAACCGCAAGATATGGGCCTTCTGCGGCGATGGCGAGATGGATGAGCCGGAATCCCTGGGCGCGATCGGCCTGGCCGCACGCGACATGCTCGACAACCTGGTCATCGTGGTTAACTGCAACCTGCAGCGCCTGGACGGCCCTGTGCGCGGCAACACCAAGATCATCCAGGAGCTGGAAGGCGAATTCCGCGGCGCAGGCTGGAACGTCGTCAAGGTCATCTGGGGTCCGGGCTGGGACGCCCTGCTGGCACAGGACAAGGAAGGTATCCTGCAGCGCGTGATGATGGAAACCGTCGACGGCGAATACCAGAACTACAAGGCGAAAGATGGCGCCTACGTGCGCAAACACTTCTTCGGCAAGCATCCGAAGCTGCTGGAAATGGTTGCCAACATGACGGATGACGACATCTGGCGCCTGACCCGTGGCGGCCACGATCCGCACAAGATCTATGCGGCCTTCAAGATCGCCCAGGAACACAAGGGCCAGCCAACCGTCCTGCTGGTGAAAACCATCAAGGGCTACGGCATGGGCAAGTCCGGCGAAGCGCGCAACACGGCGCACCAGACGAAAAAATTGGACGACGAAGCCATCCGCGAAATGCGCGACCGCTTCTCGCTGCCTATCCCTGACGACAAGCTGGCCGACATCCCGTTCTTCAAGCCAGCCGACGACGCGCCGGAAATGGTTTACCTGCACGAGCGCCGCAAGGCCCTGGGTGGCTACCTGCCGCAGCGCCGCCAGAAGTCGGAAGAAACCCTGCCGGTGCCTGGCCTGGACGCGTTCAAGAACGTGCTCGAAGCGACGCCAGAAGGCCGCGAAATCTCGACCACGCAAGCGTTCGTGCGCGTCATTTCGACCCTGCTGAAAGACCCGAACCTGGGCCAGCGCGTGGTACCTATCCTGGTCGATGAATCGCGTACCTTCGGCATGGAAGGCCTGTTCCGCCAGATCGGCATCTACAACCCGAAAGGCCAGTTGTACGAGCCGGTCGATAAAGACCAGGTCATGTACTACCGCGAAGACAAGGCCGGCCAGATCCTGCAAGAGGGCATCAACGAAGCGGGCGGCATGAGCTCGTGGATCGCCGCGGCGACGTCGTATTCGACCAACGACCGCATCATGATCCCGTTCTACACCTTCTACTCGATGTTCGGCTTCCAGCGCATCGGCGACCAGGTATGGGCTTCGGCCGACATGCGCGCCCGTGGTTTCCTGATGGGCGGCACGGCTGGCCGTACGACCCTGAACGGCGAAGGCTTGCAGCACGAAGATGGCCACAGCCATATCTTCGCCGCGACCATCCCGACCTGCATGCCGTACGATCCGACCTTCAGCCATGAAGTCGCCGTCATCATCCAGGACGGCCTGCGCCGCATGATCGCCAACCAGGAAGATGTGTTCTATTACATCACGATCATGAACGAGAACTACGCCCAGCCAGGCATCAAGCCAGGCCAGGAAGAAGGCATCCTGAAAGGCATGTACAAGCTGCAGGAAGGCCAGGCTGACGCCAAGCTGCGCGTACAACTGATCGGTTGCGGCACCATCCTGCGCGAATCGATCTTCGCCGCCGAGCTGTTGCAAAACGACTGGGGCGTGGCTGCGGACGTGTGGTCGGCGCCGTCGCTGACCCTGGTGGCCCGCGATGGCCAGGATGCGGAACGCTGGAACATGGTCAACCCGTCGAAAGAGCAGCGCGTGCCGTACGTGACGTCGCTGATGCAGGACACGGACGGCCCGATCGTCGCCACGACCGACTACATGCGCGCGTTTGCAGAACAGATCCGCGCCTTCATGCCGAAGGGCCGCACTTATAAAGTGCTCGGTACCGATGGCTTTGGCCGCTCGGACAGCCGCGCCAAGCTGCGCGAGTTCTTCGAAGTGAACCGTTATTATGTCACCGTGGCCGCGCTCAAATCGCTGGCTGACGAAGGCAAGATCGACGTGTCGGTGGTGGAGCAGGCGATTGCCAAATACGGCATCGACGCGAACAAACCGAATCCGGTGACCCAGTAATCGTTGTGCGGACCCGATGATGCCAGGGCGGTGCGAAAGTGCCGCCCTGGCGTGTGTGCGGGTCCATCTGACAAATAAAATAACGGAGCAAGCTATGAACATTGTGGAAGTCAAAGTCCCGGATATCGGCGATTTCAAGGAAGTCGAGATCATTGAACTGATGGTCAAGCCAGGCGACACGGTCAAGGTTGACCAGTCCCTGATCACGGTCGAATCGGACAAGGCCAGCATGGAAATTCCATCGAGCCACGCCGGTGTCGTCAAGGAATTGAAAGTCAACGTGGGCGACAAGATCGCCGAAGGCTCGCTGGTCCTGCTGCTGGAAGTGGCGGACGACGCCTCGGCGCCAGCGCCTGCCGCTGCTGCTGCCCCGGTTGCAGCACCTGCCGCTGAAGCCGCCCCCGCCTCCGCTGCGGCCGCGCCAGCGCCTGCCGCCGCTTCTGGCGCGCCGGCTTTGGTGGAAGTGACCGTGCCCGATATCGGCGACTTCAAGGAAGTCGAAGTCATCGAATTGATGGTCAAGGTGGGCGACGCGATCAAGGTCGACCAGTCGCTGCTGACGGTCGAATCGGACAAGGCCAGCATGGAAATTCCATCGAGCCACGCCGGTATCGTCAAGGAATTGAAAGTCAAGGTTGGCGACAAGGTTGCCAAGGGTAGTCTGGTACTGGTCGTTGAAACGACGGGTGGCGCTGCTGCACCAGCCGCCGCGCCAGCGCAAGCGGCCGCCGCACCAGCCGCCGCCGTCGCTTCGGCGCCGGTCGCTGCTGCTGCCCAGGCTCCTGCCGCCGCGCCTGCCGTGAATGGCAAGCTGGCGCACGCATCGCCATCGATCCGCAAGTTCGCGCGCGAACTTGGCGTGGACCTGACCCGCGTGGGCGGTTCCGGTCCGAAAGGCCGCATCACCCAGGAAGACGTGCAGAACTTCGTCAAGGGCGTGATGTCGGGCGCTGTCGCCGCACCGAACGCCCCTGTCGCTGCCAAAGGCGGTTCGGGTGTGGGCCTGGACCTGCTGCCATGGCCGTCGCTGGATTTCAGCAAATTCGGCACGACCGAATTGCTGCCGCTGTCGCGCATCAAGAAAATCTCGGGTCCGAATTTGCACCGCAACTGGGTCATGATCCCGCACGTCACGCAGTTCGACGAAGCGGACGTGACGGACCTGGAAGCGTTCCGCGTCGACACCAACGCGGCCAATGCGAAGAACAAGGATGCGGCCAAGCTGACCATGCTGGCATTCGTCATCAAGGCCTCTGTCGCCGCGCTGAAGAAATTCCCTGCGTTTAACGCTTCGCTCGACGCCAAGGGTGAAAACCTGATCCTCAAGCAGTACTACAACATCGGCTTCGCGGCCGACACGCCGAATGGCCTGGTGGTACCGGTGATCAAGGGCGCGGACCAGAAGTCGGTTTCGCAGATCGCCCGCGAAATGACGGAGCTGTCGCTGCAGGCGCGCGAAGGCAAGCTGAAACCGGCCGACATGCAAGGCGCAAGCTTCACGATTTCGTCCCTGGGCGGTATCGGTGGCACGCACTTCACGCCTATCGTGAATGCGCCGGAAGTGGCGATTCTGGGTCTGTCGAAAGCCTCGATCAAGCCGGTATGGGATGGCAAGGCCTTCCAGCCGCGTTTGATGATGGGCACCTCGCTGTCCTACGACCACCGCGTGGTCGATGGCGCGATGGGCGCGCGATTCTCCGTGTACCTCGGTGAAGTCCTGGCCGACATGCGCAAAATTCTGCTGTAAGGAGCGATTGATGAGCACAGTAGAGGTAAAAGTACCGAATATCGGCGACTTCAAGGAAGTCGAAGTCATCGAACTGATGGTCAAGGTGGGCGACACCATCAAGGTGGATCAGTCGCTGATCACGGTCGAATCGGACAAGGCCAGCATGGAGATTCCTTCGACCCACGCGGGCGTCGTCAAGGAAGTCAAGGTCAAGGTTGGCGACAAGATCGCCGAAGGCAGCGCGCTGCTGGTGGTGGAAGCTTCTGAAGGCGCGGCTGCTGCTGCGCCAGCGGCTGCCCCTGCACCAGTTGCAGCACCTGCTGCTGCACCAGCGGCACCTGTCGCCGCCATCCCGGCCGGCAATTACAGCGGCCAGGTCGACATCGACGTCGACATGATGGTATTGGGCGGCGGTCCCGGTGGCTATTCGGCGGCGTTCCGCGCGGCCGATCTGGGCATGTCGACGGTCATCGTCGAGCGCTACGCCACCCTGGGCGGCGTGTGCCTGAACGTGGGCTGCATCCCGTCGAAGGCGCTGCTGCACGTCGCTTCCGTCATCGATGAAACGGCGCACATGTCCAACACGGGCGTGACGTTTGCCAAGCCGACGATCGACATCGACCAGGTACGCAAGTACAAGGAAGGCGTCATCTCGAACATGACGGGCGGTTTGGCCGGCATGGCCAAGGCGCGCAAGACGCAAATCGTCACCGGCGTGGGCCAGTTCCTCTCCGCGAACCACATCGAAGTGACGGCAGCTGACGGCTCCAAAAAAGTCGTGCAGTTCAAGCAAGCCATCATCGCCGCCGGTTCGTCCGTGGTGAAACTGCCCTTCGTGCCGGAAGACCCGCGCATCGTCGATTCGACGGGTGCGCTGGAATTGCGCCAGATCCCGAAACGCATGCTGGTCATCGGCGGCGGCATCATCGGCCTGGAAATGGCGACCGTGTATTCCACGTTTGGCGCGCGCATCGACGTGGTCGAAATGATGGATGGCCTGATGCAGGGCGCGGACCGCGACGCCGTCAAGGTGTGGCAGAAGTTCAACGAGAAGCGCTTCGACAACATCATGACCAAGACCAAGACGGTGGCCGTCGAGGCACTGCCGGAAGGCATCAAGGTCACGTTCGAAGCAGCCGAAGCGGGTGCCACGGCGCCGGCGCCGCAAGTCTACGACCTGGTGCTCGTCGCCGTGGGCCGCAGCCCGAACGGCAAGAAGCTGGCGGCCGACAAGGCCGGCGTGCAGGTCACCGACCGCGGCTTCATCAACGTCGACAGCCAGATGCGCACCAACGTGCCGAACATCTTCGCCATCGGCGACCTGGTGGGCCAGCCGATGCTGGCGCACAAGGCCGTGCATGAAGCCCACGTGGCAGCCGAAGCGGCTTCTGGCCAGAAGTCGCACTTCGACGTCAAGGTGATTCCATCGGTCGCCTACACGGATCCGGAAGTGGCATGGGCCGGCATCACGGAAGACGAAGCGAAAGCCAAGGGCATCAAGGTCGAGAAGGGCCACTTCCCCTGGGCAGCTTCGGGCCGCGCCGTCGCCAACGGCCGCGCCGAAGGTTTCACCAAGCTGCTGTTCGATGCGGAAACGCACCGCATCATCGGCGGCACCATCGTCGGCACGCATGCGGGCGACATGATCGGTGAAATCGCACTGGCCATCGAAATGGGCTGCGACGGCACCGACATCGGCAAGACCATCCACCCGCACCCGACCCTGGGCGAGTCGATCGGTATGGCTGCCGAAGTGTACGAAGGCGTGTGTACGGACTTGCCGCCACCACGCAAGCGCTGATAAAGAGTTAACTTTCAGTATAAAAAACCGGGACATGTTCCCGGTTTTTTTATTTCCCTTGATCTGCAGCATAGTAAAACGTGGCGCAGCGGTGTCTTGTGAAAATTGGTGAGTATTGCCGTGTGGAAAAAGTGGCAGAATGGAGGTCTGTAACCATGTTTTTCTTTTGCTTCAACGGAAGCGTGTGATTTTTCCAGGAATGTTGCCAGCGTGGGATATGGTCAAATTCCGCTGTACTGAGAGAGTTTTGCAACGATGAAAAAATTTACCGCCCTTCACATTGCCGATGTCCGTCTGCGCCGGGCCGATGAGCAAGAGCAAGCCGTGATGCTGCATGCCTTGTACCAGGATGTGGCCGCTATCCTGGCGGCGGGCAAGAAGATCGATGCGATTTTTTTCACGGGCCAGCTGGTGGCACTGGACGCCTGTGCCGGCACGACGCCCGTGTATGTCTACGAATACTTCCTGCGCCCCTTGCTGCAGGCGGCCAGTTTGCCCGGCGCGCGTTTCTACCTGGTGCCGGGCAGCCGCGTGCAGGGCGTCGCGGCAGCGGCGCTGGGCAATGCCGGCTTCAGCTTTTTCTCCGCCGATGAGCACGCCAGTGCCGAGCAGCGCGCGCACTACAAGAATATCCACGCCGTGTTCCATGGCCACCAGCATACGGGCGATGCCAGTTCGCTCATGAAGTCGCTGGGCATCCTGTTCAAGAGCAATCCCGGCAGCCTGTACGGTGCGCATGGCCAGATGGCGGCGTTTGCCGTGCTCGAGTTCGGTACGGGCGCGGCCGATGGCGGCGCGGCAGGCACGCAGTGGACGGTGTCCCTGCGCGAGTTCGATGATGTGAGCAAGAACTTCGCCCTGTCGGTGCTGTACACGCCGAATGGCCAGGAAACGGGACAGATGGATGCGGAGTATGTGTTTGCCACCTTGCTGCCGCAACTGGCAGGCGAGCGCGCTTATTTTGATGGCTTGCTGGGCAAGGTGGGCGTGCAGCGGCGCATGGACGCCGGCGTGGCTGCCGACGTGCGCGAATTCCTGATGGAGCTGGCGTTCGTGATGTTCGAAGCCAAGACGCTATTCCTCCGCGAGGCGGAGCTGGGGCGCTTTGCCAGCGACTATTGTGGCGTGAAGGGCTGGAACATGGGGGCAGGGGAGTGGCTGGCGCCGCTGTATGCGCATGGCTTGCTGCTGCGGGCCGATGGCCAGGTGGCGTTTTCCTTCGATTACTTCCGCACGTATTTCCTGGCGCAACGCTTTGAGACCTCGTTCGACCTGATGCGCTATGGCCCGGAGCGCTACGATGGAAGTGAGTCTTCACTTTCTCTTGATGACGCGTCGGCGGCCCAGCCTTTCCTGCGCGCGCTGGGCTTGAATGATGAACGCGCCGAAGCGGCGCTGCCGGAAGACTGTAGCCGCCCTGGCTGACTTCCGCGTCCAGCCGTCGCGCCTCAGTCCGCGAGTGGCTGGCGCAGGGTGCCGCGCAGGAACAGGTCGAGACTGACCGCCACCTTGGTGCGCAATTGCGCCACGTCCGGTTGGGCTTGCGGTGGAAACAGCAGGCGCGACATCTGATCTCCGAGCAGGCAATTGAGCAGGTGCAGCGCCAGCATAGCCGCCGTCAACTCCGCGCGAAACAGCGGTGCGATGTCGGGCCGGCTGAAAAACTTGGTCAGCATCTCACGCGTCTGTCCCGGTCCCACCTTGTAAAAAGTTTCCGCCAGTTCCGGGTGCGTGGCCGCTTCGGCCACCACCATGCGATTCAGGCGTATCGCCGCCGGCATGGTGACGAGCTGCACGAACAGCAGGCCGAACTCGCCCAGGATGGTGGGCAGGGGCCGCATATCCGTTTCCAGCGCCGGCATGGTCGAGAAGTAGGCGGCGCGGCGCAGTTCCACCACGGCATTGAACAAGCCCGACTTGCCGCCAAATTTCACATAAATCGTGCGCACGGCCACATGGGCTTCGCGGGCGATCATTTCCAGGCTCACCTTTCCATACCCTTTTTCCAGAAACAGGCAGCCGGCCGTGTGCAGCAGGTTTTCCATGCGCGCTTCCATGTCGGCCGCGCGCGGGCGGCCAGCTGGCTTGCCGCAGCAGGAAAGCTCCTGGGCGTCGGCGTCGGATTCTGTATCGGTAGGCAAGCTATCGCTGAGGCCGGGATCGGACATGGTCTGGGTCTCTTTATAAGTGGGAAAAGTAAGTGATGGCTTACACTGTAGTGCAAATTAAAATGAAATGCAATCGTTTCATTTCTTGACTTTGGCTTTTCTTTGTCCAATAATGAACCTACATCATTTCATTTTCGGAGCGAGTATGTCCAACCAGCCAGGCCAGGCAGAGCACAAGGTGCTGACCGCCGTCCCACCCGCGGCCCCTGCCGCACCTTCCACGCCCGCCGCTTCCGCCAGCTCCGCAGCACCAAATAATCGCGTGAAAATCATCGCCGGCCTGATCGTGCTCGTCGCGCTGGGCGCCGGTGCGCGCATGTGGTACCGCAGCCACTATTTCGTGGAAACGGAAAACGCCTATGTGGCCGGCCACGTGCATCCCGTCTCGGCACGCATTTCCGGCGTCGTCACCAAGGTCTTCATCGACGACAATCAGATCGTGAAAGAGGGCGACGTGATCGCTGAACTCGACCCGTTCGACCAGCGCGTGAAAACCGAGCAGATCGCCGCGCAGATCGCCAGCGCCGAGCAGCAAGTGCTGCAATCGGACGCGCAGATCGCGCAAGTGCAGGCGCAAGCGAGCGCCGCCCAGGCGCAAGTGGCGCAAGCCGATGCGCAATTGCTGCGCGCAAAACAGGATGCGGACCGTTATGGCCAGCTGTACACGAGCCAGATGAAAGCCGTCTCGAAGGCGGAACTCGATGCGGCCAATGCGGCCCGCTCGAGCGCAGTGGCCGACCTGGCCGCCCGCCGCGACAGCGCCTCCGCCGCCAAGGCGCAGATTGGTGCCGCCCAGGCCGCGCGCGACGTGGCCAAGGCACAAGTGGCCGTGCTGCGCGTGCAATTGAAGGACGCGGAACAGCAGCTGCAATACAACCGCATCCTCGCGCCCGTCGCCGGCCGCATCGGCAAGCGCAACGTGGAAACGGGCATGCGCGTGCAGCCTGGCCAGCAACTGACGGCCATCGTGCAAGACAACGTCTGGGTCACCGCCAACTTCAAGGAAACCCAATTGGCCGACCTGCACCGCGGCCAAAGCGTACACGTGAGCATCGACGCCATGCCGGGCAAGAAACTGGTGGGTACCGTGGACAGCTTCGCTCCTGCCTCGGGCGCGCAATTCGCCCTGCTGCCAGCCGATAACGCGACCGGCAACTTCACCAAGATCGTCCAGCGCGTGCCCGTCAAGATCGTCTTCCAGCCGGAAGACATCAAGGCCATGAATGGCCGCCTGGTGCCGGGCATGTCGGTGATCGCCGAAGTGGAAGTGAACCAGCCCGCGTCGGCCCAGGACAAGGCCGAGGCACCACGCCACGCCGCCGCGCCAGCCGCACAGAGCGCCGCCCGCTAAGTTTCCATGAGCAGCCCTTCCACTACACCGGCGGCATCGCCGGCGTTCCCCGTGATCAGCGAGAAAGTCTCCGGGCGCACCTGGCTGGCGGTCGCCGCCGGCATGCTGGGCGCCTTCATGGCGGTGCTCGACATCCAGATCACCAACTCTTCGCTCAAGGATATCCTTGGCTCGCTGTCGGCCACCCAGGAAGAGGGCTCGTGGATTTCCACGGCCTACCTGGTGGCGGAAATCATCGTCATTCCCCTCACCGCGCTGCTGGCGCGCGTGTTCGGTCTGCGCACCTACATGATAGGCACCACTGCTTTCTTCCTGCTGTTCTCCACCCTGTGCGGGGCGGCCTGGAACCTGGAAAGCATGATTGTCTTCCGCATGCTGCAAGGGTTCACCGGCGGCGCACTGATCCCGATGGCGTTTACCCTGGTGATGCTCAAGCTGCCGCCATCGAAGCGCGCCGTCGGCATGGCTATTTTCGGCCTGACGGCGACCCTGGCGCCGGCCATGGGTCCGACCCTGGGTGGCTACCTCTCCGAGCTGTATGGCTGGCCCTCGATCTTTTACATCAACTGGGTGCCTGGCGTGCTGCTGATCGCCGGCATGATCTATGGCCTGGACAAGGAGCCGATGAAGCTCGAGATGTTCTGGAAAGCCGATTGGCTGGGCATCTTCTTCATGGCTCTGGGCCTGGGCTGCCTGACCATCTTCCTGGAAGAGGGCAACTCGAAGGATTGGTTCGACTCCGGTTTCATCATCGCCTTCGCCGCACTGGCCCTGACGGGCCTCCTGGGCTGGGTCGTTACCAGCGCCACGCGCGCCGAGCCGTTCGTCAACCTGGCTTTGTACGGCCAGCGCAATTTTCTGGTGGCCACCGTGCTGTCCGCCGTGACGGGCATGGGCCTGTATGGCTCGGCCTTTTTGCTGCCCCTGTTCCTGGGCCAGATCGCCGGCTACTCGCCGATGCAGATCGGTGAAGTCATCATGTGGGTGGGCTTGCCGCAGCTGTTCATCATGCCCTTCGTCGCCAAGCTGTCGTCCGTGGTGGATAACCGCATCCTGTGCTCGTTCGGCCTCCTGCTGTTTGGCGGCTCGTGCATGATGAATGCCTACATGGACGCTTCCACCGGCTACGACCAGCTGCTGTGGTCGCAGGTGGTGCGGGCGCTGGGTCAGCCCTTCGTCATGCTGACCCTGTCGAACTTCGCCATGAAGGGCATCGCGCCGAAGGACATGGCGTCCGCTTCGAGCCTGTTCAACATGACGCGCAACCTGGGTGGCTCGATCGGCATCGCCCTGCTGGCCACGGCCCTGAGCACCCGCGAGCACTTCCACTCGCAGCGCCTGGGTGAAGCGATCAATGCATATTCCAGCGCCACGCAGCTGCGCATCGACCAGCTGACGTCCTCGTTCATGGCCAAGGGCTATGACGCCGTCACGGCCGGCAACCAGGCCTTGCAGGCAATCGACGGCATCGTGCGCCGCGAGGCGTATGTGATGGCTTACAACGATGGCTTCTTCCTCGTCGGCGCCATTTTGCTGGCCTGTATCGTGCCCCTGTGGCTGGCCGACAAACTCAAAGCTCCCGGTGGCGGTGGCGGCGGTCATTGACCGCGCACGCGCACACATCAAGAACAAGAAGGTACACATCATGCAAACAGTATTGACGAAAATCGCGCTGGCCGCTTTCCTTGCCGTGGCGCTGTCCGCCTGCGGCACCGTGGGCCAGGATTTCAAGGCCCCGGCGAATGTGGCCGGCGTCGACAACGGCGTTTTCCGCCACGGCGCGGCTGCGGCGGATGCCGCGCAACTGCCCAAGCAGTGGTGGAGCATCTACGGCGACGCGACTCTGGACCGGCTCGAACAAAGCGCGCTGCAGGACAATCCCGGCGTGAAGGCGGCCGGCGAACGCCTGTTGCAGGCGCTGGCGCAAAGCGGCACGGCGCGCGCCAGCCAGGGCCCGAGCGTGAATGTCAGCACGGGCATCTCGAATTCGCGCACCTCTGCCAACAACTCGCAGGGCCTGGCCCAGGGCGGCCGCTCGATCAGCGGCAATAATTTCTCGGCGGGCGCCACGCTGTCGTATGAAGTCGATCTGCTGGGGCGCGTCAAGCGCATGGTCGAGGCGGCCGATTCGCAGGCACTGGCCGCGCAGGCCGACCGCGACGGCGTGCTGTTGATGCTGTCGGCACAAGTGGCCAGCAATTACTGGCAGCTGCGTGGGCTCGACGCGGAAATGGCCATCCTGAATGGTGCGTTGGACACGCGCCGCGAGTCGGCGCAGCTGGTCGAGGCCCGCTTTAACGCGGGCTTGACGAATGAGCTGGACCTGGCGCGCGCGAAAGTCGAACTGTCGAACGCGCAGGCCGACCTGCATGAAGTCAAGCGCCAGCGCAACCAGCTGGAAAACAGCCTGGCCACCCTGACGGGCAAGCCGCCGTCGGCGCTGCAATTGCCGGTGGCCGCCGAACCTTCCAGCTTGCCGCTGCCGCCAAGTATCCCTGTCGGCCTGCCTGCCAGCCTGCTGGCGCACCGCCCGGACCTGGTCTCCAGCGTGGCGGGCCTGCGCGCGGCGAACGCGCAAGTGGGCGTGGCTGAAGGCGCGTTTTATCCGTCGCTGCAATTGACGGGCAATTTCGGCTACGCCTCGGAAAAGCTGCGCGACCTGGCGCAGGGCGGCTCGCGCCAGTTCAGCTTTGGTCCGCTGGCCCTGTCCCTGCCGATCTTCGATGGTGGCCGCAACCAGGCCAACCTGGACCTGTCCAAGGCGCGCTATGCGGAAGCCGTGGCGAATCACGAAACCAAGCTGCTGACGGCTTTGCGCGAAGTGGAAGACGCATTATCTGACGTGGAGCAGCGCCAGTTGCAGGGCGATGCACAGGCCCTGTCGCAGGCAGCGGCGGCGCGCGCCTACCTGGTGGCGCGCACGCGCTACGAGCGCGGTATCTCGACCTATCTGGACGTCACCGATGCCCAGCGCAGTTCGCTGGCAGCGGACCGCGCCGCCGCGCAGATCAAGACCCAGCGCTTGCTGGCGACTGTCGCCGTGGCCCGCTCCCTGGGAGCAGGCTGGCAGCCGGACGGTGAGCTGGCCAAGCTGGCGAAGGCCAACTAAGTTCTCAGTTACGTGAGCGTGGCCGGCGGCGGTGTCGCCGCTGGCCCGTAGCGTTCCAGCAGAAAATCGATAAAAGTCGTCAGCTTCGGCGTGGGCTGGCGGTCGCGCGCATACACGAGGTGCATGGGGCGCGGCGGCGGCACGTAGTCGGCCAGCAGCGGCACCAGCCTGCCGGCGGCGATATCGCTGGCCATCAGGATCTCCGCCTGCATGACGATGCCGAAACCGTGCAGGGCCGCTACGCGCAATGCCTGCCCATTGTTCGAGCGGAAGCGGCTCTCGCGCACGGGGCTGCCATCGTCGTCGCCGCTCCTGGCCAGGCGCCACCGCACATGGCGCGTCCATTGCATGAAGTCCAGGCATTCGTGGCGCGCCAGGTCGGCCGGCGTGCGCGGTGTGCCGTGTTTGGCCAGGTAGGCGGGCGCGGCGCAGATCACCATCGCATACGGGCGCAGCGCGCGCGCCACCATGCCGGAATCTTCCAGCTTGCCGATGCGGATGGCCGCGTCGAACCCTTCTTCCACCAGGTCCACCGTCCTGTCGTTCAGGTTCAATTCCAGGCTCACTTCCGGATACGCATCAAGGTAGTCGGCCAGCAGCGGCGCAATGCACTCGCTGCCGAAAGATACGGGCGCCGTGATTTTCAGCTTGCCGCGCGGCGCCGTGCGCATGGCTTCCGCACCACGTTCTGCCGCATGGATGCTGGCCAGGATCTGGCGGCACTGTTCCACATACTGCTGGCCGATTTCCGTCAGGCTTTGCCGCCGCGTGGTGCGCGCCAGCAGCCGCGCACCCAGCCGCTCTTCCAGGTATTTGATGTGCTTGCCCACCATCACAGGCGAAATCTGGAACGCCTCGGCAGCGGCCGTGAAACTGCCCGCATCGACGACGGCGACAAAAATCTCCATGCTGCGCAATTTATCCATGGGCACCTTGATTGCAAATTGTGGGTTAGTAATCTTGTAAATTCTAGCGTATTTATTCCTTTTTGTAAGCGGCGCATACTGGCTCCATCGTTCAACCCACACAAGGAAGCAGCATGAAAATCGTCATCATCGGCGCCAGCGGCACCATCGGCACGGCCGTCGCCGCCCAACTGGCGCAACGCCATGAAATCATCGAAGTGGGCAGCCGCAGCGGCACGCACCAGGCCGACATGGGCGACATCGCGCAAGTGCGCGCCCTGTTCAAGCGCATCGGCAAGGTCGATGCCGTCGTCGTCACGGCCGGCAAACTGCATTTCGGCCCCCTGGCCGACTTCACTCCCGAGCAATTCCAGCTGGGCCTGGACAGCAAGTTGATGGGCCAGGTCAACGTGGCGCTGGTGGCGCAGGAATACCTGAACGACGGCGGTTCGATCACGCTCACGAGCGGCATCGTGGCCGAGCAGCCTATCCGTTTCGGCACGGCCGCCAGCATGACGAATGCGGCCGTGGAAGGCTTCGTGCGGGGCGCCGCCATCGAGTTGCAGCGCGGTGTGCGCATCAATGTCGTCAGCCCTACGGTCCTGGCCGAATCGCTGGAAGCGTATGGCCCCTTCTTCTACGGCTTCGAACCGGCCGCCGCCAGCCGCGTGGCGCTCGCTTACAGCCGCAGCGTGGAAGGGGCGCAGACGGGGCAGGTGTACAAGGTCTGGTAAGCCGCTTGCCATGCCATGGGGGCAGGTGGGACAATCGCAGGCTGAGCAAGAACGCGGTAGCGCGCGATCCGCGCTGGCCGCGCCTGAGAAAAATCCAACCGAGACCTCCATGAAAAAACTCCTGATTCCCCTGCTGATGGCTGCCGCCGTCGGCAGCGCCTGCGCCGCAACGCCGGCCACCCCGGCTACCGCGCAACAACTGACCAGCATGAGCGCCCGCTATGCGCCCGTCGCGCTGACCGCCGATGTCACGCACCTGTCCGCAGGCGACCGCCAGGCCATCGCCAAGCTGGTCGAGGCGGCCAAGCTGGTCGACGTACTGCAGCTGCGCCAGCGCTGGTCCGGCAACGAAGCGCTGTGGGCGGCCTTGAAGAAGGACAAGTCGGCCCTGGGCCAGGCCCGTCTGAATTATTTCTGGATCAACAAGGGACCCTGGTCGGTGCTCGACGCGCATGCTTCGTTCATGCCGGCCAGCTATGCCGGCATCGCCATTCCCGCGCACAAGCCGGAAGCGGGCAATTTCTATCCGCAAGGCGCCACCAAGACCGGCCTGGAAACGTGGATGAACGGCTTGCCGGCGGACGACAAGCAACAGGCGCAATGGTTCTTCACCACGATTCGCGCGGGCAAGGATGGTAAATACCAGACCGTCAAATACTCGGACGAGTACAAGGTGGAACTGAAACAACTGGCCAGGCTGCTCGACGAGGCGGCTGCCGCCACGGACAACGCATCGCTGAAGAAGTTCCTCACCCTGCGCGCCAAGGCTTTCCTCGACAACGATTACCTGCCGTCCGACTTTGCCTGGATGGACCTCGATTCGCCCGTCGACATCACCATCGGCCCGTACGAAACATATAACGACGAGCTGTTCGGCTACAAGGCTGCGTTCGAAGCCTACGTGAACATCCGCGACCAGGCGGAAACGCAAAAGCTGAATTTCTTTGCCAAGCACATGCAGGAGCTGGAAGACAACCTGCCGCTCGACGCCCAGTACCGCAACCCGAAAGTGGGCGCGCTGGCGCCGATGGTGGTGGTCAATCAGGTGTATGGCGCCGGCGACGGCAACATGGCCGTACAGACGGCCGCCTACAACCTGCCCAATGATGAGCGCATCATCAGCGCGCGCGGCTCGAAGCGCGTGATGCTGAAAAACGTGCAGGAAGCCAAGTTCAAGGCTACCCTGACGCCGATCTCGAAACTGGTGCTCACGCCCGAGGCGCAGCAGGACGTGGATTTCAATTCCTTCTTCACGCACATCCTCGCGCATGAAATCATGCACGGCCTGGGCCCGCACGCCACCGTCGTCGATGGCAAGCCATCGACGCCGCGCCAGGACTTGAAGGAAGCCTATTCGACCATCGAAGAAGCCAAGGCCGATATCACGGGCTTGTTTGCGCTGCGCTACATGATGGACAAGGGACAATTGAATGACACCCTGGGCCAGGGCGAGGCGGCCGAGCGCAAGCTGTACAACACTTTCCTTGCCTCCGGTTTCCGCACCCTGCATTTCGGCCTGACGGATTCGCATGCGCGCGGCATGGCCATCCAGATGAATTACATCCTCGACAAGGGCGGCTTTGTCTCGCTGGGCGACGGCAAGTTCGGCGTCGATTTTTCCAAGATCAAGCAAGCCGTGATCGACCTGGACCGTGAATTCTTGACCATCGAGGCGACGGGCGACTATGCGCGCGCGCAAGCACTGATGACCAAGTACGTGCTCATCCGCCCTGAAGTGCAGGTGGCGCTCGACAAGATGAAGGCCGTGCCCAACGATATCCGCCCGGAATTTGTCACGGCACGCGCGCTGGATAAAGCGGCGAAGAAATAAACCGACCTTGACTATTGTCAGTCTGAAAAGCCGGCGCCTCTGCGCCGGTTTTTTTTTCGTCTTTATTTACGAAAAGTTGCCAGTCTTTCCTTGTGGAAATATTTTTAACGCTTACTCTGCAGTGGTAAATCCTTTTTCCTCCCATCGATCCCATGCCAAATCCCCTCTTGCTGATGAGCTTGCTCATCGTTTTGTCTCCTGTGACTGCCGTGGCTGCCGCCAAGCTCACCGATCTGGAAACCCGTTGGCTGCAGGCGGCAAAACCTGTCATCGATTACGCACGCACGCAGGGCTTGCCCATCGATATCATCGTGCAGCCGCAGGATGCACCTGGCGCCGTGCCGCTGGCGCTGGGCTACGAAGCAGGGCGCTGCAAGCTGGTGTTGTCCTTGCGCGGCAATGCGCAGGTAGACAGTGTCTTGCAGGGCGTGCCACCCACGCGCCACGGCCTGATGATGGAAGCGATGATGGCGCATGAGATCGGCCACTGCCAGCGCTATGCACAGGGCGACTGGCATGCCTTGCCGCGCGGCTTAGGCGAGCCGCCCAGCATGCAGCGGGGCAAGTTGACACCGCTGGCGCAGGAGCTGCGCGAGACGCGCCGCGAAGAGGCCTATGCGGACCTGGTGGCCCTGGCGTGGGTGCATGGACGCCACCCCGCGCAGTACCAGGATGTGCTGGCCTGGATGCATGGTGTGCGCGCCGGCGGCGAAGTGGCAAGCGGGTCGCACGCCACGCAGGCATGGCTGGCGCTGGCCGCTGGCGCAGGCGTATTTGACGAGTCCGCTTCACCATTTGAACAGGCGCAAGTATTGTGGCGCAAGGGTTTGAGCGGCGACAAATAAACGGTGATTAGTACGCGGATGGCCTGTCAGCGTGTGCTGTCGCACGGAGCTTTGCGTGCTGCAGGGGTCTAATCTGGGCATCACTAACCAGAGAGGAACCATCATGAACAAAATCATCGCACTCATGCTGGCAGCCAGTGCCAGCGCCCTGCTTGCCGCCACACCCGCGTATGCGCAGGATGCCTCGTACAAAAGTTTGACGGACAAGGCAACGGCCGACTACAAACAGGCCAAGGCCGCCTGCGATGCCAAGAGCGGCAACGCGAAAAAAGTCTGCGTGGAAGAGTCCAAGGTGGCGCGCACCAAGGCCGAATCGGACGCCGTGGCGCAATACCGCAACACGCCGCGCGAACTGGGCAAGGCCCGCAAGGATGTTGCCAATGCCGAGTATGACCTGGCCAAGGTCAAATGCGGCGACCGCACGGGCGCCGACAAAACCACATGCATGAACGATGCCAAGGCCGCGAAAACGGCCGCGCTGGCTGACGCCAACTCGGGCGCCAGGGCTGGCACCAATGTCGCGCAAAATCCGCCTGCCATGACGAAAGAAAACTGCGACGACATGGACGCGACGGGCAAGGCCGCTTGCGTAACGCGCAATGCTGCCAGCAGCACCAAGGTGGCAGTGGAAGACTCCGTCATCACGACCAAGATCAAGGCCGACCTCGTCAAGGACAATGACTTGAAAGCACTCGATGTCCATGTGGAGACCGTGAATGGCGTCGTCATGCTCAGCGGTTTCGTGCCCTCCCAGGCGCAAGTGAAAAAAGCCGCCGACCTGGCCCGCGGCGTGGAAGGCGTGACGGATGTGAAGAATGGCTTGAAGGTGAAGTAAGCGGCATTTTTCACCAGTGTGGTAGCCAGGACTGGAGCGGCACGCAGCAGTGTCGCTCCAGTTTTTTTTGATTGTATAAATTACGATCATAATATAACATGAGAAAATCTGACCGTTTGGTGTTGGTCTGCCTTCACTTTTTCTCCTGAGGTCTGCATGCTTTCCCTATCTTTTTCGCAATGTCTGGAGCGGCGCGGCGTGCACTTTGCCTGGGTCATCGTCGCCATCACCTTCCTCACGGCCTTGACGTCGTCGGCCGCGCTGGGCTTGCCGGGCGCGCTGATGCAGCCCCTGAGCCGCGAGTTCGGCTGGGATGCCGAGCAGATTTCCTCGGCCCTGGCCGTGCGCTTCGTGCTGTTCGGTTTGATGGGGCCGTTTGCCGCCATCCTGATGGAGCGCTTCGGCTTGCGCAATGTCATCTGCGTGGCTCTGGGGCTGATCGCTGCCGGCATGCTGCTGGCCACGCGCATGACGCAGTTCTGGCACCTGGTGGCCCTGTGGGGCATCCTGCTGGGGCTGGGCTCGGGCATGACGGCGCTGGTCTTGAGCGCCGTGGTGGCCAACCGCTGGTTCGAGACGCACCGTGGCCTGGTGGTGGGCGTGCTGACGGCCAGCTCGGCCACGGGCCAGCTGCTGTTCCTGCCCGTGGGCGCCTGGCTGATCGAGCACTTCGGCTGGCGCACGGCCGTCATGCCCGTGTTTGCCGCCTGCGCCATCGTCGCCGTGCTGGCCTTCCTGTGCATGCGCAACCGTCCGCAGGACCTGGCCTTGCGTCCGTATGGCGCCGACCCGGCCACGCCCCTGGTGGCGGCGCCGGCGGCGACAATGACGTTTGCCACGCCTTTTTTGATATTGCGCAGCGTGGCGGCCAGCCGCACCTTCTGGATACTCTTTGGCACCTTCTTCATCTGCGGCCTCAGCACCAACGGCCTGATCCAGACGCACTTCATTTCCCTGTGCGGCGATTCGGGCCTGTCCGCCGTGCCGGCCGCCTCCGTGCTGGCCATGATGGGCGCCTTCGACCTGTTCGGCACGATCTTGTCCGGCTGGCTGTCGGACCGCTATGACAACCGCAAACTGCTGTTCTGGTACTACGGCTTGCGGGGCTTGTCCCTGTTCTGGCTGCCGTATTCGGAATTCACCTTGTACGGCCTGTCGCTATTTGCCATGTTCTATGGCCTGGACTGGATCGCCACCGTGCCGCCCACCGTGAAACTGGTGGGGACCACGTTTGGCCGGGAGCGGGCGGGCATGGTGTTTGGCTGGATCTTCGCCGGCCACCAGCTGGGCGCCGCCGTGGCCGCCTATGGCGCAGGCCGCATTCGTACCCTGATGCTGACCTACAACCCAGCCCTGTTCGCCGCCGGCGCCGCCTGCCTCGTAGCCGCGCTGATGGTGCTGGCGATCCAGCGCCAGAGGGCGGCCGTGGCCGCCGCCCAGGCTGCATGAAAAAAGCCAGGCCCGCATGAGCGGAGCCTGGCTTTTTTAGCAGAGCGCAGCGCGATTATTTTAAATACTTCGCCAGCCAGCCCTCAACTTCGCTATAGAAGAAGCGGCTGTTCTCGCCCTTCAAGATCCAGTGGTTTTCGTCCGGGAACACGAGCAATTTTGCCGGCACGTTCAGGCGCTGTTGCACGGCAAAGTTCATCAAGGCATTGTTGGCCGGCACGCGGTAGTCGAGCTCGCCCACGGTGATCAGGATCGGTGTCGTGAAGCCCGTGCCTTTTTCGTGATTACCCGCTTGCATGACCGGGCTTTGCTCGCGCCACACGGGCAGGTTGGACCAGACGGGGCCGCCCGCATTCGTTTCACGGCCGAAACCGCCATCGCTGGTGCCCCATTGCATGATCAAGTCCATTTCGCCCGCGTGCGAGACGATGGCCTTGTAGCGCGTGGTGGTCGCTTGCAGCCAGTTGGCCAGGTGGCCGCCATAGCTGGCGCCGCCGGCGGCCAGCTTCGTGCTGTCGATGAAGGCATATTTCTTGATGGCTTCATCGACACCCTGGTTGACTTCATCGCCAGGGCCCTTCAATGGGTCAAATTGAATCGAGCGCGAGAATTCCTCGCCGTAGCCGGTGGAACCCTTGTAGTCCGTCAGCAGCACGATATAACCTGGTTTGGCCAGCAAGTGATAGTTCCAGCGCAGCACGAACTGGTCGCGCCACATGCTGGCCGCGCCGCCATGGATGACGGTAAACAGCGGGTATTTCTTGTTCGGATCGAAATTGGCCGGCTTGATGAGCATGTTGTGGATCTGGCGGCCGTCGGCCGTCGTGAACCAGAAGTGCTCGGGCGCCTGCCAGTCGATTTTATTTGCCTTGTCCGTGTTGAAGGCCGTCAGCCGCTTTGGCTGCTTGCCGTTGAAGGCATAGATTTCCGGCGGGTTGATGGACGACTCCCACACGCCCACCAGGGCCTTGCCGCCGCTGCTCAGCGAGTTGATGGTGCCCGTCGGCAAGGATGGCTCCTCGCGCACGTCGCCGCCCCTGGCGTCGATCGAGTACAGCTTTTCCAGGCCCGCATGTTCATAGCTGAAGAGGACGCGTTGGCCGCCTTCGGGCAGCACGAAGCGGGAAATCGAACGGTCCAGCTTGGCCGTCAGGATGGTCGGCGCAGGGCTGCTCATCGGCCAGGCAAAGCAGGCCAGGCGTTTCACGTCATACACCTTGCCCGGCGTTTGCGCGTCGCTCAAGGCGAACAGGGTCTTGCCGTCGGCCGCAAATTTCAGGGAGCCGTAGCTATGTTTGTCCTGCGTCAAGCGCTGTGCTTCACCGCCCGCAACGGGCAGCAGATACAGTTGCGAGACCACGGCTTCGCGCTGCGCCGCGTCGCGGTTGGTGGCAGCGTTGAAGACGACGGCCTTGCCATCCGGCGTCCAGACGGCGTCCAGCGATTGTCCCTCGTCGCCCTGGCCGCCGCCGAAGCCCGGCAGGGTGACCAGTTGCGTGCCCGACAGGATGTCGCGCGCTGTGTTTTCACCTCGTGCAGCGGCGTCGGCGTCGACGATGAACAGGCGCACCTGCTTGTCGGTCAACCATTTGTCGAAATAGCGGGGCGCCGTCGTTTCATACGACCGGGCGCTGTATTTGCGCTCCTTGCGCTCTTTCGCACTTTGCTTGACGTCGGCTTCCGTCTTGTTGCCTGGATAGATGTCGCTGATGAACAGCAATTGCTTGCCGTCCGGGCTCCATTTCGGCATGCGCGCGCCCATGGTCAGGCTCGTCAGCCGTTGCGCTTCGCCGCCAGCGGCCACGTCGAGGCGGTAAATCTGTCCCGCTTCATCGCCGTCGCGCTTGGCGACAAACACCAGCTGGCGGCTGTCCGGCGACCAGGCCACGGCGCTTTCGCCGCTTTTGGAAGAGGTCAGGCGGCGCGCGGGGCTGTCGTCAAGCAGCGACTTGATCCACAGGTCCGACCATTGCTCCTTGCTGTCGTAGGCGCTGTCGACCACGGAAAACACGGCCCACTTGCCGTCCGGGCTGGCGACGGGCGCGCCCACCCGTTTCATCAGCCATACGTCTTCATGCGTGATGGCGTGCCTGGCGTTGGTTTGCGTGGCGGCAACTGGTGTGGTGGCCTTGGTATCGGCGGCGTGGACGGTCGTTGCCAGCGAGGCGCAGGCCGCTGCGATCAGCAGGGAGCCGAGGGAACGGCGAAGACGGGGTGAGGTCATGGGCGTGGTCCGGGAAGTGAAAAAAGTACAGCGGGCAACATTATTGCCCATCGTTTCCCCCGCTGCCAAGGCTGTGTACCGTTACTTACCAGGCGGGAAGGGCGTGTATCGGGCGGGCGCAGCTTGGCTGATCAGTTAAACTTGCCGCTTTACTCACGCTGGCGCTGATTGAACATGAAAATTAGTCTACCCTTATTGAAAACGCTATTGCTGGGGGCGGGCGCGCTGCTTGCCAACCCGGGTTTTGCCGCCGCCGCCGCACCGTACCCGAATACCAGCGCCATGGGCGTGGGTCACGCGGAAAGCACGGCCTGGTATGCGGGCTGCCTGAAGGTCAAGGATGCGGCGCCGCCGCCTGCCGACCTGCCGGCGCCATCTGCCGTGGCATCCTTGCAGCAATGCCAGGCGACGGACCTGTATTACGATACCAAGAGTATGTCCTCGCCCAAGCCCGCGGACTGGCGTCCCGCGCGCCATTGCGCGATGGCCACGCAGAATAGTGCCGTCTTGATGATGCTGTACCAGAATGGACAGGGTGTGCAGAAGGACCCCTTGCTGGCGCTCAAGTATGCGTGCAGCATCGATGCGGCGCCGGCCGAGATGCAGGGCCGCATCGAACATTTGCAGCAGATCAATGCCAGCGGGCGCGGCATGATCGATTTGTGCGACGACATCACCAGCGGCTACATGATGGGCGTGTGCAGCGCCATCGATGCGCGCCAGAAACAAAGAGTGCGTGCGCAGACGACAGGCAAAGTCAGTGCCACTATGCCGGCCGTGGCGCAAGCGTCGCTGCAAAAGCTGCAGGCGGCGGCAAGCAAGTTTGCCGATGCGCGCGCGGCCAACGAAACGGATTTGAGCGGCACGGCGCGCGCCGCCCTGAGCATCGCCGCCCGCACGGCCGAGCTTGATCTGCTGGCGCACGATTTGCGCGAGTACGAAGCGGGCAAGCTGCCGGCCAGCATGTCCAAAGAACAGGCGGCGGCGCTCGACAAGGAGCTCAACGCCATCTACGGCAAGCTGATGAAAAAGCCGGCGGAAACCTATGCGGGCGCCGTGGGCAAGGATGGCATCCGCGCCACCCAGCGCCTGTGGCTGGCGTACCGCGATGCCTGGATGAATTTCGGCGCCGTGCGCTATCCGTCCGTGAGCAGCGACACGTGGGCCGGCCGGCTGACGTCGCGGCGCAATGTGCAACTGCAGGATTTGCTGGGGAATTAAAACATGCGCGAAGCGTATTACCACGAAGATGATTTTTGCATGATCGAACTGTTGCCGCTGGATAATTTACAGCACTGTTTGACGCAGATGGGCGAGCAGCAGGCGTTCGCCGATGCGCACCGTAGCGGCGCCGGCTGGACGGAGATGTACGTGCCCGAGGCGCCGCCGTCGCAGATGCGCGCACTGGGCCTCACGGCCGATCAGCTGCGGCTGGCGCTGGCGGACACCTTGCCGCCGTATGACGCCGTCTACACGGGCTACAGCAGTTACCGGGTGGAATGCAAGAACGTGCTGGCCTTTGGCGGCGACCAGACGGAGACCGTGTTTGCCGGCCTGGATGACAAGGGCATCGTGTGCGACCTGTGGTGCAGCGATGGCATGCCCGAGCTGTTGCTGCTGCCCTTGAAAGAACAGTTGCTGCTGGCCGACTGGGGCGCGGGTTTTGTGTGTCCGCTGGCTGATGGCGACTTGTTCGCGCGCTATCTGCAGGAATACGAACTGGGCTGATTATTCGCAGGCGATGGCATTCGGTTGCGCCACCTTGATGACCGATGCCAGGCGCGCCATGTCGTTGCCGTCGCCCTGTTCCACATACGGTTGATAGGTGTCGATGACGATGCGCGCACGCGCTTGCCAGCCGCAATTGTCGGCCTGGCGCGCGGGCACGCGCAGCAGCCGGCGCGCTTCGCCATCGTTGGAAAAGCAGAACCACGCATCGTGCGACGCTGCCGGGCGGGGCAGGCGCCCCCATTGCGCCTTGTCGGGCGCGAAGCAGACGCGGTTGCCGATGATCTGCAAGCTCATCTCGTCCGTGCGCGCACTGTACTGGCCGTCGAGCACGATGGGCGTTTGCGCCTGGGCGGACAGGCAAGCGATGGCCAGGATGAGGGTGGCGGCAAGTTTCATGCGTTTCTTTCAGGGCTGGCAAGACGAAGAGGCAGTATAACCGCGAAGGCCGTAAACGAAAAAAGCCCATCCGTGAGGATAGGCTTTTTAGTACTGCGCATTCGTGGTAGGCCGTGCGGGATTCGAACCTGCGACCAACGGATTAAAAGTCCGCTGCTCTACCAGCTGAGCTAACGACCCGAAAGAGGCCGCATTATATATCAGTTGAAAAAGAATGCAAAGCATTCCTGCGAGAAAGTGCAGGCCTGCTAAGGCAGGGCTGCCGTGAGCTTCAGCACTTCATCGATGCTGGTCGTGCCATCGATGATCTTGCGCGCGCCGGCGATGCGCAGCGGCGTCATGCCGTCCAGCAGGCTCTGGCGGCGCAGGGCGTGCAGATCGGCGCCCGCCTTGACCAGCTGGCCGAACGTTTCCGTCATGCTCATCAGTTCATAAATGCCGGCCCGCCCCAGGTAGCCGCTGTACCGGCATAGGGCGCAACCGACAGGGCGGTACGCGGCGTGGGGCCGTTCCAGCTGGCCGCCCGTCAAGCGCTGCCAGGCAGCGGCGCCGGGGGCGGCGTCCAGCTGTTTGCAGTCCGCGCACAGGCAGCGCAGCAAGCGCTGCGCCAGCACGCCGGACAGACACGCTTCCAGCAGATAGGCGGGCAGGCCCAGTTCCAGCAGGCGCATGACGGCCGAGGGCGCATCATTGGTGTGCAGGGTCGACAGCACCAGGTGCCCCGTCAGCGCCGCCTGGATGGCCATCTCGGCCGTGGCCAGGTCGCGGATCTCTCCGACCATGATGATGTCGGGGTCTTGCCGCATAAGCGCCCGCACGCCATCGGCAAACGACAGTTCGATGCCAGCCTGGATTTGCACCTGCATCTGGTTGAAGGCCGGCTCGACCATCTCGATGGGGTCTTCCACCGTGCATACATTGACTTCGCTGCCGGCCAGCGCCTTCAAGGTGCTGTACAGGGTGCTGGTCTTGCCCGAGCCGGTCGGGCCCGTCACCAGCACGATGCCGTGGGTGCGCGCCGTGAGCTGGCGCCAGCGTTCGGCGTCCGCAGGCGGAAAGCCCAGTTCGGCGAGGCTCTTGACGGCCACTTCCGGGTCGAAGATGCGCATGACGAGCTTTTCGCCGAAGGCCGTGGGCAAGGTCGACAGGCGCAGCTCGATTTCCTGGCCCTGTGCATTGCGCGTCTTGATGCGGCCATCCTGCGGGCGGCGTTTCTCCACCACGTCCATGCGCCCGAGCAACTTGATGCGCGCCGTCATGGCAAGCAATACCACGGGTGGCAGCTGGTAGGCCTGGTGCAGGCGGCCGTCGATGCGCAGGCGCACGAGGCCCGCGTCGCGCTTCGGTTCCAAATGAATGTCGGAGGCGCGCTGGGCAAACGCGTATTGCCACAGCCAGTCGACGATGCGCACGACGTGCTGGTCGTTGGCGTCCAGGTTACCCTTGTTGCGCCCCAGTTCCACCAGTTGCTCGAAATTGTTGCGCAGCGCCAGGTCTTGCGTGGACGCCTGCCGGGCCACCTTGACGGAACTGGCCAGGCTGAAAAATTGCGCGATGGCGTCGGCGATGTGCAGCGGATTGGCGATGACAAGGCTCAGCTTGCGCGGCGCCAGCTTGCCCAGTTGCGCCTGCCAAGCGAGCGCGTAGGGCTGGGCCGTGGCGATGACGATACGTTCTGGCGTGCTTTCCACGGGCAGGATGTTGAAGCGGGCCGCATAGCCGGCCGTCATGACGTCGGCCACCTGGCTGAAATCGATGTGCAAGGGATCGATGCGCAGATACGGCAGGCTGGCCCGCCGCGCCAGCCAGGCGCACAGGGTGTCGAGCGTCAACGCGTCGTGGGCGATGCTGCACAGCGGATGCAAGGCCGGCGCCGGCAGCAGGGCAGCCTGGGCCTGCACGGCGGCCGCTTGCGCAGCGTCGAGCAAGCCGTCTTCCTGCAGCCAGGTCAGCAGTTGCGGCAGCTCCAGCGGGGTGTTGGGCGAAGGAGGAGGGGAAGCGGACATGGCCGGCGCCTTTCAGGCTGCCGGCCTTGCCTGGGTGGCCGGCGCTTACAGGGTGCTGACGATGCCCTTGACCCAGGATTTGGCGGGCAGCTTGGTCTCGGCGACGATCTGCTTGGCGCGCTCGAGCAGGGCCGCTTGCGCTTCCGTATCGAGTGCCACTTTCGTCTTGAAAGCGATCGCCACCACGTTCCCATCATGGACTTCCGGCAGGCAGATCACCTGTGCAAACGCAAACTTCATCGCCTTGATGTTCTTCGCGTAGCTGGGGTGGTCGCCAAACAGGTTCACCGTCATGATGCCATGCGGCGCCAGGCAGGCGCAGCAGGCGGCATAGAAATCGGCGCTGTCGAGCACGGGGCCGCGCGCCGTGGCGTCATACAGGTCCACTTGCAGGGCATCCAGGGTACCGTGGTTGGCGTCGTCGTTGACGTAGTCGAGTGCATCCATCTCGCGCACGTGCAGGCGCTCGTCGTTGGGCGGCAGCTTGAACATCGAGGCGCAGATGGTGATGACGGACGGATTCAGTTCGATGGCCTCGACCTGTGCCTGCGGGAACTGGCGGTAGCAGAACTTGGTCAGCGCGGCCGTGCCCAGGCCCAACTGGGCGAGGCGCTGCGGTTGCTCGATCCACAGCATCCACGCCATCATCTGCTGCGCGTATTCGAGCTCCGGCCAGTCCGGCTTGCGGATGCGCATGGCGCCCTGCACCCATTCCGTGCCGAAATGCAGATAGCGCACGCCATCCATTTCGGACAGGGTGACAGGGGCATAGCGGGGCTTGCGCGCTGGGCGCGAGGATTCGACTTGTTCGATGGATTTTCGTTTGATAAGCATAAGGCGGCCTGAAAGTGTGCCGCATTATAGCGTGCCATAAAAAATGCCAGCCGCTGGGGCTGGCATGCTACGGACCGGTTGTCGCGCTTACTGTTGCGCTGGCTCGATCGATACACGCAGACGGATGCGTTCGCCCGGATCATAGGACATGATGCTCGTATAGTTGCGGCCGCGGTAGTCGTAGGTGACCTGGTAGCCATTGTTGCGCGATTCCCAGTGGTCGACCTGGCGGCATTGTTTGACGGCTTGTTCCTGCATGCCGCCCTGGTAATTGTTCTGGTTGTCGACTCTGTCACCGACGACGGCGCCGGCAATCGCGCCAGCGGCTGCAGCGGCCGTGCGGCCATTGCCGCCACCGACCTGGCTACCGAGCAGGGCACCAGCAATACCGCCGACGATGGAGCCGCCAGCGCTGCGTTGTTGCGGCGGCGCCTGCACTTGCACGTATTCCGTACGGCATTCCTGGCGTGGACGATTGATCTGTTCCACTTGCGGCACGACGCGCACGACCTTGCCGAAATCTTCAAAGTCGGCGGCCTGGGCGAGTGGCAATGCGCCGATACAAAGGGCTGACATCATCAATTTGGCTTGCAAGTTCATTTGTAACCTCGTTATCTAGAGAATCTTTCAGGGTATTTTTTACAACTTGGGACTATAGTAATCCCGCCAGGCCGCAGCAAGTGTTTCGCATGGCAACAAAATGTAACAGCCCAAGCCCCTTGCCCCACAGTCTGTAACATGCACTTTCAATCGATACATGATGTTGGCTGACTTGAAACTGGCGGTTTGTAACAAATCTTGCGTTTGACATCATATTCGGGTTGATTCATGCAGGACAACACGTTACCCTAATACGCGTATGGCTTATATAAAATCGCACTGAATCGCATAAAAGTTGATACAGATCGAATCACCGCGTGCGCATTGACCCGCGTGCGGGGATGCAATAAGAAGAGCAGCTAGAAGAGATCCATACATAACAGGTCGATTTGAGGGAAAAATGAGTTTGTTACTAACCGTGCCGCCCAACCTTGTCCAGTCCATCCGTGCCTTTCGCGTGACCGAATTACAAGACGAGGCCATCCGTCTCGGGCAGCACTTTTTATATGCGCATTGCAACGCTGGACAGACCAAACAACAAGTCATCGGCATTATTGCAGAAGCATTCCTGTTTCCGAAAAATTTGGCGAAGAATTTCGATGCCCTGCGCCTGTGCCTGACGGACACCATGTTCAAGGCGGGCACGCAGACAGGTTTCCTGGTGGTGCTCGAGCAATTGCCAAATACGCAAAAATTTGACAAGGAAGCACGCGAGATCCTGCTCGACGTGTTCCGCGACGCGGCCGACTACTGGGCCGAGAAGAAAGTCCCGTTCCGCGTCTTCTATTCGTTCGAGTAAATACTTACTCTTGCCGCGACGCCGTCAAACCGGCCTCCCGCGCAGCTGAGAATCGGCCTCGCCGGGCGCCGGCGGCGCGCCGGCGCTCATGTTGCGCCGCAACAATAATACCGGCCTTTCTAGATTCGCATCGCCATAGCGGGTACAATGCGCGCTATGAAAAATATCGTTATCCTCATTTCCGGACGCGGCAGCAACATGGAAGCGGTCGTTCGCGCGGCGCAAGCCGAGCAATGGCCAGCCCGGATTGCCGCCGTCATCAGTAACCGGGCCGATGCCCAGGGATTGGTTTTTGCCGCGGAACATGGGATAGCGACGGCAGTCGTTGCCAACAAGGATTATGCCAGCCGCGAACAGTTTGATGCGGCGCTGCAAGCCGTGATCGACGGCTTTGCCCCCGACCTGGTCGTGCTGGCCGGTTTCATGCGTATCCTGACGCCGCCCTTTGTCGAGCATTATGCGGGGCGCATGCTCAATATCCACCCGTCGCTGCTGCCGCTGTTCCCGGGCATGGCGACGCACCGCCAGGCGCTCGAGGCTTGTGTGACGGAACACGGCGCGACCGTGCATTTCGTGACTGCTGAGCTCGATCATGGCCCGGCCGTGGCGAGCGCGAAAGTCCCCGTCTTGCCAGGCGACACAGAAGAGAGCTTATCGGCG
Organism: Janthinobacterium salmonicoloratum; assembly: GCF_051380845.1. Taxonomy (NCBI): domain Bacteria; kingdom Pseudomonadati; phylum Pseudomonadota; class Betaproteobacteria; order Burkholderiales; family Oxalobacteraceae; genus Janthinobacterium; species Janthinobacterium salmonicoloratum. The sequence continues at coordinate 1,950,291 of NZ_JBNYXV010000001.1, read as the reverse complement.
CGCGTGCTGGTACAGGAACATCTGCTTTACCCGCGCGCCATCCGCCTGTTCATTGACGATAAACTGTCAATCGAGCATGGCCAGGTCCGCGTGGACCCTCAATAAAATATTACAGGAAGAATAACAATGAGATTGCCACCAGCGATACTTGCCAATGCTGAAGAAGTATTGCGCGAAATTTTACGTTTCACGGCCCCGGCCGACACCACCCTGTCGCGCTATTTCCGCGACCATCCGCGCCTCGGTTCGCGCGAACGCGGCGCCATCGCCGAAGGCATTTATGCCGTGCTGCGCAACAAATCGTTCTTCACGGACTTCGCCGAAGCGGGCAGTGGCCCGACCATGCGCCGTTTGACCATCCTCGGCCTGGCCGAAGCGGTCGGCGCCGATTCGTTGGGCGGCCTGACGGAAGAAGAAGTGGAATGGCTGGAACGCATCACGCAGATCGACCGCAGCCTGATGCCGTCGAATATGCGCGCCAACATGCCGACCTGGCTGTTCGACAAGTTGATCGCCCAGTTCGGCGAAGCGGAAACCATGAAGCTGGCCGATGCGCTGAACGCGCCGGCGCCGCTGGACTTGCGCGTCAACTCGCTCAAGGCCACGCGTGAGGACGTGATGCTGGCCCTGGCCGAAGCACCGATCCTCAGCACGCCGACGCCGTTTGCCCCGTTGGGCTTGCGCGTGATCAAGAAGCCATCGTTGCAAAACCTGCCATTGTTCCAGAGCGGCGCCATCGAAGTGCAAGATGAAGGCAGCCAGATCCTGTCGCAAATCGTCGGCGCCAAGCGCGGCGAGATGGTGGTCGATTTCTGTGCCGGCGCGGGCGGCAAGACCCTCGCATTGGGCGCGCTGATGCGCAACACGGGCCGTTTGTACGCGTTCGACGTGTCGGAAAAGCGTTTGGCCAAGCTGAAACCACGCATGGCCCGCAGCGGCCTGTCGAATGTGCATCCGGTGCAGATCGCGCATGAGCGCGATGCCAAGATCAAGCGCCTGGCCGGCAAGATCGACCGCGTGCTGGTCGATGCCCCGTGCAGCGGCCTGGGCACCCTGCGTCGCAATCCGGACGTGAAATGGCGCCAGCAGCCGAACTCCATCGTCGAGCTGCAAGCCAAGCAGGCAGCCATCCTGGCCGGCGCGGCGCGCCTGGTCAAGGGCGGCGGCCGCCTGGTGTACGCCACCTGCAGCTTCCTGAATGAAGAAAACGATTTTATCGCCGAGCAATTCCTGGCAGCCCATCCGGACTTCACCCTGGTGCCGATGAACAAGGTGCTGGCCGAACAGAAGATCGAACTGGAAATGGGCGACTACCTGAAATTGTTGCCGCACCTGCACCAGACCGACGGCTTCTTCGCCGCCGTGTTCGAGCGCAAGGTCATGCCGAAAAAAGTCTACGCCGATGAAAAACCGGCCGACGACGTTGACGCTGAACAAGCCGAGTAAGCCTGTCACGGGCCGCCGCTGCACCCTGCAGTGGCGGCTTCAATGCCGCCAGCCCGCCTGGAGGCATGGGCACACCGCCCATCCGTCCCACCTTCCAGCCCCCATGTGCCATGAACGAAACCCCGCTGCTCAACCTGATCACTGATTTTGTCAACGATTTCCGCCAACCGGCCATCCTGTGGCAGGCGCTGGTCATTGTCGGCTGCCTGGCGCTGAGCTGGCTGCTGGTGCGGCAGTTGCGCGTGTTCCTGCACCAGCGGGCAGAGGCGGCCGCGGTCCCGGCCACGCCGGAAACCTTGCAGCGCACCGATAGCTTTATTCGCATCCTGACGCCCGTTCTGGCGGCCATGCTGCTGGGCATTGCGCAACACTTCCTGGCCAAGTTCCAGTCGGTCAACCTGCTCAGTATTGCCATCCCCCTGTGCACGTCGATGGCACTGGTGCGCTTTGGTTTCTACGTGCTGCGCCGCATTTTTTCCCGCCACGGCGACATCAGTCCCACCATGTTGTTGCTGGAAAAGATATTTACGGTGGTAGTGTGGGCCGGCATGGCCCTGTATATCACGGGCCTGTGGCCGGAACTGCATAGCTTCCTGGAAGGCATCGTCGTGCCGCTGGGACGCAACAAGGTCTCCGTGGCTGCCATCTTGCAAGCCGCTATTTCGGTGGTCGTGTTGCTGCTGCTGGCCATGTGGGCCGGCACTTCGCTCGACGAACGCCTGATGAAAATGCAGGGCCTGCACACTTCCTTGCGCGTGGTCATGTCGCGCATGGGACGCGCCGTGCTGATCCTTGTCTCGGTGCTGGTCAGCCTGTCGCTGGTGGGTATTGACCTGACGGTGCTGTCCGTGTTTGGCGGCGCCTTCGGCGTGGCGCTGGCCTTTGGCTTGCAGAAGATCGCCGCGAACTTTGTCTCCGGCTTCATCATCCTGCTCGACCGCAGCCTCACCATCGGTGACATGATCACTGTCGGTCAATTTACGGGAAAAGTGACGCAGATCAATACGCGCTATACTGTGTTATTGGGTGGCGATGGTGTTGAATCCATCGTGCCGAATGAAATGCTGATTTCCGGCGGTGTGCAGAACATGTCGCTGAGCAACCGCATGGTCTGGCTGTCGACGGCCGTGTCGGTGGGCTATGAAACGGATATCGATGTGATCTTCCCCTTGCTGGAAGCGGCGACGGCCAAGGTGCCGCGTGTGTCGCAAAGCAATCCGCCATCGGCCACCCTCGTGCGTTTCGGCGCCGACGGTCTCGATGTGCAGATCGGCTTCTGGATCGCGGACCCGGAAAACGGCACCGGCGGCGTGAAGTCGAATGTGAACCGCGCCATCTGGCGCACCTTGCAGGAGCATAAGGTCACTGTACCGTTTCCGCAACGCGAATTGCGTATTGTTGGTACGCCTCCTGCCCCGCTCGCGGGCGCGGCAGAGGGTGAGTCCACGCCATCCGGCACCCAGCCTTAACCTCGCTGCCTGCCTCCGATTTTGCCTGACAGCCCCCATTAGGGCGTACAATCACGCCTAAAATTAACTCTGCCGGACCTCCAGAGTCACTGGAGCGACCGTGCGCACGCCCTGACCACTTGGAGTAGCAGTAATGACATTGAGTTCCGTTTTTCACGACGTTTTGCAGTTCATGGCAACTGGCATTACCGATCTGTCCGCATGGCAAGTTTTCCTGTACACCATGGTGGTCACGCATATCACGATCGCCAGCGTCACGATTTACCTGCACCGCCACCAGGCCCACCGCGCGCTGGAATTGCATGCGATTCCCAGTCATTTCTTCCGTTTCTGGCTGTGGCTGACGACGGGCCAGGTCACCAAGGAGTGGGCGGCCATTCACCGCAAGCACCATGCCAAGTGCGATACGGAAGAAGATCCGCACAGCCCAGTGACGCGCGGCATCAAGAAAGTGTTTTGGGAGGGCGCCGAGCTGTACCGCGCTGAATCGAAGAACATGGAAACCATGGCCAAGTACGGCCACGGCACGCCGACGGACTGGATCGAGCGCAATCTGTACACCAAATACAGCTGGCTGGGCGTGGTGTCGCTGTTCGTCATCAATTTCATCCTGTTCGGCGTGATCGGCATTTCCGTGTGGGCCGTGCAAATGATGTGGATCCCGATCACGGCGGCCGGCATCATCAACGGCATCGGCCACTACTGGGGCTATCGCAACTACGACTGCGCCGATGCGGCCACCAACATCATTCCCTTCGGCATCCTGATCGGCGGCGAAGAGTTGCACAACAATCACCATACGTATGCCACGTCGGCCAAGCTGTCGTCGAAATGGTATGAAATCGATATCGGCTGGGGGTATATCCGCGCGCTGGAAATGCTGGGCCTGGCCAAGGTGAAGAAATTGGCGCCAGAACCGAAGTTCTCGCACGGCAAGCTGGAAGCGGACTTCGACACCTTGCAATCCGTCATCGCCAACCGCTACGACGTGATGGCCAAGTATGCGAAATCGATCAAGCATGCCTGGAAGGAAGAGCTGGAACACCTGAAGCACAAGGCCGAACTGGAAAAGCGCTTCCTGAAATCGTCGCGCAAGCTGATGCAGCGCGAACCGGGCAAGCTGGCCGATGCGCATCACGAACAGTTGTCGGAATTGTTCCAGCACAGCAAGGCGCTGGAAACCATGCACCACATGCGCGTGGAGCTGGGCGCCATCTGGGAACGTTCCCACTTTACGCGCGAGCAATTGCTGCAGAAGCTGCAAGACTGGTGTACGCGCGCCGAAGCGTCGGGCATCAAGTCGCTGCAGGATTTCTCCTTGCGCCTGCGCAGTTATGCATAATTAATACTGCGCCACATCAAGGCCCTGGTTTCCAGGGCTTTTTTTTCGCCTGGACAAAGGGAGGAGGGCGGCGTCAAAATCAAGGCGAAAAAAAACCGCTCATCGGAGCGGCTCTTTTTACAGAACACAATATCAATTACTTGATTTTGGTTTCTTTGTACGTTACGTGCTTGCGTGCTTTAGGATCGAATTTCATGATCTCCATTTTCGCAGGCGTCGTACGCTTGTTTTTGGTAGTCGTGTAGAAGTGACCCGTACCGGCGGTCGATTCTAACTTGATTTTGTCGCGGCCTGATTTTGCCATGATAGCTCCCTTATTCTGCTAATTAGACTTTTTCGCCACGAGCGCGCATATCGACCAATACGGCGTCGATGCCGACTTTATCGATGACGCGCAGACCGGCGTTGGACAAACGCAGGGAGACCCAGCGGTTTTCAGATTCAACAAAAATACGACGATTCTGCAAGTTAGGCAAAAAACGACGTTTGGTTTTGTTGTTTGCATGGGAAACATTGTTGCCGACCATCGGCTTCTTCCCAGTGACTTGGCAAACACGTGCCATGGCGCACTCCTTAAAGATATTCCAAATTGGAAAAACGAGAGTATATCCAAAATAAGCCGATTTATCAATGACTTGCGAAAAACAATTGTGTCATGTTGTATTGAAATAATTTAACAATTTGACTTTGACAGGTTTTCATGAGGCGGCCGCTTGTAAACCAGTGTGTTTACTGCTAGATAAGCGGCCTGGCATTTTCACGTATGTCCTTGTTTACACATGGTTAACTGACAATTGACCGCTGCCATGCCGCATCTGCCCTAGATCTGGCCGTGTTCCGCAAAGGAATGCACTTGCCGCCCGGCCACGACGAAATGGTCGAGGATGCGCACCTCCACCAGCGACAAGGCCTGCACCAGCGCGCGCGTCAGTAATAAATCCGATTCGCTGGGCTCGGGCGTGCCGGATGGGTGGTTGTGGGCCAGCATGACGCTGGCCGCGTTGTGCAGCAGCGCCTGCTTGACCACTTCGCGTGGATACACGCTGGTGTGGGTGAGGGTGCCGCGAAACATTTCCTGGGTCGTGATCAGGCGGTTCTTGACGTCCAAAAACAACACGTGAAACGCTTCATGCGCCAGGTGGCCCAGGGTCAGGCGCAAATAATCTTTGACGGCGTGCGGCGAATTGAGGGTCTGGCCTGCCTGCAAGTCCTCGAGGATGGCGCGCCGCGCCAGTTCCAGTACCGCTTGCAGCTGGGCAAACTTGGCGCTGCCCATGCCGTGTACGGCGGAAAAACTCTCGAGGCTGGCGCTAAACAGCCCACGCAGCGAACCGAAGTGTTCCACCGTGTCGCGCGCCAGTTCCACGGCGCTCTTGCCGCGCACGCCCGTGCGCAGGAACACGGCCAGCAATTCCGCGTCTGACAGCGATTGCGCGCCATCCTCGATCAGGCGTTCGCGCGGCCGTTCGCCGGCCGGCCAGTCCTTGATGCCCATGCTGTTCTCCTGTTTGGCACCGGCGCGTGCCCCAGCATGGCCTTCTTTGACGAAGCCATGGGGCAGGCGCGGCCAGTGTGGCTTACAATATCGTTTTGCACCAGTTACTTGAAAACTACTATGTCCAACGAGCAACCAGCAGTCGTCACCGAAGCGGCTTACCTTACCCTGCATTATCGTCTTGCTACTGTTGACGGTACTGATATTGTCACTACCTTCAGCGGTAATCCTGCTACTTTGATGCTGGGACAGGGCCAGTTGGCGCCATTCCTCGAACAGCGTTTGCTGGGCTTGCCTGAAGGCACGCACCAGACGTTCGAGCTGGCTGCGGGCGAAGGCTTTGGCGAGCGCAATCCCGAGCTGGTGCAGTCGGTCTCGCGCGCGACGCTGGACGAGAACTCGGTACCGGGCGCCGACTACAAGATCGGCGACCTGGTCGACTTCGCCGCGCCGGGCGGCGGCCGCTTTGCCGGCGTGCTGCGCGAAATGCGCGAGGACTCGGCCCTGTTTGACTTCAACCATCCGCTGGCCGGCCAGCCGCTGCGTTTTGAAGTCAAGCTCATCTCCGTCCTGTAAGGAGTAGCGATGGATAAAGAACTGTTACTGGCCCAGCCCCGCGGTTTTTGCGCTGGCGTCGACCGGGCGATCGAAATCGTCGAGCGCGCCTTGCAGCAATTTGGCGCACCGATCTATGTGCGTCATGAAATCGTCCACAACGCCTATGTGGTGGCCGACTTGCGCAACAAGGGCGCCATCTTCATCGACGACCTCGATGACGTGCCTGCTGGCAATACGCTCGTGTTTTCCGCCCATGGTGTGTCGAAAGCCGTGCGCGCCGAGGCGGAGTCCCGCGGCTTGAGCATTTTTGACGCGACTTGCCCGCTGGTCACCAAGGTGCACATGGAAGTGGGCAAGATGCGTCGCGAAGGCCGCGAGATCATCATGATCGGCCACGACGGCCATCCCGAGGTGGAAGGCACGATGGGCCAGGCCGATATGGGCATGCATTTGGTGGAAACGCTCGACGATGTGGCGAAATTGCAGGTCGCCAATCCGGAGAGCCTGGCCTATGTTTCGCAAACAACGTTGTCAGTTGACGACACTCGCGACATTATTGCGGCCTTGAAAGCGAAATATCCGAATATCGCCGAGCCGAAAAAAGGTGACATCTGCTACGCCACCACGAACCGCCAGGAAGCCGTGAAATTCATGGCCCCGCAAGTGGAAGTGGTGATCGTCGTCGGCAGCCCGAACAGCTCGAATTCGAACCGCTTGCGCGAAGTGGCCGAGAAGATGGGCACGCCAGCCTACATGGTCGACAATGCCTCGCAGATCGATCCCGCCTGGCTGGAAGGCAAGCTGCGCGTGGGTGTGACGGCTGGCGCCTCGGCGCCCGAGGTACTGGTGCAAGCCGTCATCGACCGCTTGAAAGAGTGCGGCGTGAAGAGCGTGCGCCCGCTCGACGGCGTGCAGGAAGCCGTCACGTTCCCGATGCCGAAAGGCCTCGACGGCCTCAAGCGCGACGTCGCCTGAGTCTGCAGGACGATTGAGTATCTATGAAATAGTTATTTCAAAACCGAATTTAATTCGGAAATGATCGATTTATTCCAAGCTTAGTTTTTGCAAAAGATCGTTATGATTGCCTCAAGCTTGAATATGTTGTCGTTATGACTAAGCAAGGTCACGCCCGTTTTAAGTGCGTGCACCATGCTGGTGAGAACGGTCCAGGGATGGCACTGCAGGAATTCTTCCTCCGGTGCCGTTTTTGTATCAGCGCCCCATGTTCTGGCGGAAGTTGTTCCCGAAAAATGCATATTTGATAGGGCAATCATGGATACATTCATCCAGCAGATCATTAACGGCTTGGTGTTGGGCAGCATGTATGCCTTAGTCGCCCTCGGTTACACCATGGTGTACGGCGTGTTGAACCTGATCAACTTCGCCCACGGCGACGTGCTCATGATCGGCGCCATGGTGGGCTTGACCATCCTCAAGCTGCTGGGCATTTATGTGCCGGACTGGCCCGGTTACCTGAAACTGGCCACCGCCATCCTCGGCGCCATTCCCATCTGCATTCTGGTTAACATCATCATCGAGCGGGTCGCCTACCGCCGCCTGCGCAACGCCCCCCGCCTCGCCCCCCTGATTACCGCCATCGGCGTTTCCATCCTGCTGCAAACCTTCGCCATGATGATCTGGACGCGCAATCCCTTGCCCTTCCCGCAATTGCTGTCGACCGACCCCATCAACATAGGCGGCGCCGTGATTTCGCAAACGCAAGTGCTGCTGCTTGCCCTGGCCGCGTTGTCGATGGGCGGCTTGGTGTTGCTGGTGGAAAAAACGAAAATGGGCCGCGCCATGCGCGCCACGGCGGAAAACCCACGCGTGGCGGGTCTCATGGGCGTCGATTCCGACAAGGTCATCGTTGCCACCTTTGCCATCGGCGCCGCGTTGGCGGCCGTGGCGGGCGTGATGTGGGGCGCCAACTATGCATCCATCCAGTTCTCCATGGGCGCCATTCCTGGCTTGAAGGCCTTCTGCGCGGCTGTGCTGGGCGGCATCGGTAATATTTATGGCGCCATGCTGGGCGGTATCTTGCTGGGCATTATCGAAAGCCTGGGCGCCGGCTATATCGGCGACATCACGGGTGGCTTCCTGGGCAGTCACTACCAGGATATCTTTGCCTTCGTCGTGCTGATCATCGTGCTGACCTTGCGCCCGTCCGGCATCATGGGCGAACGAGTGGCCGACCGTGCCTGATGTGAAACTGGGGAGATTAATCATGGCATTACTCGATTTCGACGCAAAAAAGAATCCCGCCAAGGCCTACGCCTGCATGCTGGGCCTGGCCGCGCTGCTGATGGTGTTCCCGTTTTTTGCCGCCCAGTTCGGCAACTCGTGGGTGCGCATCATCGACATGGCCTTGCTGTACATCATGCTGGCCCTGGGCTTGAACATCGTCGTCGGCTTTGCCGGCCTGCTCGACCTCGGCTACATCGCCTTTTACGCCGTGGGTGCCTACCTGACGGCCTTGCTGGCGTCGCCGCAGTTCGCCATCCTGCTCGAATCGGTGGTGAATCAATATCCGGTGCTGGGCGAAACACTGGTGCAGCTGATGGGGCCGGAAATCCGCGAAAACGGCATCCACCTGTCGATCTGGCTCATCGTGCCGCTGGCCGCTGCCGTGGCGGGCCTGTTCGGCGCCCTGCTGGGCGCGCCCACCTTGAAGTTGCGCGGCGACTATCTGGCCATCGTGACCCTGGGCTTTGGCGAAATCATCCGCATCTTCATGAACAATTTGAACGACCCGATCAATTTCACGAATGGGCCGCAAGGCATCAATCTGATCGATCCGATCCGCATCTTCGGCGTCAACCTGGCGGGCGAGGCGGGCACCAATAGCACCGTGACGGTGGCCGGTTTTTCCATGCCGTCCGTCAACGCCTATTACTTTTTGTTCCTCTTCCTGTGCATTGCAGTCGTGTTCGTCACCAAGCGGCTCCAGCATTCGCGCCTGGGCCGCGCCTGGGTGGCCATCCGCGAAGACGAGATCGCGGCCAAGGCCATGGGCATCAATACGCGCAACGTGAAATTGCTGGCCTTTTCCATGGGCGCCTCGTTTGGCGGCGTGGCTGGCGCCATGTTTGCCTCGTTCCAGGGCTTTGTCTCGCCGGAATCGTTCTCGCTGACGGAGTCGATCGCCGTGCTGGCCATGGTGGTGCTGGGTGGCATCGGCCATATCCCCGGCGTGATCCTCGGTGGCGTGATCCTCGCCTCGATACCGGAAGTGCTGCGCCATGTGGTGGAGCCGGCCCAGCAGGCGCTGTTCGGCCATGTGGTGATCGAGGCAGAAGTGCTGCGCCAACTGCTGTACGGCCTGGCGATGGTCTTGATCATGCTCAACCGTCCCGCCGGCCTGTGGCCATCGCCGAAGCACGAAGACCGGCCCGACCACGATGTGGACCAGCCGACTAAACCCACCGGCGTCGTGTCCGCTTAAACGAGGAAGCACCATGAGCGAACAGATCATTCTCAATATTGCCGGCGTGAACAAGCGATTTGGCGGCTTGCAAGCGCTCACCGACGTTGGCATTACCATCCGGCAAGGCCAGATCTACGGCTTGATCGGCCCGAACGGCGCCGGCAAGACGACCTTCTTCAATGTCATCACCGGCTTGTACCAGCCTGACACGGGCACCTTCGAACTGGCAGGCAAGCCGTATTCGCCGTCCGCTCCGCACAAGGTGGCGAAGGCAGGCATTGCCCGCACCTTCCAGAACATCCGCCTGTTTGGCGACATGACGGCGCTGGAAAACGTCATGGTGGGGCGCCACGTGCGTTCGCACCAGGGCGTGTTCGGCGCCATCTTCCGCCACAAGGCGGCGCGCGAGGAAGAGGCGTCCATCCGCCGGCGGGCGATGGAGTTGCTCGACTTCGTCGGCATCGCCCAGTTCGCCAACCGCACGGCGCGCTTTTTGTCGTATGGCGACCAGCGGCGCCTGGAAATCGCCCGCGCACTGGCCACCGATCCGACCCTGCTGGCGCTCGATGAGCCTGCGGCCGGCATGAACGCGACGGAAAAGCTGGCCCTGCGCGAGTTGCTGGTGAAAATCAAAGCCGAAGGCAAGACCGTACTGTTGATCGAGCACGACGTGAAACTGATGATGGGACTGTGCGACCGCATCACGGTGCTCGAGTATGGCAAGCGCATCGCGGAAGGCTTGCCGGCCGAAATACAACAAAACCCGGCCGTCATCGAGGCTTACCTGGGGGGATCGCACGCATGAGTAATGTATTGAAGGTGGCGGGCCTGCACGTGGCCTACGGCGGCATCAAGGCGGTTAAAGGCATCGACCTGGAAGTCAACGAGGGCGAGCTGATCGCCCTGATCGGCGCGAACGGCGCCGGCAAGACGACGACACTGAAAGCCATCACGGGCACTTTGCCCGCCTGCAAGGTGGAAGGCACGATCAGCTACCTGGGCGAGTCGCTCAAGGGCACGAAATCGTTTCACCTGGTGGAAAGGAAACTGGCCATGGTGCCGGAAGGGCGGGGCGTGTTTACCCGCATGTCGATTCGCGAAAACCTCATGATGGGCGCCTACACGCGCACGGACAAGGCCGGTGTCGAGGATGACATCGCCCGCTGGTTCGACGTGTTTCCCCGTCTGAAGGAAAGGGCGGCGCAGATGGCCGGCACCCTGTCCGGCGGTGAACAGCAGATGCTGGCCATGGCGCGCGCCCTGATGAGCCATCCAAAGCTGCTGCTGCTCGATGAGCCGTCGATGGGCTTGTCGCCCATCATGGTCGAGAAAATCTTCGAGGTGATCCGCAAGGTCTCATCTGAAGGCATCACGATCTTGCTGGTCGAACAGAATGCCCGTCTGGCCCTGCAGGCAGCGCACCGCGGCTATGTGATGGATTCCGGGCTGGTCACCATGGGCGGCAACGCGGCGGCCATGCTCGATGATCCGCGCGTGAAGGCGGCGTATCTGGGAGAGTAATCGCGTTCAGGAAAGTGTTCAGGCATAAAAAATGCCCCAGCTGGGCTGGGGCATAATGGCATCCGTCGGGGAAGTGCGGGATGGATGCCTGGAGGAGCTGGTAACAGCGGACCGCCGTAGCGGTCGCGCAATAATTACTTGGCAGTGCGCGGAACGGCTTTTTCAGCCGCTTGCGTGAACTGGTTCACTGCCGAGGTCAGGTTGGCTTCGATGGCTTCGACGGCTTGCTTGCTGGTTTTCGAGAATTGCTCGTAGCCTGCATTGGCGTTGCCGATGGCGCTTTTCAGGATGGCAACGGCGTTTTCCGAACCGGCTGGCGCGTTCTTGGTGACTTCTTCCACCAGGGACAGGACTTTGCGGTTGGTTTCAGCGATTTGCGATTCAGCAGCTTTGCTGAATTCAGCTTGCGTGCCGGACGTGATGGCAGCCAGGTGACGGCCGTAAGCGATGGCTTTTTCGGCGCTAGGCTGGGCTTGAGCAGCGCTCAGCGAGAAGAATTCTTGTGGATCTTTTGCCGACAGCAATTGCTTGGCGGCGGCGGTCGATTCTTCCAGCGTTGCCTTGGCAGCGGTCAGGTTCAGTTCGACGATCTTTTCGATGCCTTCGAAGGCTTTGCTCGTCAGCGACGAGAAAAGGGCGAATTGGGCTTCCAGGTTGGTTTTGGTAGCGGACGAAAATTGCTCAGGAATTGAAAACATATAAATCTCCAAAAAATCGAAATCTGGTTAATTTGATGCTGCGTGTACCGTTTGGGAAAGCAGGTGAATCTAAATTTTTCAAGCCGAACAAGAATTGTGCAACGCAACAAACCCTATTCTACGGTGAAAAAAACGTAAGTCAAGCGATTCTTGTGCGATGCAACAATTGAATAGATTTGGGTCAAAAGTCGTTGTTTCTAAAGAGAAATATTTGATTTCTGTGTGTTAATGGTTTGGACTTAAACTATCGTTTCCAGTGGCTACGGGGACGATCGCGGCGCAGCATGCTAGACTTTGTCTCCCGCACTGGCGCAGCGCCCCGGTGCCGATCCCGTTTCCCGAGTTGATACCATGTCCAATCTTCCCGCCGCGGCTGGCGCCAGCGGCAAAGCCCCCAAAGCCCCTTTCCTGACGACCCTGGCGCCGATGGCCTTGCCCGGCTTCTTTGTGTTGTTATGGAGCACAGGTTTTATTGTGGCCAAGTTCGGTTTGCCCTACGCGCCACCGCTGACCTTTTTGCTGCTGCGCTTCCTGGGTGTGCTGGTGATCCTGCTTCCTCTGGTGCTGCTGTTGCGCGCGCCGTGGCCGGTGGGCCAGTTCCGCCAGATTGCCGTGGCCGGCATCTTGATGCAGGCCGGCTACCTGGCAGGCGTCTGGTGCGCCATCAAACTGGGCATGCCTGCCGGCTTGTCCGCCCTGATCGTCGGTATGCAGCCTGTGCTGACGGCGTGCGCCGCGCCCCTGATCGGCGAATCCGTGCGCCCGCGCCAGTGGTTGGGCCTGTTCTTTGGCCTGCTGGGCGTGGCCCTCGTTGTGTATGCCAAGATCAACCTCGTGGGACTGACCGTGGAAAGCGTGCTGCTGTGCGTGTTCGCGCTGCTGTCGATGACGGCCGGCACCATGTATCAAAAACGCCACTGTCCGCAATTCGACTTGCGCACCGGCACGGTGGTGCAGTTTGCCGCCTCCATCGTGGTGGTCTTGCCGTTTGCCCTGTATTACGAAGGGCTGGATCTGCATTTCAGCAACGTGCAATGGACGGCGAATTTCATAGGCGCCTTGCTGTGGTCGGTACTCGTGCTGTCCATCGGCGCCATCTTCCTGCTGTTCGCCCTGATCCGCCGCAGCGACGCCACGAAAGTGACGGGCTTGCTGTACCTGACGCCGCCCACGACGGCCGTGATGGCCTGGCTGATGTTTGGTGAAGCGTTCAATATGCTGGGCATCGCCGGCATGCTGGTGGCCGTGGTCGGCGTGGTATTTGTGGTCAAGAAATAGTATAGATATAGCGGGAGAGCAGGGCAGTGAGCAAGCAAGCATCTGAAACACCGTCGGCGCAGCAAGCCGTGGACGCCGTCATTCTGTCGCGCCGTTCGATCCGCGCCTTCCTGCCCACCCCGGTGGCGCAGGACGATATCGCGCGCATCCTGGAAGTGGCCGCGCGCGCGCCCTCGGGCGCCAACATGCAGCCGTGGAAAGTGTACGTGCTGTCGGGCGAGGCCCGCCTGCGCCTGTCGCGCCGCATCCTCGCCGCCTATGCCGCACCGAAAGCGCCCGATGCCCCCGCGCGCCCTGCGTCGTACATCTATTACCCGCGCCAGTGGACGGCGCCGTTCATCGAGCGCCGCCGCAAGATCGGCCTGGACCTGTACCAGCTGCTGGGCCTGGAGCGGGGCGACACGGCCGGTATGGCTGCCCAGCATGGACGCAATTTCCAGTTTTTCGATGCGCCCGTCGGCCTGATCTTTACCATCGAGCGTGTGCTGGAGCAGGGTTCCTGGCTCGACTACGGGATGTTTTTGCAAAACATCATGCTGGCGGCGCGCGCGCGGGGGCTCGACACCTGCCCGCAAGCCGCCTTCATTCATTACCATGACATCATCCGCGACGAGCTGGGCGTGCCGGCCAGCGAAATGGTGGTGTGCGGCATGGCCCTCGGCCATGCCGACCCGGACAAGATCGAAAACCGCTTGAGCACGGAACGCGAGCCGTTGGCCGGCTTTGTTAAATTCATGGACCAATAGACACTCTAGCGATCTGCACAGCCAAACAGCCGGTTAAGAATGAGATTGTTTGCGGATCGCTAACGTTTTGTATTTCGTTGCTGCAATAAATACTGTCCTAACTGTTAAATAGGCTTGCGATTACTCTGCATTTCGCTACACTACAATGAGGCAACAGCTTCACGGGGAATTATCGAATGGCTAAGTTTAAACTTGCGCTGGGTATCCTGGCTTCCCTGCTGTTTGCACTGGCGCCGGCTGCGGCCGTGCACGCCAAGGAAGCGAACGGCAAATCCTCAGCCGCGAAGAAACACACTACCAAGAAAATCAAGGTCGTGCTGCGCAATGGCGCGACGGCCGCGCCGCGCGAAAAGACCGTGCGCCGGGTCGTCATGGTGCGCGGCAAACGCAAGGTCATCTATCAAAAAATCAGCAGCGTGGCCGTGCCCATGGCCGCACCGATGCCGACCATGGGCGACCTGGCCGGCCTGAACCTCACGCGCGATCCGCTCGACCTCAAGTCGAGCGTGGCGCTGGTGCTGGACCAGAGCAATGCGGAAGTGCTGTTTGAAAAGAATTCGAATGTCGCCCTGCCCATCGCCTCCATCACCAAGATGATGACGGGCCTGGTGGTGGTCGAAGCGCGGCAGGACATGGATGAGGTGCTGACGATCACGGACGAGGACGTCGACCGCGCCAAGTTCAGCAGCTCGCGCCTGAAAGTGGGCGCGCAATTGACGCGCGCGAATATGCTGCACATCGCCCTGATGAGCTCGGAAAACCGCGCCGCCTCGGCACTGGGCCGCAATTATCCGGGCGGCTTGCCGGCGTTTGTCGACGCCATGAACAGCAAGGCGCGCCAACTGGGCATGATGGATACGCATTACGTCGATTCCAGCGGCTTGTCGAAAATGAATGTGGCCAGCGCGCGCGACCTGGGCAAGCTGGCCATGGCCGCCTTCCGGCATCCGCTACTGCGTGAGTACTCGACGGATCCGAAAGCCATCGTCGAAGCCAGTGGCCAGCCCATGCAGTTTGGCAATACGAATCACCTGGTGGCCAATCCGGGCTGGGAGATCGGCTTGCAAAAGACGGGTTTCATCAATGAGGCGGGACGTTGTTTGATGATGCAGGCTGTCATCGAAGGACGGGCCGTGATCATGGTCTTCCTCGACTCCAAGGGGAAACAGTCGCGTACGGCCGATGCGGGCCGTATGCGCAAATGGCTGGAGGCCTTGAAACCTGCCAACATGAGCCTGCCAGGCGGTTAATGCAGAAGGCTATCGTTACGACGCCTGACAAAACCGTAGCGAGCGGTAGTGATTTGTGGCTAAGAAGCGCAACCGTACTCTAGTACGGTGAGCATCGCAGGCCGCAAAGCGCGCCGCGTAGTAGGTTTGGTCAGGCGTTCTCAGTCTTGCGGGATATAGCCAAGCGTGACGGAAATCTGGTTCGCTGTTTCCACCAGGTCCACCAGCCACTCATCCTGCAGGCGGTCGGCAGGCGCCGAGATCGACAGTCCGGCAATCAGCTTGCCCGAATCGTCGCGGATGCCGGCGGCCATGCAGCGCACGCCCAGTTCCAGCTCTTCATTGTCGCGCGCATAGCCGCGTTCGCGCACCAGGCTCAGCTCGCGCTCGAGCTTTTGCAGATCCGTGATGGAATTCTTGTTGTGTCCGGCCAAGCCCGTGCGCGTGGCATACGCGCGGATGGCTTTTGGTTCGTCGACGGAGAGGAATAATTTACCTGTCGAGGTCAGGTGCAGCGGGCCGCGGCCGCCGATGGCGCGCACCACCTGCATGCCGGAGCGCTCGGAAAAGGCGCGGTCGATATAGACGATCTCGTCGCCCTGACGCACGGACAGGTTGATGGTTTGCTGGGTTTTCTTGTGCAACTGGCGCATGAAGTCCAGCGCCGCTTCGCGCACGCTGAGGCGGCTTTTCACCACATTGCCCAGTTCCAACAGGCGCATGCCCAGCCGGTACGTGCCCGGTTCGATGCGGTCGACAAAGCGCGTCAGCACCATATCGTTGAGGATGCGGTGCGCTGTCGAGGGGTGCAAGCCGGAGACCTTGGATAATTCCTTCAGGCTGACCGGGTCGGAATATTTGGCCAGGGCATCGAGCAGGGCGACCATGCGTTCGATCACCTGGATCGTCGTCTTCGGGGCAGCGACCGGTTCAATTTTCATGATGGATTTGGTGCAATGCAGTATTCATGCTTCTTTATACCATGATGTGAAAAAATAGTGAAATGTTCCGAGATATTCAGCGAATGAATGGTCACACTGCTATGCCGCCCCCATAATGTGCCCACTGCCTGCTTTACATATGGAAAACTATGCAACCTGTAAATGAATTCAAAAGTAAAAGTGGCTTGAAACGGATATTTTCCGCCTTTTTCTACTCGCTCGATGGCTTGAAAGCAGCCTGGCGCCATGAACACGCGTTCCGCCAGGAACTCGGTTTGTTCGTCGTCGGCACCGTGATCGCCTTGTTGCTGCGCATCTCTGCCTTTGAAAAACTGGTATTGATCGGCGTGCTGCTGCTGGTTTTGATCATCGAACTGATTAATTCGGCAATCGAAGCCGTGGTCGACCGCATCTCGCTGGACCGCCATCCGCTGTCGAAAAACGCCAAGGATTTCGGCAGCGCCGCCGTGCTGCTGACCTGCATCCTGGCCTTCGCCACGTGGTCCGTAGTGCTGTTCAACCGTTTTTATTAACCGCTAAATCCCCGTTGCGTGCCGTCCATATGCGAAAAACGCATATCAAACGGCGAAACGCTTCGTTCTCTTTGCGGCCATAGCGCCGTAATCTGGTGGCTCTGAAAGTTCAACTACACGGGGATCTTAGATGCTGTCGAAAAAAATCATCATTGCCGCCGCCATCAGCGCGTTTGCCCTTCTGCAAACGGCGCAGGCTGCCGATATCACCCTGCTCAACGTGTCGTATGACCCGACGCGCGAGCTGTATCAGGATGTGAACACGGCGTTTGCCAAGGAGTGGAAAGGCAAGACGGGCGACAACGTCAAGATCAAGCAATCGCATGGCGGTTCCGGCAAGCAGGCGCGCGCCGTCATCGATGGCCTGGAAGCGGACGTCGTGACCCTGGCCCTGGCCTACGACATCGACGCGCTGGCCGAGCACAAGCTGCTGGCCACAGACTGGCAAAAGCGCTTGACGCACAACAGCTCGCCTTACACCTCGACCATCGTGTTCCTCGTGCGCAAGGGCAATCCGAAAGGCATCAAGGATTGGAACGACCTGATCAAGCCGGGCGTGTCCGTCATCACGCCGAATCCGAAAACCTCGGGCGGCGCCCGCTGGAACCATCTGGCCGCCTGGGGTTACGCCTTGCGCCAGCCGGGTGGTAATGAAGCCAAGGCCAAGGATTTCCTCGGCAAGCTGTATAAAAACGTGCCCGTACTCGATTCCGGCGCACGCGGCGCCACCACCACTTTCGTTGAACGTGGCATCGGCGACGTGCTGATCGCCTGGGAAAACGAGGCTTACCTGGCCGTCAAGGAACTGGGCCCGACCAAGTTCGACATCATCACACCTTCCGTCAGCATCCTGGCCGAGCCACCCGTCGCCGTCGTCGACAAGTTTGCCGACAAGCACGGCACGCGCAAGGTGGCCGAGGCTTACCTGAACTACCTGTACACGGACGAAGCGCAAGACATCATCGCCAAGAATTACTACCGTCCGGCCACGGACAAGGCGGCGAAGAAATACGCATCGCAGTTCGCCAAGGTCAACCTGTTCACCATCGAGCAAGTGGCGGGCGGCTGGACTGCGGCACAGAAGGCGCACTTTGCCGACGGCGGCATCTTCGACCAGATTTATCAACCGAAATAATCAATCATGGCAGGCGCAAGCCTGCCTGTGCTGATTTTTTAAGGATCCATCATGGCGCTGCGCAGCTTTTCCGATTACCGGGTACTGATCGTGCCGGGCTTGCATAACAGCGGTCCCGAGCATTGGCAGAGCCGCTGGCAGCGCCTGTATCCGCAATTCGAACGGGTCGAGCAGGATGACTGGAACGAACCCGACCTGGCCACCTGGTCGGCGCGCCTGGACCATGTGCGGCGACAAGATGCGCGCCCGACCCTGATCGTCGCCCATAGTTTCGGCTGCCTGACGACGGCACACAGCCTGGCCCGCGACCCGCAGGGCGTGGCCGGCGTGCTGCTGGTGGGGCCGGCCGATCCGGACAAGTTTGGCGTGGCGAAGGCCTTGCCGCAAAAGCGGCTGCCTTGCCCCGGCATATTGATCGCCAGCCAGACGGACCCGTGGATGACGGCCGAACACGCGGCGCAGTGGGCACGGCGCTGGAATTGCAAGTATATTGATGGCGGTGCGCTGGGCCATATCAACGCCGAGTCGCGCCTTGGCGACTGGGTCTATGGCCAGGCGCAACTGCAAACACTGTTTGATCTGGCGCAAAGCGACAAACGCCACCGTCAGGCAGCCTGATTCGACGAACATCCCGCCACACAAACTCTCAAGGAGATCACGATGACTTTACGCCTGGGCGATGTCGCCCCTGATTTTGAACAAGACAGCTCGATCGGCACGCTCAAGTTCCACGAGTGGGCTGGCGATTCCTGGGTGGTGCTGTTTTCCCACCCGGCCGACTTTACCCCCGTGTGCACGACGGAACTGGGCCTGACGGCCAAGCTCAAGCCGGAATTCGACAAACGCAACGTGAAGGCCATCGCCCTGTCCGTGGACGCGGCCGAGTCGCACAAGAGCTGGATCAAGGATATCGAAGAGACGCAAAACACGGTGGTGGGCTTCCCCATCATCGCCGACGTCGACAAGAAAGTGTCGGTGCTGTACGACATGATCCACCCGGAACAGTCCGTCACGGCCACCGTGCGCTCCGTCTTCATCGTCGACCCGAACAAGAAGGTGCGCCTGATCCTCACGTATCCGCTGAGCACGGGCCGCAACTTCAATGAAATCCTGCGCGTCATCGATGCCCTGCAACTGACGGACGGCTACACCGTGGCCACGCCCGGCAACTGGAAAGATGGCGACGACGTGATCATTCCCTTGACCGTGCAAGACCCGGATGTGATCAAGCAGAAATATCCGAAGGGCTTTACGGCCGCCAAGCCATACCTGCGCCTGACGCCGCAGCCAAATAAATAAAAGTTTTTACTTTTACAAAAAACGCACCTCGCCGGTGCGTTTTTTTTTGCCCGCAGATTCTGCAAGCAAGTATGCAAAATCCATCTAAGCAAATGAGAAATGGTTAGTTCTTTTTATAACGATTGCATGTGATTATTGCGCCCTATAACTCAAAAATGTAATAAGAAGGAGTTTCTATGTCTGCAGCATCAGCAGCACCGCTCAAGGCGCGCGGAGCGCCATTTCGGGTCATGCCGGGGTTTAAGCTATCACTGGGCTTCACGCTCTTTTACCTGGCCTTGATCGTTCTCATTCCGCTGTCGTCGGTGTTCCTGAAAACCTTCACCATGACATGGGACGCCTTCTTCAGCGCCGTCACGTCCGAGCGCGTGATGGCGTCGTACCGCCTGACGTTCGGCGCCTCGCTGATCGCCGCCCTGCTGAACGTGGTGTTTGGCGGCATCCTGGCCTGGGTGCTGGTGCGCTATAAATTCCCCGGCAAGCGCATCATCGACGCGCTGGTCGACTTGCCGTTCGCCTTGCCGACGGCCGTGGCCGGCATCACCCTGACAGCCCTGTATTCCTCGAACGGCTGGTTCGGCCAGTTCATCGAAGGCGTGCTGGGCATCAAGGTGGCGTTTACGCCGCTGGGCGTGGTGGTGGCGCTGACCTTCATCGGCTTGCCGTTTGTCGTGCGCACCGTGCAACCGGTGCTGGAAGACGCGGAAAAGGAACTGGAAGAAGCGGCCGCCAGCCTGGGCGCCAATTCCCTGCAAACGTTTCTTCGCGTCATCTTCCCGACAATTATGCCCTCGCTGCTGACGGGCTTTGCGCTGGCCTTTGCCCGTGCCACGGGCGAGTACGGTTCCGTGATCTTTATCGCCGGCAATATGCCGATGGTGTCGGAAATCACGCCGCTGTTCATTATTACCAAGCTGGAGCAATACGATTACGCAGGCGCCACGGCCATCGCCGTGGTGATGCTGGTGGTGTCCTTCCTGCTGTTGTTGACGATTAACCTGCTGCAAGCATGGACGCGCGGAAAGGCGAAGAAATCATGAGTACGAATACGACTGCCATCGCTGGCGTGGACAATGCACGACCGACAGCGCGCCGTTTTGAGCCGAATGTCGGTCCCGTCGTGCTGGAACCTTTGTGGGTGCGCACGGTATTGATCACCATCGCCTTGCTGTTTCTGACGACCTTCCTGATCGTGCCCCTGGTGGCTGTGTTTGCGGAAGCGTTCAAGAAGGGCTGGGAAGCGTATATCGCCGCCATCATCGATCCGGACGCGATTTCCGCTATTAAATTGACCCTGATCACGGCCGCCATCGCCGTGCCGCTGAATCTGGTCTTCGGCGTGGCCGCTTCCTGGTGCATCGCCAAGTTCGAATTCCGCGGCAAGAGCATTTTGCTGACCCTGATCGACTTGCCGTTTTCCGTCTCGCCCGTGATTTCCGGCCTGATCTATGTGCTGATGTTTGGCGCCCAAGGCTGGTTCGGTCCGTGGCTGCAGGCGCACGACATCAAGATCCTGTTTGCCGTGCCCGGCATCGTGCTGGCCACCATCTTCATCACCTTCCCGTTTGTGGCGCGCGAACTGATCCCGCTGATGCAATCGCAGGGCAGCGAAGAGGAAGAGGCCGCCATCGTGCTGGGCGCCTCGGGCTGGAATACTTTCCGCAGAGTCACCTTGCCAAATATCAAGTGGGGGCTGCTGTATGGCGTGATCCTGTGTAATGCCCGCGCCATGGGCGAGTTCGGCGCCGTGTCCGTCGTCTCCGGCCATATCCGTGGCGAAACCAACACCATGCCTTTGCAGGTGGAGATTCTGTACAACGAGTACAACTTCGCCGCCGCGTTTGCCGTCGCCTCCCTGCTGGCCTTGCTGGCGCTGGTGACCCTGGCCTTGAAAGCTTTCATTGAGTGGCGTTTGAACGAGAGCGACGCCGACGATTCCGCCTTACGTTCTACGGAGCACTGATCATGACCATCGCAGTTAAAAACATCCACAAGCGTTTCGGCGATTTCGTCGCCCTCGACAATATCTCGCTGGACTTTCCCGCCGGCGAATTGACGGCCTTGCTGGGCCCGTCCGGTTGCGGCAAGACCACCTTGCTGCGCATTATTGCCGGCCTCGAGCATCCGGACAGCGGCCAGGTGCTGCTGGACGCGGAAGATGCGTCGAACCGCCACGTGCGCGAGCGGCAAGTGGGTTTTGTGTTTCAACACTATGCGCTGTTCAAGCACATGACGGTGTTCGAGAACGTGGCCTTCGGCTTGCGCGTGAAGTCGCGCAGCGAGCGCCCGTCGGAAGACCAGATCCGCCGCAAGGTGAAAGATTTGCTGGAACTGGTACAGCTGGACTGGCTGGCCGACCGCTATCCGCCGCAACTGTCGGGCGGGCAACGCCAGCGTATCGCCCTGGCGCGCGCGTTGGCTGTCGAGCCCCGCGTGCTGTTGCTGGACGAACCGTTCGGCGCTTTGGATGCCAAGGTGCGCAAGGAATTGCGCCGCTGGTTGCGCCGCCTGCACGACGACTTGCACGTCACCAGCATTTTCGTCACGCATGACCAGGAAGAAGCGCTGGAAGTGGCGGACCAGGTCGTGCTGATGAACAAGGGCACCGTCGAGCAACTCGGTTCCCCGGAGCAAGTCTACAACCACCCGGCCTCACCCTTCGTGTATGGCTTCCTGGGCAACGTCAACCTGTTCCACGGCCGCGTGCACGACGGCGTGATGGCGACCGGTGACGCCAGCTTCGAAGTGCCCGATTACGCGGGCGTGAGCGACAGCAAGGGCACGGCCTATGTGCGTCCCCACGACCTGGAAATCGACCGCTACACGCAGGGCGCCGAAGGCATCGTCGTGAAACTGAGCCGCGCGCATGCGATCGGCCCGCTGGCCCAGCTGGACTTGCAGCGCGTCGATAACAGCGAACTGATCGAAGCAGTGATGTCGAACGAGCGCTTCAGCCATTTACAGTTGAAGGAAGGCGAGACCTTGGTTGTCCGCCCGAAACGCCTGCACGTGTTCGTCGAACCAACAAGAACCTAAGAGGCTGGAACACCATGAATTTTCAACAATTGCGATCGATCCGCGAAGCGGCGCGCCGCGGCTATAACCTGACGGAAGTGGCCAACGCCCTGTTCACGTCGCAGCCGGGCGTGAGCCGGCAAATCCGCGAACTCGAGGATGAGCTGGGCGTGGTGATTTTCGAGCGCAACGGCAAGCGATTGACGGGCTTGACGGAGCCGGGCAAGGGCATCCTGAAGATCGTCGACCGCCTCTTGATTGAGGCGGAAAACCTGCAGCAGGCCAGCCTCGAATACAGCGGCCAGACCAGCGGCACCTTGTCCGTGGCGGCGACGCACACGCAGGCGCGCTATGCGCTGCCGAAAGTGGTGCAGGGTTTCCGCGCCGCTTTCCCCGACGTGCGCATTGCGCTACAACAAAGCGCGCCCGAGCACATCGCGGAATGGGTGCTGTCGGGCAAGACCGACATCGGCATTGCCACGGAAGGCTTGAGCCAGTTTCCCGACCTCGTGTCGTTCCCGTGCTACCGCTGGAGCCATCTGATCGTCGTGCCCGACGGCCATCCGCTGCTCGAGCACTCGCCGATCCGCCTGGAAGACCTGGCGAAATACCCGTTGATTACCTACGACAAGGGCTTCACGGGCCGCGGTCATATCGACGATGCGTTTGCCAAGGCGGGCGTGGCCACCGACATCATCCTCACGGCCATGGATTCGGACGTCATCAAACAATACGTGGCGCTGGGCCTGGGCGTGGGCATCGTGGCCTCCATGGCTTTCGATCATGGTCGTGACAAGGGCTTGCGGGCGGTGGAAGCGTCGCACCTGTTCGCCACCAACACGACGCGCCTGGCAGTGCGCCGCGGCGCCTACCTGCGGGCCTATGCCTACGAGTTCATCCTGCAGCTGGCGCCGGATTTGACGCGCGAAGACATCGACCGCGCCATGGCGGGAGAGGACGCCCTCTAGGCGATGGCTGCCCGCTGCGCGCGCGTCAGGCTGGCCACGGCGCGTGCGTAGCTAGCCTGTACCAGTTCCGCCAGGTAATCAGCCGGGAAGCGCGCCACATCGACGATCGTCACCCAGTGAAAGCGGCCCATGTAACGGGCCGGTTTCACGCCGGGCATGTCCGTCAGTTCGATAAAGCGCTCCGCGCCGACCCGCAGGCTGAAGCGCCACTGTTCCGGTGCGCTGGTCTTAAAATAGGCAAACTTCTTGCCGCCCACTTCAACCACGAGGATGTTCGACGGCGCACCGTACAGCACGGCTTGCGCGCCGGGCAGGGCCGCGCAAAATTCCTTCAGTTCATCTGTTGTCATTCTTCAACCGCCATGAATTGTTGCGTGTTGTGGTCGAAAGCATAGGCTGACCCGGCCGGAGAATTCAGCAGGCGGATGAAACGGTCATCCACGCTGAGCACGGCGCCCAGCGACACGAGCGCCACGTTGGCGCTGTCGTTGATGTAGTCGTCGCTTTCGTCGTTGGCCGTGAAGCGCCAGCCGCTGTCGTCGGCATTGTCGGGTTCCTCGCGGTACAGATAGCCGACGGGCGCGCCATCTTCCAGCACGCGTTTTGTAACGAAGCACAGGGCTGCGTAGCGGTTGACGAGGTTATCGTCATCGTCGTGCTGGGTATTGATGATGTGGCGCGCCGTGAAGGCGATGGGGTCTTTGGCGTGCAAATCGGCGATGTAGCCGGGCATGTTGTCGAGCTTGCCGGTGAAGTGCCCATGCGGCTCGATCGTCTCCACCAGCACCCACATGCGTTCGGCACCCGGCGCCTGCGGATCGTCGCTGTGGAAGGCGAAGATCAGCTTGACCACGTCGCCGGGACGCACTTGGGCGATGGCCTCGGGCGGTGATTTATAGAAGGTGTAGGGGTGGCGCGCCGCCAGTTCGGCAGCGTCGGCCAGGTGCCAGCTGGGCATGGTTATCCGTCATCAAGAAGAGTAAGGCCCATGGTAGCCGATTGCAGGCCAGGATGGCCACCCGTACGCCAGGGGGGAGGCCGGAATAAAAAACGGGAGGCAGATGCCTCCCGTGCTGCGTTGCTACTTTTCTGTTACCAGCTATAACCCGCCTTGGCGTAGTAATAGCGGCCGTTGAAGCCGTTCGGCGCGAAGATGCTGTATGGCTGAGTGCCGTTGACGCTCAGGTTGCCAGCGCTTGTCACTTGCGCCGGGTAGCGGTTGGTGACGTTGTCGATGCCGGCCACCAGACGCCAGTTCTTGCCCAGTTTCACGGAACCGGACACGTCCAGCACCCATTGCGGGTCATACGTCTGGTCCAGCTTGACGTCGTTTTGCGGCACGGTGAAGCTGCCGTAGCGCGTCACTACGCCGTGTGCATTCCAGATGCCGAAGCCATAGTCGGCGGCCAGACTGAACTTGTCCTTTGGCGACGCCACCGTGATGCGGTCGATGCTCTGGCGGTCGATCAGTTTCAGGTTGTTGGCCGTCAGGATGGCCGGATTGTCGGCGATTTTCCGTACCGTGCTCTTGTTATGGTTGTAAGCCACGGTGAGGTCCAGGCGGTCCTTGTCCTGCAGGTCGATGCGGTAGGTGCTGACGATGTCCACGCCTTCCGTGCGCGTATCGACGGCGTTGGTGAAGTAGCGTCCCGAGCCCACCGGCGTGCCCTGCGCGGCCAGGATGTTCTTCAAAGCATTGCTGAGGATCAGATTGGCCGAGAACAGGATGCGGTTGTCGATGTCGATGCGGTAGGCGTCCACTGTCGTCGTGAAGTTGCGGCTAGGCTGGAACTGCAGTCCCAGGCTATAGTTGCGGGCCTTTTCCGGTTTCAGGTCCTGTGCGCCCAGAGCGCGCGCCTGCGGCGTATTGACGGCGAAGGTGCCTGTCTCGATCGGCGTGTTGACGCCGTTGACGACCTGGAAGTTGGTGGTGGTGATGGTGTAGTACTGCTGCGCCAGCGATGGCGCGCGGAAGCCGCTCGACACGGTGCCGCGCAGGGACAGGGCATCGGTGAACGAGTAGCGCGCCGAACCCTTGGCCGAGGTGGTGCTGCCGAAGTCGCTATAGCGCTCATGGCGCAGGGCCACGCCACCGGACAGTTTTTTCGTCGCTTCCGCTTCCAGGTTCACATAGATCGACTCGTTGTGGCGCGAGTGGCTGCCTGCGTTGGCCGGACGGAAGCCGGCAAAGCCTTGCGAGCCGCCGCCCGTGTACGACGCTTCGTCGCCTGCACCGATGCTGTATTTTTCATGGCGCGCTTCGGCACCGACAGCGACAGTCAGCGGTCCCGTAAAGTAAGAGACGGGAAATTCGCGCGCCGCATCGAGGTTGAACACGGTCTGTTCATTTTTCAGCGAGCCGGCATAGAAATGCGTGGGGCTGCTTGCGCCCAGCGACTGGTTGACCGTGTTGTCCAGGTCCAGTTCGAACTTGTTGCTGCCGTAATTGATGCTGGCATCCCAGCGCCAGCCGGCCGCTTCGCCGCGCAAGCCCGTGACGATGGACTGGTCGGTCAGAGTGCTGTTTTGCAATGGCAAGAAGCCTTCCGGGAAGAGCGGCGTGCGCTGGACGAACAGCTTCGAATTATTCGGGTCCTGGATCAGGGCCGTGCGCCAGGTGGCGGCGGCCGAGGTGTCGCGCTTGCCGTAGTTGCCGAAGGCGTACCAGTCCACATTGTCATTGATGTGGTATTCGCTGTTGAGGAAAATCGTTGCCGGCTTGCTTTTCGGATCACCATAGCGCTGGTTGACCTTGCCATAGCGCGGCTCCAGCGGATTGCGGAAATCGGCGCCGGCGCGGTTGGTCGGGTCGCGTTCGGCCACTTCGGCCGAAACACGCACCCAGCCGTCGTTGCCCAGGGCGAAGCCGGCCGAACCCTTGATGGATTTTTGCTTGCCGTCGCGTTCCTGCGTCTGGCCATAGCCCACTTCGATATCGCCGCCGGCCGCGCCTTTTTTCAGGATGATGTTGATCACGCCGGCAATCGCGTCAGAGCCGTACTGGGCCGCCGCACCATCGCGCAGCACTTCGACGTGGTCGATGGCGGCCAGGGGAATGGCGTTCAGGTCGACGGGCGCCGAGCCGCGGCCCAGCGAGCCGTTGACGTTGACGACGGCCGAGGTATAGCGGCGCTTGCCGTTCACCAGCACCAGGGTCTGGTCGGGCGACAGGCCGCGCAGCTGAGCTGGACGCACGGCGTCGCTGGCGTCGGCGCCCGTGGCGCGGGCGAAGTTCAGCGATGGCAGCAGGCGCGCCAGCACGGTGGCCAGTTCGGCCGAACCCGTGCTTTGCAGGTCGCGCGAGGTGAGGATGTCGATCGGCGATTCGGAATCGATGGTGCGGCGGTTCTTGGCGAAGGTGCCGGTGACCACCACCGATTGCAATTCACCTTCGGCCGGCAGCTCTTGCTGCGCTTGCGCCTGCATGGGCAGGCTGAAGCAGGCGATCAGGCTGGCGGCGATAACGGTTTTCAAGGGGAGGGCGGGAATCTGGGAGCGGGCAGTGCTTGAACTCATCGACGATATCTCTTCGGTTGGTGGTTGCGCGAACCATGGCGGTCCGGTGATGCAATCAGATTAACAGTGGGCACTTGGCAGGCTTACGAATCGTTCTGTCTATCGATATGCAATAAATATCTGAAACACGCCAAAATGGCGCGAGTAGCGCATATGGCCTCGTATCCAGCATACGACCGGGCATGGCAAGGCCGCAATGCTGCACAGCAGTAAATTGTTAGCTGTTGTATAAATACGACTATGTGCGACGAGAGTGGGTAGTCTGGCGCTACGTTGCGTTGAGCTGCGCCGCCAGACGGAGGGCGTTTACTGTCCCGGATTCGGCAGGCTGGCGTGGATGGCATCGACAGCCGCCACCAGTTCTGGCGACAAGATGACTTGATGGGCATCGATATTTTGCTGCAACTGCGCCACGCTGGTGGCGCCGATGATGGTCGAGGCCACGAACCAGCGCGTGTAGCACCAGGCCAGTGCCAGCTGCGCCGGGGTCAAACCGTGCGCGCGGGCCAGCGCCGCATACTGGCTGGCTGCCGCGATGGTGGCGGGGCGCACGTAGCGGGGACTCCAGCCGGCCGGGAAGCGCGTCAGGCGGCCCTTGGCCTGCGGATCGTCGAGGTATTTCGCCGTCAGCTGGCCGAACGCCAGCGGGCTGTAGGCCAGCAAGCCGACGTTCTCGCGGTGGCAGGTTTCGTCGAGCAGGCTCGTCTCGAAATGGCGCGCCGTCAGGTTGTACAGGTTCTGGATGGACGCGATGCGGGGCAAGCCTTTCAGCTCGGCTTGCTTGATATATTCGCATACGCCCCACGACGATTCGTTCGACACGCCGATGTGGCCAATCTTGCCTTCCTCGACCAGCTTGCCCAACACGGCCAAAGTGTCTTCGATGGCAACCGAGGCGTGTTCCTTGCGCGGGTTGTACACGCTGGCGCCGAAGATGGGCAGGTTGCGGCTGGGCCAGTGCAACTGGTACAGGTCGATGTGTTCCGTCTGCAGCCGGCGCAAGCTGTCTTCGACGGCGGCGCGGATGTTGGCCGCGTCGTGGTCCGTCTTGCCCTTGCGTATCCAGTGCATGCGCGAGTTCGGCCCGGCCACCTTGCTGGCCAGCACGATGTCGCTGCGCCTGCCGCTCTTCTTCAGCCAGCTGCCAATGTAGCGCTCGGTGCTGCCCTGCGTCTGGGCGCTGGCCATCACCGGATACATTTCTGCCGTGTCGATGAAGTTGATGCCCCGCTCGAGCGCGTAATCGAGCTGGCTGTGCGCTTCGGCTTCGCTATTTTGCTCGCCGAAGGTCATCGTGCCCAGGCAGATCCGGCTTACTTCCAGGTTGCTGGATCCCAGCTTGACCTTGTTGATCATTTCGCCTGTTTGCCGTGCAGCGCGCGGGCGCAATCCTTGATCAAGGCCGGACCGGCGTAAATCAGGCCGCTGTAAAGCTGCACCAGCTGCGCACCTGCCTCGAACTTGGCCACGGCGTCGCTGCCTTGCATGATGCCGCCCACGCCGATGATGGGCAGCGCGTCGCCCAGTTCCGCCTTCAGCAAACGGATGACATTGTTCGACAGTTCGAACACGGGCGCGCCCGACAGGCCGCCCGCTTCCGCGCCGTGCGGCATGCCTTCGACGGCGCTGCGCGACAGGGTCGTGTTTGTGGCGATGACGCCGTCGATCCGGTGGCGCGTGAGCGAGTCGGCTATGCTTTTCACCTGTTCTCCATCCATGTCCGGGGCGATCTTGAGGGCCAGCGGCACGTAGCGTTTGTGCTTGTCCGCCAGGCGCGCCTGCGCTTCCTTCAGTTGCGACAGCAGGGCGTCGAGTTCGGACGCGCCCTGCAGCTGGCGCAGGTTCTTGGTGTTTGGCGACGAGATATTGACCGTCACATAGCTGGCGTAGGGGTAGACTTTTTCCAGGCACAGCAGATAGTCGTCGGCCGCCCGTTCGATGGGCGTGTCGGCGTTCTTGCCGATGTTCAGGCCCAGCACGCCGGCGCGGTTCTGGTAAAACTTCGACGCCTGCACGTTGGCGACAAAGGCGTCCACGCCGCCATTGTTAAAGCCCATGCGGTTGATGATGCCCTGCGCCTGCGGCAGGCGGAACATGCGCGGTTTCGGATTGCCCGCCTGCGCGCGCGGCGTGACGGTGCCCACTTCGATGGAGCCAAAGCCCAGGTCGGCCAGCGCATCGATGTACGCGCCATCCTTGTCCAGGCCAGCGGCCAGGCCCACGGGATTGGGGAAGGTGATGCCCATCACCGTGCGCGGATCGGCTGCAGGTTTGCCGGCCAGCTTCGTCAGGCCCAGCGCGCCAGCGCGTTTCAGGGCAGGCAGGGTGAGATGGTGGGCCGCTTCGGCATCCATCGAAAACAGCAGCGGGCGGGCGAGGGAGTACAGGAATTTTTCAGACATGGGGCGCTTTGAGTAGGTGTGCGGGCCGCCGGGAAAGGCTGGCGGCGCGCGAAATAAGTGGCGTATTTTACCGTGTTCCACGCGGCTGCCGGGTGTATAGTTCTTGTTGGTTTAATGCAATGTTGATTCGTTACTAATTCGCATTCGGCCTTGGACTTTCCTGTTTCTTCCCTGTTTTCTTTACTTCATAAGCGAGACATCGATTGAAAAAGACACGCATCCTGACCGCCATCGCGGCCGCCAGCGCACTGCTGCTGAGCCACCCGGCCCTGGCCCTGCCCAATACGCAAGACACCCGCATGCTGAGCGAACCGGCAGTCTCCAGCCGTCATATCGCCTTCATCTATGCGGGCGATGTATGGCTGTCGAACCTCGATGGCGGCGGCGCGCGGCGATTGACGTCGGACCTGGGCGACAAGTCCAATCCCGTGTTTTCGCCCGACGGCAGCCAGATCGCATATAGCGCCAACATCGATGGCAATGTCGACGTGTATGTGATCGCGGCGGCGGGCGGTGTGCCGCGCCGCCTGACCTTCCACCCGGGCGCAGACCTGGCGCAGTCGTTCACGCCCGATGGCCAGGCCGTGATGTTCACCTCGCCCCGCGCCGCCTTCAACAACCGCTTCCAGAAGCTGTTTACGGTACCGGTGGCGGGTGGCGTGGAAACCCAGCTGGAGATCCCGAACGCCTCGCGCGCCACGTATTCTCCGGACGGCAAGCGCATCGCCTATAACCCGCTGATGCCCGCCTTCAAACAGTGGAAGCGTTACCGGGGCGGCACCAATTCCTGGCTATGGCTATTTTCGTCCAGCGATAAATCCATCGAGAAAATTCCCCAGCCCACCACGCGCTCGAACGACGTCGACCCCATGTGGCTGGGCGACACCGTGTACTTCCGCTCCGACCGCAACGGCGAATTCAATCTGTTTGCCTACGACGTCAAGACGAAAGCCGTGCGCCAGCTGACGCAGCACACGGATTTCCCCGTGCTGAACGCATCGGCGGCGAACGGCACCATCGTCTACGAGCAGGCCGGCTACCTGCACTCGTTTGACATCGCCAGCGGCCAGGCGCACAAGCTGAGCATCGGCGTGGCCAGTGACCTGGGGCAGACGCGCCCCCGCTGGGTCAAGAATGCGAAATATATCCGCGACGCTTCGATTTCGCCGTCGGGCGCGCGCGTCGCCTTCGAATA
This sequence comes from Janthinobacterium salmonicoloratum, assembly GCF_051380845.1. Classification (NCBI taxonomy): domain Bacteria; kingdom Pseudomonadati; phylum Pseudomonadota; class Betaproteobacteria; order Burkholderiales; family Oxalobacteraceae; genus Janthinobacterium; species Janthinobacterium salmonicoloratum. Next base: position 1,920,081 of record NZ_JBNYXV010000001.1, on the reverse strand, counting down.
CCGGGGCGAGATCGTCACCATCCCCGCGGACAAGGGCGACGTGCGCAACCTGACGCAGACGGCCGGCGCCCACGAGCGCACGCCCATCTGGTCGCCCGATGGCCGTTCGGTCGCGTATTTCTCGGACGAGTCGGGCGAGTATGAATTGCATGTGCGGGCGCAGGATGGCAAGGGCGCCGTGAAGAAACTCAAGCTGAATGGCAGCGGCTTTTATGACAACGCCGTCTGGTCGCCCGACAGCAAGAAGATCGCGTTTGCCGACAATGGCTGGAGCATGTACGTGATCGACGTCGGCACGGGCAAGGTGCAGAAGGTCGCCACGGAACCGATGTATGGCGTCGACAAGAGCATGCGCGCCTCGTGGGCGCCCGATTCGCGCTGGCTGGCCTATACGCTCAATTCACCCACCTACACGCGCAGCGCGTATATCTATTCCGTCGAGCAGAACAAGTCCATGCCCGTGACCGATGGCCTGTCCGACGTGGCCCAGCCCGTGTTCGACAAGAGCGGCAAATACCTGTACTTCTTCGCCTCGACGAATGCAGGCCCCAGCAACAACTGGTTCTCGCAGCAGAATGAAGACAACCTGGTGACGCGCACCGTATGGATGGCCGTGCTGCGGCGCGACTTGCCATCGCCGCTGATCAAGGAAAGCGACGAGGAAAAGGCTGCCAGCTCGGACGCCAAAAAAGACATGGCGAAGGCGGAGCCGGAAGCGAAAAACGAGCCGAAGGTCGATCCGAAGACGGGCCGCGACGACCCGAAAGTGACCGTGGCGCCGGTGGCGCCGATCAGCATCGATTTCGACGGCATCGCCACGCGCATCGTCGACCTGCCGTTGCCGGCCGCGCAGTTCTCCAGCCTGACCGCCGGCGCCGCGGGGCAGATATTTTTGCTGCGCGAAAGCGACGGCAAGAAGGCCGTGCAGCGCTTCGACCTGAAGGAGCGCAAGGCGGAAACCGTGGTGGCGGAGGCCGATGATTTCGAAGTGTCGGCCGACGGCAAGAAGCTGCTGTACCGCCAGAAGGACAACTGGGCCATGGGTAGCGCCACGGGCAAGCTGCTGGCGCCCGGCGAAGGCAAGATCAAGGTCGACGCCATCGAAGTGAAAGCCGATCCGCGTGCCGAGTGGACGCAGATTTTCAATGAAGTCTGGCGCATCAACCGCGATTATTTCTATGACCCGGGCATGCATGGCGTGGACTGGAAGGCCATGCGCGACAAGTACGCCGTCTTCCTGCCCGAGCTGTCCAGCCGCGCCGACCTGAACCGGTTGATTCAGTGGATGTGCAGCGAACTGGCAGTGGGTCACCATCGCGGTGGTGGCGGCGACGATTTTATCGAGGCGAAGAAGGTGCCGGGGGGCTTGCTGGGCGCCGATTATGATGTGAGCAACGGCCATTACCGCTTCAAAAAAGTGTATGGCGGCTTGAACTGGAATCCGGCCCTGCGCGCGCCGCTGACGGAGCCGGGCCTGAACGTCAAGGCGGGTGAATACCTGCTGGCCGTCGACAGCCGCCCTTTGCTGCCTCCGACGAATATCTACAGCGCCTTCGAGAACACGGCGGGCAAGGCGATCGACCTGACCGTGGGACCATCGGCCGATGGCAAGGGCGCGCGCACGATTACCGTGGTGCCCGTGCCCACCGAAGATGCCTTGCGCAACCGCGACTGGATCGAAGGCAATATGCGCAAGGTCAATGCGGCCACCGGCGGCAAGGTGGCGTACGTGTACGTGCCGAATACGGCTGGCCTGGGCCACACCTACTTCAAGCGTTATTTCTTCCCGCAGGCGGACAAGCAGGCGATCATCGTCGACGAGCGTTTCAATGGCGGCGGCAGCGTGGCCGATTACTACATCGAGATCCTGCAGAAGAAGGAAATCGCCTGGTGGACCATGCGTTATGGCGCCGACATGAAGACGCCGTCCGCTTCGATCCAGGGACCGCGCGCCATGCTGATCGACGAGACGGCCGGTTCGGGCGGCGACCTGCTGCCGTGGATGTTCCGCAAAAATAACATGGGCCCGCTGATCGGCAAGGCCACCTGGGGCGGCCTGGTGGGCGTGCTGGGCTTCCCCATGCTGATGGATGGCGGCTTCATCACGGCGCCGAACCTGGCGTTCTGGACGCGCGAGAATGGCTGGGGCGTGGAAAACGAAGGCGTGCCGCCCGATATCGAAGTCGAGCAAACGCCGGCCGACGTCATTGCCGGACGTGATCCGCAGCTGGAAAAGGCGATTGAGGTGATCCAGGCCGAACTGGCGAAGAACCCGCCCGCGCGGCCTGCACGTCCGGCGTTTCCGGACAAGAGCAAGTAAGGATCAATAAGAAAAAGGGGCGCAAGCCCCTTTTTTACAGGATCACCCACTGGCCCTTGATGCGTGCTTCCAGCGGCTTGAAGTTGATTTTATACGCCATCTTCGGGCTTTGCGCGATCCAGTAGCCCAGGTAGATGTAGGGCAGGCCCAGCTCGCGCGCCTGGGCGATTTGCCACAGCACGTTGTAGGTGCCGTACGAGGCACCCGGCACGTCGGGATCGAAAAAAGTGTAGACGGACGACAGGCCATCGGCCAGCACGTCGATGATGCTGACCATGCGCAGGATGCCTTCGGCATCGCGAAACTCCACCAGGCGCGTGTTGACCCGGCTTTGCAGTAAAAATTGCGCATACTGGTCGCGGCTGTCCTGGTCCATGCCGCCGCCCGCGTGGCGCGTGCTCTGGTAGCGCAGGTACAGTTCGTAGTGCTCGTCGAGGAAGGACAGGGTGGCCACGCCCGCCTGCAGATCGGCGTGCCGGTTCCAGGCACGGCGCTGGTTGCGGTTGGGCGTGAAGGACTGCGTGACGACGCGCACGGGAATGCAGGCCTGGCAGCCGTCGCAATACGGCCGGTAGGTAAAAATGCCGCTGCGGCGAAAGCCGTTGCGCACCAGTTCCGAATACACGTCGCTGTTGATCAGGTGTGATGGCGTGGCGACCTGCGAGCGGGCCTGGCGGTCGTCCAGGTAGCTGCACGGGTAGGGTGCCGTCGTATAGAACTGCAGGGTGGCAAACGGTAGTTCGTTCAGGTGCGTCATGCTGATCCTGTCTGGTCTGTCCGCGGCAATGGAAGTCTGCGTGGAGATATCATAGCTTTTTTATGCCCGTGGTGCAGCATGCCAATCCGTGATTTGCGCAGCTTCAATGGCGACGCGTACATGGGCCAGGAAGCGCGCGCGCGAAATGGGCGCCGCGCCCAGCGAGGCCAGGTGTTTTGTTTCTTGCTGACAGTCAATCATGGCCACGCCGCGCGCGTGCAAAAAGCGCACCAGCTGCGCCAGCGCGATCTTCGAGCCATCCGTCACGCGGGCGAACATCGATTCGCCATAGAACATGCGCCCGATCGACACGCCATACGCGCCGCCCACCAGTTCACCATCGAGCCACAGTTCCGACGAGTGCGCGTAGCCCAGCTTGTGCAAGCCTGTGTAGCCGGCGATGATTTCGTCGGAAATCCAGGTGCCCGGGCCATCCTTGCGTGGCGCCGCGCAGGCGCGCATGACGGCGTCGAAATCGCCGTCGAAGCGCAACTGCCAGCGCCCGTCCGTGGCGGCGCTGCGCTCGACCTTGCGGATCGCCTTGGCCAGGCTGTCGGACACCTTGAAGTCCTCCGTCATCAGCACCATGCGCGGATCGGTGCTCCACCACAGAATGGGCTGGCCTTCGGAAAACCAGGGAAAGATACCGCGCCGGTAAGCGTCGAGCAGGCGCGCGGGTGACAGGTCGGCGCCGGCCGCCAGCAGGCCGGGCGCCTCGTCCGTCAGGGCGCGTGAGACGTCGGGAAACGGGGTGTGGGTGTCGAGCCAGGGAATCATGCGGCGTCAGAGGTGGCGGGTGATGGGGGCTTACTCTGCATCCGTGCGCGCCATCGGGCGCGTGATGTCGCCCGTATGGACACCGTAGCTGCCGCCTTCGCGGATTTTCACGCGGTCGGCAAAGAACAGTTCCAGGGTGGCGCGGATGGTGGGGAAGGCCAGGTCATCCCAGGGAATCTGCGCTTCCGTAAACAGCTGCACGTCCAGGCTTTCGATGCCCGGGGCGAAATCGAGGTCGCGCAGGCGCGCCAGATAGAATAGGTGCACCTGGTGCACGCGCTGCACGTTCAGCAGCGAAAACAGGGGGCCCAGTTCGATATTCGCGCCCGCTTCCTCCACCGTTTCGCGCTCGGCCGCGTCGGAAGTGGTTTCATCGTTTTCCATGAAGCCGGCCGGCAGGGTCCAGTAGCCCAGGCGGGGCTCGATGGCCCGCTTGCACAGCAGCACCTGCAGCTGGCCATCTTCTTCCCAGACGGGAATCGAGCCGACCACCATTTTCGGGTTCTGGTAATGGATGGCGTCGCAGTTGGCGCAGACATAGCGCGGACGGTTGTCGCCTTCCGGAATGGACAGGCTGACTGGATGGGCGCATTCGGAGCAGAATTTCATGGGTGGACTTGGGAAAATGGGTGTCTAGTGTAACGCTTACTGTACACCGATTGCGCGCGGCGTGGCGTGATGGGCGGACACATTGTCAGCTGGCAGTTGATCGAACTTTTTCACGCACTTTTAATTTAATGGCTCTATTACAGTCGAAGTTGAGATAGCTATTGCCTAAGCCACCCGTTTGCCCTTATAATTCAAGTGCGGGGTGGAGCAGTCTGGCAGCTCGTCGGGCTCATAACCCGAAGGTCACAGGTTCAAATCCTGTCCCCGCAACCAATACCTGAAAGCCGCTGACTCTTGAAAAAGATCAGCGGCTTTTTTCATCGCTAGCCAAAGCCAAACGCCGCAAGGCGGGGCGCGAATGACATTGTCAAATCATGCCCTTTACGCCGCGCAACAATCTGGTATATAATTCTGCTGCGGGGTGGAGCAGTCTGGCAGCTCGTCGGGCTCATAACCCGAAGGTCACAGGTTCAAATCCTGTCCCCGCAACCAATTCGAAGCCGCTGGTTCCTCGCAAGAGGGCCAGCGGTTTTTTCGTTCTACGGCGCTTCTTCTTGCGGCACTTGGCGCGCATACACGACCAGCCGCAAATGGCGGTCCGCATCGATGGTCAGCGAGGTGTGCTCATGGGCGACCTGCTCGCCATCGATTGTCAGGCGGCGCACGCCTGCACACGGTGCATGCACGTCGTGGCGGCGCCACCATAGCTTGAATTCGGGCGACACTTTTTCCAGTTCTTCGACCAGAGCGTGGATATCGGCTTCCTGCGTGGCGCGCGCGTAGTCGCGGCGAAAGCTCGACAGCATCAGCGGCGCCTGCTCTTCCCAGGCCGTGAAGCGTGACCGCAGCAGCGGGTCGGTAAATAGCAGCCACAGCAGGTTGCGGCGCGCGGCAGCATGCGCGCCGAAGCCGAACAGGGCGTCCGCGCCCGCATTGAACGCCAGCACGTCCCAACGCAGGTTGAGCACATACGCCGGATGCGCCAGTTCGTGCATCAAGCGGCGCACCGGCGGCGGCACCACGCAAAACGTCTTGCCCTCTTCGGCCGGCGGACGCGCATGCGCCAGCAGGAACAGGTGGCGCCGTTCTCCGGCGTCGAGTTTCAGCACTTCGGCCAGCTTGTCGAGAAAGGCGCTGGAGACACCGATGTCGCGCCCCTGCTCCAGCCAGGTGTACCAGGTCAGCCCCACGCCAGCCAGCGCCGCCACTTCTTCTCGGCGCAAGCCCGGCGTCCTGCGCCGCCCGCCACCGGGCAAGCCCACGTCTTCGGGGGACAGCCGCGCGCGCCGCGCCTGCAGGTAGGCGGCCAGTTCGTGGCGGGTGCGGGCCAAAGTGCGCATGGTGCTGCCTTTCCGGTGAAGCTGTTGCTATCAGTAATAGCATAAACAGTTAAATTGTAATTGTTTATATTGTATTCCAGAATGCCTGCTTTCTTCCCGAAAGCTTGAACATGTCTGACTATTCTTCCTCCAGTGGCCTCGCGCCTGCCACTACCACGCTGCCTGCCACCGTCTACCTGATCGCCGTGGGTGCGTTCGCGCTGGGCATGGCGTCGTATGTGACGGCGGGCCTGATGCCGATGATCGCCGGTGCGTTTTCCATTTCCCTGGCGATGGCCGCGCAGCTGGTGACGGCGTTTACCCTGGCCTACGGCCTCGGCTCGCCCCTGGCCGTAGCCTTGCTGCCGGCGCGCGCGCAGCGCTCCGGCCTCTTGATCGCCCTGGCCGTGTTCGTGCTGGCGAACGGGGCCAGCGCGCTGGCGCCCGGTTTCAGCAGTTTGCTGGCATGGCGCGCCATCGCCGGCATCGGGGCCGGTGTCTATCTGGCGCTGGGCATCGCGGCGGCGGCGGGCGTGTCGGCGGCGCCGCAACGGGGCAAGGCCATCGGCGTGATCATGGGCGGCATGGCGGGCGGCACGGTGCTGGGCGTACCCTTGAGTTTGCTGCTGGCGCAGCAGCTGGGCTGGGCCGCGGCCCTGTGGCTGGTCGCCGTGCTGGGCGCGCTGGCGCTGGCGGGCTTGCTGTGGAAGCTGCCCGCGCTGCCAGTGGCGCCGGCCATCTCACTGCGCCGCAAGCTGGCCTTGCTGGCCGATGGGCAGGTGCTGGCCATCCTGCTGGTGTCGCTGCTGGCGGCCGTCGCCAGCCTGGGCATGTACACGTTTGTTGCGCCGCTGCTGGCATGGTCCGCGCACGGCGTAGCGATGTCCGCTACGCCTTTCCTGTGGGCGTGGGGCGTGGGGGGGATCGTTGGCAGCGTGCTGGTCGGGCCATGGGCCGACAAGGTGGCGGCGCCGAAACTGACCTGTTTCATCTTGCTGCTGCTGGCGCTGGCCCTGTGCGTGCTGCCGCTGGCGGCCGGCTGGTCGGCGTGGCTGATGCTGGCGCCAATTGCCCTGTGGGGCGCGGCTGGCTGGGCCCTGCAAGTGCCGCAAAACCAGCAACTGCTGGCCGTGCGCGCGCGGCAGGGCGACGGCAACCTGGCCATCGCCCTCAACGAATCGGCGCTGTACCTGGGCAGCGCCATCGGCGCCGCCGCAGGCGGCCTGCTGCTCCTGCTCAACTGGCCCATGTGGCTGCTGGCGGCCGCCGCCGCCTTTGTCGCCGCCGCAGCGTTGCTGCTGCAGTTGCCTGCTGCGCGGCGCTCCTAGCTACTCAGCCTTTCTTCGCCAGCTGCATGCCGACGGGCAGGGCGCGGATACGCTTGCCCGTGGCGGCGAAGATGGCGTTGCACAGGGCCGGGGCGATGGGCGGCGTGGCCGGTTCGCCCACGCCGCCCAGTTCCATGTCCAGGGTGCCCGGCACCAGGTGCGTGTGGATCACGCGCGGCGCGTCGGCGGCGCGCAGCACGGCGTAGTCGTGGAAATTGCTTTGCTCGACCCGGCCATTCTTGAAACTGATCTCGCCGCTCATGGCCAGCGACAGACCCATGATGCAGGCGCCCTCGATCTGCGAGCGCACGCGGTCCGGGTTGATCTGCGGTCCGCAATCCATGGCGATATCGACCCTGGGCACGATGACTTCGCCGGCCGCATTGATCTCCACTTCGATCACGGCCGCCACATAGGTGACAAAGCTGTAGGACACGGCCAGTCCCAGTCCCCGTCCCTTGGGCAGCTTGCGGCCCCAGCCCGCCTTGGCTGTCGCCAGCTCGATCACGTGGCGCATGCGGCCTATGTCGACCGGATACTTCGCCGGGTCTTCGCCATAGTTCCAGCCATCGGACAGGTCGGCCGGGTTGATCTTGCGCGCAGGACCCAGCAGTGCCAGCAGGTAGTCGCGATGGTCCTTCTTCGCCGCATGCGCCAGTTCGGCCGTGAACGACTGGATGGCAAACGCGTGCGGGATATTCGACACGGAACGGAACCAGCCGATGCGCGTGTGGGCCGGCACCTCGGGCACTTCGACGCGGATGTTCGCAATGGCGAACGGCACGTTGATGGCCGACATGCCTAGCTCGAACGGCGCCTGCTTGTTCGCGCCGGCGGCAAAGGTCGAGGTGATGGTGGGCGCGGCCGTGCGGTGCAGCCAGGCCGTCGGCATGCCTTTCGCATCGAGTGACGCTTCCAGCCGTTCGACGGACACCGTGTGCAGGTAGTCGTGCTGCAGGTCGTCGTCGCGCGTCCACGTCAGCTTGACGGGCGCGCCATCCATGGCTTTTGACAGCAGCGCCGCCTCGACGGCGAAATCGGGTTTCGATTTGCGCCCGAAGCCGCCGCCGAGCAGGGTCACGTGGACGGTCACGTCGTCATACTCCAGGCCCAGGGCCTTGGCCACGTTGCTGCGCGTCGCCTGCGGCGCCTGCACGCAGGCCCACACTTCGGCCTTGCCGTTGGCGATGCGCACGGTGGCGGCGGGCGGCTCCATGGTGGCGTGGGCCAGGTGGGGCAGATAGTATTCGGCGCTGAATTTCCGCGCGGCGGGAGCGGCGGCCAGGGTGGCTACCGTCTTGCCCTGGTCGCGCGCGGGGCTGGCCGGCTGGCGCACGGCCGCTTCCAGCGTCTTGCGGAAGGCTTTCGAATCGTAGCCGCCGTTCGGGCCATCTTCCCATTCCAGTACCAGCGCTTCGCGGCCCTTGATGGCGGCCCAGGTGTTGCTGGCGATGACGGCCACGCCGCCCAGCGGATTGAACATGGCCGGCGGCGGGCTGCCCGCCAGTTCGACGATGCGCAGCACGCCAGGCACTTTCAGGGCCGCCGTCTTGTCCACGCTTTTCAGCTTGCCGCCAAATACGGGCGGACGGGCGATGACGGCATACGCCATGCCATCGAGGTGCGTGTCGATGCCGAAGTGGGTGTTACCCGTGACGATATCGTGCAAGTCGATGCCGCGCGTGCTGGTTTGTCCGATGTAGCGCAGCTCGCCCGCCGTTTTCAGGCTGATGCGCGCGCGTGGCGGCACCGGCAATTTGGCCGCTTCCCCGGCCAGGGCGCCGAAGGACAGCGAGCGTCCGCTGGCCGCATGCACGACCGCATGGTTGACGGCTTTGACTTCCGTCACTGGCACGTCCCAGCGCACGGCGGCCGCCGTTTCCAGCATCAGGCGCGCCGTGGCGCCCACGTGGCGCATGGCGCGGAACGAGTGGCGCATGCTGCGCGAGCCGTCCGTGTCCTGGCTGCCGTAGCGCGCTTCGTCGGCGGGCGCCTGCTGCACGCGCACCTGCGCCCAGTCGGCGCCCAGTTCATCGGCCGCCACCATGGGCAGGCTGGTGCGGATGCCCTGGCCCATTTCGGAGCGGTGCGCCACGATGGTGACGATGCCGTCGGCACCGACCGACAGGAAGACCAGGGTGTCGTCGACCACGCCGCCAGCCATCTTGTCGCCGCCGTATTTGACGGCGTCGGCAGCCATCACGAGGCCGGAAGGACCGGCCACCAGGGTCAGGCCGGCCAGCGCGCCGGCGGCCTTGAGCCAGTTGCGCCGCGCAGGCGAATGTGCGGCAGGAGTGTCATGCATGCTCATTTGGCCGCTCCTTTCGCGTTGATGCTGGTCGCGGCCTGCTTGATGGCCGCGTGGATGCGCGTATAGGTGCCGCAGCGGCAGATATTGCCGCTCATCGCTTCGCGGATTTGCTTGTCGTTCGGCGCCGGCGTCTTGTGCAGCAGGGCCGTGGCCGACATGATCTGCCCGGCCTGACAGTAACCGCATTGGGGCACGCCGTGTTCCTGCCAGGCTTGCTGCAGGGCCAGGCCGACCTTGTCTTCGCCCACTGCTTCGATGGTGGTGATTTTCTTGCCGGCGGCGGCCGATACGGGCGTCACGCAGGAGCGGATGGCGTCGCCATCGAGGTGCACGGTGCAGGCGCCGCACAGGGCCATGCCGCAGCCGAATTTGGTGCCGGTCATGCCCAGTTCGTCGCGCAGGGCCCACAGCAGGGGTGTATCTTCAGGCAGGGCAAGGTCGTGCTGCTTGCCATTGATGGTCAGGGTCGTCATGTTTATTCCTCGGGGTGGGGATGGTACGGGGAAGCGCGACGGCCATCCGCCATACGGATTAGCTCATCAGTATGGGATGGTAGCACCAGCCGCCCTGCGCTGCAGGGTGTGGGGTCGGTGGCGGCCGTCGGGTGCCACCACGTCGACCTGTTTCAGCGTGCCTGCTCCAGCTGCGCATACACGACGTCGGCGATCTTGCCCAGCGCCTGTTTGGGCAGGCTCGCCGAGAGGGCGTAACCGAGCTGGCCGTCAATCCAGTAAAACACGCTCAAGTCCTTTTCCTGCGTGTAGCGGAAAGCCGTTTCCTGCCTGCCGGCCCGCTCCTTGGCCACATACAGGGTCAGGCGCTGGCCTTTGCCATCCTCATACATGAATTGCGCCACGGGGCCGTCGCCATCGCCGGGCAGCAAGCGGCCGCCGATCAGCTGGTAGCCGAGCGGCGACAGCGCGGGCGGCTGCAGTTTCGTGCCCAGGCGTTTCGACAGCCATTGCACCAGGTGGGCCTCTTGTTCAACCCCCACTTCCACAGGGTGGCGCACTTCGGGCGTATAGACGGCGTGGGCGATGGCGGCGCTGCGCGCCAGGGAGATCGGGCTGGCGCTCACGCTGTCGCCGCCACGCAGCAGCCAGCCGCCCGCGCCGCCCGCGATGACCAGCAGGATAGCCGCTGCCGCCTGCATGGCGGGGCGTTGCCAGGCGCCGTACGCCGCCGGCGGGGCCGCCACCTGCCGCAGCGCCGGTGGCACGGCTTCGTCCAGCACGGGATCGAACAGGGCGCGCAATTGCCGGCTCTGCTCGCGCCACGCGTCCACCCTGGCGGCGTCCCCGGGATGCGCGCGCAGGTGGGCGTCGATGGCTGCGCGCTGTTCCTCGGGCAGGACGCCGTCGGCCAGGGCGTGCAATTGCGCTTCGCTGATGGCTTGCGTTGTCATTTCACGACTTTCAGGGTAGGGGTGCCGCCGCCCTGGCTGCCGGCCGGGCGGCCGTCGAGCAATGCGCGCAGCCGGTCGCGCCCGCGCGACAAACGCGACATGACGGTGCCGACGGGGATGTCCAGGGTGGCCGCCACCTGCTCATACGGCATCTGTTCGAGCGCGACGAGCAGGATGACTTCGCGCTGCCCCAGAGGCAAACGGGCCAGCGCCGCATCCATCTCGCCGATGGCGATAGCCTGTCCCGGTGCGTGTTCGGGCGCGGGCAGCAGGGCGTCGTCGTCGAGTTCCTGCAGCGCCAGGCCGGGGCGGCGCAATTGATCCACGTGCAGGTTGTGCATGATGGAAAACAGCCAGGGCCGCATCTCGGCGCCGCGCTGCCACTGGTCGAACTTGCGCCAGGCCCGCTCCACGGTGTCCTGCACCAGGTCGTCAGCATGCACGGCGCCGACCAGCGCGCGCGCATAGCGGCGCAGGCCGGGCAGGCAGGCTTGCAGCTGGCGGCTGTCCTCTTGCTTGGTCATCGTGGAGATGGGGCGGGTAGCTTAAGGCTTGACGACGTGCCACACGTTCTTGAAATTGTCGCCGGCCACGTCGCCCGGCTTCTTGTCTTCCTTGTACAGGTACAGGGGCTTGCCCTTGTAGGTCAGCTGCATGGCGCCGTTGTCCTCGCGCTTGATGCTGCCATACGGGGCGGCGGGCGCCGCTTCGGTGGCGATGACGGCGGGCCAGGCCGCCAGGCAGCCGCCGCTGCAGGCGCTCTTGCCGCTGTCGGCGACATCCTTGTCGAACACATACACGGTCATGCCTGTGGCGTTGACCAGCATGCCGTTGGCGGGCATGACGTCGGCGGCGAAAGCCAGCGGGGCGGACATGGCGGCAAAAAGGGCGGTGGCGGCAAAAGTGGTAAAGCGCATGATGGTCTCCTTGAGGTTTTGAGGGCTTGCAAGTGATAGACGCATGCCGTCCGCCGTTTATTCCCTGGCAGGTAAAATATTTTTTTCCGGCGCGTGCAGGCTGGCCCATAGGTGGGCGGCCGCCATGGTGCGGTGCGGCGCGTACTGACGCAGCCACTGCTCCGTGCGCGCCATGTCCGGTTTTACGTCTTCGCCGAGCAGCTTTTGCAGGGCGGCGCGGATGGCCACGTCGCCGTGCAGCGAGCAGTCGGCATAGCCGTAGCCGCGCAGCAGCGCGTAGTTGACGGTCCACGGGCCGATGCCCTTGACGGCCAGCAGCGCTTGCGAAATGGCCGCCACGTCGCCGGAGGGAGGCAGCTCCAGCGACAACTCCCCGTCGTTGACGAGGTGTGCCAGGCGCAGCACGGTTTCCGCCTTGGCGCGCGAGAATTTGCGGCTGGTCAGGTCGTCGATCGCCAGCTTGGCCACGTCGCGTGCCTCCGGATAGCACCACAGGCCGCTGCCGTGCCGGCGTCCCGCCTTCAAAATGAAGGTGCGGCGCAGAGAAATAGCGAACGGCAGGTTGATCTGCTGGCCGATGATGGCCCAGGTCAGCGCCTCGAACGGGCTGGCCGATTGCACGATGCGCAGGCCCGGATTGACGCGGACCAAAGGCGCCAGCAGCGGGTCGGCGGCGGCCAGTTGCGCAAACGGCTGCGGGTCGATGCGCAGGCCGAGGATGTTAAGGAGGGCGCCGTGCAGCGGCGTTTGAAGGTCGGCATTGTCATCGCCATCGATGTCTGCCTGGCAGATGGCAGTATCCTGCGTGAAGGCGACGTCCAGTACTACGGGTACGCCGGCAAGCAGGATGCCCTTGCGCAGGCCTGCCGGCGTGACTTGTTCGGCAACGGCTTCCGCATCACGGCTGTGGAAGGCGATGACATCGTCGCGGCGGTAGCCGGCGGGCAGGGGGAGGGTCCAGTGCAGCAGGGTCATGGTGGGCCAAAGTCAGGGACGGTATCAGGGAGGCGGCGCGGGCGCACCGCGTTTCTTGCTGTTGTCTTTAACGCGCGCAGATGTCGGTGCCGGGCGGGCTCAGGGCCGCCGCGTGCTGGATCTGCAGCGCGTCGGGCACGCCGTTTTTCACGGCCGTCAGTTCGGCCAGGATGGAAATGGCGATTTCGGCCGGCGTCTTGCTGCCGATGTACAGGCCGATGGGGCCGTGCAGGCGCGCCAGCTGTTCCGCGCTGACGTCGAACTGCAGCAGCCGCTCGCGGCGCTTGGCATTGTTGGCGCGCGAGCCGATGGCGCCTACGTAAAACGCAGGGGATTTGAGCGCTTCCATCAGGGCCAGGTCATCGAGTTTGGGATCGTGCGTGAGGGCGACGACGGCGCTGCGGCTGTCGAGCTTTAATTCCAGCACGAGGTCGTCGGGCATGGCGTGCAGCAGGGGCACGCCCGGCACGTTCCAGCCGCCCCGGTATTCTTCGCGCGGGTCGCAGACGATGACGTGGTAATCCATGGCCGTGGCGATTTGCGCCACGAAGCGCGATAGCTGGCTGGCGCCGATGATCAGCAAGCGCCACCGCGGGCCGTGCTGCGTGGTGAGCGCCCCGTCTTCCAGGGCCAGCACGGCGCCCGGCGCGGCGCGCTGCAGGGTGACGGCGCCGGTGTGCAAGTCGAGGCGGCGTTCGACCAGTTCATGCGCTTCCAGGCGCGCCAGCAGTTCGGCCACGCCGCTGTCCGCATGCAGCGGTTCGATGGCCAGTTCGATGGTGCCGCCGCAGGGCAGGCCGAAGCGGTGCGCCTCGTCGGCGCTGATGCCGTAGCTGACGATTTCGGGCTGCGTGCGCACGATGCCGTGCACGCGGACGGTGTCGATCAGGTCATCCTCGATGCAGCCGCCGGAAACGGAACCGACCACCGTGCCATCGTCGCAGATGGCCAGCGTGGCGCCCACGGGGCGGGGGCTGGAACCCCAGGTCTTGATGACGGTGACGAGTTCGCAGCGGTGGCCGGCGGCGAGCCAGGCGGCGCTGGTTTTCAGAACTTCAAGGTCGATGCTGTCCATGGCGCGCGCGGGTTACATGCCGCATGTTTGCGGCAAAGTATGGAAAAGTATTCAAGATTGTGGATATACTACCTGTTCCACCACCCTGCGGAGAATTTTCATGTCAAATGAAGTCAAGACGCAAGAAGAGGGTATTCCCAAGTTCGGCAAGCTGCTCATCGTCCTGTTTTTAGCCGTGGTGTTCTGCGGGGCCCTGACCTGGATCATGGGTACCTATTTCCCGAATTTCCCGGGCGCCTGACCAAACCTGCTGCGCGTCGCGCTTTGCGGCCTGCGATGCTCACCGTGCTAGAGCACGGTTGCGCTTCTTAGCCACAAATCACTGCCGCTCGCGACGGTTTTGTCAGGCCCCCTCTTTTTTGGCTTAAGGCTTGAGCGGCTTCTTCGCCGCCTGCTTGGCGCGCACGTCGGTGACGGCGCGGTTGATGGCCGCCATGCGCGAGTTGGTGCCAGGATGCAGGGCAGTGTAGCCATTGGCGACCGTCGCCGGCACTTGCGTGGCCAGGCGCTGCCAGAAGCGGGCGGCGTTGTCGACGTTGTAGCCGGCGCGCGCCAGCAGGTAGATGGCCAGGGTGTCGGCCTGCACGTCGAGTTCCTGCGGCATGGCCTTGATGCCGGCGGCGCCCGTCAGCATTGACACGTCGGGCTGCACGGCGCCCAGGCTGTCGATGATGCTGCCGGCCGTACCTGCCGTGCGCTGGCTGCGCGCGTGGTCGAGGATATTGTGCGCCATTTCGCGGGCGATCACGAAGGCGATGCCTTCGTCGTTTTGCGCCGCATTGACCATGCCGCGCGTGAGCATGATGCGCGCGCCGTCCGAGTATGCGTTGATATTGTCCGCATTGCCCAGGGCGACGCGGAAGGCGCAGGCGCGCGTGACGGGAATTTTCAGGTCCTGCTGCTGGCCATCGCGGGCGATGGTCATGTTCAGGCTCGCGCTTTTCGAGGCCAGCGGGCCGACGATGGCGCCGAACGGACCTTCCGCTTTCGGACCGGCCGGCAGCGGCTTGCCTTCTGCAGCCAGCAAGCCGTCGCCCTTGCGCAAGCCGGCGCGGGCGGCGCCGCTGCCCGGCAAGACGCCAGACACTTGCATCTGTTCGCCGTAGCCGAGCGCCGCCTGCGCCGCATCGGCATAGATGCCAGGGTAGGAATACTTATTCTGCGCCGTAAAGCCCAGCAAGTTGCGCGCATACGTCTTGCACAGGTCCGCATTGTTGATCAGCAGGGGCGCGGAGACTTTCGACAGGCGGTCCTGTAGCGCCACCATCTTCACCAGCTCTTCCTGCGCAGCTTTTTGCTGCGCCGTCGGCGCAGGCGCATCGGGCGCCGGCACGACGTTGAACGGGCCGCTGACATTCGTCGTCGGCGTGGTGCAGCCGGCCAGAATGGCCGCGCCGGCCAACAGGAGGGGAGTGGCCAATCGGCGCAGCGAAGTCGGGGCTGGGATCAGATGGCGGAAGCCTGGCATAAGAAAATCCTTAATGTTTGCCGGTGCTGCCGAAACCGCCAACACCGCGTTCGCTGTCGCCGAATTCTTCGACGACGTTAAAGCCCACTTGCAGCACCGGCACGATAATCAGTTGCGCCAGGCGTTCCATGGGATTGAGCGTGAAAGCGCTCTGGCCCCGGTTCCAGGTCGATACCATCAGCTGGCCCTGGTAATCGGAATCGATCAAGCCTACCAGATTCCCCAGGACGATGCCGTTTTTGTGGCCCATGCCGCTGCGCGGCAAGATCATGGCCGCATACGACGGGTCGCCGATGTGGATAGCCAGGCCGGTGGGAATGAGCACGGTCTGGCCAGCTTCGATGGTGATGGCCTCGTCTATGCAGGCGCGCAGGTCCAGGCCGGCGCTGCCGGGCGTGGCGTAGGCTGGCAGCAGTTCTTTCATGCGGGCGTCGAGGATCTTGATGTCGATATTTTTCATTAATCTAACTAACTAAGCTAAGTCGTATAAAGGGTTACTTGAGGAGCGAATTTTTTGCCAGGCGTTTCGATATTTCCGAAATCAGCTGGCGCGCCAGGTTCAGTTTCGAGGCGCGCGGCAGCACGGTATGGCCTTCCTCGTCGAACAGGATAATGGTGTTGTCGTCCTGGCCAAACGTGTTCTGGCCGATATTGCCGACCAGTAGAGGGATGCCCTTCTTTTCGCGCTTGGTCGAGCCGAATTCCACGAGGTTTTCCGATTCGGCGGCAAAGCCGACGCAATACGGATAGCCGGCCAGGTTGGTGCGCGCCGCCACGGTGGCCAGGATGTCGGGGTTTTGCGCGAACTGCAGTTCGGGCACGGAGCCGTCGGCCTGCTTCTTCATCTTTTGTTCGCTGGCGTTGGCTACGCGCCAGTCGGCCACGGCGGCCACGGCGACGAAGACATGCTGGCCGTCGACGTGGGCCAGTACCGCATCATGCATCTGCTGCGCGCTTTGCACATCGATGCGGCGCACGCCGAATGGCGCGTCCAGGGCCGTGGGGCCGGAAATGAGCAGCACCTCGGCGCCCGCTTCGCGCGCCGCGCGCGCCACCGCATAACCCATCTTGCCCGAGGACAGATTGGTGATGCCGCGCACGGGGTCGATGGCTTCGAAGGTGGGGCCGGCCGTGACCAGCACGCGCTTGCCCGCCAGGACTTTCGGCTGGAAGGCGGCGATCAGCTCCGTCAAGAGCTGCTCCGGTTCCAGCATGCGGCCCAGTCCAACTTCGCCGCACGCCTGTTCGCCGGCGGCCGGGCCAAACAGCTTGATGCCGTCGTCGCGCAGCTGCTGCACATTGCGCTGCGTGGCGGGGTTCTGCCACATTTCCACGTTCATGGCCGGCGCCACCAGCAGGGGCAGGTGGGCAGGGCGGGCCAGGCACAGGGTCGACAGCAGGTCGTCGCACACGCCATGCGCCAGCTTGCGCATAAAGTCGGCCGAACACGGGGCGATCAGGATGGCGTCCGCATGGCGCGTCAAATCAATATGCGCCATGTTGTTGTCGATGCGCGCATCCCACTGGCTCGTGTGCACGGGGTGGCCCGACAGGGCCTGCATCGTGACTGCCGTAATGAAGTGGCTGGCCGCATCCGTCATCACCACTTGCACCGAGGCGCCTGCCTTTGTCAGCGCGCGGCACAGTTCCGCCGCCTTGTAGCAGGCGACGCCGCCCGAAAGTCCCAGGACGATTTTTTTGCCGGACAATTCCATGCCGTTCTCCTGCGTGTTTATTTGTTTACCCGGCGCAGTTCATCGATGATGAACAGGGCCGCGCCGATGCAGATGGCGCTGTCGGCGATATTGAAAGCGGGGAAATGGCCCCAGCTTTTCCAGTGGAAGTCGAGGAAGTCGACCACGTGGCCATACATCAGGCGGTCGATGGCGTTGCCCAGCGCGCCGCCGAGGATCAGCGCCAGGGCCCAGCAGAACATGCGCTGGCCGGCATGTTTTTTCAGCAGATAGATGATGTAGATGGCGGCCGCGAGGGCGATGCCGGTGAAGAAATAGCGCTGCCAGCCACCCTGGTCGGACAGGAAGCTGAACGCGGCTCCCTTGTTATACGCGAGCACCAGGTTGAAATACGAGGTGATGACCATCTCTTGCGCATAGCGAAAGGTTTTCAGGATCGTGATCTTGGTGATCTGGTCGAACAGGATGACGATGGCGGCAATGCCCAGCCAGGGCACGAGCGACGAAGAAGATGACGATTTCGATGAAAAACGGTTTTTAGTGGCCATATTTTTCCAGGGAAGATAAAGCCGCCGCCTGTTGGCAGGCGGCGATTGGACTCAAAGCATACAACGGCGGGCAAAATCGTAGCGAGCGGCAGCGAGTTGTGGCCGAGACGCGCAGCTGTACTTTAGTACAGCGAGCATCGCAGGCCGCAAATCGCGACGCGCAGTAGATTTTGACGACGTTGTTTATGCGAAGCGGCGTTTCTCGCCCGCACCAAACAGGTTGCTGACGCAGCGGCCGCACAGGGTAGCATGCGCAGCGTCCGTGCCCACGTCGCTACGGTAGTGCCAGCAGCGCTCGCACTTCGGCGCCGTCGACGCGGCCACGACCACTTCCTCGGCTGCTTCGTCGGCCACTTCGGCCACGGTTGCCTGCGAGGTGATGAAAACGAACTTCAAGTCCTCGCCCAGGGTGGTCAACAGCTTGTACTTCATCGGTGCGGCCTTGATCGTCAGTTCCGCCTGCAGCGAGGAACCGATGGCGCCCGAGGTGCGCAAGTCTTCCAGCTGTTTTGTGACGTCCGTGCGCACGGCGCGCAGTGCCGTGTATTTCTCCAGCAGGCCGGCGGCGTCCGCGACTTCCGGCAGTTGCCACCAGGTTTGCGTGAAGATGGTTTCATCGCTGGCCGCATAGGCCTCCGCACCGGCGAAGACGGCCCACGCTTCTTCCGCCGTGAACGACAGGGCCGGTGCCATCAGGCGCAGCAGGCTTTGCGTGATGTGCCACAGGGCCGTTTGCGCGGAACGGCGCGCGTGCGACGTCAGGCCGGAGGTGTACAGGCGGTCCTTCAGGATGTCCAGGTAGAAGCCGCCCAGGTCTTCCGAGCAGTACGTCTGCAGCTTCGACACCACCGGGTGGAATTCGTAGCGCGCGTAGTTGTTCTCGATCTGCTGCTGCAGCGAGGCCATGTTGGCCAGCGCATAGCGGTCGATTTCGAACATCTCTGCGACTGGCACGGCGTCCGTGGCCGGATTGAAGTCCGACGTGTTCGCCAGCAGGAAGCGCAGGGTGTTGCGGATGCGGCGGTACGATTCCGTCACGCGTTTCAGGATCTCGTCGGAGATCGACAGCTCGCCCGTGTAGTCGGTCGAGGCGATCCACAGGCGCAGGATGTCCGCGCCCAGGGTGTCCGAGATCTTTTGCGGCGCCAAGGTGTTCCCCAGCGATTTCGACATCTTCTTGCCTTCGCCATCGACCGTGAAGCCGTGTGTCAGCAGGGCTTTATACGGCGGACGGCCATTCAGCATGGACGACACGAGCAGGGAAGAGTGGAACCAGCCGCGATGCTGGTCCGAGCCTTCCAGGTACAGGTCGGCCGGGAATTGCAGTTGCGTCGAATGCGAGCCGTGCGCTTGCGGGCCGCCCAGCACCGTCTGGTGCGTGGCGCCGGAATCGAACCACACGTCCAGCGTGTCCTTGTTCTTGGCGTAGATGGCCGCTTCGTCGCCGATCAGGTCCTGCAAGTCCAGCGCCTGCCATGCCTCGATGCCGTTCTTTTCGATCAGCTTGGCCACTTGCTCTAGCAGTTCCGGCGTGCGTGGATGCAGGTCGCCCGTTTCCTTGTGCACGATGAAGGCCATCGGCACGCCCCACTGGCGCTGGCGCGAGAGGGTCCAGTCAGGACGGTTGGCGATCATGCCGTGCAGGCGCGCCTGGCCCCAGTCCGGGAAGAATTCGGTGTCGGCGATGCCTTTCAAGGCCGTCTCGCGCAGGGTCGCGCCGCCGTCTTTCGGAGTCACGTCCATGCCGGCAAACCACTGCGAGGTGGCGCGGTAGATGATCGGCGTCTTATGGCGCCAGCAATGCATGTAGCTGTGGTCGAACATCTTGACTTCGAACAGCGCACCCGCTTCGCGCAGGGCGTTGCAGATCGGCTTGGACGCTTCCCAGATGGTCATGCCACCGAACAGGGGCAGGGTCGAGGCGAACTTGCCGTCGCCCATGACGGGCTTGATGATGTCGTCGTCCTTCATGCCGTGCGCCTTGCACGAGATGAAGTCGTCCAGGCCATAGGCTGGCGCCGAGTGCACCACGCCCGTGCCGCTTTCCGTGGTCACGTATTCGGCCAGGTACAAAGGCGACAAGCGGTCATAGAAAGCGTCAGCCGCATGCAGCGGGTGGCGGAAGCTGATGCCGGCCAGTGCCGCGCCGTCGCAGGTGGCGATCGTCGTGCCATCGAGCTTGAAGCGCGCCAGGCTGGCCACGACCAGGTCTTGCGCCAGGATCAGCAGCAGCGGCTGGCCATCGCGCTCGGCCTTTACCAGCGAATATTTCACTTCCGGGTGCACGTTCAGCGCCTGGTTCGACGGGATGGTCCACGGCGTGGTGGTCCAGATGACGATGAAACCGTTATCGGTAGGCAGGGAAGGCAGGCCGAAGGCGGCCGCCAGTTTTTCCGGCTCGGCGAATTTGAACCCCACGTCGATGGCGGGATCGCGTTTTTCCGCGTATTCCACTTCCGCCTCGGCCAGCGCCGACTGGCAGTCGAAGCACCAGTTGACGGGTTTCAAGCCGCGATAGACATAGCCTTTTTCCAACAGCTTGCCCAGCGCGCGCAATTCGTCCGCTTCATTGCCGTGCGCCATGGTCAGATACGGGTTGTCCCACTCGCCCAGTACGCCAAGGCGGATGAAATCCTTCTTCTGGCGCTCGACCTGCACATTCGCGTAGGCGCGGGCTTTTTCCAGCACTTCGGCCGTCGGCAGGTTCTTGCCATGCAGTTTTTCGATCTGGATCTCGATCGGCATGCCGTGGCAATCCCAGCCAGGTACATACGGCGCGTCAAAGCCGGACAGCGAGCGCGACTTGACGACCATGTCTTTCAGGATCTTGTTGACGGCGTGGCCCAGGTGGATATCGCCATTCGCGTACGGCGGGCCGTCATGCAGGATGAATTTCGGACGGCCGGCGGCAGCCTTGCGCACGCGCTCGTAGATTTTTTTGTCTTGCCATTGCTGTACCCATTGCGGCTCGCGCTTGGCCATGTCGCCGCGCATCGGGAACGGGGTTTCCGTCATGTTGACCGGGTATTTGCTTTCAGGCTTCTTGTTCTGCTTGGGCGTGGCTGGCTTGTTTTGATCGGACATAATCTTCTTTAATAGTGTGGAGTATATTTTTGCAGCGGGTTTGCAGCGGCAAGTGCCGCCAGGCGGCGGAGTTGGCCGGCGTCAAATTCGGTCGGTGGCGGTAATGGCGCCGCTGCGCTGCTCAAAATAGGCGCGCGCCTGGTTCGAGTCGCGCTCGATGGCGGCCGTCAGGGTGGGCAAGTCGTCGTACTTTTCTTCGTCGCGCAGCTTTTGCAGGAATTCCACGCGCACCAGCTTGCCGTAGCAGGATTGGGCGAAATCAAACAGATGCACTTCCAGCAAGACGCGGCCGCTGTCGTCGACGGTGGGGCGCACGCCCAGGCTCGCCACGGCGGGCAGCGGCAGGGGGCCCAGGCCGTGTACCTGCACGATGAAGACGCCTGACAGGGCGGGGCGGTGCGCCACGCGCAGGTTCAGGGTGGGGAAACCGAGGGTGCGGCCCAGCTTCTGGCCGTGGATCACATGGCCGGAGATGGCGTACGGATGGCCCAGCAACTGGGTCGCCAGCGGAAAATTCCCGTCGGCCAGCGCCAGGCGCACGGCGGACGAGGAGATGCGCGTGCTGCCGTTCATCACGGTAGGCAATGTTTCTACGTGGAAACCGTATTGGCGGCCCGCTTCCTGCAGCATGGCCACGTCGCCGGCGCGCCGGGCGCCATAGCAAAAGTCGTCGCCGACCATCAGCCATTTCACGTGCAAGCCGTCGACGAGGACTTTTTCCGTGAATTCCTGCGGCGTCAAGGCGGCGAACTGGGCGCTGAAATGCTCGACGACGACACGGTCGATGCCGGCGTCGTCCAGCGACTGCAGCTTGTCGCGCAGGTTGGCGATGCGCTGCGGGGCTTTGGACAGGTCGCCCGCGCGCTGCGCGAAGAATTCGCGCGGGTGCGGTTCGAACGTCATCACGGCCGCTTCAATGCCGAGCTCGGTCGCAGCCTCGCGCACGCGCGCCAGCAAGGCCTGATGGCCGATGTGGACACCGTCAAAATTGCCGATGGTCAGAGCGCAAGGCGCTCGTGCCTGGGCATTGGGAAGTCCGCGGAATACCTTCATAGGAATCTGATGAAAAACTGTGCCAAAAGGGGGATTATACGGACTGTTTCAGGGATGCACACCCGGCAGGGCGGGCACAGGGCGAATTTCACTGCTGAAATAACAAAAAGCGTTGCCGGCGGGTGTGCTGGCAACGCTTTTGGGACGCGCTAAATACTCAGCGCAATCTGAAGATGAACTTACTTATTCATCAAAGTCCAGTAACGGGCCAGGTCAGCCGCGCCATCCGTACCCTTGACGGCGTTGAGTGCCGTCGTGGCATTGGACTTCTTGCCGGCGTGAATGTAAGCGATGCCCAGATGCAGCTTGGCTTCTTCCGCATATTTGGCGGTGCCCAGTTTCACGGCGTCGTTCATCAAGCCCAGGCCCTTTTCAGCCTGGCCATCGTATACGAGGGCGAAGCCCAGCTTGCTCAAGCTGTCGGCGTCCTTGTTCTTGACGTATTCCGCTTCCGACTTGGCGGCGCTGGCTTTCAGGTCGGCCTGGGTTTTCAGGGCCAGGTCTTTCAGGCGCTGGTGACGTGGCGCATCGGCGCCGGTGCCCAGTGCGCCTTTTTTGTAGCCTTGCTCGATGATGCTCAGCGCTTCGCCAGGATTGCCTGCTTGCAGGGCCAGCTGGCTGATTTCCATGTATTCGGAAGGCTTGCTGAACAGGCCGTTGGCCAGGCGCAGGCGCTGGACGTCCAGGCCCAGGCGTTGCGAGAAGCCAGGCTTACCCGAAACGCGGTTCAGCAGGTCGGCCCAGTAGCTGGTTTTCGGATAGCTCGATGCCAGTTTTTCCAGGGTGGCGACGTAGCCGGCCTTGTCGTTTTGCTTCAACTGGATGTTGGCCAGCATTTGCAGGCTTGCTTCCGAGTTGCCGCCGCGCGCTTGCAGCTCTTTCGCTGCTTCCGCGTAGTTGCCGCTGACATAGTAGGTCTGGATCAGCAGTTCGCGCATTTGCGCATCGTCGCGGTCTTTCAGCGAGCGTTTGATCCAGGTGATGGTATTTGGCCAATCCTTGGCGCGGTAGTACATGCCTGCCAGCGCTTGCGTGAATTTTGGCGCTTCGGCGGCGCTCAAGCGGCCGGAATTGATGACGGCTTCAAAGGCCTTGATGGCGGTGCCATTATCGCCGGAGGCAGCAGCGGCCGAGGCGCGCACGCGCTCGATCTGGTAGCTTTCAAAGGCAGTCTTGCCGCCGACGCTGTCAGCTTCGCGCAGCTTGGCCAGCGCTTCCTTGTTTTTGCCGCTGCTAGCGAGTTTTTGCGCTTCTTGCAATGGCTTGCCCACTTCGGCACGCACGGTGTCCGCGGCGTATGCCAGCGAGCCCAGGCCGATTACGGGAGTTGCTGCGGTAAAACCGATAGCGGCCATGACGAGGCCGAGATGAGCGAGACGAAACTTGGACATGAGAAAGTCTTTCAGTAAAAAGCGAATAGGCAGGAAGTCCTGCCTATTCGGATGTAAAGAGAACCTGATTGCTACAGCTTACTGGAATTGCTCGTTGCCGACCAGACCGATTTTGGTCACGCCCAGACGCTGCGCCGACGCCATCACACCGGCGACGACTTTATATTCCACCAGCTTGTTCGGACGCAAATGCACTTCCGGCTGGTCTGCTTGCGCAGCAACGTTGCTCAGCTTGGCTTCCAGCGAAGCACGGTCAGGAACGACCTGATTGTCCCACAGGATCGTGCCGTCAAAATCGACATCGATCGTGACGACCACTGGTTCGGTTGTCGGTGGCGGCGGGGTGCCGACCGGCATGTTCAAGTTCACCGAGTGGTTTTGCTTAGGAATCGTGATGATCAACATGATAATCAGCACCAGCATCACGTCGATGAGGGGCGTCATGTTCAGTTCCATCATTGGTTCCGGATCCGCGCCTGCTGCGCTTCCCGAACCGACATTCATACTCATAGTGTTTCCTTTAAGAAGTCCAACGAAGCACCGGGCGAAACTGCCGCCCGGTAAGCTTCTGGCAGTGGCGTCCCCATGTTGCCGGGACGCCGCTGCCAGTCGCTATCAGCCCTTGTCAGGTGGTTCGGTGATGAAGCCGACCTTCTGGATCCCGGCACGTTGGGTCGTGTAAATAACCCGGCCGATCGATTCGTAGCGTGTTTCTTGGTCGCCACGAACGTGTACTTCCGGCTGCGGTACTTTCACTGCTTCAACTTTAAGATAATCGAACAACTCGTTCGTGTCTTTCAGTTTGGTCTGGCCCAGGTAGATCTCGCCGTCCTTGTTAACAACGATGTTAACGTTCTCTGGTTTGGTTTGCAGGGCTTGATTGGCCTCAATCGGCAGATCGATTTTCTGCAGCTTGAGGACAACCGGACTGGTGATCAAGAAAATGATCAGCAAAACCAACATGATGTCGACGAGCGGCGTCGTGTTGATTTCTGACATTACTTGATCTTCATCTCCGCTGTCGGAGCCGACGGACATCGACATGATTCTTATCCGATCTTTTTAGCGCCGGCAGCACGGCCAGCTTCGCTGGTCGACATTACGCCGGAAACCAGAACCGAGTGAACGTCGGCGCTGAACGAGCGGATGTCTTCCATTGCGGATTTGTTACGACGAACCAACCAGTTGTAACCCAGAACGGCAGGAACGGCGACCAGCAGACCGAAAGCGGTCATGATCAGTGCTTCACCAACTGGACCTGCAACTTTGTCGATCGATGCGTTACCGGTCATGCCGATAGCGGTCAGCGCGCCGTAAATACCCCACACGGTACCGAACAGACCGATAAACGGTGCGGTCGAACCAACGGTTGCCAGGAACGACAGGCCATCTTGCAGACGCGATTGGACTTTGTCCGAAGCGCGCTGGATCGACATCGTCACCCAGGTCGACAGATCGATTTGTTCCAGCAGGGCGCCGTCATGGTGAGCCGTTGCCTTGGTGCCCGATTCAGCGATGAAGCGGAATGGCGAGCCTTCGCTCAAGGTTGCCGAACCAGCAGCGATCGAAGGGGCTTTCCAGAATTTGGAAGCGGCTTCTTTAGCTTGCTTGAAGATCTTCATTTGATCCAGCAGCTTGGTGATGATGATGTACCAGCTGCCGATCGACATGATGGACAGGATGATCAGGGTGGCGCGTGGCACGAAACCGCCATCCCATACTGCGGACAGGCCGAACGGGTTGTGCACTTCTTCGGTTTTGGCTGGAGCGGCTGCATCAGCGGCTGGAGTTGCTGCTGGAGCGGCGGCATCTGCAGCAACTGGTGCTGGTGCAGCGTCTGCCGCAGGGGCCGAAGCGGCAGCCGATGCTGGCGCGTCAGCGAATGCCGGAGCTGCTACCAGAGCGGTAGTAGCGGTAACGGACAACAGAACCGCGGCAAAAAATGCGGACAAACGGGTATTCTTAAACATGCTTCCTCCAAAATTAAAAATAACAGATCGCTGAACGTAATGACAACGAAATCATAGTGTGAGACAGGGGATAACTGTCTCGGGTTTTAATCCAGCGACCAAACGTATTGCATTTGCTGCCAGCCTTGTTCCGGCTTGCCGTCAACTGTTGCCGGCTTAAATGTACAGCGGCTGATACCTTGCACCGCGGCTTTGTCCAGGTCTCTGAAGCCGCTGGACTTCACGATCTTCGAATCAGCGACCTTGCCGTCTACACCGATCAGGAATGACAGTGTCACCACACCGGTTTCCTCATTGCGCTGCGACGACTTTGGATAAGCCGGTTTTTCGCAGACACTGAAGTCAACCACAGCCGGTGTACGCACCGATTTGGCTGGTCCAGGAGTTGGCGAAGGCTGTGCAGGCGGTGCTGGCGGTGCCAATACATTCGTGGCTGGCTTCACAGCAGTCGTATTTGCAATCACGTTCTGTTGTGGTGGCGGCTGCTGCACGTTCACCTCGACTGGCGGAATGAATGGCGGCGGTGGCGCCTTCATTTCTGGCGGCGGTGGTGGCGGTGGAAGATCCTTCGGTGGAGGCGGTTTGACTTCCTCGATAATCTTGGTTTCAACCGGTTCCATCATTTTGGTGACCAACCGCTTGCCCAAGCCCGTCGCGATCCCGTAAGCCGCGAGAACGTGCAGCAGGACAACGACAGTTATGCCTGTGTAGTTCTTGGGACTTTTCTCGTTCGAAAAATTCATGCCTGCTTTCTCCAAATACCATCTCTTGTCTTGCAACTGAACCCCAAAATGACGACACAAAGCTCCAGCCGTATCCGGGACGTCGCCGAATTATACATACGAATTCTTTATTTTACACAGATTTTTAACGCCTAAAACCGGTTAAATTTTTGGCGCTTTTGCGCCCTGAAAACGTACTTGCTTATGTCATCTTTGCACGCTTTCGGACAGAAAAAAAGGCGGTCTTATCGGTTTTTTACAGCCGTTTTGGGCGACCGCTGCTAAGTTCTCCGATGTGCCTATATGGCGGAATTATATTTCGTGATATTCAATATGGAAACTGCTAAATTTGGAGAAAAATATTTCTTTTTGGAAATGTTTTGGCGCAGAACCAGACCACTTAGCCCGCCGCGCGCACCAAACGGGTGCGAATCGCACTTCACCCAGGTCAAAAAAAGCGCTCCCGGAGGCCGTTTCGACGCCGCCAAGCCATACTGAATTCCTATACAGGCATAGGATACGCTTATATTCTTGCTAAAATTATTGCCAAGACGTCTATATCAAGGCCGTGCCGGCGCATCGTCGCGCCGGTTGCGCTTCTCGCGCCGGCAATTCAAGGTACCCAGGACCACCCCCTGCGGATCGACCGTATCGAGGTGCACATCGAAGCCCCACAGCCGTGCCACATGCTTGAGTACCTCGGCTGCCTGCTGGTTCAGCGGGCGGCGCTGGAATTGCGTGTGGCGCAGGGTCAACGCGCGGTCGTCGCGCGTATTGACGGACCAGACCTGAATGTTCGGCTCGCGGTTGCCCAGGTTGTACTGCTCGGCCAGTTGCTGGCGCACGTAGCGGTAGCCGGCATCGTCGTGGATGGCGGAAATGGCCAGTTTTTCATTCTTGTCGTCGTCGAGCACGGCAAAGAAGTGGAATTCGCGGATCAGCTGCGGCGACAAATACTGGGCGATAAAGCTTTCATCCTTGAAATTGCGCATGGCGAAGTCCAGGCTCTTGCGCCAGTCGCTGCCGGCCATGTCGGGAAACCAGGCGCGGTCTTCGTCGGTCGGGTGCTCGCAGATGCGGCGGATGTCGCTCATCATGGCAAAACCCAGCGCATACGGGTTGATGCCGCTGTAATAGGGGCTGTCGATGGGGGGCTGGTAGACCACATTGGTATGGCTTTTCAGAAATTCCATCATGAAGCCGTCGCCCACCACGCCTTCGTCATACAGCTGGTTCAATATCGTGTAGTGCCAGAAGGTGGCCCAGCCCTCGTTCATGACCTGGGTTTGCCGCTGCGGATAGAAGTACTGGGAAATCTTGCGCACGATGCGCACCATCTCGCGCTGCCACGGTTCCAGCAGCGGCGCATATTTTTCGATGAAGTACAGCAGGTTTTCCTCGGGTTCGGGTGGAAAGCGGGGCGCGGCCTTGCGTTGGTCGTCCTCTTCTTCGTCATCCTCGCGCCGGGGCAGGGTGCGCCACAGCTGGTTGATCTGCGACTGCACATAGGCTTCGCGCTCTTTCTGGCGCGCATATTCCTTTGCCATCGACAGTTTCGCCGGGCGCTTGTAGCGGTCCACGCCATAGTTCTGGATGGCGTGGCACGAGTCGAGCAGCAGTTCCACCGCATCGACGCCATGGCGCTGTTCGCATTCGGCGATGTAATTCTTGGCAAACACCATATAGTCGATGATGGCGTCCGCATCCGTCCAGGCGCGGAACAGGTAATTGCCCTTGAAGAAGGAGTTGTGGCCGTAGGCCGCATGCGCGATCACCAGCGACTGCATGGTCAGACTGTTTTCCTCCATTAAATAGGCGATGCACGGGTTCGAGTTGATGACGATCTCGTAGGCCAGGCCCATCTGGCCCCGCTTGTAGCTTTTTTCAGTGGAAAGAAAATGCTTGCCGAACGACCAGTGGTTGTACGACACGGGCATGCCCACCGAGGTGTAGGCATCCATCATCTGTTCGGCCGTGATGATTTCCAGCTGGTTCGGATAAGTGTCGAGGCCGAACTGTTTCGCCACTCTGCGGACTTCCTCGTGGATTTGCTCGATCAGTTCGAACGTCCATTCCGATTGCTCGGGCAGGGCGTTCGGGTGGCGCAGGCGCACAAACGGTTCGCCCGGGGTGTTGCTGGCGCGGTCAAAGGCTGCACTCATCATTTCACCTGTTTTTTGAACAGTTCGCGGAAGACCGGGTAGATATCGGCCGGCGTGACGATCTTTTGCATGGCGAAATGGGCGTGATGGTCGAGCACGCCCGCATATTGCTCCCACAGGTTTTGCTGCGGGCCGTCGGTGATCTCGACATAGGTGTAGTACTGCACCTTGGGCATGATGGTGCTGATCAGCAGTTGCCGGCACAGCACGGAATCGTTGTCCCAGTTGTCGCCGTCGGATGCTTGCGCCACATAGCTGTTCCATTGCCCAGCGCCATAGCGCTCGTCGATGATGGTGTTGAGCAAGTGCAGGGCGGAAGACACGACGGTGCCGCCCGACTCGCGCGAATTGAAGAATTCATGCTCGTCCACTTCAGCCGCCGCCGTATGGTGGCGGATGAAGACGACCTCGATCTTGTCGTAGGCGCGCTTGAGGAACAGATACAGGAGGATGAAGAAGCGTTTGGCCGTGTCCTTGCGCGACTCGTCCATGGAGCCGGACACGTCCATGATGCAGAACATGACGGCCTGCGTCATCGGCTTGGGCACCTTGATGCGGTTGCTGTAGCGCAAGTCGAACGGGTCGATGAAGGGGATCGCCAGCAAGCGCGTGTGCAGGTGATGGATCAGGCGGCGCAGCTCCGTGACCAGCGGGTCGCTGTCGGGCGCCCCTTCGTGCAGCAGGGTCGCCAGGTCTTCCTCGGCCTGCGCCAGCTGCCTTCGGGCGCCGCCGCCGACGGCGATGCGCCGCCCCAGCGCGCCGCGCAGGGAACGCAGCACGTGGATGTTCGATGGCGTGCCCGACATATTGTAGCCGGCGCGCTGGTTCTTGAATTCCGTGGTGGTCGTCAGCTGGGTTTTCACCATGTGTGGCAATTCCAAGTCCTCGAAGAAATAATTCATGAATTCTTCGCGCGACAATTCAAAGATGAAGTCGTCTTCCGTCGTCTCGTCGCTATTGCCCGCCTTGCCCCGCCCGCCGCCACCGCCGCCTTTCGGCCGGGCGATCTGGTCGCCTTTCAGGTATTCCTTGTTGCCGGGATTGACCACTTCCCATACGCCGCCATGCGCGTGGCCAAACGATGGTTCGCCCACGTCCTTGACGGGGATGCTGACCTTCTCGCCATTCTCGACGTCCGTGATCGAGCGCCCCTTGATGGCGCGCCCCACGGCATCCTTGATCTGGCTCTTGTAACGCCGCAGGAAACGCTCGCGGTTGACGGCGGATTTATTCTTGCTTTGCAAGCGCCTGTCGATGAGGTATGTCAAAGGGTGCCTCCTTGCCTCTCGTCTTGCGCGCTCCGCCAGTCGCCGGGCGGGAGCGCGCCTCCGCTGTCCGCGCTATGACGACTTGCGTACGCGCAAGTACCATTCGCATAACAGGCGTACCTGCTTGGCCGTATAGCCTTTTTCCACCATGCGGGCCACGAAGTCGGCGTGCTTGTTCGCATCGTCGGCGCTGGCCTTGGCATTGAAGGAAATCACGGGCAGCAATTCTTCCGTATTCGAGAACATTTTCTTTTCGATCACGGTACGGAACTTTTCATAACTGGTCCAGGCTGGATTCTTGCCGCCGTTCGAGGCCCGCGCACGCAGCCCGAAGTTTACGATTTCATTGCGGAAATCCTTCGGATTGGAAATGCCTGCCGGTTTCTCGATCTTTTCCAGCTCATTGTTCAGCGATTCGCGGTCGAAGCTTTCGCCCGTGTCCGGATCGCGGTATTCCTGGTCTTGTATCCAGAAATCGGCAAAGGTCACGTAGCGGTCGAAAATGTTCTGGCCGTATTCCGAATAGCTTTCCAGGTAAGCCGTCTGGATCTCCTTGCCGATGAATTCCACATAGCGCTGCGCCAGGTGCTCTTTAATATAGGAGAAGTAGCGCTGTTCGAGCTCCGGCGCGAACTGCTCGCGCTCGACCTGCTGTTCCAGTACATATAATAAGTGCACGGGATTGGCGGCCACTTCGGAATTGTCAAAGTTGAACACTTTCGACAGGATCTTGAAGGCAAAGCGCGTCGACAGGCCGTTCATGCCCTCGTCCACGCCCGCGTAATCGACGTATTCGTGCATGGACTTGGCTTTCGGGTCCGTATCCTTGAGGTTTTCGCCATCGTAGACGAGCATCTTCGAAAAGATGCTGGAGTTTTCCGGGTCTTTCAGGCGTGACAGGATGGCAAACTGCGCCATCATGCGCAGGGTGCCGGGCGCGCACGGGGCCTTGACCAGCGAGGAATTGGCCACCAGCTTGTCGTAGATCTTGATTTCATCGGACACGCGCAGGCAGTACGGCACCTTGACTATATAGATACGGTCAAGGAAGGCCTCGTTGTTGCGGTTGTTTTTAAAGGTCTTCCATTCCGATTCGTTCGAGTGGGCCAGGATGATGCCATCGAAGGGAATCGCGCCAAAACCTTCCGTGCCCTTGTAATTGCCTTCCTGCGTGGCCGTCAGCAGCGGATGCAAGACCTTGATCGGCGCCTTGAACATTTCCACGAATTCCATCAAGCCCTGGTTGGCCAGGCACAGGCCGCCCGAATAGCTGTAGGCGTCCGGGTCGTCCTGCGCATAGTCTTCCAGCTTGCGGATGTCGACCTTGCCCACCAGCGAGGAAATATCCTGGTTGTTTTCATCGCCCGGCTCCGTCTTCGAGATGGCGATCTGTTTCAGCACGGATGGATAGCGCTTGACGACGCGGAACTGATTGATGTCGCCATTGTATTCATGCAGGCGTTTCACCGCCCACGGGCTGGGGATGCTGCGCAGGTAGCGGCGCGGGATGCCGTAATCCTCTTCCAGAATGGTGCCGTCCTCTTCCTCGTTGAACAGGCCTAGCGGCGATTCGTTGACGGGCGAGCCTTTCAGGCAATAGAAGGGCACGTGTTCCATCAGCGACTTGAGTTTTTCCGCGATGGACGACTTGCCGCCGCCGACAGGCCCCAGCAGATACAGGATCTGCTTGCGTTCTTCCAGGCCTTGCGCCGCGTGGCGGAAATACGAGACGACTTGCTCGATGACTTCCTCGGTGCCGTAGAACTCGCGGAAGGCGGGATAGATCTTGATGATCTTGTTGGCGAAGATGCGCGACAATCGCGTGTCGTTGCGCGTGTCGACCAACTGCGGCTCGCCGATGGCGGCCAGCATGCGTTCGGGCGCGCTGGCGTACGTCAGCTTGTCCTTCTTGCACAGGGCCAGGTATTCGGTGAGCGACATTTCCTCTTCGCGGGTGCGCTCGTAACGTGCTGCATAGTTATCAAAAATGGTCATGTCAATGTCCTTTAATGTAAACCTGTACTGCCAGTCACCATGGCCGCCCGCCTGCCACTCGCCTGGGCTTGCCGTCTGAACTTTTCCTGTACCCCGTATCGATTTTTATTGTTGTTTCAAGCCCGGCTGTCTTTGCGAGTCCGGATTGCCCGGACCAAAAAACTGGCGCTTGATGCCGTGTGCTGACGTGGCCAGCCGGCTTTTTTTCACTGTTGATAGCGCTTGTTGCACCTACCTTTACCCCATGAAATTTATTATTGCTCTAAAGGATCAGGAAGTCAAAAGATATGTCGGCATATCCTTAATACTTGTTTGTAAATTGTTGATTTAATTGGATAAATCATCAAATTTTTCAACGGTTTCAATGAACCTTTTTGTACCTTTTAATCCATCATACGACAATTCGCCAGCGCGTGCCGATGCCGGCCATGGCGCTGCCGTTGCCAGCGCCATGGCGGCCGGGCGCCGATGCGGCCGGCCATCTTGCGCTAAGATGCCTGCATGTCTGATGGCCCTGCGCGCCGCGCGCACGCGGGCCAGCATTTTTATCGTCACCCTATAAGGAACACCCATGATGAACCCCCAATTGCGCGCGATCGTCCGCGGCATGCCGAAGGCCGAACTGCATATCCATATCGAAGGTTCGCTGGAGCCAGAACTGATTTTCGCACTGGCAGAGCGCAATGGCGTGCCGCTGGGCTATGAATCGGTGGAACACTTGCGCAGCGCCTATGCTTTTACGGATTTACAGTCTTTTCTCGACATTTATTACGCTGGCGCAAGCGTGCTCTTGAAAGAGCAGGATTTTTATGACATGACGCAAGCCTATCTGCGCCGCGCCGAAGCCGATAACGTGCTGCACACGGAAATCTTCTTCGACCCGCAAACGCACACGGCGCGCGGCGTACCCATGGCCGACGTGATCAATGGCATCCATCGCGCCTGCCAGGACAGCCCCGTCAGCGCGGCCCTGATCCTGTGCTTCCTGCGCCATTTGAGCGAAGAAGAAGCGTTCGAGACCCTGGAAGACGCGCTGCCGCACCGCGACAAATTCATCGGCCTCGGCCTCGATTCCTCGGAAGTGGGCAACCCGCCCGAGAAATTCTCGCGCGTGTTTGCCCGTTGCCGCGAGCTGGGTCTGCACCTGGTGGCCCACGCGGGCGAGGAAGGTCCACCGGCCTACATCCGCACGGCACTCGATGACTTGCAAGTCGAACGCATCGACCATGGCGTGCGCTGCCTGGAAGACGCGGAACTGACGGCCCGCCTGGCGCGCGAACAGATCGCCCTGACCGTCTGCCCGCTGTCGAACACCAAGCTGCGCGTCTTTGACCAGATGCATGACCATAACCTGGTGCAATTGCTCGATGCCGGCCTGCTGGTGACGGTGAACTCGGACGATCCCGCGTATTTCGGCGGGTACATGAACGATAACTTCGACGCCATCTTCGACGCCTTGCCGCTTGGCCTGTCTCACGCGCAGCGCCTGGCGCGCAACGGTTTTATCGCCGCCTTCCTGCCGCAGGCGCAAAAAGACGCCTTCCTCGCTACCGTCGATGCGTATTTTGCCCAGCACGCCGCCGCCCACGGCGCTGTGCAATAACGCATCACGATCCACGTTCATAAAGACCCGCCGCCCATGCTCCGCCTCTCCCTGAAAATGACCGGCCGCGACTGGCGCGCCGGGCAACTGCGTTTCCTGCTCGTCGCACTGATCGTCGCCGTGGCTGCCCTGTCGGCCGTCGGCTTCTTCGTCGACCGCCTGCGCGCGGGCCTGAACCGCGATGCGCACCAGCTGCTGGGGGCCGACCTGGTCATCAGCGCAGACCAGCCCGTCAATGCCGTCTGGCGCGCAGAAGCGCAGAAGCGCGGTTTTATCCTGGCCGACACGGTAACGTTTCCCAGCATGGCGCAGGCGGGCGAGGGCGAGCAATCGCTGTCACAGCTGGCGTCCATCAAAGCTGTCTCGCCTGGCTACCCGCAGCGGGGCAAGCTGAAAATCACGACCAGCACCAGCGAAGCGCAGGATGCCGTCGGCCAGCCGACTAGCCAGGTGCCGGCGCCCGGCACCCTGTGGGTCGATGCGGCCATCCTGTCCAGCCTGAACGCCAGGCTGGGCGACACTTTGACCCTGGGCGACAAGGCCTTTACCGTCACGCAGCTGATCGCCAGCGAGCCAGACCGCGGCGCCTCCTTTCTGAATTTCGCGCCGCGCGTGATGCTGCCCTTGAGCGACTTGGCCGCCACGGCGCTGGTGCAGAACGGCTCGCGCGTGTCATACCGGCTGCTGTTGTCGGCGCCGCCCGCCAAGGCGGCCGAGCTTGCGCAATATCAAGCCTGGCTGGAAAGCCAGATCAAGACGCAGGCCATCAAGGGCGTGCGCATCGAATCGCTGGAATCGGGCAGCCCGCAGATGCAATCGACCCTGGACCGGGCCGACCGTTTTCTTTCCCTCGTCGGCTTGCTGTCGGCCATGCTGGCCGCCGTCGCCGTGGCCATGGCGGCGCGCCGCTTCATGTTGCGCCACCTGGATGCGTGCGCCATGCTGCGCTGCCTGGGCCTGACGCAAAACCAGGTCACGGCCATGTACGTGATCGAATTTCTCCTGGTTGGCCTGGCTGGCAGCGTGGTGGGCGTGATGGTGGGCTTCGGCGGCCACCTGGTGCTGCTGGAGCTGTTGGGCAAGCTGGTGCAGAGCGACTTGCCGCCCGTTTCCATGCTGCCCGCCCTGCAGGGTGTGGCCACCGGCATGTTATTGCTGCTGGGCTTTGCCCTGCCGCCGATTTTGCAGTTGCGCAATGTCCCGCACAACCGCGTGATCCGCCGCGAGCAGGAGCCGCCGCAGGCGCTGGCTTTGGCCACATATGGCCTGGGCATCGCCGCCTTCGTCGTGCTGCTCTTGTGGCAGGCGGGCGACGTGAAACTGGCGCTGCTGACGGCGGCCGGTTTTCTTGGCGGCTTCGCCCTGTTCGGCCTGGCCGGCTGGCTGGGCATCAAGTCGCTGAAAACCCTGCGCGGCGCCTTCAATCACCAGGGCTGGCGCTTTGCCGTCACCTCCTTGCAGCGCCGCCCGGGCGCCACGGTGATCCAGGTGGTGTCCCTGGCCCTGGGCCTGATGGCCTTGCTGCTGCTGACGGTGGTGCGCGGCGACCTGATGGTGGCCTGGCGCAACGCCACGCCGCCGGACGCGCCGAATCGCTTCATGATCAATATCCTGCCGGAACAGAAAGACCCGATCGCCGCGCGCCTGGCCCGGGCCGGCGTGGCCAATGCGCCCTTGTATCCGATGATACGCGGGCGCCTGGTGGCCGTGAACGGCAAGGCCATCACGGAAACCACCTACGAGGATGACCGCGCCAAGGGCCTGGCCGACCGCGAATTCAACCTGTCGACGACGGCCACCATGCAGGAAGAAAACAAGCTCGTCGCCGGCAAGTGGTTCGGCAATGCGCCGGGCGCGCCGGCCGAAGCGTCGGTGGAAGAGGGCATCGCCAAGACCCTGAAGCTGAAACTGGGCGACAAGCTGCGCTTCGACATCGCCGGCCAGCCTGTCGAAGCGGCCATTACCAGCTTGCGCAAGCTGGAATGGGGCTCGATGCGCGTCAATTTTTTTGTCATCATCAACCCGGCCGCCATGGCGGACACGCCGCAGACGTGGATCACGGCCTTTCACCTGCCGCCCGCGCAGGCGGACCTGGGCAATGCCTTGCTGCGCGATTACCCGAACCTGACGGTGGTCGACGTGGGCGGCGTGCTGAAACAGATCCAGGGCGTGCTGGACCAGGTGGTGACGGCCGTCGAATTCCTCTTCGCCTTTTCCCTGGCCTCGGGCTTGCTGGTGCTGTATGCGGCGTTGATGGGCTCGCAAGACGAGCGCACGCGCGAAGCGGGCCTGCTGCGCGCCCTGGGCGCCACGCGGCGCCAGCTGGCGCAGGCGCAGCTGATCGAGTTTTCCCTCGTCGGCGCGCTGGCCGGCTTGCTGGCGGCATCGGGTGCGGCCGCCATGGGCTGGGCCTTGGCCACGTACCAGTTCAAGTTCGCCTGGAGCTTCGCACCCGGCGTGTGGGCTTTTGGTTTGCTGGCCGGCGCCCTGTGCGCAATTGCCGGTGGCTGGCTGGGCTTGCGCAATGTCTTGAAACATCCGCCGCTGCAAACCTTGCGGGAAAGCTGAGGGCGGGCTTAGATGCCGACGCTGTCGGCCGCCTGCGCGCGTAAAAATTGCGCGTAGGACATGACCGGCTGTCCCAACTGGTGCGGCGGCACGTCGAACAGGGCCCAGAAGTAAGTTTCGCGCCCCAGGCAGACGGTTGGCGCGGCGCAGTAGCGGAACCAGTTTTCGCCGATGTGCGCCGCATACATGCCGTCGCTGTCGGCATCGGAAAAATACGGGATCACGCGCATTTCCAGCAAGGCCAGCAGCAAGGACTCGGGCGCGTCGCTGTCGCGCGCCATTTCGTACTGCGTGTGCAGGCTGCGTTCCGTCTCGATGATCATCAGGCGGGCCTGGCCGTCGCGCGTGAAGAACAGGATGCCGCTGGGATTGGGAAAGATGTAAAACTCGACGAAGCCATGGCGCTGGCACAGCTCGTGCACGACGGCGGTCAAGGCTTCGTCTTGCAGGAAACTATAGTCGTGCAGCAATAGCAAGTCGCGCACTGTGTCCGACTGCTGCAGGAAGAATTCGCGTTGCAGGGCATGGACTTCCTGTTCCAGGATATCGAGCGCATCGTCGTCGCTCTTCTTGATGTAGCGGTCGATCAAGCCCCGGTTGAAGGCCGTCACGGCCACTTTTTCATCGGCTGCACCCGTAAATAAAATCTTCTTGCATGGCAAGTCACGCACGGCCTGGCAGAATTCCAGGCCATTCATCTGCGGCATCGAATAATCGACCACCAGCACGGACGGCACGGCAAAGCGCTGTGCCTGGCCGCTGATGCGCCAGATGCGTTCGAGATCGAGCGCCACGTTGCACTGGTCGGGCGGCAGGTTTTGCGTGTCGAAATTGACGTGCAGCGGCGTCTCGCCCAGTTGCGTGCTGTGGCGCAGCCAGTGCAGCGCACTGCTGGTGTCGTGGAAAGTCTTGCGCGCCAGGCCGGGATCGAGCTGGAACGCCAGGCTTTTCAGGAAGGAATCGCTGTCGTCGATCAATACGGTCAGGGTAGGATGGGTGTAGACGGGCAGTTGCATGCGTCACCTTGCGGGAGAAGAGGGTTGGAAGCGGGCAGGCAGGGGCTGGGGAAATTCCAGGATGAAGATCGCATACGCATGTTCGCGCGATACGCAGCGGATGCGCGCTTGCCAGGCGGTGACGATCTGCCGGCACAGTGCCAGGCCGATGCCGCTGCCGTTATGCACGGGATACGAATAAAAACGCTCGAAGATCAACGGCAGGCGGGCCGGCGCGATGCCGCAGCCCGTGTCGATGAACAGCAGCCTGGGCACAGGGCGGGCGCCGTCGATGATGATGCGCACGCGGCCCTTGCCGGCCCGCTGGATGGCTTTCAGCGCATTTCTCAGCAGGTTCAGCAGGATCACCACGCACAGTTCGTCCTGGCCGGCGAACTGGAAGTCGGCGCGCACGTCCACCGTGACGCTGGCCCGCTGCAGCTTGCCGGTAAACGGGTAGCGCTTGAGCACGGAGCTGACCATCGCCAGCATCGAGAGCGTCTGGCTGGGCTGCAGGTTGCGGTTCACGGCACTGGCGCTCATCAGGAACAAATCGATCATGTGCTGCATGTGGCGCACTTCAAACTGGATGCGCGACAGGGCTTCCTGCAACGGGGGGATGTCGTCCGCCTGGCCATCCAGCTGCGGTAGCAGCCGGCGCATGCCCCGCACATTCGCTTCCACGCTGGTCAGCGGCGTGCGCAGTTCGTGCGCCACGGAACCGAGCCCGGCCGCCATGCCCGCCAGCCGTTCCCGTTCCAGTACCTTGCTGCCCACTTTCACCACGGACAGCGCGGCGATGGTGAACCAGTGCACGGGCAATTGCTGCAGCACTTCAGGCTGCAGCAGGTAGGTCCCTTCCCCTTGCAGGATGACGGCCAGGCAGGCTGCTCCCGTGCCGATCAGGTAGGCGCGGCAGGCCAGTCCCGTTTCGAAATGAAACAGCACCACCAGGCCGATCAGCAGCGATTGGCTCCAGATGGACGAGGCATGATTCATCAGAAACATGAAGGTAAAGAAGAAGGGCAGGATGTAGCTGAGCGCGAACAGCAGGTAGCGCGACAGCCAGCGGACCGAGAAGCGGCGCGCAAACAGGCCGGCCACGCAAATGCCCACGCCCGTCAGGCGCAGGGTCAGGTTTTCATAGGCTTGTGGGAAAAAAAATTGCCACAGCAGGTAGTACAGCGGCATGGCGACCGTGCCCACGGCGGCCAGCATGGTGACGCGGCTAGCCAGGTTTTCATGCGGCACGCGTTCATGTAGCAGCGAATGGAGCAGGCGCCTGCGCCAGTGTGTCCATCCTCCTTGCCATTGCTGCGTCATGACTCTGCCTTGATTCTCTTCAGAACATTATCATCGCGTAATTTTTCTTGGTTGTACGGTTATCTCGCTGGACATTGATATACGTCAATGGATGGATTGGCAACACGGTCAAGGCTTTAATCCGCAGCAAACCCTTCCCCAGGAGAAAAACCATGACTATCGCTACCAGCCTGCACGCCCCATCCTTCGTCCGCGCCGAACACTGCCTGCCCGACTACATCGTGCGGCGCATGGATGCGCATCACATCACGCGCATTGAAAAACTGCTGGGTGGCCAGCATCCCCATGCCTGGCAACCGACACCCGCCCATGCCATTTTTCTGGCGGGGAATGACTATCTTTCCATCGCTGCCGAGCCGACGCTGGTGGCGGCCCAGGTGGCTTCCCTGAAGGCGAACGCGGGCGGCATGCTGATGTCGGCCGTGTACTTGCAGGAAGGCAGCGAACAGCACCGGCTGGAAAGCCGGCTGGCCCGCTTCATGGGCTGCGAGGACGGCATCCTGGCGCAGTCCGGCATGGCGGCCAATGTCGGTTTGATCCAGTGTATCGCCGGCCCCGGCATCCCCGTCTACCTGGACATGCAGGCCCACGCCTCGCTGTGGGAAGGCGTGCTGTCGGCGCAGGCCCAGTCCGTTGCCTTCTTGCACAACGACATGGCGCACCTGCGGCGGCAGGTGGAAAAGCATGGCCGCGGCGTGATCGTCGTCGACGCCCTGTACAGCACCAACGGCAGCCTGGCGCCGCTGCTGGAACTGCTCGATATCGCCGAGCGCAGCGACTGCGTGGTGGTGGTCGACGAGTCGCATTCGCTGGGCACGCATGGCCCGCAGGGCGCGGGCCTGGTGGAAGCCTGGGGACTGGGCCACCGCGTGCATTTCCGCACGGCGTCGCTGGCCAAGGCCTTCGCGGGACGGGCCGGTTTCATCAGTTGTTCCAGCCGCTTCAAGGGATATTTCTTGTCAGAGTCACGCCCCGCCATTTTCAGTTCCTGCCTGCTGGCGCATGAGCTGGCGTGGCTGGGCGCGGCGCTCGATTTCATCATGGCCGCCGATGGGCGTCGCGCCACTTTACAGCGCCACACGCTGCAGGTGCGCGAAGGCTTGCGCGAACTGGGCTACAACGTCAGCGACGGTACGGAGCAGATCGTGGCGCTGGAGGCGGGTGGCGAACCGGCCACCCTGGCCCTGCGCCAGGCGCTGGAACGGCACGGCATTTACGGCGCCATGTTTTGTGCCCCGGCAACGGCAAAGAACCGCGCCCTCGTGCGCCTGACCCTCAATGCGGGACTCGACGAGGTACGCATCACCAAGCTGCTGGCCGCCTGCGCCGCCATCCGCGCCGAAGTGGGCGTGGAACACTGGCAATCGACGCGGCGCCTGCGCAAGCTGGCGCTCGTGTAAGCGGCTGGCCGGCTGCCAGCGTCAGCCGGCCAGCCGGCCCAGGATGGCCGATAGCGCTCCCAGCTGTTCTGCCGGCGCATCCTGCAGCAATTCGCGCCCTACAGCATGCGCGGTGGCGCTGGCATGTCCCAATAATTCCTGGCCGGCGGCAGTCAGCACGGCATAACCGACGCGCGCGTCGCGCGCATCGGCCTGGCGCGCCACCAGGCCAATTTTTTCCAGCGGCATCAAGGAGCGCGTGACGCCAGAGGCCGTCAGCGCCAGGCGCTCGGCCAGGTCGATGCGGCGCAGGCGCGCACCGGGTGCGCGCTGCAGCTGATACAGCAATTGATAGTCGCTGAAGCTCAGGCCATGCAAATTGCCCAGGGCGCTGTCGAAGCGGCGCACGATGAGCGCCTGGGCGCGTGCCAGCCGCAGGCAAAAGTCCAGCGCGCCATCGCTGTCCGGCGACAGGGGAGTGTGATCGTTCATGGCTTCCATTGTATTCGCTGCGAAATGCTTGAGTGCGCAAGTGTAAAGCAATGCTGGTCAATACAGTGGCTGACCCTGTTCCAGCCACTGTGCGCGGTGCAGGGCCAGCAGGTCGCCCAGCTCGGCGTCCGCATCGAAGGCGGGGTCGTCAAGCAGCCTGACGGTGTCGATGATCTCGCAGGAAAAAGCCGCCGCGCCGTCGCGCCGCCAGTCCGCCTGCAGCAGGGCGTTGCGGTGCTTGCCCAGCTTGAGCTCGAAGCGGTGCCGGTTCAGCATGCCGGGCGCGTTACGGCTGCATTCGAGCAAGGTCCGTCCGCTGGGCAGGTGCCGCAGGGCGATGATGCCCAGCGGCGGCGGCTGTTGCCGGTAGTGTGCCTTCAATGTTGCCTGTCGTGTCTTGTCCATGTTTCATTGCTCCCCTATCGTTGTTCAAATCGTTTCTGGTCCGGCGATGCGCGGAATGGCGGTGAAGAGCGCCGCCGCCATGGCGGCCGCCAGCAGCAGGGTGCCGCCGCCGCAGAACAGCTCGCCCACGCTCAGGTGGCGCAGCAGCGCGCCCGTGACCGCCGCCGACAGCGGGGCCAGTCCCAGGAAGATGCCCATGAACAGGGCCATCGCCCGTCCCAGCATGGCGGGCGCCACGCGCCGCTGTATCCACGTAAAGATGGCCACCTGCAGATAGCCGCCCAGTATTCCCGTGACGGCCAGCAGGGCCGCGCCTTGCCAGGCCGTGCCGATTTGTCCCAGCGCCATCAGCAGCAGGCCGACGACCGCATCGACGAGCAGCAGGGTGGCGCCGAAGCGGCGGCGCAGCCAGGCGCCGCCCAGGCTTGACGCCAGCATGCCGGCCAGGGTGCCCGCACCATGCGCGCCCATCAGTAAAGCCAGCGCCGAGGCGCCGTGCAGGCGCTCGCTGGCCAGTACGGGCAAGGCCACTTGCAGCGGCCCCATGACGAAGAACGCCACCACCGCCCAGTACACATAGCAGCTGCGCAAGGCAATGTCGCGCCACACCATGGCGAGGCCCGCCGCCATGTCGCGCCACATGCCCTGCGCCGCCGCGACGGCCAGTGGCCGCAGGGTGACTTGCCGCAAGGTCCAGGCCGAGAACAGGAACGTCAGCGCATCGATGGCAAAGGCGGCGGCCAGCGCCGCCATGCCGGTTTGCCGGGCGCCATCGTGAGCGCCGAGCACGAGCGCCGCCAGCAGGGGGCCGGCCAGCAAGGACAACTGGCGCGCGCCCATCTGCAGGCTGTTGGCCGTCTGCAGCGTTTGCGGCGGCACGGCTTGCGGCAGGATGGCCGTGCCGGCCGGGATGGCGAAGGCGGCCGCGATGCCCAGCGCCAGCGCGGCCGCATATGCCAGCGCCAGGCTGGCCTGCTCCAGCATCAGCAGCCCGGCCAGCACCAGCAGGATGGCGGCATTGGCCAATTTGCTCGCCAGCAGCACGCGCCGGGGCGAGTAACGGTCGGCGACGGTGCCGCCCAGCAAGATGAGCACGGCGCGCGGGGCGCCCATCAGGGCCACGGCGATGCCCAGGCTGAGGCTATCGCCCGTCAGGCTCAGCACCAGCCAGGGCAGGGCCAGCATACTGAACTGGTCGCCCAGCATGGACACGAGGCCGCCGCCCAGCAGCCAGCGGAAGTTGATATTGCGTAGCAAGTGGGGTTGGGCGGTGGCTGACATGCTGTTTTTGTCCGTGGTTTAAAATTGCATGGTAATTGATATAAACTTGAGTAGTCAAGTATATTGTTCTTTATTGTGGCAGCGACGGCGGGCGTCGCCTGGGCCGCCGACGCTTGCGCTATCATGGCGGCCATGACTGATACCACTGCCCCCACCCTGTACGAGACCATCGGCGGCGCCCCTGTGCTGCGCGAAATGGTCGACCGTTTTTATGACTTGATGGAACTCGAACCCGAGTTCGCCGGCATCCGCGTCATGCATCCACCCTCGACGGACGGTTCGCGCGACAAACTGTATTTCTTCCTGACGGGATGGATGGGCGGACCGGATTTGTATATCGAGAAATTCGGCCACCCGCGCCTGCGCGCGCGTCATTTGCCTTACGCCATCGGCACCAGCGAGCGCGACCAGTGGCTGCGCGCCATGGCCTGGGCCATGGAAGACACGGGCATCGAAGAATCCTTGCGCGTGCGCCTGATGGAATCGTTCTATCAGACGGCCGACTGGATGCGCAACAAACCTGACTGACACCCATGAGCCCAATCGAGTTTTACAGCCTGCTGGGCGCCGCCATCGTCGCCATCGTCTTGTTGCTATTGATCTTGCTGCGCCCGCGCGGCGGCGCTGGCGATGGCGCCACCACCCTGGCGCTAGTGCAGCAGCACCAGCAGCAAAGCCTGGAACGCATCGACCGGGTCGAGCGCGAAGTGCGGCTGCAGCTGCAGGCGTCGGCGCAAGCGGCGCGCCAGGACCTGGCCACCAGCCTGGCGCAATTCCAGGCGGCGACCTTGCAACAGCTCGACAGCCTGCGCACGCAGATGCAGGCGCAGGGGAAAGTCGGGCGCGAGGAACAGGCGCAAAGCCTGGCGCGCTTTGCCGACAGCACGAACCAAACCCTGGCGCAGCTGACGGAATCGAATGCGCAGCGCATGCTGGAAGTGCGCGCCACCCTGGAAAACAAGATCCGCGATTTGCAGGCCGACAATGGCGCGCGCCTGGAAGAGATGCGCAAGACGGTCGACGAGAAACTGCATGCGACGCTGGAAACGCGCCTTTCCGCCTCGTTCCAGCAAGTGTCGGAGCGGCTGGAAAAAGTTCACCAGGGTCTCGGTGAAATGCAGCAGCTGGCGCTGGGCGTGGGCGACTTGAAGCGGGTGCTGACGAATGTGAAGACGCGTGGCACCTGGGGCGAAGTGCAGCTGGAAATGCTGCTGGAGCAGGTACTCACTGTCGACCAGTACGCAAAAAACGTGGAAACGCTGCCGGGCAGCGGCGCGCGCGTGGAATTCGCCCTGAAGTTGCCGGGCATGGTTGATGGCGGTCCGCCCGTGTGGATGCCCATCGATGCGAAATTTCCCAAGGAACAGTACGAGCGCCTGGTCGACGCGGCCGAGCGGGCCGATGCGGATGGCGTGGCCGTGGCCGGCCGCGAGCTGGAGCGGGCCGTGCGGGGCGAAGCGAAAACCATCGCCGAAAAATACCTGGCGCCGCCGCAGACGACGGATTTCGCCATTTTGTTCCTGCCCACGGAAGGTTTATATGCGGAAGTGCTGCGCCGTCCGGGACTGGCCGACGAATTGCAGCGCATGCACCGGGTCAGCATCGCCGGGCCTTCCACCCTGACGGCCTTGCTCAACAGCCTGCAGATGGGTTTCCGCACGCTGGCGCTGGAAAAGCGCTCGTCGGAAGTGTGGCAAGTGCTGGGCGCCGTCAAGACGGAATTTGGCAAGTTCGGC
Organism: Janthinobacterium salmonicoloratum; assembly: GCF_051380845.1. Classification (NCBI taxonomy): domain Bacteria; kingdom Pseudomonadati; phylum Pseudomonadota; class Betaproteobacteria; order Burkholderiales; family Oxalobacteraceae; genus Janthinobacterium; species Janthinobacterium salmonicoloratum. The sequence continues at coordinate 1,877,151 of NZ_JBNYXV010000001.1, read as the reverse complement.
GACGTGCTGTCGCAAACCAGGCTGACCCTGGAAAAGGCGGCGAAGAATATCGAAAGCGCGGAAGTGCGCAGCCGGCAGATGGCGCGCAAGTTGAAATCCGTGGAAGCCTTGCCGGGCGAGGCGGCCGCCTTGCTGCTGGGTAAGGCAGACACGGGGCTGTCCGCCGAGGCGGACGGCGAATAGCGCCGTCGGCGTTTAGGCCGCCGCCGCTGGCCGGCGGCGCAGCGCGGCGCAGGCACATAGCGCCAGTCCGGCCAGCAGCATGGCCCAGGTTTGCGGTTCCGGCACGGCCGGCAGGACGGACAGGTCGGTGGGCGGCAGCGTCGGCAGGGTCACGGTGGGCGGCACGATGATGCTGCTGCCCGTCGAGCCTGGCGGCAAGCCATTTCCGCCTCCGCCTGCACCGCCGCCCATGCCGGCCGGCGGCGGAGTGTTGCCGACGGTATGCACATAATCGAAGGGCAGGAAGGGAGTGCTGGCCACGACCGGCGGCACGACGCCGCCCGTGAAGGAACCGCCGCGCAAGGCGTCGGGATGATCGACCACGGGTACGCCTGCTGCTTCCGGGGCGGCGGGCGCGGCGGCAACGGGTGCGGCGCCAACGGGTGCGGCAGCGGCTGCAGGCGGCGCTGCCGCTGCCCCTGGCGCCTGTGTAATGCGGCTGACATTGCGGCAGATCGTCGGCACGAGGATGCATTGTCCCTGCACGCAATAGACGAGTCCCCGTTCCTGCATCTGCTCGCTCCAGCCTGCGCGGGTCACATTGCGGCACACGCGGCCTGGGCCGAAATGCATGTCACTGATGCGCGCCTGGTAATTACCCTTGCCGCGGATGGCATCGCGGCTGATTACCACGATTTCATCGTACTGGCGCGCGCGCATGCGCGCCTTCAATTGTTCGCGCACCTGCGGCGCGATGTCCGGATACCTGTCCACGGCGGCCACGACATCGCCCATGAACGGGTCGGCGCCCGGACGATTCCAGCTGCAATTTTCCATCACGTCGGCCCGTGGGAGGGCTTTGGCATAGGCGGGCAGCGGCGCCAGGGACAGCATGCCAAGCAGGCAAACAGCACCCAGCATGCCGGCGCCCGCAATCCATGAATGGTGTCTCATTATTAGTTTCCTCGTGAAAACAATATAAAAATTGAATTTTTATATGGGATTGAATGTTATCACCGAAGAAACTGTAGTATCAACTAATAAATAAAATTCTTACAATTTATGTTGTAATTATTTATACGATATTTAAAGAAATAATTAATATTTTTATCTCGATAGGCGAGCAGTTGCCGCGCAGGGAATTTGATTGTGAAGGGGCAATGCGAACGGCCCGCGCAAGGCGGGCCGTTTGTGCAGAGGAGGGGAGGCAGTGGCGCAGCGTTGAATGCGGCCCAGCCAGCGCGTCAGCCTGGCCAGCGGTGGCGCATCAGGTCAAACCATGGAATAGCACGATATCGACCAGGTCGCCGGCCGCCACATGGCCTTGTGCTTCGTGCAGCACGATCATGCAATTGGCTTGCGTCATCGAGCGCAGGATGCCCGAGCCTTGCGCACCCGTGACGCGCACGTGCTGGCGTCCGTCCGCACCGCGCTCGACGATGCCGCGCTGGTATTCCGTGCGGCCCCGTTTCTTGCGGATAGGCGCTTGCGCCGCCACCTGCAGCAGTGGCAGGGCGGCAGTGTCCGCATCGGCGCCCATCAGGCGCAACAGGGTCGGGCGGGCGAGGAAATAAAACGCCGCCATCACGGCCACCGGATTGCCGGGCAAGCCCAGCAGCAAGGCCGTGTCGCCCTCGCTGGAAATCCGGCCGAAGGCCATGGGGCGGCCCGGGCGCATGTTGATTTGCCAGAAGGCCACTTCGCCGAGGCGCACCAGGATGTCGCGCGTAAAATCGGCCGCGCCGCTGGACACGCCGCCCGAGGTGATGATGACGTCAGCTGATGCGCAGGCGCCGCGCAGGGCCGCTTCCAGCGCTTGCGGCGCATCCTTGACGATGCCCATGTCGAGCACCTCGCAGCCCAGGCGGCTCAGCATGCCCAGCAGGGTGTAGCGGTTGCTGTCGTAGATGCAGCCCGCGGCTAGTGGCTCGCCGATCGAGCGCAATTCGTCGCCCGTGGAAAAGAAGGCCACGCGCAGGCGGCGCCGCACGGGCACCGTGGCGATGCCCAGCGAGGCCAGCAAGCCCAGTTCGGCCGGGCCCAGGCGCTTGCCCTGCAGCAAGGCCGGCTGGCCCTGCATCAAGTCTTCGCCCTTGAAACGGCGGTTGTCGCCGGCGCGGATGCAGTCCGGCGCCAGCGTAATACTGGTTGCGCTGGCCTGTTGCACCATTTCCTGCGGCACCACGCTGTCGCAGCCGTCCGGCATGACGGCGCCCGTCATGATGCGCGCGCATTCGCCACGCCCAACTTTGACCGTGCCGGGACGTCCGGCCAGGATGGTGTCGACCACGGCCAGGGTCACGGGCGTGTCGCCACCGAGGTCGGCCCCGTGCAGCGCATAGCCATCCATGGCGGAATTGTCGTGCGCGGGCACGCTGATGGGCGAAATGATGTCGGCCGCCAGGATGCGCTCGAACGCTTGCGGCAGCGGCAGTTCCTCGCTCTCGGCCACGGGCGCGACGGTGTCGGCCAGGATGGCTTGCGCCATCGGTACGCTCAATCCCTGCGCCTGCAGTGCGGCCAGCTCGTCCGGGGTATTGATGTTGCCGAATGCGGCATTATCGTCGAAGAGCACTTCGGCCAGTTTCAAGGGGCCGTGCCAGGTGCGCATGCGGCGTTCTCCGCTGCGCAGATACGCATCGAGCTGGGGCAGGGCGGCAGTCTTGACGAGACAGAAGACGGGATGAAGGCGGCGTACGGCCGATCCCGTCGCCGCATCGATTTCCTCGGTGACGGCGATGGCCAGGTCGGCATTGTCCTGCGTCAAACCGGCCCCCAGGCGCGTGGCCAGGTCGGGCGGCAGCAGTGGGGAATCGCACGGCACGCTGAGCAGGTACGGCGTGGTGGCGTGCTGCATGCCGCTATGCAAGCCGGCCAGCGGGCCCAGCTGACCCGGCAGCGCGTCCGGCCACACGGGCAGGCCGAAGCGGGCGTAGTCGCCGGCATCCGCGTGGACACTGAGGGCCAGCTGGCCTACTTGCGGCGCCAGACGCTGCAGCACGTGGCGCGCCAGGGGCTGGCCATGCAGGGGCAGCATGCCCTTGTCGCGTTGGCCCATGCGCGTGCCGAGGCCGCCGGCCAGGATCAGGCCGGTAATGTCGTGTTTGTTGATCATGAGAAGCGAAAATGTGGATGCATGCGCCATGGTAGCAGCGGCGGGCGTACGCTGCGCCCGATTCAGCCGCCGATGTAGGACATTTCCACTTTCTTTTTACCGTGCTCAAGCGCGCCGCCCGTCAAATCCGTCTGGCTGGTGCGCAATTGCGAATAGCGATCGCCGCGGCTGCGCCACAATTGCGCCACGGCCGAGGAAATTTCGGCATCGCTGTGGCCGCCGCGCACCAGACTGCGCAAATCGTGGCCGCTGCTGGCGAACAGACAGGTGTACAGCTTGCCCTCGGTCGAGAGGCGGGCGCGGCTGCAGTCGGCGCAGAACGCTTGCGTGACGCTGGAAATGAGGCCGATTTCACCGCCGCCATCCGCATAGCGCCAGCGCGCCGCCGTCTCGCCCGTGTAATTGGGGTCGATGGGCAGCAAGGGCATATGCGCGCCGATACGGCGCACGACTTCGGCCGAAGGGATGACTTCCTGCAAGTTCCAGCCGTTCGACGCGCCCACGTCCATGTATTCGATGAAGCGCAGGATGTAGGGCGTGCCCTTGAAGTGGCGCGCCATGGGCACGATTTCCTGCTCGTTCATGCCGGCCTTGACGACCATGTTGATCTTGATGGGGCCGAGTCCTGCCTGGTGCGCCGCATCGATGCCGTGCAGCACGTCAGCCACGGCAAAGTCGACATCGTTCATGCGCTTGAAGGTGGCGTCGTCAAGCGAGTCGAGCGAGACGGTGACCCGATTCAGGCCCGCATCCTTCAAGGTTTGCGCTTTTTTTGCCAGCAAGGAGCCGTTGGTCGTCAGGGTCAGGTCCAGCGGTTGACCCGAGGGCGTGCGCAGTTCGGCCAGCATGGCGATGAGCTTTTCGATATTCTTGCGCAGCAGCGGTTCGCCGCCCGTCAGGCGGATCTTTTCCACGCCGTGCGCCACGAACAGGCGCGCGATGCGCGTGATTTCTTCAAAGGATAGCAAATCCGTGTGCGGCAGATACACGTGGTTCTTGTCGAACACGTCCTTCGGCATGCAATACACGCAACGGAAATTGCAGCGGTCGGTAATCGAGATGCGCAGGTCGTGCAGGGGCCGGCCCAGGCTGTCGGCCACGTTGCCGCTGGGACTTTCCAGCCGAGCGGGGATCACCAAAGCCCCGTTGCGGGCCTCGGCGAGGTAGATAATCTTGTCAGCCATGAAGGTGATGCCACTTACGTAAAATCGGTCAAGGCAGATACGATAGCACGAGGCCGAAGATGGCACAGGCGAGCAGCAATTTGATGGTGCCCACTTGAAACCTGATCAGCGCCACGCCGGCCGCCAGCGCGATGGCGATGGCCAGCCAGTCCCAGTGCGGCAGCGGGTTTTCTTGCCAGAATACATGGCGGCCAAAGAACATGGCCAGGCTGGCGATGACGCCCACCACGGCCGCCGAGATGGCCGTCAACGGCGCGCTCAGGCACAAATTGCCGCGCGACGCTTCCACCAGCGGCGCGCCGGCCAGGATGAAGATGAAGGACGGCAGGAAGGTGAACCAGCTGGCGACGAGCGCGCCGCACACGCCCGCCAGCCACAGATGTTCACCTGCCACAGCATGGCTCCAGCCGCCCACAAAACCGATGAAGGCGACGATCATGATCAGGGGGCCGGGCGTCGTTTCGCCCAGCGCCAGGCCATCCATCATTTGCGCGCTGGTGATCCAGTGGTAGTGGTCGGCGGCGCCCTGCACCAGATAGGGCAACACGGCATACGCGCCGCCAAAAGTCAGCAGGGCCGCCTTGCTGAAAAACACGCCCATCTGCGCCAGCGGCCGGTCCGCCCCGCCCGCCAGTGCCAGGCCCAGCCAGGCGAGGAAGGCCAGGGCCAGGCCCAGCGCGCAGGTGGCCAGCAGGCGTGGCCAGTGGAAGTGCGCGTGGTCTGGCGTGGGCGTGTCGTCATCGATCAGGGCGGCGCCGTAGTGGGCTGCGCCACCATGCGAGGTGGCGCCGGCATGAAAGTGGGCCGGCAACCAGCGGCCGCCCGCCATGCCCAGCAGGGCGGCGGCGAGCACGATCAGCGGAAATGGCAGCTGTAGGGCGGCGATGGCGCCAAATGCACCCGCCGCGATGGCGATCAGGGCGGGACTGCGCAAGGTGCGCCGGCCCAGGCGCCAGGCGGCCGCCAGCACAATGGCGACGACGGCCGGCTTGATGCCGTACAGGATGGCGGCGATGGCGCCCACGTGGCCATACGCCATGTAGAGCCAGGACAGGATGATCAGCACCAGCAGCGAGGGCAGCAGGAACAGCAGGCCCGCCACCAGGGCGCCGCGCGTGCGGTGCATCAGCCAGCCGATATAGATGGCCAGCTGGGTCGCTTCCGGCCCCGGCAGCAGCATGCAGTAGTTCAAGGCGTGCAAGAAACGCTGCTCGGAAATCCAGCGCCGCTTTTCCACCAGTTCCGCATGCATCATGGCGATTTGCCCGGCCGGGCCGCCAAAGCTGATGCAGCCCAGCTTGAGCCAGTACCAGAAGGCGCTGCGCAGGCTGACGGGGGCGGGGCGGGGAAGGTTGGCGTTCTCGTGCATGGCGGCTGGCTGGCAAAAGTGGGGACGAAAAAAAGGGGAAGCCTGAGCTTCCCCTTTCATCATTGGCGGCTGGGCGAACCCGGCACGCTTATGGACGTTGCGTGTTGACCTGGATCAACGGCTCATCCGATTGCGGCGGCAATGGCTTGCGTTCGCGCGGCTTGCGTACCGGAGCAACTGCCTTGGCAGCGGCTTCCTGCGCCAGGCGCAGTTTTTCCGGATCGGTGGCAGCCAGGGTCAGGCCGGCCGAACCGAGCACTGCGCTCAAGTCCAGTGGCGCGGCCACTGCTGCGGCAGGTGCGGGAGCAGGAGCAACGACAGGTGCTGGCGCTGGTGCAGGAGCAGGAGCAGGAGCAGCTTCGGCAACCACCGGGGCGGCTTCGACCACGGCAGGCGCAGCTTCGACGACTGGAGCTACTTCAGCCACGGCGACGGTTTCCACGACAGCAACGGTTTCCACGACTGGCGCCGCTTCGACGATGACTTCCGCTGGCGCAGGCGCTGGTGCAGCTTCCGCTTTCTCTGCAAAGCTGTACTCGGCAGCTGGTGCTGGTTCGGCAGCGGCTGGTTCAGCTTGCGCTGCTGGCGCTTCGACAGGGGCTGCCGGCACGATCACTTCAGCAACTGGTGCAGCTTCTGCGACAGGAGCGGCTTCTTCGACCTTGGCGATGTCCACGACCTTGGCCACTTCCACCACTTCGACCACTTCCACGACTGCAGCTTCCACTGGCGCGGCAGCGACGGCGGCAGCAGCCACGACGGCGACTGGCGCGGTATCGGCAACAACAGCAGCGTCAGATTCCGGCGCCGGAGCGACCGTAAAGCTGATCACTGGCGCGTCCTGGCCTTCGTTCTCGCCGTTTGCCGATTCGATCAGCTCGCCCGTTTCGCGGTCGCGGCGGTTGCGGTTGCGGCCACCACGACGACGACGGCGGCGCGGTTCTTCGCCTTCCACGTCGTTTTCCGTCTCTTCGCCTTCAGGACCGGCATTTGCCGGTGCTTTCAGCAGGTTCGCCGGTGCGGCGTCGGATTCAGGGCCTGCCGAGGGCACGACCACGTTGATGGCGCTGGCGGTCGCGCCAACCAGGGCCAGCTCTTCAGCTTTCACTTCAGCAACAACAGCCTTGTCGGCGCGTGGTTCGCGGCCTTCGCGTGGCTGGCGTGGCGGACGCTCGGCGCGTTCCGGGCGTTCTGCGCGCTCGGGACGTTCCGCACGTTCCGGACGTTCGCCGCGTTCGCGTGGCGCCGTCGTTGCATCGCCGGCTTCGCGCGCTTCACGCGGTTCGCGTGGCGGACGCGGTGGGCGTGGCGGACGTGCTGCTTTTTCCAGTGCTTCCGCTTCTTTCGCTGCATCGTCCTGGGCTGGACGGCCCTGGCCTGGTTCGCGTTCTTCGCGGCCAGGCTTGCCGTTGCGGCCACGGCCACGCGGGCCACGGCTGTTGCGGTCGCCACGGTCGGTACCGGCCGGCTTGGCTGGTGCGACAGGGGCGGGCGCTGGCGCCACCGGTGCCGGGGCGCCGGTGAAGAAGCTGATGATCTTGGCGATCAGGCCCTGTGGTGCGGCAGGCGCGGCCACTGGAGCCGGTTTCGCTTCGACAGGCTTGCGCTCGACCAGCGGTGCCGGCTGGTCAGGGGTGATCGTCTTGACGACGGCTTCCTGGCGCGGCTTGGCTTCTTCCTTCTGGCGCTTGCTGTAAGCCATGTCGGTTTCAGCGCTTTCCGCCAGGTTGTAGCTGGCCTGGCTGTCTTCCAGACGCGGATCGTCGTGCTTGATGCGTTCCAGTTTGTAGTGCGGCGTTTCCAGATGCTTGTTCGGGATCAGGATCACGGCGATGCGGTGGCGGTTCTCGATCTTCAGTACTTCGCCGCGCTTTTCGTTCAGCAGGAAGGCGCCCACGTCGACGGGCACTTGCACGTGGATGGTGGCCGAGTTTTCCTTCATCGCCTCTTCCTGGATGATGCGCAGCACCTGCAGGGCGGACGATTCGGTATCGCGGATGTGGCCGGTGCCGGAGCAGCGCGGGCACGTCACGTGCGAGCCTTCTGACAGCGAAGGGCGCAGGCGTTGGCGCGACAGTTCCATCAGGCCGAAGCGGGAAATCTTGCCCATTTGTACACGGGCACGGTCATGGTGCAGCGCATCTTTCAGGCGCTGTTCCACTTCGCGTTGATTTTTTGCCACTTCCATGTCGATGAAGTCGATAACGATCAAGCCGCCCAGATCGCGCAGACGCAGCTGGCGGGCCACTTCTTCGGCCGCTTCGCAGTTGGTGTTGAAGGCGGTCGTTTCGATGTCCGAGCCGCGCGTGGCGCGGGCCGAGTTGACGTCGACGGAAACCAGCGCTTCGGTATGGTCGATCACGATGGCGCCGCCCGATGGCAGCGGCACGGTGCGGCTGTACGCCGTTTCAATCTGGTGTTCGATCTGGAAGCGCGAGAACAGCGGCACGTCGTCGCTGTAGCGTTTTACGCGGTGCACCATGTCGGGCATCACGTGGCTCATGAACTGGTGTGCCTGGTCGTAGATCTCGTCGGTATCGATCAGGATCTCGCCGATGTCGGGCTGGAAGTAGTCGCGGATGGCGCGGATGACCAAGGACGATTCCTGGTAGATCAGGAAAGCGCCGTTGGCCGACTTGCCGGCGCCTTCGATGGCGCGCCACAGTTGCATCAGGTAATTCAAGTCCCACTGCAGTTCATCGACGTTGCGGCCGATGCCGGCGGTGCGGGCAATGACGGACATGCCAGCAGGCAAGTCCAGTTTATCCATGGTTTCGCGCAATTCCTGGCGCTCTTCACCTTCCACGCGGCGCGATACGCCACCGCCACGCGGGTTGTTCGGCATCAATACCAGATAACGGCCGGCCAGCGACACGAAGGAGGTCAGGGCCGCGCCCTTGTTGCCGCGCTCTTCCTTTTCCACCTGGACCATGATTTCCTGGCCTTCGCGCAGCGCTTCCTTGACGGAGGCGTTACGCACGTCCACGCCTTCACGGAAGTACGTGCGGGCAACTTCCTTGAAAGGCAGGAAGCCGTGGCGGTCTTCGCCATAGCTGACGAAGCACGCTTCGAGCGATGGCTCGATGCGCGTGATCACGCCCTTGTAGATGTTGGATTTGCGCTGTTCGCGCCCGGCTGTCTCGATATCGATGTCGATCAGTTTTTGTCCGTCGACAATCGCTACGCGCAGTTCTTCTTGCTGCGTGGCATTAAACAACATGCGTTTCATTTTTATAACTCCGCGACCCGTAGGCCATCTCAAAGCCGCTTCCGGAGAAGCGGCAAAGTACAGGGATATATGCGAGAACGGGAGTGCTGGCGGGGGAAATGCCCAGGCGTGCGGAGCAACAACGCGTACGAGGTATACGTTACGGCCGCAACAGGCGCGGTGAGGTCGATCGTCATGCCGAGTGCACGGGACACCTGCAACTCATCTGAAACAGCCCGAACGAGAATGAACTACATCGGGGGCAGAGAATGCAAGTGGTCAGCAAATTCAGAGCCAAATCGTCAGCCGGCTCATTACAGGGATCGCGATGGCGAGGCTTGGCCTCAGCCTATTCATCGACAACCCTCAGTATTGTGGCCGCATACGGGGTTTGGCGAAAACGGCAAGCGTTATCAACTTCATCAACCCGCGAGCCCGACTCGATAAGTCGCGCTAACGGGTACTTATCCTTATAATCCCACACTCACTTCAGCATCTCCACGCCTTATCCGATTACAACTACGGTGCAACCTTGATTCGCGCAGGGATGGTGCATATACATTTTTTCCACCGAATTTGCAATTTGGCGAGGCCGGTGGAGACGCCCCTGTGTAAAATGTGCTTTTATTCTTACACTCGCAGCAGCCAGGGCCGCAGCAAAAACAATTATATATTCAAAATGAAGGACTTAGAGAGATTTCTGGGAAGACATAGTAAATGAAGAGTCAAAATGATGTTGTTCCCCCTTCAACACCCCCGGTTCAGCCGCAAGCCCAATTCGTAACGATCGCCGAGGAAGAAGCAGGCCAGCGCATCGACAACTACTTATTAAGAGTGTGCAAGGGAGTGCCTAAAAGCCACATCTACCGGATCTTGCGATCGGGAGAAGTGCGGGTTAATAAAGGCCGTATCGATCAGCTGTACCGTCTCGCCGCCGGCGACGTGGTGCGCATTCCACCCGTGCGCGTGGCCGAAAAGGCGCCCACGGGCGCGCCGGCCGCCGAATTCAAGATCATCTTCGAAGATGCGCAGCTGCTCGTCATCGACAAGCCGGCCGGCGTAGCCGTGCATGGCGGCTCGGGCGTCTCGTTCGGCGTGATCGAGCAATTGCGCGCCTCGCGCCCCGACGCCAAGTTCCTGGAACTGGTGCACCGCCTGGACCGCGACACGTCCGGCTTGCTGTTGCTGGCAAAAAAACGTACGGCGTTGACGAATTTGCACGAACAGATGCGCGACGGCGTCACCGACAAGCGCTATCTGGTGCTGGTGGCCGGCGACTGGAAGAATGCGCGCCAGCATATCAAGTTGCCGCTGCATAAATATACGACGGCCGAAGGCGAGCGCAGGGTGGCCGTGCAGGCCGATGGCCTGGCGTCGCACACGGTGTTTTCACTGTTGCATAAATATCACAACTTCGCCTTGCTGGAAGCGGAATTGAAGACGGGACGCACGCACCAGATCCGCGTGCACCTGTCCTCGTCCGGTTTCCCCATCGCCGGCGACGATAAATATGGCGACTTTGCCCTCAACCGTGCCCTGTTGAAAGCCGACAGCACGCGCGGCGCCCTGAAACGCATGTTCCTGCACGCGCACCAGATCACGTTTACGCATCCGGAGACGGGCAAGAGCATGACCCTGAACGCGCCGCTGGCTGCCGAATGCGAGCGTTTCTTGGTAAGCTTGGGCAAACCCTTGGCCGTTGCCGCACGATAAATATCTACCGTGCGCGCGACACTACCCATAAGGTAGTCAGTCGCCATCATTCATTCTCAAGGAGCCGGCGGCTATGCCGTCGGGAAACATGGCAAGAAAGCAATTTGATCTGATCGTCTTCGATTGGGACGGTACCTTGATAGACAGTACCTCGACCATCGTCAAGTGCATCCAGGCCTCGGCCAAAGACCTGGGCTTGCCTGTTCCCACCGAGTTGCTGGCCTCGCATGTGATTGGCCTGGGCTTGCAGGAAGCCATGCAACTGGTGATGCCCGATGTGGAACCGAAATACCATGCGCGCATGGCGGAACGCTACCGTTATCACTATCTGTCGCGCGATCATGAGCTGGCGCTGTTTCCCGGCGTACACGAAATGCTGCTGGAATTGTCGCAGCAAGCGTACTTTCTGGCCGTCGCCACAGGCAAGAGCCGCGTCGGCCTGAACCGCTCGCTGAATGCCGTCAAGCTGCTGTCGTTGTTCGATGCGACACGTTGCGCCGATGAAACGTTTTCCAAACCCCATCCGGCCATGCTGCAGGAGCTGACGCGCGAACTGGGGCAGGATATGCGCCGTACCGTGATGATCGGCGATACCAGTCATGATTTGTTGATGGCAAGAAATGCAGGCGCGGCCAGTATTGCCGTAGAGTATGGTGCGCATCCGGTGGAACAGTTGCAGGCTTGCAATCCCCTGTATTCGGCCGCCACGGTAGCCGATCTGCATCAATGGCTGAGCGAGCACGCATGATGGGCGAGCTCGTCGACGTTTTTATTTGCGCCGCCGACGCGGTGGCCGATGGCGGCAAGGGTGTGCGCTTTCCCGTCTCGGCCGGTGGCGAAGCGACCACCGGCTTCGTCGTGCGCCATGGCGGCAAGGCCTACGGTTACCTGAACCGCTGCGCCCACGTGCCCATCGAACTGGACTGGGCGGAGGGCGAGTTTTTCGAGTCCAGCGGCTTGTACCTGATGTGTTCGACGCATGGCGCCATCTATGTGCCGGAAAGCGGCTTGTGCGCTGGCGGTCCCTGCAAGGGCGGGCGTTTGCGCCCGATTGCCGTGGCCGAGCGCGATGGTCATCTGTACTGGCAACCCGATGAGTACGTCCAGCCGCTGCCGGCCTGAAGCCGGGGCAGGCCTTCTGTAATTTAAGCAAAGTGAACCATGAGCGATAACACGAATGACAAGCTGGACAGCAGTGCGCCAGCGGCCGGCCACGGCGCCCCTGCGGGGAACTGGGAGCGCGACGTGCTGGAAAAGCTGGTATTTGCCACTTTACAAGAGCAACGCGCGCACCGTCGCTGGAGCATCTTTTTCAAGATCTTTGGCCTGCTGATCGTGTTGTTCGCCCTGTGGGTGTTTTATGACTACAACACGGCCGACGACAGCGAGACCCTGGGCCGCCACACGGCCCTGATCGATATCAGCGGCGCCATCGAGTCCGAAGGCAGCGGCTCGGCCGCCGTCGTCATCCCCGCGCTGGACAAGGCGTTTTCCGACAGCGGTTCGGTGGCCGTAGTGCTGCACATTAATAGTCCGGGCGGCAGTCCCGTGCAGGCCGGCATGATCGTTGACGAGATGCAGCGCCTGCGCAAGGGCTATCCGGACAAGCCTTTATATGTGGTGGTCGATGAAATGTGCGCTTCGGGCGGCTATTACATCGCCGCCGCTGCCGACCGCATCTACGTCAACAAGGCTAGCGTGGTCGGCTCGATCGGCGTGCTGATGGATGGCTTCGGCTTCACGGGCGTGATGGAAAAGGTTGGCGTCGAGCGCCGTTTGCTGACGGCGGGCGAGAACAAGGGCTTCATGGACCCGTTCAGCCCCCTGACGGAAAAACACAAGGCATATGCGCAAGGCATGCTCAATGAAATCCACCAGCAATTCATCGACGTCGTGCGCACGGGACGGGGCAAGCGCCTGAAGGAAACGGCCGATACCTTCTCCGGCCTGTACTGGACGGGTGCGAAAGCCGTGGAAATGGGTCTGGCCGACGATTTTGGCACGGTCGACAGCGTGGCGCGCGACGTCGTCAAGGCGGAAGACATCGTCGACTACACGCAGCATGAAGGCTTGCCGGAACGGGTGCTGAAGAAGTTTGGCGCAGCCATGGGCGCGGGGGCGATGAAGGCGGCCGTGCAGCAGTCACAACCGGCGTTGCGCTGAGGACATCACTCTTGGCTGGCAGGCAAGCCAGTCGAGAATGATTTTCAATAAGGTGGTATTTTGGCTTGAAAATGGGGCTGCTTGGGCTATAGTGAAAGCGTAGTTCTTTTCAAGGAGGGGCGATATATCAATTATGTTGTCAGTACTAACTTGATTGGCAGGTCTTGGAACTACTCGCCGCATCGCAGATGTGGTTTTGAGTGAATTTACATTCCTCACTAAAGTCCCGATGGGGCTTGGGAACGGCGGCGCAATGCCGCCGTTTCCTTTTGTGCGTCGTCCGTCATGGATGTGCTGGCGTCACGGGTGCTTGCTGCGTTGTCTGGGCGGGCTGGCAAGATAGGCATGCGAGGGCGGGGCATGGCTGGTCCGATGGCGGCGCGCTCAGGCGGCGCAGCCGTTGCAGTGCGCGGGCAGGGGGGTAGCGCTTGCCTGCCGGGCCGGCGCCGTTGCTGTGCTGGTACCGTATTGTAAGTTCGTTGTCACGGGCGCGGCCACGTTTTCGCTTGCCGCATCCGCGTGCGCAAAGCCACCCAGTTCCAGCCAGCACATGAAATGGCATTGCGTCTCGGCATGCCAGTGCGTTTGGCTGGCTGGCAATGGCGACGCAACTGCGTCCTGCGGTGCAGGGGCATTGCGCCAGCGCGCCACACCGAGTCTGACCTTGTGCATGGCCGCCTGTTCTGCGGCGATGCGCTGGCGCATGTCGGTGATGCTGCCTTCTAAGGCGATGGTGTCGGTATGCTTCATACGATGTCCTTATGATGGCGTGGCGACTGCCACAATTCCTAAAGTACATTAGGCGGATTCCTAACGAAATTTCAGTCTATCAATGCGATATTCCGAGCGCTTGACATATCTCAAAGGAATTGGCCATTTATATCGAAATCTCACCTTGTACTTCGGCGTATCTGTGCGTGCGCAAGGCTGGTGCGCGGTCCGTGGCCTGGCGCAGGCGGCGCGCGGCGCCGCTTCACGCTGCCAGCCGCTTCTGGTAAAGTCACGCCCATGAGTAAATTATCCCTAGACCGCATCCTGCAATCGCAGGGTTTTGGCACCCGTAAATATTGTCGTTCCCTCATCGAAGATGGCGATGTCGTCATCGATGGCGTCACCCAGACCAATTACCGCACCACCGTCGAAACCGAAGGCCTGGTGCTGCACGTTTTTGACGAAGAGTGGGTGTACCGCGCGCACCTGTACCTGGCGCTGAACAAGCCCGCCAACTTCGAATGCTCGCGCAAGCCCAGCCATCACCCTGGCGTGCTGACCCTGCTGCCGGAACAGTTCACCTGGCGCGAAGTCCAGCCCGTCGGCCGGCTCGACCACGACACGACCGGCATGCTGCTGATGTCCGACGATGGCCCATTTATCCATGCACAATCGTCGCCGAAGCGTCATGTTCCAAAGATTTACCAGGCCACCACGCAAGAGCCCGTGACCGATGAACTGGTGGCGCAGCTACTGGCTGGCGTACAATTGCACGATGAGCCCGCCCCGCTGGCAGCCCTGGTCTGCGTCAAGCGCGGAGAATTCCAGCTGGAAATCGTGCTCGAGCAAGGCAAGTACCACCAGGTCAAGCGCATGCTGGCCGCCGCCGGCAACCATTGCAGCGCGCTGCACCGTTCCGCCATCGGCAGCCTGACCCTGGAGTCGCTGGGCATCGACGAAGGCGAGTGGTGCTACCTCACGCCAGAGCAGATCGCGCTGCTGGCGTAAATCCCTCCTGATTGCCAAAGCCGGGAATGTCCCGGCTTTTTGGCGTCTTTAGTCCCTAATTGCCTGCATCTGACGAAGTTTCCTCCACATGAAATTAGCTACCCTGAAAGATGGCACGCGCGACGGCCAGCTGGCTGTCGTCTCGCGCGACTTGAAAACGGCCCATCTGGCCGATGGTATTGCCTCGACTTTGCAAAAGGCGCTCGACGACTGGAGTTTCATCGCGCCCCAGCTGGATTTGCTGTACCAGACCATCAATAGCGGCCGCGGCCATCGCGCCTTCGAGTTCGACCCCGCCAACTGCATGGCGCCCTTGCCGCGCAGCAGCCTGCGCGTGGCCGGCGCATCCTACCTGCAGCAGATCGAGCGGGCTTGCAAGGCAGCGGGAACCGAGGCGCCCGCCAATCTGCGCGACTCTCCGCGGATGTACCAGGGCGCCAGCGACGATTTCCTCGGCGCCCACGATGACATCACCTTGGCGCACGAGCAGTGGGGCATCGATTACGAAGCCGGCATCGCCGCCATCACGGACGACGTGGCCATGGGCTCGACGCCGGACCAGGCGCACCTGAACATCAAGCTGTTGATGCTGGTCAACGACATTACCCTGCGCAACCTGGCGCCCGACGAACAAGCGGGCGGCTACGGTTTCCTGCAAGCGAAGCCGGCCATGGCCTGCTCACCCGTGGTCATCACGCCCGATGAGCTGGGCGACGCCTGGCGTGGCGGCAAGGTGCATTACGCCCTGCGCTGCAGCCTGAACGGCAAGTTGACGGGCCAGCCCCACGCGGGCGCCGACATGGCGTTTAATTATCCGCAATTGCTGGCCCATCTGTGCCAGACGCGCAACGCGCGCGCCGGCAGCGTGGTCAGCGCGGGCGGGGTCGCCAACAAGGAAGTCAAAAAGGGTTTTTCTAGTATCGTTGAGCGACGTAACCAGGAGATGATCGCCGATGGCGTCGCCAGTACGCCTTATTTGCTGTTTGGCGATGTTGTTCGTCTGGAAATGCTGGGTGACGATGGCAAGTCGCTGTTTGGCGCGATAGAACAGACGGTGAAACAGGCTGAAGCGCGCAAGTCCCGCTAAGGTTACTGGGGAGCAAAGGAAAAGCAGGGGATTCGCCCTCCTTTTCCCTTGATGGTGTTGCGCTAATTGAACCGATAATGCGTCATGCCCAGTCCGTATTGCGCCTAACCAGGCTGCAGGACTTCACCGGAGTTGATTGATGTCGGAAGACAGCGACGCAGAAAAGACCGAAGCCGCGTCACCGAAGCGCCTCGAGCAGGCGCGTGAGGAAGGCGACGTTCCGCGATCGCGTGAAGTGGCAACGTTTACGGTGTTGATGGCGTCCGGCTGCTGCCTGTGGTTTGCCGGCGACGCCATCGTGCGGCGGCTGACGGCCGTCATGGTTTCCGGGCTGACCCTGGACCGGGAGCAGATACTCAATCCCGACGCGATGATGTTGCGCATCGGCTACGACGTGGGCTCGGTCTTGCTGACTTGCCTGCCGTACGCGCTGGCCATCATGCTCGTCGCCCTGGCCTCGCCCGTGCTGGTGGGCGGCTGGCTGTTCAGTTCCAAGGCGTTCACCCCCAATTTTGGCAAGCTCAACCCGATTCGCGGCCTGGGCAATATGTTTTCGAAGAATGCGCTGGTGGAATTGCTCAAGGCCATCGCCAAGACCCTCGTCGTCGGCGTCGTCGCCTGGATGGTGATGCAGCATCAAAAGGACGCCGTGCTGGGCTTGTCGGTCGAGTCCTTGCGCTCCGGCTCGGCGCATGTGATCAGCCTGCTGATCACGGCCTTCCTGCTGATCGTCGGCGCGCTGGGCCTGATCGCCGCCATCGACGGTCCCTACCAGATGTGGCACTACGCCAACAAGATGAAGATGTCCTTACAGGAAGTCAAGCAAGAGTCGAAGGAGTCGGACGGCAATCCGCAGATCAAGGCGAAGATACGCCAGATGCAACATGAAATGTCGCGCCGCCGCATGATGGCCGACGTGCCGACGGCTGACGTGGTGGTGACCAATCCTACCCACTACGCGGTGGCGCTGAAGTATGGCGAGAATTCGCGCGGTGCGCCGCAGGTGGTGGCCAAGGGTATCGACGAGGTGGCGGCGAAGATCCGCGAACTGGCGGGCGAGCACAAGGTTGCCATCCTGGAAGCGCCGGCCCTGGCGCGCGCGCTGTACAAGCACACGGACATCGGCGACGAGATTCCCGAGGCGCTGTACGGCGCCGTGGCCGAAGTGCTGGCGTATGTGTTCCAGCTGCGCAGCTATGGCAACGGCCATGGCGATCGCCCCGACAAGCCGAAGAAACTGGACGTGCCGCCCGAGCTCGATCCGCAGAACCCCGCATCGCAGACCCCGCCCGCAGCCGGCGCGGCAGACAAGAATAAAGGAAGTACACCATGAACGGCCTGAGATTGCCAGCCTGGCTCAGCGGAATGAGCAACAACGCCAGCAAGGGCCTCGCCGCGCCGATCATCATCATCATGCTGCTGGCGATGATGGTGTTGCCGCTGCCCGCCTTCATCCTCGATATTTTCTTCAGTTTCAATATTGCGCTGTCCATCATCGTGCTGCTGACGGCGCTGTACACGGTCAAGCCACTCGACTTCATGGCGTTCCCGACCATCCTGCTGGTGTCGACCATGCTGCGCCTGTCGCTGAACGTGGCGTCCACGCGCGTGGTGCTGACGGAAGGCCATACGGGCGCCGACGCGGCCGGTAAAGTGATTGAAGCGTTCGGTCACTTCCTGATCGGCGGCAACTACACGGTCGGTATCGTGGTCTTCATTATTTTGACGATCATCAACTTTACCGTCGTGACCAAGGGTGCGGGCCGTATCGCCGAGGTGGGCGCCCGTTTCGCGCTGGACGCGATGCCCGGTAAACAGATGGCCATCGATGCCGACCTGAACGCCGGCTTGATCGGCGAAGACGAAGCGCGCCGCCGCCGCACGGAAGTGGCGCAGGAAGCGGAATTCTATGGCGCCATGGACGGCGCCAGCAAATACGTGCGCGGCGACGCCATCGCCGGCATCATGGTTACCGTCATCAACATCGTCGGCGGCTTGCTGGTGGGCTTGCTGCAGCATGACATGGGCTTTGCCGATGCGCTCAAGAACTACACCTTGCTGGCCATCGGTGATGGCCTGGTGGCGCAGATTCCTTCGCTGATCATTTCCACGGCGGCCGGTATCGTCGTCTCGCGCGTGGCCAGCGAGCAGGACATCGGCACCCAGCTGGTGGGGCAGCTGTTTGCGAAACCGCAAGTACTGTATATTACCGCCGGCATCATCGGCGGCATGGGCCTGATTCCCGGCATGCCGAACATGGTCTTCATCCTGCTGGCCTCGCTGCTGGCCGGGTCCGCCTATTTGATCAGCAAGAAACGCACGCAGGAAAAAGAGGCGGCCGAAAAGCCGGCCGAAGTGCCGCAAGCGACCGTGGCACCCGAGCAGGAAGAAGCCAGCTGGCAAGACATCATGCCCGTCGATACGCTGGGCCTGGAAGTGGGCTACCGCTTGATCCCGCTGGTCGACAAGACGCAGGGTGGGGAATTGCTCAAGCGCATCAAGGGCATCCGCAAGAAATTCGCCCAGGAAGTGGGTTTCCTGGCGCCGCCCGTGCATATCCGCGACAACCTGGAACTCAAGCCGTCCGCCTACCGCATCACCCTCAAGGGCGTGGAAGTGGGCGTGGGCGAAGCGTTCAACGGCCAGTTCCTGGCCATCAATCCGGGCATGGCCAGTGGCACCTTGCCGGGCCTGGCCACGAACGACCCCGCCTTCGGCTTGCCCGCCACCTGGATCGACGCCAGCTTGCGCGACCAGGCGCAATCGATGGGTTACACGGTGGTCGATGCGGGCACCGTGGTCGCCACGCACTTGAACCACCTGATCACTTCGCACGCTTCCGAGCTGCTGGGCCGCGCGGAAGTGCAGTCCCTGCTCGACCACCTGGGCAAGGATGCGCCGCGCCTGGTGGAAGACCTGGTGCCGAAGATGCTGTCCCTGTCGACCCTGCAAAAGGTGTTGCAGAACCTGCTGGCCGAGGGCGTGCATATCCGCGACATGCGCACCATCATCGAAACCCTGGCCGAGCATACGGTCAGCACGCAAGACCCCAACGACCTGACGGCGCTGGTGCGCGTGGCCCTGGGCCGCGCCATCGTGCAGCAATTGTTCCCCGGCGCGGCCGAACTGTCCGTGATGACGCTCGACAGCCGCCTGGAACGCCTGCTGATGCAAGCCATGGGCAATGGCGGCGATGGCGCGGGCATCGAGCCGGGCCTGGCCGACACCATCGCGCACCAGGCAGGCCTGGCTGCTCAGCAGCAGGAAGCGCTGGGCCTGACGCCGGTGCTGCTGGTGCCGGCGCCGCTGCGCGCCTTGCTGTCGCGTTTCCTGCGCCGCGCCTTGCCGCAGCTCAAAGTGCTGTCGCATGCGGAAGTGCCGGAAACCAAGACGATTCGCGTCACCAGTCTGGTGGGCGCGCAGTAGTTGGCATTGTTAGCATCGGGGTCAGACCCCCGCCAGCGTTAGCGCCGAGCTTTGCGTTAGCGTCGGTGGGGGTCTGACCCCAGCCTCCCGGCCCTTGCTTTTGGTCAAATAAACATCAATTTCCTCCCGGCAAACTGAATAACGGGTACTTTCCCGTCCTGTTCCTTCGATCGTTTCCTGCAAGCATCGCTAATAATGGAAACTGTCCGGGTGATCTGTGTCCATGTGGAAGACAGCATCCAAGCAACAGGAGTCGACGATGGTCACACAGTTCAGCCAATATTGCGCCACCCCCGCCTTGGGAGGCCGGTCATGAATGTGAAGAAATTTACGGGCGCCTCGTCGCGCGATGCGCTGCGCAAGGTGCGCGAGGCGCTGGGCCCCGATGCCGTGATCCTGTCGAACCGCCAGGCCGATGGCGTGGTGGAAATCCTCGCGCTGGCCAATGACGATGCCGCTTCGCTGGCCTCGCCGCCGGCCGCGTCCGAAATGGCCCAGCCCCGTCCCCAGTTGCAGACCCAGTTCGCCACGCCGCAGCGTCCGGCCGTCCCGGCCCAGCGCCCGGCTGCGCCACGTCCTGCCGCACCGCGCCAGGCAGCCGGCGAGCCAGTGGACATGGCCCGCATGCAGCAGATGATGGCCAGCGCGCTGGCGCACGTCAAAGAGAACGCCGCCGCCGAGATGAGCGGCATGATGAATGAAATCCGTGCCATGCGCGGCATGATGGAAACCCAGCTGGCGGAAATCTCCTGGGGTTCGACGCAGCAGCGCGAGCCGCAAAAAGCCGTCGTGCTGCGCGAAATGCTGGCGGCCGGTTTTTCCGCCAGCCTGGCGCGCTACCTGATCGACAAGCTGCCGGCCGGCCTCGATGGCGCGCAAAGCATGCGCTGGATCAAGACTGTCCTGAGCCGCAACCTGAATACGGTGGCCAATGAAGACGCCATGCTGGAGCAGGGCGGCGTGTTTGCCCTGGTCGGCCCGACCGGCGTCGGCAAGACCACCAGCACGGCCAAGCTGGCGGCCCGCTGCGTGATGCGCCACGGTCCGGAAAAGCTGGCCCTGATCACCACGGATGCCTATCGTATCGGCGCGCACGAACAGCTGCGCATCTATGGCAAGATCCTCGGCGTGATGGTGCATTCGGTGAAGGATGAAGCGGATTTGCGCATCGCCCTGAAGGAATTGAAGAACAAGCATACGGTGCTGATCGATACGGTGGGCGTGAGCCAGCGCGACCAGATGGTGACGGAACAGGTAGCCATGCTGTCGGGCGCCGGCGCCGATGTGAAACGCCTGCTGTGCCTGAATTCCACGGCGACCCAGGAAACCCTCAACGAAGTGGTGCGCGCCTATCAGGGCAGCGGCCTGGCCGGCTGCATCATGACCAAGCTCGATGAAGCGGCGTCGATCGGCAATGTGCTCGACGTGGTGATCCGCCAGAAACTGAACCTGTTTTATGTGTCGAATGGCCAGCGCGTGCCGGAAGACCTGTACCTGGCCGACCGCGGCTACCTGATCGACCGCGCCTTCAAGCTCAAGCGCGATGCGGCGGCCACGCAGTTTTCCGATGCCGAACTGCCGCTCCTGATGGCGCAGGCGGCCGCCCGCAACAATGAAGCGCGCGGGGTGCGCCTTGGCTAATTTCGATTTCGACCAGGCCGAAGGCTTGCGCCGCATGCTGGCCGGCCCGCAGCCGCGCGTCATGACATTTTTATCCGCCACGCCGCAGGACGACAAGGGCGCCATGCTGGTCAACCTGGGCGCCTCGCTGGTCTACGGCGGCAATGACGTGCTGCTGCTCGACGCCAGCGGCGGCAGCGATGGCGTGGCTGCGCGCCTGGGACTGGCGCACGGCGCCAGCCTGCGCGACGTGGCGCGCCAGCAGTGCGGCTTGAACCAGGTCATCCACCAGGTACCGCAAGGTTTTGGTGTGGCCAGCCTGGGCGCGCGCAACCACCTGATGGACAGCATGGACTATGCGGGCGAGGACGAACTGCGTCGCCTGGGCAAGACCTTCGAAGTGCTGGCGCGCCAGAGCGGCATCGTGCTGGTCGACGGCGTCGTGGCAGACGAGGGCGATTGCTTCCCCGTGCCGCTGATGGCTTCGTCCGATATCGTCGTGCAGGTCTCGACCAGCGCCACCTCGATCAAGGCGGCGTACTGCCTGATCAAGCGCCTGAGCCAGGAACTGGGACGCCGTCCCTTCGGCATTCTCGTCACGGGCGCTTCCGAATCTGAAGCAAAAGTGGTATACGATAATATGGCGCAGGCGGCAAGCCGCTATCTGGCCGTGAAGCTGACCTCGATGGGGTCGGTGCCTGCAGATGAGTATCTGCACCGCGCAGCGCGGTTGGGCCGCAGCGTGGTCGATGCCTTTCCGCTGGCGGGAGCCTCGGTGGCGTTTCGCGGACTGGCCGAGCGGCTGGCCCGTTCGGCGCCGCCGGTGCTCGGCGGCACCTTGTACCAGACGGGGAGCCTGCATCAGTTCAGCGCCTGAAACCAACCGTAGCACCAGATAAAAGACGAGAAAACAATAAGCAGCCTATGTACACGGTCAAAGGGAAATCGAACAAGGACTATTTGCTGACGGAGCACATTCCGCTGGTGAAGCGTCTGGCGCACCATATGAAGGCGAAATTGCCGCCTTCGGTCGAGGTCGATGACCTGATCCAGGCCGGCATGATCGGCCTGCTCGATGCCATTAGCCGCTATGAAGAGACGCATGGCGCGCAGTTCGAGACGTATGCCGTGCTGCGCATCCGCGGCGCCATGCTCGATGAATTGCGCACCAGCGACTGGCTGCCGCGCAGCATGCGCCAGAACATGCGCAAGATCGAGGAGGCGATGAGCACCTTGCAGCAGCGCCTGGGCCATCCGCCGACGGAGTCGGAAGTGGCGAAGCTGCTGAAAATGTCGCTGGTCGACTACCAGGAAATGCTGGGCGATGGCGGCGGCCACCAACTGCTGTACTACGAAGACTTTCATGACCCGGACGGCAATGACAGCTTCCTCGACCGCCATTGCGTGGACGAGGACAGCGACCCCTTGCGTTCCCTGCTCGATACCGATTTCCGGCAATCCGTGATCGATGCCATCGACGCGCTGCCGCCACGCGAGAAAATACTCATGGGCCTGTATTACGAAGAAGAGCTGAACCTGAAGGAGATCGGCGCGGTGATGGGCGTGTCCGAATCGCGCGTCTCGCAGCTGCATACCCAGGCCGTCGCGCGCCTGCGCGCAACCTTGAGGGAGCTGGCGTGGACTGGTCCAGCGTAATCGGGCTGGCGCTGGCGCTGGCGGGCCTGCTGGTCGGCCAGGCACTGGAAGGCGGCAAGATGGCCTCCCTGCTGCAGCCGGCCGCCTTTGCCATCGTCATCGTCGGCACCTTCGGCGCCGTGCTGCTGCAAACGCGGCTGCGCACCTTCGTGCGCGGCCTGGAAATGCTGCGCTGGGTCTTCCTGCCTCCAGCCGATACGCGTGCCGCGCTGGCGCGCGACATCGGGCAATGGAGTTTGACGGCGCGCCGCGACGGCCCGCTGGCGCTCGAGCGCCTGATGGAAAACACGGCCGACCGCTTCAATGCCAAGGGCTTGAGGATGATCGTCGACGGCATCGCGCCCGACAAGCTGCGCCAGCTGCTCGACGTGGAAATTTCCGCCTACGAAATGGCCGAGCGCCAGGCTGTCAAGGTGTGGGAATCGGCGGCCGGCTATTCGCCCACCATCGGTATTCTGGGCGCCGTGCTGGGCCTGATCCATGTGATGGAAAACCTCACCGACCCAAGTAAATTAGGCAGCGGCATCGCCGTGGCGTTTGTCTCCACCATCTACGGCGTGGGCCTGGCCAATCTGCTGTTCCTGCCGGTAGCGAACAAACTTAAGGCCATCGTCACGCGCAGGGTGCTGCAGTACGAAATCACGGCCGCCGTACTGTACGACATCGCCACGGGCGACCATACGCGCATCATCGAAGAGCGCGTTTCCAGCCTGCTGCACGAGCATTGACCATGATGCGGCGCGCGCGCAGGAAGTATGACGAGGAACCGGACAACCAGGACCGCTGGCTGATCTCGTATGCCGACTTCATTACCTTGCTGTTCGCCTTCTTTGTCGTGATGTATGCGATTTCGCAAGTCAACGAGGGTAAATACCGCGTCTTCCAGAACGCCATCGGCCAGGCCTTCAGCCTGGAAAAGGGCGCGCCGCCCATCATCATGGAAGCGCCGCAGGCGATTCCTTTGCCGAACCCCGCACTGAAACGCCGCACGGAAGCCATCCGCCGCGAGCGCGAGCATATGACGCGTCTGGCGCAAGACCTCACGTCGACCCTGGCGCCGCTGGTCAAGGAAGGCAAAGTGCGGGTCACGCAGACGAGCCGCGGCGTGAGCGTGGAAATCAATGCCAGCGTGCTGTTCGACCCGGGCGCGGCGCGCCTGACGGCCGAATCGGACCAGGCCCTGCGCGCCGTGGCCGTGCTGCTCAAGGATGACACGCACGACGTGCAGGTGGAAGGGCATACGGATGTGCAGCCGATCAGCAATTCCAATTTTGCCTCGAACTGGGAATTGTCGGCCGCGCGCGCGAGCGCCGTGGTGCGCCTGTTCATCGCCAGCGGCGTCAAGGCGTCGCGCCTGACGGCCGTGGGCCACGCCGACAACATCCCCGTGGCGCCGAACGCCACGCCGGAAGGGCGCGCGCGCAACCGCCGGGTCGCCGTGACGATTTTGTCCGGCATCCCCGAAACGGTGACGGAAGTGCCGACGGCACCGCCGGCCAACTAGGCGCGTTTCCAGGGCGGCGCCAGTGCGCCTGCGCCTTGGCGCGTGTCATTCGCTGGTCATACTGGAATGCTAGGCTGTCGCACTTCTTTTCAGCTTCCAGGTTTATCCCATGTCTTACTCCAGAATGTTGCTTCCTTCGGCTATCGCCATCCTGTTGAGCGTCGCCGCTTGCGGCGGCGATAGCGACCCGTCCAGCAGCGTGCCACCGCTCCCCACTGGCCGCTGGATCGCCGGCGACCTGCATACCCACACCACCCAATCGGCCGACGCCGATGTCAGCCAGACGCTGGACAAGGTACTGGCCAAGGCCTTCGGCAGCTACGGCCTCGACTGGATGGCGCTGTCCAACCATTTGCGCGTCTCCACGCGCGACGCACTGGGCGCGCCGCTGCCGGCGCCCATCCCGATGTCCATCGGCGCCGAGCGCTATGAAATTCCACGCGTGCAGGCCTTGCAGGCGGCCGGTACCTACGCCGACAAGCTGATCTTTTCCGGCTTCGAGTGGGACATGCCGACCCACGATCACATCGGCGTAGGCATGTTCGAGGGCGCGGACAAGCTCAGTGCCAGCACCAGGGGCATGAAGGAGTTCGAGTACCTGTTCACCACGCGCGACGCCAGCATGTTTGACGCTGCCGATGTGGCGGCATGGAAAGCCAAACATGGCGAAACCCGCTATAACAAGACGGCTGCCGATGCGCTGCAAGCCATCAACTGGCTCAAGCAGAACTATCCGGAGACCAGCTACGCCGTCATCAACCATCCGTCGCGCAACAAGGGCAGTTACAGCATCGCCGACTTGCGTGCCTTTAACGATGCCGCCCCCAACATCATGTTCGCCATCGAAGGCATGGTCGGCAACCAGATGGAACCGGACCGCGGCGGCTACACGGCAGCCTATACGGACGACAATGCGCTGCTGCGCGTGTATGGGGGCGTCGATTACGTCGTCGCCAAGCTGGGCGGGCCATGGGATGCGTTGCTGGGCGAGGGGCGCCGCATCTGGAACCTGACCGATTCGGATACCCACTTCAAGATCGTCGGCGGCAACAGCAGCGGCTATTTCCCCGGCGAGTATGCAAAGAACTATGTGTTCAACAGTGCGCAAGGCGCGCCGCTGGCGAAAGATTTGTTGGCCGGTTTGCGTTCGGGCAAGATGTTTTCCACTTACGGCGACCTGATCAACGCGCTGGACTTCAACCTGGCCAGCAAGGACGACCGCAAGGAGATGGGTGGGGAGCTGAAAGTCGGCAACGGCGATAAAGTCACCATTACCATCCGCTTCAGGAGCCCGGCCAAAAACAACTACGAAAAGCCCGTCGATAGCGGCGTGGCCGCCAACGTCAAGCCCGTGGTCGACCATGTCGATCTGATCGTCGGCGATGTGGGCGCGAAGGCGGCGGCGGGTACGCCGGCCTACAACGTTGCCGCCAATGCCAGCACGCGGGTGCTCAAGCGCTTCACCAGCGCGGACTGGAAAGCCGGGGCCGATGGCTACTACAGCGTGAGCTACGAAACGACGGCGACGAAGAACCAGTATTTCCGCCTGCGCGGCACCAATCTGGGGACCGATGTCGCCGGCCTGACGCAGGGCGGCGAGCCGCTGGCCGACCAGCGTACGGGCACGACGGACAGCACCCAGCGTTTCAATGACATCAACGACCGCAATTACCGCAGCCTGTGGTTCTATTCGAATCCCGTATTCGTCACCTTGCGTTAATACGGCGCCTGGCGCGCTGCCGGATGGGGCGGGGGATTGATTCCCGTCCCGCTTGGTACAATCGCGCCTTCTCCCTTTTTATCTCTCCATCATGAAAAGCAGTTCCCTGGGCGGTCTCGTCTACTCCACCGAAACGGGCCGCATGTGTCCCGCCTGCCGCCAGCCGCTGGCGCAATGCGCGTGCAAGGCGCAAGCCAAGGCGGCAACCGCGGGCGATGGCGTGGTGCGCGTATCGCGCCAGACCAAGGGCCGCGGCGGCAAGAGCGTCACCGTGGTCAATGGCTTGCCGCTGGACGCCATCGCGCTGGCCTTGCTGGGCAAGCAGTTGCGCACGCAGTGCGGTTCGGGCGGCACGGTCAAGGATGGTGTGATCGAAGTGCAGGGCGACCATGTCGAGACGGTGATGGCCGCGCTGCTCAAGCTGGGCCACCAGCCGAAAAAAGCCGGCGGCTGAGAGTGTGGAGGCGTGCGGCGCGCTGCCGTGCGCCTGTGGTAACGTGCGTTTCCCATCCATGCGCGGCACCTGATGATGAATAGCAAACTGACCGGTATCGCCCTTGCCGCCGCCATCGCGGCAGTGCTGGCGCTCGCGTACTGGTCCGCGCCCGACGGCGGCGCGCCGCAAGCGGGTGTCCCTGCCGCCGGCGCGCCGGCGGGACGCAGCCTGGCGTCGTATTTGACTATCGATGCCACCCCCGTCGCCGATGCCGTACCCATTCCCGTGACCCTCGCGCAGCGGCTCGAACGCCTGGGGGCCAGCGGCAAGCCGGAAGATGCGTATGCGGCCTTCAACCTGCTCGACGACTGCATCGTCTTCCAGCGCGAAAGCCGCTTGCCGGGGATGGAGTTCGAGCTGGGACGCGAGATGACGGTGGAAGAAAAAGCCGCCCAGCAGCAGCTGTGTGCGGGCCTGACGCAGCGCCAGCGCGAGGATCGCATCGGTTACCTGGCCGCCGCCGCGAAGGCGGGCGTGCCGGGCGCCGCCACCCTGTTCTTGTCGGAAGGGCCGTTCGGTGACCGCAGTGCGCTGCGCAACCGTCCCGACGATCCGCTGGTGCAGGCATGGAAGCGGCAAGCCATCGACCAGCTGACGGCGCAGGCGGACGCAGCGGAACTAACCAGCGTGTCTACCCTGATGATGGCGTATCTGCGCGATGGCGACGTGGTGCAGAAAGACGCGCCGCAAGCGTATGGCTACCTGCTGGCCCTGCGCCAGGTCTACGACGATATGCTGGCGCCCGGCGTCACCAATCCGTATCAGGATGAATACTGGCACTGGCTGCAGGCGGAACTGACGCCGGCGCAGCAAGCTGCCGCCAGCGCCAGGGCGCAAGCCATCGTGGCGAAATATCGCCAGCATGCGGGGCGTCCCGCGCACGGTTGAGCAGGCAAGGCCGCTGCGCCTTGCCGGGGATTGCTGTTAACTCAGGGGAATTTAGCCGATGACGACGCGCCGGCTGGCCGTGTTTGTCGTCGCTTGGCCGCTGGGGCCGTAGAAATTGCCGCTTTGTGCCGGAGGGCGCATGGCGTTCAGGGCGCCTTGCGTGTGCAGCATGTGCTTGTTGACGAGCAGGCTGTTCAGCCGGTTTTGTTCCTTGGCTTCGCGCGTCGTCTCGAGCAGGGCTTTCCACAGGGACGCCGCTTCCGCTTCGCCGGCGCCGACCAGCCAGTCTTCCATGCCTGCTTCGGCGGCCATGAAGCCCGCTGCCGCCAGCGCCTGGTGACGTTGCGCCGCCAGCTGGCTCAATTGTCCTACCAGTGCCGTCTTGCGCGCCGTGAGCTCCGTGATTGCATCGATGTCAGCCGCAACCAGATGCCGCTGTTCTTCTTTCATCAATGCCAGCAATGTGGTCATGAGCTGTTGCTCGTCGCGCAGGCTGGAAAACGGAGTCACTGATTGCATGAGGGAACCTATCTATTTCGTGAGTGCAGCAAGTCCTTGACCGTGTCGAGGAGACCGTCCGCCACTTTTTCTGAGTTGACCTGGAACTGGCCGTCGGCGATCGCGAGCTTGATGCGTTCGACTTTTTTCGTGTCGAACACGGCGCCGCTGCCGGCAGTTGCACTGGCCGCTAATGCCTGTCCTTGCGGCGACAGGCGTACATTGTCCGACGTCGTCGGTGTTGCCTGGGCTTTCTCGGCATTCCGGGCGCCGGAGGTGTTCGCGGGCGCCACCGGCAGGCCGGGATTGCTTTTAATGGTGTTGTCGGTAATTTTCACAGCGTGATCCTCGTCTGGTCGAAGTCAAAAAACTCCGGGATATGTGTCATTATCGGCACCTTCTGCCGAAACTTTAGTGCGCCAGACCACAATATCGCTGTCCATCCGTGTTTAAAACGCCACCTCCACCAAGCCGCCTGCGCGCGCCACGCCGCTGATCTGCTGGCCGCTCTGCGTGCGTACATGTACCGTCTGGCCATCGCCGGCGCTGCCGATGGCGCGTCCTTCTGATGCCACCTGGAAACCGTTGCCACTGGAGACGACGCGCACCAGCTGGCCTTGCATCACCACCGGCTTGCGGCGCAGGGTGTCGAGGCGCATCGGCGTGCCGGGTGGCAAGGAAATATTCGTGCTGGCGCCCACCACCTGGGCCATGTCGGTGGCGATGCCTGCCGGCAATGCGGCCAAGTCGCCCTGCATCGTCACCAGCTGGCTGGCGTCGATGGCTTGCCCTTGCGCCAGCGGCACGGCGCTGGCCACGTAGTCGCCGACGACGGCCACGTTGGCCTGCAAATAAATAGTCCAGTTGCTTGGCGCCGTGCAGCGCACGCCCACGGTGGTCTTGCCCCAGGCCCGCGCGCCTGGCGCCATGAACGCCTGCGGCGCGGGACAGGCTGCCAGGTTCAGGCGCGGATCGACGGCGCCGACGGTGACGGTGACCTTGCCCGGTAAGCCGTTGCTTTGGACTTGCAGGAATTGTTCCACGCTGTTGCGCAGCGCTTCCGGCGTCTGCCGGCCGGCGTTTTGCGCCTGGGCCAGCAGTGGC
Source organism: Janthinobacterium salmonicoloratum (assembly GCF_051380845.1). NCBI lineage: Bacteria > Pseudomonadati > Pseudomonadota > Betaproteobacteria > Burkholderiales > Oxalobacteraceae > Janthinobacterium > Janthinobacterium salmonicoloratum. Next base: position 1,848,519 of record NZ_JBNYXV010000001.1, on the reverse strand, counting down.
AGGGCGGCAAAAGCGAAGAAGAAAGCGAGCGGTGTTTTCATGGTGATAGGCCTCTGGAATAGTGCCATGATAGTGCGCGCCGCCCCGTTCGAAGCGCCGATTAAGGGGTAAAAGTATGGTCTGATCCGGCGATGGTCTTGCTGGTGGGCACCTTACTATGTTTCCTGTCATCACTAATCCGCCATCCTTCCGCCATCTCGGGCGCCAGTGGCAGATCTTTCCGGAGCCTGACATGATAGGGAAACTCGACGATTACATGCGCTTCAACGAGACGGCGCTGAGCCTGCGCTCGACGCGCCAGGAATTGCTCGCCTCGAATATCGCCAATGCCGACACGCCTAACTACAAGGCGCGCGATGTCGATTTTGCCGCCGCCCTGAAAGGCGCTATGGCGCGCAAGGACGGTGTGCCGCCGGCCCTGAAAGGCACGGCGCCGCAACATATGCCGGGCAAGGGCGTGGCCGCAGCCGCAGGGAGTAGCACGGGCGGCAAGGTCGAGACCCTGGCCGACGGCACGCCGCTGCTGTACCGCGCGCCGGCCCAGGGCGCCGTCGATGGCAATACGGTGGACATGGATCTCGAGCGCAACGCCTTTGCCGACAATGCCATCCGCTACGAGGCGGCCGTGACCTTCCTCAACTCGCAGATCAAGGGCATGCTGACGGCCATCCAGGGAGGACAATAATCATGTCGCTATTTAATATCTTCAATGTTTCCGGTTCAGCCATGAGCGCCCAGGCGCAGCGCCTGAACACGGTGGCCAGCAACCTGGCCAATGCCGACAGCGCCACCAGCGCCACGGGCGAAGCCTACCGCGCCAAGCAGGTGGTATTTGAAGCCGTGCCCATGGCCAACGGCGCCACGGCCGTCAAGGTGCAGAAGGTGATCGAAGACCCGTCGCCGATGAAGCTGGTCTACGACCCGAAGAATCCGCTGGCCGACGAGAAGGGCTACGTCACCATGCCCAACGTGAATACGGTCGACGAGATGGTCAACATGCTGTCGGCCTCGCGCTCGTACCAGACCAACGTGGAAACCATGAACGCGGCCAAGTCGCTGCTCCTGAAAACCCTTACCCTCGGCCAATAAGGCTGACTGATCATTATGGCAACCATCGACACGAACACCTCCGTCACCACCGACCTGATGGCGACGATGAATCCGAAGAAGACGACGGCCGCTGCAGGCAGCGTCGAAGCGGAAACGAACAAATTTCTCACCCTGCTGGTCACGCAGCTGAAAAACCAGGATCCGATGAATCCGCTGGACAATGCGCAATTGACGAGCCAGCTGGCGCAACTGTCCACGGTAACCGGCGTCAACAAGCTCAATACCACCGTGGAAAGCTTGAAAGCCAGCTACCAGCAAGCCGAATCCATGCAGGCGGCCAACATCATCGGCCACGGCGTATTAACGGCGGGCAAGGACATCAACCTGAGCAAGAGCGCCGCGCTGCTGGGCGTGGACCTGGCCACGCCAGCTGACAAGGTCAAGGTCATCATCTACAAGGATGGCAAGGAAGTCCATTCCATCGACCTGGGCGCACAGGCGGCGGGCACCTTGCCGCTGGGTTGGAACGGTTCCACCACCGATCTCGACAAGGACGGCAAGCCGGTCGTGCTGGCCGACGGAGCCTACACCTTCGCGGTGGAAGCGACGCGCGGCGGTACCAAGCTCACGGATGCGACGGCGCTGATGTTCGGTTCGGTCGCCAGCGTGTCGACGGGCGCGAATGGCGTGAAATTGAATGTCCCGGGCGTGGGCAGCATCACCATGGCCGACGTGAAACAGATTTTGTAAGCCGCTTCCCCTTAGCGTGACCCTCTACCCCTAATATCTACCAGGAGAACACAATGTCTTTCCAACAAGGCCTGAGCGGCTTGAATGGCGCCGCCAAATCGCTGGACGTCATCGGCAACAACATCGCCAACTCGTCGACGGTGGGTTTCAAGCAGTCGCAGGCCCAGTTCGCCGACATTTATGCCAACTCGCTGTATGGCGTGGGCGGCAACCAGGCGGGGATCGGCGTGTCGGTCTCGCAAATCGCCCAGCAATTTAACCAGGGTAATCTGGAATCGTCGTCGAATCCCCTCGACATCGCCATCAATGGCGGCGGCTTCTTCCGTACCAGCGTCAACGGCGCCATCCAGTATTCGCGCAATGGCCAGTTCCAGGTCGACAAGAGCGGTTTCATCGTCAACGCCCAGCTGGCGCAACTGACCGGCTATCCTGCTGACGTCAACGGCAAGATCGTTGCCGGCGCCGTCGTGCCCCTGCAGATCGACCAGTCGGACATGAAGCCCCAGGCAACGACCAAGATCGACACGCAAGTCAACCTCAATTCGAATACGGCCATGCCGACCACGGTGCCGTTCAAGTCCACTGACGACACCTCGTACCACAAACAGTTTCCCGTCGAAGTCTTCGATTCGCTGGGCAATTCCCACAACATGGCGAATTTCTATGTGAAGACGGGCACCAACACCTGGGATGTCTACTCGGCCATTGACGGCACGGAAGTGACCAGCATGAAGGTCGCGGCCGCCCTGCAGACGGACCCTGCTTCGCTGGCCGCGCGCGCCGCCTACCAGGCCGCCGCCACGGCCGTGCCGCTGGTGCCGGCCAATGTGACGACGGCCGCCGTTGCCTATGGCAATGCGGTCGGTGCCGCCGTCTCGGCTGCCGCCGCTGCGGCGGGCGCCACGCCGGCGCAACTGGCCGCCATCGCCGCCACCTACGGCAGTGCAGTGCCGAATGGCGTCAACTCGAGCCGCACGCCCGACCAGATCGACGCGGCCATCCGCGCCGTGACCGTGGTGCCAGCCGTCAAGACCGGTTCGCTGGTCTTCAACACGGTCGGCAGCCTGGACCGGGCCGCCATGCTGGCCCTGACGCCGCCGCAAACCTTGCCCGTCACCGTCAACCTGCCGATCTTCCCGGCCACGGGCGCGAATGCGACCCTGTCGGTCCAGGTCGACTTCACCAAGTCCACCCAGCTGGGCACCGCCACGGCGGAAAAGAAAACGGAAGCGGACGGCTACAAGGCGGGCCAGCTGAGCCAATTCATCGTGGGCGACGACGGCGTCATCCAGGGCCAGTACAACAATGGCAAGACGCGCAGCCTGGGCCAGGTGGTGTTGAGCAACTTTACCAACCCGAACGGCCTGGAGCCGCTGGGCAACAACGCCTGGGTGGAAAGCTCGGCCTCGGGTAAGCCGATCACGGGCGAACCGAAGACGGGCACCCTGGGCAACTTGCGCGCCTCGGCCGTGGAAGTGTCGAACGTCGACTTGACGGCGGAACTGGTCAATATGATCACGGCCCAGCGCGCCTACCAGGCGAATGCGCAGACCATCAAGACGCAGGATTCCGTCCTGCAAACACTCGTCAACCTCCGCTAATAAGTTGACCGGGGGCATATGCCCCCGATTTTATTGTTGGTTTGGGAGAAAGAAAAAATGGACCGTCTCATCTACACCGCCGGCTCGGGCGCCAAGCACATCCTGGACAAGCAGGCGACCACCGCGAATAACCTGGCGAACGCCACCAGCACGGGTTTTCGTGCCCAGCTCGACTCGTTCCGCGCCGTGCCCGTGGTGGCCGACGGCATGATGCCGACGCGCGCCTTCGTCGTCGATTCGACGGTCGGTTCCGATTTCACGCAAGGTCCCATGCAGCACACGGGCCGCGCGCTCGACGTGGCCGTGGAAAACGGGGGCTGGATCGCAGTGCAGTCGGCCGACGGTTCCGAAGCCTATACGCGCAACGGCGCCTTCAAGCTCAATGAAAACGGCATGCTGCAGACGCAATCGGGCCTGATGGTGCAGGGCGACACGGGCCCGCTGGCCATTCCGCCGGGCGTGACGGTGGCCATCGCCGGCGATGGCACGGTGGGCACGATTTCCACCGATGTGCCGCCGGGGCCGTCGACGGTGCTGGGGCGCATCAAGCTGGTCAACCCACCCGAGCAGCAACTGGTGCGTGGCGACGACGGCCTGTTTCGCCTGAAGGATGGCACGGTGGCGCAAGCCGACCAGGCCGTCAAACTGACCACGGGCGCGCTCGAGGGCAGCAATGTCAGCCCCGTCGACTCGATGGTCAGCATGATCGCCCTGGCGCGCCAGTTCGAAACGCAAATGAGCCTGTTGAAGAATGCCGAGAATAACGCGGCGAAAGCCACCCAGATCCTCGCTTTGAATTGATAGAGCCAGTCGCATAATGGTCACATAGAAATAGTCTACAGGGCTGGCAAGCGCTGTTATTGGAGAAAAAACATGATTCGTTCCCTTTGGATAGCCAAGACGGGCCTGGAAGCGCAGCAGACGCAGATGGACGTGATCGCCAATAATCTGGCCAACGTCAGCACCACTGGCTTCAAGAAGTCGCGCGCCGTGTTTGAAGACTTGCTGTATCAAAATGTGCGCCAGCCGGGTGCGCAATCGTCGCAGCAAACTCAGTTGCCGTCGGGCTTGCAGATCGGCACAGGCGTGCGCACCGTGGCTACCGAACGCATTCATACGCAGGGCAATCCCCAGTCGTCGGGCAATTCGCGCGACGTGATGGTCAACGGCACCGGTTTCTTCCAGGTGCTGCTGCCCGATGGCGCCACCGCCTACACGCGCGACGGCTCCTTCCAGACGGATGCCAACGGCCAGCTGGTGACGTCCGAAGGTTTTGTGATCCAGCCCGCCATCACCGTGCCGACCAATGCGCTGAGCCTGACCGTGGCGCGCGACGGCACCGTTTCCGTCACCCTGCCCGACACCGTTGCGCCATCGCAAATCGGCTCCCTGCAGCTGACCACTTTCGTCAATCCGGCAGGCCTGGAATCGAAGGGCGAAAACCTGTACATGGAAACGGGCGCCTCCGGCGTAGCGCAAACCAACACCCCGGGCACGAACGGCGCCGGCGTGCTGATGCAGGGCTATATCGAGACGTCGAACGTCAACGTGGCCGAGGAAATGGTCAACATGATCCAGACCCAGCGCGCCTACGAGATCAACAGCAAGGCCATCACCACATCCGATCAAATGCTGCAGAAATTGTCGCAACTTTAATTTTCATAGTCGTCATGCCATCCGCCGCCGGATGGCAGCGGAGGTTCGCCATGCAATACCCCATCATCGCCCTGTTGTCCGCAGTCCTGCTGTCCGGCTGCGCCATCACGCCCACCTCGATCGTGCAATACCCCACCACCACGCGCGCGCCGATGCCGGAACCGGTGGTCGTCAGCAACGGTTCCATCTACCAGCCGTCGACCTACCGTCCCGCCTTCGAAGACCGCCGCGCGCGCCACGTGGGCGACACCATGACGATCGCCATCACCGAGCGCACGAATGCCGTCAAGGCGGGCGCCAGTTCCGGCAACAAGTCGGGCAGCGTGGGCTTCAGTACGCCTGGCATGCTGCAGGGCCGCCTGGGCGGCACCGTGGCGGCGAATGGCGCGACAAAATTTGCCGATGGCGACAACCAGTCCGCCAGCAACACGTTTAGCGGCACGATCGGCGTGACGGTGATCGAGGTATTGCCAAACGGAAATCTCATCGTCGCCGGCGAAAAACAGATCGCCATGAACAAGGGCACGGAATTCATCCGCTTCTCGGGCATGGTCAATCCGGATACCATCGGCATCGGTAACGTCGTGCCATCGACCCAGGTGGCCGAAGCGCGCGTCGAATACCGCACCAACAGCCAGATCGACCGCGCCGAAATGGCCTCGATGGCGTCGCGCTTCTTCCTCAGCCTGTTGCCATTCTGATCATGGCAACTTTTACCTTTCCCCGCTGTGTAGCCATTGTCGGTCTGGCCATCTCTCTGCTGGCGCCCGTGGCGCAGGCCGAGCGCATCAAGGACCTAGCCAGCATCGCCGGCGTGCGCCAGAATCAGCTGATGGGCTATGGCCTCGTCGTCGGTCTCGACGGCAGCGGCGACCAGACCACGCAAACCCCCTTTACCATCCAGAGCGTGGCGGCGATGCTGCAGCAGCAGGGTATCAACTTGCCGCAAGGCACCAGCTTGCAGCTGAAAAACGTGGCCGCCGTGATGGTGACGACGGCCTTGCCCGCGTTTGCCCAGCCGGGCCAGTTGCTCGACGTGACGGTATCGTCGATGGGCAATGCGAAAAGCTTGCGCGGCGGTACCTTGCTGATGACCCCATTGAAGGGCGCCGATGGCCAGGTGTATGGCATGGCGCAGGGCAACGTACTGGTAGGCGGCGTGGGCGCGCAGGCGGCCGGCAGCTCTGTCGTCATCAATCACTTGAGCGTGGGACGCATCTCGGGCGGCGCGACGGTCGAGCGCACCGTGCCTTCGGTGCTGGGCGCCAACAACACCATCCGCCTGGAATTGAATGCCACAGATTTCGCCACCGCCAGCCGCGTGGTCGATGCCATCAACAGCCGCTACGGCGCCGGCACGGCCGCCGCGCTCGATGGCCGCGTGATCCAGGTGCAGTCGCCGAGCGGCAGCGACCAGCGCGTGTCTTTCCTGGGCCAGCTGGAAAGCATTGAGGTCAATCCGGCCCGCCTGGCGGCCAAGGTCATCATGAATGCGCGTACCGGTTCCGTCGTGATGAACCAGTCCGTGACCCTGGAAACGTGCGCCATTTCGCACGGCAACCTGTCCGTCACCATCAATGTCGAGCCGCAAGTGAGCCAGCCGGCCCCCCTGTCGGGCGGGCGTACGGTGGTCACGCAGACGGCGCAGATCGATATCAAGAAGGAACCGGGCAAGGTCATGCTGGTCAAGGGCGGCGCCTCGCTGTCCGAGGTGGTCAAGGCTCTCAACGCCATCGGCGCCTCGCCGCAAGACTTGCTGGCCATCCTGCAGGCGATGAAGGCGGCCGGTTCGCTGCGCGCCGAACTTGAAATCATTTGATGGGCACGCCATGATCAGCCAAACCGACCTCAGCAATACCGCCGCCTATGACGTCAAGGGCATGGATGGCTTGCGCCAGTCCGCCAAGGCGAAGGACCCCGCCGCCCTGAAAGAGGCAGCCACGCAATTTGAAGCCATGTTCATCAACATGATGATGAAAAGCATGCGCGAAGCCACGCCGCAGGACGGCATCATGGATAGCCAACAAAGCAAGATGTATACCTCAATGCTGGACCAGCAGACGAGCCAGAACCTGGCCAAGCGGGGCACGGGCCTAGCGGACGTGCTGATCCGCCAGCTGTCGTCGTCGAACCAGGCGCTGGCCGCCGATGGCGCCGAAGCGCCGTCGCCCCGTTCCTCGAGCATGGCGCAGGCGCTTGCCGCCTTCCGCCAGCAGCAGGGCGCCCTCACCGAGGGTACAGGCAGCGCCAGCGGCACCGGCAAGACTCTGAGCGACAAGGCCAACGCCACGCAGGCGCCGCACGTGCGCGCCTTCCAGGAAAAGCTGGGCGTGCATGCGGAAGAAGCCAGCCGCACCACCGGCATCCCGGCCAAGTTCATGCTGGGCCAGGCGGCGCTGGAAACGGGCTGGGGCAAGCGCGAAATCATCAGCCGCGACGGCAGCAGCAGCCACAACCTGTTCGGCATCAAGGCATCCAGTGACTGGAAGGGCAAGGTCGCGGAAGCCGTCACCACGGAGTATGTGAATGGCAAGGCGCAGCGCAAGGTGGAAAAATTCCGCGCCTACGACAGCTATGCGGACAGCTTCAAGGATTATGCGCAGTTGATTACCAACAACAAACGCTACGAGAAAGTGCTGGCCAGCGCGGGCGACGCCAGCACGTTCGCCCAGGGCTTGCAAAAGGCTGGCTACGCGACGGACCCGAATTACGCTGCCAAATTGACAAAAATCATCAAGCATTCGCTGGTCGGCTAACGCGCCGCCTAGCCCCTGTGCAGGCCGCGCGCTTCAAGTTTTCGCCGCGGCTGCCGTAAATACATTTGACGGTAACCAATAAGACACCATGACTTCGAATCTACTCAGCATCGGTAAGAGCGGTTTGCTTGCAGCGCAGGTGGGCCTGTCGACGACCGGGCATAACATCACCAATGCCAACGTGGACGGTTACAACCGCCAGGTGGTGCTGCAGCAGACGGCGCAGTTCAACAATGCCGGCTATGGCTTTGTTGGCAATGGTACCGAGGTATCGCAAGTCAAGCGCCAGTACGACGGTTTCATGGCGGCCCAGGTGAATGGCGCGCAGTCGGCCACCAGTTCGCTCGACGCGTATTACACGCAGATCAGCCAGATCGACAATATGCTGGCCGACCCCACGGCCGGGCTGTCGCCGGCGATGGCCGATTTCTTCAAGGGCGTGCAGGAGTTCAGCTCGAATCCCTCGTCCGTTTCGTCACGCCAGGCATTGCTGTCGAGCGCCAACTCGCTGACCGCGCGCTTCCAGGGCCTCAGCGCGCGCCTGACGGAAATCGGCGACGGCGTCAATTCGCAGATCACTTCGAACGTGAAGGTGATCAACTCTTACGCCAAGCAGATCGCGGAACTCAATACCTCGATTACCAACCTGACCGTGAATGAAAGCAATCAGCCCAACGATTTGCTGGACAAGCGCGACCAGTTGATCACGGAGCTGAACAAATACGTCAAGGCAACGGTACAGCCGGGCGCTGGCAACTCGATTACCGTCTCGATCGGCTCGGGCCAGCCGCTGGTGGTGGGTGACAAGAACTTTGAACTGGCCACCACGCCGTCGCCGACGGATCCGAACCGCCTGGACATCGGTTATGTGACGGGCTCGAGCGTCACCAAGCTGTCGGAAAGTTCCCTCAGTGGCGGTGCGCTGGGCGGCTTGCTGGAATTCCGTAGCGGCAGCCTGGACCGTATCCAGAATTCGCTGGGCAAGGTCGCCATCGCGCTGGCCTCCACCTTCAATGAACAGCACAAGCTGGGCCAGGACTTGAATGGCGACATGGGGGCCGACTTCTTCAAGTTGCCCGATCCCGTCATCGGTGCCGACTACCGCAACAACGCGACCAGCACGACCGCGCTGTCGGCCAAGGTCAGCGATCCGACCAAGCTGACGGCCAGCGACTACGCCGTCAAGTATGACGGCGCCAATTATGTGGTGACGCGCCAGAGCGACGGCGCGAAAACGACCATCAATCCGTATCCGCAAACCGTGCCGCAAACCATCGACGGCGTGGATTTCTCGATCACGGGCACGGCTGCCGAAGGCGATAACTTCATGGTCAGGCCGACCGCGCACGGTGCTTCCGACCTGGCCGTGGCGATTACCGACCGCAACAAGCTGGCCGCCGGCGCGCCGATCGCCACGGGTGCGCCCGTCAGCAACACGGGTAGTGGCAAGCTCGGCGCAGGTAGCGTGGACAAAGCGTATTTAACGCCAGGTAATGCCTTGACGAGCACTGTCACCTTGACCTACGACAAGGCGACCACTTCGCTGTCGGGTTTCCCTGCGGGCCAGGCCGTGACGGTGAAAGGCTTGAACGGCGCTACCACCACGTATCCGGCCGGCACGGCAAGTATCCCGTACACGGAAGGCGACAGCTTCAGCTTTGGCGGCATCAACGTCAACATGACTGGCGCGCCGGCGCAGGGCGATAAATTCACCATCGCGCCGAACTCGGGCGGCGTGGGCGACAACCGCAACGCGTCCTTGCTGGCGGGTTTGCAGACGAAGAACATTCTCGATGGCGGCAAGGCCACGTTTCAGGGCTCGTACGCGGAAACCGTCAGCTATGTCGGCAACAAGACGCGCGAAGTGCAAGTCAGCGGCCTGGCCAGTCTTGCGTTGTTGCAACAGACCAGCACGCAGCAGCAGGCCGTTTCCGGCGTCAATCTCGATGAAGAGGCGGCCAACCTACTGCGCTACAACCAAGCCTACCAGGCTTGCGGCAAGGTCATGCAGATCGCCAGCACCCTGTTCGACGTGGTCATCGGCCTCGGACGTTAATTATTCAAGCGGCGGCGCATAGCGCCCCGCCGCCATCAGGAAGGGCAGCATCATGCGCATCAGTACCAAAATGATCTATGACGCGGGCAGCACGCAGTTGAACAATCTGCAGGGCGCGTTGAACCGTACCCAGATGCAGCTGTCGGCGAATCGCCGCAACTTGACGCCGGCCGACGATCCGATCGCCTCGGCGCGCGCGCTGGAAGTGACGCAGTCGCAAACGATCAACACGCAATTCGTGACGAACCGCTCGAACGCCAAGAATTTCCTTTCGCAGGAAGAGCTGGCCCTGGCCAGCACCACCTCGCTGATCGCCGACGTGCAGGACCTGGTGCTGAAGGCTGGTAATCCGGCCTTGAAGGATATTGACCGCCAGAGCCTGGCCACGGAGCTGAAGGGGCGCTTGACCGACCTGTTGGGTATCGCCAACACGTCCGACAACGCGGGCGGCTATCTGTTTTCCGGCTACAAGTCGACGACGCAACCGTTCAGCCAGACGCCGGGCGGCGCCACCTACGTGGGCGACCAGGGCCAGCGCGAGCTGCAAGTGGGCTCGGCCCGCTACCTGGCCACCAGCGACTCTGGCGCGACCGTGTTCGAGAACAATTTGACGGGCAACGGTAAGTTCACCACGGCGGCCGATCCGGGCAACTTCACGCGCGGCGGCGCCGGCATCATTTCCGGCGGCACCGTCACTGATCCCACCAAGTTGACAGGGCACAAGTACTCGATCGACTTCCAGGTGACGGGCACTGGCACCGCTGCCGTTACGACCTATACCGTGACGGACGTGACCCTGGGCCAGACCATCCCGAATCCCGCCGTGCCGGTGGCGTACAAATCGGGCGACGCCATCAACTTTGACGGCCAGCAAGTCAATGTCGCGGGCAAGCCGGCCGACCTGGACAAGTTCACCCTGGAGCCCAGCGGCAAGGAATCGATCTTTACGACGATTACCAACCTGATCGGCGCACTGGGCCAGCCGGCCTCGGGCGACGCGGGGCAGGCGCGCCTGACGGCCAGCCTGAACGCGGCGCACGATATCTTCGACACGGCTTACGACAACGTGCTGTCGGTGCGCGCCGAAGTCGGTTCGCGCCTGAAGGAACTCGACACGCTCGACAGCGCCGGCGACGACCTCGACCTGCAATATGCGAGCACCCTGTCGGACCTGCAGGACCTGGACATGGTGAAGGCGATTTCCCTGTTCAGCCAGCAGCAGATCACCCTGCAGGCGGCGCAGAAGTCATTCACTTCCATCTCGGGCCTGTCGCTGTTCAATTACATCAGCTAAGCGGCCAGCATCGGCAGGAAGACCGGAAAGCCGGGGCAGGGAGCATCTCTCCCGCCCCGGCTTTTTTGCGTCCGCAAGATGGCCGTCTTGATAAGATATACAGGAAAACTGTGCAGTCTAGCTGCATATCTGTTATAGTGGAGTCCGTTGATCCACCACACGGCTACCATGAGCACCCCGCAAGAAGAACACGAAGATCACGAACAGGTGCTGCAACTGGCCGGCGAATTGCGCATTCTCATCGGCAAGTTGCGCCGCCGCCTGCGCGAAGAGGCGCACCTGGGTGATGTCAGCATGTCGCAGGCATCCGTGCTGAGCCGCCTCGAGCGCGACGGCCCGGCCACGGCCAGCAGTCTGGCGCGCGCCGAAGGCATGCGGCCCCAGTCGATGGCCGCCACGGTACAAGCATTGACCGAGGCACAGATGGTGACGGGTTCGCCCGATCCGGCTGACGGACGGCAAACGATATTGACCCTGACGGACAGCTGCCGCGCCTGGATCGCGGCCAGCCGCGCCGCGCGCGAAGACTGGCTGGCGCGCACCATTGAAACCCGGCTCACGCCGGACGAAGTCACCGAACTGAACCATGCGGTGGCCCTACTCAAACGCTTGGCGGAGTGATCCGCTGACATATTCCACAACCCGGCAAGGAGCCCGCACGCCCAGATGAACAACACATTCCGTTCGCTACGCATTCCCAATTACCGTATCTGGGCCGGCGGCGCCCTCGTGTCGAATGTCGGCACCTGGATGCAGCGCACGGCGCAGGATTGGCTGGTGCTGAGCGAATTGACGCAGCACAATGCCAGCGCCGTCGGCATCGTCATGGCCTTGCAATTCGGCCCGCAATTGCTGTTGCTGCCCCTGACGGGCATGGCGGCCGACTTGCTGGATCGCAGGAAATTGTTGTTGTGTACGCAGGCGGCCATGGGTGTGCTGGCGCTGGGCCTGGGCTTGCTGTGCATCAGCGGCCTTGTGCAACTGTGGCATGTGTATGTGTTTGCGTTCCTGCTGGGCTGCGTGACGGCTTTCGATTCGCCCGTGCGCCAGACTTTTGTTGCCGAAATCGTCGGCGAGGAAGACCTGACGAACGCTGTGGCGCTCAATTCCACTTCCTTCAATGCGGCGCGCATGCTGGGCCCTGCCGTGGCGGGGCTGCTGATCAGCAGCGTCGGCAGCGGCTGGGTCTTCATCATCAACGCCGTCTCGTTTGCCGCAGTGATCGGTTCGCTGTTGCTGCTGCGCGTGGAATTGCTGCGTCGCGCGCCGCGTATCAAGGCCACGCGCGCCAGCCTGGGTGAGGGTTTCCGCTACGTGCGCCAGCGGCCCGACTTGATGGCCATCCTGCTGATGCTGTTCCTGATCGGCACCTTTGGCTTGAATTTCCCCATCTTCCTGTCGACCATGTCGGTGACGGCCTTCCATGCGGGCGCCGGCCAGTATGGCGTGCTCAGTTCCGTGATGGCTTGCGGCTCCGTGGCCGGCGCCCTGCTGGCGGCGGGGCGCGGCCAGCCCACCTTGGCCTTGCTGCTGGGCGCCGCTGCGCTGTTTGGCCTGGCTTGCGCGCTGGCCGCCGTGATGCCCAATTACTGGCTGTTCGGCATGATGCTGGTGGTGATCGGCATCGCCGCGCAAACGTTTACCACCAGCGTCAACAGCAGCGTGCAACTGTCGACGGCGCCCGCCATGCGGGGCCGCGTGATGGCGATACTCCTGGCCATCTCGGCGGGCGGCACGCCGCTGGGCGCGCCCATCGTGGGCTGGGTGGCCGACACCTTCGGCCCGCGCTGGGCACTGGGCATAGGCGCCTTGTCGGGCCTGGCGGCGGCCCTGGTCGGCGTGCGCTACTTGGTCAAGTATCACCAGTTGCGCCTGAATGTCGATATGCGGCGCTGGCGCCTGGCGTTCAGCAGCGACCAGCCCTGACGCTACCCGTCAGGGCGGCAGCAAGCCCGTGCGGGCGGCAGCCAGGATGGCCCCGCTCAAGCCGTCGAGCAGGCCGGACGCGGCGCGTGCCGTATGCCAGTGCAGGGCCACATCCAGGGGCGTATCGGGCAGCAGTTCGACCAGGCTGCCATTCTCGAGACAGGGCTGTATCAGCGCCTGCGGATGCAAGCCCCAGCCCATGCCGGCCAGGCCCGCCGTGACGAAGGCATGCGAGGAAGGCAGGGCATGGCGCGGCAGCTCCACGTGCCGGTGGCACAGGCGCCGCACCCAGCGCGATTGCAGCTCGTCCTTGGCATTGAATACGAGGCTGGGCGCCAGTGCCAGACTGGCGGCGCCCACGCCGTGGGAAAAATATCGGTGCATGAAGGCGGGACTGGCGGCCGCCAGGTAGCGCATGGCGCCCAGCGGGCGGCTGTTGCAGCCCGATGCGGGCCGGGCCGTGGCGCTGACGGCCGCCAGCACGGCGCCGCTGCGCAGCCATTCGGCCGTATGGTCCTGGTCGTCGACGGCCACTTGCAGCAGCACCGGGTGCTCGGCCGCGAAGGCGGCGATGGCGGGCGCCAGCCAGGTGGCCAGGCTGTCGGCATTCACGGCGACGGGCACAGTGGCGCGCGATACGCCCTGCGCTGCCAGCGCCGGCAAGGTCCCTTGCAAATCCTGTTCGAGCAACTGCACCTGGTCCACATGCTGGCACAAGCGCCGGCCCGTTTCCGTGGCGCGGCAGGGCTGGTCGCGTATCACCAGCGCGCAACCGACGCGCTCTTCCAGCAGGCGGATGCGCTGCGAAATGGCCGATGGTGTCACGTGCAAGGCGCGCGCTGCGCGCTCGAAACTGCCTTCGCGGATCACGGCGGCCAAGGCAGCGAGGGCGGCATAGTCGAGCATGAATGAAGTTTTCCTTAACTCGGTGTAGAAAAGGTAGTTTGCCTTCATTTCATGCGGCTGGCAAGATCGCCGCATGACACTCTCCGCCACCACCTCACACACCTCTTCCGTCTTTCTCCAGGGCATGACCCTGGGCCTGGGACTCATCGTTGCCATCGGCTCGCAAAATGCCTTTGTCTTGCGGCAAGGTCTGCGCCGCGAACACGTGGGCGCCATCGTGCTGTTTTGCGCGCTGGCCGACGCGGTACTGATTGCCGCCGGCGTGCTGGGCATGGCCAGTGCGCTGGGGCAGCGTCCCTTGCTGGCCAGCGCGCTGGCGCTGGGCGGCGCCGTTTTCCTGGCCGTGTATGGTTGGCAAGCGCTGCGGCGCGCCCGCCGGCCACAGCAGCTGCGCGCCGCCGAGGGTGGGGCAGGACTGGGCCTGGGCGCCATCCTGGCGCAGGCGGCGGCCTTTACCTTGCTCAACCCGCATGTGTATCTGGATACGGTATTGCTGGTGGGCAGTATTGGCGCCCAGCAGCCCGGCGCGCTGCGCGGCTGGTTTATCGCCGGCGCCAGCGCGGCCAGTCTGCTGTGGTTTGCTGCCCTGGGATTTGGCGCGCGCTGGCTGGCGCCGTGGTTTGCGCGGCCCCGGGCCTGGCAAGTGCTCGATGGCTTGATCGGCGTGACCATGTTCGTGCTGTCCGCGCTGTTGCTGCGCCACGCGCTCGATGGCTGGTGAACGGCGCAGGGAACGTCAGCGCGCGGGCGGCAGCGGCGCCGGGGATGCCGGACGCAAGGGATTTGGCGGCGCGGGCGGCGCTGGCCGGTCGCGCGTGGCAAAGCCGCGCGGCAGCAGGCGCGCCGTTTCTATGCCGCGCAGGAACATGTTCTGGAAGGGCGTGGCCAGGTAGGGCAGGACCATGCTGATCACCAGCAAGCCCACGCCCAGGGTGACGGGGAAGCCGATACCGAAAATGTTCAGCTGCGGCGCGGCCCGCGTCAAAATGCCCAGCGCCACGTTGGTCAGCAGCAAGGCGGCGATGATGGGCAGCGAAATTTGCAGGCCGGAACGGAAGATTTCCCCGCCCCAGGCCGCCAATTGCTGGAAACCGCCGCCGCTGATGGGACTCGATGAAATCGGCAGGCTGACAAAGCTTTCCGCCAGCGCCGCCAGCAAGACCAGGTGGCCGTTGACTGTCAAAAACATCAAGGTGGCCAGCATGACGAGGAACTGGCTGATGGCGGAAGACCTGCCCTTGGTTTGCGGGTCGAAGAACGAGGCGAAGCCCAGGCCCATGGTGAGGCTGCTGAGTTCACCGGCCATTTCGATGGCGGAAAACACGATGCGGATGGAAAAGCCCATGGCCAGGCCCACCAGCATCTCTTGCGTGAGGATCAGCAAGCCGGGCAAGGACATCGGGTTGATGGCAGGCAAGGCCGGCACGGTGGGGGCGATGATCATGGCCAGCAGCGCGCCCAGGGTCACCTTCACGGTGGCCGGCACGGCCGCGTTGCCGAACAGGGGGGCGGCCGCAATCAGGCCGAGGATGCGGCTAAGCGGCCACAGCAGTGCTGCGATCCAGGTATTGAGTTCGATGCTGGACAGGGTCAGCATGGCAATGGTGCTTGCACTAACCCACCAGGTTCGGAATGCCCGTGAAGACCTGGCGCATGTAGTCGAGCATGACGGACAGCATCCAGGGGCCCGCCACGACGAGGGCGACAAAGATGCCGACCAGCTTGGGGATGAAGGACAGGGTCGCCTCGTTGATCTGCGTGGCCGCCTGGAAGATACTCACGATCAAGCCGATGATGAGGGCGACGAGCAGCATGGGCGCGGCCACCATCAGGGTGATTTCCATCGCATGGCGGCCCAGGGTCATGACGCTTTCGGGTGTCATTTATTTCCCCTAGTAAAAACTCTGGGACAAGGAACCCAGCAGCAACTGCCAGCCATCGACCAGCACGAACAGCATCAGCTTGAATGGCAGCGAGATCGTCGCCGGCGACATCATCATCATACCCATCGACATCAGCACGCTGGCGACCACCATGTCGATGATCAGAAACGGGATGAAGATGGCAAAGCCGATCTGGAACGCCGTCTTCAGTTCGCTGGTGACGAAGGCGGGCACGAGGATGCGCAGCGGCACGTCTTCCGGGCCTTGCAGGGCCGGCGAGCGCGACATCTTGGCAAACAGGGCCAGGTCGGCCTGGCGCGTCTGCTTGAGCATGAAGGTTTTCAGGGGATCGACGCCCTTGTCCATCGCCTGCTGCATGGTGATCCTGTTTTCCTGGTACGGCAGATAGGCATCCGTATAAATCTTGTCGAACACGGGGCCCATGACGAACAGGGTCAGGAACAGGGCGAGCCCCACCAGCACCTGGTTCGGCGGCGCCGATTGCGTGCCGATGGCCTGGCGCAGCAGGGACAGCACGATGATGATGCGCGTAAAGCAGGTCATCATCAAGAGCGCCGCTGGCAGGAAGGTGAGCGACGTCATCAGGATGAGCGTCTGCACCGGCAGCGAGTAATTCTGGCCGCCGCCCGGCGCCGGCGTGCTGTTGAAGGCCGGGATGCCCGGCTGGGCCATGGCCCACAGCGGCAAGGCCAGGGCGGCCGCCGCCAGTAGCCAGGTCAGGGGAGTCTTCAAGGTGGACCACGCCATCTGCTGCTTATTTCCCATTGCGTTTTTCGATGGTCTGTTTCAGCCACTCGGAAAAATTGGCGGCCGCGGGGCCGTTTTGCGCCGTGGCCAGTTGCGGCAACTCGCCTTCCTGGCGCGGCATGGTGGCCAGCGCGTTGATCCTGCCGGGCGAGGCGCCGACGACGATCCACTGGTCGGCCACTTCGACGAGGACGATGCGTTCGCGTCCGCCCAGGTTGAGCGAACTGACGACGCGCATCTTGTTGTTGCCGCCCATGACCTTGGGGCCATAGCGCTTCATGAACCATGCCAGGCCGATCAGCAGGGCCAGCACGAACACGAGTGCGAAGATGGTTTGCAGCAAGCTGCCGGCCGAGCTTGTCGGCGCCATCGTCATGGGCGCGCCGGGCGGCATGGCGGGCAGGACGGCGGCCGGCGCGGCGGCTGGGGAGGCGACCGGCACCGCTGCGGCGGCTGGCGGTGTCTCGCTTGCCACCGCGACAGAAGCGCTGGCGGCGCTGGCAGCCGGCACCGACGCGGCTGCCGGTTCAGCGTGGGCAATGCTGCATGCCGCCAGGAGCGGCAGCAAAGTGGAAATCAACAGGCCAGGCTTCATTTATTCAATTTTCGGATGCGTTCGGAAGGCGTGATGATGTCGGTCAGGCGGATGCCGAACTTGTCATTCACCACCACCACTTCGCCCTGGGCGATCAGGCAGCCGTTCACCAGCACGTCCATCGGTTCGCCGGCCAGGCCGTCGAGCTCGACCACGGAACCCTGTGCCAGTTGCAGCAGGTTCTTGATGGCGATCTTGGTGCGGCCCAGTTCGACCGTCAATTGCACGGGGATATCGAGGATGAAATCGATATCGTTGTGCGTTTCCGACTTCGATGCCTGCTTGGAAAAGTCCTTGAATACGGCGGCGCTGGCCGCGCTGGCCGTATTGGCGGCCTGGTTTTGCAGCGCTTCGGCTTCCGCCTTGGCCTGCTCGGCAATGGCCGCGCCCCAATCGTCTTCCGCGCTTTGGTCGTCTTGGTTGTCAGACATGTGTTTCTCCTGTTGTACAGATGCGGACCGCAGCGGCCCGGGTATTTTTTAGTGATTGTTCATGTTATCGGTGTTTGCCAGCAACTTTTCAACCTTCAGCGCATATTGTCCGTTCAACACGCCGTAGGTGCAATCCATCACGGGCACGCCATCGACGGTGGCGGCGATCAGTTCGGGAATATTCAGCGGAATGATGTCGCCCACCTTCATGTTCAGGATTTCGTCGAACGACACGCGCGCCGTGCCCAGCGAGGCCACCAGCTCGACTTCGGCGATCTGGATCTGCTGCGTCATCAGGCGGATCCAGCGCTTGTCCACTTCCAGCGCCTCGCCCTGCAGGCTCGAGGTCAGCGAATCGCGGATCGGCTCGATCATCGAGTACGGCATGCAGAAGTGGATTTGTCCGGAAACGGAGCCCAATTCCACCGTAAACGTGGATGCCACCACCACCTCGTTCGGCGTGGCGATGTTGGCGAACTGCGTGTTCATTTCTGAACGGATATATTCGAACTCGACGGGGAAGACCGGTTCCCACGACTTGGTGTAGGCCTCGAAGACGATGTCGAGGATGCGCAAGATGATGCGCTGTTCCGTCTGCGTAAAGTCGCGCCCTTCGACGCGCGTGTGGAAGCGTCCGTCGCCGCCGAACAGATTGTCGACCAGCAGGAAGACCAGGCCCGGATCGAAGACCATCAGGGCCGTGCCGCGCAGCGGCTTCATGTGCACCAGGTTCAAATTGGTCGGCACCACCAGATTGCGGATGAACTCGCTGTATTTCGACACGCGCACGGAGCCGACGGACACTTCGGCGCTGCGGCGCAGGAAGTTGAACAGGCCCACGCGCAGCAGCCGGGCGAAACGCTCGTTGATAATTTCCAACGTTGGCATCCGGCCGCGCACGATGCGCTCCTGGGTTGCCAGGTTGTAGGTACGAACTCCCGTGACATCTTCCGGCGTCTGTGCGTCGTCCTGGTCTCCGTTGACGCCCTTCAGAAGGGCATCGACTTCTTCCTGGGAGAGGAAATTATCGGCCATGGCTGCTTATTGAATGATGAATGCGGTAAATAATACGTCCGTCACGTCCTGCTCCGGCCCTTTGTCCTCGAACGGCTGGTTCACCTGATTGATGATTTCGGCCGCCAGTTGCTGCTTGCCTTCCACGGTATTGAGTTCGGATGCCTTCTTGCCGGACAGCAGCAACAGCAAGCGGCTGCGCACTTTCGGCATGTTGACCTTGATCAAGTCCATTTCTTCCGGGCTGCTGGCCTGCAAGGTAAACGCGATTTGCAGGTATTGCTCGCCATTTTCCGGTTGCAAGTTGACGGTGAAGGCATCGATGGGCACGAAGACGGGCGGACCTGCCTTGGAAGCGGCATGTTTTTTCTTGCTGGGCGCCGATTCTTCTTTATCGGCCTTGCCATGCAGGAAGAACCAGGCGGCACCGCCACCGATAGCGCCAGCCACCAGCACCGAGGCCAGCACGATGATCAGAAGCTTCTTTTTCGAGGCGCCGGCGGGAGCCAGGCCTGCATCTGCTTTCGGATCTGCTTTCATTTTTGGATTTGCTTTCAATGGTACTCGAGTGCATGGAAGTGGATCACGACGCCATTATGTCATTATCGGCAAATTCTGCGCAGAAGGATGCAGTGAAAAGAGGGCGGAAGCGCCCTCAACTCGCTGTTTTTATACGAAAAGTTACGCCGCGGGGCGCGCCAGTGGCGTGTAGACGACGAATTGGCCTCAGGCAAAGGTATCCACGGCACTCAGGCTGGGCCGGCTGCGTCCGCCAACTGCCGGCGCGATGGCAATCTCGCCACCCGATGCGCCGCCGCCCTGGCCATTGCCACGGCGTCCGCCAGATGCTTCCCGGTTACCCTGCTCCTGCTGTTCCGGCGTGCCGGCCGAGACGGTGGCGCTGCCAAAGGCGATGCCCGCTTCGCTCATCATCTCGCGCAGGCGCGGCATGGCCGCTTCCAGCGCCTGGCGCACTTCCGGCTGGGCCGACATGAAGGCAGCATCGGCCTGGTCATTGGTAACCGTCAGTACCACTTGCACAGGTCCCAGGTCGGGCGGATTCAGCGTCAGAGTGGCGCTCTGGTCGCCGCCGGCCGCCATCCACACGACTTTCTGTCCCAGTTGCTGGTCCCAGGCTGGCGTGCCGACCCGGCCCGTCAGTTTGTCGGCCGGGACGGCTACAGCGGCGGCCGCCTGCTGCAGCGCGCCCGGCTGCAACTGGGCCGCCAGGCGGCTCAGGTCGGCAGGCGTTTCCTTGAGGATCGGTTCGGCCACGGCGGTGCCCGCCTTGGCGCTCGCTGCCAGTTGCGCGTCGATGGCCAGCTTGCCAGGTTCGGCCTTGCCGGCCGGCACGCTGCTGCCTTGTGTGGCGGCTGTCTTGCCCTGGGCCTGGCCCAGGCTGTCGGCAAAGTCGCCGCTGTCGGTCTGTGCGATGACGGTGGCGGCGGCCTTGCCGCTGCCCTGGCCGGCTGCCAGCAAGGGCCCTGTTGCCGGGTTCTTGCCCTCGGCCTTGACGCTGGCGCGCGCGGGCAGTTCTGGCACGGCCTTGGCCGCTGGCGGCTGGATGGCCAGCTGGATGCTGCCTACCAGGGCCAGCATTTCGGCGGCCGGATCGGCTGGCGGCGTGACTGTTTCGGTGGGGACGGCGGGCACGCTGGCCTCGGCCGTGGCGCTGTCGGCAGTAGCGGGCGTGGCCGCCTCGGCAACTGGCGCGGGCGGCTGTTCGCTGCTGGCTGCCGGTTCGGCGCCCGCTTGCGCCGGTTTCGCTTCGCTTGCTGGCGCCTGGGCGGGGGCCTGTGTGGCCGCAGGGCTGGCGGGGCGGGGCGCCGGCGCAGGCGCTTGTATTTGCGCTTGCGCCTGCGCCATATTGCGGCTGGCCTGGCGTTGCTCGATCTGGCGGTTCAGGGTGCGCTGGAAGTCGCCCGCCGTGCCGCTGGTGGACGGCTGGCTGCGGTTGGCGGCGCCCGGCGTGGCGTTGGGCGAGATAATCTGGGAAATCGGGGTTGGCTGGGTTTGCATGATGCTGCCTTAGTGTTGCTTAGCGTTTGTAATAGGCTTGTCGCGCCGCGTGCTCATCCATTGCTTTCTGGTCGCGCTTGTTTTCCAGCTTCAGCGCCTGTTCCTGCGCCCGGTTGTTCAGGGTGGTGTACGACATGCGCTTGCGTTCGGCCAACTGCCAGCGCATCTTTTCATTGTCGCTGCGCGCTTGCGCATGCTCGACCACTTGCTGCTGGCCCAGGATGGCGCTGTCGAGCTTGACCATGAAGGCCTGGAAGTTGCGGTAAGCCATGGGCGTAATGCCGCTGCTCATGCTCGCTTCGAAGCGCTTGGCATAGTCGTCGCGGTAGCCGGACAGCATGTCGAGCTTCTGGCGGCAATCATCGAGCGCTTTCAAGGCCGCGCCCAGGCGCTTGGCGCAGTCATCCGTTTCGCGCTGGGCAAGGTCGATCAGGGTTGCAAGTTGGGAAGGAGAAGCCATGGCTGATTATATTCCCGCTATGCAAGCCCTAATCAGTCGAATAGAGCGGTAAGTTGCCCCAAGCTCTCGTCCATGCTGACCCGCTCCGTAATTTGCTGTTGCAAAAACGCTTCGATCTTTTCATGCAGGGCGATGGCCTGGTCCAGCACGGGATCGGTGCCGGCGCTGTAGGCGCCCACGCTGATCAGGTCGCGGCTGCGTTCATAGCGCGAATACAGCTGTTTCAGCTTGCGCGCCTGCTGCTGATGTTCATGCGTGGTGATCGAGTGGGCGGCGCGCGAGATCGATTGCTCGATGTCGATGGCCGGATAGTGTCCCGCTTCGGCCAGGCGGCGGTTCAGCACGATATGTCCGTCGAGAATCGCGCGCGCCGAATCGGCGATCGGGTCCTGCTGGTCGTCGCCCTCGGTCAGCACGGTATAGAAGGCCGTGATCGAGCCGCCGCCTTCCTCGCCATTGCCGGCCCGCTCCACCAGCACGGGCAGCTTGGCGAAGACGGACGGCGGATAGCCCTTGGTGGCGGGCGGTTCGCCAATGGCCAGGGCGATTTCGCGCTGCGCCATGGCGTAGCGGGTCAGCGAATCCATGATCAACAGCACGTTTTGCCCCTGGTCGCGGAAATACTCGGCAATGGCCGTCGCATACGCGGCCCCTTGCAAACGCATCAGGGGGGGCGTGTCGGCCGGCGCGGCCACGACGACGGAACGGGCCAGGCCTTCGGCGCCGAGGATTTGCTCGATGAATTCCTTCACCTCGCGGCCCCGTTCACCGATCAGGCCGACGACGATCACGTCCGCTTCCGTGTAGCGGGCCATCATGCCCAGCAGCACGCTCTTGCCCACGCCGGAACCAGCGAACAGGCCCATGCGCTGGCCACGGCCCACGGTCAGCATGGCATTGATCGAGCGCACGCCCACGTCGAGCGTATCGACGATGGGCGCGCGGCCCAGGGGATTGGCGGGGCGTACATTGATGGGAGCGCTATCGGTCGTATGCAGCGGGCCCAGCTGATCAAGCGGCCGTCCCGCGCCATCGAGCACGCGGCCCAGCAGTTGCGGTCCCACGGGCAGGTGGCGCGCGCGGTCGCTGGGGCGGCGGCGCGGGTGCGCCACGCTGCCGGGGCGGGGGATGGCCGGTTCGACGGAAAACACGCGCGTGCCGGGCACGATGCCCTCGACGTCGCTTTGCGGCATCAAAAACAGGCGTTCGCCTTCAAAACCCACCACTTCCGCCTCGACCCGGCCGCCATTCGGCAGCGGCACGGTACAGGCGGCGCCGACGGCCAGGCGCAGGCCCACGGCTTCCATCACCAGGCCGGCCACGCGTGTGACCCGGCCCGAAATTTGCATCGGTTCGACAAAGCCGACCACGGCCGAACAGTCGTTCAGGTAGGCGCGCCAGCGCGCCGCATGGGCAGTGGGGCCTTTGACGGGCTCGCTCACGGCGCCAGCCAGTCCAGGTCCTTGCCCAGCGCATGCGTCAGGCGGTGCCAGCGGGTGGACGTCTGCGCGTCGATCTGGTTGCTGGCCGTGTCGATCTTGCAACCGCCGCGTTCCACGCTGGGGTCTTCGATGACACGCCAGCCACCCTTGTCGAGTTCGTCACCGATGCCGTCGCGCACCACTTGCGCGTCTTCCGGGTTGAGCATCAGCAAGGCCGGCTGTTGCAGCACAGGCAAGTATTCGATGGCTTCGCGCACCATCGGCAGCATCAGCTCGGGGCGCACGGGCAAGGCCGTCTTCAGCATGCCCTTGGCCAGTTGCAGGGCCAGTTCCATCACGTCATTGGCGATCAGTTCATCGGCCTGGTGCACGGCCGTGCCGAAGTCGACGGCGATGGTTTGCAGATGCGCCAGTTCCACAGCAGAGGCCGCCTTGCCTTCCGCATACGATTGCGCATGACCATCGGCATGCCCGGCCGCGTGGCCTTCCGCATAGCCGGCGGCGCGGCCTTCGTCGAAGGCCGTGGCGCGTGCTTCCTCGCGGATGGCGTCGAGTTCTTCCTGCGTCGGGTATTCGAGCGGCGGGGCCAGCTCTTCCTCGTGCAATTCGCCGTACGGATCAACTTCCGGGTCGAGCTCGGGTTCGGGGTCCGGTTCGAGCAGCTTGCGCGCCGCCACCACGCTGGGGCGCTCGTCGCCAAACGAGGTCATTTCCCAGCGCTGGTACGCGGTTTGCTGCTCTTTGGGTATTAAATTAGACAAACGAATCCTCGCCTTTTCCACCCAGTACTATCTGCCCTTCGTCCGCCAGGCGGCGCACGATTTGCAGGATCTGCTTCTGCTGCGATTCCACTTCCGACAGGCGCACGGGGCCTTTCGATTCCAGGTCTTCGCGCATCATCTCGCCGGCGCGCTGCGACATGTTCTTGAAGATCTTGTCGCGCAGCTCTTGCGAGGCGCCTTTCAGGGCGATGATCAGCATTTCCGACTGTACTTCGCGCAGCAGCAACTGGATGCCACGGTCGTCGATATCGATCACGTTGTCGAACACGAACATTTCGTCCATGATCTTTTGCGCCATGTCGTTGTCGTAATTCTTGATATTGTCCATGACGGAGCCTTCTTGCTCGCCGCTCATGAAGTTCAAGATCTCGGCCGCCGCACGCACGCCGCCCAGCGACGATTTTTTGATGTTTTCGTTACCCGACAGCAGTTTCGTCAGCACATCGTTGAGTTCGCGCAAGGCCGCCGGCTGCACGCCGTCCAGGGTGGCGATGCGCAAGACCACGTCGTTGCGTAGGCGGTCCGTGAAATGGCCGAGGATTTCGCAAGCCTGGTCGCGTTCCAGGTGGACCAGGATGGTGGCGATGATCTGCGGGTGTTCGTTGCGGATCAGCTCGGACACGGATTGCGAATCCATCCATTTCAGCGATTCGATGCCGGACGCATCCTTGCCGCCCAGGATGCGCGACAGCAGCACGGAAGCCTTGTCGTCGCCCAGCGCCTTGGTGAGAACTTGCCGGATGTATTCGTCCGAATCGAGGCCGACGGTGGAATTGAGTTCCGTCTGCGCGCGGAAGTCGCCGAGCACCTCGACCACCTGTTCGTGCGCGATGCCCTTCATGGTGGCCATGGCGGCGCCCAGTTTCAGCACTTCGCGCGGGCCGAGGAATTTCATGACCTCGGCCGCTTCGCTCTCGCCCAGTGCCAGCATCAGGATCGATGCTTTTTGCAGTCCCGTTGTCTCAGTCATTATTGCCTATCCATGCTTTGATTACGTTGGCTACCACGCGCGGGTCTTCCTGCGCCAGTTTTCGGGCCATCGCCAGGTTTTCGCGATAACCGCGGGCCGTGTCTTCTTCCAGTTCTTCCAGTTCCGCTTCGCTGAGCAGGACTTCGTTTTCTTCGCCGTCCTTGACCAGTTCCGGCTCGATGACGGGCGGCGGCGCGCCGAAATCGTCGATCTTGCGCATCACGGGGCGCAGCATCGGACGCACGATCTTGATGAAGATATACAGCAGGATCAGGGCCGTGATGAGGAATTTCGCCAGTTCCTTGGCCAGCGGCAAGTTGGCCGGGTCACGCCACCACTCCAGCTTGCCTTCCGGCGCGCGGTCGATGCCGTCGAAGGGCGAGTTGGCCACGCTGAAGCTGTCGCCGCGTTCCTTGTTGTAGCCCATCGCTTCCTTGACCAGATTATTGATCTGGACCATTTCGGCAGGGGAAATCGGCTTGACCGTGACCTTGCCATCCTTGTCGAAGCTGCGGCGGTAGTTGACGACGACGGCTACCGACAGGCGGCGCAAGCCGCCCATGGATTTCTGCTCGTAGCGCACGGTCTTGTCAACTTCATAATTCGTCGTCGATTCCTTTTGCGTTGGCGCCGTCGGCGCGCCGCCCGGGGCGCCTGGCGCCTCGGCCGTCAATGGCGCCGTCGCCACGCCTGGCGGCTGGTTCGACAGCGCGCCCGGCACGCCGGACGGGTTGGCATTGCCGGCGCCCGTCGATTCGCTCGTTTGCTGGCTGCGGATGGTGGACGCTTCCGGCGGCGAATTCGGCTTGTAGGTTTCGGCGGCCTGCTCGCTTTGCGAGAAATCCACGTCAGCCGTCGCTTCGGCGCGCACATTGCCTTCGCCGACGATGGGCAGCAAGATCGATTCGACCTGCTTGATTACGCTTTGCTGCAATTGCTGCACGTACTTTAACTGGTTCGGGTCCAGGCTCTTGATGCCGTTGGCGCGGTCCTTGTCTTTTTCCTGGTTCGACAGCAAGGTGCCGGCCTGGTCGACCACGGTGACATTGATCGGCAGCAATTCCGGCACGCTCGACGCCACCAGATGCACGATGGCGCTCACCTGCAACTGGTCCAGGCCGCGGCCTGGATGCAGGTTCAGCAGCACGGACGCCGTCGGTTTTTGCTGCTCGCGCACGAAGACGGACGGCTTGGGCAGGGCCAGGTGGACGCGCGCCGTGTCGACGGCGGACACCGATTCGATCGATTTCGCCAGTTCGCCTTCCAGCGCGCGCTGGAAATTGACCTGTTCAAGGAATTGCGACACGCCCAGTTTCTGGTTTTCCATCAGCTCGAAACCCACGTTGCCGCCCTTCGGCAAGCCTTGCGCGGCCAGTTTCAGGCGTGCATCGTGGACTTGCTCGGACGGCACGAGAATGGCGCCGCCGCCTTCGGAAAACTTGTGCTTGATGCCCAGCTGGTCCAGCGACGCGGTGATGGCGCCGCCGTCGCGGTCCGTGTAGTTGGAGAACAGGACTTTGTATTCGGGCGGCTGGTTCCACATGTACAGGGCCACGCCGATGGCGACGAGCGCCGCCACGCCCAGGCCGCGCAGGAAATTCTTGCCCATCGGCGTCTTGGCGAACGCTTGCACGGACTCCACGGGCGAGCGGGCAGGCGCCGGTTCAGGCGGTATGCGGTTTACATCGATTTCTTCGGCTACAGCCATGATTGCCTTCCAGGGCGCGTATGTTTGGTAATGAGTGGGGGCCGCTTCCTCAGGAGGAGGGGGCGATATGCAGAATTATCCGCCACTGTCACGCACTTCAATCGTCCAAATAGAAGGCGCTTTTGCCGCCTGCTCGGCCGAGCGGCTGGCGTTGGCGCTGTTATTGTGGAACCCTGGCAACATGTGACGGAAGTTATTGTACCCGTCGTTGCCTTGCAAGCCAGGGTTTTGTTCTCTGGGTGCAACAGGCAAGGAACAGTTATGCAGCAGACCAGAATCGGGAGGCAAAGTGAAAACAGGCGGTATCGATAGCAGCAGGATCGAGGCGATGATCGCGCAACTGAAGTCGGCGGCCACGCGGCCGGAGGCGAAAATACCGGCGATCCAGACCGAGATGCCGGCGGCGAAGGTGAATTTTGCCGATGCCTTCAAGAGCGCGCTGGACTCCGTGAGCGGCGCGCAAAAGGCGTCGTCGGCACTGGGCCAGCGCTTTACCATGGGCGACGAAAAGGTCAGCCTGTCGGACGTGATGGTGTCGATGCAAAAGTCGAGCATCGAATTCCAGGCGACGGTGCAGGTGCGAAATAAATTAGTCTCGGCATATCATGAGATCATGAACATGCAGGTGTAAACGTCGCACCAAAGCTACTGCGCGGCGCCCTTTGCGGCCTGCGATGCTCGCTGTACTTCAGTACAGCTGCGCGTCTCGGCCGCAAATCATCGCCGCTCGCTACGCTTTGGCGGGACGTTTTGTGGCCTTAAGTACTTCCTTAGCCTAACCCCGCCATCCGCGCATTACGTTCACGTTCCAGTCGCGTGATATAGCGCTGCACGTGCGCCAGCATGCTGCGCGGCAGGTCGACGAACTGGCAGCCGAGTCGGCGGTTCAGTTTGTTGTTCAGCAAGGTCATGTCCAGCGAATTGCGAATTTGCAAAGTTGCGGTGACGATGCCGACGTCGGGCAAGTCGATGCGGCAGCCGGGATAGTCCCTGCCGATGGTCTCGCCCAGCATCAATTTATTGTCGAGGATGGCGATGCCGCCGCAGCTGATGTCGGCCAGCGGGAACAGCGTGTCGGCGCCGCCCAGCGAGGGAGGCAGGGGAATCGAGACACGCACGGGATTGCTCACGGGCGTCGTCATGCGGTAATACTCGCGCCGCTGCAAGCGGATCAGTGTTTCTGGGATGGCAATTTTCAAGGCGGGCGTGCCGCCGTAATTGCACTCTTCCACCAGGGCGCTGGCAAACAGGATGCGGATCTTGTCGAGCGAGGTTTCAAACGAGATGCCCTTGGCGGCCACCATGCGCCGGTTCTGGTCGGCGTTCACGGAACGGTCGAGGATGACGGTATTGTGTTCCGCGTCGACGTCCAGGATGGAAGTGACGCACACATCGGATTCACCGTGGATCAGCATGCGGATCAGCTGGTTCTTTTCGCCGATGCTACGCAGCAAGGCGATGATTTCCCGCCGCGATTCCACTTCAAAATCATGCCAGTTTTCGAGGCCGGAATCCATAATATGTGCTTGCATTGATGCCTGTCTATGTATCGGTGAGGTTGACGCTGGTGTCGGGCGGGGGCGGGATGGGCCCGCCATTCGCAGATTCAATATGATATAACCAGGCCAGCAGTTCCGCAATCGCCCGATACAGGCCGGGTGGAATCTGGCGGTCCAGGTCGACATCCATCAGCAGTGCCACCAATTCCTTCGATTCATGCACGAAGACGCCGTGTTCGCGCGCCGTGCTGATGATCTGGTCCGCGATCAGGCCGCTGCCCTTGGCCACCACCTTGGGCGCCGGCGTGCCGCTCTGGTAGGCCAGCGCGACGGCCGTCTGCGGCACCTTGCGCTTGGTGTCGTCAAGCATCATCTTCTCCAGCCGCCTCCGGCTTGCCGGCGATCGTCAACGACGACAAGGGCCAGCCGGCTGCGGCTAGCGACGCTTCCAGCCGCGCCGCATGCTGGCGCAATGTGTCGGCGCTGCCTTCGCTGCCCGCTTGCAGCTGGATGTGCACGCGGCCGCCCTGCAAGACCACGTGCGCGGCCAGGTCGCCCAGCAGGGGGAACTGGAAGCGCACATTGCTGCGCCAGGCCGTCGCTTCCTCGTCGCCGTCGCGCCCTTCGTGCTGTTGTCCTTCCGGCGCATCCTTGCTGATATCCCACTGCATCTTCTGGCCGGGCCAGGCTTCGCCCTGCCACTGCACGCGCGCCTGTTCGTGCGTATGCAGCTGCAAATTGATCAGTTGCGCCGAAGCCAGGTCGGTCCCCGTTCTGGCCACGTCGCCCTGTGCCGCCTTCTGCATTTGCGGCTCCAGCAGCAGTGACGCCAGCGGCCGCTTGCCTTCGGCCCATTCCGCCACATGCGATTCATAGAACAGGCCGCTGCTGCCAACCGCATCCTGCAGTTTCTGGGCCACTTGCGCCGGGGCGGCGCCAGGCGTGGCCATCAGCGGCGTCTTGCCGACCAGGGACAGGGGCGCGCCGGGCACGCTTTCCGCCTGGCTGAGCACCGTGCTGATGGCGCGCGCGGTGGTGCTCAGCTCGGGCGCAGGCGTGTCGCCGGCCAGGGCGGGCAGCAAATTGGCTGGCGTCAGGGGCGCGCGGCTGAGCAGGGTGGCGGCCGTGCTGCTGGCGCGCGTGCCCGCCTGGGCGGCGCCTGGCTGGGGACCGCGCAGGTCGGCAGCCTCGGGCTCGGCATCCGCGTCCGCATACGTCAGCAGGGCGTTGGCGGGCTGGTCGCGGTTATTGCCGATTTGAAAAGAGGGGCGGGGATTGATGCCGATCAAGGTCAGCGGGATTTCCGTGCCCGGCTGGGCGCCGGCGGGCAGCTGCATGCGGGCCGGCGTACCGGCCACGCGCACCAGGAAGCTGCCGTCACCCATGCGGGCCAGCACCTGTCCTTGCATGGATTTGCCGATCAGTCCCTGCAGCGAGCGCTGGAACTCGGCCTGGCGCGGGTCGGCGACGGCATCGCCCGCCCGCGTGGCCTTGACCGGGGTCAGGGGCGTCATGCCGATCACATCCATCTTCGGCAACATGATAGGTAACCTTGCCCCGTGGGCGTTTAGACGCCGTAGGCGTTGGCCAGGCGCCGCTCAGTGCCGGTGCTGCTGATCAGCTTGGACAATTGCGCCATCCACGGCATGGTGAGGTCGCGGATCTTGCGGTCGTCTTCCAGGATCTGCTTGATCAGGGCGACCTTGCGCTGGCGGCCAGCGCTTTCCAGCACGACTTTTTCTTCATTCGCCTTCAGCGCGGCCACATGCGCGCTGATACGCTGTTCCAGCGCTTCCAGTTCATCCCAGTCGGCGTTGGTGGCGGCGGTCACCATCTGGCCCGTCAGGGTCTGCACGGCTTCGTAAGTGGTCAGGACTTCTTGATTCGTCATCATGGCTCAGGCGCTCGCAAGGCTGGGTATACGTTTCAGATCGGCGCCAGGCACGGCGGCGGGCGTGGCGCCTATGGCGTTCCAGGTTTCGCGCAGGTCGGTCAGCAGGCGCTGCACTTCTTCCAGCATGCCAAGGTCGTTGCGGATGTTGGCCGCCAGCAGGCGCGCGCTCATGTATTCATACAGGGCGTCGAGGCCTTCGGCGATCTGGCCGCCCGCTTCCTTGTCCAGGCTGGCGCGCAAGCCATTGTCGATGATCTGGATGGCTTTCGAGATCGACTTGCCCTTTTCCGGGATGTTGCCTGAATTCATGTGCATCTGCGCGCTGAGCACGGCCACCAGGGCGCCGTCGTACAGCATCACGATCAGCTTGTGCGGCGAGGCCGCGCCGATACCCGTTTCCAGACCGACCTTGGCATAGGCGTTGACGCCGCGTTGTTGGGTTCCAAACATTTAATTCTCCTGATGATTGGGCTTAACGGTTGGCGGCGATGGCGGCCAGCTGCTGGGTCAAATAATTTTGCGTGGACGTCAATTTGCTCAGCGTCACGTCGAGGCGCGAGTACTGGGCGCGGTAGCGCGTTTCGATGTCGTTCAGTTTGTTACTGAACTTGTCGCGTTGCGTCGCGATGTTCTTGATCGTTTCGTTGAGGCCCTTGGAACGGTTGGTGATCATGCCGTCCGTGCCGAGGAAGGAGGTGGCCAGGTTATTCAACTGATACGCATAGCCTTGCGAGAAGCTGACGGTGCCGCGCGAACCGGTGATGCCGCCCGTGACTTCAATCTTCAAGCCCTCGGCCGGCGAGCCGGCGGCGCCCGTCAGGGTCTGGCCCGAACCGATCACCGGTTGTCCGCCCAGGGTGCCAGCCACGTCTGCGCCCTTGACGGGCGCGGATGCGCCGAACAGGTCGGTTGGCGCCGTGCCGGTGCCGCTGCTGATGGCGATATTCGAGACGGAACCATAGCGGCTCGATGCCAGTACCATTTTGCCCGTACCGTCGATGGAAGCGGACACGGTGGAGCCGGTGTCGGAAAAGGACTTCACGCCGTTGATCGATGACTGGATGATAGAAGCCATCTGGGCCGGAGTGTACGTCCCGGCAGGAATGACGACCTGGGCCGTATTCTTGGCAGCGCTGGGCTCGGTATCGTTGAGCGTGATGCTCCACGTGGTATCGCTGCCTATCGTCGTGGTGGCCGGCATGACCGCGGCCGAGGTGATCGAGCCCTGGCTGGCCATCGTGGTGATCGTCAATTCATAGCTGCCTGGCTTGGTTGCGGCAGTCGAGCTGGTAAAGGCGACGTTGCTGTCGGTGGCCTTGCCGAGTGCGGAAAACAGGCCGGCGATGTCGGTGAAGTTGGCGCTGATGGCTTTGTCGAGCTTGCTGGAGTCCAGGGTCAGGCTGCCATCTTTTTGAAAGGAGATGCCGACCTGGCTCAAGGTGCTCAAACTGCTGTTCAAACCGGTAATGGGTGCACCCAGCTGCTTGCGCAACTGGCTCTGGATCGATTGCGCGGTGGAGTCCCCCAGCAGGACGCCGCCCTTCTTGGTTTCCGGATCATAGGCCGTCATCTTGGCCATCGCCGTATTCAGGTCGTTATAGGCCTTGACGAAGGTATTGATGCTGGTCTTGACGGTGGAGGTATCTTTCTGCACCGACAAGCTGGTGCTGCCGACCTTGGCAATGCCCAGGGTCACGCCTTCGATGGCCGTATCGACACTGTTGGACGCGCTGGTGATGGCGATGCCGTTGACGCTGAAGTTTGTGTTTTGCGCGGCGCTGTTCTGTTTCAGGTTCTGGGTGCCGCCCGCATCGTAGGACAGCAAGTCGTTCAGGGCGCTGTCCGGCGGCAGGCCGTCGCTGCCGCTCAGCGAGATTTTCATGGACGAGTTGGCGCCCGTCTTCGACGAGCTCAAGACCAGATGGTAGGGCTTGTCCGTGCCGTCCGAGACGATGCTGGCGGTCACGCCCAAGCCCGCGTTATTGATGGCGTCGCGGATGCCTTGCAAGCTGTTGTTGGTGGCGTCGATCACCACCGTGCCCGTCGCCTGCGTGCCGTCCTGGGTAAAGTTGGTGTTCATGTAGGCGCCACCGGAGCCTGCCGTCAGTCCGGCGGCGGCCGGATTGCTGCCGGCGATGGTGATCGGGCTGGCATTGCTCGAGGCCAGGTTGATGGTGCTGGTGACCGTTACGTTCGACCCGTCATTGACCGAGTTCGAGGCATGGCCGATGCCGCCCTTGACCGAGCCCGTCACCACTTCTTCGATGTTGAGGTTGGAACCGTCGGCGCGCGTAAATTTCAGTGTGCCGTCGGCGGCCTTGCCGGTGACGGTGATGTTGGCCGCGGCCAGCGCATTCGAGACGGCATTCGGGCCCTCGAGCGTCGTGTCGAGCGAGGCGGCAGTAATGCCGGTGCCTGCGGTGACGCCGTTACCCTGGGTAACGATCTCGATACCGCCCACCGACAGCGAGTAGGTACCGTCCGCGCCCGTTTCGACGCTGCCGAAGCCGCTGAACATGGTCGCGCTGCTCGATGTCGGCTGAGCGGTGGCCGTTACGCCCGTGGTGCTGCTCTTGGCGTTGATGGCATCGGCCAGGGCGCGCGCGCTCTTGGTGCTGGCGTCCGTGGGGATGGCGGTGCCGTTGAGTATCAATGAGCCGTTGCTGATGCCCGTCTGCGCCGTGGTGGCGCCCAGGGCGGTGCCGTTCAAGCCGAAGGTGCCGCCGGTAAGCGAGCCTAGCTGGAAGGAAATCGTCGTCTTGCTGCCCAGCCCGATGGTCGACAGCTTGCTGGCCATGCCGCCCGACATCAGGGTCTGCGACTGGGCCAGCTGCGTGACATTGATGTTGTAGTTGCCGGCCACGGCCTTGGCGCCAGCACTGGCTGATAGCACCAGGGGATCGGCGGGTGTGGCGCTGACGGCGCGGAAATTATTTGTATTGGACAACGCCGACAGCGAATTCTGGAAGGTGCTGACGGCGCCACTCAGCGTGCCCATCGCGCTGAGCTTGGCCTGGTAAGAGGCCGTTTTCTTGTCAAAAGTACCCAGTGGGGCCGCTTCGGCCGTCATCAGCTTGTCGATGAGGGCATTCACATCCAGGCCGCTGGCGCCGGCGCCGATGCCGATGGATGATACTGTAGGGGTGATGGCCACTGAATACTCCTAGGAAAACGCTAATATAAGCTGTTATCGGCAGAATCAATCAGGACTTGAGAGGGGGATTTACCGCGCTGTTTTCAGCGGGAGTAAAAAAACGGGGAAGAGACAGGGGAGTGTTGCTTGAGCTGCAATAAAGACGGGGCCGGATAGCTAGGCTATCGGGCCCCGTGGTCACGCTGATGCCTGCAGCCACGATGTCGCATGTCCATATGCCATGCCATCATTAGGCGCTTTGACTGATCAACGAACCTTTGGATGAGTCAAAGGTCTTGGCCAGTTCCAGCGCTTCGCGAGTAGGAATCTGGCGCAGTACTTCCTTGGTTTCCTGGTCGATGACCTTGACGACCGTACGCTGGCTGTCTTCGTCGATGGAAAATTCCAGGCCTTGCGTCTTCATCTGCGACGACTGGTTCAGCTCCGATACTGCCTTGTTCAACTGCTCGCGGCTGGGTTCCTTGCTCGCTTGCTGTGGTGCAACCGTGTCGTTTTCCGTGGCCGTGCGTGGCGCTGCCGGGCGTGCTGCCGGCGTGTCCGCAGACACATAATTCTTGTCTATCCGGGCCGCGGAGGCGGCCGCTATCGTGTCGATAGTCATGGTGCTCTCCTAGTGAAAATTCCCCTGCCGAAAAAATCCGGCAGGGGAATCAGAGTCCTGCGCTGTTGCCTGACTAATCGGAGATTAGCCGCGCAGCAGGCTCAGGACGCCGTTTGGCAGCGAGTTCGCTTGCGCCAGCATGGCTGTACCAGCTTGTTGCAGGATCTGGCCGCGGGTCATGTTGGCCGTTTCCGCTGCAAAGTCGGTATCGACGATGCGGCTGCGCGATGCGGACAGGTTTTCCGTGGTCGATTGCAGGTTGGAAATCGCCGACGAGAAGCGCGATTGCAAAGCGCCGTACTGTGCGCGTTGGCCGTTCACCGTTGCCAGTGCTGCATCGGCAATTTTCAGTGCCAGCTGCGCGCCGTCAAACGTCGTCACGTCCAGGGTCGATACGGAGTTCAGGGTCGAACCTTGCGCCGTCCCTTTACCAATCGCCAGACCGGTGGTGGTGGTTTCCGTTACCGAGAAGCTGTTTTGCGAGTCGAAGGTCACGCGGCCGTTGATGGTGGCGGCTGCGGCTGCGGCCTTGTTGTCAACCATATTTGCGGCGGCTTGAACGTTTCCGTCGGCCTTGTAGCCAAGCACTTCGAACTTGTTGTTGGCCGTCGTGCCTTGCGTCAGGGCGATGTTTTCACCCGATGCATTGGTCAGCTTCATGCCCTTGTTGACGCTGTCGTACTGGGCGGTCACGCCGGTCTTGGCCGTTTGGGCATTGATGGCGTTGATGCCTGCAGCATAGTCAGCTGCGGTCGACGCCGTGCCGCTGACGGCGAATGACACGGTGACTGGCGCGGCGTTATCCGAACCGATGGCGAACGAATACGATTCGGCGCCCAAGTTCAAGTTCACGTCCGTTTGTGCCGAAGCGGTCACGCCTGTTTTTCCCGTTTGGCTGTTGATGTCAGCGGCGACGGATTTGGCCGTGCTGCCTTTGACACCGGCTGCTGCCGCCGTCGTGTCGACGGTCGTGGTGCCGATGGAGCCGGAAATCGTCAGCTTGCCGACGACAGCATTGCCCAGAGCATCATTCTTGACAGCCGATGCATCGTTGGCGATACGGTTGTTGCCGTAGGTATTGGTCAGGAAGTTCGCGCCGCTGGCCGAAATCAGCTGATTGGCATCTGCGCCGACCTGGAAGTTGGCCGTACCCATGGTGCCGTCCAGCAGCGCCTGGCCGTTGAACGAGGTGGTTTGGGCGATACGGTTCAATTCCGAACCCAGTTGACCTACCTCGGTTTGCAGCGCCTGGCGGTCGCTCGACGAGTTCGTCGAGTTCGACGATTGCACGGCCAGTTCGCGAATGCGTTGCAGAATGTCGCCCGAGCTTGCCAACGCGCCTTCAGCCGTCTGAGCCAGCGAGACGCCGTCGTTGGCATTGCGGGTGGCTTGGGTCATGCCGCGGATTTGCGACGTCATGCGGTCGGAAATCGCGAGACCAGCAGCATCATCCTTGGCGCTGTTGATGCGGAAGCCGGAGGACAGGCGTTGCAGCGAGGTGCTCAGGGCCGACTGCGAGGTCGACAGGTTGCGTTGCGAATTCAGGGACGAGATGTTGGTATTAATTACTGCAGCCATGATAATTCTCCAAACAGGTACTACATTGCGCTATGTGCTAGTCACTTTGGCCTGCCCCGCTGTTCCGGGACAATCAAGCCGCTGTTGTTTAGGGTAACGGTTGCTCTGCAGGAAAATTTATGGCGAAAAGAGCTTTAAATTTTAATTTTTAGCCCTTCAGTTTGCCGCCGGCCGCGCGCTAGACGACATGATTTAAAGAAACTTGAGGGTGAAAATAATTTTATTTGCAGGGGTTTTCTTGCCGGGTGGGCGAGAAAAAAAGATTTCCATTGCGTTTTTGGAATCATTCTGCCGTCGCGGCCTTGCAGAGACAATTTTTTCTGGGAAAATTCGCTGGCAATGCGGGGATGCCATCCGGAGAAAAGGGGCCGCTGCGCTGCGCAGGATACCGGCCTGGATCTGGCGGTGATAGTGGTGCCTTGAGGCGCCGGAGGCTTGGAGGCCAGGCGATGAAATTTTTCTTTCGCTCCATCATGAGCGGTCGCTACAGCGACCGTTCCTGATGCTAGCTGTTGCGCTGTTTCAGGCGCGTTTGCGGCGCGTTGCGACGCCAATCAGACCCAAGCCTATCAGTAACATGGCATAGGTTTCCGGTTCCGGGATCGACGGCGTGAAAGTCAGGTTAAGGGACTGGGCAGAAGCGAATCGAGCGACATCGGTGAAGTTTTTATCTTCCACTGATGAACGTATGAGAAAACCGGCTGTATTTCCAGTTTTATAAGCATTATTAATGAAGTCGGTGACGTCAATTTGCCCGCTCGTCCATGCATCGTTTTTTTGTATCAGGCCAAGTACGCCCGTTGTTGTTGCCGGCTGTTTATACCAGTCGAAACTGGCCGCGTTCCCGGCAGTTCCAAACAGCTGAAGGGGATTCGAGTACAGCTTCTCATATGAGAAATTCAGGGTTGCCGAGCTTAACGTGGAACCCGGGATGTATTCAGGGAGCGTGAAGTTCTGAAAGAAACGATGAAAACCCACTTGATCGATATTGCCGGAGAATGGAGTGTAGTATGGAGAGGTGGTGAAATTTCGGGTGTTATAAAACAGGGTCACTTCATTGCTATTCTTTACTGTGATTTCTTGGACTGCCGCTGCCGCATGGCTTTGCAGGAAAAGCATAATGAGAGAAAATGCTATGCTGCTTAATATTGAAGACTTCATTCCATGCCATCCTTTTTCTATTTGGTGTTAATGTTGCCAAAAAATAATTTTCGCATATATTTTTATATTCATGCAAGTCTTTTGGAGTGGGGTTTTAATTAAATTTAAACCAATCCCCGCATGCGAGAATGTTATTTGTCGCGCCTGACTTTTGCGTGACTGCTTGCATGTCATTCTGCGGAAAATAAAAAAGCCCGGATATCCGGGCTTTTTCAACGGAGCAACGATACGTCAATCCGCCACCACCACGCGGTTCTTGCCCGTTTGCTTGGCCTGGTACATGGCGCGGTCGGCGCGCTTGACCAGCTCGGCCTGGTCTTCGTTGGGCAGGCGCAGGGCCACGCCGGCGGAGAAGGTGATCAAGACTTTTTCGTTGTCGTGCAGGAAAAAATGCCGGGTCAGTTCGCGCTGCAATCGGGTCATCGTGGACGAAGCCGCTTCGACCGTCGTTTCCGGCAGCAGGATGAGGAATTCCTCGCCGCCGAAGCGGGCGATGACGTCCATCGAGCGCAGGGTTTCCTTGACGATCTTCACCAGGTGTTTCAGCGCCGCATCGCCGGCCAGGTGGCCGTAGGTGTCGTTCAGGCGCTTGAAGTCATCCAGGTCCAGCATGGCGATGCACAGCGGCGTGCCGCGGCGGTCGGAACGGGCCGTCTCGCGTTCGAACACGTCGTCCAGGCCGCGGCGGTTCAGGCTGCCTGTCAGCTGGTCTTCGCGCACCAGTTCGCTCATATGCTGGAGCTTCGCTTCCAAGGTGTGGATGCGCTGTTCCGCATCCTGCACTTCCTGGCGCGCCAGCACCATTTTGTCGCGTGCGCGCAAGGCCTCGTTCTGCACCATGCGCGTTTCGCGCAAGACTTCGTCGAGAACGCTGTTCAGTTCGCTGATATTTTCCGCCTGGCTGATCTTTTCTGAATAGCCGCCGATCTTTTCATGGAAGTCGCCCGTGCTGGCCGCCACTTGTCCCAGGCGGTCGATGAAGGTCATCATCATGTTCTTGACCGTCAGCTTGACGTCGGACAGGCTGTGCTTGAGCTGGCCTTGTTTGTAGATGACTTCCTTCAGGCTGCGCGTGGCGTCTTCCAGCGCGCGCTGGTCGAGCGGGCCGGCGATCAGGTTTTGCACGGCATCGACCTGGCCGCGCAGCCAGCTGTCGTCGTCGAGCAACTGGCTGACGTTATCGAGCAGCAACTTGAACAGGCGCAGCAGCAACTCTTGCTGCTCGGCCGTGTCGCCGCTTTTCAATTCGATCTGGTAACACAGCTGCTTCAGGCGCAGCGCCGCTTCGTTCAGCGCTTCTTCCGTGTGGGCCAGCTTGATGGCCGTACCCAGCGATTCGGCTTCTTCCACCAAGGCGGGTGTGCCCGTCAGCAAGGTGGCGACGGCAAAGCCCAGGGTGCGGCTGAGCAATTCGCGCAGGGTGCGCGTCTGTTCGCCGTCCGGCAGAGGGGGCAATTCGATGCCGCCGCCTTTCTTGACCTGTTTTTCCGCCAGTTGCGCCAGGGTGCGCGCGTAGCTGTCCCAGTCGCGCGCTTTCAGGGCGCGCTGGAAGCGCCGGCCAAAGTCGCCCAGTTCGCCCGCCGATTCGCTCATCT
The DNA here is from genome assembly GCF_051380845.1 of Janthinobacterium salmonicoloratum. NCBI lineage: Bacteria > Pseudomonadati > Pseudomonadota > Betaproteobacteria > Burkholderiales > Oxalobacteraceae > Janthinobacterium > Janthinobacterium salmonicoloratum. The sequence continues at coordinate 1,810,970 of NZ_JBNYXV010000001.1, read as the reverse complement.
TGGCGGCGAACTGCGTCAGGACGTTTTCCGCGCCACTCTCTTCAACATTGGCGCTGGCGGCCAGCACGGCTCCCGGCGCGGCAGGGTTGTCCGCCGGTTCGCTGATGCCGGCGATTTCATTGTAGATATCGCGGTAGGCGCTCGGCGTCGGGGCGATGCGGCGCGTCGCCAGGCGGCGAAACGCTTCACGGGCGATATCGGCCGGATTCATCGCCGCAGCGGCGGCGGTATTCGTGGTGCCAGCGGGCGCGCTTGCTGGTGGAGATGGCAATTTACTGGACATGTAGACACAGCCTTTTTAGATATTTCTCATTATCCTCATGATATGCGAGTTGGCAAAGAACTTATTGTGCGAGAAGCAAGGAGAAGTCCTGTCAATTCGCTCGATGCCAGCGGGCATGCCGCCTTGCCGTCAATCCACCAGCTGGTTGCGGATCGCGTAATGCGTCAGTTCGGCGCTGTTTTTGAGTTTCATCTTGACCAGCAAGCGGGCGCGGTATTCGCTGACGGTTTTTACGGACAATTTCAGCTCTTCGGCGATGGCGCCCACTGCCTTGCCCGAGGCGATCATGACCAGGGTCTGGTATTCGCGGTCCGACAAGGTGTCGTGCAAGGCCGTTTCGTGGTCTTCGCCCACCGTGTTGGCCAGTTCCTGCGCCAGCGAGGCGCTGATGTATTTTAATCCCTGCGCCACCTGGCGGATGGCCGTGACCAGTTCGCGCGGCGCGCTCTGTTTCGTCAGGTAACCGGCAGCGCCTGCCTTGAGTGAACGGATGGCGTACTGGTCCTCGCGGTGCATGGAGAGCATCAGCACGGCCAGTTCCGGCTTTTCCTTCTTGATCTGCTTGAGCACCTCGATGCCGCTGCGGTCGGGCAGGGAGATGTCGAGCAGCAACACCTGGCATTTCGAGCCGCGGAACAGTTTGATGGCGTCGTGGCCATTTTCGGCCTCGCCGGCGACGATGATGTCCTTCGTATCGGCGAGGATTTGCTTCAAGCCCTCGCGCACGATCGCGTGATCGTCGGCGATGAATACCCGGATGGTGGCTTTTTCTTTCATGACTGCGTTGTTTCCTATCTGAATCCCTGCGCCCTGCGGCGGCCCTGTGGCCTTATGGCAATCCGCTCTGCGCTGGTGCGCCGGCTGCAGCCGCTATTATCGCCTCTCGCGGCGTGGTCAGCCGGATTTTTATGCTCAGGATGGTGCCGCCATCCGGCCCGTCCATCAGGCTCAGGGTGCCGCCCAGCGCGCTGGCGCGTTCGGCCATGCCGCGGATGCCGAACGATTGCGGCTTGGCGCGGTCGGACAGGCGCATGCCGACGCCATTGTCGGCGATGGTCAAGCGCAGATGCTGGCGCTGCCGGGCCAGGCGCACGCTGACCTTGCTCGCCTGCGCATGCTTGGCGATATTCGTCAGCGCCTCCTGGGCGATGCGGAACAGGCTGGTTGCCTGGTCCAGCTCCAGTTCGATGTGCTGGCGGTTCGAAATGAACTGGCATGCGATGCCGGCCTGGCGGGCGAATTCCTTCACTTGCCAGTCCAGTGCGGCAACCAGGCCCAAGTCCAGCATGGAAGGGCGCAAGTCCAGCGAAATGCGGTGCACGGCGTCGATGCTGCGGTCGACCAGGGCATCGACATAGTCGGCCTTTTCCTGCAGCAGCGGGTCGTCCGGCGGCAGGCGGCGCGCCAGCATGGCCAGCGCCATCTTGATTGCCGTCAAGTTGCCGCCCAGGTCATCGTGCAGTTCGCGCGCCAGGCGCGTGCGTTCATGTTCCTTGACCTTGTCGATATGCGCAGTCAGCTCGGCCAGGCGGGCGCGCGACTGGCGCACTTCGATCTGTTCGAGCCGGCTTTCCGTGATATTCGTCATGATGCCTTCCCACTGCACCGTGCCGTCGGCCAGCGCGCGCGGCGTGGAACGCAGGTTGATCCATTTGACGTCCTTCCAGGCATCGATCCAGATGCGGCCTTCCCAGTTCCAGCTCCACAAGGCCGCCTTCGATGCCTGCATCGACTCCAGATACGAGGCGCGGTCGTCGGCCAGGATCAGCTGATAGAACAGTTCCGGGCGCGCGTGCAGCTGTGCCGGGCTCAGGCCCAGCAGAGCCTGGCAGCCATCGCTCAAGTAGGGGAAGGCAGCGCGGCCATCCGCATGCAGGCAGAACTGGTACACCAGGCCTGGCGTATTCGAGACGATGGCGTTGAAGCGCGACTGTACTTGCGCCAGGGCGGCGGCCGTCGCCTGCGGCGTGCGCAAGTCTTCGCCTTCGGCCAAGAGCAGGGCGCGCCCCTGGTGGCTGGCGCGCGACAGGTGCAGGCTGAGCGAATACAGGCTGCCGTCGCGGCGGCGTTGCTGCACGTGGAGCTGGGCTTGCGCGCCTATGCTGTCGTCCAATGTCGCCAGCACCGCGGCCAGTTGCTGCGCGTCGAGCTGCGGTGCGAGGGTGAAGGGCGTCATCGCCAGCAACTGCTCGCGTGCATACTGCAAGTTGTCGCAGGCAGCATCGTTGGCATCGAGCAATTGCAAGCTGGACGCGTCGTACAGGTAGATTTCCGGCGCCGCCGCGCGCATGGCGGGCGCCAGCCGGGGAGTGTCGTGCATGGCGTGGTCTTTCTTCATCAGCGGCGGGCGCGCCAGAAGGCGGCGAAGCGGCGCAGCACCCTGGCCGGGCGGGAATTATGGCGCCCCGGCGTGCCCTTGCGCAAGCGCTGCCACCAGGCGCGGCGGGCGCGGCCCAGCGCGGCCGACAGGCGGCTGACACGGCGCCATGGACGCGTGGCGCGCAGGCGGGCAATCCAGCGGTCCTTGGTTTCCATGAACAGGCCGTGCCAGCGCGCAAACCAAGGCAAGCTGAGCAGTGTGGGACGCGTCAGGCTGTACAGGCGGGCCACGGCGGCCGCGCCGCCCAGCTTGGCGATGACGATCACGCCGATGCCGGAAAATGCATGGCCGCGCGCGATCGCCAGCAGGGCCAGCAGCTTGACGGGAAACAGCAGCACGGCCGGCAGCACGAAGATGGCCAGCGCCCAGTATGGCGGCAAACGCTTGATCCACGCTTCCAGCGCATGCAGGGGCGGAAATTGCGCGATCACCTGCATGATGCGCGCCCCGGTCGCCCACAGCCATTCCTCGATCAGCAGGAAGATGGCGGCCAGGTAGACCAGCGGCGCGAACAGCCAGCGCCTGACTCTGTAGAATTTTTTCATCCGTCTCCGTGTGCGGCGCAGGTTTGCCGCGATTGCCACGATGATACGTCAAAAAAGCCCGTTTGCTCCCGCATCCCGTGTGCCTGTGCCTCCCTGGCGGGGCTACAATAGGCAGATGAATAAAGCCTTTGTAAAAGAATCCGACAGCGACGACGATGAAGAGGCGGCCGCGCTGGCGCTGGCCATTCCCGCCGGCGCCAAGAACTACATCACGCCGGCCGGTTACCAGCGCATCAAGGAAGAGCTGCTGCAGCTGATCGACGTCGACCGTCCGGAAGTGGTGCGCATCGTCCATTGGGCGGCGTCGAATGGCGACCGTTCGGAAAATGGCGACTATATCTACGGCAAGCGGCGCCTGCGTGAAATCGACCGCCGCATCCGCTTCCTCACCAAGCGCATGGACCTGGCCGCCATCGTTGACCCCAGCGTGCACCATGGCAACGACCAGGTGTTTTTCGGCGCCACGGTGACCTACCGCACCAGCGACGGCGAAACGCACACCATCACCATCGTCGGCATCGATGAATTCGACCCCCTGAACGGCAAGATCAGCTGGGTCTCGCCCATGGCCCGCACCATCACCAAGGCGCGCGAAGGCGACGTGATCACCCTCAACACGCCGCTGGGCGAGCAGGAACTGGAATTGCTGGAAGTGACGTATCCGGCGCCGGGGGAGAGGTAGTTTGCGTTGACGCAGAGTGTCTTAGGCGCGCGCAGGGATACTGATCATTTAGTCGGTATCAGGAGTTGTCATGCCCCGCCGCCTTCGGCTTGTCTTGCCCGGCGTTCCACTGCATGTAGTGCAGCGTGGAGTGAATCGCCAAGTATGCTTTCTTGATGGGAAGGATAAACAGCGTTATCTTGACTATCTGCGCAGTTGTTTAGCGCTTGTGCCATGTTATCTGCATGCGTATGTGGTGATGAGCAATCATGTGCATCTCTTGCTCTCCACACAAAGCGCAGCCTCCCTGTCGTCGTTGATGAAAATGCTGAGCCAGCGTTATGGGCAGTATTTCAACTGGCGTTATGGTCGCACCGGCAGCTTGTGGGAAGGTCGCTACAAATCTTGTCTGGTGCAGGGCGAGCGGTATTTATTGATTTGCCAGCGTTATATCGAACTCAATCCCGTTAGGGCCGGTATCGTGGCATTGCCTGGGCAATACTGCTGGTCCAGTTATCGGAGCAATGCGCAGGGTATGCATGATGATCTGCTGTCTCCGCATTCCTTGTATTTGATACTTGGAAGTGATGAGCTTGAACGGCAAAAAACATACCAATCATTATTTCAGGATAAATTTGGGGAGCGTTGCATCGGACAACTGCGAGAAGCAGTCAATGCTGAATTTGCGGTAGGCGATCAGGCGTTTTTACGGCGAGTTGCAGAACTGAGCCGGTAGTCAGCAGCGGAAAACTGGGGTCAGACCCGACGGGTCTGACCCCGGCTCTATGCCAACAATTTTAGTTGCGTTCGCGCAGTATGCGGTTGACCCCGGCGACCCGGCGCACATTGCGCAGCAGGGCGGCCAGGTGGACGCGATCCTTGACTTGCACGGTGAAGCGCAGCTGGTCGAGGACGTTGTCCTTGTCTTCGTCCATGCCCACATAGATGATGTTGGCGTCGGACTCGCCGATTTCGGCGGCCACGCGGGCCAGGATGCCCCGTTCGCTGTTGATCAGGACCTTGATGCGGCAGTCGAAGCGGCGGTTCAGTTCGGTTCCCCAGCGTACGGCGATCCAGCGGTCCGGTTCCTTGGCGCGCTGGCGCTTGGCTTGCGTGCAGTCGCTGGTGTGCACCAGCAAGCCCTGGTCGCGGCGCAGCTGGCCGATGATCTGGTCGCCGGGAATCGGCAAACAGCATGGCGCCAGTTGCACGGAGACACCTTCGCTGCCGCAGATGGTGACGGGGTCGAGCTCGCTGCCGCTATTGTGTTCCACCGGCATGCTGGCCGCTTCGCCGCCGATCAGGCCGAAGATGTGGCGCGCCACCAGGGTGGCCATGCGCTTGCCGATGCCGATGTCCGCGTACAGCTCGTCCATGGAATTGGCGCTCGATTCGTTGAGCAGGCGTTCTACCAGCGGCGCCGGCAGGTCGGCGTCGATGTTCAGGGTGTGCAGCGCCTGCGACAGCAATTGCTGGCCCAGGGCGATCGATTCGGGCAGGTTGATCGTGCGCAAATGGTGGCGGATGGCCGAACGGGCCTTGCCGGTGCGCACGAACGACAGCCACGTCGGGCTGGGGCGCGACGAGGAATCGGTGATGATTTCCACGATGTCGCCATTGTGCAGCTCGGTGCGCAGGGGCGAGGTTTCGTTGTTGATCTTGACGGCCACGGTCTGGTCGCCGATGCCCGTGTGGATCGAATAGGCGAAGTCGATGGCGGTGGCGCCGCGCGGCAGGGCGATGATCTTCGATTTCGGCGTAAATACGTAGACGGAATCGGGGAACAGGTCGACCTTGACGTGTTCGAGGAATTCGGCCGAGTCACCCGTCTGCTGCTGGATGTCGAGCAAGGATTGCAGCCACGCATGCGTGCGCTGCTGCAAGTCGGACGGGTTCGATTCGCCGCTCTTGTACAGCCAATGCGCCGCCACGCCGGATTCGGCCGTGCGGTGCATTTCCTGCGTGCGGATCTGGAATTCGACGGGTGTGCCGTAGGGGCCGATGACGGTCGTGTGCAGCGACTGGTAGCCGTTCAGCTTGCGGATCGCGATGTAATCCTTGAACTTGCCCGGCATGGGCTTGTACAGGCTGTGCAGGGTGCCCAGGGTCACGTAACAGTCGGCAAAACTGCCCACCACCACGCGGAAGCCGTACACGTCCAGCACTTGCGAGAACGACAAATGCTTGCTGCGCATCTTTTTATAGATGTCGTACAGGGTCTTTTCGCGGCCAGTGACGTCGGCCTCCAGTTCGGCCATGGACAGGGTGCTTTTCACCGCTTCCATGATCTTGTTGACCACTTCGCGCCGGTTGCCGCGCGCCGCCTTGACGGCTTTCGCCAGGGTGCGGTAGCGCATCGGATACAGGTGCGAGAACGACAGGTCCTGCAGCTCGTGGTAAATATTGTTCAGGCCGAGGCGGTGCGCGATCGGCACGTACACTTCCATGGTCTCGCTGGCGATGCGGCGCTTTTTCGCCGCCGTCATGAAGTCCAGCGTGCGCATATTGTGCAGGCGGTCGGCCAGCTTGATCAGGATCACGCGCACGTCCGACGCCATGGCCAGCAGCATCTTGCGGAAGTTTTCCGCCTGCGCTTCGATCTGGCTCTGGAATTCGATCTTTTCCAGCTTCGACAGGCCGTCGACCAGGTGCGCCACGGGCGCGCCGAAACGCTCGATCAACTCGTCCTTCTTGACGTCCTGGTCTTCCATGACGTCGTGCAGCAGGGCGGCCATGATGGCTTGCGCGTCGAGTTTCCAGTCGGCGCAGATTTCTGCGACGGCGATCGGGTGCGAGATATACGGCTCGCCCGAGCGGCGCATCTGGCCCAGGTGCATTTCGTCGGAGAAGCGGTAGGCTTCCTTGACTTTTTTCAGGTCGGCGGGAGACAGGTATTCGGCCAGCTTGTCGGCCAGGTGGCTGACGGAGGCCACACCCAGGGCGGGCGCTGGCGGTACTGCGGGGATATTGCTGCCGGACGTGCCGGTGCCGGACGCGGAAGCGCCCTGCGATTTTGCCGCCTGGCGCGAGGCCAGGGGCGGCAGTGCTGCGGAAGTCGTGTCGGCTGGGGTCAGACTCATAAAACGTCGCGTTGCTTCACAGTGTGAATAAAAGATACGGTAGAACCAGGGGTCAGCACTGTTCCGGCACGCGGGTTCCCACTTACATCGGGACCTTTTTCAGCATTTCGATGCCGACTTTACCGGCAGCGATTTCACGCAGTGCGACAACGGTAGGCTTGTCCTTGGCTTCCACCTTAGGCGTGTGGCCTTGCAACAACTGACGTGCGCGATAAGTCGCAGCCAGGGTCAGCTGGAAACGGTTAGGGATCTGCTTCAGGCAATCTTCGATTGTGATACGGGCCATAGTAACTCCTAAATTTTATGCGTGGTGCGTGGCGCTGTGTGAACTGGCGTGCAGACTAATTACTCTGCGTGCAGGCCCAGCTGGGCGAATAGCGATGCGTTGCGGGCCGCTTGTTGCGCAAACCGGCAACGGGCCGCTCTCACGATCGCGCTCAGTTCGGACAAAGCGACCGTAAACTCTTCATTGATAATAACATACTCGAACTCGGGAGCGTGTGCGATTTCGCCGCCGGCCGCCAGCAGGCGGCGCGTGATCACGTGCGGCTCGTCCTGGCCACGCTTGTTCAGCCGTTCTTCCAGCGCATCGATCGATGGCGGCAGGATGAAAATGCCGGCCGCGCGGGGGAATTGCTTGCGCACCTGGCGCGCGCCTTGCCAGTCGATTTCCAGCAGGATATCGGTGCCGGCCAGCATTTGCTGTTCCACCATGATGCGCGATGTGCCGTAGTAATTGCCATGCACTTCCGCCCATTCCAGGAATTCGCCCTGGTCGGCGCGCGCGACAAAGTCTTCCGCCGTCGTGAAGTAATACTCGCGGCCATGCTGCTCGCCCGGACGGGGCGCGCGCGTGGTGGTCGAGATCGATAATTTGATGCCGGGCTCTTGCGCCAGCAATGCATTGACCAGTGTCGATTTGCCGGCGCCCGATGGCGCGGCGACCACGAACAGGCTGCCGGAGAAGGCGGTAGGGTGGCTCATGCGGATCTTTCCATATGCGTGTGATGGCGGCGTTTGCGCTTGCATGGACGCCGCCCAATTCGGTATTTTACCAAGAGGCAAGGCGGCGAGCCAGCCCCGCGATGCGCCTTGCCGCCAGGCTTGCGCATATTTTGCTTGTTATCTTGAGGAAATAGTTATCTAATTTAGAATGGTTTTTTCTTGATAATTATTCTGTCGACAGGATGCGCGCATGAAAAATTTCCCCTTCCTCAGTGCTGCCCAGGCCATGCTCTTGCTGCGCGTGGCCATCGCCGTGATGTTCATGGCGCACGCCATCACGCGCATCGCCAATGGCACCATTCCCCGCTTTGCCGGTTTCCTGGAAGACAAGGGATTTATTTACGGCCTGGCCGTGGTGTGGGCGATTACCGTCGTCGAGATCGTTTGCGGCAGTTTGCTCATCGTCGGAAAATACACGCGCTGGGCGGCGGCCGGGCTGATGGTGATCTGCGTCGGCGGCATCGTCATCGTGCATGCGGCCAAGGGCTGGTTCGTGGGCGAGCATGGCGCCGGCGGCGTGGAATACAGCATCGTGCTGTTTGTCGCCTGCGTCGTCATCGCCGCCGGCGACAGGGGGCGCGCCGGAGCGCGCCTGGCCTGAAGGAGCGCTTACTCCAGGTTCTGCACCTGTTCGCGCATCTGCTCGATCAGCAGCTTCAAGTCCATCGAGGCGTCGGCCAGTTCCTTGACGGACGCCTTGGCGCCCAGCGTGTTGGCTTCGCGATTCAGTTCCTGCATCATGAAGTCGAGGCGTTTGCCCACTTGCCCGCCCTTGGTGAGGATGTGGCGCGTTTCGCCCAGGTGGGCCGACAGGCGCGCCAGTTCTTCCGACACGTCGATGCGGATGCCGTACAAGATGACTTCCTGGCGGATGCGCTCCATGGCGTCCTGGCGCGACAGGGCTGAATTCGAGCCCTGGCTGGCCAGGCCCAGCGCATCCTGCATGCGCTCGATGGCTTTTTGCTGGAAGGCCGCCACCACTTGCGGAATCAAAGGGGTGATGCGCTTGACGATGGCTTCCATCGCTTCGATGCGCGATACCAGCACCGCTTCGAGCGCCGCGCCTTCGCGTTTGCGGCTGTCGACGAAGGCGGCCACGGTGCGTTTGGTCAGCGCGCCCACGTCCGCCTGCAAGGACTCTTGTCCCACTTGCGCTTCTTCGATGATGCCAGGCCAGCGCAGCAGTTCGGCCACCGTCATGACGGGGGCGGAGACAAAATGCTGGCCCACTTCGTTTTGCAGGCGCGCCAGTTCGGCCAGCAGGGGCAGGTTCAGCGCCTGCGTGCCGGCCGTCGCGGCCTTGCGGCCAAAGCTCAGACGTACCTCGACTTTGCCGCGCGTGATGGCGGACATGACGGCGGCGCGCAAGTCTGGCTCCAGGGCCCGCAGATCGTCGTTGATCCGGAATTGCAGGTCGAGAAAGCGTGAGTTGACGCTCTTGATTTCAATTGTCAGTGTGCCTGCAGCACCTTCGCTGGTGGCAACCGCGTAGCCTGTCATGCTTGAAATGCTCAAAGGATTCCCCGATTTGGTCTTGTATACAGTCACTTATACACTTAATCAGCCAGCGCAGGCAATACCGCCCGCGCCGCAAAAACAGAACCGCATGGTCTGATGGCCTGAAAATTGCTGAATAGTGTGCGTTTTACGGCATTGTAAAGAAAATTGTGTTTGGCGGGGCAGGATTGTAGGGATCATGTGTGCGCCGCCCGCCATTGCGTCTTGCGCTGTTGCATGGCTGCAAATAGACGGGCGCACGGTGGTAAAATCGCTGCCGCAACCCCAATCACACAGGACAATCCCATGACATTTGAATCCCGCCCGAGCGGCCGCGCCGTCGACGCGCTGCGCGCCATCCGCATCACCCGCCAGTACACCAAGCATGCCGAAGGCTCGGTGCTGATCGAGTGCGGCGATACCAAGGTTATCTGCACCGCCAGCATCGAAGACAAGGTGCCGGGTTTCCTGAAAGGCAAGGGACAGGGCTGGTTGACGGCCGAGTACGGCATGCTGCCACGCTCGACGCACACGCGCATGGACCGTGAAGCGGCGCGCGGCAAGCAGTCCGGCCGCACGCAGGAAATCCAGCGCCTGATCGGCCGCTCGCTGCGCGCCGCCTTTGATTTGCAAGCGTTCGGCGAACGCACCCTGCACCTCGATTGCGACGTCATCCAGGCCGATGGCGGCACGCGCACGGCCTCGATCACGGGCGCCATGGTGGCCGCGTATGACGCGTTTTCCCAGTTGCAGGCGCGCGGTGCGATCGCCGCCATCCCCGTCAAAAGCTTTGTCGCCGCCATCTCGGTGGGCGTCTACCAGGGCATGCCGGTGCTGGACCTGGATTACGTGGAAGACTCCGGCTGCGACACGGACATGAACGTCGTGATGACGGAAGCGGGCCACTTTATCGAAGTGCAGGGCACGGCCGAAGGCGCCGCGTTTGACCGCGCAGGCATGAACCGCTTGCTGGACCTGGCGCAGGGCGGCATTGCCGACTTGATCGCCCTGCAGAAGCAGGCGCTCGACCTTTAATCTTTACATGGATTTACATCCTGTCGCCCGCCGCGCCGGGCAAAAAGCCCACACCTGCCGCCGTTGAGCGCGGCGGCGGGCCAAGGTGAGGGTAGCGCAAAAGGTTTACAATGTCGGCACTTCAACCGGACTACTGACATGACCCAACGCCTCATCCTCGCCTCGAATAACGCCGGCAAGCTCAAGGAATTCAACGAGCTGCTCTCGACCATCGGCTTCTCCGTCCACGCCCAGGGCGAGTATGCCGTGCCGGAAAGCGACGAACCGTTCCACACCTTCGTTGAAAACGCCTTGCAAAAGGCGCGCCACGCGTCGCGCCTGACGGGCTTGCCGGCGCTGGCTGACGATTCCGGCGTGTGCGTCAATGCGCTCGGCGGCGCACCGGGCGTGTATTCGGCCCGCTATGCGGGCGAGCCGAAATCGGATGCCGCCAACAGCGCCAAACTGATCGCCGACCTCGAGGCGCATGCCGACAAGTCCGCGTATTACTACTGCGTGCTGGTGTATGTGCGCCATGCGGATGACCCGCAGCCGGTGATCGCCGACGGCCGCTGGAATGGCGAAATGATCGCCACGCCGCGCGGCAACGGCGGCTTTGGCTACGATCCGCATTTCTTTATTCCCGCGCTGGGCAAGTGCGCGGCCGAACTGACGTCCGACGAAAAGAACGCGCTGTCGCACCGTGGCCAGGCCCTGCGCGCGCTGCTCGACAAGCTGCGGACCCTGCGATGATTCCGATCAAACTGGTGGGCGCCGTTGCCAAATCTGCAGCGAAGCCGGGACCCTCGCCCGCGCCGCAGGAAGGCATTTCCGGCGCGGCCGGGGCGGCCCTGAAATACCTGCAGCCGGGCGCGCTGAACCTGACGGCCCTGCCGCCGCTGTCGCTGTACATCCATTTCCCGTGGTGCGTGAAGAAATGCCCGTATTGCGATTTCAATTCGCATGAGGTGCGCGGCGACTTGCCGGAAGAGGAATACCTGGCCGCCCTGCGGCTGGACCTGGAAATGGCGCTGCCGCTGATCTGGGGCCGCAAGATCCACACCATCTTCATCGGCGGCGGCACGCCCAGCCTGATGTCGGCGGCGGGGCTGGACCGGCTGATGTCGGATGTGCGCACCTTGCTGCCCCTGGAGCCTGATTGCGAAATCACCATGGAAGCCAATCCGGGCACCTTTGAAGCGGAAAAATTCAAGTCTTACCGGGCCAGCGGCATCAACCGCCTGTCGATTGGCATCCAGAGTTTCAATGGCCGCCACCTGCAGGCGCTGGGGCGCATCCATGACGACAAGGAAGCGCGCCGCGCGGTGGACATCGCGCACGCGAATTTCGATAACTTCAATCTCGACCTGATGTACGCGCTGCCCACGCAAACCCTGGCCGAGGCGCAGCAGGACCTGGAAACGGCGCTCTCGTTCGCGCCGCCACACCTGTCGCTGTACCACCTGACGCTCGAACCGAACACCCTGTTCGCCAAGTATCCGCCCGTGCTGCCGGACGACGACGAGAGCGCCGATATCGCCGACATGGTGGCCGCGCGCGCGGCGCAGGCCGGCTATGGCCGCTACGAAGTGTCGGCCTATGCGCAGCCGGGCCGCCAAGCGAAGCACAACCGCAATTACTGGGAATTCGGCGACTACCTGGGTATCGGCGCGGGCGCCCACTCGAAGATTTCGTTCCCGCACCGCGTGCTGCGCCAGGCCCGCTACAAGCAGCCGCGCGCCTATATGGACGCGGTGCTGGCCGGTAATCCGGTGCAGGAAGAGCGCGAACTGGCGCGCGAGGAAATGGGTTTTGAATTCATGCTCAATACCCTGCGCCTGACGCAGGGCTTTTCGCCGAACCTGTTCGCCGAGCGCACGGGCCTGGCCCTCAACGCCATCGAGCAGCCGCTGAACGCGGCCGAAGCGAAAGGCTTGCTGTACCGCGACCACCAGGTCATCCGCCCGACGGAGCTGGGATTGTGCTTCCTGAATGACCTGCAGCAGATGTTCCTGGAAGACTGACGCTGCTTATCCTAATGCGCGGTGGCGGCGCGCAGGCGCTGCAGCTTGGCCGCGTACAGCCCGTGCTCGCTGCGCGTGGTGCTGTTGTCCATCGCCAGTTCCAGCTGCCTGTCCGCCTGCGCCAGCTGGCCCATGCGCGCATAGGCCTGCGCCAGCCAGAAGTGAAATTCATGGTAATAGGGGTCGCGCGCGATCTCGCGCTTGAACAGGCGCGCCGCCTCCTGGTAGTTGGCGCTTTCCATGGCGCGCTGGCCCAGGTTGAAAAAGTGGAAGGGCGGCTCTGGCTGCAGGGCCAGCAATTTGCGTCGCAGCAGTTGCGCTTCGTCCGTGCGTCCCAGGCCGTCGAGTGCCTGCGCCAGGTTGGACAGCAGCACGGTGTTTGATGGCGAGCGCTCCAGTGCGTAAGCGAGCGTGCGCCGCGCCGGCTCGATGTCGCCATGGCGCAGCTGGATGATGCCCAGCGTATTGAAGGCGCCCGCAAACGTGGGGTCTTTCAGGATGGCGGCGCGGGCATACCAGTAGGCTTGATCGAGCTCGCCGCTGGCCATGGTTTCGGCAGCGCGATTGTTGAGGTACATGGCCAGGATGGTCGCCTCGCCGACTTGCAGCGTGCGCTGACCGGTGAGGTCTTCGCCAGGCAGGAAGTCGATGAGCAGGATGGCATCGGCGTCGTAGCCGACGGTATTGCTGGCGGCACGGCGTTCCAGCGCGAGATTGACGTGGCCGGCGACGAAATACATGCCACCGCTGCGGCTCCAGCTTTCTTCTCCCAATACCACCTGGTAGTGCACATCGAGCCCCATTTCCTTGGCCAGCGCGGCCGTCATCAGCACGAGGGACAGGCAATTGCCGCTGCGCGCATCAAACGCCTGTGCCGCCGTGCGCGTCATGGCGGCATCATATTCCAGCTGCAGTCCGGCCCTGTTGCCCAGGGCAGCGGCGAGGGCGCGGCGGGGATTCTTGCTGCGCGCCTCGCGCGCGATATCGACACGCACATAGAGCCGCATGGCGTCGCTCACGGCAAACGCCTGCTGCGGGTCGACCGGCACGGCCGGCGCGGCAAAGCTGGCATCGTTGAACAGGTCGGGCGGAGGTGGGGTGGTGGGCGCCGTGGCGCAGCCGGCAAGGGCTGCACACAGCAGCAAGGGGCATAAGAGGCCCAGGCACAGCTGTTCGCTGATGCCGCAGATACTTTTCATGTTCGTGCTCCCGCAGAACAATGTCAGGCGCAATATGTATTGCTGCCGGTGGAGCGCCACGCCACCTGAAGCAAGTATCCTCGCGCGCCACGGCGCTGTCAAACCCTTTTAACTGGCGGCGCTGCCAGCCTTAAAACTCTTCCCAGTCCTGCTCGCCAGCCATGTGCGCCTGGGGCTTGCGCGCAGGAGGCGCGCTCCTGGCCGCGATGCCAGGCTGCCTGGCGGCGGTGCTCCTGGCCACCGGCTTGGCCAGCTGGGTGGGCGCCGGCCGCGCGGTGCGTACCGGCGCCGCCGTGACCACGTGTTCGAGCTGGAAGCCGGCTGCCACTTGCGCCAGTCGCGCGGCCTGGTCCTGCATGCTTTCGGCCGCGGCCGCCGCTTCTTCCACCAGGGCCGCATTTTGCTGCGTCACCTGGTCCATCTGCGCGATGGCCTGGTTGACCTGGTCGATGCCCATGCTTTGCTCGGCGCTGGCGGCAGTGATCTCGGCCATGATGTCGGTGACTCTGCGCACGCTGTCGACCACTTCGCCCATGGTGCTGCCGGCTTGCTGCACCAGCCGCGTGCCGTTGTTGACCTGCTCCACCGAGTCGCCGATCAGGGTCTTGATTTCGCGCGCGGCCGCGGCCGAGCGTTGCGCCAGGCTGCGCACTTCCGTGGCGACGACGGCAAAGCCGCGCCCCTGTTCGCCGGCCCTGGCCGCCTCGACGGCCGCGTTCAAGGCCAGGATATTCGTCTGGAAAGCGATGCCGTCGATGACGCCGATGATGTCGACGATTTTCGTCGATGCCGTGTCGATGGCGCCCATGGTGTCGACCACCTGGCTGACGATGCTGCCGCCCCGTTCGGCCACGCCGGAGGCGGCCACCGCCATCTGGTTGGCCTGGCGCGCATTGTCCGCATTCTGCTTCACGGTGCTGGTCAGTTCTTCCATCGACGACGCTGTCTCTTCCAGCGAACTGGCCTGCTGTTCCGTGCGCGCCGACAAGTCCTGGTTGCCGGCGGCGATTTCGCCCGACGCCGTGGCAATCGCCTTGGTACCCGTCTGCACTTCCGATACCACCTTGCGCAGTGCCTCGTTCATGCCGTGCAAGGCGCGCATCAGGTCGCCGATTTCATCGCTGGCAGGCGTGCCGAAATGCGTGCGCAAATCGCCGTCGGCCACCGTTTCGGCCACTTTCACGGCGGCCTTCAAGGGCTGCGTGATCGAACGCGTGATCAGCCAGGCGCAGACGCTGCCCAGCGCCACCACCAGCGCGCACAAGGTCAGCAGCAGGGTGAAGCTGCGCCCGTTGGCCGCCTCGATCGCTTGCGCCGTGGCGTCGATGGCCTGGCGTTGCTGCGACAGCAGAGCCTTGACGTTGTTCTGGTACCTGGCGGCGGCTGGCGCAAAGCTGTCGCGGTAGGTGCTTTCCGCCTGCGCCGCGTTGCCGGCCTTGCGCGCATTCATCACCAGGGTCTTGGCATCCTGGTATTTGACGCGCTCGGCAATGGACGCCTTGAAAATGCTTTTTTCCTCGTCGCTGTCGAGCAGCGCTTCGATCTTCTTCAGCAGTTCGCTGCCCTGTTTCGTGCTGTCGGCGATGGTGTCGGCAAATACGCTCGACAGGGTTTCATCGGTGCTCCTGGCGATCATCGAGGTGCGCGCGATGGCCGAGTAAATCAGCACGTACCAGTCCGATACCAGGCGTTCCTTGGCCAGCGGTTTTTCCATCATTTGCCGCGTTGCTTCGGCATTCACGCGGGCGCTGTACAGCGCGTATGAGGTGGAGATCACGGACAGCAGCAGCACCAGCGCGAAGCCTGCAGCCAGGCGCGTGCCGATACGAAGTTGGGAGAGGGCGTGCATGGTTTGAATTCCTGTCGCAGAGGGATTGAAGGTTGCCTGTGCGACATAGTATGCACTGATAAGTGACCAATAGGCGAGGGAAAAGCGCGCTTGTTGCTGCCCCTGTTGCAGTCTTGCCCGTGCTACAGATCGCCCGCCTGGCGCAGGTCCGGCTGCTCGGCCCAGCGGGCGAAGGCGGCCGCCATGCGTTCGCTCTCCGCGATGGCGCGGCGCCAGTCGCGCATGCGCGCCGCGTGGCCTTGCCCGTAATAGGGGAAGTCGCGCCGGTCCGGCAGTTTGCCGTTGGGCAGGCTGGCCACGAAGGCGGGCGAGGGCGAGACGAGGATCATGTTGTCGAGTGCGCTATCGCCGCTGCGCGCGCGGCGCCAGGGCATGGCCTTGTCCAGCCAGCCCGGCACGATGTGGTCGGCAAAATGCGGGTATAGCACCAGGTCCGGTTCGCGCTGGTAAGGCAGGTGCAGATGATAGTCGACCAGGCCGCCGTCCCAGTAGCGCCCGGACGGCGCGCCGGGGATGTCCGTCACGGCATCGAGCACCAGCGGGATGGAGCCGGAGGCCAGCAGCGCGTCGCGCAGGTTGTCTTGCGCCAGCGGCACGAAATGGGAATGAAAGGCGTCGAAGCGCGAGCGCAGCCAGCTGGCGCCGTCCGGCCCGGCATGGAACACCGCGCGTTCCAGTGATGCGGCCAGGCGCGCGCGCGCCACGGCATTGCCGGCGGCCGCCAGCAGGAAGCCGCGCCGGTCGCGCCATTTGCCCGGCTGCGCCAGCGCGCCGATGCCGCGCACGGCCAGCACCGACAGGCTGTGGTCCTTGTGCCGCAGCAGCTGCGCATCCTGGCCATCGAGGACGGCATCGAGCAGGGCGCGGCAGGTGCGGCTGACGTGCGCCGCCTCGGGCTTGTCGGGATAGCGCTGGCCCACGTATTCGCGCACCAGGCGGCGCTGCGCGGCCACCGGGTCGGAAAACACGGCAGCGGCCATGCGTCAGGCGCCGATCGAGGCACCGACAAAGTGGCGCGGGCGCGGCCCCTGCGCCAGGAAGTCGCCGCACTGCCAGCGACCGGCACGTTCACCTGCGATGCAGGCACGTTCACGGCGCCAAGCTATACGGGTGGCAGCAGCGTCTCGTCGACCGCTAACTTCGGTACCGCCAGCGGCAATGCCAGCATGTCCTTCGATGCCTCCGGCGCCAAAATAGCGCTGACCATCGACGCCAGCGCAGGTGGCAGCACGGGTAAAGTAGCGGCTTCGACGACCATGGCTTCGGCCGCGTCGAGCAGCATCACCGGCGGCTACTTGTCGAATGGCACGGGCGCGCAGTTGATGCTGGGCGACGGCGGTGCTGGCCGCTATCTGCTGATCGCCGCTTACAGGGCGCAACTGGCAAATGGCGCCAATTACCAGGGCGTGGCCACATTCCGTTGTTCCTGATCACGCGGGCATGAAAAAAGCGGCGCCGTGCATTGCACGGACGCCGCTTTTTTTACGCACGTCGTGATTAGCGCAGTGCCGAGATCATCTGTTTCAGCTTGCCGGAATCGACGCAGAAGGCGCGGATGCCTTCGGCCAGTTTTTCCGTCGCCATCGCGTCTTCATTCATCATGAAGCGGAAGGCTTCTTCGTTCAGCGACATTTGCACGATGTTGGTCGATGGCGCCACTTCGGCGCTCAGCTTGCGTTCCACCGGCGCATCGCTGTCGGCCAGCTTTTGCAGCAGGTCGGGACTGATGGTGAGCAGGTCGCAGCCGGCCAGTTCGAGGATTTGCGACGTGTTGCGGAAGCTCGCGCCCATCACCTCGGTCTTGTAGCCGAACTTGCGATAGTAATTGTAGATGCGGCGTACCGATTGCACGCCCGGGTCTTCCGCGCCCACGTAGTCGATACCCGTCGATTTCTTGTACCAGTCGTAGATGCGGCCGACGAACGGAGAAATGAGCTGCGCGCCCGCTTCGGCGCAAGCGATGGCCTGGGCCAGCGAGAACAGCAGGGTCATATTGCAGCGGATGCCTTCCTTTTCAAGGATAGCGGCGGCGCGGATGCCTTCCCAGGTGGAGGCGATCTTGATCAGCACGCGCTCGCGGGCAATGCCGGCGTTCGAATACAGGGCGATCAGGTCGCGGCCCTTGGCCACCGTGCCTTCCGTGTCGAACGACAGGCGCGCATCGACTTCGGTGGAGACGCGGCCCGGGATGGTTTGCAGGATTTCCACGCCAAACGCGATCAGCAGGCGGTCGATGATTTCGGCGGTGGAGGCATGCGGATGGTCGCGCACGGCTTTTTCCAGCAGCGGCTTGTATTCATCCTTTTGCACGGCCTTCAGGATCAGCGACGGATTCGTCGTCGCATCGCGCGGCGTGTAAGCCTGGATCGATTGGAAGTCGCCGGTGTCGGCCACCACGGTAGTAAATTGCTTCAGTTGTTCGAGTTGGTTCATGGCTGCACGGGAAAGAGTGAATGGGCTTGCCGGGGTATTGTACCGAATCCCTTGCATGAAGCCTCGACTATTGTCTTCCCGCGCACTACTTGTTCAATTGAATCTTGCTTTTTTGAGAACTCGCGCATAATTGCCTGGACTTGTTTATTTTGCACATTGTTTTGATAAGTAATGTGCGATGCCATTTTCCAGATGAAGAGCATCCTTTGACACAAGATATCGTTAGCGCGGTAGCCGCCTTCAATGGCGCGACACGCCTGTATGCATTGTCCATTGGCGACGACGGCCAGGACGGCGGCTTGCTGGTCGAAGCCTTTGCCGCCGATGAACGGCTGCAGGAGGTTGGCGCGCGCGAGATTATCGCCTTGTCCACCAACGCCCATGTTGCGCTGGCGTCCCTGCTGGGCCAGCCGGCCAGCCTGCATATCAGCCTGGCCGACGGCACGCGCACGCAGTTTTCCGGCTATATCAGCGTAGCGGCCATGCTGGGCAGCAATGGCGGCCTGGCGCGCTACCGGCTGCGCATTACGCCTTGGCTGTGGCTGCTGACGCAAGTGCGTAACAGCCGCGTCTGGCAAGATCGGAGCGTGACGGCCATCGTCGACGAGGTATTGCAAGCCTATGCGCCGCATGCCCTGTGGCAATGGAGCGACGAAGTGGCGCAGTGCATGCAGCAGGCGGGCGAGCGCAGCTATTGCTGCCAATACCGGGAAACGGACTACGATTTCGTGCGCCGGCTGCTGACGGAAGAGGGCATCGCCTGGCGCTTCGACGCGCACACATTGATTTTGTTCGCCGACAGCAGCCAGCCGTGCGCCACGCCCGAGGACGCCAGCAGCGCGCAAGGCGGTGGCTTGCGCTTTCATGGCGCCAGGGCCGGCGAAGCGAGCGACAGCGTGCAGGCGCTGTGCGCGCGGCGCAGCCTGCACGTCGGGCTGAGTAGCGTGCTGAGCTACGATTACAAGGCCAAGAAGGCGGTCGCCGCCAGCGTGCCGACGAATATGGCCATCGGCGGCAAGCATGCCCCCGTGCTGGAAAGTTACGATACGCCGGGCCAGTACTGGTATGCGAATGGCGCGCAGGCACAGCACTATGCCGCCTTGCAGATGCAGGCCCACGAAGCGCGCGCCCAGTTGTGGCAGGCGCGCTCGACAGTACGCACCTTGCGCGCCGGCACGCGGTTTACCCTGACGCAGGGACCGTTGCCGCAGGCCGACGGTGCCGCGTCCGACTATGTCGTGCTCCGGGTGGCCAGCATCGGCATCAACAACCTGCCGGCGCCCGCGTCGCAGGCGCTGGCTGAACTGTTCGGCCCGGTGCCCGAACTGCTGGACGAAGCCATGTCCGGGTTGGGCGATGGTTTTTCCGACTTTGCCGCCGCGATCGCCCAGGCGCAAGCCAGCGGTTACGCCAACTGCATCGAGATGATTGCCGCCGCAACGCCATGGCGGCCTGTGCATGACGGCAACGACGCGCGCCACCATCCGAAGCCGACGGCCTGCGGCAGCCAGAGCGCCATCGTGGTCGGTGCCGACGGCGGCGCCAGCGGCGGCAGCGAGATCCATTGCGACAAGCTGGGCCGGGTGCGCATCCGTTTCCACTGGCAGCAGGAGGGTAGCGCCACCTGCTGGGTGCGCGTGGCGCAGCGCTCGGCCGGCGGCGGCATGGGCAGCCAGTTTCTGCCGCGCATCGGCCAGGAAGTGCTGGTGCAATTCCTGGAAAACGATATCGACCGGCCCCTCATCGTCGGCGCCCTGTACAACGGGCAGGGCGAGGGCGGTGTCGCACCCACGCCGGGCGGCATCACGGACAAGCCCGCGGACGCCAGCGTATTCGACCCGGCGCGTGACCATGCGCCGTCGGCGCAGGGCAACGTGGCGGGCGGCAACAGCCCGGTCTGGCATGGCGCGGCTGGGGGCAGCGCCGGCCACCGCAACGGCGCGGCGCAATGGGGTATCCGCAGCAAGGAGTTCGGCTCCACCGGTTACAACCAGCTGCTGTTCGACGATACCGATCAGCAGGGGCGCATCCAGCTCAAGAGCAGCCATGCGGCAAGCGAACTCAATCTTGGCCACCTGATCCATGCGGCCGACAATTACCGGGGCAGCCTGCGCGGCACGGGCGCCGAGCTACGCACCGACGCTTATGGCGCCGTGCGGGCTGGTGCCGGACTCCTGATTTCCAGCTACCTCGTCAACCATGACGCGCAGGCGCGCGATCCGGCCGGCGACAATGCGCCGGGCATGGTCTTGCTCAAGCAGGCCGCCAAGCTGGGCGAAACCTTCAGCGCCGCCGCCGTCACGCATAAGACGGTCGCGTACGCCAGCCACCTGGGCCCGGCCAAGGCGAATGCCAGCGTGCTGGACGAAAAGGCGGCGCCCTTGCCAGCGTTTCTGACCAGCGTCTCCGGCATGCTGAGCCAGGACGATACGGCCGCCGCCAGGCGCGACGCGGCGGGCAAGCCGACCAGCCCCGGCGACGACAAGCTGCCGCACAGCAGCGACGCCATCATCGCCATCGCCGCCCGCGCCGGTCTGGGCGTGCTGGCGAGCCAGGATATCCAGCTGGCGAATGGCGAAACCACCTCCCTGATGAGCGGGCTGGACACCCAGTTCGTCGGCGGCGGCCAGCTGCGCGTGCACAGCGGCCAGGCCATCGGCGCCCTGGCCGGCGTGGTCAAGGCGGGCGAGAACAATATCGGCCTGCAGCTGATCGCAGCCAAGCAGGCCATCGACCTGCAGGCGCAGGCCGACGTGCTCAACGTGCAGGCGCGCGAGGAAGTCAATATCGTCAGCGCCGCCGCGCACATCGACTGGGCGGCGGCCAAGAGCATCCGTCTGTCGACGGCGGGCGGCGCGAATATCACGATCGAGGGCGGCAACATCACCGTTCAATGTCCCGGCAAGATCACGGTACATGCCGGCAAGAAGAGTTTTATCGGGCCGGAACGGTTGGCTTATCCATTGCCCAGATTTTCCCGTTCCATATGCAAACGATGCAGGCTTAATGCCGCCAAATCAGGTTCGCCTTTTTCTATGGTGAATGAGTGATCAGCCAAAAATATCCGTTAAAGGAGTATGAATAGGTGAGTATTAATATGTTTCCCGCTGATTGGAAAGCATCATTGCATACGCGCTTGCAGGCGTTTCGCTGCCAATTTCCCGACGCGCATACATATGCGCTGGTCGATGGCGTTTTTGACGAGTCGTGTTATCCATTGCTTAAGCGTGCGCAGCACCTGCAATATGAGTTGCTGTTTGCCGGTACGCCATGTGCTGATGAAGAAACTTTGACAGTTTCTCCGCTGCTGGTTGAGTTTCGCGATGCAGGTCGTTTTACTTGGGAACGACTGCTTGAGAAAGCCAATGGTCATCCGGCGCTCAGTTTGATCGTCACGCCGGAGCCGTTGAGCCAACTGGCGGCCCGCTTGGCAGCATGGTGCATTGTTGACGCCGCCGACTATACGGTGGCATTGTCGTTTGCCGATACCCGCATTTTGCCGCAGCTTTTCAAGATATTGACGGCGCAGCAGTTGGGCCAGCTTTGTGGGCCGGCACACCATTGGCAATATGTCACGCGTAACGGCGACTGGGGTGACTTGACCTTGCCTGGTGAGGCGCTTCCGGCGGCGGTTGGCATATCGTTAAGCGAGCAGCAATGCGCTCAACTGATGCGCGCGGCGGAAGGCGACGGTATCCTGTTCCAAGTGCGCGCGACCAGTCCTCACTTGTTAGAGCCCCATACTGCGGAACACGCCCATGCCCTGGTCGAATATTGGCTGGATTGTGCCGATCATGCACGGCTCGAAGCACCGCCAGATCGATTTGACGTATGTATATTTGGCCTCGAAAATCCAGGCCTGCAAGCACAGCCGCAACTTGTGTCCTGGCTAGCTGAACCTGCACAGGCACAAGTGCCAGCTGCATTGTTTGAACTATGGCTGGCAGAGCGATCCTCTGTCGATGTGTCGACGTTATCGGTGGAGACAAAGTCATGATTGTCTTGTTCAGACAGTGGCTGTGGCGAGGCCTCTTGCTGGCCGCATGTTTACCCGGCGTCGCCATGGCCGCGAGCATTCAGGCGCTGAATTATTCTTCGCGCGAAGTCGATTACATCGCGGTTGAAAATCCTGGCAATACCAACAGCGGCGGCGGTGGTGATTCGATCCGTCCATACGGGCAGGGCGGATCGATATGCTGTTTCAGCGTGCCGGAAAAGTGGCATGCGGATTTGAAGGTCGTGGTGGTTTATCAGTTGTCCCCGGACCCGACCTTTCATCGCGAGACGGTCAGTGTTCCACCGTATCCGGATGGGAAGGGAGGTGATATCTGGCTGATCGTCTATGAAGATGGCAGCGTGGGAGCCGTGGTGTCGCTTTACGGACCGAGCCGACCGGAGTGGCCGGGAAAAATCAAGGGGTATCCGGTGCCGACGAAGGAGTATCGGAATGAGCGTCGTAAGGATAAACTAAAGAGAGAGAAATACGCTCGTTTTTTTGGAAAAAAGATTGCAGCGTGATTTTTATACTCTGTCAGACGAAAAGATAAAAGAAAAAAAAGAAATTATTGAATTTCAAAAAAAAGTTGTCCAAAGTTTAGAAGGGAATGTGCGATGACAGATTTTTTGGTCGATAGCTATTCTGTGGATAAAAATTATCCATCTGGCAAGGACCGTTTTTTTGACGGAATTAATGAAATGGATGAAATTATAGAATTTATGAAGAAGCGTGAGTGCCCACTTCCCGGCATCCCGCCCCCATGTGATGTCAATCTGTTTTTCGGCTTCTTCTTCGATGGCACCAACAATAATATGGAGTGGGATGTGCCGTTTCACTCGCACAGCAATGTGGCGCGCTTGTATCGTGCATTTCCTAGCGGTAAAGATACGCATGGCAGTGACGTTTGGCTATGCAAACTGGATACGCAACTGAACGTTAGTAAGGGCGTCAAGGCACGCGCGCTGAGTCTTGGCCATTTATGCATAGGGATGTAACCATGAATACGTTACTCAAGAGCCAACTATGGCGAGGTCTTTTGCTGGCCGTAAGCTTACCCGGCGTCGCCATGGCCGCGAGCATTCAGGCGCTGAATTATTCTTCGCGCGAAGTCGATTACATCGCGGTTGAAAATCCTGGCAATACCAACAGCGGCGGCGGTGGCGATTCGATCCGTCCATACGGGCAGGGCGGGTCGATATGCTGTTTCAGCGTGCCGGAAAAGTGGCATGCGGATTTGAAGGTGGTGGTGGTCTATCAGTTGTCCCCGGACCCAACCTTTCATCGCGAGACGGTCAGTGTGCCACCGTATCCGGATGGGAAGGGAGGTGATATCTGGCTGATCGTCTATTAAGATGGCAGCGTGGGAGCCGTAGTGTCGCTTTACGGACCGAGCCGACCGGAGTGGCCGGGAAAAATCAAGGGGTATCCGGTACCGACGAAGGAGTATCGGGATGAACGCCGCAAGGAAAAAATAAAAAGAGAAAAGGCTGTTCTACATTCTATGGAGAATGCATTAGATGGCGATGTGAGTGACCTAACTCCTGTAGAGTTGATGAGATTGAAGGGGGCAATTGAATATAGTAAAAAGCTTATTAATCTTCTTGAGGAAAATGATAAATGACTGCTTTTTTAGTTGATATTTATCCAGCTATAAAAAATGATCCTTCTGATTTCATTGTTTTTTTTGACGCGAAAAATGAAAAACCAATTCTTAGTGATTTTGCAAGGGAACGTGAATGCCCACTTCCAGGTTTCCCTCCGCCATGTGATGTCAATCTGTTTTTCGGCTTTTTTTTCGACGGTACCAATAATAATATGAAACGGGATCTGGCATTTCATTCGCATAGTAATGTGGCACGTTTGTATCACGCATTTCCCGGTGGTAAAGACACGCATGGCAGCGATGCCTGGCCGGACTTGGAAAAAAAATACCACAAGAGTTATTTCCGCACCTACGTCCCCGGGGTCGGCACACGCTTCGACGAGGTTGGCGATACGGGCGAGGGATTTAGCATCCTCACCAGCGACCGGGCGCGCGGTCTGGCTTTTGCCTACAAGGGCGAGAATCGCATCATCTGGGCATTGGTGGAAGCACTCAATAATGTGCACAGATATTATACCGATGCCCCCTTGGTGGACGATAAATCGTTTAAAGAGGGCTTCAATACGCTCAGTTTGCCCAGCAAAGTGCAGCCTTCACCTGCATTGGAGAACGCTTTTACGCAAGCTTTGCAAAAGTTGCACAGCAATTTGCGGCCATTTGTACCGGTTCGGGCGCCGGGGAAAGATGCCAAGAAAGGCAGGGTGATCAATATTTTCGTGTCGATGTTCGGTTTTTCGCGCGGCGCGGCCGAAGCGCGCGCGTTTGCCAACTGGTTTATCTGGTTATGCCAGCTGGATGCGCAACTATGCAACCAGGCTGCGCAACTGGCCGTTATCGAGGACTTCGAGACGCGCAAGTTAAGTATTGGCACCATTGAGGTGACGTTTGATTTTATGGGCCTGTTCGATACCGTCGCTTCGGTTGGCTTGGCGGCTTCAGTGCCTCTCCCGAACAGGATGGTGGACGGACATGGCGGCTGGGCCGACACTGAAGTGTCGCTCAAAATACCCACGGCACCGGGGCCAACCAAGTGCCTGCACCTGGTGTCGGCGCATGAAGTGCGCCGGTCTTTTCCCTTGGACTCCGTTGCTCATCTGGGCAATATTCCCCCTAATTGCACGGAAATTGTTTTTCCTGGCGTTCATTCGGACATCGGAGGCGGCTATTTGCCGCGAGAGCAAGGGCGCGGCACAGATCCAAGCGGAGGCGACTTGATGTCGCGCATTACGTTGGCCACGATGTACCGGGCGGCGCGCGTGGCTGGGGTGCCGCTGAAGCTGGAAGAGGCCAGTGAAAAGACGAAGCGGGCCTTTCGCATCGATCCGCGCACAATAGCCACCTTCAATGCGTATATCGGCTTTTGCCATGCGCAGCAAGGCGCTGAACCCTCATTGCGGCTGCATACGATCATGGAATTCCAGCACATGCTGTACATACAGTGGCGCAAGAAAATGCTAGGCAAGATGGGAGACTTACCGAATGTCAAGAATCTGGCAACAAGCTATAAAAGCGGGAAATTTGATTTTACTGATCTCACGATGGCGGACAAAGAGCTGGAGGAAGAGGTTGCGAGCTTTGAGAAGTGGCGCATCGATCAGCGTACGACCAATAGTAGAGGGCAGCCCCGTAATCCTGAATGGAAACCTATCGCCGAATTTTGGGACAAGCCGTTACCACCCGCCGAAGTAAATAACTTTTTTGAGCAGTTCGTGCATGACTCGCGCGCATGGTTCAAACCGTTGGGGAAAGACATTCCCGACTTGTGGTATGCGCTGGAATTGCTTGTGGCTCAGGAAGAGCGAGCCCGTGAATGGGAGAGCGGTCCGGAGGCAGACCCTGGGAAGCCTAATCCCTATCGCTTGAGCACAAAGGAAAAAGAGCAATTGCTGCGATACAAAGCTGTTAAAGGCACCGAAAATGAAATGGATGCGATTGAGCCGGACAAGGGCGGACGCGAAAACAGACTCCTGGGAGGTGGCTATTTGCGTTTCCGTTCAATTTATATGGGATCGGATACCTTCAAGCCGTCGGGCGCTCAGTATGCGGGCATGCTGCCTGTTTTGCACAAGGAACAGCGCGGTATCGCGATGGCCCATCACAGATCTGCCGATGCGGTGGAGCAGGCGAAGACGGCGTAAGTCAAGCCAAGTCCTTGAGCTACCCGTGCGCTGTGCCGATAGCCGCACATTGCCGGCCTTGCTGGCAGCTTTGACTCAAACGCAGTCTGCGCAGATCTACCGCTGGTGGTCGCTGTGGCGCGATGGTTCCCTGGTCAGTTGACAGGGCGCAGACCAGGCCCATCCCGGCGGAGTTTGACAAATTCCCCCTAGGTGCCGCCGCCTTTGCCGCCCTGGTGGATATCGCCGAGGCCGACGCCATCCTGGCCAAGCTGCATGATGTGCAGCCGGACCTGTTTCATTCCGGCACTCCGGCCGAGTGTCACGCGCGCGTGGCGCGTCATTTGCTTGTGGCAAACGCCAGCGGCATCGAGGCGGCGGGCCAGCGTCAGCATTTCAGCGCCCTGGCCTTGATGCTGGCCGATGATTTTACCTTGCATCCTGCGATGGCCAGCCTGTTGCGGCGGAAGCGTCAGGGTGCGAATTACCTGTCCGAACTCGACACGCTGCCTGACGATTTCTGGCCGGCGCGCTCGGTTGCATAGGCTTGTTCCTTCAACTGCCTACTTTGATAAAAGGAAAAATGATGAAATGGATTATTTATCTTGGTAGTGCCTTGTTTAGTGTCTTGCTGCTGAGTGGTTGCGCCCTCAAGGCCAGGCAGTTTAAGGAAGCAGGCCCAAGTCCTACGGCAGGAGCGCAGGTAGGTATTGTGAACCATACGGGGGAATATATTTACTCCGCATCGGTGGATGGGGCGGGAGGAGCCAATATGGCCAGATGGGGAGCGGGGGGAGCCGATGTTTGTTGTACTTCTATCCCGCGAGTGTGGTATCCGGGAATGATGGTTCTGGTGCGGTGGGACATGCCAGATGGACTAAAGCATATTGTTAAAGAAAAAATGGTGGAAGTGGAAAAATACGATGAGCCGGGTGATATCTATATGCATTTTTTTTCCAATGACGAGGTGAGAGTGGTTGTGTCAAATGCTGGAGGGGGTGCAAAAACTCATCCTATTCTTCATTCCGGAAAACCTGCCAATCTTCCTTTATAGGATGATTGATAAAATTTTTATTTCTGGACCGCTCCCCATCAATTTCTTCTTGAAGCATCCACGTGTGGACAGTCCCTTATTTTCTATTGCCGTATATGGCAGTAAAGTAGAAAAAC
Source organism: Janthinobacterium salmonicoloratum (assembly GCF_051380845.1). Classification (NCBI taxonomy): domain Bacteria; kingdom Pseudomonadati; phylum Pseudomonadota; class Betaproteobacteria; order Burkholderiales; family Oxalobacteraceae; genus Janthinobacterium; species Janthinobacterium salmonicoloratum. Next base: position 1,784,113 of record NZ_JBNYXV010000001.1, on the reverse strand, counting down.
TACGTGGCATTTTTTTGCAAGGTAAAAATGATGAAATGGATTATTTATCTTGGCACTGCCTTGCTGCTGAGCGGCTGTGCCCTCAAGGCAGGCAGGTTAAGGAAGCCGGCCCAAGTCCTACCGCGACAGCACAGGTGGGTATTGTGAACCATACGGGGAAGTAAATTTACTCCGCATCGGTTGATGGCGCGGGAGGGGGGAATATGGCCAGATGGGGAGCGGGGGGGGCTGATGTTTGTTGTGCTTCTATTCCGCGCGTATGGTATTCGGGAATGAAAGTCTTGGTGCGTTGGAATATGCCTGAAGGGCGTACCGACGTTATCAAAGAAAAAATGGTGGAAGTGGAAAAATACGATGAGCCCGGGGATATCTATATGCATTTCTTCCCCAATGATGAGGTGAGAGTTGTTGTATCAAATGCTGGAGGGGGTGCAAAAACTCATCCTATTCTTCATTCCGGAAAACCTGCCAATCTTCCTTGATAGGATGATTGATAAAATTTTCATTTCTGGACCGCTTCCCATCAATTTTTTCTTGAAGCATCCACGTGTGGACAGTCCCTTATTTTCTATTGCCGTATATGGCAGTAAAGTAGAAAAACTACGTGGCATTTTTTTGCAAGGTAAAAATGATGAAATGGATTATTTATCTTGGCACTGCCTTGCTGCTGAGCGGCTGTGCGTTCAAGGCCAGGCAGGTTGAGGAAGCCGGCCCAAGTCCTACCGCAACGGCCCAGGTGGGCATCGTGAATCATACGGGCGAATTTATTTACTCCGCATCGGTGGATGGGGCAGGAGGGGGAAATATGGCCAGATGGGGGGCGGGACTTGCCAATATTTGCTGCACATCCATTCCTCGAGTGTGGTATCCGGGAATGAAAGTCCTGGTGCGGTGGGATATGCCAGAAGAACATACACATATTGTCAAAGAAAAAATGGTGGAAGTGGAAAAATACGATGAACCTGGAGATATCTATATGCACTTTTTCCCCAATGACGAGGTGAGAGTTGTTGTGTCAAATGCCGGAGGTCGTGGAAAAACTCATCCTATTCTTCATTCCGGAAAACCTGCCAATCTTCCTTGATAGGATGATTGATAAAATTTCCATTCCAGGAGCGTTTCCCAGTACTTTTTTCTCTAGCCGTCGACGCTTGATCAATCCAATTGGCCATTAGTTTTATAAAAGGAAAATTATGAAATGGATTATTTTTTTTGGTGGTGTCTTGTTGCTGAGTGGCTGCGCCCTGAAGGCAAGACAGGCTGAGGAAGCCGGCCCAAGTCCTACCGCGACGGCTCAGGTGGGAATTGTGAATCATACAGGGAAATATATTTACTCCGCATCGGTGGATGGGGCGGGAGGCGCCAATATGGCCAGGTGGGGAGCGGGAGGGGCAGAAATTTGCTGTGCCTCTATCCCGAGGGTGTGGTATCCGGGGATGATGGTTCTGGTGCGGTGGAATATGCCTGAGGGGCATACCGACGTAATCAAAAAAAAGATGGTGGAAGTGGAAAAATATGATAGGCCAGGAGATATCTATATGCATTTTTTTGAGAATGACAAGGTGAGAGTTGTTGTGTCAAATATAGATGGCGAAAGTAAAAATCATCCTATTCTTCATTCCGGAAAACCTGCCAATCTTCCTTGATAGGATGATCGATAAAATTTTTTTTCTGGACCGCTTCCCATCACTTTTTCTTGAAGCGTCCGCGCGTGGGCAGTCCCCTATTTTCTATTGCCGTATGTGGCAGTGAAGTAGAAAAACTACGTGGCATTTTTTTGCAAGGTAAAAATGATGAAATGGATTATTTATCTTGGCACTGCCTTGCTGCTGAGCGGCTGTGCGTTCAAGGCTAGGCAGGTTGAGGAAGCCGGCCCAAGTCCTACCGCGACGGCCCAGGTGGGCATCGTGAATCATACGGGAAAATATATTTATTCCGCGTCGGTGGATGGGGCAGGAGGGGGAAATATGGCCAGATGGGGGGCGGGACTTGCCAATATTTGCTGCACATCCATTCCTCGAGTGTGGTATCCGGGAATGAAAGTCTTGGTGCGTTGGAATATGCCTGAGGGGCATACCGACGTTGTCAAAGAAAGGATGGTGGAAGTGGAAAAATATGATAGGCCAGGAGATATTTATATGCATTTTTTTCCCAATGACGAGGTGAGAGTGGTTGTATCAAATGCCGGAGGGCCTAGCAAAATTCATCCTATTCTTCATTCCGGGAAGCCTGACAATCTTCCTTGATAGGATGATTGATAAAATTTTCATTTCTGGACCGCTTCCCAGCACTTTTTCTTGAAGCATCCACGCATGGGCAGTCCACTATTTTTTATTGCCGTATATGGCAGTAAAGTAGAAAAACTAAGTGGCATTTTTTGCAAGGTGAAAATCATGAAATGGATTATTTATCTTGGTACTGCCTTGCTGCTGAGCGGCTGTGCGTTCAAGGCCAGGCAGGTTGGGGAAGCCGGCCCAAGTCCTACCGCGACGGCGCAGGTGGGTATTGTGAACCATACGGGAAAATATATTTATTCCGCATCGGTGGATGGAGCGGGAGGGGGAAATATGGCCAGATGGGGGGCGGGACTTGCCAATATTTGCTGCACATCCATTCCTCGAGTGTGGTATCCGGGAATGAATGTCTTGGTGCGTTGGAATATGCCGGAGGGGCATACCGACGTTGTCAAAGAAAAAATAGTGGAAGTGGAAAGATACGATGAACCTGGAGATATCTATATGCACTTTTTCCCCAATGACGAGGTGAGAGTTGTTGTGTCAAATGCCGGAGGTCGTGGAAAAACTCATCCTATTCTTCATTTCGGGAAACCTGCCAATCTTCCTTGATAGGATGATCGATAAAATTTCCATTTCTGGACCGCTTCCCATCACTTCTTTCTTGAAGCATCCACACGTGGCATTTCCCCATTTTCTATTGCCGTATGTAGCGGTGAAGTGAAAATTACGTAGCATTTTCTGCAAGGTGAAAATCATGAAATGGATTATTTATCTTGGCGCTGCATTGCTGCTGAGCGGCTGTGCGTTCAAGGCCAGGCAGGTCGAGGAAGCCCGCCCAAGTCCTACCGCGACGGCGCAGGTGGGTATTGTGAACCATACCGGGAATTTTATTTACTCCGCGTCGGTGGATGGAGCCGGAGGCGCGGATATGGCCAGATGGGGGGCGGGGGGAGCAGAAATCTGTTGCACCTCTATCCCGAGAGTGTGGTATCCCGGAATAATGGTTCTGGTGCGGTGGGATATGCCGGATGGACTAGAACATATTATTAAAGAAAAAATGGTGGAAGTGGAAAAATACGATGAAACAGGAAGTATCTATATCCATTTTTTTCCAAATGACGAAGTTCGGGTTGTGGTTTCAATTTATCCCGGATATAGCACTGCTCATCCGATACGCCACACTGGGAAATCAAAGGATCCCAATTCTTAGACACGGATGGTGGGCTGATCTTTCGATGCAAAGGCTGCGCGTGTATCGGTTCCTCATGTGACATCAAGGAATGGACCTCCTGGTCCAATGGAGACGTTCGGATAAGGAACGGCACCAGCGAGGCTGGCGCCGATGGGGGATCAGCCGATGAAGGAGTCGAACTGCATGTCGAATTCCTGCAGCGCTTTCTGCGCATTTTGCATCTTCTTGCGGAACTCCGGGCCCCGTTGCAGGGCCAGGCCCACGGCCAGCACGTCGATCACCACCAGGTAGGCCAGGCGGGCGGAAATCGGGGTGTAGGGGTCGGTGTTGAAGACCAGGTCGATCGGGATCAGCACGGTCGCCAGGTCGGCCAGCGGCGTGCCCGATGGGGCCAGCACGACGACGTCGGCGCCGCCGCGGCGCGCCAGTTTTACGGAGCGCACGAGGGCGGGGCTGTTGCCGCGCTGCGAGATGGCCACCAGGCAGTCGCCGCCGCGCAGCAGGGCTGCGGCGATGCTGTGGATGTTCGGATCGCTGTAGGCCACCGTCGGTACGCCCGAACGGAAGAACTTGTGCTGCGCGTCGGCCGCCACGATGCCCGAGGTGCCCTGGCCATAGAATTCGATCTTGCTGGCGCGCGACAGGATGTCGAGCGCGCGCTGGATCGCTTCCGGGTTCAGGTTGTTGCGCAGGTCGAGCAGGGTGTTGATCGAACGGCTGCAGATTTTATTCACCAGGTCGGCCGCCAAGTCGTCCTGCGCCGGCTGCTCGTTCGCGCCCGGCATGGCCAGGGCCAGGCCCTGGGCCAGCTTCAGCTTGAATTCATGCCAGCCGTCGTAGCCCAGCGTGCGGCAAAAGCGCACCACGGTCGGTTCCGACACCTGTGCGCTTTTCGCCAGCGCCGTGATGTTCTGGCTGACCGTCTGGTTCGGCTGGTCAAGCACGGCCAGCGCGACCTTCTTCTCCGACTTGGAGAGCGAATCGAGCTGGGTGCGGATGGAGTCAAGCAGCATTAAATTAGTCTTCTGTTTTCGGGAAGCGGTGAAGCAGGGGTTTCGTGGAGCACCGCTCCACGCCTGCGTAACGGTCTGGCTTTACAAGGCCAGACTCCTTGCGCTTCCAAACTAGTATACTGGCAGGGGTGAAGCAGGGATTTCGCGGAGCACAGCTCCGTGCCTGCGTAACGGCCTGGCCTTGCAAGGCCAGACTCCTTGCGCTTCCAAACTAGTCTTCAGGAAGCGCTTCTTCACGCCACTGCAAGCCATCGCGGCCGATCAGGGCGCTGGCCGCGGCCGGGCCCCAGGTGCCGGCCGTGTACGGAATCGGCGCACTGTCGTTTTGTTCCCAGTTGTCGAGAATCGGTTCGACCCATTCCCAGGCCGCTTCCAGTTCGTCGCCGCGCATGAACAGGGTCAGCTGGCCGCGCAGGACGTCGAGCAGCAGGCGCTCGTAGGCGTCCATGCGCGGGGTCTTGAACGATTCGCGGAAATCGAGTTCCAGTTCCGCCGGTTTCAAACGCATGCCGTCGCCCGGGGTTTTTGCCATCAGGTTCATGCGCAAGCCTTCGTCCGGCTGCAAACGGATCACCAGGCAGTTCGGCTGGAAGCTGGACGTCGGCTGGTTGAAGATCGAATGCGGAATCTGCTTGAAGCGCACGACGATCTCGGCCAGGCTGTCGGCCATGCGCTTGCCCGTGCGCAGGTAGAACGGCACGCCGGCCCAGCGCCAGGTGTCGATTTCCGCCTTCAGCGCCACGAAGGTCTCGGTGCGCGAATGTTCCGGCGCATCCGGCTCGTCGCGGTAGCTCGGCACGGTGGCGCCGTCGACGTGGCCGGCGCGGTACTGGCCGCGCACGATGTTTTGCGCCAGGGTGGTGGGCGTGAATTTTTTCAGCGAGCGCAACACTTGCAGTTTTTCATCGCGCACGGCGTCCGGTGCGATCGACGTTGGCGGTTCCATGGCGACGATGCACAGCAGTTGCAGCAAATGATTCTGCAGCATGTCGCGCAGCGCGCCCGAGGTGTCGTAGTAACCCATGCGGTTGCCTACGCCCAGCTTTTCGGCGATGGTGATCTGCACGTCGGAAATCCATTCACGGCGCCACAGCGGTTCGAACAGGATATTGCCGAAGCGCAGGGCCAGCAAGTTCTGCACGGTTTCCTTGCCCAGGTAATGGTCGATACGGTAGATCTGCGATTCCTGGAAGACCTTGCCCACTTCGGCATTGATCTGCTTGGCGCTGGCCAGGTCGCGGCCCAGCGGTTTTTCCAGGACCACGCGCGAGTTCGGCGTGACCAGGCCGTTGTCTTCCAGGTTGTCGCAGATGAGGGCGAACAAATGCGGCGGCGTCGCCAGGTAGTACACACGCGTCAGGTCGGCATCGCCGCGCAGCGCTTCGACCAGCGGCGCGTACGTGGCCGCATCGCTGGCGTTGAGCGACACGTACACGATGCGCGCGCAGAATTTGCTCCAGGTGGCGGCATTCAGGGTGCTGGCCTTGATGTGGGGGCGCGAGTTGGTCTCCACCATCTTCAGGAAGGCATCCTGGCCGCTGTCCTGGCGGCCTACACAGATGATGCGCGCCGTCGGCGGCAAATCGTTCGCGACGTCGCGCGCATACATTGCAGGCAGCAACTTGCGCATTGCTAAATCGCCGCTGCCGCCAAACAGGACCAGGTCAAAATCGGTAAGTGCCATAAGTGAGTGTCGTCGCAAAAGTAAAAGGGCCGGAGCGGGGAGGAAGCCGACCGGAAGTGCCAGTCTGTCGCTACTATAATCGGTGGTGTAAATTTACTACGTAGAACAGGCAATTGCAAGAAATTTTACTACATTTCATCCCCTGCCGTCGCAGTTTTGCCCCGTATGCATGCCAGCGGCGCCGGCATGGCCATTATATGCGGTTCGCTGGCGCCGGCGCAGCGTCATGCTTTTCATAGCCTTTTCAAAGCAACCATGGTTGCCAGGGAAAATTCGATTCCCTACGTCATCATTTGCGCTGTAGCAACAAGCAAATCAAGAAATGCTCCCAGGATCGCCGTTGGCAGCGTAAAGTAGCTTTGAGGAAAGTAAAAAAACGTATAATTCAATCTCGAATCGATAGCAACTATTGGTTGTAAGAAATTGTACGATAGACACTGCACCGCTAGCGCCGGCCATGCCCCGAACCCGCCGTCCGACGTCCATGCGACGTGCAGTCCGCATTGCCCGCAGCATCAGTGGCAGGCGACTTAACTTTACAAGACGGCTCAAGGGGACACAATGAATTCAATGCAGCAAGACGTCGATGAACGCACCAGCCTGACAGGCAATAACAAATTCGAACTGTTCCTGTTCAAACTGGGCACCAGTGATCACTCGACCAGCCGCGAACTCTTCGGCATCAATGTGTTCAAAGTTCGTGAAATCATGGAAATGCCGGCCATTACGGCGGTGGCCGGTTCGCACCCGCACATGCTGGGCGTAGTCAATATCCGTGGCCAGATCGTGCCCGTGATCGACTTGCCGATGGCGGTCGGCTGCAAGAGCAATGGCTTGAAGATTCTGATGGTGACCGAATTTGCCCGCTCGACGCAGGCGTTTGCCGTGGAAGAGGTCGATGAAATCGTGCGCCTGGAATGGAATCAGGTGCTGTCGGCCGAATCGAGCGTCGGTGGCGGCCTCGTCACCAGTATCGCGCGCCTCGATGGCGACACGGACAAGACACGTTTGGCGCAAGTGCTGGACGTGGAGCAAATCCTGCGCAACGTGCTGCCGTCGGGCGACCCCGACGTGGACGAGAACAGCATCGGCCCGCAAGTGCGCTTGCCGGCCGGCGCCGTAATCCTCGCGGCCGACGATTCCTCGCTGGCCCGCTCGCTGATCGAAAAGGGCCTCGAAGCGATGGGCGTGCCTTTCATCATGACCAAGACGGGCAAGGAAGCGTGGGAGCGCCTGCAGGCGATCTCGGCCCAGGCGGCCACGGAAGGCAAGACGGCGAAAGACAAGGTCGCGCTGGTGCTGACCGACCTGGAAATGCCGGAAATGGATGGCTTTACCTTGACGCGCAACATCAAGAACGATGGCCGCTTCTCCAACATTCCCGTGGTGATCCACTCGTCGCTGACGGGCTCGACCAACGAAGACCACGTCAAGGGCGTGGGCGCCGATGGTTATGTGGCCAAGTTTGTGGCGGCTGAACTGGCCGAGACGATACGCAAGGTGCTGGCCCGCTAATTTGCGCGGCCGCATGTGAAAAAGCGCCGGTACCCGCAAGGGTCCGGCGCTTTTTCATGCTGGCAAACGATTACGCCTGATACAGGTGTTCGGGCTGCCCTGCCACGTCCACGCGCACGGACAGTACGTGGCCGCTCAACGGGTAGTTGGCGATCTCGGCGGCTGAGCGATTGTGGCTGGCGCTGGTGATGTACAGGGTGCGCAGGTCCGGGCCGCCGAACGTCACCATGGTGGGGCAGCGCACGGGCACGGTAATTTCGCCCAGCAGATGGCCATCGGGGGCGAAGCGTAAAATCTTGCCGCCTTCAAACATGGCCGACCAGTAATTGCCTTCGCTGTCGACGGCCGCGCCATCGGGGCGCCCGCCGTAGTCGGCCGCTTTCTTGTCCATGGAAAAGCGCTGGAATGGTTGCGGCGCGGAAATGGCCCCCGTGGCCGCGTCGAAATCGAAGCGGTCGATGCGGTGCGTGGTGGTATCCGAGTGGTACATGGTGCGCTTGTCCGGGGAAAAGCCCAGGCCGTTCGATACCGTCATGCCACCGGACCAGACCTTGCGCACTTGTCCCTTTTCCAGCACGAACATTTCGGCCGCATCGGCGCTGCGCGGCTCGAAAATCGTGCCGACCCAGAAACGGCCGGCTGGGTCGACCTTGCCATCGTTGAAGCGCGTGGTGGCCATGTCGAATGGCGCCGGGGCGATTTCCGCCAGGCTGCCCGTCTTCGTGTCGAGGTGGGCAAAGCCGCTGCGCAAGGCCACGATCAGGCCGCCGCCCGCATTGATGGCCAGTGCCGACGGTTCCGTCGGCATGCTCCACTGCTCATGCTTGCCGCTGGCCGAGTGCAAGCGGTGCACGGCGCGGCCATCGATATCGACCCAGTACAGGGCCGCTTCCTTGCCATGCCATAACGGGCATTCGCCCACTTGCATGGCTTTGTCACTGACTACCTTGATTTCGTAAATATTCATCTATCTCTTTTAGTATGCGGCTTTTGCGGCCTTGGCCAGCGCAATCAAGCCATTGGTCGAGCTGTCGTGGTGGTCGGGACGGGCTTCGCCCGTCAGTTCGGCCTGGATTTTCTTGGCCAGCACCTTGCCCAGTTCCACGCCCCACTGATCAAAACTGTTGACGTTCCACAAGACGCCCTGCACGAAGGTCTTGTGTTCGTACAGCGCGATCAGGGCGCCCAGGGTAGTCGGGGTCAGCTGGTCCATCAAAATGGTATTGCTGGGGCGGTTGCCCGGGAAAGTCTTGTGCGGCACCAGCGCTTCGATCTCGTTTTCCGGCAAGCCCTGCGCCTGCAAGTCAAGGCGTACTTCTTCGCCCGTCTTGCCCGTCATGAAAGCTTCCGACTGGGCAAAGCAGTTCGCCAGCAGGGCGTCGTGGTGGCCCGGCAAATCGTGCGTGGCGCGCAGGGCGGCGATGAAGTCGATGGGTGTAATATCGGTTCCCTGGTGCAGCAGCTGGAAATACGCATGCTGCGCATTCGTGCCGCAATCGCCCCAGATGACGGGACCGGTCGGCACGTCGACGGGCACGCCATCTTTGGTGACGCGTTTGCCATTGCTTTCCATGTCCAGTTGTTGCAAATAGGCGGCAAAGCGGCTCAAGTCCTGGTGATACGGCGCGATGGAAACGGAGCCGCAATCGAGGAACTGGCGGTTCCAGAAACCCACCATGGCCAGCACCACGGGCATGTTCTGTTCCAGCGGGGCCTGGCGGAAATGCTGATCCATCGCATGCGCGCCGGCGAGGAAATCGCTGAAGTATTCAAAGCCGACGGACAGCGCCACAGCCAGGCCGATCGAGGACCAGACGGAATAGCGTCCGCCGACCCAGTCCCAGAACGGGAACATGTTTTCCGGCGAAATGCCGAAGTCGACGATGGCTTGTGTGTTGGTCGAAACGGCCACAAAATGTTGGGCCAGATCCTTTTCTTCACCTTCCAGCAAGAACCAGGCGCGCGCCGTGTTGGCGTTGAGCATGGTTTCAGCCGTAACGAAGGTTTTCGAGGCCACGATGAACAGGGTGGTTTCCGGATCGACCTTGGACAGGGTCGCTTCCATGTCGTGGCCGTCGACGTTGGAAACAAAATGCATTTCCAGGCCCGGGTTGGCGTAGGAGCGCAGGGCCAGGCAAGCCATTTTCGGGCCCAGGTCCGAACCGCCGATGCCGATGTTGACGATGTCGCAAATCGGCTTGCCCGTGTAGCCGAGCCAGCTGCCATTGCGGACCTTGTCCGTAAACGCTTTCACGCGTTGCAGCACATCTTGCACGTCAGCATCGATATCCTGGCCATCGACTACCAGCCTGGTGCCGCGTGGCGCGCGCAAGGCGGTATGCAGAACGGCCCGATGTTCGGTAAGATTGATTTTCTCGCCAGTGAACATGGCTTCGCGCTGCGCTTCCACGCCGCGCTCGCGGGCCAGTTCCATCAGCAGGCGCATGGCGGTGGCGTCGACCCCGTTCTTCGAGTAATCGAGCAGCAGTCCTGCCGCATCGACCGTCATGCTGGAAAAGCGCGCGGGGTCGGCCGCAAACAGCTGGCGCAGATGCACGTCGTGCAGGCTGGCGCTGTGCGCTTGCAGGGACTGGAAACTGGCGGTGGCGGTGATGGCAGGAGTAGGTGCTGGCTGGCGCATGGCGGTCGGCTTGGGTGCTTGTCTCGGTTGAAGGGAGCGCGGCGCGTTCGTGGTGGCGAACAGCGGATCCGGCGTTGGTATGAGAATAATACATCAGAAAAACGTAATTTCACTACAGTTTGTGCAGGCGCATAGCATTTTCAGCGTTTTTTCAGCGTTTTATCCGCGCTGCAATAGATAGGCAAGCAAGACGAGTGGACGTGGCACGCTGTTGTTTTGCCTTGAAAAGTCGTGGAAATATGGATTATTTCTGCCACTGGCCACTGCAAGAGTGCTTCTGCGCGACCATTTTGTAGTAAAATTTCACGAAATACTCATTTTTAAGGAAATCCATATGGCGCTGCATCCAGTAGTCGAATCCGTAACAGCGCGCATCATCGCGCGCAGCCGGCCATCGCGCGGCGCCTACCTGGCGCATCTGGATGCGGCCCGCATCCAGGGCGTGCAGCGCGGCGCCCTGTCGTGCACCAACCTGGCGCACGGCTTTGCCGCCTTTCCTGCCAACGACAAGCTGTCGCTGAAGGAATACAAGAAACCGTCCGTGGCCATCGTTTCCTCGTACAACGACATGCTGTCGGCGCACCAGCCCTTCGAAGGCTTCCCGCAGATCATCAAGCAAGCCGTGCGCGAAGTGGGCGCCGTCGCCCAGTTCGCCGGCGGCGTGCCCGCCATGTGCGATGGCGTGACGCAAGGCCAGCCGGGCATGGAACTGTCGCTGTTCTCGCGCGACACCATCGCCATGTCGACGGCCGTGGCGCTGTCGCACAATATGTTCGACTCGGCCCTGTACCTGGGCGTGTGCGACAAGATCGTGCCGGGCCTGCTGATCGGCGCGCTGCACTTCGGCCACTTGCCCGCCGTCTTCGTGCCGGCCGGTCCGATGACGTCGGGCTTGTCGAACCAGGAAAAAGCCAAGGTGCGCCAGCTGTATGCGCAAGGCAAGGCCACGCGCGAAGACTTGCTCGAAGGCGAGTCGAAAGCCTACCACGGCGCCGGCACCTGTACCTTCTACGGCACCGCGAACAGCAACCAGATGCTGATGGAAGTGATGGGCCTGCACTTGCCGGGCGCCGCCTTCATCACACCGAACACCCCGTTGCGCGATGCGCTGACGGCCGCCGCCGCCCAGCGCGCCGCTGTCATCACGGCGCAAAGCGGCAGCTACTTGCCAGTCGGCCATATCGTCGACGAGAAATGTATCGTCAACGCCGTCGTGGGCTTGCTGGCCACGGGCGGTTCGACCAACCATACCTTGCACCTGGTGGCAATCGCCAAGGCGGCTGGCATCGTCATCGACTGGAACGATTTCAACGAACTGTCGGCCATCGTGCCGATGCTCACGCGCATCTACCCGAACGGCGACGCCGACGTGAACCATTTCCACGCGGCCGGCGGCACCGGTTACCTGATCCGCGAACTGCTGGATGCGGGCTTGTTGCACGAAGACGTCAACACCATCCTGGGCCACGGCTTGCGCGCGCACTGCATGGAACCGTTCCTCGGTGAAGACGGCAAGGTCTTCTGGAAAGATGCTCCGGCCACCAGCGCCGACGAAAACGTGCTGCGCCCCGCTTCGAACCCGTTCGCGCCGGACGGTGGCATGGTATTGGTCGCGGGTAACCTGGGCCGCGCCGTGATGAAGGTCTCGGCCGTCAAGCCGCAGCACCGCACGGTCGAAGCACCGGCGCTGGTGTTCAATTCGCAGGAAGAGTTCATGGCCGCCTACAAGGCGGGATCGCTGGACCGCGATTTCGTTGCCGTGCTGCGCTTCCAGGGTCCGCGCGCCAACGGCATGCCGGAACTGCATGCGCTGACGCCCGCGCTGGCCAACCTGCAGGATGCGGGCCGCCACGTGGCGCTGGTCACCGATGGCCGCATGTCGGGCGCATCGGGCAAGGTGCCGGCCGCCATCCACGTATCGCCTGAAATTCTCGCCGGTGGCCCGCTGGGTCTCGTGCGCGACGGCGACATCATCCGTCTCGATGCCTTCACTGGCGTGCTCGAGGCGCTGGTGCCGACCGATGTCTGGCACGCCCGTTCGCTGGTCACGGCCGACCTGTCGCCGAACCACGTCGGCATGGGTCGCGAGCTGTTTTCCATGTTCCGTTCCACCGTCAGCGCGGCGGAAGAGGGTGCCACCACCTTCGGCCTGCCGTCGCCGATTCCCACCACCGTCGCCTTGCACGACGCCGACAATGTCGGTGATACCGTACCGGGTTCCGATGAAGACTTTTTGGCTAGGAAATAAGAGATGACCATGACACTACTGGAAATTATGCGCACGTCGAGCGTGATCCCCGTGATTGCGATCGACGATCCTGAACATGCCGTACCGCTGGCGCGCGCGCTGGTGGCGGGCGGCATCCGCGTGCTGGAAGTGACCCTGCGCACGAAACACGGCCTGGAAGCGATTCGCGCCATGTCGGCCGTGCCGGGCGCCATCGTCGGCGTGGGTACGCTCACCCGTCCCGAGGAATTCGCACAGGCGCGCGACGCGGGCGCCGTCTTCGGCGTCTCGCCAGGCCTGACGTCGGCCCTGGTGGCGGCGGCGAAAAGCAGCGGCCTGCCATTGCTGCCAGGCGTGATGACGCCAGGCGAAGTGATGGCGGCGCGTGAAAACGGCTTCCAGCAGCTGAAACTGTTCCCGGCCGTGCCGGCGGGCGGCATCGGCATGCTCAACGCCATCTACGGCCCGCTGCCGGACATCACGTTCTGCCCGACGGGCGGCATCTCGCAAGAGACGGCGTCGCAGTTCCTGGCGTGCAAGAACGTCGCCTGCGTGGGCGGCTCGTGGCTGACGCCGAAAGACGCGATCGCGGCCGGCAACTGGGACCGCATCACGGAAATCGCGAAAGCTGCCAGCGGTTTACGGTCGGCCTAAGCGGTACCGGCGCGGCAGGCTTGCATGCCTGCCGCGCTTTCTTCCCTCGCTTCCTTCCCTACTTCTCATGCGAGTCTTGCGCCGCCCCCTGACCATCGGCGAAACCGCCATGGCCCGCAGCGTCTTTCGGGGCGCCATCGACTACGCGCGCGTGTGCGTCGTGCGCGGCTCCTTCCTACCGTTTGGCTTGCAGGACCAGAACACGGCCATGACGCCGCGCGGCAGCCTGCATTTCATGCCGGCCCAGTATCGCGACGATTTTTCCCGCGAAGGCAACAGCGGCAAGCTGTTCTTCATTCACGAAATGGTGCACGTGTGGCAGTACCAGCTCGGTTACAGCGTGCTGCTGCATGGCGTGCTGCTGGCGCTGTGCGGTGGCTATATCCGGCAGCGGGCCTACCGCTATGATGCGCAGGCCGGCGGCGTCCTGTCCGACTTCAACATGGAGCAGCAGGGCGACATCATCGCCCACTACTTCGGCGCGCGCCAGCTGGGCATTCCCGCCCACGTGGCCAAGCTGCCACAGCTGCAGGAGATCCTGCAAGGCTTCCTGCTCGACCCCGCCGACCGCCGCTTGCTTCCGCGCTAATTTCGTTTCCTATCGTTATTTGGTGTACACGTATATTTGTATGTAATTTGCATGTATTCGGGCCTTGACTTTCGTCTCAGTATTACCTAAATTACATTATACAAAGAGCAATTTATTTGTTGTATTTGCAACCTCAGCGCGAGACTGAGGGCAACCTGTCCAAGCGAGTAAATCATGCAGACTAGAAACAGCTGTAGGGGAATGTTGCGCCTGAAAAAACCAACACGCGGGGCAGCGCTAGTGGAATTTGCCTTGATCGCCCCCATCCTCTTTTTCCTTATCGCCATGATCATGGAACTGGGCGTCATGTTCTGGGTCAACCTGACGATGCAGTACGCGGTGCGCGAAGGGGCGCGCTACTCCATCACGGGGCAAAACAACCTCGATCCCGCCAGCGCCAACAAGCAGCGTTACGAAGCGGTGCTGAAAAAGATCAACGACAGCTCGCTGGGCCTGTATGCCATGGTCAGTCCCGTGGTGGTGGTCAATGGCGTCTCGCAAGCGCCCTCCGCGTACAACAACAATATGTTTGGCGCGGCCGGCGATATCGTTGTGCTACAGGTGAACTGCACCTGGCCCGTCATCACCCCCGCATGGCGGTTGATGGCCCTGCTCAATCCCAAAACTTCCACCAGTGCGCCCGGCCAGTATGCCTTCAGCGTCGCGGCCACCATGCGCAACGAGGCCTTCTGATGACACCATCCAAACAATTGATATTGGCACGCGCGCGCAGCCAGCAGGGTGTGGCCGCCGTCGAGTTCGCCCTGGTGCTGCCCTTCCTGCTGATGATGGCCGTCCCCGTCTTCGACCTGGCGCGCATCGTGCAGGGCGACATGATATTGACCAATCTGAGCCGCGAGGGCGCCAACCTGGCGTCGCGCTCGTCGCAGGATCCGCAAACCATCATGACGGCGCTGGCGATGACGACGCCGCCGCTGGACATGGCCAGCAATGGCAGCATGTACATCAGCAAGATCATGGGCAATGGCCCCGGCAAGCAGAACGTCATCCTCGAGCATTACCGCTGGACCCAGGGGCCGCAGCAGGCCAGCAAGGTGTGGAGCTGCAGCAGCTGGGCCAGCGACGGTACGGGCAAGTGCACCAGCATTCCCAGCGCGGGTTCGCCCATCAACGATGCCATGAGCAACCAGCTGGCCAATGGCGAAGTCATTTATGTCGTCGAGGGACTGTATCGCGCCAACATCCTGTTTGCCGGCATGAGCCTGGGCTTTGGTGCGCAAACGCCTCAGCTGAGCGGCAACTTGTACGCCAAAACCATTTTTTAGACACGCTGTCATCATTGCGCAGGCGCACGTGCAGGCGCCGGGAGAACAACATGAAAAGCATACGCAGGCAGACTGGAAAACAAAAGGGGCAAGTGCTGATCGTCATCGGCCTGTCGATGGTGGTGCTGATTGGCTCAGTAGGGCTGGCCATCGATTCCGGCCTGGGCTTCATCATCCGCTCCAAGCTCAATGCGGCCGTCGATGCGGCCAGCATCGCCGCCGCGCGCGCCGTCACGCAAGGCGTGGGCGAAGCGGCGCAGCGAGCCAGCGCCCAGGCGGCGGCGCAAAAGTTTTTTGCCGCGAATTTCCCCACTGGCTACCTGGGTGCCACGCCCACCTTCAATGATCCCACCGTGACCTTTGACGCTGGCAAGGTGACGATCGATGCTGCGGCCACGGCCGCCGTGCCCGTGACCCTGATGCGCGTGCTGGGGTTCAATTTGCTGACGGTCAGCGCCGCGGCGCAAACTATACGCAAGGACCTGGACCTGGCCTTCGTGATGGATACCTCGGGCTCGCTGGCGCCCGTCGGCTCCACCGTCATCAGCAGCGCGCAGCTGTTTCTCAGCAAATTCAATCCGGCGCTGGACCGCATGGCCCTGATCCATTTTTCCTACGGCGCCGAAGTCGATACGCCGATCAGCAAGGTGGCGCGCGGTTTCGACCAGGCGGGCATGAAGACCACCATTGGCAACTTTTCGTTTGACGGCTTGACGAATTCGGCCGAAGGCATGTGGAATGGCCGCGACCAGCTCAACAGCATTGCCCTTGCCAACCGCTCCAGCCTGCGCGTCATCGTGTTTTTTTCCGATGGCTCGCCGAATACCATTTCCTCCGTCTTCAAGTTCAAGAAGCCGGCCGACTGCACCACGCCTGGATCGCTGGTGACGGGCGACGGCACCAGCACCGGCACGCCGGCCGGCCTGTGGCGGATCGACAAGCAAGGCACGACGACGGCCGGCAAGTGCAACCAGGATACGAACATCGTCAAGAACCTCGATGCGGCCGCCTTGCCGCAGTGGTATAACGCGCACAATCCGACCAACCTGCCGGCCTTGCAGGAGTTCCCCATCATCACGGCCACGCCGCGTTCGGTCACCAACGACACGAGCAGCAATTCAGCCACCTGGATCAATGTCAACCGGGCTTCGCGCAACCTGCTCGAAGCGGTCGCCGCCAAGGCCCGCAGCGAGGGCACGTACGTGTTCACCCTCGGCCTGGGCAGCGAGTTGACGGCGGCAAATGGCCCTGCGCCCAGCGACAAGGGCGAAGATATCCTCAAATGCATGGCCAACACGCCCGATGCCCTGTCGCGCTGCGTGAATGCGGGCGCCGGCCAACCCGTCGGCATTTATTGCCACGCCGCTAACTCCAACGAGTTGAAACCCTGCTTCGAGAAACTCGCCTCGGCCATTTTGCGCATCAGCATGTAGGGCAGGCAAGGCAGGAGAAGGGCCGGACATCGCGTCCGGCCTTTTTTATGCCCTTGCATGGTGGCGCGCAGCAAGCCGCGATGGCATGTGCCCCAGCTTGTCGCGCCCGCGAGCCTGATCCACGCAGATGGTTGCGTTTGCCGCGGCTGCGCCGCTACGTTCCTCTAGGGCTGGGCAAGCAGGACAGGCAGCGGGCGTCGGCACGCCAACGAGAGTAAAGGGGGCGGGGGAAGCTGCAACGGTAGCAATCAATGGCAGGCAGGAAGATGGTGGGACGAAGGCGCGGTGGCCTGGTGAGGCAGGGGCTGGCTGGATTGGATGCATGGCTCCCGGCAGCGGTGAGCGCCGGGAGCGGGCTGGTCGCCGTGTCAATTGCCGCCAGCCATGCCGGGCAGCAGCACGCGGTAGATTTGCAGGAAGGCTGGTCCCATGAGCACCACCAGCAGGGAAGGGAAGATGAAGAAGATCAGCGGAAACAGCAGCTTCAGGGCAATTTTCGCCGCCTGCTCTTCTGCCAGCTGGCGCCGCTTGGTGCGCAACTGCTCCGATTGCACGCGCAGGGAGGCGGCGATGCTGGTGCCGAAGCGTTCGGCCTGGATCAGCATGGCAACGAGGGCATCGACATCCTCTACGCCCGTGCGCAGGGCCAGGTTGCGCAAGGCCCGTTCCTTGGAGTTGCCGGCGCGCAGTTCCAGCGTCAGCAGGTGCAGTTCCTCGGCCAGCACGGCGCTTTTCAGCGTGATTTCGGAGGCCACCCGCGCCAGCGCCGCATCCATGGCCAGGCCCGCTTCCACGCAGACCGTCATCAGATCCAGCGCATCGGGAAAACTTTCAAAAATGTCGCGCTGGCGCACGCGGATGCGGCGGTTCAGCCAGCCGTTCGGCAGGTAGTAGCCGAAACCGGCGGCCAGAAGCAGCCACAGCAGTAATGCCGTGCCGCTGTAATGCACGCCAGCGATGCTCAGGCCCAGGAACAGCAGCACGGGCAGGCCCACGGCGAGGGCCGTCTTGGCGCCAAAATACAGCAGCGGCGCGGAGGGATGGCGCAGGCCCGCATGCATGAAACGCAGGCGTATTTTCGAAGTCTCCCAGCCTTCTTCTGGCAGGGACAGGCGGGCCAGCGGTCTGCTCAGCTTGACGAAATGCGTCAGCCAGTGGCGGGCGCCGCCCGTCCCGGCCGCGCCCACGCTGTCGAGGCGCTGGCGCAGCGGGTCGGGTACGGCCAGCAGCAGCACGAACATGGCACCGGCGAAGACGGCGATGAACAGCAAGCCGAGAAAGCCCATTTGCATGGTAGTCATGATGTCGTTCCCCTCAAAAAATCACACCCGGATATGGATGATCTTGCGCATGATGATGACGCCGAGCAGCATCAGCAACATGGCGCCGCCCAGCATTTTCTGTCCGCCGGGATCGCGGTACAGCAGCTCCAGGAAGGTGGGGTTGGTCAGCTGGATCATGGCCGCGGCGCCGAACGGCAACAGCGCCAGGATCCACGCCGACAGGCGCGCCTCGGCTGACAGCACGCGTACCTGCCCCAGCAGCTTGATGCGTTCGCGGATGATATGGCTGATGCTGTCGAGTAATTCCGACAGGTTGCCGCCCGTCTCGCGCTGGATCAGTACGGCGATGACGAAATAGCGCACGTCCGTGCTGGGCACGCGCGTGGCCAGGTTCATCAGCGCGTCCGGCATGGCGATGCCGAAGTTGACTTCGTCGAAGGCGATGCGAAATTCGTCGGCCAGCGGTGCGTTCATTTCCTCGCCGACCATTTTCAGGGCCGTGGGAAAGGCATGGCCGGCGCGCAGGGCGCGGCTCATGAGTTCCAGCGCGTCCGGCAATTGCTGGCCGATGCGCTGCAGGCGGCGCGCCTTGGCGCGCTCGATGTAGTAAAAGGGCAGCAGCGCGCAGGCGGCCGCTACCAGCAGGCGCAGCAGCCAGGGCAGGTCGATCAGGCTGGCGCCAACCAGGCCGACGAGGAAGGCCAGCAACACCAGCATGGCCCACTGCGCCACGCTCCACATCAACCCTGACTGTTCCAGCAGGCGGTCGAGTGCATGCACGCGCGGCACTTCCAATAATAATTTCTGCAGCGCCGGCGTTTCACTGAGCAGGCGCTGCTTGATCATCGAAGTGCTCTGCTCGCCCGCGTGGGCGCCGGCCGACATCACGCGCAGGCGCCGCGCCACCCGTTCCGATTCCGGCCCGCGCACATTGTTCCAGCTCTGGTACAGGCCCGTGACGAGCAGTACCACGGCGATGAAGATCAGGGCCCCGAAGACGTAATAACTGTAGTCCATGGCGCGCTCCTCAATGGTATTGGCGGTTGGGATCGAACAGGCTTTCCGGCACGACGACGCCGAAGGCGCGCAGGCGGTCGAGGAAGCGGGGACGCACGCCGCTGGCCTGGAAATGGCCGCTGACGGCACCGTCCTGGGCCACGCCCGTCTGGCGGAAGGTGAAGATTTCCTGCATGGTGATCATCTCGCCTTCCATGCCCGTGATTTCCTGGATCGACACCACCTTGCGCTTGCCATCCGTCAGGCGCGCCACCTGCACCACCACGCCGATGGCTGCGCTGATCTGCTGGCGCATGGCCTTGCCCGGCAACATGGAGGCGGCCATGCTGATCATGTTTTCCAGCCGCGTCAGGGCGTCGCGCGGCGTATTGGCGTGGATGGTGGCCATCGAGCCCTCATGGCCCGTATTCATTGCCTGCAGCATGTCGAGCGCTTCGGCACCGCGCACCTCGCCTAGGATGATGCGGTCGGGCCGCATGCGCAGGGCATTGCGCACCAGCGCGCGCTGTGTCACTTCGCCCTTGCCTTCGATGTTCGGGGGCCGCGTTTCCAGGCGTACCACGTGCGGTTGCTGCATTTGCAGTTCCGCCGCATCCTCGATGGTGACGATGCGCTCGGTGCCGCTGATGAAGCCCGATATCGCGTTCAGCATGGTGGTCTTGCCGCTGCCCGTGCCGCCCGAGATCAGGATATTGATCTTGGCCTTGCCCAGGCCCTGCAGGATTTGCGCCATTTCGACCGTCAGGCTGTGATGTTCGACCAGGTCGGAAAGCCGCAGCGGCTGGGCCGAAAAGCGCCGTATCGACATCACGGGTCCGTCGATGGCCAGCGGCGGGATGATGGCGTTGACGCGCGAACCGTCGGGCAGGCGGGCATCGACCATGGGGCTCGATTCATCGATGCGCCGCCCCACGCGCGAGACGATCTTGTCGATGATCTTCATCAGGTGCGCATCGTCGGTGAAGCGGACGTTGCTCAGCTCGAGCTGGCCATGGCGTTCGACATACACCTGGCGGTGCGTGTTGACGAGGATGTCCGATACCGTCGGGTCGTTCAGCAGTGGTTCGAGCGGGCCGAAGCCCAGTACCTCGTCCTGGATGTCGCGCACCAGGGTACGCCGTTCCAGGTCGTTGATGACGACGCTGTCTTCGTCCAGCAAGCGCCCCACCAGGACCTTCAGGTCGTCGCGTATCTGCTCCTGGGACAGGCGCTGCATGCCTTCCAGGTCGATGCGGTCGAGCAGGGACTGGTGCACGTGCTGCTTGAGTTCCTGGTAGGCGGGATTGTCGATGCTGCCGCCGCGCACGGCACCGAAGGCCGTATTGCTGTTCGCGCCCGGGGCGCTGCCGAGGCGTTCGCGCAGGCTGGGGCTGGCGCCATTGATGTCGATGCTCATGCTGTTTCCCCTCGAAGATGGATGGGCCGGCTACGCTGGAACAGGCGTGAAAACAGGCCGGGCGTGCTGGCCGCGCGCGTGCCGCCCAACTTGTGCGCGCACTCCTGCAGTGATTTTGCCAGCGCACTGCCGGGCGCCAGCTTCAGCACGGGCACGCCCTGGTTGACCGAGGCTGCCGCCACCGCGTAGTGATTCGGCATGGCATGGAAGATGCGCTGGCCATAGGCCGCCTCCAGGTCGCGTCCGCGGATTTCATCGGCGCCTGCATGGCGGTTCAGGATCAGGTGGATCTTGCCGGCCGGGTATTCCAGCGACTGGAACACCTGCAGCAGCCGCTTGCCATCGCGGATGTAGGGCAGGGTTGCCTGCACCACGGGACAGATCATGTCGGCGTGATCGAGCGCGCGCACGCTGATGGCATCGAGGCCGCGGCCCGTGTCGAGCACGATGAAGTCATATTCGTGGCGCGCCAGATGCAGCAACTGGTCGATGTGCTCGGGCTTGATGTCGCTTGCGTGGCCCGGATCTTCGGGAGCGGCCAGGATGCTGAAGTTCGGCGTCACCTGCACCATGCTGGCGGCGAGGAAGGAGGGATCGAGGCGGTGGATCTGCTGCGCCACGTGTGACAGCGTGGCGGCCGGCTTCTGATCCGAGACAAACAGCGCCGCATCGCCAAACTGCAGGTTCAGGTCGAACAGCGCCACGCGCTGGTTGGCCTGCGCCAGCGCATACGCCAGGTTGGCAGCGAGGAAGGTCGCGCCGCTGCCGCCCTTGCACGAAACGAAGGCGATGATCTTGCCATCGCGCCGCACGTGGCGCGCGCTCTTGTCCTCGATGCGTTGCAGCGCTGTATTCAGGGCCACACCGTGGTCGGCTTGCGGCAGCACTTCGCGTACCCCCGCGCGCATGGCTTGCAGCAGGAAGTCGCTGCCCTGGTGCTGGCACTGCAAGATGATGGCCATGGCGGGCTGGCGGCTGGCCAGGCGTTCGATGCGCACCAGGTCGGCATCGTCGATGACGGGTTGCGCCAGCAACAGCACGTCTGGCGCGGCCATTTCAGCCGTGCCGGCCAGCCGTTCCAGGCTGCCGACGGCGCTGTCGATATCGTCGCCCGCGTGGCGCTCGCGCAACAGCGCCGTCATCGCGGCCAGTTGTTTTTCGTTACTGGAGATAATGAAGATTTTCACGGCAAGCTCCGGCAGTGGCTGGGTGGATGGGGGACGGGTCAGCGTTTGCTTACGCCGATCGTCAACACGTCGGGAATCGGATCGGGCGCGCTGTAGGATTTCTGGTACAGCTTGTAGCCGCTGACGGCGGCCTTGCCATCGAGGCCCAGCACGGGATCGCGGTTGTAGACGGCGTCCGGATACAGGATTTGCTGCTGCTTGAGCAAGGTCACCGACTCGCCGAAATGGCTGTCGAGTATGGGGGTGGTGGTGGCGGCACAGCCGGCCAGCGCGCTGATCGCCGCAGCGCACAGCAGGCAGCGGGGCAGGGTGGTTGCGAAGGTTTTCATGAAGATGCTCCTATTTGAGATCATCGATAATGCTGGCCGATGACGTGGCCACATCGGCTTTCGGCACGGCGCGGTATAGCGGCAGGTCATTGCTGGTCACCGTGGGCGTGGCGACCGGCATGGCGGGTGGCACGGGCGCGGCCATGGCGGCAGGCGGCGGGGCGGAAGCGGGCGCGGGCAGCGGTGCCGGCTGCGGCATCGGGGCTGGTGCCGGCGCCGCGCCTTCCATCTTGCCTTGCATGAACATGTCGCCACGCGTGGGCTGCACATACGGATCGGTGGGCAGCTTGTAGTCGGGCGGCAGCGGCTTGACCAGGTGCGGCGTGATGATGAAGACCAGTTCCGAGCGGTCCGTCTGGAAGTCCGTGCTGCGGAACAGGGCGCCCAGCACGGGCACTTCGCCCAAGCCCGGCAAGGCCTTGATATTGCTGGTCACATTATTCTTGATCAAGCCGCCGATGGCGAAGCTCTGGCCATCGAACAGTTGCACCGTGGTAGTGGCGCGCCGCGTTGTAAACGAGGGCAGGATGGCGGTCGTCGAAATGCCGGTGGCCGTGATGCCGATGCCTTCCTTGTTCAGGTCGGACACTTCCGGCGACACTTTCAGGTTGATGCGCCCCCCTTCGAGCACGGTGGGGGTGAATTTGACGGCCACGCCAAACTCTTTTTCTTCCAGCGTGATGGTGGGCGTGCCGCCATTGTTGGTCTGGCTGACGGGGATGAAGATCTTGCCGCCAGCGAGGAAACTGGCTTCCTGGCCACTGATGGCCATGATGTTCGGTTCGGCCAGTACCTTGATCAAGCCATCGCGCTTCTGCGCATCGAGACCCAGGAAATTGCCATTGCGGCTATTGCTGGCGCTGATGCCGCTGGGATTGTTGCTGAGCAAGTTCGACAGCAGCGAATAGGTCCAGCCGCCGATGGTCTTGCTCAAGCCCAGGTTGGCGCCCAGCTGGTCGACCAGGGTTTTCGACACTTCCGCCACTTTGACTTCCAGCATCACCTGCTGTGGCGCGGCGATCGCCATCAGGTTGATCACGCGCGGCGAGGCAGACGGTCCGCCGGAAGGGTCGGGTGCGGCGCCGGCGACGGCAGGTGGCGCACCGGCCGCTGCGGCGCCCGCGGCGGGGCGCGAACCGCGCTGTGCATAGGCGTTGGCCAGCGACATCGCCTGGTCGGCCTTGACGGTGTCGCTGACGACGCCCGACAGTATCAGGGTGTCGCCGGCCACCGTCACGCGCAGCTCTTTTTCATTCGGCAGCAGTTCGGCCAGGCGCGCCTGCAGCAGGCTGGCGTCGATGCTGACGGACAGGTCGATGATGCTCGCTTCATTATTGCGGTTCCACACGATCAGGTTGGTCGTGCCCACGGATTTGCCCAGCAGATAAACATCGGTGGTATTGAGCAGGATCACGTCGGCAATGCGCGGATCGCCCACCGAGACGCGGGCAACGGGAAACGGCAGGTGCATCAGCGTGGACTTGCCTTCGGCCAGGGCCATGTTGCGGCTCACGTCGGCCCGCCCGCCCGCCGTATCGAGCATGGCTTGCTGCGCCACCGGTTTCATGCGCGGCGTGCGGTGCACGACCTTGGGCGGCGGCGTGGTGGCCGCAGCCGCAGCCGACGCCGGGGCCGGGGTGCCAGGCGGCGTGGTCGACAGGCCCGGCGACGTGGCAGGCGCGCCCGCTTCGCCATGGGCGGCCGGGATCAGGGCGCCGATGGCGGCGATGGCGAGTGCCATGCGCAGGATGCGGCCTCCGTTTGCTGTGCTCAGTTTGCTCATGGTGCTCATGGCATGCTCCTCGTGGTGCGGATCGGATGACGATCAGCGTGGCGTTGTTCAGAATTGTTGGGAGCTGCGTTCCAGCCCCTTGATGACATCGACTTGCGGCCCGGTTGGCCCTTGCACCACGTGGCGGCGCACGACCGGCCGGGGGGCGGGGGTGGCCACCTGGGCGGCGACCTTGGCATCCAGCAGGCTGGTCTTGGTGGCGCCGTCCGTGTTGACGGGCTTGTCTTCGATCTGGTTGCGCAGCACCAGCGACAGGGTGCCCACGCTGCGCGCCAGGTCGAGTTTTTCCGTCTGGTCGGGCGTCAGTTCCAGGGTCACGGCATTGACCACCTTGGGCTTGGTGTCGTCTCGGTTCGATTCTTGCGCGATGGCCAGCACGAGTATGCGTTCGAGCACGATTTTTGAAATGCTGGGGTCGCGTCCGGAGCCCGTCTTGGCCGCATCATCCTGCGTGTTGACGAGAATGTCGACGTAGTTGCCTGGCAGGGCGAAGCCGGCCACGCCGACCACGTCATTGACCCGCACCGTCATGGCGCGCTTGCCTTCGCCCACCACGGCCGACAGGCCGCCCTGGGTGCCGGGGGGCGCCAGCTTGCTTTCCATGATCGGTTCGCCATGCTGGATGCTGGTGCGCGTGACGCGCGCATCGAGCAGTTTCGGGTCGTTGATGGCGCCCGGCGGTAGCGCGCTGCTGGGCCAGTCGACCATGCGCACCATTTCCGGCGCGATGCGCGCGCCCAGGCTGATGTCGATCAGGGCGACAGCGACCTTGTTGGTATTGCCCGAAGCCTGGGCATTGATCCAGCGTGCGGCCACGATGACCGCCACGAACGCCAGGATGACCGCGAAGGCCATCATCGTCAGAGCGCGTGCGTTTCTCATTTTGATACTCCTTTATGCAGGACCGCAGCCGGTCCGTTCTGTATGCCGGCGGAGCCGTCGGCGGCGCCGAAATAATTGTTCCAGGCCCAGTGCAGCGCGTCGGCTTCGAGCCGTGGCGGTCGGCCTTCATAGCGCGCCATGTCGTACAGCTGGGCCAGGATGTCGCGTGGATAGCAGGCCAGCAGGGGTCGCGCGTGCTGGTCGTGCAGCTGCAGCAGGCAGTGGTAGGCGGCATGGTTGAAGGTCATGCTGAATTGTTCGCAGACGTGGCGGAACACGGCTTCGTAGTGGTAGCCGCTCAATTGGCCGATATGGATCTTGTAGCCGATGCGGCGCAGGAAGGAGTCGTCGGCCAGCTGCTGCGGCGCCAGGTTCGAGGAGAAGACCACGATGACGTCGAAGGGCACGGGAAATTTGTAGCCCGTGTGCAGCGACATGTAATCGACGCGGCGCGCCATCGGCACGATCCAGCGGTTCATCAGTTCCACGGGCGAGCAGCGCTGGCGGCCCAGGTCATCGATGATGAAGATGCCGTTGTTCGCCTTCAGGTGCGGTGGCGCCTGGTACAGGCGGGCACCGGGATCGAATTGCAGGTCGAGCATGTCGAGCGTCAGTTCGCCGCCCGTCAGCACGGTGGGGCGCCAGGCGCGCACCCAGCGCGGGTCGGCCGGCGGCGCCACGTCGGCGGCCAGTGTGTGCAGCATGGGATCGAGGAAGGGCAGCACCTCGCCATCGACCATCACTGCGTGCGGCAGGGCGATGGTACCGCTGAGCAAACCGTGCAGGCGTTCGGCCAGATACGTCTTGCCGCTGCCGGCGGGGCCGTGCAGGAACAGGGCGCGGCCTGAATTCATGGCCGCACCCAGCTGGTCGAGCACCGATGTGCAAGCCACCACGTCGTGAAACTGTTGCATCATGGTTTCCCGCGTGACGTGCATGTGCGCCACGCTTTGGGCCAGTACCTGCGCGCTGTAGTGGGCCAGGGTGACAGGCGCAGGACCGCTGTAGGCATTGCGCCGCAAATAGTCGGCGGCGCGCAGGCGGCCCTGGTCGCCCAGGTGATAGTGCTGGTCGGCGTCCGTGCCGCTGTAGCCGTTGCGCTGCACTTCGCAGAGTTTTTCGGCGCGCATGAAGGCCAGCAGCGGTTCGAGCACGCCGGCGCCCAGTTTCACATGGGATGACAGGGCCGGCAAACCGATCTGGCCGCGCAGGAACATGACCTTCACCAGCAGTTCCACCAGGAACAGGAAGGGCAAACCCGTTTCGGCCACGTTGCGCGGTGCGCGCTGCATGGCCGGCATGATGCTGCCGTCGGCAGGCGCTTCTGGGTAGGTATCGGGCATGATGATCGCTCCTTTTGCCGGATGGTGAGGTCAGAAGATGAAGGGCAGCAGCCGATATTTCACTTGCCGCATGTACACGCGGTAGCGTACGTCGGTGGACAGGAAGCGTTCTTCGCGCAGCAGGCGCAGCACCAGCAGCAGCATGGCGGCCGCATAGACGGCCGTGTTGCCGGGCGATGCATTGCTGAGCAGATATGCCGTCGACGACACCACATAGCTGGCGTACACGGGATGGCGCACGAAGCGGTACATGCCGTGCGTCTTGATGTTGCGCTGCGCCACCACCAGGCCGAAGCTGCGGTTCAGCGACAGCAGGCCAGCGATCTGCAGGACACAGCCGAATACCAGCAGGTAGCGCGCAGCGGGCCATATGGTCATCTCGGATGGCGAAAAAAAGAATGGCGCGAAGGTGGCGCCGATGGCCAGCAGCCAGTCGCCCGCATCGGTCGAGACACTGACGGGCGCGGTGCGCACGATGAACAGCAGGGCCGAGACGGTTTCGGCGCCGCAGAACAGCAGGTAGCTCCAGTCGCCGCTGTGCTGGTAGGCCAGCACATGGGACCAGGCAAATATGCTCCACAAGCACGCCATGAAGATGCTGCAAGCCTGGCTGGCGCGGCGCGAACTGAACAGAGTGTCGATGTTTTCCATGGTCGTAGTCCTGGTTGGGGGCGCGCCGTTCAGCGCAAACTCCACAGTTGCGTGTAATGGAGGAAAAGTTGTAATCCCGTGCCGCTGGCGATGGCGAAGGCATACGCCAGCCTGCCGCTGGCGGCCGGCGGTTCGGCGATGCTGGCAACGCCTCCGGCAAGGCTGTGCAGCAAGGCGCCCAGCAGCATGTCGTAGGTATTTTTCAGGACCAGGCGCAGTCGCCGCCCTGCCAGCGCGGCGGCCAGCGCCAGCACGCCGCCGGCCAGGAAGGTCAGCAGTACCGCCTCGAGCACGCCTTGCGGCCCCAGAAAGGCGCCGCACATGGCCATCAGCTTGACGTCGCCGGCGCCCAGGGCGCGCAGCAGATACATGGGCAGCAGCAGGGCCAGTCCGGCACCGGCGCCGGCCAGTGCCGGCAGCAGGCCCAGGCCGCCGAAGGTGGGGTCGAACAGGCCGCTGCCTGCAGGCATGGCAGCGTTCAGCAGCAGCCCAAGCAGCGTGCCGCACAGCACCAGGCGGTTGGGGATGCGGCGGCTGCGCAGGTCGTGCCACAGGGCGGCGGCCAGCAGGCCGGCCAGAGTGGCCAGGCACAGCAGCATGCCAAGATGGGCGTTCATGGCGTCAGCCCTTTCTTGTTGAGGCAGGGCGCGATGTCCAACTGCGGGCTGGCTGCTGCGGCGCTGCGGCGCAGGGCCAGGCCCACCGCTTGCCAGATCACGATGGCCCCTGCCGTCCCCACGTAACCGTCCAGCGCGTAGTGCCAGCCCAGGTGGACCGAGCCGAGCATGATCAGCACGGCAAAGGCGGCCAGGGCGATGCCGGCGGCGCGGCGGATGGGCCAGGCGACCAGGGCCATCAGTACGGAGGTGGCAACGTGCATGCTGGGCATGGCGGAAATGCCCAGTTCGCCAACGGTGCCGCCGCTCTGGTAGCCCTGCCACAGCATGTCCTGCACCTTCAGGGCCCAGACGGGAATGCGATGGTTGCTTTCCTGCAGGTAGGCCATCAGCGGCGCATACGGATCGTTGGCATGCAAGTGGCCGTAATAGCAGGGTCCGGCGGAGGAAAACAGCATGGCTACCACGCTGCCCAGAACGATCCACGCGATGGTAAAGCTGAGCAGGAACTGCATGCGCAGCAGGCGGTGCCGGGTATCGAGGATGAGCCAGTACAGCAGCGCGTAAAACAGCAGGAACCAGAAGTGATATGCGACGTTCAGCAGGCCCGTCAGCAGGGGATGGCCCAGCAGAGGCTGCAGCCAAGCCCACGGCGCCGTGCCACCATGCAGGGCGATGTCGATGGCCGACAGGCGGACATCCCAGTCAAACGGGTGCAGGCGGGGAATGGCGGCTTTGAACGTGGTAAAGCTGAGGGCGAACAGGGGCACGAGCAGCAGCGCAGGCAGCGCATGCAGCAGGCGCTCGCGGTGCAGGTGGCGGCGCAGTTCGTGGTACAGGAAATGGCACAGGCGTGCGGGACGCAGCATGCACATCACGTAGCCTGTCCAGGCGCACAGCAGGAAGACGGGGCCGGTCAGCGCGGCCAGTGCAAAGCTGGCCAGCAGGGGGGCGATCTCGTGGCGTGTCGGCTTGCTGCCGGCCAGCAGCAGGACCATGGCCGTGTAGGCCAGCACCAGCAGCAGCAGCGCACGGTGGTTGTGCAGCGAGGCGCGCAGGCTCGAGGGGATAGTCATGACAGCGCCAGGACGACCTGGTCCTTGATGGTGGTAAACAGCAGGGCCAGGCTGTCACCGGCCAGGGTGACGGCAGCCAGAATGACCACGGCCAGCAGTCCGGCCAGCAGCGCATATTCGAGTGCGGTGACGGCAGTTTCCTCGTACAGGCAGGACAGCAGAGAGTTCACGATGGGCCTCGCAGTCGATGGATGGCAATGCGGGTGGGTAGTCAAGGCGGCGTGCTGGCTGTGCCGCCTGCTGCACTCCGGACAAGGCGGCAGCCTTGCCCGGAGTGCGGCGCTTAGGCATTGGCGTTGGTCAAGGCCGTACCGATCTTCGTGAACGTGGCTTTCAGTTGCGTGCCCACGATGGTGACGGAGGCGATGATGACGACGGCGATCAAGGCGGCGATCAGGCCATATTCAATCGCGGTCACGCCGTCTTCTTCGCGGATGAAATTTTTGATGAAGTTCATGATGACTCCTAGAGTAAGAGAGAACTGCAGGGAACGACAAAGGTTGGACAACATGGTTGCCGTGAACGGCGGCATCATGGACTTTGCCCCAATGCCAGCAGTCCGATGATGCAGACCACCACCACCAGCGCCGCCATCAGCGCATAGCGGTAAAACGCCGCTTTTTCCTTGCCTTGCAAATACGTGGCCAGGCGTGAGGGGAGGTACTTGTCAAAACGCATGCTGTACTCCGTCTCGGTGGACTGCGACTGGTGGCGGAATGGACACTGGTACGTTCACTATAGAAGGCGACGTATTGATCTACATCAGAAGAATCTCCCGTTTATAGCGGGAGGATTTGCTCGATTTTTTCGTGACAATTGTCCTGCCCGAGGCCGCCACGCGCAGGGCGAGGCCAGCCGCTGGCGGCAGGGCCAAAGCGATGTGGGAGAGGCAGGAAATGGCCCGAGCGACCTGCGCTCAGGCGGGGTGGTCAGGCGGCGGCCGGCAGTTCGCCCAGGCGGTGCTTGGTCGCGTAGGCGTACAGTTCCAGGCGGTTGTAGACGCCCAGCTTGCGGTAGATCGAGGTCAGGTGATTGCGCAAGGTATGTTCGGAGATGAACAATTGGTCGGCCAGCAGCTTGGCAGGCGTGCCGCTGCCATGCACCAGGGCGGCGATGATTTTTCTTTCCTTCGTCGTCAGGCTGGCCACGGCGAGCGCCTGCGCCGAGGCGCCGCCTGGCTGCGTCAGCTGCGTCATCATGCGGCCCAGCATGGCTTGCTCCAGCCACAGCTCGCCATGACTGACCTTTTCGATGGCCTTGAGCACCAGTTCCGGCGGCGCATCCTTGCTGATGATGCCGCGCGCGCCATTCATCATGGCTTGCTCCATGACGGCCTGGTCGTGGCTGCCCGTCAGTACGAGGATGCGCGCGTTGCCGCCTTGTAGCAACTGCGGAATGATGGCCAGCGAGCTGACGCCGCCCAGGTCCAGGTCCAGCACGATCACGCCGGGACAGGTGATGGCGGCCTGGGTCAGCGTGCTGGCACTGTCGCACGCCGTGGCGACCACCTGCATGCCGGAGTGTTCGCCGCCGATCAGCCGTTCCAGGCCCCACAGCATGGTTTTGTGGTCATCCACCAGCATGACGCGGATGGCGGAGTGGGATGGGGGTTGGCGGTCATTCATATCGGAATCTCGATCTGGACGGAGGTGTTGCCCAAGGTGTTGTGCGTGACCCTGGCGCTGCCACCGAGGGCGGCGGCGCGTTCGGCCAGTGAGTCGGGCAGGAAATCGGGCACGTGCGCGGCCGCGCATTCATTGTCGATGCTGATGTGCAGCGACCCTTGCACGCAGGTCAGCTTGACGGCGCCGTGGCGCGCCGACGTATGCTTGCGGATATTGCTCATGCCTTCGTTGACGATCTGGAATACCTCGGCCGCCAGGCGGTCGTTGATATGCAGGTCGCCCTCGATATGCAGGGTGATGTCGATGCCATAGAATTCGTGGATCTGCGTGGCCTGGCGGCGCAGCGCCACCAGCAGTTCCGGCTCGCTTTGCACCTGGCCGTTCTTGAAGGTGCGCGCGTAGCTGCGCAGGTCGGCGATCACCTGGCCCGACATGAGGATCAGTTTTTCCAGTTCCGGCAGCAGGGGATTGCCTGGCAGAGCCTCGTTGCGCAGGGCTGCCAGGCCGTGGCGCAGGCCGATATACGGCTGGATGGCCGTATCGTGCAGGTCACGCGCGATCTTTTCACGCTCGCGCGAGGCTGCTTGCGAGGCGAGACGGTCGAGCAGGTCGATGTTTTCAATGACGGGAAATGCCTGCGCACCGATGTGGCTGAGGAAAAGGGCGTCGGTCTTGCTCAGACTGGTCGTGGAAACGATGTAGAGGCGGCCCGATCCATTGCGCAGAGGCAAGGGGGCGCTGATGAAGGAGTGCGCTTCGAGCAGCTCGGCCAGGCTGGCGCCGGCCGTATCGTCATGCCGTAGCCAGCGCCCGCTGTCGGCGTCCAGCATGCGCACGCCGCCTGTCCACGGCAGCCAGCTGGACAGTGGGTGGTTGTAGAGCACGATCTTGTCGGCTGGGAAGGCCAGCAAGGGGTTGGCCGCCTCATCGCTGAGGATGGCGCTGGTCGTGACCACCTCCATCCCCGTATGCACGGCGCTGCGCAGCGACCAGTCCGGCATCCCCTTGTCCCGCATCGCCAGCAGGCAGCTGCGGGCGTGAAAATAGCTGCGGGTTTTTTCCAGCACCGAGGTGATGGTCTGGTCGACGCCGAAGCGGGGATTCGACAGCTGGCTGACATCGCGCAGCAGCGCCAGGTGGCTGCGCTGCGTGATGGCCGAGCCGCCCCAGTAAGCGATCATGTAGCCCAGTGCCAGCAGGAAGGTGGTGCGCAGCAGCAGGCGCGACAGTTCCGCGTTCGTTTCGCCGAACAGGGCGGTGGCGGCGAACAGGCCGGCCGAAGCCAGGGTGATGCGCGCCCCTTCCTCGAAGCCCCGCTGGAACGACGAGGTCAGGATGGCAAAGAAGAAAAACAGGAAAAACAGGTTGTTGTGGCTGCTGGTGGAAAAGACGATCAGCGCATACCAGGCCACGTCCAGCCAGTACAACAAGATGTCCTGGGGCAGGCTGAAGCCCAGCAGCGCCAGCACGTAGAGCAGCAGGCTGTGCATGGTGTAGGCGGAAAAGATCAGCCAGGTGATCTTGCTCAGTTTGCCGGCGCTTTCGGGATCGATGAACAGGGTCAGCAAGGTGGCGCTGGACAACAGCAGGCGCATGCCATTGACCATGGTCGTATCCAGGCCGGCGCCCGGAAGACGGGATTTGAGGGGCAGGTCGAGGTTCACAAGCACTCCTGGCCGTATCCGCGCAGGAACGGCGCATGCGCTTGAATGGATACCGCAGATAAATTCTTGTTGTTTTTGCTGCAATCACATACGAGTCTACGCATCCGCCGTAAAGTTGTCTACTGGAATTGTGTAGCGGGCGTTGCTTTCCTACAGCGCTTGCACCATGACCCTGTTGCGCCCGGCGCCCTTGGCCAGGTACAGGGCGCGGTCGGCGGCGCCGATCAGGGCGGAGATGGCCAACTGCTGCTGCGGCTGCTGCGTGGCGATGCCGATGCTGACCGTGACGTGCTTGACCTCATTGCCCGTCTTGGCATGCGGAATGCGCAGGTCGGCCGCGTGCTGGCGGATCGCCTCGGCCATGCGCAGCGCCTGTGCCGCATCCGTATCAGGCAGGATGGCGGCAAACTCTTCGCCGCCATAGCGGGCCAGCAGGTCGGTGGGGCGCTGCAGCATGGCGGCCAGCTCGGCCGCCACGCGGATCAGGCAATCATCGCCCTGTTGGTGGCCATAATGGTCGTTGTAATCCTTGAAATGGTCGATATCGATCATCAGCAGCGACAGCGGGCTGCTGATGCGCATGGCGCGCCGCATTTCCTTCTCGATTGCCACGTCGAAGTGGCGACGGTTGGCGATGCCCGTCAAGCCGTCGGAAAAGGTTTGCGAGCGCAAGACCATGGTCTGTTCACGCAGCAGCTTTTCGCGCCCCACGGCGATGGTGACGTCATTGATCTGGATCAGGCAGTGGCGCGGCGAGCCGGGCAGGTTGATCGGCGTAACGGCAACGGCTTGCTGCATGCGTTCCTCGCCGTTGTTGCCGCCCGTGGCCGCGCCATGCGTGTATAGCGGAAACGGCGCCTTGTGCAGGGTTTGCGACAGCAGCGACTGGAAATTGTCGCGCAGGGCCTGGGTGATGGCCGAATCGATGCGCTTGTGCCTCATTTCCGGAAAGACGGCGAAGAAATCGTGGCCCAGCACGGCGTCGGCCTGGCGGGCCGAGTGGCGCGCCATCCAGTGGTTCCACAGCACGATGCGGTGCTGCTCATCAAGCACGATGGCGCCCAGGTTCACGGCACCGAGTATGCTTTCGAGCAGGGCGAGTCGGTGTAAGGCATCTGGCATGATAGTCACGCCTGTCCCAGCACCTTGGCCAGGTAGCGGCTGACCTGTTGTTTCAGGTCGTGCAAGGCGGACAGGTCGAGCACGAATGCCACATAACCATGGATCTGGTGCTTGGACAGCACGAAATCGATATGCAGCATCAGCACGACGGCCTCGTCATCGTGGCCGCCGAACGAGGACAGGATTTCCGCGCTGGTGCCCACGTGGTACAGGGGCAGCGAGCCATGCAGTTCGCTGTCGAACAGGTTGGCCAAAGTCCCGACGCAGGAATTGAGGATGATGTTGCCGATTTCGCTCATCGCCTCCTGTTCCATTTCCGTCAGTTCCTGCAGCGGCATGGCGTCGCCCACCATCAGACGCACGATTTCCAGGCTCTTATCCTCGGGAAACATCAGTATGGCTTCGGTGGCGAAAGCGCCATCGTAATGCTGGCTGACGCCGCAGATGCGTTCGCCATCCTTCTTGCTGCCCAGTAAGGCGGCCGCGTCGGCACGGTTCAGAAAGGTGATCGAGGGCACCGACATGGTGACTTCTTCATTCACGATCTCGCTCATGGCCGCCGCCGCATGGCCCACCCCGATGTTGAATATCTCTACCAGGGCGTCGTTCTCGAGTTCGGAAAGATTGACCATGCTCATAGTCCCAGTGATTCGATCAGCTGGTGGATGCGCGTTTCTGTGATCGGTTTTTCCATGAAGCCCACACCCAGTTCGCTGGCGCGGTTGCGGGTGGCGTTTTGCACATTGGCCGTGACGAGAATGATGTGCGTCTGCGGGCACAGCGTGCGCAATTGTTCTGCCGCCGCCATGCCGCCCATGCCGGGCATGTTGACATCCAGTAGTATCAGCACAGGGTTGACGGTCTTGACTTTTTCCAGGGCTTCCTCTCCCGTCGCCGCCTCGATCACTTGCCAGTCGGCATGTTTGCTGAGGATGAACTGATGCGACATCAAACGTGAAACCCGGCTGTCATCGACAACAAGTACCTGTTTACTGTGATTCATGTGCTATTCCTGAAACGTCATATCGGGCTATCGTCCCATTTTCGCATATTTTAAAGGGCATAGAGTGTAAATGGGTGCGCAATTGCCTTGGGGCAAGGTTTTTCCACTAGTCTGTTGTATCCGCTCGCATCGTGGGTCATGATGGCCGGCTGGCCGGGCTGGCAATCCGTTAAAATAGCGCCATTCCTCACTTTAGCCTGAATGCCATGACCCAAGACGAATTGAAGCAAGCCGTAGCCCGCGCCGCCATAGCCCATGTGGTCGACGGTGAAATCATCGGTGTCGGCACCGGTTCCACCGCCAACTTTTTCATCGATGAGCTGGCCAAGATCAAGGACCGCATCAAGGGGACGGTCGCGTCGTCCGAAGCGACGGCCGCGCGCCTGGCAGGCCATGGCATTCCTGTCTTCGACTTGAACGACGTCGAGTCGATCGCCGTCTACATCGACGGCGCCGATGAAATCACGGCCAGCGGCGCCATGATCAAGGGCGGTGGCGCGGCATTGACGCGTGAAAAGATTGTTGCTTCCGTATCGAAACAGTTCGTCTGCATCGCCGACGGCTCCAAGCTGGTGGAAACCCTGGGCGCCTTCCCGCTGCCGGTGGAAGTGGTGCCGATGGCCCGCGCCGCCGTATCGCGCCAGCTGGCCGCGCTGGGCGGTACGCCCCGCTTGCGCCTGAAGGCTGGCAGCACGGAAGCGTTCATTACCGACAACGGTGGCGAGATCATCGACGTGCTGGGCTTGAAAATTGCCGATCCGGTGGCGCTGGAACAGCAGATCAACCAGATCGTCGGCGTCATCGCCGTCGGCCTGTTCGCGGTGCGCGGCGCCAATGTCTGCCTGCTGGGCATGCCGGAAGGCGTGCGTACCCTGGCGTACTAAGGTGATCGCCGGCTTGCCGGCAACCACACCTCTCTTACACGGCGGCCCCTTGCGGGCCGCTTGTCATTTGCGCCTGGCGGTACACGGCCACGGTGCGCAGCAGGCCACCGAGGAAAATGCCACTGAAGCAACCATAGGCGAGGCAGACAGGCACGCTGAAGCCGGGTGCCTGGGCAGTCGCTGGCGCGATGGCCAGGGTCACGGCGACCGCATATTTCATGCAGAAGATGCTCATCATCAAGATCAACGGTACCCAGCTGCCGGGGCGCTGCACGCTGCTGCGCGCGGGAATGGCGACTATCTTGCATGGATTGGCCAGCCTCCACGCCAGCGCCGCACCGGCCAGTGCGCCGGCTCCCCAGGCGAACGGCGCTACGCCGTCGAAGCCGAAACTGCCATGCACGCCGCTCAGTGACAGCGCCAGCATGACCAGGGGAATGATGCACAGCTTGCGCAAGGTCACTTCACGCGCGCGGCTGGCCAGTACGCCGCGGTAGACGAGAAAGCCCAGGATGACCCAGACGTAGAGGGGAGTGTGGCTGAAGATTTGCTGCAACATGGTGTCCGCCCTGAAATGAAGTTGTCGATGGACGTACTGTGCCAGCCACAGGCAGGGGCGGCGAGCGGACTGCGACGAAACGGGGAAGGTCAGCCGTGAAACGGCGAGGGAGGGCGTGAAACGAGGGTGAAACTGCCCGTGACGTGGTCACGGGCAAGCGATAAAACTTATTCCGTTGGAGGAACGTAACCCATGGCCGCATCGGCGCCATCGCCGAAGAAATGCTTTTCCATCTGCGTGGCCAGGTATTTGCGGGCGCGCGCGTCGGCCAGGTTCAAACGGTTTTCATTGACCAGCATGGTCTGATGCTTGAGCCAGGCGGCCCACGCTTCTTTCGACACCGATTCATAAATCTTCTTGCCCAGTTCGCCCGGGTACGGCGGGAAATCCAATCCTTCGGCTTCCTTGTTGAGTTTGATGCAGTGGATCGTGCGGGCCATCTGTGCTCCTGAATCAGTGTAGAGATAAAGTGTGATTATAAGGCACTTTGCGCCAGCCCTCGCGGGGCCGTCGCGGCCTGGCGACACGCCGTTTGCCGTGCCCTTGTGCTGGATCAAATTTGATCTGCGCCGCCCTAGCTAGTAAGATGCCTTATCGCGCCAGCCGCTGGCTGCGCCTCTGCCAACCAAGTAGTAACAATTAACCAATATGGAATCCCTATGACCTCAGTGAAAGTCCATGGCATCGATGTCAGCAATACAGGCAGCTTCGCGCTGTTTGGCGGCATTAACGTGCTCGAGTCGCGCGATCTCGCCATGCGCGCTTGCGAAGAATATGTGCGCGTGACGCAAAAACTGGGTATTCCATATGTGTTCAAGGCCAGTTTCGACAAGGCCAACCGTTCGTCGATCCATTCCTACCGCGGTCCGGGCCTGGAAGAAGGCATGCGTATCTTCCAGGACGTGAAGGCGGCGTTCGGCGTGCCCGTGATTACCGACGTGCATGAGCCATGGCAGGCGCAGCAGGTGGCCGAAGTGGTCGACGTGCTGCAATTGCCCGCCTTCCTGGCGCGCCAGACGGACCTCGTCGTGGCCCTGGCGAAAACCGGCAAAGTCATCAACATCAAGAAGCCGCAATTCCTCAGCCCTGGCCAGATGGCCAATATCGTCGAAAAATTCAAGGAAGCGGGCAACGATCAACTGATCCTGTGCGACCGCGGCACTTGCCTCGGCTACGACAACCTGGTGGTCGACATGCTGGGCTTTGGCGTGATGAAGAAAACCTGCGACGACCTGCCCATCATCTTTGATGTCACGCATGCGCTGCAGCAACGCGATCCCGGTGGCGCCGCTTCGGGCGGCCGCCGCCAGCAAGTGGCGGACCTGGCCCGCGCCGGTCTGGCCGTCGGCATCGCAGGCCTGTTCCTCGAAGCTCATCCTGATCCCGACAACGCCCGCTGCGACGGCCCCAGCGCCTTGCCGCTGGATCAGCTGGAGCCATTCCTGGCGCAATTGAAGGCGCTCGATGACCTGGTCAAATCGTTTGCGCCGCTGAACATCAAGTAATACTGTTTAAGTAAAGAAAAAGCCCGGCATGCCGGGCTTTTTCTTTACAAGGTTTTAATTAACACCTGCGATTTGCGTTGCCAGTTATACATATGCTGGCGATCCTTCGGCAAATCGTCGACGGTGGCCGGCACGAAGCCCCGCTTCTTGAACCAGTGCGAGGTGCGCGTGGTCAGCACGAACAGTTTGTTCAGGCCGGCGGCGCGGGCGCGGTTTTCCATGTGTTTCAGGATGCGTTCGCCGTCGCCCTGGGCTTGCACTTCCGGGTTGACCGTCAAACATGCCATTTCCGCCATTTTTTGCGCGGGGAAGGGGTACAGGGCGGCGCAGCCGAAGATCACGCCATCATGCTCGATGACGGAGAAATAATCGATTTCCCGCTCGATCAGCTCGCGGCCCCGCTTGACGAGGGTGCCGTCCGCTTCCAGTGGCTCGATCAGCTTGATGATGCCGCCCACGTCTTCGATGGTGGCCTGGCGCAGGCTTTCCAGGTTTTCATGGCTGATCATGGTACCCACGCCATCATGGGTAAACAATTCCAGCAGGGCCGAACCATCCATCGAAAAGGGCACGATGTGCGAGCGTTCGACGCCGTTGTGACATGCCTTGACGCAATGCTTCAAATAAAACGCAGTGGCGTCCGGCAAGAAACCGGCCATCAGCACGGCTTCGGCCTGGTGCGACGACAGTTCGCGGATTTCCACGCCCGTGGCGTCTTCCATCATCGGCGTTTCGGTAATAAAAATCAGTTTGTCCGCATGCAGGGCGATGGCGGCGCTGCACGCCACGTCTTCCATGGTGAGATTGAACGCTTCGCCCGTGGGCGAGAAGCCCAGCGGCGAGAGCAGCACCAGGCCGTCCGAACCGAGGATGGAGTGGATGGTTTCGGCGTCGACCTTGCGCGTGATGCCCGTCAGTTCCAGGTCCACGCCATCGATCACGCCCAGCGGGCGCGCCGTGATGAAGTTGCCTGAAATGATACGGATGGCCGCATGCGACATGGGCGTATTCGGCAAGCCCTGGCTGAATGCGGCCTCGATATCGAGACGCAGTTCGCCGGCCGCTTCTTTCGCGCATTCCAGCGCGGCGATGTCCGTGATGCGCACGCCATTGTGGAAGCGGCCTTCGACGTTACGCAAGGCCAGTTGTTCCGCTACCTGCGGCCGCGAGCCGTAGACAACGGTGACATTGATGTCCAGCGCATGCAGCAGGGACAAATCATGGGCCAGCACCTGCAGCGCCCCGGCGCTGACGAGTTCACCGGGGAAGGCGACCACGAAGGTCTTGCCGCGAAAGGCGTGGATGTAGGGCGCGACTGAGCGCAGCCATTGGACGAATTGGGTAGGGTTTTCCATTAAGCGCATTATAATTCGCTGCGCGATGTGCGCGCTTAAAATACCTGTAAAAAAACAATGTCTTCAGCCAGCAATAAGTCTTCCCCTCCTTCCAACGTTGCAAATGTGCCCGCCAGCGGGGATGTTGCCGCGCCTGCCGCCACGCCTGCGCAGGGCCGCCAGCGCCCGCCCGTGAGCCAGCAAAGGCAGCAGCCGCCGCGCACGGAGCAGCAGAAACAGCAACAGCAGCAGCGCGCGCCGCGCCCGCCGCGCGAGGGGCAGGAAAGCCGCGAAAGCCGTGATGCGGCTCGCGCCGCGCGCGAGGCGGAAAAGGCGTTCCGCAATCCGCTGCCACCGATTACGTATCCGGAAGACTTGCCCGTCTCGGGCCGGCGCGCCGAAATCGCCAAGGCCCTGATGGAAAACCAGGTGATCATCGTCTCGGGCGAAACGGGTTCCGGCAAGACGACGCAGCTGCCGAAGATTTGCCTGGAGCTGGGACGCGGACAGAAGGGCTTGATCGGCCACACGCAGCCGCGCCGTATCGCCGCTTCCTCGACGGCCAAGCGCATCGCGCAGGAACTGGGCACGCCGCTGGGCGAGACGGTGGGCTTCAAGGTCCGCTTTGCCGACACCCTGACCAAGGGCGCTTCCGTCAAGCTGATGACGGACGGTATCTTGCTGGCCGAGACGCAGACCGACCCGTTGTTGAAAAATTACGACACGATCATCATCGATGAGGCGCACGAACGCAGCCTGAACATCGATTTCCTGCTCGGTTATCTGAAACAGCTGCTGCCGCGCCGGCCCGATCTGAAAATCATCATCACCTCGGCCACCATCGACGCGGAACGCTTCGCGCGCCATTTCGGCACGCCGGAAAAGCCGGCGCCCGTGATCGAAGTGTCGGGCCGTCTGTACCAGGTGGAAGTGCGCTACCGTCCAGTGGAACGCGAACAGGTGGCCATGCCCGGTTCGGGCGCGGGTAGCAACAGCGCCGACAAACCGGGACAGAGGACTGCCGCCGCGCGCGAAAAGCGCGACTTGATGGATGCCGTCGTCGATGGCGTGGAAGAACTGTGCCGCATCGGCTCGGGCGACGTGCTGGTGTTCTTGCCGGGCGAGCGCGAAATCCGCGACTGCGCCGAAGCGCTGCGCAAGCACCACCCGCCGCACGTGGAGATTTTGCCCCTGTTCGCCCGTTTGTCGGCCGAGGAGCAGGAACGCGTCTTTAAAACCAGCAATGCGCGCCGCATCGTGCTGGCCACCAACGTGGCGGAAACCTCGCTGACCGTGCCCGGCATCCGTTACGTGGTCGACGCGGGCCTGGCGCGCGTAAAACGCTACAGCTACCGCAACAAGGTCGAGCAATTGCAGGTCGAGCCGATCGCCCAGTCGGCCGCCAACCAGCGCGCCGGCCGTTGCGGCCGCGTGGCTGATGGCGTCTGCATCCGTTTGTACGAAGAGCAGGATTACCTGCTGCGGCCGAAGTTCACGGAGCCGGAAATCCTGCGTTCATCCTTGGCCGCCGTCATCCTGCGCATGAAATCCCTGCACCTGACGGACGTGGAGACCTTTCCCTTCATCGAGCCGCCGCTGGCGCGCGCGGTGGCCGACGGTTATCAATTGCTGCAGGAACTCGGCGCCGTCGATGAAGTCAATAAACTGACGCCGCTGGGCAACAAGCTGGCCAAGCTGCCGCTGGACCCACGCGTGGGCCGCATGATCCTGGCCGCGCTCGATAACGCCTGCCTGACGGAAGTGCTGATCGTCGCCTCGGCCCTGTCCGTGCAAGATCCGCGCGACCGGCCGATGGAACACCAGCAGGCGGCCGACGAGGCGCACAAGAAATTCGCCGATGAAAAATCGGAATTCCTCAGTTACCTGAAAATCTGGCGCTGGTTCGAATCGGCCATCGAGCACAAGAAAACCAACCGCCAGTTGCAGGACAATTGCCGCACGAATTTCCTGTCGCAGATGCGCTTGCGCGAATGGCGCGACGTGCATTCGCAGCTGTTGACCATCGTCAAGGAGCAGGGCTGGCGATTGAATGAGGCACCGGCCACCTACGACAACCTGCACATGGCCTTGCTGACCGGACTGCTGGGCAATATCGGCTTTAAGGGCGAGGACGAGCCGGGCGCGGGCTATCTGGGCGCGCGCGGCATCAAGTTCCACATCTGGCCCGGTTCCTCGCTGTTGAAAAAGCCGGGCAAGTGGATCATGGCGGCCGAGCTGGTCGACACGACGCGTTTGTACGCGCGCTGCGTGGCGCAGATTCAGCCCGAATGGCTGGAAAAAGTCGGTGAGCATTTGCTGAAGAAATCCTGGGGCGAACCGCGCTGGGAAAAACGCTCGGCGCAAGTGACGGCGTCCGAACGGGCGACGTTATATGGCCTGGTGGTGTACAGCCAGCGCCGCATCAATTACGGCAATTTCAATTTGCCGGAAGCGCGCGAAATCTTCATCCGCGACGCCCTAGTGGGCGGCGACTTCGACACGCGCGCGCCGTTCTTTGCACACAACCACAAGCTGATCAAGGATATCGAAAACCTGGAGCACAAATCGCGCCGCCTGGACGTGCTGGTCGACGATGAACTGATCGCCGCCTTCTACGACAAGCTGTTGCCGGCGGACGTGTGCAATGGCGCCGGTTTCGAGAAATGGCACAAGGAAGCCACGCGCGAAAACCCGAAGCTGCTGTATTTGAACCGCGAAGAGCTGATGCGCCACGAGGCGGCTGGCGTGACGACGGATTTGTTCCCGAAGACCATGTCCGTGACGGGCCTGGAAATGGGCCTGACCTACCACTTCGAACCGGGCAGCGTGCGCGATGGCGTGACCTTGAGCGTGCCGCTGTATGCCTTGAACCAGTTGCCGCGCGAGCGCTGCGAATGGCTGGTGCCGGGCATGCTGAAGGAAAAAGTGCATCTGCTGCTCAAATCCCTGCCGCAAAAGCTGCGCCGCCACTGCGTGCCGCTGCCCGACTATGCGGCCAAGTTTTGCGAGCGCGTGCACGAAGCGGGCGTGTTTGGCCGCGGTGACCTGATCGACGCCATCATCGCAGACATCCGCACGCAAATCACCATCAATGTGCTGACGACGGACTTCAAGCCGGAAACCCTGCCTGCCCATCACTTCATGAATTTCAAGGTGATCGACGAGCATGGCCGCCAGCTGGACATGGGCCGCAACCTGGCCACCCTGCAAGCGGAATTCGGCGGCCAGGCGCGCCAGAGTTTCCAGAAGCTGGCCGAAGTGTCGGGCGTGTCCGGCGCGGGTACGCCTGCTGCCCGCGTGGCGGGCGCGCAAGTGGCGTCGCGGCTGCAGGCGCAAGCCCAGGGCGCCGCCGCCAACGCGGCAACAGGCAAGGGCGGCGCGCCGGCCAAGGGAGCGGCTGCCGCTGCGGCGCCGGCGTCCCCGAATGCCACCGTCTCGCAGCACATGGGCTTGACGGGCTGGACCTTCGGCGAATTGCCGGAGTTGCTAGAAATCGTGCAGGGCAAGCTGACCCTGATCGGCTTCCCCGCCCTGGTCGACAAGGGCACGCATTGCGACCTGGAAGTGTTCGATGACCCGACCTTAGCCGCCCGCACGCACAAGGTCGGTTTGCGCCGATTGTTCGCGCTGCAAATGAAAGAACAGATCAAGTACGTCGAGAAAAGCATCCCTGGTTTACAGCAGATGGGCATGCAATTCATGGCCCTCGGTTCGCAGGAGGAGCTGCGCGAGCAAATCATCAACAAGGCGCTCGACATCGCCTGCCTGCAAGAGCCGCTGCCGCTGGACGCTGCCTCGTTTGCCAAGCGCCAGGCGGAGGGCAAGTCGCGCCTCGTTTTGCTGGTGAATGAAATCGCCCGTTTGCTGTCGCAAGTGCTGACGGAATTCCACGGCTTGCCCAAGCGCTTGCAGAATATTCCTACAGCGGCCGCATCCGATATCCAGTCGCAGCTTCAGGGACTCGTGCATAAGCGCTTCCTGACGGAAAACGAGTACACGCAGCTGGCACATTTCCCCCGCTATCTGAAGGCGATCAACGTGCGCCTGGAAAAGCTGCGCGCCGACCCCGCGCGCGATACCAAGTTGATGGCCGAATGGCAATCGGCGGCCGCGCCGTACTTGCGCCAGGCCAAGGACCGCCAGGCCGGCAAGAACACGGACCCGAAACTCGTCGATTTCCGCTGGATGCTGGAAGAGCTGCGCGTGTCGCTGTTTGCGCAGGAATTGCGCACGCCGATGCCTGTTTCTGCCAAGCGTTTACAGAAAGTATGGGAGTCGATGCAGCGGTGATGGCGCCTCTATAAATCTCGCTTAGCTCACTATCGTGTCGGCGTTGCTCACCGTACGGCCTACGTTCTACGTTTATCGAGCTCATCATCGCCGAGCGGTGAAGGCACGCCGTTCTGGCTGCTGCGCGTGCCGGCGCGGCTGCCGCTCATCGAGGTGCCCGACATGCTGCCTTCGCTGCCCGATTGCAGGCTGGCGCCGCCGCGCAGGTCGCTGCCGGATGGCCTGCGGCCCGCTGCCATGACGCTGCTGCCATAGAACGCTTCCATTTGCTGGTTCCAGGCATCGCTGCCCATGTCGGGCCAGTTGTTCTTGTCGAAGCCGGGCGCGTCTTTCAGCTGGTTTTTTTCTACGTCGAGCAGGAAGCGCTTGTTGACGGGGTCCAGGGTCAGGCGTTCCCAGGGGACGGCAAACAGCTTGTCGCCCATGCCCAGGATGCCGCCGAAGGACAGTACGGCATAGGCGATCTGGCCCGTGCGCATGTCGAGCATGATTTCCTTGATGTCGCCCAGTTCCTCGTCGCTGTGATTGTAGACATCGTCGCCGAGCAGGGTATCGGCCCCCATCAGGGCCGGCCCCGGGCCGTCGTGGTTGCTGTACATGCCCAGGATGTCGCGGTCCAGATAGCTCATGGTGTTCTCTCCTCGTGAAGTGCTGATCGAACATCCAGATTACGCATGCGTACAAGGTCGCGCTTGATTTGCGTCAATGGTGCCAGCGGCACTTTATCGGTGTGCAAACGTACGGTGTTGTTCGCCAATTGCGGTACCCTATGCGTTCTACGGAGGAGGCCGCACATGCTGACGATGCAACGATGCAGAGGGATGAACTTGCGGTACGCTCCACCACGGCGTGCGCGCCGCTTGCCATGGTAAAGCCCGCCACCAAATGGCTGCGCGGGCTATTGCGCGCCGGTAAGGCGCAGCAGCGCACGGCGAGCAAGCTGGCCAAGGTGCTGTTCGGGCCCGTGCCGGCCAAGCCCAAGCCCCGCAAGACGGTGAGCAAGTCCGGGGTCAAGACCGTGGTCAAGACCACGAAGGCGAGTCCAAAGCCGCGCGCCAGGCCCGCCAGCAACGTCGTGCCCGCCCTGGCGCCCTTTGCCACGCCCCTGTCGCCGCCACGCGTGCGCAAGCGAACGGCGCCGCCGCCGGGCAAGTGGCTGGCCGCCCACTATGCGCCCCTGCCGGAACTGGGGCAGTTGCCGGGCCGGCGCCTGCCGTATTTCCTGTACTTGCCCGAGAAGGCGCCGAGCGCCGCCGTGCGCAGCCGGGGCCGGCCGCTGCTGGTGATGCTGC
This sequence comes from Janthinobacterium salmonicoloratum, assembly GCF_051380845.1. NCBI lineage: Bacteria > Pseudomonadati > Pseudomonadota > Betaproteobacteria > Burkholderiales > Oxalobacteraceae > Janthinobacterium > Janthinobacterium salmonicoloratum. The sequence continues at coordinate 1,740,791 of NZ_JBNYXV010000001.1, read as the reverse complement.
ACGGCTGTGAACAGAGCGCCACGCAGTTTGCCGAAGGCACGCGCATGAACCGCTTGGCCGAACGCAAGGGCTACGCCGTGCTGTATCCGCAGCAATCGTTGCGCTCGCATGCGCGCCGTTGCTGGAAGTGGTACGACAAGCTGACGCAGGAGGGCGGCGGCGACGTGCGCCTGATCGTCGGCGCCATCGAGCAGGTGGCGGCCCGCTATGCGATCGACCGCGCGCGCATCTATATCTGCGGTATTTCCGCCGGCGCCGGCATGGCGCATATCGTGGCTCTGAATCACCCGCAGCTGTTTGCAGCGCTGGGCCTGCATTCGGGGCCCGTGTTTGGCGCCGGGCATAACCTGATCGGCGCGCTGGGCGTGATGCAGCATGGCGCGAGCGCCCGCGCCGATGCGGCCATCGATGAAGTGCTGGCGCGCCAGCCCGCGTTTCCCCGCCTGCCCACCATCCTGCTGCAAGGGCTGTCCGACAAGGTGGTGCGGCCCATTAACCAGACGCAGCTGGTGCGCCAGAGCGTGCGCGTCAACCGCCTGCCAGCCGATACCGTTGTGACGGCGCAGCGCCTGCCTGGCGGCGCGGCGGGCGGGCGCAATCCGGCCCATGCGTACGCGCTGCACGACTATCAGCTGGGCAAGGAGGTGCTGCTGCGCGTGGCCCAGGTCGAGCACCTCGAGCACGCGTGGAGCGGCGGCGACGCCAGCCTGCCGTTCAACGACAAGGCCAAACCCGACGCCAGCAAGATGCTGCTCGATTTCTTCGCCAGCCACCGCCGCCGATAAGCCAGCGTGCCGCGCGCCGCAACGGCGCGGCAGGCACTGGTACGCATCGTTCTTCCCTTCCTCGCAGAGCCGCGGCAGCGCGCCGGCGCGCTGGCCGCGCCCTTTTCAGCGCATATTTCCAATGCCGCAGCACCATGGGTTTTGCTTGAGTGGTATTGCTGCGGTATTTAAAAATCACAAAAAAAGGCGCTAAAAATAGTAACTGGTATACAATTGGTACACGTTTTCAGTGACGAGCCGTGTCGACCGTCCCATGCCCCGACGACCGACATGCACTGACGGCAGCCACCCACGTTACGGAATGCGCCATGTCCATCAAGTCCAAGCAGTTGCTGTGGTTTTTTGCGTTTTTCCTCGTCTTTGAACTGAATATCTATCTGTCCAATGACATGATCATGCCGGCGATGCTGGGCATCGTCGGGGAGTTCCAGGCAGAGGAGAAATTCGTTCCCTTGTCCCTGAGCCTGTATTTGCTGGGCGGCAGTTCCCTGCAGATTTTCCTGGGGCCCCTGGCCGACACCATCGGCAAGCGCAAGCTGGTATTGACCGGCAATACCTTGTTCCTGCTGGCCACGCTGGCCGTGCCATTTACCACCTCGATCGAGCAATTTCTCGCTGCGCGTTTCATCCAGGGCATGGGCTGCTGCTTCATCTTTGTCGGCTATGCCATGATCCATGAACTGTTCGACGACATGGCGGCCGTCAAGCTGAGCAGTATTCTGTCGAGCACCACCATCCTCGCGCCCCTGGCCGGCCCCATCCTCGGCAGCGCCATCATCAGCCGGCTGGACTGGCGCTACGTCTTTTTCCTCTCGGGCCTGCTGGCGCTGCTGTCCTTGCTGGGCCTGTTCAAGACCATGCCGCGCACGGCGCCGACGGTCACGCGCCCGGACCTTGCCGCCATCGTGCGCAGCTACGCGGCCATTTTCAGCAACAAGCGCTTCATGTTCGGCATGTTCACGGCCGGGCTGGCCACCGTGCCCCTGACGGCCTGGATCGGTTTTTCGCCCCTCTTCGTGCTGCAGGAGATGGGCGCTTCCTACGCCACGTATATCGCCTTGCAATGCGTGATTTTGTCCGGTTTTGTCCTCAGCAGCATCGCCATCCAGCGCCTGCGCCAGGATTTCCCTCTCGTATCCCTGCTTCGCTTGGGCGGGCTGATCGCGGCCGCCGGCATGCTGGGCGCCGGTGCGGGCCGCCACCACGTCGACGTGTTTGCGGCCTGCATGTTTGTCTATTCCATCGGCTTCGGCCTGTTCAATGGCGCCCTGATCCGCAGCGCGATCACGGCCAGCAAGGAATCGATGACCTTGACGACGGCCGCCATGAGCTTGCTCTATTGCATTTATCTATCCGCCTGGCTGCAGCTGTACAACGTGCTGTGCCAGCGCTTCGGCTATGCGCTGGAAACGTATGCGCTGCTCAATATCCCCGTCATCGTGGTCATCGCCGCCTGCCTGCTGCTGTTTACGCGGGGCATGGCGGGGCGCCGGGAAAGCGAGGTGCTGCTCGCCCGGCACTGATGGCGCAACGATGCGCATGTTGTCGACCTTGTTTTACCTCCTGCGAAGTTTATTGACACTCTCCTGCGGAAAATGGTGCGCCCATGAAAATAGATGACCTGGCCTCGAAACACGATCAAGCAAAGATTTTCAACCTGGAATACGAGTTTCGCATCAACCGGCTGAAACTCGATTACATCACCCTGGCCGATGTCCGGCCGGCCGGCAGCGACCTGGAACAACTGGCCGGGGAGCACCAGGCGGGCATCGCCGCCCTGCGCAGCTTTGTCGCCGGCAATTTTACGCATTTCAATGCCGCAAGCTGTTCCTCGCTCAGTTGCATCCCCACGCGGGCGCTCGGCGACGACGAGCGCTACCTGCACCGCATCTGGATGGGCGGGCCGTTGCCAGCCATCGCCTGTGAGGCGATCCAGCAGTGGGGCGCGGCGCTGGATGAGGTGCTGCATAATGGCGGCGCGCCGTATGTCTCCATCCTTTGGGTCTGGGATGCGCAGCAGCTGCGCGATGACGAGCGCTTCAGCCCCACGGGCGGCGCCGGGCGCTACACGATAGGCCGCTACGCCATCGGCGGCACGACCCTGCATATCAACTCGCTGCGGGCGCTGGCGCTGGACTTCGCGCCGGCACGCTTCGATATCCTCGATACCCTGCATACGCAGCGCTACTTCGCCACCTTGTCCGATTATTTCCGCATCCTCATCATGTGCGAATACGGCGGCATGTATATGGATGTCGATACGATCCCGCATAATCCCGCGACGATTTTCCTGATGAAGCCGGAAGTGCCCGATTATTTCCAGCGCAGGGAAGGCGACGGCGAAGAGCGCCAGCATGTCAGCTGGATGAATCTGTTTCTCGATGAAACGGGCATGCTGATCGCCAAGAAGAACGACGCCGCGCTGCGTGTGATCCAGCGCAATGTGAACCTCGCCTATGCGGGTATCGATGCGCAGATTCCCCGTTCCTGCCCGCAATTCGAGGCGCAGCTGTTTGGCCAGTTCTATGCCGAATGGAAGAAAAACCTGGGCGTGACCCTGCTCAGTCATGCCGAGTTTTACCAGCGCTACTGCGTGCTGTATGACGGCGCGCGAGAAGCGGTGGTGGGCGGCATCCGCGGCATGCGCTTGCTGGACGATATCATTACCGATATACACATCCCGCTCAGCGACGAGGAACGGCGCGCGTATGCCCGCTGCGTCGCCAGGCTAGCCGAGATCGACTGGCAACTCGACGATCCTTTGAGCCTGCCCAACATCGTCGACGTGTTCGACATCGAGGAAGTGCCGCGCATGGCGTATGCGGCCCAGCTGCGGGCGGACATCGATCATTTTCACTACTACTCGGTGCTGTCGGACGACCCGCAGCTGGACCGCGTGAATGCCGTCTTTTGTCGCTACCTGCTGGCCCACCGTTCGCAGCATATTGCCGTTGGCAATTTCTGGCGTCCTACCGTGGGCCGCTACGGCAGCCGCATGCCGGCCGCCGGCGATGCCGCCCCGTCCGGCGACGAGGCGCAGGCGGGCTTGCTGTCGCATGCGCCGCTCAAGCTGGTGGCGGGCGAACGGCTGGGCGACGAGGCGAAGAACCGCATGGCGAAACTGCTGTTTGCCACCAGCTACCTTGAATACTGCTCGTTTGGCAATAAACTCAATCTGCAGTTCGTCGAATTGCAGCGGCGGCAAAACATCGACCCGTATCTGGCGCACATCCACGGCCTGCATGACGAGGACGAGCGTTTCATCGGCTTTTTCACGGCCGCGACGATGGCCGAGTTCCAGGCCTGCGGCGCCGTGTCCTATTACCGCGATGACATGAAGGCGCTCGATGATGCGTATGACGCCTTCGTGCTCGCGCATGCGCGCGCCGACGACTGTTTCGTCAGCAGCCTGGCCATCGACGAGAAATACCGGGGCCAGGGCCTGTTCCGGCAGATGTTCCATGAAATCCGCGACCTGGCCAGCCGCAAGGGCTGTGCGCGCATCACCCTGACGGTGTGGGAAAAGAGCGAAGCGCTGCAAGTGTATCTGCACAAGGGTTTTCGCAGCGTGGGCACGTTCGACTATGCCTACAGCCTGTTCTATGACCGCCTGCACTTCCTCGTGTATGAAGGTAACTGAAGGGGAAATCGAGGGGTAACAGGGGGCGGCCGGCAGCCGCCCCGTGCAGCGTCTTACAGGGCCAGGAAGGCCAGGCCCGCCACGGCCGTCGGCAGCAGGGCGCCCGCCAGCAGGCCGACGGCGCCGATCGATTCATCCTTGAAGCCGCGGCGCAGCAGGGCCACGCCGGCCGGGTTCGGCGCATTGGCGATGACGGTCAGGCCGCCGCCGGCCACGGCGCCTGCCATCAGCATGTATTTCGCTTCGTCCGTCATGCCGACGATCAAGGAGCCCAGGTAAGTGAGGGCCGCATTGTCGGTAATCGCCGTCAAGCCCAGGGCGCCGAAGAACAGGGCCAGCGGTTTCAGGCTGGAGACGATGGGCTGCAGCCACCATTGCTGCATGCCGCCCAGTACCACCAGGCCGCCGAGGAAGAAGCCGACCAATAAACCTTCCTTCAGGATCAGGGGGCTTTGATAGCGCTCATACGCCTGCACGAAGCCGAGGAAGAACAGGAACAGGCCGATGAACAGCACGGGATGGTGCGCCAGGGTGACCACGCCTGCCAGCACGATCATGTGCACCAGGCTGACGGCCAGCGGCACTTTTGGCGCTTCCACTTCGCCGGCCTTCGGCTTGATATCGGACGTGTTGCTGTGCAGGTATTTGCGCAGCAGGATGCTCACGCCGGTGGCGTTGATCAGCACGGCGATGGCCGCCTTCCAGCCGAAATGGCTGGCCATGTAGGCGCTATCCCAGTTCCACGTGGTGGCCACCATCAGCACGGGTGGCGCCGCGTACGAAGTGAGGGTGCCGCCGATGGAGACGTTGACGAAGAGCACGCCCAGGGCGCCGTATTTCAGCCATTCAGGGATGCCGGGGCGGAAGATTTGCGGCGCCAGCATCAGCGCGGCCAGGGTCATGGCGGCCGGTTCCGTGATCAAGGAGCCCGTCAGGGGCACGAGCGCCAGGCCCAGCCAGACGAGGGCCAGTTCCGTACGCAGCGGCATGACGCGCGCCACGCCTTTGAGCAGGCGCTGCACGGCGTCAAGCACGGGGCGCGAGGCGGCCACGACCATGACGACAAAGACGAACAGCGGCTCCGTGTACTGGCGCGACTCGGCATACTCGATGGCCGCATCGCCGCCCGAGACAAAGGCCATGATGATGATCAAAATGAAGGCCCAGAAGCCGAACACGACTTCCACTTCGCCCAGCAAGTGCAGCAGGCCAGCATGGCGGGGATGGCGCCGCGATAATGTTTCAAACGACTTGGCGGCAAAGGTGTGGATGAGCGCAAGGCCGAAGACGATGGCGCTGATGATGTGGATGGTGGTCAAATGCGTTTCCTTATGGACGGAGGAGGCCGACTGGTACGTTGCCAGGCGGTAAGGAGAGTGCTTATGGTACAGCAATCGATGCCCAAAACGGGGTTTTTCGGACATGGCGGAACGGCCCCTGCGCTGGTAACAGGCAGATAAACCTTGCCAAAAGACGGAGTGGATAGTACTGTATATGCATACAGTATTCATCTCCATATCCAATGATGCAACATTCCAAATTGATGGCCTCGCCGGAAGCCTTGCACCCGTCTTTATGGCGCGCATCGCAGCTGGGGCAGGGCGCCATGCGCTGCCTGGACACGGGCTTTGCCGCCCTGTCCGCGCAGTTGCCCGGCGGCGGTTGGCCCAGCGGCAGCCTCATCGATCTGCTGGTGCAGCAGCCGGGCAGCGGCGAATTGCGTTTGCTGGCGCCCACGCTGGCGCAGTTGCCGGGCTTGCCCATCGTGCTGCTGCAACCACCGCACCCGCCGCAGGCGCTGGCCCTGGCCGCGCAGGGTCTGGCGCCGTCGCAACTGCTGTGGATAAAGAGCGCCGGCAGCAAGGATGCCTTGTGGGCGGCGGAAAACATCTTGCGTAGTGGCACGTGCGGCGCCTTGCTGTTCTGGCAATCGCATGTGCGCGCCGACAGCCTGCGCCGCCTGCACCTGGCCGCGCAAAGCGGCAACACCCTGTTCTGCATGCTGCGCCCCTTGCATGGCGCGCAGGATGCGTCGCCTGCGCCGTTGCGCCTGTCCGTGCGCCCGGCCGCCGGCGGCATCGAGATCGGCTTCATCAAGCGCCGGGGACCGCAGCGCGACGCGCCCCTGTTCCTGCCCCTGCAACCTCCTTCTTTACTGCTGCGTCATGCGACTCTGGATCGGCCTGTGCCTGCCCCGGCTCCCGCTCGAAGTGTTTTGCCCGCGCTGGTCGGCTGACCACCTGGGCGTGGTGCTGGAGCAGGAGCAAGTGATGGCCCTGTCGCCGCTGGCGCGGGCGGCCGGCATCCGGCCGGGCATGCGCCGCGCGGGTGCGCTGATGCTGGCGCCGCAGGCGCGCCTGCACGAACGTTCCCTGGAGCTGGAAGCGCAGGCCCTGCAAGCGGTGGCGCTGGCGCTGCTGCAATATTCTCCGCTGGTGGCGCAGGGTGAGGAAGCGACCCTGCTGGTCGATGCGGGCGCCAGCCTGCGCCTGTTTGGCGGCGTGCGCGCCCTGTGCCGGCAGATCGCGGCCAGCTTGCGCGCGCTTGGCTACACGGCCCAGCTGTCGTGCGCCCCCACGGCGCGCGGCGCCTGGCTGCTGGCGCGCGCCGGTACGCGCCAGGGGCGCGTGCTGCGCATGGATAGTCTGGTGCGCCGTCTCGACCGCCTGCCGTGCGCCTTGCTGCCGCCCGCGCGCCCCTGGCTCGACTGGTTTGAGGGTATCGGCTGCCTCACCTTGGGGCAGTTGCGCCACTTGCCCCGGCCCGGCTTGCAGCGCCGCTGCGGCGGGGCCTTGCTGGACATGCTCGACGAGGCGCATGGCCACAGCACGGAATTGTTCGTGTGGCTCGAAGCGCCGCCCACGTTCCGCGCCAGCCTGGAATTGTTCGACCGCGTGGAGCACGCCGACGCGCTGCTGTTCGGCGCGCGCCGGCTGCTGCAGCAAATGACGGGCTGGCTGTGCGCGCGGCAATTCGCCGTCGAGCGCATTCAGCTGCTGCTGGCGCACGAGCGGGGCAGGGTGGCGCGCCCACCCACCGTCATCGACCTGGCGCTGGGAGAAGCCGTCTGGCGCGACGAGCACCTGGTGCGCTTGCTCAAGGAGCGCCTGGCGCAGCTGGCGCTGGACGCACCCGTGATCGGCCTGACCCTGGAAGCGCTGCAGGTGCAGCCCATGGCGCCGCCCAGCGATACCTTGTTTCCCGAGCCGGGCGGCACGCCGCAGGAGCGCCAGCGCTTGCTGGAATTGCTGGTGGCGCGCCTGGGCGCCGAGAATGTCTTGCAGGCCGCGCCGCGCGCCGATTACCGGCCCGAGACGGCCAACCAGTGGCTGCCGCTGCCTGCCAAGCCGGGCGGCAAGAACGCGTTGCCGGACTTGCCGCCCGGCTTGCCCGGCATGCCCCGTCCCGGCTGGCTGCTGGCCCAGCCTATCGCCCTGCTGATGCGCGAGCACCGGCCCTTCTATGGCTCGCCTTTGAAAATGGTCTCCGTCGCCGAGCGCATCGAGGCGGGCTGGTGGGGCCAGTCGCAGGCGCGCGATTATTTCATCGCCGAAGGCCTCGACCACGCCCACTACTGGGTCTATCGCGAACGCATCGCCGGCAGCGGGGAAGAGGCCGCGCCGCGCTGGTTTTTGCATGGCCTGTTTGGCTGAAGGGAGGCGGCCAAACAGGCGCTGTCCTGCTGAAACTGCCATGCTTGGCTATACTGGCTTTCTTGCGCCGCGTCATACACCTCAATAAGGATTTTCATGTCCCAACTTTCCGACTTTCCCATCACCGAGAAATGGCCTGCCCGGCATCCCGAGCGCCTGCAGCTGTACTCGCTGCCGACGCCGAACGGCATCAAGGTCTCCATCCTGCTGGAAGAGCTGGGCCAGGCGTACGAGCCGCACCTGGTCAGCTTCGAGCAGAACGATCAGCTGTCGCCCGCCTTCCTGTCCCTCAATCCGAACAACAAGATTCCCGCCATCCTCGACCCGAACGGTCCCGATGGCAAGCCACTGGCCCTGTTCGAATCGGGCGCCATCCTGCTGTACCTGGCCGAGAAGACGGGCAAGTTCATCCCCCAGGACGCGGGCCTGCGCTATGAAGCAATACAGTGGCTGATGTTCCAGATGGGCGGTATCGGCCCCATGTTTGGCCAGGTGGGATTCTTCCACAAGTTCGCTGGCAAGGACTACGAGGACAAGCGTCCGCTGGAACGCTATCTCGGCGAGGCCAGGCGCTTGTTGGGCGTGCTTGAGCAGCGCCTGCAGGGCCGCGACTGGATCATGGGCGGACAGTACACGATTGCCGACATCGCCATCTTCCCGTGGGTGCGCTGCCTGGTGGGCTTCTATGGCGCCGGCGATCTCGTCGGGTTCCACAACTTCCCCAACGTGCAGCGCGTACTGGAAGCGTTTCTTGCCCGTCCTGCAGTCGTCAAAGGATTGGACATACCGAAGCGCGGTTAAGGTTGACCAACTGCGGCGACGGCCTGGCGGCGCTACAATGCGCCATCGGCCGCGCTGCGCGGCAGCTTTGATCTGAGACAATGAAATCCACCCGGCAAGATTTTCCCGGCGCGCACGGCCATGTGTTGGCGGCGCGGCTCGATGCGCCCGACGGCGCCATCCGCACGTACGCGCTGTTCGCTCACTGTTTTACCTGCGGCAAGGATGTGCTGGCCGCGCGGCGCATCGCACAAGGCTTGACGGAACACGGCATCGCCGTGCTGCGTTTTGATTTTGCGGGGCTGGGCGCCAGCGAAGGCGAGTTCGCCGCCACCAATTTTTCGTCGAACGTGGACGACCTGGTCGCCGCCGCCGACTTTTTGCGGGCCAGGCACGCTGCACCGCAATTGCTGATCGGCCATAGCCTGGGCGGCGCCGCCGTGCTGGCCGCTGCCGAGCAGGTGCCGGAAGCCACCGCCATTGCCACCCTGGCCGCCCCCAGCACGCCCGCGTATGTGACGCGCATGTTCAGCGACCACCTCGAGAAAATCGCCGCCGAAGGCGAAGCGCTGGTGCAGCTGGAAGGGCGGCCCTTCCGCATCCGGCAGCAATTCGTCGACGACGCGGGCAGCCACAGCTTAAAAGAGCACATCGCCGGCCTGCGCCGCGCCCTGCTGGTGATGCACGCGCCGAACGACACGACAGTGAGCTTGTCGAATGCGATGGAGATCTTTACGGCAGCCAAGCACCCGAAAAGTTTCGTTTCGCTCGACGATGCCGATCATCTGTTGACGGGGCGCGATGACGCGGCCTACGTTGCCAACGTGATCGCCGCGTGGAGCGCGCGTTACATCAACTAAGCTCAATTAAACGGTCGCCCATGAAAAACGCCGCGGCAGCAGAAGCTGGCGCGGCGCAGATGGTGTTGATCTAGTCGAATAAACTGAGTGCCTGAAAAATGCCCAGGGCTAGGCGCCTTGCCGAAGGCAGTACGAATGTACGACGAGGCACGGCAACAACGCCATGGTTTTTTTGCATGCGCTCAGTCCTCGTCAAACTCTGCTGATAAGTCTTTCCAGCCCTTGCTCACGGCAAAGGCGGAAAACTCCTCAGGCGCTTCCAGAACGATCAGTTTCTTGTCTTGCAAGCCCAGGTCGCCATGGCCGAAGTCGGGGCCCACGTAGCCGAGGCTGCGCAGGCGGGCCAGGATGTGGCCGACCAGGGTCTTGTCCTTGCAGGCGCCCGCTTCGAGCGGGGCGGCGAAGTCGACGTAGACGTCGATGATGCCGTAGCCTTCGTCGAAGATGCGGATGGCCTTGATGTCGTGGGCACGGCCGGAGCCGTCGGTGGCCTTGAATGGGCCGCTGAGCTGGATGTCGGTGTCATTGTTCATGCCGCCAGCATACACCAAAAGCCGGCCCCGCATAGGGAGCGCCATGCAAATCCCCCTGGATGGGGCATGTAAAAATTTCTTACAAATTTAGTGGCGTCTGGGGCGGTTTTCGCCAATTTCAAGGCCTTGAAGGCCGCTTGATCGTCCTTAGATTGGTAGCAGGCGGATGCTCATGGTGAGGTCCGCCCCTCTTATCGCTTCATTTGAAAAGGATATTTATCATGCGTACTTTTGACCTTGCTCCCCTGTACCGTTCCGCCATTGGCTTTGACCGCCTGGCACACCTGCTCAACGAACAGCGCGCCGATGCACAGCCCAGCTATCCACCGTACAACATCGAACTGGTGTCGGAAGACAAATACCGCATCGTGATGGCATTGGCCGGCTTCTCGCGCGAAGAGATCGACATCATCACGGAACGCGATTCGCTGCACGTCACGGGCCGCAAGCAGAAAGATGGCGTCGAGCGCACGTTCTTGCACCGCGGCATCGCTGCCCGTGATTTCGAACAACGCTTCCAGCTGGCCAACCACGTGAAGGTCACGGGCGCCACGTTTGAAAACGGCATGCTGACCATCGACCTGGTGCGTGAAGTGCCGGAAGCGCTGAAACCGCGCAAGATCGAGATCGGCACCGGCAGCGACACCATCGCTACCGCCGCTAACGTGAATGCGCTGGAACAGCGTCAGGCAGCCTGAGCTGAGCTGATTTCGGCGCCACGCGTTGGCATAGTCGGGAGGGGGTAGCCCCTCCCCATGCAGTAAAATACTGGCCGGTTGATCCGGCCAGTGTCACGTCTGGAGCCCGTTCGGCTCCTTCATGGCGCGCCATGCGAGGTGCGCGCGGCGCGCAATATTAAACCATGCTTAAGGGCGCAAATGCCTGTTTCCAAAAGGAAAAATGTTAAGCACCGCCTAAGACTCGTGGCCCACTATTGCATACATCAAAATCTCATTGAATGAGGAGCAATTCATGGAACAGCAAACGAATACCGCATCCCTGAAAATCAAACGCACCGTAGCCGCGCTGGCCGCGATCGGTGTGCTGGGCGCCGGCGGCGCCATGGTGATGCATCAGAACAATGCCGGCGCGAATGCCGCCGCCGCCGGCACTCCCGCCGCTCCCGTGGCTGCAGCCGTGGCACCCGCAGCAAGCGCGCCGTTGGTGGCCTTGCCCGACTTTAGCCAGATCGCCGCGCGCAACAGCCCGGCCGTGGTCAACATCAGCGTCACGGGCAGCACCAAGGTGGCGTACGACCCCTCGGCCCAGGCTGGCAATGACGATTTCGGCAACGACCCGTTCTTTGAATTTTTCCGCCGCTTCCAGGGGCCGCAAGGCGGGCAGCGCGGTGGCCGCGACGTGCCCACGCACGGCCTCGGTTCCGGCTTCATCGTCAGCCCGGACGGCATTATCATGACGAATGCCCACGTGGTGCGCGATGCGCGCGAAGTGACCGTCAAGCTCAACGACCGCCGCGAATTCCGCGCCAAGGTGCTGGGCACGGATCCGAAGACCGATATCGCCGTGCTGAAGATCGACGCCAATAACCTGCCCATCGTGCCGCTCGGCCATTCGAGCGACCTGAAAGTGGGCGAGTGGGTGCTGGCCATCGGTTCTCCTTATGGATTCGACAGCACGGTGACGGCCGGCGTCGTCAGCGCCAAGGGGCGTTCCCTGCCTGACGACAGCAATGTGCCGTTCATCCAGACGGACGTGGCAGTGAACCCCGGCAACTCGGGTGGTCCGCTCTTCAATACGCGCGGCGAAGTGGTCGGCATCAATTCGCAAATCTACAGCCAGACGGGCGGCTTCCAGGGCCTGTCGTTCGCCATCCCCATCGACCTGGCCGGCCGTATCAAGGACCAGATCGTCGCCACGGGCAAGGCCAGCCATGCCAAGCTGGGCGTGACGGTGCAGGAAGTCAACCAGGGCTTTGCCGACTCGTTCAAGCTGGCCACGCCGGAAGGCGCCTTGGTCGCCAACGTGGAGCGGGGCAGCCCGGCCGACAAGGCCGGCCTGAAATCGGGCGACGTGGTGCGCAAGGTCAATGGCCAGCGCATCATCGGCTCGGCCGACTTGCCGGCCCTGGTGGGTACGTCCTTGCCAGGCGACAAGATCAGCATGGATGTCTGGCGTGACGGCAAGATCGTCAGCCTGACGGCAACCCTGGGCAATGCGGCCGACAAGGTGGCTGAAGTGGCGAAGAGCGACGGCGCCGCCGGCAAGGTAAAGCTGGGCCTGGCTCTGCGTCCGTTACAATCGGATGAAAAACGCGAGGCGGGCATCAGCGCCGGTCTGCTGGTGGAAGACGCGGGCGGTGCTGCCGCGAATGCCGGAGTGCAGCCGGGCGACGTGCTATTGTCGGTGAATGGCCATCCCGTCAACACCGTCGAGCAGGTGCGCGATGTGGTGGAAAAATCGGCCAAGTCGGTGGCCTTGCTGATACAGCGCGGTCCCGACAAAATCTTCATCCCCGTGCGTTTGGGTTGAAAACAAGAGTAACGAGATAGAGAGGCAAGCCATGCGCTTATTGCTGGTAGAAGACGATACGATGATCGGCGAGGTGGTGCTCGATTTGCTGCGCGCCGAGCATTACGCGGTGGACTGGGTCAAGGATGGCGACATGGCCGACACGGCCCTGCAGACGCAGACCTATGATTTGGTGCTGCTGGACCTGGGCTTGCCGCGCAAGGATGGCCTCGACGTGCTGCGCTCGATGCGCCTGCGCAAACTGGACACGCCGGTGCTGGTGGCCACGGCGCGCGACGCCGTCGAGCAGCGCATCGCCGGCCTCGATGCGGGCGCCGACGATTACGTCCTGAAACCGTATGACCTCGATGAATTGCTGGCGCGCATACGCGCCCTGCTGCGGCGCGCCTCGGGGCGGCCGGAACCGATTTTCGAACACCAGGGCGTCTCCATCAATCCGCTGACGCGCGAAGTGATCGCCGAGGGCCACCCGGTCAACCTGTCGGCGCGCGAATGGGCCGTGCTGGAAGCCTTGATCGCGCGTCCCGGCATCGTGCTGTCGCGCGCGCAGCTGGAAGAAAAACTGTACAGCTGGAAGGATGAAGTCAACAGCAATGCCGTGGAAGTGTATATCCATGGCTTGCGCAAGAAGCTGGGCAGTGACTTGATCCAGAACGTGCGCGGCCTCGGCTACATGGTGCCCAAGGCATGAGGATGAAGGTCACGGTGACGCACTCGCTGCGCGGCCGCCTGCTGTGGTTTTTGCTGGCGGCCATCATCATGGCGGCCCTGGCGCAGGCCTCGATCGCCTACCGCAGCGCCCTGTATGACGCCGACCAGATCTTCGACTATCACATGCAGCAGATGGCCCTGTCGCTGCGCTCCGGCGCGCCGCTGGCCAACCATGCGCAAGCCTTGCCGGCCGACCCTGTCAACAACGACATGGTGGTGCAGGTGTGGACGCCGGATGGCGTGCAGGTGTTCCGCTCGATCACGCGCGCGGAACTGCCGCAGCGCGCCGTGCTGGGCTTTTCCAACGTGAAAGCCAACGGCACCACCTATCGCATCTTCTCCGTGCAAACCAGTTCCCAGACCGTGCAGATCGCCCAGGATATGGCCGTGCGCAAGCGCATGGCCGGCAGCCTGGCGCTGCGCACGGTAGGACCCATTGCCCTGATGGCGCCGATATTGATGCTGGTCGTCTGGTGGGTCGTCAGCGGTTCGCTGGCGCCCGTTTCGCGCGTGCGCAAGCAGGTGGCGGCGCGCCAGGCCGATGATCTGTCGCCCGTCTCGGAAGCGGGCTTGCCCGATGAAGTGCGCCCTCTGGTGCATGAACTCAATCTCTTGTTCGGGCGCGTAAAAACGGCGTTCGACGCGCAGCAGCATTTTGTCGCCGACGCCGCGCATGAATTGCGCACGCCGCTGGCCGCCCTGAAACTGCAGGTACTCAGCCTGGAACGGGCCGAATCGGAAGAAAAGCGCAGCCTGGCGATTTCCCGCGTCAGCGCCGGCATCGAGCGGGCCACGCGCCTGGTCGAGCAGCTGCTGGTACTGGCGCGCCAGGAAGCGAGCGCCGCCAGCGGCGACCAGCTGCAGGCGGTGGACTTGAACGATGTCGTCAAGCGCGCATTGGGCGATATGGCCGGCATCGCGCAGGCGCGCAAGATCGACCTGGGCCTGCACCACATGGACCCGGCCAAGGTGGCGGGGCAGGCCGATGCGCTCAACATCATGCTGCGCAACCTGGTCGACAACGCCATCAAGTACACGCCGCAGGGCGGCACGGTCGATATCGACCTGCGCGCCAGCCCCGTCGGCGTGACCTTGTCCGTGGAAGACAGCGGCCCCGGCATCCCGCCCGAAGAGCGCGAGCGCGTCTTCAGCCGCTTCTACCGCGTGCCCGGCACGGACGCCAACGGCAGCGGCCTGGGGCTGGCCATCATCAAGGCCATCGCCGAGCGCCATGGCGCGCGCCTGGTGCTGGACAAATCCGAGCGCCTGGGCGGCCTGTGCGTGCGCGTGGAATTCCCGCAAGCTGTAAAAAGAGCGTTTTGACCATGATCTTTGGCATGTTGCATTGACGCGCGCGCCGCTGGCATATATTGTCTGCGCAATAAGCAATCAAGCAAACGGAGCGCAGCATGCAGAAGATCGGCTTTTCAGGAACCCTCGACCCCATCACCAACGGCCATATGTGGGTGATCGGCGAAGCGCGCTCGCTTGCCGACGAGGTGATCGTGTTCCTGTCGCAAAACCCCGCCAAGAAGCCGCAATTTCCCGCCGAAGACCGCAAGCGCATCATCGAGCAGAGCGCGCGCGAGTGTGGCTGGGATAATGTGCAGGTGGTCATCGTCAAGGGCGATTACACGGCGCGCGCGGCGAAAAAGCATGGCTGCGACTATTTGATCCGCGGTATCCGCACGACGGCCGATTTTGACTATGAAAACCTGATCCAGCAAACCAATGTAGATGTGCTGCAGGGTGCCAAGACGATTTTCGTCATGCCGCCACGCGACCTTGGTTCCGTCAGTTCCAGCTTCGTCAAGGCGCTGGAAGGACCCGTGGGCTGGAACTGGACCATGAAGAAATTCGTCCCCGGCCCGGCCTACCAGGCATGGATACTTGACTGCCTGCGCAAGGAGTGGGAAGCGCTGTGGAATTACGCCGCCGCCTCGCAAGCGGACATCGCGCTGGCGGATCACTGGTTCGCGCACCTGACGGGGCCGCAGGCCTATGGCGGCGCGGATCGCCACTATCACAACCTCGACCACCTGGTGCACGGCCTGTCCGAGATCCGCGTGTGGGCCGACAATACCTATGCGCCCAAGCGCGACAGCGCACTGGTAAAGAAGGCGTTCTGGTTCCATGACGCCGTCTACAGCCACGACGAAGACGCCCTGTATTCCAGCGAAGAGGCCAGCGCCCAGCTATGGCTGGCCAGCGGCCTCGATGCGGGCGACAACCTCGATGTGGCGCAATTGATACGCGCCACCGACCATTTCCAGGGACCCGGCATCAGCCACGCGTTGAAGGACGCCATGCTCAGCGCCGACCTGGCCATCCTCGGCCAGGATGAAGAGGTGTATCACGCCTACACGCAAGCCATCGGCCGCGAATATGCGCATGTGGACCCCGTGCGCTTTAACGAGCAACGTGGACTGGCCCTGCAGCACCTGTGCGCCAAGGCGCAGGCGGGCCAGCTGTTTGGCGATGCGTACTTTGCCGACCAGTACAACGAGCGGGCCATTGAAAACATGCAGAGGGAGATCGCGGCGCTGGCCGGCTGACTCTCGTCAGCCGGTTGTTGCCAGCCCTGGCTTGCGGTCCTAGCGGGCCGCAGCCTTGGCGCGCGCCGCGTGCAATTTCTTGAAGCTGTCGATCAGGCGCTGGTGCCGGTCGAGGCCTTCCAGTTGCATGCTGGTCGGGGTCAGGCCGAAGAAGCGCACGCTGCCGTCCACCGAGCCCAGCACCGCGTCCATGCGGGCGTCGCCAAACATGCGGCGGAAATTGACCACGTAATCGTCCAGCTCCAGCTCGTCATCGAGTTCCACTTCCAGCACCACGTTCAAGGCTTGATAGAACAGCTTGCGCTCGAGCGTGTTGTCGTTGTACTGCAGGAAGGTTTCCACCAGCTCTTTCGCTTCCTCGAATTGCTGCAGGACGAGATGAATCAGCAGCTTCAATTCCAGGGTCGTCAGCTGGCCCCAGACCGTATTTTCGTCAAACTCGATGCCGATCAGGGTGGCGATGTCGCCGTACTCGTCGAGCTCGCTGTTTTCCAGGCGGTCGAGCAGGTCTTCCAGACTGGCATCGTCCAGGCCATGCAAGTTCAGGATGTCGGCGCGGAACAGCAGCGCCTTGTTGGTGTTGTCCCAGATTAAATCTTCGACCGGATACACCTCGGAATAACCGGGCACGAGGATACGGCAGGCGGTGGCGCCCAGCTGGTCATACTCGGCCGTATACACTTCCTTGCCCATGTCGGCGAGGATGCCGAACAGGGTCGCCGCTTCCTCGGCATTCGAGTTCTCGCCGTGGCCGGAAAAATCCCACTCGACAAAATCGTAATCGGCCTTCGCGCTGAAGAAGCGCCACGAGACGATGCCGCTGGAATCGATGAAGTGTTCGACGAAGTTATTCGGCTCGGTGACGGCTTCGCTGGCAAACGTCGGCTGCGGCAAGTCGTTCAAGCCTTCAAAACTGCGGCCCTGCAGCAATTCCGTCAGGCTGCGCTCTAGCGCCACTTCCAGGCTCGGGTGCGCGCCGAACGAGGCAAACACGCCGCCCGTGCGCGGGTTCATCAGGGTGACGCACATCACCGGATACACGCCGCCCAGCGACGCATCTTTTACCAGCACGGGGAAGCCTTGTTCTTCCAAACCCTGGATGCCGGCCAGGATGCCCGGGTATTTCGCCAGCACGTCCTGCGGCACGTCGGGCAGGGCGATTTCGCCTTCGAGGATTTCGCGCTTGACGGCCCGCTCAAAAATTTCCGACAGACACTGCACCTGCGCTTCGACCAGGGTATTGCCGGCGCTCATGCCATTGCTGACGTACAGGTTTTCGATCAGGTTCGATGGGAAATACACGACCTCGCCGTCGGACTGCCGCACATACGGCAGCGAGCAGATGCCGCGCTCGGCATTGCCGGAGTTGGTGTCGATCAGGTGCGAGCCACGCAGCTCGCCATCGGGATTGTAGATATCCAGGCAGTAGGCATCGAGAATCTCCTTCGGCAGCGCATCCTTGCGGCCCGGCTTGAACCAGCGCTCGTTCGGGTAATGGACAAAATCCGCGTTGGCGATGTCGTTCCCCCAGAACGAACCGGCGTAGAAATGGTTGTTGCTGAGGCGCTCGATATACTCGCCCAGGGCCGACGCCAGCGCGCTTTCCTTGGTCGCACCCTTGCCGTTGGTAAAACACATGGGCGAATGTGCATCGCGGATATGCAGCGACCACACATTCGGAATGATGTTGCGCCACGAGGCGATTTCAATCTTGATGCCCAGGCCTGCCAGGAGGCCCGACATATTGGCGATGGTCTGTTCCAGCGGCAAATCCTTGCCGACGATATAGGTATTCGCGCCAGGAGCCGGATTCAGGGCCAGCAAGGCCTGGGCATCGGCGTCCAGGTTCTCCACCTCTTCAATGACGAACTCGGGGCCCGTTTGCACCACTTTTTTGACCGTGCAACGGTCGATCGAGCGCAGGATGCCCTGGCGGTCCTTGGCCGAGATATCGGCCGGCAATTCGACCTGGATCTTGAAAATCTGCTGGTAACGGTTTTCCGGATCAACAATATTGTTTTGCGACAGGCGGATATTTTCGGTGGAAATATTGCGCGTATCGCAATACAACTTCACGAAGTACGCTGCACATAGTGCCGATGATGCCAAAAAGTAATCGAACGGGCCAGGCGCCGAACCATCGCCTTTATAACGGATCGGCTGGTCGGCGATGACCGTAAAATCGTCGAACTTGGCTTCAAGACGCAACTTATCGAGAAAGTTGACTTTAATTTCCATGAGGTAATCCAATACTGTGCTTAAGTGAGTTAGGCGCTATTATCCGTTCTTTCCGCCGCAGGGCAAAGATTGTTCACTGCGGCCGTGCCCGCCGGGAGCCGGGGGGCACGGCCGGCAGGGCAGGCAAGGGACACATTCCCCCATGAAGCGGACTGATAAATGTGCGAGGCGATCTGACTGAAATGCGAATAACACTGATGCGTCACGGCGAGCCCCGACTCGCCAAGGGGCGCTGGATAGCGCCCATGCAAATGGGACAGTGGATTGATCTCTACAATCAATCGCTCATCAAAGAGAATGACATACCGGCCGAGTGCCCTGTGGCAGCGCTTTCCGCGTCGACCATTGTGGCAAGCACGGCACCCAGGGCATGCTCGTCGGCCAGGGCACTGGGCGACTTGCCGTTCATGCAAGAGGCGATTTTCACTGAGGCCGAGCTTCCCTTTGCCCTCTGGAGGGCACCCTGGCTACCGCCTGAAGCCTGGGCAGTGATTTTTCGCATACTCTGGCTGTTCGGTTATGCGCGCGGATCGGATTCGCTGACGATCACCCGGCTGCGCGCCAGGGCCGCCGCCGAGCGGCTGGTTGCGCTTGCCGCCAGGGGGCCTGTGCTGCTTGTCGGACATGGCATCATGAATCGCCTGATCGGCAAGGAACTGCAGGCATTGGGTTGGCTTGCCCGCAACAGGCAGGGAAGCAAGTACTGGAGCATGGGAATGTATGAGTTGTGAAAATGGGCTGTGAAGGTGAGCTGTGAAAACCTGTGACGAATGTGGCAGCGAATACCGTGATGACGCCGAGGGCATGGCCAGCCTGTGCCCCGAATGCGCCTCGGTCATTTATGGCTTGCCAGGGTGCGAGCACGTATTTGACGCAGGTCGATGCCGGAAATGCCTGTGGGATGGCCGGAAAAGTGACTTTGTGCGCAAACTGGAGAAACAGGAACGTTGATCGATACAATAACCGGTGATGTTGTCGAAACGCTTGCTCCTTCCCATAGCGAAGGTCAGCGTCGTCAATAAGAGAAGGTCGTGCCGATGGCGCAAGGACTAGGCGTCGGCAGACGGATGATGGCGGCAATGCTGGAAAAATACGCGGGGTTTCACCAGCAAATGCTGACAGCGGACGGCAAGGCCATCGAGTTCTACGAATCCGTGGGTTTCGTTCGTGCAGGGAAAACAGAGCCCATGTGGATCTATGCTGGCGATGAGCACTGAATTGTGATGCCGACATAAAAAACAGCGGCTGCCCATGCTGGCGCAGCCGCTGTTTTCTTATGTGGACAGGGCGATCAGAACTTTACCCACAGCCGGCCAAAGTACGAGGCGCCATTCAGACCGAACTGCACGCTGTCGTACTTGAAGCCGTTGTCCGTCTCGTCCGCGTTTTGCGTGGTGGGCTTGACGTTGAAGATGTTGTTGCCGCCAAAGGTCAGCTTGGTATTTTTATTGATGCTGTAGGTGAAGCTCAGGTCGGCCGAGGTCTTGGCCGCGTAGCGGGCGTTTGGTACGCCTTCAGCCGTGCCGCTGAAGGTGCCCAGGGTTTGCGGGCCAAAGTAGATGATGCGCAAGTCCGATTCCAGCTTGCCCGTGATGTAGTCGAAGCCCAGGGTGGCTTTCGCGCGGGGGCCGCCCTGTTCGATGAACAGGCGTTCACGTTCGGACAGCAAGACATCTTCGAAGCCCGTCAGTGAGGCGGGCGTCTTGACTTTCGTCACTTCCGTTTTGCTCAAATTCAAGGCCAGGAAGGTGTTCAGGCGGTTGCCGGCCAGCTCGCCCTTGTGCGAGGCCGTCAGGTCCAGTCCCCGCGTGCGCGTGTCGATGGAGTTGACGAAGAATTGCGCCTCGCCCACGCCCAAGAGGGCCAGGCGCGCCGCCAGGTCCGGATAGTTGTCGGCATTGAAGCGGCCCGACAGCACGATGCGGTCCTTGATCTTGATGTTGTACAAGTCGGCCGTCACGGAAATGGCTTGCGTCGGCGTCCAGGTGGTGCCCAGCGTAAAACTGGTGGATTTTTCCTCTTTCAACTTGGGAATGCCGGCCGCGTTGGCGACGGCGCCGCCGTTCGGCGCCAGCACCACGTCGGTGGGCACGCCGCCGATGAAATCGGTGAAGGTGGACGAGAAATACACTTGCTGTAACGATGGCGCGCGGAAACCCGTGCTGGCCGAGCCGCGCAGCAGCACCTTGGGCGCCACTTTATAGCTGGCGGCCAGCTTGCCCGTCACGGTGGAGCCGAAGTCGCTGAATTTTTCATAGCGCAGGGCCGCCTGGGTTTTCAGGCGCTCCGTCCAGTCCAGTTCCACGTCGCCATACGCGGCGATGCTGTGACGCTTGGCCTTGGTGGCGTCGCCGGGCTGGAAGCCGGGGAAGCCCTGGCTGCCCGCATTGCCGCCCACGCCCACGCCATCGGCGTCGCTGTAGGAGCCCGGTTCGCCGGCCATGATCTTGTATTCCTCGCTGCGGTACTCGGCGCCGAAGGCCACGTTCATGCCGTGCATGACGGTATCGTAGTAGCGGCTGAAGTCGGCGTTGCTGGTCAGTTGCTGGAATGAGAAGCCGCCCGCATCATAGCTGCTGGCGCTCACGCCCTTGCCGCCGTTCATCAAGTCGAGATTGGCAATCGAGGCGTTCAAGGTGTGGCTGATGTCGTAGCGCATCTTGTTGTAGCCATAGGTTTGCGAAAAGTCAGCATACCATTCGCCGATCTGACTGCGGTGGCCGATGGTGGCGTACTGGTCGTCGATCTTGCCGTTAATGAAAGGCACGAAACCATTCGGATACATGGCGGCCGAATTGCGCGATGGGATGTCGTCGCTGCCGATGCCGCCGCGGCCAAACGCGGCGCTGGACGCGTCGCGCGTCTGTGCGCCGGCCGTGAAGTACAGTTTGCCCGTGCCGCTGGTGGCGTAGTCGCCATTCAGATACAGCGTCTTGTTCTTGGACTTGGTGTCACCGATGATGCGCAGGCTGTCCGCATCGGCCCGGTTCGAGCGGCCCCGGTCCAGGTATTCGCCCGTGATGGCCAGGGTGCCCTTGTCGCCCAGCGCGATGCCGCAATAGGCGGAGGTCATGTAATTCTTGCCGTCGCCTTCGGAATACTGGCTGTAGCCGGCCACCGCTTCGCAGCCCAGGCTTTTCTTCAGTTCGATGTCGATCACGCCGGCAATGGCGTCCGAGCCGTACTGGGCGGCGGCACCGTCGCGCAGCACTTGCACGTTCTTGATCGCCAGCAAAGGAATCGCATTCATGTCCGTGCCCGTGTTGCCGCGGTTGCGCGCGCCGAACAGGTTGACCAGGGCCGTCGTGTGGCGCCGCTTGCCGTTCACCAGCACGAGAGTCTGATCGGAGCCCAGGCCGCGCAGGGCGGCTGAATCGATCAGGTCGGCTCCATCGGCGCCCGTCTGGCGCGTGGAGTTGAACGAGGGCGAGATGTATTGCAGCGACTGCGCCAGGTCGAATTGTCCGCCTTGCTCGGCCACCTTGGAAATCGGAATGATATCGACCGGCACCATGGTATCGGTGGCGGAACTGGCGACCCGGCGCGAGCCGACCACGCTGACCGTTTGCACGGGGCCGTCCGTGGCGCCCGCTTCCGTGTTTTGGGCCATGGCGGCGGGACTGAAGGTGGCCATGGCGGCGCTGCCGTACAGGCTGATGAGGACTGCTTTACGCAAGGTGGTGAGGGTCGGCACGCAGTATCTCCAAGTGGTATTGTGACTTGATTCTAGTGCCATCATTTCAGCATTCACCAGCGATACTTTGTTTTGTTATTACAAATTTGTTGTAACTGTTGTTTCCTGGTTGATTATCTTTTGGCCGCTGCCTGGCTTGCCTTGTACTGGTGCAGCATGCCCCGTTCAGGTGCTGCGTTGCACCATGCCGCCCACCCAGATTGCCTGCGCGCTGTATTGCACCTGGATCAAACAGGGCTGCTGCGTCACGTGGCCCTGATGCAAATCCAGCGACTGTTGCAAGTGCGCTGCCAGCGCACCCGCCGCCACGCCCGTGGCGCTGTCTTCCAGCGCCGGGTCGAGGTGGTTGAAGTTGCGCCCTTCGTATGCGTGCTCGCCCGTGCGGCAATATGCATAGCAGCCGCTGACCTTGTGCAAGGCGCTCCAGTCGGCGATCAGTTCCAGGTTCGGCCGCAGCGCGCGCAGGGTGGTGCGGTCGGCCACTTCCAGCAGCAGCTTCGGGCTGCCGACGGAGGCGATCACGGGCGGCGACAGCAAGTGCATGTGCTGGCCCATGAGTTCCGACGGAATATACTTTTCCACCACGACGGCAGGCGCGGACTGCGGCGCCAGTCCAATGAATAACCCCTCCGCGCGGCGTACCAGCTGCAAGGCTTGCCCGCGCATGGACGTGGACACCGTCAAGGTTGCCGGGGCGCCAGGCGCCGTCAGCAGCACGTGCGCGGCCGCCAGGGTGGCGTGCAGGCACAGGGGGCTGCGCGTGTGCGGATAAAAATAGTCGAGCACGATGCCGCCGTCCGCTTGCCGGTCGAGGAAGACGCAGGCGCTGACCTGGCGTTCGCGGGCGAAGGCCTGGCGCGCCGTTACGCTGCCGTGCTCGTTTTCCACGACCAGCGCCGCATTGCCGCCACCGGGTGCGGCGCCGAAACATTTCAAGAGATGGACGATCATGGCGGTCGATGTGGAGGTAAAACACCAGCATAAACGATAAGCCCGATTCCAGATAAGTATAATATACTGTGTTTATATACAGTATTGAGGTAGATCATGTGGGGCGCAGTCTTACCCGAGTATGCTGAGTTGTATTGCCTGAGCAATTTCAGCTTCCTGCATGGGGCCTCGCATGCGGAAGAGCTGGTGGCGCGCGCAGTCCAGCTTGGTTATCATGCGCTGGCCATTACCGACGAGTGCTCGCTGGCGGGCGTCGTGCGCGCCCATGCGACGGCTAAGCGGGCCGGTTTTCCCCTGATTATCGGCGCGCACTTTCATTTGACGCAGGCCGATGGCAGCCCAGGGCTGTCCTTGCTGGCGCTGGTGCAGGACCGCGATGGTTACGGCAACTTGTCGGAACTGATCACCATGGCGCGCACGCGGGCGGCCAAGGGCCGTTATTTGCTGACGCCCGATGATTTCGCCGCGCCGTCGCCCGAGTTTGCCCATTTGCAGGGCTTGCCTGGCTGCCTGATGATCTTGTTGCCCGGCTATCCGGCCCAGCCCGAGACGCTGCACGCGCAGGGAGCGTGGATGGCGTCCACCTTTGGCAGCGAGCGCAGCTGGGTGGGCCTGAATTTGCTGCAGCGGGCGCAGGATGACGCCCACCGCCTTGTTGTGCAGGCGGTGGCGCAGGCGCAGGGCTTGCCCGTGGTGGCCGTCGGCCATGTGTGCATGCACGTGCGTTCGCGCAAGCCCTTGCTCGATACCCTGTGCGCGATACGCGTGGGCAAACCCGTGGGCGAGTGCGGCTATGCGCTGGCGCAAAACGCGGAACAGCATTTGCGCGCGCGGCTGCGCCTGGCCAATGTGTATCCGCCGCAGGCACTGGCGGAAACTGTGCGCATCGCGGGCCTGTGCACGTTCTCTCTCGACAGCTTGCGCTATGACTATCCCGACGAACTGGTGCCGCACGGCCACACGCCGGCGACGTATTTGCGCGAGGAAACGTATGCGGGCGCGCGCATCCGCTTTCCGCTGGGTATTCCGGCCAATGTGCAGGAACAGATCGAGCAGGAGCTGGCACTGATTGCGGAGCTTTCTTACGAAGCGTATTTCCTGACCGTCTATGACATCGTGCGTTTTGCCCGCTCGCAAAATATCCTGTGCCAGGGCCGGGGCTCGGCCGCCAATTCGGCCGTTTGCTATTGCCTGCACATCACGGAAGTGGACCCGGCGCGCGGCAATTCGCTGGTCGGGCGCTTCATGTCGCGTGAGCGCAACGAGCCGCCTGACATCGACGTCGATTTCGAGCATCAGCGGCGCGAAGAAGTCATTCAATATATCTACAGCAAATATGGCCGCGAGCGGGCCGCGCTGGCGGCCGTGGTGATCAGCTACCGGCCGAAGAGCGCCTTGCGCGACAGCGGCCGGGCGCTGGGAATCGACCTGGCCATCGTGGAAAAAGTGTCCAAGGCGCATCGCTGGTTCGATGGCAAGCGCGATCTGCTGGAGCGCCTGGCCGAATGCGGGCTCGACCCGGAAGCGGCATTGTCGCAGCAGTGGGCCGGCCTGGCGCAGCAGCTGCTGGGCTTTCCCCGCCATCTGTCGCAACATCCGGGCGGCTTTGTGATTGCGCAAGGCAAGTTGTCGCGCCTGGTGCCGATTGAAAACGCGACCATGGCCGCGCGCAGCGTCATCGAGTGGGACAAGAACGACCTCGAGGAGCTGGGCTTGATGAAGGTCGACGTGCTGGCGCTGGGCATGCTGTCGGCCCTGCGGCGCACCCTGGAACTGGTGAGTGCGCGGCGCGGCGAGGAGTTCCGCCTGCAGGATATTCCCCGCGAAGACCCCGCCACCTACGACATGATGTGCCAGGCCGACACCATCGGCGTGTTCCAGATCGAGTCGCGCGCCCAGATGAGCATGCTGCCTCGGCTGCGTCCGCGTGAATTCTACGACCTCGTCATCGAAGTGGCGCTGGTGCGCCCCGGCCCCATCCAGGGCGGCATGGTGCATCCGTATTTGCAGCGGCGCCAGCAGAAAGAACCTATCGACTATCCGAAGGGCCTGGAAAAGGCGCTGGGACGCACCCTGGGCATCCCGATTTTCCAGGAGCAGGTGATGCAGGTGGCCATCATCGCGGCCGATTTCACGCCCGGCGAAGCGGATCAGTTGCGGCGCGCCATGGCGGCCTGGAAACGCAAGGGCGGCATGAACAATTACAAGAAACGCATCGTCGAGACGATGGTCAAAAATGAGTATGACAGGAAGTTCGCGGAGGCCATCTTTAGCCAGATCGAGGGCTTTGGCGAATATGGTTTTCCCGAGTCGCACGCGGCCAGTTTCGCGTTGCTGACGTACGCCAGTTCCTGGCTGAAATGCCATGAGCCGGCCGCCTTTCTGTGCGCCTTGCTCAATAGCCAGCCCATGGGCTTTTACAGTCCCTCGCAACTGGTGCAGGATGCGCGCCGGCATGGCGTGCAAGTGCTGCCCGTCGACGTGGCCGTCAGCGCTTGGGCCGCGGAATTGGAAGAAGGGAAGGGTGAGGGGCCGGCCGTGCGCCTGGGCTTGAACAGCCTGTTTGGCATGCGCGCCGAGGCGGCCCAGCGCATCGAGGATGCGCGCGCCATCGCCGCCTTTGCCGACGTGGCCGACCTGGCCCTGCGTGGCGGCCTGGACCGTCATGACTTGCAGGTGCTCGCCGCCGGCAATGCCCTGCACGCGCTGGCGGGCCACCGGCGCGAGGCGCTGTGGCAGGCGGCTGGCGCCGTGCCCGACAGGGACTTGCTGCGCGCCACCACGCAAGAGGAAGACTTGCCCGTGCTGGCCGCCCCGACGGAAGGTGAGAGCATCGTCAGCGATTACCGCGCGCAAGGCCTGACCCTGGGTCGCCACCCGCTGGCGCTGCTGCGCAAGCAATTGCTGGAACAGCGTTTCCTGCCCGCCGCCACGCTTGCCAGCTACACGGATGGCCAGCTGGCGCGTGCCTGCGGCATCGTCACCGTGCGCCAGCGTCCGGGCACGGCCAAGGGCGTCATCTTCATGACCCTGGAAGACGAGACGGGCACGGTCAACGTCATCGTCTGGCCCGATCTGGTGGAAAGCCAGCGGCGCGAAGTGCTGAGCGCGCCGCTGCTGGGCGTGTACGGCGTGTGGCAGCGCGAAGGCATCGTGCGCAACCTGGTGGCCAAGCGTCTGGTCGACATGTCGCATCTGCTGGGGCGCTTGAGGACCAGCAGCCGTGATTTCTGTTGAGAGTTGCCGACGGGGAGGAAGGCATGGCATTATTTGAAGATGACAACCTTGCCCGAACCGACACTGCGTCCCGCCCTGGTCGCCGACGCGCCCGCCATCGTCGCCCTGATCGATGACCTGATGCCCTTTTTGACCTTGCATCCCGATGGTGCGGGGGCGGAAAAGTTCATCGAACATTGCCGCCAGCCGGCCATCGAAGGCTATCTGTCGCAGTCGCGCTACGCGTATCAGCTGGCGCATATCGACGGCGAACTGGCCGGCGTGGTGGCCATGCGCGACAACACGCATCTGTTCCACATGTTCGTGCCGCGCGCCCTGCACCGGCGCGGCATGGCGCGCCGCCTGTGGCAGGCAGCCCGTGATGCGTCGCTGGCCAAAGGCGATGTGACGGCCTTTACCGTCAATTCCTCGGCGTATGCCTTGCCTTTGTACGCAAGCCTGGGCTTTGTCGCCACGGGGCCGAGGGTGGAAATGGATGGCATCGCCTTCGTGCCGATGCGCATGGAATTATAGTTACCAGCGCACGATCTTCCCCGGATTCATGATGTTTTTCGGGTCCAGCGCATGCTTGAGGGCGCGCATGGTGTCGATGGCGCCCTCGCCATGTTCTTCCACGAGGAAGGCCATCTTGTGCATGCCCACGCCATGCTCGCCCGTGCACGTGCCGTCCATGCCGATGGCGCGCGTGACCATGTCGCTGTTGACCTTTTCCGCGCGCGCGATGTCGGCCGGATCATCGGGATCGACCAGCATCTGCACGTGGAAATTGCCGTCGCCGACGTGGCCGATGATGGCGTAGACCAGGCCCTGCGCTTCGCAATCGGCCTTGGTGGCCAGGATGCATTCGGCCAGGCGCGAAATCGGCACGCAGCAGTCGGTGGAAATGGCGCGGCTGCCGGGACGCATCTGCAGCAGGGCGAAATACGCGTTATGACGGGCGGCCCACAAACGCGAACGGTCTTCGGGGCGGCTGGCCCACTCGAAATCGCTGGCGCCGTGTTCCGCCGTGATGGCTTGCACCAGCTGTGCCTGCTCGGCCACGCTGGCCGGCGTGCCGTGGAATTCAAACAATAATAATGGTTTTTGCGGCAGCGCCATCTTGTCGTAGGCGTTGATGGCTTTGACGCCATTTTCATCGAGAAACTCGACCCGCGCCACGGGCACGCCCATCTGGATGGTCTGGATCACGGCGTTGACGGCTTCGCCCGTGCCGGGGAATGAGCACACGGCGGCCGAGATCGCTTCGGGCAGCGGGTACAGTTTCACCGTCACTTCCGTGATGATGCCTAACGTCCCCTCGCTGCCGACGAACAGGCGCGTCAGGTCGTAGCCGGCCGAGGATTTTTTCGCCCTGGTCCCCGTCTTGATGATGCGGCCATCGGCCGTCACCACCGTCAGGGCCAGCACGTTTTCGCGCATGGTGCCGTAGCGTACGGCGTTCGTGCCCGAGGCGCGCGTGGCCGCCATGCCGCCGAGGGATGCATTGGCGCCCGGGTCGATGGGGAAGAACAGGCCCGTGTCGCGGATTTCCTCGTTCAGTTGCTTGCGCGTCACGCCCGCCTGCACGGTGGCCGTCAAGTCTTCATTATGCACGGCGACCATTTGATTCATTTGCGACAGATCAATCGTCACCCCGCCGTGCAGGGCCAATACGTGGCCTTCGAGCGAGGTGCCGCTGCCATAGGCGATGACGGGCACGTCGTGCGCGCTGCACAGCTTGACGGCGGCCGCCACTTCCTCGGTGGAATGCGCGAAGATGACAGCGTCCGGTAACATGGGGGGATAGCTCGACTCGTCGCGCCCATGGTGGGCGCGCATGGCTTGCGTCATGGAAAAGCGGTCGGCAAAGATCAGGGAAAGTACGGCAGCAAGAGATTCTGGCAGCGGTTTTTTCAGTACCGCCAACTGGTCAGTTTGATTCACGCGAGTCCTCCGTTTTTTTTATTCTACTCCGCGCCCGGGGATTTCACCGAAGCACCATATTGATTTTTTGCCAGTTGTAAAAAAATCTGCATGGTTCGCCGTGCATTGGTTGTAAATGAGAATCATTTCCATTAAAATGCCCGCCTGAGTGTTTTTACAACAGCGTTGACCCGAAAGGCCATGCCATGAAATTCCCCCTGTCCCTCACCGCCGTCCTGCCCGCCTGCGTGCTGGCGTTGAGCGCCTGCAGCAGTGTCGCACCCGTGAGCGGCGCGGCCGCCGGCGCCGCCGCGAACTCCGCTGCGCAGGACGTGCGCCAGTTGGGCGAGATCGTCGACCTGCGCAGCGGCCAGCGCGTGACTGCCGAGCAATTGCTGGCTCAGCTGGCCGCCGCGCCCCGTGTCATCGTGGGCGAGCAGCATGACCAGCTCAGCCATCACCAGATCGAGCAATGGCTGCTGCTGCAGTTGCAGGGCCAGCGTCCGCAAGGCAGTGTGCTGCTGGAAATGCTGAACCCGGACCAGCAAGCCAAGGTGGACAAAGTCAAGCCATGGCTGCAGACGGATCCCGTCGTGCGCCCCGAACACGTGGCTGAGCTGGTGGCGTGGCAGCCTAGCTGGAAGTGGGAACAATATGGCGACCTGGTCATGACCGTGATGCGCGCGCCATACCCCGTCTGGTCGGCCAACCTGGACCGCAGCGAAATCAAGCAACTGTTTATCGATAAACCGGCCGTGCAGGGCAAGTATTCCAACCTGGCCAACGATGCCAAGGTGCATGATAAATTGAAAGACATCATCCGCGTCATGCACGACAACCAGATCGACGCGCCGCGCCTGGCCGCCATGCTGTCGGTGCAGCAGCAGCGCGACCGCCGCATGGCCGAGCGCCTGCTGGCCGCGCCCGCGCCGGCCATGCTGATCGCCGGCGCCTACCATGCGCACAAGGACCTGGGCGTGCCGCTGCACGTGCAGGACTTGACGGGCGGCCCCGCGCCGCTGGTGCTGGTGCTGGCGCAGCGCGGCGCCACGGTGCTGGCGCCGCAGGCGGATTTCGTCTGGTTCACGCCTGTTGTGGCACCCGCCGTCGCCAGCGCCAAGTAATTCCTTGTATCTCCGCCGGGCGTTCAGCCCGGCACTCTCCCCCCCAGCAAGCTCCTCCATAGCAGCCAGGTAGTCCGTCCGATTTTTTGCATGCGCGTGCGCGCCGTCGGCGCAGCCATGCCTGTTACCTGTTGAAGCTTCCATGCGTATCCTCTGTATCAAAGCCGCCGCTGGCGGCGTGTTTCTTTCCCTGTTCCATGCCACCGCGCAAGCATCCGCCTTGCCGCACGACATGTCGCCGTTGGGGATGTTTTTCGCCGCTGACCAGGTCGTCAAAAGCGTGCTCATCGGCTTGCTGGTTGCCGCACTGGCCACCTGGGTGGTCTTGCTGGTGAAGGGCGCCAGCTTGCTGCAAGCCCGGCGCGCGGCGGCGCAAGCCGTCGCCTTGCTGAAGACGGCGACCTCCTTGCCGGACGCAGCCGCCAAAGTGGAGGGCGCAGGCCAACTCTCGCTGGCGCAGCTGCTGCTGGCCGAGGTACAGCAGGAGCTGAGCCTGACACCCGCCAGCGCACCGGCGGCGGGCCTGAAGGAGCGGGCTGGTTTTCGCCAGGAGCAGTTGATTGCGCAGCAGGTGCGCAGCATGACGCAAGGCATCGGCCTGCTTGCCAGCATCGGCGCCGTGGCGCCGTTCGTCGGCCTGTTCGGCACCGTGTGGGGCATCATGAACAGTTTTATCGGTATCGCCGTCAGCCAGAGCACGAATCTGGCCACCGTCGCGCCGGGCATCGCGGAAGCCTTGCTGGCGACAGCCCTGGGCCTGGTGGCGGCGATTCCCGCCGTCGTCATCTATAACGTCTTGAGCCGTGGCATCAACCAGTACAAGGCGCAACTGCGCGCCGCGTCGGCGCAAGTGTTGCTGATGCTCAGCCGCGACCTCGACACGCGCAAGCAGGCCTGAGCCATGGCTTCCCTGTTTCCTTCGTCGGACGACGACACGGCCGACATGCCGGAGTTGAGCGAGATCAATGTCACCCCCTTCATCGACGTGATGCTGGTGCTGTTGATCATCTTCATGGTGGTCTCGCCGCTGGCGACCGTCGACCTGAAAATCGACTTGCCGGCCGCCACGGCCAAGCCCGAACCGCGTCCCGAGCAACCGTTGTTCGTCTCTCTGAAAGCGGATCACAGCCTGTACCTGGGGGAAGCTCCCGTGGCGCGCGAGCAACTGGGCCGCCTGCTCGACGCACAGACGGGCGGCGACCGCCAGCGCACGCTGTTTTTCCAGGCCGACAAGCAAGCCGCGTATGAAGACGTGCTGGGCGTGATGGATGCCCTGCGCCAGGCCGGCTATTTGAAAGTGGGTCTGGTTGGCCGGGAGGGCGGGTGAAAGGGGCCACCACGCTGGCGCTGCGTCCCGTCTTGAGCTGGGGCATCGCCACTTCGCTGGTGGTGGCCACGGCGCTGACGCTGCTGCTGTGGGCCGGCTGGCAGCCCGTCGCCGTGGCGCCCGCCAACCCGGCGGCCAGCGTGATGGTGGTCTTTGCCGCGCAAGCCATGTCGCCCGAGACACAACAGGCGGCAGCGGTAGGCGCGCGCCAGTCGGCCGCCTCCAGCGATTCCCGGCCGCCACGGAGCACCGTTCGGCAAGAGGCGGTGCCGGTGCTGGCGCGCGCCGCAGCGCCGGAGATCATCGCGGCGGAAAAAGAGGAAAAGGCGGCGTCCAGTCCATCGGCGGATCCGGGCAAGGATGCCGCCAAGGAAGCGTCATTACCCGCGCAGGCCAGCAGCAGCGCCACGCCGGCGCCCGCCGCTGTGCACGGTCCGCAGGCAGCGCCCTTCAATAACGACACGCCGTCCGCCAGCGCGGCGCCGGCCAGCTGGCAAAGCCGGGTGCTCAGCCACCTGGCCCACTTCAAGCGCTATCCGGGCGACGCGCGCCAGCGCAAGCGGGCCGGCGCCGCCTGGGTGCGCTTCCAGGTGGATCGCGACGGCAAGCTGCTGGCGAGTGAGTTGATCACTTCATCGGGCACGGTGCTGCTCGACCGCGAAGCGCTGCAAGTGCTGCAGCGCGCGCAACCGTTGCCGGCGCCTCCCGACAACGTCTTACACCAGGGCACGGTGACGGTCACCTTGCCCGTGTCTTTCAAGCTGGAAACGGATGGCAGCCACGGCGCCACCTGAATCGCTTTAGCAGTTTTTCCAATCAAATAAGAAATCGAGGGTGTATGAATATCAAGATAATGGCGCATGCCGTGGGCGTGTGCATGGCCATGCTCGCGCAACACGCGTGGGCGCAAGAAAATACCGGCGGCAAGGTCGAACTTTCGCCGCTAAATGTGTCGGGCGAGGCGGTCCCTGCGGAACGCCAGGCGCTGGAAAAGCCGGGCGCCGTCAGTGCGCGCGGGCCTGACACGCGCTTGCAGCCAGTGGACCAGATCGTGCGCAGCATGCCAGGCACGTTTACTCAGATCGATCCGGCGCAGGGCGCCGTCAGCGTGAATATTCGCGGCCTGTCGGGCCTGGGCCGCGTCAATATGATGGTCGATGGCGTGAGCCAGAATTATTATGGCAGCGCGCCCTCGTCGGTCTCGCATGGCGGCGTGCCAAGCAGCCAGTTCGGCGCCCTGATCGACCCGAATTTCATCATCGGCGTGGACGTGTCGCGCGGCAATGTCATCGGCGGCGACGGCGTCAATGCGCTGGCCGGCAGCGCCAATTTCCGCACCATCGGCGTCGATGACGTGGTCTTCGCCGGTGAAAAAACGGGGGCGCGCACGAAGATGTCCGCCGGTAATAATGGCGTGGGGCGCAGCGCCATGCTGGCTGTGGCCATGAAAAACCCCGCCTTCGATGGCGGCAGCGTGGGCTTCATGGCCGCCACCAGCGCGAGCGTGATCGGCAACAACTACAAGAATGCCAAGGGCGTCAACAGCGAGGAATTCGGCTTCGGCTATAACCGCTATTACAAGCAAAAGCCCAAGTCGCAGTTGCTCAAGCTGGACCTGAAGCTGAACGACTTCCACGCGCTGGAATTGTCAGCCCGCGATTACCGCAGCACCTTTACGCGCCGCGACATCCAGAGCGACGATTACTACGTAAAATATCACTACACGCCGTTTTCGGAATTGATCGACCTCAATGTGGTTGCCAGCAGCAGCCGTGGCAATCAGAAATACATGCCCGAGGCGCTGACCAATTTCATCAATACGAATGCGGCCAACCGCGCCGATGCCTTTGACATCAACAACACCAGCAGCTTCAAGCTGGCGGGTGGCGACGCCCTGGTGACATTGGGCGGAAAGATGATGCGTAACAGATACAGCAAACACGTGGAAAGCCTGGTCGACGATCCCGACAACCCCGAGGCTAACCAGCAATCGATTGAAAACAATACTTTCGGGCCGGAAGGACGGCAAAAAATCGACAGCGTATATGCTGGCCTGCAATACAACCGTGGCATCTACCAAGTTAATGCCGGCCTCAACTATACGAGCTTCGAGCTGACGGGCTACAAGCCGGCCTGCGATCTGCGCGTGCAGTGCTTCCCGCAAGGTGCATCGCGCATTGCGCTGAAAGAACATGGTGTGAATCCTTCGCTGATGCTGTCGGCCCAGGTCGCGCCATGGTTCCAGCCGTTTGCCAGCGCCGAGCGCACCATGCGCGGCCCGAATCCGCAGGAAGTGTTTTTCTCCAACGATGGTGGCGCCTCGATGAATCCTTTCCTGAAGGGCGAGAAAGCGACGACTTACCAGTTGGGCTTCAATTCCAGCCTGCATGGTTTGCTGAGCGCGAGTGACGCGCTGAACTTCAAGGCCCTGTATTTCAAGAGCAAGATCGACGGCTATATCACCAGCCAGTCCTTCCTCGTGTGCGACAGCGGCCGCAAGTGCAATATCGCGGAAGTGATTGCCAAGGATTGGCAGAATGTGGATGAGTACGTGACCAATATGTATATCTACATTAACTCGGCCACGCCCGTGTATACACGTGGATGGGAACTGGAAGCGCAATATCAGCTGGGGCCGGCCTATGCGCGCCTGTCGTACACGCGTGAGACGACGCGTCAGCCCACCTCGATCGCCAGCGCGTGGTTTGGCGCGGCCGACATCAGCGAGCTGCCCAGTGTGTATTACAACCTCGACGTGGGCACGCGCTTGCTGGACAACAAGCTGGAAGTGGGCGCCATCCTCAAGCACACGGGTTCGAACCGCCGCCTGTCGCCGGACAATGAGGCCGATGAAGTAACGGGTGTAGTGACGAAGGTGGACAATCCGAAGATCCCGGCCGTGGTGGACCTGTATGCCAGCTACCAGGTCAGCAAGAATCTGTTCCTGCGCCTGTCGGTGCAGAACGCCATGAACAAGGATTTTTCGGAAGCGCTGAACCGCCTGAACTCAATGCCGTCGCAGTCGCAAGAGAATACGCCGCTGAGCACGGCACGGGGCAGGACGTATGTGGCGGGGCTGGAGTACCGGTTCTAGTTTTTTTACTAAAGCTGCGACGCCTGACAAAACTGTAGCGAGCGGATGTGATTTGTGGCCGAGAAGCGCAGCTGTGCTATAGCACCGTGAGCATCGCCGGCCGCAAAGCGCACCGCGCAGTAAGTTTTGTCAGGTGTTATCAACGCGGCGTCGTGCCGTAGTAACTATGGATGGAATTGGCCCACGTGGTATCGGCCATGTTCGGCCAGTTATCCGTGTCGAAGCCGGGCGCGTTTTCGATGCGTTCCTTGTCGACGTTGAGGGTGAAGCGCTTGTTGACGGTGTCGAGCAGCAGCGCTTCCCAGGGCACGGCGAACAGCTTCTCTCCGATGGTGAAGACACCGCCGTGCGACATGACGGCGTAGGCGATCTTGCCGCTGCGCATGTCGATCATGATTTCCTTGATTTCACCCAGATGCTCATCCTTGGCGTTGTGCACATGGTCGCCGATCAGGGTGTCGGCACCCATCAATTCAGGGCCGGGACCTTTGTGGCCGCGGTTGACATACATGCCGTAGGCGTCGCGTTCTTCGTAGCTCATGATGTACCTCCGTTGAAAAATCCCAGTCTGCGGCCGGAGCGTGTCAGGGTCTGTTCGCTCGCCCACACAAGGTATGGAATTGGAAATATTTCAATTATTGCTATCGCGCAATTATGTTGTGCGTAGACAGCAGGAGGGGGAGGGATAGTCGGTATTTGGCGCAAATTTCCGTGCGCGGGGAGCGACGCAGGCGGGCTTTAGTGTATAATTTCAATTTCCCGCACGTGCCGTTCGGCACCATCTGCAATGACCAAATTTGTCTTCGTCACTGGTGGCGTTGTGTCTTCCCTTGGAAAAGGGATTGCCGCCGCCTCCCTCGCCGCGATCCTCGAATCGCGCGGCCTTAAAGTCACCATGCTCAAGCTCGACCCGTATATCAACGTCGATCCTGGCACGATGAGCCCTATGCAACACGGTGAAGTATTCGTCACCGATGACGGGGCCGAAACCGACCTCGACCTCGGTCACTACGAGCGCTTCATCTCTACCCGCATGAAAAAGGTGAATAACTTCACCACTGGCCAGATCTATGAATCGGTGATCCGCAAGGAACGCCGGGGCGAATATCTGGGCAAGACCGTGCAGGTGATTCCGCATATCACCAATGAAATCCAGGATTACATCCGCCGTGGCGCCGAAGGCTACGACGTGGCCCTGTGCGAAATCGGCGGCACCGTCGGCGATATCGAATCGCTGCCATTCCTGGAAGCGGCACGTCAGCTGAGCCTGCGCGCCGGCCGCAAGAACACGGCCTTCGTCCACCTGACCCTGGTGCCTTACATCGCCTCGGCCGGTGAACTGAAGACCAAGCCGACCCAGCACTCGGTGCAAAAGCTGCGCGAAATCGGCATCATGCCAAATGCACTGCTGTGCCGCGCCGACCGCGCCATTCCGGAAGACGAGCGCGCGAAAATCTCGCTGTTCTCGAATATCGAAGAGCAGGCCGTCATTTCCGTATGGGACGTCGACACCATCTACAAAGTGCCGCAAATGCTGCACGACCAGGGCCTCGACAAGATCATCTGCGACGCGCTGGACCTCGATCCGGCACCGGCCGACCTGTCCATCTGGAGCAAGCTGATCTACACGATGGAGCACCCGAAGGCGGAAGTGACCGTCGGCATGGTCGGCAAGTATGTCGAGCTGACCGAGTCGTACAAGTCGCTGATCGAAGCGCTGCGCCACGCTGGCATCCACACGGAAAGCCGCGTCAACATCGAGTACATCGATTCGGAAGAAATCGAAACGACGGGTTGCGACAACCTGGCCAAGTACGATGCCATCCTGGTACCGGGCGGCTTCGGCAAGCGCGGCGTGGAAGGCAAGATCAAGGCCGCCCAGTTCGCCCGTGAAAACAAGATCCCGTACCTGGGCATCTGCCTGGGCATGCAAGTGGCCCTGATCGAATACGCGCGCAACAAGGCAGGCATGCCGAACGCGAATTCGACCGAGTTCGACCTTGATACGGATCAACCTGTCGTTGCACTGATCAATGAGTGGCAAAACCACGATGGTAAAGTCGAGTTGCGCGATGAAAACTCGGACCTGGGCGGTACCATGCGCCTGGGCGCGCAGACCTGCGCCGTCAATCCGGGCACCCTCGCCGCCGAGATCTACGGCAGCGTGGTGACCGAGCGTCACCGTCATCGCTACGAAGCCAATAATCACTACCTGGCCCGTGTCGAAACGGCTGGCCTGATCGTCTCGGCCCGCACGCCGAGCGAAGATTTGTGCGAAATCATGGAATTGCCACGCACGGGTGAAAATTCCCACCCATGGTATATGGGCGTGCAATACCATCCTGAGTTCAAGTCGACGCCACGCACCGGCCATCCGTTGTTTACCTCGTTCATCAAGGCAGCGCTGGCGCACAAAGAAGCCAACGCCGCTGCGGAATAACGCGGTCGATCGCGACAGTATTACCTGTAAGACAGCTCCCGGCCAGATCGTTCCCGCCGGGAGTTTCTTTGCCCCCTTTGTGCTATTGCGCATCAGAACGCAGTGTGCAGCCCCTGTTACGCTTAACTTTGGAGAATGACATGAGTGCTATTGTTGATATTATCGGTCGCGAAATCCTGGACTCGCGCGGTAACCCTACCGTCGAATGCGATGTGTTGCTGGAATCGGGCGTAATGGGCCGTGCGGCCGTGCCGTCGGGTGCCTCGACGGGTTCGCGCGAAGCCGTGGAATTGCGCGATGGCGACGCCAAGCGCTACTTCGGCAAGGGCGTGCTGCAAGCATGCGAAAACATCAATACCGAAATCTCCGAAGCCATCATGGGCCTGGACGCCAATGAACAGGCTTTCCTGGACCGTACCCTGATCGACCTGGACGGCACGGAAAACAAATCGCGCCTGGGCGCCAACGCCATCCTGGCCGTCTCGATGGCCGTGGCCAAGGCTGCCGCCGAAGAAGCCGGCTTGCCGCTGTACCGCTATTTCGGCGGTTCGGGCGCCATGCAGATGCCAGTGCCGATGATGAATGTCATCAACGGCGGCGCGCACGCCGACAACAACCTGGACATCCAGGAATTCATGATCATTCCCGTGGGCGCCCCGTCGTTCAAGGAAGCCGTCCGTTACGGCTCGGAAGTATTTCACACGCTGAAAAAGATCCTGCACAAGAAGGGCCTGAATACCAACGTGGGCGACGAAGGCGGTTTCGCACCATCGCTGGCCAACCATGAAGAAGCCATCAAGCTGATCATCCAGGCCATCGAAGAAGCGGGCTACGAGCCAGGCACGCAGATCGCCATCGGCCTCGATTGCGCCGCGTCCGAGTTCTACAAGGACGGCAAGTACGAAATGGAAGGCGAAGGCCTGAGCCTGACGGCCACCGAGTTCACCAACCTGCTGGCGACCTGGTGCGACAAGTACCCGATCATCTCGATCGAAGACGCGATGCACGAAGGCGACTGGGATGGCTGGGCGATCCTGACGGCGGAACTGGGCAAGAAAGTGCAACTGGTCGGCGACGACCTGTATGTCACCAACACCAAGATCCTGAAAGAAGGCATCTCGAAAGGCATCGCCAACTCGATCCTGATCAAGATCAATCAGATCGGTACCCTGACGGAAACCTTCGCCGCCATCGAAATGGCCAAGCGCGCCGGTTACACGGCCGTCATTTCGCACCGCTCGGGCGAAACGGAAGATTCGACCATCGCCGATATTGCCGTTGCCACGAACGCCCTGCAGATCAAGACCGGCTCGATGTCGCGTTCGGATCGCATGGCCAAGTACAACCAGCTGCTGCGTATCGAGGAAGACCTGGGCGACATCGCCAGCTACCCTGGCCGCGATGCGTTCTATAATCTGAAGTAAGCTGATGTAAAACCCACTGGCCGGCCGGAGATATCCGGCCGGTTTTTTAACTGAATGCCCCATGCGCCTGATTACGCTCGCCCTGGCAGCCCTGCTGCTGTTGATTCAATTTCCCCTCTGGCTGGGTAAAGGCGGCTGGCTGCGTGTTGCCGACATGGAAGCCCAAGTGGCGGTGGCCAATAAAAAGAATATGGAATTGAAGGCGCGAAACGCCAAGCTCGAATCCGAAGTGCGCGACCTGAAGGATGGTACGGGCGCCGTCGAAGAGCGTGCCCGCTATGAGCTGGGCATGGTCAAACAGAATGAGATTTTCGTGCAGATCGTGCGCAAAGGCCAGACCCCGCCACTGCTGGAAACGCCGGTGGACGCTGCTGCGCCCCACTGAGTACGGATTACTTCCCATTTGCCAGCCTGGACCGATTGCCAGGCTGACATATCACCTTACTACCTTGTATTGCTACTCTGTACTGCTACACACGACTGGCCGCATAGTGCGGCGTGGTGCTATTGCCTTGCTGCTTGTCGATCAGAAACGGGCTTTGCCGGTCGTGATCAGGTAGAAATGGATGCCGGTGACCACGACGGCAACAGCGATCAGTGCGGTTTCGAGAAACATCATAAAAATTCCTTGTCAATAAATAGTGAAGTAAAAAACGTCCAGGGCCAGGCGCCAAGCCGAAGACAGTACGAACGTACGGCGAGGCGCAGGCAACGCCGGCATGGGCGTTTTTTTATCCGCGCGAGGCCAGGAAGCGCAGTTCCGAAGCCAGATTCGGCATCAGCTTTTCGTAGCGGTTCGCTTCCGAGTTCAGCAGGGCGAAATCGCTCTTGCTTGGGCGCACATAGCGCTCGTCATCGGCGCTGGTCGTCGTGGTGGCGATGACTTCCTTCTGTGCCAGTTCGCTGTACGGCTTGGAAGCGAGCAGGGCGCCCAGGAAGGCGCGCGTGGCGCGGCCCAGGTTGCTGAAATAGTTATCGTTGTCGTTGCTGTAGGTGTTGGTAAAAGTGGACATATGCCCTCCATGAATGGTCTGTTGTTGCATTGCACAATAATAGAGTTTGCGATATGCGTCCAATTCGAAATTCCAATTTCAGAAATTCAAGAAACGAATAATAAGGGCGTAGCCATTGGCCACGCCCTGAAAATGAATTTGTTACGAAATGTTTATCCGGCGGCGATGCGTCCCAAACCCGGATCGTCGCTGAAAAAACCGTCCAGTCCCGTTTCGATGTAGCGGCGCATTTCCGCTACGGAACCGGCTTCGTTGCGCGCATTTTCGCCATTGCCGTCGCGGAAGTCGGCCGCCAGGAAACGGTTTTCCGGACGGAAGGTCCAGGTGTGCAACAGCAAGCCCGCCTGGTGCGCATCGTCGACGATGGACGTGGGCTTGGCCAGGCGCTGGTCGGCGCCCAGCGGGATGACGCCTCGCGTGGGCGGCGCCACCACGTCCGCGTAGGCGGCGATGTCGCGCAGGCCGGCCGGCGTCGTCATCTGGCCGAACGTCAGCTTGCCGCCCGCCTTGGCCACGTCGATCGGGCGGATATCGCCGCCCACCACCAGCTGCATCAGGCGCACGTTGGCGCGCCGTCCCAGCTTCTCGCGCAGGTATTTCAAATTCGCCACTTCGAAGGACTGGATCTCGATCGGCGCGCGGCGCGTGTATTCGTGCGCCAGCATGGTCGACAGGAAACGGTCTTCCAGCGCCAGGCCCGCATCGCGGAAGTACGTCGAGCTTTTCAGCTCGGGCACGAGGCCGATGATGCGGCCGCTGGCGGCCGATTGCGCTGCAACAAAATCGATGATTTCTTCCCAGGTCGGGATCTGGAATTGTCCATCGTATAAGGTGTTGCCGGTGCGTACTTTCGGCAGCCGTTCGATGGCGCGCAGGGTTTTCAGTTCCGCCAGGGTGAAGTCGTCGACAAACCAGCCTTCGTGCCATTCGCCGTCGACCAGCTTCTTGCCGCGCCGGCTGGCAAATTCAGGCCGGCGCGCCACGTCGGTGGTGTCGATCAGATTGCTTTCATGGCGCGCCACGAGGATGCCGTCGCGCGTGGCGACCAGGTCCGGCTCGACGTAGTCGGCGCCGTCGAGGATGGCCTTGGCGTACGACGCCAGCGTATGCTCGGGGCGCAGGGCGCTGGCGCCCCGGTGGGCGAACACGAGAGGACGCGCGGGAGGCGGGGCCAGCAGGCCGGCGGCAAAGCCGGGCGCGGCGGCCAGGGCCAGGCCGCCGGCGGCCGCGCGGACGAAGCTGCGGCGTGAAAAATGCCGTTGCGGCAAGACAGGGGCGAGATGCGGAGCGCGCATCAGAAATCTGCCGTCAAGGTCAAAAAGCCCTGGCGCGGGGCGATCGGGAAGGTGTTGTACGTCTTGTCGGCCGCGCCCACCACCACGTTCAGCGATCCTTCGCGGTTGGCCAGGTTGCTGACGTTGACTCTCCAGCGCGGGTTTTTCAGCCAGCTGGCCATGGCTGGCAGCTTGCCCGACACGCCCAGGCCCATCAGGAAATAGCTGGGGACGGACAAATCGTTGGTGTACGTCGCGTAGCGCTTGCCCACATAGTCTCCCGTCAGCTGTACTTCGATATCGCCCAAGGTGGCCGAGGCCACGAACTTGTTCAGCCATTCCGGCGAGCCTGGCACGTTCTTGCCTGCCGTCAGCACCAGCGCGGCGCCATTGTTGTAATTGTCCGCGTACTGCGAGCGGTTGTACGACAGGGCATTGTAGAACGAAAAATTATTGCCGAAGTGAACGGTGCCGGCGATATCGATGCCGTCCGTGCGCACGCTGCCCACGTTGGCCAGCACGGGGTTGCCACCGATGATGGAGGAAATCACGGGTGTCGGGCTGATCTGCAGCAAACGGTTGCTGAAATCGACGTGGTAGACGTTGACCTGGCCATCGATGGCCGTGATGGCACCCAGGTTCAGTGCATGGCTGCCGCGCACGCCCACTTCATAGGTGAGGGCCGTTTCCGGCTTGGCATCGCGCTTGAACAGGTCGAAGGCCGCCTGGCTCGACAAGCTCCATGGCGAGGCGCCGCCGCCGCCATAGGTGACGAACTGGCGCATGTTTTTCTGGATATTGAAGTACAGCTGGTCTTGCGGCGTGAAATCCCAGCGCGCGCCCACTTGCGGCAAGAACCATTTTTTCGTGTTGATGGTGCCGACCGGCAAGGCCGTCGAGCCACCGGAAATGGCGCCCTTGGCCGGCTGCACGGGGAATTGGCCATCGGCAAACTGCAGGCTGGACTTGAAGCCCGCTTGCAGGGCGATATCGGGACGGATGCGCCATTCATCCTGCAAGTGCAGCTGCACCACCTTGTTGTCGATCTCGCTGCCGTACTGCGTGATCAGGGGATTGCTGGGGCGGTCATACGGCGAGGTCGGGTTGTTGACGTCCAGCGCATACCAGCGGCGGTAGGCGGACGAGCGGTTCTGTTCCAGCCACAGGCCCGCTTCCAGCTGATGCTCGCCGATTTCCTTGCGCAGGGTGGAAATGAAGCCGCCCCGCTTGATGTCGTATTCCGTCGTGCGCACGGCGTAACCCGAGTTGCCGAACACCTGTTTCAGGTTCTGTTTCGGGTAGTACACGCTGAACAGGCCAGGCAAGCCGGCCACGCCGATGGGGCCGGCCACCACGCCCGCGCCGTCATCCTTGTGGTAATACACCTGGTTCGACCACGTCGTGCCTTCGGACAAGTTGGCGTCGAACTTGGCGTAGGCCAGGTAATCGGTGCGCTGCGCATCGCTGTAGTAATTGCGGTAATTGTTGCCGTCGGCGGCAGGCGTGGCGCCCGTCGGCGACAAATAGTTCAGGGCCGCCTTGAAGTCCGGATACAGGAAGGGCCGCGTGTACGGCGCGCTCGTCTCGCCCGCCACGTGCACGGTGCTGTCTTCGTTCGGCTCGATCTTGTCCGAGTAGTTGAAGAACAGGGTCAGCTTGCCTGCGTCGCTGCGGTTGACGTACTTGGCGTTGAACTGGTCGCCGCCCTGGCGCGCATCGAAGTCCCAGGCGCGCGCTTCGTGGTGCAGGATGGAAAAATAGGCGCTGCTGCCGTCGCCGAAGGCGCCCGTGTCGTAGCGGGCGAACGTGCGCGAGGTGCGGTGGCTGCCCACGGTTTGCTGCACGCTGGCGCCTTGCGTGGCCAGCGTGTCGCTGGAATAGGTTTCGATGGTGCCGCCCAGGTTGCTGGTCGACGCCGTGGCCAGGTCGCCGGCGCCCGAAGACAGCACGACGCTGCGCACGTTTTCGCTGATCACGGCGCGCTGCGGCGACAGGCCGTTGTAGTTGCCGTACTGCTGGTCACCGAGCGGCACGCCATCCATGGTGTAGCCCAGTTGTTGGCCGGAAAAACCATGCACGAACAGCGACAGGTTTTGCTCGTTATTGCCCCAAGGATCAGCCGTCTGGAAGCTGACGCCGGGCAAGGTTTGCAAGGCTTTCAGGGGATTCGTGCCGGGCAGGATTTTCTGGATTTCATTCTTGCTCAGGGCAACCGAGGAACGCGTCTTGCGCGAGGAAATCTCCACGGTGGTCATAGTCGCATTGTCGTCGGCCGCCGGGGCAGCAGCCATGTCGGTGGCGGCGGACGCCACGGCGGCGGCGACGGCCGTTTGCGCCAGCGCCGGCAGGGAGAGGCCTGCGGCGCAGGCGCCCAGCAAAACATGGAAGGAATGGCGGCGCAGGGCCAGCGTCAAGTGGGTGGTCATCATCAGCCTGTGGGAAGTGGGAAGTAATACAAGCTGCGCAGCGTAACGGCGGCGCGTGACGGGCTGATGACGAACTGATGACGGAACGATGACAGTGGAAACAACTGCGCCGCCTGAGGGGCGGCGCGGGGATTATGGCGAAACTGTAATGCTTAGTTAATGCTCGCTGCGGGAGGAATCAAGACTTCCGCTGGCGCATCCGTGATGAACAGCTGCGCGCAATCGACCTTGTCGAATTCGTAGTGCTGGCCGCAGAAATCGCAGTTCACGCCCACTTGTCCCACTTCATCGAGGGTGCTGTTGACTTCTTCCTCGCCCAGCATCTTGAGCATATTGCCCACTTTTTCGCGTGTGCAGCTGCAATGGAAGCTCGGGTGTAACGGATCGAAGACGCGGATCGTTTCTTCCCAGAACAAGCGCTGCATCAGGGTCTCGATGTCGGTGGCGAGGATTTCTTCCTCTTTCAGGGTCGACGCCAGCATCACGGCGCGGTGCCACGTGTCCAGCGCATCTTCTTCCGACACTGGCGTCGCTTCAGCCTTGCCGCCATGGTGCGGCAGCTTTTGCAGCAGCAGGCCGCGCGAGACGGTGTCATCCGTGGCCAGCCACAGACGCGTGTCGAGCTGTTCCGAGCGCAACATGTAGTTTTCGATCACGGTCGCCATGTCGTCGCCGTCCAGCGGCACGATGCCCTGGTACGGTTGCTGGCCTGGCACCTTGTCGGCCGGGTCCAGGGTGATGATGAAGCGGCCCTTGCCCGTGGCGTTGAGCAATTGCGGTACGGTGGCGATGTCGGCAATGGTGGCGTCCGGGTCCAGCTTGGCCGTGGCGCGCAGGCGCAGGTCGGAGTCGCACTCGACTACCATCAGGCGCACGGGGCCGTCACCATGGATTTGCATGATGATGGAGCCGTTGAATTTCAGGTTGGCCGACAGCAGGGCGGCGGCAGCCACCATTTCGCCCAGCACTTTTTTCACGGCCGTCGGGTAGGCGTGGCGCGACACCACTTCCTGCCAGGTGTGGGAAACATCGATGAACTGGCCGCGCACGGCGGCGTTGTCGAAAATAAATTTTTGCAGGGTATCCTGGCCGGTAAGGGCTGCGCTGACTGCGCCCGTGGTTTCAGTCGTCATTCTCTTATCCAATCTTCTTGAGTTGCGTATTAAATAGCAGGCCGCGTTGCACATAGTTCACGGCGTTGCCTTGTAGCTTGGTGATATCGTCTGCCGTCAGGGCGCGCA
This sequence comes from Janthinobacterium salmonicoloratum, assembly GCF_051380845.1. Lineage (NCBI taxonomy): Bacteria > Pseudomonadati > Pseudomonadota > Betaproteobacteria > Burkholderiales > Oxalobacteraceae > Janthinobacterium > Janthinobacterium salmonicoloratum. Next base: position 1,697,399 of record NZ_JBNYXV010000001.1, on the reverse strand, counting down.
CGGCTTTCGCCGGTGAGCCGATGATCAGCATATTGTCGGGAAATTCCTTGCCTTCCGTGACCAGTGCGCCCGCGCCGACCAGGCACCCTTTGCCGATCTTCGCGCCGTTCAGGATCACGGCCTGGATGCCGATCAGGGCGCCATCGCCAATTGTGCAGCCATGCAACATCGCCTGGTGGCCGATGGTGACGTTCTGGCCGATGTCCAGCGGGTAGCCCGGGTCCGTATGCAGCACGGCGCCCTCCTGCACATTGCTGTTGGCGCCCACGGTGATGCGTTCGTTGTCGCCGCGAATGGTGGCGCCGAACCATACGGAGGTATTCGCTTCCAGGGTCACCTTGCCGATCACATTGGCCGTGTCGGCAACAAAAGCGGAAGCATCAATCTGCGGCGCATCGGCGCCCAATTGGTAGAGTGTCATCGTTAGCCTGTGGCGGTGGTGGAAGCGCCGGGCACGGCCGGACGCTGAAGTTTTACTGTGCTGCGTACGCTATTTTACGCTGTTGCAGCACAAGTCCTGATGCCGAGCGCCAATCCGGTATAATTATCGAACGGTCGTACTTTTATATCCGCACTATCTACAGACACAGCATGTGGCGCCATCTGCGCCACTTTCAAGGCAGGCAATGAGATGAAACCCATGAAACTTTCCCGTTCCGAATTCATCAACATCCGCGGCGCACGCACGCATGTGCGCCACTGGGGCCGCGAAGGGGCGCCCATCCTGTTCATGGTGCACGGCTGGATGGACGTGGCCGCTTCGTTCCAGTTCGTCGTCGACGAGTTAGCTGGCGACTGGCACGTGATCGCGCCCGACTGGCGCGGCTTTGGCCTCAGCGACTACACGCAATCGGACACCTACTGGTTCCCCGACTATCTGGCGGACCTGGATGCCATGCTGCTGCATTATTCGCCGGACTCTCCCGTCAACCTGCTGGGCCACAGCATGGGCGCCAACGTGGCCGGCCTGTACGCGGGCGTGCGGCCCGAGCGCATCAGCCGTTTCATCAACCTGGAAGGCTTCGGCATGATGGCGACCAAACCGGAGCAGGCGCCGGGCCGCTACGCCAAGTGGCTCGATGAATTGCGCGAGCCGCCCGCCATGCGCAGCTATCCTTCGCAGCGCGCCGTGGCTGAGCGCCTGCAAAAGACCAATCCGCGCTTGCCGGACGACCGCGCGGCGTTTCTGGCCGAACACTGGTCGGCGCAGAACGAGGCGGGCGAGTGGGACATCATGGGCGACCCGCAGCACAAGAGGGTCAATCCCATCCTGTACCAGGTGGAAGAAGTGATGGCGTGCTGGCGCCGCATCACGGCGCCCGTGCTGTGGGTGGAAGCCGATGACACGAATATGTGGCAATGGATGGGGCCAAAGGAAGAGGCAAGGATTGAAATCGACCGGCGTTTGGCCTGCATCAAGGATGTGCGCTGCGAAATGATGCTGGACGCGGGCCACATGTTGCATCATGACCAGCCGCAAGCACTGGCACGGCTGGTGGAAGCATTTTTGGCCTGATGTGTGTCGGGAACGCTGCAGCGCTATTTGACAAGCAGCGTACAATGAAAACTTCTTCCATGCTGAGCCCGTGCAGGGTATTGTTTTCACATGCTTAAAGTCGACCTGCATTGTCATTCGAATATTTCCGACGGCGTCCTCGCGCCTGCCGCCGTGGCTGCGTACGCTCACCGCGCTGGCGTCGACGTGTGGGCGCTGACGGACCACGATGAAGTGTCCGGTGTCGCCGCCGCGCGCGCGGCCGCGCTGGATCTGGGCATGCGTTTCGTGGCCGGCGTGGAAATTTCCATCACCTGGGCCGGCGAAACCGTGCACATCGTGGGCTTGCAAGTCGATGAAAACAATCCGGGTCTCGTGCAGGGCTTGCACCAGACGCGCTCCGGGCGCGACGCGCGCGGCCGCGAAATCGCCCGTCAGCTGGACCTGGCCGGCATCCCCGATGCCTATGAAGGGGCCTTGAAATTCGTCGGCAACCCGGACCTGATGTCGCGCACGCACTTTGCCCGCTACATCGTGGAAACGGGGAAGTGCGCGAATATCCCCGACGTGTTCAAGAAATACCTGTCGGAAGGCAAGCCGGGCTATGTCGAGCACCGCTGGGCCACCCTGGCCGAAGCTGTGGGCTGGATACGCGGCGCGGGCGGCGTGGCCGTCATCGCCCATCCGGGCCGCTACCGCTTCAGCGACATGGCGCAAGGCGTGCTGTTCGATGAATTCAAGCAGCTCGGCGGCGTGGCCATCGAAGTCGTCACGGGCAGCCACAGTCCGGACCAGTATCCCGAATACGCGCAGCTGGCCAACGCCTACGGCTTCCTCGCCTCGCGCGGCACGGATTTCCATGCGCCGGGCGAATCGCGCGTGGATTTTGCCAAGCTGCCGCCCTTACCAGCCAACGTAACACCCATCTGGCACGACTGGTTTTAATGCCGTCGAAAATCTACTGCGCGGCGCGACTTGCGGCCTGCGATGCTCACTGTGCTTTAGCACAGCTCCGCTTCTCGGCCACAATTCACATCCGCTCGCGACGATTTTCTTAGGCATTAAGTGCAGGATGTGCGCAGGGCTTGAAAAGTCGCGACCGCATACTTATCTTTTAGTTATTATTGTTTTTCGGAGCCATCGCCCATGAAACGTATCGTCCTTTTTATTGCAACCAATCTGGCCGTGATGCTGGTGCTGTCGCTCGTGCTCAGTTTGCTGGGCGTGGGCAATCCGGCGCGCGGCAGCACGCTGAACCTGGGCAGCCTGCTGGTGTTTTCGCTGGTGGTGGGTTTCACGGGTTCGATCTTTTCCCTGTTGATCAGCAAGCCTATGGCCAAGTGGAGCACGGGCGCGCGCGTCATCGATAATCCTACTTCCTCGACCGAATTGTGGCTGGTCAATACCGTGCGCGCGCTGTCCGAGCGGGCCGGCATCGGCATGCCGGAAGTGGCTGTCTACGACGGTGACGCGAATGCGTTTGCCACGGGCGCGTTCAAAAATTCGGCGTTGGTGGCCGTCTCCACGGGCTTGCTGCAAAGCATGAACCGCGATGAAGTCGAAGCCGTGCTGGGCCACGAGATCGCCCACGTCGCGAATGGCGACATGGTCACCTTGACCCTGATCCAGGGCGTGGTGAATACCTTCGTCGTCTTCATGGCCAGGGTGGTGGGTTTCTTTGTCGACAATGTACTGCTGAAAAATAACAACCGCGAAGGCGGCGGACGCGGCATCGGCTATTTCGTCACCGTCATGGTGTGCGAAGTGATCTTCGGCCTGCTCGCCTCCATCATCGTGGCCTGGTTCTCGCGTCAGCGCGAATTCCGTGCCGACGCCGGTTCGGCCAAGCTCTTGGGCAGCCCGACGCCGATGATGCATGCGCTGGCCCGCCTGGGCGGCGTGCAGCCGGGCGAACTGCCACAATCGATGCAGGCGCTGGGCATCAGCGGCGGCAATGGCGGCTGGGGCGCACTGTTCGCCACCCATCCGCCGCTCGAACAACGTATTGCCGCGCTGCGCGGCGTACAATAATGCTAACTTAACAAGCTGGTTCGCCAGAACGCTTACACATGAGTCAATTTTTTCATATACACCCAGAGAATCCGCAATTGCGCCTGATCAAGCAGGCGGCGCAAATCATCCAGTCCGGCGGCGTCGTGGCCTTGCCCACCGACTCCTGCTACGCGCTGGTGTGCCAGCTCGACGACAAGGGCGCCGTCGAGCGCCTGCGCCGCATCCGTGGCGTGGATGAAAAGCATCACCTGACCCTGCTGTGCCGCGACTTGAGCGAGCTGGGCGTTTACGCCAGGGTCGACAACCGCCAGTTCCGCCTGCTCAAGGCGGCCACGCCGGGTGCCTACACCTTCATCCTGGAAGCGACCAAGGAAGTGCCGCGCCGTCTCAGTCATCCATCGCGCAAGACCATCGGCCTGCGTGTGCCGCAGCACCGCATCGTGCAATGCCTGCTGGAAGAGCTGGGCCAGCCACTGCTGGGCGCGACATTGACCCTGCCCGGCGACGAAGACAGCCTGACGGATGCCGACACCATCCGTGAACGCCTGGAAAAACTGGTCGACCTGATCATCGATGGCGGCGTCTGCGCACATGGCCCCAGTACCGTGATCGACCTGACGGGGCCGGAGCCGGAGGTGGTGCGCGTGGGACGCGGTGACCCGGCCGTGCTGGGCTTGTAGAGGGGCATCGGGTGCCCGTTATGGCGCCGATCTTCACCTGTTCTTAATGACAACGTAAGAAAGGGCCTGGTTCGCCTCTGGTAGAATCGCGGTCATGAGCGATTTCAATACGATAGTCCAGACCGTTGCGGTGTACCTGGTGCCGGTGCTGTTTGCCATTTCCCTGCATGAGGCGGCGCACGGCTACGCCGCCCGCTATTTCGGCGACCCCACGGCTTCGAACGAGGGCAGGCTGAGCCTCAATCCCATCCGGCATATCGATCCTTTCGGTACGATCTTGCTGCCCTTGATACTGTATTTCACGATCCAGGTACCGTTTGGCTATGCCAAGCCGGTGCCCGTCGATTTCAGCCGCCTGCGCAATCCGAAGAAGCAGATGGCCTGGGTGGCGTTTGCCGGCCCTGGTGCCAATTTCGTCATGGGCCTGGGCTGGATGATCGCCTTTGTCGTCCTTAGCATCCTGCCGCCGACGGAAATGGGCATGTTTTTCCGCAAGATGGCGGGCGCCGGCGTCAGCGTCAATGCGGCCATGTTTGTCTTTAACCTGATTCCCGTGCCGCCACTCGATGGCGGACGCATCATGACGGGCTTGCTGCCGATGCAGCTGGCGCGTCCTTATGCCAGCATCGAGCGCTACAGCCTGTATGTGTTCGGCGCCCTGGTGCTGCTGATGTACACGGGCATCTTGAACCGCGCCTTGCTGGCGGCGATCGAATTTGTCATAGGCATTTTTGTCACCCTGGTCACGCCCCTGACGGCCCTGTTGACTTGATGCACGCAACTGGAAGTACGCAAATAATTGATGGAAGTACCGATGCAAGTAATTGAACCAACAATAGAAACTGAAGCGATTTCGGGCTGGGTGCGCCGCTGGGCGCCCCTGATCCCGGGCGGCGAAGTGCTGGACCTTGCGTGCGGCGCAGGCCGCCATGCGCGCCACCTGGTGAGCCTGGGCCACCCCGTGATCGCGCTCGACCATGATCCGGAAATGCTGGAAAAGGCGGCCGGCACGGGCATCACCACCTCGCTGGTGGACCTGGAAGCGCCGGGCGCCGTGTGGCCGTTCGCCCCCGGCCGCTTTGCCGGCATCGTCGTCACCAATTACCTGCACCGGCCGCTGCTGGAAGCCATGATTGCCAGCCTGGCGCCCGATGGCGTGCTGCTGTACGAAACGTTCGCTGAAGGCAATGAGCAATTCGGCAAACCGTCGAACCCGAAATTCCTGCTGAAGGAAGGCGAAATGCTGACCTGGGCGGTGCAGCACGGCTTGCGTGTGGTAGCGTATGAGGATGGGCGCGTGGAACAGCCAAAAGCTGCTCTGGTGCAACGAATTTGTGCCGTCCGGCCGGATTTTCCACGGTTGGCAGCCCTGCTGCCGACGTTTTGAGCGGCCATACTATGTCAGAATGCACCACAGGCGCGGGCTATCCGCTACAATCGTTGTTTTATTTATCGGCGCTATAAACTTACTATGATCAAGGGCAGCATTGTAGCAATCGTCACCCCGATGCACGCAGACGGCAGTCTGGACTTTCCAGGTCTGCGCAAGCTGATCGACTGGCATATCGCCGAGGGTACGGACGGCATCGTCATCGTTGGCACGACGGGCGAATCGGCAACAGTCAGCGTGGAAGAGCACTGCGAACTGATCCAGTTGACCGTCGAACATGCCAAGGGACGCATTCCTATCATCGCCGGCGCCGGAGGCAACTCCACGGCCGAGGCCATCAAACTGACGCGCTACGCGAAAGAAGCGGGCGCCGATGCTGTCCTGCAAGTGGTGCCGTACTACAACCGTCCTACCCAGGAAGGCATGTACCAGCACTTCAAGGCCATCGCCGAAGCCGTCGACATTCCCGTCATCCTGTACAACGTGCCTGGCCGCACGGTTGCCGACATGAGCAACGAGACCATCGTGCGCCTGTCCGCCATCCCGAATATCGTCGGCGTGAAAGATGCGACCGGCAATATCGGCCGTGGCATCGACCTGCTGCGCCTCGTGCCGGCCGACTTCGCCGTGTACTCGGGCGATGATCCGACGGCCATGGCGCTGATGTTCTGCGGCGGCCACGGCAACATCTCCGTGACGGCCAACGTCGCGCCGCGCGCCATGCACGAACTGTGCGTCGCAGCCATGGCGGGCGAGCGCGCCACGGCGATTGCCATCAATAACAAAGTTTTTCCTCTGCACCAGAAATTGTTTGTCGAGCCCAACCCGGTGCCCGTCAAATGGGCGCTGGCCGAAATGGGCCTGATGCCAGCCGGCATACGCTTGCCACTGGTACCGCTGGCTGAAAATTGCCATGCCACCGTGCGCGATGCCTTGCGCGACGCTGGCATCCTGTCTTAAGCCGAACTTTAAGCCCGGGCTTGACCAGTCCGGACCTTCCCTGATTCCAGCTGCTACTTAGCTTCTTATCCAGTTACGACATGACTAATTGCAAGAAAACCCAATCGGCGCCTGCCACCATCGCCGTCCGCGGCATCGTCATCGGCGCCGTCGCAGCCAGCCTCGCGGGCTGTGGCATGATCAGTTCGGTAGTCGGTGGCGACAAGGTCGACTACAAGTCGGTCAAGAAAGCCAGCACCCTGGACGTGCCGCCTGACCTGACGCAATTGCAGCAGGACAACCGTTACTCCTTGCCGGATGCAAAAAATGGCGTGGCCACGGCTTCCGGCTACAACGCGCAGCGCAATGCCACGGCCGGCGCGCCCGTCATCGTGGGCGCCGACGGCGTGGTGGGTGTCGTGCCTGTCACGGCAGGTGGCGTGAAGGTCGAGCGCGCGGGCAACCAGCGCTGGCTGGTCGTCAAGCAGTCGCCTGAAGTGCTGTGGCCGCAACTCAAGCAATTCTGGGAAGATTCGGGCTTTACCGTCGCCATCGACCAGCCCACGGCTGGCATCATGGAAACCGAGTGGAACGAAAACCGCGCCAAGTTGCCGCAAGACTTTATCCGCAACACCATCGGCAAGGCTTTCGATTCGATGTACTCGACCGGTGAAAAAGACAAGTTCCGCACCCGCGTGGAACGTCTGGCCGATGGTTCGACCGAGATCTACATCAGCCACCGTGGCGTGGAAGAGGTTGTCACGGGGCGCGACAAGGAAACCACCACCTGGACCGCGCGTCCGAACGATCCTGGCCTGGAAGCGCAATTCCTGGCCAAGCTGATGACGCGCCTGGGTGCGGCCAGCGACGATGCGCAAGCGAAGACAGCCGTCGATGGCGCCATCGTGCAGCCGCTGCACGCCAAGCTGGTGGGCGACGCCGCCACGCCGGCGCGCGGCATCGAAGTCGATGAAGGTTTCGACCGCGCCTGGCGCCGTGTCGGCCTGGCGCTGGACCGCGTTGGCTTCACCGTGGAAGACCGCGACCGTACGCAAGGCACGTATTTCGTGCGTTACGTCGATCCGGACGCGGTCAAGAAAGATGGTTTCTTCTCGAAACTGTTCAGCTGGGGTTCGTCGTCCGACAAGGATAAGGAAGCGCAGCGCTACCGCGTCCTCGTCAAGGCCGGCAATGGTTCGACCAGCCTGGTCAGCATCCTCAGCAACGAAGGCCAGCCGGACGTCTCGCCAGTGGCCGAGAAGATCCTGGGCTTGCTGAACGAGCAGCTGAAATAAGCAGGGTGATAGCGGCAGGTCGTAAAACCTGCCGCGCATTAAAAAGGCTGGCCCGGGAAACGGGGCCAGCCTTTTTTATTGCCTGCGTCCGGCGTTATATCCTACGGATAAAACGCCGGACGCAAAAAAGCCGACCCGAAGGTCGGCTTTCTCTAGTGCAGGGTGCTAAATTACTTAGCAGCCGATGCAGCAGCCGAAGCAGCCGAAGCAGCGTCGGTAGCGGCCGAAGCGGCAGCCGAAGCAGCAGCAGCAGCGTCGGTAGCGGCCGAAGCAGCAGCGTCAGCAGCAGCAGCTGGAGCAGCTTCAACTGCTGGTGCTGGTGCTGGGGTTTCAACTACTGGTGCTGGTGCAGGAGCTTCTTCTTTTTTGCTGCAAGCAGCCAGAGCAACAACCATCAGGGAGGCGATCAGCAGGGATTTTTTCATTTGTTTTCCTTAATTATTTCAAAAAATAAATCAATATTGTTGCGATGAATAATTACCGGTAATTATCGCTCGTTAGGTCGTCTTCGAAGGCTTTTCGTACCAGGTGGTGCCTGCCAGACAACGGAAACTTCCTAACCGAATATTATAGCGATTTTTGGTGCGTCGCAATAGGAGCAAGAGGCAAATTCGCAACTATTTTGTGATATCGCAATATTTGCCGAAGCAAATTGCAAGCAAGTGTAAGCGATTTGCGAAAGCGCGACAAAACGATATAGAAATAATATGTTTTATTGCGCCAACACAGATGCTGATATTTCACCTGCTGTAATACCACTTTGCTACGCCCCATTCATTCAGGCCAGTTCGATCCAGCCATCCTGATACCAAGTATATAAGGCATCCATCACGTCATCGGAAGCCTGGGCCACGGCGGCGCCATCGAGGGCGCGTTCGTTGGCCAGGGTTTCCAGGGCCGTTTTATCGGCCTTGCCAATGGCAAACGATTCGCCATTGATGAAGACATTCTTGCCACGATACAGCATCAGGGTCTTGCGCGACAACACGACGCCCTTTTTCTGTGCGGCGTCCGCGAAGCGGCCCACCGTCAGCGGCTTGGATAGCGGCGTGAAAAACACATTGTGCTTCGGTTCGGACAGGTGCTCGCCCAGGAAGATGGTCACGTCTTCTTCCGTGAAGCGCACCTTGTTCATTTCTTCCGTGATGGTGCTGAGCATTTCACGGGGGATTTCCGCCGGCTTGCCCGATGCTTTCAAGTCGGGATCGCTGTAGATGCCTGGCAAGTCGATCGAGTCGGCCATGAATTGCAGGAAAGCTTCGCCCAGTTCCTGGAACGTGGGCGAGCGGAAACCGATCGAATACGTCTGGCAATCGCCGATGGCCACGCCGTCGTGCGCGTAGTGGGGCGGCAGATACAGCATGTCGCCCGGTTCCAGGGTGAATTCTTCGTCGGGCGTGAAGTTGCTGAGGATTTTCAGCGGCAAACCGTCGATCAGGCTCAGGTCCTTCTGCGCGCCGATGCGCCAGTGGCGCTTGCCCTGACCTTGCAGCAGGAACACGTCGTAGGAATCGAAATGCGGGCCCACGCCGCCGCCATCGGTGGCAAAGCTGACCATCAGGTCGTCCAGGCGCGCGTCCGGCAGGAAGCGGAACTGGCGCAGCAGGGCGTCGGCCTTGGCGCTGTGCAGGTTGGCGCCCTGTACCAGCAGGGTCCATTCCTTCTGTTTCAGCGAGGGCAGGCTGGTCAGCGGACCTTGCTGCATGTTCCAGTGGCCATCGGCATGGCTGACCAGGCGCGATTCGACGTGGTCCAGGGTGGCCAGCTCGGCCAGGGCCTTGAAATCGAACAGCGCCTTGAAGCCGGGTACGGCTTGACGGATCAACAAGGGTTTTTTATGCCAGTAGTCGCGCAGGAATTGCGCCGGCGTGATATCGCCAAGGAGAGTTAATTTTTTCATGCGCCCATTATAACAACCGGAAATGCAGGAATGCGCCTGCCGTTGGCGGCGTGAAGGTATAATTTGCCAGCTTATACAATGAAAGGAAGCATAATGAAGATTGCCAAAAATACGGTCGTGACTGTCAACTACAAACTGTCAGACGCGCAAGACAATCTGATCGAAGACGGCCGTCAGCCGATGGTCTACCTGCACGGTGATTATGAAAACACCCTGCCGAAGATCGAAGAAGAGCTCGACGGCAAGGAAGTTGGCTATTCCAACACGATCCAGATCGAACCGGATGATGCTTTCGGTGAATACGATCCAGCCCTTGTCAAGGTCGAGCCGCGCAATCGCCTGCCTGAGCCGCTGGAAGTGGGCATGCAGTTCGAAGGCATGCCGGAAAGCGATTCGCCGGACGAAGAAGCGATGATCTTCACGGTCACCGATATCGCCGACGACAAGGTCGTGCTGGACGGTAATCATCCACTGGCCGGCATCGCGCTGCGCTTCTCGCTGACCGTCGCTGACGTGCGCGCAGCCACCGACGAAGAAATCGCCCATGGCCACGTGCATGGCGCACACGGCCATGACCATGGCGATGAAGATGATGAAGGCGAAGAAGGCGACCACTTCCGCACCCACCCGATTCATTAATACTGCTTCTTCCAGGCCGGCTACATGCCGGCCTGTTCGTTTGTGCCCCTGTTATTAACGGTGCACAGTCGACGCCTTGGCTCTTGCTTGCGCCGATGGCCGCGTAGCCCGTTGACGTACCTCAAAGAATGGCGTCTTGCCGGGGCGTACGGCGATGGCGGACCAGTCGTTGTCGATGCTGACATGGCCCAGGTTGCCTTTCCAGCTGATTTTCGGACCGCCTGCCTTGGCTGCGGCCTTTTTACTTTTCCCCTCCTTGCCGTCCGCGTCGCCATCGCGCTGCGTATCGACCAATAAGACCTTGCCGCTGAACTTCTTCGCCAGGGTGCGGATCTGCTTGCGCGGTCCGGCAAAGCCGTCCTGTTTCGAACTAAAGCTGGGCAGCAGCGAATTGTCGTCTTCATCGAGCACGCCCACGTCACCATCGGAGAACAGCACAATGCCGTCGAGCTGCTTGCGCTGCGCCATGGCGAACAGGCGCTGCAGCCAGGAGCGGTTGGCAACCAGGCGGTCTTCGAACTCGCTGTTGCGTCCCGCTTCCGGCAAGAAATGGTTGTTGTTCGCGGGCAGGTTGACGGTAGCAAACAGCACGCCACCGTATTCCCAGTGGGCGTTTTCCGCATAGCTGCGGAATTTCGCCGTCGATGACAGCCGCGACAGGGTCAGCTTGCGCTGGCCCAGGCTCTGGTCGTCTGCGAAATACACGTCGCGCAAGCGGTTCAGGCGTTCGATGGCGTTGACCCTGCCGCGCGAATTGCGGCAGTTGGCCCAGTCGCTGGCCGACAGCGAGACGATCAGCGGCGGGCCGCTGGCGTCCAGCAAATCCTTGCGCTGGCCATACAGTTTGTCGCTGCAGGACTCGCTGGCGGCCTTGATACCGGTGGCCACCACGAACGAGGCATTGAAGGCGCTGGTGTCGGCGATGGCTTTTTTCAGGGGGCCATCGTCGGGCCCGGCGTTGAAGGAATGGCCCAGCACGGCAAACTCGAAGCCGGCCTGGTCGACCTGGGCGGCCAGCGCCGCTTGCCACGGCAGGCTGGCGGCCAGCAAGCCGGCGGCCAGCAGGCACAGGCTAGCGATGCTGCGCCGCGTGGTCATGCGGCGGCCAGCCGTTTCAACTGGTACAGCTGTTCCAGCGCATCGCGCGGCGTGAGCGCGTCGGGATCGAGGTCGGCGATGGCGTCGAGCAAGGCTTGCTGTGCCGCGTTCAGTGCGGCCAGCGGCGCTGCCGCTTCCTCTTCTTCCTCTTGCGCATACGGATCGGCGGAGGGCAGCGCGAACAGGTCGCGCTGCGGCGTGGCGTCGAGCGCTTGCGCTTCCAGTCGCGCCAGGTGCTTGCGCGCGGCCTTGATCACGGGCTGCGGCACGCCGGCCAGTTGCGCCACTTGCAAGCCGTAGCTTTGCGAAGCGGGACCGGCCTGCACGGCGTGCAGGAAGACGATGCTGTCCTTGTGCTCGACGGCGGACAGATGCACGTTGGCGGCGCTAGGGTGGCTGTCCGGCAATTGCGTCAGCTCAAAGTAGTGGGTGGCAAACAGGGTGAAACTGCGGCTGCTGTCGATCAGATGGCGCGCGATGGCCCACGCCAGGGCCAGGCCGTCGAAGGTCGAGGTGCCGCGGCCCACTTCATCCATCAGCACCAGCGAGTGCTCGGTGGCGCCGTTCAGGATCGCCGCCGATTCCGTCATTTCCACCATGAAGGTCGAGCGTCCGCCCGCCAGGTCGTCGGTGGCGCCGATGCGCGTGAAGATGCGGTCGATGGGGCCGATGGTGGCGGAAGCGGCCGGCACGTAGCTGCCCACGTAGGCCAGCAGGGTGATCAGGGCCACCTGGCGCATGAAGGTCGATTTACCGCCCATGTTCGGGCCGGTAATCAGCAGCAGGCGGCGCTCGTTGACGAAGCGGCAGTCGTTGGCGATGAAGCGTTCGATCTGCTTTTCCACCACCGGGTGGCGGCCTTCGACGATGTTGATGCACGGCTCGTCGACCAGTTGCGGCGCGGCCCAGTTGTGCTGCTGCGCATGTTCCGTCAGCGCATTCAGGGTGTCGAGCTGGGCCAGGCCTTGCGAGATGGTCTGCAAGGTCCCAATGTGCGGCGCCAGCTCGGCCAGCAGCAGGTCGTACAGCAGTTTTTCGCGCACCAGGGCCTTGTCTTGCGCCGACAGGGCCTTGTCCTCGAATACTTTCAGTTCCGGCGTGATGTAGCGCTCGGCGTTCTTCAGGGTCTGGCGGCGGCGGTAGTCGTCCGGCACCTTGTCCGTCTGGCCGTGCGTGACTTCAATATAGAAGCCGTGCACCTTGTTGTATTCGACGCGCAGGTTGGCGATGCCCGTGCGCGCCCGTTCGCGCGTTTCCAGGTCGAGCAGGAACTGGCCCGCGTTTTCCGACAGCGCGCGCAATTCATCGAGTTCGGCGTCGAAACCGGTGGCGAAGACGCCGCCGTCGCGCACCATGGCGGCCGGCTCCTGCGCCACGGCGCGCACCAGCAAGTCCAGGCAGGCAACGGGCGTTGCCAGCGCCGTGTGGATGGCAGCCAGCAAACCGGTTTCGCCGCCCTGGCCAGGACCATAGCAGCGCACGACGTCGCCGCGCAGGGCCGGCAATTGCAGCAAGCCGTCGCGCAGGGCGGCCAAGTCGCGCGGACGCGCCGACAGCAGCGCGATGCGCGTGGTGATGCGTTCGATGTCGGGCACTTGCGCCAGGGTGGCGGCCAGTGGCCCCGCCGCTTCGCTTTGCGCCAGCGCGGCGATGGCTTCATGGCGCGCGCGCGCCACGTTCTGGTCGCGCCGCGCATGGTGCAGCCAATGACGCAGCATGCGCGAACCCATGGCCGTGCGGCAATGGTCGAGCAGCGAGAACAGCGTAGGCGATTCCTGGCCGCGGATGGTTTCCGTCAGCTCCAGGTTGCGGCGCGTGGCCGCGTCCAGGCCGATGAATTCGCTTTCCGTTTCCGTCGTCAAAGAGCGCACGTGCTGCAGTCCGCGTCCCTGCGTCGATTGCGCATAGCGCAGCAGCGCGCCGGCCGCGCCGAACGCGGCGCCCAGGCCATCCGCGCCGAAGCCCGTCAAGGTTGCCACGCCCAGTTGATCGAGCAGGGCCTTGTGGCCGCCGACCACGTCGAAATGCCAGTCCGGCACGCGGTTGATGTGCGTGCCCGCGTAGTCGTCGAACAGGTTGCCATTGTCGCCGCTCAAGATTTCGGCCGGCACGATGCGTTCCAGTTCCTGCTGCAATCGCACGGCCACGGTGGCGCTGTCGCCGGAAAACTCCATCAGCTTCAAAGCACCGCTAGCCAGCGACAGCCAGGCCAGGCCCGTCGTCACCGTCTTGCGCTGCGTGATGCTGCACATGGCCAGCAGCGGACGCTCGGCCTTCTCTGGCAGCAAGTCCGCATCCGTCAGGGTGCCGGGCGTGACCACGCGCATGACCTTGCGCTCGACGGGACCCTTGCTGGTGGCCGGGTCGCCGATCTGCTCGCAAATGGCCACCGACTCGCCCAGCTTGACCAGCTTGGCCAAATAGCCATCGAGCGAATGAAACGGCACGCCGCACATCTTGATCGGATTGCCGCTGGCCACGCCGCGTGCCGTCAGGGTAATGCCCAGCAGGCGCGACGCTTTTTCCGCATCCTCGAAAAACAGCTCGTAGAAATCGCCCATGCGGTAGAAGACCAGCATCGTCGGGTGGTTTTCCTTGATGCCTAAATATTGCTGCATCATGGGAGTAAGCTTTTCAGCCGAATTTTTCTTTGCCGCGGCGGCGTTGATTTCTTTTGGGACGGTGGTCATGTGTTCTTTGTCGTTGGTCCGGCGGCAGGGAAAGGCGTGCCTGCCGGGCTGTGGGTGGTGCTGTGTGCATTCAAGGCCGAGCCATGTGGCGGAGCTTGGGTTCAAGGCCGTCATTTTACCGCTTTCGGCGGGCGAGGCGGCGTATTGCGTACGGATGTGAAAAAGCCGCGCCGGTGGAGGTGGCGCGGCTAGGATATCCGGTATTGCTAATTGTTGGTCGAAAAGTATCTGTCGGTGGTGTACGGATTACATCTCGACGTGGCCACCCACCGATGCTTCTGGATCAAAACTGAAGACACGTAATTCCGGCAAGTCTTGCTCGCCGCGAATGATGCGTACAGTCAGCACAAACGAGAGTTCCCATCGGCCTTTGCTTTGGCCTACATCAAGATTGTGTTTCCATTCCTGGCGAATGCGGCGCAGATCGGGCAGGGCAGGGTCTGGCGGCAGTACATGGGACTCGAAATCCAGGGGCACCTGATACGTGGCGCCAGCGGCTTGCAGGAAGGGCGATGGCAGTGAGTAGCGAGTGGGTACATCGGGGCCGATCTGGGTCAGCTGGGGTACGCTGATGAGGCAGCAATCGACGATCTGAAATGCGGTGAATCCACTCTCCTTTGTGCCACAGCAATTGACTTCCAGGTAGACGTGTTGGCCTTGCTGGAAGTGCACACCGCCCATGTAGGGGCCGTGGCGTGGGTCGGCGCTGCCATCGCAGGAAGTAAATGCATAGTCGAGCTGATTGGTGATTTGGTCCGCATCAAAGTGAACCGATAACTTCATCCAGGGTTTTTCATACGTCATGTTTTCTGATTTCTTTCCATGTCAATAAGTAGCTTCTGGTAGCGAGCATCTCGCCGTAGTGTCAACAGATCGGGTGCGGATTCGATCAGGTTGATGGGGTAGCCGCGCTCTATGGCCTGTCGCAAAGCCGCCATCGCTTCGTCGCGCCTGCCTATCAGCTCATAGGTCAGCGCTGCCCTGAAATGGATGTCTGGCAAAGTTGGAGCAAGCTGGACGGCTTGCGCCACGTGCTTCAGCGCATCGTCTTGCGAGCCGGTGTACGCTGAGTACAGTGCCAGCCGCGAGTTGGCCTTGGGGTCGTTCGGGGAGCGCCGCAGAATGACTTGAATTAGAGTGATTGCACGTTGGTAGGAGTCACGTGATAGTTCGACCTGGCCGGGGATCCAGCGCTGAGAGTCGCCTAGATTGGCCCATAGCAGGTAATTACCCGGATTGCCTTTACCTTCCGAGACGGCATTTTTAAACGCCTGCATTGCTCCTAGATAGTCCCCCCGGTTAAACAGGGCGTTGCCCAGGTTGGTATACAGTTCCCAGTCGGGATGCACCTGTAATCCTTGTTGCAGGACTTCCAGGGCTTCATCACTGCGATTCAGGCGTTCAAGCGTGGCGCTGAGCTGAGCGTACGCATTGGCAACGTGCGGATCCATCTGTATGGCTTTTCGAAAGAGTTTTTCCGCTTCCGTGTAATTGCCTTGGTTGTAGTGCATCCGGCCCTTCATTGAAATGAAGGGCCGATCGTGCGGATATAGCGCGATGGCTTTGTCAAGTAACTGCTGCGCCAGGTCAAATTGCTGTGCATGGACGAGTAGACGGGTCTTGCCGTACATGCCCAACGGATTGTTTGGTTCAAGGTTCAATGCCGCAGTGATTGCCTGCATTGCTTGTGGATATTTTCCCTGCTGTTCAAGAACCCAGGCTTGCGCCACATGGGCAAGTGCCAGTTGATCGTCGGCTACCAATGCTTGTTTTGCCGCGATATCCGCGCGTTGCAGCCAGGTTTCATCGCGGCCGCCACCGATATAGCGCAAGGTGAAAGCCAGCGACAGGCCGGCATTTGCAGCAGCATGCTCTGGATGGTGTTTAAGCACCGCGCTGAAATGTTCAATGGCCAGTGTTTTACTGCTGTCCTGATCGAGCATGCGCAACGCCTCCATCCCCGCCGCCATGCTGGCCATTTCCGAATACGGCGCGGGCGCTTTTTCTCCCGTGACGAACGATTTGACGGCAGGAACGATATTGGGTAGCTGCCATCCCGCCAGTACGGCCAGCAGCGCCACGCCCGCGCCCCATTTCAGGGTGCGCTTGCGGGGCAGGCGGATGGAGACGGTGGCGGGCGTCTCTTCCTCCGCAGGCGTCTCGTCAGCAAGGGGCGTGGCCAACGTGAGCGGTTCCCCGCGCTGCGCCCCAATCGCCTCGCGCACATCGGGCATGGTGCGTGGCCGTTCGGCCGGGTCGTGCGCCGTCATCGCGCGCACGAGGGCGTTGATGGTGGGCGGGACGGTTTCCGGCAGGTCGGGCCAGGCTTCCGTCGCCTGCATGTGGGCGGCGGCCAGGGCCAGGCCGTTCAGGTGGGCGAAGTGGCGCTGGCCAGCCAGCATTTCGTACAGCATGGCGCCCAGCGCGTAGACATCGCCGCGCGTGTCGGGCAGGCGGCCCATCAGGCGTTCGGGCGCCATATAGGCGATCGTGCCCTGCAAGTCGCACAGGGTGGTCGTCTGCGTCGCTTGCGGGTCGATGTGGCGGGCCAGGCCGAAGTCGAGGATGCGTACCTTGCCGTTTGCTTCCAGCATCAGGTTCGACGGTTTCAGGTCGCCGTGCACGAGGTCCATGGCGTGCGCCTCGTCCATGGCGTCGGCGATCTGGTAGGCGATGTCGAGCGCCGCTTGCAGGTCAGCCTTGCCGCTGTGCATGAACTGGCCCAGGGTCTGGCCTTCGACCAGTTCCATGACGATGGACTGGCTCGTGCCCTGGCCCTCGATGGCGAAAATGCGCACGAAGGCCGCATGCTTGAGCGAGGCGGCCAGGCGCGCTTCATTGATGAGTTTTTCCGGATGCAGCACGTCGGCTTGCGGTTTCAAACGTTTCAGCGCCACGCTGCGGCACAGCTTGGCATCCCAGGCTTCGAATACATGACCGAAACCGCCTTCACCCAGCAAGCGGCGCACTTCATAGTGCCCGCTCATCGTGTCGTCTTGCAGTGGGGTCTGACGCAGGGAGTCGAGCAGTTCCATATACCTTGGCTTCAGAGTGCATCTACGTGGGCGTCCAGCATCGAAAAGGGCAATGCGATGTTTGAATGCTTAAGATGATTGATTATGAGTAACTTCCTGATTTAAAACGATTGTTTAGAATAAGTCAATTAATATTGGCAAGGAGTGAACAAAAGTTACTGGCAGAGTCCTTAGCGCGATTCTGCCGCAGGCATGCGTGGCTACATCACGCAGGCATCGATGGCCGTGCCCAGCTTGTCGACGAGCTCATCGACGTGGCTGGCGTCGATGATGTAGGGCGGTGCCAGCAGGATGTGGTCGCCGTGCAGGCCGTCGATGGTGCCGCCCATGGGATAGCACATCAGTCCGTTTTGCATGGCTTGCGCCTTGATGCGCGCATGCAGGCGGCGGGCCGGGTCGAACGGCTGCTTGCTGGCGCGGTCCTGCACCAGTTCCAGGCCCAGGAACAGGCCGCGGCCGCGGATGTCGCCCACGTGCGGATGGCTGTCGAAACGCGCATGCAGCCGCTCCTGCAGCAAGCCGCCCATGTCGCGCACATTGGCCAGCAAATCGCGTTCCTCGATCTGCCGCTGCACGGCCAGGGCGGCGGCGCAGGCCGTGGCGTGGCCAATATACGTGTGGCCGTGCTGGAAGAAGCCTGTACCGGCGCGGAGGGTGTCGCGGATGTCTTTGGATACCATGACGGCGCCGATGGGCTGGTAGCCGGCGCCCAGGCCCTTCGCGATGCAGATCAGGTCGGCCGTGATGCCTTCCTGCTCGCAGGCGAACAGGCTGCCCGTGCGTCCCATGCCGCACATGACTTCGTCGAGGATCAAGAGGATGCCGTGGCGCTGGCAGATCTCGCGCATGCGCTGGAAGTAGCCGGTGACGGCGGGCAGGGCGCCGGCCGTGGCGCCGACGATGGGTTCGGCGATGAAGGCCATGACCTTGTCCGCGCCCAGTGCGGCGATATTGTCTTCCAGTTCCTGGCCCAGGCGCGCCACGTAGTCGCCATCCGTTTCATGCGCCTGCTGCTCGCGCCAGGCGTAACACGGGGAAACATGGGTGACGTCTATCAGCAGCGGCTCGAACTGCTGGCGGCGCCAGGCGTTGCCGCCCGTGGCCAGCGCGCCCAGGGTGTTGCCGTGGTAGCTCTGGCGGCGCGCGATGACGTGGCGGCGCTGCGGCTGGCCCCGTTCGACGAAATACTGGCGCGCCAGCTTGAGCGCGCTTTCCACCGCTTCCGAGCCGCCCGAGACGAAATACACGCTGTCGATGCCGCTTGGCGCCCTGGCGACGAGGAAATCGGCCAGTTGTTCCATCGGTTCGCTGCTGAAGAAGGAGCTGTGCGCGTACGCCATCGTGGCAATCTGCTGCTGCACGGCGGCGATCACGGCGGCATCCGAATGGCCGAGGCAGGAGACGGCCGCGCCGCCGCAGGCATCCAGGTAGCGCTTGCCACCCGCATCGATCAGGTATGGGCCATCGCCACCGGCGGCGACGGGATAGCTGGTACTCAGGCTGCGGTGGAAGACATGGCTCATGGCATCGCTTTCTTATCGGCAAGGGGGGGATGGCCGATTATAGGATGCGGTGCACGCTATTGCAACGTTTGATGTATTTGTTTTTATTTTGCATCATTTGATGTTTCTGCGTAGGCACCCAGCGCCCGCAATTGCTTTTCCGCCGCGCCGATGGCTTGCACGGCGTCCGGCCCCGCGCGCGCCACCAGCAATTCCACCAGGCTTTCCACGGCGGCCACGCCGGCCACGATGGAGGGGAAGAACGAGGGGCTGTCGACGGCGATGACGATGCTGGCGTCAGCCTGCAGGGCCAGCGGCGACATGGCGCTGTCGCTGATGGCGACCACCTGGCAGCCGGCCTGGCGCGCCGTCTGCGCCACCAGCAGCGCTTCGTTCGAATACGGCGCGAAGCTGACGACGACGACGGCTTCGCCCGCCTGCAGGGCGCGCAAGTCCATTTCCAGGGTACCGCCCTGGCCGCTCAGCAGCTGCACGCTGGGGCGCAGCAGCCGGTACAGATAATGCAGGGTGTAGGCGATGGGGTGGGCGGCGCGAAAGCCGGCCACATGCACGCGGGGCGCCGCCTGCAGCAGGCTGGCAGCTGCCTCCAGGGCGGCGTGGTTGGCGCCTTCCGTGGCGGCCAGGTTGCGCTGCTGCACCGTGAACACTTCGGTGACCAGGTCTCCGTCCTTGCCGGCCAGCGCGCCCGCCTTCGCCGCGTAGCCGGCCGGTCCGGCGCGCAGGCGTTCGACAAAGATGGCTTTGAGTTCCGGCCAGCCGGCAAAGCCCAGCTGTTGCGCCAGGCGCACCAGGGCGGCCGACTGCACCTGCGCGCGCGTGGCGATGCTGCGCATCGAGGACACTGCCACCTCGTCCGGGTGGTCGACCAGGTAGCGCGCGCCGGCCTGGAATTGCGGGCTCAGGTCTGCATGGCGCGCCTTGATCAGGTCCATCAGTGCCGCATAGGAGTCGTGGGGTGTCGCTGCCTGCATCGCCGTGCCTCAGTTAATAGGTTGCGGCGATGGTACAGGATTCGTCAGCGCGCCGGTAGCGGCGCGCCTCGCGCCAGCGCGGCCGTGCGTGGACGCAGGCGGGAAAACAGATGCGGCCCGGTCGGTTTGCGGCGCGGTCCCGTTGTCAGCACGCGCAAGGCGGTGGGCAGCGGCACGTCGTGGCAGTGCAAAAACAGGGCGGCGGCGCCCGTACCGGCCATTTCCTGCAAGGCCAGCGCATGTTCCACCAGCGCCGCCGTGCGCATGTCGAGCCGCACCGGGATGTCGGGTTGAAATAATTGTCTGTCGACTTGCCGTGCCTCGCGCATGCTGTCCCCGCCGGGTTCGCTAGTCAAGCTGCCAGCATAAAAGCGCCCCGGCGGCGCCACTTTGCGCCAGATCACTCCACTGTCGGATAGATTCCTCAGTGCAAAAAAAACGCCAACCGTTGCCGGCTGGCGCTGAAACCCTCGCAAGGAAGAAAGGGTGGGGGACTGGTTAGTAGCTCCAGCGGACTGAGATACCGACAACCTTGTCATAGCGCCGCACATCGCGCACATAGTCCGGCGTGTCGTGGTAGTCGCGGTAGGTCGAGTCGAGCAGGTTGTTGGCGTCCAAAGTCACCGTGGTGTTCGGGTTGAGCTTGTACGAGACCGACGCGTCCAGGGTCTTGGTGGGTGCCACGGTCAGGTGGATGCCCTTGCCACGGTAGTTGTAGTCGTCGACGTACTTGTCGCGCCAGCTGTAGGCCAGGCGCGCCGACCACGGTCCCTGTTCGTACAGGCCGACGATATTGGCCGACCACTTCGACATGCCCGTGAACGGATGCACGCCGCCATTCAGTTCTTCCAGCTCGCCCGTCATGTAGGTGGCGTTCGCCTGCAGGCCCAGGCTGCTCATCCAGCCGGGCAGCTTGTCGTAGAACTGCTGGTAGGCCATTTCCACGCCTTGCAGATGGCCCTTCGAGGTGTTGCGCGGGCGCGTGATGTCGTACTCGATGCCGCCATACGTTTCCTTGGCTGAACCGGACAGGATGTAATTCTTGAAGTTGTGGCGGAACACGGTGGCCGTGACGGAACCCGTCTGCGCGAAATACCATTCCAGCGCCGCATCGAGGTTCTTGCCTTCCACGGGTTTCAGGTCGGGATTGCCGCCGCTGCCTGTCGGGCGCACCATCTCCAGGCTTTGACCCAGGGTCACGCCGGGATTGAAGTCGGCGAAGTTCGGGCGCTGCACGGCCTTGCCGGCCGTCAGGCGGGCGATCAAGTCCTGGCGCAACATGGCTTTCAGGGTCAGGCTGGGCAGCACGTCCGTATCCGAAGTCTTCACGCGCACCGGCGTGACGATGCCGTTTTGCGAGGAATTGCCTTGCAAGTCCTGCTTGGTCTGCACCACGCGCACGCCCAAGGTACCGTCGACTGGCACTTGCGCCAGGTCAAAGCCGATGCGCGCCTTACCGTAGATGGCATTGGTTTTTTCCACATCCTTGAAGTGAGTCATTGGATCGTCCGGGCTGCGCTCGCTGCTGCCCGTAAACAGCTGGCGCAGCGTGTCCGTGTTGTTGAGCATGAAATCGCGGCACGGCGTGAGCCAGCTTTGCAGGCCGAAGTTGCCCGTGTTTTTGTGCGAGGTGCAGGCCAGGCCGGGCAGGGCATCGGCAGTCATGATCGACGTCAGCCCGCCTTGCACGTTCTTTTCGCGGATTGATTCGGCCTTGCGCTTGGCCAGGCGCACGCCGCCCGAGAATTCGCGGAAGAAGCCCGTGCTGTCCATGTCGTAGGTGACGTCGCCACGCCAGTCGGTTGAACTGCCTTCGTCGTGGCTGTGGTTATCGTAGAAGCCGAGCAGGGTGTAGTTCTTCGGATCCGTCATGTTGTAGCCGGGGTAGCTGATCTGCGCGCCGCCGTTCACGTTCGTGCTGCCGATGATGCTGGTCGGATGGGCGAGGAAGTCGAGGATGGGAAATTCGCGCTCGAAATTGCTGACCGTGCGCGCCAGTTCCGTCGTGGCGCGCAGCTGCGGCGTGATATCCCAGCGCGCGCCGATGGCGCCCTGCGAGCCGATCGAGCGGTCGCGCCGCGCTTGGGTCGAACCGAGCGTGAATGGCGACCATGGGCCGTCGATCTTGCCCACCGTGGCTGCCTGATTGGTGCCGGGGATCAGTGTGATGTCCGGGTTCTGGCCCCACGGCAGCGAACCGACGAAGAACTGGCTGTCGAACGCGTGCTTGATCAGGGTCGACATGCCTTCCGCATACACTTCCACCTGCGAGTTCGGGCGCCACTGGAAGGCGGCGTTCGCCGCATAGCGCTTGCGGTCGCCCACGGTCGGGATCATGCCGACGGAATCGGGACCCGTGATATTGCCCGCCTCCGGGCGCTTGACGGGTTCGGCGTTCCAGATCGTCTCGTCATAGTATTTGCTGCGCTGGTAGGACAGGCCGAGCAGGGCGCCGAATTCGCCGTACTGCGTCTTCCAGCGGTTCGAGATCATGCCGCTGACGTTCGGGTCCGTCGAGCCGGACTTGTCGCGGTGCTCGGCACGCACGTTGCCCGATGCCGTAAAACCCTTGAAGTCGAACGGACGGTTGGTGCGCACGTCGACCACGCCGGCCGTGCCGCCTTCGACCATGTCGGCGCCCTGCGATTTGTACACGTCCACGCGCTGCAGCATGGCCGTCGGAATGTCGGCCAGGTACAGGCTGCGGCCCACGGACGTAAACATCTCGCGGCCATTGAGCAGGGTCACCACGCCGGGCAAGCCGCGGATGATGACGGAACCCGCCTCGCCGCCTTCGCGGCGGATCTGCACGCCCGTTACGCGGCCGAGGATCTCGGCCACGTTCTTGTCGGGGAATTTGCCGATTTCATCGGCGACGATGGAGTCGACCACCTGGTCGTTGTTTTTCTTGATCGTCTGTGCGCTTTGTGCTGCCCTGCGCACGCCCGTGACGGCCACCACGGCGATGCCGGCATTGTCGGCTGATGCCGCCGGTGCTGTCGCTACCGTTTCTACCGCTTCTACCGCCTCCGCCGCCGGCGTGTCCACGGCAGGCGCCTGTTGCGCCCAGACGGAAGCGCTGCTCAGCAGGCCGGCGCCGGCCAGGGCGGCCACCGTGGCCTTCAAGGTCAATCGTGTGTTTTGCCTGGGCGTGCGGGTGCCCGTTGCCATCAATTGCTTCATCTTGTCTCCACCTGTATTTTAGTTATGTTGAGAACGCTGCGGCAGTCGCCGCCAGAGCTGGAACTTGCTCAGAAACATGGTAGGTTGGAATGACTTTTCCCCACAAATGACTTCTTTTGCGATGTCAATACCAATTCCGGTATCCCTGCTGAGTTCATGCGCCCTGGCGGCGCACCGCGCGTTGTCGAATCCGGCGCGCACGCGTTGCAGGCGCTCCACAGGAGGTGTCAGGCGGCGCAGGGCGTGGCGCTTTGCGCCAGCCAGGCCATGAAGTGCGCCTGCGGCATGGGGCGGGCAAAATAGTAGCCTTGCAATTCATCGCAGCCGGCGTGGCGCAGCACGTCGGCATCGGCCGCGCTTTCCACGCCCTCGGCGGTGACCGTCAAGCCCAGGGTGTGGCCAAGGCCGATGATGGCTTTCGTCACCGCCAGGTTTTGCGGCGAACCGTGGATGTCCTGCACGAAGCTCATGTCGATTTTCAGCTTGTCGAGCGGGAAGCGGCACAGGTAGTTCAGGCTCGAATAGCCGGTGCCGAAATCGTCGATCGACAGCGCAAAACCCAGTTCCTTGATGGCGTGCAGGGTGGCGATGGTATCGTCCACGTTGTCCATCAGGATAGACTCGGTCAGTTCGAATTCGATCTGTCCTGGCGTGACGGGAAACTCGCGCAGCACTTCGCGCAAGGTCGCCACCAGGCCGCCGCTTTTCAACTGGATGGCCGACAGGTTGATCGACACGGCGATGTCGCCTGCGCCCGCCTCGCGCCAGACCACCTGTTGGCGGCACGCTTCGCGGATGACCCACGCGCCGATGGAGACGATCAGGCCCGATTCCTCGGCGGCGGGTATGAAACTGTCGGGCGCGATCAGGCCGTGCTGCGGGTGCTGCCAGCGGATCAGGCTTTCCACGCCATTCAGGCGCTTGCTCTTCGCATCGATGCGCGGCTGGTAATGCAGCACCAGCTCCTGCCGTTCGATGGCGTGGCGCAGATCGCTTTCCAGGTGCAACTGCTGCAACTGCTGCTCCTGCATCTGCGGCGTGAACATGCGCGCGTGATCGCGCCCGCCACTCTTGGCCTGGTACATGGCCGCATCGGCGTGGCGCATCAGGGTATCCATGTCGTCGCCGTGGTCCGGGTAGATGGCCACGCCCACGCTGCACGAGACATACAGCTCGCTGCCTTCCACCAGGTGCGGCTGGCGCATGGCCGGTATCAGCCGCGTGTCGAGCAGGGCGCCGATGGATGCTGTATCGCCGATGCTATTGAGGATGACAACGAATTCATCGCCGCCCAGGCGGCTGACGGTATCGCCTTCGCGCACCAGCTGCAGCAGGCGCGCCGACACCGATTGCAGCAGCGCGTCGCCCACGTGGTGGCCCAGCGCGTCGTTGACATGCTTGAAGCGGTCCAGGTCGACGAACAGCACGGCCACTTTTTCGCCGCTGCGGCGAGCTTGCGTGATGGCTGCCGCCAGGCGCAGTTTTGACACGTGGCGGTTCGCCAGCCCCGTCAGCGCGTCGTGGTGGGCCATGTGCTCGATCTGCCGCTCGCTGGCCTTGCGTTCGCTGATGTCGAGCGAGCTGGCGATGAAATGCGTAGTGACGCCATCGAGGTCGCGCACGGCGTTCATCACCAGCCAGGCCGGATAGCTTTCCATCGACTTGCGCTGCACGCGGATCTCGCCCTGCCAGTAGCCGCGCCGCGCCAGGGTCCGGCGCAGGCTGTCGAGCTGCTCGGGACTGTTGTCGGGCGCGAGCAAAAAGGCCGGGCGCTTGCCGATCAGCTCCACCATGTCGTACAGCGAATGGCGGCGGAAGGCCTGGTTGACGGTGATGATGCGCATGCCGGCGTCCATCACGATTAGGCTTTCGGCCGATGCCTCGAATACCTTGGCCCACAGTTCCAGGCGCGACTCCATCAACTTCATCTTGTTGATCGGCGTGAAGGTCGACAGCACGGCGCGCTGGCCCTGATAGTCGATCAGGCGCGCGGAAATCAAGGCCCAGGTGGGCGTGCCGCCGCCGCTCCAGCACACCTCGAATTCATCGACGGCGCCCAGGTCGCTCAAGCGCTGGAAGAAGCGCGAACGGGCCTGCGGACGCATGCCGTCCACCCACGGATCCAGTTCCAGGCCGCCCTGCCACGCGTGCGCGGCCTGATTCGCGTGCAGCACCTGGTGATGCGGGATCGAGGTGACCATCAGCGGGATGGGAATGGCGTCGACCAGCTGGCGCTGCGCATCGGCCGCGCTGGCGCGCGCCACCAGTTCCTGCTGCGCCATGCGCTGGAAGTCGAGCTGCTGCAGCATGGTATTGAAGGCGCTGACCAGGCGCCCCGTTTCGTCCTCGCTGTCCCAGACGGCGCGCAGGCTATGGTCGCCCGTTTCGCGCACCTCCTGCGCCACGCGCGCCAGGCGGCGGATGGGCAGGGCGATCTGGCGCGCGACGAAAAACACCAGGCCCAGTATCATCACCAGCAGCAGCACGGCCGTGCCCAGGTGCAGCCACATGCGCATAAAAAAGCCGTCCACGCGCAGCTGGATCAAGCGGTGCAATTCGTTCTCCGCCTCGCGCCAGGCACGCTGCAGGGCTGCGACGGCCGCCGCATCATGCTTTGCCAGGGCGGCCCTGACGGCCGCATGGGAAGGCGCGCTGGCCAGCGCCTGGGTACTGGCGCGTAACTGCGCCACGGCTTGCTGCAGGGCCGCGCGCGAGCCGTCCAGGTGTTGGCGCAGCAGCGGCGTGCTGGCCGCGAACGCTTCCGTATAGTCGCTGCCGATGCCGCCCATGGTGGCGTCCATGCGCCCTTCCAGAATCAGGAACTGGGTCTGCAGGCGCTGGCGCTGCGCGCCTTCGGCCGTGGCCAGTTGCAGGGCCAGGGCGCGCGTGCTGTTGATCACTTCCAGCAGTTCCGGAAAGCGCAGGATCACCAGCGACATCGTGTAATAGCTGTCCAGGTCAGGGTCGAGGATCAGGTTGGATTGGTTGCCCACGCGCGTGAGCAGTGCGCGCCCGGCGACGAAGGCGGGCGAGGGCGCGATGCTGTCGTCCGGCGCAGCCGGAGTACTAGCTGCCTGGCGCAGCAGGGTGGCAAATTGCGCATTCAGTTCGGCGCTGCGCATGCCCGCGCCGAAGCTGCGTTCGGCCTGCTCCACGGCTGCCGCTTGCGCGCCCGGTTGCGCCGTGCTGCGCGTCAGGGGCAGCAGCGCATCGCGGACCGCGGCGATGTAGTCATTGCCCGCCATTTCCTTGCGCGAGAAATCGATGGCGATGTATTTTTCGTTGATGAGGATGCCGGAAATGAAGATGACGGCGGACAGATCGAGCAAATAGATCAGCGCCAGTTTGCGCCCCACCGTCAATTTCCCGATCATGCGCGAGATTCTGCCCACCATGCGTGCCCCACCTTCTCGTCAGCCCATTTTATGTTTTCTTATGAGCAATTTTCATGCCTGAATTTACAAGCTTGCAAGGGGACTTTTGCACCATGCCGGTGCGCGGAGGGAGGCGGCGCGCGCCCATAAAAAAGGCGGCCCGCAGGCCGCCCTTGTATGCCGTCAGGCTGCGCTTACGCTTCGGCGACGCGCTTGGCGATGTGTGCCAGCGCTTCTTCCACCTGGTCGATCAGGATCAGGCACAGATCGCCTTCGTTCAAGCGCGCCAGGGCCTTGTCGATGGCGACGAATTCGCCGTTGATTTCATCGATATGGCTGGTGCGCTTGGCGCCGTTCAAGCCTTGGCGCAGCAGTGCCACCACTTCGCCGTCGGCGCGGCCGCGCTGGCACTGGTCCTGGTACAGCAGCACGTCGTCGAAGGCGGCGCCGAGGATTTCCGTCTGCTGGCGAATGTCTTCGTCGCGGCGGTCGCCGGCGCCGCTGATGACCACCGAACGGCGCTTGGCCGGCATGCTTTCCACGGCCTGCACCAGCGCCAGGATGGCGTCCGGATTGTGGCCGTAGTCGGCGATCAAGGTGGCGCCCTTGTAGTCAAACACATTGAAGCGGCCCGGCGCATTGTCGGCTTCATTGGCAAAGGTTTTCAGGCCCAGCGCGATGGTTTTCCAGTCCAGGCCCACGGCCCAGGCGGCGGCCAGCGATGCCATGACGTTGTCGACCTGGAAGCCGATGGCGCCGTTGCGCGTGATCGGCACTTGCGACAGGGCGATTTCATGGCGTTCCTTGCCCTGTGCGGCGACCAGCTTGCCGTCTTCCACGTACACCACGCGGTTGCCCTGCGCGCGGTGCGTGGCCATCACGGGATGCGTCTTGTCGGCGGCGAAGAAGGTCACCGTGCCGCTGCAATTCTTTGCCATGCGCGCCACGGCAGGGTCGGTGGCGTTCAGGACGGCCACGCCGCTGTCAGCCACGTTCTGCACGATCACGCGTTTCAATACCGCCAGGTCTTCCACGGTGGTGATGTAGTTCAGTCCCAGGTGGTCGCCCGCGCCGATGTTGGTCACCACGGCGACCTGGCAGCGGTCGAAAGCCAGGCCTTCGCGCAGCATGCCGCCGCGCGCCGTTTCGAACACGGCCGCGTCCACGTCAGGGTGCAGCAGCACGTTGCGCGCGCTGCGCGGGCCGCTGCAGTCGCCGCTGTCGATCTGGCGCCCTTCGATGTACACGCCATCGGTATTCGTCATGCCCGTGCGCAGTCCGGAGGTCGTCAGCAGGTGGGCGATCAGGCGCACGGTGGTGGTCTTGCCGTTGGTGCCCGTAACGGCGACGACGGGAATGCGGCCATCGTCGCCCTCGGCGAACATGGCGGCGATGATGGCTTCGCCCACGGGACGCGGCTTGCCGAACGACGGCGCCAGGTGCATGCGCAGGCCCGGTGCGGCGTTCACTTCGACGATGCCGGCGTTCTGTTCTTCCAGCGGTTTCAAGATGCTCTCGGAAACGACGTCCACGCCGCAGATGTCCAGGCCCACCATGTGCGCGGCCGCGACGGCGCGCGCCGCCACTTCCGGGTGCACATCGACGGTGACGTCGGTGGCCGAGCCGCCAGTCGACAGATTGGCGTTATTGCGCAAAATCACGCGCTGGCCCACGGGCGGCACGGATTCGGCCACATAGCCTTGCTTGGCCAGGCTGGCCAGGGCGATGTCGTCGAAGCGGATTTTCGTCAGCGAGGTGGCGTGGCCGCTGCCGCGGCGCGGGTCCAGGTTGACCTGGTCGACCAGTTCGCGCACCGTGTGCTGGCCGTCGCCCACCACTTGCGGCGGGTCGCGGCGGGCCGCTGCCACCATCTTGTTGCCGATGACGAGCAAACGGAAATCGTGGCCCGGCAGATAGCGCTCGACGAGAATGTCGTCGCGGAATTCCTGCGCCGCGAGGAAGCCGGCCGTCAGCTGTTCGCGCGTGGTGACATTGACGGTGACGCCCTTGCCCTGGTTGCCATCTTTCGGCTTGACGACGACGGGCAGGCCGATCTCGCAGGCGGCGGCCCAGGCGTCATCCGCGTCGATGGCGACACGGCCTCGTGGCACCGGCACGCCGGCCGAGTCCAGCAGCTTCTTGGTCAGTTCCTTGTCTTGCGCGATGGCTTCGGCAATGGCGCTGGTGCCGTCCATTTCGGCGGCCTGGATCTTGCGCTGCTTGCTGCCCCAGCCGAACGTCACCAGGCTGCCTTCGGTCAGGCGGCGGAACGGGATGTTGCGGGCCACGGCGGCGTTGACGATGGCGCCCGTCGAAGGGCCCAGGCGCACGTCTTCATCGAGTTCCTGCAACTGGTGCAGGGCGCCGGCCAGGTCGAACGGCGCATCGTCGAGCGCGGCGCGGCATAGCTGCTGCGCCAGTTCCAGGGCCAGGCGGCCGACGGCTTCTTCCGAGTATTCGACGACGACCTGGAAGATACCCGTTTCCAGGGTCGATGTGGTGCGGCTGAAGGTGACGGGGCAGCCGGCTTGCGCCTGCAGGCCCAGCGCCGCCAGTTCCAGCACCTGCGCCATTGGCGCGGCGTTGTAGTTGCCCAGCGGTTGCAGAGGGCTCAGTTGCGGAAAGCGCGCGCGCAGGCGGGCTTCGAAGCCGGGCAACTGGGCGATGTCGAGTTCCTGCGTGGTGCAGGAAACAATGGCTTCCACGGCGGTGTCGTGGCTCCAGAGGTTAGGGCCACGCAAGGCCCGTACGCGAGATACTTCCATAATTAAACCGTAATCCTGTTGTGTTCTTGTGGGCCCGGCCGAAGCCGGGCTCGAGTCTTAGTTGCCGATGCAGCCAGGGGCAGCGTCGAAGGTGCGCAGTCCGGCGCAAATCAGATCGACGGGCAGGTTCAGGGCCCAGGCGGCGGCGGCGACTGCCAGCACGCTGTCGACATTGCCGGCCGTGGCCGGTTTCAGCAGGTCCAGGCACAGCAACACCGTTTCGATGCCGCCTTCGGCCAGCACGATATGGTTGCCGCGCACGAACACGGCGCGCTGGCCGGCGGCCAGTTGCGCCGCGATGGCGGCCAGGCTGCCATCCTGCGCATACAGGGTCACGCTGCCGTCGCACAGCTCGGCCAGTTCCAGCACGTGCGCGTTGGCGGCGTTCAGCACGGCCACGCCCGTCGGCACCACCACGTCGACCTGGCTGCGCACAGCCTTGTACAGGCCGGCTTCGTCCAGCACGTCGAAATCCTTGACGCTATCGAGGCTGCCCATGTCGGTGACGATGCCGATCTGGCACTTGTCGTAGGCCAGGCCTTCGGCCAGGATCATGCGCGGATTGCTCTCGAACAGGGCCGTCTGCACGGTGCGGTTGAGCAGCAGGCGCTGGCCCGCGTCCCAGTTCACGCAATCGTTGCTGACGACGCGGCGCTGGTCCAGGTACATGCCTTCGCTGCAGACGGCGCCCGTATGCAGGCCCGACAGGTTGAGCAGTTTGCACAGCATGCGCACGATCAGGCTGGCGCCGCGCGTGCCCGTCACGCCGATCAACGGAATGCGGCCCGTTTCCTCGGGCGCGAACAGGTGGTCGACGATGGCCGCGCCGACAGGGCGGGGCTGGCCCACGCCTGGCTTGATGTGCGCCAGCAGGCCGGGGCTGGCATTGACTTCGATGATGGCGCCACGCTGCTCTTCCAGCGGACGCGTGATGTCGGTGGTGACCAGGTCGATGCCGGCGATATCCAGGCCGACGACTCTGGCGGCCAGCAGGGCCGCATGCACGACAGACGGATGCACGTCGTCCGTGACGTCGATCGCCACATTGCCGTTCGGCTGGATCAGCACTTTCTGGCCGGCCTGCGGCACGGACAGGGCGGTCATGCCCTGGCGCTGCAGTTCCAGCACGATTTCGCCCGATTCATGCGGCTTGACGGTACCCAGCGGGAAGTCCTCGCCTTCGCCGCGGCGCGGGTCGGTATTGATCTGCGCGTTCACCAGTTCCAGCACGGTGGAGACGCCGTCGCCGTCGACCCACAACGATTCGCCCTTGGCGGCCGCGATCAGCTTGTTGCCGACCACGAGCAAGCGGTGTTCGTCGCCCGTGATGAAGCTCTCCACCAGCACGGCCGAGCTGTCGCCCTTGCGCGCGGCCAGTTCGTAGGCCGCTTTCACGTCGGCTTCCGTCATCAGGTTCAGCGATACGCCGCGGCCATGGTTGCCATCATACGGTTTGACGACGACGGGCACGCCGATGTCCTGTGCTTCTTCCCAGGCCGCTTCGGCGCTGCGCACCAGGCTGCCCTCAGGGACGCGCACGCCGCACGATTTGAGCAGGAATTTGGTCAGGTCCTTGTCGCTGGCGATGCCTTCGGCAATCGCGCTGGTGCGGTCCGTTTCGGCCGTCCAGATGCGGCGCTGCGCGGCGCCGTGGCCCAGCTGCACCAGGTTGCCGTCATTCAGGCGCAGCGAAGGGATGCGGCGCTCGGTGGCCGCATCGACGATGCTGGCCGTGCTCGGGCCCAGGCAGCGCGAATCGACCATGTCGCGCAGGGGCGCCAGGGCCGCTTCCAGATCGTAGGCTTCATCGTTGATGGCGGCCATCAGCAGTTCGCGCGCGGCGGCCAGGGCGGCGCGGCCCACGTGCTCTTCACGCGTGCGGAAGGCCATCTTGTAGACGCCGCGCTGGCTGGTCGAGCGCGTTTGGCCGAAGCCCGTGCGCATGCCTGCCAGGTTTTGCAGTTCCAGCACCACGTGCTCGAGGATGTGGGCCGACCAGGTGCCTTCGCGCAGGCGCTCGAAAAAGCCGCCCCGTTCGCCCACGCCGCAGCGGTGCTCGATCATGCCGGGCAGCCACGCCACCAGGCGCTCGTACAGTCCGCGCAGGGTATTGGATGGGTAATCTTCCAGTTCGCCGATGTCGACCCAGGCTTCAATCACCGGGCGATAAGTCCAGATGTTGGGGCCGCGCAAGTGGGTGACGCGGGAAAATTCGATGTTCTTCTTCTTGATCATGTAAGTGGTTTCTTGATAACAAGCCAGGCGTCTGGGCGCCAGATACTTTATGTTGGCTCTACAGAGTCTTTTCAGGCTCGTGCTTGGTTCTTTATCCCGGGTATGCGCAGTGTGCCACTTTTAGCGGTCTCTTGTCGCGTTTGCTTCTCGTATTCTGCTGGTGTTGTCATTCTAATTGTTACTAATTGTTGCCATACTTGTTATAAAGATACCGACTCCGGGCCAAGCTGGAGCATTTGTGCAACAGTGGGCTGTTGTATACTTGTCTCCGCACGATGGCCGCTCATTTTTTTGCGCCGTTTTGCCATCATTCCTTACCGGCAGGCATCCATTCGATACAATACAGGAAATTGCCACTGGTGCATCTACCTCGCCATCGCGCAGTACACAAACATTGATCGGGCGTCTGCCCCATCCCCCAAATCCCGCCCTGAAGGGCTTGGCCTCGAGCCGGAGTATGCTTTACGATGACAACTGAACTGAGTGTTCCTGCAACAACTATTCCCCTCACTTCGCTGCCGGAACACTGGCTGGCGGAAGTGGAGAGCAACCTTTCTCCAGGGGAGAACGTTTTAAGTAGCGTTGAGGTTGACCTCGATGCGCGATTACGTTTCACAAAAGGCATAATTGTTGTCACCGAGAAGCGTTTGCTGGCCCGTTCGCCGGGCGATACCGTCTGGAAAAGCTGGTCTTTCCGCCCTGGACTGCGCCTGACGCACCATGACCACGCCGGTGTCGGCCACCTGGAACTGTTCGACGACCATGGTCGCCTGGCCTCGTGGCGCTTCACCCTGGGACAGAACCTGCACGCCATCCGCGTGCTGGAGCAGTTCGTCGAGCGCCTCGACAGCCACCTGACGGGCCAGCCCGTGCTGGAAGCAGAGCAGGAAGTGTGTCCCAGCTGCAAGGCACCGCTGGAGCCCGAGCAGGAAGAATGCCCGATCTGCGCCAAGGTCCTGTACACGCCGCCATCGACCTGGACCCTGTTCCGCCTGTGGCGCTTTGCCCATCCCTACCGCGGCCAGCTGGCGCTGGGCTTCATGCTGATGCTGCTGAGTACGGCCGCGCACATGATTCCGCCCTACCTGACGGCGCCGCTGATGGACAATGTGCTGATTCCGTATCAGAACGGCAAGCATATCGATCCGTGGCTGGTGGTGTACTACATGAGCGGCTTGCTCGGCTCGGCCTTGCTGGCCTGGCTGCTGGGCTGGGGCAAGACCTATGTGCTGGCCCTGGTGTCCGAACGCATGGGCGCCGATTTGCGCTCGGCCACGTATGAACACCTGATGAAACTGTCGCTGGAATTCTTTGGCGGCAAGCGCACGGGCGACCTGATGGCGCGCATCGGCAGCGGCAGCGACCGCATCTGCGTCTTCCTGTCGCTGCATTTGCTCGATTTCGCTTCCGACGTGCTGATGATCATCATGACGGGCGTGATCCTGTGGTCGATGAACCCATGGCTGGCCATCATGACCCTGGCGCCGCTGCCCTTCATCGCCTGGATGATCCACCTGGTGCGCGACCGTTTGCGCACGGGCTTTGAAAAGATCGACCGCGTGTGGAGCGAAGTGACCAACGTGCTGGCCGATACGATACCCGGCATCCGCGTGGTGAAGGCGTTTGCGCAGGAAAAACGCGAAGCGGCCCGCTTCCGCGACGCCAACGCGCACAACCTGGCCGTCAACGACAAGTTGAACAAGGTCTGGTCGCTGTTCTCGCCTACTGTTTCCTTCCTGACGGAGATGGGTTTGCTGGTCATCTGGTGCTTCGGCATCTGGCAACTGTCGCGCGGCGAAATCACCGTCGGCGTGCTGACCGCCTTCATCGCCTACAGCACGCGTTTCTATGGCCGCCTCGACTCGATGAGCCGCATCGTCTCCGTGACGCAGAAATCGGCTTCCGCCGCCAAGCGCATCTTCGATATCCTCGACCACGTGTCGAGCGTGCCGGAACCGGCGCAACCCGTCAAACTGGACAAAATCGAAGGCAGGATCGATTTGCGCGAAGTCGGTTTCCGCTACGGCAACCGGGCCGTCAACCGCGGCATCACGCTGAACATCAAGGCGGGCGAGATGATCGGCCTGGTGGGCCACAGCGGTTCGGGCAAGAGCACCCTGGTCAACCTGATCTGCCGTTTCTATGACGTGTCGGAAGGCGCGATTTTGCTCGACGGCGTCGACATCCGCTCGTTCGCCGTGTCCGACTATCGCCGCAATATTGGCCTGGTGCTGCAGGAACCGTTCCTGTTCTTCGGCACCATCGCGGAAAATATCGCTTACGGCAAGCCGCACGCGACACGCCAGGAGATTATCGCCGCCGCGCGCGCCGCGCATGCGCACGAATTCATCCTGCGCCTGCCGCAAGGCTACGATTCGATGGTGGGCGAGCGTGGCCAGGGCCTGTCCGGCGGTGAACGCCAGCGCATCTCGATTGCCCGCGCTTTGCTGATCGACCCACGCATCCTGATCATGGATGAAGCGACATCGTCGGTCGACTCGGAAACGGAAAAAGAAATCCAGAAGGCGCTGGACAACCTGGTGCAAGGCCGCACGACGATCGCCATCGCGCACAGGCTGTCGACCTTGCACCGGGCCGACCGCCTGGTGGTGCTGGACCGCGGCCAAGTCGTCGAAGTGGGCAGTCACGATGAACTGATGGCGAAAGAGGGCGCCTATTTCCGCCTCTACGAAGCACAGGCGCGCAACAACGAACTCGCCCTGGATGACAAGGAATAAGCATGGCCAGTACAACTTTTACATTAAGCCGCGACACCTTCGGCAAGCTGGTGATGACGGACGCGGACGGCCAGGTCTTTGAAGGCGTGGCGCCCGTGCGCGCCTTCCCCATCCAGTCGCCCGACGAAGGCATTTCTCTGGTGCTGGGCAATGGCAAGGAAGTGGCGTGGATCGACCGCCTCGACGCCCTGGCGGAGCCGGCGCGCAGCCTGCTGCAGGAAGAGCTGGAAGGGCGCGAATTCATGCCGGAAATCGCGCGCGTGAAAAGCGTCTCCAGCTTTGCCACGCCGTGCACCTGGCATGTGGACACGGACCGGGGCGAGACGCAATTCGTGCTGAAAGGCGAGGAAGACATCCGCCGCATCGGCGCCACGTCACTGCTGATCGCCGACAACCACGGCATTCATTTCTTGATCCGCGATATGTTCAATATCGACAAGACGACGCGGAAGATACTCGACCGCTTCCTGTAAGCGATGCAACAATAAAAAACGGCGCCTTCACGGCGCCGTTTTTTATTGTTGCAGCATATCTTTGTGTTTTTCGCGCATCGTCTCAAGTTGCCCTTGCAAGCATGCCAATAAATCGGTGCGTGCAGGCAGCGGCAGCTTGTCCGAAAAACTGATGGCGTACTGGGGCTGGTCGGCCGCATATTCGATGCCGAACTGCATTTTTTTACCGGCGACGAAGTGCTCCAGCTGGTCGATGGCGGCAGGCAGGGGCACGGCGCCGGTCAGGTAGCCGGGATCATCTGGCCGTGTTGCCTGCGTGCGCATGGCCTTGCCCTGGTCTGCTGCTGCCAGCCAGAATCCCGTGGGGCCCGGCAGTTTCGGCTGGTGTTGTATCGGCCGCACATCGAGCTGGCTGATTGGCAGGCTGTTCCTTCCCGCCTTGACACTGCCCCGCAATGTCGACGCTGAAGTGAGCAACAAGAACTCGTGTCTTTCCAGATTTTCCCCGACCATCACCGTCGCGGTCAGCTTGATGCCGCATACGTCAAAGCCCTCTTTGGCGCGCTCGATGATCGGATGCATGGTGACCTGCCTGGGTGTGACTAGCATTGCTGACAGCGCGGGCGCCGACAGGAAAAGTGGCGCGGCAGCGCGCACCATCGAACAAAATGCATGGATGTCCTTTTTTAGTACCGGGCGGATCGGTTGATCCGCCCGGTGTCGTTGCGTTGATGGCTTACTGAAATGCCACCTCGGCAAAGCTGCGCAATTTGCGGCTGTGCAGCCGGTCCACGCCCTGGCGGCGCAGCAGTTCCACGGCGCGGATGCCGATGCGCAGGTGCTGGTCGACCCGTTCGCGGTAGAAGTGGTTGGCCATGCCGGGCAGCTTGATTTCGCCGTGCAGCGGCTTGTCGCTGACGCACAGCAGGGTGCCGTACGGGACGCGGAAGCGGAAGCCGTTGGCGGCGATCGTCGCGCTTTCCATGTCCAGCGCGATGGCGCGGCTCTGGCTGAAACGGCGCTCCGGCGTGCGTTGCGGCAGCAGTTCCCAGTTGCGGTTGTCCGTGCTGGCCACGGTTCCCGTGCGCATGATGTGTTTCAAGTCATGCCCCGTCAGCTGGGTAATTTCCGCCACCGCCGTTTGCAGCGCCTGCTGGATTTCGGCCAGCGGAGGGATCGGCACCCACAGCGGCAAGTCTTCGTCGAGCACGTGGTCTTCGCGCACATACGCATGCGCCAGCACGTAGTCGCCCAGGCTTTGCGTGGTGCGCAAGCCGGCGCAATGGCCCAGCATCAGCCAGGCGTGCGGGCGCAGCACGGCGATATGGTCGGTGATGGTTTTCGCGTTGGCGGGACCGACGCCGATATTGACCATGGTGATGCCGCTGCCATCCGCGCGCAGCAGGTGGTAGGCGGGCATCTGCGGCAGGCGCGGCGGTGCGGCGCCCAGCGCATCTTCGCTTTCGACCGTCTGGCCGACCCGGCGCGTGACCACGTTGCCCGGTTCGACAAAGGCGATGTAGCCGTCGTCGTCCGAGGGTGCGGCCGCATCGGGCGCGCGGTCCATCATGGCGTGGCCCAGGCGAATGAATTCGTCGATGTAGAACTGGTAGTTGGTGAACAGGACGAAGTTCTGGAAATGCTGCGGCGAGGTGCCGCTGTAGTGGCGCAGGCGCTGCAGCGAGTAATCGACGCGCGGGCCCGTGAACAGGGCCAGCGGCTGCGCTTCGCCATGCGCCGGTTCGTGCGTGCCGTTGGCGATGCCGTCGTCCATGGCCGACAGGTCGGGCAGGTCGAACAGGTCGCGCATGGCCAGGCGGCGGCCCGCATCCATATTGCCTTCGATATGGTCATGTTCGGCGAACGAGAAATGCACGGGGATCGGCTGGGCGCTCACGCCCACTTCCAGGTGCACCTTCTGGCCACTGTTATGGTTTTTCAGCAGCAGGGTGAACTGGTCGAGGTAATAGTCGCCGAACAGGTCGGGGCGCGTCAGGGTGGTTTCAAACACGCCGGGACCGGCGACAAAGCCGTAAGCCAGCGGCGAGTCGGCGCGCGCCACGGTGTCCGTCTGGATGCGCACGAAGGGGTAGCAGGCGCGCACACGTTCGTGCATGTCTTCGCCGGCGACAAAGCGCTGCAGCGCATCGCGCAAGTGTTCGATGCTGCTGCGGTAAATGGCTTGCACTTGTTCCAACGCCAGGCGTGGATCGTCGAAGCGGGAGGAGGCGATGAAAGGGGGCGTAAGCAAGCGGATTCTCCTTGTAGCGGTTCGTGCATATCATTGTAAGGCAGCGGGGCAACTCTTGTCGGTGCATCTCGGACCGCTTGACGAATTCAAATAGAATCTGTATTCTATTTGAATGGTCAGACTCGCAAAATTCAACGAAAACAACTTCATCGACAGCGCGATCGCCGTCGCCGCCCAGTGCGGCGTGGGCGCCGTCTCGATGGCCGCCATCGCCGTCAAGGCCGGTGCGCCCATCGGCTCCGTGTATCACCGCTTCGATTCGCGCAACGCCATCCTGGCGCGCGCCTGGCTGCGCGTGAAGAGCGACTTCCGCGAGGAAGTGGCCAGCCGCTGGCTCGGCGGCGATACCTGGGCCGGCGTGCACGGCTTGCTGGACTGGTGCCGGCGCAAGCCCGTGTATGCGCGCTTCCTGCTGCAATGCGCGGACAGCCCCGATTTCAGCAGTGGCCTCAGCGAGGAATTGCTGGCCGCCGTCGAAGAGGAACAGGCGGCGCTCGACGCCTGCTTTGTGCGCTGTGCCGAAGCCATGCCCGTCACCACGGAGCTGGACCTGGACCACATGCTGCTCAAGTTCGTGCTGATCGACGCGCCCGTGGCCGTCGTCAAGCCTTACCTGACCCAGGAGCGGCCGATACCGGCCAGTGTCGACGCCATGCTGCGCGCTTCGCACGACGCCGTGCGGGGCTGGGCCTTACACACCACATCACACTAACAAAGAAGAAAACCATGCGCTATTCCACCCAGCTTGAACACGGCAAGAAAATCCCCCTGCACGATGAAGAAGGTTTCATCGGCATGCGCGCGGCTGGCCGCATCGCCGCCGACACGCTCGACTACATCACGCCTTTCGTGAAACCGGGCGTCTCGACGGCCAAGCTCGACGCCCTGTGCGAAGAATTCATGCGCGCCGCCGGCGCCATCCCCGGCACCATCGACTACCACGGCTACAAGCATGCCAGCTGCATCTCCGTCAATCACGTGGTCACGCACGGCATCCCGTCCGAGACCAAGATCCTGAAAGTGGGCGACATCCTGAACATCGACGTGACGCCGAAGTTCCAGGGCTGGTTTGGCGACACCAGCCGCACCTTTAAGGTGGGCGCCGTCTCCATCCTCGCCAACCGCCTCGTCAACACGGCGTATGAAGCGATGATGGCCGGCATCCACACCGTGCGTCCGGGCGCCACCCTGGGCGACGTGGGCGCCGCCATCGAAGCGGTGGCCAAGGCGCAGGGCTTTTCCTCCGTACGCGACTTCTGCGGCCATGGCGTGGGTCAGGTCTTCCACGACACGCCGCAAGTGCTGCACTATGGCCGCGCCGGCACTGGCATCGTGCTCGAACCGGGCATGATCTTTACCATCGAGCCGATGCTCAACGTGGGCAGCTACCAGGTCAAGGTCTTGCCGGATAAATGGACGACGGTGACGAAAGACCGTTCGCTGTCGGCGCAGTTCGAGCACTCGCTGGCCGTGACGGAAACGGGCTTTGAAATCTTCACCCTGACCGGTTTGAGCGACCCGCTGGTGTAAGCATGGATGATGCGCGCCGGCAGCAGCTCACCGATATCGTCGCCGCGAAAGCCGGCGTGGACGCGGCTTGCGCGGTGCGCCACCTGGCGCTGCATGACTACGACGTGGCAGCCGCCTTGCGCGGCATCGACGCCGAACGCTACACGCTGACGCAGCGCTTGCTGAACAAATACCGGCGCGACCCGGAAGACGCGCTACAGCACGTGGCGCTGGCCGTGCAGCAGCAGGAGCAGATCGGCACGGACAGTGTGCTGCGCGCCGGGCGCATCGCCGCCCTGGCGCCGCCCGTCGCCGGCGTGGTGATGCTGGCCGAGTGGCTGGCCTATGTGGACTGGGAAGGCTTCGACAGCGCCCTGTACGTGAACGTCGACGCGGTGGCGGCGTTCATCGCCGGTGCATTGGACCTGCCCGAGGTGGCCGCCAACCTGCTGCAAACGCGCGATGCAGCCGTGTTTGAAGCGCAGCGTCCCGCGCTGGCCGCTGCGGCCCTGCTGTTCATCGAGCGCCACAATACGCAGTTTCCCTGACGGCTGGCGCTTTGCCGCCGGCGGCGCGCGTCTTACAATGGCGGCAAGCACTGTTGCCCCATTTTGAAGACTTCCGCATGAGCGATTTTCCCGAAGATATCTACACCGAGCCGTCCGCCGACGTGCACACCCTGAACAACCTGGGCCCATTGACCGGCATGGCCGGCATCTGGACGGGCACGCGCGGCCTGGACGTCAAGCCGAAAGCCGACGGCCCGCGCAAGCAGGCGTTTGTCGAGCGCATCGAACTGCAGCCGATCGACCCCGTCACCAACGGCCCGCAACTGTTCTACGGCTTGCGCTACTACATCCACATCACCAAGCCGGATCAAGTGAAAACCTACCATGAGCAGGTGGGCTATTGGCTGTGGGAGCCGGCCACGGGTACCGTGATCCAGACCCTGGCCATTCCGCGCGGCCAGATCGCCATGGCGTCCGGTACGACGACGGCTGACGCCACCAGTTTCGAACTGGTGGCCAAGCGCGACTCGACAGCCTACGGCATCTGCTCGAACCCCTTCCTCGAACACGCGTTCACCACCGTCGAATACCGCATCAAGGTCGACATCCACGCCGACGGCACCTGGGGCTACGATGAAGACACGGTCATGCTCATTCGCGGCAAGGACGAACCGTTCCACCACACGGACCGCAACCTGCTGACGAAAGTCGGCGAGCCGACGCCGAACCCGATGGCCTTGCAGGCGCTGGCGGCAGCCGCTTAAGGTTGTCCCTGGGCTACCGCCTTGATCGCGCGTTCCTCGCCCATGGCGGCGGCGATCTTCCAGCGCTGCATGGCGCTGGCGCGGTCGGGGCGCTTCAAGCCCGCGCCTTCCCAGTCCATCAGGCCCAGGTTGTAGATATCGCCCGCGCTGCCTTTGTCGGCGGCCAGGGTGAACCATTTGCGCGCTTCCTTGTGATTGACGGGGATCTGGTAGCCGCGCACGTGGTACAGGCCCAGCAAATGCATGGCTTGCGTATTGCCCTTGTTCGCGGCCTGTTTCAGCAGGTCCAGCCCGCGCGCCATGTTGCGTGCTTCCTGCCAGCCTTCGGCCAGCATCACGCCTTTCGCCGTCAGCGCATAGCTGTCGTTCTTCACCAGGCCCTTGCCGATCAGGGGCTTGGCGGCTACCTGGCGCGCTTCGCGTTGCTGCGCCGTCGGCGCGGTGACGGGGCCGGGCTTGCCTTCGCCCATCAGCAGCATCCAGCCATATAAACCATACGCGCCAGCGTCGCCCTTGCCGACCAGGCTTTCCAGCATGGCTAGCGCCTGCGCCTTGTCGCCATTTTCGTACAGCTTGACGGCTTTGGCGCTACTGGCGTCCTGCGGCACGGTGGCCGGCGCATGGGGCGCGACGGGCACCGACGCCATGGCCGCCTGCGCCGGCGCGGCAACCGGGCGCATGCGCACGGGCAAGCCATAGCTGGCGGCCAGCACGGCCAGGCTGGCGGGCGCGAGGATCAGCACGTGCGCCAGCTGGTTGCGGCGGCCCTTGCCGGCGATGCGCATGGCCCTTTCGGCTTGCTGCTGGCCGCCCAGCGCCTCGCTCAGCACGGCCTTGACCTTGCGGTTGAACAGCCAGTAGCCGGCGCCCGTGACGAGTAAACCTGCGACGGCGGCGGCGCCGCGGCCCGCGAAGAACCAGGTGGCGATGGCGGCGGCCAGCGCGACCAGCGCGCTTTTCCACCAGAACTGCTTGGCCAGCCGCGTGTAGACCTGGCGCAAGGCGCCGAGCACGCAGGTGCGCACATTGTTGGCATAGTCGGCGGAGACGACATCGACGTGCGCGTGGTCCGCTTCGCCGCTGAGGATAGGCTCGATCACGTCCGCATTCAGTTCCGAGGCGGCCACGTCGCGCAGTGGCGTGAGCAAGCCCTGTACGTGGGCCGAGAACAGGCCGTCGTCTGCGCTGCCGGCCAGCGCGTCGCTGAGCGCCTTGAGGTCGCCGCGCAGCAGCTTTTCCACGATGTCGTCCAGCGTCAGCCAGCGCAAGTCGGTGCCGTACGCCACCAGGTGATGCTTTTCTGCGTTGCAAGATGCATCCAGGCGCACGATGCGCAGCTTGGCGCCATACAGGGCGTCGACTTCCTGCGGCTGGTCTTCATTGTAAATGCTCACTTTCGCCAGGGCCACGCTGCTGGCAATGGCAGCCAGTGAGTGCACGCTCTCCTTGTCGCGGATGCGGCGCGCGTCGTCGGGCGCCTGCTTGGGCAGGCTGACGCTGTAGCCGGGCGTCACATGCACATCGACCCAGGCCGCCTTACCCACCTTGCCGGAGCCGTCGCACGGGTTGCAGCGCAAGTCGCCCACGCCGCTGCAGGTACGGCAGGTGACGCTGCCACTGGCGCGGCAGGTGCCGCAATTGATGTTGCCGGAACCGTGGCAGCTGTTGCAACTGACCTTGCCGAAGCTGCAATGGTAGCAATTGCGATGCTCGGTGCGGTACTGCGTGCGCGTTTCGCTATGGTAGCTGGTGTGCGAACTGCCGTTGCTGTAGGTGGTAGTGGGCACTTGCACCGTGACGTAGTCGGTGACTTGCTCGGACACCGTGCCGCTGCCGCTGCAATACGAGCACGACACCTTGCCGCTGCCGTAACAGCCATACGCGTCGCAGCTGACGGTGCGCCCGCCATGGCAGCTCCAGCAGGTTTCCGTGGTCGAACCGTGGCAGGTGTGGCAGCCGATGCGGCCTTTGCCGGAACAGGCGCTGCAGGTATCGAGGTGCCAGTACTTGACGGCGTGTGGCAGGTAGACGCCTGCCTCGACGCCGTTGTAGGCCTGGCCCGCCAGGCGCAAGGCATTGTCGAGCTTTGCCGCCGCGCGGCGCAGGCGTTCCTTCTCCTGCGCGTGAGCGAGTGCTCCCACCTCGTGCAGGCCACCCTGGCAGCGGCAGTCGTTGCCCGAGGGCGCGAAGTAGCCATTGATGACGCGCTGCTCGAAGCGCGCCTCGAGCGCGTAATTGGCCTGCAGGGAAAAATCCTGCAGCATGTCTTCCTCGCCCAGCGGCGTGATGTCGTGCGGCTCGAAACGCGTCTTGTCCTGCACCAGGGTGCGCAGCTTGCCCAGTACGGTGGGGGCTTCCTCCTTGTCGAGCTTGAGGGGAGCAGGCGCCGTCACGGCCGATGCTGATGCCTGGGGCACGTCCTCGCTGCCTTGGGTATCGGTGGCCGTTTCGGTGCTGGGGTTCATGCGCGTCCTTTTGCTCTCTGGAAAGATGTTTGAATTTTAGCATCCTCATATGACAAAGCGGACGGCGCCGGTCCGCTTTGTCAGCGCAGGCCGCGGCGGAACTGGTCCGGCGTGCCGCCGCTTTGCCGGCGAAACATGGCGATGAAGGCGGAGGCCGTGCTATAGCCCAGTTCCAGTGCGATCGCCTGCACGGTTTCTCCCTTTTCCAGCAGGGGCAGGGCCGCCAGGAAACGCTGGCGCTGGCGCCATTCGCCAAACGGCATGCCCAGTTCGCGCTGGCAGCGGCGCGCCAGGGTGCGCTCGGTAACGTGCAATTGCGCGGCCCACTCGGCCAGTGAGCGGTTACTGCCGGGATCCGCCTGCAGGGCGGCTAGCAGCGCCGCGATGACGGGCTCGTCGCTGCCCGGCAGGTAGTTGCGGCTGCACGGCGCCAGCTGCAACTGGTCGACCAGCACCTGCGCCAGGCGCTGGTCGGCCTGGGTGGCGGGCGTGGTGACGCCCCGTTCGGCAAAGTCGCCGAGGATGGCTTTGAGCAGGGGACTCAGGACGAGTGCGCACGGCTGCGCCGGCAGTTGCGCGCACAGGCTGGCATCGATATAGGCCGAGTGAAATACGACATCCTGGCGGATATAGCCGTCGTGCAAGGTCTCGGGCGGTATCCACACGGCGTACTGGGGCGGCGACAGATAGCGCTGGCCCGCCACCATGATTTCCATCACGCCCGTGGAGCAATACGTGAGCTGTCCCCACGGATGGCTCTGGTAATCGAACTGCTGGTGCGCGTGATAATCGTCGAGGCGAAAATACACGGGGTAGGGCAGGGCGTCGGAAACGGCGGGGAAATGCTGGTTGCTGGCCATCGTGTCTCCTGTTTTGTCCTGTTCTTCGCATCGTTTGTCCGGTATGCATTATATCCATGGAATCGGACCATGCGAAAATGGCGCTCATTGAATAATGGAGTTCTTGCATGAAAGCCAAGCATTATCTGTTTCCCGTGATCGCCGTGCTGATCTGGGCCATCAATACCATCGTCAGCAAGATGGCCGTGGGCGTGATCGATCCGGCAGCCATCTCGTTTTACCGCTGGCTGCTGGCCGGCGTGCTGCTGGCGCTCGTGTTTGGCCGGGCCGTGTGGAAGCAGCGGGCCGTTGTGAAACCGTATCTGGGCAAACTGTTTGTGCTGGGCATGTTGGGCATGGTCATGTACCAATGCCTCGCGTACATCGCGGCGCAAACGACGACGGCCACCAACATGGGCATCCTCGCATCGCTGATGCCGCTGCTGGCCGTGGGCCTGTCCGTATTGCTGCTGGGCGAAGCGCCTACCGTGGGCGGCGTGTTTGGCGGCCTCGTGTCGCTGCTGGGACTCGGCTACTTGCTCAGCCATGGCGACCCGGCCGCGCTGATCGCCCATGGCGCGGCCTTGGGCGACGCCCTGATGCTGCTGGCGTGTTTGTCGTACGCGGGCTATGGCGTGCTGCTCAAGCGCTGGAAGATTCCCCTGAATAACTGGCACTCCCTGCTGATCCAGGTCTGGTGCGCCGTGCCCGTGCTGTTCGTGTATTACCTGAGCCAGTCCGCGCCGCCCGTCACCAGCGCCGGCTTGCCGCTGGTGCTGTTTGCCGGCATCCCCGCGTCCATCATCGCGCCATTCTTGTGGATGCATGGCCTGGCCAAGCTGGGTCCCAGCCGCGTGACGACATTGATGAATCTGTTGCCCGTGTTCACGGTGACCATCGCCATGCTGTTCCTCGGTGAAACCTTGCACAGCTACGACGTGATAGGCGGCGGCGTGACCCTGCTGGGCGTGGTGATGGTGCAGTACCTGAAGCGCCCCCTGCGCCGCCGCGCCAGCGCTTAAGTAACCCCCAATAAATTATTGTGATTTCTGACTTCCATAACCGGCGTTCTGCAGCGTTGCCCGCTGCTAGCAGTGCTTGCACTGCGTCGCAACAGGCGCCTTGCATAGCATCCGGTTCTGTTCGTCATAATTTCACAATAATTTCCCGAGGATTACTTGGTTTTTTTGCTATGCTGATGTTTTGAACAAGGAGACATCATGCCTGACATTGATACCCTGTTGAGCGAACTTGAAGCATTTGGCAGCAGCAACGATGCGGCGCACGCGGAGCGCGCCAGCCGCATGCTCAACATTACGCGCGACACGGGCGAATTGCTGGCCGTGCTGGTGCACGCGCGCGGTGCGCGCCGGGTACTGGAAATCGGCACCTCGAACGGCTACTCGACCCTGTGGCTGGCGCGCGCGGCGCAGGCGCTGGGCGGCAGC
This sequence comes from Janthinobacterium salmonicoloratum, assembly GCF_051380845.1. Classification (NCBI taxonomy): domain Bacteria; kingdom Pseudomonadati; phylum Pseudomonadota; class Betaproteobacteria; order Burkholderiales; family Oxalobacteraceae; genus Janthinobacterium; species Janthinobacterium salmonicoloratum. The sequence continues at coordinate 1,653,199 of NZ_JBNYXV010000001.1, read as the reverse complement.
GTGGTGACGGTGGAAAAGGCGCAGGACAAGTTCGACATGGCGCATGCCAACTTTGTACGTGCGCAATTGCAGGGCGTGATCAAGCAGTTGCTGGCGGACGCGGGCGACGTGCTGCGCGATGCGGCTGACGGCGCCTACGACTTCATCTTTCTCGATTCCGCGCGCCAGCAATACGTACAGTGGTGGCCACAGCTGGACCGGGCGCTGGCGGACGGCGGCGTGCTGGTGGTTGACAACGCCAGTTCGCACTACGCGGACATGGCGGGGTTCCTTGACGCCATCCGTGCCGACAGCCGCTACGCGGCTTGCCTGGCGACCGTCGGCAAGGGCGAATTCATCGCCGTCAAGTCCGGCAACTGACTACGCTGCAACGATAGCCGCTTCCAGCACGCGCACCAGCGATTCGACGCCCTGCGCGTCGACCTCGTCGAAACGCCCGGTCAAAGGGCTGTCGAGGTCGAACACGCCGATGATCTGGCCGTTCGCAAACACCGGCACCACCAGTTCCGAGCGGGAATTGACGTCACAGGCGATGTGGCCGGGAAACGCATGCACATCCTGCACGACGATGGACTTGCCTTCGACCACGGTGGTGCCGCACACGCCGCGCCCTTTCTTGATGCGGATGCAGGCCGGCTTACCCTGGAACGGTCCCAGCACCAGTTCATCACCCTTGATGAAATAAAAACCGGCCCAGTTCAAGCCCGGCATGGTGTTGAAGACCAGCGAGCTGAAGTTGGCCGTATTGGCGATGAAATCGCTCTCGCCCGACAGCAAGCCTTGCAGCTGCGAGCGCAGGTCCGCATACATGGCGTGCTTGGCTGCGGGGGTATCGGTGCCGTAGGCGGCGTCGCTGATGGTAAACGTCATGGTCGTGGTGGCGCGCAAAATGGGGAAGGCGCCATGGTAGCGCGTCTGGCGCATCCGCGTGCGGCCGCTCACTTCGTCAGATGTTCGGCCGCCAGCCTGCGCAGCAGGGGCAGGCTCGCATGGCCGTGCTCTTGCCGCCAGGCCAGTCCAATGCCGGCCGCCAATTCCTCACCCTCCACCAATGGCCGGTAGGCCACGCCAGCGAGGCGCAGCGCGCGGAACGAGTCGGCCAGCAGCGCCATGCCCTTGCCGGCCGCCACATCGCCGAGCAGTACATGGTGGTCCACCGCTTCGCGCAGGAAAGCGGGCGCGAAGCCATGCCGGCGAAATACCTGTTGGCAATGGTCGAAGAAGGCGGGCTGGCGCGCCCGTTCGAACCAGTAGACGGATTCCTGGGCGATATCAACCAGGCTGAGCTTGCGCCTCTTCGCCAGCCGGTGGCCGGCGGGCAGGGCCAGCATCATGGGCTGGCGCGCCAGCGGCTGCACGGCCAGTTCGAACGTGGCGCTGGGCAGGGCAAGCAGGGCCGCATCGAGCTGCCCCTTGCGCACGGCCGCGACCAGGCGCGGCGAGGGCGCCGCCGTCAGTTCCAGGCGGACATTGCCCAGTTGCCCTTCCAGCGCCGCCAGCAGCGGACGGAACAGGCCGGCTGCCACGGAACTCGTCAGGCCCAGGCGCAGGCGCGCGGGCGCGCTGTCTTGCCGCAGCGACGCTTGCGCCGCATCGAGCAAAGCGAGGATGTGCAAGGCCTGCGGCAGCAGGGTGCGGCCCGCTTGCGTCAAGGCCACACCCTGCGTGTCGCGCTCGAACAGGCGCGCGCCCAGCCGCTCTTCCAGCGCCTTGATGGCGCGCGACAGGGGCGGCTGGGTCATGTGCAATTGCTCCGCCGCCTGGCGGAAGTTCAGGCAGCGGGCGACGGCGCAAAACAGGCTCAGGGCATGGGTGTCGAGGGCTCTCATACCAGAAAGGTATCACGAAATTGCGCATTCCCTCGCCCGCCGGCGCGGCCTAGACTGGCTGCATTGAGTCACCACATGAGGAGAGCAGCATGCAACAACGACGCATCGGCAATAGCGGCTTGAGCAGCTCGGCACTGGGCCTGGGCTGCATGGGTATGTCGGAATTCTACGGCGCCACCGACGAGGCGCAATCCCTCGCCACACAGGAAGCGGCCCTGGCGGCGGGCGTGACCCTGTTCGACACGGCCGACGCGTATGGCTTTGGTCACAACGAACAATTGCTGGGGCGTTTCCTCGCGCGCCACCCAGGCCAGGCCCTGGTCGCCACCAAGTGCGGCCTGGCGCGCGAGGCGGGCAGTTATGCGCGCCGCGTCGACAATTCCCCCGCCTATATCCGCCAGGCGTGTGTCGCGTCGCTGACGCGCCTGGGGCTCGACACTATCGACCTGTTCTACCTGCACCGCCTGAACCTCGAGACGCCGTTGGAAGACTCGATGGGGGCGCTGGCGCAGCTGCGGCAAGAGGGCAAGATCCGCGCCGTGGGTCTGTGCGAAGTGAGCGCCGCCACCTTGCGGCGCGCGGCGGCGATCTGCCCCGTGGCGGCCGTGCAGAGCGAATACTCGCTGTGGACGCGCGAACCGGAGCAGGGCGTGCTGGCCGCCTGCCGCGACGTGGGCGCCAGTTTTTTTGCCTACAGCCCGCTGGGCCGCGGCTTCCTGACTGGCACCATCGCCGATGCGGCCAGTCTCGAGGCGGGGGATTTCCGCCAGTTCAATCCCCGCTTCGCCGCCGGCAACCTGGCGCGCAACCAGGCCATCGTCGCGCAGGTCAAGGACCTCGCGCGCGCAAAAGGCTGCACGCCGGCCCAGCTGGCGCTGGCCTGGCTGCTGGCGCAAGGCGACGACATCATCCCGATTCCCGGCACCAAGCGCATCGCCTACCTGCACGACAACCTCGGCGCGCTGGCCGTGCAGCTGGACGGGGCCGAACTGGTGGCGATGAACGCTGCCTTTCCCTTGGGCATGGCGGCGGGCGCGCGTTATACGGACGAGGGCATGAAGGGCGTGGATGCCTGAAAAAAGACGCGCGAGCGTACGCCAGCGTACCTAACTGGCACTTTCCCTGCGCGATAATCGCCGGCGATCTGCTAGCATTTCAGCTGGCCTCCTGCACCCGTGTAGCGGTGCGGGGCCGGGGATGCAGCATGGATAGAAGGGTGGATGTCAAATTGCTAGATGACGATATTTTCGACATAGAACTGAAGTTATTGCTTGAGGGAATACTGCTGCGGTATCAGCACGATTTCCGCGATTATTCGGTGGCCTCACTGCGCCGGCGCATGCGCCAGGCCATGGAGCGCTTCGGCTGCGCCAGCCTGTCGCAATTGCAGGACCGCATCTTGCACGAGCCGGCCATGTTCGCGCAGATGCTGCAGTTTTTCACGGTGCAAGTGAGCGAGATGTTCCGCGATCCCGCGTATTTCCGCGCCTTGCGCGAAAAAGTCGTGCCCATGCTGCATACCTATCCCTCCATCAAGATCTGGGTGGCCGGCTGCAGCAGCGGCGAAGAGGTGTGGTCGCTGGCCATCTTGCTGGAAGAAGAGGGGTTGCTTGAGCGCAGCATGATTTATGCGACCGACATCAATGTGGAAGCGCTGGCCGCCGCCGAAGCGGGCATCTATCCGATCGAGCGCATCGCCCAGTTCAGCGAGAATTATCAGTTGGCGGGCGGCAAGCGCTCGCTGTCCGACTATTACACGGCCGCCTACAAGGGCGCCATCTTTGAGCGGCGCTTGCGGCGCCAGTTTGTCTTCGCCGACCACAGCCTGGCGACGGATAGCGTGTTTTCGGAGGTGCACATGGTTTCCTGCCGTAACGTCATGATTTACTTCAATAAAGACTTGCAAGACCGCAGCCTTGGCCTGTTCCACGAAGCGCTGGTAAACCGGGGCTTCCTGGGCCTGGGCATGAAGGAAAGCCTGCATTTCAGCCGCCATGCGGCCAGCTTCAACGAGCTGAGCCCGGCTGAGCGCATCTTCCAGCGTGCCTGACATGCTGCCGACCTGCGACGTGGCGCCACCGCCCGCCGGCCTGCGCCTGATCGCCATCGGTGCCTCGGCCGGCGGCGTGGAAGCGCTGGGCATCGTGCTGCGCGCCTTGCCCGCCAGCTGTCGCGCAAGCGTGGTGGTGGTGCTGCACCTGGCGCCGGGCCGATCGAGCCAGCTGCCGCAGCTGTACGCGGAGCGTTGCCAGTTGCCCTTGCGCGAGGCGCAGGACAAGGAGCCGCTGGCGGCGGGCGTCGTGTATTTCGCGCCACCCGACTACCACCTGCAAGTTGAACCCGATGGCTGTTTTTCCCTGTCGCAGGAAGCGCCCGTGTATTTTTCGCGCCCGTCCATCGATGTCTTGCTGGAAACGGCCGCGTATGCCTACCGGCGCGCCATGCTGGCCATCATCCTGACGGGCGCCTCGGCCGACGGCGCGGCGGGCCTGGCGCGCGTGCGGCAGCTGGGCGGCAGTGCCTGGGTGCAAGACCCGCAGCGGGCCAGTTATGGCATCATGCCGGCCGCCGCGCTGAAGCGGGCTGGGGCCGACCGCGTGCTCGATTTGCCGCAGATGGCTGCCAGCCTGGCCTTGCTCGGTGATGGCGAACACAAGTGAGTGGGAGTAGAGCAGTGCGTGTAATATATGTGAGAATTGAAACAATGTTTATATCCATATCGAAACACGATGGCATCTTGCCGTTGCGATGCCTGAAGATGATTCCGTGACCGATCCTATCCATATCCTCGTCGTTGACGACATCGCGCAAAACCTGGTCGCCGCCGAAGCCGTGCTGGCACGCCCCGGTATTGTCATCCTCAAGGCAAGCTCGGGCGCCGAGGCGCTGGAATTACTGTTGACACATGAAGTGGCACTGGCCCTGATCGACGTGCAAATGCCGCAGATGGATGGCTTCGAACTGGCCGAGCTGATACGTGGCAGCGAGCGCACGCGCAGCATTCCCCTGATTTTCCTCACGGCCGCGTCGCGCGAACCCAGCTACAGCTTCCGTGGCTACGAAGCGGGCGCCGTCGATTTCCTGTACAAGCCCATCGATGTGAAAGCCTTGCAAAGCAAGGTGGCGGTGCTGGTGCAGTTGTACCAGCAGAAACGCGAATTGTCGGCCCAGCTTGACGAGCTCAAGCATGCACTGCACCTCAATGAACTGTTTACGGCCGTGCTGGGCCACGACTTGCGCACGCCCTTGTCTGTGGTGATGAATGGCGCCATGCTGCTGCCGATGATGAGCGACCACCCGAAGGTGATCGTCACGGCGCAGCGCATCGAAAGCAGCGCCAAGCGGATGGCGCGGATGGTCGACCAGTTGCTGGACCTGGCGCGCATCCGTTCCGGTACGATGGAGTTGCGCAGCAGCACGCACGACTACCTGGCGCTGGTGCGCGCCATCGTCGAGGAATTCGAGACGGCCGGCCAGGCCCCGCTTGTCGAGCTCAGCAGTGTCGGCGAGCTGCACGGGCAATGCGATGCAGGCTTGCTGTCGCAAGTCATCTCGAATCTGTTATGCAATGCCCTCACGCATGGCGAGGCGGGCACGCCGGTGCAACTGGCTCTCGATGGACGGGCCGCCGACAGCATTGAATTGCGCATCGCCAATCGTGGCGTCATCCCTGCCGCCTTGCTGCCCACCCTGTTCGAACCGTTCCAGCAGGCGGGCGAGAAGCGCAGGACGGGGCAGGGCCTGGGACTGGGCCTGTACACGGTCAACATGTTCGTCAAGGCCCACGGCGGCACGGTCGAGCTCAGTTCGACGGCTGCGCAGGGTACGGTGGTAACGGTGCGCATCCCGCGCCAGTGCCAGGTGCGCGTGCAAGCGGAAATGGCGACATGAGCGCGCCATCCTGGCCGCGCGGCGGCGGTAGCATGGGCGAGCTGGTGCGCCGGCACGACTGGTCCGCCACCAGCCTGGGCGCACTCGATGCCTGGCCCGCCAATTTGCGCACCAGCGTCGATATCGTGCTCAATTCGCCGATGGCGATGGTGCTGATGTGGGGCCCGCAGCACGTGATGATTTACAACGATGACTACATCCAGATCGCCGGGGAGCGCCATCCGGCGGCGCTGGGCGGCACGGTGCCGGTCGTCTGGCCCGAAATCTGGAACTGGAACGCGCGCATCCTCGAAGCGGGATTGCGCGGCGAGACGCAGGTGCACCGCGAGTGCTGTTTGCCGCTGTTGCGCGACGGACAGCGTGCGGATGTCTGTTTCGACCTGTTTTACACGCCCGTGCATGGTGCCGACGGCCAGGTGGACGGCGTGCTGTGCACGGCGCTCGAATTGACGGCGCGCATGGAAGAGGGGCGCCAGCTGAAGCTGGCCACGGCCGAGCTGGGCGAACTCAACACCACCTTGCAGATGGAGAGCGAGGCCGTGCGCGCGGCCAACCGCCGCCTGGGTGAGGAACGCGCGCTGCTGCGCGCCCTGTTCCAGCAGGCGCCAAGCTTCATGGCCCTGTTGCGCGGGCCGCAGCACGTGTTCGAATTGGCGAATGAACATTATCTGCGCCTGGTGGGTCACCGCGATTTACTGGGCAAGACAGTCGAAGTGGCCTTGCCTGAAATCAAGGCGCAGGGTTTCATCGAACTGCTCGACCAGGTCTACCGCACGGGCGAACCTTTCGAGGGGCGCCAGGTGAAGGTAGATTTGCAGACGGCGGACGGAAAGACGGGCCAGCGCCAGATCGACTTCGTCTACCAGCCCATCAAGGATGACGAGGGCGTGGTCACGGGCATACTCGTCGAGGGCATCGACGTCACCGAGCGCATGGAAGGCGAGGAGCGCCTGCGCATGGCCCAGCAGGCGGGCGGCATCGGCACCTTCGAATGGTTCCCCGAGACGGGCGCGATGCTGGTGTCGCCTACCTTCCGCCGCCTGTGGGGCATTGCCGACGAGGAGGAAGTGACGGAAGGCCTGCTGGTGAGCCTGGTCGATGCGCGCGACCAGCAAAAGGTCGGACCGAGCAAGCTTGCTCTGGCGACCAATCCTCTCGAATACGTGGAATACCGTATCCGCCGTCCTGCCGATGGCGCGCTGCGCTGGATCGCGCGCCAGGGCGAGGTGGTGGCCGGCCGCGTGCCGGGCCAGCGCCGCTACGTGGGCGTCTCGTTCGATGTGACGGAGCGACGTCAGATCGAGGATGAACTCATCGGCAGCCAGGAGCGCATGGCCGCCATTTTCGGCCAGGCCTCGGTGGGCTTGTGCGAGCTGGGTCTCGATGGCCGTTTCCTGCGCGTCAACGGCGCCCTGTGCGGCATGCTGGGGCGTTCCGCCGAGGAACTGCTGAGCCTAAACATGAACGACATCATGCATCCGGCGGACGTGCCTGGCAACAGCGTGCTGTTCCAGCGCCTGGTGGAAACGGGCGAGTCGTTCTCGCTGGAAAAGCGCTACCTGAAGCCCGATGGCTCGCAAGTGTGGGTGTCGAGCAATGTCAGCCGTTTGCTGGACGAACAGGGGCAGACGCGTTCCCTGATCGCCGTCAAGACGGACATCACGGACCGGCGCCGCGTGGAAAAAGCGCTGCATGAATTGAACGAAACGCTGGAACACCGGGTCGAACAGGAAGTGGGTGAGCGCACCAAGGCCGAAGACGCCTTGCGTCAGGCGCAAAAGATGGAAGCCGTGGGGCAGCTGACGGGTGGCATCGCGCACGACTTCAACAATGTACTGCAAATCATTTCCGGCAATTTGCATTTGTTGCAGCACCTGGCGGGCACGGATGCCTTGATGCGCCAGCGCCTGGACACGGCGATTGCCGCCGTCGAGCGGGGCGCCAAGCTGTCGTCGCACCTGCTGGCGTTTGCGCGGCGCCAGCCCTTGCAACCCGTGGTGGCCGACCTGGCCCGCGTAGTGCGCAACATGGATGCGCTGCTGCGGCGCGCCCTGGGCGAAGCGATTGACATCGTGCTGGTGGGCGGCGGCGGACTGTGGAATACCCTGGTCGACCGCAGCCAGATCGAGAACGTCATCCTCAACCTGGCCATCAATGCGCGTGACGCCATGGATGGCGTGGGCAAGCTGACCATCGAGCTGGGCAATGTCGTGCTCGACGAGCAGTATGTGCACAAGCTGGTCGACGTGCCGGCCGGCCAGTATGTGATGCTGTCGGTGACCGACACGGGCCGTGGCATGAGCGGCCCCGTGCTGCAGCGCGCATTCGAGCCCTTCTTCACCACCAAGCCGGAAGGCGCGGGCACGGGCCTGGGTTTGTCGATGGCGTATGGTTTCGTCACGCAAAGCCGCGGCCATATCCGCATTTACAGTGAACCTGGCGTGGGCACGGGAGTCAAAATCTATTTGCCCCGTTCCCTGATGGCGGAAGCGGACGAGGAGCTGGAATTGAGCGGCGTCGTCACGGGCGGCACGGAAACGGTGCTGGTGGTGGAAGACGACGTGGGCGTGCGCACCACCGTGGTCGACATGCTCGGCGCGCTCGGCTACAAGGTGCTCAAGGCCGAGGATGGCGAAAGCGCGCTGGCCGTGCTGCACAGCGGCGCGCCGATCGACCTGCTGTTTACGGACGTGATCATGCCCGGACCCGTCAGCAGCACGGAGATGGCGCGCCAGGCGCGCGAGTTGCAGCCCGATATTGCCGTCCTGTTTACTTCGGGCTATGCGCAGGATGTCATCGTGCACGAGGGCAGGCTCGACGCGGGGGTGGAATTGCTCAGCAAACCATATCGGCGCGAAGAGCTGGCACGCAAGCTGCGCCATGTGCTGGCCAACCGCCAGCAGCAAATGCGCGCGCGCCAGTTCGAACGGTCCGGTGCGTCGGTGGCAGGCAGCACGGCGGCCAGCGTGCAGGGAGGCGGCACGCCGGGGCTGGACTTGACGGGCCATGCTTTGGCACCGCAGGGTGACATGCCGACACCCATGAAGATACTCGTGGTGGAAGACAATCTCGATTCCCAGCTGATGGTGTGCGAACTGGTGGGCATGCTGGGCCATACGGTCAGCGGCGTGTCCGATGGCGAGGCGGCGTGGGAGTTGCTCAACGAGCAAGACTTCGATATCCTGTTTACGGATGTCAGCCTGCCCGGCATGTCCGGCATCGCGCTGGCACGCATGGTGCTGCGCGAGAAGCCGAACATGCGCATCATCTTTTCTACCGGCTATGGCAAGGAATCGATGGACGAGCTGGGCTTTTCCGCCAGCGTCTTGCGCAAGCCCTATGATTTGACGGAGTTGCAAGCGGCACTCGACCAACCCTGACGGGCACGCGCCCGCGCGGCCTGCCTGTCTCACCCGCAGAGGTAAAGGATGACCCCTGAACTGACCATGCTAGTGTGTGCCCTCGTGCTGGCGCTGGTGCAAATCCTGCTTCCCGCGCTGTTTCGCACGCGCGAGACAGGCACGGCCTATAACGTGAGTGCGCGCGATGGCGAAGGCCCGCCCGTCGGCAAGATCACGGGCCGCTTGCAGCGGGCCCAGGCGAACCTGTTCGAAACGCTGCCCCTGTTCGCCGCCGCCGTGCTGATCGCCCACGTGACGGCGCAGGAAAGCGCGCTGACCCTGTATGGCGCCGCCCTGTACCTGGCCGCGCGCGTGCTGTACCTACCCCTGTACGCATTTGGCGTACCCGTCGTGCGCACGCTCGTGTGGTGCGTGTCGATTGCCGGCTTGCTGATGCTGTTCTGGGCCATCCTCTTTGCTTCCTGAATTCCTACGCGGGCTGTAGCAGCCGTCCTATGGCCGTACGCCAGGCCCGGCCGTAAAGTGACGACAGGCTGGCGGTTGGCGCCGGCATGTCAGGGACCGGACCATGATGGCGACTACCATTTCTGCAGTGCAAGACCCGGGCAGTGCCCGCCAGCGCAAGATACGGCGTCTGCTGCGCTCCGTCTTTGGCGTGGCGCAGTTACGCACGGGCCAGCAGGACGTCATCGACAGCGTGCTGGCCGGGCGCGACACCCTGGCCATCATGCCCACCGGCAGCGGCAAGTCCCTGTGCTACCAGCTGCCGGCCGCCCTGCTACCCGGTGCGACGGTAGTCGTGTCGCCGCTGATTTCGCTGATGAAGGACCAGCTGGAAAAGCTGCACCAACTGGGCATCACGGCCGTGCAGCTCAACAGCAGCCTGTCGCGCGCGGAAGAGGACGACGCCGTCGCCCGCATAGGCCAGGGCGGCAGGCTCATCATCTTTTGTACGCCGGAACGCCTGGCCAGCGCCGCCTTCCTGTCGCTGCTGGCCAGCGCGCCGCCCAGCCTGGTCGTCATCGATGAAGCCCATTGCATTTCCCAGTGGGGACACGACTTCCGTCCCGCCTACCTGGAAATCGCGGCCGCCCTGCGCGCGCTGGGCCGTCCACCCGTGCTGGCGCTGACGGCCACGGCCACCAGGGAAGTGATTGCCGATATCGACACTCAGCTGGAAGCGCGCAAGCTGCAGCTCATCAATACCGGCATCTATCGCGCCAATTTGCGCTACCGCGTGATCCAGGTCACCAATGCCGGAGAAAAACAGGATACCGTCTTGCGCCTGCTGCGCGAGACACAAGGCGTGGGCATCGTGTATGCGGCCACCGTGAAGGCCGTCGAGGACCTGGCGGCGCGGCTGGCAGAATTGGGCGAGAGCGTCACGTGCTACCACGGCAAGCTGGCGGCGCGCGAGCGCAAGCACAACCAGGACTTGTTCATGGGCGGCGAGCGCCGCATCATGGTGGCCACCAACGCGTTTGGCATGGGCATCGACAAGCCCGACACGCGTTTCGTGATCCACTTGCAGGTGCCGGCCAACCTGGAAGCGTACTACCAGGAATCGGGCCGGGCGGGGCGCGACGGCTTGCCCGCCGACTGTACCTTGCTGTATTTCCAGGAAGACAAGCGGGTGCAGCAATTCTTTCTGGCGAAGCATTACCCCACGGCCGAAGAATTGGCCGCCATCGTGGCGGCCGCGCAAGAGCTGCCAGCCACGTTTGCGTTCGCTGCGCTGGCGTCCAGCCTGCCCGAGTTTTCCGACGGCCACTTGAAGGTGTGTCTGAAATTGTTGAAAGACGGCAAGCTGCTGCGCCAGGACCGCAGGCTGGGCTACAGCTTGAAATCCCCATCGGCCGCCACGCCTTCGTATGCGCAGCTGGCGCAGGTCTACGTCGACAAGCAGGAGCGCGACAAACAGGCGCTCGAGCAAATGGTTGCGTATGCGCAAAGTGGCTTGTGCCGCTGGAAACTGCTGCTTGATTATTTTGGCGATGCCGCTGATTTCGAGCACTGCTGCACTTGCGATAATTGCCAGTCGCCGCCCGCGCTGGCCGCCCCCATTACCCTGGACGAGTTGCCGCTGGCGCCTATCCAGGCGCCGGCACCCCAGATCGCCGTCGGCAACCGCGTGCGCGTGCCCCGCTACGAGATCGGCACCGTGCTGTCGGTGGCAGGCGACCAGGTCACCATTGCCTTTCCGGAAAACACCACGCGTACCTTCATGGCGGAATTCGTTGCCCCCGCGTGAGGCCATGGTGCGCTGTCGAACAGTGATCTGGCGCAAGAGCGCTAGAATCAGCCCATTCCAGTGCGTTTTTTACATGGGGGCAGGGCATGGCAGACATGGTGGTGGTGCGCAAGGAAGGCTTGTATTGTGTGCCGGGTCAGTTCTACATCGACCCGTGGCGCCCCGTCGAGCGCGCCGTCATCACGCATGCGCACGCCGACCATGCGAGAGTCGGGCACCGGCATTACCTGTGCGCCGCGCCCGGCGAGCAGGTGTTGCGCGCGCGCCTGGGCGCCGTTTCCATCCAGGGCCTCGCGTATGGCGACACCATCGAACACCACGGCGTGCAAGTCTCGCTGCATCCGGCCGGCCACGTGCTGGGCTCGGCCCAGGTGCGCATGCGGCACGGCGGCGAAGTGTGGGTGGCGTCGGGCGACTACAAGCTGCAGCCCGACCCCACTTGTGTACCGTTCGAGCCCGTGCGCTGCGACACCTTCATCACGGAATCGACTTTCGGCCTGCCCATCTACCGCTGGCAGGCGCCGCAGGAAATATATGATGACATCAACCAGTGGTGGCGCAGGAATGCGGCCGAAGGGCGCACCAGCGTGCTGTTCTGCTATGCCTTCGGCAAGGCGCAGCGCATCCTGGCCGGCCTCGATGCCACCACCGGCCCCATCATCTGCCATGGCGCGGCGCAAGCCTTGACGCAGGTCTACCGCGAGTCCGGCGTGGCCTTGCCCGCCACCGTGATGGTGGGCGATGTGACGGACAAGGCGGCCCTGAAGACGGCGATGGTGATCGCGCCGCCGTCGGCGGCCGGTTCGCCGTGGATGAAGCGCTTCGGCGACTACAGCGATGCGTTTGCCAGCGGCTGGATGCTGCTGCGCGGCGCGCGCCGGCGGCGTGGCGTGGACCGGGGCTTTGTCTTGTCCGACCATGCCGACTGGCCCGGCCTGATACAAGCCATCCAGGCCACGCAGGCCGAACGCATCATCGTCACGCATGGCTCGATTCCCGTGATGGTGCGCTGGCTGCAGCAAAACGGCTGGCAGGCGGGCGGCTTCGAGACGGAGTATGGCGATGACGAGGCCGATGACAGTGCGCCTGGTGCTTCCACGGCAGCGGAGGACGTCACCCATGCGTGACTTTGCCCGGCTCTACGCGGAACTCGACGAGACTACTTCTACCAGCCGCAAGCTGGCGGCGCTGCAAGCCTATTTTCGCGGCGCCTCTCCCGAGAACGCTGCCTGGGCCGTGTATTTCCTGGCCGGCGGCAAGCCGCGCCAGGCCGTGCCCACCAAATTGCTGCGCGAGTATGCAACCGAAAGGGTGGGCCTCGATGCCTGGCTGTTCGACGAGGCGTATCACGCCGTGGGCGACCTGGCCGAAACCGTCGCCCTGATACTGCCCGCGCCCACCAGGCGCAGCGACATCGGCCTGGCCGAGTGGGTCGAGCGGCGCATCGCGCCCTTGCGTGGCGCGGCGCCCGACACCATCCGCGCCGATTTGCTGGCTTACTGGGACGAGCTGGAAACGCGCGAACGCTTCCTGCTGATCAAATTGATCGGCGGCGGCTTTCGCGTGGGCGTGTCGAAGCTGCTGGTGACGCGCGCGCTGGCATCCATCGCCGCCGTCGACAGCAAGCTGATCGCCCAGCGCCTGATGGGCTGGACCGATGGCAAGGTCAGTCCCACGGGCGCGGGGTTTCTCAAACTGATCGCCGCGCAGGCGGAGGGCGAACATGCGCTGCGCGGCGGCCAGCCTTACCCCTTCTTCCTGGCGCACCCCTTGCAGGCGGACCCGGCGACACTGGGCGACATCGGCGAGTGGTTGGTCGAATGGAAATACGACGGCATGCGTGCCCAGTTGCTGCGCCGCGAGGGCGTGAACTGGCTGTGGTCGCGCGGCGAGGAATTGATCACGGAGCGGTTTCCCGAACTGGCGCAGCTGGCCTTGCCCGAAGGCACGGTGCTCGATGGCGAAATTCTCATCTGGCAGCCGGGAGACGTGCCGGCGCCATTTGCCGATTTACAACAACGCATGGGCCGCAAGACCGTGTCGCCCAAGCTGCTGGCCGAATTGCCGGCCGTGCTGGTGGCCTACGATGTGCTGGAAATGGATGGCGTGGATGTGCGCCAGCTGCCTCAAGTCGAGCGTCGCGCGCTGCTGGAAACCGTGGTGGCCGGCGTGAACGCTCCCGCGCTGCGTCTGTCGCCGCGCATCGAGGCGGCAAGCTGGGACGCGCTGGCGGCCATCCGCAGTGAATCGCGGGCGCGCGGCGTGGAAGGCTTGATGCTCAAGGCCGTGTCGGCCGCGTATGGCGTGGGCCGCACGAAAGACGTGGGCACCTGGTGGAAATGGAAGATCGACCCGTATGCCATCGACGCCGTGCTGATCTATGCCCAGGCGGGCCACGGCCGGCGCGCGTCGCTGTACACGGACTACACGTTCGCCGTATGGGACAGTGAAACGGATGGCGACGCGGATGGCGAACGCAAGCTGGTGCCGTTCGCCAAGGCGTATTCGGGCCTCACGGATGCGGAAATTGGCCAGGTCGATGCCGTCATCCGCAAGACGACGATAGAAAAATTCGGCCCCGTGCGCAGCGTGCAGCCGACGATGGTGTTCGAGATCGGCTTCGAAGGCATTGCCGCATCCAGCCGCCACAAGGCGGGCATCGCCGTGCGCTTTCCCCGCATCCTGCGCCGGCGTGAAGACAAGGCCATCGCCGACGCGGATACCCTGGCCACCTTGAAGGCCATGCTGGCGACCATCGCATGAAGGACGCCCCATGAGCAAGAGCGCGCTGGCGCAGCGCATCGACGCCTGGTTTGCCGCGCGCGGCTGGATAGTGTTTCCATTCCAGCGCGCCGTCTGGCGGGCTGCCGCGCAGGGGCAGTCCGGCCTGCTGCATGCGAGTACGGGATCCGGCAAGACATATGCCGTCTGGTTCGGCGCCTTGCTGCGCGCCGAGCGGCTGGCGCGCAAGGGACGCAAGCAGGGTTTGCGCGTGCTGTGGATCACGCCCATGCGGGCGCTGGCGGCCGACACCGTGCGCGCCCTGCAAGCTTCGGGCGCGGAGCTCGCTCCCGGCTGGCGCATCGAGGCGCGCACGGGCGATACCAGCGCCGCGCAGCGGGCACGGCAGGCAAAGGCCTGGCCCGAGGTGCTCGTCACGACGCCGGAAAGCCTGTCCCTGATGCTGAGCCAGGTGGATGCCCAGGAACGTTTCAGCCTGCTGGAAACCGTGATCGTCGATGAGTGGCATGAATTGATGGGCAGCAAGCGCGGCGTGCAGGTGCAACTCGCGCTGGCCCGCTTGCGCCGCTGGAATGGCGCATTGATGACGTGGGGCTTGTCGGCCACCCTGGGCAATTTGCAGCAGGCGCAGGACGTCTTGCTGGGCGAGGAAAACGCCGGCGTGCTGGTGGAAGGCAAGGTCAAGAAGCGCATCCTCGTCGACAGTCTGATCCCCGTCAACCCCACGCGCTTTCCCTGGGGCGGGCATTTGGGTATCCAGATGCTGCAGCCCTTGATCGCCGAGATCGAGGGCAGCGCCACCACCCTGGTGTTTACGAATACGCGTTCGCAGGCCGAGCTGTGGTACCAGCACCTGCTCGATGCGCGCCCCGACTGGGCGGGCCTGATTGCCCTGCACCACGGTTCGCTGGACCGCGAAGTGCGCGAGTGGGTCGAGCAGCACCTGAAAACGGGCGAACTGAAAGCCGTCGTGTGCACGTCCAGCCTGGACCTGGGCGTCGATTTCCTGCCCGTCGAACGCGTGCTGCAGGTGGGCAGCGCGAAAGGCATCGCGCGCCTGGTGCAGCGGGCCGGGCGCAGCGGCCACGCGCCGGGGCGTATTTCGCGCGTCACCCTGGTGCCCACCAACAGCCTGGAATTGCTGGAAGCGGCGGCTGCCCGTGCGGCCTTGGCGCAGGGCCACCTGGAAGCGCGCCCCGTGCCGGACAAGCCGCTCGACGTGCTGGTGCAGCACCTGGTGACGATCGCCCTGGGCGGCGGCTTCGAGTCGCCGGCGCTGTATGCGGAAGTGCGTGCCGCCTGGTCGTATCGCCACCTGACCATGGACGAGTGGCAATGGGCGCTCGATTTCGTCGCGCGCGGCGGGCAAAGCCTGACCGTGTATCCGGAATACCGGCGCGTGCTGCCCGATGAGGAGGGCGTGTACCGCGTGCCGGACGTGGCCCTGGCGCGGCGCCACCGCATGAGCATAGGCACCATCGTGTCGGAGGCGGCGATCCAGGTCAAGTTCCTCGGTGGCGCCCGCATCGGCAGCATCGAGGAATCGTTCATCGCGCGCCTGAAGCAGGGCGACCATTTTTTGTTTGGGGGGCGCATCCTGGAATTCGTGCGCGTGCATGAAATGACGGCCTACGTGCGGCGCGCCACGGGCAGCCGCGGCGCCGTGCCGCGCTGGCAGGGCGGCAAGATGCCGCTGTCGTCGGAACTGGCGCACGCTGTGCTGGACCAGTTGCAGCTGGCGCAAGAGGGGCGTGCCAGCGGACCGGAAATGCGCGCGTTGGCGCCGCTGCTGTCCATCCAGCAGACTTGGTCCAGCCTGCCCACGCGCGCCAGCCTCTTGCTCGAAACCTTGTCCAGCCGCGAAGGTCATCACCTGTTCGTGTATCCGTTCGCCGGTCGCTCGGTGCACCTGGGCCTGGCGTCCCTGCTGGCGTACCGCATCGCGCGCGTGCAGCCGGCCACCTTGTCGATCGCTGTCAACGACTATGGCTTTGAATTGCTGGGCGCGGACGATATTGATTTTGCGCCGCTGTTGACGGCCGCCAGCGGCGCCGATATTCCCCTGTTCAGCACGGACAACTTGCTCGCAGACGTGCTGGCCAGCCTGAATGCGACGGAATTGTCGCAGCGGCGCTTCCGCGAAATTGCCCGCGTCGCCGGCCTTGTGTTCCAGGGCTATCCGGGCCAGCCGAAAAGCGCGCGCCAGTTGCAGGCCTCGTCCTCGCTCTTCTTTGAAGTGTTCCGCAAGCACGATGCGGCCAATTTGCTGCTCACGCAGGCGCAGCGCGAAGTGCTGGAACAGGAACTGGAATTGACGCGCTTGCGCGCCACCTTGCGCGAGCTGCATGGACGGCGGATTTCCCTGCAACCGTTGGAGCGCGCCTCGCCCTTTGCCTTCGGCCTGATGGTCGAGCGCTTCCGCGAACAGCTGACGACGGAAAAGCTGTCGGACCGGGTGGCACGGCTGGTCAGCGCGCTGGAAAAGGCGGCCGCATGAGCGGGCAGCGGCAAACGCACTGCGTGGTGGAACTGGCCGGTGAAGCAGTCTGGCTGCTGGCGCACAAGGCCATATATTGGCCGGCGCGCAAGATGCTGATCATCGCCGACATCCATTTCGGCAAGGCGGCCGCCTTTCGTGCGCTGGGCGTGCCCGTGCCGCGCGGCACCACCACGCAAAACCTGCTGGCGCTTGACGCCTTGCTGGCCACGTATGCCTGCGAGGAAATCGTCTTTCTCGGCGACTTTCTGCACGCGCGCGCCGCGCATGCTGCCGCCACCGTGGCCGCCATGCTGGCCTGGCGCGCGCGCCATCGGGACGTGCGCCTGACGGTGGTGCGCGGCAACCACGATGCGCATGCGGGCGATCCGGCCGCCGCGCTGGGCATCAGCATGGTGAATGAGCCGCACCAAGTGGGCAAGCTGTCGTTCTGCCATCACCCGGA
This sequence comes from Janthinobacterium salmonicoloratum, assembly GCF_051380845.1. Classification (NCBI taxonomy): domain Bacteria; kingdom Pseudomonadati; phylum Pseudomonadota; class Betaproteobacteria; order Burkholderiales; family Oxalobacteraceae; genus Janthinobacterium; species Janthinobacterium salmonicoloratum. The sequence continues at coordinate 1,636,182 of NZ_JBNYXV010000001.1, read as the reverse complement.
CACCGTCGCGCCCGGCTATGTGCTGGCCGGACACGTGCATCCCGTGTTTCACTTGCGCGCCGAGCGGGGCGGCTTGCGCCTGCCGTGTTTCCTGCTGGGCCAGCAGCGCGCCATCCTGCCCTCGTTTGGCGCCTTTACGGGGGGGCATGCGGTGCGGCCAGCCGCTGGCGAGCGCGTGTACGTGACGACCGACGCGGCGATTTTTCCGCTACCCGCTAACTGCTGAGTGTTTGGTACTTTTGGTGGAAAACTGAAAGTAACTACGCTACCGTGGGCGGGACTCATCCTACATGCGCTCTTGCCATCCTCCTATTTCTTGTGCCCCATGTGCGCACTAAGATGAGGGTTCCCTTGCCGTGCGAGGGGGAAGAATTGCATGGTTTGCACTGTTTCTGATTCCATTGATCAAGGAGATCATCATGGCCACATCGAGCGACAATAAACAGCAAGGTAGTAAAACCAGTAGCAGCAGCAGCGGCAACAAGCAAAGCGATACCAGCAAACGTGGCTTTGCTTCCATGGATCCTGCCCAGCAGCGCGAAATCGCCAGTGAAGGCGGACGTGCCGCGCATGAAAAAGGCACGGCTCATGAATTCACGTCGGAAGAGGCACGCCGCGCAGGCAGCCAAAGCCACAAGAACGATGCCAACCGGCAAAGCGCCGGCAGCTCCGGTGGTTCGCGCGACAATGCCAGCATGAAGCCGGATGGCAACCGCGGCAGTGGCAACAAGCAAAGCGGCGGTTCGGGTTCCAGCTCAGGTTCCAGCTCGGGTTCGCGCAACAAGCAATAGTAAGCAGTCGCACTGATCATGACCAGCGGCAGGCAGGCACGCCGCTGGTCATGACCGCACCTTTCCCGTAGCCGCAAAATTTTGATGCAATGCAGCAGGCATGGACTATGATGAATGAGCTGCGCTGGCAATGTGCAATCACCTGGCAATCACCTCGCAGTCAACTCGCATAGATGATCAGGGAGAAGATAATGGGCAACTCGAATACGCCGCAACCGGGCAATTGCCAGGGCGACACGCCATCCACGGCGGGCAGCAAGCAAAGCACGGCCGACTTGGCTGAGAGTTTTGTGCTGGTCGATAGCGAGCAAGGTCTCGATATCGGCGACGATCTGTTTTCCATCGGCGAAGTACGGCGTGCCGACCGCTTGCCACATCACCAGTCCGGCTCGGCAGGGCAGAGCCGGCAGAGCGCCGACGATGCGCCAGACACCACGGGCAGTACGGGCGTCTGAGCTTCCCTTCCTGACTGTTTGGTAATCCCTGCAGGGCCAGCTGCCAGACGTGTTCGCGCACGCCGGCTGGCCATTCCCCCACGCGGAGGACTAAGGCCGCTGCTTGCTGGCGCCTGCAATATTGGCGACTTGGCTACAGGTCGATTCGTCCGTGTTCGCCCAGGTCCTTCGGCGTCTCCCCCGTGATGGCGGCCTTGGCCATTTCATAGAATTGCATCATCTTGCTGGCGCTGCTGTCCCAGTATTCGGCCGACTGGATCGTCACCTTGATCAGCGACAGCTTTGGATCGTCGAGCCCGCCCGGGAACCAGGCTTTCATCAGCGGATTCCACAGTTCTTCCGTCTTGGCGCGGTCCTTCAGCAGCTGCGCATGGCCGCAGACGGACACATACAGGCTGTCGCCCGTGTCGACAAAGCTGACGTTGACTTGCGGATTGTTCAGCAAATCGCGCGTGTAGGCGGCCTCGTCCGAGACAAAGAACCAGATATGCCCTTCGCTATCGACCTGCTGCTGCGTCAGTGGCCGGCTGGTGAGGGTGCGCATGTCGTCGCTAGTGGTCAGCATGCCGAATTTGACGTCCTTGATCCTGGCCGCGATGCTGGCTAGTTGTTCGCTGGAATACGCTTGCATGGGTGCTCCCTTGATGGTTGTCCTGAACAACAGCATAGGCGGGTGCGGCACGCGGCTCTGTACGGCAGCTTACGTAGTGGGGGTGCTTTGTTTCAAAGCTGTTACAAAACGCTGGCCCGGCGGGGCGCCCATGTATTGACTTAATAAATGATAATCATTATCATTTGTTGGATTGATGGGTATGAACTTTGATTGAAGGATGGGAATGAAGCACACTGACTTGTCGCGCCACCTGGCTCGCTCCTTGCCGGGAGCGAACTATGGGTAATGCGGGCGCTGCAGACAAGGCCAAGAACAACGCCAGCCGCGCCGTCTGGTTGAAGAATTTGCACCAATGGCACTGGATCAGCTCGGCGCTTTGCCTGCTGGGCATGTTTCTGTTCGCCATCACCGGCATCACCCTGAACCACGCTGGCCAGATCGAAGCCAAGCCGTCGATCACGCGCCAGAAGGCGGAATTGCCGGCGCCCCTCGTTACGGAACTGGCCGCCTATGCCGCCAAGCATGATGGCGCCAACGCGCCCATGCCGGCCGCCGCCGAGACCTGGCTCAAGCAGCAATGGTCGCTCAACGCGGGCGGGCGTCCCGCCGAATGGTCGATTGACGAAGTGTATCTGCCGCTGCCCAAGGCGGGCGGCGACGCCTGGGTGCGCATCGGCCTGGAAGACGGGGCCGCCGAATATGAATTGACGGACCGGGGCTGGGTGTCCTGGCTCAACGACGTGCACAAGGGCCGCAACACGGGCGTGGCCTGGAGCTGGTTCATCGACATTTTTGCTGGCGCCTGCATCGTGTTTTGCCTGACGGGTTTATTGATTTTGAAGTTCCACGCGGCCAACCGGCCATTTACCTGGCCGATGGTTGGCCTCGGTATCTTGATACCCTGCGCGATCGCCTTGCTGTTTATTCACTGATCGTTTTTACTTTTTCCTTTTTACAGGCACACCATGAAATTACGCTACTCCCTGGCGCTTGGCCTTCCCCTGATCGGCACTTCGGCAATGGCGGCCGACCTGGCCCTCAAGCTTGAAATCCCGCAACTGAACGTGGCGGAATATCACCGTCCCTACGTGGCGGCGTGGCTGGAAACGGCCGATCAAAAGGTCGTCGGCAACTTGACGGTGCTGTATGACGTGAAAAAGAAGGACAAGGCGGGAGAAAAATGGCTGAAGGACATGCGCCAATGGTGGCGCAAGAGTGGCCGCGACCTGGCTATGCCCGTTGACGGCGTCAGCGGCGCCACGCGTGCGCCGGGCGAACATACCCTGACTTTCCCCGGCGCCAAGGCCTTGCTCGACAAGCTGCCGGCCGGCGAATATCAGGTGGTGGTGGAAGCGGCGCGCGAAGCGGGCGGACGCGAACTGGTGCGCGTGCCGTTCCAGTGGCCGTTGAAATCGGCCCAGTCCGTTCCTGCCAAGGGCAAGGAAGAACTCGGCAATGTCGTCGTCCAACTCAAACCTTAAGGCGCCTCTACCATGTTGAAGCAACTCAATAAACCGCTGATCGCCCTGGCCCTGGCTGGCCTGGCCATGAACGCCCACGCCCACCGCGGCTGGATGGTGCCTTCGAGCACGATGGTGGAAAGCAAGGATGCCTGGGTGACGGTGGATGCGGCCGTCTCCGATGGCCTGTTTGAAATCGACCACCAGCCGCTGCGCCTGGACGCGCTGCAAGTGATCGGCCCGGATGGCGCGAAAGTGACGCCGGCGAACACCGTCACGGGCCGCTTGCGCAGCGTCTTCGATGTGAAAATGGAAAAACCGGGCACGTATAAAGCGGCCATCGTGTCGCAAAACGTGATGGGCAGCTACACAGTGAACGGTGAGCAGAAGCGTTTCCGCGGCAACGAGGAAACCTTCAAGAAAGACGTGCCGGCCGACGCGAAAGACTTGAAAATCACGCGCACGGCAGCACGCTTGGAAACTTTCTTCAGCAATGGCGAAACCAGCACGGAAGTGTTCAAGCCGACAGGCGTGGGCCTGGAATTCGTTCCAGTGACGCATCCGAACGACTTGCGCGCGGGCGAGAAAGCCACGTGGCGCTTCCTGGTTGACGGCAAGCCGGCAGCGAACCAGGCCTTCAGCCTGGTGCCTGGTGGCGTGCGCTACCGTGGCGTGCTCGGTGAAATCCGCCAGAGCACCGATGCCAAGGGCGAGATCACGTTTACGGTGCCGGCGGCCGGCATGTATTACCTGAGCAGCACCTGGCCGGCGGCCGCACCGGCCATGGCCGGCCAGCCGCCAGCCATGCCCGAGCGCCGCATGACGTACGCGGCCACCGTGGAAGTGCTGCCGCAGTAAGCGGCGGCATCGTTACGGGAGCATCGATGCGCCGGGTCCTGCTGCCGCAGCATATGTCCGATCAGGTCGCGCCGCCCGGCGCCGCGATCCGGGACTTGCGCGGCCTGACGATGGGCACCAGCTGGTCGGTGCGTCTGCTGGAGTCCGCCATGCCGGGACGCGCGGGCAGCGCCGACTTGCAGCAGGGCTTGCAGCAGCAGCTGGACCTGGTCGTGGCGCAAATGAGCCATTGGAGCGAGGAGTCCGACCTGGGCCGCTTCAACCGGGCCGAGCCCGGCAGCTGGCACAGCCTGCCTGCCGCGTTTTGCGAGGTGCTGGGCTTTGCCATGCACGTGTCGCAAGCGTCCGGCGGCGCGTACGACCCGTGCGCCGGCGCCCTCGTCAATCTGTGGGGCTTCGGCCCCCGCAACCGCTACGATGAGCCGGGCTTCCTGCCGCCGAAAGACGATACCGTGGCGCTGCTGCTGGCGCAGCGCCAGCGCCGCCGCCTGGAACTGGACTTGCCGGCCCGCCGCGCGCGCCAGCCGGGCGGCTTGCAACTCGACTTGTCCGCCGTGGCCAAGGGCTATGGCGTGGACCGCCTGGCCCGCTACCTGGACAGCCAGGGCATCCATCATTACCTGGTGGAAGTGGGCGGCGAGCTGCGCGGCGCCGGCAGCAAGCCCGACGGCCAGCCGTGGTGGGTGATGCTGGAACAGGTCGATGGCGCAGATGCCACACAGCATCCGGCAGAAATGTTGCTGGCGCTGCATGGCTTGTCCGTGGCGACTTCGGGCGACTACCGCCGTTTCTTCGAGGACGGCACAGTTCGTTTCTCACACACCATTGATACGCGCAGCGGCATGCCGATCGCCAATCAACTCGCTTCCGTCACTGTCGTGCACGCCGAATGCATGGCGGCCGACGCCTGGTCGACGGCCCTTACGGTGCTGGGCCCAGAAGCCGGCATGGCGCTGGCCGAAGAGCAGGGTCTGGCCGCACGCTTCCTGCAGCGCGACGGCCATGGCTACCATGAAACGCTGAGCAGCCACATGCTGGCCATGCTCGACGAATGAACGATTAATTCCATGATTTTTACGCACGATACGACACGGCTGGCCTTGCTGGCCGCCCTGTCCCTCAGTTACGCGGGCGTGTGTCTGGCGCCCTGGCTGCGCGCGCGCGCCAAGCGCCGCGCGTCCGCCGCCAAGGCAGCGCTGGCCGATAGTCCCGCCTGGCTGGTGGCGTATGCGAGCCAGACGGGCAATGCCGAGGAACTGGCCACGCAAACGGCACACAGCCTGCAACTGGCCGGCATTCCCGTGCGCCTGTGCGCGCTGGCCGAAGTCACGGCCATTGATCTGCAACAAGCCGAACGGGCCCTGTTTGTGGTCAGCACGTATGGCGAAGGCGATGCGCCCGACAATGCGGCCGCCTTCATGGGCAGGCTGATGACGGGCGAGCTGGTGCTGCCGCAATTGCATTACGCCGTGCTGGCCCTCGGCGACCGCAGCTATGGCCAGTTTTGCGGCTTTGGCCGTGCGCTGGACGCCTGGCTGGCCACGCAGGGCGCATCGCGCCTGTTTGAACGCATCGAAGTCGACCGCAGTGCCAGCGCCGCCATCGAACAATGGTTCCAGCACCTGAGCCACCTGGCCGGCACCAGCGACGCGCCCGACTGGAGCGCCCCCGCCTTTGGCGACTGGCACCTGACGCAAAGGCAGCTGCTCAACCCGGGCAGCGCCGGCGGCGCCATCTATCACGTGGAACTGGCGCCCGTGGCGGGCAGCTTGCCCGACTGGCAGTCGGGCGACCTGGTGCAAGTGACCGCCCCCGCCGATCCATCGCAACCGCGCGAATATTCAATCGCCTCGATTCCGCATGATGGCGGCGTGCACTTGCTGGTGCGCCAGCATGCGCATCCCGACGGCAGCCTGGGCCTGGCCTCGGGCTGGCTGACGGCGCAGGCGGCCGTGGGCGACGTGGTGCAGCTGCGCTTGCGCCAGCACCGGCGTTTCCGCCTGGAAGACAATGCCCAACGGCCTTTGATTTTGATCGGCAACGGCAGCGGCATTGCCGGTTTGCGCGGCCACCTGAAGAGCCGCGTACTGGCAGGGCAGCGGCGCAACTGGCTGATCTTTGGCGAGCGCAACCTGGCCCACGATTTCCATTATCGCGAAGAAATTGAACGGTGGCACGCCAGCGGCGACTTGCCGCGCCTGGACCTGGCGTTTTCGCGCGACCAGGCGGAGCGGATGTACGTGCAGGACCGCCTGCGCGGCAATGCCGACGAAGTCAAGCTGTGGCTGCAGCAGGGCGCGGCCATCTATGTTTGCGGCAGCCTGGCCGGCATGGCGGGTGGCGTCGATCAGGCCCTGCAAGAAATGCTGGGCCGCCCCGCGCTCGACGCACTGGCGGCCGAAGGGCGCTACCGGCGCGACGTCTATTGAGTTTCTGACGCCGCCAGCGCGTTCGCGCGCGCAGCTATCATGATTGTTTGATCCGAGGAGACACATCATGAGCGACAGCATTTACGACATTCCCTTGCGCCGCATCAATGGCGAGCCCGCCAGTCTGGACGCGTATCGCGGCAAGGTGGTGCTGGTGGTCAATGTGGCCTCCGCGTGCGGCTTGACGCCGCAGTACGAAGGACTGGAAAAACTCTACGCCGACAAGCACGCCGAGGGCCTGGTGGTGGCCGGTTTCCCTGCGAATGAATTCGGTGCGCAGGAGCCGGGCAGCAATGCCGAAATCGCCGACTTTTGCCGTGGCACGTTCGGCGTGCAATTTCCCCTGTTTGAAAAAATCGTCGTCAAGGGCCCGGGCCAGCATCCGCTGTACCGGCGCCTGGTGCAAGAGCAGCCGCGGGCGCAGGAAAAGCCGGGCAGCGATTTCCGCGCCAAGCTGGCCGGCTACGGCATCACGCAGGAGCAGCCCAGCGACGTGCTGTGGAATTTCGAAAAGTTTTTGATCAGCAAGGAGGGCAAGGTGGTGGGACGTTTTGCGCCTGATACCACGGTTGACGATGCGATCTTGCGCGAGGCCATCGTGCGCGAGTTGGCGGCGTAAGTACGCCGACCTGTGCCGTATTACTCTGCCGTGTTCAGCACGGCAGGTTCCATCTCCCCGCTCACTTCCTGCAAGCCGCGCGCCAGGCTGGAGATGCTCGGGTTGTCGATGAAGACGCAGCGTTTGCCCGTGCGCTTGCAATAATCCTTGACGCGCCAGTAGGCGCTGTGGCTGATGCAGCCCGTCTGGCAAATCACCAGGTCGGCCGCCGCCAGGCTCGAGTCGAGCAGGTTGGCATTGTCTTCCAGGCCGCCGTCGTGGTGGGCGAACTGCGCGCCGACCCGCTCGATCAGGGCGCGGTAGGTGGCGACATTGCCGCTGCGTCCGCCCACGCACAGGACGCTTTGATCGACGAGGCGGATCGGCATTTTCAGCTTGCCGCCGGTCGGCACTTCCAGCTTCGGTGCCGGTGGCGGCACGGCCGCGGTCGGACGTGGCTGGGCTTGCTTCAATTCCGCGATTTGCTGGCGCAATTCCTTTTCGCGCTCATCCATTTGCGCCAGGCGCTCGACCAGGCGCGTGCGCGATTCCAGCGCCGGGATGGCTGCCTGCAGCTGCGCCAGCTCCGCGCGCAAGCCGTCGATGACGCTATCCTTGCCGATGGCCTCGGCCCGCGTGCGCAGCAGCACGGCTTCCTGGCGTTCCAGCTCGCCCGTTTTTTCCATCAGTGCGGCCTGGCTGCGCTGTTGCAGCTTGGCCAGTTCGTGTGCCAGGCGCGCATTTTCTTCCTGCAAGGCCGTGAACTTGCCCATGTCGGCGCGCACGCAGGCGCCGGCCTGGTGCTGGATCATGTGCAAGTCGCGGCACATCTGCTCTTCCAGTTCGGCGTCGCAGCGCGGGTGCGTCAGGCCGGCCCAGAAAGCGCCCGACACGTCGCCGTTGGCGACGGCCGTGCGCCACAGTTGCGCTACCTGTTCCGTGGTCTTGGCGCCGCGAAAGCGCAGGATCACGGGGGCGTAGCGGCGTTCGAGTTCCTTTTGCAGCGCTTCGGACAGGCGGTTGCGCGCGCCGCATTCCGTCACGGCGCCCACGTGCACTTCATAGTCGTCGGCCAGCACGCGCCCGCCCGTCATCTTGCCTACCAGCTTGCGCAGGTATCCCAATGGCAAACCCACGCCGACCAGCGGGCAATGGCAGGTATGCGACAGTTCCCACAGCCGGCGGCGGCGCGAAGCGAGCGCGGCCGTTTCGGCCCCGTCGCTGGAACAATTGCTGATGACGGGCAGGGACTGGTCTTTGTCACACATGGCGATATCCTGTTGGGCGGTGGGGTGTTGAAGAGAAATTATTGCGGCAGGGGCGAGGCAGGGCGCTTGGCGCTCAACATGCGTGCCAGGCGCTCAAACAAGGTGGTCCTGGGCGGTGCGGGCCGGTGCAGCGCCACCAGGGCGGCCCATTGCTGCGACAGTTGCTGGCAGGTCGCTTGCAGCACGGGGCCCAGACCGGGCGAACTGGACAGCACTTGCAGATGGCGTTCGATGACGCCCGCCAGTTTCTCGCAGGGACTGCCCGCATGGTAGTGCGACATCAGGTGCAGCACGGCCGACAGCAGCAGTTCAGGCTGTTGGCCTTGCGGGGACGGAAACATCGGGGAAGGTCGGTCGTTCGCCATCAAACACTCCTGTGCGGTGGTTTGGCTGGCTGCGCGCACGGAGCGCGACTGGCTGGCGAGTGTGGTGACTGGCTGCCGTGCTGCTTCAGGCAGTCAGGATCAGCTTGTTCAATTGGGTGACGCGCAGGCGATAGATCTTGCCGCTGTGCTCAATCTCCACTTCGCGGCCCTGCTGCAGCAGCGCTTCGCTGGTGATGCGGCGTGCCGGCTGGGTCATGCTGACGGGAGGACGGACGTGGGCGCTGGCGGCATCCTGGATCAAGGCTGGTTTTGAGCTTTGCATGTTGGGCTTTCTTTGTCTCAGTTGAGAATGATTCGTATTTGCATTATTGTTGAATGTGGCCCGAAAAGCAAGGCTTATTTGTGCGGAATCTGCGCTTTTTTACGCTGGGATGGCAGCGGGGAAGATCGTGCTGCGCAAAGTCGACCGCTGGCGCGGCGCGCAAGGGAGCGGTAGCAAAAAAGACCCGGCAAGGCGGTGCGCGCCTTGGCCGGGTCAAGCCTGTGCCAAGCTTGAAGAAATCGGGATAGCGCTAGATGGTGGCCAGCAATTGCGCCGAGGCGGTGGTGGCCGCAGTGGTATCGGCCTTGAGTTTGGCGGCGGCCAGCTGCTTGGCGCGCGAGCGCGACGGCGGCAGGCGGCGCAGGGTTTTCAGGGCGTCCGGATCCTTGATGCCGATGGTGCGCTGGTCGACCGTGATCAGGCCGATTTCATTGAAGGCGGACAAGGTGCGGCTCACCGTTTCCAGGGTCAGGCCCAGGTAGCTGCCGATTTCATGGCGCGTCATGCGCAGGTTGAACAGCTTGCTCGAGTAGCCCATCTGCGCGAAGCGGTCGGCCAGCGAGACGAGGAAACGCGCCACGCGGGCTTCGGCGCTGAGGGCGCCCAGCATGCCGATCATGGCTTGCTCGCGCACCAGTTCGCGGCTCATCACGCCATACATGACGTTTTCCAGTTCCAGGTGGACTCTGCCCAGCGCCGTGAGTTTCTTGAACGGCAACAGGATCAGATCGCAGTCGGACAGGGCCACCGCTTCCGAGGAATAGTGGCGCGAGTGGATGCCGTCGACGCCCAGCATGTCGCCCTTCATGGGAAAGCTGAGCACCTGTTCATTGCCGAATTCATCGATGAGCACGGTTTTCAGGAAGCCCGAATTGACGATGTACAAGGTGTCGAACGGCTGGCCGATGGTGTGCACGCGCTGGCCCGTCTTGAATTGCACGTGCTGGAACAGCAGCTCGTCGGCGGCGATGGTGCAGGCGCTGGAGATATGCAACAGGTCGCACACCTCCTTCAGGTTCGACCAGAGCCGACCTTGGCGCTGACGCCCCGCTTCCATCGGAGAGGAGGGGGCCAGCGATGGAGAGGCGGCGCGGGTTTCAGGCGTTTGCGTGGACAGCATGTTCATCTCCTGGTGACAGGTAGTTCAGAGTTGACTGACGGGGTGCGCAGGACGGCGGGCAGGGAAGGGGCGGCGCGCGTCCAGGCAGGTAATGCTCAATTCGCTGACGACTTGCTGTGTGATGAAATAACTTCCCAGCAACTTGATGACTGGTTTCAGTATGCCAACAACCGTATGCAATTAATATCAGCAGTGGCTGAATATGGCAGTAGGAGCTGTGGTAGGTGAAGTAGGATTGTTCCTACTGCTGACGCGCGGGCGCGCGTCGCCGGACTCAGGTCTTGAACGGGGATAGCAGGCGGTGCGCCACCGCATACTGGACCATTTCCGACAGCGAACTCATGCCCATCTTTTGCATGATGCGCGTCTTGTGCGTACTCACGGTTTTCACGCTCAGGTGCAGATTGTTGGCAATTTCCGTGATCGACTTGCCTGCCACCAGCAGGGAAAAGACTTCGAATTCGCGGTCCGACAGCTGTTTGTGCAGCAAGCTTTCATTTGGCATCATGATGTTGAGCACGAGTTGCTCTGCCACCTCTGCGCTGATGTAGGGACGTCCCGACGCCACCTTGTGGATGGCGCCCACGAGCTGGGTGCCCGCGCTTTCCTTGGTCAGATAGCCTTGCGCGCCGGCGCGGATGGCGCGCACCGCATATTGCTCTTCCTCGTGCATGGTGAGGATCAGGATGGACAGCTTGGGCGCCTCGCTGCGAATTTGCCGGATCAGGTCGACGCCGCTGCGGCCCGGCATTGACAGGTCGAGCAGCAGCAGGTCGAAGCCGCCCTGGCGCACGTGGTTGAGTACTTCAAAGCCATCGATGGCTTCACCCACGATGTCGATATCCGGCGCGCCGTCAAGGATGCGCTTCAATCCTTCGCGCATGATGGTGTGGTCGTCGGCAATCACAATACGTATCATAGGCGGCAATCTGGAGGCGTGTAATCTGCGGTGTCCGTCACCGGACAATCAATGTTAAAAAACGAGAAACGTTGTCATTTTAACTGAAGCTGCCGCATTGTGCCTTTTTCTTGATGTGCCGGCAATGGCCGCCCTCGTGGCCATGTGACCCCTTATTTCGAAGGAGGTTCCTTGATCAGCCTATGCACGAGGACGGGCAATTTGGAGTGCGACAGCACCTTGTTGGTCACGCTGCCCAGCAGTAACTGACCCCAGCCGCTGCGGCCATGCGAGCCCATGAAAATCAGGTCGCATTGCTGCAATTGCGCCACTTCCACGATTTTCAGGGCAGGACTGTCGGAAAACGCTGTCAGGCCCGTCGCTTGCAGGCCCCGCTTGGCAGCCGCGTCGAGGATGGGCTGCCAGTGGTCGGCGCCTGCCTTGCGCATGGCGATGCGGTATTCCTCTTCGCTGGGATAGCTTGGTGGAATGATTTCGATGTACACCGGGTACTGGTACTCGGGCGCCACGTACACGGCAAGGATGTCGGCGTGCATCTGTTCGGCAAAGGCAACGCCAGCACAGGCCGTCAAGTTGGAGACGGTGGAGCCGTCCGTGGCGATCAGAATTTTCTTATACATGGCAGGTCCTTTGGCAGTGACTCAGCGCGCGCAACGCCTCTTATTGTAGACGTGGCGGCAGCATAGTATTCATGTAAAGACTTGATAATTATCAATACTATTGCACCTTCAGTATAGACAACATTGGCAGAAAGATCGTGTTTTACTTGCAACGATGTCTGTGCGGCGCTATTGCACAGGTGCCCGCGAGCAGGATTTCTCTTGCGCGCCGCGTGGTCTTGCACGCACGCCAATGGTAGTATTTCAAAATACAACAGCAGGAACACTTATTTCCTGGTGGAAAAGCTCTTGTGGACCAGCTTTGCACCAGGAAGCGCGTTTTGAGATTTACCAACAGGGCGGCGCCCTGCTACACTCGCACCATCGCAGCGGTATTGCCTCAAATCATCTTAATCGAGAAATTGTGGGTATCAGTCTGTAAAACGCACAGTTCAGGCGGAATTTTGACAAATTATGGAGAAGCAGGGATATGACCAACGCCGCTGATGATTTCGATGCATTATTCGATGAAGTATCCGCGCAAAGCGCGGCCGCAGCCACGCCGGCGCCTGCCGCCGCGCCCGCTCCCGCCGTGATTGCGGACGACGATTTTGACGCGCTGTTTGACTCCGTGTCGGCCAGCGCCGCCGTGCCGGCAGCTGCCGCGCCAGCCGCACCGGAAGCGGTGCCCGTCGCCAGCGCCGACGCGCCTGGTGAAGCAGCCGACCCTGTCGATCAGTCCGACAAGCCGATGTTCGAGCGCCTGGGCGGCATCGTGCGGCTGCTGCACGATTCGCTGCGGGAACTGGGCTACGACAAGGCCTTGACGGAAGCGTCGTCGCAGATCGTCGACGCCCAGGATCGCCTGGAATATGTCGCCACCCTGACGGAACAGGCCGCCAACAAGGTCTTGAACACGCTCGACGAAGGCATGCCGGCACAAGATGTGCTGTCGAAGAAAGCCAAGGACATGGACGGCCGCTGGACGGCCCTGTTCGATGGCAAGCTGAGCCTGGAGGAATTCAAGGCCCTGGCCGGTGATACGCGCCAGTTCGCGCAAGCCGTTGCCGAAGCGACGGAAGCGGAAAAAGCGCGCTTGCTGGAAATCATGATGGCGCAGGACTTCCAGGACATCACGGGCCAGCTGATCAAAAAAGTGGTCAATATCACCAAGACGGTGGAGCACGAGCTTGCCCAGCTGCTGCGCGACAACGCGCCGGCCGAAGTGCGCGAAAAACTGGCGCAAAAGCCGGTGCCGCTGATGCAGGGCCCGTCCGTGCCGTCGGTGGCGCTGGACCAGGATAATGTAGACGACCTTCTTGCGGATTTGGGATTCTAATGGACGATATGCTCAAGGATTTCGTCGTTGAGGCGATGGATCTTGCGGTTAATGTTGAAGAGCACTTATTGCGCCTCGAGCGTGATCCTGACAACAAGGAAACACTGAATGCCGTGTTTCGTTCTTTCCACACCATCAAGGGTGGCGCTGGCTTCATGGGCTTGCCCGCACTGGTGGCGGCCTGCCATCTGACGGAAAATCTGTTCGACGCCTTGCGTACGGGCGCCGCGCCCGTGACGCCGATCGCCATCGAGGCGGCGTTGCAAGCGTCCGGTTTCGTGGCTGACCAGCTGACGGAGCTGGCGAATGGCGCCGCGCCGGAAAGCTTGCCGGCCATGCCGGAAGAGCTGGAACACATCCTGACGAACGCTATCGAAGGCAAGGGCATGGACGCACACGCGCCGGCCGCAGCCGTGGTGGCGGAAGTGGCCGCGCCCGTTGCCCAGGTCGCTGAAGTTGCCGTGGCCGCGCCCGCCGCTGCCGCTGCCGTTTCCACCGCCAGCGCCGATGGCCTGGACTGGGAAAGCATGTATAACGTCGTCGTGCCCGAGGCTAGCCGGGTCGCTGCCGCGCCGGTGTCCGCCGTCGCCGCTGCCCCTGCCGTCGTGGCCGCCACGCCTGCCGCTGCCGCCAAGCCGGCCGGCAAGGCCTGGGATGGCGCGGAACGCCGCGAAGAGCGTCCGGAAGTGCGCCATGCCGCGCCCGTCAAGGAAGACAGCATCCGCGTCGACGCCGTCAAGCTCGACGCGCTGCTGGAAGTGGCCGGCGAGTCCGTGCAGGCCGCCAACCAGGCTGCCGTGCTGCTCGAGCGCTTGCTGCAATTCAAATTTGAAGGCCAGGCCGCCACCTTGATGGCGACTCTGGCGGAAACCCTGGAACGCGCCTCGCGCTACTCGACGGAACTGCAGCGGGCCACCCTGGCCACGCGCATGCAGCCCGTCGGCCGCCTGTTCCAGAAATTCCCGCGCCTGGTGCGCGAACTGGCCAAGGATTTGGGCAAGGATGTCGAGCTGACCATCGAAGGCGCTGAGACGGAAGTCGACCGCGTCGTGGTCGACAGCCTGTACGATCCGCTCGTGCACATGCTGCGCAACTCGCTCGACCATGGCGTCGAATCGCCGGAAGCGCGCCTGGCTGCAGGCAAGCCCGCCAAATCGTATATTTCGCTGAAGGCATGGCAGGAAGCCAACAGCGTCATGATCGTGCTGCAGGATGATGGCAAGGGCATGGACCCGGTTTTCCTGCGCAGCAAGGCCCAGCAAAAGGGCTTGATCAGCGAAAACGCGCAATTGAGCAACGACGAATGCTTCCAGCTGGTGTTCCTGCCGGGCTTCTCGACCAAGGAAGTTGCGTCCAGCGTCTCCGGGCGCGGCGTGGGCATGGACGTGGTGAAAACGGCTGTGGAGAAGAACCGCGGCGCCATCCACATCGAATCGACGCTGGGCAAGGGCACCAAGTTTGCCATCCGCCTGCCGATCGAGCTGTCGATTGTGCCGACCATGCTGGTGTCGACGTCGGGCGCCGCGCTGGCCCTGCCGATGGCGGTGGTGCAGCGCGTCGTCGAATTGCCGGAAACCTTCATGGAAGTGGGCGGTGCGCCCGTGCTGAAAGACCAGGGTCGTCCATTGCCTGTGCGCTCGCTGGCCGGCGCCCTGGGCTACGAATCGTGCAGCGAGCGCGTCGGTATTGTGGTCGCTGCGCCACAGCCGTACATTCTTGCCGTGGAAGCCGTCGATGGCACGGCCGACCTGGTGATCAAGCCGATGACGGCCATCACCGTGGAAGGCATTACCGGTACAGCCCGCTCGGCTGAAGGCGAGCTGGTGCTAGTCGTGGGCCTATCTTTCCTGATGGATGGTTGCAGGGGAAGTGTGCGCATGGCTGCCTAGAAACACAGGCCAGTTCACATCAAGCCCGCTGCAGACCTCTGCAGCGGGCTTTTTTTTCGGCTTTTTTCGATTTTTATTCGCCCCGCCGGCATTTTGGCGGATTTTCGTATCAGCAATTTTTTCGCCATATCCGCAAAGTGCGCCAAATTTTGTATCGCCTATCCCACGCTGGGGCGGCTTTTGGTTCTGCATTGCACAATATATGGCATAATCATTGCCGATCCCTTCGATCAGTACGACAGATCACTTACTACAGGCTGTGGCAACGCTGCATAAATCATGATGAAGACGCTTTACGACAAACTCTGGGAATCCCACGTTGTTCGGGCCGAAGATGATGGCACGACAATTTTGTACATCGACCGGCACCTGTTGCACGAAGTCACCAGCCCGCAAGCCTTCGATGGCCTCAGCGTGGCGGGCCGCCAGCCGTGGCGCATTTCTGCCAACCTGGCCGTGGCCGACCATAATGTACCAACCACCAGCCGGGTCGACGGCATTGCCGATCCCGTCTCGCGCCTGCAGGTGGAAACGCTGGACAAGAACGCCAAGCACTACGGCTTGACCTACTTCAACATGAACGACAAGCGCCAGGGTATCGTGCACGTGATCGGCCCCGAGCAGGGCGCGACCCTGCCCGGCATGACGGTCGTGTGCGGCGACTCGCACACGTCGACGCACGGCGCCTTCGGCGCGCTGGCGCACGGCATCGGCACGTCCGAAGTGGAACACGTGCTGGCCACGCAAACCTTGCTGCAAAAGAAATCCAAATCCATGCTGGTGCAAGTCGACGGCGCCTTGCCGGCCGGCGTGACGGCGAAAGATATCGTACTGGCCATCATCGGCAAGATCGGCACGGCTGGCGGCACGGGCTACTGTATCGAGTTCGGCGGCTCGGCCATCCGCGCGCTGTCGATGGAAGGACGCATGACGGTGTGCAATATGGCCATCGAGGCGGGTGCGCGCGCCGGCATCATCGGCGTGGATGACACCACCATCAATTACGTCAAGGGCCGTCCGTTTTCGCCGGCCGGTCCGCACTGGGAACGCGCCGTGGCCTACTGGCGCACCCTGCATTCGGACCCTGGCGCCCGCTTCGACCTCGTCGTCACTCTCAACGCCGCTGACATCGTGCCGCAAGTGACCTGGGGCACGTCGCCCGAGATGGTGATCGGCGTCGATGGCCGCGTGCCGGACCCCGACCAGGAAAAAGACAGCGTCAAGCGCGATGCGATGGAAAAGGCGCTCGTCTACATGGCCCTGAAACCGAACACCGCCATCGAAGACATCCGCATCGACAAGGTCTTCATCGGTTCCTGCACCAATTCGCGCATCGAGGATTTGCGCGCGGCCGCCGCCGTGGTGCGCGGCAAGTACCGCGCCTCGAACGTCACCCTGGCGCTGGTGGTGCCCGGTTCCGGCCTCGTCAAGGACCAGGCCGAACGCGAAGGGCTGGACCGCATCTTCAAGGATGCCGGTTTCGAATGGCGCGAGCCGGGCTGCTCCATGTGCCTGGCCATGAATGCGGACCGTCTGGAGCCGGGCGAACGCTGCGCCTCGACCTCGAATCGCAACTTCGAGGGCCGGCAAGGGCAGGGCGGACGTACCCACCTGGTGTCGCCCGCGATGGCGGCGGCGGCAGGTATCGCCGGCCACTTTGTCGACGTGCGGGGATTGCGATGACGGCAGGGACTGGCGCCGCTGGTTTACACTAGCGTTTTCGGTCCCTTACTTCCTATCAAGAAATCATCATGAAAAAACTCTTCGCCCTCCTCATCGCCACCGTCATCCTGTCTGGCTGCAACACCGTCTCCGGCATCGGCCGCGATGTGCAGAAAGTCGGCCAGGTCGTCACTGGCGCCGGCGGAAAATAAACCGTGACGTGACGGCGCCCTGCGCCGCGCGTCCTACCGAGTAGAAACAGCATGGATAAATTTACGATTTACGAAGGTCTGGTGGCCCCGCTGGACCGCGCCAACGTCGATACCGACGCGATTATCCCGAAGCAATTCCTGAAATCGATCCACCGCAGCGGTTTCGGCCCCAACCTGTTTGACGAATGGCGCTACCTCGACCATGGCGAACCGGGTCAGGACAACAGCCGCCGCCCGCTGAACCCCGATTTCGTGCTCAACGAGGCGCGCTACCAGGGCGCTTCGATCTTGCTGACGCGCAAGAACTTCGGCTGCGGTTCCTCGCGCGAACACGCGCCGTGGGCGCTGGACCAGTATGGCTTCCGCGCCATCATCGCGCCCTCGTTTGCCGACATTTTCTTCAATAACTGCTACAAGAACGGCTTGCTGCCCATCGTGCTGTCGGAAAGCCAGGTCGAGCACCTGTTCAATGAAGTCAAGGCTTTCCCCGGCTACAAGCTGGTAGTGGACCTGGAGCAGCAATGCGTGCGCACCAGCAATGGTTCCGTTTCGTACCCGTTCGAGATCGACGCATTCCGCAAATATTGCCTGATGAATGGCCTCGACGATATCGGCCTGACCCTGCGCCATGCGGACGACATCCGCGCCTTCGAAGAACGCCACCTGCATAGCCAACCTTGGCTCGCCAACGTCATCTAATCGATAAAAATATGAAAATTGCAATTTTACCCGGCGACGGCATCGGTCCTGAAATCGTCGCGCAAGCCGTCAAAGTCTTGAATGTGTTGGGCGAATCGTTCGAGCTGGAAACAGCACCCGTGGGCGGCGCCGGCTATGCGGCCCACGGCCATCCTTTGCCGGAAGGCACCCTGGCGCTGGCGAAAGCGGCCGATGCCGTGCTGTTCGGCGCCGTGGGCGACTACCAGTACGACAAGCTGGAGCGCCAGTTCCGCCCCGAGCAAGCGATCCTGGGTTTGCGCAAGAACCTGGGCCTGTTCGCCAACCTGCGTCCGGCCATTTTGTACCCGGAACTGGCGGGCGCTTCGACCCTGAAGCCGGAAGTGGTGTCCGGCCTGGATATCCTGATCATTCGCGAATTGACGGGCGATATTTATTTCGGCCAGCCCCGTGGCGTGCGCGAGTGCCCGGACGGTCCGTTCAAGGGCCAGCGCGAAGGTTTTGACACCATGCGCTATGCGGAAGGCGAAATCCGCCGCATCGCCCACGTGGCTTTCCAGGCCGCGCAAAAGCGCGACAAGCGGCTCACCAGCGTGGACAAGGCGAACGTGCTGGAAACGTTCCAGTTCTGGAAAGACATCGTCACCGACGTGCACAAGGAATACCCGGATGTGGCCCTCGATCATATGTATGTCGATAACGCGGCCATGCAACTGGTGCGGGCGCCGAAGAAATTCGACGTCATGGTAACGGGCAATATGTTCGGCGACATCTTGTCGGACGCGGCCGCCATGCTGACGGGCTCGATCGGCATGCTGCCATCGGCTTCGCTCGATGCCAACAACAAGGGCTTGTACGAGCCATCGCACGGCTCGGCGCCCGATATCGCGGGCAAGGGCATCGCCAATCCGCTGGCGACGATTTTGTCGGCCGCCATGATGCTGCGCTATTCGCTGAACCGCGAAGAGCAGGCAAACCGCATCGAGGCAGCCGTCAAGCGAGTGCTGGCGCAGGGCTTGCGCACGGCCGACATCCACGAAGCGGGCACGACTTTGGTCGGTACCGAGGCGATGGGCGATGCAGTTGTAAAAGCACTGGGATAAAATAGTCTAATGACGGCAGTCGCCGTCTCATCTTGAGGAATGGTAATGAAATTAGTTGGCTTGGTAGGTTGGCGCGGTATGGTCGGTTCGGTCCTGATGCAGCGCATGCAGGAAGAGGGCGATTTCGCCCATATCGAACCGGTGTTTTTCACCACCTCGAACACGGGCGGCGCTGCGCCGGCCATGGCGAAGAATGAAACCATCCTCAAGGATGCCAACAACATCGCCGAACTGTCCAAGTGCGACATCATCATTTCCTGCCAGGGCGGCGACTACACGAGCGCCGTCTTCCCTCAGCTGCGCGCTAGCGGCTGGAATGGCTACTGGATCGATGCTGCTTCGACCTTGCGCATGGAAAAAGACGCCGTCATCGTGCTCGACCCCGTCAACCTGCACGTCATCAAGGATGCGCTGGGCAAGGGCGTCAAGAACTACATCGGCGGCAATTGCACCGTCTCGTGCATGATGATGGGCCTGGGCGGCCTGTTCCAGCACGACCTGATCGACTGGATGACGTCGATGACGTACCAGGCGGCATCGGGCGGCGGCGCGCAGCACATGCGCGAACTGCTGACGCAATTTGGCACCATCAACGGCTCCGTCAAGGCGCTGCTGGATAATCCGGCTTCCGCCATCCTGGAAATCGACCGCCAGGTGCTGGCCACCCAGCACGGCTATTCCCCGGATGAAATCAAGCAATTCGGCGCGCCGCTGGCCGGCAACCTGATCCCGTGGATCGACAAGGATCTGGGCAATGGCCAGTCGAAGGAAGAGTGGAAGGCGGGCGCGGAAACCAACAAGATCCTCGGTCGCGGCATCGATTTCGGCACCAAGGAAATTCCTGTCGACGGTCTGTGCGTGCGCATCGGCGCCATGCGCTGCCATTCGCAAGCCCTGACCATCAAGCTGAAAAAAGACGTGCCGCTCGATGAAATCAACGACATCATCGCCAGCAATAATCAATGGGTGAAATTCGTGCCGAACACGCGCGAAGCGTCCGTGCGCGACTTGTCGCCGGCGGCGGTCACGGGCAGCCTGACGATTCCCGTCGGCCGCGTGCGCAAGATGAGCATGGGTGGCGAATACCTGTCCGCCTTCACCGTGGGCGACCAATTGCTGTGGGGCGCGGCCGAGCCACTGCGCCGCATGCTGCGCATTTTGCTCGACGCCTAATGGCAATAAATTGCTGATCTAAATCAAGCCGGGGCTGTATTCCCGGCTTTTTTTTCGCCCTGAGCCCGTCAAGGCTCAACCATGCGGAGCTTGCATAGCTCTGGGCATGATGATATGTTGATACCTCTGGAAAAGTAACAGTTTTCCCATGTCAACTAAGATGCCGCCAACTATGCCTGTACACACTCGTCCCCGGGGCGCCTCCCTTGCCATTAAAACACTCAGCAGCGCTGTCGCCTGTGCGGTGTTCTTGTCACCGGCGGTATCCGCAGCCGAGCTGGGCAAGATCACGGTGCTGTCCGCCGCCGGCCAGCCACTGCGTGCCGAGGTCGAATTATCGGCCGTCAAGCCAGGCGAGGCCTCGAGCCTGCTGGCCAAGCTGGCGCCGCCGGACGCATATCGCCAGGCCAACGTGGAATTCAATCCCGCCCTGAACGCGTTGACGTTTGCCGTGGAAAACCGCGACGGCAAGGCCTTCATCCGCATCAGTTCGGCGCAACCGGTGGCCGAACCCTTGGTCGACTTGCTGCTGGAGCTGAGCAGCAAGAGCGGTCGCCAGGTGCGCGAATATGCATTCGTACTCGACACGCCCGAAGCGCGCCAGACGCGCGGCGCGCAAGTGACGGCCCCGGCCGAACCGGGCCGGGCCGGGCGCAATGTGGAGCCGACGGCGGCGCAAGAGTCACGCAAGAAGCCGGCTGGTGAATACAAGGTCAAGGCGGGTGACACCCTGAGCCGCATCGCCAGCGAACTGAAACCATCGGGCGTCTCGCTCGACATGATGCTCGTGGCCCTGTACCGCGCCAATCCCGACGCCTTCAAGGGCGAGAACATGAACCGCATGCAGGCTGGGCGCATTCTGGCCGTGCCGGGTGCGGACACCGTACGCGCTACTGGTGCGGCTGAAGCGAAGGGCATCGTGACGGCGCACGCCATCGATTTTGAAGCCTACCGCAACAAGCTGGCAGGCCAGGTGTCGCAAAGCAAGCCGACCAAGGCCGCGCAAGCGACGCAAAGCACGGCCGGCAAGATCGGCCCGACCAAGGTGCAGGAAAAGCCGACGGCCGTGAGTGAGTCGCAAGACAAGCTGAAACTGTCGAAGGCGGAGCCGGCGGCCAAGTCTGCCGGCAAGAGCGCCGTCGCCAGCGAGGAAGACAAGATCGCCAAGGCGAAACAGGTCGATGAAGCGGCTGCCCGCGTAAAAGAGCTGGAAAAGAACGTCAGCGATCTGGAAAAGCTGATGGCGGTGAAGAGCAAGGCCATGGCCGACAAGAGCGCCCCGGCGCCCGCCAAACCGGCCGAGGCCGCTGCAAGTGCACCGGCCAGTGCACCGGCCAGTGCCATCGCCAGCGCGCCGGCCGAAGCCCAGCCTCCCGTGCCCAAAGCCAAGCCGGTACCGCTGGTGAAAAAGCCATCGCCGCTGGAACCGACCTTCGCCGACAAGATCAATGACCACCTGGGCGCCGTCGGCATCGGCCTGGCAGCGTTGATGGCTGCCGTGGCCGCGCTGGTGATCGCGCGCCGCCGCAAGGACGTGCCGCCGCCCGCCGAAGATATCGCCCCCGTGTTCGAACCGGAAGCGCCAGTGGCGCCGCCGGCTGGCCTGGCGCCGGAAGACCAGCAGTCCGAAGCGAGCAACCACCTGTTCGGCACGGGCGCCGCCGCTGCCGGTGTGGCCGCCGCGGCGGGTGCCAGCATGCTCGATGCGAATGAAACGGACCCGGTCGCCGAAGCGGACGTGTATATCGCCTACGGCCGCGATGGCCAGGCGGAAGATATCCTCAAGGAAGCCTTGCGCATCCACCCGGAACGCCATGCGGCCCGCCTGAAGCTGCTGGAAATCTATTCTGCCCGCAACGACGTGCGCGCATTTGAAGACCAGGCCAGCGAGCTGTACAGCCTGACGCGCGGTCAGGGCGAAGAGTGGCCGCAGGCGGCCGCCTTGGGCCTGGCGCTCGATCCTGCCAATCCCCTGTATGGCGATACGGAAGACGACGCCGTTGTCAGCCTGAGCAAGGCTGCCGGCGACGACTTGCATGGTCAAAGCATGGACTTGCCCGACGATCTGTCTACTCCTGAGTCAGTGCCATCGGCTGACCTGGCGCGGGCCGAGCCGGTATCCTCCGTAGCGGCCCGCGATGCGCGCGCGCCCCTCGATTTTGACCTCGACAGCCTCGATTTCGAGCCCGTTTCCACCAGCGACCCGATCGTCATGCCGGGACCGGACAGCAAGCCGGTCTCCGCCGCGCAGGATGCGCACTATGACGCCAGCATGGATTTCGGCCTGGATCTGGAGCCGCCAGCGGGCCCCGTGAATGGCGTGGGCGCCGGCTTGACGCCGCTGCCCGATCCATTGAAGGACGTGGACCTGGCCCATTTCGACCTCGACGAACCGGTGGCGCCAGCTGCCGCGCCGGTCGCGGCGGCCGAGCCTTCCCTCGACAGCCTGTTCGACGACGCGCAAACGCCGGCGACCTTGCCGGAAGCCATACCGCCGGCACAGGAATTCGACCTGTCCGGCATCGACCTGGACCTCAACGATGGCAAGACGGCCAGCGTCGGCGTGGACGACCCGCTGTCGGCCATCCACATGGAAATGGATACCAAGCTGGACTTGGCGATCGCTTACCAGGAAATCGGCGACAAGGAAGGCGCGCGCGAGCTGATCGATGAGGTCATCAAGGGCGGCAGCGCCGAACAGGTCGCAAAAGCCAATACCATGCGTGCGCTGCTGAGCTAAGCACCTGATACGACGTCCATGGCTGCGTTGCACGGTCTCGCCGTACTATTCGTACTGTCTTCGACCGCGCGCCTTGCCCTGAACGCCGTCTCAGGCGCTTGTGTGGCCGGAAGGCGGGGCTGCCTTTGCGCCGGTATAATGCTTCGATGCAAAATATTACGACAGCAACGCCATTGAAGCGTATCGTCCTCGGCCTGCAGTACGACGGCACGGCCTGGCACGGATACCAGAAACAGGAAGATGGGCAAACGGTGCAGGACCAGCTGGAAAACGCGCTGGAGCAGTTTGCCCGCGTGCGCCTGGCCACGACGTGCGCCGGCCGCACGGATACGGGCGTGCATGCGCTTGAGCAAGTCGTGCACTTCGATACGGAGCTGAACCGCGACGTGCACTCGTGGGTGCGCGGCGTCAACGCCTTCCTGCCGAAATCCATTGCCGTGCGCTGGGCCAAAGAGCTGGCCGGCGACCCCACCGTCAACGATTTCTTCCACGCCCGCTTCAGCGCTCGCGCGCGTACCTATCATTATGTGTTGTATAACAACGCCACCCGTTCACCGCTGGTGGAAGGGCGCGCCGGCTTCTTTTTCCGTCCGCTGGACGTGGAACTGATGCGCCAGGCCGTGCAGCCGCTGCTGGGCTGGCACGATTTCACGGCCTTTCGCGCCGCGCAATGCCAGGCCAAGTCGCCCGTCAAGCTCATGCATGACATCCGCATCGAGCGGCGCGGTGATTGCGTCATCTTCACCATTACGGCGAATGCCTTCCTGCACCACATGGTGCGCAACCTGGTCGGTTCGCTCGTCTACATCGGCACGGGGCGCGAAGAACCGGACTGGCTGAGGCACTTGCTTGAAAGTAAAGATCGCCACGCGGCGGCGCCCACCTTCATGCCGGACGGCCTGTACCTGGCGCAGATCGATTACGATCCAAAATGGGCATTGCCGCAAGATAGCAGCAGCGCCTTGCCCTGGTTCTGACGTTTCGCATCAAGCAATAACCTCAAGGAATAACATGCCACGCACACGCATCAAGATCTGCGGCCTGACCCGCGTTGAAGACATCCAGGCGGTCGTGGCGGCGGGCGCCGACGCCATCGGCTTTGTGTTTTATCCGAAAAGCCCCCGCTACGTGACGCCCGAGCAGGCGGCCAGTCTGATCGCGGCCATGCCGCCCTACGTGACGACGGTGGGCCTGTTCGTCAACGCCACCGTGGACGAGGTACGGGCCACGAAGGCCGTGGCGCCCTTGTCCCTGCTGCAATTTCATGGCGATGAGACGCCCGAACACAGCGCGGCGCTCGCCGGCGCCGTGAATACGCCGTTTACGCAAGTGTTCCGCATCAAACCCGACACCAGCTTTGAAGATTTGCTAGAATACGAACAGCGCTATCGCGCCGCCAGTCCCTTGTTTTCCAGCCTGTTGCTGGACACCTATGTGGATGCCTACGGCGGTGCAGGAAAGGTATTTGATTGGTCCCTCATTCCAGAAGAACTCGCGCCTCGGGTCGTTTTAAGTGGTGGCTTGAGCGTACAAAACGCGACTGACGCAGTGGTGCGCGTGCGCCCTTACGCCGTCGATATCAGCAGTGGTGTCGAAGCGTCCAAGGGCATCAAGGACGCATCCCGAGTCCGCGCGTTCATCGCCGCGGTGCAGGATGCCGATGCCATCATTGCCAGAGGAAACCACCATGAATGACCACATGAATGACCACAGCGCCGCGCCCGGCGCAGCCGCCGCATTGTTCCACGCCACCGATTACCCGTTTCCTGACCTGCGCGGCCACTTCGGCCCGTATGGCGGCTCTTTCGTTGCCGAAACGCTCACGCATGCGCTGGCCGAGCTGAAAGACGCCTACGCCCGCTATAGCGTCGATCCGGAATTCCTCGAAGAGTTCCGCTACGAGCTGAAACATTTCGTCGGCCGTCCATCGCCCATCTATCACGCCAAGCGCTGGTCCGAAATGGCCGGCGGCGCGCAAATCTATTTCAAGCGCGAAGACTTGAATCACACGGGCGCGCACAAGATCAACAACGTGATCGGCCAGGCACTGCTGGCCAAGCGCATGGGCAAGCCGCGCATCATTGCCGAGACGGGCGCCGGCCAGCACGGCGTGGCCACGGCCACCATCTGCGCCCGCTTCGGCCTCGAATGTGTGGTCTACATGGGCAGCGAAGACGTCAAGCGCCAGGCACAGAACGTGTACCGCATGAAATTGCTGGGCGCCACCGTCGTGCCCGTCGAATCCGGCTCCAAGACTCTCAAGGATGCGCTGAACGAAGCCATGCGCGACTGGGTCACCAACATCGAAAACACCTTTTATATCATCGGCACCGTGGCCGGCCCCCATCCGTATCCGATGATGGTGCGCGACTTCCAGTCCGTGATCGGCGAGGAATGCCTGGTGCAGATGCCGGAAATGACGGGCCGCCAGCCCGACTATGTGCTGGCCTGCATCGGCGGCGGCTCGAATGCCATGGGCATCTTTTACCCGTATATCGACCAGAACGATGTGAAACTGATCGGCGTGGAAGCGGCTGGCGAAGGATTGGATACAGGCAAGCACTCGGCTTCGCTGACGGCCGGCTTCCCGGGCGTGTTGCACGGCAACCGCACCTATCTGCTGCAGGATGAAAACGGCCAGATCATCGAGACGCATTCCGTCTCGGCCGGCCTCGACTATCCCGGCGTGGGTCCGGAACATGCGTGGCTGAAAGATTCCGGCCGCGCGCAATACGTGTCGATCACGGATGACGAGGCCTTGCAGGCTTTCCACGACTGCTGCCATATCGAAGGCATCATCCCGGCCCTGGAGTCGTCGCACGCGCTGGCCTACGCGGCCAAGCTGGCGGCCACCTTGCCGAAAGACCAGATCGTACTGGCCAACCTGTCGGGCCGTGGCGACAAGGACATGCATACCGTGGCGGAGCGCATGGGATTGAATTTCAGTTAATCAACTGACAATACCGGTATTGCGTAGGTCGGATTAGCGCGTCAACGCGTAATCCGACATCCTCCACTGATAAAGAAAGCTCCTCATGTCCCGTATCGCCACCACCTTTGCCAATTTAAAATCGAACAACAAGACCGGCCTGGTCACCTTCATCACCGCGGGCGACCCCGGTCCTGACGCCACCGTGCCCCTGATGCACGCGCTCGTCGAGGGCGGCGCCGATATACTGGAGCTGGGCGTGCCGTTTTCCGACCCCATGGCCGAAGGCCCCGTCATCCAGCGCGCCTGCGAACGGGCCTTGAAGTTCAACGTCGGCATTCACGATGTATTCGGCTATGTGCGCCAGTTTCGCGAGACCAACCAGACGACGCCCGTGGTGCTGATGGGCTATGCCAACCCCATCGAGCGCATCGGCAGCGCCGCGTTTATTGAGGCAGCGCAAGCGGCCGGCGCCGATGGCGCCATCGTCGTCGACTATCCACCGGAAGAATGCGAGCAATTTGCCGCCGCCATGCGCGCGGCCGGTCTCGACCTGATTTTCCTGCTGGCGCCCACCTCGACCGAAGAGCGCATCGCGCAAGTGGCCAAGGTTGGCGGCGGCTTCAGCTACTATGTGTCGCTGAAGGGCGTCACGGGAGCGGGAAACATTGATACGGAACAGGTGGCAGAGCGCCTCGCAGCCATCCGCCAGCATGTAAAATTACCTATCGGCGTGGGCTTCGGCATCCGCGATGGCGCCACGGCCAAGGCCGTTGCCAAGGTGGCCGATGCCGTCGTGATCGGCAGCCGCATCATCCAGGAGATTGAAAATGCCCCGGAAGGGGGCGCCGTCGACGCCGTGCGCAGCTTTACGACTGGTATTCGCGCCGCACTGGACGCCTGAGCAAGCTTGCTGTTTACGCAAGCTCGGGTGGCGGCAAAGTTCGACAGCCCGGCGATAAACGGCTACACTTCGGCCACTGAATGCCTGTCATTGTGCAATAGATAAAATTTTTTGGTGGCGCCCTGCGGGGGCGCCGCCGTTTACCGTCTGCCGGGGGCGTCCACCGACGCTACCCCTACAAGGGCCCAAGGAGAAAATATGAGTTGGTTGGAAAAACTGCTGCCACCGCGCATACAGCGTTCTGATGCTGCCGCGCGCAAGACCATGCCGGAAGGCCTGTGGGTCAAGTGCCCGTCGTGCGAAGCCGTGCTGTACCGTACGGACCTGGAATCGAATTTGCACGTTTGCCCGAAATGCGATCATCACATGCGCATCCGCGCACGTGAACGCCTCGACAGCCTGCTTGACGCGGGCGGTCGCTATGAAATCGGCCAGGAAATCCTGCCCGTCGATACCTTGAAATTCAAGGACAGCAAGAAATACCCGGATCGCCTGAAATCCGCCATGGAAGCGACGGGCGAGACCGATGCGATGGTCGTCATGGGCGGCGCCATCATGAGCCTGCCAGTGGTCGTGGCGTGCTTCGAATTTGAATTCATGGGCGGCTCCATGGGCTCCGTCGTGGGCGAGCGCTTCGTGCGCGGCGCGCAAATCGCGCTGGAACAGAAAGTGCCGTTCATTTGCATCACCGCCACCGGTGGCGCGCGCATGCAGGAAGGCTTGCTGTCCCTGATGCAAATGGCGAAAACCACGGCCATGCTGACCAAGCTGTCCGAAAAGAAATTGCCATTCATCAGCGTGCTGACCGATCCGACCATGGGCGGCGTATCCGCCTCGTTCGCCTTCATGGGCGACGTGGTTATCGCTGAACCAAAAGCACTGATCGGCTTTGCCGGCCCGCGCGTGATTGAAAACACCGTGCGCGAAAAACTGCCGGAAGGCTTCCAGCGCGCCGAGTTCCTCGTCACCAAGGGCGCCGTCGACATGATCGTCGACCGTCGCAAGATGCGCGAAGAAATCGCCCGTCTGCTGGCCTTGTTGCAAAACCAGGCTGTCGAAGTCTTGGCGTAACGCCAAAGTAACAGGCCGGGCGGTGTCCTGCGGACCCGCCCGGTTGCCACGCTACACCGTCTGCGCGCCGCGCGCACTGTCTCCTCATCAAGAAGTCTCCCATGCACAAGCTCCCCACCACCTTGCCGGAATGGCTCGCCATGCTGGAAACCCGCCATTCGGAAACCCAGATCAACATGGGCCTGGACCGCGTGCAAGCCGTCAAGGCGCGCATGCAGCTGGCTTTTACTTGCCCCGTGATCATGGTGGCTGGCACGAATGGCAAGGGTTCCACCTGCGCCATGCTGGAATCCGTGCTGTTGCGTGCCGGCTACAAAGTGGGGCTGTACATCAAGCCGCATTTCCTCGATTTTAACGAGCGCGCCCGCGTGCTGGGCGAGATGGCCAGCGACGAACAGCTCGTCGCCAGCTTCAACGCCGTCGAAGCCGTGCGCGGCGATACGCCGCTGACGTATTTCGAATTCACCACCCTGGCCATCCTGCACCTGCTGTCGCAGGCGAAACTGGATGTGGTCATCCTGGAAGTGGGCCTGGGCGGGCGCCTGGACGCCGTCAACGTGATCGACGCCGACGTGGCCATCGTCACCAGCGTCGATATCGACCACACGGATTACCTGGGCGACACGCGCGAAGCGATCGGTTTTGAAAAGGCGGGCATCTTCCGCCCGGGCAAGGCGGCCATCTGCAGCGACCCCGTGCCGCCGCAGTCGCTGATCGACCATGCCGAGGCCATCGGCGCCGATCTGTGGCTGATGGGCCGCGATTTCAACTACTCAGGCGACAAGCAGCAGTGGAACTACGGCGGGCGCGAGCAGCGCCGCAATTCGCTCGCGTATCCAAGCTTGCGCGGCGCCAACCAGATACTCAATGCGACGGCCGTGCTGGCCGCGCTGGAAGTGCTGAAGCTGAAACTGCCCGTGGGCGCGCAGGAAGTGCGCACGGGCCTCGTGACGGTGGAATTGCCTGGCCGCTTCCAGGTCTTGCCTGGGCGCCCCAGCGTGATCCTCGACGTGGCGCACAACCCGCACGCGGCCTCGGCGCTGAACCAGAACCTGGGCAATATGGGTTTCCACCCGTACACCTACGCCGTGTTCGGCTCCATGCAGGACAAGGATATCGATGGCGTGCTGGCCGCGATGAGCGAACATGTTGACCACTGGTGCCTGACGGGTCTGCCTTCGCCGCGTGCAGCCACGGCTTCCGAGTTGGCCGCCAAGGTGCAGATCATGCTGGAAGATAAGCCTGACAGCAGTGAACATACTGTGGCTATTTTCGATGATCCGGCACAAGCTTTTGCAAATGCAATGAGCCGGGCCGGTGAGAATGATAGAATTGTGGTCTTTGGTTCTTTCCTCACCGTCGCAGGCGTGATGAAGGCCCGAAAATCCTCACTTCACTGAAACGCACTCGACTGAAAATCACGCATGGGCTTGTTCTCGAAACTGTTTAAAAACAAGCAAGAATCCTCTGGCGAAGACAGCGGCTTTTATGTCCCTGGCGAAGCACAGTCGCCGACCCGCAAGCGCGCAGCCAACACCTCCGGTGGAGGTGGATCGCGCCGTGGCGGCAAGGAAGCGCCGGATCCGGTCTTGCCTGAAAAAAAGCGCGCACGCCGCCGCCTGGTCGGGGCCATCGCCCTGGCCCTGGGCGTGGCTGTCGGCTTGCCGATGCTGCTCGATTCCGAGCCGAAAGCACCTTTCAACGATATCGCCATCGACATTCCGTCGAAGGAAAAGGCCGCCGCGCCTGCACCTGTGCCGTCCGTCCCGGCCCAGGCCGCATCGAATGGCCTGGACCAGTCCGAGGAAATCGTCGACGCTCCGCTGCCGCCTGCGGCCAAGCCCACACCGGCACCCGTGCTGGCCGCTGCCCAGCCTGCACCGGTCAAGCCAGCTTACGTGGAACCGAAACCCGAGCCCAAGCCTGAGCCCAAGCCGGTCAAGGTGGAGCCAAAACCGGAACCTAAGCACGAAAGCAAGCCGGAACCCAAGGCCGAGCCGAAACACGAGCCCAAGCCTGAACCGAAGCATGAAGTAAAACCGGAAACCAAGCCTGAGCCGAAGCCTGCCAAGCCGGCGCAATCGGCCGACGATGCCGCGCGCGCGCTGGCTATACTGGAAGGCAAGCCGCAAGACAAGCCGCAAGAGAAAGCGCACGATGCCGGCAGCGGCAAATTCGTGGTGCAGGTGGCGGCGCTGGCGACGCAGGACAAGGTCGATGAATTGCAGGACAAGTTGCGCGAAGCGGGCATCAAGTCGTACACGCAGAAAGTCTCCAGCCCGGCGGGCGAGCGCATCCGCGTGCGCGTGGGGCCGTTCGGCAGCCGCGAAGACGCTGAAAAGACTCGCGCCAAGCTGCAAAAGCTGGGCCTGGGCGGCAGTCTGGTGCCGGCGTGATGTTGCAAGGCTGAACGCGCGTGACGATCTTCGATTACCTGGTGCTGTTCGTGCTGGTGACGTCCGTGCTGATCAGCATGATGCGCGGCCTGGTCAAGGAAATACTGTCATTGGTCAGCTGGATCGTGGCTTTCGTCATTGCCAACGCCTATGGCGCCACCCTGGCGAAATTCCTGCCGGAAGCCGTGCCGGGTGAAGCCATCCGTTTATTGCTGGCCTTCGTGGTGCTGTTCATCGGCGTGCGTATTTTGATGGGATTGCTGTCCATGACGGTCGATGCGCTGGTCAAGGTGACGGGCTTGAGCCTGGCCGACCGCACCCTGGGCAGCCTGTTCGGTGTGGCGCGGGGCCTTGTGATCGTGCTGACCGCCGTCATCTTGTGTGGCATGACGTCCATACCGCAGCAGCCATTCTGGAAAAATGCGCTGCTCAGCCCGTTCGCGGAACAGGGCGCGCGCGCCATCAAGCCTTATCTGCCTGCCGCTTATGCGCAGCATGTGAAATTTTGAATTTTTTTAAAATCAGTAGCACAGTTTAGGAGCACACCATGTGTGGCATCGTCGGCGTCGTTTCCCATCAACCTGTTAATCAATTGCTCTATGATGCCTTGTTGCTCCTGCAACATCGCGGTCAGGACGCGGCAGGGATTGCGACCAATCACAGCAGTATGTTTTCCATGCACAAAGCCAACGGCCTCGTGCGTGACGTCTTCCGTACGCGCAATATGCGTTCGCTGCAAGGCACGACGGGCATCGGCCATTGCCGCTACCCGACGGCCGGTTCGTCGAGCGAAGAGGAAGCACAGCCGTTCTATGTGAATGCGCCCTTCGGCATCACCCTGGCGCACAATGGCAACCTGACCAACTGGGAACAGTTGAAGCTGGAAATGTTCAAGAACGACCGCCGCCACATCAATACCGATTCCGATTCGGAAGTGCTGCTCAACGTGCTGGCGCATGAAATCCAGGAAGCGACGACGGGCCTGAACCTGGACCCGGAAGCCATCTTCAAGGCCGTCACCGTATTGAACCGCCGCGTCAAGGGCGGTTACGCCGCCGTCGCGCAAATCGCCGGCGTGGGCTTGCTGGCATTCCGCGACCCGCACGGCATCCGTCCGCTGTGCCTGGGCATCAATGAAACGGAGCTGGGTCCTGAATACCTGATCGCTTCTGAATCCGTGGCCCTGGAAGGCATGGGCTTCCGCTTCGTGCGCGACATCGGTCCCGGGGAAGCCGTCTTCATCGATGCTGACAAGCAATTGCACAGCGCCCAATGCGCCGACAATGCCAGCCTGAACCCGTGCGTGTTCGAATTCGTTTACCTGGCCCGTCCCGACTCCGTCATCGACGGCGCCTCCGTGTACGCGACGCGCCTGAAAATGGGCGAATACCTGGCCGAGAAGATCCGCGCCGAGTTGCCTGGCGTGCATATCGACGTGGTCATGCCGATTCCCGATTCCTCGCGTCCGGCCGCCATCCAGCTGGCCATGGCGCTGAACATCGAGTACCGCGAAGGCTTCATCAAAAACCGCTACATCGGCCGTACCTTCATCATGCCGGGCCAGGCGGCACGCAAGAAATCCGTGCGCCAGAAGCTCAATGCCATCCCGTCCGAATTCAAGGACAAGGTCGTGCTGCTGGTCGACGATTCCATCGTGCGCGGCACCACCAGCCGTGAAATCGTGCAGATGGCGCGCGAAGCGGGCGCGACGAAAGTCATCTTCGCCTCGGCCGCGCCGCCGGTCATCTACCCGAACGTGTATGGCATCGACATGCCGACGCGCGACGAGCTGATCGCCTACGGCCGCACGACGGAAGAAGTGTGCCGCGAAATCACGGCCGACTACCTGGTGTACCAGGATATCGGTGCGCTCAAGCAGGCGATCGCCGACGTCAACCCGGCCCTGACCAACTTCGAGGCGTCGTGCTTCGATGGCGTGTACGTGACGGGCGACGTGTCGCAGGAATACCTGGACCGCCTGGAATATGCGCGCCACCATCCGAAGGCGGCAGCGCCCGAAGATACGCCACGTTCCCAGCTGAACCTGAACCTGGCGACAACGGAAGCATAAGTAACCTGCCCGGCCTGCGCCGGGCTTTTTTTTCTCTGCGATCATGAACGATAAAAAAAACTACGGCTTTACCACCACCATCCTGCATAACGACCGCCGCAAGGGCATCGAGCATGGCTCGCTGCACAAGCCCGTGCACACCTCCGTTGCCTTTGGGTACGCCGACGCGCGCCAGCTCGCTTCCGTATTCCAAGGCAAGGAGCCGGGTTTCCGCTATGGCCGCCAGGGCAACCCGACGGTGTCCGCGCTGGAAGACAAGGTCAACAAGATGGAAGACGGTGTGGCGACCCTGTGCTTCGCCACCGGCATGGGCGCCATCGGCGCCGTGGTGCAATCCTTGCTGCGCGCGGGCGATCACGTCGTCTCGTCGGCCTTTTTGTTTGGCAACACCAACAGCCTGTGGCAAACGGTGACGGGGCAGGGCATCGCCGTGTCCTTCGTCGACGCCACCGACGTGGCCAACGTGGCCGCCGCCATCACGCCGGCCACGCGCATCGTGTTTGTCGAAACCATCGCCAATCCGCGCACGCAGATCGCCGACCTGGCAAAGATCGGCGAGCTGTGCCGTGAGAAGGGCATCCTGTACATCGTCGACAATACGATGACGACGCCATATTTGTTCCGCCCGAAAGCCGTGGGCGCGGGCCTGGTGGTCAATGCCTTGACGAAATCCATCGGCGGCCACGGCAATGCGCTGGGCGGCAGCTTGACGGACACGGGCGTGTTCGACTGGACGCGGTACCCGAATATCTTTGAAAACTACAAGAAGGCGGCGCCCGCGCAGTGGGGCATCGCGCAAATCCGCGCCAAGGCCTTGCGCGACTTCGGCGCCTCCCTGGGCCCGGAAGCGGCGCACCATATTGCCGTCGGTGCGGAAACCATGGCCTTGCGCATGGACCGAACCTGCTCGAACGCCCTGGCGCTGGCCACCATGTTGCAAGCGGACTCTAGAGTGGCGGCCGTGCACTATCCTGGCTTGGCATCGCACCCGCAGCATGCGCTGGCGACGGATTTGTTCCGCAGCTATGGCTCCCTGTTCAGCTTTGAGTTGAAGGATGGCATCGACTGCTTCGATTTCCTGAATCGTCTCAATCTTGCCATTCCAGCGAGCAACCTCGGCGACACGCGCACCCTGGTCATTCCCGTCGCCCACACGATCTTTTACGAGATGGGCGCAGAGCGGCGCGCCAGCATGGGCATCGCTGAATCGCTGATCCGCGTCTCCGTCGGCATCGAAGACGAAGCCGATCTGCTGGGTGACTTCAGGCAGGCATTGGAAGAAGAATAAGGTTTCACTTTTTTGAGAAAAAGATTACATTTAGGTGTAATTAAAGCATTTGTGTCTATTTCTTAATTGGAGAGTGAGAATGAAAAAAATTGTATTTAGTGCTTTATTGTTATTTTCTTCCGCTGTATATGCTGATGATCTGACGGATGCGAATAAATTCTTGCAATCCAAGGCTTATCCGCAAGCCTTGGATTTATATAAGAAGCTGGCTCAGGCAGGGAATGCGGAGGCTCAATTTCATTTGGGTGAGATGTATTTATATGGTGAGGGAGTAGGCGTCGATGCCGTGCAAGCCGGACAATGGTTTGGGCAGGCATCCAAGGCGGGCAACAAAAATGCCGATGCTGCGCTGGCCCTTATGGCTAGCCGTGTCGAGCGAAAAGGTGACATTGATTACTATGTCAATTCATATGCTGGCGAGGATATTGCCTTGAGTAAGATGAAGTGTGTCACTCCGGTGATCCCTGAATTCTCCAAAACCAAGCGTCAGATCAGGGCTGTGGCCGATAGTGTTGATGCCTGGATGACATGCTATAACAGCTTTGTCAGTAAACTGAATGCTTCTTTGCCGCCTGGTAAAGCCATTCCATCTGCCATTGAAGCGCTGATGAATGAGCAGGAATTTGAAAAGGCTAAGCTGCGCATGGATGTGGCCTATGCGCGGGTGAGCGCCGACGGACGTGAACTGGCGCAAAAGATCTTGGCGCAGCGCGATGAGTGGCAAGCCAGAACAGAGAAGTACCTCTTGGCTGAGAATAAAAAAATTCAGACAGAAAATGAAATGAGTGAGCTGGATCGTTCACGTAGTGCGAACACGCCGCAATGGGTGACAAGCCCTGTGCCAAACAAGTAGGACGGTCTTGCCGATGTTGTCAATAGGTTGGAAATTAAGCGCTCGCATGTGTGATGCAAGCGCCTTCTCTCCTAATGCCAGCTGCGCATCAGGCCGACGGCCAAACCTTCCAGGGCGAATTCATCTTCCGGCGATACGGTGATGACCTTGAAGTCGGGGTTTTCCGGCAGCAGTTCGATGACGGAACCCGTTTTCTTGTAGCGCTTGACGGTGACTTCGTCGCCGATGCGGGCCACGACGATCTGGCCATTCTTGGCGCTGTCGACCTTCTTGACGGCCAATAAATCGCCATCCATGATGCCGGCGTCGCGCATGGACCAGCCGCGCACCTTCAGCAGGAAGTCGGGCTTGGCCGAGAACAGGGCCGGGTCGACGTTGTAGCTCGCTTCCAGGTTTTCCTGCGCCAAGATGGGCGAACCTGCGGCCACCCGGCCGATCAGGGGCAGCGACATCAGCAGCGCTGCCGGCACCTTCGATGCAAGGGCTTCGGCGGCCGCACTCGCCGCCGCACCGATCAGGCGGATGCCGCGCGAGGTGCCGGGCGAAATCTCGATCGCGCCCTTGCGGGCCAGAGCCTGCAAATGCTCTTCGGCCGCATTTGCTGATTTGAAACCCAGTTCATTGGCGATTTCGGCACGGGTGGGGGGGAAACCCGTGTTTTCAATCGCGTCCTTGATCAGGTTCAGGATTTGTTCTTGTCGTGCTGTCAGCTTGATCATGAGCGGTGGGTGCATACTAAAATGCTGTCTATATGAACAGTCTGTATTTTTGTACAGTATCGCCCACTATGCAAGGGGATTTCCGTGTTTTCGGCGAATTTCGCAAGAAATACTTGTCCGTGGGCAGAAAGCATGGTGGCGCAGGGGCTTTTCGGGCGCTTGTGGAAGGAATGATTGAAACGTTTGCAAAAGGCGGTTATAATCTTCGGCTGACCTTCCCACACCCGTCTTGACGCCGGGGTGGGCGATTATCAATCCGACCTGAAGGAGTTTGCATGCGTCATTATGAAATAGTCTTTATCGTCCATCCGGACCAAAGCGAGCAAGTGCCCGCGATGATCGAACGCTACAAAGCCAGCGTAACCACCCGCGGCGGTTCGGTTCACCGCGTGGAAGATTGGGGCCGCCGTCAAATGGCTTACTCGATCCAAAAGCTGCCTAAAGCACACTACATCTGCCTGAACATCGAATGCGACAACGAGACCCTGGTCGAGTTGGAAACAGCATTCAAATTCAATGATGCCGTGTTGCGTCACCTGACCGTTAAAATGAAGAAAGCTGAAACAGCTCCTTCGCCGATGATGAAATCGGTACAACGCGAAGACGCGGCCAAAAGCCACCGCACCGAAGCACCAGCAGCCGCTCCAGCCGCAGCAGCAGCTTAATTCTTGACCAGGATCGTGCGCTGAACCAGCTACAAGTAACCGCCATCATTGCCGAGCGCGAAATATTGCGCTATACCCCGGCAGGGCTGCCGATTGTGAATGCAGTATTGCAACACAGTTCGCAGCAGATGGAAGCAGGGATTGCCCGTTTGACCGAGTTTGATGTTGCCGCGCTAGCCGCTGGCGAAATCTCAGGCCGGTTCAGTCAGGCAAGCTTGGGCGGGGTATATCAGTTCACGGGTTTCCTGGCCAGGAAGAGCCGCAACAGCAAGAGTTTGGTGTTTCACATCATTGATTTTAGTGCAGTCACCCCGACTAGCGCATTTTAGATACAGGAGCCTGACATGGCATTCGGTAAAAAGTTCGACAAAAATAAGCTCAAGCTTAAAGAAAAACGCAAACAGCAAAACCCGTTGTTCAAACGCAAGAAGTTCTGCCGCTTCACCGCAGCTCACGTTGAGCAAGTCGACTACAAAGACGTCGACACGCTGAAAGACTTCGTCCAAGAAAACGGCAAGATCATGCCAGCACGCCTGACCGGTACCAAAGCGCACTACCAGCGCCAAGTTGACACCGCAATCAAGCGCGCTCGCTTCCTCGCGCTGCTGCCATACACCGATCTGCACCACGCTTAATCGGTCAGATATTCCTGGAGAAGAACTATGCAAATCATTCTGTTAGAAAAAGTTGTTAACGTCGGTAACCTCGGCGAAGTCGTCAAAGTCAAAGACGGTTACGCACGTAACTTCCTGATCCCGCAACGCCTGGCACGTCGTGCTACGGCAACCGCTGTGGCTGAATTCGAAGTCAAGCGCGCCGAACTGGAAAAAGCTGCTGCCGCCAAACTGGCCGCATCGCAAGCCCAAGGCGAAAAACTGAGCGGTCTGACCGTTCAAGTTGCTCAAAAAGCTGGTGTTGATGGCCGTCTGTTCGGCTCCGTCACCAACTTCGACATCGCTGAAGCGCTGACCAAGCAAGGTTTTGCTGTTGAAAAAGCACAAATCCGCATGCCTACCGGCCCGCTGAAGATCGTTGGCGAGCACAACGTTTCGGTTGCTCTGCACACCGACGTGGTCGTGGAAGTTGTTATCGCTGTCGTTCCAGACGCGAACGCGTAATCGTCTGCGGGCCTGGCCCGCAAGCGCTGCCGCACTATGAAAAGCCGGGTTCGCCCGGCTTTTTTGTGGCCTTTTTTTCGCTCAATTTCAGCCCTTTATTTTTGCCAGCACGCCGAAGCGGGTATAATTCGCGCCATGAACGCCCCCTCTGATCCGCAACTGGATTCCCTCCGTATTCCGCCGCATTCGATCGAAGCAGAACAATCCGTTATCGGTGGTCTGCTGCGCGACAATGCCGCGTATGACCGCATCGCCGACTTCATGCATGCGGAGGATTTCTATCGCTATGACCATCGCATCATCTTCGAGCAAATCGTCAAGATGGTTAACGCTTCCAAGCCAGCCGATGTCATTACTGTTTTTGAAACCCTGACCCAGCTCGGCAAGGCCGATGATGTGGGCGGACTCGCTTACCTGAACGCCATGGCGCAAAACACGCCATCGGCTGCGAACATCCGGCGTTACGCCGAGATCGTGCGCGACCGCGGCGTGCTGCGTAAACTCATTACCGTCGCCGACGATATCTCCGGCACGGCCTTCAGCCCGCAAGGCAAGGAAGTCAAGCAGATGCTTGACGAGGCCGAATCGAAGATTTTCGCCATCGCCGAAGAAGGCGCGCGCGGCGCCCAGGGCTGGACCGCCATCCAGCCCCTGCTGACGCAAGTAGTCGAGCGCATCGACGAACTGTACAGCCGCGACAACCAGAGTGAAATCACGGGCGTGCCCACCGGTTTCATCGACCTCGACCGCATGACCTCCGGTCTGCAGCCGGGCGACCTGGTGATCGTGGCGGGCCGTCCATCGATGGGCAAGACGGCGTTTTCCGTCAACATCGGCGAAAACGTGGCCATCGACAGCGGCTTGCCCGTGGCCGTGTTCTCGATGGAGATGGGCGGCGCCCAGCTGGCCATGCGTATGCTCGGCTCCGTCGGACAGCTCGACCAGCACCGTCTGCGCACGGGCCGCCTGAACGACGAAGACTGGCCGCGCCTGACGAATGCGATTCAAAAGATGAACGACGCGCAGTTGTACATCGATGAAACGCCGGCCTTGAATTCCATCGAATTGCGCGCCCGCTCGCGCCGCTTGTCGCGTCAATGCGGCAAGCTGGGCCTGATCATCGTCGATTACTTGCAGCTGATGTCGGCCAATACTCCGGGCGACAACCGCGCCACGGAGATTTCCGAGATTTCACGGGGCTTGAAAGGCCTGGCGAAAGAACTTGGTTGCCCCGTGATCGCGCTGTCGCAGTTGAACCGCTCGCTGGAGCAACGCCCGAACAAACGTCCTGTCATGTCCGACTTGCGTGAATCGGGTGCTATTGAGCAGGATGCCGACGTGATCCTGTTCATTTACCGCGACGAGGTGTATAACCCCGACTCGCCAGACAAGGGAACGGCCGAAATCATCATCGGTAAACAACGTAACGGTCCAATCGGCAGCATCCGCCTCACCTTCATGGGGCAGTACACCAAATTTGGCAATTACAGTGGTGGCCTGGCGCTTTACCAAGGCGACTAACACAGCAGCACTGATATTCCATTGGCCGCCCCCTCATACGGGGCGGCTTTCTGTAGTAAATAACACGACTCAATGCTTAACGGAGAATGACATGTTTGGACGCTTGATGCCCACTGAGGGCAAGTTTTTTGAATTGTTTAACCAGCACGCGGAACTGTGCGTGAAGGGCGCGAAAGAGATGCTCGGCCTGATGACCAATTTCGACGACCTGGAAAACCGCGTGCATGCGATCGAAAGCATCGAGAAACAGGCGGACAAAGTCACCTACGCCACCGTGGAAATGCTGCACAAGACCTTCATCACGCCGATCGACCGTGACGACATCCATCAGCTGATCACGCGCCAGGACGACATCCTCGACCTGCTGGAAGATGCGGCGCAAACTGTCTCGCTGTACGACCTGAAAGCCGTCACGCCGGAAGCCAAGCGCCTGGCCGAACTGGTGCTGGCCTGTACCGAGAAAGTGCGCGACGCCGTCGCCATGCTGCACAACATGGACAACTCGCGCAAGATTGTCGCCATCTGCGAAGAGATCGACCGCCTGGAATCGGACGCCGATCACGTGATGCGCGCCGCCATGTCCAAACTGTTCCGCGACGAACCGGACGTGCGCAATCTGATCAAGATGAAAGCGATCTACGAAATTCTGGAAACCGTGACCGACCGTTGCGAAGATGTGTCCAATATTATCGAAGGCATCATCGTCGAAAACGCGTAAGCGTTGGGCCTGTCCTGAACCAGAATCAGAAAAGAAACTACAATGACCATACAAATCAGCATCTACGTGCTAGGCCTGTTGATCGTCCTCGCACTGCTGTTTGACTTCATGAACGGCTTCCACGATGCCGCCAACGCGATCGCCACGGTGGTCTCGACGGGCGTATTGAAACCGCAGACCGCGGTTGCCATGGCCGCCACGTTCAACTTCGTCGCCATCTTCGTGTTCCACCAGCTGACCGTGGCCGCCACGGTGGGCAAGGGCACGATTGACCCGGCGGTGATCGACCAGTACGTGATCTTCGGCGCGCTGATGGGCGCCATCTTCTGGAATTTGTTTACCTGGTACTACGGGATTCCTTCGTCGTCCTCGCACGCCCTGATCGGCGGCCTGGTGGGCGCAGCCGTCGCCAAGTCGGGCACGGGCGCGCTGGTCGCGGCCGGCTTGTGGAAAACGGTGGCCTTCATCGTGATCGCACCCGTACTGGGCTTTGTATTTGGCTCGATCATGATGCTGCTCGTGTCGTGGATTTTTGTGCGTTCGACGCCGCGCAAGGTCGACAAGTGGTTCCGCCGTTTGCAACTGGTATCGGCGGCCGCCTACAGCCTGGGTCACGGCGGCAACGATGCGCAAAAAACCATCGGCATCATCTGGATGCTGCTGATCGCCGCCGGCTACTCCAGTGCGGCTGACGCCATGCCGCCGATGTGGGTCATCATCTCGTGCTACACGGCCATCAGCTTCGGCACCCTGTTCGGTGGCTGGCGCATCGTCAAGACCATGGGCCAGAAGATCACCAAGCTCAAACCGGTGGGTGGCTTCTGCGCCGAAACCGGTGGCGCGATCACCCTGTTCGTCTCGACGGCGCTGGGCATTCCCGTGTCGACCACGCACACCATCACGGGCGCCATCGTCGGCGTCGGCTCGTCGCAAAAAATGTCGGCCGTGCGCTGGGGCGTGGCGGGCAATATCGTCTGGGCCTGGATCTTCACGATTCCTGCTTCGGCCTTCGTCGCAGCAGTCGCCTGGTGGATTGGCCACCACATCATGTAATGGATAGCCAACGCCAGTAAAAAGGGAGCCTTGCGGCTCCCTTTTTTTATGCGCCGGCCAGTTCCACCGTCAGCCCCTCGTAGGCGAGGAATACCTGCAGGCCGTCCAGGCGGCTCGCATAGCGGCCCATCACGTCGGCAAACACGGCTTCGAGCTGCTCGTCGCTGCGGGTCGGTTCGTGGTGGGTGCAGTACAGGCGCCGCGCGCCGCAGCGCAGGGCCAGGTCGAAGGCGGCGTCGAAGGTGCCGTGGCCCCAGCCCTGCTTGCCTGGGTATTCCTCGCGCGTGTAGGAGCAATCCATGATCAGCGCGTCGACGCCGGCGACCACCGCGTCGATGCCGGCCTGGCGCTGCGCATTGCGCGCCGCGCAGGCTGCATGCTCGGCATGGCCGGGCGCATGCAGGTTGTAGAACGGTTCATGGTCGCCGCTGAAAAATAGCGCGGCGCCGCCGCAGTCGATGCGGTAGCCGAGGTTGACGACAGGGTGGTTCATTTCCGCGCTGCGCACGCGCGCGCCACCCACCTCGACGGCTTCGCCGGGCGCCAGCGTGCGGTACTCGATGCAGGCCGCCATGGCCGCTTCGCTGACAGGGAAATAGCTGTTTTGCAGCTGCACCGCCATCACGTGCTCGATGCCGCGTCCGGCGGCCGCATCGTGGGCGCCGTACAGGCGCATGCGGTTACCGGCCACGAACAGGGGCGAAAACATGGGCAGGCCGTGGATGTGGTCCCAGTGGCTGTGCGTGATGAAGACGTGTGCGTCAACGGGCTCGCCCGGCGGCAGTTGCTGCGCCAGCGAGAAGATGCCGCTACCCGCATCGAGAATGATCAGGCTATCGTTGTCGGTGCGCACTTCGATGCATGTGGTGTTGCCGCCATAGCGCGCCGTGCGCGGGCCGGGAGAGGGGATGGAGCCGCGCACGCCCCTGAACGTGAATTTCATTCAGTACCTTGTTACGGTGTAATTATTGTTAATTCTATTCTAATTAATGAGATTGGCGGCAACATTTATGTGCGTTGCTATACGGAAAGTTATTTCATTTTGTTGTAACTAAGTAATGTACAGTGCGCAGGGTGGCCGTTACACTGGCGCTTGCCGACTTCCCCTTTTTTGCTTGCCCATTACCTGATTGCCACCAACATGCCTCAGTTGCACCCTGAGAAAATCGCCCACAGACTGGAGCAATTGACCGAACTCAGTGTCGCGCTCGGCCACGGCCTGGGCGGCGAGGGACACGATATCGGCGCGCTGTTGCAGCGCATCGTGCTGTTGGCAAAAAGCATGAGCGGCGCCGATGGCGCCACCCTGTATCGGCCCGCTACCGACCGGCGCCAGCTGGCGTTCGACATCAGTGTTAACGACAGCCTGGGCATCGCGCAGGGCGCCGACATGGGCTTGCCGGGCGTGCCCCTGTTCGATGGCGCGGGCCAGCCAAACCTGGCGTCGGTGGCCGCGTATGCGGCGAACATGCGCCGCAGCGTGAACATCGCCGACGTCTACCGCGACGAGGGCTTCAATTTTTCCGGCATGCGCGAGTTTGACCGCCACCACGGCTATCACACGCAATCGATACTGACGGTGCCCATGAGCGACCACGAGGGCGAGTTGATCGGCGTGCTGCAGCTGGTCAATGCCAAGGATGGCGAGACGGGCCAGGTGCGCGCTTTTTCTTCCACTGACCAGCGCTTCATCGAGGCGCTGGCCGCGCAGGCGGGCGTGGCGCTGACGAATCAATTGCTCATTTCGCAGCTGGAAGAACTGCTCGAATCGCTCGTTACCCTGATCAATATCGGCATCGATGAAAAGTCCCCCTACACGGGGCGGCACTGCCAGTTCGTGCCCGAGCTGACGATGCTGCTGGCCGACGCCGTGCACGCCACGCAAACGGGACCGCTGGCCGATTTCCGGCTCAGCGACAACGAGCGCAAGCAGCTGTGGCTGGCTGGTCTGCTGCACGACTGCGGCAAGATCACCACGCCCGTGCACGTGGTCGACAAGGCCACCAAGCTGGAAACCATTTTTGATCGCATCGCCCTGATCGACACACGCTACGAAGTGCTGCTGCGCGACGCCGAGATCGCGGCCCTGCGCCGGCAGGCGGCGCAGCCGCAGCAGAAGGACGCCATTGTCCGCGCGCTGGAACTGGAGCAGGCGGCGCTGCGCGAAGAACGCGATTTCATCCGCACCGTCAATATCGGCGGCGAAAGCATGGCGCAGGCCGACCAGGAGCGCGTGCGGCAGATCGCCAGGCGCCGCTGGCGCGCCGCCGATGGCGAACTGCGCGATTTTTTGGACGCCGACGAGACGGAAAACCTGACCATCCGTGCCGGCACCCTCACGGCGGCGGAGCGGGCCATCGTCAACAACCATATCAGCGTGTCGATCCGCATGCTTGAAGCGCTGCCGTGGCCCAAGCACCTGCAGAAGGTGCCCGAATATGCGGGCGGCCACCACGAGCGCATGGATGGCAAGGGCTATCCGCGCGGGCTGACGAAAGAGCAGATGTCGGTGCCGGCGCGGCTGATGGCCATCGCCGACATTTTCGAGGCCCTGACGGCGCGCGACCGGCCCTATAAAAAGGGCAAGTCGCTGTCCGAATCGCTGCGCATCCTCGGCAATTTCAGTCTGAATGGGCATATCGACCCAGAGCTTTTCGACGTTTTTATCCGCAGCAAAGTCTATCTGACCTTCGCTGAAAAGCATTTGCATCCAAGCCAGATCGATGCCGTCGACGAGGCGGCCATTCCGGGCTATACCCCTTGAAGCTGTCGCTGGCCTTGCGCAAGCATGGGGCGCGGTCGCTGCTGGGCGTGCTCCTGAGCGTGGCGGCCGCCGTGCTGTGCCTGGCCGGCAACGACACTATCGCGCGGTTCGATGCCATGCTGGGCGACTGGCGCATGCGCGCCCAAACGCCGCAGCTCGACCGCCGCATCGTCATCGTCGACATCGATGAACAAAGCCTGGCCCGGGTGGGCCGTTTTCCCTGGAGCCGCGACATCCAGGCGCGCCTGGTGCGCCAGCTCACTGGCCATTACGGCGTGGCCGCGCTGGGCTTCGATATCTCGTTTCCCGAAGCGGACACCAGTTCCGGCTACGCCGTGCTGCAAGGACTGGCGCGCGGCGAATTGGCGGGCGTGGCGGGCTTGCCGGCGCAGCTTGAAAAACTGCGCCCGGCCATGGACTACGACGGCCTGTTTGCCGAAGCCATGCGCGGCCAGCCCGTGGTGCTGGGCTACAGCGTGTCGGAGCAGCAAAGAAAGGGCGTGCTGCCCAGGCCCTCCTTCACCGTCGCCGATTTGAACGGACGCAGCGTCACGGCCTACGTGGCGCGCGGCTACGAAGCCAATATCGCGCCCCTGCAGGCGGCCGCGCAAGGCGCCGGCATCTTCACGGCGCTGACTGATGCCGATGGCGTCGTGCGTTCCTCGACC
Source organism: Janthinobacterium salmonicoloratum (assembly GCF_051380845.1). Lineage (NCBI taxonomy): Bacteria > Pseudomonadati > Pseudomonadota > Betaproteobacteria > Burkholderiales > Oxalobacteraceae > Janthinobacterium > Janthinobacterium salmonicoloratum. The sequence continues at coordinate 1,592,890 of NZ_JBNYXV010000001.1, read as the reverse complement.
CTGTTGCAGCGCATCGGCGACGGCTATTATCCGTCGCTGTCGCTGGCCACCGTTGCCGTCTACCTGCAGGCGCGCGCCATCGCCCCCCGTTTCACGGGCACGGCCGATACCCTGTCGGCGCGCGAACTGGCCAGCGGCGGCCTCGAACACATCATGCTGTTCACGCCGCGCGGCGCACTGGCGATACCCGTGGGCGAAGCCTTGACCACCACAGTGCAGTACCGCGGCGCGGGTGGACCCAAGGGCGGCGCTTTCCGCTATGTGTCGGCGTCCGATGTGCTGGCCGGCACGGTGCCACCCGCGCTGCTGAAGGGCGCCCTCGTACTGGTGGGCACCACGGCGCCCGGCTTGAACGATATCCGCGCCACGCCCGTGAATGCCGAGTATCCGGGAGTGGAGGTGCACGCCAACCTGATCAAATCCATGCTCGACGGGCGCTTCAAGGCCAGGCCCGACTATGCGCTGGCGTTCGAACTGGTGCAGATCGTGCTGTTTGGCCTGCTGCTGGCGGGCGCCCTGGCCGTGTTGCCGCCGGCCGGCGTGATGCTGGCGACCGTGGGCGCGTTGGCGGCCGCCGTCGCCATCAATCTGTATCTGTACACCGTGCACGACCTGGTGCTGGGCGGCGCCGTGCTGCTGTTGCTGATCCTTGCGCTGTTTATCGTCAACCTGGCGTGGGGCTATTTTTTCGAGGTGCGCAAGGGGCGCGCGCTGGTGGCGCGCTTCGGCGAATATGTGGCGCCCGAGCTGGTAGCCGAGATGGCCGACGATCCGCGCCGCTACACCATGGAGGGCGAGAATCGCGAACTGACGGTGCTGTTTGCCGACGTGCGCGGTTTCACGGCCATTTCCGAGCAGCTTGCGCCGGCCGCGCTGCGCGAATACATCAACGAATACCTGACGGCCATGTCGGAAGATATCCGCGACAGCCATGGCGGCACGCTGGACAAATACATCGGCGACGCCGTGATGGCGTTCTGGGGCGCGCCCGTCGCCTTTGCCGACCACGCCAGCCGCGCCGTGGCTAGTGCCTTGCTGATGCAGCAAAGCGCGGCGCGGCTGAACCAGCAGTTTTGCGCGCGCGGCTGGCCGGCGCTGCGCATCGGCATCGGCATCAATACGGGGCCCATGCATGTGGGCGACATGGGTTCGCGCATCCGCCGCGCCTATACCGTCATGGGCGACAGCGTCAACCTGGCCGCGCGCCTGGAAGGGGCCAGCAAGCTGTATGGCGTGGGCATCGTGGTGGGCGAGGCCACGCGCGCCGCCGCCCCGGACTTTGTCTACCGCGAGCTCGATCGCATACGCGTGCTGGGCAAGCAGGAGGCGGTGGCCATCTTCGAGCCCCGCTGCCTGCTGGCCGGCGCCGCAGCCGCCGAGCTGGCGCAGCTGGAGCGCTGGCACGCGGTGCTGGCCCGGCTGCGCGCGCGCGACTGGGAGGCGGCTGGCGCGCAGCTCGCGCACTTGCAGGCGGATTTTCCCGACGATAGCCTGTACCGCCTGTACGCGGCACGCCTGGAGCGCTATCGCCATCTGCCGCCGCCTGCCGACTGGGATGGCGTGACAGAGTTGCACAGCAAATAGGCCTGCCAGCGCGCCGGAAAACGCCAGCCATGGCGCACTGTTTGTTGCGTTGCGATAAAAATCAGGGAGAAATGTTAGAAATTTCTGACTGGAAACAAAAAGCCGTCTAAAATTTGTCTTCAATCCATTGCCGGACACGCTGGCGCCTGCGGGCCGCGCGCTTGTCCGGTTACACAAGAAATCCTTCACATGACATATCGTTTGGTGCACCTGCTTGCGGGTTCCGCGCTGCTGTTCGCCGTCGGCGCCGCCGGCGCCGACGTTTCCTTGGATGAAGCTGCTCCTGCTATGCAGGAAGACGGCGTGCCGCGCTTCGAGATCCGCCGCTTCGACGTCCAGGGAAATACCCTGCTCACGTCCGCGCAGGTGCAAGCCTTGCTGGCCCCCTACACGGGTGCGCAGCGCGATTTTTCCGACATTGCCCGCGCCGTCGAGGCGCTGGAGACGGCTTACCGCGAGCGCGGTTACAGCGCCGTGCAGGTGCAACTGCCCGAGCAGGAACTGGAGCGCGGCGTAGTGCGCCTGAGCGTGCTGCAGACGCCGCTGGGCAAGGTCGCCATCAGTGGCAATGCCCATGTCGACGAGGCCAACGTGCGGCGCTCCTTGCCATCCCTGCGCGAAGGCGAGACGCCGAACTTGCCGGCCCTGTCGCAAAGCCTGAAGCTGGCCAATGAAAACCCGGCGCGCAAGATCGAAGTGCGCCTGCAAGCCGACGAGCCGGCGGGCGCCATCGACGCCATCGTCACTGTGGCCGATGAAAAGGCCTGGAAAGCCATGCTCAATGTGGACAACACGGGCAATGCGCAAACGGGCAAGACGCACGTGGGCGTGGTGCTGCAGCATGCCAACCTGTTCGGCCGCGATCATGTGGCCAGCCTGCAATACACTAGCAGCCTGGAAAAGCCGGACAAGGTGGGCGTGTATGGCGCCGGCTACCACTTGCCGCTGTATGCGCTGGGCGACTCGATGGATTTTTTCGCCAGCTATTCGAACGTTGATTCGGGCAGCATTTCGGCCGGCATTTTCGACTTGGCCGTCAGCGGCCAGGGCAGCATGGCCGGCATCCGCTACAACCAGAACTTTGCCCGCAGCGGCGATTTCGAACCCAAGCTCGTGTACGGCGTCGATTACAAGGCTTACCGCAACAGCGTGCAATTGTTCGGCATGGAACTGGGCGCCGACGTCACCGTGCATCCGCTCAGCGTCAGCTACATCGGCAATTGGACTTTGCCCACGGGCGAGACCAGCGTGGCGGTCACCTTCGCGCATAATATTCCCGGTGGCAAGCACGGCGCGCAAGCCGATTTCGACAGAGTGCGCGCGCATGCCAAGGCGGCCTACAACACCCTGCGCCTGAGCGCCAGTTCCGGGCGCGTGCTGGCCGGCGACTGGCAATGGCGCGCGCTCGTCAATGCGCAAGTCACGCCAGACGCGCTGGTGCCGGGCGAGCAGTTCGGCGCCGGTGGCGCCGCGTCCGTGCGCGGCTTTGCCGAGCGCGAAGTGGCCAATGATACGGGCGCCAACCTGAACCTGGAGCTGTACACGCCGAACTGGTGCGGCCAGGCGCTCGCTTACCAGTGCCGCGCCCTGGCTTTTTATGATACGGCCTGGCTGCGCCGCAACCATGCGCTGCCTGGCGAAAGCGCCTCGCAAGGCATCAGCAGCGGCGGCCTCGGCCTGCGTTTGCTGCTGAGCCGCTACGCCAATCTTCAGCTCGATTACGCCCATGTCGTCAATGGCGGCGACACGGGACAGCGGGGCGCCAACCGCCTGCATTTCCGCCTCGCCTTGGCCTACTAGTATCAGGATGAACACCATGCACAAGCACGTCCAGCACGCCTCCGCTTTCATCCTGACGCCATCCTTTTCGTCACCCTTTGCGCCGCCCTTGCGCCGCACGGCGCTGGCGCTGCTGCTGGCCGGCTGTTTCGGCGCCGCGCAGGCCAACCCCGCCTTGCCGCAGGTGGTCAACGGACAGGCGACGTTCAACCAGCAGGGCAACATCTTCTCGATCACGAATACGCCCAACACCATCATCAACTGGCAGAGTTTTTCCATCCATGCGGGCGAAATCACGCGCTTCATCCAGCAAAACGGCTGTAGCGCCGTGCTCAACCGCATCACGGGACAAGACCCCAGCAAGATCCTCGGCGCGCTCGAATCGAACGGCAAGGTCTTCCTGATCAACCCGAACGGCATCGTCTTCGGCCAGGGCGCGAAAGTGGACGTCAACGGGCTGGTGGCCTCCAGCCTGGGCCTGTCGAATGCGGATTTCCTTTCCGGCAAGCGGGAATTTACGGCCGGCAGCGTCGCTGGCGGTGTGAGCAATGCGGGCACCATCCATGCGGGCAAGGGCGGGCAAGTGCTGCTGATCGCGCCGAACGTGGAAAACACGGGTATCATCACGGCGCCGAATGGCGAAGTGATCCTGGCGGCCGGGCGCAGCGTGCAACTGGCCGACCCTGGCAATCCGCAATTGCGCGTGCTGGTCTCGGCGTCAACGGACCAGGCCCTGAACCTGGGCCAGATCATCGCCCAGGGCGGCAGCATCGGCATGGCCGGCGCGCTGGTCAGCCAGCGCGGCGTGCTCAATGCGAATAGCGCCGTCGTCGGCGACAACGGCAGGATCGTCCTCAAGGCCAGCGGCAAGGCGCTGCTCGAAGCGGGCAGCGTCACCAGCGCCACCGGCGCGGCCGGCAAGGGTGGCGACATCCGGGTGTTGGGCGAGCAGGTGGGCTTGCTTGGCAATGCAAAGGTCGACGCCAGCGGCGCCACGGGCGGCGGCACGGTCTTGCTGGGCGGCGACTACCAGGGCAAGAACGCGGCCGTGCAGAATGCGCGGCAAACGCTGGTTGGCAAGGACGCCAGCGTCACTGCCGATGCCATCGGCAATGGCAACGGCGGCAAGATCATCGCCTGGGGCGATGCCTCGGCCCAGGTGTACGGCAGCCTTTCCGCGCGCGGTGGCGCGCAAGGCGGCGACGGCGGCTTCGTGGAAACGTCCGGCCATTACCTGGCCGTCGACGGCATCCGCGTCAATACCAGCGCGGCGCGTGGCAAGCGCGGCAACTGGCTGCTCGACCCGTATGACATCACCGTAGTCTCCGGTTCGGGCGGCCAACTGGGTGACGTCGACCAGTTCGCCGATGCGCCGTCCACCGGCAACGCCAGCATCGGCGCCGACCTCCTTTCTAGCGCCAGCAGCAACGTCACGTTGCAGGCAACGCATCGCATCAATTTCAACAGCGCCGTCAATATCACGCAGCAAGGCGTGGGTTTGACGGCGCAGGCGGGCGAAACGATCAACGTTAACGCATCCATCACCACCAATGGCGGAGCCGTCAGATTGTTTGCCAATGATGCCAGCAGCGGAAGCATTGGGGCCGTTGGCTCGCTTGTGAATCTGGCCGCGCCGATCACCAGCAATGGCGGTAGCGTTTATCTTTCCGGCGCCAGCGTAGGTGGCGCCGGCGTGGTCGATGTCGGCAGCGGCCATCTGAGCCTGATCAGCAATTTCCAGGGCGGTGCTATCGACCTGACTGGCAGCGGAGATCAGTTGCTGGGCAGCGGAATCGCCGGCCAGACGGTGACCTTGCAGGCAGATAATATCGGCATTAACGGCAAGGTCAACTTCGGCGGCACGGCCGGCGGCGCGAATGTCATCATCAAGCCCCTGAGCGGCGGGCGCAGCATCGACCTGGGCACCAAATCGGGCACGGCGCTGAGTTTGAACGCGATTGAGCTGGCTGGCATCTCGTCCTCGTCGCTGACCATCGGCGACGCCACGAACACGGGCGGCATACGGATATCGGATGCGCTTGCCAGGGCAGGCGATCTGCACCTCAATTCAGCGTCCACCGTCACGGCCACGGGCGCCGTGACGGTGGGCGGCACTTTTTCTCTCGACGGCGGCAGCTGGGTGCAAAACGCGGCTGCCCTGTCAGGGTTCAGCGCCAGAAATTTCACCATCGGCAGCGGCGCCAGTTTCCTGCGCGTAAGCGGCGGCGACGGTGTCGCTTCACCTTATCTGCTCGCCGATATCTATGGCTTGCAAGGCATAGCCAGCCTTAGTCTCGGCAACAACTATCGCCTGGCCGGCAATATCGACGCCAGCGGCACCGTGAACTGGAACAATGGCCAGGGCTTCATGCCGATTGCCGGCGGCGGCAGCGGTTTTTCCGGCGTATTCGATGGCGGCGGATTTACGCTCAGCAATTTGAAAATCGACCGCAGCCTGGCGCCAGGTTCGGCGGCAGGCCTGTTCGGCAGCGTGCAGGGCGGTACCTTGCGCAAGCTGACCCTGAGCGGCGGCAGCGTCGCCGGCACGGCCAACGTGGGCGCGCTTGCGGGCGAGGTCGTCAGCGGCATCATCGATGGCGTGAACAGCAGCATGGCCGTCAGCGGCCAGCGCAATGTCGGCGGCCTGGTGGGCAGCAACGGCGGCGCCATCACGCTGTCCGCCAGCAGCGGCGCCGTCACCGGCGTCAATGCCGATGGCGGCGGCGCCATCGGCGGCCTGGCGGGATTGAACGCGTCCGGCGCCAGCATCACGACCTCGTACGCCACCGGCGTGGTGACGGGCGCGCGCGAGATGATCGGCGGCCTGGTCGGTAATAACCAGGGCGCGCTGAGCCAGTCTTATGCCACCGGCAATGTCAGTGGCGCGCGCAGCATCGGCGGCCTGGTGGGCCTGAACGGCGGCAGTATCAATGATGCGTATGCCAGCGGCGCCGTGGGTCGGGCCGCTACTGCCGATTCCATCCTGGCCAGGGAAAACATGGGCGGTCTGGTCGGTGAAAGTACGGGCAGCGTCAGCCATGTCTTCAGCAGCGGCGCCGTGACTGGCGACGGCTATGCGGCCGTGGGCGCGGTAGCCGGCCGCGTGGCTACCGGTTCCCCGTTCGGCTATGGCTTTTTCAATTTTGAAACCTCGCTGGTGCAAATCGATGGCGGTGGTTCCAGCGGCCGCAGCACGGCGCAGATGAAGCAGCAAGGCAGTTTCAACGACTACAATTTCAGTGGCGTGTGGCGCATCTACGACGGCTACACGACGCCGATGTTGAAGGCTTTCCTGAAGCCGCTGCAAGTGAACCTCTCGGGCAATGCCACGGGCAAGGTCTACGATGGCCAGCTGGCCGCCTTCCTCGGTGCGATCGGCTATGTGGGATTGATCGACGGCGATGCCGGCGTCAATGGCAGCCTCGGCTACGGCAGCAACGCGCGCAATGTGGGCAGCTATGAAGCGACGGGTCTGTGGTCGACCAAGTACGACATCACCTTGGGCGGCACGACGACGTTCGCCATCACGCCACGCGCGCTGACGGTGAGCATTGGCGGCAATGGCAAGATCTATGACGGCACCCTGGGCTACGATGGCGCCAATTTCGTGCTGGGCAATGTGGTGACGGGTGACAACATCAGCATCAGCGGCAACGCCGCCTTCCTCGACAGGAATGTGGGTAGCGGCAAGGCCGTGCATGCCAGCGGCCTGGCCCTGGGAGGCAATGAGCTGGGCAACTACAGCCTGGCCGCGACGACGGCGGACGGCACGGCGACCATCACGGCGCGCGTCCTGAACTATGGCGTTACGGGCGCGCAAAGCCGCGTCTACGACGGCACCTTGCAGGCGGCGCTGAACGGCTACTTAGAGGGCCTGGTGACGGGCGACCAGGTCGGCATGGCCGGTTTGCTGGGCAACTTCCGCGACAAGAATGTCGGTACTGGCAAAGTGGTCGATTACCAGGTGGCGACGGGCCACCTGACGGGCGCCGATGCGGGCAACTACGTGCTCAACGGAAACGCGGGTAGCACGACAGCCGACATCACGGCTCGCGCCCTGAACGTAAGTTTTAACGGCATCAACAAGACGTATGACGGCACTACGAACGCGGCCGTCAGCGCCTCCGCGAACGGCGTGCTGGGCCAGGATGTGGTCAGCGTGGTGGGCGGCAGCGGCAGCTTTGCCGACAAGAATGCGGGCGTGGGCAAGCTGGTGACCGCCAGCGGCTTCCGCCTGGCGGGCGCCGATGCGGGCAACTACACCTTGGAAACGACGGGCGGCACGGCGCAGGCCACGATTGCGCAAAAACAATTGTCGACCTGGGTCGGCAGTGGCAGCGGCTTGTGGAGCGATGCCGCCAACTGGGACGGCGGCGTGGTGCCGGAAGGCGCGAACGTGCTGGCTGTCGACTTTAGCAACAGCAAGGGCATCGTCACCTACAGTGCGGCGGCCGGCAGCACCATCCTGAAAAACCTGAATTCGGCGACTGGCTTGCTGTTGACGGGTGGCAGCCTGACCCTCGGTGATAGCGTGCCGGACCTCTCCGCGCTGGGCGGCCTGGAAATCAACGGCGGCAGCTTGTTGCTGAACGGCAGCCTGTCGGCGGAGCGCTATGCGCAAGGCGGCGGTGTGCTGAGCGGCAACGGCAACTTGCTTGTCGCCAACAGCTTCAGCCAGGCGGCCGGCGCCATCCGGCTGGCGGGCCAGCTGGCCATCACGCAAGCGGCTGGCGACTTGCGCTTCGCCAGCCTGGCAGCGAACGAGGTGAAACTGAGCGCCCTGAACGGCGCCATCGGCCAGGATGGTGCGCTGCTCGCCAGCAGCGTGACGGCGCAGGCGAAAAATGGCATCGTGCTGGGCCATGCGGGCAACCAGGTAAGCAGTTTTACTGCCAGCAATAGTGCAGGTGGCGGCATTGCGCTGAACAATACCTCGGCGCCGGGCACCTTGACCCTGGGAACGCTGACCACTGGCGCGGGCAATATCGCCATCGACAACACGGGCGGCGTCACGGCTGGCAAAATCAATGCGAATGGCGGCAACGTGAGCGTGACGGCGCACAGCCCCGTCACCGTCAACGGCAAGATCGAGGGCAATGACATTGCGCTCAATGCCAGTACGGACGTGGTGCTGGGCGATGGCGCGCAGCTGGCGGCGGCGCGCGACATCAGCCTGGTGGCGGGCGGCGATATTCGTGTCGAAGGCAATGCCAAGGTCCTCGTCGGCGGCAATTTTGCCGCCAGCGCGGAAGGCTATGTGCGCTTTGCGGACACGGCCAGCGTCGCTTTGCCGGCTGCGGCCAGCATGAGCGTGCTGGCGAAAACGGGCAGCATCACGGGTGGAGCGGGCGTGCGCATCAACCGTCAGCGCGCCAACGTCAGCTTGCTGGCGCCGAACGGCGCGGTGGCCATGCCGGACGGCATCTTCCTGCCCGCCACGACGATCGACAAGCCCGTCATCGATGCCGGTGTCAGCGCCGCCATCGACGATGCCTTGCGCTTCATCAAACAAGCCGATCGTGCCAACGCCCCGCTCGCTTCCATGCAGCCAACCAAGCATGATGACAAGGTGAAGGACGACAAGGATGTTGCCGGTGCCACAGGTAAATCAACAGGATACAAAGACAATGACTCTATTAAAAAAACTTTCTGCAACTAAGGCCTTGTTGTGGCTGGCCCTGATGTGCCTGGGCGCGCACGCCTGGGCCGGGCAGGTGGCGGGCACGGTGATGCAGTTGAGTGGCCCCTTGATGGCCAAGAAGGCGGATGGCAAGGTGAAAATCCTGGCCATTAAGTCCGAGGTCGAGCAGGGTGACACCTTGCTGACGGAAAAAGAGACCTATGCCTTGATCCGGCTGATCGACAATAGCGAAATCACCTTGAAACCGAATACCAGTTTCGTGATCGAGCAATTCAGCTACACGGCCGAGCAGCCCGATGGCGACCATGCCATCTTCAGTTTGCTCAAGGGGGGCTTGCGTTCCGTCACGGGCTTGCTGGGCAAGCGCAACAAGGAGCGCTTCGAGATGAAGACGCCGGCCGCCACCATCGGCATTCGCGGCACGACGTTTGTTGCCGAGTATGTGGCGCTCGGATCGCTGCCGGGCACGCCAACGGCTCGCGCCGCATCCGCGATCGTGCCGGGCCTGTACGTGCAGGTGCTCGATGGCCTGATTCATGTGACCAATCCTGCCGGTTCGCAAAATTTTGCCGCCGGCCAGTTCGGCTTTACGCCCAACTTCAAGCAGCCGCCCGTGTTGCTGCCCGTCAATCCCGGCATCAAGTTCACGCCGCCGCCAGTCTTTTCAGCGTCGCCATCGAGCTCAGGCAGCGCTGCAGGCGGCAACAAGCCTGCCGCCATCGATTGCGTGGTGCGCTAAGCTGTTTCCTGCAAGTCCGGCACACCTGACAAATAGGGCTTGACCTTCCCATCATGGGATAGCAGATCCTGATCCTATTAGTTAATCTTTCGTACAGGACCTGCCATGAACCAGAGTGCACTTGCTCCCGCCGCTTCCCCTTCCGTCGCCGCGCATGCGCAGGCGCTGGCCATTGAAGGCATGAGCTGCGCCTCCTGCGTGGGCCGCGTGGAAAAAGCCCTGGCCGCCGTGCCCGGCGTAAGCCAGGCCAGCGTCAACCTGGCCACCGAAGTGGCCAAAGTCACGTCCGGCACGCCAATTCCCCTGGCCACCCTGCAGGCGGCCGTGGAAAAGGCTGGCTATACGGTAGCGCAGCGCGAGATCGACCTGAATATCGCCGGCATGACGTGCGCCTCGTGCGTGGGCCGGGTGGAAAAAGCCTTGCTGAAAGTGCCGGGCGTGCTGGCCGCCAGCGTCAACCTGGCCACGGAAAGCGCGCGCATTAAGGTGACGGGCGGCCTGGAGGCGGGCACCCTGATCGCCGCCATCAACAAGGCTGGCTATGCAGCCACAGTGCCCGCCGCCAGCCAGGCCAGCGCGCCTGCCGCAGCGCCCAACCGCGACGGCATGAAAGTGGCGTTCGCAGCCGTGCTGGCCTTCCCCCTGATGCTGCCCATGCTGCTCGAGTGGGCCGGCATCCATTTGATGCTGTCCGGCTGGCTGCAATTTGCCCTCGCCACGCCCGTGCAATTCTATTTCGGCGCGCGTTTCTACAAGGCGGGCTGGAAGGCGGCCCGCGCCGGCAGCGGCAATATGGATCTGCTGGTGGCGCTGGGCACGAGCGCCGCGTATGGCTTGTCCGTCTACCAGTGGCTGACGGCGGGCGAGATGTTGCCGCACCTGTACTTCGAGGCCTCGGCCGTGGTCATCACCCTGGTGCTGTTGGGGAAATGGCTGGAAAGCCGCGCCAAGCGCCAGACGGCCTCGGCCATCCGAGCGCTGCAAGTCTTGCGTCCGGAATCGGCCCGCGTGCGACGCGACGGCGTCGAGATCGACTTGCCTGTGGAACAGGTCAAAGTGGGCGACCTGGTGGTCATCCGCCCTGGCGAACGGGTGGCCGTCGATGGCGTCGTGGTGGAAGGCGCCAGCCAGATCAACGAATCGCTGATCACGGGCGAAAGCTTGCCCGTCGATAAGCATCCGGGCGACAAGGTCACGGGCGGCGCCATCAATGCCGATGGCTTGTTGCTGGTGCGCACGCAAGCCGTCGGCGGCGAGACGACCTTGTCACGCATCATCCGCCTGGTGGAAGATGCGCAGGCAGCCAAGGCGCCGATCCAGCATCTGGTCGACAAGGTCAGTGCGATCTTTGTACCCGTGGTGCTGCTGCTGGCGCTGCTGACCATGCTGGGCTGGTGGTTCGCCACGGGCGAGCTGGAGAACGCCATCATCAATGCCGTGGCCGTGCTGGTCATCGCCTGTCCATGCGCGCTGGGCCTGGCCACGCCGACGGCCATCATGGCCGGCACGGGCGTGGCTGCCCGTTATGGCATCCTGATCAAGGATGCGGAAGCGCTGGAAGTGGCGCACGCCGTCAATACCGTCGTGTTCGATAAGACGGGTACCCTGACCGTGGGAAAACCTGCGCTGGCGGCCCTGCATGCGCATGGCGTCGACGATGGACGGCTGCTGCAACTGGCAGCCAGCATCCAGCGCGGCAGCGAACACAGCCTGGCGACGGCCGTGCTGGATGCGGCTAGCGCGCGCCACATCGAACCCTTGCCAGCCACGGGCCTGTCGGCCTTGCCAGGCCGCGGCTTGGCGGCCCACGTCGATGGCCTGGAACTGAAATTGGGCAGCACGCGCCTGATGCAGGAGTTGCACGTGGACATGGCGCCGCTGGCCAGCCAGGCATTGGCGCTGGAAAACACGGGCAACACGATTTCCTGGCTGGCCTCGGGATCGGAACTGCTGGGCCTGTTCGCCTTCAGCGACCAGGTCAAGCCGAATGCGCAGGCGGCCATTGCCCATCTGCATAGTCTGGGCATCCGCACGGTGATGTTGACGGGGGACAACCAAGGCAGCGCGGATGCCGTCGGTAAGCTCTTGGGCATCGACACGGTGGCGGCGAAAATGCTGCCGGCCGATAAAACCGCTAAAATTGTCGCGCTGAAAGGCGAGGGCGCGAAAGTCGCCATGGTGGGCGACGGCATCAACGATGCGCCCGCGCTGGCGGCCGCCGACGTGGGTATCGCCATGTCGACGGGCACGGACGTGGCCATGCATGCGGCCGGCATCACCCTGATGCGCGGCGATCCGGCCCTGGTGGCGGACGCCATCGATATCTCGCGCCGCACTTACAGCAAGATACGGCAGAATCTGTTCTGGGCCTTCATTTATAACCTGATCGGCATTCCGCTGGCCGCCTTCGGCTTGCTCAACCCCATGGTGGCGGGCGCGGCGATGGCCTTCAGTTCGGTCAGCGTGATCAGCAATGCCCTGTTGCTGCGCCGCTGGAAAGCCCGCAGTCATTCAGGTAGCGCGCATACCAAGGAGCAATAAGGATGAATATCGGCCAGGCGGCAAGCGAGACGGGCGTATCGGCAAAAATGATACGCTACTACGAAAGTATTGCCTTACTAAAACCCAGCGCGCGCAGCGACGCCGGTTATCGAATTTACACGCCGAACGACTTGCACGCCTTGCGTTTCATTAAACGCGGGCGGGGGCTGGGTTTTTCGCTGGAACAGATCCGCGAACTGCTGTCGCTGTGGCAAAACGACCAGCGCGCCAGCGCGGACGTGAAAAGCATCGCCCTCGCGCACGTCGCCGAGCTCAATAAGCGCATCGACGAACTGACGGAAATGCGCGATACCCTGGCCCACCTGGCGCACTCGTGCCACGGCGACGACAAGCCCGATTGCCCCATCCTGCAAAGCCTGGGGCTGGCCGGTGACACGGAAGCGAAAGCCTGTTGCCATTGAGATAAATCCAAGGAGCTGGCATGGCGTATGAACTGTATTACTGGCCCACGATACAGGGGCGCGGCGAATTCATCCGGCTGGCCCTGGAAGAGGCGGGCGCCGACTACCGCGATATCGCCCGTTTGCCTGAACGCAAGGGGCAAGGCTTGTCCGCCATGCTGGTCTGCCTCGATGGTGGCGCCACGCCACAGGCCGCTTACGCGCCGCCCGTGCTGCGCGATGGCGACGTGCTGATCGGCCAGACCACGAATATCCTGCTGTACCTGGGCCGGCGCCTGGGCCTGGCGCCGCGCGCGGAAAGCGGTCGTTTGTGGCTGAACCAGCTGCAACTGACGATGGCCGACTGGCTGACGGAAGTGCACGACACGCACCATCCGCTATCGATGAATCAATATTATGCAGAGCAAAAAGAGGCGGCCATGTTGCGCAGCGCGGATTTCCGCGCGACGCGCTTGCCCAAGTTCCTTGCCTATTTCACGCAAGTGTTGCTGAATAATCGCAGCCGCGGCCAGTATCTGGTGGGCGCAAAACTCACGTATGGCGACCTGTCGCTGTTCCAGATGCTGGCGGGCCTGCACTATGCGTTTCCGCAAGCCATGGCGCGCCTGGCGCCCCAGTATCCCGCCCTGTTCGCGCTGCACGACACGGTGGCGGCGCGGCCGAATATCGCCCGCTACCTGAAGTCGAAGCGCAGAATCGCATTCAATGAGGAAGGCATCTTCCGCCATTATCCCGAGCTGGATGGGTAAAAAAACAGCCGGCGCAAGGGCCGGCTGTCTTGGTGCTGCTGAGGCTGCTACTGGGCGCTGGTAACGGGGTAGCCCGCTTCCACGATGGCGGCGCTGATGGCGCCCAGGTCAGCGGGCGACTCCACCGTGACGCGCTTGCTGGCCAGGTCGATCTGCACCTGGGCTTGCGGATCGATGCCTTGCACCGCTTTCGTGACCGAGCCGACGCAATGTCCGCAGCTCATGTTTTCAACTTGTAACTGATACATGCAAGCACTCCTTGAATGATTAAGTGCTTCCACTGTAAGCCTTCCCCCGATGGTAAGGTCAAGGGGAAAGCTGCCGTGCGGATCAATTCAGCAGGAAATCGACGGCTTGCATGGGCGGCGGCACGTTCTCATCCTGCACAGATTCGCGCAAGCTGATTTCGATGGCGCGGCACATGGCCGACAGGGGCAGGTCGTTGGCATCTTCGCCGAACGGTTCCTCGATCTCGTCGCCAAGGGCATCGAGGCCAAAGAAGGTATAGGCGACGATGGCGACGACGAAGGGCGTCATGAAGCCCAGCGAATCGACCAGGCCGAAGGGCAGCAGGAAACAGTACAGATAGGCCGTGCGGTGCAGCAGCAGGGAGTAAGAGAAGGGGATCGGCGTGCTGCGGATGCGTTCGCACGAGGCGCCTGCGCCCACCATGGCCGAAACCGTGTTATCGATCTGCGTGGCAAGGATGCTGTCGATGTGCCCTTGCCGGACGCAATCGGCCAGGTCCTGGCCCATCTGCAGCATCAGGTAGTCGGACGGGTTCGCCGCCTTGCAGGCTGCTTCCCATTCGGCCGGGCGCAGCAGCGGCTGCAAGTCGGCCGGTCCGCGCGTGTCGCGCAGCTGGTGGCGCAGCGCGTGGCAAAAGGCGATGGTGCGGTAAATCATGCGCACGCGTACATCGTCCAGGCCCAGCCTCGCGTGGGCAGGCGTGTCGCTGCGTATCATCGTCTGGCACTGGCGCGAGAAATTACGGCTGCGCAAGACCAGTTCACCCCACAGCTTGCGCGCTTCCCAGTAGCGGTCGTAGGCGGCCGTGTTGCGAAAGCCCAGGAAGATGGCCAGAGGCAAGCCGATCAGGGTAAACGGGATGGTGGTGAGGATGACCTTGTGGTCGAACAGGGTGCCGTGGCACCAGGTGACGAGGGTGGCGATCAGGGTATTGACGATGAGCGTGGTGCGGATGCGCGGCAGGACGGAGCCGCGCACCACGAGAAACAGCCGCAGCGCCGATGGACGCTCGCGCACGATCATGCTGCGCTCCCTGCCGGGGGCTGGGCTGGCGGGGAGAGGCGCGTCCGGTGACTGGTAAGAGGGGAAAGACAGAGTGGCAATTGCCGGGAACAAAAAGCCCGCGATGTGTGCGGGCTGAGCAGGGTGTGCATGGGAAGCAGTGTTGTGGAGACGGCTTGAGTATAGGCCGCCGACCCATATCCGGCCAATTCACAGTGGCGATAGGCATTATTCATTTTATGAATGAATATTTCATTTGTAACTTAAATCTTGGTGGTTACTGCAATTACTGTCTCTTTTTTCGTCTGGGCCAGCATGAATTATCAGTGTGACAAATGGAGAGAATTGTGCAGCTTGCGTCTGGTAGGCTAAATAAGCTTTTTGGAAATATTTCCCAAAGCAAAATACGTCATCCCGATAGCCGCCGCCAGGGGAGCGACCGAGCTTGTTTATCCTTCCTGTGAAAGTGATCTGCATGTTTAAAGTTTCCAGCATCTGCCTCGCCACCCTGATCCTGTTGCAAGCCCCTGCCGGCTGGGCCGGCGAGCCCGCTCCACTAAGCCAGCGGCAACAAGCGCTGGCCGCGCAGATCGATGCCAGCATCGCTCCCTATTACAAGACCACGGAACCGGGCGCCGTCGTCATCGTCGTCAAGGATGGACAGACCCTGTTGCGCAAGGCGTATGGCCTGGCCAGTGTGCAGGATGGCCAGCCGTTGACGCCGGACATGTCGCTGCGCCTGGGTTCCATTTCCAAGCAATTCACGGCCGTCGCCATCCTGCTGCTGGCAGACCAGGGCAAGCTGGCCATCACCGATGACATCACGAAGTTCCTGCCCGACTATCCGACCCACGGCAAGAAAATCACGATCGAGCAGTTGCTCGCGCACACGTCCGGCATCCACGACTACACGGTGAAGCCTGAATTCGTGCCTAACAGCACGAAAGACCTGAGCGTGGCGCAAATGATCGATTTCTTCAAGAACGATCCGCTCGATTTTGAACCGGGTACGCAGTGGCGCTACAGCAGCTCCGGCTATTTCCTGCTGGGCGCTATCATCGAAAAGGCAGCGGGCCAGCCGTATGCCACTTTCATGGAGCAGCAAATCTTTGTGCCGCTGGGCATGAACGACACGGCATATGAAGGCCACGAGCGCCGGCCGGCCAAGCGCGCGGCCGGGCATATTCGTTCGGGCGAAACGTATGTGCCGAACCTGCCCTTGAGCATGACGCAGCCGTATGCTGCCGGCGCGCTCGTTTCCACCGTGGACGACCTGGCGCGCTGGGATGCGGCCATCTCCGACGGCAAGCTGCTCAAGGCGGACACCTGGCAACAGGCATTCACGCAGGCCAAGCTGAACGACGGCAAGCCGAGCCGCTCCGGCTTGGGCTGGAAAGTGGGCACCTGGCAAGGCACGCCCATCATCCACCATAGCGGCGGCATCAATGGCTTTTCCACGTTTGCGATGCGTTTGCCGAAAGAAAAAGTGTATGTGGCCGTGCTGGAAAACTCGGATACGGGCCTGGTCGATCCCGATGTGGTGGCGCGCAAGGCGGCTGCTGTCGCCGTCGGCCGGCCCTATCCAGAGATCAAGGTCATCACGCTCAAGCCCGCCATCCTCGATGCGTACGCGGGCGTGTACGCCATCAACGACAAGGCCGGCTATACGATCCGTAACTTCGAGGGCAACTTGCTGCTGCAACGCACGGGCCGTCCCGCACAGCGCATGCTGGCGTACTCGCCAAACGGCTTCCTGATTGAAAATACGCTCACCACAGCCGAATTCGAGCGGGGACCGAAGGGCGAGGCGCAGCTGATCCTCAATGACGGCGGCGAATCGAAGACGGTGCACGAACGCGCCAGCGCCGCCAAGCCAGCGCGTACGGTGGTCGCCATGACGACGGCGCAATTCGATGCCTACGTGGGCAGGTATGCGCTGGCGCCCGAAGTCTATCTGGAAGTGACGCGCGAAGGTGACAAGTTCTTTGCCCAGGTGACGGGTTTCCGCAAGCTGGCCATGCTGCCGATGAGTGATACGGCTTTCTTCTCGAATGAAGTCGATGCGGAAGTGCGTTTCAGCAAGGATGCCAATGGCAAGACCGAGCAGCTGGTATTGCGCCAGGAAGGGCAGGACATGCCGGCCAAAAGGGTGAACTGATGTGTGCAGGCCGGCTTGCGCGCAAGCGCCAATCCGGCCTATGCCGACATGGCTTTCCAGCCATACCAGCCGAACGCCGCCACCCACGCCAGCAAGATCGCCAGTCCCGGCAGCAACAGCCATTTTGCTGCCGTCTCTTCCCACGCCACATAGGGCTTGCCGCCGCGCGCGATGGCCAGTAGCGCCTGTCCTCCGTTCAAGCCGCCAAACGGCAGCAGGTTGAAGGCACACAGTTTTGTTGTGAACAGGGCAAACGCCAGCGGGTAGGCATGCGCGCAGGCATACGCCTCGCCCGCGCCCAGCAGTGCTTGCGCGGTCGACAAGGGCGCCAGCGCGCCGGCAAAAATTTGCCTGAACGCCACGCTAAAGCTGTCCCAGCCTTGCCCTCCCAGTATTCCCAGCGACAACGCCAGCAGCACGGCCACGCCGCTCAAGGGCAGCAGCGCCTGCTTCCACAAGGGCTGATTGTTGTAGGTGTCCATGCAGGGATCGTCGTCGAAAATATCTTCTTCGCGCGTATCCTTCAGTACCACGTTGCCGAAGAAGGGCAGGAGCTTGATATTCACTTTGCCAAAGCTCAGCAAGGTTGGCCCGGCGCCATAGCTGATGCTGCGTACGGTGATGCCAAAGAGCCTGGCGCAGATGGTCATAACGGAAACGTGGATGAGCATGAAGAGGGTGGCGTAGAGCAACAACTGGAGAATGGGATGCATTGAATGGGGAATCGTCGGGGAATGGAGCGGTATTAGAACATAGCGCCAGGAAAACCACTGCCCCTCATGGCAGTGCAAATGCCCAGGCATTTGCCGACCGACGGCCGCTTCAGCCTTTGCGCAGGCGCGGCCATTGCTCCGCCTGGTAGCGCGCGTATTCCAATCGAATCACTCTTGCTAGAAAAATAATTCTGAGGTGTAATGTCTTTAGTAAAAATGCATATTTAGTAATTTTCAGGCGGGAGACCGCCATTTGGAGTATCCGATGCTCACTTCGCCGCTTGCGGGCTTCACGCAAGCCACCAGATTGCTGCGGTTGACCACGCCACTGGGCGAGAACCGCTTGCTGGCCGAATGCGTGCGCGGCGAGGAAGGGCTCAGCCAGGGGTTCGCGTTTCAGATCGCGGCCCTGTCCACCGATGCCGCCATCTCGCTGCGCGCGCTGATCGGTCAGCCCTCCCTGCTTGAGTTATTGACCGCCGCCAGCACCGACGACTGGCGCCCGTTTCACGGCCACATCACCGCCGTCGAACTGCTTGGCGCGAATGGCGGCCTGGCGCGTTACCACCTGACTGTGGAGCCGTGGACGGCGTTCCTGGCGCGCGGCCGGGATAGCCGCGTGTTCCAGGACATGACCGTGTGCGACATCCTCGACGCGCTCTTTGCCGCGTATGAGGGGCAAGGCAAGCTGGCGCCCGCATGGCGCTTCAATATTGCCGAGAGCGCCGTGTATCCACTGCGTAGCCTGACCACCCAGTACCAAGAAAGCGACTTGGCGTTTGCCGAACGGCTGATGCTGGAAGAAGGCCTGTTTTACTATTTTGAGCATACTGGCGACGCCAGCAGCCCGTCCCTGGGCAGCCACACGCTGGTCATCGCTGACCACAATGGCGCCTTTTCGCCAAATGTCCAGCCCGCCGTCAACTTCACCCAGCCGGGCGCCGTGATGAAGGTCGACAGCATCGACCGCTGGCGCACCGAATGGCGCCAGCAAACCAATGCCATCGAAATGGGCAGTTGGGATTACCGTTCGCTCGATCAGCGCCCGGTCGCCGCTCATGGCGACGCGTCCGGCGCGGCCTTGCTCAGCCGTGATGCGCCGGGCGCTTATGCTTACGCGTCGCGCGAACAGGGGCAGCGCATCGCCGTCAGGCAGTTGCAAGCGTTACAGGCCTGCAAGGAGGTCCACGTCGGCGCCGGTACCGTGCGCACGCTGTCGCCCGGCACCACTTTCACCTTGCACGGCCATGCGCTGTTCGACGCGGCCAGCGATGACGAACGCGATTTTTTAATCGTGCGCACGGTCCATTTGATGCACAACAATTTGAGTGCCGACTTGCAGGCCAGCATCACGCAGAGACTCAGCGCCGGCCTACTGGCCATGGCGATCGGCAAGGAACTGGACAGCGGCCTGCACCAGATGGCGGGCATCGCCGAGCTGCCCCTGTACCGTAACCGCATCGATGCGATCCGCAGCAGTGTTCCTTATCGCGCCACAGGCGCCGACCAGCACGGTCGCCTGCTACATCCGCGCCCGACGGTAGCCGGGCAGCAGACGGCGATCGTGGTCGGCCCTTCCGGCGCCGTGATCCATACCGATCGTGACCATCGCATCAAGGTGCAATTTCACTGGCAACGGGGCACGCTCAGCCACAGCCGCCTGCCACACCCGCATACCGACAGCCATACCGGCGCGCCCGGCGATGACAGTGCCGGCACCTGGGTGCGCGTGGCAACGACGTTGGCGCCCATGGCGGGCGCCAACTGGGGTGGCCATGCCGTGCCCCGCGTTGGCCAGGAAGTGGTGATCGACTTTTTAGAAGGAAACATCGATCGGCCGGTGGTCATTGGCACGGTCTACAACGGCCAGGGTCAGTCGGATGCCCAGCAAAACCGGGTGGCCCAGGGCTCGGGCGTAGCGACCGGTAACTCCCCCGCCTGGTTTCCCGGCGCTGCGGCCGGTCACGCGCATCCGGCGGCCTTGTCCGGCATCAAGTCGCAAACGATGAGCAGCAGCGGCCTGGGCAGCGGCGCCTACAGCCAGCTGGTGTTCGATGACAGCCCCGGCCAGTCGCGCCTGTCGCTGCAACGCCACGCCGCCGCGCATCAGGGCACGGCGGAACTGAATCTGGGGCACTTGCGCCACCAGACGGACAACCAGCGCCTGGCGCCGGCTGGTTTTGGCGCCGAACTGAAGACCGAACACAGCACCGCGCTGCGCGCCGGACAAGGCCTGTTGTTGTCGACGCATCAGCGCAGCGGCGGCAGCCTGATGGATGCAAGCGAGGCGGTGGCGCAAATCGAACACAGTCTGGCGCTGCAAACGACACTGGCGCAAACGGCGCAAAAACATAACGCCGGCTTTAAGGACGAGCAAGGGCAGGCTGAAGCGGCGCCGGACGCCTTGCCCGCGCTGCAGCAAATGCGGCACAGCATCGACGCGCTCAAGGCCAGCGACGGCAGCGGCGCGGCCCAGGCCATCGCCTACAGCGCGCCCCTGTTGCAATTGTCCAGCCCGGCCGGCATCGCCGCCACCACGCCGGCCCATGCCATCTTCGCCGCAGGCAACACCAGCAGCATCGTGGCCGGCCACGACATCAACTTTGGCGCGCAAGGCAACCATTTCCACGCCGTACAGTCCGGCATCAGCCTGTTCACCTACGGCAAGGCCAGCGACGCCGACAAGCCGAACCAGGAAACCGGCATCAGGCTGCATGCCGCCAGCGGCAAGGTCAGCAGCCAGAGCCAGTCCGGAGAAACGCGCCTGACCGCCGAGAAGGCGGTAACTGTGACGAGCACCGCCAAAAGCGTCGCCATCGCGGCCAAGCAGCACGTGCTGATGACGGTGCAGGGCGCCTACCTCAAGCTCGAAGGCGGCAATATCGAGATCCACGGGCCGGGCAAGATGGAGTTCAAGGCCAGCATGAAGGAGTTGACGGGGCCGGCGAGCAGCGCAGCGAAGCTGCCCTATTTGCCGCAGGCCGGCCAAGCTAAAAATTTCCTGGAACTGAATTACCGTTGGGACGACCTGCAGCCCATGGTTGGCGCACCGTACACGCTCTTGTTTGCCAATGGCATCACGATGGAAGGCAAGCTGGATGCGCACGGCTTTGCCCGCCTGGACGATATTCCGAACAGCGGAGCGGTGGTGCTGTACGGCGAGGATGAGCGCGATGCCGAGCCGCGCAAGAAACAAAAAACCAATCAGGTGATCGGCGCTAAACCGCGTAGCGATGAAGAGGCGCAAGCCGTCCTCGAAAAGTATCTGGCGCAGGAAGATGCGTACTACAAAGACAATTATTTTCCAGACGAATTAGCCGAGATGGCTGCTGAGCGACCGCCCGGCGCGGGGAGCCACACACTTGAATACGATTTTCACTATGACGATTACCGCTATGCGGATGAAGAGACACCTGAAGACAGGGAAGCCGAAAAAAATTATCGCGAGCGGCACGACAATGGCGAGGATCAGGTATGAGTAATGTCGTGAGCGCTATAGGGCCTGGCCATGGCAATGTCGTCTCGCCAGCCGGACGCGCCCTGCGCGAAGCCGACGACGGCATCGGCGGCTGGCTGGCTGAACTGGTGACAGGTTCAGGTTCCTCGCCATCGCACATCATCGTCACGGGCATCCTCGGAGTGATTCCTGGCGTAGGCCAGGCTATGGATGCGCGCGATCTCATCCTGGGAGTGATCCAGATTTCCAAATCGCCGGCGGCGGTAGGTGGCTGGGTGGAGCTGGTGATCACCTTGGTCGGCTGCGTGCCGGCAGTGGGCGACAGCCTGAAAGTGGGTTTTAAACTCATGAAACAAGGCAGCCATTTCGGCCGCGTACTTGAAGCAGTGTCGCCTACCCTGCGCGGCAACGTTGAAAAATTCATGCGCAAGATCGATTGGGGCGCGCTGAGCAAGGATAGCAAAGGCCTGTTCAACAGTGCGATCGAGACCTTCATCGACGGCATTGACAGCTGGGTGGTCAAAGCCATGGCAGGAGGCCCGGAAATCAGACAGCTCATCGGCGAACTCAAGGCATTGCAGAAGCAGGGGCCGCGCATGATCGACGATGCGTTTGCCGACCTGAAAAAAGTGCACGCGAAGATGATGGGAAATGAACTTCCCCACACCACGGCGGCGCTAGGGGCGACCTCGGGCAAGGTCGTGCGGCAAGAGGGACAGGATCTAGCCACGACCGTTGCCAAGAAAGAAGGAAAGGCCGCCGCTGCGGCAGAAAAGAAACTACTGGCGAAGAAAAACAAGGACGCGAAGGAAAACAAGGCCACGCCGAATACCACCAAGGTTAATACCAAGAAAAAAGGCGAGAAAAAGAAAAATTGGCGTAGCGGGGTGCCTGCGGAACACATTACTGATTACTCTGTGAAAAACAAGCATATTGCTTTTCACAAAGCTAATAACGGGGGTGTTTTGACTGAAGAACATAGCATGTCGCACAACGGCCTTGATCACCTGTGGTCAAATCCCCTGAATTTGATACAACCATTCGTGGTTGGCGAAACCAAGTCAAGCATCTTTGATTCCTTTAACCTGATCAATGCGTTGCCTTATGAGATGAAAGAAAAATTTAATACATTGCGAGAAGATGAAGCTGCCAATCCGCTTAAAAATAGAAGGCCTAATATTTTTGACAATGATCGGCGCGATGAGTATGCCGATAAGATTGTAAATGTGGGGCGTTCTGGGAATGCAGGGACCATAAGAAGCGGACTGAACAAAGCCAATCGTGAAACAAAGCTGGCTGCCCAGATGAGTCATACCTGGATTGTCGATGCTCTTGAAAAAGAAAATCTTACAGCTCAAGGTATGATTATTAAAAAACTGATAAGAAAATATGAAAAATACCAAGCATCCGATAAAAATGGCAGGCATCCTTATGAACGCTGGATTTGCTTGGTAACTGGAAGGCAATTAGCGCAGCATAAAAAATCAAACGGAACTAAACATGCAATACAGCTGATATTGAATATTCCAGATAATATAATGAATAAATAATTATGAAGGTAATTTATGGAAAAAATTATTGAGATTGGGGATTTTTTTAAGAAAAAAAGAGAGAAATTATTATCCTATGATATCTATAAAGAAAAGTGTGAGGATATAATGGAAACTTTTGATGTTGTAGGTGAGAGTCTTAATAGAAATCAAGTTTATCTGAATAAAATTGAACCTATTCGGCTAATGATCGCCGCCCGAAGAAGATCTTGGGACGCAATAGATTTTCTCGCTACTCAGTATAGTGCCGGTATTGAGATTGAAAAAATAAGAAGTTTTTATCCTGAAGTATTGAGTTATTGGGAATCCTATGCCAAGTATAATGATATTTACGATTCGCGGCAAACATCAGATAGTGATAGGGGTTTTCCACATTTCGAATTACCTGGGAAAGATTTTGATCGTGTAAATAGGATGATGTGTTTTGGTATTTTATTGGGATGGAATAATATAATTCCACTTTTGGTGCCAATCATTGATTTTAATAATTACCAAAAAGATGGGATGCTGGAGCGGATGCTTGGGTTCTTTGTCAGTAATAGACCGGAACCACCCGACTCTTGTTTAAGACATTTGCCATATTTTAAGACATTGAAAATTTTTTCCGCATCGGAAAAAGATCGTCCTGCCTTAATGGCCGAATATTTGGACGATTGGTATCACGCCAGCCGGCGCGAGCCTTATTACGATGCGCATACGCGGGATATCTCGTTTTGGGGATATTGGTCCTGGGAAGCCGCAGCCATCACCTTTTTGCTCGACATCGATGACAGCAGTTATGCCAGCGCGCAGTTCTATCCTAAAGATTTAGTTGATTTCGCCAGGCAGGCAAAAAAGGATTATGCACCGGAGGGTAGCGACCCGATTGCGCCCAACGAACTGCGCGCCAAGGCCGGCGATCCCTGCCCCAGGGCAGGATTATGGCAGTCGCTGGATGTGGTGCCGGAACTGCGTCGTTATCAACAGAACGAGGAAATGGATAATCTGGGCTCGCTTTATGGATTGACCGTTTGGCGATTTGCCGAACAATGATTTTGTGGTGTTTCTATTTTTTGAGTATAGGATAGTCATATTTCGTTGCGCAGAATTAACACCGAAATTCCGATTCAGCCGTTTATTAAATACCGGATAAAAATGAATTCAATACTAAGCGAAGTGGTTTTTTCAAGTAAAAAAAGAGAAAATTTGCTGGATTATGAAATTTATGAGGAAAATTATAATTCTTCAATGAGATCTTTTGATAAGTTAAAGCACGCGCTTCAACAGAAGGAAGAGGGTATAAAGAAAATTCCATTATATAATTTTATGGTGGGGACGCAGCAACGTGCATTCGTTGCGATTGATCTGTTGTCAACGATGTATAGTGCGGGCCATGAAGTAAATGAACTTCGATCATTCTATCCAACTGCGTTGGAATATTGGGAGCTTTACGCATTCTATAACGAAGCTTATGACGAGAGTTTAAAAAATGAAAGTGAGCGTGGCTACCCTCACTTCGGGTTACCTGGTAATGCATATAATAAAGTAAATAGGATGATTTGTTTTGGAGTTCTATTAGGTTGGGATAGTTTAATTCCGAAGCTAATTCCAATTATAGATTTCAACAATCACGAAAAAGACGGGATGATTGAGAGAATGTTAAGTAATTATTCCGAAAATCGATCTGTTTCGTTCAATGATTGCGTGCGACATCTGCCTTATTTTAAAACGCTGAAAATTTTTTCCGCATCGGAAAAAGATCGCCCTGCTTTAATGGCCGAGTATTTGGAAGATTGGTACCACGCCAGCCGGCGCGAGCCTTATTACAATGCGCATACGCGCGATATCTCGTTCTGGGGCTATTGGTCCTGGGAAGCCGCAGCCATCACCTTTCTGCTCGACATTGATGACAGCAGTTATGCCAGCGCGCGGTTCTATCCCAAGGATTTAGTTGATTTCGCAAGACAGGCAAAAAAGGATTATGCACCGGAGGGTAGCGACCCGATTGCTCCCAACGAACTGCGCGCCAAGGCCGGCGATCCCTGCCCCAAGGCAGGATTATGGCAGTCGCTGGATGTGGTGCCGGAACTGCGTCGTTATCAACAGAACGAGGAAATGGATAATCTGGGCTCGCTGTATGGATTGACCGTCTGGCGATTTACTGAGCAATGACTTTGTTGGGTATCTATTTCTGGCTAACAAAGCATCGCTTGAAATCCAAGATATAGTCCGCCGCGCGGGACGCATGACCCTACGGTGCGGCTGCCAGGCGCTGCAAACGTAAAAAGCCCCGCCTGCAGCAGTGCCGGCGGGGCTTTCTGATATTGAGGCGGCTGTTGCCGCCCGGTCAAAACTTACAGCACTTCGCTGGCGTGGTCGGCCAGGCGCGAACGCTCGCCGCGGGCCAGGGTGACGTGGCCGCTGTGGGCCCAGCCCTTGAAGCGGTCGACCACGTAGGTCAGGCCGCTGGAGCCTTCCGTCAGGTACGGCGTGTCGATCTGCGCGATGTTGCCCAGGCACAGGATCTTCGTGCCGGGACCGGCGCGCGTGACCAGGGTCTTGACTTGTTTCGGCGTCAAGTTTTGTGCTTCATCAATGATGAGGAACTTGTTGACGAAGGTGCGGCCGCGCATGAAGTTGAGCGACTTGATCTTGATGCGCGAGCGGATCAGGTCTTGCGTTGCCGCACGGCCCCATTCGCCGCCATCGGAGTCGGACTTGTTCAGCACTTCCAGGTTGTCGTCGAAGGCGCCCATCCATGGCGACATCTTTTCTTCTTCCGTGCCTGGCAGGAAACCGATGTCTTCGCCCACCGGCACCGTGACGCGGGTAACGATGATTTCGTTGTAGAGCTTGGTTTCCAGCACTTGCGCCAGGCCGGCGGCCAGGGCCAGCAGGGTCTTGCCGGTACCGGCCTGGCCCAGCAGGGTGACGAAATCGCATTCCGGATTCATCAGCAAGTTCAGCGCGAAGTTCTGCTCGCGGTTGCGTGCCGTCACGCCCCACACATTGTTCTTCGTGTGGCTGAAGTCGCGCAGGGTTTGCAGCACGGCCGTCTTGCCGTTGATCTGTTTGACCTGGCCGTAGAATGGCGTTTCGCCGTTTTTCGGTTCCAGGTAAATGAATTGGTTGACCAGCAGCGATGGAATGAACGGCCCCGTCACGCGGTAGAAGGTGGAACTGTAGCCGTTCTTGCTTTCCTGCCACGATTCCATGTCCTTGCCGTGCTTGTTCCAGAAGTCGTCCGGCAATTGCACGATGCCCGAGTACAGCAAGTCCGTGTCTTCCAGCACATGGTCGTTGAAGTAATCTTCGGCTGGCAAGCCCAGGGCGCGCGCCTTGATGCGCATGTTGATGTCTTTCGACACCAGCACAACGGGGCGGCCTTCCTGTTCCGACTCGAGCGAGCGCACGACGGCGAGGATCTGATTGTCCGCCTTGCCCACTGGCAAGCCAGCCGGCAAGTCGGCGCTTTGCAAACGCGTCTGGAAGAACAGACGGCCCTTGGCGTCCTTGTTGCCCAGCTTGGACAGCAAGATGCCGTGTTCGATGGCGTCGTCATCCGTATTGCTGATCAGGGCGTCGAGCGTACGCGAGACCTGGCGTGCATTGCGCGCCACTTCCGTCATGCCCTTTTTATGGTTGTCCAGCTCTTCCAGTGTCATCATCGGCAGGTACACATCGTGTTCCTCGAAGCGGAACAGCGACGATGGATCGTGCATCAGCACGTTCGTGTCGAGCACGAACAGCTTGCTGATGCCGCGCTGGTCGGCGGCACGGCTGGCGGACGACTTGAGCTGCACTTCCACAGCCTTGTGCTTGGCCGGGTGTGGCTGCTCGGCTTGCTTGACGGGCTTGATCGGCGTGACCTTGCCTTTTGTCGCCGGCTTGGCTTTCGCTGCAACAGCAGGTGCGGCGGCGGGGACGGCCGCAACCGGCGCCGGTGCAGGCTTGGCGACCATCAGGGCCGCTACTTGCTTGATCTTCGTGGCCGCATTGCGGACCGGCTTGGCAACTTCGGCGATCGCCGCTTCAATAATTGGTGCAGCCACTTTCTTGGCTGCCGGGGTTTTGGTGGCCGGGCGCGCTGCGCCTGTGCTTGGGTAATCTTGGGTGGCCAGGATGGTGGCTGGCTTGCTCGGTAATTTTGGCAGTGGCATCAGGATCTCAATCAAAAAATTTCTGGAATGAATCGCCCATGGGCAGCCAGCTTCTGGCGGCACTTCTCATGGGGTGGATGCGGGGGAACAACAGTGCTACAGGACGAGTAACTGCCGGAAGGCCGGCAGCATGGCCGGTCATGGACGCCATCGGCGGGCTACAGGCCCGCCTGGCGGAGTGGATGGAGGCGCTTCGTTGACTCAAAATGGCGATAGGTACCGTGAACTGAATTGCGGTTGAACTAAGCTCGCTGGAAGCCGGCAACGCGCATTGGATCAAAATAGACGATCAATTCAGATGCGCTACGAATTCCAGCACTTCTTCCACGTGAGTTGCGACCTTCACGCCTCTCCATTCTTTCACCAATCGGCCCTGGGCGTCAATCACAAACGTACTGCGTTCGACGCCACGCACCGTCTTGCCGTACATCTGTTTCATCTTCATGACGTTAAACAGCAGGCAAACGGCTTCGTCCGGGTCGGAAATAAGCTCGAACGGCAGTTCCAGCTTGGCTTTGAAACTTTCGTGCGAGCGCAGGGAATCGCGGCTGATGCCGTAGATTTCCACGCCGGCGGCGACGAATTGCGAATAAGCATCGCGGAAGGCGATGTTTTCCGTGGTGCAGCCAGGGGTGTTGTCCTTCGGATAGAAAAACAGCACGGTGGCCTTAGCCGGGCGGCCCAGCAACTGAAAGGTCTTGCCGCTGGTCATGGCGGCGCTAAAGTCGGGTATGCTAACGAGGGATTGGCTATCAGCCACAGGTTCTCTCCTGAACGGTGATCATCAGCGCTGTTTTTTAATCTGGCAACGCATCCAGGTGCAACAATACAGCATTCAGGCCGCTTTGCCCTGCACAATCAGGCGTCCCGAACGCCCGGGTAACTCATCCCAGGTGACGGGGCAAACGGGCAAGTCCGTATCTTTTATCTTTTCATAATAATCGCCCATCGCTACAAACTGGTAGCCCTGGGCTTTCCAGCCAGCCAGCAGTTGTTCGAAAATGGGGGCGAGTTTCTGTCCTTCAAGTTCCGCATGCAAGGTATATACGTGATCGCGCGGATTGTCCGCCGTCAATGACAGGATATGCGCGGCAACATTGCTCGTTGTGATCAGTTTGCCGTCGATTTCGCAGCCCAGCAGCTCGTCCAGGGTGGGCAGGGTGGTGGGCAATTGCACGCATTGCAGGATGGTGTTGCCGTTGCGCACGCGATGCGGGCCATTGCCCGGATGCACCATGGCGCCGCGCGCGTCGAGCATGGCGCGGCCATCGGAGGCAAAGCGGTAGCCGGCCGTGTCGTGTTCGACGAAGGCGCTGACATTCATTTGCCAGCCGGCCGCGCCATGCGTGTGCGCCGCTACGCCAAACACCTGTTCATAGCGGTTGGCGGCCTTGCGCATCATGTTGATGGTCCAGGCGGCGTTGCGCCTGGCCACGTTGTCTTGCCACAGGGTGTGATCCCAGGTGTGGATGCCGCACTCGAAACCGGCATCGCGCACGGCGCGCAATTGCGCCGCGCATTGCTTGCCGATATCGGGTCCCGGCAGCAAGGTGCCGTACATCAATGTTTTCAAGCCGTAGTGCTCGACCACCGAGGTGCGCGACACCTTGCTGAAAAAGCCGGGCTTCAAGGCGCGCCGCAGGGCCCAGCCCGTATGGTCGGGGCCCAGCGAAAACAGAAAGGTGGCCTTGGCCTGGTGCGCGGCCAGCATGCGCACCAGATTGCCCATGCCTTCACGTGTGCCGCGATAGGTATCGACGTCGATTTTCAGGGTCAGGAACGGCTTGCTCAACATTAATCCATCAAGGCTTTGGCTTGGGCTACCTGGCTGCGGTAGGCGTCGAAAATATTGCGCAGGGAATCGGCCATGGTGGTGACAGGCGCCCAGCCCAGCTCTTCGCAGGTATTCGTGATTTTCGGCACGCGGTTTTGCACGTCCTGGTAGCCGGCGCCGTAGTACGCGCCCGAGGTCGTTTCCACGATTTTCACGTGTTTCGCGCCTTCAGCGTATTCCGGGTATTCGGCGGCCAGGGTCAGCATCATGCCAGCCAGGTCGCGGATCGAATAGTTATTGGTCGGATTGCCAATGTTGTAGATCTTGCCGCTGGCGATGCCGTTCTTGTTGGCGATGATGCGGATCAGCGCATCGATGCCGTCGTCGATGTAGGTGAACGCGCGTTTCTGCGCGCCGCCGTCGACCAGCGAGATGTTCTCGCCGCGCACGATGTGGCCGAAGAATTGCGTCACCACGCGCGAGGAACCTTCTTTCGGCGTGTGGATCGAGTCCAGGCCGGCGCCGATCCAGTTGAAGGGACGGAACAGGGTGAAGTTCAAGCCTTCCATGCCGTAGCCCCAGATCACGCGGTCCATCAATTGCTTGGCGTTCGAATAGATCCAGCGCGGCTTGTTGATCGGGCCGCAGATCAGTTCCGAGTTTTCCGGATCGAATTCCTCGTCATGGCACATGCCATACACTTCCGAAGTCGACGGGAAGACCAGATGCTTGCCGTACTTGGCGGCCGAGCGGACGATGGGCAGGTTGGCTTCGAAGTCCAGTTCGAAGACGCGCAGCGGCTGCTTGACGTAGGTCGATGGCGTGGCGATGGCGACCAGGGGCAGGATCACGTCGCATTTCTTGACGTGGTATTCGACCCATTCCTTGTTGATCGTGATGTCGCCTTCAAAGAAGTGCATGCGCGACTTGTAGTTGTCATCTTCCAGCAATTCCGTGATGCGGTCCCTGTTCATGTCCATGCCGTAGACATGCCAGTCGGTGGTTTCCAGGATGCGCTTGGACAGGTGGTGGCCGATGAAGCCGTTGACGCCTAAGATGAGGACTTTTTTCATGTGAGATTCTCTTGAGTGATATCAGTGTGTGCTGACGCGGGTGGTCAGACTTGCTTGCAACTGTTGAGCCGAAATTGGCTCCCCGGCAGCCCTCAGCGCGGAAATGGCCAACATGCGGCCGTCTCCGCAGACGCCAAAGATGCAATTATCCACTACCGCCAAGCCCGGTGGCAAACTTCCTGCGGAATGCTTGCTCAAACGGGCTTTTTCGATGGTGTAAATGACACTATTGACTTCGGTGAAGGCGCCGGGATAGGGCGGTGCGACGGCCCGGTGCAGGTTGTATACCTGTTGTGCGGGTAACTTCCAGTCGATCCTGCCGTCTTCGGGCTTGCGCCCGCCAAAGTAGCCGCCCTGGCGCAAATCGTTGAGCTGGCGCGGCGCCGTGCCGTCCAGCAAGGCCGGCAGCACGTTCCACAGCGTTTGCTCCGCCGCCACGGTGACCTTGCCGAAGACTTCGAAGGCCGTGTCGTCGGGCAGGATGGGCACGGCCGTTTGCGCCACGATGGCGCCGGCGTCCGGCTTGACCGTCATTTCATGCAGGGTGGCGCCCGTCTGCGGGGCGCCATGCAGCACGGCCCAGTTGACGGGCGCGCGGCCGCGGAATTGCGGCAGCAGCGAGCCGTGCATATTGTAGGCGGGCGCGACTTCCAGGATGCTGGCGGGCAACATGTGACGGTAGTAAAAGCTGAACAGCATGTCCGGAGTTGCCGCCTGCACCTGCGCCAGCAGTTCGGGCGCGCGCGCGTCCGATGGCGTGATGTAGGGGATGCCTTCGGCCTGGCACAGGCTGGCGACGGATTCGAACCACAGGTTTTCCGTGGGGCTGTCTTCATGGGTGACGACCAGGGCGATATCGACGCCCCCGGCCAGCAGCACCTTGATGCAGCGCACGCCCACATTGTGATAGCCGAAGACGACGGCGCGTGGGGCGCCCATCAGCGGCCCACCTGGCGCTTTTCCAGGCGCACGTACGATGGCGCCTCGGCTTCCGCCTGGGTCATGCCGTCCTGCAAGATGGTCTGCACCACATAGCGGGGACGGGCGCGCACTTGCTGGAAGATGCGTCCCACGTATTCGCCCACCAGGCCGATGCCGAACAGGATCACGCCCATGAAGAAGAAGGCGATGGCGAACAGGGTAAATACGCCTTCGGCCTCGGCGCCCAGCAGGAAGCGGCGTACCAGCAGGAAGATCACCAGCAATGCCGAGCCCAGCGACATGGCCATGCCCAGCATCGAAAAGATTTGCAGGGGAATCAGGGAAAAGCCCGTGACCAGGTCGAAATTGAGGCGGATCAGGCTGTACAGCGAATATTTCGACTCGCCGGCCGAGCGTTCCTCGTGCTCGACGATGATTTCCGTGGGCTTGCGGGCAAACGTGTAGGCCAGGGCGGGAACAAAGGTGTTGACTTCGGCGCACTGGTTGACCAGGTCGATCACGTTGCGGCCATAGGCGCGCAACATGTTGCCCTGGTCGGTGATCTTGATATTCGTGATCTTTTCGCGCAGGCGGTTCATCATTTTCGACGCCAGCGTGCGCCAGGCGGAATCTTGCCGCTTGCGCCGGATCGAACCCACGTAATCGTGGCCTTCGCGCATCTTCGCTACCAGGTTGCCGATTTCTTCGGGCGGGTTTTGCAGGTCGGCGTCGAGTGTGACCATGATTTGCCCGCGCGAGGCTTCAAAACCGGCCAGGATGGCCATGTGCTGGCCATAATTGCCATTGAACAAGACTACGCGCGTGACGTCGGGGCGCTGGCGGAACTGTTCCGCCAGAATGGCCACCGAATTGTCGCGGCTGCCATCGTTGATGAAGATGATCTCGTAGCTCGTCTGCAAGGCATCGAGGGCCGGATACAGGCGGGCGAACAGGCTGGCCAGGCCATCCTGCTCGTTATAGATTGGAATGATAATGGACAGTTCAGGTTTCATCGGCGCGCTGCTCATTTGACGAGTATGGATTTGACGGTGGCGACGGCGCGTTCCACGTCCTGTGTCGTCATGGCGTAGAACATCGGCAAGGTCACGGTCAGGCGGCCGATCTTTTCCGAGACGGGGAACATGCCTTCGGTAAAGCCGCGTTCGCGGTACATGGTAAACAGGTGGATCGGTGCGTAATGATAGCCCGTTCCCACGTTTTGCTGCGCCATTTGCTGCATGAAGGCGGCGCGCGTGCCGGGTCCATTGTCGGGCAGGATGATCTGGAACAAATGCCAGTTGCTGTTTTCAAAGTCCTGCACGGGCAGCTGGGCGCCGCTCTGCGCTTCGAAGTCGCTGCCGAATTGCGCGAAATAGTGGCGTGCCAGCGCGCGGCGGTGGGCCGTGATCGCATCGATGTTGGCGAACTGGCCCAGGCCGATGGCGGCCATGATGTCGCTCATGTTGTATTTGCCGCCCAGCACATCGACGTCGATGCCGTCGACGCCGCTGCGCGTCACGCCCTGCAGCCGGTATTTCTCGGCCAGCTTGGCTTCTTCCAGGTTGTTGAGGACGAGGCAGCCGCCTTCGCCCGTGGTGATGTTCTTGTTGGCCTGGAAGCTGAACGAGACGAAGTCGCCAAATGCGCCGATGCGCTTGCCCTTCCAGGTGGAGCCGAACGCTTGCGCCGCGTCTTCCACGACCCTTAAATTGTACTTTTCAGCAATCGCGTACAGGCGGTCCATGTCGACGGGCAAGCCTGACAGATAGACGGGGATGATGGCTTTCGTACGCGGGGTGATGGCCGCTTCCAGCTTGTCGAGGTCGATATTCCGGGTGACGGGGTCGATATCGGCAAACACGGGCGTGGCACCCACTTCGATGATGACGTTGGCCGTCGCTACCCACGACACGGGCGTGGTGATGACTTCGTCACCGGGGCCTATGCCGGCGATGCGCAGCGCGATTTCCATGGTGCACGTGCCCGAATTGAAGGTGCGCACGGGGCGCCCGCCGAAATACTCGGACAGCTGGGCTTCGAAGGCCTGCACTTTCGGGCCGCTGGTGATCCAGCCCGAGCGCAGCACTTCACCGACGGCGGCGATGGTCGCCTCGTCGATGGTGGGTTTGGAAAAGGGCAAAAAGGGCAGGGTAGAGGTCATGGGGCGCAATTCTTGGATCTGTATTGTGTCAGGGTATCGGCGTCGCCGAGGCTGCCAGTGCGGTCAAAAGCCGACGGCAGGTATGGCTATTTTATATCGTCAGTATGGCGGCGCAGCCCCTTCAGCGGTGAAAAATCCTGCTGATGCGGGGCCGGGGCAGGCTGGCCGGGGCGCGATCCGTGCTGCCTCGCGCCCCTTTAAATATTTATTTGTTGGCAATCACCATGCGGCGCGCATCTTCGGCAATCACACGCATGGGCACGCCACGCTCTTGCAATTCCTTATAACGGTTCAGGCTGATAATGGCCATGTCGGGCACGCCGGCGTTGGCATCGTTCGTCCATTGCGTGATGAAAGGCTCAATGCTCGGGATGGACAGTTCGGGCTGCTGTTTCAGGCCAAACGTGAATTCATCCCAGTAATCGACGAGGATCACGGGCCGCTGCAGATAATACGTCAGCGACTGTTCATAGATGCCGACCGAATAGAGCTTGGTATCGGCCGTCAGTTCGGCCTGGATCTGCGGCAGCATGTCGGTGCCTGCGCGGTTCTGGCCATACAGTTCGGAGCCGGCCAGGATGCAGTGCGTGGCCAGGAAGCCGGCGCCGGCGATGGTCAGCACCGTCATGTCGCGGCGCAACTGGCGCGCATGCAGCAAGGCCAGGGCGCCGCCGGCCAGGGCAAAGAAGCCGGCCGCCATCAGCCATGGCTGGTAGCCCTTGAGCGCAGTCAGGGCTTCCGCATCGCGTGCGCTGGCCTTGCCGAAGGCGATCGGTCCGCCGATCAGGATGGCCGCGCCCAGCACGCACAGCAGGCCGGCGGCGAACAGGCGCTGGCGGCGCGAGGCCGATTCCAGGTACAGCGCCACCAGCAGGGCCAGCGCCGGGAAGATGGGCACGATATAGCCAGGCAGCTTCGAGGTTGAATAGCTGAAAAAGAAGAAAATGAAGATGGCCCAGACCAGCAGCATCAAGCGGGGCTGGAAGGCGCCCTCCTGGCGCTGGAAGGCGGCGGCCAGGCTTTGTGGCAGCACGCCTATCCATGGCAGGATGCCGGGAATGAGCAGCACCAGGAAGTAGTACCAGGCGCCTTCGCGCTTGTGGCCCTTCATCAGGAAGCGCTGGAAATGCTCGTGGATGAAGAAGAAATGCGGCTGTTCCGGATTGCGCAGGGCGACCAGCACGAACCACGGCGTGGCGATGGCAAAGAACACCAGCAAGCCCTTGACCAGGTGCAAACGCGTCCAGATGCGCCAGTCGCGCGCACACAGCGAATACAGCACCAGCACGCCGCCCGGCAGCACGATGCCGATCAGGCCTTTGGCCAGCACGGCCAGCGCCATGCCAGCCCAGCACACCAGCATCCAGTTGCGCCGTTCCAGCGCCGTGGCGTCGTCGCGCTGGGCGACCAGCAGGCTACCCAGGGTAATCGTCATCATGCCCGACAGGCCCATGTCCAGCGAATTGATCTGGCCGGAAGCGAGCCAGAACAGGCTCGACGCCAGTACCAGGCCAGCATACAGGCCCACGCGCGGGCCGAACACTTTCTTGCCCGCGTAGGCTGTCATGCACACGCCGATGATGCCGCACAGGCCAGTCCACAGGCGTGCCTGCCATTCGCCCAGGCCGAAGGCGGCGAAGGTCAGCGCATTCATCCACGTTTGCAGCGGCGGTTTTTCAAAGTACTTGATGCCGTTCAGGCGCGTGGTGATCCAGTCGCCCGTGACGAACATTTCGCGCGCCATCTCGGCGTAGCGGCCTTCGTCGGGCGGTACCAGGGTGCGCAC
This sequence comes from Janthinobacterium salmonicoloratum, assembly GCF_051380845.1. Classification (NCBI taxonomy): domain Bacteria; kingdom Pseudomonadati; phylum Pseudomonadota; class Betaproteobacteria; order Burkholderiales; family Oxalobacteraceae; genus Janthinobacterium; species Janthinobacterium salmonicoloratum. The sequence continues at coordinate 1,558,452 of NZ_JBNYXV010000001.1, read as the reverse complement.
CCCCAGCGCATACAGGGTGACGACGATGAAGATGCCCAGCAGGGACCACATCAGCACCCGGGAAGAGTGCAGTTCGTTGACATTGATTTTCATGCGGCCTTGCCTGCGGCCGGAGCCAGGATCAGGGCCAGGGTGACTTTGCGGCCTTCGCCCATGAGGATATTGTAGGTGCGGCAGGCTGCCTGGCTATCCATGCATTCGACGCCGATGCGGCGCATGGTCAGCGCGGCCGTCAGCTTCGGGTGCACAAAACGCTGGCGCTCGCCCGTGCCGAGGATGACCACGTCGGGCGCATCGGCCAGGATTTGCGCGAAATGCGCCTCGCTCAGCTGTTCGAAACTGTCCACCTCCCACGCCCGTGGCGGCGTTTCCGGCATGACGATCAGGCTGTAGTTGTAGGGCTGGGCATTGATCTCGACGCCGTTTTCGTCATAGCCGGTGACAGTCTGGTATTGTTGGGTGCTGCTGGCATGGAGTTTCATGGCGATATCGGGGGCTGGTCGTGTCGGTTGATCGGTGCGCGCGCGGCCAAATTGCGTGCCGCCGCCAAGGGCGTAAGCATGCCATAAATGACAGAAAAGAGCGACTGAAAAGCAATATCCTTTCCAAATTGCAATGTTCGGCGCCACAGTGGCCATGCCTGTTTGCGCCATGGTAATGCTGCAAGATTAAGGGAAGATGAAGATGGCGCCCCCCGGATTGACGCCCGGATGCGCCAGCGTGGCAGAATCGGCGTCAAATGCTGGGGTTCGCCATGTTTAATTTGATAAAATGGCCTGTTTTCGGCGAGAATGGTTGTTTCCCCTTGCAGTCTTTCGCATCGCAGTTTCACGGGTTCATAGTTCTGGCGCGGCTATCATGCTGCAAGTTCTGGTCACCGCGCCGCATCACGACAGGGATTTATTTTGCGACCGATTCAGAAATCGAATAAATTGGCGGACGTCTGCTACGACATCCGCGGCCCGGTCCTGGAAAAATCCAGGCAAATGGAAGAAGAAGGCCACAAGATCACCAAGCTCAATATCGGCAACCTGGCCGTATTCGGCTTCGATCCGCCGGACGAGATCGTGCGCGACATGATGCTCAATCTGCAGAATGCGGCCGGCTATACGGATTCGAAAGGCATGTTCGCGCCGCGCAAGGCCGTCATGCACTACACGCAGGGCAAGAATATCGCCGGCGTGACCATCGATGACATTTACCTGGGCAATGGCGCTTCCGAACTGATCGTCATGTCGATGAACGCCCTGCTCAACAGTGGCGACGAAGTGCTGGTGCCGGCGCCCGATTACCCGCTGTGGACGGCCGCCGTCAGCCTGTCGGGCGGCAATCCCGTGCATTATGTGTGCGACGAGCAGAACGAGTGGTATCCCGACATCGAGGACATGCGTCGCAAGATCACGCCCAATACCCGCGCCATCGTCGTCATCAACCCGAACAATCCCACCGGCGCGCTGTACCCGGTGGAAGTGCTGCTGCAGATCGTCGAACTGGCGCGCCAGCATCAATTGATCATTTTCGCCGACGAGATCTACGACAAGGTGCTGTACGACGAAGCCGAGCACGTGTCGATCGCCTCGCTGGCCGACGACGTGTTATTCATCACCATGAACGGCCTGTCGAAGAATTACCGCTCCTGCGGCTACCGTTCCGGCTGGATGGTGGTGTCGGGCGAAAAGCGCCACGCTAAAGATTACATCGAGGGCCTCAACATGCTGGCCTCGATGCGGCTATGCGCCAACGCGCCGGGGCAGTTTGCCATCCAGACGGCGCTTGGCGGCTACCAGAGCATACAAGACCTGGTGGGGCCCGGCGGGCGCCTGTTGAAACAGCGCGACCTGGCGCACAAGCTGCTGACCGATATTCCGGGCGTCACCTGTGTCAAGCCGAAGGCCGCGCTGTACATGTTCCCGCGCCTGGACCCGGAGATCTATCCGATCGCCGACGACCAGCAGTTTGCCTATGAATTATTGGCCGAAGCCAAGGTCCTGATCGTGCAGGGCACGGGGTTCAACTGGATCGCACCCGACCATTTCCGTGTCGTCTTCCTGCCCAACTCCGACGACCTGACCGATGCCATGAACCGCATTGCGCGCTTCCTCGAAGGTTACCGCAAGCGTCACGGCCGGGGCTGAATCAGCCAGCAGCAGCAATCTCGATCAACCATACCGATCAACCTGGCGCCGCCCAAGGGGGCGCCACTTATGAGCAGTCAAGTACAACTATGAAATCCATCAAGATCGGCCTGCTGGGCCTGGGCAATGTCGGTTACGGCACGTTCAGCGTCCTGAAACGCAACCAGGAAGAAATCAAACGCCGCGCGGGCCGCGGCATTGAAGTCGTCGCCGTCGCCGTGCGCGACGTGGCGCGCGCCGAAGCGCTGGTCGCCGGCGGCTGCAAGGTTGTCAATGACCCCTACCTGATCGTCAACGATCCCGAGATCGACATCGTCGTCGAACTGATCGGCGGCTACGACCTGTCGAAAACCCTGGTGATGCAGGCCATTGCCAACGGCAAGCACGTGGTCACGGCCAACAAGGCCCTGCTGGCCGTGCACGGCAACGAAATCTTCGCTGCCGCCCAGGACAAGGGCGTGATGGTGGCCTTTGAAGCGGCCGTCGCCGGCGGCATCCCCATCATCAAGGCGCTGCGCGAAGGCTTGACGGCCAACCGCATCGAATGGATCGCCGGCATCATCAACGGCACCACCAATTTCATCCTGTCCGAAATGCGTGACAAGGGCCTCGATTTCGCCACCGTGCTGAAACAGGCGCAGGAACTCGGTTATGCCGAAGCCGACCCCACCTTCGACATCGAGGGCGTCGACGCCGCGCACAAGGCCACCATCATGTCGGCCATCGCCTTCGGCATCCCGGTGCAGTTCGACAAGGCCTACGTGGAAGGCATCAGCAACCTCAATGCCGTCGACATCCGTTACGCCGAGCAGCTGGGCTACCGCATTAAGCTGCTGGGTATCACCAAGCGCGCCATCGTCAACGGCGTGGAAGGCATCGAGCTACGCGTGCATCCGACCCTGATCCCGGCAAAGCGCCTGATCGCCAATGTGGAAGGCGCCATGAACGCGGTGCTGGTGCATGGCGACGCCGTCGGCGCCAGCCTGTATTCGGGCCGCGGCGCGGGCGCCGAGCCGACCGCCTCGTCGGTGATCGCCGACCTGGTCGACATCACGCGCCTGGCCACGGCCGACCCGGAACACCGCGTGCCGCACCTGGCCTTCCAGCCGAACGCGATGACCGATATCGCGATTTTGCCGATGTCGGAAATCACCACCAGCTACTACCTGCGCATGCACGTGGCCGACCAGCCGGGCGTGCTGGCCGACCTGACGCGCATCCTGGCAGAACGCGGCATCTCGATCGACGCCATGCTGCAAAAAGAGCCGGCCGAAGGCGAGACGCATACGGACATCATCATGCTGACGCACCAGACGCAGGAAAAGAACGTCACCGCCGCCATCGAGAAGATGGAAGCGTTGCATAGCGTGGTGGGTACGGTCACCAAGATCCGCCTGGAAAACCTGAGCTGATTTCACACGGCTGCATGCAAAACGGCGCCCGCGGGCGCCGTTTTTTCATGGGCAGACTGTGTTACAACTGCGGCACGTCGTGCGCGCCGACCGGGCCTACATCCATGCCGTCATAGCTGGCCAGCTGATTTTCCTGGGCAAACGCCATCAGTTCGCCATTGCGCGCGTGCAGGCTGTCGACGCCATGCACTTCGGCTTTTTCCACGTGCAGCACCCACACGGGCGGTGCTGCCGGATCGTCGAGTTCCGGCTGGTACAGTTCCACCGGGCGGTAGCCCTGCAGCGCCAGCACAGTGGCGGCCTGCTCCAGCGGTTCGGACGTCGGGTTGGTGAAGTAATAGCCCCACAGCAGCGGCTGGGACAGGTCCCATGGCGCGTTCTCGGCGATATTGGCAAACAGTTCGGTTACATCTTCTTTGGTCATCATGGCGGTGCCTTCCTTAAAATCTCAGGGCGCGATCTTAGCATCGACTGGCGCTGCGGCGAAATACACGCCCACTTTCAGTCCATGTCCATTCGCCGCTGTCGCCAGTTCCAGGCGCGCGCCGTGCAGAGCCACGATGTCGCGCACGATGGCCAGTCCCAGCCCGGCGCCGCCCGGATTGCTCTCGAGCGCCGCGCCGACCCGGTAGAACGGCGTCAACACGCGTTCGCGCTCGGCCGGCGGTATGCCCTTGCCGCTGTCTTCCACCTCCAGCACGGCGCCGTCATCGTGTCCGTGCCCTGCCTGCGCCGCGCGCACGCGCAGGATCACGCTGCCGCCCTGCGGCGTGTAGCGCAGGGCATTGTCGACCAGGTTGGCCAGCAGTTCGTGCAGCAGCAGGGCCTGGCCATGCACGGGCGCCTCGTCGGGTGCTTCCAGCGACAGGTCGATATTCCTGCCAACGGCGGCCATGGCCATTTCCAGTCCCACCTGCTGCGCCACGTCGCGCAGCGCGACGGTGTCCATGGCCAGGCTGTCGCCGCCATGCTCGATGCGCGCCAGGGTCAGGAGGCGGTTGGCCAGCAGCACGGTCGAATCGGTGGTGGCGGCCATCGAACGCACAATGTCGCGCAGGGCGGCGATGTCGGGCGGGGAGCCCGCCTGGCGGTCGCATTCGCGCATGGCCAGTTCGGCCTGGGTTTTCAGCACCGTCAGCGGCGTGCGCAACTGGTGCGAGGCGTCGGCGATGAAGCGGCGCTGGCTGGCGATCAGTTGCTGCAGGCGCGACATGGAGCCGTTCATGGCACTCACCAGCGGGCGCATTTCCTTGTGCACCAGCGTGGGATCGACGTCGGACAGGTCGGACAGGGTGCGCGTCTCGACTTCCGTTTTCAAGCGCATCAGCGGACGCAGCACCAGGCGCACGGCAAACCACACGAGGGCGCCCATCACCAGTATCATCGCCGCCTGCCAGCTCAGGGTGTCGAACAGGATCTGGTTCGACAGGCCGCGCCGCGCATCGAGCGTCTCGGCCACCTGGATCAGGGCGATGCCGCGCATAGAGTCGTCATACACGGGTTGCAGCAGGGCGGCGATGCGGATCGGCTTGCCATGGTAATCGGCGTGGTAGAAGCGCACCAGGGCCGGATAATTCTGCGAACGGGGCACGTTTTTCGGCACGGGCGGCAAGTCGCCATAGCCAGACACCAGTTCGCCGTTGATGCCCGTCACCTTGTAGTAGATGCGCCCCAGGGTGTCGGTCTCGAAGCTGTCGAGCGCCACATAGGGCACTTCGGCGACCACTTTGCCGCCGACGATGGAGACGCGCTCGGCCAGCGCCCGCGTCGACGCCAGCAAGGAGCGGTCGTAGGCCATGTCAGCTGCGTCGAGGGCGTTGCGGTAGACGAAGACGGCGTCCAGCAGCACCAGCATCACCAGGGGGATGAGCAGCCAGCGCAGCAGCTGGCTGCGCAGGCTGCCCAGCGGCCGGCCCTGCGCCCAGCGCCGGCGCAGGCGCTCGAACACGGGCAGGCGTGGGGCACGCACGGTCATTTTGGCGCGGCTGGCGCCATGGCGCTGCGCGGCTGCAGCAGGTAGCCGATGCCGCGCAGGGTGGTGATGACGGCGGCGTCGGGCGCATCGCTTTCCAACTTTTTGCGCACGCGGTGGATGTATAGTTCGATGGCGTCCAGGTTGGCGTCGTCGGCCAGTGCGAAGACTTCGTCGAACAGCTTTTCCTTCGACACGGCGCGCCCCGAGCGCGTGATCAGCGCTTCGAGCACCGCGTGTTCGCGCGGCGTCAGGGGCAAAGGGGCGCCGCCATAGCTGAACATGCGCGTGACGGTGTCGAAACTGAGGGCGCCGCAGGTATGCACGAGGGCTTCGTTACCCTGGCTGCGGCGCAGCAGGGCTTTCACGCGCGCTTCCAGTTCGGCCAGTTCGAACGGCTTGGCCATGTAATCGTCCGCACCCAGGTTCAGGCCCTGTACTTTTTCATCGAGGCCGCCGCGCGCCGTGAGTATCATGACGGGAGTCTTGCCGCGCGTGCCGCCGCGCGCGCGCAGGCGGCGCAGCACGTCCAGGCCGTCCATCTTCGGCAGGGTCAGGTCGAGCAGCACCAGTGAGTATTCCTGCGTGTGCAGCAGGGCGTCGGCATCGGCGCCGTTGTGGGCAGTCTCCACCGTCAGGTGCGCGTCGCGCAGGGCCTTTGCCAGCCAGTGCGACAGCTCCAGATGGTCTTCCACTAATAATATGCGCATGGTCTCCGCCATTCGTTGAAATGGATGCAGTGTAAGCCTGCCGGCAGGGGCGGCGATGAATATGTTTGTTCCCCCTGTGGCTGGCGGGCGACACCTGTCAGCCTGAAAGCGAATTGAAAGGATCGCGCTCATATAGTGTGATCCTGATTCATGAAATTGATCAGGCATATCACTAATAACTATATCTAAGGGAGATACTTTACATGAAGAAAACCGCATTCTCGCTGGCCGCCATGGCGGTACTCGCCGCTGCCGGCAGCGCCAACGCCCAGTCGAACGTCACCCTGTATGGCCGCTTGGACGCCGGCATCAGCAACACCAGCAACGCCGGTCCGAACAAAAGCTCGATGACGCAAGTCAGTTCGGGTGGCATGAACACGTCGCGCTGGGGCATCCTGGGCAGCGAAGACCTGGGCGGCGGCCTGAAGGCCGTCTTCAATCTGGAAGGCGGCATCCTGGTCGACACGGGCGCGGCCGATGGCGCGCTGTTCAAGCGCCAGGCCAATGTGGGCCTGGAAGGCGCGTTTGGCCGCGTCGTGCTGGGCCGCTCCTTCACCACCGTGTATGACTTCGTGCTGCCGTTCGATCCGATGGCCTATGCGCCGTTCTACTCGTGGGCCACTTCGGCCAACGCGACGGGCCCGAGCAAATACGGCATGACGACGGCCTTCGACAACATGGTCAAGTATTCGGGCAAGACGGGCGACTTCAGCTACGGCGCATCGTACGGTTTCGGCGAGCAGTCGACGGGCAACTCGGACAGCGCCAAGCTGTCCACGGCCGTCACCTACAAGACCGGCCCTGTCAGCCTGCTGGCCACGTATGAACAGGTGAACGGCAATGCCATCGCCGGCGGCGCGCGCGACAAAACCACCGTGTACCACCTGGGCGCCATGTATGACGACGGCCCGTGGAAAGTGCAGGCGGCGGCGCGCGACTACAAGCTCGATCCGGCTGCCTCCGGCAAGGCCGACGTGCGCGGCACCCTGTACTGGGGCGGCGTCAGCTACAAGACCACGCCGGTCATCACCCTGACGGGCGTGATCTACTACCAGGACGTGAAAAACGTGGCCGCCAATCTCAATGCCGATCCGATCATGTACGTGGCGCGCGTGCGCTATGCCCTGTCCAAGCGCACCGACCTGTATGTGGCCGGCGCCTATGCCAAGGCCAAGCACAATCAGCTGGTCAGCCTGTCGCGTGACGATGCCGGTTTCGGCGACACGCAGCGCGGCCTGATCGCCGGCATCCAGCACCGCTTCTAAGCCATGACGATGCTGCGCGCCCTGTTCCTGTCGCTGCTGTGCCTGCTGCCCGCCGTGGCCGGGGCACAGGCGTCCGCGCCGGCCGAGTGCGTGGTGCCGTCCAAGCCGGGCGGCGCCATGGATTTGACGTGCAAGCTGGCGAAAAAAGGCCTGGCGCAGGAGGGCGGGGCAGGCGCGGCTGCGGGAACGGCCATGCGCATCAGCTATCTGCCCGGCGGCATCGGCGCCGTGGCCTGGCACTCGATGGGCTCGCAACGGCGCCGCGCGGAGCCGAACACGCTGGTGGCCTTTTCGGGCGGCTCGCTGCTCAATCTGGCGCAGGGCAAGTTCGGCAATGCCAAGGCGGGCGACGTGCGCTGGGTGGCGGCGCTGGGCGCCGACTACGGCATGATCGCCGTGCGCAGCGATTCGCCCTACAAGACGCTGGGCGACCTGATCGCGGCATTGCGCCAGCATCCGGACAAGGTGCTGATCGGCGTCTCCGGCACCATCGGCAGCCAGGACTGGCTGAAGATGGCGCTGGTGGCGCGCCATGCGGGCATCGATCCGAAAGTGCTGCGTTTTGTCGCACTCGAAGGCGGCGGCGAAGTGTTTACGGCGATGCAGGCCGATTACGTGCAGGTAGTCTCGGGCGACACGTCCGAGGCTACCCTGAACGCCAGCGCCAACCATGCGCGCGTGCTGGCGGTGCTGTCGGAAAAACGCCTGCCCGGCGTGCTGGCAGGCGTGCCGACGGCGCGCGAGCAGGGCTTCGACGTGGTCTGGCCCATCATCCGCGGCGTGTGGATGGGACCGCAGGTGCCGGAGGCGGACTACCAGCGCTGGGTGGCCACCTTTGACCGCGTCATGGCCACGCCGCAGTTCGCCGAGTGGCGCGCCCAGGCCGGCCTGTACCCATTCGCCCTGACGGGGCCGAAGCTGACCGCGTATGTCAAGAAGGCGGTCGACGAGTATGCCAGGCAGGCGAATGAGCTTGGCCTGATGCGCTGACCGACATCCTATTAAAAAACCTATTCATAGACGGAGACAACCCCATGCAAACCAAGACCCTGCTTCAAGCCGCCCTTGCCACTGCGTTTGCCAGCCTGGCCGGCGCCGCATTTGCGCAAGTGCCGCCCGGTTATCCGGCCGACTACCAGAAGGTCATCGACGCGGCCAAGAAGGAAGGCAAGGTGGTGATCTACAGCGCCACCGACAGCAAGGCCGCTGCTCCGCTGATCAAGGATTTCAGCGCCCTGTATCCGGGCATCTCGGTCGAATACAACGACATGAATTCGACGGAAGTGTATAACCGCTTCATTTCCGAAGTGGCCGCCGGCGGCAACACGGCCGACGTGATGTGGTCGTCGGCGATGGACTTGCAGATGCGCCTGGCCTCGGACGGCTACGCCCTGAAATACAAGTCGGTCGAAGCGGCGAAGATTCCCGGCTGGGCCATGTGGGACGACCAGGCCTACGGCACCACGTTCGAGCCGGCCGCCATCGTCTACAACAAGCGTTTGCTCGATGCTAAGGAAGTGCCGAAGAACCACGACGATTTCGTCAAGCTGATCGCCACGCCGAAATTCAAGGACAAGGTCACCACCTACGACATCGAAAAGTCGGGCGTCGGCTTCATGTTCATGGCGCAGGATGCGAAGGAGTATCCGCAGTTCCTGGCGCTGGAGAACGCCTTTGGCACGGCCAAGGTGCGCGTGCAGTCGTCGACGGGCACCATGATGGAGCGCATCTCCTCGGGTGAAAACCTGATCGGCTACAACGTACTTGGCTCCTACGCGCTGGTGCGGGCCAAGACCGACCCGTCGATCGGCGTGGTGCTGCCCAAGGATTACACGCTGATCCTGTCGCGTGTGCAGTTCATCAACAAGAACGCGAAGAACGTCAACGCCGGCAAGTTGTGGCTCGACTACATTCTGTCGCACCGCGGCCAGACCATCATCGCGAACGGCGCCAAGCTGTTCGCCATCCGCGCCGACGTCACCGGCGAGACCACTTCGGCCGACTTGATCAAGCTCATCGGTGCGGCCAATGTCAAGCCGATTCCCGTGCATCCGATCATCCTGCAATTTTTGGGGCCGGCCAAGCGCATGGCCTTCTTGAAGCAGTGGAAAGAAACAGCCGGCAAAAAATAACGCCGTCCTGGCCGTCCGCAGGCGCGTGCCCGCGGACGGTTGCCGCACCCTTCATTCATTGGATTCATCATGCAAACTGCCATCTTGCCGCTGCCTGCACGGTCGCGCTCTCCCTTGTCGCGCCTGAACTGGTCGCGTGGCGTGGTCGTGACGATCACGCTGATCGCCATTTTCCTGCCGCTGTTCCTGATTTTTTATCAGAGCTTTTTGAACGCGCCGTTTTTCATGCCGGTGCGCGAATTCGGCTTTGACTCCTACCGTTTCATCTTCGATGATCCCGATTTTGCCATGGCCTTCAAGAATGGCCTGATGCTGGCTTTCGGCCTGACCGTCATCGCCGTGCCGCTGGGCGGCATGCTGGCCTTCCTGATGGTGCGTACGGACTTGCCGGGCCGCGGCTGGGTTGCGCCCATGCTGCTGGTGCCCATTTTTGTGTCGCCGATGGTGATGGGCTTTGGCTACGTCGTGTCGATGGGGCCCGTGGGCTTTTACTCAATCTGGGCCAAGGAGCTGCTCGGCTTCGTACCCTGGAATATTTATTCCTTCACCAGCATTGTCATCATCGCCGGCCTGACGCACGTGCCGCACGTCTACCTGTACGCCTCGTCAGCCCTGAAAAGCCTGGGCTCGGACGTGGAAGAAGCGGCCCGCGTGGCCGGCGCCTCGCCGATCCAGGTGATGCTCAATGTGTCGCTGCCGATGATCATGCCGGCGCTGGCATATGCGGGCGTGCTGGTGTTCTTCCTCGGCTTCGAAGTGTTCGGCCTGGTGCTGGTGCTTGGTGATCCGGAAGGCCATCTGGTGCTGCCGACCTATCTGTACAAGCTGACGAATAAACTGGGCACGCCGTCGTACCACCTGATGGCGGCCGTCGCCGTGTGCCTGGTGATGGTGACCATGCCGCTGGTGATGATACAGCGCTGGCTGCTGAAATCGGCAAACAAGTATGTGTCGATCAAAGGCAAGGGCGCGCGCAGCAAGGCCATGCCGCTGGGCCGCTGGAAGTGGCTGGCGTTTGCCTTGCTGGCCGGCTGGCTGATCTTCACCATCATCCTGCCTTTGAGCGGCATCGTGCTGCGCTCCTTCGTGCAGTACTGGGGCGAGGGCGTGCACCTGGCCGACGTGCTGACCTTGCAGCATTTCCGCGATATCTTCGACCAGCCCTCGCTGGTGCGCGGCATCGTCAACACCATCCTGATCGGCGTCGTCGGCGGCGCGCTGGCCGTGGGCTGCTACAGCTTCATCGCGCTGGCCATGCACCGCAAGCAGGACGGCATCACGCGCCTGCTCGACTACAGCGTGCTGGTGCCGCGCGCCGTGCCTGGCCTGCTGGCCGGCCTGTCCTTCCTGTGGGTGTTCCTGTTCGTGCCGGCCTGGCTCGACGGCATATTGAAAGGCATGGACAACGGCGTGGCCCTGTGGCTGAGCGGCCATGTGATCCCCGTGCTGCGCGAACTGCGCTCGACGATCTTCGCACTGTGGCTCGCCTATTCGGTGGTGTGGATGGCCTACGGCATGCGCCTCATTTCCACCGCGCTGCTGCAGGTGGGACCGGAGCTGGAAGAGGCGGCGCGCGCCGTCGGCGCCAGCCGCGGCCAGGTGACGCGCGACGTCACGCTGCCGCTGATCAAATACGGCTTGCTGGGCGCCTGGCTGATGGTGTTCCTGATCTTCGAGCGCGAGTACTCGACGGGCGTGTACCTGCTCTCGCCAGGCACGGAAGTGATCGGCGCCATGCTGGTGTCGCTGTGGGCAGGCGGCTCGACCGACCTGGTGGCGGCGCTGTCCTTCATCAATATCACCCTGGTGGCCATCGGCCTGGGCATCGCGCTGCGCTTTGGCGTCAAGTTGCATAACTAAATACAAAAACTGAGACCACATCATGAATGAATTGACCGTCAATGAGTTGTACCTGGACTACGGCACCGGCGCTGCCGCCAACCAGATCCTGAAGGGTGTCTCGATGCACCTGCAAAAAGGCGAAGTGGTCGCCCTGCTGGGGCCTTCGGGCAGCGGCAAGACCACCTTGCTGCGCGCCGTGGCCGGGCTGGAAAGCCCGAAGGCGGGCACCATCCAGATCGGCGAGCGCAATGTCTTCGACGGCGCGAAGCACTTCGAGATGCCGGCCGAGCACCGCAACCTGGGACTGGTGTTCCAGTCGTACGCGCTGTGGCCGCACAAGACCGTGTTCGACAACGTCGCCTACGGCCTCAAATTGCGCAAGATGGGCAGCACGGAGATCGCCGCGCGCATCAAGGAAGTGCTGACGCAGCTGGGCCTGGGTCACCTGGGCGAGCGCTACCCGCATCAGCTGTCCGGCGGCCAGCAGCAGCGCGTGGCGATCGCCCGCGCGCTGGTATACAACCCGCCCGTGATCCTGCTCGACGAACCGCTGTCGAACCTGGACGCCAAGCTGCGCGAGGAAGCGCGCGCCTTCCTGCGCGAACTGATCGTGCGCCTGGGCCTGTCGGCCCTGATGGTGACGCATGACCAGGGCGAGGCAATGGCCATTTCCGACCGTATTTTGCTGCTCAATAACGGCAAGATCGAGCAGCAGGGCACGCCGCAAAGCATGTATGAAACGCCGGACACCCTGTTTACGGCCGAATTCATGGGCAGCAACAACCGCCTGCCCGGCAAGGTGGTGCAGCGCGAAGGCAATCAGGTGCGCCTGCTGGTCGACGGCGCCCCCATGCAGGGCGTGGCGCGCGGCGCCAACGTGGGCACGGAAGTCACCACCATGATACGCGTCGAGGAAGTGAAAATCAGCGCCACGCAGGTGGACAACGCCATCGAGCTGCCGCTCCTGACCTGCATGTACCTGGGCGACCGCTGGGAATGCCTGTTCGAGCGCGGTGGCGCCGAGAACATCAGCCTGCGCGCATATTCGCGCCACAAGCTCGAGGCTGGCAAGTACTGGCTGCACATGCCGGCCGATAAGCTCTGGGTGTTTTAATGGTGCCTAGGTGGCCACGCTGGCGCGCAGTCTGTGCCGCGCTGGCCACCGGTTTGGCATCTGTCCTCTGTTTGCCAGGGCCGCGCTGCGCCTGGCAGGGCGCGAACTGGCCTGCCCCGTGCGCGTGCGCGAGGCGGGCCAGTGCGCCATCGGCACGGCCCTGGGCCTGTATTTCACAGCGCCAGTACTGGCCGTCCTCACTATCTATACACCGTAAATCGCCGGCGCCGTGCTGTTCGCGCTGGCGCTGGTGGCGTCTGGCGCCATGCCGCTGCGGTGCCTCTCTGGCGTCGATCATGCCGCCGCCTTCTTTGCCATGACCGTGGGTGGCGCATGGTGGCGCTAGTATTGCTGACCGATCCATTCTTTTCCCTGTTGACAAGACAAAGCCGCCAGAGTTGAATCCGCCGGCTGAAACTTGCATAAAGCAAACGCTCTGTATTGTCCTTGCTGCGCCCGGCGTTAATCCTCGATGATGCATGCGTGGGTAATATCTTGATACCCGTTTTTCCGGGCCTTTCCATCTTGGCGGCGCATTGGCCAGTCATGTTCGACGGCTGTGTTTGCCGCACCGTTGCGCATGCTGCGCGTGTTATCTAAAAACAACGCTCTATGTGTGGCATGCGCTTCTTATTTTGATCGTGGATAAAAAACACCCGTCCCGAGAATGCTGACGGTTTGCCGGAGAATGCCTATTTTTCCATCGGAAAATAATGGATGAGAGTGTTACAAATAGTAACTAAAGCCAGACATTCTTTAAAATACGGGTTTTGTATTTACATTTAAAAAGTTGCCGCATGGCCATTTATTTTAGTTATTTTTACTTCCTTCGTTTATAATTTGAAAAGAACGCCGGCGAGGCTTTTTGCGCAGTTTTGACGTGAGTTCGCCCTTTTTTTGAGCTCAGGAAAATGCATATGCGCACCGATGGTGTCCGTTTTTCAATCGTCAGACATGCCGCCTGGGCGCCAGGCCTGGAAACGCCGCAGCAATGGAACGAGTGGGCGCAAAGCGCCTTGTCCGCCGCACCGATTACTGCTGCCGGCGAGCCGGGCGTGCGTGCGATGGCGCCGATGCTGCGCCGCCGCGCTGGTCAGCTGGGCAAGATGGCGCTCGAAGTGGCGTACGCCTGCCTCGGCGAACAGCGCGATATTCCGCTCGTCTTTTGTTCTCGCCATGGCGAGGTGGCGCGCGCCGTCGAACTGTTATCGGCGCTGGCCCAGAGCGAACCCCTATCGCCGACGGCGTTCGGCATGGCCGTGCACAATGCCAGCGCAGGTCTGTTTTCCATCGCCCGCGCCGATACGGCGAATCAGCTGGCCGTCGCCGCCGGTGCTGCCAGCCTCGAGGCCGCGGTGATCGAGGCGTGTGGCTTGCTGGCCGACGGCGCGACGCAGGTATTGCTGGTGCTGGCGGAGTGTCCCTTGCCAGTACCATTCGAGGTTTTTGAAGACTGTCATGAACAGCCGCATGCGTTTGCCTGGCTGCTGCAGGCCGAGGCTTCCCCGGGTACCGCTTTCAGCCTGACGTGGCGCGCCCGCGGCAGTGATGATGCGTTGGCGGTTGCCGCCGGCGCCATGCCGGGCAGTCTGGCCGTGTTGCGATTCATGCTCGGTGAGGTTCGCACGTTCGAGCATGCGGCCAACCGCCTGACATGGTGCTGGAGCCGCCATGCTTAGGCTGGAGACTGCCCGCGCCGGCATATCGATAGGCTGGCGTACTCTCGCGACTGCGGTCAGTTTTGCCGCCTTCGGGCTGGGTGGTTTGCTGCTGCGCGTGGTGGTGTTCCCCGTGCTGCAGGTGCTGGTGTGGCGGCGCGAGACGCGCATTGCCTGTGCGCGCGCCATCATCCGCTGGAGTTTTCGCTTGTATATCGGTCTGATGCGTTTTCTCGGCGTGCTGCGCTATGACTTGCGCGGTCTCGACAAGCTGGAACGCGGCGGTTTGCTGATCCTGGCCAATCATCCGACCCTGATCGACACGATTTTCCTGATGGCGTATGTCAAGCAGGCCGATTGTATCGTCAAGTCCGATTTGTGGAATAACCCGTTTACGGGTGGTCCCGTGCGCGCGGCAGGCTATATCAACAACACGGGCGGCGCCGAACTGGTGGACGCCTGCCTGGCATCGCTGGAGCGCGGCAATAACCTGATCATTTTCCCGGAAGGCACGCGCACGCCGTGCAGCGGCGAAGTAGTCCTGAAGCGGGGCGCGGCCAATATTGCCGTGCGCGGCCGCCGCGACGTGACGCCCGTGCTGATACGGTGCCTGCCCAGGACCCTGGGCAAGGGTGAGCCATGGTGGCGCGTGCCGGCGCGCCGTGCGCATTTCGAGATCGTCGTGCAGGACGACATGGCGATCGACGAGTTTACCGGCGGTGGTGCCAGCGACGTAATGGCGGCGCGTACCTTGACCACTCATTTGCAACATTACTTTAGCGGGAAACAGGAACAACATGCTTGAACAAGAAGTGAAGGAACTGATCATCGAGGCGCTGCAACTGGAAGACATGAGCGCTACCGATATCGATACGGATGCGCCCCTGTTTGTCGAGGGCCTTGGACTCGATTCGATCGATGCGCTGGAACTGGGCGTCGCCCTGCAAAAAAAATACGGCATTTCCCTGTCGGCCGATTCGGCCGATACGCGCCGCCACTTTGCCTCGGTACGGGCGCTGGCGGCGATGGTTGACACTCACAGAAAGAAGTAAGGAGCAGCAAAATGGTAGATATGAGCGCAATGAGCCGCGATGAACTGTATGCATGGGTAGTGCAGCTGCTGGCCGAAATGTTCGAGCTTGATCCGACGGCGCTGACGCCTCAGTCGAATCTGTATGCCGAACTCGATATCGACAGCATCGACGCGGTCGACCTGGCGGTCAAGCTGAAGCAACTGACGGGCAAGCGCCTGCAGCCGGAAGTGTTCAAGACCATCCGCACGATCGACGATGTGGTCGAGGCGCTGCGCGCGATGTCGGTGTCGGAACAAGCGGCATAACGCGTGCTGCTCAATGCCGTCGCGTTGCTGCTGACCGTACTGTACCCGCTGGCGATCTGGTTCGGTCACGGCCAGGTCGAGCCGCGCTGGCTGGCGCTGCTGCTGTTGCTGGCTGTCGCCTGTCGTTTGCCCGCGCTGAAACTGCAGCGCGCCGCGCGCTGGTCGGTGTCCGCCGCGCTGCTGCTGGCCGCCATCACCGTGTGGAGTAACCTGCTGCTGCCGCTGAAACTGTATCCGGTACTGGTCAACGTCGTCTTGCTGGCCACCTTCGGCTACAGCCTGTGGGCGCCGCCGTCGGTGGTGGAACGCCTGGCGCGCTTGCGCGAGAAGGATTTCCCACCCGCCGCCGTGCACTATACGCGTCGCGTGACCCAAGTCTGGTGCGGTTTTTTCATCATCAATGGCGGCATCGCGCTGGGCACGGCACTGTGGGCGAGCGAAGCCGTCTGGTCGCTGTACACGGGCGTCATCGCCTATATCCTGATGGCCCTGTTATTTGGCGGCGAGTATCTCGTCCGCCTGCGTTTTAAGCGTTTGCACCATGCCTGAATCATCGTTGCCGCAAGTTCCTGTGCCTGAAGCACATCCACCGATTTCCTCGCTGGCGCGCCTTGCGCTGTCCATGCACGGCCGCCCGTCGGCCATGCCCGTGGGCTGGCGCGATGGCGCGGTGCTCGATTACGCCCACTTTGCGGCGCGCATGTGCGCCTGGGCCGGCTTGCTGGAACGTCAGGCTGGCCGCCATTTCGCCCTGTACCTGGACGACAGCATCGAGTTTGGCGCCGCCTTGCTGGGTGCCTGGCAGGTGGGCAAGACCGTCTGGCTGACAGCCGATACGCTGCCGGCCAGCTGCGCTTCCCTGGCTGCGTCCGTCGATGGTTTCCTGGGACAGTTCCCGGCAGTGCATGCGCCGCTGCCCCTGCCAGCGGACAGCCTTGCCGAGCGTGTGTGGACGGAGCTTGCCGCCGATTTTCCGGCGCTGGTGGTGTACACCTCCGGCAGTACGGGCGCGGCGCAAGCCATTCCAAAAAAACTCTCGCAACTGGCCAGCGAGGTGGCCACGCTGGAACAGCTGTTTGGCGAACATGCCGATGGCGCGGCCGTCGTCGCCACGGTCTCGCACCAGCATATCTACGGCTTGCTGTTCAAGGTCTTGTGGCCGCTGGCCGCCGGGCGTGCCGTGCATGCCCACAGCGTGGACTACCCCGAACAGCTGGCCGCCTTGCTGGCGAACGGTCCGTGCGTGCTAGCCACCAGCCCCGCGCACCTGAAGCGGCTGCCGGAATACCTGGACTGGTCCGGCGCGCGTGCGCAGCTGCGCGCCGTGTTTTCCTCGGGTGGACCGCTGGCCCTGGACAGCGCGCTGGCGGCGGGGAACTTGCTAGGCTGCGTGCCGCGCGAAATCTATGGCAGCTCAGAGACGGGAGGCGTAGCCTGGCGCCAGCGCGAGCCAGAGCGCCCTGACGACGAGAGCTGGCAAGGTTTTCCTGGCGTGGACTGGCGCCTGCTGGACGACGGCGCGCTGGAAGTGCGTTCGGCGCACCTGGCCGACGATGGCTGGTTAGGCCTGGCCGACCGCGCGCGGCAAACGGCGCCAGGACACTTCCAGCTGTTGGGACGCAGCGACCGCATCGTGAAGATCGAAGAAAAACGCATTTCCCTCAATGCCATCGAAGCGGCATTGCTGGCCACGCCGCTGGTGCTGGACGCGCGCGTACTGCTGTGCGATGCGCCGGCTGGCGAGCGTCAGAAGGTGGCCGCCTTTATCGTCTGCAGCGCTGCCGGCCGCGCGCTGCTCGACGCCGAAGGCAAGCTGGCCCTGAACCGCCAGCTGCAAACGGCGCTGGGCGGCCAGATCGACGCCGTTGCCTTGCCGCGCCGCTGGCGCTACCTGGAACAATTGCCCATCAATGCGCAGGGCAAGACGACGCAGGCGCTGCTGCTGGCGTTGTTGGAAAAGCCGCGCCTGCCGCACGCGCAGCTGATCGAGAGCGATATCGCGTGTGCAACGCCACAGCTGCTGTTCGAGCTGCGCGTACCCGCGAATCTGTTCTATTTCGATGGCCATTTCACGGGCGCGCCCTTGCTGCCCGGCGTGGTGCAAGTGGAGTGGGCGCTGCACTTCGCGCGCCAGCATCTGGACCTGCCTATGCATTTCCGCGCCATGCATGCCCTGAAATTCCAGCAGCCGGTGCTGCCGGACCGGCCGGTGCGCCTGGCGCTGGAATATGACGCGCTCAAGGCCAGCCTGCAATTTCGTTATCTGTCGGACGCCGGCCAGCATGCCAGCGGCCGCATCCTGTTTCACCCGAATGCCGCTGCCGTTCCCGCTGGCGGCGCCGATATACCCACTCCAGCAGCGAGCGCATGTTAGATAAAAAATTCTCACCCGAACGCCAGACCGCCTTTGCCGCCCGTTTCGAGGCGCAAAAAATCGCTTTCGGCCCTGTCGTCTTTCAATGCGTGCGCTATGCCTGGAAGCGCGGCATGCTGCAGGCGCTGGCCGACACGGGGCACAGCGGTCTGACGATTTCCGACATGGCCGCCAGCGGCCGCTGGACGGAATATGCGCTGAAGGTGGCGCTGGAATCGTGTCTGTCGGCCGGCGTCGTCTCGCTGCGCGATGGTGCCTATGTGCTCGACAAGGTGGGTTTTTGCATGCTGACGGATAGCATCACCCAGGTCAACCTGGATTTCATGCATGACGTCTGCTACCAGGGCTTGTTCGATCTGGACCGCTCGCTTGACGCCGAGCAGCCGCTGGGATTGGCCGCGCTGGGCGACTGGCCCACCCTGTACCAGGGCCTGTCGGCGCTGTCGGAGCCGGCCAAGGGAAGCTGGTTCGCCTTTGATCACCATTATTCAGATACGTCCTTCCCCGAGATATTCCCGGACGTCTTCGCCACGGCGCCGCGCCGCATCATGGACATCGGCGCCAATACTGGCAAGTTCGCCAGTGCCGCGCTGGCCTACCATGCGGGCGTGGAACTGCACCTGGTCGACCTGGAACGCCAGTTGGCGGTAGCCGACCGGACCTTGACTGACGCTGGCGTGCGCGAACGGGCGCATTTGCACGCCTGCGACCTGCTCGACGACGCGGCGCCGCTGCCGGCCGGCATGGATCTGATCTGGATGAGCCAATTTCTCAGCTGTTTCAGCGAGCCGGCCATCGCCAGCATCCTGCGCCGAGTGGCGCAGGCGCTGGGGCCGAACGGGCAGGTGCTGATCATGGATACCTTCTGGGACCGCCAGCAGTACGATATCGCCGCCTACTGCCTGATCAACACCTCGCCGTACTTCACGGCCATGGCCAGCGGCAACAGCAAGATTTACCAGAGCACCGACTATATCCGCCTGGCGCAAGCCGCCGGCCTGGAGTTGCTGACCACGCGCGACGGTATCGGTTATTGTCATTCGCTGCTGCGCTTTGGCCGCGCCGGAGCGCATGGTGACTGAGGTGCGTTTTCACCCCTGCATCGTGATTCCCGTGTTCAACCATGAACACGCGATCGGCGCCGTGGTGCAGCGCCTGCTGCCGCATGGCGTGCCGTTGATCCTCGTCGACGACGGCAGCTTTGACGCCGGCGCGCGCACGCTCGACGCACTGGCCGCCGCGCATCCGTCGCGCGTGACCCTGCTGCGCCATGGACACAACCAGGGCAAGGGTGGGGCGGTGCTGACGGGCTGCCGCCATGCGCACACGCACGGCTATAGCCATGCGCTGCAGATCGACGCGGACGGCCAGCATGAAACGGACGATGTGCCGCGCTTCCTGGCGCAGGCGCGAGCCACGCCTGCAGCGGTGGTGATCGGTTACCCCTTGTACGACGCCTCGGTACCCAAGGCGCGCTACTACGGCCGCTATGCGACGCACGTCTGGGTATGGATCAATACCCTGTCGCTGCAGATCCGTGATTCCATGTGCGGTTTTCGCGTCTACCCGCTGGCGCCTTTGATGGCGCTGGCGCAGCGTGGCGTACTGGGACAGCGCATGAATTTCGACACCGATGTGCTGGTGCGCCTGTACTGGGATGGCTTGCCGATGGCGAATCTGCCGACGCGCGTGGGTTATCCTAGCGACGGCGTCTCGCATTTTCAGCTGTGGCGCGACAACGTGCTGATTTCGCGCATGCACGCGCGTCTGTTTTTCGGCATGCTGTGGCGCGCACCGCGCCTGCTGGCCCGCCACTGGCGCGCGCGATGACTGCAGCATCGCACCAGACGCGCGGGCACTGGTCCGGCTTCAATGAAGTCAGCTTCGTGGCCGGCATGCGCCTGCTGTTCTGGATCTGCCGCGTCTTCGGCCGCTGGCCTTTCCGCATCGTGCTGTATCCGGTGCTGGCCTGGTATGTGCTGACCAAGCCGCGTGCGCGCCGCGTTTCGCGAGCCTACTTGCGTCGCGTCGCGGCATGCGGTGGCCCGGAAAACCTGAGCGTGCTGCGGCACTTCGCCACGTTTGCGGAAACCATTCTCGACAAGATGCTGCTATGGGGTGGCCTGTACGATACGCGTAGCGTGAGCCTGCACGGCGTCGATGGCGAAGATGGTGTCAACCGCTGCCTGGACGAGGGGCGCGGCGCCTTGCTGATCTGCGCCCACCTGGGCAACCTCGATCTGTGTCGCGTACTCTCGCAGCGCAATACGCGCTTGAAGCTGACGGTGCTCGTGCACACGCGCCATGCGCAAGCGTTCAATCGCATGCTGGAGCGTCTCAATCCTGACAGCCAGCTCAATCTCATGCAGGTGACGGAAATCACCCCTGCCACGGCCATGCTGCTGGCGGAAAAGGTGGCGCAGGGCGAGTTCGTGGTGATCGCCGGTGACCGTGTTCCCGTCTCGCCGCAGCCGCGCGTGGCGGTGGCGCCGTTCCTTGGTCAGCCGGCCGCCTTTCCGATCGGTCCATATGTGCTGGCCAGCGTGCTGCAATGCCCCGTGTACCTGCTGTTTTCCATGCGCATCGGCCAGTGCTCCGAAGTACACTTCGAACTGTTCCGCGAGTCGCTGCATCTGCCGCGCAAGGCACGCGAGGTGATGCTGGCCGAACTGGTGGCCGATTACGCGGCAAGGCTGCAGCGCCATTGCCTGCGCGCGCCGCTGGAATGGTTCAACTTCTACGATTTTTGGCAACTCCCCGATACTTCAAGACTGGATACTCCCGATGCAACTCGCTGACCTGAAAAACACCCGGCGTACCGTCCGCTTCGACCGCGAGCGCCTGCGCATCGAAGACATTGCCGACATCGCGCATGGCCGGGCCAGCGCCGAACTGTCCAGCGATCCTGTCTTTTTGGCGGCGATCGCGCGCGGCGCCGATTTCCTCGACCGCCTGCTGCGAGAGGACGGCACCATCTATGGCGTGACCACGGGCTATGGCGATTCGTGCACCGTGACCGTGCCGCCGGAACTGGTGGCCGAGCTGCCGCACCACCTGTACACCTATCACGGCTGCGGCCTCGGTGAATTCTTCACGCCGGCGCAGACGCGCGCCATCATGG
This sequence comes from Janthinobacterium salmonicoloratum, assembly GCF_051380845.1. Taxonomy (NCBI): domain Bacteria; kingdom Pseudomonadati; phylum Pseudomonadota; class Betaproteobacteria; order Burkholderiales; family Oxalobacteraceae; genus Janthinobacterium; species Janthinobacterium salmonicoloratum. The sequence goes on along the minus strand of NZ_JBNYXV010000001.1, from coordinate 1,537,378 downwards.
CTACGCGCCTGGCGTCGCTCTCGAAGGGTTTTTCCGGCGTCAGCGTGGAACTGCTGGCGCAGATCGCGCGCCTGCTTGACGCCGGCCTGCTGCCGTTGATTCCATCGGAAGGCTCGGTCGGCGCCAGCGGCGACCTGACGCCCCTGTCCTACCTGGCGGCGGTATTGTGCGGCGAACGCGAAGTGTGGCGTGACGGGGCACAGGTGCCGGCTGAACAGGCGCTGCGCGAAGCGGGTATCACGCCACTGCGCCTGCGCCCGAAAGAAGGCCTGGCGATCATGAACGGCACGGCCGTCATGACGGCGCTGGCTTGCCTGGCGTATGAGCGCGCCGAGTATCTGACGCGCCTTACGACGCGCATCACGGCCATGGCCTCGTTTGCGCTCGATGGCAACGCGCACCACTTCGATGAAACCCTGTTCTCCGTCAAGCCGCATCCCGGCATGCAGCAGGTGGCGGCCTGGCTGCGTGCCGATCTGCCCACCGATTCCTGGGAACGCAACGGCAAGCGGCTGCAGGACCGCTATTCGATCCGCTGCGCGCCGCACGTGATCGGCGTGCTGGCGGACGCCTTGCCGTGGCTGCGTTCGTCGATCGAGAATGAACTCAATAGCGCCAACGACAATCCCATCATCGACGCCGAAGGCGAGCGTGTGCTGCATGGCGGCCATTTCTACGGCGGTCATATTGCCTTCGCCATGGACAGCATGAAGAACACAGTGGCCAACCTGGCCGACTTGCTGGACCGCCAGATGGCCTTGCTGGTCGACAGCCGCTACAACCAGGGCTTGCCGGCCAACCTGTCGGGCGCCACCGGTCCGCGTGCGGCCATCAACCACGGCCTGAAAGCATTGCAGATCAGCGCCTCCGCCTGGACCGCCGAAGCGCTGAAACTGACCATGCCAGCCTCGGTGTTTTCACGCTCGACCGAATGCCACAACCAGGACAAGGTCAGCATGGGCACCATCGCCGCGCGCGACTGCCTGCGCGTGCTGGAACTGTGCGAGCAGGTTGCCGCGGCCCTTCTGATTGCCGTGCGCCAGGGTGTCTGGCTCCGTTGCAAGGTCAATCCCGACGTGCCGCCGCAAGCGGCGCTGGCGGCGATGATGGAGGCGCTGGCCGCCGATATCGTGCCCGTCGAGGAAGACCGCCGACTCGACCCGGAACTGCGCGTGCTGCTCGAACGCATACGCGCACAAGCCTGGCCACTGTACGGAGTCGGGAATGACTGAGACGCATAAAGTGCGCGGCAAGAAGGCCACGCCCAGCCGCTGGCATGCCGAAGTGGAGATGCAGGTGCAGTTCTTCGACCTGGACCCGATGGAGATCGTCTGGCACGGCCGCTATGTGAAATACCTCGAAGTGGTGCGCTGCGCGCTGCTCGACAGCATCGGCTACAACTACGTCGACATGAAAGCCTCCGGCTATGCCTGGCCAGTGATCGACATGCACTTGCGCTATGTGGCGCCAGCTACCTTTGGCCAGCGCCTGACCCTGCGCGCCGACCTGGTGGAATGGGAAGACCGCCTGAAAATCGAGTACCTGGTCAGCGACAGCGCGACGGGCAAGCGCCTGAACCGCGCCAGCACGACGCAGGTGGCCGTCGATATCGCCAGCGGCGAGATGTGTTTTGCTTCGCCGCCCATACTGTTTGAAAAATTGGGATTAAAGGCCGTATGAAAAAACAATTTAAAGTTTTGCTGGCGAGTCTGTGCCTGTTGGCGACGGTGCCGGTCCATGCGGCCGCGCCTGTGGCGAAGATCGAGGCCATGCTGGCCAAGCCGCAGCAGCTGTGCGGCCGCTTTGACCAGAGCAAGCAACTGGCTGGCATGAAGAAGGCGCTGGCGTCGAATGGCCGCTTTTGCGTGGTGGCTGGCAAGGGCGTTTTGTGGCGGACCTTGCAGCCGTTTCCGAATACCCTGCGCCTGACGCGCGACGAGATCGTGCATTTCCAGGGCGAGCGCGTGGCCATGCGCCTGGACGCGAAGACGGAGCCGGTGGTCAAGATGATCAACAGCGTGCTGTTTTCGCTGCTGGCCGGCGACCTGGCGCAGCTCGACACCCTGTTTGAAGTGGACGGCAGCATCGATGGCGGCACCTGGCAGGTGGCGCTGAAGGCGCGCCAGCCGGCGCTGGCCAAGGCCATCGGCAGTATCCGCCTCGACGGCGGCGCCTTCGTGAAAAACATCAGCATCAGCGAGGCAAGCGGCGACCGCACCAGTATCGTGTTCTCGGCGATTGAAACGGGACCGTCCGCCATCACGGCGCAAGAGGCGGCCCTGTTTTGACTTCTCTGACAAACCGCAGCCGCAACGCCGGGCGCCTGCTCGCTATCGCCTGGGCGCTGGTGGTGGCGCTGCTGCTGGCGCATAACGCCTATCTGTGGCTGGGCAAGCGCATCGCGCCCGAAACCGATATTCTCGCCTTGCTGCCGGTGCAGGAGCGCGATCCGGTGCTGCAGGCTTCGTTTACGCATATGGTGGACGCGGCGCAGCAGCGCGTGGTGGTGTTGGTCGGTGCGCCCGACTGGACCGAGGCCAAAAAAGCGGCCGATGCCTACGGGGCCGTGCTGGCGCGCCATGCTGGCCTGTTCCAGTCCACGCCGCTCGACGAGCAGACGCAGAACGACTGGCTGGCGCTGTTCAAGAAGCATCGATTGACCTTGCTGACGGCGCCGCAGGAAACGCAGCTGCGCCAGGAAGCGCCCGCGTTCTGGCGCGACTCTGCGCTCAGTCAGCTCTACAGTCCTTTCGGCGGACCGAAACTGGGCGCCTGGCAGGACGATCCGTTCGGCCTGTTCGGCGGCTGGGTGCAGGAACGCGCACAGGAAACGCCCGTGCGTCCGCGTGACGGCCATTTGTTCGTCGCCGACGGCGAGCGCCAGTATGTGCTGCTGCCGATGACCTTGAGCCTGCCCGCGTTTTCGCTGGGCGCGCAGGAAAGCGTGTTGCCCGCGCTGGCGCAAGCCGAGGCGGCGGCGCGGCTGGCCGTGCCCGGCGTGGAAATCATCAGCGCCGGCGTGATCCTGCATGCGGCGGCGGCCAGCAGCCAGGCGGCGGGCGAAATGTCGACCATCGGTCTGGGTTCCCTGGCCGGCATCATCCTGCTGACGTGGTTCACCTTCCGCTCGTTCAAACCGATCTCGCTGATCCTGCTGTCGATCGGCATCGGCTGCCTGGGTTCCCTGTCCGTGTGCTGGCTGCTGTTTGGAAAAATACACCTGATGACCCTGGTATTCGGCGCTAGCCTGATCGGCGTGGCGCAGGACTACGGCATTTATTTTCTCTGCAACCGCCTGGGTGCCGATCCGGCGCTCGATTCGCGCACCTTGCTGCGCCGCCTGCTGCCGGGCCTGTGCCTGACCCTGCTGGCCGCCGTCATCGGCTATATGGGTCTGGCGCTGACGCCATTTCCCGGCTTGCGCCACATGGCCGTGTTTTCCGCCTTGGGCCTGGTGTTTGCCTGGCTGACGGTGGTGTGCTGGTTCCCCGCGCTGATCGGCGGTGGTACCTTGAAGAGCGGCGCGCTGGTCAGGCAGTATGGCGCGGCGCGCGCGCGCTGGCCGCTGTTGCGGGCCAACCGCGCCACCCTGATTGGCGGCGTGCTGTTTGCCCTGTTTGCGCTCTTCGGCATCAGCCGCCTGGGCGTCAACGACGATATCCGCTTGCTGCAAACGCCGCCCGCGCACCTGATACGCGACCAGATCAAATTGAGCAAATTGCTCGATGGGCCCACGCCGGTGCAGTTTTACCTGGTGCGCGGCGATAGCGCGGAAGCCGTGCTGCAGCGCGAAGAAGCGCTGAAGCAGCGCCTGCTGCCGCTGATCGCGCAAAAGCACATCAGCGGCTACCAGGCCATGTCGAACTGGGTGCCGTCGCTGCAAACGCAGATGGCGCGCCGCGCGCTGCTCGATGCGGCCATCCTGCAACCGGGCGCCGCGCTCGACCTGCTGGCGCAGTCGGTCGATGAAGGCCCGGAATGGGCCGATACCGTGCGCGCAAAGCTGGCGCAAGCGGGTGCGCCGCTGTCGATCAATGCCTTCCTGAAGGTGCCGGCCAGCGAGCCATGGCGCCACCTGTGGCTGGACAAAGTGGAAGGTGGCTATGCCTCCATCGTCGCCTTGCGCGGCATGCAGTATGCGGCCATTCCCCTGTTGGCGAAGGCGGGCGACGGCTTGCCCGGCGTGCAGTGGGTCGACAAGGTGGCCGAGATTTCTTCGGTGCTGGGGCGCTACCGCGTCTATATGGGCGCCGTGGTACTGGGCGCCTACCTGGTGGTCTTCGGCTTGCTGCTGCCACGCTACCGGCGCCGCACCTGGCGCGTGCTGGCGCCCACGGCGCTGGCCAGCGTGGCGGCCCTGGCCTTGCTGGGCTACCTGGGCATGCCGCTGCAACTGTTCCACGTGCTGGCGCTGATGCTGCTGCTGGGCGTCGGCGTCGACTACGGCATCTTCATGCAGGAGCACCCTGACCGCCGCAATAACACGCCATGGCTGGCCGTGGGCCTGTCGGCGGCGAATACCATTCTGTCTTTTGGCTTGCTGGCACTGAGCAAGACGGCCGCATTGCAGGCGTTTGGTCTGACCATGCTGATCGGCACGGCGCTGGTGTGGTTGCTGTCGCCGTGCTTAGCCGAAGCCGATCACGATCACCGTAATACAGAGGCGGCCGATGCCGCAGGAGTGGCCTGATGGCTTTGCAATGTAAATCATCGATAGCGGCACTGATGCTGGCGCTGCTGGCCGGCTGCGCCAGCGCACCGTCCTCCACGCCGGCGCGCCTGGGACTGAAGCTGGCGCCGCAGGCGCTGGGCGCCACGGTCAGCGTGCAGCAGCACCTGGTCGTCGAACGGGCGGGGCGCATCGACGAACTTGATGCGGCGCTGGAAGTGGAGCCGTCGCATCTCGATCTGGTGGGACTGGCGTTCGGCCAGCGCGTGCTGTCGCTGCATTACGACGGCAAGGACATGACCTCCTGGCGCCACCTGATGCTGCCGGTGCAGGTGCGCGCCGAGGACGTGCTGGAAGACATGCAACTGACCCTGTGGCCGCGCGAGGCGATCGCTCAAGCCCTGCCGGCTGGCTGGCGCATCGAGGACAGCGGCTTGCGCCGCACCCTGTTCTTGCATGACGAGGCGGTGACGGTGATCGACTACAGCGGCATGCCGCGCTGGAGCGGCACGGTGGTGCTCGACAACCTGCGCTACCGCTATCGCCTGACGATACAGAACGCCCCGGAAGGAAGCTGAATGAATGGCTTGACTGTGTATCTGAATGACTGCGGCATCATCTGCGCGCTGGGCGCCAGTTGCGAAGAAGTGCGCGCGCGCCTGTTTGCAGCGCACAGCGGCGTGGTGCCCGTCGACACCTACACGCCGGGGCGCGTGCTGCCGCTGGGCGTGGTCGATGTGCCCTTGCCATCGGTGGCGCAGCACGGCATCGCCGCGCGCAGCCGCAATAACCGGATGGCGCTGGCGGCGCTGGCGCAGATCCGCCCGGCCGTGGAGCAGGCCATCGCCCGTTACGGCGCGGACCGCGTGGCCGTGGTGATCGGCACCAGCACGTCGGGCATCGCCGAGACGGAAGGCGCGATCGGCCAGCATGTGGCGGGCGACGGCTTGCCGGATGCCTTCCACTACGGGCAACAGGAGATGGCGTCGCCGGCCCTGATGCTGGCTGATGAACTGGGCATCGACGGCCCGGCCCTCGTGCATTCGAGCGCCTGTTCGTCGAGCGCCAAGGCGATGGCCAGCGCGGCGCGCCTGATCCGCATGGGCCTGTGCGACGCCGTGCTGACGGGCGGCGTCGACACCCTGTGCGGCTTTACCGTGGCCGGTTTTTCCGCGTTGGCTTCTGTCAGTGCGCGACGCTGCAATCCGTTGGGCGCGAACCGCGACGGCATCAATATCGGCGAGGGCGCGGCCCTGTTCCTGATGACGGCGCAACCGTCTACTGTGGCCTTGCGCGGCTGGGGCGAATCATCCGATGGCCACCACATGTCGGCGCCCGACCCCGAAGGCGGTGGTGCGCGGCTGGCCATCGCCCAGGCACTGGCGCGCGCGGGCATTACGGCGTCGCAAGTCGACTATGTGAACCTGCACGGCACGGCCACGCAGCAGAATGATGCGATGGAAGCGCGCGTGGTGTCCGACCTGTTCGGCGCCACGGCGATGAGCAGCTCCACCAAGCCGCTGACAGGCCACGCGCTGGGCGCGGCGGCCGCCATCGAGGCCGCGCTGTGCTGGCTGGCGATGCAGGACGATAACGCTGAGGGCTTGCTGCCGCCGCACCTGTGGGATGGTGTGCCTGATGAGTCCCTGCCGTCACTGCGCCTAGCCTTGCCCGGTACGCGGCTGGGGCGTCCGCTCGACTGGGCCCTGAGCAATTCGTTTGCCTTTGGCGGCTCGAACGCCGCCCTGCTGTTCGGGAGGGGAGCATGAGTTTTCCAACTATCCGCGAGCTGGTGCCCCATTCCGGCGCCATGGTGTTGCTCGACCGGGTGTTGTCGGCCGATGCCGAAAACCTGTGCGCCGAAGTGGCCATCCATGCCGGCAGCGTGTTTTATGACGCGCCGTCGGCCGGCGTGGGTAGCTGGGTCGGCATCGAATACATGGCGCAGGCGATCGCCGCGCATGCGGGCTACCTGGCGCGCCAGGCCGGGGCACCCGTGAAGATCGGTTTTTTGCTGGGGGCGCGGCGCTACGAAGCGCAAGTGCCTTTGTTTGTGGACGGCAGCGTGCTGCAGGTGCATGTGCAGCAGGCCTTGCAAGGCGAGAATGGACTGGGCGCGTTCGAGTGCCGTATCGAGATGGCGGGCGCCGTGCTGGCGCAGGCGACGATTACGGTATTCCAGCCCGAGGATGCAAAGCAATTTCTGCAGGAGAGTATGAATGGAGCGCAGCATGAGTAAAAGTGTATTGGTGACGGGGTCGTCGCGCGGCATCGGCAAGGCCATCGCCTTGCGACTGGCGCGCGACGGTTTTGACGTGGTGCTGCATTGCCGCAGCGCGCGCGGCGAAGCCGACGCGGTGGCGCAGCAGGTGCAGGCGCTGGGACGCGCGGCACGCGTGCTGCAATTCGATATCGGCGACCGTGCGGCGGCAGCCGCCGCGCTGGAAGCGGACATCGCAGAACATGGCTGCTATTACGGCGTCGTGTGCAATGCCGGCGTGGCGCGCGACAATGCATTTCCCGCCATGTCGGGCGAGGACTGGGACATCGTCCTGCAGACCAACCTCGATGGTTTCTACAATGTGCTGAACCCGCTGGTGATGCCGATGGTACAGCGCCGTAAACCGGGGCGCATCGTCACCATGGCGTCCGTTTCGGGCCTGATCGGCAACCGGGGGCAAGTCAATTACAGTGCGGCCAAGGCCGGCATCATCGGTGCGACCAAGGCGCTGGCGCTGGAATTGGCCAAGCGCGCCATCACCGTGAACTGCGTGGCGCCGGGTCTGATCGAGACGGACATGATCAGCGAGGTGCCACTCGACGAAGCGCTGAAGATGATCCCCGCGCGCAGAGTCGGCACGCCGGAAGAGGTGGCAGCCGCCGTGAGTTTCCTCGTCGGCGAGGAGGCGGGCTACATCACGCGCCAGGTCATTTCCGTGAATGGAGGCATGGCATGAGCCGCCGGGTAGTCGTGACCGGCATGGCCGGCATCAGCCCGATTGGTAATGACTGGCCAGCTATCCGCCAGCGCCTGGGCGAGTACCGCAACGCCGTCGTGCGCATGAACGAATGGGCCGATTACGAAGGCCTGAATACGCAACTGGGCGCACCGGCCGCGCCGTTCGCGCTGACGGACCGCTATAACCGCAAGGCCGTGCGCAGCATGGGACGCATCGCGCTGATGGCCACGCGCGCCAGCGAACTGGCGCTGGAACACGCGGGCCTGGCTGAGCACCCCGTGGTCAAAAGCGGGCAGATGGGCATTTCCTTCGGTTCGTCCGCTGGCACGCCCAGCGCCATCGGCGACTTTGGCCGCATGATGGAAGAGCGCACCACCAAGGGCATCAACGCCACCACCTATATCAAGATGATGGCGCACACGGCGCCCGTGAATATCGGCGTGTTTTTCGGCGTCACGGGAAGAGTCATCACGACCTCGAGCGCCTGCACCTCGGGCAGCCAGGGCATCGGCTATGCCTACGAGGCGATTGCCGGTGGCAAGCAGCTGGCGATGATCGCCGGCGGCGCCGAGGAGCTGTGCGCTACCGAAGCGGCTGTCTTCGACACCCTGTTCGCCACCAGCACGCGCAACGACGAAGGCCATACGACACCGCGTCCTTTCGATGCCAGCCGCGATGGCCTGGTGATCGGCGAGGGAGCCGGTTGCCTGATACTGGAAGAATTCGACCATGCGCAGGCGCGCGGCGCCGCCATTCATGCGGAGCTGGTGGGCTTCGGCACGAACAGCGATGGCTGCCACGTGACCCAGCCGAACGCTGTCACCATGCGCCAGGCGATGCTGCTGGCGCTGGACGACGCCGGCTTGCAGCCATCCGATATCGGCTACATCAATGCGCATGGCACCGGCACGCAGCAGGGCGATATCGCCGAGTCGCAAGCCACGTTTGAAGTGTTTGGCGACCGTACTCCTATCAGTTCGCTGAAAAGCTACATGGGCCACACCCTGGGCGCCTGCGGCGCACTGGAAGCGTGGATCAGTATCGAGATGATGCGCGAAGGCTGGTTTGCGCCCACCATCAATTTGCAACAGGTCGACTCGCAATGCGCACCGCTCGATTACATCGCCGGCGAAGGCCGGGCCATCGAATGCGAGTACGTGATGTCGAATAACTTTGCCTTTGGCGGCATCAACACGTCGCTGATTTTCAAGCGTTACCGGCCGTGAAATCCGCTTGTGCTGACGCAAGTGGCAAGTGTGCTTCCTTTTGTACCATCTCTAACTTATTGAGGAAAATAGCATGAAAAAAATGATGATCCTGGCAGCCATGAGTGCAACGTTGACGTTTGTCTTGCCGGCACAGGCAGGCGATACCAAACATATGATGCCGATCGCCAATGCGATGTCCGCCAACGATGCCCAGGCCCGCCTTGGCGATACCGTCAAATTCTATTTCGGCGACCAGGCAACACCTCCGATTGCCACGCGCATCAGCAGCGACAAGACCAGCCAGAAAACTAATGGCGTTGGCAAGTCGGCAGAAACCTCGTGCAACTGGGCCTTCCTCTCGGCCATGCTGGCGCTGCAAAAGCGCGCCCAGTCGGTGGGCGCCGACGCCGTCGTCAATATCGTCAGCAATTACAAAAACATCGAAAATTCCAGCGCCACGGAATTCGAATGCCATGAAGGCACGATGATGACGGGCGTGGCTTTGAAGGGCGAGTTCGTGAAGTTAAAAACAGGCAAGTAAGTACCAATCAAGCAGCAAGAAGTAGCAAGTAAGTAGTAAACAAGTTGTAAGTAAGCAAGTAGCAGGGAAGCTGTTCAAACAGGTTACGGGCGCCTTTGCCAAGTTCAAGGTGCCTGGAAACTATTCCAATAAAAAATAGAAAGAGAATATGTACAAAGCATCAAGAACCACCATCCTGGCTGGCGCACTGCTGACAGTATCCATGTTGCAGGGCTGTGCCACGCCGATCAAGGCATCGTCCACGCAGAATCCGGCACCGAGCGAGGCGTTTTCGTCGTTTGGCCGTATCGAAGTCAAGCCGATGGTGTTTGCCGAGGGTTACAAGGGCAACCAGGCTGGCATGGCAAAAATCGACGAAAACATCCGCAAGGACCTGGCCGAATCGCTGAGGACCTGGAACGCGGCGCCGGCCAATGGCCGCGTATTGACCATTGAGCCGATCGTGGAAGAAATCCAGTTCAAGAGCGGCGCCAAGCGCGTATTCCTGGGGCCATTGGCTGGTAGTTCGGGCGTTCGCATGCGCGTCATGATCCGCGATAACAAGGGTGCGCTGGTTGCGACGCCGGAGTTTTTCCAGCGTGCCGACGCCATGGCCGCCGGTTTTACGTTTGGCGTGCATGACAATCTGATGTTGACGCGCATTGCCAACCTGACCAGCGCGTATATCAAGGCCAACTACGTGCGTGCCGAAGGTGGCCCGACTGGCGCCGATGACAAAGCCGTCGCGGCACCCATGACGAATTAAGACCGGCACGGCGCGCAAGCGTCAGCGAGGTTTCTAAAAATGGCAGCGACGGGAGACCGCGCTGCCATTTTTTTGCCGTGCTCTTTTACCTGCCTTCGTGCTGCCGATTTGTGGCAGACTGCGCCTTTGCCTATCCATCTGCTGCCATGTCCCCAGTCCTGTCCGGCGCCAGCATCTGCCTGCTCGATATCCGCACGATCGCTGTTGCGCAGCTCCATCAGTATGAATCCTGGCTGGGTGCAGCGGAAGCGGCCCGATACACGCGCTTTGTGCGGCCGTTGCGACGGCGCCAGTTCCTGCTGGGGCGCGCTTTGCTGCGCGCGGCCATGGGGGAAATATTGGCGGTGGCGCCGGAGTCCATCGTGCTGGAAGAGAGACCAGGTCAGGCGCCGCGACTGCTGGCACCCGCCGGCGGTCCCTATTTCAGCATTTCGCACAGCGGCCACTGGGTCGCCTGCGCGCTGAGCAGTACTACGCGGCTGGGGCTCGATATTGAGCTGCGCGACCCGCAGCGCGACGTGCTGGCGCTTGCGCGCCAGGCGTTTGGTGCGGCCGTGGCGGGCGAGCTGGAAAAGCTGCCGCCTGAGGAACGTCAGGCGGTCTTTTACCAGCGTTGGAGCGAGGCGGAGGCGCGCCACAAACTGGGCGTGGAGGAGGCCTGCTGCATGACCGTGGCACATGCCGAGCTGTCCATCGTGCTGTGCAGCACGGCGCCGCTGGGGCAGGCGCCCGTCTTGCTATTGTCCGCCCTGGCGCCAGACTAGTTCCCCCGCACGACGATTTCCTGCACCTTCGGTTCGCGCTGGCGCATGAAGCGCACGATGGAGTCGACGGTGACAACGTCGATCTGGCGCGTCATGCGGCGCTCAAAAGGGTGATCGTCAAAAGCGATATTGGCACGGAACATGCGCGCGCCCAGGCGCGTGGCGGCGGGTATGCTGAGCGTTTGCGGCGCGTAGCTGGCGCTGCGCAGCCAGCCTTGCGCTTCGGCGCGCGTTTCGATCTTGCCTGGCTCGTTGCTGGCGGCGGCCAGGGTTTCCAGCACCCACTGGTTCGAATTCTGGTACTTGGTGGAAAACGGGTAGGCCAGCATATTGTAGTGCGCCTCATGCAGGCGCTTGGGCGTGCTCGACGTCAGCAGGCGCACCAGTTGCTGCTGTGTATCCTGGCCGGGAATCAGGATAAGGGTTTCATACATGAACACATCATCCATGAAGAAATTGCCCAAGCCTTCGTTGTACAGCGACGATTGCGCCGTGCCGCATTCATTGAGTTCATGCACCACCAGCCAGCGCCCCTTCGGGTGGTCGCGCCAGGCCAGCGCCATGTGCGAATAGCGCAAATTGTATTTCGACAAGTCCTGGCCGGCGCGCGCCACCAGCGCCACTTGCGCGCCCGAGGCATCGAGCGCCTGCAAGGTCTTTTGCGCCAGGTCCATCGATTTGACGAGCGTGGTGGCGTCCGTTTGCTTTTCCTCGCACGAGCGCCCCGCATGGGCGGCACCGGCCAGGGCCAGGCTGATGATAATGGCAGTCAGGCGTTTCATGGGTTCACGCTTTCGAATGGTGGAGGATGGCATTGCCAGACGCGTTCGGCACATAGGCGATGGCCTTGCCCGACAGCACCAGCATGTGGCCCGTCGAGACGGCCACCACGTTGACGACCGTGCCGGCCGCCAACGACAGGCCTTGCATGGCTTTCTGGCTCAGCTTGACGGAGGCCGTGGCGCCGGAGGATGCGCCTTTGGCCACGCTCTTCAGCACGAGGACGCTGCCGTCGGCCACGTCTTCCACCTTGTCGATAACAATTTCACCGGCGGCGGCCAGCACCGACATGGAGCCGACCAGCACGATGGCCGAAGCCATGCTGGCATTGTCGGACGCGTTGGTGGTATCGGAGTTGGCGGCCTGGGCCGTCAGGCTGGCGGCGCACAGCAGGGTAATGGCGAGTACGAGTTTCATGGATGTCCTGTTCTTCTTTTGGGGTATTACACTTTGGAGTGATGCAGCAGTGCCTTGCCCAGTTCGTTCGGGATGAAGGCGATGGCCTTGCCGGACATGACCAGCATGTGGCCGGTGGACATTGCCACCACATTGACCACGGTGCCGGCCGCCAGCGACAGTCCCTTGGCCGCTTGCGCGCTCATCTGGATGGACGCGCCACCCGCCTCGGAAGCGCCTTTCAGCACGATGACGATGCCTTCGCCCACCGTTTCCACGCTGGCGACGACCACCTGGCCGGAAGCGACCAGCATCGACATGGAGCCGGCGACGACCACGGCGGAACCCTGGCTGAGGTTTTGCGAGCCTTTCGACAGGTTCTCCGAAGCTGCGGCGTGGACCAGGCCGGGAGCGGCCACGGAGAGCGTCAACAGCGATAGGGACAGGCAGAGGGGCAGCAAGCGTTTCATGTGTTTCTCCTTCAAGTGTGCCAAGTGGCAACGCCATCATTGTAGACTGTGGGCAATTGGTCAATGAAAACGCTACTCGTAGCGGGCAGGCATACCGCAGGTAGCGTATTACGCTACTTTTTTGCCGCCGGAACCGATGCTATTTTTATAAAGGAAGTGCATGCCGCAAACCCACGCCTTGATCGAAGCCTTGAAACGCCTGTTGAAAGCGCGCGCCGTCACGTATGCCGAGCTGGCCCAGCGCATCGGCGTGTCCGAAGCCAGCGTCAAGCGCATGTTTTCGCAGAAGCAATTTACGCTGCAACGGCTGGACCAGATCCTGGTGGCCATCGGCAGCGATTTCCAGCAACTGGCGCTGGCCGTGCAGTCAGCCCAGGCTACGCCCACCCTGATCACAGGGCTGACGTATGCGCAGGAAAAGGAAATCCTCGAGGACACCCGGCTGTTCGTGGTGGCCGTGTCCGCCCTGAACCTGCTGCCGCTGGAACAGATCGTCGCCATCTACGACATCAGCGAAGCGCAAGCCGTGAAATACCTGCTGCGCCTCGACAAGATCGGTTTTCTGGAACTGCTGCCGAATAACCGGGTCAAACTGCTGGTGGCGCGCACGTTTGCTTGGATACCGAACGGTCCCATCCACACGTATTTCAAAAAGGAAGCCTATGGCGACTATTTGAATTCGCAGTTCGATGGCGAGACGGAATTGTTGCGCCTGGTGAATGTTATGTTGTCGAAAAAATCCACGGCAGCCCTGCTGGAACGCCTGAAGCAAGTGGCGGTGGAATTCTCGCAGCAACACCAGGAGGACGCGCGTCTGCCCGGCGATGAGCGCCTGGCCATCAGCTTCATGCTGGCGGCGCGGCCGTGGATGCCGCAGACGTTCAAGGCGCTGCTAAGGCAGTGAGCGAGCAAGCCGGTTGGTAAGCCAGCAAGCCAGCAATGAAGCCAGTCAGTCAGTACGCCACAATAAGACCATTCCTGGCGCTTAGTCTTGCTGGTGCTTAGTCGTGCTGGTTTGCACCATTTGTTTTCTGTTGCCCCGTTTGCTGCTGGTCCGTTTGTTCCTGTTGTTCCTGCTTCATCTGCGTTAGCAAGCGCCAGGCAAAAAAGCCCAGCACGCCCACGCCCAACAGCAGTGCGCTCCACAGTGCGGCCAGGCGCCACGGTGCCCCGTCCTTTGTGGCGAGCGCTGGTGCCGCCGCACCGGCGGTGGGCTGGAGCGGGCCGGTGCTGGCCGCCTTGAGCGCCAGCAATTCGTCTGCCTTGAAGCCGGGCGCCACCTGCGACAGGGGCTGCGCGACGGCGGCGGCGTTGCTGTTGCCGAACGCCAGTTGATAGGGCGGCTTGCCGCTGGCCAGGAAGATGACGGTGGACGGTGTCCAGCCCAGGCGCAAGGCGGGCGCATCGCTGGCGGAGAGCGGGTGTTCCTTGGCCGTCTGCAGCACCCATTCGCCAGTTTGCGTCACGGGCATGGCCAGGTCGCCCGAGATCCTCTCCTTGCCATCGAGGCCGATGCGGTAAAACGTCGTGCTAAGCAGGGGATCAAAATACGCGCCTTGCGCGGGACGCGCCTGGTGGCGCAGGTGTAGCCGGTGCCGGGGAACATAGCTGTTCTGGCGATACACGCCCAGAGTCACGGGCAGCACCACATTGTTGTGCGTCAATTGCAGGGCGATGCTGTCGGCGGGAATGGCGAGGGGAGTGGCATAGCGCCATTCATAGTCTTGCGTGCCGGGCGCGCCTTGCAGCACGATGGAGGCGCGCGGTGGGGCGATGTCCGTTTCGCTGATGGCTTGCGCCGTGATCGCCGCAAAGGCCAGCGGTTCGCCCGCTTGCCAGCTCAGGCGTGCGTAGCGAAAGGTGTGCGGCGCAAAGGCGATGCTGTCGTTGGCCAGGGTTTGCGTGTCGCCGTTGCTGAGCCAATTCAGGGTGGTGGTGCCGATGGCGTCCCATTGCTTCAGGTCATCGCTCACTTCCAGCAGCACTTGCGCGCTGTAATTGTCCGTGCGGGCCGGCGGCGTGAAGTGCAAGGCGGCGATGCGCTTGTCTTGCGTTTGTTTGCCCAGGTCGAGGATCAGCGCCTGCAGCGCCGCCGTGGTCGCTGCCGTGCCGGCGCGCGTGCTGACCGACAGCAAGCGGCCATCGTCGGCCGTGCGGATGTCGATGCCTTGCAAGCCATCGCCAGTTGCCGTCGCGCCCGTCACGGGGAAAATGCGGGCTGGAATGGCTGTCCTCTGCGTGGCCGATTGCGCAGGCGGCGCACCGATGGCATAGGCCAGGCGCTTGCCGTCGGCGTCAAACAGGCGCAGGTCGGCCAGGCTGGCCGAGCGGGCGTGCAGGTAGACTTCCCTGGGCAACGATAGCTGCACGATGCCCGCGCCGGCAGGTACATGCATGGGCATGCTCCAGGCATAGTCCTGTGGCCTATCCTGGCCAGGCGCGGCGAGCGCGGCGCCTGCCACCAGCAGGCTGCAGCAGATCAATGACAGTTTCATGCGGCTCCTTGTTGCGGTTCTGCTGGCGCTGGCGCGGCAGCCTTGGGGAAAGGCGCCAGGTAGCCGATCAAGACCATCAGCAAGCCCACGCCCACGAAGGATATGATGCGTTCGATGCCACCCACGTTCGACAGGTCGATGGCGAACAATTTCAGCACGACCAGCCCCAGCAGTACGGCGCCCAGGCTCCATTGCTGGCGCCGCTGGTGGCGGGCCGCGTGGCGCATCAGCAGCAGGGCCGTGACGCTCCACACCAGCGATAGCATCGCTTGCACGAACTGCGAGGCCAGCATGGCGTCAAAGGTATACGGCACCCCGACATAGTGCGAGACCGTGCGCAGCAGCATCAGGTTGAACCAGCCATACAGGAAGCACGCGGCCACGACGGGCAAGCGCGCCTGCCACACGGCGGGCAGGGGCAACTGCGTTGCCGGCAGCAAGCGGTAGCTGGCAATGGCCAGCAGGACGGCAAAGCCCGTGGTCAAGTCCAGCGGATTGAGCAACGGCAAGTAGGGCAGTGGCGCCATGGCGCCATCGTCGAAAATGTTCCACGCGGCAAGCAGCAGCACAGACCAGAGCGCGCCCAACGGTATCAGGGTGCGCTGGTACCATGCGGCAATCGGCGCCACCGGCCAGGCGCCCGCGCGGCAGCGGCGGATCAGCCAGGCCAGCGCCAGCATCATGGTCCAGGCCGGCAGGTAGCGGGCCCAGGCGGGGCTGACGCTGTCTTCATGCTGTGCCAGCCAGGCGCTGACCTGCATGGCGCCCACGGGCCACAGCATCAGCCAGGGCGCGGCCGTGCGCAGCGTATGCAGAAAACGCAGCGCACGCACGTCGAGTTGCCAGCCCGCTTGCGGCCAGGCCAGCAGCAGGTATTCGCCGGCCGCCAGGGCGCTTGCCAGGGCCAGCCAGCTCAAGCCGGTCGGCAGGTAATCGTGCAGGTACAGCGTCAGCAGCACGTTGGCGCTCCACACAAGCAGACCCAGCCAGGCAGCCACGCTGAACCAGCGCAGTTGTGGCCAATCGAGTCGTCGCGCCAGGAGGGCGAACACAGGCGTCGTGATGGACACGGCAATCAGGTACAGCGCCAGCCAGTGCTCGCCCGCGTGCGGCTGCAGCTCCAGGTCGCCGTCGATCAGGTGCAGCAGCCAGCTGGTGAGCGGCACGAGGATGGCGGCAAACCACAGCAAGCCGCTCCAGGCCAGCAGCGGGCGCGCGACCAGGGCCAGCAGCTCGTCGCCGCCGCGCGCGCGCAGCGCAAGGAAACGGGCGCTGGCAAAGGCGGCGGCGCCCAGCAGCAGGGCGCTGAGGAAGGAACCTTCGAACAGGCTGGCCGGGTGCTGGTCCCAGGTCCAGCTGGCGCGGCTCAGCAATATCATGCCGGCCAGCACCTGCACGGCCAGCAGCAGCGCGCGCGGCGCATGCCATTGTTCACGTCGCGCCAGCCACGCCAGCAGGGCTGCCACTGCCAGCGCGCTGATGGTGAGCAGGTTCAATTGCGTGGCGGCATACGTGCGCAGCAGGATTTCGCTCCAGAGGCCGCCCAGCAGCCAGACCGTGGCGGCCGTCAGGAACAGCACGGACAGGCTGCTCATGAATTCGGGGTACAAGTGGCTGCCGTGGCGGCGGAAATTGAAGGCCATCACCAGTGCGGCGGCGGCCAGCAGCGCGCAGCCGAGCCAGATGTTGGCGTGCAGCGCCGCTGCCGGATCGAGTTCCTGCATGGCGACGAGGAAGGCAAGCCAGGCGGCCCCCTGCACCAGCAGGCCGAAGGCCCAGGCCAGGGTCTGGCGCTGGCGCAAGCCGACCCAGACGATGCCCGCGCCTTCCAGCGCCCAGGCGGCGGACGTCCAGCGGCCATCGAGGGCGAACGGGATGGCCAGCGTGCCAAACACGATGCCCAGCGCGAGGAAGGCTTCGGCCAGCAGTTTGAAACCTGTGCGGCGCCACAAGGTCACGGCCAGTCCCGTGTAGCCCAGGCCGGCAATCAGCGCGGAAAACGTCAGGCCAAAGTGAAAGTGCTGGACCAGGCCGTATTGCAAGCCCATGGCTGCCAGCGGCGTGCCGAAGACGAGGGTGCCATCCACATAGTGTTTCAGGCGCGGCGCCTGGCGCGCGCAGTAGGCAATCGCGATGCCGATATAGAACAGCACGAACAGGATCAAAAACAGCTGTGTCGACAGGTAGTGCTCGGGCGTGTAGCGCAGCAGGCCCCAGGTGGTGGCGACGACGAAGGTAAAGCCAAAGCTCAGCACATTCAGGACGCGCCAGGCGCGCTTTAGGGCGATGGCGAAGACGCCCGCATTGAGCAGCGCGTAATAGCTGAACAGGCCGATATGGTTGTCGCTGCCCGTCGACACGAGCAGGGGCACGGCAAAGCCGCCGACGATGCCAAAGACGGCCAGCCAGACGGCGTTTTGCAGCACGGCCAGCACGCACGTGAACGCCGTCAGCACGAACAGCACGGCAAAAGCCAGGCCGGCCGGGATCAGTTCATACAGGCGGAAGGCGCCAAACGTCACCAGCATCAATATCGCCAGCGCCGTGCCCTGCAGTGGCAAGCTGATGCCGGGACGTTTGATTCGGATGCGCCAGGCCCAGGTCAGCAGGGCAATATCGGCAAGTGCTATGCCGGCCAGGCGCAGCTCGATGGGCACCGTGACCTGCGCCGACACATATTTGAGCAGGAAGCTGACGCCGAGGAAGAGGATCAGCAAGCCCAGTTTGGCGACCAGGTTGCCCGTGAACAGCCAATTCTTTGCCTTGGCAACGAGGCCGTCAGGGTGCGCGATCCAGGATGGGGTGTTGGGGGCGGCAGGTGCGGGCCTGGCCGGGGGAGGTGGTGCCGATGGCGCGGGTGCGGATGTAGTGGCTGGAGCGACCTTTGCCAGTTCGACCGGCTCGATCACGGCCGCTTGCTGCACGGGGGCGGCTGGCGGCACCGGCACCGGTGCAGGCGCGGAAATAGGAGCAGGCACAGGCAAAGGAACAGGCGCAGCAAGCTCCACGGCGGGTGCGGTAGCCGGCGCTTCGTCCTGGCCTTCCAGCGTTTGCAGGCGCTTGTGGATGCTATCGACTTCCTTGCGCAGGCGGGCCGTCAGCAACTCCAGATCGGCAACTTTTCTGCGGTACTGCAGCACCAGCACGAAGCCGGTAATCAGCAAGCCAAGGATGAACAGCGTGATCAATCCAAACATGGAGGCAGCTTTCCGGGAGGGGCTGGCAGGGGCGCCAGCGATATGCGCACATTACCTTATTATCAAGAAACAAGCGATTTCTGTTGTGTCCGGGCAAGTGCCGGGAAACGCGTGCGGCGGCAAGGCGAGCATGACGTGGCATGCTGTTTTCGTATTGATGCCAAGCAAGATGACGACATTCAGATTGTCGTGCGCAGGATAGTGCTGTATTTTAGCAATTCCTTAATTGCCAGTTCCCCACGCCATGAGTCAAAGCAGCCAGTTTTCCTTATTGTCGCAGCGCCGTTTCGGGCCCTTCTTCTGGACTCAGTTCTTTGGCGCCTTCAACGACAATCTGTTCAAGACGGCCCTGATGGTGATCCTCGCCTACGATGCGCTGAGCTGGACCACGCTCGACCCGTCCACCATCACCAACCTGATTCCCGGCCTGTTCATCCTGCCGTATGTCGTGTTTTCGGCCACGGCGGGCCAGCTGGCCGACAAATTCGAAAAGGCGGGCCTGGCCCGTTTCGTGAAATGGATGGAACTGGCCATCATGGCCGTGGCCGCCGCTGGCTGGATGACGCATACGCTGTGGCTGCTGGTGGCGGCCGTGGTCGGCATGGGCGTGCATTCGACCCTGTTCGGTCCCGTCAAGTATGCGTATCTGCCGCAGCAGCTCAAGCCCGAGGAACTGGTCGGCGGCAATGGCCTGATCGAGATGGGTACCTTTGTCGGGATTTTATTGGGCGAAATCCTGGGCGCCGTCTTGATCGTGCACAAGCCGCTGGGCGTGGAACTGGTGGCTGGCGCGACGATTGCCGTGGCCGTTTTCGGCCTGATCGCCAGCTACCGCGTGCCGCGCACGCCCGCGCCCGAGCCGGACTTGAAGGTGAGCCTGAACTTTGTCGCCGAATCGTTCCGCAACCTGAATTTCTCGCGCAAGAACCGTCCCGTCTTCCTGGCCATGCTGGGCAACTCCTGGTTCTGGTTTTACGGCGCCCTGATCCTGGCCCAGTTCCCCGTGTATTCGAAGGACTTCCTGCATGGCGACCACAGCGTGTTCGTGCTGCTGCTGACCGTGTTTTCCGTCGGCATCGGCACAGGCTCCTTGCTGTGCGAGCGCTTGTCGGGCCACAAGATCGAGATCGGCCTGGTGCCGTTCGGCTCCATCGGCTTGTCCCTGTTCGGCATCGACCTGTATTTCGCCAGCAATGCGTATGCGAATACGCAAGTGGTCGACGCGCTGGCTTTCGTGGGCCAGGCGGGCGTGCCGCGCATCTTGATCGACATCGTCATGATCGGCGTGTTCGGCGGCTTCTTCATCGTGCCCCTGTTCGCCCTGATCCAGACGCGCTGCGACCCGAAACACATTTCGCGCACGATCGCCGGCATGAATATCCTGAATGCGCTGTTCATGGTGGCGGCGGCCGGCGTAGCCATCGTGCTGCTGGGCCAAGGCTTTACCATACCCCAGCTGTTCCTCGTCACGGCCATTTTGAATGCGCTGGTGGCCGCCTACATCTTCTCGCTGGTGCCGGAATTTCTCATGCGCTTCCTGGCGTGGATACTCATCCAAACCGTGCACCGCGTGAAAGTCGTCGACGGCGAGCGGATCCCCACGGAAGGCGCGGCCGTGCTGGTATGCAACCACGTCAGCTATGTGGACGCCATCGTCATCATGGCGGCCAGCCCACGCCCCATCCGTTTCGTCATGGACCACCGCATCTTCAAGATGCCGCTGATGGGCTGGATTTTCCGCACGGCCAAGGCCATTCCCATCGCGCCGGCCAAGGAAGACCCGTTCCTCATGGAAAAGGCCTTCATCGATATCGCGCAAGCCCTGCACCAAGGCGAACTGGTGTGCATCTTCCCCGAAGGCAAGCTGACCCGCACGGGCCAGATCAGCGAATTCAAGGGCGGCATCGCCAAGATCGTCGAGCGCAGCAAGGTGCCTGTGATTCCGCTGGCGCTGCGCGGCTTGTGGGGACATTTGCTGAGCCATCGCAATGGTCATTTGTTCGAGCGCGCTTTCAAGGCCGGCTTGCGCTCGCGTCTGTCCTTGGCCGTGGGCATGCCCGTGGCGCCCGAGGCCGCCACGCCGGAACTGCTGCAGCAAAAGGTGCAGGAATTGCGCGGCAAGTGGAAATAAACGTCGTTCCTCTCGCCTAGCGGCCCCGACATGCTGCGCCAGGTGCGCGCGCAGCATGTCGTCGCTGGGCTCCCCCGCTTCGTCACGCTGTGCCAGCATATTGGCGCGTCTGCCGCGACATGTCTTTTAGATACCATTAGTAAATAATTAT
This sequence comes from Janthinobacterium salmonicoloratum, assembly GCF_051380845.1. NCBI lineage: Bacteria > Pseudomonadati > Pseudomonadota > Betaproteobacteria > Burkholderiales > Oxalobacteraceae > Janthinobacterium > Janthinobacterium salmonicoloratum. Next base: position 1,516,871 of record NZ_JBNYXV010000001.1, on the reverse strand, counting down.
GGCGGCGGCCCAGGCGGTGCCGGGAAGTGTTGCGCACAGGATCTGCGCTTCAGCAAAAAACATATTACCCTGCTACAGTATTCCTTCAATTCTGCTTTCCCGCATTGCCGTTTTTGCCAGCGTCCGCCAGGTTTTTAGCCGACTTCGCTGGCGTGCAGCTGCTGTTGCCGTCCTCATTTAATTGCCTCATTGATAATTTAATTCGCTTGATAGTTACTATGTTTCAATTGTAACGATGCTTGACGATTTTAGAATGATCGTTCATTCTTTGATCTGCGTTAATAAATTTAGTCACACTAACGACACTAGCCAGCTTCTTTTTCAGAAAGTCCAAGATGCAACCAACATTTTCCTTGACGTCGCCGCGTACGAGCGGCGCTATTGCCGTTCTGTGCGCCACTGTAATCATGGCCGGCTGCAGTAAAAAACAGGAAGCACCTCACGCGCAGCAAGCGCCACAGGTGGTCGTGTTTACTGTTAATCCGGCCGCGTTGCCGATGAGCGCCGAACTGCCCGGCCGTACGAATGCCTACCAGGTCGCCGATGTGCGTCCGCAAGTCGGTGGCTTGATCCAGAAGCGCCTGTTCGTCGAAGGTAGCGATGTGAAAGCGGGCACGGCCCTGTATCAAATCGATCCCGCCACGTACCAGGCTGCCTATAATTCGGCCAAGGCCGCGCTGTCGAAAGCCAAGGCGAACCTGCTGACGGCCGGTCCGAAAGCGTCTCGCTACAAGGAACTGGTTGCCATCGAAGGCGTGAGCCGCCAGGAATACGATGATGCCGTCGCTGCGTTCGAGCAAGCCAAGGCAGACGTCGAGTCCGCCACCGCGGCGCTGGAATCGGCGAATATCAACCTGAAGTACAGCACCGTGACGGCGCCGATCAGCGGCCGCACCAGCCGCTCGACCGTGACGGCCGGCGCGCTGGTCACGGCGGGCCAGGCAGAAGCCCTGACCACCGTGCAGCAACTCGATCCGATCTATGTCGACGTGACCCAGTCGAGCACCGATTTGCTGCGCCTGAAACGTCAGATGGCCGACGGCTCGCTGAAAAAAGTGGGCGAAGGTCAGGCCAAGGTTGACCTGCTCTTGCCGGACGGCAGCAAGTACAGTGAATCGGGCAAGCTGCAGTTCTCCGGCGTGACGGTCGATCCGACCACCGGCAATGTGGTCTTGCGCGCGCTGTTCCCGAACCCGAAAGGCGAATTGCTGCCAGGTATGTACGTGCGTGCCCAGCTGGAAACGGGCGTCGATGAAAAAGCCATCACCGTGCCGCAAGTGGGCGTGACGCGCAACCAGAAGGGCCAGGCAACCGCCCTGATCCTGAACAAGGAAAACAAGGTCGAGCAACGCGTGCTGACCACCAGCGGTACGGTCGGCAACGACTGGCTGGTGACGTCCGGCTTGGCCGCAGGCGATCGCGTGATCGTGGAAGGCTTGCAAAAAGTCAAGCCAGGCGCGCCAGCCGTTGCCGTGCCGGCCAAGGCTGCTGCCGCGCCTGCCGCTGCCGCTTCTGCCGCAGCATCGGCTGCCAGCGCCCACTAATTCAGGAGAATATTAATGGCCCGTTTTTTCATTGATCGCCCGATTTTTGCCTGGGTGGTCGCGATCGTCATCATGCTTGCCGGCGTGATTTCGATCCTCAGCCTGCCGATCGCGCAGTACCCGAGCATTGCTCCGCCGTCGATTTCGATCAGCGGTTCCTACCCTGGCGCCTCCGCCAAGACCGTGGAAGACGCTGTCACCCAGGTTATCGAACAAAAGATGAAGGGTATCGACGGCTTGCGCTACATGGCTTCGTCGAGCGATGCGACTGGCGGCATCAGCATCACGCTGACGTTTACCAGCGGCACCAATCCCGACATCGCCCAGGTGCAGGTACAGAACAAGCTGCAGCTGGCCACGCCACTGCTGCCGACGGCTGTCACGCAACAGGGTCTCGTCGTGTCGAAAGCCACGAAGAACTTCCTGATGGTGTTCGGTTTCATTTCCGAAAACGGCAAGATGGACCAGACCGACTTGAGCGACTATGTAGCCGCCAACGTCGTCGATCCGCTCAGCCGTGTTGCCGGCGTGGGCGATGTGACACTGTTCGGTTCGCAGTACGCCATGCGTATCTGGCTCAATCCGGCCAAGCTGCAAAGTTTTAACTTGACCCCGGCGGACGTGATCACGGCCGTGCAGGCGCAGAATGCAGAAGTATCGGCTGGCGAACTGGGCGGCACGCCGTCCATCAAGGGCCAGCAGTTGAACGCTACCGTGTCGGCGCAAAGCCGTCTGCAAACGGTGGAGCAGTTCGGTGCCATCTTGCTGAAAACCACCACCGATGGCGCCATGGTGCACCTGAAGGACGTGGCCACTATGGAGCTGGGCCGTGAGAACTACAACACCGTGGCTCGCTACAACGGCCATGCGGCAACCGGCGTGGCGATCAAGCTGGCGACGGGCGCCAACGCGCTCGATACGGCCAATGCGGCGAAAGCCATGCTGGGCAACCTGAGCAAGCAATTCCCTGAAGGCATGAGCTACCAGGTGGCGTTCGACACGACCCCGTTCGTGAAACTGTCCATCGAAGAAGTGGTCAAGACCCTCGTCGAAGCGATCATCCTGGTCTTCCTGGTGATGTATCTGTTCCTGCAAAACTTCCGCGCCACCCTGATCCCGACCATGGCCGTGCCGGTCGTGCTGCTGGGTACCTTCGGCATCCTGAATGCGTTTGGCTATTCGATCAATACGCTGACCATGTTCGCCATGGTGCTGGCCATTGGTCTGCTGGTCGATGATGCGATCGTGGTGGTGGAAAACGTCGAGCGCGTGATGAGCGAAGAGGGCTTGTCGCCGCTGGAAGCGACGCGCAAGTCCATGACGCAGATCACGGGCGCGCTGGTCGGTATCGCCATGGTGCTGTCGGCCGTGTTCGTGCCGATGGCCTTCTTCGGCGGCTCGACGGGCGTGATTTACCGCCAGTTCTCGATCACGATCGTCTCGTCGATGGTGCTGTCCGTCATCGTCGCGCTGGTCTTTACGCCTGCCTTGTGCGCCACCTTGCTGAAACCGGTCGAAAAAGGCCATCACGCCACCAACAAGGGCTTCTTCGGCTGGTTCAACCGCAGCTTCGATAGCAGCAGCAACAAATACCAGGGCCTGGTTGGCGCCATGATTACGCACCGCGCCCGCTCGATGCTGTTGTATGTGCTGTTGCTGGCCGGCCTCGTGTTCATCTTCATGCGCCTGCCGACCTCCTTCCTGCCGGAAGAAGACCAGGGCATCCTGTTCACGCAGATTCAATTGCCGACGGGCGCCACGCAAGAGCGCACCCTGAAAGTGATCGAGCAGGTCGAAGACCACTTCATGAACAGCGAGAAAGACAACGTCGCTTCCGTGTTTGCCGTGGCCGGTTTCAGCTTCGGCGGTAACGGCCAGAATACGGGTATCGCTTTCGTGCGCCTGAAAGACTGGTCGCTGCGCAAGGACGTGGCGCAAAAAGCGCCGGCCGTGGCCGGTCGCGCCATGGGCAAGTTGTTGCAGATCAAGGATGCGATGGTGTTTACGTTTGCACCACCTGCCGTGCTGGAACTGGGTAACGCCACCGGTTTCGACATGCAGCTGCAGGATATCGGCGGTGTCGGCCATGACGCCCTGATGGCGGCGCGTAACCAGTTGCTGGGCATGGCGTCGCAGAATCCGGCCATGGTCGGCGTGCGCCCGAACGGCCAGGAAGATACGCCGCAGTACAAGATCGACATCGACCAGCAGAAAGCCACCGCGCTGGGCTTGCAGATATCGGAAATCAACCGCGTGCTGAGCGTCGGCTGGGGGAGTTCGTATGTGAACGACTTCCTCGACCGTGGTCGCGTGAAGAAAGTGTTCATCCAGGGCGATGCCAGTTCGCGCATGCTGCCGGAAGACTTGAACAAGTGGTTCGTGCGCAATACCGCTGGCCAGATGGTGCCGTTCTCGGCCTTCGCCACCGGCAAGTGGATTTACGCGTCGCCACGCCTGGAGCGCTACAACGGCTTGCCGTCGGTAGAGATCCTGGGTACGCCGGCGCCGGGCCAAAGCACGGGCGCCGCCATGAACGCGATGGAAGAGATGGTAGCCAAGCTGCCGCCTGGCATCGGCTTCAGCTGGACCGGCGTCTCGCTGGAAGAGCGCGAATCCGGTTCGCAGACGCCGCAGCTGTACGCGCTGTCCCTGCTGATCGTGTTCCTGTGTCTGGCCGCGTTGTATGAAAGCTGGTCGATTCCGTTCTCCGTGTTGCTGGTGGTACCGCTGGGCGTGATCGGCGCCGTGCTCGGTACGTGGATGTTCGGCCTGTCGAACGACGTGTATTTCCAGGTGGGCTTGCTCACGGTGGTGGGTCTGTCGGCGAAGAATGCGATTCTGATCGTCGAGTTTGCCAAGGAAATGCAGGAATCGGGCATGTCGCTGCTGGACGCGACCTTGCATGCGGTGCGTCTGCGTCTGCGTCCAATCCTGATGACCTCGATTGCCTTCGGCCTGGGCGTGTTGCCACTGGCCATATCCAGCGGCGCCGGTTCCGGCAGCCAGAACGCCATCGGTATCGGCGTGCTGGGCGGCATGTTGACGGCCACGTTCCTCGGTATCTTCTTCGTGCCGGTGTTCTTCGTGCTGGTGCGCGGCTTCTTCTCGAAGTCGGACGCGCCAACCACGCCGGCGACGCCTGGCTCGCCAGCCGTCACGCTTTCTAAGGATGCGCATTAATATGAAAAAAACGCTACTCTCCATGGCGGCACTGGCCTTGCTGGCCGGTTGCAGCCTGGCTCCCACGTACGAGCGTCCGGCAGCGCCGGCGCCGACGGCGTGGCCGACGGGCCCATCTTACAAGGCCGACACGGCCGCCGCCGACGCCAAGCCGGTGGCGGATGTCGCCTGGCGCGAGTTCTTTGCCGATGCGCGCCTGCGCCAGGTATTGGAACTGGCGCTGGCCAACAACCGCGACCTGCGCGTCTCGATCCTGAACATCGAGAAGGCGCGCGCCACGTACGGCATCGAACGCGCCGCGCTGATCCCGACTTTGTCGGCTTCCGGCGGCCAGACGGCCAGCCGCGTGCCGAAGAACGCCAGCGCCAACGGCGAAGCGTCCATCAATCGCCAGTACACGGCGAACCTGGGCGTATCGGCGTACGAGCTGGACTTCTTCGGCCGCGTGCGCAGCCTGTCCGACAGCGCGCTGGAACAATACCTGGGCACGGAAGAAGCACGTCGTGCACAGCAGATCAGCCTGGTGGCCGAAGTGGCCAGTACCTATCTGAACCTGGTGGCCGACCAGCAACGCCTGCGCGTGGCGCAGGACACCTTGAAGAGCCAGCAGTCGTCGTATGACCTGGCTGTGCGCCGCTTCAGTGCGGGCGCCACCTCGGGCCTGGACAAGTACGATGCCCAGACCAGTGTCGAGTCGGCCCGTTCCGACGTGGCTGTCTACACGAGCCAGGTGGCGCTCGATCAGAACGCGCTGGTCTTGCTGGTGGGCGGCCCCGTGCCGGCCGACCTGTTGCCGCAAGGCGAGTTCGGCGCCGTGACGGCCCTGGCGGACATTCCGTCCGGCGTGCCGTCGGACGTGCTGCAACGCCGTCCTGACGTGCTGGCGGCCGAGCGCACCTTGCGCGCTGCCAACGCCAACATCGGCGCGGCGCGCGCAGCCTTCTTCCCGCGCATTTCGCTGACGGCCACGGCCGGTTCGCTGAGCGACAACCTGTCTGGCCTGTTCAAGGCGGGCAGCGGCACGTGGAGCTTCATCCCGCAGATCAGCTTGCCGATCTTCGATGGCGGCGTGAACCGCGCCAACCTCGATATCGCCAAGGTGCAGCGTGAAATCTCCGTGGCGCAATACGAAAAGGCGATCCAGGTCGCCTTCCGTGAAGTATCCGATGCGCTGGCCCAGCGCGGCACCATCGACGAGCGCCTGCAATCGCAGGTCTCGCTGGTCGAGGCGTCGACGAAGAGCTATACCATCCACGACGCGCGTTACAAGCAGGGCGCCGAGTCCTACCTGAACGCCCTGGTGGCCCAGCGCGCGCTGTACACGGCGCAGCAAAGCCTGATCACGGCGCGTTTGGCCAAATCGACCAACCTGGTAACCTTGTACAAGGTGCTGGGCGGCGGTTGGCAGCCTGAGCAGACAGCCGTCGCGGCGGCTGGCGGCGTCCAATAATCACGGGGACGCCGACGCCGGCCTTGCCCGCAAGGGCAGGGCCGGCGCGCTACTGGAAAAGTCATGAACCAAGTTGAAAAGAAGCATCCGGATCCCGAGCGCGCCAACACGCGGCGCAAGCAGGTGCTCGATGCGGCCGAAAGCTGTTTCAGCCGCCGCGGCTTTCACGGCGCCAGCATGGCCGAGATTTCGAAAGCGGCCGGCATGAGCGCGGGCCACATCTATAATTATTTTGACAGCAAGGATGCGATCATCGCCGCCTTCGTCATGCAGAATACGGAGCGGGTGTCGAACCTGATGCAGGACCTGGCGCAGCGCGAAGACCCGCTGCAAGCCGTGATCGATAATGCGGGCGAGCACGTGCTGGAAAGCCTGGATCCGAAAACGTGGGTGATGCCGCTGGAAATTTTTGCAGAGGCATCGCGCAACCCCGCCATCGCGGAGATGCTGCATTGCGCGGACCGGCGCTCGCGCCAGCAACTACTTTCGATTATCCGCGACGCGCGCATCAAGCGCGGCTTGCCGGCTGATGAAGAGATGCTGGAAGGCAGGCTGGATGCCATGATCGCCATGTACCAGGGCTTGCCAGTGCGGGTGGTGCACAATCCCGATGTGAAGGTAGAGCCCCTGATCGCCGGTTTTCGCATCGTCCTGACGGCACTCCTGCTGAGCGAATAGGCCGCTTCGCTGGGCCATGCAAAAAAGTTTGCGCAGTTCGATATGAATCATGCGCAAAGCATGGCAAAAACCTAAAAGCCTCTGCTATAATTCCCACCTCGTCGGGGCGTAGCGCAGCCTGGTAGCGTACATGCATGGGGTGCATGGGGTCGGAAGTTCGAATCTTCTCGCCCCGACCATTAGATTCAAGGAGTTATAGCGCAAGCTGTATAGAAACCCAGTACTGTATATTATACGTTTGTATAATATCGGTACTGGGTTTTTCCGTTTACGTGACGTATGATTTCATCGCCGCCTGCCGATGTCCGCTATCGGCTGCGGACTTTCGAATTCTCCTATTCGCTACCGACCAATACGAATGAAAACTAGAAAACGTCTGCTTGGGGCATTTGTGCTTGCATTAATGGTCGCCGTCGGCCTGTGGTTACGGAACGAAGTGCGAATAGACAGTTGCTTGGGACCGTGGTGGCAGGTGGGATAAAGAGCGACAGATGTGCGAAGGAGCTACGAAGTAGCCGATAGCTCGAATGTCCGTTTCGGGCGGTACCTGGCAACTACGGCAACCGGCAGCCACAAGCGGTCACTCGCGCGAGCAAGAAAAAATGGAAGATAAAATAATGCTCTTGCGGAAGATTCAATCAGCTATTCAGCAGATTCAGCCTCTGGCAGCGAAAGGCTGGCCGCCTGGGCAATCTATCCTACGACAACTAGGTTGGTGCGAAGGATTTGTGTCTGGATGTCCTTCCGACCCAGCGCCAGGGCCGCTGTCCATGGGATTGATTGCCACTCGCGAACTCGACATGTACGGCGCAAAGCCCGATCTCGCCTTGTTGATCAACGATATCCAAGACGCTGTGAATTCACTTCATTGATCCGCCTACTTCGGTAGTTCTATGACCGCTTCGGGTCGGAAGCTGTCGCACATGAACGTCGGCAACCGGCCAAAAGCTGACATTGAGAAAGTCATACCGAGCGACCGCTTGCGCTCCGAAAGACTCCACTTTGAGTCCAGTGCACCACCTCGATCCTAGACCGTCCCACAAGGTCTGGGGTCCACGGGAGGGTTAACCGATTCAGCCAACCGCACTTGTATCAATTCCAGCAGCGCCCGCACACGCGCAGTCACGGAATGGCGATGGCTGTATGCCCCCAGCAATTGCAGTGGCGCGGGACACAGGTCCAGTGGTACCTCCTGCAATCGGCCCGTAGCAAGATCTTCTTGGCAGGGATAGGCCGCCACAATCGCGAAGCCGATGCCTTGCCGTGCGCCAGCCACGGCCAGTTCTCCGCTGTTGACGCGGTAGCGGCTGCGGACCGGCACCTTGACGATTTCTCCCGCAGCGTCCTGAAACTGCCAGGGCTGGCCTTTCAGCGCACTGAGGGTGGTGATGCAGGGTAGAGACTTCAGTTCGCGCACATGGCGTGGCATGCCGGTCCTGGCCAGCAAGGAGGGGGCGGCAACCACGATGCTGGGCAGTGTGGCGAGTTCGCGGGTGATGAAAGTACTGTCCTCCTGATGGCCCCGGTGGAAGACGATTGAAAGGTCGACGTCCTCTCGAAGTACCTCCAGGCCGGTCATCCGGGTATCGCATTCGAGCTCGATGCCTGGATGGAGGCTACAGAATTCGGCGAGGATGGGAGCCAGCAACCTTGGTGCCTCCCCAGGCATGCACATCTTCAGAGGACCACGCAGTTCGCGCTGTACCGCACCGAGCTCTTCCTGCGTGGAGAGCAGAGTGTCAAGCAAGGGTTTTGCTCGTTCGTAGAGCAGTCGACCGGCTTCCGTCATACGCAGGTGACGAGTGCTTCGCTCCAGCAGGCGTGTGCCGAGTCTGCGCTCCAGTGCGGCAACGTGGCGGCTGACGTTGGAGGATGGCATGGCCAATAGACGCGATGCGCCAGCAAAGCTCTGCTCATCAACAACTGCGACATAGACACGGACAGTATTCAGATCGAGTACATCGCGCATTGATTATCCCGCTTGAGGTATGAAAATGCCCCATTTTCGCATGCTAGTTCTCTGTAGTGGTGAGATTTAAACTACCCTTTTGCTCGATGTGACGCGGTGGACCGTGCACCGGGCACCATATGAACAAGGAGAGCTTCAACATGGAAATTGGAATACTTGGCGGCGGTATTGCGGGCCTGAGCGTGGCACTGGCATTGCGCAAGCAGGGTTATAACCCTCGGGTCTATGAGCGCCGTGCGGTACCGGCAACCATGGGGGCCGGCGTGACGCTCTGGCCCAATGCCAGCTTTGTGCTGGAAGAACTGGGACTGCTGCAAGACATTGAGGCCATTGGCGGTAGACCGCTGACAATGCGTCGCCAGGATGCTGCGGGAAATGCACTGGGGGGCCTCGATATTGGTTTGCTGGACCGGACGATGGGATACCCAACCTACACGGTGCTGCGCAGGCACTTGCAGGAGGTGTTGCTGGATCATGCGGCTCGGGCGGGGATTCCGGTGGAGTTCGGGCGCCGGGCGGTGGCCATTGAGCTGGATACTCATGGTAGAGCCGTGGCCCATTTCGAAAATGGCGCGAGCATCCGCCCGGATCTGCTCATTGGGGCCGACGGTCGCATGGAATCAGTGGCGCGCAAGTTTGTCGCGGGTGACAACACACCAATCTATCAAGGCTTTGTGAACTGGATTGGCGTGGCGCAGGGGCCGCATGCGCTGGTGGACGATGTTTCGATTCAGGACTTCTGGGGGGCGGGCAAGCGTTTTGGTTGCGTGGCGATTCGACCCGAACTGGTGTATTGGGCCGCGGCGCAGGCACGGCCCCTAAATGAGGCCACGCCCACCGCAGATATGCACAAGGAGGTCGAGAATCTGTTCGCGGAATGGCCTGAGCCGATCTCAGGCATCATCCGTGCTACGCCCGAGAATGCCATCCGGCTGATTGCGGTGCATGACCTGGAGCCACTGCATACATGGAGTCGGGCGAATGTACTGCTGATCGGGGATGCCGCACACGCACCGTTGCCGACGTCGGGGCAAGGAGCCTGCCAGGCGCTGGAGGATGCGTGGCATTTGGCCCGGTGCCTGGATGGTGCAAGTGGCGGCTTGGAAGATATCTTCCAGGCGTTTGCGAAAATTCGCGCCCCCAAAACCGCAAGGCTGGCGGAACAGGGCCGGGTCTTCGCACGTGGGTTGTTCGCCACAGATCCCGAAACCTGTCGCATCCGCAACGAGAGGGCCAAGGCGTCCGATCCTGTCCGTGACGTGCAGGTCTTGGCAGCCGGATGGAGCCAGGGTCTACCGATGCTTGGTGGCGCTGACAGCATGTCAGTGGAGGGAGGTGGCTTTGACAGCCTGTACCGCATTGAATGATGTGTGCTGGATTCCGCACGGATAAAAAGTCATGTCCCCCGTGACGAAAGCCGAGCGGCCGGCTGAGCTTGACAGGCGCTGGATGCGTTTCATCAGGTTTTATGCAAACGCCTCTTTCCACGCATCCGGTCAGCTTGCATGTGGGCACCAGCCGGTAAGCGTTACATAGCAGACATTGGTCATCGAAACTCGAACGGCGGCAACGGGTTGCGGACATCCAGAAAGATGATTTGTATGTTGCAGCGGCTCGGACACATCAATTGACGATTTGCTTCTTGGCTTACTCCTTGTGACGGATGGCTTCGACAACAATCCGTAACGCCCTCGATTCGTGGCGGCGGCTGGGATAGTAGGCATGGAGGCCCGGAAACTTTCCACACCAGTCACTCATGACGCTGATCAATCGTCCGTCACGTACATGCTCGGCCACCAGATCTTCCGTCACGAATGCCAAGCCATTACCACTTAAGGCGGCTTGTACCATGGACACGGCGCTGGTAAATACCGCTTGGCCACTCACCCGGGCTTCCAAGTTGCGTCCATCATGCTGCAGCTCCCACGCATAAATGCCACCACTACTTGCGAGCCGCAGCGTGATGCAATTATGTTTCAAGAGATCTTCTAGGTTGACTGGTTGCGAATGCCAAGAGAAGTAGTCAGGCGAGCCTACGATCATGGTAGGAATGTCCGGCGTGAGCCTGACTGCAATCATATCCTCCTCGACTTGATCTCCATAACGCACTCCGATGTCATAGCGGTCCGCCGCGATATCGATCAGCTTGTAATCTGATTGAATCTCGATATGCAGGTCGGGATAGTGAGGCAGCACCGGCGCCAGTCTTGGCCACAACAATGTATCGATAATATGGTCAATGGCGGTGATGCGCACCGTGCCCGCCGGTTTGCCATTCAAATCGCTCACTGCAGCGATTTCTGCATGGACCTCTTCAAGTCGCGGTGCGACATTGCTCAGCAGGCGCTGGCCTGCTTCTGTGGGTGAAACACTACGCGTCGTGCGATTGAGCAGCCGCACGCCCAGCCTGGCTTCCAGATCCCGAATGATATGACTGAGCGTGGATTGGGACATGCCCAGCTTGATGGCGGCACGGGTGAAGCTGCGTTGGCGAGCGACTTCGAAAAATATAAGAATATCAATAATATTGTCTCTGGCCATTTTGATAATTCCTGAAACCTGCAGTTGATGATGTCTCGGCGTGTTGCCCAACTATCTATGATATTAAGGGGAATGTGTGAGTTTAAATATAAATATATAGAGTATTCATGGCTGTAACACATATGTCTGTTCGAGTTTTCGGTGCGCCAATGCGCTAATCGCCACGTACGATGTCGCTAAACGTAATACGCCCAGCCCATACCGAACGAACTGGAGAAACAGACATGAACATAGATGATGTAGCGCGCCGCGATTTCTTAAAGAGTGCTGGCACCGGCATGGCCGTGCTGGGTAGCCTTTCCATTGCCGGTAGTTCGGCGTTCGCTGCCGATACCAAGCCAGTGCCGGATATGTCCAACAAAGCCGACAACTTTTACAGAAGCGCGACAGTCACTGCACGCAAGGTCAGCTTCAACAACCAGTACCAGATGCAGGTCGTCGGCAATCTGTTCACGCCCAAGGACCTCGACCATAATGCCAGGCATCGCGCGATCATCATCGGCCACCCAATGGGTGCGGTGAAGGAGCAAAGCTCGAACCTGTACGCGCAGAAACTGGCCGAACAGGGCTTTGTCACCCTGGCCATCGATCAGTCGTTCTGGGGCGACAGCGCCGGCCAGCCGCGCAACGCCGTGGCACCCGATATCTACGCCGAAGCATTCAGTGCGGCGGTGGACTATCTGGGCACCCAGCTGTTCGTCGATAGGGAACGGATCGGCGTCCTCGGCATTTGCGGCAGCGGCAGTTTCGTTATCAGTGCCGCCAAAATCGATCCGCGCATGAAGGCTATTGCCACTGTCAGCATGTACGACATGGGCGCCGCCAACCGCAACGCGCTGAACCACTCGCAGACGCTAGCGCAGCGCAAGCAGATCATTGCAGAGGCGGCGCAACAGCGCTACGTGGAGTTTGGCGGTGGCGCAATCGCCTACACCGGTGGCACCGTGCACCAGCTCGACGCCAATACGCATCCCATCCAGCGCGAGTTCTACGACTTTTATCGCACCTCGCGCGGCGAATTCACGCCGTCAGGGTCGTCGCGCGAACTGACGACGCACCCGACGCTGGCCAGCAACGTCAAGTTCATGAACTTCTACCCGTTCAACGATATCGAGACGATTTCCCCGCGCCCCATGTTGTTCATTACGGGCGACCAGGCGCATTCCCGGGAGTTTAGCGAAGATGCTTATCGCCTCAGTGCGGAGCCGAAGGAACTGGTGATCGTGCCAGGCGCCGGGCACGTCGACCTGTATGACCGGGTCAAGCTCATCCCCTGGGACAAGCTGAACGCGTTTTTCCACAAGAATCTGGCCTAGGCGCATCCCATGACAGCACCAATCAGCAAAGCAACCCCGGATGGCGTGCACGGGCACGCTGATGCCGTTACGCAAGCGGCCATGTGGGGCGGTGTCTTCGCAATGACGCTGTGCGTTTTCGCGCTGATCGCCTCGGAATTCATGCCAGTCAGCCTGTTGACGCCCATGGCCAGGGATCTCCTGGTTAGCGAAGGCTTGGCAGGACAGGGCATTGCCATCTCCGGCGCCTTCGCCGTGCTCACCAGCCTGTCGATTTCCACAATCGCTGGCAGCATGGACCGCAAGATGCTCCTGCTGGGGCTGACCGCACTGATGGCCATTTCCGGGGCCGTCGTCGCGATGGCGCCGAACTATTTTCTGTACATGGCGGGACGTGCGCTAATCGGCGTGGTTGTTGGCGGTTTCTGGTCCTTGTCGGCCGCTACCGCGATGCGCCTGGTGCCGCCCCATCAGGTGCCGCGCGCGCTGGCCATCTTCAATGGCGGCAATGCGCTGGCAACCGTCGTCGCCGCGCCCCTGGGTAGTTATCTCGGTTCCGTCATCGGCTGGCGTGGTGCCTTCCTTTGCCTGGTGCCAGTGGCCCTGGTTGCCTTTGTCTGGCAGTGGATCAGTCTGCCTTCCATGCCGCCCCAGGCTAGCTCGGCGGGTTCGCGCAAGGTCTTCACACTGCTGCGTGACCCGAAGGTTGCCCTGGGCATGCTGGCTGTCAGCACGTTTTTCATGGGACAGTTCGCCTTGTTCACCTATTTGCGTCCATTTCTTGAAAGCGTGACGCGCGTAGACATATCCACGCTGTCGCTGATACTGCTGGCGATTGGCGCAGGCGGCTTTATCGGCACGACAGTCATCAGCAATTTCCTGAAGTGGAATTTTTCCCGCACGCTGGTCGCCATTCCCGTGTTGATGGCATTGATCGCCGTGGCGCTGACCCTCTTTGGCGGCAAGGTCGCTGCCGTGACGGTACTGCTGGGCATCTGGGGCGTTGTCGCGACCGCTGCGCCGGTGGGCTGGTGGTCATGGTTGGCGACAACGCTGCCGCGCGATGCAGAAGCGGGGGGCGGGTTGATGGTTTCCGTCGTGCAACTCGCCATCGCCCTCGGTTCCACGATGGGCGGCTTGCTGTTCGACAAGAGCGGATATCAGAGCACGTTCATCGCCAGCGCTGCCGTACTACTGCTGGCTGCCTTCCTAACCTCGCGCGCGCAAGCGCTGCAGGCAAGCTAAGCCGTTTACCAACGAAGGGGCAAGCCATGATGACACGCAAGCCAGCGGTACTTAAAGCACCCGGCCCCCAGTAGCCTGCAAGAGCGAATGCCTCCTAACCAGGTGGCACGGCCAATCTAGCCATGCTAGCCCAGCATGCCTAGATATAGCGGCGGCACCGCTGTCAGGCCGGCATGTACGTTGCGGCTTACGTCATCAGCCAGGACCTCGGATTGTCCGCCCTCCAGCGCGGTGAGTGCCATCTGCGCAACCTCATCAGGTGACGCTTTGGCTCCCGGCACACCGCGTGCCATATCGGTGTCCATGAAAGCGACGTGAAGCGACAGCACCTCCGTCCCCTGTGCCGTCAATTCCTGCCGCATCGCATTGCTCAAGGCCCAGGCAGCTGATTTGGACGCGCTGTAGGTACCGGTCACGCCGGGCAATGTGGCCCAGCTTAGGGCCGAGATCACATTGATGATGGCGCTTTCACTGCTGGCGGACAGGGTCGGCGCGAATGCCTGCGCCATGCGCAACGGCCCGATCGCGTTGACTTCGAATTGCTGGCGCAACGCATCGATGGATGCGGCTGCAAGCACCGGGCCAGAACCGCCAATGCCGGCATTGTTGATCAACAGATTCACATCGCCCAGTTCACGGACGAGCGCGTCAATCTGGTCGGGACGGGTGACATCCAGGCGCACCGGTACCACGCCTGAGGCCGTGATGTCCGATGGGTTGCGCGCGGCGGCGTAGACCTTGGCCGCGCCGGCGGCCAGCAGCGCGCGCACGAACGCTGCGCCCAGCCCGCGATTGGCGCCCGTGACGAGCGCGATAGAGCCTTGAATTTTCATGGTGGTGATTTTCCAAAAAAGGGGTTTAGGGACGCGATGCCAGATGCAGCATCACGTAGTGTTCATAGTGGCCCACGCCATTTTTGACAATTGGGTCTTGCGAAGTAAAAGATGCGATGTCTTCGTTATCGGCGATCTGATATAGCGAGACGCCGTAACCGCCGGTGGCGTCGATCACCGGACCGTGCGCGACGATCACGTTTTTCGCGAGCAGGTCGTTAAGAAAATCGCCATGTTGTTTCATCCACGTCAGTTCATCGGTCGACATGGTGGTGAGAAAATCAGCGCGCGGCGGCACGAATTTACACAGATAATATTTCATTTTTTAGCCTTTTCATTTGCTTGCAATTGCTCGTTTCCTGCGCCGGAGTAATAGCCCATATGGTCGGCTGCAGGTCATCGATTTATGCCGGGAGCCGGCACAAATTTACGCTGCGGTCTTGACGCTTTTGAGAATCGCGCCCTCGAACATTTTGGGTGCGTAGCTCTGCAAGAAGAGCATCATCCCGGTCATCTTGCCCACCGGGTTGCTGAACTTCGGCTCTTTACTCTCTATGATCTTGCTGATGGTGCTGATGACCGCATCGGGTGCTTCGGCCTCGTCGATGCCTTTTTGGGTCGCTGCGCGCAGCTGTTTGCGGTAGGTGTCGTAGTCCGAGATACTGCCGCCCGTCGATGAGACGGAATTGTCGGCGAGTTTGGTTTTGAACCAGACCGGCTCCACCACGCTGACCTTGATGTTGAAGTCGTTCAATTCAAAACGCAGCGCCTTGAAGTAGCCCTCCACCGCATGTTTTGACGCCGAGTAATATGACAGGTTGGGTGGGCCAATCAGGCCGACAATCGAGCTGACCGTGACGATCTGGCCGCTTTTCTGCTTGCGGAAGTAAGGCAACAAGGCGTTGGTCACCTTCACGGTGCCCCAGAAGTTGGTCTCGAACTGATGACGGCCCACTTCGATGGGCGTTTCCTCCGCGATGCCCGTCACCATGTAGCCAGCGTTGTTGACCAGAACATCGAGATGGCGGATATGCGTGAAGAGCTCACGCGTGAACGACTCGATGGAGGTGTCGTCGTCCAGATCGAGGCGCAGCAGCGTGTACGGCACACTGCGCGCATATTTTTCCGGCTGGCGGGAAGTGCCGATTACCGTGTAGCCGTCGTGATGGAGTTTATTGGCAAGCATCAAGCCAAAACCCGACGATGCGCCGGTAATTAAGACCGTTTTTTTCATTGTGTGACCCAGTATTGGTTGGATGAGTTTGCTCATTGATTTCGGTAAAACACGGGGTATAAAGAATTTTTCTGCGCCCCTACCGTTCCCGTCACTTTGCCTGCAATTCACGCCATCATCACTAGCCGAACACGCCAATTTGACAGCGAAACACGCCAATTGAAAACACATGAAATTGGCGCGTTCTGCTGTTGCGATGGCATATTTTGCGCGTTACACTCAGCCTGTGAATACTAAAACCATCCCGACACCAGGCGGCCGCCACGGCCGGACACTGGACTACGCAATCTGGCCAGGCTGGCGCCTTTTGATGCAGGATGCCGGTATTTCAGCATCACCGGTTTTGCGACGTGCACAGCTTCCGGGTGATCTATTTGCGCGCCAAAATGTCCGTCTGGACCCAGTCAACTTTTTTAAGCTTTGGGCAGCTATCGATGCCGAGGCGGCATCTATTGATCCAGAATTGCCGACGGCACTGCAGATAGCGAAGGTCATGTCGTCCGATTGGTTCGATCCCGAACTATTCGCCGCGTTGTGCAGCGCAAACCTGGCCGGCGCACTTGAACGGATTGCTACCTATGTCAAACTGATCGCGCCGATGTTTATCGGCGTCGACCGCCGCGTTGCTCACACAATAGTCACCATCGATTTCATGGACCATACCCTGCCGCCGCCGGCAGTGTTCCTGGCATTTAAGCTGGTGTTCTTCGTCCAGCTGGCGCGGTTGGCTACACGCAGCCATGTGCAACCCCTGAGCGTGAGCTTGCCCTCGGCGGTTGACGAGAGCCGTCATGCGCTGGCTTACCAGCATTATTTCGGCATTGGTGTCACCGACGCCCCGCTAGCGACCCTGGTATTTTCGAATGAAGACATGGAACGGCCGTTCCTGACAGAAAATCACAAAATGTGGTTGTTTTTTGAGCCTTCTCTGCGCCAGAGGTTGGCGGATCTGGACAAGACGGCAAGCATGGTGGCGCGGGTGCGCGGCACACTGTTAGAAGCCATGCCTGCTGGTGAGGTGTCAATGCAATCGGTCAGTCGAAAGCTTGCGGTCAGCGTCCGTACCCTCCAGCGCCGGCTTCAAGATGAGGGGACCAGCTTCCAACAGACGCTTGATGTGCTACGCCAGTCGCTTTCGCATCACTATCTGCGCAATACAGAAATGTCGAGCGCTGAAATCTCTTTCCTACTGGGCTTTGAGGACGCCAACTCGTTTGCCAGAGCGTTCCAATCTTGGACCGGAAAAACTCCGAAAACTGTACGCCTTAAAGATCATGTATAGGGACGTCTTGAGTAGAAATAGCAAATTGGCTAACGATGGCATCTACCCATTGGGAAGCTGCGTCATCTGAAGGAGCCGCTGGCAAGTTGCAGTTCCAGGGCAAGAAATCATCAAGCTGGTTGACGCGATGATCGGCGATATACGTCAGCACATGACGCAACCAGGCTTCGGGGTCGACACCGTTCAGTCGGTGGGGTGGGTAAAGGATAATTACAACACCCACTTGCGCATCGAGGCGCTATGCGATGCAATTGGCATGAGCCGAGCCAGCCTGCATCGCCATTTTCTGGCGATAAGCGGCCTCAGTCCGCTGCAGTTTCACAAAAAGCTCAGCTTGCAGGTAGCGCGACAATTGTTCCTCGCTGGCGCATGGCATCCGATGTGGCCTTCACGGTCCTTAGCAATTCAGCCGCGAATATCTCAGGCAGTTCGGCGCACCGCCGGCGCGCGATGTTCGTCAGATCAGAGAGGCGATCGGCAGTCCTGCAGTGGACTGAGCGGGCGCGGCATACGTATCGTGCTCACAATGGCGCAGAAACAAGCAACTATGGATTTTATCCCTGACCATGAGCAGTGCCACTGCTGCTATTTTGCTGGTACTGGGGGCGATTAATTTTCAAAGCCACCGACCGGCGATGCGCTGAACAACTGCGGGCGTTGCTGATCCATCTTTTTTTGGGAAATCGACATGACGGGCGATGGCTGCTATCGCCACCGGCTTTCCCAAACTCGTCTGTCTCAAATCCACCTCAAGTTCGACATAGCACCGTCGAAAAAATCGGCTGCAAAAGCATCTCAAATGACGGGGGGAGGCCAAGATGTGCTGCCTTGCCTATTTTAAAGTGCTGGGTGCAGGCAAAGCAAAAATGGTATATGATGATCGTCATGCAAAAGAAATATACCAAAAGCGCAGTCAGAAGTCGCAAAGAAATTTCGCACGATCGCATCGTCGAGGTGGCGGCGCGTGCAATCCGTCGTAGCGGCTATGATGGTACCGGCGTGGCGGACATCATGAAGGAGGCCGGTCTGACGCACGGAGGCTTCTACGCGCACTTCGCATCGCGCGATGCTTTGTTGGTCGAGGCTGGCGATCGAGCGTGTGCTGATTCGGTTGCGTTGGCGTCGCGTGTTGTGGCGGCAGCGCCACCCGGGCAGGCGCTGCAAGCGATCATGCAGGCCTATCTGTCACCTGAACATATCGGTGCGATTGAGACAGGGTGTCCGGTGTCGGCGTTGGGATCGGAAATGCCACGCCAGTCGCCTGAAGTGCGGCATGCGGCCACCTTGCACATCAAGGAGATGATCGATCTGATTGCGCGCCAGTTACCTGACTGGGGCAAGCAGCAGACG
Organism: Janthinobacterium salmonicoloratum; assembly: GCF_051380845.1. Lineage (NCBI taxonomy): Bacteria > Pseudomonadati > Pseudomonadota > Betaproteobacteria > Burkholderiales > Oxalobacteraceae > Janthinobacterium > Janthinobacterium salmonicoloratum. Next base: position 1,498,270 of record NZ_JBNYXV010000001.1, on the reverse strand, counting down.
CATGAACAGGCAATGGCGCTGCTATGTGCGCTGATCGGCACCACCATGATAGCGCGCGCGGTCGACGATCCGGCACTGTCTGAGGCATTGCGGGCTGCTACGATGAAACAATTTACCCCTGCGGCCGAATAAGCATTTCGGCTTTTTTTTAAAACAAAATATGATGCGTATCATATTTTAATGCAGCAAGCTGGCCAGCAAGCCATTTTTAACCCCTGAGAGGAACAACAATGTCTACATCTTCCCGAAAAACTGCAGTGATCACCGGCGCCTCGTCGGGGATAGGTGCGGTGTATGCCGACCGTTTCGCCCAACGCGGCTATGACTTGGTACTGGTTGCCAGGCGCGCAGAGCGCCTGCAATCGCTGGCCACTACGATTGCTACGACGCATGGGGTAAGAGTCACGCCACTTGTCGCCGACTTGGCGACGGACGAAGGTCAAGCCAGCGTGGCGGAAGTGTTGGCGACCAACCCGGCGGTAAGCGTATTGGTCAACAACGCCGGCATTGCACGGTTGGCTCCGATCGCTGGCGGCGCGCTGCAAGATTCCATAGCGCAAATTGCGCTGAACATCACCGCGTTGACGCGCTTGGCGCACGCAGCCTTGCCGGGAATGAAGGCGCGGAACGAAGGCTTGATCATTAATGTCTCCTCGGCACTGGCGCTGCATTCCTTGCCGATCAGCGCAGTGTACAGCGGCACCAAAGCGTTTGTTCTGAGTTTCAGCCGCGGGCTGCAGCAGGAATTGCTAGGCACTGCAGTAACGGTGCAGGTTGTGCTTCCGGCGGCGACGGCCACTGAGGTCTGGGACCAGTCCGGCGTACCGCTGGCCACGCTGAATCCCGATACCGTCATGTCGACAGACGCGATGGTGGATGCCGCGCTGTCCGCGCTCGACAAGGGAGAAAGTATGACCTTGCCTGCAGTGGCCGACGTCGCCGTAATCGAACGTTTTGAAGCGGCGCGTGCCGAACTTTTTTCCAGCACCAATACCGGCAAGGTCGCACCGCGATTGCTGCCGGCCTGATTCACATTTGCTCCTGCAATGAAAGATAAACATGTTATTTGAAGCCTTCGATTTGCGTGGCACCCAGCTCAGCAACCGCGCCGTGATGGCGCCGCTTACTCGCCAGCGTGCGCTCGAACACAACACACCAAACAGCTTGATGGCCACCTACTATGGCCAGCGTGCATCAGCTGGACTCATCATCACCGAAGGCACCTCGCCGTCGCCCAACGGCCTGGGATATGCCCGCATGCCTGGCTTGTTCAACGAGGCCCAGGCAGAAGGCTGGAAGTTAGTGACCGAGGCCGTTCATGCCAAAGGTGGCAAGATCGTCCTGCAAGTCATGCATTCCGGCCGGGTAAGCCATCTCGCTAACATGCCTGGTGGCGCGGAAGTATTGGGGCCTTCAGCAGAGGTGTGTCCCGGCGAAATGCGCACCGATACCGTTGGCATTCAAGCCCATACGCCGCCGCGTGCGATGACCGAGGCGGACATCGCCAGCACCATCGATGAGCATGTGCGCACGGCGCGGTTGGCTGTCGCCGCTGGTTTTGATGGTATTGAATTGCACGGGGCTAACGGTTACCTGATCGAACAATTCCTCAATCCACATATCAACCGTCGCACGGATGGCTATGGTGGCAGCGTTGAAGGACGCAACAGGCTGCTGCTGGAGATCGCCAAAGCGACGGTGAAGGAGATCGGTGCCGCCCGCGTCGGCGTTCGACTGTCGCCTTACGGTGTCGTCAACGCCACCGCCGCCTTTGACGGCGTGGACCAGCAGTATATTGCGCTGGTCAAGCAATTGTCTGCGTTGGGTCTGATGTACGTACACGTACTGGATCATTCCGCCAGTGGTACGCCGCCGGTGCCGGAGGCACTGAAATCGGCGCTGCGTGCTGCGTTCCACGGCCCCTTCATTCTCGCCGGGGGCTTCAACAAGACTAGCGCGGAACAGGCGCTTAACGAAGGTATTGCCGACTTGATCGCCATGGGACGGCCGTTCCTGTCCAATCCCGACCTGGTCGCGCGCATGCGTCAGGACGAGCCCTTGAATCCCCTCGATCCCGCAACGTTGTACACCGGTGGTGCGCAGGGCTATACCGACTATCCGGCGCTGGCGGGATGATGCGATGAAACTCAGCTTCCACCATCTGGCGATATTGACCTCGCTACTTTTTCTTGCCTTGGCGCTCGTGTGGATGTTTGAGCCGCAGCGGGTGCTAGTGGGATGGGGGATCGCGGCTACATCAGAGACCGACCTGGTCGGGCGTCGCGCGGCGGCTCTCTATGCTGGTATTGCAGTGATGTTCTGGTTGGCCAGAAACGCGTCAGCATCGCTGGCACGCTCGGCCATGAGCAAGGGACTGGCGGTGGCCTCTTTTGTACTGGCATCGCTGGGTATTTTTGAGCTGGCAGCCGGCCATGTAAGGGCTGGCATCCTAGCCGCTGTTGTGATTGAACTCTTGCTCGCGCTGGCGCTGTTACACGTAAGCCGAGCAGCATCGTAGGCCTTGCACCGCAGAGCGCAGGGACAATTCTGCGCGGCGGAGAGGCGGCAGTCTTGCCAGCATAGCTTGAACATACATAAAAAGAGGGGAACGATGAAAGCACTCGCCCTGAAAGGTTACTCAGCCGTACAAGCCATTTCATGCACGCGTATTTCAATCCATGCTGACAAATATGATGAAAATCATATTTATGTGTGCCCAGCCGCCGCTGTGTTTTTTACCGACCTGCGTTTCACCAAGGACAGGCATCTACTGAGGGACTAGCAATGAGTAAAGACATCTTCATCTGTTCACCCGTTCGCAGCGCGATCGGCAGCTTCGGCGGTTCGCTGAAAGACACGCCCGCCAGCGCGCTCGGCGCCCACGCCGTCGCGGCCACCCTGCGCCGATCCGGGTTGGACCCCGCATTGGTCGATTCGGTGGTAATCGGCAATGTCGTCCAGGCTGGCAACGGCATGAACATTGCACGGCAAGCTGCAATCGGCGGCGGCTTGCCCGTGGCCGTGCCGGCGCTGACCGTGAACCGGGTGTGCGGCTCGGGCGCCCAAGCGGTCGCTACCGCCTATGCGGAAGTTGCCTCCGGCCTGTCGCGGATGGTCATCGCCGGCGGCGCCGAGAACATGGATCGCGCGCCGTACTTGTTGCCTGGCATGCGCTTTGGCGCCCGCATGGGTAACGCTGAAGCGATCGACGCGCTGCTGCTCGATGGCCTGCACGACGCTTTCTCGACGCGGCACTCAGGCTGGCATACCGAAGACCTGGTGCAAAAGTACGGCCTCACGCGGGAGGCGCAAGATGCCTTCGCGGCGCAAAGTCAGCAGCGCTTTGCCGCGGCTCAGGCCGCAGGCTGGTTCAGCGACGAGATCGAGCCACTGATCTTGAATGGAAAAAAGGGTCCAATTGCCTTCGCAGTCGATGAGTCCGGCCGGCCTGACACTACGCAAGAAACGCTGGCGCGGCTGAAGCCGGTGTTTCGGCCCGATGGCACCATCACTGCCGGTAGCGCCCCAGGCGTCAACGCCGGTGCGGCTGCGATGATCGTCTGCGACAGCGCAATTGCGCGCGAGTTCGGACTGGAACCAATGCTCATCATCCGTGGCATAGGCGTTGCTGGTGTCGAACCCGGCTATTTCGGTCTCGGGCCCCTGCCGGCGATACGCCAGGCGCTGGACCGTGCTGGCTGGAGCATAGGCGAGGTTGACCGGGTCGAAGTGAACGAAGCCTTCGCTGCCATCGCCATCGTCGTGCGCGATGAATTGCAGATCGATCCGGCGCGCTTCAACATCGACGGCGGCGCGATCGCCCACGGCCACCCGATCGGTGCAACCGGGGCCATCCTGATCACCAGGGTTGCCCATGCGCTGCAACGTACCGGAAAAAACAAAGCAGTGGTATCGCTGTGCATCGGCGGTGGCCAAGGCATTGCACTGTGCCTGGAGCGCGCATGCTGACCCAACCTTTATCTCTGCCGAACGGCGCCGTCCTGCGTAACCGCCTGGCCAAGGCGGCCACCAGCGAAACGCTGGCAACCTATGCCAACCATCCGACGCCGAACCTGGTGCGGCTGTATCGACGCTGGGCCTCGTCGGGCATTGGCCTGCTCATCACCGGAAATGTGATGATCGACCGCCGCGCATTGGGCGAGCCTGGCAATGTCGTGATCGAGGACGAGTGCGACCTGCCCATCTTGACGCAATGGGCGCATGCGGCAACCGATCAGGGCGCCGCGATATGGGTGCAGCTCAATCATCCCGGCAAGCAATCGACCAAGGGCCTGAATGCCAGCAATCTGGCGCCATCGGCGGTACCGTTCAGCAAGGACTTGGCGGCGCTGTTCGATACGCCGCGCGAGGCCACAACTGCCGAAATCACTGAAATCATTCAACGATTCGGCCGCAGTGCAGCGATCTGCAAGAAGGCCGGCTTCAGCGGTGTTCAAATCCACGCGGCGCATGGTTATCTGATCAATCAGTTCCTATCGCCGCACCACAACCAGCGCAATGATGAATGGGGTGGTACGCCGGAAAAGAGGAGTCGCTTTCTGTTGGCTGTCTACGCCGAAGTCCGGCGCCAGGTCGGCAGTGACTTCCCGGTTGCGGTCAAGCTCAATTCGGCGGACTTCCAGCGCGGAGGTTTTACCGAAGAGGAGTCGCTGGCAGTAGTCAGGGCGCTGGTCGATGCAGGAATCGACTTGGTGGAAATCTCTGGCGGCACCTACGAAACCGGCGTCGCACAACCAATAAAGGCATCCACCCAGGCACGCGAAGCCTACTTTATCGAGTTTGCCGAGAAGGTGCGCGCCGTGGTCCCGGTACCGCTGATGGTCACCGGTGGATTCCGTAGCGTAGCAGGCATGAACGCGGCACTGCGCTCCGGGGCAGTCGACGTAGTCGGGCTGGCGCGCCTGATGGTAATTGATCCCGATGCGCCGACGGCTCTGTTGCAGGGACAGGACAGCAAGCAAAGCGTACGTCCGATCAAGACGGGGATCAAGCAGATCGACGGCTTGGGCCTGATGGAGATTCTGTGGTACTCCCTGCAACTGAAGCGCATCGCTGCCGGCGGCAATCCGCGGCCAGACGAAAGCGGTTTATGGGCCCTGGTGAAGTCCCTGGTAATAAGCGGCTGGGGTACGTTCAGAACGCGTCGCCTGCGGGCTTAGTGCCAGACATCGAGCAATTTCACACCGTGGAGTTTCATAAAATGCACAATTCATTGAAGCAACAGGCACTGGCAGCAGGCGTCTTGGCTTTCGCCCTGGCCGCACCATCGGTCTCGTCGGCGGCAAGCGCGGACGGCGCAGGCGCCACTCAGGCCAATCCGGTTCCGGTGGCGCAGGCAGAGGCGATCACCTGGAGCAAGGTTCCCACACAATTCCTTGCCGCAGGCGCAGTAAATTTCGCCTATCGGGAACTGGGCCAGCAAAATGGCGGAACGCCCGTGGTTTTTCTCAACCACTTGGCCGCAGTCCTGGATAACTGGGATCCCCGGGTCGTGGACGGTATCGCTGCAAAGCATCATGTGATCGTCTTCGACAACCGTGGTGTCGGCGCGTCGAGTGGTTCTTCACCGAACTCAATCGAGCAGATGGCGGACGACGCCATTACCTTCATCAAGGCACTGGGCTACCCGCAGGTTGACCTGTTCGGTTTTTCGATGGGCGGCATGATCTCCCAAGAAATTGCGCTCAAGGAGCCACAACTGGTGCGCAAGATGATACTCGCGGGAACTGGCCCGGCAGGTGGTGAAGGCATCAGCGAGGTGGCCGGCGTCGCCAATGTCGATCTGCTCAAGGGACTTTTCACCGGCCCGGACCCCAAGCAATTCCTTTTCTTCACCCGCACGCCCAAGGGCATCGAAGCAGGCAAGGCATTCCTGGCGCGCTTAAAGGAGCGAGTGGATAACCGCGACAAGGAAATCACCTTTGCCGCATACATCGCACAGTTGCAGGCCTTGAAGGCGTGGGGGCAAAAACAGCCAGCTGACCTGTCGGTGCTCAAGCAGCCCGTATTGATCGTTAATGGCGATCATGACCGGATGGTTCCTACCGTAAATTCGCGCGACCTCGCACGGCGGATTCCACACAGCACCCTCGCCATCTATCCCGATGCCGGTCACGGCGGCATATTCCAGTTTCATGTCACATTTGTACCCGAAGCGCTGGCGTTCCTGGCGCGCTAACGCGACCAGAACCATGCGTATACATAACGAAGTTTAACAAAATTAACAGGAAGACCAGATCATGACTACTACTCACCTGACCGCCCCCACCCGTTTCATCGAAGTAGATGGAGAAAAATTCGCGTACCGCCGTTGGGGCAACAGCACGTCCGGACAAGCACCAGTATTCTTACTTCAACATTTTCGTGGAGGTATGGATCACTGGGATCCGCTCCTGACAGATGGCTTGGCTGCCGGGCGCGAAGTCATTCTTTACAACGGACGCGGCGTTGCATCCTCTACCGGCGTACCACGCACGCGCATCGAGCACATGGCCGACGACGCGGCCGCGGTCATCCGCGCACTTGGCCTGCGCCAAGTCGATGTACTGGGGTTTTCACTGGGCGGTTTCCAGGCCCAGGACCTGACGCGCCGGCATCCCGACCTGGTGCGCAAGCTGATGCTGCTTGGCACTGGCCCGCGCGGTGGAAATCCGGATTCGGATCCCGGTGTGTTGGAAGTGGCGCCGCGTCCGGTGCCGACCGTCGATGATTTCCTGTTCCTGTTCTTTGGGCGCTCCGAGGCTGCAAAAAAAGCCGGACGCGAGTTCTGGAACCGCCGCCATCAACGCGTTGATCAGGATCCACCCAGTTCCCCAGCCGTTATCCAGGCCCAGATCGAAGCCAATATGTACTATTTGCCGAAACTGGATCCGACCACCCCGTACGTCCATTTACACGAAATCAAACAGCCGACCTTTATCCTGAATGGGGTGAATGATGTGATGATTCCTTCCATCAATTCCTGGCACATGGCCCAAAACATTCCAAACGCGCAGTTATTCATTTATCCGGATGCCGGCCACGGCGCCCAGTTTCAGTATCCGGAGCGCTTCCTGATGCACGCCATCCAGTTTCTTGACGAGTGATCATCATGCTCAAATTTAAATTTTTGCTGTGGGCACTGACCAAGTTGTTGCAAAGGGCCGTCAAGAGCAACCCCGCATGCGCCAAGTATGTCCAAGGCAAAAAACTGGTTTTCCAGATGCAGACTCGAAGCGGGGCCGGGCGCCATTTCACGATAGCGGAAGGAAAAGTCAATTCTGCAGCCGGATTGATCAAGGCACCCGGTTTCATCATGACGTTCAGAGATGGGCCTAGCGGCTTTGCCATCCTTTCCGCCAAGGAGAGCAAGGACGCCTTCCTGACAGCCTTGCATACGGAAGATTTGGCCATCAGTGGCGACTTTGTCGAGGTGATGTGGTTCCAAGGTTTGACCGAATTCCTGCAGCCCGGTAAAACCTAACATCGCCATTCCAAAAACTCCCCCTGCGAAGAGGGGGAGCTGCGTCGTTCAAAGCGCTGCTTGCACCAACATCTGGCCCAATGAATTCGGTCGGCATGGTCGACATGATCGAGCAAGAGAAAATGCCCGGCGATGTCTCCATATACTAAGTATTCGACGGTCAACGACAAAGACGCGTTAGCCATCAGCGGTCGGGCCGAGATTAGCTGCAGACGCAACTGATATCGCTTGAATTTCATTCGTCCGTTAGCCAGCCCCCATTTTCGCCATTCTATCCCCCGTTTTCCGTCCTCTGTCGCGTAGTCAACCTGGCAATACTGCTTTGGCCTATGATTGGCTGGCACATGCACGTGTGAAGTTTCCCTTCATTCATCAACCATGAGGTGTCCATGATTCGCTATGTCCTGCCTGTCCTGTTGTTCGCCAGCGTACTGCCGGCGCACGCCCAAGCCCCTGTCAAGGAAACGCCGCTGATCGAGCGGGCCAAGTTGTTCGGCAATCCCAGCAAGTCCGGTGGCAAGCTCAGTCCCGATGGGCGGTGGCTGTCGTGGATCGCGCCGCGCGATGGCGTGCTCAATGTATGGGTGGCGCCGGCCAGCGACCTGGCGCAGGCGCGCCCGCTGACGGATGAAAAGGTGCGGCCCATCCGCAGCAGCTTCTGGTCGCCTGATTCGAAAACCCTGCTGTTCATCCAGGACAAGGGCGGCGATGAAAACTTCCTGCTGTACGGCGTGAATGTGGCGAGCGGCAAACAGATCAATTACACGCCGTTCGAGAAGACCCGCGTGCGGATAGTCCAGATCAGCAGCAAGGTGAAGGACCGCATCCTCGTCGGCATCAATAACCGCGATGCGCGCTGGCACGACGTGTACAGCCTGGACCTGGCCAGCGGCAAGCTGACCCTGGTGCAGCAGAACGATGGTTATGGCGGTTATGTCGCCGATGAACTGCTCAACTTGCGCATCGCCAGCAAGGCGCGCGCCGATGGCGGCATGCAGTATTTCCGCCTGACCGATGGCAAGGTCGAGAGCACGCCGCTGGCCGAAGTCGGACTGGAAGATGCGCAGACCACGGAGCCGCTGGCCTTCACGGTCGATGGCAAGACCTTGTACTGGGCCGATTCGCGCGGCCGCAATACATCGGCGCTGCTGGCGCAGGACGTGGCCAGCGGCAAGAGCACGGTGGTGGCGCAAGACCCGCGCACCGATATCGCCGATGCCCTGTACGACACGCGCACGGGCCGGGTGCAGGCCTATACGGTCAATTATCTGCAGCAGGAATATCTGCCGCTGACGGACGAGCTGAAAGGCGACCTGGCCTTCCTGAAAAAAAATACCCAGGGCCAGTTCACGGTGACGTCGCGTACGGAGGCCGACGATAAATGGCTGGTGGCCGTCGATGCCGTCACGGCGCCGCCATCGAGCTGGCTGTATGAGCGCAAGACCAAAAAGCTCACGCGGCTGTACGTGACGCGTCCGGAACTGGAAGGCGCGCCGCTGGTGCCCATGTATCCGCAGCAAATCAAGGCGCGCGACGGCCTGACCCTGGTGTCCTATCTCACCTTGCCGCAGGCATCGAAGGCGAACGCCGGCGGCGCACCGTCGCAGGCGGTGCCGATGGTGCTGCTGGTGCACGGCGGTCCGTGGGCGCGCGATACGTATGGCTACAACGGCTACCACCAGTGGCTGGCCAACCGCGGCTACGCCGTGCTGTCGGTGAACTTCCGCGGCTCGACGGGCTTCGGCAAGCAATTCATTTCGGCCGGCGACCTGCAGTGGGGCCGCAAGATGCATGACGACTTGCTCGACGCCGTGCAATGGGCCGTGACGAGTGGCGTGACCACGGCCGACAAGGTGGCCATCATGGGCGGCTCGTACGGCGGCTACGCGACCCTGGCCGGCATGGCGTTCACGCCGACGACCTTTGCCTGCGGCGTCGATATCGTCGGCCCGTCGAACCTGTTCACCTTGCTGCAAACCATCCCGCCGTACTGGGAAGCGGGCAAGCAACAGTTCTACAAGCGCATGGGCGACCCGACCACGGAAGAGGGCAAGGCGCTGCTGAAGGAGCGTTCGCCGCTGAATTTCGCGCAGAACATCCAGCGCCCGCTGCTGATTGGCCAGGGCGCCAACGACCCGCGCGTCAATGTGGCTGAATCGGACCAGATCGTGGCGGCCATGGCGGCCAAGAATATTCCCGTCACGTATGTGCTGTTCCCCGATGAAGGCCATGGCTTTGCCCGGCCCGTGAACAACATCGCCTTCAATGCGGTGACGGAAAACTTCCTGGGTCAATGCCTGGCTGGCCGCGCCGAGCCGATCGGTGCCACCCTGAAGGCATCCACCGCGCAGGTCAAGCATGGCGCCGAGTTTGCTCCTGGCTTGCTGGAGGCGATGCGCTAGGCGGCGAAAGCGGCATGTCAGTTGCAGTGCAGGCGGCCGAGCTTGATGACCCGGCCGCCGCATTTCTGCCAAGCGCAGATTGGGGAGTTTCAGGTCAAAAGTTGTGCCAAAGCAGCAATGCTTCCATTAGAATAAATCAATCACGGCGCTCATGGAATGGAATACTTGCAATGATGAATATATTGACTCTGGAACACTTCGCCACCCGCGTCAACGATACCTTTGTCTCGGTCAGCGACGGGAATGCCGCTTTCATCCTGAAGGAGGTGTGTGCCTTGCCATCCGCTACGATCGAGGGCATGCTGCGCGCGCCGTTCAGCTTGTTATTCCATAATAGTTCGCCCATCCTCTTCAGCCAAAAAATCTTTCAGCTGCAGCATGATGCGTTTGGCGAGGTAGGCATCTTCCTGGTGCCGGTGGCGCGTGATGGCCAAGGTTTCCTGTATCAGGCAGTGTTCAACTAAAAAAGGGGCGGGCCAGGCAATACCGCGATGGCATTGCCTGTCCCTAGCGTACTGTAATTAGCCAAATGCAGGAAATACACCCTGCAAGGCGATACAGAAGTTCAATGCCAGCAGCGGCTGGCGATTTTCGTGTGCCTGGTTGCCTCCCACGGGAGAGAGCGCCGCGGCAGCAAATGTGGTGCTAGGGGCTGCTGTCGGCAAGAAAGTATTCACACTACCGACGGTAATCAAACCGTCATTAGTCAATGGAACATTGTGTTGCAAGCTCGCATCCGGTTGACGCTTAACAGTGAGCTGATGGGTGTGGCTGGGAATTTGCGTTACATCGAGTTGCACGTTTTCGCTGCCGAACGTATCGCCGATGGTGCGCGCCGTCAGGGCTGGCCCCTGACCCTGGCCGCAGGGCGCGCGTCCCGTGAAGTTGGGCAGCTGGAAGGTGTTGACCCCATCGCCGCCATATTGCGTGCCGATCAATGAAAACAGGGCGGTATATTGACGTATCTGCAGGGTGGCGCCATTACAGCTGGCCCAGCCGGCCGGGGCATAGTTGAAGCCAAAGACTTGTATCTCGCCGAGGAATGGTGAGGTCACGATAGATTCTCCTGGTCAGTTTGGTTGGCAATGCGCAACTGTGGTGGCGCTTTGCTTGCACGGAAGCTGTTATTGCTGGGACGGATAAATACCGAACGCAGCGATGCAAAAGGATGCGGTCAGGGTCGGCATCGTATTGTCGTGCGCCTGGTTGCCGCCGGTATTAGTAACTGCGGCCTGCGATAGTGAGTAAGAGGTGAGGCCAGCCAGGCTGCTGGTATACATCTTGTCATTATTAGCTGGGGCGGCCAGCAGCAGATCGCTTGCCGGTTTAGAGGCGGTGGCCACTGCACTCGTCACATTAAATCCATGCGTATGCTGCGGCAACTGGGTCGCCAGCAGGGTTACCTGTTCGGTGCCGCCATTCTGGCCCAGCACCCGTGCCGTCAATTGCGGCCCTGTGCCTTGGTGCACGGGAACCTGTCCGCGCAGATCCGGCAGGCCAAAGGTATTGACGCCATCGCCACCGTAGGTGGTGCCGAGCAAGGTGTATAAGGTTTCATTGTTGGCAATCGATACCAGGCTCCCATCACATGCCAGCCAGTCATTCGGAATACGGGAAAAGGCAAACAGGCGGATCTCGCCTATATAAGGTGTGCTCATAGCTATCTCCGGGAGTGTTAGCTGGTTAGTTACGGCTAGGGTAGATGCCGTTCAAGGCAATGGAGAAATTGATGACGCGGAATGGCTGCATATTCGGATGCGGCAAGTTACCACCCGTCAAGCCCAAGGTCTGACTGGCCAGCGTCACCTTGGGGCCCGATGCATTGCCATAAATGGCTTCTGCACCGCTGTCGGCAAATAGCGCGTTGTTGGGATTCTTCAGAGTAGCCGCCGTGCCCAAGGCTGAGGCGGTATGTATATGCGCGGGCATTTGAGTCGCTGTCAATGTGACAGCTTCAACACCGGCACGACTACCAATAGGATAGGTAGTAGGCTGCCAACTTGCATCGACGGATGGACCTGTATGGATAGGTACAGACCCTTGCAAATTAGGCAATCCAAAAGTGGTTGAACCGTTGCCGCCGTAGGTGGTGCCCAACAGCGCAAACAGGGCTTGATTCTGGTTAATAGGCAGTATTTGCCCGTTACAGAGTGCAAAACCGCGCGGGGCAAAGCCAAATCCGCTCATCATTATTTGTCCAACATAAACATCAGCCATTCTTGTTCTCCAGGTGTTAAGTGGGGGTGCCGGTGGGACTGCTTACATGTCTAATTTCGTATCGTTGTTGTTTTTTAGGTAATCTCCTTTTTTTAGTTGCTTTATTAGCCATGCAAGGTAGCATACGTTGACGTACGGCAAGCGTCAATATTTGTTGCCGCCGTAGAATGTATTTTTTTAGCATCGTTTTTTTATCTGGATTCCTACTCAATTTCGGCTTAAAAATCTCTGTGCGGGGAAATAATGTTATTTTTTGTCAATGGCATATCTCATCGGTTGATTTGCTTTTTTTCTCGTTTTTCCCCTGCATTTCATCGACAGCAAATAATTGGCGCCGGGGTAGGCGGTGCCGGTTTGATGTCCAGATTAGAGTCCAGTTCGATAAAACTGTTCGCCTGGTTATGCTTGCTGACGCTGGCCTTGGGTGTCAGCCCGGCGCAGGCGGCAGGGCCCAGCACGGAGTGCCCACCGAACCAGAGCTTCACGGTGGCTGCAGGAGGAAACCACACGATCGACCTGTCCGGATGCACGCCGTTCGGCTTTACGGGTATGCCCGTGCCGCCTTCGCATGGCAGCATCCCTAACGTCGCTGGCAATGGCACTGGCATCGTTGTCTACACCAATAATAGTGACGGGGCTACTTCCGATACCTTTACTCTGAGTGACGACCTTGCTGGCGATATCGTTTTTGTCGTGACGATCTTGCCGCCAACGAGTCCCATCACGGTGACGCCGGCCAGCTTGCCCGCTCCCGTGATTGGCGTGAGCTATAACCAAACCATAAGCTCCACCGGTGGCATCGCCCCCTATGCCTATACGCTATCCTCCCTCTTGCCGGCAGGTATGAGTTTGTCGTCCGCGGGCCTTATTTCAGGCACGCCGACGGCGACTGGTGTGTTCGTGTTTGGCGCGCAGATCACGGATTCGACCACGCCGACAGCGCTTACCACCACCAAGAACTATTCATTCACGGTGGCCGCACCTGTGCTGGCGATTACACCAGCAAGTCCAGCGGCAGGAGCCGTGTCACAGGCTTATAGCCAGCAATTCAGTACCAGCGGCGGCACCTCTGGCTACACCTATGTAGTGGAGTCCGGGACTTTGCCGACGGGCTTGAGCCTGTCGGCCAGCGGCCTGTTGTCGGGAACGCCTACAGGTACAGGTACTTTCAATTTTGTCTTGAAATCCACGGATAGTACGGGTGGCGGTGGTCCTTATGCCAAAACGATCAGTATCAGCCTGACGATCAATGCTTTGCCTATTCCCACGGTGAGCAGTATCTCGCCCACCACGGGCCCCACTACGGGCGGCACCAGCGTGATCATCACCGGTACCAATCTGACGGGGGCAACGGCAGTGCGCTTTGGCGCCACCAATGCCACCGGCTTTACCGTCAATAGCGCCACGCAAATTACAGCGACTGCGCCTGCCGGTACGGGGACGATAGATGTACGGGTGACCACTAGTGGCGGCACCAGCGCCACCAGTGCCGCAGACCAGTTCACGTATCTGGCGGCGCCAACGGTGAGCAGTATTTCACCTACTGCTGGCCCTGCCACTGGTGGCACCACTGTGATCATCTCGGGTACTAATTTTAGTGGCGCAACGGCAGTCACTTTCGGTGCCACGGCGGCCACTGGCTTTACCGTCAATAGCGCCACGCAGATTACGGCTACCGCGCCTGCCGGTAGCGGTACGGTGGATGTGCGGGTGACCACGGGCGGTGGCACCAGCGCCACCAGCGCCGCAGATCAGTACACGTATATAGCAGCACCAACGGTGGGCAGTATTTCACCTACCTCCGGCCCCGCCACGGGCGGCACCAGCGTGATCATCACCGGTACCAATCTGACGGGGGCAACAGCCGTGCGCTTTGGCGCAGGCAATGCCACAGGCTTTACCGTCAATAGCGCCACGCAGATTACAGCGACCGCACCGGCCGGTACTGGTACGGTGGATATCACCGTCATTACCGGCGGTGGCACCAGCGCCACAAGCGCCGCAGACCAGTACACATATGTGGCGGCACCGACGGTGAGCAGTATTTCACCTACATCTGGCCCCACCACGGGTGGCACAAGCGTGACCATCAACGGTACGAACTTTGTTGGTGTGACGGCAGTGACCTTCGGCGGTACGGCAGCTAGCAGCTTTACGTTCAATAGCGCCACGCAAATTACCGCCACGGCGCCTGCCGGTACGGGCACGGTCGATGTGCGGGTGACCACGGGCGGCGGTACCAGCGCCACCGGCCCCGCAGACCAGTTCACGTATCTGGCGACGCCAACGGTGAGCAGTATTTCACCTACTGCTGGCCCCGCCACGGGGGGCGCCAGCGTGACCATCAACGGTACGAACTTTGCTGGTGTGACGGCAGTGACCTTTGGCGGTACGGCAGCCAGCAGCTTTACGTTCAACAGCCCCACGCAAATTACGGCGACCGCGCCTGCCGGTACGGGCACGGTGGATGTCAGGGTGACCACGGGCGGCGGCACCAGCGCCACCAGCGCCGCAGACCAGTTCACGTATGTGGCGGCGCCAACGGTGAGCAGTATTTCACCTGCGTCGGGCCCCGCCACGGGCGGCACCAGCGTGACCATCACCGGTACAAATCTGTCAGGGGCAACAGCAGTGCGCTTTGGCGCCGGCAATGCCAGCGGTTTTACCGTCAATAGCGCCACGCAAATTACGGCAACTGCGCCTGCCGGTACTGGTACGGTGGATATCACCGTCATTACCGGCGGTGGCACCAGCGCCACCAGCGGTGCAGACCAGTTCACGTATCTGGCGGCGCCAACGGTGAGCAGTATTTCACCTACTGCTGGCCCCGCCACGGGTGGCAGCAGCGTGACCATCACCGGTACGAACTTTGGTGGTGTGACGGCAGTCACCTTTGGCGGTACGGCAGCTAGCAGCTTTACGTTCAACAGCGCCACGCAAATTACGGCAACCGCGCCTGCCGGTACGGGGACGGTGGATGTGCGGGTGACCACGGGCGGTGGCACCAGCGCCACCGGCGCCGCAGACCAGTTCACGTATGTGGCGGCGCCAACGGTGAGCAGTATTTCACCTACCTCCGGTCCTGCTGCGGGTGGCACCAGCGTGACCATCACCGGTGCCAATCTGACGGGGGCAAGCGCAGTGCGCTTTGGCGGTGGCAATGCCAGCGGCTTTATCGTCAATAGCGCCACGCAAATTACGGCAACTGCGCCTGCAGGAACTGGTACGGTGGATATCACCGTCATTACAGCTGGTGGCACCAGCGCCACCGGCGCCGCAGACCAGTTCACGTATGTGGCGGCGCCAACGGTGAGCAGTATTTCGCCCGCCGCGGGATTAGCTACGGGCGGCGCCATTGTGAGCATCACCGGTAGCAACCTGACGGGGGCAACGGCAGTGAGGTTTGGCGCCAGCAATGCCGCCAGCTTTACTGTCAGCAGCGCTACACAGATCACAGCGACTGCGCCTGCCGGTACGGGTACGGTGGATGTGCGGGTCACCACGGGTGGTGGCACCAGCGCTACCAGCGGTGCAGACCAATTCACCTATGTGGTGCCGCCGACGATCAGCGTGGCGCCGTCCGTTTTGCCAGCCATCACAGCAAGCACTGTTTACAACCAGACGATCAGCGCCTCAGGCGGCGTCACCCCTTACAGCTTTGCCATCACCAGCGGCACCTTGCCTGCTGGCTTGACCCTCGCGGCCAACGGCGTGTTGTCGGGCACGCCGACGGCGGCAGGCGCGTACAGTTTTACCGTCACTGCAACTGACAGTAGTGCCAGCCCTGGTCCTTATACAGCTTCACGCGCTTATAGCGGTACCGTGGCTGCGCCGACGATTGCGATCACGCCAGGGGCGCTGACCGCAGTAAGCGTTGGCACCGCCTACAGCCAGCAATTGACAAGCAGCGGTGGCAGCTCACCGTATGCCTATACGGTGACGAGCGGAAGCTTGCCTGCAGGCATTACCCTGAGTGCCAGTGGTTTGCTGAGTGGTACGCCGATGGCGGCAGGCAGCTTCAGCTTCACCGTGCAAGCGGTCGATGCACATGCATTTACCGGTACGAAGAGTTATACCCTGGTCGTATCGCCAGCTACGCTCACCCTGAATCTGGCAACCTTGCCTAACCCGGTTGCGGAAACGGCCTATAGTGCTACCCTCACGGCCAGCGGTGGCACAGCGCCATATACCTACAGCGTTAGCAGCGGCAGCTTGCCTGCCGGCTTGAGTCTGAACACGGCTACCGGCGTGCTGTCAGGCACGACGAATGTCGCCGGCAGCTTTACCTTCAGCCTGCGCGCTGCCGACAGCAGCACGGGCGTGGGGGCGCCGTTTAGCGTCACTAGCAGCTATACCGTGACAGTGGCTGCGCCGACGATTTCGATCACGCCGGCGACCCTGCCAGCCGCCACTGCTGCCACAGTCTATAGCCAGCAATTGACGGCCAGCGGCGGCATCGGCCCCTATGCCTACACAGTGTCGACCGGCAGTCTGCCTGCCGGCCTTACCTTGAACAGCAGCGGTTTGCTCAGTGGTACGCCGACGGCGGGCGGCAGCTTCACCTTGACCGTGCAAGCGGCCGATGCGCATGCATTTACCGGCACGCAAAGCTATACCCTGGTCGTTTCCTCGGCCTCGGTCAGCCTGACGCCAGCCACGCTGACCAATCCAACGGCAGAAGCGGCCTACTCTGCAACGCTGACGGCAGCAGGCGGCACGGCGCCATACACATTCAGTGTCAGCAACGGCAGCCTGCCTGCCGGTTTGAGCCTGAATGCGGCCACCGGCGTGCTCTCCGGCATGACGAATGTGGCCGGCAGTTTCCCGTTCAGCATCAAGGTCACGGACAGCAGCACGGGCGTGGGCGCACCGTTCAGCGCGACCAACAGCTACACCCTGGCAGTGGCGGCACCGGTCCTGAGCCTGACGCCGTCCAGCCTGGCAGCGATCCGTGCCGGCGACGCCTACAGCCAGACATTCACGGCCGCTGGCGGCGTCGCGCCATACGCGTATGCGCTGAGCAGTGGTACCTTGCCAACTGGCCTGGTGCTCGATGCGGCGACCGGCATCGTCAGCGGTACGCCGACTGTGGCGGGCAGCTTTGCCTTTACTTTGCAGGCCAGGGACGCGCACCTGTTCACGGTGCAGCAAGCGTTGACCCTGCAGGTGAACCAGGCGCCGCCGCCGGTGCCCAATGAGACGGCGACCACCTCGTCCAACCAGGAAGTGAGCCTGACTATCGCTTCCACGGATGGCAGCCCGATCACGGATGTGACCATCGTCACGCCGCCGCAGCATGGGCGCGTCACGGTGGTGGCGAGCGGCGCGGCGGGGGGCGGCAGCGGCCGCGCTTTCAAGGTGACGTACGTGCCGAATGCCGACTACTTCGGTCCTGACGCCTTCAGCTACACGGCGACGGGCCCGGGTGGCACTTCCGCGCCGGCCACGGTCAGCCTGACGGTGGCGCCGCAGCCGGTGCCGGTGCCTGTCGCCAAGACGGCGACGGTACTGGCCGGCACGCCGGTGACCCTGCATGTGACGGAAGGCGCCACCGGCGGACCGTTCACGGCAGTGGCGATTACCACGCAGCCCGCCAGCGGTACGGCGACGGTCAGCGGCATGGACATCGTCTACACGCCAGGCATCAATACCAGCGGCGACATCAGCATCGGCTACACCGTGTCGAACGCGTTCGGCACCTCGGCGCCGGTGAAAGCGAGCATCAGTGTCAATCCGATGCCGCAGGTGGTCAGCCAGAGCGCCACGGTGGTGGCGGGCCTGACGGTGACGGTCGACCTGACGGCGGGCGCCACGGGCGGCCCGTTCACGGCAGCGAATGTGCTCAGCGTGGCGCCGGCGGAGGCGGGCAAGGCGGTGGTGCGCGACGTGGGCACGGCTGGCAAGCCATCGTACCAGCTGAGCTTTGCGGCGTCGGGCAAGTTTGCCGGTGCGGCCGTCGTCAGCTACACCCTGAGCAATGCCTATGCCACCTCGAAGCCGGGCGTGGTCAACGTCACCGTGACGGCGCGGCGCGACCCGTCGGTCGATCCTGAAGTGATCGGCCTGCAGGCGGCGCAAGCCGATGCGGCGCGGCGTTTCGCCAGCGCGCAGCTGTCGAACTTCACGCAGCGCCTGGAAAGCCTGCATGGCGACGGCTGGGGACGGTCGAGCTTTGGCCTGAGCCTGACGCCGCCGAACGACAGCGGCAACCCGACGGCGGCGCTGGCGCGCTGGCAGGAGCAGGAAGCGGACCGCGTGTTTGGCACGGCCGTGAAACCGTTCATGCGCAAGGCGGCCTTGCGCCAGCATGATGGTGGTTTCAGCAGCGACAAGACGGGCGGTGCGGATGTCGGCCAGGCCACGAGTGGCTTGCCGGACATGCCGCAGAAACCGGACACGCAGAAGCAGGCCTTGTCGCTGTGGCTCGGTGGCGCGGTCGACTTCGGCCAGCACTATGTGAATGGCCGCGACACGGGCTTCCGTTTCCGCACCAATGGCGTGAGCGTGGGCGGCGATTACCGCCTCAGCGATCTGGCCACCCTGGGCGTGGGCGCCGGCTTCAGCCATGACCGCAGCGACGTGGGCCAGAACGGCAGCCGCAGCACGGCCGACAGCGCCGTGGCGGCCGTGTATGGCAGCTTGCGTCCAAGCAAGGGCGTCTTCCTCGACGGCGTGCTCGGCTACGGCACCTTGCAGTACGATGCGTCGCGTTACCTGACCGATGGCAGCGGTTTCGCCACCGGTGAGCGTGACGGCAAGCAAGTGTTCGGCGCGGTAGTGGGCGGCATCGAGATGCGCCAGGAAACCTGGATGTGGTCGCCATATGGCCGCGTGGAACTGATGTCGGCCAAGCTCGATCCGTACACGGAGAAGGCGGCGGGCATCAACGCCCTGAGCTACTTCAAGCAAACCGTGCGTTCGCGCATCGGCGCGCTGGGCGTGCGGGCCGAGGGCATCTATGTGGGCGGCCTGGGCACGTGGTTCCCGCGTGCGCGGCTCGAGTACCGCCACCAGTTCCAGGGCGCCGATGATGCGCGTCTGGCATATGCCGACCTGGTGGCGGACGGCCCCGTGTACGTGATCCGCACGGTGCCGCAGCAGACGGGCAACTGGGCGGCGGGGCTGGGCGTGAAGCTGCTGCTGTCGAATGGCATGACCATCACGCTGGACTACAACAGCAATCTGAACATCGATAGCGGACGTACCCAGTCGGTGATGTTCGGTATCGCCATGCCGCTCAAGTAATCATGTAGTCAGGCGAGCCCTGAGCGCCGGCCCGGAGTCAATCCGGTCCGGCGATTTTTTTTGCCCGCGCGCCGTCACAGCGTCCAGGGGTGCTCTTCGGCGCCGGCGACAATGCCGCCAAGCAGGGCCTGATCGCGTTCCCCATGGCTCTGGCGCAGGAAGACGGGCAGGTCGGCTGCCAGGCGGGCGAAGCGGGCATCGCTGCACAGGGGGCCGGCGCCCAGCGCCCGCGTGGCCAGGTGCAGGACGAGGGTGGCTGCATCTTCCGCTGCCAGGCGCAGGCGCAGGGCCAGGCCCATGGCGTCGCGCTGCGGCTGTGCGTCGATCTCGGCCGCGCCTTCGCGCAGCAGGGCGCCGGTGGCGCGCAGCGCGCAATCGATTTGTCCCAGTTGCGCCAGGCGGACGGGGTCGGGAGCGGCGTGCTGCGCGCGCGCATGCAGGTGGCTGGCGACAGCACCGGCCG
Source organism: Janthinobacterium salmonicoloratum (assembly GCF_051380845.1). Classification (NCBI taxonomy): domain Bacteria; kingdom Pseudomonadati; phylum Pseudomonadota; class Betaproteobacteria; order Burkholderiales; family Oxalobacteraceae; genus Janthinobacterium; species Janthinobacterium salmonicoloratum. The sequence goes on along the minus strand of NZ_JBNYXV010000001.1, from coordinate 1,478,460 downwards.
CGCCATACCACGCGGCCGCGATGCCGGCGCCGCCATGCCAGAAACCGGGGCGCTGCAGATACGCGCCAGGCGCGCCCACGGGAAAGGCGCGCGCGGCAGAAAAAGTCACGTCGACGCTGGCGCAGGCATGCATGCCGACGGCCTGCCAGCCTTCGTCCGTGACGTGCACACCCGGCTGCGACAGGGCTACGGAGGCCAGGCAAGCCTGGCCATCGTCGTTCCAGCAACAGAGCAAAGCATGGCTGAGGCCCTTCGCTCCGGAACACCAGGCCTTGCGTCCGTCGAGCACATGGCGGCCATCATGCGTTTGCCGCAAGCGGACGCGCGCGCCCGGCATGTCCGCGCACCAGACACCCCAGCTGCTGCCGGCCGGTACGCCGGGGCCGCCGATTTCCGCCAGGATGGCGAGCGCATCGGTATGGCTTTCATACAGCTTGAGCAGGGAGAGGTCGATGGCGGCAATGGCAGCGAGCATTTGCCAGCGCTGCAGGGTGGCGCCGTGGCCGGGCAGGGGTAACTGGTCCAGTCCCGCGTCGCGCAAACGCCGCAAGCCTTCGATGGGGTGGAAAGCGCTGTCCTGCGGCTGCAGCAGAGCATCCAGTGCGGCGTGGGAGGGCAGGGGGAAGGTATGCTGCGACATGGCAAGCTCCTGTTTTTTAACAGGATAGCTTTTTATTTTTGCAATGTCTGTTTGATTTTACACATTAGCTGCTAATGGCCACGAGTCCGTGAAGCGACGGGCAAGAAGATGTTGCTGCGGCAACTGCAGGGCCGGGCGGCCCTGCAACAGATCACGCGCTTACTTTTTTACGTAGTGCATGTCCAGGACATACACACCCTTGTCCAGCATCACCGTGTACAGGTCGTTGCCGCGCAAGGACAGGCCGCCGGGGACGCTTAGCGCCGGCAGCATGCCTTTGTCCAACATGCACGATTCGCCATTGTCCACGTCGACGCACCACTGCTGCTTCTTATCTCGCAACACATAGTTCACGGTGGTGCCGCTGCGCTGGAAAGCATAGGCCGGAACCGACGAGGTAATCTTATCGACGCGCAAGTTCGTCGGCGCGGCATTGTCCGCCAGCTTGATCAGCATGTCGGCTGTACCGTCCGGCTTGCCGGTGATCTTCGCGCTCATGCCGTCCGTCGCGATCACGGCACCGGAGCAATCGGCTTTGAAGTAGGTCTCGCCGGTCGGCGTCAGTTCCAGCGAACCGCTGCCGTCGCTCTTGAACGCGATGACGAGCGATTGACGGTCGTGATTGTCGCAGGCCGACTGCCACGTGCCGATATACGCGGCCAGTGGCGAGTTGGTGCCGGAATCGCTGGCAAGCTGCTGTGTCGAACCGCCGCCACCGCCGCCACCGCAGCCGGTCAGGAGTGCCGCGGCCGAGCCGACCAATACTGCCAATAATTTTTTCATTCAGAGTCCTTTTCATCCGGCAGCGGAGCGTGCCGCCAACGCGGCCTGATTATAGGAGTATTAATAGGGGGAAATTCTCACCGAAACTATCTCTGACTTGATTTGGATCATGTCGCGGCAAGGCGCTGAAATGAATTGGTGGACTGAAGGGAATATGCGGCGTCACTGGTGCGCATTGCGCCGACCATGCGGCGCAATGGCTAATGTATCGTTTACTGTTTTACATAGCGCATATCGAGTACATAAGCGCCGTCTTTTTCCATCACGGTAAACAATTCATTGCCGCGCAGATAAAAGCCGCCCTTGCCACTTTCTGCTTTTTGCAAGCCGGTATCGGGGATGTCCGTGTAGTTGCCACTGCCATCATTGATGCGCCAATGCGGTTTGCCATCCAGCATCACCGTAGTGACGGTAGGACCCGTAATCTGGATGGTGTGGGCTGGAAGCGATGATACGACTTTGTCGATGCGGATGTCCGACGCCGGGCTGTCCGCCGCCAGCTTGAGCTGAATATTGCCTGCGCCATCCGGCGTCGCGATAATCTTTTCACTCGTGGTTTCCGTGAACTGCACGGGGCCGCTGCAATCGGGAGTGCTGAAATTTTCGCCGTAGGTCGACATTTCCAAAGCGCCGCTGCCATCGCTTTTGAGGGCGACGACCAGGCGCTGGCGGAAATGGCCGTTACAAGCGGGTTGCCAAGTACCAACATAAGCGGCCAGTGCCGGCGGAGCCGGGGGCGCGACCACCACCGGCGGGACAACTGCGTCACCGCTAACGCTATTGTTACCGCTACCGCTACCACCACCGCCACCACCACCGCAGCCAGTCAATACCACGGTGCTCGATACCATTAATAAAGCCAATACTTTTTTCATGCGTAATCCCTATAAATTATCAACCGGCTGGAGGCCGTGCCGTATGCGCGGCGATATTATAAGGTACATGTCTATTTTATTCTTGTTAAATCCGTAATTGGCAGCAATGCCTGCATTGAGCATGGCCATTGGATAATTTCTGGCAGGAGCGGTTGATCCTGGTGCTGATGTGGCGGGAGATAAACGAAGATAATCTCAAGTGCCGCCATTTAATGGCGGCGAAGAGAAACAGGTGGGTGCCGCACCTAATCCTGCGGGAGGCATATATTGATATGGCCGATTATGAAATTCGTGCCGGCGCCTGAAAATGGCGCCGGCCGCCGCCAGAGATGGCCGACTTAAAACTCTTCCCAGTCATCGCCAGCCGCTGCCTTGGCGGGGGGGCGCTGTGCCGCTTGCGGCTTGGCAACGCTCAGGCGTTTGGCTGGCACTGACGTGTTTGGCGTGACGGCGCGCGGCGCTGCTGCCGGCGTTGCAGTCGGCGCTACCTGGCGCGCTTGCTCGCCCAGCTTGAAGACGCTGACCACCTCGGCCAGATGGCTGGCCTGGTCTTGCAGGCTTTCGGCGGCCGCTGCCGCTTCCTCAACCAGGGCCGCGTTTTGCTGCGTCACGCCATCCATCTGCGCCAGCGCCTGGTTGACCTGGGCGATGCCGTCGCTTTGCTCGGTGGTGGCGACGCTGATGTCGGCCATGATCGCGGTGACCTTGCGCACGCTGTCGACGACCTGCTCCATGGTGGCGCCTGCCTCATCGACGAGCTTGCTGCCGGCGGCCACCTTGCCCACGGAATCGTCGATCAGCAGCTTGATTTCCTTGGCCGCGGCCGCAGAGCGCTGCGCCAGGTTGCGCACTTCCGTGGCGACGACGGCGAAACCGCGGCCCTGTTCGCCCGCGCGCGCCGCTTCCACGGCCGCGTTCAGGGCCAGGATATTCGTCTGGAAGGCGATGCCATCGATGACGCTGATGATGTCGACGATCTTGTTCGACGAGTCATTGATCGAGGTCATCGTTTCTATCACCTTGCCGACCACTTCGCCGCTCTTCTGCGCCACGCTCGATGCGGAAGCGGCCAATTGATTCGCCTGGCGCGCATGGTCGGCGTTTTCCTTGACCGTGCCCGTCAGCTCTTCCACCGAGGCGGCCGTTTCTTCCAGCGAACTGGCTTGCTGTTCCGTGCGGGCAGACAGGTCGTTATTGCCTTGCGCAATTTCGGCGCTGGCGCGCGCCACGTTGTCGGCACTGGCTTGCACTTGCAGCAGCACGGCGTGGATCTTTTCCACGAAGGCATTGAAACCCTTGCCGATGACGGCCAGCTCGTCGGTGCCCTTGACTTCCAGCTTGACGCGCAGGTCGGCGTCGCCGCTGGACAGGTCCGTCATGGTACGGCCCAGGGTGCGCAGCGGGCGCGTCAGCTGGTTGACGACGAGGGTCAAAATGCCAGCCGTGGCTGCCGCGCACAGCAGGGCGACGATCAGGGTGTAGATCATCAGGTCGCGCGCCGAGGCGGTGGCCACGCTCTTCGGAAAGTTCAGTTCCACGCTCCACGGCGCGATGTCGGGGTGGATCTGCAGCGGCTGCAGCAAGTGGATGTAGCCCTTGTCGTCCTCGTATTCATACGGCTGGCCCTGGCGCACCTTTTCCAGGCCGGCGGCCGGCACGTCGTCGGCCTTCTTGCCCAGCCGTTCAGGCGCGGGATGGCTGGCGTACAGGCCGCCGTTCGAGATCAGGGCCAGCTTGCCGCCTTCGATCACTTTCAGGTCGGCGAGGATTTTCGCCAGGCGCGTGAGCATGAAGTCGGCGCTGGCCGTGCCCTTGAAGCTGCCGTCGATCATGATGGGCGCCACCAGCGAGGCCATCAGCACATCCTTGCCATCGACGGGGTAGATATACGGTTCCGTAAAGTAGGTCTTGCCCGTGCGCTTGGGGACGTCATACCAGTCGTTGGCGCCCGGTTTCGGGTCGAAGACGATGGGTTCGACTTGCAGCTTGCCGCCGGCGCCCCGCGTCCAGTAGGGCATGAAGCGGCCGCTGGCGTCGTAGTTCGGTTTCTGGTTGGCAAATTCCGCATCCTTGCCGTCGAGCGCGTTCGGTTCCCACGTCACGGCCGAGCCCAGCAAGTCTTCCGAGCTGGTCAACGTCGCCTTGGTCAGCTCATTGATCTGTTCGCGCTGCAGGGGCAGGCTGGCGCTTTTGGTGCCGCGCATGGCGCCGGCCAGGCTGGAGACGCTGGCCAGGTTGCTGGCGATGCGCGCCTGCAGCGCGCCCGCCACTTCGCGCGTCGAGGTGCGCGCCAGTGCCAAAGCGGCCGCTTCGGCGCTGGCGCTGCTCTTGTAGCCGATTACCGCGGCCGTGACACCCAGGCTGAGGATGGCGAGCGCGGTGGCGGCGACGCAGATTTTACTGTTCAGTGATAGTTGCATGAGGCTGTTCCTTGATGGGGAGAGGTATCGGTGTCTCGGGCGTCGCGGGTAGCGCGCCTAGAAAGTCTTGCTGACGGCCAGCACGAAGGTCGTCGCGGCCGGGTTCGAGGTGGCGAACTGACCGGCCGCATTCGGGATGCCCAGGGTGTAATGGTCGTAGGCGTCGGTGGCGCCCCACGCGCGCGTGACGGCGCCACTCAGGCTCCAGTCGCCGTCGAAGGCCCTGGTAACGCCGGCCTTGGCGTCGCGCCAGTTCCAGATGGCATTGCCCGTGCCCGCCACGCGGCCATTGCCGGCGTGCAGGTTCAAGGTCCAGGCATTGCCCAGGTCGACATTCGCGCCCACGTCCAGGTAAGCCGTGCCGCGCGCATTGGTGATGCCGAAAAAATCCCGCGTGACGGTATGGTTGTACTTGGCGTACAGCATCTTGTAGCTCAGGCCCAGCGACAGCTCGCCATAGTCGTACTTGACGCCCGTGGCGCGGTAGACGGCGTCCGGATATTTGTAGTAATACGCGAGCAGGCTGTAGCCCAGCTCGCCAGCCGTGCCGCTGTAGCCGCCGTACAGGTCCCATTCGATGCTCGCATCCTGGATATAGCGGTCGCTGACGGTGGACGCCCAGGTGCCCAGCGACCAGCCGCTCGGGTGCGCGTAGTCGGCACCCGCCTGCAGCGCGGGCTTGCCCCAGGTCTGGCGAAAGCCGCGCGAAATGTATTGCGAGGTGAGGCTGGCATTGGCGCTGAAGGTGGCGGCCGTGTTGTCCGTGGTCTGCGCCTGTACGGGCAGGGCGGCCAGCAGGAAGAGGCAGCCCAGCAAGGATATTGCAGGAAAATGGTGATGCGATGGCATGACAGTCAGCTCCGTATTTGCCGGCAGCGGCCGTCCAGGCGCGTTGCCCTGATGGTTGCAATAAAAATGCGGAATGGACTTTGCGCAAGCGAGGCGACATGGTCTGCATGCTCGCAGGAACATGCACACATTCTCACCAAACGTAACCGAAAGGATAGGGGCTAGGGCTAGTGGAAGTCAATAAAGTTGCGCTACGGAAATCGTAAGTTGTTGTTTCCTGGCACTTTTTCATGCGCCTGTCATATTCCCGGCGCGCCACGGCTGGCCGCCTGCTGCAAGCTGGCCAGCAAGGCGGGCAGGGCAGCATGCAGGGCATGCAGGTCGCCAGCCTGTAGCGCGGCCTGCATTTCCACCAGGCCCGAGGGCTGGCCCCAGACGACCTGTGCGCTCAGCCGGGCGCCGTTGTCGAGCCCCGTGACGCTGACCAGCAGGGCGACTTCTTCCGGGGCATCTTCGGACACCGCTTCGAGCAGGCAGGAAATGCCGAAATGATAGTCCTGGAAGGCGCTGGCCGTGCCGCTGGAAAAGGCGAACACGGAGGCGAGCACCTGCGGCGCAGCGGCCGCGAGCGGCGGCAGGGCGGTGCGGAACAGGGGCAGCAAGTCGTTTTCCAGCTGGCGCACCAGCGGATGAGTGTGGCTGAGGACGGTCATGTGCGGATGAAAGGAGTGGCGGCGCGCGATGGTAGCAGTTTTTGCCGCTATTGTGCTCATGTACTGGTCCTACCAGTGGCCTCAATCGTCGTCGCTGGTGACGCGCGTGCGCACGAAATCGATGTGGCCTTGCATGGCCGTGCGCGCCTCTTCGGGCTGGCTGGCGCAGATGGCCTGGCACAGGGTGCGGTGCTGCGACAGCAGTTGCAGCGAGGTCGCCTCGTCTTGCTGGCGCAAGCCCGTGCCATTGATGGTGATGTGTTCGCGCAGCATGCCGATGATGCTGGTGTGCAAGTGCAGAAACATGGTGTTGTGCGATGCTTGCGCGATGACTTCATGCAGCCTGGCATCGGCCTGCGCTTCGCCGTGCTTGTCGTCGCTGGCGCGTGCCTGTTCCAGCTCGGCCAGCAGCGCCATGATCTGCGCGCGCTCGTCCCCGCTGGCCCGTTGCGCCGCAAAATAGGCCGTCGCTCCTTCCAGCACGCGGCGAAATTCCAGGATGTCGTCGCGCAGGGCAGGGTGGTCGGCCACCAGCTGGCTCCACGGCGACGCCATGCCGGTGCGCAATTGATCCGTCACAAAGACGCCCGCGCCGCGCCGGCTGCGCACCAGTCCCAGCGCCGCCAGCCGCTGCACCGCTTCGCGCACGGTGTTGCGCGAGACCCCATATTGCTGCGCCAGCAGGCGTTCGGCCGGCAGTTGCGTGCCCGCCGGCAAGCTGCCGTCCAGCAGGGCGGTCTCCAGCCTGCGCATCACCATCTCGACCCTGCCCCGCGTTTGCATGCCTGTCGCCATTGCTGTCTCTCGGTGTTGTTTTAAAGTGGTCCGAGCAATTTGAAGTGGCTCACGGAAGCTGGAATTATGCGTGAACCGGTCATTCTTAACAACACACAGCGGCGCCACAGCAACACACAGAGCGCCGGGGAGACACACTCATGCAGCCAGACCCGCGCCAGCCACGCCACTACCCACCCGCACCGCTCCAGGTGTACCTGTTCGCCACCTGCCTGGTCGACCTGTTCGTGCCGCAAGCGGGACTCGACGCGGTGCGCCTGCTGGAGCGGGAAGGCTTGCTGGTGCATTATCCGCGCGGCCAGAGCTGCTGCGGCCAGCCCGCTTACAGCAGCGGCAACCCGGAACAGGCGCGTGCCGTGGCCCGTGCCCAGTTCGACCTGTTTGCGCAGCCGTGGCCCGTGATCGTGCCGTCCGGCTCCTGCGCCGGCATGATGCGCCACCACTGGCCGCAGCTGTTCCAGGATGATCCGGTGGCCGGGCCCAAGGCGTTGGAGCTGGCCGAACGCGTGTATGAACTGAATGAATTTCTCGTCTGCGTGCTGAAACTCGACCTGGCCGGCCTGGCCCTGGCCTCCCCCGGGCAGGCGGAGGAAAACGTGGTGCTGCATACCTCATGCGGCGCGCGCCGTGAAATGGGCACGCGCCTCCATGGCGTGGCCCTGGTCGACGCCTTGCCCGGCGTGACGCGCATCGAGCACCAGCGCGAATCGGAATGCTGCGGCTTCGGCGGCACGTTTTCATTGAAACACCCGGATATTTCCGGCGCCATGGTCAGCGACAAGATCGCCTCGGCCTGCGCCACGGGCTGCGACCGGCTCGTCTCGGCCGACTGCGGCTGCCTGCTCAATATCGGCCACGCCGCGCAGCACCAGGGCGCGCCGCTGCCCGTCGAGCACCTGGCCAGCTTCTTGTGGCGCCGCACGGGAGGCGCGGCATGAGCGCCACCCTGACTGCGCGCGAGCGCATGCTGGGGCGTCTGCGTGCCGCCGCGCCTTCAGCGCCCGAAGCGGTGGAGGCCATCGATACGGCCATCGACAGCCACTACCAGGCGCGCCGCGTCGCATCGCCGCAGTCGCCGCGCCAGCAGATAGCCGCCATGCAGGCAGCCTTGCGCGCCGCGCATGCGGATGTCGACTGCGTGAGCAGCGATGCCTGGCCCGCGCTGCTGGCGCAGCGCCTGGACGCGCACGGCACGCGCCGTTTGCTGCTCGATACCGGCGGCACCGAAGGCCAGGCCTTGCGGGCCGCCTTGCCAGCCGGCGTGGAAGCGCTGCCTTTTGAGCGTCCGCTGGCGCAGTGGAAGGGCGAATTGTTCGATACCGTCGATGCCGGCTTTACCGTCGCCCGTTCGGGTATCGCCGCCACGGGCACCCTGGTCATCGCACCCGATGCGGCCACGCCGCGCACGGTGTCGCTGGCGCCGCCCCTGCATATCTGTCTCGTGTATGCCAGCACCTTGCATGCGGACCTGCATGCGGCGGCGCGCGCCGAGCGCTGGGCGGACGGCATGCCGGCCAACCTGGTGCTGGTGTCGGGCCCCTCGAAAACGTCGGACATCCAGCAAACCCTCGCCTATGGCGCACACGGCCCGCGCTGGCTGTGGGTGCTGATCATCGATGATTTGCCAGCCCTTGAAGGAGACCAGCCATGAACGCCAAGCCCATGCAATTCGTCAAGCCGGCCGATTTCCACGCGCGCGCCCGCGCCGCGCTGGACGACCCGAAGCTGCGCCAGAGTTTTCGCGGCGCCATGGATTTTTTACAGGACAAGCGCAGTGCCCAGTTCCCCGACGGCGACGAACTGGAACGCCTGCGCGACATCGGCGAAGCCGTGCGCCAGCACGCGCTGGCGCGCTTGCCCGATTTGCTGGTGCAGCTGGAAGACAGGCTGACTGCGGCGGGCGTGCAGGTGCACTGGGCCGAGGATGGCGAGCAAGCCAACGCCATCATCCACGCCATCGCCGAAAGGAACCACGCGACGCGCTTCATCAAGGGCAAGTCGATGGCCAGCGAGGAAATCGAACTGAATCATTACCTGGAAGCGCGCGGCATGACGTGCCTGGAGTCGGACATGGGCGAGTACATCGTCCAGCTGGCCGGCGAAAAGCCGTCGCATATCGTCATGCCGGCGATTCACAAGACGAAGGCCGATATCGCCGGCCTGTTCGCCGAGCATATTCCCGATGCGCCCTATACGGAAGACGTCGACAGCCTGATCCATACGGGGCGGCGCGCCCTGCGCCAGGCCTTTGTCGAGGCGGACATCGGCCTGTCCGGCGTGAACTTCGCGGCGGCCGACACGGGCACCCTGTGGCTGGTGGAAAACGAAGGCAATGGCCGCTTGACGACGTCCGTGCCGGAGGTGCACATCGCCATCATGGGCATGGAAAAAGTGGTGGCCAAGCTCGAACATATCGTGCCGCTGGCGAGTCTCTTGACGCGCTCGGCGACGGGGCAAGCCATCACCACGTATTTCAACCTGATTTCCGGCCCGCGCCGCGCTGGTGAACAGGATGGGCCGCGCGAAGTGCACCTGGTCTTGTTAGATAACGGCCGCAGCCAGGCTTACGCGGACGAGCAGCTGCGCGCCACCCTGCAATGCATACGCTGCGGCGCCTGCATGAACCACTGTCCCGTCTACACGCGTATCGGCGGCCACGCCTACGGCACCACGTATCCGGGGCCGATCGGCAAGATCATTTCGCCCCACTTGCTGGGACTTGAGGCGACGGCCGACCTGGCCACCGCGTCGAGCCTGTGCGGCGCCTGCGGCGAAGTATGTCCCGTGCGCATCCCGATTCCGCAGTTGCTGGTGCGCCTGCGCACGGAGGCCAACCGCAACCCGACCGAGGAAGTCAGCCATCCGCTGCGCGGGCAGGGCGCCAAGTTCAGCCGCGGTGAAAGCCTGATTTGGCGCTTCTGGAGCGGCGCCTTTGCGCGCCCCGCCAGCTACCGTTTGTTCCGCTGGGCCGCCACGCGCCTGCGGATGCTGACGCCGCGCGCGCAACTGGGCTGGACGCAGCACCGCAAGCCCTTGATGCCGGCGCCGCGCAGCCTGGCCGACCTGCTCAATGCGCGGGGGCAGGAAGAATAGTCCGCCCGCAGCACCGTAAAAAACACGCTACACACAATGACATTAAAAGCCGTTTTTTCACTTAACCCGCATCCACCGGAGGAGACCCGACATGCAAACCTGGACCCAACTTTATACACCGCTCGGCAGCTTGTGGCTGTCGTCGCTGGCGGCAGCCATTCCCATCATTTTCTTCTTCATCGCCCTGGCGGCGCTGCGCATCAAGGGGCACGCGGCGGCGGCCGTCACCCTGGCGCTGGCGCTGGCCGTGGCGATTTTCGCGTATGGCATGCCCGTGCCGCAGGCGCTGGCGGCGGCTGGCTACGGCTTTGCGTATGGCTTGTGGCCGATCGCCTGGATCATCGTCACGGCCGTCTTCCTGTACAAGATCGTCGTGAAGACGGGGCAGATCGAGATCATCCGCGCCTCCGTATTGTCCGTCACGGACGACCAGCGCCTGCAGGTACTGTTGATCGGCTTTGCTTTCGGCGCCTTCCTGGAAGGAGCGGCCGGTTTCGGCGCGCCTGTGGCCATCACGTCGGCGCTGCTGGTGGGCCTGGGTTTCAACCCGCTGTATGCGGCGGGCCTGTGCCTGATCGCCAATACGGCGCCCGTGGCCTTTGGCGCCATGGGTATTCCCATCATCGTGGCGGGGCAGGTGACGGGCATCGATCCCTTCCTGATCGGCGCCATGGCGGGCCGCCAGCTGCCGCTGCTGTCGCTGCTGGTGCCGTTCTGGCTGGTCTTCATGATGGATGGTTTCCGCGGCGTGCGCGAAGTATGGCCGGCTGCACTGGTGACGGGTTTGAGCTTTGCCGTGACCCAGTACTTCACGTCGAACCATATCGGCCCTGAACTGCCGGACATCACCTCGGCCCTCGTCAGCCTGGTGTCGCTGACCTTGTTCCTGAAAGTGTGGCAGCCAAAGAATGCGAAAGTGGCCCATGCCGTCGGCGGCGGTACGGCTGCGCTGTCCGGTTTTGGCGGTGGCGCCGGCAAGGCGGACCTGCGCGGCAGCGGCAGCCGCGCCGCCTCGCCCTACACGACGGCGCAGACCATGCGCGCCTGGGCGCCGTTCGGCCTGCTGACGGCCATCGTCACCGTGTGGAGCCTGCCCGGTTTCAAGGCGCTGTTTGCCGCCGGCGGCGCGTTGTCAAGCCTGGTCATCAAGATCCACGTGCCCTACCTGGACCAGCTGGTGATCAAGACGATGCCCATCGTGGCCGCGCCGAAGGCGTATGACGCGGTCTTCAAGCTCGACCTGCTATCGGCCGTGGGCACGGCGATCTTGCTGACGGCCGTACTGGCTATGCTGATGCTGCGCATGAAGCCGCGCGATGGCCTCAAGGCGTTCGTGGAAATCGTGGTGGAATTGCGCCGTCCCGTGCTGTCGATCGGCCTGGTGCTGGCGTTTGCCTTCGTTGCCAATTACTCGGGCATGTCGTCCACCCTGGCCCTGCTGCTGGCCGGCAGCGGCGCCGCCTTCCCGTTCTTCTCGCCATTCCTGGGCTGGTTGGGCGTCTTCCTGACGGGGTCCGACACCTCCTCGAACGCCTTGTTCTGCTCCCTGCAAAACACGACGGCGCACCAGATCGGCGTCTCCGACACCTTGCTGGTGGCGGCCAATACGACGGGCGGCGTGACGGCGAAGATGATCTCGCCCCAATCGATCGCCGTCGCCTGTGCGGCGACTGGCCTGGTGGGCAAGGAATCGGACCTGTTCCGCTTTACCTTGAAGCACAGCCTGTTGTTTGCCGTGATCATCGGTATCATCACCATGCTGCAGGCCTACGTGTTCACCGGCATGATCCCGCACTGAGCGATCCGTAGAAGTACGTAGTAAAACTAGATGAAATGATAGCGAAACGTGCAGAGGGTCATGAAAATGACCTGATGCACTGCAGCATATCGAGGATGGCCCGGCGCAATGCCGGGTCCGCGGCGATACCATCCGCATCGAGACCCGACCCCAGCAGAGGCAGGCTGATGCAGGCCTCGTCGATCAGGCGCGCCGACATGGTGCTTATCGTTTCGCGCAAGGCCGCCCGCGCATGCGTGGCGCGCGGCGAAGCGTTCAGCAGCACCAGCGGCTTGTCGATGAATGATTCATTTCCTACCATCCAGTCCAGCGCGTTTTTCATGGGGCCGCTTACGCCGTGCGCGTATTCGGGGCTGGCCAGCATCAGCACGTCGGCCGCCAGGATGGCGTCGCGCAGGCCTGTCACGGCCGGCAAGCTGTCGGCGTCGAGGTCGGGATTGAACAGGGGTAATTCACCGAGTCCCTGATAGATGCGGATGTCGAATGGCGTTGGGGCAAGCTGGGCGATGGCGCGCAGCAGGGCGGTGTTCAGCGAGGCGGCGCGCAGGCTGCCGGCGATGGCGAGGATGGTGATGGGCGTTTTCATCCCGCCTGTATAGCCCATCCTGTGCTCAAGCGCAAGGCGAGCAGGATGGCGCTATCGATGTTGCACAGCCGATCAGTGGCTGGGTACTGCGTCACTTAACGGCTCAGGCCGCTCATCCAGCTAGGCTGCGGGTTGGCGCGGGCCAGTTCGCGCATGCGGTATTCCAGATCGTAACGGTCGGTCGATTCGGCCAGGTAGGCTTCTTCGTAAGCGCGTTCGCGGCGGTCGCTGCTTTGGTTCAGCCAGGCTCCGACGCGCTTGGCGGCGTGGACGAGGGTGGCGACGATATTGCTGTTTTGCGTGGTGTGGTAAGTAAATGCGGTAGACATGGCAGACTCCTTATGTGGCGTGCCGCGTTGTGCTGCACTGCAATATAAGTATAGCGATTCCAAGTTATAAGGCTACTTTTGATTTCAAATGTCAGCTATTCATTTTTATAATAACAGGCGGGAAAGCTGCGCAATACGGGGCTTTAAGGCATAATGCCGGCGCAGTATCGTAGTTTTACTACAAGACTGTTTTGTCCTGGATGTTGTTTTCAGACGCAGCCCGCAGGCGTGCCGCGCCCACAAGACATCGTTCTGACGAGAAACGGTCGGCCGTGCGCCTGCCGCGCGCAAGAATCGCCGTGCCTGCCCCCTATCGCTGATGGCAGTCATGGCCCACGCTGATATCTGCGTGGCGCTTGCGCGTCCTGGTGCTGCCCGGATGGAAACGCTTCCATGCCTGGCAAGATCAACTTGGAATTGAAAAATGGAGAAGGTATGGAATACGTAAAGCAAGGCCAGGGCGTACCGTCCGCACGGGCCGGCACGCAAAACAATACAGGCGCCCTGATCATTGTCACGGTGCTGTTTTTCATGTGGGGGCTGCTGACCTCGCTCAATGATGTGCTGATTCCCCATCTGCGCTCGATCTACACCTTGACCTATGTACAGGCGATGCTGGTGCAGTTCTGCTTCTTTGGCGCTTACGCCATCGTCTCGCTGCCGGCCGGCATGCTGATCAAGAAAATCGGCTACCAGCGCGGCGTCGTCGCCGGCCTGCTGATCGCCGCCGCCGGCTGCGCCATGTTCTACCCCGCATCCACCGGCAGCTATGCGCTGTTCCTCTTGTCCTTCTTCATCCTGGCGGCCGGCATCACCGTGCTGCAGGTGGCGGCCAATCCCTACGTGACAGAACTGGGCGACCCGCAGACGGCGTCGAGCCGTTTGACCCTGACGCAAGCGTTCAATGCGCTGGGCACCACCGTGGCGCCGGCCTTGGGCGGCATGCTGATCTTGTCGGGCACCGTGCTGACGGTGCAGCAGTTCGACCTGCTGCCAGCGGCCGAACAACTGGCCTACCGCGCCAAGGAAGCGGCCTCCGTGCAAGGTCCTTACATGGTGCTGGCCGCTACCCTGGTGATACTGGCGGTGCTGTTCGCGCTGGCAAAATTGCCGAAGATTTCGCATGCGGACGATGCCGCTGCCCTGGCGCAGGATGGCCACAAGGTGTCGATCTGGTCGCACCGTCACCTGGTGCTGGGCGCGCTGGCCATCTTCCTGTATGTCGGTGGTGAGGTCAGCATCGGCAGCTTCCTGATTAACTTCCTGGGCGAGAGCCATATCGCTGGCCTCAGCCACGCCGACGCTGCCTATTTCGTCAGCTATTACTGGGGTGGCGCCATGCTGGGCCGCTTCGTCGGCTTTGCCGTGATGCGCTATGTCAGCCCGGGCAAAACCCTGGCATTCAACGCCGCCGTCGTCATCGCACTGATCCTCGTCGCCGTGTTCTCCAGCGGTCACACGGCCATGTGGGCATTGATCGCCGTCGGCCTGTTCAATTCCATCATGTTCCCGACCATCTTCAGCATGGCCCTCAACAAGCTGGGCGCGCAAACGGGCCAAGGCTCGGGCATCCTGTGCATGGCCATCGTCGGCGGCGCCATCGTGCCGTTCATCCAGGGCTTCCTGGCCGACCACATCAATCTGCAGCTGTCCTTCCTCGTGCCGGCCCTGTGCTACACCTTCATTTTGTACTTCGGCTGGAAGTACGCCAGCATGTACAACGACGCCGCCGCCAAATAAGCTGCGCTGTCGTGATCAATCAAAAGGGTGGCCTCGGCCACCCTTTTTTTGTCAGTGCGCGAACTGCGTGCCCAGCACGTCCTGGCATACCTCGAGCCAGGCGCGCGCCGCATGCGACAGATAGCGCCCGCTCCAGACATGCGCGACCTGCCATGCCACCTCCGGTTCGACGAGGCGCACCGCCTCCAAAGGTTCGCCGGCCAGGCGGTGGATGAACGGCTCGGGCAGCAGGGCCACGCCCAGGCCGGCCGAGGCCATCGCCACCAGCCAGTCCCACTGGCCGCTCTGGGCCGCAATCGTCGGCGAGAAACCCGCCTGCGTGAAATGCTGGCGCAGGCTGCGCGTGAGCGCGAAATCATCCTTTAACAGCACCAGCGGCAGGTCGGCCAGCGCCTTGAAGGGCAGTGTCGTGCGTTTTTTTTGGAACGTGCCCGGTTCGGCCAGGGCCCAGATCGGGTAACTGGCGATGGTCACCGCCACGAGATCGAGTTCCGGGTCGGCCGGCAGCACCGTCATGCCGATTTCCAGCTCGCCGGCCGCCACCTTGCGCTCGATCTGCTGGCCCGTGTCTTCCTGCAGGGTCAGGCTGATGTGCGGGTGGCGCGCGCGGAAGGCCTTCAATACTGGCGTAAACAGCACATTGATCATGGGCGGGATGCCGACCGTCAGGCTGCCGCGCTGCAAGGCCTGGGTGTCGCGCACTTCCAGGGTCAGCTGGCGCATATTGGCCAGCATTTCCTGGCCGTGCTGGTAGACGATGCGGCCCGTGTCCGTCAGGGTCAGCTTGCGCCCGTCGCGCACCAGCAGCTGGGCGCCCACTTCCTCTTCCAGCTGGCGCACCATCTTGCTGATGGTGGACTGGGTCAGGTGCAGCGATTCTGCCGCCTGAGTAAAGCTCGACAGGCGCACGGTTTCGACAAAATAGCGCAGGGAACGGATATCCAAGATGGGACTCGCCTCGGCAAAGCATGAAAATATCGACTGGGTTTGGCGAAATTAATTCATGCCATGCATGTAACCGGGATTTTATACTGAATCCACTTATGGGGTTGGTGTATGACAGCCATCCAGTTTGAGAATATTAAGAATATCAGGAGCATCACGATGTACGAGGACCGTATCCGCCACCCAGGCTTGCTCAGCAAAATCATGAGCGCCGATGAGGCAGCCAAATTGTTCCGCAACGGCATGCGTGTCGGCATGAGCGGCTTTACCCGTGCCGGCGACGCCAAGGCCCTGCCGCGCGCGCTGGCCGAGCGCGCCTTGCAAGACCCGCTGAGCCTGACCCTGATCACGGGCGCTTCGCTGGGCAATGGCAGCGACGGCCTGATGGCCGAGGCGGGCGTGCTGGCGCGCCGCATGCCGTTCCAGGTCGACCCTGTGCTGCGCGGCAAGATCAACAACGGTGAAGTCATGTTCATCGACCAGCATCTGTCGGAAACAGCCGAGCAGCTACGCTCAGGCAACCTGGCTGCCGTCGATATCGCCGTCATCGAAGCGACGGCCATCACGGCCGCGGGCGCCATCATCCCGACCATGTCGGTGGGCAACTCCGCCGCCTTCGCCCAGCAGGCAACGCAGGTCATCGTCGAAATCAACCTGTCCACGCCGCTGGCGCTGGAAGGCTTGCACGACATTTATATTCCGCAAACCTTGCCGGGCCGCGAGCCGATTCCCCTCACGCGCGTCGACCAGCGGCTGGGTAGCACGGCCATCGCCATCGATCCGGCCCGCATCGCCGCCATCGTCATCACGGACAGCCCCGACAGCCCGTCGAACGCCTTGCCGCCCGACGCGGAAACGCAGGCCATCGCCAGCCACGTGATCGCCTTCCTGCAAGGCGAAGTGGCAGCCGGGCGCATGGGCCCGGAATTGCTGCCCCTGCAGGCGGGCATCGGCACCATCGCCAACGCCGTGCTGCATGGCCTGATCGGTTCGCCTTTCCAGAATATGACGATGTATTCGGAAGTGCTGCAGGACAGCGCCATCGAGCTGCTCGATTCGGGCCAGCTGGCGTTTGCCTCGGCCTCGTCGATCACCCTCTCGGCTGCCGTGCATCAAAAGCTGATGGACAATATCGACCATTACCGCTCGAAGATCGTGCTGCGCCCGCAAGAGATCAGCAACCATCCGGAAATCGTGCGCCGTCTGGGCATCATCGCCCTGAACACGGCGCTCGAATTTGATATTTATGGAAACGTCAATTCCACGCACGTGTGCGGCACGCACATGATGAACGGCATCGGCGGCTCGGGCGACTTTGCGCGCAATGGGCAAGTGTCGATGTTCGTGTCGAAATCGGCGGCCAAGGGTGGGCGCATTTCCAGTGTCGTGCCGATGGTCTCGCATGTGGACCATACGGAGCATGACGTCGACGTACTGGTCACGGAGTGGGGTTTTGCGGACTTGCGTGGCCTGGCGCCGCGCGAACGGGCGCCGTTGATCATCGAGCGCTGCACGCATCCCGACTACCGCGATCAATTGCGCGCGTATTACGACGCGGCATGCCAGCGCGGCGGCCACACGCCGCACCTCCTGGAGCAGGCGCTGTCGTGGCATACGCGCTACCAGGAAACGCAGAGCATGCTGGCAGCGTAATAAATCAGGTCAGCGCAGATAACGGCAGGACAGGGCAGGGCGGTACATCATCGCGCCTGCCCATTTTTTCGCATGGCGCACCTTGCGCCAGATCAAAGGTCAGACTGCCGGTGCAAAGCGCAGGCGGATGCCTTCTGTGACGACAGCCAGCAAGTCGTCGATATGCGCGTTCATTTCCGGATGCGGCGTCCACGGGTCGCCCGCATCCATGACGATGCGCAGCGACACGAGGCCGTGCAGCGATTGCCAAAAGATTTGCGTCATCGTGTGCAGCGCCGGCTCGTCCTGGCGCACCTGGCCCGCCTGCGCCAGCTCGCCGAACAGGTGCAGCGCATAGGCGTACGGGTCCTGCTCGATATTGCCGTGTTCGACTTCGACGGCATCGATTTCCGCATGCGGACGCAGCTCCATGAAGATCAGCGAATACTCGTCGGGATGCTGGAAGCCGTATTCTATGTAGGCGCGGCCGACCAGGCGGATGCGTTCCCACGGGTCAGTGCTGGTGGCGCACGCCGTGCGCATGGCGCGCACCAGTTCCAGCAAGTCCTTGTCCATGGCCTGGGCGATCAGGGTGGCCTTGTCGCGGAACAGGGCGTATACGACGGTGGTGGAAAAACCGGCCGCCTCGGCCACCTTGCGGATGGAGACGGCGCGTGCGCCGCCCTTCTTGATGAGATCTTTGACGACGTCGATGATGTGCTCGCGCCGCGCCTGAGCCTCGCGTAACTTTCTTTCCTGGATATTAGTTAACTTCTTGTCCACGACTCTTTCCTGGCGACTCTATGAAAGCAAGAATTATAGGGGGGCGACCCGGCGCCAATGTGTCAGCCGCTGTTACAAATCAGTTTTTTGTCCGGTAGATGCAACAGCTGACCGATTTTTCGCGCTTTTGCCCGGCACTTTTCCATCGATGCCCCGGATTGGTGCATAAATCGCCGGACCAGGCTTTGCGAACGGGGCCAAAGGGCGGAAAATAGCGGGATAGCTTACACTGCGTTTTTTAGCGCGCCGGCATTGGCCCACGAGGCGACGCCGGAACACTTACATTCGGACGGGATCATTACATGACCATTAAAATCAGCCAGAACTTCGACTCGGGCGCCATCGAGGTGGTGAGCGCCACCAGCGCCGGCGCCATCGACCTGAACTTGCGCAAGGATAGCCACGCCGACATCCACCAGTGGTTCCACTTCCGCCTGCAGGGCGCGCGGGGCCAGGCATGCACGATGCGCTTCCTGAACGCGGGCCAGGCCACCTATCCGGCCGGCTATGAAGACTACCAGGCCGTGGCCAGCTACGACAGCGAAAACTGGTTCCGCGTGCCGACGTCGTTCGATGGCCAGGTCATGACGATCTCGCATACACCGGAACTCGACAGCGTGTACTACGCCTATTTCGAGCCGTATTCGTGGGAACGCCATTTGCGCCTGCTGGGCGAAGTGGCCGAGCATCCGCTGGCACGCGTATCCGACCTGGGCAGCACGGTCGATGGCCGCGACATGAACATGGTGACCATCGGCAACCCGCAGGCGGAAAAGAAAATCTGGGTCATCGCGCGCCAGCATCCTGGCGAATCGATGGCCGAATGGTTCGTCGAAGGCCTCATCGACTCGCTGCTCGACGACGCCAATCCGATCGCGCGCAAGCTCTTGCAGCGCGCCGTGTTCCACATCGTGCCGAACATGAATCCGGACGGCTCCATCCGCGGCAACCTGCGCACGAATGCGGCAGGCGCAAACCTGAACCGCGAATGGATGACGCCATCGCTGGAGTCCAGCCCGGAAGTGCTGTGCGTGAAAAACAAGATCCACGAAACGGGCGTCGACATGTTCTTCGACATCCATGGCGATGAAGCGCTGCCGTACAACTTTGTGGCCGGCAATGAAATGCTGGAAAACTTCACGCCGGCCCAAGCGGCGCACCAGAAGGCTTTCATCGAGCGCTACAAGCAGGCCAGCCCCGACTTCCAGGACAAGTTCGGCTATGCGGCCAGCAAGTACAAGTCGGACATGCTGACCCTGGCGTCGAAATACATCGGCCACCACTTCGGTTGCCTGGCGCTGACCCTGGAAATGCCGTTCAAGGAAAACGCCGACTTGCCCGATCCGGCCGTAGGCTGGAACGGCGCGCGCAGCGCGGCCCTGGGCGCGGCCATGCTGCAGCCTATCCTGCTGTCGCTGGATTGAACGGCGTTGTTCATGGGTATCGAGATCGAGCGTAAATTTTTGCTTGCCGGCGACGCCTGGCGCGGCCTGGGCCATTCGGTCCTGCTGCGCCAGGGGTATTTGTCGTCCGCGCGCGAGCGCGTGGTACGCGTGCGCATCGAAGGCGAGCAGGCGATGCTGACTATCAAGGGCGCGAACGTGGGCGCGACGCGCGGCGAGTGGGAGTATCCGATCCCGCTGGCCGACGCCGCCGAACTGCTCGATGGCCTGTGCGAACAGCCGCTGATCGAAAAGTACCGCCACCGCATCGAATACGCGGGCATGGTGTGGGAAGTCGACGAGTTCCTGGGCGCCAATGCGGGCCTGGTGGTGGCCGAGATTGAACTGGCCTCGGAAGACCAGCCCTTCGACAAGCCCGACTGGATAGGCGCGGAAGTGTCGGGCGATGCGCGCTACTACAATGCGAACCTGATCCGCCACCCGTTTTCACAGTGGTGATGTTGGCCACAGGAACTGGAAAATCACGGCATTCATCGTCAGATTGAATGCCGCGTGCGCTGCCATTGCTGGCCATAGCGAAGCATGGCGGCGCCGTAACCACGCGAACAGGCAGGCTGTCGCAAACATCAGCGCCACCCACACTGCCGCCGAGACCACATTCATCGACACGCCGGCAGCCGTCACTCTCAAGCCATGATGGCACAGGTGTGCCAGGCCGAACAGCCCTGCTTCAACGCAGGTGCTGCTGCGCACAGACAGTTTTTCCTCCAGTGCATTCTGCAGCACGCCCCGAAAAAAGATTTCCTCACCGATAGGGCTGAAGATGCAGGCCGGCACGGTGATCATCAGGTGCAGCATCCAGATGCTCAGCCCGGCCGTGGGCGCCGTGCGGCGAAAGCTGGTCGCTATGCTGACAAACCAGTTGTCCATCGTGGCGCCATACAGCAGCACGCCCAGCGTAAAGCACAAGAGTGCGGCTGCCACACCGCAGGTCAAGGCCAAGGCATAGGGCGCTTTGCCAGAGGGTGCTTGCAGGCCGATGCTGCGCCGTCCGTGCTGCGACAGCAATATCCATGGCAAGGCCGCCATCACGCAAAAACTCAGTGGCAGCATCCAGAACAAACTCAAGGGCCCCAGCGTGCCCATGACGCGCATGGCGATGAATGCGCACGCCAGCAACATTGCCAGCGTGGGGAATGACAGCGCCTGCAATGCTGGTCGCAGGGAAGAGGGCGAGGCTGGGCTGGAGTGCATCGGCGGTCGGGGCGAAAAAAAGGCCGGAAGAAACTTCCGGCCCTATGCGGCATCAATTAATGAAAGTGCTCAGTACCTTGCGGCGTGTCTTCCGGCATTTCCGCATGCGCCAGCTCGCCGACCGGGTCGGCAAACAGGGGCGCGCCGCAATCGTCGCAGTATTCACCGACAAAGCGTTCCGCGTGGCGCTTGATCTGTGTCACGCCGGCCGCGTTCAGGTGCTCGATGATTTCATCGACGGGCGTCTTTTGCTTGTCCAGCGCGGCGATGCCGACCTGGATCAGGCCTTCGATCGGCGTGCCATCCTCGTCTTCCTGGCCATATAAAGGCCAGACGATGCCGTAGATGACGTCCGGCGCCTGGCGCAGGGTGAAGGCGATGCGGTACTCATCCACCTGGCCATCGGCCGCTTCCTCGCCGAAACCGGCGATGACGGCGCGCAGTTCCGACGGCTCGATGGCCAGCGTATGCGTCAGGTAGTGCACGGCGGCGCGCACGGAGACGGGACGGATCAGCTTGTCCGCTTCGCGGCAGGCCACGTAGTACGCTTCCGGCAACAGCAATTCCAGGCCGCAGCCGGGCAGCAGGCGGGCAATCGTCGGCGTCGCCTGCGTGCGCCATTGTTCCAGGGCGGCGCTGCGCTCGGCGATGAAGTCGAGCTGGCTGGCCGGCGTCTGCCAGCGGAACAGCGGTGCGCCAGCAGGCGCCACCACGGCCACCAGCAGGTAGCGCGTGTCGGCCAGGAAGGGCGCCGTTTCCGCCTCTTTGCTTGAGGGCTTGACGGCCGTGCCTTTCAGGGCGGCCAGTGCCAGCTTCTGCGTCTTGGCATAGGTCTCGACGTGGCTACGCGGCAACTGGTCGATCGAGTACAGCGTTGGCGCCATGGCCATCTTCGTGCCATCGGCCAGCAGGTGGGCGGCGAAATGCGCCGACAGCACGCCGTGCGCGTCGCCTGCCATGGGGCCGGAGGCGATGGAAAAGCGCGTCCACGCCAGGATGGGCACGGCGACCAGCAGGGCGTCATAGCGCACGTCTTCATGCGTGATGACGGTCGATTCACTGATGGCTTCAACGCAGTCCATCAGCACGTCGTAGGCGTTCAAGTCTTCCTTGAACAGGCTGCCCAGGGTGTTGTCGATGGTGTCCTGGTGGCCGGTTTTGAGTAATTTCTGGAGCTGCGTATCCAGGCTGTGTTCCCAGGACCGCTCTTCGAGACGGCTGGCTGCCTGTACGATCGCCTGGGCAAAGGTGACCAGGCGCTGGCTGTCGGCAGTCAGTTTATGGGATGAATCTTTGGAAGGACGACGCATAGCGGGATAAGAGTCTCGGAAAGTGAAAAAAATGGATCAGTCAAACAATGATAAACCCTTATAACCGTATTGTAGAGGATTCAGCCGCACGCAATACGTAAGCTATCCTTAGATCATGCCAATAGTCTAAATTTCAAGGAAAAACGGGGCGTCGGGACGAAAAAAAGCGCCGGTCGGAACCGGCGCTTTTATCTTGCCTCACAGCTGGGCTGATTACTCGGCCAGCAGTTGACGCAGTACGAATGGCAGGATACCGCCATGCTTGTAGTAATCGACTTCGATAGGCGTATCGATGCGCAGCAGCACCTTCACGTCGACGCTGGTGCCGTCGGCGCGGTGGATCACCAGGGTGGCCAGTTGCTGTGGCTTGATTTCGCCTTCGAGGCCTTTCAGGTCGAAGGTTTCATTGCCGGTGATGCCCAGGGTTTGCACGCTGTCGTCGCCGATGAATTGCAGCGGCAGCACGCCCATGCCCACCAGGTTCGAACGGTGGATGCGCTCGAACGAACGGGTGATCACGGCTTTCACGCCCAGCAGTTGCGTACCTTTGGCTGCCCAGTCGCGCGACGAGCCCGTACCGTACTCTTCGCCGCCGAAGACCATGGTTGGCGTGCCTTCAGCAACATATTTCATCGCTGCGTCGTAGATCGACATCTGTTCGCCGGAAGGCTGGTGAATCGTGATGCCGCCTTCGACCGCCGAACCGTCTGCCTTGGCAGGGATCATGCGGTTTTTGATACGCACGTTGGCAAACGTGCCGCGCATCATGATTTCATGGTTGCCGCGACGCGAGCCGTAGGAGTTGAAGTCCGCTTTCAGGACGCCGTTTTCCTTCAGCCATTTGCCTGCGGGACCATTTTCCTGGATCGAGCCGGCTGGCGAGATGTGGTCGGTGGTGATGGAGTCGCCGAACACGCCCAGAGCGCGCGCGCCTTCGATGCCGGTGGCGACAGCTGCTGGCGTCATCGAGAAGTTGTCGAAGAACGGTGGTTCCGCGATGTAGGTTGATTTTGGCCAGTTGTAGACTTGACCGGACACGGTGGTGACTTTTTCCCACAGCTTGCCTGGTGCGCCCTTGACGTCGGCGTAGTTGTCCTTGAACACCTTGGCGTTCATGGCGAACTTCATCATGGCCGAGACTTCAGCCGAGGTCGGCCAGATGTCGCCCAGGTAGACGTCTTTGCCGCCCTTGCCCTTGCCGACAGGTTCCGTCATCAGGTCGCGCGTCATGTTGCCGGCGATGGCGTAGGCGACGACCAGCGGTGGCGAAGCCAGGAAGTTCGAGCGGATGTTCGGGTGAATACGCGCTTCGAAGTTACGGTTGCCCGACAGCACGGCCGACGCGACGATATCGTGCGTGGCGATGGCTGCGTTCAGCTCAGGCGTCAGGTCGCCCGCATTGCCGATACAGGTGGTGCAGCCGTAGGCGGTCACGCCGAAGCCCAGTTTTTCCAGGTACGGCAGCAGGCCGGCAGCGGTCAGGTACTCGGTCACGACGCGCGAGCCGGGAGCCAGCGAGGTCTTGATGTGCGGAGCGACTTTCAGGCCGGCTTCCACGGCTTTCTTGGCCAGCAGGCCGGCGGCCAGCATCACGCTCGGGTTCGAGGTGTTGGTGCACGAGGTGATCGCGGCGATCAGCACGTCGCCGTTCGACACTTTCACGCCGTTCGTCGTTTCGTACACGGCAGCCAGGTCGGCCGGATTCTTGTTGAAGCCGTTTTCCGTGGTTGGCTTGGCGAACAGTTCGGCGAAGTTCGCCTTGACGTTGCCGATTTCGATACGGTCTTGCGGGCGTTTCGGGCCGGCCAGCGACGGAGCGACCGTGGCCAGGTTCAGTTCCACCACGCGGGTGTAGTCGATGTCGCCGGCTTTTGGCACGCCGAACAGGTTTTGCGCCTTGAAGTAGCCTTCGAACGCGGCGATTTCAGCCTTGCTGCGGCCGGTGCCCTTGAAGTAATCGATGGTCGCTTCGTCGACTGGGAAGAAGCCCATGGTCGCGCCGTATTCCGGTGCCATGTTGGCGATCGTCGCGCGGTCGGTCAGGGTCAGCGATTCGGTGCCTTCGCCGAAGAATTCGACGAACTTGCCGACGACTTTCTCTTTGCGCAGCAGTTCGGTGATGGTTAGTACCAGATCGGTGGCGGTGCAGCCTTCGCGCAGCGCGCCCGACAGGTTCACGCCGATGACGTCTGGCGTCAGGAAGTAGACTGGTTGGCCCAGCATGCCGGCTTCCGCTTCGATGCCGCCCACGCCCCAGCCGACCACGCCGATGCCGTTGATCATGGTGGTGTGCGAGTCGGTGCCGACCAGGGTGTCAGGGTAGTACACGTCGCCGGCTTTCTTGCCTGCGTGGTGCACGCCGCGCGCCAGGTATTCCAGGTTGACCTGGTGGACGATGCCGAAGCCCGGTGGCACGACGCCGAAGGTGTCGAAGGCTTGCATGCCCCATTTCATGAACTGGTAACGCTCGTTGTTACGCGAGAATTCCAGTTTCATGTTCAGGTCCAGCGCTTTCTTTTCGCGGTAGTGATCGATGGTGACCGAGTGGTCGACCACCAGGTCGACCGGTACCAGCGGTTCGATCTTCTTGGCGTTGATGCCCATCTTGGCGGCCACGTTGCGCATCGCTGCCAGGTCGGCCAGCAGAGGTACGCCGGTGAAGTCTTGCAGCACGACGCGCGCCACTACGAACGGGATCTCGTCGGTGCGCTCGGCGGTCGGGCCCCAGCTCGCCAATTGCTTGACGTGTTCTTCGGTGACTTTTTTGCCGTCGCAGTTGCGCAATACCGATTCGAGCACGATACGAATCGACACTGGCAGGCGGGAGACATTGATGCCCAGGCTTTTTTCCAGTGCAGGCAGGGAATACAGCTTGCCCTTCTTGCTATCCGAAATATTAAAGTCCTTGAGCGTGTTCAGAGTGTTGCGGGACATGACCTCTCCTTGTTGGGTATCGTCTATTTATTGATTATTCAAATTACAAAACATGACTGAGCCCCCGAAGAGGCCCTTGCTGCTCACATCAGCCGCCGGTCGCCGGCAGCACGCCCAGCGATGGCGGGGCTTCCACCACTGCTGCCGGCTTGGCTTGCTCCGCATCCTTGCATTCATTGGCCAGTTGGCGGCCCTGCTTGGAGTCGAGCAGCATGCCCTTGGCCGGGATGCCGATCCAGACGAGACCATACAAACGGTTCTCGAAGCGGTTGGCGCCGGTGGTGGTGCCAACGCGGCTCAGGCGGTGCAAACGCTTCTTCCAGCGCAGGGCGATATGTTTGTCGTCAGTAGCATTGGTGTAGATGGTAATTTTATTACCAAGCTCGCAATTGAAATCGGTGGAGGCCGAGCCTGTCGTGTTCGGTTCATCGGCTTCTTCCTTGTCGGCGACCGACATGGCGAGCGGATGCGCTTCCTTGGCGGCCGCCTTGGCCTTGGTGGTCTTGGCCTTTGGTTTGGCCTTGACTGCCTTGGGATTTGCCTCTGCCGTGGCGGCGAAGCTGGCTGGTGCCAGCGTGAGGGTCATGGCGCCCAGCGCGACGCTGCAGGCAATTGCTAATTTGGAGATGGACATCGTGTAATTCCTGTCAGTTTTCTGTGGTGCTGGTAGGCAGCGCGTTGAGTAATGCAGCGGCCGCCTCGGGCAGGCCGAGGCCTGCCAGTTTGGCGCGTTGCAAAACGGTCCAATAATATCGGTAGCTGGCGCGGTCGTGCAAGCGGCCATTTTGCGCAATCGGTCCCCAGTTGGCGCGCAGCGCCTCGTTCAGGATGTTGCTGGCCTCGTTGACTTCGGACAAGCGCGGCGTGAAGGCCTTGATGATGGGCTTGATCTGGTCCGGGTGGATGCTCCACATGCGCGTGTAGCCGAACTCGGCTGTCGCGCGCTGGGCGTCATTCGCCACCACGGCCGAATCGCGCACGTCCGTCGTCACGTTGTGCGACGGCACCTTGCCGTGCGCGTGGCAGGCGGCCGCCACTTCCAGCTTGGCGCGCACCACCAGCGGGTGCGTGAACTGGCCCGGCGTGCGCATGGCGGCGGCGGGAATGGCGCCGTAGTGGGCCGAAACGAAATCCATGATGCCGAAGGACAGGCATTCGACCTGGGGCAGGGCGGCGATGGCGTAGGCGTCGCGCAGTGCGCCATGCGTCTCGATCAGGATATGCACGGGCAGGTTGTCGCGGCCGGCGCGGCGCGCGTGCAGGTTGATCAGGTCGATGGCCAGCATGGCGTCCTGCACGCCGCCCACCTTGGGCACGGCGATGTAGGCCAGGCGGGATGCTGCGGTGCAGATGATTTCCACGTCGCGCGCAAAGAACGGGCTGTCGACGTCGTGCACGCGCACGCCGATGCGGTTGAACTGGTTCTCGGCGCTGGCCAGCAGGCCGGCGATCAGGTGGGCGTGGGATTCTTCATTGCCGGCGCTGGCGCCGTCTTCGCAGTCGAACGTGATGTCGAACAGGGGGCCAAGCTCTTGTTGCAAAGCAATCGATTTACGCATCAGCTTTTCAGAGCCGGCGTAGTGGTCGCAAGCGGCGAGCAACAGCGGCTGGCGTTTGCCTTGGAATAAAACCTCGGAAGGGTGCATGCTTAAGGCATTTCTGCAGGTAAAAACTACTTGATAAAACAGCCGCGCCGCGAATCTCGCGGGGCGGCCTTCTTGGCGGGCGGCGCTCAGGCCGCGCCGCCAATACTGGATTTATGCCAGCAGGTGTTTCACGCCTTCGCGCTCTTCGGTCAGTTCTTTCAGGGTCAGGTTGATGCGCTCTTGCGAGAATGCATCAATTTCCAGACCTTGAACGATGGTGTACTCACCGTTGTCGGTGGTGACCGGGAAGCCGAACACGGTGCCTTCAGGGATGCCATACGAGCCATCCGACGGTACGCCCATGGTGGTCCATTTGCCGTTCGTGCCCAGCATCCAGTCATGGATGTGGTCGATGGCGGCGTTCGCTGCCGACGCTGCCGACGACAGGCCGCGCGCTTCGATGATGGCCGCGCCGCGCTTGCCGACGGTTGGCAGGAAGGTGTTGGCGTTCCATTCCTGGTCGTTGATCAGGTCCTTGACGGCTTTGCCGTTCACGGTGGCGAAGCGGTAGTCGGCGTACATCGTTGGCGAGTGGTTGCCCCAGACGGTCAGCTTCTCGATATCTTTCACTGCGGTGCCGGTCTTGGCAGCGACTTGCGACAGCGCGCGGTTGTGGTCCAGGCGCAGCATGGCAGTGAAGTTTTTCGCTGGCAGCGATGGCGCCGATTTCATGGCGATGTAGGCGTTGGTGTTGGCAGGGTTGCCGACCACCAGTACTTTGACATTGCGCGAAGCGACGGCGTCGAGCGCCTTGCCTTGTACCGTGAAGATCTGGGCGTTCGCTTCCAGCAGGTCCTTGCGTTCCATGCCTGGGCCGCGTGGACGCGCGCCAACCAGTACGGCCACGTCGACATCCTTGAAGGCGGTCAGCGGATCGGAGTGGGCGGTCATTTCCGTCAGCAGCGGGAAGGCGCAGTCGTCGATTTCCATCATCACGCCCTTGAGCGCCTTCTGGGCTTTTTCGTCCGGGATTTCAAGCAGTTGCAAGATGACAGGCTGGTCTTTGCCGAGCATGTCGCCATTGGCGATGCGGAACAACAGGGCGTAGCCGATCTGGCCGGCGGCGCCGGTCACTGCAACACGCATTGGGGTTTTAGCCATGATGAATCTCCAAAAATGGGAAAGAAAACGGGCTTGAAGCTGGGCTTACGCTTATCCGGAAAAACTATAATGATACCAAAAGCGGCCCGCGTTACCGAATTGCTGGTGTACGCTGCCGTCACGCTCGCGCTGCACGAGGCCAGAGTGGCTGGCCGACAACATAAAACGATGGCTCACAAGTTTTATCGAGGGCAGTTTAGGCCTCTGATCTGTATCTGTCAATTATATCTTATGTCTTATATAAGACAGATAACTACGAGTGTTTTACTGGACGCGGGCAGTGATTTGTGTTGAAATGTCGGACTATGAATTCCGCCTCGTCCAATCTGACCAACAATGCCACTGCTGCAAGCGGGGCGGTCAGTCCGACCGCGGGCACCCCGGCCACGCCTGCTGCCGCAGCGGCCAGCACCGCCACCCCTGTCGCCAGCGTCGTTAATACCACTGCCGCCACTGCCACCACTGCCGTGGCCTCGCCCACCTTCAGTCCCCTGTACCAGCAGATCAAGGCGCTCATCACGCAAAGCCTGCAATCGGGCGAATGGAAGCCGGGCGAGCTGATTCCCAGCGAAGTCGAGCTGGCCGGCCGTTTCAAGGTCAGCCAGGGCACGGTGCGCAAGGCCATCGATGAACTGGCCGCCGAGAATCTCGTCATGCGCCGCCAGGGCAAGGGCACCTTCGTTTCCACCCACCACGAGGCGCGCGCGCATTTCCGCTTCCTGCGCCTGGTGCCGGACGAGGGCGTGCCGCATTACCCTGAAAGCAAATTTATCGAAGTCAAGCGCGTGCGTGCGCCGGCCGACGTGGCGCGCCTGATGGACCTGAAGTCCGGCGACGCCGTCATCTTCATCAAGCGCGTGCAGTATTTCGACGGCGTGCCGACCATCGTCGAGGAGCTGTGGCTGCCCGGCCTGATCTTCAAGGGCCTGACGGCCGAGCGTCTGGTGGAATACAAGGGCCCCATGTACGGCCTGTTCGAAACGGAATTTGGCACGCGCATGATACGCGCGTCCGAGCAGATCCGCGCCGTCTGCGCCGATGCGGGCGCCGCGCAACTGTTGAATATCGACCTCGGCACGCCCTTGCTCAGTTCCGAGCGCGTGTCGTTTACCTACGGCGACAAGCCGGTCGAACTGCGCCGGGGCTTGTACCTGACCAGTCGTCATCATTATCAGAATGAACTCAGCTGAAGCGGCGGGGCGCCCTCGGGTGCCCGAACAGGCAGCAAGGCCGAAGTACATCGCTTGCAAGATGCCTGCCGCAAGGCGGGCAACGGAGACAACGGAAAGCGCAGCGACAGCATGGCCCGCCCCGGCGGGCCGTGTTTTGCCGGCGATTCTGTAATTAAATTACGTGAACTACGGAAAGTAGCGCGGTATTTTGTAGTAAAAAACCATTTTGGTTATATGTAACAATAGATATTGGTATGGGTTGCGAAAATCGGCGAAAATCGCGGCTTCAATATTTAGTTGAAATTCAAAGGGGAGGTTTTTGTTATGTCTGAAGCCGTAAGAGAAGTACCAAAAAAAGAACGGCCGCAATTCCGTAACATCCATGTTACCGAATTGTCGAACTACCGCATGGCGATCGGCGCCATCGTCTCGATCCTGCATCGTATCAGCGGCATCATCATTTTCGCCCTGCTGCCGTGCATCCTGTACATGCTGGAACTGAGCCTGCGCTCCGAAATGTCCTACGCCTACTTCCAGGGCATCGCCTCGCACTGGTTCGTCAAGCTGATCACGCTGGGTCTGGTCTGGGCCTTCCTGCACCACTTCTGCGCCGGTATCCGCCACCTGTTGATGGACGTGCACGTCGCCGCCGAGAAAGAACCCGCGCGCAATACGGCCAAGCTGGTGCTGGTGATCAGCCTGGTACTGACCGCTCTGGTCGCTTTGAAACTGTTTGGAGTATTTTAATGGCAAACAATAACATCGGACCGAAACGCCTCGTCGTCGGCGCCCATTACGGCTTGCGCGACTGGCTGGCGCAACGCGTCACCGCCCTCGTCATGGTGGCCTACGTCGCCATCCTGCTGATCGCCTTCCTGACCGGCAGCAACTTCAGCTATGAAGGCTGGGCAGGTCTGTTCGCACAGCAATGGTTCAAATTATTCAGCCTGGTGACCTTCGTCGCCCTGTTCTACCACGCCTGGGTCGGTGTACGTAATATCTGGATGGACTACGTGAAAAGCGTTGGCCTCCGCATGACCCTGCAAATTGCCACCATGCTGTGGTTGATCGCTTGTGCCGGCTGGACGGTACAGATACTCTGGAGTGTGTAATCGTGGCAGCATATAAATCTGCAATCCCTACCCGCCGCTTTGATGCGGTAATCGTTGGCGCCGGCGGTTCCGGCATGCGCGCGTCGTTGCAACTGGCTGAAGCCGGTCTGAACGTCGCTGTCCTGTCGAAAGTTTTCCCGACCCGCTCGCACACCGTTGCGGCGCAGGGCGGTATCGGCGCGTCGCTCGGCAACATGGCCGAAGACAACTGGTTCTGGCATATGTTCGACACCGTCAAGGGGGGCGACTATCTGGGCGACCAGGATGCCATCGAATTCATGTGCCGCGAAGCACCGAAGGTCGTGTACGAGCTGGAACACTTCGGCATGCCATTCGACCGCAACCCTGACGGCACCATCTATCAGCGTCCCTTCGGCGGCCACACGGCCCACTTCGGCGAAAAGCCGGTGCAGCGCGCTTGCGCGGCAGCCGACCGTACCGGTCACGCCCTGTTGCACACCCTGTACCAGCGCAACGTGCGCGCGCGTACGCACTTCTTCGTCGAATGGATGGCGCTCGATCTGATCCGTGACGCCGAAGGCGACGTGATCGGTGTTGTTGCGCTGGAAATGGAAACCGGCGAATGCATGATCCTGGAAGCAAAAACGACGGTCATGGCCACGGGCGGCGCAGGCCGTATCTTCGCCGCGTCGACGAACGCCTTCATCAACACCGGTGACGGCATGGGCATGGCGGCACGCGCCGGCCTGCCGCTGCAAGACATGGAATTCTGGCAGTTCCACCCGACCGGCGTGGCCGGCGCGGGCGTATTGATTACCGAAGGCGTGCGCGGCGAAGGCGGCATCCTGATCAATAGCGAAGGCGAACGCTTCATGGAGCGCTATGCGCCAACCCTGAAGGATCTGGCGCCGCGCGACTTCGTTTCGCGTTCGATGGACCAGGAAATCAAGGAAGGCCGCGGCTGCGGTCCGAACAAGGACCACGTGATGCTGGACCTGCGCCATATCGGCGCCGACACCATCGCCAAGCGCCTGCCGTCGATCCTGGAAATCGGCCACAAGTTCGCTAACGTCGACGCCACCAAGGAACCGATTCCTGTCGTGCCGACGATTCACTATCAGATGGGCGGCATTCCGACGAACATCCACGGCCAGGTCGTCACCCCGACCGGTCCCGACAAGTCGGCGAAAGTTGTCAACGGCCTGTACGCGATCGGCGAATGCGCCTGCGTTTCCGTGCACGGCGCCAACCGCCTGGGCACGAACTCGCTGCTGGACCTGGTGGTCTTCGGCCGCGCGGCCGGCAACCACATCGTCAACAGCGGCCTGAAAGCCAAGGAAAACAAGCCTTTGCCAGCCGACGCTGCCGATTTCGCCATGGGCCGCCTGGCGCGCCTGGAAAACTCGACCGGCACGGAAACCGTGCAGGGCGTGGCGAACGAGATTCGCGCCACGATGCAGAAGTACTGTGGCGTGTTCCGTACCGACGCGATGTTGGATCAGGGTGTGGTCGAAATCATGAAGCTCGACGAGCGCCGCAAGCACGTCTCCTTCAAGGACAAATCGATGGTGTTCAACACGGCCCGCGTGGAAGCGCTGGAGCTGGACAACCTGATTGAAACGGCGAAAGCGACCATCGTCTCGGCAGCAGCCCGCAAGGAATCGCGCGGTGCCCACGCCCAGGATGATCACCCGACCCGCGACGACGACAACTGGATGAAGCACACGCTGTGGTACTCGGAAGGCAACCGCCTGGAATACAAGCCAGTCGTGACCAAACCGCTGACGGTCGATACCTTCAAGCCAAAACCACGTACTTTCTAAAGGTCAGAACATGGCACGCACTCTCAAATTCAAAATCTACCGCTACGATCCTGACCAGGATGCCAAGCCTTACATGCAAGACCTGACGGTCGAACTGAAAGACACCGACAAGATGCTGCTCGACGCACTGCAGCGCATCAAGTCGGACGTCGATGACTCGCTGGCCCTGCGCCGCTCGTGCCGCGAAGGCGTGTGCGGTTCGGACGCGATGAACATCAACGGCAAGAACGGCCTGGCATGCACTACCAACCTGAACGAATTGTCGGAGCCTATCGTGCTGCGTCCGTTGCCAGGTTTGCCAGTCATCCGCGACCTGATCGTCGACATGACGCAATTCTTCAAGCAGTACGATTCGATCAAGCCTTTCCTGATCAACGATTCGATCCCGCCTGAAAAAGAGCGCCTGCAATCGCCGGAACAGCGCGAAGAACTCGATGGCCTGTACGAGTGCATCCTGTGCGCATGCTGCTCCACGTCGTGCCCGTCGTTCTGGTGGAATCCGGACAAATTCGTCGGCCCGGCCGGCCTGCTGCAAGCCTACCGCTTCATCGCCGATTCGCGCGACGAAGCCACCGGTGCGCGTCTGGACAACCTGGAAGACCCGTACCGCCTGTTCCGCTGCCATTCGATCATGAACTGCGTCGACGTCTGCCCGAAAGGGTTGAACCCGAACAAGGCGATCGGCAAGATCAAGGAATTGATGGTCCGCCGCGCGATCTGATTCGTCTGATCGCGTCCGCCGGGCGCCGTTTGCGGGAAGAGGGTATCCTCTCTTGCCTGCAGGCGGCGCCTGCAAAGCAGCACCGTGCCGCAAGGCACACGTAAAGTGGTAAACCAAATGACAGAATCAATTTTGTCCTCGCATCAGGCCGACCCGGCCAACCGCGCCCGCCTGCGCTGGCGTTCACGCCGTGGCCTGCTGGAAAACGACATTATCCTGACCCGTTTTCTCGATGCGTATGAAACCGAATTGACCGATGAAGAAGTTGACGCGCTGACGCGTTTGCTGGATTTATCGGACAATGCGTTAATGGATCTGGTACTGGCCCGTAAAGAGCCGGAAGGCGAAGTCGATCTGCCGCATGTGCGCGCACTGCTGCAACGACTGCGCATTGCCTAGACGCCTGGGCGATATATTGCAAACGGTGCGAGTGGCGCGCTGTAGCACTGCCGAATTGCGGTGCGAATTGCAGCCAGAATTTTTGATTTTAATTTCGACTCACTCCCGAGAAGGAAGAGCCCATGAATATCTCTGACACAAAAGCTACCCTGTCGTTCTCCGATGGCAGCCCATCGCTTGAATTTCCAATCTACAAAGGCACGGTTGGCCCGGACGTCATCGACATCCGCAAACTGTACGCCGGTAGCGGCAAGTTCACCTACGACCCAGGCTTTATGTCGACGGCCGCCTGCAACTCGTCGATCACCTACATCGACGGCGACAAGGGCGAGCTGCTGTACCGTGGTTACCCGATCGAACAGTTGGCCGTCAACGCCGACTTCATGGAATCGTGCTACCTGCTGCTGAACGGCGAACTGCCGAACGCGGCGCAAAAAGCCAAGTTCGTCGACACCGTCACCAAGCACACGATGGTGCACGAACAGATGCAATTCTTCTTCCGTGGCTTCCGCCGCGACGCGCATCCGATGTCGGTCCTGGTGGGCACCGTCGGCGCGCTGGCATCGTTCTACCATGACTCGCTGGACATCAACGACCCGCGTCACCGCGAAGTGTCGGCCATCCGCCTGATCGCCAAGATGCCTACCCTGGTCGCCATGACCTACAAGTACTCGGTCGGCCAGCCGTTCGTGTACCCACGCAACGACCTTTCGTACAGCGCCAACTTCATGCACATGATGTTCGCCAACCCGTGCGAAGAGTACAAGGTCAACGACGTGCTGGTGCGCGCCCTGGACCGCATCCTGATCCTGCACGCGGACCACGAGCAAAACGCATCGACATCGACCGTCCGTCTGGCCGGTTCGTCGGGCGCCAACCCGTTCGCCTGTATCGCTGCCGGTATCGCCTGCCTGTGGGGCCCTGCTCACGGCGGCGCCAACGAAGCGGCACTGAACATGCTGAAAGAAATCGGCACCGTCGAGAACATCCCTGCCTTCATCGAGCAAGTCAAGGACAAGAACTCCGGCGTCAAGCTGATGGGCTTTGGCCACCGCGTGTACAAGAACTTCGATCCACGCGCCAAGCTGATGCGTGAAACCTGCTACGAAGTGCTGCAAGAACTGGGTCTGCAAGACGACCCGTTGTTCAAGCTGGCGATGGAACTGGAAAAGATTGCACTGAACGACGACTACTTCGTTTCGCGCAAACTGTACCCGAACGTCGACTTCTACTCGGGCATCGTGCAATCGGCGCTGGGCATCCCGGTATCGCTGTTCACCGGTATCTTCGCCATGGCCCGTACGATCGGCTGGATCGCCCAGTGGAACGAAATGATCGCCGATCCGGAACAGAAAATTGGCCGTCCGCGCCAGCTGTTCGTCGGTTCGACCACGCGCGAAGTACTGCCACTGGACAAGCGTTAATCCACGGCGGTATCGAGCAAACAAAAAACGGGCTTCGGCCCGTTTTTTTATGCGCATCTTGCGCTCGATGCAAACCAGGGCTGTCAGGCTGTTATGCTCGGACCCTGGCTCAACAGGAAGCACAACACGATGAATGAAGAAACATGCGCCCCCAGCGGCGTGGCCCTGGGCGATACGGCATTTGGCTACACCTTGTCGCTGATCGGCGGCAAATACAAGATGCTGATCATGTACGCACTCGCTGAAAGCAAGGTGCTGCGCCATAACGAACTCAAGCGGCACCTCGGTGGCATCGCCTTCAAGACCCTCAGCGTCGTCCTGAAGGAGCTGGAAGCCGATGGGCTGATCATCCGCAAGGAATATCCGCAAGTGCCGCCCAAAGTCGAATATTCCCTCTCAAGCAAGGGCGCCTCGCTGATCCCCGTGCTGCATACCCTGTGCGAATGGGGTGAACGGCACCAGCCAGTCTGATCCAAAAATGTATGGCAAGGCGGCTTTCTGTAGTCGAGTAGCTTACTTTTCATATGGTATGAGCAGTCAATGTGCGTACTTGTTATATGTACTCGCCATGGCTATGCTGTTTCTGCCTCTGGGAGTGCGGCCACGCGCCACGGGGCAGGGTATCGGCTTGCCTGCTTTTCTGTGCATGCGGGCCGGTGCATCCATCCCATACTCAGGAAAGCAGCATGAAGAAAACCCTCGTTATCGTCTTCCATCCCTCCATCGGCACTTCGGTGGCCAACAGGCGCTGGCTGCAGGAGCTGGCGCAGTATCCCGACCGCTACACCATTCACGACGTGCAGCAGGCTTATCCTGATGGCAACATCGATGTGGCGCGGGAGCAGGCGCTGGTGGAGGCGCACGCCAATGTGGTCTTGCAATTCCCCATGTACTGGTTTAACTGCCCGCCCTTGCTGAAGCAGTGGCTCGATGAGGTACTGGCGTATGGCTGGGCCTACGGCACGGGCGGCGATGCCTTCAGGGGGAGAAAAGTGGCGCTGGCCGTCACGGCTGGCATCCGCCAAGAAGAATTTACGCCGCAAGGCAAGTGGAATGTCACCCTGGCGCAACTGCTGGCGCCGTTCGATGTCACCCTGGCGTATATCGGCGCCGATAACCGCCGCTTCTTTGCTTTCTATGGCGCGGAAGACGGGCCGAAGGAAGCCGGTTATGCCGGGCGGCTGGCGCGCAGCGCGCAAGAGTATGAGCGCTTCCTGGCCGCCTTGTAAGACCGCTGGCCCGGCCTCAGTTCAACGCCGCTTCCAGGTGGCGCAGGGCAACGTGCCTGCCCTCCAGTTGCAGGCTGTCACCCTCATAGGGCTGGGGCAGGACGATGCGGCGCGGCGCATTGTGTTTGAGGATGCCGCCCCAGTGGGCGACCCTGGCGCCGGCCTGGCGGCGGATCGCTTCGACCGTGGCGCCGCTGGCCAGGATGTCGGCTTGCGGAAAGGCTTGCTGCAGCACGCCCAGGCCGAAATAGGCTTGTGGTTCGGCCGCGCTGATATAGATGGTGGTCAGGCGTTTGCCGCTGGCGGCGATGGTGTGCGCTAACTGCGCCGCATCGTCGCGCAGGAACTGGGCATTGATGAGGATGGCGTCTTCCGCACCGCTCAGCAGCAGTGAAGTGGACGGTGCGCATCCCAGCACATCCAGGCGAAAGGTTTCCAGCATACGGGAGGGGCGGGCGGCGCGTGCAAACATATTGTTCTTTCTACATTGGATGCTCTCCCGCATATTATCCTTTCGACCAGACGCGAGAAATAGGGTAGATTGCAATACTTAGTTGCATGGATCGGATGAATCAAGGGAGTAGCCGCATGGACCGCATCACCGCAGCACAAGTATTTGTCGCCATTGCCGAGCGTGGCAGCATGGTGGCCGCCAGCGAGGCGCTCGACATGTCGCGCGCCATGGTGACGCGCTACCTGGCCGAGATGGAGCAGTGGGCGGGGGCGCGCCTGTTGCATCGCACCACGCGCCGTTTGAGCTTGACGGATGCGGGCGAGGCTACCCTGGCGCGCTGCCGGCAGATGCTGGAAGTGGCCGGCGCCATGGCCGTCACCTCGCCCGAGGGCCTCGATACGCCGCACGGCTTGTTGCGCATCACCTGCTCGCAATCGCTGGCGCAGACGGCGCTCGCTGACGCAGTAACCGCTTACCTGCGGCGCTACCCGCGCGCTGCCGTCGACCTGCAGATGGAAAACCGCGCCGTCAATCTGGTGGAGCAGCGCATTGACCTGGCGATCCGCATCACGAACGCGCTCGAGCCGAACCTGATTGCGCGCCAGCTGGCCAGCTGCGCTTCGGTGGTGTGCGCCGCACCATCGTATCTGGCCGCGCACGGCACGCCGCGCCGGGCGGAAGACCTGGCCCTGCACAACTGCCTGACGTACACGTATTTTGGCAAGAGCCTGTGGCAGTTCACGCATAACGGGGAAGCGCTTACTGTCCCCGTCAGCGGCCGCCTGTCGGCGAATGAGTCGCTGGTCCTGCTGGTGGCCACGGTGGCGGGGGCGGGCATTGCCATGCAGCCCCGCTATTCGGCCGCGCCGCTGATCGCCAGCGGGCAGCTGGTGGAGCTGCTGCCTGCGTATCAGCCTCAGGACATGGGCATCTACGGCGTCTACACTTCGCGCCAGCATATGTCGCCCCTGTTGCGCACCATGCTCGACTTCCTGGTGGAGTGGTTTGCCGGCGATGCCGATTGGCTGGCGGCCATCGGGGCGCCGCCGTTATCAGTCAGACCACTTGCGCGCCAGCGCCGCGCCGGTGCTGGCGGCGGAATCGCATAAGCGCAACAGTAATGGGCTGCAAGCCCGGGAAAATCAACAACACAGCTTACATTTGCTTGCCAAATAAAATTCAACTAGTGGTTGTTGCGTTACAATACCGCGTGCTATTCTAAATGACGGTATGCAGAATGCTGGTGCAATAAAAAAGCCCTTCCCCACAACTTGATGTGCAATCCGCTAACCGGTCAGGCCGTGTCGCGGAAGGTTAGATTAACCCGCTAATTCCTCGCGAAGCGCGAAGAAAGGTGAGCAATATATGCAGCAATTAACGACCAACTCCTACCTGTTCGGTGGGAATGCTCCGTACGTGGAAGACCTGTACGAGGCGTATCTGAACAATCCAGGCTCGGTACCCGATAACTGGCGTTCCTACTTCGACGCGATGCAGCACGTGCCTGCCGTCGACGGCACCAACAAGCCTGACGTGGCGCATGCCTCCGTCGTCGCCTCGTTCGCCGAGCGCGCAAAAGCTGGTCCGATCCGTACAGTGACCGCTTCCTTCGATGCTGAAATGGGCCGCAAGCGCGTCGCCGCCACGCAACTGATCGCCGCTTACCGCTACCTCGGTTCGCACTGGGCCAATCTGGATCCGCTGCAACGCCAGGAACGTCCGATGATCCCTGAGCTCGAGCCGAGCTTCTACGGTTTCACCGACGCGGACATGGACACCGTGTTCAACATCAGCAATACCTATTTTGGCCCCGA
This sequence comes from Janthinobacterium salmonicoloratum, assembly GCF_051380845.1. Classification (NCBI taxonomy): domain Bacteria; kingdom Pseudomonadati; phylum Pseudomonadota; class Betaproteobacteria; order Burkholderiales; family Oxalobacteraceae; genus Janthinobacterium; species Janthinobacterium salmonicoloratum. The sequence goes on along the minus strand of NZ_JBNYXV010000001.1, from coordinate 1,440,782 downwards.
GACCGCCACCCTGCGCGATCTGCTCAACTATCTGCGCGATACCTACACGCGTTCGATCGGCGCCGAATTCATGTACATCTCCGATCCGGCCGAAAAGCGCTGGTTGCAAGAGAAACTGGAATCGATCCGCTCCACCCCGAATTTCACCCCAGAGAAAAAAATCCACATCCTCGACCGCCTGACCGCGGCTGAAGGCCTGGAACGCTATCTGCACACCCGCTACGTGGGCCAGAAGCGCTTCTCCCTGGAAGGCGGCGAAACCTTCATCGCCTCGATGGATGAAACCATCCAGCGCGCCGGCGAAAAAGGCGTGCAGGAAATCGTTATCGGCATGGCCCACCGCGGCCGCCTGAACGTGCTGGTCAACACCCTGGGCAAGGCGCCGCAGGAACTGTTCGAAGAATTCGAAGGCAAGCATGGCGACGACCTGCCTGCCGGCGACGTGAAGTACCATCAAGGCTTCTCGTCGGACATCTCCACCGCAGGCGGCCCGGTCCACCTGTCGCTGGCGTTCAACCCGTCGCATCTGGAAATCGTCAACCCGGTGGTCGAAGGTTCCGTCAAGGCCCGCATGGATCGCCGCGGCGATGCGCAGGGCGCGCAAGTGCTGCCTATTCTGGTGCACGGCGATGCCGCTTTCGCCGGCCAGGGCGTGGTCATGGAAACGCTGAATCTGGCGCAGACCCGTGGCTACCACACAGGCGGCACGGTGCATATCGTGATCAACAACCAGATCGGTTTCACCACGTCGGATCCGCGCGATGCCCGCTCGACCCTGTATTGCTCGGACGTCGTCAAGATGATCGAAGCACCGGTCCTGCACATCAATGCCGATGATCCGGAAGCCGTGGTACTGGCGACGCAAATCGCGCTCGACTACCGCATGGAATTCAAGAAGGACATCGTCCTCGACATCATCTGCTACCGCAAGCTTGGCCACAACGAGCAAGATACGCCTGCACTGACGCAGCCACTGATGTACAAGAAGATCGGCCAGCATCCAGGCACCCGCAAGCTGTACGCGGACAAGCTGGTAGCGCAAGGCGTGATTCCTGCCGATGGCGGCGACAAGATGGTGGCCGCTTTCCGCGACGCCATGGACGCCGGCAAGCATACCGTCGATCCGGTCATCTCGAACTTCAAGAACAAGTACGCCGTCGACTGGCTGCCGTTCCTGAACAAGAAATGGACCGATTCGGCCGACACCGCCGTGCCGATGACGGAACTGAAACGCCTGGCCACCCGCATCACCACCGTGCCGGAAGACTTCAAGGTCCACTCGCTGGTTGAAAAAGTACTGGGCGACCGTGGCACCATGGGCCGTGGCGAAATGAACCTGGACTGGGGCATGGGTGAACACCTGGCCTATGCATCGCTGGTATCGTCCGGCTACGCCATCCGCCTGACGGGCCAGGACGCCGGCCGCGGCACCTTCGTGCACCGCCACGCCGTCTTGCATGATCAAAACCGCGAGCGTTGGGATGCCGGTACCTACATTCCGCTGCAAAACGTGTCGGACAACCAGGCGCCGTTCACCGTCATCGACTCGGTGCTGTCCGAAGAAGCCGTACTGGCCTTCGAATACGGCTACTCGACCGCTGAACCGAACACCCTGACGATCTGGGAAGCCCAGTTCGGCGACTTCGCCAACGGCGCGCAAGTGGTGATCGACCAATTCATCAGCTCCGGCGAAGTGAAGTGGGGCCGCGCTTCGGGCCTGGTCATGATGCTGCCGCACGGTTACGAAGGCCAGGGTCCTGAGCACTCGTCCGCGCGTCCTGAGCGTTTCCTGCAGCTGTGCGCAGACAACAATATGCAAGTGGTGCAGCCGACGACGGCTTCGCAGATATTCCATTTGCTGCGCCGCCAGATGGTGCGCCAGTTCCGCAAGCCGCTGGTCATCCTGACGCCGAAGTCGCTGTTGCGCAACAAGGATGCCGGTTCGCCGCTGACCGACCTGGCCAAGGGCGGTTTCCAGACCGTCATCGGCGAAGTCGACGACAAAATCGACGCCAAGAAAGTCAAGCGCGTGGTCGCCTGCTCGGGCAAGGTCTACTACGACCTGGTCAACGCACGCAAGACCCGTGGCCAGACCGACACGGCCATCGTGCGCCTGGAACAGCTGTATCCGTTCCCGCACAAGTCGTTCGCTGCTGAACTGAAGAAGTTCCCGAACCTGGTCGAAGTCGTCTGGACGCAGGACGAGCCGCAAAACCAGGGCGCCTGGTTCCAGATCCAGCACAACATCTTCGAAGGCCTGGAATCGGGTCAACGTCTGGCCTACGCCGGCCGTCCTGCTTCGGCGTCGCCTGCTGTCGGTTACTATGACAAGCACTACGCCCAGCAAAAAGATCTGCTGGAAACGGCATTCTCGAAGCTGAAGGGTTTTATCCTGACCAAGTAAGTGGCAGGATAAGGGGCGCCATGTCTATGCATGGCGCCTGCTCGCATACATCATGACGGAGCGCCGCCCTTGCTACGCAGGGGCGGCGCCGCAATAACAAAATAAACGGAGTTTTACATGGCACAAATCGAAGTCAAAGTTCCCCAGTTGTCGGAATCAGTTGCAGAAGCGACCTTGCTCGCATGGCACAAGAAAGTCGGCGAACCAGTCGCGCGCGACGAAAACATGATCGATATCGAAACCGATAAAGTAGTGCTGGAACTGCCGGCACCTGCCGCTGGCGTGATCGTGCAAATCATCAAGGCTGACGGCGCCACCGTCGTCGCCGGCGAAGTCATCGCCATCATCGACACCGACGGTTCGGCCAAAGTCAGCCCGATGGAAGTATCGGCTGTTCCTGCGCCAGCCCTGGCTGCCGCCGCCCAAGACGCTTCGACCGCTTCGGCGCCAGCCGCTGCGACCAAAGGCGATGTCGCCATGCCTGCCGCCGCCAAGATTCTGTCCGAAAAAGGTCTGTCCGCTGGCGACGTCGCCGGTTCCGGCAAAGATGGCCGCGTGACCAAGGGCGACGCCCTGGCCGCTTCCGCCAAGCCAGCTGTCGCGCCACTGGCGCCAGCCGCTGCCAAGCCGGCGCTGCAACAAGTTGCCACGCCATCGGCCGCCAGCCTGGGCGACCGCCCTGAAGAGCGCGTGCCGATGAGCCGCCTGCGCGCACGTATCGCCGAGCGCCTGCTGCAATCGCAATCGACGAACGCCATCCTGACCACGTTCAATGAAGTGAACATGCAGCCGGTCATCGACCTGCGCAACAAGTACAAGGACAAGTTCGAGAAAGAGCACGGCGTCAAACTGGGCTTCATGTCCTTCTTCGTCAAGGCCGCCGTCGCTGCCCTGAAAAAGTACCCGATCATCAATGCCTCCGTTGATGGCAACGACATCGTCTACCACGGCTACTTCGACATCGGCATCGCTGTCGGTTCGCCACGCGGCCTGGTCGTGCCTATCATCCGCAACGCGGACCAGCTGTCGATCGCCGACATCGAGAAAAAAATCGGTGAATTCGGCGCGAAAGCCAAGGAAGGCAAGCTGACTCTGGACGACCTGACGGGCGGCACGTTCTCGATCTCGAACGGCGGCACCTTCGGCTCCATGCTGTCGACCCCGATCATCAACCCGCCACAATCGGCCATCCTGGGCGTGCATGCGACCAAGGACCGCGCAGTTGTCGAAAACGGCCAGATCGTGGTGCGTCCGATGAACTACCTGGCCATGTCCTACGACCACCGCATCATCGACGGCCGCGAAGCCGTCCTGGGCCTGGTGGCGATGAAAGAAGCGCTGGAAGATCCTGCACGCCTGCTGCTGGACCTGTAAGCACTGTAGTCCCCCGGCGTAGCCGCCGGGGCAATGTAGCTGATACCCCTTGCCAGAAGACGCAGCTGGCTGATCTCAATGAAAGAGGATTCTCATGAACATCTCTGAAGAAATCAAGCGTCTGCACGAGTTGCACCTGGCGGGCGCCCTGAGCGACGCGGAATTCGCGCAAGCGAAAGCCAAGCTCCTGAGCAATATCAACCTGGACAAGCCGGACAGCACGTCCGGCGCCGATGCGGCTGCCGGCCCGGCGAACGACCTGGTGCAGGAATTCAACCGCCTGCGCCGTTCGCGCAACGACCGCTGGCTCGGTGGCGTCTGCGGCGGCCTGGGCCGCGCTTCCGGCATGGAAGCGTGGATCTGGCGCCTCGTCTTCGTCCTGTTTACATTGACCTTCGGCTTCGGCGTGGTGATTTACCTTCTATTGTGGATTTTCGTACCAGACGAAGAGATTGGAATAACAAAACATGAGTACTAAACAATTTGACGTAGTTGTCATCGGTGCGGGCCCTGGCGGCTACATCGCCGCCATCCGCGCAGCGCAGCTGGGCTTTTCCGTCGCCTGCGTCGACGAGTGGTCGAATGCCAAGGGCGGCGCCGCTCCTGGCGGTACCTGCACCAACGTCGGCTGCATCCCGTCGAAAGCACTGCTGCAATCGTCCGAGCATTTCGAACACGCGGGCCACAGCTTTGCCGAGCACGGTATCGACGTCGCCGGCCTGAAGCTGAACCTGGGCCAGATGCTCAAGCGCAAAGACACCGTCGTCAAGCAAAACAACGACGGCATCCTGTACCTGTTCAAGAAGAACAAGATCGCCTTCTTCCACGGCCGCGCCGCTTTCGCTGCCGCCGCCGCTGGCGCGTATGAGATCAGCGTGACGGGCGAAGCCAACGAAACCTTGAGCGCCAAGCACGTGGTCATCGCCACGGGTTCGAACGCACGCGAATTGCCGGGCGCACCATTCGACGAGAAATTGATCCTGTCGAACACGGGCGCACTGGCCATCGACGCCGTACCAGCCAAGCTGGGCGTCATCGGTGCCGGCGTGATCGGTCTGGAAATGGGCAGCGTCTGGCGCCGCCTGGGTTCCGACGTCACCGTGCTGGAAGGCCTGCCGGTCTTCCTGGGCGCTGTCGACGAGCAGATCGCCAAGGAAGCGTCGAAGCTGTTCACCAAGCAAGGCTTGAAGATCAACCTCGGTTGCAAGATCGGTGCGATCACGCCAGGCAAGAAAGACGTCACCGTGGAATTCGTGGACGCCAAGGGCGAAGCGCAAAAAGCCGTGTTCGACAAACTGATCATCTCGATCGGCCGTACGCCGAACACGAATGGCCTGGGTGCCGATAAGGTCGGCCTGCAGCTGGACGAACGCGGCTTCATCGCTGTCGACGGCGACTGCAAGACCAATCTGCCGAACGTGTGGGCGGTGGGCGACGTCGTGCGCGGCCCGATGCTGGCGCACAAGGCGGAAGAAGAAGGCGTTGCCGTGGCCGAGCGTATCGCTGGCCAGCACGGTCACACCAACTTCAACACGATTCCCTGGGTGATCTACACGTCGCCGGAAATCGCGTGGGTCGGCAAGACCGAGCAAACCCTGAAGGCCGAAGGCATCGCCTACAAGGCAGGCACCTTCCCGTTCATGGCCAATGGCCGTGCGCGCGCGCTGGGCGACACTTCGGGCATGGTGAAATTCCTGGCTGATGCGACGACCGATGAAATCCTCGGCGTGCACATCGTCGGCCCGATGGCGTCCGAACTGATTTCCGAAGCTGTCGTGGCGATGGAATTCAAGGCATCTGCCGAAGACATCGCGCGCATCTGCCACGCTCACCCATCCCTGTCGGAAGCGACCAAGGAAGCGGCACTGGCTGTTGACAAGCGCACGTTGAACTTTTAATTGTAGTTAGTCCTACAGGGGCGCTCGCGGATTTTTTCCGCCGGCGCCCTTATGCGTTAAAGCGAATCCCATGAACGTAGAAGAGTTTTACCAGCACGCGTTGCAGAAGCGTGATTTCAAGGCCGATGCCGCCCAACGGCGCGCGGTCGACCGCCTGCAGCTGTGCTATGACGAGTGGGTGGCCTACAAGGGCCAGCGCTCGAGCACCTTCAAGCGCCTGCTGAACCGTCCTGCCGTGCCGAAAGGCGTGTACATGTGGGGCGGGGTGGGGCGCGGTAAATCGTTCCTGATGGACAGTTTTTATTCGGTCGTGCCCCTGGTGCGCAAGACGCGCCTGCACTTCCACGAATTCATACGCGGCGTGCACCAGCAGCTCGATGAATTGAAAGGCGTGGCCGACCCGCTCGACGAGGTGGCCAAGCGCATCGCCAAGAAATACCGCCTCATCTGTTTCGATGAATTCCACGTCTCCGACATCGCCGACGCGATGATCCTGTACAACTTGCTGTCGGCCCTGTTCGCCAATGGCGTGTCTTTCATCATGACCTCGAATTACGATCCGGACCTGCTGTATCCGGACGGCCTGCACCGCGACCGCATGTTGCCGACCATCGCGCTGCTCAAGGACAAGCTCGACGTGATGAACGTCGACGCGGGCGTCGATTACCGGGGCCGCGCGCTGGAACAGGTGGAAAGTTACTACACGCCGCTGGGCGCCGCCACCGACAAGGCCCTGCGCGATGCCTACACGCGCATCGCCGAGACGGCCGATGAAGACGCGCGCATCCGCATCGAGAGCCGCGAAATCCACTGCCTGCGCCGCGCCGGCGGCATCATCTGGTTCGATTTCGCCACGCTGTGCGGCGGTCCCCGCTCGCAAAATGACTACCTGGAAATCGCCAGCCGCTTCCATACGGTGATATTGTCCGGCATACCGGCCATGTCGGCGGCGCAGTCGTCCGAGGCGCGCCGCTTTACCTGGCTGATCGACGTGTTTTATGACCAGAAGGTCAAGCTGATCATGTCGGCCGAAGTGGCGCCTGATCAGTTGTACACGAACGGCATGCTGGCCAACGAGTTTCACCGTACCGTTTCGCGTATCATCGAGATGCAATCGCGCGAATACATGGAAAAAGAACAGCGCGGCGCGGCCGACGCGATCGTTTGAGGCAGGGATAAGGAACATGATGGTAAATACACTATACAAGCTGGGTGCGGCGCTGGGCCTGGTCCTGGCATTGTCCGCCTGCGCGCACAAGGGTGCCGCGGCATTGGATGAGGTCGGAGCACCGCAGGTGCCCGCCACCTTGTCGGTGGAAGAAGCGGACGCCAAGCTGAAACAAGTCGCCGCCGAGCGCGCGGCGGCTGAAAACGAGTTTGTCGTGCGCGAACTGGAGTGCTATGACAAGTTTTTCGTGAATAACTGCCTTGACGAGGCCAAGGAAAAGCGTCGTTTGATCCTCGTGCGACTGCGCGCCGTCGAAGCGGAAGCGAACCACTTCAAGCGCGCCGAGTCCGTGCGCCTGCGCGATATCGACCTGGCCCGCACGCAGGAAAGTGCGCGCCTGGACGCCGAGCAGCGTGCCGCGGCCTTGCCCAAGCCCGTGAAAGTGGTCACACCCGAGCCGGCGCCGCCCAAGCCGGAAGGCAAGAGCCTTGCCGAGCGCGAGGCCGCGCAAGCGGCGAAGGTGGCGAAACAGGCTGCCGCCGACGCTGCCGATGCCCCGCGCCGTGCGGCCCGTGAAGCCGCCTATGCGCGCAAGCAGGCGGATGCCGTGGCGCGCCAGAAACGGGTGGCGCAACGCCTGGCCGAGCGCCAGGCCGAAGCGCAGGCCAAGGCAGCCAAGGCGGCCGCCGCAGCTGCTAGCACGCCGGCCGCTGTTGTGCCTGTGCCGCCTGCCAAATAACACCGCCGCGCAGGGGGGCATGCCGGAAATGGCGTGCCCTAAGGCGCGCGGCAGGTTAAACTACGTCCAATGGCTGCCTGCGTACGCTGCGCGCGCCGGTTTAACAACACTGTTACCAACACTGCCTGGAACGCAACACATGAGCGATGCACAGCAAATAGAGCGGCGCCTGATTGAACTCAACGTGGAACACCGTGACCTCGATGCCGTCATCGAGCTGCTGATACTCGATGGCCACCATGACGAGCTGCAACTGCGCCGCCTGAAAAAGCGCAAATTGCAATTGAAGGATCACATCACCTTGCTGAAAATGCAGTTGGTGCCCGACGTTCCCGCCTGAGGGGCGCCAGTAGCGTCCAGTCCAGCCTTCACCTAAGTATATTTTGACCGATCACAATTTATTGCCCGCAAGCCCAGATGGCCAGCCTGTCGATCTGCAAGCCAGTCTGCCAGCCGAACCCCAGGCGGCGCCTGGCAAGCACGATGCCGACATCGAGCGCCTGTTTGGCGCCGGCGGCCCGCTCGGTCCGGCCGTGGGCAGCTACAAGCCGCGCCGTTCGCAAACGGAAATGGCGAAAGCCATCGCCAGCGCCATTGACAGCCAGACGACCCTGATCGCCGAAGCGGGTACGGGCACCGGCAAAACCTTCGCCTACCTGGTGCCGGCCCTGATGTGGGGCGGCAAGACCATCGTGTCTACCGGCACGAAGAACTTGCAGGATCAATTGTTCCTGCGCGATATCCCCACCGTGCGCGCGGCGCTGCAGGCGCCCGTTTCCGTCGCCTTGCTCAAGGGCCGCTCGAACTACGTCTGTCATTACCACCTGGAACGCACCTTGCAGAACGGGCGCATGACGTCGCGTGACGACGTGGGCCACCTGCGTGAAATCTCGCGCTTCATCAAGATGACCAGTTCCGGCGACAAGGCCGAGCTGGCCAAGGTGCCGGAAAACGCCATGATCTGGAACCTGGTGACGTCCACGCGCGACACCTGCATGGGCGCCGAGTGCCAGTATTACCAGGATTGTTTCGTCATGAAAGCCCGCAAGGAAGCCCAGCAGGCCGACGTGGTGGTGGTCAACCATCACTTGTTCTTTGCCGACGTGGCCCTGAAGGACACGGGCGTGGCGGAATTGCTGCCTTCGGCCAACACCATCATCTTCGATGAGGCGCACCAACTGCCCGATACGGCCACTTTATTCTTTGGTAATACGGTATCGACCTCGCAAATCCTGGAACTGTGCCGCGACGTGCTGGCCGAGGGCCTCGCGCATGCGCGCGGCATCGACTGGGCCAAGACCGTCACGGTGGTGGAAAAGGCGGCGCGCGACCTGCGTTTGACTTTCCCGCAGGATATCGTGCGCCTGTCGCTGCCGCAGATCGCTCCGTCGAGCGACTTTTTCCCTGCGCTCGACACCCTCAAGGATGAGCTCGACGGCATGGTGGCCGTGCTGGAAACCCAGGCGGAACGGGCGGAAACGCTGGAGCAGTGCCGCGTGCGCGGCGTCGAGCTGGCGCAGCAGCTGAGCGGCTGGAAGTTCGATCCCAAGGCCAAGGTGGCGGCCGGCGAAGAAGCCGTGTTCTGGGTGGAAGCGTTTTCCAGCTCGCTGCAGCTGCACAAGACGCCATTGTCGATCGCGCCGATTTTTAACAACCAGCGCGAAGGCACGCCGCGCAGCTGGATTTTCACGTCCGCCACCCTGGCCGTGAAAAACGACTTCAAGCATTTTTCCGAACAGATGGGCTTGACGGGCGAACCGTCGCATACCTGGCCGAGCCCGTTCGACTATGGTCAGCAAGGCTTGCTGTTCGTGCCGCAAAACCTGCCGCAACCCAATTCGCTGGGTTACACGGATGCCGTCATCGACTGCGCCCTGCCCATCATCGAGGCGGCGGGCGGGCGCACCTTCTTCCTGTGCACCACCTTGCGCGCCGTGAAGCGCGCCGCCGAACGCCTGGCCGACGAATTCAAGCAGCGGGGCCTGAATTTCCCCCTGTTCGTGCAGGGGGAAAAAGGGCGCACGGAATTGCTGGACCAGTTCCGCGCGGCCGGCAATGGCGTGCTGATCGGTAGCCAGAGTTTCTGGGAAGGCGTCGACGTACGCGGCGATGCGCTGTCTCTCGTGATCATCGACAAGCTGCCGTTCGCGCCGCCGGACGACCCGGTGCTGGCGGCGCGCATCGAGGTGATGGAAAAGCAGGGCAAGAATGGTTTCATGCACCACTCGCTGCCGGAAGCCATCATCAACCTGAAGCAGGGCGCGGGCCGGCTGATCCGCGACGAGGGCGACCGGGGCGTGCTGATGATCTGCGATCCGCGCCTCATTTCCAAGCCGTATGGCAAGCGCATCTGGCAAAGCCTGCCACCGTTCAAGCGCACGCGCGACACTGCCGAAGTGGTGGAGTTCTTCCGCAACCTGCCCGCCAAGGGCGCTTAAGTCCTGCTTGCCGGCGCCGTCGCGCGCCGGCTTATTTCCCTTTTTTATCAAGCGAGTAGCGTCTTTTGCGCGGCGCCGGCTTGCGCGCTTGCCATGCCAGAAAGCGGCGTGATCGCGCCATTTTCTGGCATTGTGACGCATGCCCAGAACGCCAGACACATCTTTGCGCCAGCGCAAACTGAGCTGTTGCCGGGCGGTCTACAGTGGGCTCATGCCTTGCAGGATCAAGGCGCGGCGATGGCAGGGCCGCACGGGGAGCAGGGGGATGCCATGGAGATCCGCTACGGCTGTTTCTTGAGTTACGCGCACGGCCAATACGCGTTCATGAACAAGTTCAAGAATGACCTCATCGAGGCGCTGGCTTGCTATCTGGAACCGCACCTGGACCGCGAGGAAGTCCTGTTCATCGACAGCGAGCAACTGGGCGGTGGCGACGATATCGACCTGCGCGTGGCGCGCGCCATGTGCCAGAGCGTCTGCATGATCGTGCTGTACACGCCCAAATATGAAGCGCACGGCTACACGCGGCGCGAATTTGCCGCCATGCAGCTGATCGAGCAGGAGCGGCGCGCCTGGTATGAACTGCCCAGCCACCTGATCATCCCCATCATCATGACGCGCCATCCGGACGGCTTGCCGCCGCAAATCACTGAGTCGGGCCTGTACGTCGACTTCTCCGCTTACACCCTGGCCAGCGGCGACCTGAAATCGAATCCGCAATACCTGCCTGACATCGAACGCATCGTGCAGCGCATCGCCACGCATTACCACTTGCTCAAGCGGTCAACACCGCCCGGCCACGATTGCAGCCGTTTCGTGTTGCCTGCTATTCCACCGGAATGGCGTGCCATTCCGCCTCCCCACTTTCCACGTTAATCACGTAAAAGGTCCTGTCATGGAATGCCAACGCCTCTCCCTGCCGCCTTTGAACGCCCCTGGCGAAGTCATCACCTTCTATTCCTACAAGGGCGGCACGGGCCGCACCATGGCCCTGTCGAACATCGCCGTGCTGCTGGCGCGGCGCGAAAACGCCAGCGTGCCCGTACTGATGCTGGACTGGGACATGGAAGCGCCGGGCCTGCACCATTATTTCGAGCAGCACGAGGAGCGACCGGGCGTGCTCGAATTCTTCGAGGCGTGCCGCCAGCAGCTTGAGCGTATCAGCCTGGAAACGGCGGGCGGGCGCGCCGGCGGGCAGGCGAGCGGGCGCGAAGATGGGGGACGCGAGGATGCGGCGCTGGCCCAGCGCGTGCTCGACGCCATCGACTGGCAGCAGTACGTGGTGCGCGTCGACCAGGGCAGTCCGCTGTACTTGATGCGCGCGGGGCGTTTCGACGCCAGCTACAGCGAGCGCCTGGCGCAGATGCGCTGGGATCAGCTGTTCGACAGCTGCCCGGCCCTGTTCCGCTGCTTCGCCGATACCCTGGCCCAGCATTTCCGCTATGTGCTGGTCGATTCGCGCACGGGCCGCACGGACAGCGCCGGCATCTGCGCCACCTTGCTGCCGAAAAAGCTGGTGGTGGTCTTCACGCCGAACCGGCAAAGCCTGGAAGGCGTCGATGCGCTCGTCACGCGGGCCATCGAGTACCGCCGCAGCCATGAAGACGAACAGCGTCCGCTGCTCGTGTACCCCTTGCCGTCGCGCATAGAAATGGGCGATGGCGCGCAGCGCGCCGAGTGGCGCCGCGGCGATGCGCACAAGGGTATCGCCGGCTTCCAGCCCATGTTCGAGCGCCTGCTGCGCACTTCCTACGGTTTGTCGCAGATTGCCCTCGACAGCTATTTCGACGAAGTCCAGCTGCAGCAGACGAAAACCTTTGCCTATGGCGAACAATTGGCCGTGCGCATCGACCAGGGCGGCGACCGCTTTTCCCTCACGCGCACCTTCGAAGCATTCTTGCACTGGCTGACGGGCGGCTACTTTCCATGGCAATCGAGCCGTGAAATCGCCTTGCTGGGCGCCATCGGCGAAGCGCGCCAGGCCTTGCTGGCCGAACCTGGCCGCGCCGTGGCCCTGCCGCTGGCGCGCGACCTGGCCCGTCTGGGCGAGCTGTACTGCAAGGATGGACGCAGCGCGCAGGCGCTCGAGGCCTTCCGCCAGAGCGTCGAGATCCGCGTGCGCCTGCTGGGCGAGGAACATCCCGACAGCCTGGCGTGCAAGAGCGGCATGGCGCGCCTGCTGCGCCAGTTGGGCAAGCTCGATGAAGCCCGCTTCCTGGAAGAAGACGTGCTTGACGTGCGCGAGCGCGTGCTGGGCAGCGAACATCCCGACACCCTGGCCGCCCGGGCTTGCCTGGCGAAAACCCTGTTGCTGCAGGGGGAGCTGGCGGCGGCGCTGCTGTTGCAGGATGCGGTGCTGGCAAGTTACGCGCGCCAGCTGGGCGGCGAGCATCCGCTGACCCTGGAAGCGCTGGATGGCCGCGCCGCCACCTTGCTGCGCATGGGGCGGCTGGCGCAGGCGCAGCAAGTGCTGGCCACGGTAGTGGCGGCGCGCGAGCGCCTGTTTGGCGCCGAGCATGGCGATACCTTGCGCAGCAAGCTGGCCCTGGCGCAGGCGCTGGGGCATGAAGGCGACCTGGAAGGCGCGCGGCGCATGTTCGTTGCCGTGCTGCAGGCGCAGGAGCGGCGCCTGGGCAACGACCATGCGGCCACCCTGGCCACGCGCGATTTGCTGGCCGATATCGTGGCCGGGCAGGGCGACTGGGCCGGCGCGCGCCAGTTGCATGAAGATCAGGTGGCGGCGCGCGAGCGCACGCACGGGCTCGACCATCCGGAAACCCTGATGAGCCAGCGCAAGCTGGCCGAGGCGCTGCTGCGGCGCGGTGAACTCGATGCGGCGCGCAGCGTGCAGGAGCAGGTGCTGGAAGTGCATGCGCGCCTGCTGGGCGAAGACCACCTCGATACCTTGCACAGCAAGACGCAATTGGCCGGCACTTTGCAGCAACAGGGCGACAGCGAGGCGGCGCGCCTGCTGGAAGACGCTGTCCTCAGCGGCAGCGACCGGCTCTTGAACGCGTCCGTCACGGGGCATACGGACAGCGTGCTGGACGGCGCGCGGCATTTGCAGGAAACCATCCTGGCCGGCCGCGCCTATGGCCACGAAGGGGCCGAACCGGACACCCTGGCCAGCATGATCTCGATGTTGCAAGGCATGGTAGAGCGTGAACAGTATCCGCAGGCGGGCGAACTGGCCGACCATTTGAAGTCCTGCCTGCTGCGCCCGGGCGTGCCCGGCAAGCTGCGCAGGCGCGGCATGGCGCAGCTGAAAAGAATGTACAAGTTGCAGGGCGACCTGAATGCCTTGCTGGCCTTGCAAGAGGATGAAGTGCAGGCGCTGGAAGGGGCGTTGTCGGAGGCGCGCATCGAGCAGCGCTGACGCCGCGCGCCATGGCTGCGTAGCGGCACAAATAATGCTGACTATCGGCGTGCGGTACGCGCAGTGTTGGCATTGCTTCAGGTAAAATCTCGTTATGAGAATTCTTATCAGTAACGACGACGGTTATCTGGCGCCTGGCTTGACGGCTCTGGCCGACGCGCTCGCACCCATTGCCGAGATCGTCGTGGTGGCGCCCGACAGCAACCGTTCGGGCGCCTCCAATTCGCTGTCCCTGGACCGGCCCTTGTCCTTGCACAAGGCTGCCAACGGCTTTTATTTTGTCAACGGCACGCCCACCGACTGCGTGCACGTGGCGCTGACGGGCATGCTGATCGAGCGCCCCGACCTGGTGGTGTCCGGCATCAACAACGGCCCCAACATGGGCGACGACACCCTGTATTCGGGCACCGTGGCGGCCGCCACGGAAGGCTATCTGTTCGGCATTCCCGCCATCGCCTTTTCCCAGTCGCAGTTCGGCTGGGCCAACCTGGACGCGGCCGCCCGCGTGGCCAGGGAAATCGTCGAGCGACAGTTTGACGCCCTGCAGAAACCGTATCTGCTGAATGTGAATATCCCCGCAATTCCTTACGAGCAATTGCAAGGCATGGTGGCCACGCGCCTGGGCAAGCGCCATTCGGCCGAACCCGTGATCCGCGCCCTCGACCCCCGTGGCCGTGAAATCTTCTGGATCGGCCCGGCTGGCGCTGCCAAAGAAGGCGGTCCGGGCACGGACTTCCATGCCGTTGAACATGGACAAGTATCGATCACGCCGCTGCAGATCGACCTGACCCATACCACCCAACTCGATGCATTGGCAAAAGGCCTGGCATGACCGCTTACTATGACTGACAAGCCGCGTACCTTCCCCCTTACCCTCGATTCGCTGGCCGGCAAGCCCGCCAGACAGGGCGGGGGGCAGTCGCTGGCCCAGGCCAGGATCGCCACACCGCAGACGGCGACGCAGAATGCGGCGCAAACTGCGGCCAGGGGAAGTGCGCCGTACCATGGCGCCACGGTGCCCATCGCGCCGTCGCGCGCGCAGGCCATCGCCAATGAGCGGACGCAGCCGGCGGTGGTGTCGCCGCCACGGCAAAATCCGCTCGTTTCGGAGGCCGTGCGCCGGGCCATGGTGGCGCGCATCGCGAAACAGGGCGTCAAGGACCAGGTGGTGCTCGACGCCATGCAAGCCGTGCCGCGCCACATGTTCATGGACGAGGCGCTGGCGTCGCAGGCGTATATCGACGCTTCCTTGCCCATCGGCCACCACCAGACTATTTCGCAGCCGTACATCGTGGCGCGCATGATCGAAGTGATGCGCCAGGGCGGCGGCTTGCAGCGCGTGCTGGAAATCGGCACGGGCTGCGGCTACCAGGCGGCGGTGCTGTCGCTGGTGGCGAAAGAGGTGTATTCGATCGAGCGCATCCGGCCCCTGCACGAGCTGGCGAAGGCCAATCTGCGCCCGCTGCGCGTGTCAAATCTGCGCTTGCAGTACGGAGATGGTATGCTTGGCCTGCCGCAGGCGGCGCCCTTCGACGGGATCATCCTTGCCGCAGCCGGCCTGGAAGTCCCGCAAGCCCTGCTGGAACAGCTGGCGCCCGGCGGGCGTCTGGTTGCGCCAGTGGGGGCTAAATTGCAACATTTACAACTCATTACCCGGGTGGGGAAAATGGAATGGACTAGCCAAACCCTGGAAGATTGCCATTTCGTACCTTTGCGCCCGGGCACCATATGATCCCCGGATCAGCTAGCAAGCAGGACATACAATTACATGCGAATGATTAAAAAAAGTAACATACTTCTATGTAGCATCACCTTGGCCGCGCTGTTGAGCGGTTGCGGCACGACGGGCGTCCAGGCACCCGTCGTGGAGCGCCATCCATCGAGCAGCAGCGCCGCCGCCAGCGATCCGCGCGACCGCGACCCGGCCTATTACACGGTCAAGCGCGGCGACACCCTGTTGCGCATCGCCCTCGAGCACGGCCAGAATTACCGCGACCTGGTGGCCTGGAATGACTTGAGCAACCCGAACGACATCAAGGTCGACCAGGTGCTGCGCGTGTTGCCGCCGAATGGAGACATGGGCGGCGCGCAAACGTCGGCCATCGTCATGCCGCCAGCAACGGAAGTCAAGCCAGCCGCGCCTGTCGTGCCGAAGAAAACCGGCCCGCGCGGCGAGAAGCGCGCGTATTCCGACGCCACCCTGGCCGAATTGCGCGCCGATGGCGGCGCCAGCGATGCCAAGCCCGCGACAGCGCCAGCGCCAGCAGCTGCCGTCGCCGCCGCACCGGCCGCCGCGGCGGCAGCCCCTGCGGCATCGGCGCCTGGCGACGAGAAGATCAGCTGGATGTGGCCTTCCGAAGGCAAGGTCATCGGCACTTTTGATGAAGGCAAGAACAAGGGCGTCGATATCGCCGGCAAGGCGGGCCAGCAGGTGGTGGCCGCCGGCGCGGGAAAAGTCATGTATGCCGGGAGCGGAATCCGTGGTTATGGTAATCTTGTTATCGTGAAGCACAGTAATAGTTTATTGTCGGCGTATGCGCATAACCGCAGCATCCTGGTGAAGGAAGGGCAGAACGTCAACAAAGGCCAGGCTATCGCCGAAATGGGCGATTCCGATGCCGACCGCGTGAAGCTGCACTTTGAAATCCGCCAGCAGGGCAAGCCTGTCGACCCTTCGAAATTCCTGCCTAACCGTTAGGTAAAGCAATGACACACGCGCCGCACGATCAGCTCGACGATGACCCGGAACCGCCGGAAGACGTGGCGGACGAAGTCGTGACGGACGATGCCGGCGAACTCGACGCTGTTGACGCCGTCGACGCTGGCGAGGGCGGCGAGGTGGCCAGCGTCAGCGTGCTGGTCGAAAGTGTCGATGAATTGAAAAAAGTGCTGGCGGCCGAGCTGTCGACCGATACCACGCAGCACTATCTGAACCAGATCGGCACGCGGCCATTGCTGACGGCGGCGCAAGAGGTACATTACGCCACCCTGGCCAAGCAGGGCAATTTCGAAGCCCGCCAAACCATGATCGAGCACAACCTGCGCCTGGTCGTGTCGATCG
Source organism: Janthinobacterium salmonicoloratum (assembly GCF_051380845.1). Lineage (NCBI taxonomy): Bacteria > Pseudomonadati > Pseudomonadota > Betaproteobacteria > Burkholderiales > Oxalobacteraceae > Janthinobacterium > Janthinobacterium salmonicoloratum. The sequence continues at coordinate 1,424,324 of NZ_JBNYXV010000001.1, read as the reverse complement.
CCAAGCATTACATCAACCGCGGCGTGGTCTTGCTCGACATGATCGAGGAAGGCAACATCGGCCTGATGCGGGCCATCGACAAGTTCGAGCCCGAGCGCGGCTTCCGCTTTTCCACCTATGCCACCTGGTGGATACGCCAGAGCATCGAGCGCGCCATCATGAACCAGGCGCGCACGGTGCGCCTGCCCGTGCACATGGTGCGCGAACTGAACCAGATTCTGCGCGGCAAATACCACCTGGAAGCCCAGCACCACGACGGCAAGGATGCCACCGCGGAAGACATCGCCCACCTGGTGGGCCGTCCCGTGGAGGAAGTGCAGGATATCCTGGCCCTGTCCGAGCACGCTACCTCGCTCGACGCGCCGCTCGACAACGATCCGCAATCGTCGCTGATGGACATGCTGCCCGGCGCCAGCGAGGACAGCCCCGACGCGCGCGCGGAACACCATGAAATGACGGTGCTGGTGCGCGACTGGCTGACCAAGCTGCCCGACAAGCAGCGCGTGGTCATCATGCGCCGTTTCGGCCTCGACAACGACGATCCCGCCACGCTGGAAACCCTGGCCGAGGAAATGGGCGTGACGCGCGAGCGCGTGCGCCAGATCCAGCAGGAAGCCCTGATTAAATTAAAACGCGCCATGGCGGCGCGCGGCGTCGTGCGCGACTCCTTATTGTAGAACGCCCGGTCCCGGTATTTCCGGGGCCGCATCTGCTATCATACGCCCCGCTCGCGGCGCCTGACCTTTCCCCCATTCTTTCAAGTTCCAGCGCGGCCCTGCGTCCTGGCCCACTCTTACCTATTGATCGCTATGCAAGAAAATATCATCGAAATCAAATCGCTCGACATGGACGCCCGTGGCGTTGGCCATATTGAGAACGAAGACGGCTCGCCGGGCAAGGTCGTGTTTGTCGAAGGCGCATTGCCGGGCGAGCGTGTCAGCTTTGTGACGTTCAAGAAAAAGAAAAACTGGGAAATGGCCCGCATGACGGCACTGCACCGCGAATCGTCCATGCGCGTGACGCCCAAGTGCAAGCATTTCGACAATTGCGGCGGTTGCTCGATGCAGCACCTGGAGCCATCGGCGCAGGTGGCGATCAAGCAGCGCGTGCTGGAAGACAATCTGTGGCATATCGGCAAGGTGCGTCCGCAAAGCATCATGCGCCCCATGTATGGCCCGACCTGGGGCTACCGCTACCGCGCGCGCCTGTCGGTGCGCCACGTCAAGAAGAAAGACGCCGTGCTGGTGGGTTTCCATGAAAAGAAATCGGCTTTCGTTGCCGACATGGATAGCTGCGAAATCTTGCCGCCGCACATCTCGGCCATGCTGCTGCCCCTGCGTGCGCTGATCGGTTCGCTGTCCATTTTCGACCAGATGCCGCAGATCGAGCTGGCCGTCGGCGAAGACGTCACCGCCATGGTCTTGCGCATCATGGCGCCGTTGACGGCGGACGATGAAACGAAATTGAAGGCGTTTGCCGACGAATATGGCGTGCAATGGTGGTTGCAGGTGAAAGGCCCGGAAACGGCCGTGCCGTTCTATCCGCTGGACAAACAACTGCACTACCTGCTGCCGGAATTCGGCGTCAAGATGCCGTTCAAACCCGTCGATTTTACGCAGGTGAACCACCACATCAACCGCGTGCTGGTGTCGAAAGCCCTGCGCCTGTTGGAAGTGCAGCCGACGGACCGCGTGGCCGACCTGTTCTGCGGTCTGGGCAATTTTACCTTGCCACTGGCGACGCAAGGCAGCGCAGTGGTCGGTATCGAAGGCAGCACCACCCTGACGGAACGGGCGCTGGAAAACGCGCTGGCCAACGGCCTGGCGGAAAAAACTTCATTCTCGACGCGTAACCTGTTCGAAGTGACGACGGACGACCTGATCGCGCTGGGCAAGTTCGACCGCATCCTGGTCGACCCGCCACGCGATGGCGCCATGGCCCTGTGCCAGGCGCTGGTTGGCCTGTCGCAAGTACGTCCGGACCTGCTGCCGAAACGCATCGTGTACGTCTCGTGCAGCCCATCGACCCTGGCGCGCGACGCCGGCATCCTGGCGCTGGAAGCGGGTTATGTGCTGAGCAAGGCGGGCGTGGTGAACATGTTCCCGCACACTTCGCACGTGGAATCGATGGCAGTGTTTGATTTGCCTCAATAAGTCTGTCTCGCGCGGCGGGTGGCCAGGCAGGCACCCGCCGCTGCCGTCTTCAACGGCACGGCACGCAACCCCAATACCACTTACAGCGTGTTTTAAAACTGGTCTGTCTTTTCCTGTTCCAGCGTCTTTTTTCATCCTCTCTCTGCCGTTTTTTTTGATTGTCCAGTAGGACAACACGCCATACGCCTCTGTCGTTGCGGCTTTTGCGCGAAGTGGTATTGCCCACTTTGAGGCCACTTCAAAACCACTTGACCGCCTATTTTTTCAGCAGCATGCTGTTCTTGCAGCTGCAAAAAAACAAAATCACAGGGTAGCTTTTTATTGAAGCAGAGTGGTATTTCCGCAAACCTGAACAGGAGACAGCGTGGAAAATTTAATACTCAAAAAAACGATCAGGAACATGATGGTATGTCTGGCCAGCGGTGGCGTGCTGGCAGCATGTGGCGGCGGCGGCGACTCCGGCGCGCCGGCTGGCTCGCAATTGCTGGCGGCCAGCACGGTGGTCGCCTGCGTGCCGTGGCAAGAGGGCGGCACCTACAACGCCGGCACAGTGGTCACTTACCTGGGCGCCAACTACACGGCCCTGGTGACGCAGACCGATCACGTGGGCTCCGGCTGGAATCCCGTTTCCACGCCTAGCCTGTGGAGCGCCGGCGGCACGTGCGATGGCGGCACCACGCCGACACCTACTCCCACCCCGACGCCAACGCCAACGCCAACGCCAACGCCGAATCCAACCCCGACACCCACTCCGACTCCGACACCGACGCCCACCGGCGGCGCGTGCGCACTGGCGTGGGTGGCCGGGACGGCTTACAGCGCGGGCGCCACCGTCAGTTATGCGGGTACGAATTACCGCGCCAACTACTGGACGCAGGGCGACAACCCGTCGACCAGCAGCGGCGCCGCCGGCACGGGCAAGCCGTGGACCAGCCTGGAAATCTGCAGCACCACGCCAACACCGACCCCGACGCCTACCCCGACACCGACACCGACACCGACACCGACACCGACACCTACTCCGACCCCAACGCCAACGCCAACGGGCCGCGAAGTCGGTTCCTACTTCGCGCAGTGGGGCGTGTATGGCCGCGACTATGAAGTGGCGAACGTGCATTCCAGTGGCGTGGCTGACAAGTTGACTTTCATCAACTACGCGTTCGGCAATATCTATCCGAAAAACGGCGGCTACGAATGCGGCATGATCACCAAGACGGAGCCGGGCGCGACGAATCCGAATTCGCCGGACGCTGGCACGGGCGGCGATGCCGAGGCTGACTACATCCGCACGCCGAAGCGCACCGTCGATGGCCAGGCCATCCCATGGGATGCTCCCCTGTCGGGTAACTTCCTGCAGCTGAGAAAGCTGAAGGCGGCGCACCCGAACCTGAAACTGTTCATCTCGCTTGGCGGCTGGAGCTGGTCGAAGAACTTCTCCGTCGGTTCCGCCACGGACGCACTGCGCAAGCAGATGGTGCGCTCGTGCATCGATATCTACATCAAGGGCAACTTGCCGGTGCAGGGCGGGCGCGGAGGCGTGGGCGCGGCGGCCAACATCTTTGACGGCATCGACATCGACTGGGAATATCCGGTCGGCGGCGGCCAGCCGTACAACACGGTCAGCCCCAACGACAAGCGCAATTTCACCTTGCTGATGGCGGAATTCCGCAGCCAGCTCGATGCGCTGGGCGCCGCCAACGGCAAGCGCTACCTGCTGACGGCCGCTGTCGGCGCCGGCAAGGACAAGATCGACAACACGGAACCGGCCCTGTACTCGCAGTACATGGACTGGATCAACCTGATGACCTACGACTTCCACGGCGGCTGGGAAACGAGCACCAACTTCAACGCCCAGCTGTTTGCCGACCCTGCCGATCCGTCGACGGGCATGGCGCGCGAATACGTGGGCGACAAGGCGGTGCAGTACATGATTGCCGCCGGCGTGCCGCGCGACAAGCTGCTGCTGGGCATTCCGTTCTATGGCCGCGGCTGGACGGGCGTGGCGCCAGGGCCGAATGGCGATGGCCTGTACCAGGCTGCCACGGGTACGGCGCCAGGCACCTACGAGTCGGGCATCGAGGACTACAAAATCCTCGTCGCCAAGGCCGGCACGCGCTACTACCATCCCGTGACCAAGCAACTGTACCTGTACACGGGTGCGGGCGGCCAGTGGTGGAGCTATGATGATCCGACCGTCATCGGCACCAAGGTGAAATACGTCAAGGACCAGGGCTTGCGCGGCGCGTTCTCGTGGGAACTCGATGGCGACGCGAATGGCGTGCTGGCGACCGAGGTGTGGAAGGTGCGGTAATGTTGATGTAGCGTAAGACGCGGCCGGATAGCCATGCTGTCCGGCCGCTTGTTCACATAAAAACAGGAGACGGGTGATGGCGGCGGTATCGACATTCGGAGTCAAGCAGCAGAAGCAGCAGCCGGAGCAGGAGCTGAGCCGCGAGTGGCGCAGCTGGATCGCGGAAAACCTCATGTTGGGCAGCCATCCGTCGGCGTTGATGCCGGTGCTGCAGCAGGCTGGCATCGCGGAGCCCCTGGCGCGCCGCGAAGTGGAGCTGGCGCTGCATAGCCCGTATCTTGCCGGCGCCGTGCGCCTGTCGAACCGCCTGGCCAAGCGCGACTGGGTGATCGATATCCAGCGCAAGCTGAACCAGCTGCGCCCGCCCGAGATTCCCCGCCGCGACAAGCTGTCCGCGCAAGCGTTTCTGGACGAATACTATTCCACCAATCAGCCCGTCATCATCACGGGCATGATGGATGACTGGCCGGCGATCCGAAAATGGAGTCCGGCCTACTTCCGCGATCATTACGCGCAGCGCGAGGTGGAGGTGCAGTTCGGCCGCGAAGCGGACGCGCAATACGAGATGAACAGTGTGGCGCACAAGCGCAAGATGGCGTTTGGCGAGTACGCCAGCCTGGTCGAGAGCAGTGGCGCGACCAACGATTTCTATATGACGGCGAACAACAATTCGCAGAACCGGCAAGCCTTGCGCGAGCTGTGGGACGATATCGGCCAGCTGCCCGAATACCTGAAGCAGGAGGGCGGTCCCACGGGCTTTTTATGGTTCGGCCCGGCCGGCACGGTGACGCCGTTCCATCACGACTTGACGAACAACTTCATGGCACAGGTAAAAGGGCGCAAGCGCCTGCGCATCATGGCCGCCTGCGAAGTGGCGCGCGTGTATAACCAGCGCCACTGTTTTACGCCCGTCGACGGCCGCGCCATCGACGTGCAGCGCTATCCGCTGATGGCCGACGTGCAGGTGCGCGAATGCGTGCTGGCGCCGGGCGAGATCTTGTTTTTGCCAGTCGGCTGCTGGCATTTCGTCGAAGCGCTCGACATATCGATGACGGTGGCCTTTACCAACTTCAAATGGGATAACGATTTTTACAGCAAGTATCCATCGAATCACGACTTTTGATCGTGGTGCCGCATGGCGCGGACATGCCGCGAACAGCCGCCTTACAGGCGGCTTTTTTCACAGACGTAAAAAAGCCGACCCGAGGGTCGGCTTTCTAATTTCTAGCGCAGCGCTTAGTCGCGGCTGCCGCCGGCGAAACCCAGCAGGGAGAGCAGGCTGGTGAAGATGTTGTACACGTCCAGGTAGATGCGCAGGGTGGCCGAGATGTAGTTGGTCTCGCCGCCGTTGATGATTTGCTGCACGTCATACAGGATGTAGGCCGAGAAGATGGCGATGGCGACCATGGAGATCACGATCGACAGTGCCGACAGGCCCAGGAAAATGTTCGCCACCGATGCCAGGATCAGCACGATCACGCCGGCGAACAGCCATTTGCCCATGGCCGAGAAGTCGCGCTTCGAGACCGTGGCGATCGTTGCCATCACGGCCAGGATGGTGGCCGTGCCGCCGAATGCCGTCATGATCAGCATGCCGCCGTTCGAGTAGCCCAGGGTGCGCGTCAGGATAGGCGTGAGCATCAGGCCCATGAAGAAGGTAAAGCCCAGCAGGACGGCGACGCCGAGGCCCGAGTTCTTGGTTTTTTCAATCGCGTACATGAAGCCGAAGGCGACGGCCATGAAGATGATGAAGCCCATGCCGCCGGTCAGCATCGGCAAATGCATTTGCACGCCGATGAAGGCGCCCAGCACGGTCGGGATCATGGACAGCGCCAGCAGCCAGTAAGTGTTGCGCAAGACCTGATGGCGGACTTGCTGCATGCCCCCCGACAGATCAAAGGTGCGTTGCATGTTCTGATTCATAGTGCCTCCGTGTTGTCAATTCAAATTACTGCTTTACCCAAGGATAGCATGAGGGCCGGAATTTGCCAAAAAAGCAGCTTAAGATTTCATTAAACAGGGGCAGGGCGGCAAGACGCCCCCTGCCTGTCTGGGTGATATGGGGTGGAGTATGGTAAAATCAAAGGTTGATTGAGTTATCAATTTACCGTTTTAAACCTTACTTTTTATTGGAGTTTTCACACATGGCAATCGAACGCACCCTGTCGATCATCAAACCAGACGCAGTTGCAAAAAACGTAATCGGTCAAATCTACTCCCGTTTTGAAAACGCTGGCCTGAAAATCGTTGCAGCACGCATGACCCAACTGTCGCGCGAACAAGCTGAAGGTTTCTACGCAGCGCACAAAGAACGCGGCTTCTTCAAGGATCTGGTCGACTTCATGGTTTCCGGTCCAGTCATGATCCAAGCCCTGGAAGGCGAAAACGCCGTTCTGGCCCACCGTGACCTGATGGGCGCGACCGATCCGAAGAAAGCAGAAAAAGGCACGATCCGCGCCGATTTCGCCGATTCGATCGACGCTAACGCCGTACACGGTTCCGACGCTGTCGAAGCTGCTAAAGTGGAAATCGCTTACTTCTTCCCAGAACTGAAGGCTTAATTGCCTTAGATAACGTTATTTCCTGGCGTTATCTGTGAAATAACTTATCACCCCCTGTTCCCGCTGCGCTGTGGAGTTTTCGCTCCTGATGCGCGCGGGGACGGATTTTTAGAATAGACATGATCATGAATACGACGACCCTCACCAACTTGCTGGACCTCGATCCCGCGCAACTCATCGCCTACTGCGCCGAGTTGGGAGAGAAACCGTTTCGTGCGAAACAATTGCAACGCTGGATACACCAGTTCGGCGCCTCCGACTTCGACGCCATGACGGACCTGGCGAAGTCGCTGCGCGACAAGCTGGCCACGCGCGCCGAAGTGCGCGCCCCGGCCATCATCAGCGACCACACGTCGACGGATGGCACGCGCAAGTGGCTGGTTGACGTGGGTAATGGCAATGCCGTGGAAACCGTGTTCATTCCGGAAGAAAATCGCGGCACCCTGTGCATCTCGACCCAGGCCGGCTGCGCCGTGAACTGCCGTTTCTGCTCGACGGGCAAGCAAGGCTTCAACCGCAACCTGTCCGTGGGCGAGATCATCGGCCAGCTGTGGATGGCGGAATTCGAATTGCGCCGCACCAAGGGCATCGAGCCGGGCCCGAAAGGCGAGCGCCAGATCACCAACGTGGTGATGATGGGCATGGGCGAGCCCCTGCTGAACTTTGAGCCGACCGTCACGGCCCTGAAATTGATGCTCGACGACAACGCCTACGGCCTGTCGCGCCGCCGCGTGACCCTGTCGACCTCGGGCGTGGTACCGATGATGGACAAGCTGTCGCAGGAAGTGCCGGTGGCCCTGGCCGTCTCGCTGCACGCCTCGAACGACGCCTTGCGCGACGGTTTGATTCCACTGAACAAGAAATACCCGCTGAAGGAATTGATGGCGGCCTGCAAACGTTACCTGGAATTCGCCCCGCGCGATTTCATCACGTTTGAGTACTGCATGCTCGATGGCGTCAACGACAGCGACGAGCACGCGCGCGAACTGCTGGCGCTGGTGCAAGACCGCGAGTTCGGCGTGAACTGCAAGTTCAACCTGATTCCCTTCAATCCCTTCCCCGAGTCGGGCCTGTTCCGCTCGAAAAACCCGCGCATCAAGGCGTTTGCCCAGGTGCTCATGGATGGCGGCATCATCACCACCGTGCGCAAGACGCGCGGCGACGATATCGATGCGGCTTGCGGCCAGCTGGCCGGCGAAGTCAAGGACCGCACCCGGGTGCAGGAGCGCATGGAAAAGATGACCGAGTATCAACAGAAATTTGGCGCCAATTTCGGCAAGATCGTGGAGATCCGCTCCTGATGCGGGGAGGCATGGCTTATCCTGGCGCACTTGCCGTGGCTGTTGTCAGCCTTGGCGTGCTGCTGGCCGGCTGTGCTTCCACCGCGGACAAGGAGCAAGCTGCATCGGTCGAGCAGCGCGCCGCCTTGCGCTTGCAGCTGGCCAGCGCCTATTATATGCAAGACCAGTTTGTGGTGGCACTTGAAGAAGCGGAGCAGGCGGTGCAGCTGGTGCCGGGCAACGCCCAGGTACGCGGCATGCGCGCCCTGATTTTTGCTGCCCTGCGCCAACCTGCTGCGGCTGAAAAAGATTTTCTTTACGCATTGCGCCTCGCGCCCCACAATCCCGAGCTGAGCAATAATTATGGCCTGTTTCTGTGCCAGACGGGGCGAGCGGCGCAGTCGTTGGCGTTTTTTGATGCCGCATTGCAAGATGTCGCCTATGGAACGCCTGAACTGGCGCTGCATAATGCGGCGGCGTGCAGCCTGCTCATGAAAGATTACCCGCGCGCCGCCGGCTACTGGCTCAAGGCGGAGCGCATCGCACCTGGCGCGGCAATCACCTATGCCGGCCTGGTGCGCGTGTATTACCAACAGCAAGACTACCGGCAAGCGGCTCAATACTTTGAGCGGCTCGGTAAAGTAGCAACAATGGAGAGCCAGGCGGCCGATGTGCTGTGGCTCGGGATCAAGGTGCAGCATAAGCTCGGGGATGCGGGTGCGGAAGCTGGCCTGGGGGCGCTTTTGCGCAACCACCATTCCGGCTCCCCCGAATATGCTGCTTATCAAAATGGGGCGTTTGATGAGTGAGACAGGAATACCAATGAATTCAGAGCGGGCAGAAACGCCTCAGCAGCAGTCCCAGGGCAATCTTGCGTTGGCAGGCGCACAGTTGAAGGCGCAGCGCGAAGCGCTGGGCTGGCCAGTGGAACAGGTGGCCGACCAGCTCAAGCTGGCGCCGCGCCAGGTGATCGCGCTGGAAGAGGGCGACATGGCGGCCTTGCCGAACGTGGCCGTGGTGCGCGGTTTCGTGCGCGCCTACGCCAAGGTGGTGCGTCTCGACGCGGCGCCGCTGGTGGCCATGATCGAAGTCCATCCGGCGCCGACGCAAGATCCGGCCGTGCCCGTGCGGCGTGAAATTTCCGCCACGTTCTCGGAATCGCGCTTCCCGTCGATGACGCAGCGCTCGTCGAACCAGACTCCCCTCTGGATCGCCGGCGCCGTGGCCGTCGTCGTGGCCGCCGCCTTTGGCGCGTACAAGCTGGGCTATGTGCCGGCCAGCCTGCTCTCTTCGCATGCCGAGAAAGAAACCGCGCATGCGGAAGTGGGCCCTGTGGAAACGACCCTGATCAAGCCGGGCCAGGACTTGACGCCCGTGCAGACGCCGTCCGTGCCCCTGATTTCCGTCCCGCCGCCGCCAGGCAACGATACGCAGACGGGTGCGCCTGCCTCTACCGTTGCTTCGGCACCGGCCGCCGCCTTGTCGCCAGCCGCCGTTCCGGCTCCCGCGCCAGCGACGGCAGTCACGCCGCCCGCGGCTACCGCTACCACCGCCGCTGCCGTGGGCGCGAATGCGCTGGTATTGAAAGTGGAACAGGATTCCTGGGTCGAGATTCGCCGTCCAGGCAGCACGCCGCTGATTTCGCGCATGGTCAAGGCGGGTAGCACGGAAACGTTCGATATCACGGGACCGGCCACCCTCGTGGTGGGTAAGCCGGGTGTTGTGCAGGCAACCTTGCGCGGCGCCAAGCTGGATTTGCCGACCGTTGCCGGCGGCACGATTTCCCGTGTCAGCATCAAATAATTGCAGTCATCGTTCAAGCAAACTCAGAAGATAATATTATGGCTACCTCGAAAACAGCGATCGGCTCCGGTCCTTCCGGCCGCCGCGACAGCCGCAAGGTGCTGATCGCGCACGGCCAGCGCCAGATCTGGGTGGGCGGCGACGCTCCCGTGGTGGTGCAGTCGATGACGAACACGGATACGGCCGACGCCATCGGCACGGCGATCCAGATCAAGGAACTGGCGCGTGCCGGTTCGGAACTGGTGCGCCTGACGGTGGACCGTCCGGAAGCGGCTGCGGCCGTGCCCTACATCCGCGAGCAGCTCGACAAGATGGACATCGACGTGCCGCTGGTGGGCGATTTTCATTACAACGGCCATACCCTGCTCAACGATTACCCCGATTGCGCGCGCGCGCTGTCGAAATACCGCATCAATCCTGGCAACGTAGGCAAGGGCGCCAAGCGCGACACGCAATTCGCGCAAATGATCGAAGCCGCTTGCAAGTACGACAAACCGGTGCGCATCGGCGTGAACTGGGGCAGCCTCGATCAAGCGTTACTTGCGCGCATCATGGATGAAAACGCGGGCCGCGCCGAACCATGGCCGGCGCAAGCCGTCATGTATGAAGCGCTGGTGACGTCGGCGATTGAAAACGCCGTGCGCGCCGAAGAACTGGGCCTGGCCCGCGACAAGATCATCCTGTCGTGCAAGGTCTCGGGCGTGCAGGACCTGATCGCCGTGTACCGCGAACTGGCGCAGCGCTGCGATTATCCGCTGCACTTGGGCTTGACGGAAGCGGGCATGGGCAGCAAGGGCATCGTGGCGTCCACCGCGGCGCTGTCCGTGCTGCTGCAAGAGGGCATTGGCGACACCATCCGCATCTCGCTCACGCCCGAACCTGGCGGCGACCGCACGCGCGAAGTCATCGTCGGCCAGGAAATTTTGCAAACCATGGGCTTGCGCAAGTTCGCGCCCATGGTCATCGCCTGCCCGGGCTGTGGCCGCACGACGTCGACCACCTTCCAGGAGCTGGCAGACAACATCCAGACGTATCTGCGCGAGCAGATGCCGGAGTGGAAAAAGTCGTATCCCGGCGTGGAAGCGATGAACGTGGCCGTCATGGGCTGCATCGTCAACGGCCCCGGCGAATCGAAGCATGCGAATATCGGCATCAGCCTGCCCGGCACGGGCGAGTCGCCGGCCGCGCCCGTGTTTGTCGATGGCGAAAAAGTCGTCACCCTGCGCGGCGAACGCATCGTCGAGGAATTCCAGGACATCGTCTTGAAGTATGTACAGAGTCACTATGGAAACACGGTTGCCGTCTGAGCCTGATCCGATAAAAAAGCAAAGAAGAACACTATGTCCGAAAATAAAAAGCTCGACAAAATCACCGCCGTCAAAGGCATGAACGATATCCTGCCAGCCGACGCGCCCTTGTGGGAATTGTTTGAAAACACGGCGCAATCCGTGCTGCAAAGCTACGGCTTCCAGCAGATCCGCACGCCGATCGTGGAAGAAACGAAATTGTTCGCGCGCGCCATCGGCGCCGTGACCGATATCGTGGAAAAGGAAATGTATTCGTTCACCGATTCGATGAACGGCGACAACCTGACCCTGCGCCCTGAAGGCACGGCTGGCGTGGTGCGCGCCGTCGTCGAGCACAACCTCGTCTACGAAGGCCCGAAGCGTTTGTGGTACAAGGGCCAGATGTTCCGCCACGAGCGTCCGCAAAAAGGCCGCTACCGCCAGTTTCACCAGTTTGGCGTGGAAGCCATCGGTTTTACGGGCCCGGATATCGACGCCGAGATCATCATGCTGTCGCGCCGCCTGTGGGATGACCTGGGCCTGGAAGGCATCCGCCTGGAGCTGAACTCGATCGGCGACGCGGCCGAGCGCCTGCGCCACCGCGCCGACCTGATCGCCTACCTGGAAAGCCACAGCGAGCTGCTCGACGAAGAAGCCAAGCGTCGCCTGCACAGCAATCCGTTGCGCATCCTCGACACCAAGAACCCTGCCATGCAGGATCTGGTCAACGGCGCGCCGAAGCTGCTGGACTACCTGGGCGAGGAATCGCTGGCCCACTTCCACGGGGTGCAGAAGATCTTGAACCACAACAATATTCCCTTCACCATCAATCCACGCCTGGTGCGCGGCCTTGATTACTACAACCGCACGGTGTTCGAGTGGGTCAGCGACAAGCTGGGCGCGCAAGGCACGGTGTGCGCCGGCGGCCGCTATGACGGCATGGTGGAAATGTTTGGTGGCAAATCGACACCAGCCGTCGGTTTCGGTATGGGCGTCGAACGCCTGGTGCTGCTGATGAAGGACGCGGCCGAGCCAGAACAACCGGCCCAGTGCGACGTCTACCTGGTGCACCAGGGCGAGCAGGCGGGCTTGCAAGCCTTCGTGCTGGCCGAGCGGATTCGCGATGCAGGTCTGGACGTTGTGCTACATTGCGCAGCGAGCAACGGTGGCGGCAGCTTCAAGACGCAAATGAAAAAGGCCGATGCCAGCGGCGCGGCATTTGCCGTGATCATGGGCGACGATGAAATCGCCAACAATGTGGCCACGGTGAAAGCCATGCGCGAAGCCGATGCTGGCGCGCAGCAGAACACGGTGCCGTTCGACGACGTCGTCGATTACGTGGTGGACCAGATCATCGGCGACCACGATTGCGGCCATGACCACGGTCCTGGCGGCCACGTGCATCACCACCACTGATTTGAAGCAAGACCGTTCTACCCTCGATCAACTACTCATTAAAACTGACGACCCATGGCATACGATCACGAAGAACAAGAACAACTGGCAACCCTCAAGGCCTGGTGGCAGCGCAATGGCAATCTGACCTCCTGGGTCCTGATCGTGGCGCTGGCAGGCTATAGCGGCTGGGCTGGCTGGCAGTACTACCAGCGCACGCAGGCTGCGCAAGCGGGCCAGCTGTACGACGAACTGCAAAACGCCATCGCCGCCAAGGACGCCGCCAAGGTGATGCGCGCGGCCGGCGACATGCAATCGCGTTTCAGCGGCACGGCGTATGCGCAGATGAGCGCCCTGGCCGCGGCCAAGGTGGCGTTTGACGCGAACGACCTGAAAACGGCCAAGACCCAGCTGCAATGGGTGGCCGAGCACGGCACGGAAGAGTACAAGGCCATCGCCAAGCTGCGCCTGGCCGGTGTCTTGCTGGACGAAAAAGCCTACGATGAAGCGTTGAAAGTGCTGGCGACGGCTCCCGTGGCGCAATTTGCCGGCGCCGTGGCCGACCGCAAGGGCGACATCCTGGTGGCGCAAAACAAGCTGGCTGAGGCGCGCACGGCTTATCTGGCCGCGCTGGCCGCGACGGACAAGAACAATCCAGGCCGTCAACTGATCCAGGTCAAACTGGAAGCGATCGGCGGTACGGTACCGGAAGACAAGGCCAAGGCTGACAAGGCTGCCGCCTGACAGGAACACTGATGGCGTGGCCGCGCGGCGTTTTGCGCCGCCTGCCTTGCCCTTACAAGTACAAGAAAAAGGTTGGATAACACTTATGCGTGTCACTGAAAAGCTGGTAGCTGCAAGTCTGTTGGCCCTGATGGCTGGTTGCTCGTCCTGGAACCCGTTCGCCTCGAAAGATCCGAAAGTCGAACCGGCCAAGCTGGTCGAGTTAAAATCGAGCATTGCCGTGCGCGACGCCTGGAAGTATTCGATCGGCAAGGCCGGTGTGTACGCGTTTACGCCTGCGCTGGCCGGCAACAGCCTGTACGTGGTCAATGCCGATGGCGCGCTGGCGCGCCTGGATGCGGCCAGCGGCCGTGAAACGTGGCGCATCAAGGCCGGCAGCGACATCACGTCCAGCGCCGGCAGCGATGGCAGCGTGGTGGCCGTGGGCGCCGCCAAGGGCGCCGTGCTGGCGTTTGACGCCGATGGCAAACAGCTGTGGAAGGCGCAGGCGTCCAGTGAAGTGCTGACCTCGCCCGTAGTGGGGCAGGGCGTCGTGGTGGTGCGCAGCGTGGATAACCGCATCGTCGGCTTCGACGCCAAGACGGGCGAGCGCAAGTGGACGGTGCAGCGCGCCACGCCGGCATTGACCTTGCGCAATGCGCCGGGCATGGTGCTGGGCGGCGCGAATATCTACGTGGCACAGCCAGGCGGCAAGCTGCTGGCACTGACGGCGGCCACCGGTGTGGTACGCTGGGAGATCGTCGTCAGCGAACCGCGCGGTGCTACCGAACTGGAGCGCGTCTCCGACATCGCCGGCACGCCGGTGGTGTTCGAAGGCGAAGTGTGCGCCGTCACCTACCAGGGCAAGGCAGGCTGTTTCGATGCCGCCACGGGCGTGCCGCGCTGGAGCAAGCCGATCTCGTCCGATGTGGGCGTGGCCGTCGACCAGCGTTTCGTGTTTGTTGCCGATGACCAGGGCGCCGTGGTGGCGTTCAGCCGCGAAGGCGGCCAGAGCGCCTGGAAGAATGAGGCGCTGGCGCGCCGCCGCCTGTCGACGCCGGCCTCCTACGGCCGCAGCGTCGCCGTCGGCGATTATCAAGGTTACATCCACTTCCTGTCACGGGAAGATGGTGCATTAATAGGTCGTGTCAGCACCGACGGTAGCCCGATTGTTTCGGCTCCCGTTGTTGCCGGTTCGAATTTGATTTTTCAAACCCAATCAGGGACAGTGACCGCTCTCGCGGTCGAGTAATACAATGAAGCCGGTAATTGCACTAGTAGGTCGACCCAATGTTGGGAAATCGACTTTATTCAATCGTCTGACCCGCTCGCGCGATGCGCTGGTGGCGGATTTGCCTGGGTTGACGCGCGATCGTCACTATGGCGAAGGCCGTGTCGGCGAACGTCCCTTCCTGGTCATCGATACGGGTGGTTTCGAACCCGTCGCCAAGGAAGGCATCATGCACCAGATGGCACTGCAGACCAAGCAGGCCGTGGCCGAGGCCGACGTGGTGGTGTTCATCGTGGACGGCCGCCAAGGCCTGACCCCGCATGACAAGACCATCGTCGACTTCCTGCGCAAGAGCGGCCGCCCGGTCTTGCTGGTGGTTAACAAAAGCGAAGGCATGCGCTACACGGCCGTCGTGTCCGAATTCTATGAATTGGGCATGGGCGATCCGTATGCGATTTCGTCGGCGCACGGCGACGGCGTCAACGACCTCGTCGAAGTGATGCTGGATCTGGCGTTCGCACAGCGTCCGGATGAGCCTGAAGAGCTGGAAAAGACCGACCGCGGCATCAAGATTGCCCTCGTCGGCCGTCCGAACGTGGGCAAGTCGACGCTCATCAACACCCTGCTGGGCGAAGAGCGCGTGATCGCCTTCGACATGCCGGGCACGACGCGCGACTCGATCGAGATCCCGTTCGAGCGCGATGGCCAGCAATACACCTTGATCGACACGGCAGGTATCCGCCGCCGCGGCAAGGTGTTTGAGGCGATCGAGAAATTCTCGGTGGTGAAAACCCTGCAGTCGATTTCCGAAGCCAACGTGGTGGTGCTGATGCTTGACGCGCAGCAGGATATTTCAGAGCAGGACGCGCATATCGCCGGCTTTATCCTGGAATCGGGCCGCGCGCTGGTGGTGGCCGTGAATAAATGGGATGGCTTGCAATCGCACGAACGCGATGAAATCAAGATCGATATCGACCGCAAGCTCGATTTCCTGTCGTTCGCGCAGATGCATTTCATTTCGGCGCTGAAGGGCACCAACATCGGTCCACTGATGAAGTCGCTCAACGCCGCGTATGCAGCCGCCATGTGCGACCTGTCGACGCCGAAGCTGACGCGCGCCCTGATCGAGGCCGTGGAGAAGCAGGAACCGCGCCGCAAAGGTTCGATTCGTCCGAAGCTGCGCTATGCTCACCAGGGCGGCATGAACCCGCCTGTGATCGTCATTCACGGCAATGCGCTCGACGCCGTTGGCGATCCTTACAAGCGCTATCTGGAAAAACATTTCCGCGATACGTTTGCGCTGGTCGGCACACCACTGCGCATCGAACTGCGCACGGGTAAAAACCCGTTTGCACGCACGCCAAGCAAGTAATGATTTAACAGCTGGATTAAGTGCGTATTAAGGCGCCGCAGAGATAATGCGGCGCCGACAGCCAATTCAATGGCTGTTGCACGAAAATAATAAAGTGTTAATGCGCCATGCGCGACAGCGATCGCGAAAACAGGTTACAGTAGCTATGACGCATCTTTCTTTCTTTGAAAGATGTGAGAGCACTTGAAATCAAGCAAGTCGCCTCCAATTCTTACACAACAACATAAACAACGGAGCTGTTATGAGCAACAAAGGGCAACTGTTACAAGACCCATTCCTCAATGCATTACGCAAAGAGCATGTTCCTGTCTCGATCTACCTGGTCAATGGCATTAAATTGCAGGGCCATATCGAATCGTTCGATCAATATGTCGTATTGCTGCGCAATACGGTGACACAGATGGTGTACAAGCATGCCATCTCGACAGTGGTGCCGGCCCGTGCCGTCAATCTCAATATTGAATCTGAAGCGGAGTAAAGCGTTGAGCTTGACGGCCCAGCGCCTTTCACCGTCCATCGCCCCCGTCCGCGCCAGCGGCGCTGATGCGTTTGCATCGGCGTCGGCGTCCGCCACAACCAATCTGATGCCATCATGCGCGCGGCACTAGTCGGGGTTGACTTCGGTCACAGCGACTTCGCCGCCAGCATGGAGGAACTCATGCTGTTGTCGCGTTCGGCTGGCGCCGACCCGATTTCCACCATCACGGCCAAGCGTTCCAGTCCCGATTCCGCGTATTTCGTCGGCAGCGGCAAGGCCGATGAAATTGGCGACGTCGTCGTCAACGATGGCCTGGAAATCGTTATTTTTAACCATGCCCTCTCACCTGCACAGCAGCGCAATCTGGAAAAGCGTCTGAATGTGCGCGTGCTCGACCGTACCAGCCTGATTCTCGACATCTTCGCGCAACGCGCCAAGAGCCATGAGGGCAAGCTGCAAGTCGAGCTGGCCCAGTTGCAGCATCTGGCTACGCGCCTGATCCGCGGCTGGACCCACCTTGAGCGGCAAAAGGGCGGTATCGGCTTGCGCGGTCCCGGCGAGACGCAGCTCGAGACCGACCGCCGGCTGATCGGCGACCGCGTCAAGGCCTTGCGCGCCCGCCTGGAAAAGCTGCACAAGCAACGCGAAACGCAGCGCCGCGCGCGCGGCCGCAATCACACATTCTCGGTGTCCCTGGTCGGCTATACCAATGCCGGCAAGTCGACCCTGTTCAATGCCGTGACCAAGGCTGGTGTGTATGTCGCCGACCAGCTGTTCGCCACTCTCGACACCACCTCGCGCCGGGTTTACCTGGGCCAGGAAGTGGGCAATGTGGTGATCTCCGACACGGTCGGCTTCGTGCGCGAATTGCCGCATCAGCTGGTGGCCGCCTTCCGTGCCACGCTCGAAGAAACCATCCATGCCGATTTGCTGCTGCACGTCGTCGACGCCGCGTCGCCGGTGCGCATGGAGCAGATCGAGCAGGTCAACCTGGTCTTGAAAGAGATCGGCGCCGATCATATTCCGCAAATCCTCGTGTGGAACAAGATCGATGCGGCCGGGCTGGAGCCTTCGGTGGAGCGCGACGAATATGCTACGATCAGTCGCGTGTTCGTCAGTGCGCAGAAGGGCAGCGGGCTCGACCTGCTGCGCGATGCGATTGTCGAGATGGCCAGGAAGGCGCCCGGTTCGGCCCACCTGTATCAGAACGACGAAGCACAGCAGGAAGATCAGTTTGACGGTCAGTACGACCAGCACGATGGCGCCGCCCCGGACCAGGACGAAGAGCCTGGCGAGGACGATAGGATTTCCACCCACTCCCAAGTCGGAACACGATAGTTATGCTTGTCTCCCTACTCAAAAAAACAGGCTTGAAGTTGTCCCTGAACGATCCCCGCTGGGGCAATCGCAAGGACGACGGCAAGAAAGCCCAAGAAGGTAAAAAGCCCGGCGAAGGTCCGCCGGACCTCGATCAGTTGTGGCGCGATTTCAATCAGCGCCTGAACGCCTTTTTCGGGCAGAAGAACCGTCCCGACAACGGCGGCAATAACAACGGCGGTGGCGGTGGTCCGCGTCCCGACATGAAGGGCGCCGGCATCACCGCCGGTGTGGTCGGCGTGATCGCCGTCTTTATTTGGCTCGCCAGCGGCGCCTTCATCGTGCAAGAGGGCCAGAACGGCGTCGTGCTCACGTTCGGCAAGTACAGCCACACCACGCCGGCCGGTTTCAACTGGCGCTGGCCGTACCCGTTCCAGACCGACGAAACTGTCAACGTGTCGCAGGTGCGCACGGTGGAAGTGGGTTACCGCCAGTCGCTGCGCAACAAGCAGGCCAGCGAGTCACTGATGCTGACGGACGATGAAAACATCATCGACATCCAGTTCGCGGTGCAGTACACCCTGAAAGATCCCGTGGCGTGGCTGTTCAACACGCGCGACCAGGAAGACACCCTGCGCCAGGTCGCCGAAACAGCGATCCGCGAAGTGGTCGGCCGCAGCAAGATGGACTTCGTGCTGTACGAAGGCCGCGAAAAAGTGGCTTACGACACGCAGCAGCTGATGCAGCACATTCTCGACCGCTACAAAGTCGGCGCCGTCATCACCAACGTGACGATGCAGGCCGTGCAGCCGCCGGAGCAGGTGCAAGCCGCCTTCGACGATGCCGTCAAGGCCGGCCAGGACCGCGAACGCCAGAAGAATGAAGGCCAGGCTTACGCCAACGACGTCATTCCAAAAGCCCGTGGCGCCGCTTTCCGCCTGATGGAGGAAGCCGCCGCGTACAGCGCGATGGTGACCGAGAACGCCGCGGGTAATGCCTCGCGCTTCAAGCAGGTGCTGGTCGAGTACCAGAAGGCGCCGGTCGTCACGCGCGACCGCATGTATCTGGAAACGATGCAGCAAGTGTTCAGCAGTGCCAGCAAGGTGATGGTCGACGCAAAGACGGGCAGCAATCTGCTGTACCTGCCGCTCGACAAATTGATCGCCCAGACTGCTGCCACCGACGCTGCCGCTGCCGCCGCCCGTGCTGCCGCGACACCCGCAGCCAACACTGTTTTGCCACAGGAAGCCATGCCGACAGTAGAAGTCAATACGCGCCGCTCTTCGCGTGAACGGGAGAGTCGCTAATGAACCGTATCGTAGCCGCCCTGATCGCGGGCTTTATCGCGATCATGCTCTTGTCCTCGACCGTGTTCGTGGTCGACCAGCGTAAGTATGCGGTCGTCTTCGCCCTTGGCGAAGTCAAGGAAGTCATCAGCACGCCGGGCCTGTATTTCAAGCTGCCGCCGCCGTTCCAGAACGTGCTGTATCTGGACAAGCGCATCCTGACGCTGGACACGCCGGAGCCGGAACGCTTCATCACGGCCGAGAAAAAGAACATCCTCGTCGACGCCTACGTGAAATGGCGCATCGCCGATCCACGGCTGTATTTCCGCAGCTTTGGCGGCGATGAAAAGCCGGCCCGCAACCGCATGTCGCAAATCGTCAAGGCAGCGCTGAACGATGAAATCACCAAGCGCACCGTGCGCGAAGTGATCTCGGGCCAGCGCGGCAAGGTGATGGAAGCGATCCTGGCGAAGGTCTCGGCGGAAGCCAAGGCGATCGGCGTGGAAATCGTCGACGTGCGCCTGAAACGCGTTGACTACGTCGAGCAGATCAACAACTCCGTGTACGAGCGCATGAAGTCCGAGCGCGTGCGCGTGGCCAATGAGCTGCGTTCGACCGGTTCGGCCGACTCCGAGAAAATCCGCGCCGACGCCGACAAGCAGCGCACGGTGATCCTGGCCGAAGCGTATCGCGAAGCCGAGAAGATCCGCGGCGAGGGCGATGCCAAGGCGTCGCAGATCTATGCGGAAGCGTTTGGCAAGAATCCGGAGTTCTACAAGTTTTACCGTAGCCTGGAAGCCTACCGCGCCACGTTCAAGGACAAGGGCGACGTGATGGTGGTCGATCCGAGTTCGGAATTCTTCAAGTACTTCAAGGGCGGCGGCGCAGCCGGTTCGGCCAAGAAATAAGGCAGCATTCAGATTGCACCCGGCCGCAAGGACGGGTGGCAGCAACGGGGCCGGCGTGAATGCCGGCCCCGTTTTTTTGTGCCCGCCATGCTGTTGCGGGACGGCGTAAAATGCAGTGTTTTTAGGGCTGTGCGGCAGCGATTCGGACAACTTATCCCTAAAGGCCCGTGTTTTCGCGTAAAATATCAGGTTCGGCCTCTTGCCTGGCGCGCCCGCCGCTGCCTCGCATGATGCATTTTTTCAACTTTCTTCCGTATCTCGCTCCCTCATGCCGAATTGGCTTTTGCCCGAAAATATTGCCGATGTTCTGCCGTCGGAAGCGCGCAAGATCGAAGAGCTGCGCCGCCTCATGCTGGATAATTTCCGTCTGTACGGATATGAACTGGTCATGCCGCCGCTGCTCGAGTATCTGGAATCGCTGATGACTGGCGCTGGCAAGGATACCGACCTGCGCACGTTCAAACTGGTCGACCAGCTGTCGGGTCGCATGCTCGGCCTGCGTGCCGACATGACGACGCAAGTGGCGCGCATCGACGCCCATCTGCTCAACCGTGCCACCGTCACCCGCCTGTGCTACGCCGGCAGCGTGCTGCATACCCGTCCGTCGGGTTTGCACGCCACCCGCGAACCGCTGCAGATCGGCGCCGAAATCTATGGCCACGCCGGCCTGGAAGCGGACGCCGAGATCCAGGAACTGGCGCTCGCTTCGCTGGCACTGGCCGGTTTCGATAGCGTGCGCCTGGATTTGTCGCACGTTGGCCTGTTGCGCGCTATCATTGCGCAAGACGCCGCTGCCGTGCGCGACGAAGCTGCGCTGTACACCTTGCTGCGCGCGAAAGATGCGCCGGGCCTGCGTGCGCTGACGGCTGGCTATGACGCCGTGACGCGCGATGCGCTGCTGGCCTTGCCTGGTCTGTACGGCGACATCGACGTGCTGGCGCGTGCGCGCGAAGTGCTGCCGCCGCTGCCGGGCGTGCTGAAGGCGCTGGCCGAACTGGCCGCGCTGGCCGCGACTGTGGAAACTAAGGCCCTGGGCCGCGCCGAAGTGGCGATCGACCTGGCCGACCTGCGCGGCTACCAATATGAAAGTGGCGCGATGTTTGCGCTGTATGTACCTGGCTTGCCGAACGCGGTTGCGCGCGGCGGCCGTTATGACCACGTCGGCGAAGCGTTCGGCCGGGCACGTCCCGCGACCGGCTTCTCGCTCGATTTGCGCGAACTGGCGCGCCTGTTGCCGACCGCGGAACGGAAGCATTCGATCCGCGCGCCGTGGGGCAGCGCGCCAGAATTGAAGGAAAAAATCGCCGAGTTGCGCAAGGCGGGCGAGGTCGTGATCCAGAGTATGCCGGGTCACAGTAATGAACAAGACGAGTTCGAGTGCGATCGCGTGCTGGTACTTGCCGATAATGGTAGTAGCTGGATTCTTAAAAACTTAGGTTGAGTGATGTCAAAGAAAATTATGGCAAAGAACGTTGTTGTCATCGGCACCCAATGGGGCGATGAAGGTAAAGGCAAGATCGTCGATTGGTTGACCGATCACGCTCAAGGTGTGGTGCGCTTCCAGGGCGGCCACAATGCAGGCCACACGCTGGTCATCGGCGGCGTCAAAACTGCGCTGCAGCTGATCCCGTCGGGCATCATGCGTCCAGGCGTCGCCTGCTACATCGGTAACGGCGTGGTCGTTTCCGTGCCGGACGTGCTGCGCGAAATCGACAAGCTCGAAGCCGTCGGCGTCGAAGTCGCCTCGCGCCTGAAAGTGTCGGACGCCGCCCCGGTGATCCTGCCTTACCACTCGGCACTCGACCTGGCCCGTGAAGCTGCGCGCGGCGCGGCCAAGATCGGCACCACCGGCAAGGGCATCGGCCCGGCCTACGAAGACAAGGTAGCGCGCCGCGCCATCCGCGTCGCCGACCTGCTGAACGAGAGCCGTTTCGCTGAAAAACTGGCGGAAAACCTCGATTACCACAACTTTGTGCTGGAGCACTATCTGAAAGCTCCGCGCATCGATTACCAGAAGACCCTCGACGACGCGCTGGCCTATGTGCCGCGTCTGCGTCCGATGGTCACCGACGTGTCGAGCGCGTTGTACAAGGCGCACAAGGCCGGCGCCAACCTGCTGTTCGAAGGCGCGCAGGGTTCCCTGCTGGACGTCGACCACGGCACTTATCCGTTTGTCACCTCGTCGAACTGCGTGGCCGGCAATGCCGCCGCCGGTTCTGGCGTCGGTCCTGGCATGCTGCACTACATCCTGGGCATCACCAAGGCTTACACGACGCGCGTGGGCTCCGGCCCGTTCCCGTCGGAACTGCCAACGGATGCTGGCGTCGGCCATCACCTGGCGCAAGTCGGCCATGAATTCGGCACCGTGACGGGCCGTGCCCGCCGCTGCGGCTGGTTCGACGCCGCCTTGTTGCGCCGTTCCGTGCAGATCAACGGCGTGACGGGCATGTGCCTGACCAAGCTGGACGTGCTGGACGGTATCGAAACGCTGAAACTGTGCACCGGCTACACCATCGACGGCGTGGCCACGGACATCTTCCCATCGGGCGCTGAAGAAGCCGCCCGTTGCGTACCTGTGTACGAAGAGATGCCAGGCTGGACGGAAAGCACGGTCGGCGCGAAATCGCTGGCGGCCCTGCCAGCAACAGCCCGCGCTTACATCAAGCGCATCGAAGAACTGGTCGGCGTGCCGGTGGACATGGTTTCGACCGGTCCGGATCGTGAAGAAACGATCGTGTTGCGCCACCCATTCGAGTAAGCTGCTGGACACAATCCGCCGCAAGGCGGATTTTTTTAATCACGCTAATAATAAGATTCCACTATCATGACTACCCCACAATCGAACGATCAACATCTCTGGGTCAACTGGGAAGAGTATCACCGCCTGATCGAGCGCCTGGCGCTCAAGGTCTACGAATCGGGCTGGAAATTTGACCAGGTATTGTGCCTGGCGCGCGGCGGCGTGCGTCCTGGCGACGTGTTCTCGCGCATTTTTGATTTGCCGTTGGCCATCCTGTCGACCAGCTCCTACCGCGAAGACGCGGGCACGGTGCGCGGCGACCTCGATATCGCCAAGTACATGACCATGACCAAGGGCCCGCTGGCTGGCCGCATCCTGCTGGTCGACGACCTGGCCGATTCGGGCGTCACACTGGACAAGGTCACGCGTCACCTGAAGGAAAACTTCCCTGACGTGACCGAAGTCAAATCGGCCGTGATCTGGCTGAAGGGCTGCTCCGTCGTGCGTCCCGACTACTTCCTCGACGAGCTGCCGCA
Organism: Janthinobacterium salmonicoloratum; assembly: GCF_051380845.1. Taxonomy (NCBI): domain Bacteria; kingdom Pseudomonadati; phylum Pseudomonadota; class Betaproteobacteria; order Burkholderiales; family Oxalobacteraceae; genus Janthinobacterium; species Janthinobacterium salmonicoloratum. The sequence continues at coordinate 1,400,944 of NZ_JBNYXV010000001.1, read as the reverse complement.
CAACCCGTGGATCCACCAGCCATTCGAAGACTACGACGGCCTGCGTCCGCACCAGCTGGCGGCGTGGATCAAGAAGGGCGAAGCAGGCAAGTAATTCGCTTGCACTCTTGCTAAAAAAAGACGATCGTGTATCGTCTTTTTTTTCGTCCAAGGAAATGCGATGACCATACTGACGACGGCGCGCCTGCGCCTGGAACCGATTACCGAAAACCACTACGAGCGCATGCGCACGCTCAACACCGATCCCGAGGTGATGACGTACCTGAACGCGGGACAGCCTGAAGCGGAAGAGGACACGCGCGCCGCCGTTGCGCGGCTGGTGGGGCGCTGGGCCGAGTGGGGCTATTCCTGGTGGGCGCTGATCCGCCTCGATGACGGCGAGATGGTGGGCATGGCCTGCCTGCAGCACCTCGATGGCGACAAAAATAAATCGCATGAAATCGGCTGGCGCCTGGCGCGCACGGGCTGGGGGCAGGGCTATGCCAGCGAGGCGGCCGCCGCCATCGTCGCGCATGCCTTCGACGTCGTCGGCGCACCCGAAGTGGTGGCCGTGGCGCACCCGGACAATGCCGCCTCGATCAAGGTCATGACGCGCCTGGGAATGCAATATGTGGGCATGGAGCGCCATTACGACATCGACAGCGTCGTGTACCGCCTGGCGCGCCCATGACGGCAGCGCAGAAGCCCCTGAAGCTGGGCTGCAGCTACGGCGTGCGCTTTTCACCGGATGGCACGCGCCTGGCCGTGCTGGGGCGCGACCTGGTCCTGTGGGACGTGGCGGCGCGGACCAAGCTGTGGCGCGGAAAATTCATCGCGCACATGTCGGGCATGGCATTCTCGCCTGACGGCGGCCGGCTCGCCATCAAGAGCACGACGGGCCAGTTGGCCGTGGTGGATGCCGGGGCGGGCCAGTTGCTGGTGAACTTCCAGAACAAAAAGGATGGCGAAGGCTGTGGTCCCGCGTGGTCGCCGTGCGGCCGGTATCTGGCCGACGGCGGCTGGGATGGCCGTCTGCGGGTGCGCGACGCACAAACGGGCGAGGCGCTTTTCACGCAGGTGCATCCGGGCGAGATGCTGCGGGGTGTCTGCGCCATCGATGGCGGGCGGCGTTTGCTGGTCCAGCATGGCGTCAAATCGGTGGACGAGGGGCAGGTGCAGCCGCCTGATTACTGCAGTGTATGGGACTGGCCCTTGCAAGACGGTGGCGGGCGCAGGGTGCTGTCGCTGCCAGGCTTGAAGTCCTGCGCGCCATCGCCGGACGGAGCGTATCTGGCCGTGCTGCACCACGCCGGTGGCACGGAGTTCCTGTCCATGTACGCGCTGGCCGACGGCCACTGTCTGGCCAAGGTGGCCGTGGAGGCGGGCGGCGGCACGGGTAACGGCTTGCGCTGGCTGTCCGACGGCAGCGCGCTGGGACGCGTCGGCAAGGGCAAGCTGCTGTTTTACGGCTGGCCCGGGCTCGGCGTGCTGGCGCAGAAAGATTTTATCTATCCCTGCGCGCTGGACTTTTTGCCTGGCTCGCCACTGGCCGCCATCGGCTCCTGGGAATCTGGCATGCTGATGGACCTGAACCTTCACAAGGAAACCGCATGATCACCTGTTATTTGCGTTACATCATCGACCCGTATAAATTGCGGGAATTCGAAGCTTACGGCAAGCTGTGGATACCGCTGGTCGAACGTTTCGGCGGCCAGCACCACGGCTACTTTTTACCGTCCGAAGGCGCCAGCAACGTCGCGCTGGCCATGTTCTCGTTTCCCAGCCTGGCCCTGTACGAACGGTACCGCAGCGACTCGATGCAGGATGCCGAGTGCCAGGCCGCTTTCCGCTATGCCGAAGAGACGCGCTGCATCGTCAGCTACGAGCGTAGCTTTTTCCGCCCCGTGTTTGGCTGAACAGGGTCAATCGCGCTGCGGAGCACCCAGGGGGAAGAGGTGGCGGTATGGGCGCGCCTCTTCCACCGCCCGGGCGAACGATGGGCGGGCCAGCAGGCGCGCGCGGTAGGCGCGCAGCATGGGCAGCGTTGCGGGAATCGGCTGGGTCCAATCCGCATAGAACAGCGAGGGGGCGGCGGCGCAGTCGGCCAGGCTGAAGTGTTCGCCGGCGGCCCACGTCTTGCCGGCCAGGTGGGCTTCCAGCCAGGCGTAGGCGAGGTCCAGCTTTTCTCCGGCAAACGCGCGGCCCTCCCGGGTCTTCGGCGGGTCGCCAGTCAGGGCGGCGCCGACGGCATGCTGTACTTGTGTCATGACGTGCAGGTCGAAATAGCGGTCGAGAAAACGCACTTCCAGCGCCTGTATCGGATCGTCCGGCAGCAGGCGCAGCGGGCCGGGATGGGCCAGTTGCAGGTATTCGATGATGATGCTGGTCTCGGCGACGCTGCGCTCCCCGTCCACCAGCAGCGGAAATTTGCGCAGCGGCCAGCGTTCCAGCCACTGCTGCAGGTGTTGCGGCATGTCCGGTGCCAGGCAGCAGAAGGTGAACGGTATGGCGTTTTCGTACAGGGCGATGAGCACCTTCTGCGTGTACGAGGAAAAGGGGTGGCCGTAGAGTATCAGCGACACGGTGGGATCTCCTGTGCAAGGTTGGCAACACGCGCGTGCTGCAACGATAGTGCAATGACAGGATCAATGCAAGCGATCCGGGCCGTTCGTGCGCCTGCCGTTCCCGCTTGCATCCGTGTCCCGTCCGCCGCCTAGCCGAGGTTCGCCAGGTAGCGCAATCCCGTGATGCTGGGGAAGAAGCAATACACGCCACCACGCGTGATGACGCTGCGCGAGAAATGCTGCAGTGTGGTATTGCCGCTGCCCTTGGGGCCCACCCCGGGCAAGGTGAAGGAACTGACGGCCGGGTCGTTGATGCCCAGGAATACGTCCTGGCCGCTGATGTTGAGCGTGGCATTGCCCGCCTCGGGACCGGCCGGGCCGACGGCCGATTTGACGAAGGCATCGTCATTGTTCCATTGCTTCATCAGGAATTCGAACTGATTGCGCAGGCTGGCATTGATGAAATAGCCGACCAGGCCGCGCTGCGCTGCGATGGGGGCGGCCGGATCATATTCGCTACCGTAGGGCATGGCGCGCCGCACGATGCGGTGGTGGCGGGCGGAGGCGCCCACAACGGCTTCGTCGCGCGGATTGTTGCGGCGGATATGCGAGCCGATCGGGCATTTCAGGCCCAGCGTGTCGTCCAGTTCCGGCTGTTCATCGACATAGTGAAAGCGGTTCAGGCTGGCGTCCGGCAGCACGGGGCCCGCCTCGTCCGGCCGGAGCACCAGCGGATTGCCGTTGCGCCAGCGCCCGCACATCTTGGCGGCCACCATTTCGGTGCTGAGCCCGGAACTGGCCGCGCCCTGGCTCAGGATGCTGTCGAACAGGGGCACGTCCTGCTCCAGGATGCGGAAGGCGGCATAGCTGCCATTGGTGGACAATTGCGGCGGCTGCACCTGGTAGGTACCACCGTTTTCATTCTGATAGCCGAGCAGGAATTCCCCCGTCATGACACTGTTGAGCGGGTCAGGTTCGTGCTCGCGCTTGCGCGGCGGGGCGCCATCGACGTCCGGCTGGGCGATGTTGTCGCGGTAGCCGAAATGCACGCGGTTGCCTGGCAGGGCCACGCCGTCGTGCGCATACAGTTCACGCCAGCCGGCGGCAAAGGCGCTACGTAGTTTGGCTGATGTTGCCTGCAGCACTACCTCCGATTCGCTGACCCATAGGCTCAGCAGCGCATGCACCTGCTCATTCTCGGTGGCCGGTCCCAGGTTGCCAAGCCAATGTGCGGGGGCGCTGTCGCCCACGTCGCCCACGGCAGCGATGCTGAGCGGATCGGTGGCGCCGCGTTGAAATGCTTGGTCAAAGGTGGCCAGGTCGGCCGCACTGACTCCCAGCACAGACAGGCCGGGAGCGGTAAAGCTGAGGTTCAGGAAGCAGGGCGGCTTGGGGTGGATGTGCCGCGCGGTGGTAATGGACGGCAGTCCGTCGCTGCCGTCGAGCAGGGCCGCGATGGTGCGCCGTGCCTGCGCGGCATCCGTGATGCTGAAGATGAAATGGCGCGCAAGGTTGACGCGGTAGCCGCGCAGGATCGTGCCTTGCACGTCGTCGTAATCGATGGTGGGATCGGCCATGCTGTCTCCGGGGGCTGGGGTGGTGGCTGGCAGGGTGGTGGGGCCGCTTGCGCAGCCCCGGCGTGGTGTTAGGTTGAGACCGAGGCGAGAATTTTCTGGACTGTCTGCGGATAGGCGCTATACAGGCCTTTATTGGGCAGGTGCTGCGCGGCGTCGTTGGCCGTGATGAAGGCTTCAAATGCGGCCACATGGTTGGCAACGGGCATCAACGCCTTGCCACCCACGACAAACTGCAGCAGTGCGTCGAATACCTCGCCCAGCCGGGCCACGAAATCTTCGATGTAGTCATTGAAGCTGCCGTCATACTCGGTGATCACGCCGATGATCAGGCTATTGGACGTGCCAGCCGAGCTAATGTTGGGCAGCAGATTGGGCTGGGAGCGGTCAAGCAGGGTGAAGCGGGCAAAGTGCACGGTGCCGATCTCGGTGAGGGCGGCATTGATCTTCGCCTGGAATTCCACCAATGTTGCGGCGATGGCGGTCGGATTGGTGCCGGGTAGTACCGGCATCATTAAGCACAGTGGATTTGCCATGGAAGGCTCCTCATTACGTGGTTGTCGGGAGGACCGACACTACGCCGCGGCGCCCACTGCGTCAAAAGCTATATTTTCGTATTTGTTGTTAAATACATACTATTGCAACATGATAGTCGATATGAAATGCGGTCTCATGTGGATAGTTGCCGAGGCTGGCCGGCGCCGGCGGATACTCTGCCGCCGGGCTGTTCCAGCCTGTTTCGGGAAGCGCAAGTGGCGCCGTTGGCGGCGCCGGATTCTGGAGCGATTATTTCTGCAAGATGGGACGGCTGCCAGGCTGCCATGCACCGCTGCACCGAGGAGACGCGCTGCATCGCCCGCTGTTAAAACCGTATGGGACAAGGCGCCGCGGTCCCTTCGCCAAAACCGGCATAGCCGGACCTGGCGCTGAGGTTCAAGGTCATGTTGCCTTTGTCCGGTAAATAGATGCAGTATTCGCCCGTCGCCGTGATGACGCGGTAGATGCGCTTCGGGTCGTTTGGCGCGCTGAACAGCTCGATGCGGGCCGCTTCGAACCACTTTGGCTTGACCGCCGCGTGCGCTTCCGCAAAGCCCTTTGCCAGGCGCGTCTGCGCCGTATCGGGCGGCGCAACGAACTCCTGTGGATGCTCGGCGCGCAGTTGGCGGTCGATGGCGCCGGCGGCCTGCAGCGCCTGTTGCGCCACGGTGAGGGGGCTGGCCTTGGGGGCGGCAGGCAGCGGGTCTGCCGGCGGGGCATCGTCAGGCGGGCTGTCTTGCGTCGATGCCTGCGGCGCCGATGCCGTCGTGTCGGTGGGGACGGTTCGGATTGCTGGCGGACGTGTCGGCGCCGGATCGGGCTGGGCGGTTGGAATGAACCTTGCCATTGGCGGCAGTGGCGGCATCAGTTGCAGCCAGACCCGGTCATCGTGCTCGATTCTTGTGTGGACTGGCCGCGTGGCCGCCCAGAGCAGCGCCAGATGCAGCAGGATAATGGCGGCGACGTACGGGCCATGGGCACGCTGGCCGAGAGAAAAATCCTGCTCCTGTCGTGCAAGGTTGATGCGCATCGGTGTCACGCCTGCCGTGATGAAGGTGGCACCAGTATGCAAATTTGCAACAGTGCTGTAAACAGGTTTCGGGCAGAACGCGGATTGTGCTCCCTTGGGTACTGGAAAATGCGCCTGGCGATGATATTCTCAAGCCGTCATGCCAGGCCGCCACGCCTCAATCCTCGGCCTGGAATTCGCTGGCTGAGACGAACAGATCCCACGAAGCGATGAACAGGGCCGCGACCACGGGGCCGATGACGAAGCCGTTCAGGCCAAACAGCGCCATGCCGCCCACGGTCGACAGCAGCACCACGTAGTCGGGCATCTTGGTATCCTTGCCCACGAGGATGGGGCGCAGCACGTTGTCGACCAGGCCGATGACGAAGACGCCGAAGGCGGCCAGGCCTGCGCCTTGCCAGATGGCGCCCGTGGCCAGGAAGTAGACGGCCACGGGCGCCCAGACGAGGGCGGCCCCGACGGCCGGCAGCAGCGACAGGAAAGCCATCAGCACGGCCCACAGCAGGGGCGCCGGCACATCCAGGAACCAGAACGCCAGGCCGCCGAGGGCGCCCTGGGCGATCGCCACGAGGATGTTGCCTTTCACCGTGGCGCGGATCACCGTGGTGAAATTGGTGAACAGGCGCTGCTTGTACTTGCGGCTCAGCGGCACGGCGCCCTTGATGCGGGCCGACAGGGTCGAACCATCGCGCATGAGGAAAAACAGCAGGTACAGCATGATGCACAGGCTGGTGAGGAATTCAAAGGTGTACAGGCCCACATTGATGGCTTTCACTGCCACCACCTGGCTCACCTGCGTGGCGCCCTCGGCCAGCTTGTCCTGCAGGCTGGCCAGGCTAGTCAGGTTGAAGCGGTCGAGCAAGTTGATCAACCATTGCGGCAGTACCGCCATGATTTTATTGAAGAACATGGCGACCGTGATTTCGCCCGAACGTACCATCTCCACGACGCTGGCCGCCTGGTTCACCAGCGACACGGAAATGAGCGACAGCGGCAGGATCACGATGACGATGATGAGTAGCAAGGTCAGCAGCGACGCCAGGCCGGCGCGGCCCCTGGTTTTCCGCAGCAGCCAGCGGTACACGGGCGCGAACAGGATCGCCAGGATGACGCCCCAGAAGATGGCGCCCGCATACGGCGCCAGTATCCAGCCGAAGCCGATGGTGACGATGCTCAAGAGGAGCAAGAACACTTTCTGGTGCAGCGTGAGGGTATGCATGGGCGGTAGCGCAATGATAAGGGTTGAGTTGCGCCATCATAAGCGAGGCATGGCGCTGCGCGCCATACAATTGTCGCCTTGGTCGTCTGTGCGCGAGCACCTGGCGCCGACGGGCCGGCAACGCGGTGGCGGCAATTCCAGTAAGCTGTCGTTCCAGGCGCTCCATCCCGGGCGCCTTTGACTTCTCTGACTTCAGGAGCGCGCGTGACCGATCACATTCACTTTTATGAACCTGCACAGGGCCATGGCCTGCCGCATGACCCGTTCAACGCGATTGTCGGACCGCGGCCGATCGGCTGGATTGCCTCGCGCAGCGGTGCGGGCGTGCTCAATCTGGCGCCGTACAGCTTTTTCAACGCCTTCAATTACCATCCGCCGCTGATCGGTTTTTCCAGCATCGGCCGCAAGGATACCTTGCGCAATATCGAGCAGACGGGCGAATTCGTGTGGAACCTGGCGACGCGTCCGCTGGCCGAGGCGATGAATGCCAGTTGCGCGCCGGCGCCACCCGAGGTCGACGAATTCGCGCTGGCCGGCCTGACGCCGGGCGCCTCGCGCATCGTCAACGTGCCGCGCGTGGCCGAAAGCCCCGTGTCCTTCGAATGCCGGCGCACGCAGATCATCGAGCTGCAAGGCGTCAATGGCGACGCTGTCGGCAGCTGGCTGGTGCTGGGGGAGGTGGTGGGCGTGCACATCGCGCGCCATCTGTTGACGGATGGCGTGTACGACACGGCAGCCGCTGCGCCGATATTGCGCGGTGGCGGGCCGGCCGATTATTTTGAGATCGGACCGGACAGTCTGTTTCACATGCGCCGGCCAAGCTATCCCTGAAAGGGAGCCGGCTATTTCTGCATGATGGGATCACGTCCCAGAGTGCGTGCCAGCGCGCCACCGTCGCCACGCCAGAATTCACGGTCGGCCAGGCGCACGCGCTCGGCCGCGTGCTGCATGTGTTCCATGGCCGCCTGGCGCGCCCGCTGCGGGTCGCCATCGGCAATCGCCTGCACGATTTTTTCATGTTCGCGCCGCACTTCGATGGAAAAGTCCGTGCGCCGCGCTTCATTCGCGCGCGTCACCTTGACGGCCGAGCGGATCGGGTCGGCGAACATGGCGACGAATTTCGGCCAGTAGGGGTTGCCCGTCGCCTCGGCGATGCACAGGTGCAGGCGCACGTCTTCTTCCACGCCATCGACGCCGGCAGCCACCGCTTCCTCGATGCGCCGCAGCGCATGTTCGATATCGGCCAGCTGGCCCGGCGTGCGGCGCACGGCCGCCAGCGCGGCGATTTCCGCTTCCAGTCCCTGGCGCACTTCGATCAGATTCAGCAGCGATTGCACCGACTGCTCCGTCAGCGCGTCACCCCGTTCGCCGGTCTTCGCGCCATCCTGCGCGCACACGAACGTGCCGCTGCCTTTGCGCGTGACGACGATGCCGTCCGCCTGCAGCAGCGCGATGGCTTCGCGCAGCACCGTGCGGCTCACGCCGAAGTGGCTGGCCATGGCTTGCTCCGATGGCAAACGCGTGCCACCGGCCAGGCCATCGTGCTGGAGCTGCTGGCGCAGCCGGGCCGCCACGCGCGCACCCAGGGTGCCGGTGGTGAAGCTGCCCGCGGCGGGCTCCGGCGGGGGAAGGGTAAAGCTGAACGTGCGGTCCATCGGGTGCATCCTTGTGCTAGCGGTTCTCATGGGGCTTGCTTGCCATTATATGGAATATACAGCTTGACACACACAAAACACACACATAATATACATCCATACAAATTTTAGACAAGTTGCCAGCCACCTTCGGTGGACCATAAAAATCCGGCACGGTCGATCCCCCAGTGATCAGGAGACAAGCATGGAAGTGTCACAAGCAATGCCTGGCCAGCCGGCCGGCGCGGCCGCAAGCCAGAAAACCATCGACGACGCCGTCTACCGCAAGGTGACCTGGCGCATCATCCCCTTCCTCATGCTGTGCTACATCGTCGCCTATCTCGACCGTGTGAATGTGGGCTTCGCCAAGCTGCAAATGCTGGCCGACCTGCAGTTTTCCGAAACCGTGTACGGTCTGGGCGCGGGCGTGTTTTTCCTTGGCTACTTCCTGTTCGAAGTGCCCAGCAACGTGATGCTGCACAAGATCGGCGCGCGCGTGTGGATCGCCCGCATCATGATCACCTGGGCCATCATCTCGGGCGCCTTCATGTTCGTCACCACGCCGACCCAGTTCTACGTCATGCGCTTCCTGCTCGGCATCGCCGAGGCGGGCTTCTTCCCCGGCATCATCCTTTATTTGACCTATTGGTATCCGTCCGAGCGCCGCGCGCGCATGGTGTGCACCTTCATGGCAGCCATTCCCGTGGCGGGCCTGATCGGCGGCCCCCTGTCTGGCTGGATCATGGAAACCTTCGCCGGCTGGCACGGTTATGCGGGCTGGCAGTGGATGTTCGTACTCGAAGCGATTCCCGCCGCGCTGATGGGCGTGGCCGTGCTGCTGTACCTCGATAACAGCATCCGCGCCGCGAAGTGGCTGACGGAAGATGAAAAAGTCATCCTCGAACAGCGCATTGCCACGGAAGCGCAGGGCAAGGTCTCGCACCCGTCGATCCGCGCCATGTTCGCCGACCCGCGCATCTGGGTCATGGCCCTGATTTATTTCTGCTGCGTGATGGGCCAGTATTCGCTGACCTTCTGGCTGCCCAGCCTGATCAAGGCGGCCGGCGTGACGGGCGTGCTCAATATTGGTCTCTTTACGGCGATCCCGTACTCGGTGGCAGTGGCGTCGATGATTCTGCTGGGCCGCAGCTCGGACAAATACCGCGAACGGCGTTGGCACATGGCCATCCCCCTGGTCGTCGGTGCCGCCGCCATCGTCTGCAGCGCGCTGGCGGGCGCCCACAACACGGGCTGGGCCATCTTCTTCCTGACGATTGCCGCCGGTGGCATCCTCGCCGCTTCGCCCATGTTCTGGAGCCTGCCGACAGCCTTTTTAGGCGGCGTCTCGGCAGCCGCCGGGATCGCCGCCATCAACTCGGTGGGCAACCTGGCCGGCTTCGCGGCGCCGTACATGATCGGTTCCATCAAGGATCTGACGCAATCGACCGACATCGTCATCTACCTGCTGGCGGGCATCCTGGTGTTTGGCGCCTTCATCATCATGCGGGTGCCGGCCAAGCTGGTGAACAAGTAAACAAGTGGAGCAAATTATGAGCGCAAGAATCGAAAAAGTGGGTGTGATCGGCCTGGGCGCCATGGGCATGGGCATCGCGCAATCCCTGCTGCGAGCCGGCTTCGAAGTGCATGCCTGCGACGTGCGACCCGAGACCGTGCAAACGCTTGTCGACAAGGGCGCCCATGCGGCGCAATCGCCAGCCGCGCTGGCGGCGCAGGTGCAAGCCTTGCTGATCGTCGTCGTCAATGCGCAGCAGACGGAAGCCGTGCTGTTTGGCGAACAAGGCGCCGCCAGCGCCCTGGCACCCGGCAGCGTGGTGATCGCCTGCGCCACCGTGGCGCCGGAGTTTGCCGAGGCGCTCGGCGTACGTCTGGCGGCCATGGGCCTGCGCTTCATCGACGCGCCCATTTCCGGCGGCGCGGCCAAGGCGGCTGCCGGCGAGATGTCGGTGATGGCGGCCGGCGCACCCGACGCTTTCGACGCTTGCGCCGGCATTTTCGATGCCATCTGCGCCAGGCTGTACCGGCTGGGCGAACAGCCGGGGCAAGGCTCGAAAGTCAAAATGATCAACCAGCTGCTGGCCGGAGTGCACATCGCCGCCGCCGCCGAAGCGATGGCGCCGGGCTTGCGCGCCGGCTGCGATCCGGATGCGCTGTACGAAGTCATTTCGAACAGCGCCGGCAGTTCCTGGATGTTCCAGAACCGCGTGCCGCACATCCTGCAGGGCGACTACACGCCGCTGTCGGCCGTGAATATTTTTGTGAAAGACTTGGGCATCGTGCTCGATTACGCGAAGAAAAGCGTCTTTCCGCTGCCCCTGTCCGCCACGGCGCACCAGATGTTCATGCAGGCGTCGGCGGCCGGTTTTGGCGGCGAGGACGATGCTGCCGTCATTAAAACTTTCCCGGGTATCGATCTGCCGGCGAAAGCGTAACTGAATCAAAAGGAACCATCATGACTGTATTACTGGGATGTATCGCCGACGATTTTACGGGTGGCACCGACCTGGCCGGCATGCTGGTCAAGGCCGGCATGCGCACGGTGCAGCTGATCGGCGTGCCGCAAGGTCCGCCGCCAGCCGATGTCGATGCCGTCGTCATCGCGCTCAAGTCGCGCACGAATGCGCCCGAAGAGGCGGTGGCCGAATCGCTGGCTGCCCTGGCCTGGCTGCAGCAAGCCGGATGCAAGCAGTTTTACTTCAAGTACTGCTCCACGTTCGATTCCACGCCACGCGGTAATATCGGCCCCGTGGCCGAGGCGCTGATGCGGGCGCTCGATACCGATTTTACGATTGCCTGCCCCGCCTTCCCTGCCAACGGACGCACCATCTACAAGGGCAATCTGTTCGTCGGCGACGTGCCGCTGGCCGAATCGAGCATGCGCGACCATCCCTTGACGCCGATGACGGATTCGAACCTGGTGCGCGTGCTGCAGCAGCAGGTGCAAGCCAGGGTAGGCTTGGCCGATTACAGCGTGGTGGAGAAGGGCGCGTCCTCCATCGCCCAGCGCTTTACGGACTTGCGCGCGCAGGGCTGCCATCTCGCCGTCGTCGATGCCGTGTCGAACCGCGACCTGGAAGCCATCGGCGCCGCCTGCGCGGACTTGAAGCTGATCACGGGCGGCTCCGGCATCGCGCTGGGACTGCCGCAAAATTTCCGCCAGCGGGGCCAGTTGTCGCCCTCGTTCGCGGGCCAGGCGGGACGCTTGCCGCCGCCGCCGGGTTTGCGTGCCGTCATCTCGGGTAGCTGCTCGGTGGCCACGCAACAGCAGGTGGCGCACCTGCGCGAGCGTGCCCCGTCCTTCCACGTCGATCCGCTGCAGCTGGCCGCTGGCGGCGAGGTGGTCGATGCCGTGGTGGAGCAGGCCCTGGCCTGGGCTGGCGCGCACCTGGCGCAAGGCCCTGTCCTGATTTATGCCACGGCCACGCCGGACGCCGTGCGCGCCGTGCAGGCGCAGCTGGGCGTGGAGCGTGCCGGCGCCCTCGTCGAGGAAACCCTGGCCGCCATCGCGCAAGGGCTCGTACGCCTTGGCGTGGGCCAGCTGATCGTGGCCGGCGGCGAAACCTCGGGCGCGGTCGTCAAGGCCTTGGGCGTGGCCGGCTTGCGCATCGGGCCAGAGATCGACCCCGGCGTCCCCTGGACAAAAGCCTTGCCGGCGCCGGGCGACGATGGCAGGGCGCCCTTGGCGCTGGCCCTCAAGTCCGGTAATTTCGGCACCGTCGATTTCTTCAGCAAGGCTTGGCAGGTGCTGGCATGAGCGCCACCGAATCGCGCCAGCGCGAGCTGATCGTCGACTTTGGCAAGTCGCTGTTCGAACGGGGCTTGACGGCCGGCAGCAGCGGCAACCTGAGCGTGCGCCTGTCCGATGGCTGGCTGCTGACGCCGACGAACGCCAGCCTGGGGCGGCTCGATCCCGCGCAATTGTCCAAGCTCGATTGGGATGGCAACTTGATCAGCGGTGCGCCGCCGTCAAAAGAGGCATTTTTGCACCGCGCCATGTACGAAGAGCGCAGCAGCGCCGGCGCCATCGTGCACTTGCATTCGACGCATTCGGCCGCCGTGTCGTGCATGTGCGGCTTGAACCATGACGATTGCATCCCGCCGCTCACGCCATACTTTGTGATGAAGGTGGGGCGTTTGCCGCTGGTGCCATATCACCGGCCGGGCGACCCGGCGCTGGCGGGGGCGATTGGCGCCATGGCGCGCAAGCACTCGGCCGTGCTGCTGGCCAATCACGGTCCCGTGGTCTCGGGCAGCAGCCTGGAAGCGGCCGTGTATGCGGCCGAGGAACTGGAAGAGACGGCCAAGCTGTTCCTGCTGCTGCGCGACGTGCCCACGCGCCCGCTCGACGCGGCGCAGATCGCGGACTTGAAGCACACCTTCAAGCTCGAACTATAAGATTCCCAAGGAGATATCGCATGCCCCGCTTTGCCGCCAATCTGACCATGATGTGCAATGAAGTGCCTTTCCCGCAGCGCTTTGCCGCCGCCGCGCAAGCGGGCTTCCAGGGCGTCGAATTTCTTTTCCCTTACGATTACGCGCCGCAGGAAGTGGCCGGCTGGCTGCGCGAGCACGGCTTGCAGAACGTGCTGTTTAACCTGCCGCCGGGCGACTGGGCTGCCGGCGAGCGTGGCATCGCCTCGCTGCCGGGCCGCGAAGCGGAATTCCGCGCCGGCGTGGCGCGCGCCATCGAGTATGCGCTGGCGCTGGGCACGCCGCGCGTGCACATGATGGCTGGCCTGCTGCCCGTCGGCGCCGACCTCGCCCTGCACCGCGCCACCTACCTGGCCAACCTGCAATACGCGGCCAGGGCCGTGGGCGAGCATGGCATCGAACTCTTGATCGAACCGATCAACGGGCGCGACATGCCCGGCTATTTCCTTGTCACGCAGGCGCAAGGCCATGCGCTGCGCCTGGAGTCGGGCGCGCCCAACGTCAAGGTGCAGATGGATTTTTACCACACGCAGATCGTCGAGGGCGATATCGCCATGACGTTCAAGAACAACTTCGACGGCATCGGCCACGTGCAGATCGCCAGCGTCCCGGCGCGCAATGAACCGGACGATGGCGAAGTCAATTACCCGTATCTATTCAGACTGCTCGATGAACTGGGTTACGAGGGCTGGATCGGCTGCGAGTACCGTCCACGCGGGCGCACCGAGGATGGCCTGGGCTGGCTCGCCGCACACAACAACAAGCAAGGAGAAATGAAATGAGAGTACTGATCACCGGCGGCGCCGGTTTCCTCGGGCAGCGCCTGGCGCGCCAGTTGCTGGCGCAAGGCCAGCTGACGGATAGCCACGGCCAGTTGCAAACGATCAGCGAGCTGGTACTGGTCGACGTGGTGGCCGCGCATGACTTCAACGATGCGCGCGTGAAAGTGGTCACGGGCGACATCGCCGACGGCGCCCTGATGCGCGCCACCATCGACGCGCAGACTGCATCGATCTTCCACCTGGCCGCCATCGTCAGCGGCCAGGCGGAAGCCGATTTCGAACTGGGCATGCGCATCAATCTGGACGCCTCGCGCCTGCTGCTCGATATCTGCCGCGAACTGGGGCATAAGCCGAAGGTGGTGTTTACCAGTTCCGTGGCCGTCTACGGCGGCAAGCTGCCGGACGTGGTGCAGGACACGACGGCCTTGAACCCGCAATCGTCGTACGGCGCGCAAAAGGCCATCGGCGAATTTCTGCTCAACGATTACAGCCGCCGCGGCTTTGTCGATGGTCGCGTGCTGCGCCTGCCGACCATCAGCGTGCGTCCCGGCAAACCGAACAAGGCGGCGTCGTCTTTTGCCAGCGGCATCATCCGCGAGCCCTTGAATGGCGAGGCGGCCGTCTGCCCTGTGGCCACCGATTTGCGTCTGTGGCTGCTGTCGCCGCGCGGCGCCATTGCTTCCCTGATCGCCGGCCACGAACTGGCGGGCGAGGCGTTCGGCGCCAGCCGCACGGTGAACTTGCCGGGATTGAGCGTCAGCGTGGGCGAGATGATCGCCGCGCTGGAACAAGTGGCCGGCAGCGCAGTGACGGCCCGCATCAGCTACGCGCCCGATCCCGCCGTCGAGCGCATCGTCAAGAGCTGGCCCGGCGCCTGGGACACGGCACGCGCCGAAGCGCTGGGCCTGACGGCCGATGCGGATTTCGCCAGCATCATCCGTGCGTACATGGACGACGTCAACGCGGCTGCTTAGACTGACTTGGGCAGCTGCGAACGGCGATAGTCGAGCGGCGTGCTGCCCACCAGTTCCGCAAAACTGCGACTGAAATGGGCTTGGTCGAAGAAGCCCAGTTCATGCGCCAGGCTGGCCAGGTCGGGCGCATCGGGTTGCGCCAGGCGCCAGATCGCCTCCTGCAGGCGGTAGCGCTGGATCACCCACTTCGGCGGCACGCCCACGTAGTTGGCGAACAGGCGCTGCAGCCGGCGTTCGCCGATGGCCATTTTTTCGCACAGCTGCGCCACGCTGGCCGGGCCATTGTGGGCCGCCGCGGCGGCGGTCAGCCTGGCGGCCAGCAGGGCGGCGTCATCGGCCTGCGGCCGCCTTGCCAGCAGCAGTGCCTGTGCCTGCGCCACCATGGCCGTATCGTCGGCTTGTTGCAGCACCAGCGCCTCGGCATCCCTTGCCGGCATGTCCAGCAGGGCATCTGCGGCGATGGTCGTGTCGGTGAACGATGACAGGGGCTGGCCGATGAACTGGCGCAGGCCGCCCGGCGCGAAACGCACGCCCAACACCTTGCCCGCACCGACCAACGGCCTGTCGAAGGCGCCGCGCACCACGCCATGGATGGCGGTGCGGCCGGCGTCGAATACCAGGTGGGCGTTCGGGTAGGGCAGTACACGCTGCGTCTCCGGCGCGCGGCCCCGCCTGTCCCATTCCACGACCCAGAAATACTCGACGAACGGCGCCAGCGCGCTAGCGGGCGGATAGGTCGCCAGCCGTATGCGGCGCGCCGCTGCCTGCGGGTCGACGATCCCTTTCGGCGCCTGGCCGCGCGTGGCGAGCACATTGCGCGTGCTGTCGGTTTTATCCAATATTTGTCTCCTGTGCGGCCTTAAGGTGGTCCTCTCGCATTGATGGAAAGGGAATCATGAAATCACACAACTTGTCGGGCCTGGTGCTGGCCGCAGCTTGTCTATCGGTGGCGCCAGCCGGCGCCGCCTTGTCTACAGAGGGAGATCATCGCATGCATGCGCACGCCACGGGAAGTTTTAGCATCAGCATGACGCCGTCCGCGGCGCCGCAGCGCGCGGGGCGCACGACCTTGGGCAAGGTGCTGCTCGACAAAGTCTATGCCGGCGACCTGGTCGCCACGGCCAAGGGCGAGATGCTCAATGCCGTGACGGACACCAAAGGCGCGGCCGGCTACGTCGCCATGGAAGCCATCACGGGCGCCCTGCAGGGCAGGGAAGGCAGCTTCGTGGCGCAGCATGCGGGCACCATGGCTGATGGTCAGCAGGCGCTGACCATCGAGATCGTGCCGCATTCCGGCACGGGGCAACTGACGGGCATCAGCGGCACGCTGGCCATCCGCATCGTCAATGGCCAGCATTTCTACGACATCGACTATTCGCTTCCGGAGCCGTAAGCCAGCCCAGGAACGGATAGTAGTCTATTTGCCCAGTATCGACGCCACGTTGTCGGTGCCGGGCGCGCCGAACAGCTGCTGCTTGAGGACGTGCAGCTGGTCGCGCACCTGCGCCGCCTTTTCGAACTCCAGGTTCTTGGCGTGGTCGACCATCAGTTTTTCCAGTCGCTTGATTTCCTTGCTGACCTGTTTCTCGCTCATGGCTTCGAACTTGGCAGCTTCCTGTGCCACTTGCAGGGTTTCGCGTGCTTCCTGCGGGCTGTAGACGCCATCGATCATTTCGCGGATCGATTTTTTCACGCCGATCGGGATGATGTTGTTGGCCGTGTTAAAGGCGATCTGCTTGGCGCGGCGGCGTTCCGTCTCGTCGATGGCGCGGCGCATGGAGTCCGTGATGCGGTCGCCGTACAAAATCGCCGTACCGTTCAGGTTACGCGCGGCGCGGCCGATGGTCTGGATCAGGCTGCGCTCTGAGCGCAAGAAGCCTTCCTTGTCCGCGTCGAGGATGGCGACCAGCGACACTTCCGGCAAGTCCAGGCCCTCGCGCAGCAGGTTGATCCCCACCAGCACGTCGAAGGTGCCCAGCCGCAGGTCGCGCAGGATTTCCACGCGCTCCACCGTTTCGATATCGCTGTGCAGGTAGCGTACCTTGATGCCATGGTCGCCCAGATATTCCGTCAATTGTTCCGACATGCGCTTGGTGAGGGTGGTCACCAGCACGCGCTCGTCCTTCTTGATGCGCTCGACGATTTCCGACATCAGGTCGTCCACCTGGCTGCTGGCGGGGCGCACGATGATTTGCGGGTCAACCAGGCCTGTCGGGCGCACGACTTGTTCGACCACCTGGTCGGAATGTGTCTTTTCGTATTCGGCCGGCGTGGCCGAGACGAACACGGTCTGGCGCATCTTCTGTTCGAATTCCTCGAATTTCAAGGGCCGGTTGTCGAGTGCCGACGGCAGGCGGAAGCCATAGTCGACCAGGTTGGTCTTGCGCGAGCGGTCGCCGTTGTACATGGCGCTCAACTGGCCCGTCAGCACGTGCGACTCGTCGAGGAACATCAGGGCGTCGGGCGGCAGGTAATCGACCAGGGTCGGTGGCGGTTCGCCCGGCAGCGCGCCGGACAGGTGGCGCGAGTAGTTCTCGATGCCCTTGGTAAAACCGATTTCCGCCATCATTTCCAGGTCGAAGCGCGTGCGCTGCTCGAGCCGCTGTTCCTCGATCAGCTTGTTTTCCTTGCGGAAGAACTCGAGGCGCTCGCGCAACTCGTCCTTGATGGTCTCGACGGCGCGCAGCACGGTGGAGCGGGGCGTCACATAGTGCGAGCCCGGGTACACGGTGAAGCGGGGGATTTTCTGGCGCACTCTGCCCGTGAGCGGATCGAACAGCTGGATCGATTCGATCTCGTCGTCGAACATTTCCAGGCGCACGGCCAGCTCCGCATGCTCGGCGGGGAAGATGTCGATGGTGTCGCCGCGCACGCGGAAGGTGCCGCGGCCGAAATCGACCTCGTTGCGCGTGTACTGCATCTGGATCAGGCGCGCAATGACGTCGCGCTGCGCGACCCTGTCTTTTACGCGCAACGTTAAAATCATCTGGTGGTATTCGTTGGGATTACCGATACCGTAGATGGCCGAGACGGTGGCGACGATGATGACGTCGCGCCGTTCCATCAGCGACTTGGTGCACGACAAACGCATCTGCTCGATGTGCTCGTTGATCGACGAGTCCTTTTCGATGAACAGGTCGCGCTGCGGCACGTAGGCTTCGGGCTGGTAGTAATCGTAGTAGCTGACGAAGTATTCGACCGCGTTCTGCGGGAAGAAGTCGCGAAATTCGCTGTACAGCTGCGCCGCCAGGGTCTTGTTTGGCGCGAAGACGATGGCGGGCCGGCCCATGCGCGCGATGACGTTGGCCATGGTGTAGGTCTTGCCCGAACCGGTCACGCCCAGCAGGGTCTGGAAGGCCAGTCCGTCGGCAATCCCCTCGGATAACTGGGCGATCGCCGCCGGCTGATCGCCGGCCGGAGGGAAGGGCTGGTGCAGCTTGAAGGGGGAGTCCGGGAAAGAGATAATTGCGCTTTCCGCCTCGCTGGCGGTAGATAATTCGGGCATGTGAATCAGACCTTTGTTAGAATAGTGCTCTGCTGGCGGCCCTGGCGTTGTATTTTGGGGCGCTGTCTACAACTCCGCTGTGAACCTGCTTCCAATCGAATCCAATCTTATCATGACGAACCCAACTGTTTCTGCCAGTCTGTTTAGCGCCATCGAGATGGCCCCACGCGACCCGATCCTGGGCATCACCGAAGCATTTAACGCGGACCAGAATCCCGCCAAAATCAATCTGGGCGTTGGCGTCTATTATGACGACAACGGTAAAGTGCCTCTGTTAGCTTGCGTACGCAAGGCGGAAGCCATCCTGATCGAACAGGCCGCCCCACGCACCTATCTGCCGATCGAAGGCCTGGCTGCCTACGACAAGGCGGTGCAAGAACTCGTATTTGGCGCCGATAGCGCCGTAATTCAAGAGCGCCGCGCCGTGACCGTGCAAGCCATCGGCGGCACGGGCGCACTGAAGATCGGTGCCGACTTCCTGCAGCGCTTCGCGCCGGGCGCCCAAGTCTACATCAGCGACCCAAGCTGGGAAAACCACCGGGCGCTGTTCGAGAACGCCGGTTTCGTCGTGAATAACTACACCTACTACGATGCCGCCACCCATGGCGTGAACTTCGACGGCATGCTGGCCAGCCTGAACGCCATGCCAGCCGGCTCCATCGTCGTGCTGCACGCCTGCTGCCACAACCCGACCGGCGCCGACCTGAGCGTAGCCCAGTGGGACCAGATCATCGCTGTCGTCACCTCGCGCGGCCTGGTGCCGTTCCTGGACATGGCCTATCAAGGTTTCGCCAACGGCATCGCCGAAGATGGCGCCGTGGTGCGCCGCTTTGCGGACGCGGGCGGCCCGCTGCTGGTGTCGAACTCGTTCTCGAAATCGTTCTCGCTGTACGGCGAGCGCGTGGGCGCCCTGAGTGTCGTCGCGGCCAGCGCCGATGAAGCGGCCCGTTTGCTGTCGCAATTGAAGCGCGTCGTGCGCACCAACTACTCGAATCCGCCTACACACGGCGGCAAGGTGGTCGCCACCGTCCTGGCCACGCCGGAACTGCGCCAGCTGTGGGAAGAGGAACTGGCCGGCATGCGCGTGCGCATCCGCGAAATGCGCAATGCCTTCGTGGAAAAACTGAAAGCCAAGGCGCCAGCCCACGACTTCGAATTCGTGCGCCAGCAAATCGGCATGTTCTCGTACTCGGGCCTGAGCAAGGAACAAGTGGCATCGCTGCGCGAGCAGTCGATCTACGCCGTCGACACGGGTCGTATCTGCGTGGCAGCATTGAATTCGCGCAATATCGACATCGTTATTGACGCGATCGCCAAAGTGCTTTAAGATCTTGCTTCTTCGGCGCTGCATGCAAGTGCGGCGCTGATGGCGGTAGAAAGTCGGCGATGGCCGTGTTTGTCGAGGTGCAGTATGCGTCTTGCAAATATGGAACAAGTGACATATAATATTGCCTCTTTTCCCTGATAGCTCAGTTGGTAGAGCGACGGACTGTTAATCCGCAGGTCCCTGGTTCGAGTCCAGGTCGGGGAGCCAGAATTCAAAAGGCCACGTTGAAAAACGTGGCCTTTTTTGTTTCTTGCCGGCTGTATTGGTGCAGGAGCAAGATAAGATTTTCCCTATGGAAATCTAGACAATTGAAAATTTGCCCTATATAATACGGCCTCTTTTCCCTGATAGCTCAGTTGGTAGAGCGACGGACTGTTAATCCGCAGGTCCCTGGTTCGAGTCCAGGTCGGGGAGCCAGAATTCGGAAGGCCATGTTGAAAAACATGGCCTTTTTTGTTTTCCGCCGCAACCGGCAGGGCCGGCCGGTGCGTGATCGCGTTTTGCGCTATCCTGAATGCATCACTTCAGGAGCACCTTCCCATGACTTGTACTTCCGCCTTGCGCCATATCGTCCTGTGCGACTTCCTCGATGGCATTACGTCTGCCAAGCACGCCGAGCTCGTCTATGAGTTTTCCCAGCTGAAACACCGCATTCCCGGTGTGCGGCAATTTGAATGGGGGCCGAACGTCAGCCCGGAAGGCCTCGATGACGGCTTTACCGATTGCTTTACCCTGACCTTCGATGACGTCGGCGCACGCGACGTGTATCTGGCCCATGCGGCGCACCTGGCCTTTGTCGAGCAGCTCAAACCATGGCTGGGTCGGGTGCTGGTCTTTGACTATTATCCGCAAGAGCATCCCGGCTGACCGCTGTCAGGCAGGGTGACGTCGGGAAAATATACATTTTTCTAGGGGAAATCTGGACATGGCAAAATTTCCCCTATAGAATGCGGCCTCTTTTCCCTGATAGCTCAGTTGGTAGAGCGACGGACTGTTAATCCGCAGGTCCCTGGTTCGAGTCCAGGTCGGGGAGCCAGAACATGTAGTAGCAAAAAGCCCAGCCTTTATCGGTTGGGCTTTTTGCGTTACAGGCGCTCTCACTTGCTCGGTTGAACCATCTCCAGCGTCTTGATGATGGCCTCTTGAAATTTCACCGGTTCATCCTGGTGTATCTGATGCCCGGAATGCTCAAAGAAAAACAGTCCCTTCTTTGGCGCCTTCAAGGTGTCGAAATACGCTTGCGTGATCCTGGTCGAGGTCTGGATGTCGTTTTTGCCGACGAAGAAATACACGGGGCAGTCAACGCTCTTCAAGGTCTTGGGCAGATCAATGTTCATGACTTCATTCCAGACTGGCGACCAGGTCTTTGACCATTGCAGAAAGCCCGTCTTGAACCCCTCGCTCGTTGCAAATGCCTTGCCATCCTTGTAAAAAAGCCATTTCCTTAAATAAAACATGCTTTCGTCACTGGAAAACGGGAAACTGACGCCGTTCAGTTCCTCGCTGGCGACGGCATTGTCCTTGAAGTGCACTTTCAAGGCTTGCAGCAATTCTTTCTCGCTTTCCAGCTGGCTCACGACAGGATTGGAAGCGAAATAGGCATGCAGCAGCTCCGGGTGATGCTTGACGATATCAAAGCCCAGGACGTTGCCCCAGGAACTGCCCAGCAAGTATATTTTTTCCTGCTTTAACTCTTTGCGCAGGAATTGGATGACTTGATACGTATCCTGCTCCATCTGCCCGACGGACGGCTGCGTGGGCGAAGGATTGAGTTTCAATGTCTTGCCGGCGTCCCGCTGGTCCCATTGCACAATCGTAAATCTGTTTTTCAGGATAGTCGTAAAGGTATCGGCCCCCTTGATCATCGAGCTTCCCGGTCCGCCGGACAGGAACAGCAGGACGGGCTTGTTCGCGTCGTCCGTCTTGATTTCCACCACCTGCTGTATGCCGCCAATGACGGGTGTCAGGGTGGTGGTGACTTCGGTGGAAACGGGTTTCGCTTCCGCCGTGGATTGCGCCTTGCATCCGTAGAAGGGAAACAGGGCTGTAAAGAATACTGCCAATGTCATTTTTTTTATCATGGTATGGGGTCAGTTTCAGCTTGCTTGCAAGGGGCGTGCATTGCACGCCGCAGTTGAACAGCTAATTGAACAGCTAATTGAACAGCTATCTATCGCATGGTCTCCAGCAGGTACGTCGATATGCCTCCTTGTCAGCGTTTGGTTTCAAAGAAAGTGGCCTTGCTCTGCATGCAGCCGCAGCGCTTCCAGCGCCAGATAGCCGGGCTGCAACTGCGTGGCGATGGCCGACAGGCTGTCCGTTGCGGGCACTGGCGGATCGCCGTGGTAGACCGTGCCGTATTTCGCATGCACGCCGCCGCGCGCGCGCATCGCTTGCAATTGCGTGGCTGTGGGGGCGATGCCGAGGCGGTCCAATAAATCGCTGAAGAGCATGCCTGGCAATTGCTTGTAGTTAATTAACTGCAACTGGCCGGCTGCCGCATGGGGCAGGGCGGCATTGAACAGGCTGGCCAGCACGAGGCCCGTATAGCCATCGATATCGCCGGGCGCCAGCTGGTGCGCGGGCAGCGGCAGCTGTGCCGGATGCAGCATGCCGGGCACCATTTGCGGGCCGCGCTGGCGCTGGTGCGAGGCCAGCACGGCCAGCGGTTCGCGGTAGACGAACAGGCAGGGCGTGCCAGGAAACGCTTGCCGCAGCAAATCGAGGCTGTGGATGTGCCAGCAGTCGAACTTGATGAGGAAGTGCGTCTCTTCACCCGAGCGGCGCTGGCCCAGTGCCAGGATGGCCTGGCGCAGCAGGGCGACGCTGGCGGCCCGGTCGCCGCTGTCGTGATGGAGGCGCAGCAGCGAGTCGACGACGGGCGGTTCGGACATGATTATGCACTGCGGCAAGGATGCCAACAGCTGGCTCAGCAGGGTTGAGCCGCAGCGCGAGACGTGGAAGATGAAGGCGTCGGGCGCCACGCAGTCGCCGAGCGTCGCCAGCGCCGCCAGCGGCGTGCGGCAGACGCGGCGTTCCTCATGCGGCTGGCGCGCCAGCGTATTGACAAAGAAGGCGTCGCTGAAAGCCGCTTGCCCCAGGTCGCGCCAGCACATGGCGGCGTCCGCCAGCGCCGCGCCGCGCTCCACGTACAGCGGATACCAGCCGCGCAAGTCCATGCCCTCATGCCATGCCACCGTCTCGCCCCTGGCCAGCAAGCGTTCTTGCTGGGCCAAGCCCGGCGCGGCGCTCACGGCGCGCTCCCGTCGGCCAAGGCGGCCAATTCCTTTGCCAGCGCCAAGCTGGCATGCGAGGGCGACAGCCGTAGCTGGGCGATGACGGCCCGCACATTGCCATCGTTGATGCTTGGGTCGCCATATTTATTGGCTGCTTTCGGCACGAAGCCGGCCGAGGCGAACAGCGCTTCGAGCCAGTCATTGGTGACGCAGTCGAGCACAAGGTGGATGCGCGGCGTCGTGCCCCGGTTGTGCACCGCGTGCAGGCAACTGGCGTCCATGTACCAGGCGTGGCCGGCCGTGAAGTGGACAGTCTCGCCATCGATGGTAAAGAGTACCTGCGGCGAGGTGTGGATGGGGATGTGGATGCGGATCAAGCCATCGGCCAGCGACGTGCCGGCATCGCGGTGCGCGCGGATCATGGCGCCCGGCGCCAGCGCCATCAGGCGCGCGGCGCGGATGTCGCATGCGAAGCTGGCGAGCACCTCGCGCAGGCCGGGACAGCGCGCCAGTTGCGGCGTGCCGGCATAGACGGCGCCGTCGACGGGCATGATGTGGCCGGCCTGGCCGCCGGCCGAGCGCAGCGGCACGCAGCTCCAGCCATGGTCGTAGGCGCCCGTATTGAAGTGGCTGATCCACTCGCCGGCGGCAAACTGGTCGCTGTCGCGCTGCATGCGTGCCACATCAAAGCGCAGCGGCAGCTGCAGCCAGGTGCTGGGCGGATTCGGCGCCGACACTATGGCGCGCTCCATGCCAGTTGCTCCTGTATCTCGTTTTCCCCGCGCAGGCGAAAGCCCAGCCGCTGGTACAGTGCGCGCGGGGCGGCGTTGCTTTTGTTGACCGCAAGGTGGATCTGCCATTGCTGCGCGACTGCTTGCGCCTGCAGGCCGCGCAGCACGGCGCTGCCGGCGCCCTGGCCTTGCGCGGCGGGCAGGATGGCGATGTCGACCAGGTGCAGCACTTCGTCCTGGCGGTCCAGGATCAGGCGGCCGATGGGAGTGTCGCCATGCTGCAGCACCAGGTACATCGCGTGCGGATACGCCTGGCGATAGCCGTGGCTTTGCATGCGGCGCTGCATGGCGATCAGCTGCTCGACGACGGCGGGGTCGGCCGGCATCTGGCGCAGGTCGTCGCGCGTGGAGCTGTACAGCGCGGCGGCAAAGCCATCGTCATCGTCGCGCTGGAGGCGCAACTGGTAGGGGGCGGATAGCGGCAAGTCGTGCATCGGTGCGGTGCTCCGGTAGGTGGTTGCGATCGAGGCAAATCAGCGGGCGTTTATTTATTTGCTATGCTGCCAATTTTTCCGCGTACTTGCAATCATTTCAAGGAAGCCGCCATGCATTCTGTCTTTATCTCGCCTTGCCAGTGGAGCTGCGCATGAATCCGGCACGCGCGGAACTGGCCGCCATTGCTGCCGCGCTGTGCGATCCGCAGCGTTCCTTGGCCAGCCTGGTCGGTGAAGCGGTGCAGCTGCGCCGGCTCGTCGAACGCCACTCGCGCCTGTCCATGGAACGGCAGGACGGCTTGCGCGATGGCGAAAGCTTCCTGCCCAGCGGCTGGGCCATCTCGCCCGTGCAGGCGGGACTGTGCGCGCGCGAGCCGTACCGCAGCGCCGCCTTCATCCAAGGGCTGGCGCTGGCCGTGCGCGAGCGCCTGGACGTGAGCGGTGGGCGACCCGTGCGCGTGCTGTACGCGGGCTGCGGCCCGTTCGCCTTGCTGGCCTTGCCGGTGATGGCCGTGCTGGATGCAGACCTGGTGCAGTTTGCCATCCTCGACGTGCACGCGGAGACCCTGGCCTATGCGCGCGAACTGATCACAGCCTTGGACCTGGACAGCCACGTCGGCGAGTACATTTGCGCCGATGCGGCCTCCTACCGCATTCCTGCCGGCGCCATGCCGCACGTGATCGTCAGCGAAACCATGAATACGGCGCTGGGCAAGGAGCCGCAGGTGGCCATCCTGCGCAACTTGCACGCGCAAGCGCCTGCGGCGGCGCTGCTGCCGGCGGCCGTCACCGTGCACCTGGGCCTGGACCGGCGCGCACCGGATGAGCCGTGCACGGACTGGGGCCGCGTGTTTACGCTCGATGCGGACGCCTTGCGCGCCTGGAAGCAAGGATCGAATGGGCAGGGCGACAGCCTGCCGGCCGCCAGCATCCGCTTGCCCGAGGTGCTGGAGCAGGCACCGCGATTGCTGACGCGCATCCGCGTGTATGGTGACATCGTCCTGGGCGACCATGAATGCAGCCTGAATCTCCCGCTGCCTTTGCCGGGCAAGCCGACCCTGGCAGGCGGCAGCGTACTCGATTTCCATTACCGCCTGGGCGGCCAGCCGGGACTGGCGTTTTGCCTGCGCAAAACGCCTGAATCCATACAGGAATCGCACAAGACAGATTCTCACTATTAATACTACATTGGCATACAATTTACTTCTGTAGGATAATATGGAACCGGTTCCATTTATGCGCAAATGCAATGTAGCGCAATCATCGAAGTCAATAAAACAACAAGTCTTGCGGGAGTCTCATGAACCATCCAGGCAGCGAACCATCTGCAACATCCGTTTCATCCCTTCCCCGCATCAGCCGCCGCCACGCCCTGATCGGCCTGGGCGCCTTGCTGGCGCAGGCCGGTTTCTGGAGCAATCCCCTGTCCGCCGCCATGCAGGCGCCGGCCAGCGCTCCGGCGACCGGCCTGGCGCCCGCCACGATGCTGTTCTACACCTTGTCGCAAACGATCACCGGCCACCGCGATCTGTCCGCCGCGACGGCGGCGCGCATCGAGCAAGCCATGCGCACCAACGTACCCGGCTTCGCCGACCAGTTGCCACGGCTGGGCGCGCTGCTCGTCACGGGGCAGGAAGCGAAGGCGCTGCTGGCGGCCGCCAGCGCCGCGGACGCCGGCTTGCGCGAGCTGGCGCTGGCCATCGTTGCCGCCTGGTATACGGGCACTGTCGCCGGCAACGCGGCGCAGGGCACGAAATCCATCGTCGTCGCGTATGCAGAAGCCTTGATGTACCGCACGGTGGCCGATGGCCAGGTCGTGCCCACGTATTGCAATTACGGCCCCCTGTGGTGGCTGAAGGCGCCACCGGCCGTGGGCGTCGCCGCGCCCGTGGCGCCAAAACCCGTACCGGCCCCGGCCACCACCGGCACTCCCGAACCGAAAGGCAAGCAAGCAAAATGAAATCACCCCAATTCAAGAGTAATGGCGACATCGTCGCCGATGTCATCATTGTCGGGTCCGGTGTTGTCGGCGCCATGATGGCCGACCAACTGGCTGCGCAAGGCCATTCCGTGATCATGCTGGAAGCGGGCCTGCGCATCGAGCGGGGGCAAGCCGTGGAAAACTGGCGCAACATGCCGTTTGAAAACCGTGTCGGTTCCGACTTCCAGGGCCTGTATCCGCAAGCGGACAACGCACCCGCACCGCTGTATTTCCCGAAGAATAACTACGTGGAATTGTCCGGCCCCAGCGGCAGCAGTTTCCAGCAGGGCTATCTGCGCACGGTGGGCGGCACGACCTGGCATTGGGCCGCGTCGTGCTGGCGCCATTTGCCGTCCGACATGCGCATGAAAAGCGATTACGGGGTAGGGCGCGACTGGGCCATTTCCTATGATGAGCTGGAACCGTACTATTGCCGCGCCGAGCAGGAAATGGGCGTGGCCGGCCCCAATGATCCCGCCTTGCAATCACCCAGCGAGCGCAGCGCGCCTTACCCGATGGACATGGTGCCCTGGGGGTATGGCGACAAGCGCTTCGCCGAAGTGGTCAACCTGCACGGCTACCGTTCCGTACCGATCCCGCAAGGCCGCTCGACGCGCCCATGGCAGGGCCGTCCCACGTGCTGCGGCAACAATAACTGCCAGCCGATCTGCCCCATCGGCGCCATGTACAACGGCATCCACCATGTGGAACGGGCCGAGCTGAAGGGCGCTGGCGTGCTGGCCGAGGCCGTCGTCTACCGCATCGACACGGACCACAATAACCGCGTGACAGCCGTGCACTGGTATGACGCGAAAAAACAGTCACACATGGCGACGGGCAAGGCCTTCGTGATTGCCTGCAATGGCATCGAGACGCCCCGTTTGCTGCTGCTGGCGGCGAACCAGAACAATCCGAACGGCATCGCCAACAGTTCCGACCAGGTGGGCCGCAACATGATGGACCACTCGGGCTTCCACTGTACCTTCCTCGCCAATGAGCCGATCTGGACGGGCCGTGGCCCGGCGCAGAGCAGCTGCCTGGTGGGCCCGCGCGACGGCGCTTTCCGGTCGCAGTATTCGGCCAACAAGATGATCTTGAACAATATCACCAGGGTGGGACCCGCTACCCAGCAGTCGTTGAAACTGGGCCTGGTGGGCAAGGATCTCGACGACGAGATCCGCCGCCGCGCCGCGTTCGGCGTGGACTTGTCGATCAGCCTGGAACCCTTGCCCGAGGCGCATAACCGCCTGACTTTGAGCAAGACGCGCAAGGACCCGCTTGGCCTGGCCTGTCCCGACATTTATTACGACGTGGGCGATTACGTGCGCAATGGCGCGAAGGCCGCGCATGCGCAGCTCGAGCACATCGGCAAGCTGTTCGGTGCCGTGGAGTTCAACATCACCAGCAGCCTGAACGCGAATAACCACATCATGGGCGGCGTCATCATGGGCAGTAACCGTGCCGACTCCGTCGTCGACGGCAATTGCCGCGCCCACGATCACGTCAATTTGTGGCTGCCGGGCGGCGGCGCCATGCCGTCGGCCAGCGTCGTCAACACCACCCTCAGCATGGCCGCGCTCGGCTTGCGCGCGGCCGACGACATCGCCCGTACCTTGGCAAGGGAGGCAGCATGATGCGCCGCCTGTCCCTCGCTATCGGCATGGCGTTGCTGTCCGGTATCGCCACGGCAGCCGTGCCCGCCTCGGCGCCGCCCGTCACCCTGACGCCGGACCGCCCGGCCGCGCCTGCAGCCGCCAGCCCCGATGCGCGCCTGGAGCGGGGCCGCTACCTGGCCATCGCGGCCGACTGCATGGCGTGCCATACGGCAGCGGGCGGCAAGCCGTATGCGGGCGGTTATGCCATCGATTCGCCGCTGGGCACGATTTACGCGACGAATATCACGCCATCGAAAAAAGGCGGCATCGGCCACTACACGGAAGCCGACTTTGCGCGCGCGCTGCGCGAGGGCGTGCGCGCCGATGGCAGCCATCTGTACCCGGCCATGCCCTACACCAGCTATTCGCAGCTGACGGATGCGGACGTGGGCGACCTGTATTACTACTTCATGCAGGCCGTTAAGCCCGTCGATGAGCCGGCGCGCCAGACGGCCCTGCCATTCCCGTTCAATGTGCGCCTGTCGATGCTGGGCTGGAACACCTTGTTCCTCGACAATAAACGCTTCGTGCCGGACCCGGCAAAGAGCGCGCAGATCAACCGCGGTGCCTACCTGGCCGAAGGCCTGGCGCACTGCAGCGCCTGCCACACGCCGCGCAATGTGCTGATGGCGGAAATCGGCAGCCAGACCCTGGCGGGCGCGTCGCTCGGTTCCTGGCACGCGCCGAACATCACGTCCGACAAGGTCAGCGGTATCGGCGCGTGGACGGATGCGGAACTCACTGCCTACCTGAAGACGGGCCACGTGGAAGGCAAGGGTCAGGCGGCGGGCGGCATGGCCGAAGCCATCCAGAACAGCCTGCAATTCCTGCGCGATGACGATGTGGCCGCCATCGTCGCGTGGCTGCGCACCGTGCCGCCCGTGCGCGCGCCGGGGCAGACCAGGGCCGCGTTCAGCTACGGCAGCGCCGCCAGCGAAGAAGCTGCGCTGCGCGGCATGGCCGGTTCCACCGAGCACCATTCCATGAATAGCGGCGCCGTGCTGTTTTCCGGCTACTGCGCCAGCTGCCATTCGGCCAGCGGCGCCGGCAGCACGGGCCAGGCGTATCCGGCCCTGTTCAACAATACGGCGACGGGCGGCAACACGCCGGCCAATCTGGTCTCGGCCATTTTGTTTGGCGTCGAGCGCAAGATCGAAGGGGAGGAGCACGAAGCCTTCATGCCCCGTTTCGACCAGCGTTCCTACGTGCAGCCATTGACGGACGAGCAGATCGCCTCGATTGCCAACTACGTGCTGAAGCAGTACGGCAACCCGGACGTGTCCGTCACCCCCGCCTACGTGGCGCAGGCGCGCAGCGGCGGCGAGAAGCCCGTGCTGGCGCGTTTGCAGCCGTTCATGCTGCCCGGCGGCATCGTGGGAATCTTGCTGCTGATCGCGCTGTTGGTGTGGCTGCGGCGGCGCCGCCAGCGCAACGTTTGAGTGCCGACGCGGCGGAGAATATGAACGTTGGGCGCAACTTGCAGTAAAATGCAGGCTGAAAAATGGTTACGAGCAATCGTAGCCATTTTTTATTCTGGCACTATCCTGGCGATTGCTTTCGTCTCATTTGAAAATTGACAATGTCCCATTCCCTGCATCACCAATTTTTACGTTTCGCCGCTGTCGGCGCTTCCGGCACGGCCGTGCAATACAGCGTGCTGTGGGGCGGCGTGGAATGGGCCGGCATCAGCGCCGCCGCCGCTTCCGGCATCGGCTATATCCTCGGTTCCGTCGTCAACTACATCCTCAATTATTTTTTCACGTTTAAAAGCGACAAGGGACACGGCGACGCGGCTTCCAAGTATTTCACCCTGCTGGGCATAGGCTGGTGCATCAATACGGGCCTGATGTGGCTGCTGGTGCACCAGCTGGGCTGGTATTACTGGCTGGCGCAGGTGCTGGCGACGGGAATCGGACTGGTCTGGAATTTCGCGGGCAGCCGCTGGTGGGCCTTCAAGCCGGCCGGCGCGCCGGGCAAGTAAGCAAGTAAAGAGTTGTTGCAAAAAAAAGATGCGCATAGTCCAAGACCAGGCGCGCGGTTTTACCAAAACAAGGGGGTAATCATGCAGTTCCTGGAACGCTATTTCAAACTGAAGGACAACGGGACCAATGTGCGCACGGAGCTGCTGGCCGGCCTGACCACGTTCCTGACGATGGCCTACATCATCTTCGTCAACCCGTCCATCCTTGGTGACGCGGGCATGCCGAAAGACTCCGTTTTTGTTGCCACCTGCCTGGCGGCCGCCATCGGCACCTTGATCATGGGCCTGTACGCGAACTACCCGATCGCCCTGGCGCCGGGCATGGGCTTGAATGCGTATTTCTCGTACACGGTGGTCAAGGGCATGGGCATGAGCTGGGAAGTGGCGCTGGGCGCCGTCTTCATTTCCGGCTGCCTGTTCATCCTGGTCAGCCTGTTCAAGGTGCGCGAGATGATCATCAACAGCATCCCGCCCGCGCTGCGCACGGCCATTACCGTCGGTATCGGCCTGTTCCTGGCCATCATTTCCCTGAAAAGCGCCGGCGTGGTGGTATCGAACCCGGCCACCATCATCGCCCTGGGCGACTTGCACCAGGCGGCGCCCATCCTGGCCATTCTCGGTTTCTTCATCATCGTCGCGCTGGACCGCCTGAAAGTGCCGGGCGCCATCCTGATCGGCATCCTCACCATCACGATTGCCAGCTTCTTCTTTGGCGGCAACCAGTTCAACGGCATCGTCTCGGCGCCGCCCGCCATCGAGCCGACCCTGTTCAAGCTCGACATCATGGGCGCGCTGTCGATCGGCATCGTCAACGTGGTGCTGGTATTTTTCCTGGTCGAACTGTTCGATGCGACGGGCACCCTGATGGGCGTGGCCAACCGTGCCGGCTTGTTGAAAGACGGCAAGATGGAGCGCATGAACAAGGCCTTGCTGGCCGATAGCACGGCGATTGCCGCCGGCGCCTGCCTGGGTACGTCGAGCACCACGGCCTTCGTCGAAAGCGCGGCCGGCGTGCAAGCGGGCGGACGCACGGGCTTGACGGCCGTGGCCGTCGCGCTGCTGTTCCTGGGCAGCCTGTTCTTCGCCCCGCTGGCGCACACGGTGCCACCGTACGCGACGGCGCCCGCGCTGCTGTACGTGGCTTGTTTGATGCTGCGCGAGCTGACCTACATCGACTGGGATGACAGCACGGAAAGCATTCCTGCCGCCATCACGGCGTTGATGATGCCATTTACCTATTCGGTGGCCAGCGGCGTGGCCTTCGGCTTCATCACTTATGCGGTCTTGAAACTGTTGACGGGCAAGGGCAAGCAGGTATCCGTGGTGGCTTACATCATCGCCGCCATCTTCCTGTTCAAGTTTATCTACCTGGGCGAATAGCGGGGAAAGTAGGGCACGCGTCGGCAAGCAGTTGCCGGCGCGTGCGACAAGGCCGCCCGTGCACCAGCAGAGGCGGCCTTTTTTGATGGCGCAGCTTTGATGGGGCAGCTTACATCAGCAGCGCGGCCACCAGGTCTTTCTTGGCGTCGCCGGCGCTGCCGTCGAAGCGCAAGGCCGCTTCCACGTGCGTCAGGTGCTCCACCATCAGGCGCGCCGCAAGATCCGCGTCGCCGCTGCGCGCCGCGTCGAGAAAGCGGCCGTGCTCGTCGTACGAACAGGCGGCGGCGTGGCCCGACTGGTACAGCATGGTGATGAGCGAGCTGCGGCCCACCAGTTCGCGCACGATGTCGCGCAGCACGGCGTTGCCGGCTATGTCGGCCAGCAATACGTGGAAGTCGCCCAGCAGTTGCGAGCGCAGCGGCGTCGCTTGCGCCAGCGCCAGGCGTTCCGCTTTCAGGTGCCGCTCCAGCATCCTGTAATCGGCAGCTTTGGCCCGCGCGACGAATTCGCGCGCCAGGGCCGCTTCGATGATGCGCCGCGCGGCGAAGATGTCGCGTGCCTCCGCTTCCGTTGGCTGGCTGACGAAGGCGCCCTTGTCGGGCACCATGCGTATGAGTTTGTCTTTGGACAGGATCAGCAGGGCGGCGCGAATCTTCGTGCGGCTGACGCCATACAGCCGGCACAGCGCCTCTTCGCGCAGCCGTGTGCCGGGCGGCAATTGGCGCGCCACGATGGCGGCCGCCATATGCTCGGCAATTTCCGCCGAGCTGTCACCGCTGCCGGGATTGTCCACCAAGGGTGCGCTTGTTTCTGTCATGTCGGGCGAGAGCAGTAAGCCAGGGGCAAGGTGAGTCTTGCAAGCGCATGTCCGCGCGGAGGCGTGGTTGACGCCCGCTGCCGGCATGCCGTTGTGCGCCTTCCGTGTCGGCCAGGCCTGGCTATTCTACTATCTTGCGTGGCGCCGCGCAGACGGGCACAGCCAGCTGGCGAGGCTGGCTTCCCTGGCGGCCTGTTTTGCTGCTCATGCAGCAACTATGCCGCAACAACTGGACATGAGAAATTTTGACGTATATAATTCGGCCTCCTTTCCCTGATAGCTCAGTTGGTAGAGCGACGGACTGTTAATCCGCAGGTCCCTGGTTCGAGTCCAGGTCGGGGAGCCAGAACAAGCAATAGCAAAGGGCCACGTGGCAACACGTGGCCCTTTTGTCATGCGCGCATGGTTTCCCATCCACGCTTGCCATCCCTTCAGTGTCTTAGCGACGTGCGCGATGCCGGCCCGCTGGTGGCGGGGGCACGCACAGTGTTTCCCGGATCAGGGATCGACAAACACGTCGAAACGCACCTTGAGCGGGCTGCCCCACGAGATATCCACCCAGGCCCGGAAGCCGCCGTTGTACGGCGCGATGTTGTACACGGCCATGCGGGCTGAGCCGATGAAACGGTCCTGGGGAGTCGCGCCATATTCGCTGATGTTGAGCAGCACGCGCGAATTGGCTTTCACGTTGGCATTGGCGAAGTTGACCGAAGGATGCACGCCATTGGCGGTCCACGTGTAATAGGTGGTGAAGGCGGCGGCGCTCAGGTTCAAGTCCTGTGCGGCCGCGCCTTTTGCACTCTTGCCTTCCTGCTCCATCGGTGCATCGGTTTCTTCCAGGGCCAGGTTGCTACCGGTGCGATGTTCTACTTTCATATCCATGATGTACTCCTGATCGATAGTTTGGACGCCGCGCCTGTCGTCGTGCGGCAAGACGCCCTATCTGTTGCCGTGACTGACAGTGTCACGTCCTGGCTGATAAGGTAGCCGCCTGCTCCATGCTGTTGGAGTAAGTCATTCTAGGCAAACGCGCGGGCAAAAAGCGCGCAGGGCGGCCGGAAAAATGGTGCTCACTTGTGCTGGCGCAAACATCTTGCAGGCAGGCCGCAAGATCTTTTCCCGCACGCTATTTTTACGGGCCGGCACGCATGCCGCGCAGGACAATGGCACAATGGCCCCAGCCGACCTGTCGATGCGGAACCCGTTGCGAGCCTAGCCCATGCCGATACTGAACCTGAGTGCCGAAACCGATATCTATTACGAATTGATCGAAGGCGACCCTGCCAAGCCCTGCCTGGTATTCCTGCACGAGGTGCTCGGCTGCTGTGCGATGTGGAAAGATTTCCCCGCGCAGCTATGCCAGGCGACGGGATGCCGCGGCTTGCTGTATGACCGCCACGGCTATGGACTGTCGTCGCCGCTGGCGGTGCGCCGCCAACTCCATTATTTGCACGACTACGCGCTGTGCGAGCTGCCGCAGGTGCTCGCGGCGCTGCTGCCGGGACAGGACCATTTTCTCGTCGGCCACTCCGATGGCGGCAGCATCGCCCTGATCTATGCGGCGCAGCAGCCGCCGCGCTTGCGCGGCATCATCACCGAAGCGGCGCACGTGTTTGTCGAAGGCATCACGCTCGATGGCATCCGCGTGGCGGACGCGGCCTTTGGCGCTGGCAAGCTGCACGCGCTGGCGAAATACCATGGCGACAAGACGGAAACCATCTTCAAGGCTTGGTCGGATACCTGGCTCAGCTATGGATTCCAGTTCTGGAATATCGAATATCTGCTGCCCTCCGTCGAATGCCCGGCGCTGGTGGTGCAGGGCAGCGAGGATCAGTACGGCAGCCCAGCCCAGGTCGACACCATCGTGGCGCAGGCGCTCAACGCCGTGCCCGCCATCGTCGAGCAGTGCGGCCACACGCCGCACCAGGAACAGCCGCAGGCATTGCTGGCGCTGATGGAAGGCTTTTTGCAAGGCCGCATGGACGCGGCCACTCACCCGAGAAATACATGATAGACCACCTGGATCACCTGGTATTAACCACCCGCGACAAGCCGGCTTGCATCGATTTTTATACGCGCGTGCTGGGCATGCAACTGGAAACGTTTGGCGCCGGCCGCCATGCCTTCAAGTTTGGCGCGCAAAAAATCAATCTGCATGAGGCCGGCAAGGAATTCCTGCCCAAGGCGGCCTTGCCCACGCCCGGCTCGCTGGACCTTTGCTTCATCGCCGCCGTGCCGCTCGACGTGTTCATTGCCCACCTGGCGGCGCTGGGCATTGCCATCGAGGAAGGACCTGTTGCCCGTACGGGCGCCAATTGGCCCATCCGTTCCGTTTATCTGCGCGACCCGGACCGCAACCTGATCGAAGTGTCCGAGCGCGCCTGAGGTTCACCCTGGTCCGCCGGCGCTCAATGGCAGGCGGGATCGCTGTCCCAGCGGCCTGAACAGATGCGCGAGCGGCATAGCATGCCCTCGATCAGGCCCAGCTGCTTGCAGCGCTGCAAGAGTTCCCCCGTTTCCTGTTCCTGTTCCTGTTCCTGTTTCTGCTCCCGCTGGCGCAGCACCACGTCGCGCACGGGCGCTGCCGTGCCTTCTTGCCGGTGCGCATGGGCGACCATCGCCGTCAGCAAGGTGACGTCGCTATCGCCGGGCGCGGCAGCCGGCCTCGGCCCCTGTGAACGGGGCGCCTGGCGCACGGGCGGCGGCGTCTTGTGTGGCGCGCTTGCACCTGCGCTTGCTGTCGTGGCGGATGCCGCAGACGCCGCAGGCAAGGGCGGTCCCGCCGTATTGACGATAATGGCCGCCTGCACCGCGTGCGGCACTACCGTTGGCGCTGGCATGACGGACGCCGTCATGGCCGTGGCGGGTGCTGCCGGCAGGGGCACGATGGTCATGTTCTCAGTGAGCACGGCCGTGATCAGCGCCGCCAGGCACAGCGCGCCAGCGGCCCAGTGCCGCCAGCGGGGGCGCCAGCGCAGGGCCGGGATGACCGCGGGCGCGGCGACGCCGTGTTCGAGCTGTGACAGGATGCCCTTGCTTTCGATTGGCACGCCCACCGCGCCGGCCTTGCTCAGCAGGTTGGGACCGCGCGCCTTGCCATCCCTGGTTTTCAATAAAGACAAAATATCACCTCCGCAATGGATCAAACTCGACTGACCTTGATGTAAACCGCGCGCATGCGGGCCACGGACGCCTACGATCTAGCGATACCGCCGAGCACGCTGCCCGGCCCCGACTATCCCCGTCACGGAGCGCCCCATGTTCGTCGCCCTGGTCCTGATGTATTTCTTGCTGGCCTGTTTTGCCTGCTGGCTGCTGCTGTTTCCCGGCGGCCGCGCCATCGTGCTGCACACGCTCGTCAACCTGGGCTGGCGCATGCAGCGGCGCGCGCAGCACCTGAAGGGCGGCAGCGGCGCGCAGTGGCAACGCGTGCAGCAGTACACGGGCACGGGCATGGCGCGCGCCTGGCAGCTGCTGTGGCGGCATCGCTGGCTGAGCCTGGCAGGTAGCGTGCTGGTCATCGTGCCGCCGCTGCTGGCCTGGCTGTCCAGCGACCGCATCGCCCTGCGCGGCTATGCTGACCAGCAACACGCGATCAATGACCAGGTCAGCGACTTGCTGAAAGGCGAACAGCTGGTGCCGCCTTTGAGCCTGCCGCCGCTGCTGTTTTCCACGGCGGAAGTAACGCAATTGCGCCCGCTGCTGGGCGGCGCCAGCCGCAACTGGCAATTGCTCGACCACGATTACGCACAGCGCCTGCTGCTGGTCTTCAAGATCATGAAGGAGGTGCATGGCTACGATATGGTCTTGCTGGAAGGCTACCGCAGTCCGGCGCGCCAAGACCAGCTGGCGGCAGCCGGCCCGAACGTGACGAACGCCAGGGCGTTTCAAAGCTATCACCAGTATGGCCTGGCAGCCGATTGCGCATTCATGCATGAAGGGAAGCTCATCATTTCTGAAAAAAATGCCTGGGCCATGCGCGGCTACCGTTTATATGGCGTGACGGCCGAATCGGTGGGCCTGCGCTGGGGCGGGCGCTGGACCATGATGGATTTCGGCCACACGGAATTGCCGCAACCGCGCGTGCTGGGCAAGTAAGCCGCGCCAGTCATTCTAGCGCCGCGTGCCGGCGAGATTTTCACAGCGGCAAGTTTGCTTGCGCAGCGTCAATGGCGCGCCGGCGCCTGCCGCGCTGGCACCTGGTACTTGTCATATGTCAACAAAGGCGCGCCGCGTTGCTGTCAGCATGGGCCGACTCCGCCTCGCTGCGCGGCGACATTCTTCCTGCTTTGCGACCTCACCCTGGGCTCATCATGCTGCGACGAATCTGGCATTTCCTCACCGACAGCCGCAATCTGACCATCTTCGGCTTCGTGGCGCTGGCCGTGTTCCTGTACCTGGGCGCCGAGGTACTGGAAGTGGCGCTGATCTGGGCACTGGCCTTGCTGCTGCTGGCCTTCGTCACCTGGCTGGGCCTGTGGCTGTGGCGCCGGCGCCGCGTACGGCGCGATGCGCAGGCGCTGGGCCAGGCCATCCTCAACGAGGCCGAGATCGCCGCCGCGCAAGCGGCCTCGGCCTCGACGGCCAGCAGCACCCAGCAGGGCGAACTCGACGCCGTGCGCACGGGCATGCTGGCCGCCATCGAGACCATCAAGACGTCCAAGCTGGGCCTCAAGTCGGGCGCCGCCGCCCTGTACGAATTGCCGTGGTACATGATCATCGGCAATCCGGCCGCCGGCAAGAGCAGCGCCATCCTGCATTCGGGCCTGCAGTTCCCTTTCGCCGACGGCAAGGTCGTGCAAGGCGTGGGCGGCACGCGCAACTGCGACTGGTTTTTCACCACGGACGGCATCGTGCTCGACACGGCGGGACGCTACTCCGTCGTCGACGAGCACCGCGGCGAGTGGTTCGGCTTTCTCGATCTGCTGAAAAAATACCGGCGCAAGGCGCCCGTCAACGGCATCCTCGTCGCCGTCAGCATCGACGAATTGAAAGGCGACCCCGATGTCGGCATGCAACTGGCGCGCAGCCTGCGCAAGCGCGTGCAGGACGTCATCGAGCGCCTGGAAGTGTTCGCGCCCCTGTACATCGTGTTTACCAAGGCAGACCTGATCGCCGGCTTCACGGAGTTTTTTGCGGACGCCGAACGCAGCGAGCGCGAGCGCGTCTGGGGCGCCACCATGCCGTACCAGCGCAAGCTGCCCACGGCCGACCTGCTGACCTTTTTCGACCAGAGTTTCGATGAATTGCACGATGGCTTGACGGAGCTGAGCCTGGCCAACATGGCGCACCGGCAGCGCAAGACGATGGCGGCCAGCGTATTTACCTTTCCGCTGGAATTTGCCGCCATCAAGCCGGCCCTGCGCGCCTTCATCGCCACCCTGTTCGAGGAAAACCCGTTCCAGTTCCAGCCCGTGTTCCGCGGCTTTTATTTCACCAGTGCGCTGCAGGAGGGCGAGCCCGTCAGTGCCTCCTCGCAGCAGGTGGCGCGCCGCTTCGACCTGGCCTTCGCACCGGCCCCATCAGCAGTACCGTCCGGTGCGCGCCAGCATGGCTATTTCCTGCTGGAGCTGTTCCGCAAGGTCATTTTTGCCGACAAGCACCTGGTAGCCAACTATGCCAACCGCGCCAAGCTGCGCTTCAAGTATGCCGTGTTCTTTGCCGCGACGGTGTCGCTGGGCGCCTGCCTGGGCGGCTGGAGCTGGTCCTACCTGGGCAACCGGCAACTGGTGGCCAATGTCGAGGCCGATCTGAATAAAGTGGTGAAGCTGCAGGAGCGCCGCCTGGATTTGCAGTCGCGCCTGGAAGCGCTCGAGATCTTGCAGGACCGCATCGAGCAACTGGAAGCGTACCGGGAGAAAAGGCCGTGGTCCTTGCGTCTGGGCCTGTACCAGGGTGAATTACTTGAGCGCAAGCTGCGCGAGGAATATTTTGCCGGCGCGCGCCAGGTCATGCTGGCTCCCGTGGCGGGCGCGCTGGAAGCCCTGCTGTTTGAAATGAACGCCAGCGCCGACCAGCTGCAGCCTACGGCGCGCACGCCGCAGACGCCAGCCGCCGCATCGTCCACTACGGCGCCAGCCGCACCGCGCAGCGTGCAGTACCAGGCGGCCAGCGCGACGAATGTGGAAGATGCCTATAACGCGCTGAAAACCTATCTGATGCTGGCCGATAAGACGCATGCGGAAAGCAGCCATTTGAACGACCAGCTGACGCGTTTCTGGCGCGGCTGGCTGGAAGAAAATCGGGGCGCCATGCCGCGCGAACAGATGATACGCAGCGCCGAACGGCTGTTGACGTTTTACCTGGCACAGATCGGCGATCCATCCTGGCCGCGCATCGAACAGAAGCTGGCGCTGGTCGACCAGACACGCGAAAACCTGCGCCGCGTGGTGCGCGGCATGCCGGCGCGCGAGCGCGTGTATGCCGACGTCAAGGCGCGCGCCTCGACGCGCTTTCCCGGTATGACGGTGGCGCGCATCGTCGGCGAACAGGATCAGGCCCTGCTGGCGGGCAGTTATGCCGTTTCCGGCGCCTTTACGCGCCAGGCCTGGGAAAAGTTCGTCGAGGGCGCGTTTCGCGACGCCGCCAACCGTGAGCTGCAAAGTGCCGACTGGGTGCTGAAAAGCGCTTCCACCGACGACCTGACCCTGGAAGGCAGTCCGGAGCAGATCGAGAAAAACCTGGTGGCCATGTACAAGGCCGACTACGCGCGCGAGTGGCAAAAATTCGTGCAGGGCGTCGCCGTCGCCGACCTGAAAGGCTTTGACGGCGCCGTGCAGGCGATGAACCGCCTGGGCGACCCGCAGGCATCGCCGATTGCCAAACTGCTGACGACCATCTATGAAGAAACCTCGTGGGACAACCCGGCGCTGCACAATGCCCAATTGCGCAAGGCCGAGCGTGGCATCGTCGCCTGGTTCAAGGAAACCGTACTACGCCGCGCGCCGTCGCAGCTGACGGCCAATCCGGGCATGAATGCGCAGCTCGACCCGGCCCGCCTGGACAAGCCCATGGGACCCGTGGGGCGCGAATTTGCCGGCGTGGGCAAGCTGGTGGCGGCCAGGGACAACAATGCCTCGCTGATGCGCGCCTATCTGGAAGCGCTGTCGAAACTGCGCAGCCGTTTGAACCAGCTGAAGAACCAGGGCGATGCGGGACCGGGCGCGCGCCAGTTCATGCAGCAGACCCTGGAGGGCAGCGGTTCCGAGCTGGCCGACGCCCTGAAACTGGTCGACGAGCAGGTGCTGACGGGGATGAGCGATGCGCAAAAGCAGGCGATTCGTCCCATCCTCGTGCGCCCGCTGATGCAGACCTTTGCCGTCATCGTCGCGCCGGCCGAACTCGATATCAACAAGACCTGGGCGGCGCAGGTGTATGAACCGTTCCAGAAATCGCTGGCCAACAAATATCCGTTTGCGCCCACGGCCCGCATCGAGGCGAGCAACCTGGAGATCGGCCAGTTCTTCGGACCGGAAGGCCTGGTGGCGAAATTCGTCACCACCTCCATGGGCCCCCTGGTGGTGCGGCGCGGTGACGTGCTGGCGCCGCGCACCTGGGCCGACATGGGCATCAGCCTGTCGCCGCAGGCGGTGGCGCGCTTCCCGGGCTGGATCGCGCCACTGGGCGCGGGCGGCGTGGCGGCCACCTCGACGGCGGCGCAAACCGTCTTCCAGATCCAGCCGTCGCCCGCGCCGGGCACCCTGGAATACACGGTGGAGATCGACGGCCAGCAGCTGCGCTACCGCAATACCCCGGCGCAGTGGACGAATATGGTCCATCCGGGCCCGCAAGGCGCGTCCGGCGTCCAGGGCGCGCGCATCACGGCCGTCACCTTCGACGGGCGCACGGTGGAACTGTTCAACGAGCCGGGGCAATTCGGCTTGAAGCGCATGATCGATGCGGCGACCAAGAAGCGCAAGGATGGCGGCGTGTTCGAGTTGCGCTGGGCGCGCGGCGAGGTGGCTGTGGCGGTCGACCTGAAAATCACCAGCAGCGCCGAGACGACGGGCGCCGGGTCTGCCACCGCGGTGCAGGAGCAGGGCTTTCGCGGCATGCAGCTGCCCGAGACCATTGTTGGAACGCCAGCACCCCCGTCGGCCATTGCCGCCGTTGCTGTCGCTGCAGCGGGAGTGTCGCCATGATGCGCGCGGCGCAGCAGGTGCGCCTCGGTTACTTTGGCAAGATCCCCGCGCGCGGCGACTTCATCAAGGCCTGCGACAATCACGCACTGGTGCAGCTGCTCGACGACTGGCTGGCGCAGGTCATGAATGCCCTCACGGTGGAGCCGCGCTGGAAGCTCAATTACGACGCCTTGCCACCGCTGCGCTTTGCCTTTGTCGGCACGCGCAGCCGGCGCGCCATCGCCGGGCGCCTGGAAGCGAGCAATGACCTGTCGCAGCGGCGCTTTCCCTTCATGGCCATGGGCGCGCTGGAAGTCGACGACGCCGACATCTTTGTCGCCTGCAGCCCGCTGGCGCTGGCGCCGCTGTGGCAGCGGGTAGAGCAGCTGTCGCAGGGCATCGTGGCCAGCGCCGAACCGGGGCCGGCCCTGCTGGCGCTGGCCGGCAACGTGGTCGAAGTCGAGCCGGCCGCACCTGGCCACGCGGCGCGGCTGGCCGCCTTTTTGCAGGCGCAGACGCTGCATGGCTTGCAGGCGATGCTGGCCTCGCCCGCGTTTCCGGTGACGGTGCGCGAATTGCTGCTGGGTCTGGGCCTGCTGCTGCAGCCGGTGCGCCAGAGTGGCTTGCCGCGCCTGGAGAAAAGCCTGGTGCTGCCGCTGCCGCAGGACGCGCAGCTGCGCGACCTGGTGGCCAGCTTCTGGCTGCACCTGATCGCGCCTTTTCTGCGCCAGGCCGATTTCGAGCTGGCGCTGTTTTTTTCCGAGCTCGACGAGGCGCCCGTACTGGTGATCGGTTTTTGCGGCGCCGATCCGCATGGCTTGCGCGCGCTGATTGATCCGCAGGCCGGCAGCGAACGGCTGATCGTGTTCGACCAGCTCGACTGGGTTGACGAGCAGCTGGGACACGACGCGGCGCTGCGCCAGTTTTCCGCCTGCCTGCAGCAGGAACAGCTGTCGCTGCGCTCGGCCTGCGCCATGTTTGCCGATACCTTTGCCTGAAGGATTGCGATGAAATCACCTGTCATTTTCCTGCTGCCGCTGCTGCTTCCTGCGGCCACTTCCTGCCACGCCCAGGCGCAAGCGCCCCAGACGCCGATGCCGGGGCAGATCCTCGTTACGGGCACCCTGGCCGACGAGGCGGGCAAGGCGGCCGTGCTGGCCCGCCTGCGCGAACTGTATGGCGCCGAGCGCGTGGTCGACCAGATTGCCATTGGCAACGTGGCCGTGCCGGCCAACTGGAACGGCTACGTGCAAAAGCTGATCGCGCCGAACCTGAAGCTCATTTCACGGGGGCAGATCAGCATAGCCGGCAACAACGTCAGCGTGCGCGGCGAAGTGGCAAACGAGGCGCAGCGTCAGCAGATCGCCAGCGACATCGCCACCAGCCTCAATCCCACGTATGTCGTCAACAATGGCTTGCGGGTCAGGGCGGCCGAGGCCGAGCAGGGCTTGCTCGATGCGGCACTCGACAAGCGCATCATCGAATTCGACAGCGGCAAGGCTTCCATCACGCCGGCCGGCCTGGCCATCCTTGACGAGATGGCGGCCGTCATGCTCAAGCTGCGCGGACGCAAGGTGGAGGTGATCGGCCACACGGACGACACGGGCCTGCGCGCCAGCAATGTGGCCCTGAGCCAGGCGCGCGCCGAAGCCGTGCGCGCCTACCTGGCCAGCAAGGGCATCGTAGCCGATTCGGTGCTGGTGTCGGGCCAGGGTCCGGACCGTCCCGTGGCCAGTAACGCCACGGCCGATGGCCGGGCGAGAAACCGGCGCATCGAGTTCCGCATTGCTCAATGATCCGCGCGCAATGATCAGGGGAGTGTGATCGTCAGGTGCGCGGGGCGCGGCGCCAGCTTGACCAGGTCCGCATACGCGGCCAGGGTCGTTTGCGTGCCGCGCGTCAGATGCGTTTTCAAGCCCAGGTAGGCGCAGATGGCCAGCAGGGCGAAAAAGCTCGACAGCGCCCACAGTGGCACGTCGCTGCCGCGTTTGTTGACCACCTGGTCGGGGCGTTCCGCACGCGGCGCGAAGCCACGGCTCTTGCCCTTGATGTGGGCGATTTCGTCGCCCAGGCGCGCCGTCAGGTAGCTGAGTTTTTCGCCGCCGTCGATCGCATACTTGCCCTGGAATCCCAGCAACAGGCACATGTGGAAGACTTGCAGCGCCTGCACGCGCATGCCGCCCTTGCCGCGCAAGGCGTCGAGGCGGTCGAAAAAATGTTCGCCGGCCAGCTGGTCGCCAAAGATCAGCAGTTGCAGCGGGCGCCGCTCCCACTGCTTGCGCAGGGCGAAAGGCGAGGCCAGGATGATTTCATCGACCGCCGCGCAAAACGCATACTTGGCCGCCTCGATATCGTCACCATCGGCGCGGATCTTTTTCGCTTCGCGTTCGAAGTCGTCGAGGAAGGCCGTGATGCGGTCCATGAAGCTTTGCTCGTCGCCGGGCGCCGAACCGTGCTTCAGCATGAACAGCATGTAAAAGCCTTCGTGCATCAGGTCCAGCAGGGCGCTGCCGGCATGCCGGCTGCTGCCTGCCGGGGAGGAACCGCGTGATCCCAGCAGGGAGGGCGCAGCGCGCCGTTCGATGAGCTGGCTCATGCCGTCACCGCGATCAGTTCCAGCTGCAGGTCGCGTATGCCGGCCGGCACGTACACGGAAATCGACTGCGCCTTGAGCATCTGTTCATACAGCGCGCCGCGGTTTTCAATCGCAAAATAATAGGTGTCGGGTCGCACGGGAATGGCGGCTGGCACTTGCGGCGCATGCGACAGTTTCAGGCCGGGCATGGCCGTCAGCACGCATTTTTCCACGTCGTCGGGCGCGCCCACTTTCACGCGCAGCGGCACCACGTCCACCAGTTCTATGGCGGGCATGGCGGCGCGAATCGCCAGGTACAAGGTGGTGTGCTGGTCGATCTTGCCCGAATCGAGCTTGCCCAGGTAGTACGACGGCTGGTCCTCAAGCAGGGCGATGGAAAAATACTTCGACGAGATGACGGTGTCGAGCAGTTCGCGGATGATGGCGTCGATGGCGTCGAAGCAGGCGCCCGGCTGTGCGTGCTCGTAGGCGGGCAGGTTGGCCAGGGTGTAATGCTTGGAGTAGCTGAGCAGGCCGCCCGCCAGGCCCAGTAGCGCCTCGTACAGGCGCTCCGGATGCAGGGCCGGATGGCGCACATAGTGCATCAGCGCGGCGGCGGCCGTGCTGACCGTATGCAGCAGCCAGAACGAGGACACGTCGCCCGAGCGAAATTCGATCACGTTGCGGCTCGGTTCCCGGTGGTGACCGTGCAGCGCGCCCACTTTCGCCTGCAGCGCGTCGAGCAGGTGTTCCAGCACGCCCTGCAGGCGCGGCGCGCCGGCGATCGCCAGGCTGGGCGCCATGAACGAGGGCACGGGCTCGAAGCCGCCCGAGACCGTGCGCCGCAGGGCGATCAGCGGCAGGCAGTCGTAGGAGCCGCGCGCCTCGCTGTCGGGAATCAGGCGCACGGTTTTCTTCAGGTAGGCCACGTCCGCCACGGCGGACTCCGTAAACAGGTCGGGCGTGGCGCGCATGGCGTGTGCAAAGCGCGTGCCGGCCGGCGTGCCTGCTGCCGACGCCTGCGCCGTATAATTCATGCCTTCGCGGTTGAGGATGGGCAGGGCCGCGTAGTACGTCACTTCCTGCACCGCCGGCGGCAGCGCTTCCAGGTCCACCGGCGGGGGCAGGGTATCGCTGCCGGGCGCGCCGTCGCCCAGCGCTTCGAACACTTCGCCATCGCGGAAGATCGCCGACAGGGCTTGCAGGCGCAGGGTGCCCGTCTTCAGCGCCGCCAGGTCCCACTGCATGTGCGCCACGCCCCACAGGTAGGGGTGCAGCGCGCTGGCCGTGTGATGCAGGCGCGCTTCGTGATACTGATCCTGGCGCTGGAAATGCTGCGGCCGCAGGAACAGGCCTTCTCCCCACAAGACTTTCGCTGCCATGCCCATCTCGTTTCTCCTTGAAAGTGTGGCGTGTCGCTGTGCTTTATTGGCCTGCGTTATTGGCCTGAGTTACTGGCAGCGCAGGGCCGCCAGCGGCGCCATGCCGCTGTCCATGCCGGCTACGCTGAGTGCGCACGCGTGCAGGCCGACGGTGATGCCGCCGCGTTCCGCGTCGGCGGCGGCAAAGGTGGCGCGCCAGCGCTGCGCCGCAGGCGCGCGGAACAGGGCCACCACGCCGATGAAATACGCTTCCTTGCTGACTTTTTCCTGCACTTCGTAGCGCTGGCCGGGCACCAGCAGCACTTCTTTCACTTCCATCAGGTCGGCGCCCAGCGCGGCCTTTTCGCGCTGCGGGTCGAGGAAGCTGTCGTAGGGCGCATGCTCGAAGGCGGCGCTCTGGCGCAGCTTGTAGATGCGCGCCACCAGCGCCAGCGGCCGGCCATCGGCATCCGTGTTGAGGCGCTGCGCCGCGTGCAGGCGGATGCTGACATTGCGCGCGGGCAGTTCCGGTGACGGCTTGGCCACGCCGGCC
Organism: Janthinobacterium salmonicoloratum; assembly: GCF_051380845.1. Lineage (NCBI taxonomy): Bacteria > Pseudomonadati > Pseudomonadota > Betaproteobacteria > Burkholderiales > Oxalobacteraceae > Janthinobacterium > Janthinobacterium salmonicoloratum. The sequence continues at coordinate 1,356,486 of NZ_JBNYXV010000001.1, read as the reverse complement.
ATCTGCAGCGCCGCATTGGCCAGGGTACCGATGGCGCCGCCCGCACAGCCGGCCAGCAGCAACACTGGCAGCAGTAGCGCGGTGGTGCGGGCCAGGCGGCGGAGCAGGGCGTCAGATGGCATGGGCGGGGCGACCTTTGCAAAAAATGAAGAGGGGAAATAAAAGTGTTGCAGTCATTTAAACGCATGCACGGGCGACCTGCTTGCGTTGGCGCAAAATCCGTCCGCGATCAAGGTAATTACTGCGCCAGATCAGGATTCATGTCGCTGCACGCGGCTGTGATATGGAACTTCTTCTTTGCTGATTAATCTCAATTTGGCCAAAAAATTGGCGATCAATAATGGCCTCCACCAAGGCGCCGCCCATCTTTCCCAGCGGTAGCGTCCTCCACGTGAAGGAGTGCCCCGATGAAGCCAGCACCCATGTTGCCCCGTATTGCCTGCTTCGCCAGCGCTTTGCTGCTGGCCGCCTGCGCCACGCCGGACCAGCCGGCGCCCAAAAAACCTGGCGCGCCGACCCTGGCGCAAGTGATGAGCGACGCCGATGCGGCGGCGCGCGCCGGCCAGTACGAGCGCGCCATGAACCTGCTTCAGGGCGGCGGCAGCAGCTACCCGGCCGACAAGGCGCCGTGGCTGCAAATGGCGCAGATGAAGTTCGACCGCGGCCAGTACGGCGACGCCATCGGCCATGCGCTCGAAGCGCTGGAACGCGACCCGGACGACAAGGTCGCCAACAGCATCGTCGCCGTCAGCGGCTTGCGCCTGTCCGGCAAGGCGCTGGCCGACCTGTCACGGCAAAACAATCTGAATGGCTCGCTGCGGTCGGAAGCGCAGGACCTGGCCAAGCTGCTGCGCGCGAGCATCGGTGAAGACGTGCTGGTGCCGCCGGCCAAGCGTCCGCCGGCAGCCGGCAAGCGCGCGGCCACATCCGGCTCCGGCACGCCGGCGGCGAAGGGCGCAGCGCAGCAAGGCAGCGCGGCCGACCCGTTCAGCGGCCTGAAATAAGCCGGCATTCCCACCACCCCTTAGCAAAGGAAGCGATATGCCCAAGTCCGACAGCGTGCAGAAACGCCTGCAAAAGATACGCGCGCCGCGCGTGCAAATGACCTACGACGTCGAAATTGGCGACGCGATTGAAAACAAGGAGCTGCCTTTCGTGGTTGGCGTGCTGGGCGACTTTGGCGGCAATCCGGACAGCGAAAAAAAACGCCTGAAGGACCGCAAGTTCGTTGCCATCGACCGCGACAACTTCGACGAAGTGCTGGCCGGCGTGGAACCGGTGGCCCGTTTCGCCGTGCCGAACCGCCTTAGCGAGGCGGGCGGCACGTTCGCCGTCGACCTGCATTTCCGTTCGATGGATGACTTCCGCCCGGAATCGGTGGTGCGCCAGGTCGATCCCTTGCGCAAGCTGCTTGAGGCGCGCACCAAGCTGGCCGACTTGCGCAACAAGCTGGCCGGCAACGACAAGCTGGAAGACTTGCTGACGGAAGTGCTGAACAACACGGACAGCCTGGCCACCCTGAAACCGCAGTTCCCGGCGCAGGAGGATTGAGATGAGCGCCCAGGCAGAAGCCCTTGCAGTATCGGCCGCCAGCGCGCCGGCCGCCACCGATTTGCTGGACCAGATTGTCGAGCAAAGCCGCGTCGCCAAGTCCGGCGCCGAACATGCGCGCGCACGCGATCTGATCTCGGAACTGGTGGCGCAGGTGCTGGACGGCACGGTGCTGATGTCGAGCAGCCTGTCGGCGACGCTGGACGCGCGCGTGGCGGAAATCGACCGCCTGATCTCCGCCCAGCTCAGCGAAATCATGCACGCGGCGCCGTTCCAGCAGCTCGAACAAAGCTGGACGGGGCTGCGCTACCTGGTCGGCAATTCCGATACGGGAACGCGTCTGCAGATCCGCATGTTCAACGCCACCAAGCGCGAACTGGTGAAGGATTTCCAGGCCGCGCTGGAGTTCGACCAGAGCAGCATGTTCAAGAAGGTATATGAAGAGGAATTCGGCACTTTTGGCGGCGCGCCGTTTGCCGCGCTGCTGGGCGACTTCTCCATCTCGCGCCAGCCGGAAGACATGTATTTCGTCGAGCAGATGTCGCACATCGCCGCCGCCGCGCATGCGCCCTTCATCGCTTCGGCCGCGCCCGAACTGTTTGGCCTGGAAAGCTACGGCGACCTGGGCAAGCCGCGCGACCTGGCCAAGGTGTTCGACACTATCGAGTACGCGAAATGGAAAGCCTTCCGCGAATCCGAGGATGCGCGCTATGTCGGCCTGACCTTGCCGCGCTTCCTGGGCCGGCTGCCGTTCAATCCCGTCGATGGCACCACCGTCGAAGGCTTCAACTTCGTCGAGGAAGTCGATGGCAGCGACCATCACAAATACCTGTGGTGTAACGCCGCGTATGCGTTCGGCTGCAAGCTGACGCGCGCCTTTGCCGACTACGGCTGGTGCGCCGCCATCCGCGGCGTGGAGGGCGGCGGCCTGGTGGACGACCTGCCCACGCATACGTTCAAGACGGACGAGGGCGACGTGGCCCTGAAATGCCCGGCCGAAGTGGCGATCACGGACCGCCGCGAAAAGGAGTTGTCGGACCTGGGCTTCATCTCGCTGGTGCATTGCAAGAACACGGCGTATGCGGCGTTTTTCGGCGCGCAGTCGGCGCAGAAAAGCCGCAAGTACAACAGCGACGCGGCCAACGCGAACGCGGTGCTGTCTTCGCAACTGCAGTACATCTTTGCCGTTTCGCGCATCGCCCATTACATGAAGGCCATGATGCGCGACAAGATCGGCAGCTTTGCCGCCGCCTCCAACGTGGAAGATTTTTTGAACCGCTGGCTGATGCAGTATGTGCTGCTCGACGATAACGCCAGCCAGGAACAGAAGGCGCAGTTCCCCCTGCGCGAGGCTTCCGTGCAGGTGCATGAAGTGCCGGGCCGGCCCGGCGTGTACCGCGCCGTGTCGTTCCTGCGGCCGCACTTCCAGCTCGATGAATTATCCGTTTCGCTCCGACTGGTCGCGGAGTTGCCGAAGTCGACCAATTCCTGATTCACCCATCTTTCAACCAGAGGAGCATACCATGGCAATCGATGTATATCTGCAGATAGACGGCATCAAGGGCGAGTCCACCGATGACAAGCACAAGGACTGGATCGAGTGCAAATCGGTCAGCTGGAGCGTCGCGCAGCCGAAGTCGGCCACCGCCTCAACGGGCGGCGGCCACACGGCTGAACGCTGTGAGCACAAGGACATCGTCATTTCCAAGCTGGCCGACCTGGCCTCGCCGGTGCTGCTGCAGACCTGCTCTGCCGGCAAGACCATCCCCAAGGCGCGCTTCGAATTCATGCGCGCCGATGGCCAGGGCGAGCGCGTCAAGTATTTTGAAATCGAAATCGAAAATGTGCTGATCGGCGCCGTGACGCCGAACGTGGAAGAAGGCGACATCCTCGGTGAACACGTCGGCTTCAAGTTCTCGAAAGTGAAGTGGAAGTACACGCAGCAAAAAGTGACGGGCGGCGCCGGTGGCAATACCTCGGGCGGCTGGGATCTGGCCGCGAACCGCGTGGCTTGATCCATGATGCGCGGCGCGCGGCGGCCACATCCGCCCGCGCGCCGCGCCGACTTTTCAGGAGAGCGCATGGACAGTTATGTACCTGGCCTGTTCGACCGCCTGATGGGCGACGGCGGTGCAGCGGCGGGCGGCGTGGCGGTGCGCCTGTCGCTGGAACAATTGAAGGATGCGGTGGCGCGCGACCTGGAAGAGCTGCTCAATACGCGCGTGGCCCTGCCGCCGGGCGCGCTCGACGCCTATCCGGAATGCGCGGCCTCCATCGTCAACTATGGTCTGATCGATTTCGCAGGCATGTGTTTGTCCAGCAGCGATGACCGCGCCCGCATCTGTGCCGCACTGAAGGCCGCCATCGAACGCCACGAACCGCGCCTGCGCAATGTGCGCGCCCGCCTGGAGCGCGAAGCGGGCGCGATCAACCGGGTCGGCTTTGTCATCAGCGGCACCCTGGCCGTGAAGTCCGGCGGCGAGACGGTCAATTTCGACGCCGTGCTGCAGCCATCGTCGCTGCGCTATTCGATCAACCGCAAGGGAGCCGCAGCATGAGCAATAACCTCAAGACACTGATCGCCAAACTGAATGACACGGCGCGCACGGCCGCCACCCGCGCCGCCGGCATCTGCGTGGGGCTGGGCCAGTACGAAGTCGATATCGAACACCTGTTCCTGGCGCTGCTGGAGCAGGAGCGCAGCGATTTCGTCACCATCGCGCGGCGCAGCGAAATCAGCCTGACGGCGCTGGAGGCGGACCTGCGCCGCGAGATCGGCGGCTTCAGGACGGGCAGTGCGCGCACGCCCGTGTTTTCGCCCCACTTGCCGCTGCTGTTCGAGCACGCCTGGCTGATCGCCTCGCTGGACACGGCGCAGCCAGGGCCCATCCGCAGCCGCCATCTTTTATTGGCGTTGCTGACGGAGCCGGAACTGTCGCAGCTGGCCTACCGAGGCTCGAAGTTGTTCGCCCGCTTCAGCGTGGAGCAGCTGAAATACCATCCGGACAAGCTCACGGCGGGATCCGGCGAGGAGGAAAGCGCGGCGGTGCCGCGGCTTTCCGACACAGGCGACGATCCTGTTGCTACCCTGGCCAGCAAAACCCCGGCGCTGGACCAGTTCACCACCGACCTGACGCAGCTGGCGCGCGACGGCAAGCTCGATCCCGTGATCGGCCGCGAGGCCGAGATACGCCAGGCGGTCGATATCCTGCTGCGCCGGCGCCAGAACAATCCGATTCTCACGGGCGAGGCGGGCGTGGGCAAGACCGCCGTGGTAGAAGGCCTGGCCTTGCGCATCGCCGCAGGCGACGTGCCCGAGGTGCTGCATGGCGCGCACATCCACGCGCTCGACATGGGCTTGCTGCAGGCCGGCGCCAGCGTGAAGGGAGAATTCGAAAGCCGTTTGAAGAATGTCATCGACGAGGTGACGAAAAGCCCGCATCCGATCATCCTCTTCATCGACGAGGCGCATACCATGATCGGCGCCGGTGGCCAGGCGGGGCAGAACGATGCGGCCAATTTGCTGAAACCGGCGCTGGCGCGCGGCGCCCTGCGCACCATCGCCGCCACCACCTGGAGCGAGTACAAAAAATATTTTGAAAAGGATGCGGCGCTGGCGCGGCGCTTCCAGGTGGTGAAGGTGGAAGAGCCCAGCGAAGACATCGCCTGCGCCATGCTGCGGGCCATGGCGCCGCTGATGGAGCGCCATTTCGGCATCCGCGTGCGCGATGCCGCCATCGTCGAGGCGGTGCGCCTGTCGCACCGCTATATCAGCGGGCGCCAGCTGCCCGACAAGGCCATCAGCGTGCTCGATACGGCCTGCGCCAAGGTGGCGCTGGGCCAGTGCGCCACGCCGGCGCAGCTGGAAAACGCGAACCGACGCCAGGAACGCATCGGCGCGGAAATCGCCGCCCTGATCCGCGAGGCGGCCGATGGCGAAGCGCCCGGTAAAGCCGGCACCACGCGCCTGGCGCAACTGCGGCGCGAGCATGACGACGGGCAGGCGCTGATCGCGGCGCTGGCGCAGCGCTGGGAGCGTGAAAAGGCGCTGGTGGCGCAGATCGGCGACTTGCGCGCGCAGCTGCGCGGCGAGCGGCCGGGCGAAATCGGTGCGGCGCGCCTGCTGGCGCTGAAGGAAGAACTGGCGGCCCTGCAGGGAGAAGCGCCGCTGTCGCCGCTGGAAGTCGATGCCCATGTGGTGGCCGGCATCGTCGCCGGGTGGACCGGCATCCCGCTGGGGAAAATGCTCAAGGACGAGATCCGCACGGTGCTGACGCTGGATCGGGCGCTGCGCGAACGGGTGCTGGGACAGGACCACGTCATCGAGGCGGTGACGCAGCGTGTGCGCACGGCGCGCGCCAGCCTGGACGACCCGAACAAGCCGCAAGCCGTGTTCCTGTTCACGGGCCCGTCCGGCACCGGCAAGACGGAAACGGCGCTGGCGCTGGCCGATCTGCTGTATGGCGGCGAACGCAAGCTCATTAGCATCAACATGAGCGAATACCAGGAGGCGCACAGCGTGGCCGGCCTGAAAGGCTCGCCACCCGGCTATGTCGGCTATGGCGAAGGCGGCGTGCTGACGGAAGCCGTGCGGCGCCAGCCCTACAGCGTGGTGCTGCTCGATGAAGCGGAAAAGGCCCATCCCGATGTGCTGGAACTATTCTTCCAGGTCTTCGACAAGGGCGTGCTCGATGATGCGGAAGGGCGCGAAGTCGATTTTCGCAACACCATTATCATCGCCACCTCGAACCTGGGTTCGGGCGCCATGATGGCCGCCTGCCTGAACCGGGCGGCGCGAGACTTGCCCACGCCGGCCGCGCTGGAAGAACTGGTGCGCCCGCAACTGGTGGCGCACTTCAAGCCGGCCCTTCTGGGACGCCTGAAGGTGCTGCCCTTCTATCCCCTGAACGATGCGGTGCTGGCCGAGATTATTGCGCTGAAGCTGGCGAAGATAGGCGCGCGCATCGCGCGCAACCACCAGGCGCAGTTCAGCCATGACGCGGGCCTGGTCGACGCCGTGCTGGCGCGCTGCACCGAGGTCGATTCGGGCGCGCGCAATGTCGACCAGATACTCAACGGCAGCCTGCTGCCGGCGATCGCCGAAGCGGTGCTGGCGCGCATGGCCGAAGGCGAGCCGGTCGCGTCCATTCGCGTCAGCGCCAGCAAGCAGGGACAGTTCAAATACGCGATCAAGTAAGGCCATCCAATAACGCCATCAAATAACGTTATCAAGTAACGTCACCCCGCGGAGAGCGCCATGTTCAATCTGGAGCAGTTGTTGCACCCCGTCAGCGCCGTCAGTCCATGCGGCGAAGACCTCACTTTCAGCCAAGAGCTCGACGCCATCGCGCGCGCGCGCCATCACGATGATCCCAGCCTGGACCAGGGCGAGTGGGTGACGGCGCTGAAGGAAGCCGACTGGCCTTTTGTGGCGACGCGCTGCGAACAGCTGATCGCAAGGAGCAGCAAGGATTTGCGCGTGGCAGTGTGGCTGGCCGAGGCGCACGCGAAAATGCGCCACTTCCGTGGCCTGGGTGATGGCTACGCGCTGTTGGCCGGCCTGTGCGAGCGTTACTGGGAGGGACTGTACCCGCCGGCGGAAGAGGGTGACCAGGAACAGCGCATCGGCAATGTATTCTGGCTACTGTCGCGCACGCCACAGCTGCTGCGCGAGATCCCGCTGACCGAAGGGACCGATGGCCTGTATGCACTGCAGGATTTCGATGCGGCGCGCCAGCGCGCGGCCGCCAGCCTGGCGCTGGGCGCAGCGGAACAGGGCTGGGGCGATGCGCGCCACGACGAAGGATCGACCCTGGCGCAGATGGAGGCGGCGCGGCAAAGGAACACGCGCGCATTTTCCGACGGCTTGCTGGCCGATGCACAATACTGCATGCAGTCGCTGCTGGCGTTCGAGCGCAGCGTCGATGCGCGTTTCGGTGCCGATGGCCCGAGTTTTCGCGCCGCGCGCGAAGCGCTGGAAAACGCCATTCATTTCATCGCGCCGCTGTCGCCTGGCGCGGACTTTGCCGGCGCGCCGCCTGCCGCTGGCCAGGTCGCCAGTAGCAGCGGGGGCGCCATCGTGCAGCGCCAGCAGGCGCTGGCCCAGCTGCGCCAGGTGGCCGATTTTTTTCGCCGCACGGAGCCGCACAGTCCCGTCGCCTACCTGGCCGACAAGGCCGCCAGCTGGGGCGAGCTGCCGCTGCACCTGTGGCTGCGCGCCGTCGTGAAGGACGCCGGCACCCTGGCGCAGCTCGACGAGATGCTGGGTACGAATAGCGCAAACGGATGACGGCGTTGGCCCCTTCCATGCTACTCTTCGGGCATGTTCAGAATGCTCATTTTGCCTGCCGTGCTATGCCTGTTCATCGCTGCCAGCGCGCAGGCCGGGACTGCGGTGCCGCTGCTGATTTATGGCGACGATGACTATCCGCCGTACTCCTACGTTGAAAACGGCCAGATCAAAGGCATTTATACGGAGATCGTGCGCGAAGCAACGCAATCGATGCCGCAGTATGCGGTGCAGCTGCGTCCCGTGCCCTGGAAACGGGGCGTGCTGATGCTGCAGACGGGTGAGGCCTTCGCCCTGTATCCGCCGTATTCGTGGCGTAGCGAGCGGCCGTACGTGCGCTATTCCGTGCCGCTGCTGATGGAGCAGTTGGTGGTGCTGTGCAACCAGGACGTGCTGGCCAAGCGCAAGCTGCAGCAGTGGCCCGCCGATTACGCTGGCCTGCACATCGGCGTGAACGCGGGGTTTTTGCTGGGCGATGCGAAGCAGATGGCAGCCCTGCAAGCGTCCAACATCGTCTTCGATACGGCCAAGGGCACGCGCACGAATCTGCTCAAGCTGATGCGCGGGCGTATCGATTGCTATGTCAGCGACCGCCTGTCGGCGCAGTGGGAATTACAGCGCATCCGGCGCGAGGGTCCGCCGGGCACTCCGATGCAGGCGATACAGGAAACCGCGCAGCTGGCCAGCCAGCAGGGCCACCTGGGTTTTACGGAGCGCCGGCCAGTCGCCTACCCTTATCGCGATGACTTTATCGAACAATTCAATGCCGCCATCGTGCGCATGCAGAATAATGGCGCGATTCGCCGCATCGTCGATCGTGCGCTGCAACCCTGATTCCAGTTATGGAGAAAACCATGAAAAAACTGCTGTTCCTGAGTGTGCTTGTGCTGGCCGGCTGTGTGGGCCGGCCCGAGAATATTCATCCCGTCAATAACTTCGACACGACCCGCTATCTTGGGAAGTGGTATGAGATTGCGCGCCTCGATCACTCGTTCGAACGGGGCCTGAGCCATGTGACGGCCGACTACAGCTTGCGCCAGGATGGCGGCCTGAAAGTACTCAATCGCGGCTACAAGGATGCGGACGCTGTCTGGAAGGAAGCGGAAGGCAAGGCGTATTTCGTAGACAAGAAAGACGCGGGCTACCTGAAAGTGTCGTTTTTTGGCCCCTTCTATGGTTCCTACATCGTTTTTGATTTGGACCAGCAAAATGACAGCTATTCCATGATCAGCGGCCCTGACAAGTCGTACTTCTGGTTGCTGTCGCGCACGCCAGCCATGGACCCGGCCTTGCAGCAGCGCCTGATCGAGAAAGCCCGTGGCCTGGGTTTCGATACATCAAAATTGATCTACGTGAAACAAAACTGAGCTTGCCTGCCTGCCGCCCGTTCGTGGCGGCATAGCGCCTTCCGGTTGTTGCTTTTCTGCATGTTATTTCTTGCCATACCACGCTGATTCACTCACAATCTGCTACAAAGTAGTGCGCTGCTGCGTGCTGCCATTCTGGTGACGCGGCTAACCTTGCGCCACCGTTCGTGATTGCCGCACGGCAGATGCCTACTATCTTGATACGTAGCAGTAGGTCGGTTTCGTGGCGTCTGTGCATTGTTTTTTTCAGATAGGAATCACGCAATGAAAAACCTCAAAATCGGTGTACGTCTCGGTGGCGGTTTTGCCGCCGTCCTGTTCCTGTTGACGACCCTGACCGTGGTGGGCATCGTGCAGATGCAAAGCGCCAGCAAGGAAACTGATGCGCTTGTCAACGTCAAGGTGCGCAATGAGCGCCTGATCGCTGAATGGACCAAGGTCATCGAGGTCAACGCGGCGCGCACGGCGGCCGCCTGGAAAGTCAGCGATCCCGAACACCAGAAACAGTTTGAACAGGAAATGGCGGTGTCGTCGTCACGCGCCACGGAAATCCAGAACGACATCGGCAAGAGCGAGCTGAGCGTCGAAGAGCAGGCGTTGTACCAGGACGTGCTGAGCACGCGCAAGGCCTATACGGAAGTGCGCAAGAATGTGTTCAAGGCCAAGAATGCGGGCGACCTGGAACTGGGCAAGCGCCTGTACGAAGGCGACATGGCCGTCAAGCGCGACATCTACCTGGCGGCGCTGAAGAAGCTGGAAGTGCTGGAAGCCAGATTGCTTGATGAAACGGCTGCGCAAATCCGTTCGCGCTACGAAAATGGCCGTTTGCTGCTGATCTCGCTGGGCGTGGTTGCCATCTTGCTGGGCATCGCTTGCGCGTACTGGATCACGCGCTCGATTACGCGCCCCATCACGCGCGCCGTCGAGGTGGCGGAAGCCGTTTCCGCTGGCGACCTGACCAGCCATATCGTCGTGGAAAGCCGCGATGAAACGGGGCAATTGATGCATGCGCTGAAAAACATGAACGATAAACTGGTCAGTATCGTGGGCCAGGTGCGCGCCGGCACCGAATCCATCAGCACGGCGTCGAGCGAAATCGCCGCTGGCAACCTGGACTTGTCGTCGCGCACGGAAGAACAGGCCAGTTCGCTGGAAGAGACGGCGTCCTCCATGGAAGAGCTGACCTCCACCGTGAAACTCAACGCGGACAATGCCCGCAGCGCCAACCAGCTGGCCATCGACGCCTCGCAGATCGCCAGCAAGGGCGGCGTGGTGGTGTCGGAAGTGGTCAGCACCATGGGCTCGATCAACGATTCCTCGCGCAAGATTGTCGACATCATCAGCGTCATCGACGCCATCGCCTTCCAGACGAATATCCTGGCCCTGAACGCGGCCGTGGAAGCGGCCAGGGCTGGCGAGCAGGGCCGTGGTTTTGCCGTCGTGGCCTCCGAAGTGCGTAACCTGGCGCAGCGCTCCAGCGCGGCGGCCAAGGAAATCAAGGGCTTGATCGACGATTCCGTGCAAAAGGTCGAGGCCGGTTCGCAACTGGTGGACAAGGCTGGCCGCACCATGGATGAGATCGTGCAAAGCATCAGCCATGTGACGCAGATCATGAATCAGATCACCGACGCCAGCGATGAACAGCGCGCCGGCATCGAGCAAGTCAACCAGGCCATCGGCCAGATGGACCAGGTGACGCAGCAAAACGCGGCCCTGGTGGAAGAAGCGGCTGCGGCGGCCGAATCCATGCAGGAACAGGCGGCCAAGCTGGCCGACGTGGTAGGTTTGTTCAAGCTCGATGCAACGCAGCAATATGTTTCCGCCAGCGCTAGTGCGTCCGTGACGGCGTCTGCGCCAGCTGCCACGCGACCTGCCATGCGGCCCGCCATCCAGCCTGCCAAACACCGCGCGCCGGCGCCAGCCGTGACTGCACCCGCGCCGGGCAAGGCGGCGCAAGCGGAAGCTGTGCGCACACGCACGCCGAAGACGCCGGTGGCGTCTGGTGCCGACGAATGGGAAGAGTTTTAAGCGTAGATTCCCCTTGGCATGGCGCGGGCGCTACAATCGCGGCTTGAAGATAGCCGCGAACGCGCTCCGCCATGACCACCCGCCGTACCTCCAGCCCTACCTCCAGCCCTGCCGCGGCATCGTCCTCCCTCGCTGAACCGGCCAAACGCGCGCGCTGCCCAGCCTGCCTGCGCGCTGTATCCAGCTGCATCTGCGGCTGGGTCGCCCCCGTTGCCCACGCGGTGGACGTGCTGATCCTGCAGCATCCGCTGGAAGTCCACAATGCCAAAGGCAGCGCCCGTTTGCTGCACCTGAGCCTGCCCAACAGCCGCTTGCTGACGGGCGAGCAGTTTGCCCCGGATACGCTCGCCGAATTGCTGGCCGACAAGCACACCGTGCTGCTGTACCCGGATACGCCCGGCGACCGTTCGCTGGGCATCGCGCCGCCGCCAGCGCTCGACCCTGCCATTTTGCTCGATCCCGCCCGCTTGCGGCTGGTGGTGCTGGACGCCACCTGGCGCAAGAGCCGCAAGATGCTGTATCTGAATCCCCCTTTGCAACAACTGCCGCGCCTGCCTCTGCGCGATACGCCCGCCTCCCATTACCTGATCCGCAAGGCACACGCGCCAGAACAGTTATCGACCCTAGAAGCGACGTGCTATGCCCTGATGCAGTTGGAGCAGGACGCGCCTCGCTTTGTTCCCCTGATCACGGCATTTGACGGCTTTGTCGCACAGCAGTTGAGTTATGTCATGCCGCATGGTGAAAAAGCGTGAAACGGCATCACGCCAGCCCTTGATCTTGCCCGCACAGCGGCATAGTATACTGTACGTATATACAGTTAATGAGGCCGTTCATGAAAGCAATCATTCCAGAGCACGATGACAGCTTCGCCGGGCAAGCCATGTTGCCGCCGCAATCGTTGAAAGCCCAAAAGGGCCGCGGCGCCGTCTCGAACCTGCAAGGGCGCTACGAGGCGCATGCGCGCGCCGGTTTCGACGATGGCTGGAGCGTGGGCGGAATGGATGGGGCGGAAGGGGAGGCGGCCGCTCCGGGCTGGAAGACGCAGGTCACCGACGAGCAGGCGCGCACCATCCTCACGCGCAACGCTTCGCCCGATTTGCCGTTCAATGTATCGCTCAATCCGTACCGGGGTTGCGAACATGGCTGCATTTATTGCTTTGCCCGTCCCACGCACAGCTATCTGGGCCTGTCGCCTGGGCTGGACTTCGAAAGCCGCATCTACGCCAAGGTGAACGCGCCCGAACTCTTGCGGCGTGAACTGGCCAAGCCATCTTATGTGTCCGAGCCGATCGCCCTGGGCGTCAATACCGATGCGTATCAGCCGTGCGAACGCGAACGGCAACTGACGCGGCGCGTGCTGGAAGTACTGCACGAGTGCGACCACCCCGTGGCGCTGATCACGAAATCGTCGCTGATCGAGCGCGATATCGATATCCTGGCACCCATGGCGGCCAGGCGCCTGGCCGCCGTGGCCATCACTGTCACCACGCTCGACCCGGCCATCGCGCGCACGCTGGAACCGCGCGCGGCCGCCCCGGCGCGGCGCTTGCGCACCATCCGCACCCTGACCGAAGCGGGCATCCCCGTGGGCGTGAGCATCGCACCCATCATTCCCTTTGTCACGGAACCGGAAATCGAGCAACTGCTGGAAGCCGTGCGCGACGCGGGCGCCATCCACGCCCATTACGTGGTGCTGCGCCTGCCGTGGGAAGTGAGTCCGCTGTTCCAGCAATGGCTGGAAGCGCATTTCCCGGAACGGGCCCAGCGTGTGATGAACCGGGTGCGCGAAATGCGTGGCGGCAAGGATTACGACAGCGCGTTCGGCGCGCGCATGCGGGGCGAAGGCGTGTGGGCCGACCTCATTCGCCAGCGCTTTGAAAAGGCTGTGCACCGGCTGGGGCTGCACGGCAAGGGTGGCCGCTTCAAGCAGCTCGATTGCACGCAGTTCCGCCGGCCGTTGGTGGTGCCGCCGCTGGGCGCGAAAGTGAAAAATGGCAATGCGGGGCAGCTGGATCTGTTTTAAGTTAAACCGCCGTCAGCGCCGAGGCTGCAGGGCCGTGCTCACAAGTTGAAATGCGGGAGGGGGGCGGTGCTCGGCAGCTAGGGACATGCAGCCGGTCGCCGGGCGTGGCGCATCGCCGTCCGGGAACAGGGAAACAGGGTCTGGTCTCAGGCGCCGGAGGGCGCTGCGGCGCTGTCCTGGGTAGGTGTCTGGAGTTGCGCCAGATGTTGCTCGATGGCAAAGACATGCGGGTCGCTCTTGCCCAGTTCGCGCAGGGCGCTGGCCAGGTGCAGCAGGTATTCACTGTTCGGACCGCTGGGGCCGTTTGATCGGGCGATCTGGCGCGCGATGTCCAGTTCCGGGGCGGCGCCGAGGAAGGCGGCGTTTTCCTCGTTCGCGATGTACACCAGGCCTTCGACCTTGCTGCCATCGTCGAAGGTGATGTCGGTGGCCAGGCGCAGGTAGCCGTTCTTTTCGCGGTGGTCGAGGTGGGCGAAGACTTCGGGCGTGATCAGGTAAGCCATGCCGTCGCACACGGCGCCTGCCTGCGGCACGATGGTGGCGACCCGGCCCGGCGCCATGGGCGTGCCGCGGTGGTCGTGCGAGCCTTGCCAGAAGCGCCGCGTCCAGCCGGCGATGCTGGCGGGGCGCCGTTCAAGATAAGGAAAATCGGCCTTGTAGATCAGCGAGCCATAGCCGAACAGCCAGACCTGTGCATGGCCGTCGAATTTGTTCATGCGCTGGTTGAGGGCGATGGTGGCGGCGTCGATGGGCGACAGGTCGTTCTGGACAGGCTGAGTCATGGCGTAAGCGGCAAGGGACGATGCGACATTATAAGGCGGCGCCAGCCGCGCTGCCCGCCGGCAGGGCGTCGCGTGCGCCGTTGTTTCCACCGACGTTCCACTCGTGCGTCTCGACGAACTGGAACAGGAAGGCCATGAAGCTTTCGGCTGCCGGCGACAGCGAACGGCCCGTTTTCGTGTACACGAAAAAGCGTCGCGTCAGTTCCGGCTCGTGCAGGGCGCGCATCTGCAACTGGTACAGCTTGACCATCGGTTCCGCGTAAGGCAGGCAGACCGTGATGCCCAGGTTGGCGCTGACCATGGCCAACGCCGTCGTCATGAAGGTCACTTCATTGTAGGGATTGAGCGACAGCTCGCGAAACGCGCCGTGCATGTCGCGCAGCAGGCGTTCCGTGAACTGGCCCTGCAGTGAAATGAAGGGATAGTCGCCCACGTCGGCCCAGGTGACTCTTTCCTTTTGCTGCAACGGGTGCTGTTCGGGAAAGACCAGCACGAAGGGCATTTCGAACAGCACTTGTGCGGCGATCTCCGCCGTCGGATCGCGTTCGGGACCGATGCCGAAATCGACTTCGCCGCTAAAGACGCGCGCCGATACATTCTCCACGGGGCAGTCGACCAGACGCAGTTGCACGTCCGGATGCGCCTGGCGGTAGGCGGCGATCACTTCCGGCAGCAGGGTGCAGGCCATCATCTGCGGCGCGGCGATGCGCACCATGCCCGTTTTCAGCGCCTTGCGCTGGGCGATGCCGGCCATGGCGCCATCGAGGTCCTCGATCATCTTTTCAAACAGCGGATACAGTTCGCGGCCGATTTCTGACAGCTGTGTCTTGCGCGTGCTGCGCTCGACCACGCGCACGCCCAGCACGCTTTCCAGTTCCTTGATCAAGCCGCTCAAGGCCGATTGCGTCACGTGCAGGTATTCGGCGGCCAGGGTAAAACTGCCGGTCTTGGCCAGCGCCACGAAGGCGCGCATCTGTCGCAGGCTGGGACTCATAAGATAATCCGATAAATCAATGGTTAAAAATTGTTTGTATGATAGCTGGAACTCGATTCTAATGGTGAAAAGCTGAAAAACAGGCCAGCCATCGCGCCCTGGGCGCCATCCATTGGAGACAAATACCATGAAGATCAAGCAAATCCACCACGTCGCCTACCGCTGCATCGACGCGAAGAAAACCGTCGAGTGGTACGTCAAGCATTTGAACATGAATTTCGTCCTCGCCATCGCCGAAGACCTGGTGCCATCGACCAAGGCGCCGGACCCGTACATGCACGTCTTCCTCGACGCGGGCCAGGGCAATGTGCTGGCCTTCTTTGAGCTGCCGACGCAGCCGCCGATGGACCGCGACCGTAATACCCCGGCCTGGGTGCAGCACCTGGCGCTGGAAGTGGGCAGCATGGAAGAACTGCTGGCCGCCAAGGAGCGCCTGGTAGCTGGTGGCATCGAGGTGCTGGGTCCCGTCAACCACGCCATCTTCCAGTCGATTTACTTCTTCGATCCGAACGGCCACCGTCTGGAACTGGCGGCCAACGTGGGCACGCCCGAGATGATGGCCAAACTGGACGCCGTCAAATGGGAAATGCTGGAAGAATGGTCGCAGACGCGCCGCGCACCCAAACACGCGGCCTGGATGCATGCGCCGGCCGACGCCTGAGCGCCCCAGACCGATACTATCTGAAACATATACCGAACAAGGAAAACCATGAAACTCGCAACCCTGAAAAACGGTAGCCGCGACGGCGCCCTGATCCTCGTTAGCCGCGACTTGCGTCAGTACCAGCGCGTGGCGGCCATCGCCCCCACCCTGCAGGCGGCGCTCGACAACTGGGACGCCGTGGCGCCCAAGCTCGAACTTGCCTACGCCGACCTGAACGGGGGCCAGGCGCCGGACGCCCAGCCGTTTGATGCAGCGCTGTGCCACTCGCCGCTGCCGCGCGCCTACCAGTGGGCCGACGGTTCCGCCTACATCAACCACGTGGAACTGGTGCGCAAGGCGCGCAACGCGGAAGTGCCGGCCTCGTTCTACACGGACCCGCTGATGTACCAGGGCGGCTCCGACAGCTTTATCGGTCCGCGCGACCCGATCTTTGCCCTGTCCGAAGAGTGGGGCATCGACCTGGAAGCGGAAGTGGCCGTCGTCACGGGCGACGTGGCCATGGGCGCCAGCGTGGACGAAGCGGCGAAAGCGATTCGCCTGGTCATGCTGGTCAACGATGTCTCGCTGCGCAACCTGATTCCGGGCGAGCTGGCCAAGGGTTTCGGCTTCTTCCAGTCGAAGGCGGCCAGCGCGTTTTCACCCGTCGCCGTCACGCCCGATGAACTGGGTGCCGACTGGGCGGATAGCAAGCTGCATTTGCCGCTGCTGGTGGAGCTGAACGCCGAGCCTTTCGGCAAACCGAATGCGGGTGAAGACATGACCTTCAACTTTGCCCAGCTGGTGGCCCATGCGGCCAAGACGCGCGAACTGGGCGCCGGCAGCATCGTCGGCTCGGGCACCGTGTCGAACAAGCAGGGCAACCTGTTCGGCTCCAGCATCGGGAACGGCGGCGTGGGCTATTGCTGCCTGGCCGAAGTGCGCATGTATGAAACCATCGAACATGGCGCGCCAAAGACGGCGTACCTGAAGTTCGGCGACACCGTGCGCATCGAGATGCGCGACGCGGCGGGCGCCAGCATCTTCGGCAGCATCGAGCAGACCGTGGCCCTGTACGCTGGCGCCGCACGCGCCTGAGGGGAGGGCGCCCCATGAAGCTGTACACCTACTTTCGCAGTTCGGCCGCCTACCGCGTGCGTATCGCCCTCAATCTGAAGGGCATCGCATACGACAGCATCCCCGTGCATTTGCTGCAGGACGGCGGCCAGCAACTGCTGCCCGCCTACCGGGCCGTCAACCCGTCGGCCCTGGTGCCGGCGCTCGATGACGACGGCGCCATCCTGACGCAGTCGCTGGCCATGCTCGAGTATCTCGAGGAAACGCGTCCCCGCGTGCCCTTGCTGCCGCCAGACGCGCTGGGACGCGCCAGAGTGCGCGCGCTGGCGCTGGCGATCGCCTGCGATGCGCATCCGCTGACGAATCTGCGTGTTTTGAAATACCTGAAAAACACCCTGGGGTTGTCGGACGAGGCCAAGCAGGAGTGGTACCGCCACTGGATGGCCGAGGGACTGGCGGCCGTGGAAGCGCTGCTGGCGCAGGGCGATCCTGCTGGCACGGGCCTGTTCTGCCATGGCGACAGCCCGACGATGGCCGATTGCTGCCTGGTGCCGCAAGTGTTCAATGCGCAGCGCTTCGCCATCGACCTGGCGCCATACCCGCGCGTGGCGCGCATCCATGCGCATTGCGCCGGCTTGCGGGCGTTTGCCGCCGCGCATCCGTCGCAGCAGCCCGACGCCGAATAGCTTGGATCAGCGTCAGCAGTGAACAACCCCGGCCAGCATGCAAGCCGGGGTTTTTTTATGCGGAATTGACTTGGGGTGGTGTGTTTTCGTCAAGGCCAGCTTGCCGGTGCGCTACAATTTGCGTTTGCCCAAATACTTTACGCCACATGACCGCAACAACCGTTCCTGCCAGCATCACCGATGCCCTGTCCCTGGCGCATGCTTCCTGGCGTCCCATCCTGCTGCGCGGCTTGCAGGCCGTGATGGCGGCAGACCCCGCCTACTTGCCCACGCTGGCCGCCGATGATTATCTGCCCACGCAGGGCCGGCTGTTTGCTGCCTTTGCCCTGCCGCTGGCGCAGGTGCGTTACGTGCTGGTAGGCGAGGGGCCGTATCCGCGCGCCGACAGCGCCACGGGCGTGTGCTTCATGGATGGCGCTGTCGGCAGTTTATGGTCGGCCTCGGGACTGTCGAAGCCCGTCAACCGCGCCACGTCCTTGCGCAATTTCATGAAGATGCTGCTGGTGGCCGATGGCCAGTTGCAGGGCGGTGACACGTCTGGTGTGGCCATGGCGCCCGTGGCGGCCGCCGCGCAGCTGCCGGGCAGCGGCGTGATCCAGACCTTGCCGGACTTGCAGCGCAAGATGACGGAGCAGGGCTTCTTGCTGCTCAACGCGGCGCTGGTGTTCCGTTCCCACGTGCCGCCCGTGCAGGATGCGCGCGGCTGGCTGCCCTTCCTGCAGGTGGTGCTGGAAGCGCTGGCGCAGCAGGACGGGGCAGCCTTGCCGCAATTGGTGTTGTGGGGCAAGATTGCCGAGCTCATCAAACGCCTGCCGGTGGCGGCATCCTTGCCGCAGGTGACGGCGGAACATCCGTATAATCTGTCCTTTATCGGCAATCGTGACATGCAGGCTTTGTTTGGCCCGATGCAACTATTGCGTGCTTGAGCTTGAATCATCGCCTGTCTGGCGGAAGTGCGGGGAATATGCAAATCAGTAACGTGGAAGAATTGAAGGCGTGGATCGCGGCGGGCGGCGTGCCCGATTATCTGTATTTCTGGGGCCACACGCCGGCGCAGCCGCAGGTGCCCGACAAAAGCTGCTTCAGCCAGTGGTTCCCGTCACCGTTCAGCCTCGCTGGCGTGACGTACGCGACCGCCGAACACTACATGATGGCGCAAAAGGCGGCCCTGTTTGGCGACACGGCGGTGCAGGCGCGCATCGTGGCGGCCGGGCGGCCGTCGGAAGTGAAAAAACTGGGACGCGAAGTGGCGAACTTTGATGCCAGGGTATGGGAAGCGGCGCGCGCTGGCATCGTCTTCGATGGCAATTTTGCCAAGTTCTCGCAAAAGGCCGCGCTGCGCAAGTTTTTGCTGGGCACGGGCGAGCGCGTCATCGTCGAAGCCAGTCCCGTCGACCGCATCTGGGGCGTGGGCCTGGCGTCGGACAATCCGCGCATCGGCGATCCCTCCACCTGGGACGGCTTGAACCTGCTGGGGTTTGAACTGATGAAAGTACGGACAGCTTTACGGGGCTGAGAACGCCCGCGATTTCCTGACTGTTGTTTTCCTGAAGCCGCCGCGCCTGGCGCGGCCGGCCATGCCCCTGCCAGCCCTGTGGTCATCGAGGGGCGCTCTGACAAACCCTGCCGAATTTGTTATACTTGACTAAATCATTCAACTACTCAGGGTTTGAGAAGTTGAAAAGCCGCAATATTTTAAACTAGTTGAACCGAGGATGTATGCGTCTGACTACAAAAGGCCGTTTTGCCGTGACTGCAATGATCGATCTTGCCCTGCGCCAGGGCAAAGGTCCGGTCACCTTGTCCGGCATCAGCCAGCGCCAGTCGATTTCCCTGTCCTACCTGGAACAGCTGTTTGGCAAGTTGCGCCGCCATGAGATCGTCGAATCGATTCGTGGCCCCGGCGGCGGCTACAGCCTGGCGCGCCGTGCCGACAAGGTGACGGTGGCCGACATCATCATCGCCGTCGACGAGCCGCTCGATGCCACGCAGTGCGGCGGCAAGGAACATTGCCACGGCGCCGATGCGGCCACGGGGGCACGCTGCATGACGCATGAATTGTGGTCCACGCTCAACGAAAAAATGGTCGATTATCTGGATTCTGTGTCCTTGCAGGACCTGGTCGACCAGCAGAGACAAAAGATTGCCGAACAAAGCGTGATGGTGATGCACCGTAACCACGCCGCCCTCGGTTGAACATTACAAAATATTAAGTTGCTGATTGCATTGGAGTTATTGATGAACGCCCCTGAAAAAAACGTAGGCCAAGTGCACTTTGAAACCGCACCGCATTTTCCGATCTACATGGATTACTCGGCCACCACGCCGATCGATCCCCGCGTCGCCGACAAGATGATTCCCTACCTGCGCGAGCAGTTCGGCAATCCGGCATCGCGCAGCCACATGTATGGCTGGACGGCGGAAAAAGCCGTGGAAGAGGCACGTGGCTACGTGGCGGCCCTGGTGAACGCCGATCCGCGCGAAATCATCTGGACGTCCGGCGCGACGGAAAGCAACAACCTGGCCATCAAGGGCGCGGCGCAGTTCTACAAGACCAAGGGCAAGCACATCATCACCGTCAAGACCGAGCATAAATCGGTGCTCGACACGGTACGCGAACTGGAACGCATCGGCTTCGAAGCGACGTATCTGGAACCGCAGGACAACGGCCTGATCACCGTCGAGCAGCTGGCTGCGGCCGTGCGCCCGGACACCATCCTCGTGTCGGTGATGCTGGTGAACAACGAAATCGGCGTGATCCAGCCAATCGACGAGATCGGTGTGTTCTGCCGCTCGAAAGGCATCATCTTCCATTGCGACGCCGCGCAAGCGACGGGCAAGCTGGTCATCGACCTGCAAAAGACCAAGGTCGACCTGATGACCTTCACGGCGCACAAGACCTACGGCCCGAAAGGCGTGGGCGCCCTGTACGTCTGCCGCAAGCCGCGCGTGCGCCTGGAAGCGCAAATGCACGGCGGCGGCCATGAGCGCGGCCTGCGTTCGGGCACCTTGCCGACGCACCAGATCGTCGGCATGGGCGAAGCGTTCCGCATTGCCAAGGAAGAAATGGACAGCGAAATCGGCCGCATCAAGGCCTTGCGCGACCGCCTGGCCAAGGGCTTGCAAGAGATCGAAGAAGTCTACATCAACGGCGACATGGACCACCGCGTGCCGCACAACCTGAACGTCAGCTTCAACTACGTCGAAGGCGAGTCGCTGATCATGGCAATCAAGGATATCGCCGTGTCGTCCGGTTCGGCCTGCACCTCGGCCAGCCTGGAACCATCGTATGTGCTGCGCGCCCTGGGCCGCAGCGACGAACTGGCGCACAGCTCGATCCGTTTCACCATCGGCCGCTTCTCGACTGAGGAAGACATCGACTTCGCCGTGAACCTGCTGAAATCGAAAGTACACAAGCTGCGCGACCTGTCGCCGCTGTGGGACATGTTTAAAGATGGCATCGATATCAATTCGATCCAATGGGCAGCCCACTAACCAACACCGTGGCCCCTGTTGACGGGGCCGGCAAGAATATTAAAGGAGCATC
Organism: Janthinobacterium salmonicoloratum; assembly: GCF_051380845.1. NCBI lineage: Bacteria > Pseudomonadati > Pseudomonadota > Betaproteobacteria > Burkholderiales > Oxalobacteraceae > Janthinobacterium > Janthinobacterium salmonicoloratum. The sequence goes on along the minus strand of NZ_JBNYXV010000001.1, from coordinate 1,335,499 downwards.
AAAATGGCTTACTCGGACAAAGTACTCGATCACTACGAAAACCCGCGCAACGTGGGCGCTTTCGACAAGGGTGATGAAACCATCGGCACCGGCATGGTAGGCGCGCCTGCTTGCGGCGACGTGATGAAACTGCAGATCAAGGTCGGCGCCGACGGCCTGATCGAAGATGCGAAGTTCAAGACCTACGGCTGCGGTTCGGCCATCGCGTCGAGCTCGCTGGTGACCGAATGGGTCAAGGGCAAGACCCTGGACCAGGCGCTGGCCATCAAGAATACGCAGATCGCCGAAGAACTGGCCCTGCCGCCAGTGAAGATCCACTGCTCCATCCTGGCGGAAGACGCCATCAAGGCGGCAGTGCTGGACTACCAGACCCGCCATCCGGCTGCGGCCTAAAGTTGCATCCTGCCCGGCGCCGCAAGGCGTGGGGCAGGCGCGGAGAAATACATGATCACACTGACCGAAAAAGCGGCGAAACACATCAACCGTTATATCGAACGGCGCGGCAAGGGCATGGGCCTGCGCTTTGGCGTGCGCACCACGGGCTGCTCGGGCCTGGCCTACAAGCTTGAATATGTCGATGAAGTGGCGGCCGAAGACAGCGTCTTCGAATCGCACGGCGTGAAGGTCTTTGTCGACCCGAAAAGCCTGCCTTACATCGACGGCACGGAACTCGATTTCGCACGCGAAGGCTTGAACGAAGGCTTCAAGTTCCACAATCCGAACGAAAAAGACGCCTGCGGCTGCGGCGAGTCCTTCAGGATTTAAACAGCTGGCAAGACCCCGGTCGGTGCGCTGTACCCATCGATTGCGGTACAGCGACCACCGACCATTATGCAAAACCACTTCGAATTATTCCAGTTGCCGGCGCAGTTCGGGCTCGACATGAGCGCGCTCGACGCGGCCTACCGCGACGTGCAGGGCAAGGTCCATCCGGACCGTTTCATCAATGCCAGCAGCGCTGAAAAGCGCGTGGCCATGCAATGGGCCACGCGCGCCAATGAAGCCTATCAAACGTTGAAAAGCCCGCAAAAGCGCGCGCAATACCTGTGCGAGCTCAATGGCGTCGATTTGCAGACGGAATCGAACACGGCCATGCCCGTCAGTTTCCTGATGCAGCAGATGGAATGGCGCGAGGAGCTGGGCGACGCCCGGGCCGGCAAGGATACCGACGCGCTCGACGCCCTGGACCGACAGCTGCGCGGCGAACGCAAGGCCTTGCTGGCCCAGGTGGCGGCCCAGCTGGACGCCGCCGACTATGTGAATGCGGCGCAAAGCGTGCGCGCCCTGATGTTCCTCGACAAATTCGGCGAGGAAGTGCGTTTTGCATACGAAGCCATGGAAGCCTGACTGGCCAATCGCTTGACCCGCGTGCCAAGCGTAAGTGAGCCTCGGGAAATTAGTGTGAATTTATGACAAACAGAACTGGATGCTATGCAAGGCGCTCGCTGCGACGCAGTGCGAGCACTGCTAGCAGCGAGCAACGCCGCAGAGCGCCGGTTATGGAAGTCAGAAATCACAATAATTTATTGGGGGTTACTTAGTCTGGCGCGCGTCTTATAATGCGCGACAGGCATCAGCTGCATCACGCAAAAAATTAATCGAGGCACGAATATAATGGCACTTCTGCAAATTTCCGAACCAGGCATGTCGACCGCGCCGCACCAGCACCGCCTGGCCGTCGGCATCGATCTTGGCACCACCAATTCCCTGGTCGCCACTGTCCGCAACAGTATCCCCGAGGTGCTCAACGACGAAGACGGGCGCTCCCTGCTGCCCTCCGTCGTGCGCTACCTGCCGAACGGCCATGCGAACATCGGCTACAAGGCCCTGTCCGCGCAAACCACCGACCCGAAGAACACCATCGTGTCCGTGAAGCGCTTCATGGGTCGCGGCCTGGCCGACATCGCCTACGCGGAAAACCTGCCCTACGACTTCCAGGACACCCCTGGCATGGTGCAGCTGAAAACCGTGGCCGGCGTGAAAAGCCCGGTTGAGGTGTCGGCGCAAATCCTCGCCACCCTGCGCCAGCGCGCGGAAGATTCGCTGGGCGACGACCTGGTCGGCGCCGTGATCACCGTGCCCGCCTACTTTGACGACGCGCAGCGCCAGGCGACCAAGGATGCGGCGCAGCTGGCCGGCATCAATGTGCTGCGCCTCCTGAGCGAGCCGACGGCCGCCGCCATCGCGTATGGCCTCGACAACGCTTCCGAAGGCGTGTACGCCGTGTATGACCTCGGCGGCGGTACGTTCGACATCTCGATCCTGAAACTGAGCAAGGGCGTCTTTGAAGTGCTGTCCACGGGCGGCGACTCGGCCCTGGGCGGTGACGATTTCGACCGCCGCCTGTTCTGCTGGATCAGCGAGCACGCCAAGCTGGCGCCCCTGTCGGACGAAGACACGGCCATCCTGATGGTGAAAGCGCGCGAGATCAAGGAAACGCTGTCGACCAAGTCGGAAACGATGATCGACGCGGCCCTGAACTCGGGCGAAGAGATCCACCTGCGCGTCACTGCAACGGAATTTGCCGCCATGACGCAGCACCTGGTGGGCAAGACCATGAATGCCATCAAGAAGGCCCTGCGCGACGCGAACGTGGATGCGGATGACGTCGACGGCGTGGTGATGGTGGGCGGCGCCACGCGCATGCCGCACGTGCAGCGCGCCGTGAGCGAATTCTTCCACACGACGCCGCACGCGAACATCGACCCGGACAAGGTGGTGGCGCTGGGCGCGGCCATCCAGGCGAATTTGCTGGCAGGCAACCGCGCCGCCGGCGACGACTGGCTGCTGCTGGACGTGATCCCGTTGTCGCTGGGCATCGAGACCATGGGCGGCCTGGTGGAAAAGATCATTCCCCGCAATTCGACCATTCCCTGCGCGCGCGCGCAGGAATTCACGACCTTCAAGGATGGCCAGACGGCGCTGGCCGTGCACGTGCTGCAGGGCGAGCGCGAACTGGTGAGCGACTGCCGCTCGCTGGCGCGCTTCGAGCTGCGCGGCATTCCGCCGATGGTGGCGGGCGCCGCGCGCATCCGCATCACGTATCAGGTCGATGCGGACGGCTTGCTGTCCGTCTCGGCGCGCGAACTGCGCTCTGGCGTGGAAGCGTCGATCAGCGTCAAGCCGGCCTACGGCCTGGGCGACGACGACATTTCCCGCATGCTGCAGGATTCGTACACGTCGGCCGACGTCGACATGGTGGCGCGCGCGCTGCGTGAAGAGCAGGTGGAAGCGGAACGCATCCTGCTGGCCACGCAGTCGGCCCTCGATGAAGACGGCGGCTTGCTCGACGATGCGGAGCGCGTCACCGTGGATGGCTTGATGAGCAAGGTGCGCGACGCCATCGTGCAATCGCAAAGCGGCGCCATCGACCACCAGGCCTTGAAGCTGGCGATCGAAGCGCTGGCCGACGGCACCGAGGATTTCGCCTCGCGCCGGATGGACCGCAGCGTGCGCACGGCGTTGAAGGGCAAGTCCCTCGACCAGGTCGTTTAACAATACAGAACAGCGCGCCGCCGAAGCTGCGGCCGCGCTCCGAATGACAGACTGAAAGAAGAAACCATGCCACAAATCGTTATCCTGCCGCACGCCAAGCTTTGCCCGGACGGCGCCGTCATCGAAGCTCCTGCCGGCAAGTCCATCTGCGACATCTTGCTGGAAAACGACATCGACATCGAGCACGCCTGCGAAAAATCGTGCGCCTGCACCACCTGCCACGTGCTGGTGCGTGAAGGCATCGAATCCCTGAACGAAGCGACGGAACTGGAAGAAGACATGCTGGACAAGGCCTGGGGCCTGGAAGCCGTGTCGCGCCTGTCGTGCCAGTCCATCGTGGCCGAAGCCGACCTCGTCGTCGAAATCCCGAAATACACGATCAACCAGGTCAGCGAAGGCAGCCACTAACATGAAATGGTCCGACATTCACGTGATCGCCGAGGCGCTGTACGACGCGCATCCGGACATCGATCCCCTGACCGTGCGTTTCACCGACCTGCATAACTGGGTGGTGGAGCTGGACGGCTTCGACGATGACCACACGCGCGGCGGCGAAAAAGTGCTCGAAGCGATACAGATGGCGTGGATCGATGAAGCGCGCTAAGGGCGCGGCAGCCGCCGCCACCGCAGTCCTTGTGCCGAAAGACATCATCACGGCCGCCAGCAACATGCCAGAGATCAAGGATGGCCAGTCGGTCGCCTTGCTGCAGGAATTGCACATCCTGACGCGCGACGGCAAGATGAACCAGGACAGCCGCCGCAAGCTCAAGCAGGTGTACCACCTGACGCAGTTCATCGAGCCGCTGCTGCGCGAAGTGCAGCTGGACCACCCCGGCGTGTCGCTGGTCGACCACGGCGCCGGCAAGTCCTACCTGGGTTTCATCTTGTATGACCTGTTCTTCAAGAACGGCAACGACGGTTCGCACATCTACGGCATCGAGACGCGCGAAGAGCTGGTGCAGCGTTCGCAGGAACTGGCCAAGAAATTCAAATTTCCCGGCATGTCCTTCCTGCCCCTGTCCGTGGCCGAATCGACGGAGTCAAACTTGCTGCCGCAGCAGATCGACATCGTCACGGCCTTGCATGCCTGCAACACGGCCACCGATGACGCGATCCACTTCGCCTTGAAGAAAAAGGCGAAGTTCATGGTGCTGGTGCCATGTTGCCAGGCGGAAGTGGCGTCTGTCTTGAAGAAGAACAAGGGCAAGAGCCTGGGCAAGAGTGTCTTGACGGAACTGTGGCGCCACCCGCTGCACACGCGCGAGTTCGGCAGCCAGATCACCAACGTGCTGCGCTGTCTGCAGCTGGAAGCGCACGGCTACCAGGTAAGCGTGACGGAGCTGGTGGGCTGGGAGCATTCGATGAAGAATGAACTGATCATCGCCAGCTACAAGAACTTGCCGCGCCAGCGCCCGACGGAGCGCCTGCAGGAAGTGCTGCAGACGCTGGGCCTGGAAGAGATGGGTCACCGTTTCTTTGCCGAGGAGCTGGCCAAGGCCACTGCGTAAGCATACGCTGCCGCACACGAGGGGAGGAGCGGGTCGGTTACAATACCGGCTTTCTCCTCCTCTTGCTTTTTGCGCCTCTCCATGACCACACCTATTGAAATGCCCACCGTCCGCCTGGCCAAGCGCCTGTCTGAAGACGTGCCCTGTTCGCGCCGCGAGGCCGAGCTGTATATCGAGGGCGGCTGGGTCACGGTCGATGGCGTGCTGGTGGAAGAGTCGGGCGCGCGCGTGGCCGACAATCAAGCGGTGGTGCTGCTGCCGAACGCCACTCTGGAAGAAATGCCGCCCGTGACGATCCTGCTGCACAAGCCCCCCGGCGTCAATGGCGGCGTGGGTGCGGAAGGCAAGCCGGCCCTCGCTTGCTTGCGTCCCGAAGAAATTTTCACGCCGGAAAATGTGGCGCCCAGTTCCGTCACGCGCTTCCTCAAGCGTCATTTGATCGGCCTGACCATCACCAATCCGCTCGAGACCATGGCGTCCGGCCTGCTGGTGTTCACGCAGGATTTCCGCGTCGCCCGCAAGCTGGTCGACGAAGCGAAAACGGTGGAGCAGGAATTCATCGTGGAAGTGTCGGGCGCGATCGCCGACAATGGCCTGGCGCTGCTCAATCACGGCTTGCCCTTTAATGGCAAGCCTTTGCCGCCGATCAAGGTCAGCTGGCAAAACGAAACGCGCTTGCGCTTTGCCTTGAAAAACGTGCAGCCGGGCCAGATCGCCCACATGTGCAAGATGGTGGGACTGGAAGTGGTCGCCATGAAGCGCTTGCGTATCGGCCGCATCTCGATGGGCGCCATGCCGTCAGGCCAGTGGCGCTACCTGCAAGGCTACGAGCGGTTCTAAAGCTGCGGCGCCACGATGGCGTGGCTTTCCGCAAAGCTTTTCCATAGTCGTTCGGCAATATTCAAGGCAATGGTATCGGCCTTCTCTTGCAGGGCCGGGTTGCCCATGCTCTCGGTCGTGGCAAAAAACAGGGTCAGCCAGCGGCGGAACATGCACGGCGTGAGGTGTTCCATTTGCGCGTGCTGGGCCAGTGGTTTGCCGTGGTAGCGCATGGTGCCGCGCAGCAAGCCTGACCAGAAATCGACCAATGTTGCCAGGTGGGCATCCCAATCCTTGACCTCGGCGGCAAAGATGGGGCCCAGCATGACGTCGTCGCGCGCGGCCGCATAAAAGGTGTGGACGAGATGCTTGACGTCGTCTTCGCTGCAGACTTCCTCGCGGTAGGGGGCGAAGCGTGTGTGGGGGAGGGGGGCGGAATTATTCATGGCATGCCATGATCGCAGAGCCCCCTTGGCGCTTCAATGACCCAGGTCAAGCCGCGCAAAAACTCAGGCAGCCACTTTCTTCGACTTCTTCGCGGGGGTCGGCAATTGCACGATTTGCGTGCCCGCCAGCTTGTCGTGCAGGAATTGCCCATTGCCCGTGAACAGGGCCGTGCCTGACCAGGCCAGGATGCCCACGCCGATGGCGCCCAGGGCCGCCCAGTGCTGCAAATCGAATACATACGACACCAGCAGGGCCGGCAGCAGCCACATCCATGACAGGACGTAGCGGTAGGCGGCCACGCGCAGCGGCACATGGGCGTGGCCCGCCAGCACGACTTTCAGGCGCCACGTTTTCATGGCCAGGGTTTGCCCTTCGCGGCTCCATTGATGGATGAAATACGCACCCATGACGAGGAAGGCGAGGCATTGGCGCATGTGTTCCGTCAGTGGCGTATGCGCGCCCTGAACGGCCAGTTCAAACAGCAGGAAGGGCAAAAACAGCACGGCCAGGGCCAGCAGCGACTCGTACACCATGGAAATCAGGCGGCGCTTGATCGTGGGATGGGAAGTGGTGCTGGCGGCAGGCGTGCTATTTGGCATTGGTTGGCAGTGGGGCAGGCGTGATGGGTGGCGTGACGGGAGCGGCGGCGGGGGCTGCGGCAGGATCGCTTGCCGGCACTGCCATCGCTGCGGGAGCGGGCGGCAGGACGGGCGTGGTGGCGGCAGGCGCTGCCGGCGTGGCGGGCGCCATGAGTGCGGGCGGCTTGCTCGTATTGGAATTGATCGCAGGCACTTTGCTCAGCGGTTTTTTCGGCACGAGTTCCGTCGCCAGCTTTTTCTTTTGATCTTCCGGCAATTGCTGATATTGCTCCCATTGCGCGGTTTTTTGACCTGGATCAATCTTCTTCGTGCGCGCATAGTTTTCGCGCACAAGGCTGCGCTGTTCCGGCGTCAGCTTGATCCATACACGCATGCGTTCATGTACGCGGGTTTGCTCGTCCGGCGACATGGAGGCAAAGCGGCTGGCGATATCGAGCCATTTCTGCTTGCGCAAGGCTTCCAGCTTGTTCCATTCGCCCGCCAGCGGCTGCAGGGCTACCTGTTGCGCGCGCGACAGCTTGTTCCAGGGCGGGTTGTCGCTGGCCTTGGGCGGCGTGCCGCCTTTGCCAGCTGTGCGGGGCGAGCCGGGCTTGGCGGCTGGTGCCGGCACCACCACGGGCGTTGCCGCCACGGGAGGCGCGGCGGGCGCGGTATGTTGCTGCGTGCCTACCCAGGCGGCGCCAGCCAGGGCACAGGCGCCCAGGCCGATGCCGCCAGCCAGCCAGCCTTTACGTACGCTCATGCGTGCCATGCTTATTGCTCGCGTTTCGTCAGGTAGGCGTTGAAGCCATGGTCCATATAGGCGGAGAGCGGCAATTCGTCCGACAGCACGGCGGCGTCGATTTCTGCCAGTTCGGCAATATGTTGTTCCTGCTCAAACTGATAGATGCCCACCAGGCCGCCGACCAGCAGCAGCAGGGGGATGATCACGCTCATGCGGCCCAGCCACGACAGCGGCTCGACGAACAGGTTGCCGGCCATGCCGGCGAACACGTTCTGGCGCACGGTGACGGCGGCGGGCGCGTCCGCCTTCTTGCGCGACAGGGCCAGCTTGCGTGCCGCTGCCAGGCGATCGGTGGCCGATGCGGGCAGGTCGTCGAGTTTTTCGTTCAGTGCATGGCGCACTTTGTAAGCGAAATTGAGATCGTCGGTGTTCATAATTTTATTCCCTTGGCTTTCAGCGATTCGGCGAGCGTGTGGGTAGCTCTAGAGCAATGTGTTTTCACGCTACCTTCGGAGCAACCCATCGCTTCCGCTGTTTCAGCCACATCCATGTCCTGCCAATAACGCATGAGGAAGGCTTCGCGTTGACGTGCGGGCAGTTTTTGTACCTCAGCATCAATCAAATCAAGCATTTGCGCGCGTTCGACCTGGTCGGCCGACGATTCGGCGGCGCTGGTGCCCTGTTCCGATTCATAAGTGTCAAGTATATCAAAATCCTCATGCTCGTCGCCCGAGGGCTTCATGCCGGAGAAGAGGCTGACCCAGGTATTGCGCACCTTTTCGCGGCGGAAATAGTCGAGTATGGTGTTTTGCAAGATGCGTTGGAACAACATCGGCAGTTCGGCGGCCGGCTTGTCACCGTATTTTTCGGCCAGTTTGATCATGGCGTCCTGCACGATGTCGAGTGCCGATTCTTCCTTGCGGACCGCGTACGCGGCCTGCTTGAAAGCGCGCCGCTCGACATTTTCTAGGAAGTCGGATAATTCTTTGTCTGTTGCCATGCGGTATGGGGGATCTTAGCGGCTGCGGGTGCGGTGGGCGAATTGGGGCGGGTATGCTTTTTGCAACCCGTGCATGCTAGCAAAAAATGTGCGTTTCCGCAGGGTTTTTGCACCGCGTGTGAGCAAAATGGCCTTTCGGCTGACATTTTCCTTGACCATAATGGTGCGACGCGATAACGTATGGGACGCTTTGAACACCCCAAAGCCCTATGGTCAGGTCGCGACCGGCACACAAGGCCATCCGCGGCAAGACGCGCTTTCATTTGTAGGCAGTTTGTTCTAACCCGCGCCACAAGCGCGAGCGGTTCGTACAGGCGCCACAGAAACTCTGGCCAAACGAGTTGCGTTAAGCGTTGTTTTGTAAGGTATCTATGGGTGCCCAAAGAAATTGCGTGACCGCATGAAAAGGGAAGCAGGAGCACTGTCGCGCACAGCGAACTTCGTCAGGAAAGAACATCCGATCAATCTCCAATGGACCTTGAAAGGAATGTTTCATGAATACCGAAGCAGCAGCAGGACCAATTACCGGCGCAGAAATTGTCGTGCGCTGTCTGGCTGAAGAGGGCGTCGAGCACGTCTTTGGATATCCGGGCGGAGCCGTACTCTATATCTACGACGCCATCTTCCAGCAAAACAAATTCCAGCATATCCTGGTACGACACGAGCAGGCCGCGATCCACGCCGCCGATGCCTATTCGCGCAGCTCGAACAAAGTCGGTGTCGCCATTGTCACGTCCGGTCCGGGCGTCACGAATGCCGTCACGGGCTTGTCGACCGCGTACATGGACTCGATTCCCATGGTCGTGATCTCCGGCCAGGTGCCGAGCCACGCCATCGGTCAGGATGCGTTCCAGGAATGCGACACGGTCGGCATCACGCGCCCCGTGGTCAAACACAACTTCCTCGTCAAGGACGTCAAGGACCTGGCAGCGACGATCAAGAAAGCTTTCTTCATCGCCCGTACCGGCCGTCCGGGACCCGTGCTGGTCGATATCCCCAAGGATATCAGCATGCACAAATGCCATTTCGACTATCCGAAGGAAGTCGAGATGCGTTCCTACCGTCCCGTCGACAAGGGCCACTCGGGTCAGATCCGCAAGGCCGTGCAGCTGCTGCTGCAAGCGGAGCGCCCGATGATCTACGCGGGTGGCGGCGTGATCCTGGCGAATGCGGCCCCCGAGCTGAACAAGCTGGTCGACCGCCTGGGTTTCCCGTGCACCAACACCTTGATGGGTCTGGGCGGCTACCGCGCCTCGAGCGAGCAGTATGTCGGCATGCCTGGCATGCACGGCACCTATGAAGCGAATATGGCGATGCAGAACTGCGACGTCCTGATCGCCATCGGCGCCCGTTTCGATGACCGCGTAATCGGCAACCCGAAACATTTCGCCTCGCATCCGCGCAAGATCATCCACGTGGACATCGATCCATCGTCGATTTCCAAGCGCGTGAAGGTCGACATTCCCATCGTTGGCAACGTCAAGGATGTGCTGATCGAGTTCCTCGCGCAACTGGACGCGGCCGAAGCCAAGCCGAACGTCAATGCCTTGAGTAACTGGTGGAAGCAGATCGCCGAATGGCGTGGCCGCGAATGCCTGAAATACCCGACCTCCGACCTGGTCATCAAGCCGCAATCGGTGGTGGAAAAGGTGTTCCAGATCACCAAGGGTGACGCCTTCATCACGTCCGACGTGGGCCAGCACCAGATGTGGGCGGCACAATATTATGGCTTCGACAAGCCGCGCCGCTGGATCAATTCTGGCGGCCTGGGCACCATGGGTGTCGGTTTGCCGTACGCCATGGGCGTGCAGATGGCCAATCCGGACGCCACCGTTGCCTGCATCACGGGCGAAGGCTCGATCCAGATGTGCATCCAGGAACTCGCCACGTGCAAGCAGTATCACCTGACGCCGAAGATCATCATGCTCAACAACCGTTTCCTCGGTATGGTGCGCCAGTGGCAGGAAATCGATTACGGTTCGCGCTATTCCGAGTCGTACATGGATTCGCTGCCCGACTTCGAGAAGCTGGCTGAAGCGTATGGCCACGTGGGCATGAAAATTGAAAAACCGGGCGACGTCGACGGCGCCCTGAAAGAGGCGTTTGGCATGAAAGACAGGCTGGTATTCATGAACTTCATCACCGACCAGTCCGAAAACGTGTGGCCAATGGTGAAAGCCGGCAAAGGCCTGTCCGAAATGATGCTCGGCTCGGAGGACCTCTAATCATGCGCCATATTATTTCTGTCTTGCTGGAAAACGAAGCGGGCGCCCTGTCGCGCGTGGTGGGCCTGTTCTCGGCACGCGGCTACAACATCGAAACCTTGACGGTGGCGCCGACGGAAGACTCGACCCTGTCGCGCATGACCATCGTCACCAGCGGTTCGGACGACATCATCGAGCAGATCACCAAGCACTTGAACCGCCTCATCGAAGTGGTGAAAGTGGTGGACCTGACCGAAGGCCAGCATATCGAACGCGAGTTGATGCTGATCAAGGTTCGTGCCGTGGGCAAGGAGCGCGAGGAAATGAAGCGCACCGCCGATATCTTCCGTGGCCGCATCATCGATGTCACCGAAAAGACGTACACGATCGAACTGACCGGCAACAAGGTCAAGCTCGACGCGTTCATCGATTCGATCGACCGCGCCGCCATCTTGGAAACCGTCCGCACCGGTGGTTCCGGTATCGGCCGCGGCGAACGCATCCTTAAAGTATAAAAGCACACAGCAGCATTACGCGGCCCTGGCGCCGCATTTAAAACAACAACGCATCATCAAATTATAGGAAATACCATGAAAGTTTTTTACGACAAAGACGCTGACCTCTCCTTGATCAAAGGCAAAAACGTTGCCATCATCGGCTACGGTTCGCAAGGCCACGCGCACGCACAAAACTTGAACGATTCGGGCGTCAACGTCACCGTCGGCCTGCGCAAGGGCGGCGCTTCGTGGACCAAGGTCGAGCAAGCCGGCCTGAAAGTAGCAGAAGTCAATGACGCCGTGAAAGCAGCTGACGTCATCATGATCTTGCTGCCAGATGAAAACATCGCCCAGGTCTATAACGAAAACATCGCCCCGTTCGCCAAGCAGGGCGCCGTCCTGGCCTTTGCCCACGGCTTCAACGTGCATTACGGCCAAGTCGTGCCACGCGCCGACCTGGACGTGATCATGGTCGCGCCGAAAGCCCCGGGCCACACCGTGCGCGCTACCTACACGCAAGGTGGCGGCGTGCCCCACCTGATCGCCGTGTACCAGGACAAATCGGGCATCGCCCGCGATATCGCCCTGTCGTACGCCTCGGCCAACGGCGGCGGCCGTGCCGGCATCATCGAAACGAACTTCCGCGAAGAAACCGAAACGGACTTGTTCGGCGAACAGGCCGTGCTGTGCGGCGGCGCCGTTGAACTGATCAAGGCCGGTTTCGAAACCCTGACGGAAGCGGGCTACGCTCCTGAAATGGCCTACTTCGAGTGCTTGCACGAACTGAAACTGATCGTCGACCTGATCTATGAAGGCGGCATCGCCAACATGAACTACTCGATCTCGAACAACGCCGAATACGGCGAATACGTGACCGGTCCTAAAGTCGTGACGTCGGCCACCAAGGATGCGATGCGTCAATGCCTGAAAGACATTCAAACGGGTGAGTACGCGAAGAGCTTCATCCTGGAAAACAAGGCTGGCGCACCGACCCTGATCTCGCGTCGCCGTCTGACGTCCGAGCACCAGATCGAAGAAGTGGGCGCAAAACTGCGCGCCATGATGCCTTGGATCGCCAAGAACAAGATGGTTGACCAGTCGAAGAACTAAGTAGTCTGTTGCATAGCAAAGCCGGCGCCAGCCGGCTTTTTTTATGCGCAGGCGCTAGGCAGGGAACATCCGTTACAATCAGGGCCATTTAAAAATACCGTCAGCACCATGCTTGTTTTTTCTAAAGTTTTTGTTGGGAATCTTCATGTGATCAAGCGCCCCGTCTCGGTTGCCCTCAGCTGCTGGTTTCTGTTCATCGGCTCGCTGTCATCCCTGGTGTCGGCTTACCTCGGCCGCAACGATCCCGCCATGCTGGCGTGGATGGCGCGCAGCGCGATTCCCGCCGAGGTGCAATACGCGCTGTTGCTCGCCAGTCTTGGCATTACCCTGGTGGCAGCGGTGGCCATGCTGCAAAGGCAGCGTGGCGCGCGCACTGTTTATCTGGTGTGGGGCGTGATCGACATTGCGCTCAGCCTGGCGACCGTGCCGCTCAAGATGAACGTCTTGCCTGGCGCGCTCACGTTCGTCGTCATCTGTGCCTTCCTGTTCAGTCCGAAATCGAATGCCTGGTTTTCGCCACGCAAGGCGGCCAATGATGCCTGCATGACGCCAGCGTGAGCATGGCTGTTTGAACACGGCTTTTTTCCTGCGCACGCTGTTGCTGCGTTTGCGCTACAATTCCGCCCTTCCTTTGCAGTTGCGCTCGCTACTGCATCTGTTTCGGTTTCTGCCGACCGCAACGCGCATTACCGCTGTTTTAATCGCACGCCAGGCTCGTTGAAACGTCGCCTGCGCAACCCGAGGTACCCACATGACTGACCGTTTGACCGCTGCAGTGCCTGTTTCAGGCCCTGCTGGCACTTCCATTTCCCAACGCTTTCCGCTGGCCGCCTTGCTGGCGCTGGCGATGACCAGCTTTATCGCCATCCTGGCCGAAACCTTGCCCGCCGGCCTGCTGCCGCAGATTTCACAGGGCCTCGGCATTTCCGAAGTCATGACGGGCCAGCTCGTCACGGTGTTTGCGATCGGCTCCATCCTGACAGCCATCCCCTTGACCGCCATGACCAGCGGCTGGCGCCGCCGCAAGGTGCTGCTGCTGGCCGTCGGCGGCTTCCTGCTCTTCAATACCATGACGGCACTGGCGCCTAACTACATGGTGGCGCTGGCCTCGCGTTTCCTGGCCGGCATGGCCGCCGGGCTGGCCTGGGGCTTGATGGCCGGCTATGCGCGCCGCATGGTGTCCGTCGAACAGCAGGGCAGGGCGATGGCGATCGCCATGATCGGCACGCCGCTGGCCCTGTCGCTGGGCGTGCCGCTGGGTACGTTGATGGGCGGCGTGCTGGGCTGGCGCAGTATCTTCGGCATCATGTCCGGCCTGACCGTGGTGCTGGTCGCCTGGATACTGGCTGCCGTGCCCGACTATCCAGGGCAAAAGAATGGCGAACGCCTGTCGATACGCCAGGTGTTCATGACGCCGGGCGTGCGGCCGATTCTGTTTGTCATCGTCGCCTGGATGCTGGCACATAACATTTTATATACGTATATCGCACCGTTCCTGGCGCCGTCCGGCTTGCGCCCCCGCATCGACCTGGTGCTGCTCGTGTATGGCGTGGGGTCCCTGGCGGGCATCTGGCTGGTCAGCCGGCTGATCGACCGCTGGCTGCGCCCGCTCGTGCTGGGCTGTATCGCCGCCCTTGCCCTCGTGGTGGTGGCGCTGGGGCTGGCGATGGATTCGCCCGCCGTCATCTATATCAGCATGGCCATCTGGGGCATCACCTTCGGCGGCGCCGGCACCCTGCTGCAGACGGCGTCGGCGGACGCGGCCGGCGATGGCATGGATGTGGCGCAAGCGATGGTGGCGACCATCTGGAACGTGGCCATCGCGGGCGGCGGCCTGGCCGGCGGTTTGCTGCTCGACGGCTATGGCGCGGCATCGTTCCCGTGGGCCATGCTGGCCTTGCTGCTGGTGGCATTGACTATCGCATGGCGCGCGCACCGCCACAGTTTCAAGCCGGGCCGGCGCAGCGGCGGCGCGGTGGTGAGTCACTAAGAACACTGTTATTTTGAATGGCAGTGTATTGAAATGTGAGCAGATGTGACTGGTCAGCACATTTTGTGACGATTTGTTAATTTGCGCCACGGGAACGAATGAGGCGTTAGAATCTACACAGTTTGACAAGTTTCTCAGGCGAAAGGGGTGGCAAAAGCACCCCCTTCGCGGACTGTCAGCCATATTAACTACCTAGGAGTACCCCATGACCGTGATGAAATCCGTCCTTGTTGCCGCCGCAGCCACCGTTGCCCTGAGCGCGCAAGCCCACGCACAAGCTCAAACCCTGCCAACCAACGGCACCCTGGTGGTCGTACCCGCATTTGGCGAAGTCAAGCATGTCAATGACCAGGTGGTCGCTACCCTGGCCGTGGAAGAACAGGACAAGGACAAGGCTGCCGCCGCGTCGAGAGTCAACCAGAAGATGAACAAGGGCATCGCCATCGTCAAGCAGGCCGATCCGTCGGCGGCACTGAAATCGTACGGTTACTACACCTATCCCGTGTACCCGGAAGAGCGTCCACTGCCGGCTGGCGCCGTCGCCAAGCCGCGTTTGCCAACGGCCTGGCGCGTCGGTCAGTACCTGGAAGTGACGACGGCCAATCTGGCGTCCCTGCCAAAAACCGTGTCGGCGGCGCAAGGCGTGCTGACCCTGAATGGCTTGAATTTCGGCTTGAAGCCGGAAACCATCCGCCTGCTGGACGACCAGCGCATCGCCGCCACGTATAAAAACCTGAACGAGCGCGTGGCCGCCATCGCCAAGGCCATGGGCCGCAATGTCTCCGACGCCGTACTCGATACGGTGGACTTCGAAGGTTCGGGTAACTACGCCACCGAAAGCCGTCCTGCCGCCGCACCGATGATGATGCGCAGCGCCAAGATGGCCGAAGACAGCACCGTCGCCGAACCGAGCTTCGAGCCGGGCGAAACGACGCTCGACATGCGTGTCGTCGGCAAGGTCAAGTTCAAGTAAGATTGCCAAAGCGAAAAGATTTTCGCGTTAGCATGTTTTAAGAAATCATGGGGCTGTTGGCCCCATGGTCGTTTTTGCCCCATTATTTTCCAGGAGAACACCATGACCGTCATGAAAGCTATGCTGGCTGCCGCCGCCGCTACCGTTGCCCTGTCCGCCCAAGCGCAAAGCCTGCCCACCTCCGGCACCCTCGTGGTGGTGCCCGCCAACGGCGAAGTGGTGCACGCGAACGACCAGGTGACCGTCACCCTGGCCATCGAAGAGCAGGACAAGGACAAGGCCGCTGCCGCCTCGCGCGTCAACCAGAAGATGAACCAGGGCGCGGCCATCGTCAAGAAAGCCGATCCGCAAGCCGTGCTGAAGACCCAGGGCTATTACACGTATGCCGTGTACCCGGAAACGGCGCCCCTGCCGCCGGGCGTCGCCGCCAAGCCAAGAGTGCCGACCGGCTGGAGAGTGGGCCAGTATCTGCAGGTGACGACGACGAATCTGGCCGCCTTGCCGAAAACCGTTTCCGCAGCGCAAGGCGTGCTGACCCTGAACCGCCTGAACTTCGGCCTGGCGCCCGCCACGGTCCGCAAGCTCGATGACCAGCGCATCGCCGCCGCGTACAAGAACTTGAACGAGCGCGTGGCCGCCATCGCCGGCGCCATGGGCCGCAATGTCAATGACGCCGTCATCGATACCATCGATTTCGAGGGCTCGGGCAATTACGCGCAGCGCGTCAGCGTGGCCGGCGCGCGCAACATGAGCGCCGACTCCATGGGCTATGGCGGCAACCAGGTGGCCGAACCGAGCTTCGAACCAGGCGAAACGACACTCAACATGGGCCTGGTGGCGAAGGTCAAGTTCAAATGATGCTTGAATAGGCGTCAATATTGCCAGCTTGACGCCGCCGCGCTTTTCTTTGGCGGTGGCTCCTCTATAATGGCAACATCGGCAGGCGCATGCCGCAAGACGAATGCGCCTGCCATCTGGCACCGAATCCCCCGCAGTACACAAGATATGGAACAACATGGCAAACTTCCCCCGTCGTAGAGGCAAGAACGGCACCCCCGCAGTATCCAAAGCGTCCCGCTTCAGCAAATTCGTGCGCCAGCCGGTGACCGATGGCACTGGCAAGAAAACCTTGCCCCGCCGCGGCATCTATCTGTTGCCGAACGCCTTCACGACGGCAGCCCTGTTTTGCGGCTTCTACGCCATCGTCATGGCCATGAACCAGAAATTCGAACACGCGGCCTGGGCGATCTTTATCGCCATGATCCTCGACGGCCTCGATGGCCGCATCGCCCGCCTGACGAATACGCAGAGCGAATTCGGCGCCCAGTACGACAGCCTGTCCGACATGGTGTCGTTCGGCGCCGCGCCGGCACTGGTGATCTATGAATGGTCGCTGCGCGGCATGGGTAAACTGGGCTGGCTGGCCGCCTTCGTGTATTGCGCCGGCGCCGCCTTGCGCCTGGCCCGCTTCAACACGAATATCGCCGTGGTCGACAAGCGCTTCTTCCAGGGCTTGCCCAGCCCGGCAGCGGCGGCCATGGTGGCCGGCTTTATCCTGCTGATGAACGACCTGGAATTTGCCGGCAACCAGCTGGCCTGGGTATCGTGGACGATCGCCCTGTTCTCGGGCCTGACCATGGTCACCAACGTGCCGTTCTACAGCTTCAAGGATGTGAATTTCCGCAAGTCCGTGCCCTTCATCGTGGTATTCCTGCTGGCATTGTTCTTCGCGCTCATATCCATCGATCCGCCGAAAGTGCTGTTCCCGATTTTCGTCGCCTATGGCCTGTCCGGCTACGCCGTGTTTTTCTGGCGCATGGCGAAGGGCAAGCCCGTCAGTATCATCCAGACCGACCACGAGCATTGATGCGCTGAGTCGGTAGCGTCGCCAGTCTTCAGCCAGCCAGGAGCAGCCATGAACACCAGCAACCGACTCATCATTTTTGACACCACCTTGCGCGACGGCGAGCAATCGCCGGGCGCCTCCATGACGCGCGAGGAAAAGCTGCGCATAGCCAAGCAGCTCGAACGCATGAAGGTCGATGTGATCGAGGCGGGCTTCGCCGCTGCCTCGCAGGGCGACTTCGAGTCGATACGGGCGATTGCCGGCGCCGTGCGCGAATCCACCATCTGCTCGCTGTCGCGCGCCAACGACCGCGACATCGCCCGCGCCGCCGAAGCCCTGGCGCCAGCCGAGCGCAAGCGCATCCATACGTTTATTGCCACTTCGCCCCTGCACATGCAGATGAAACTGCGCATGACGCCCGAGCAAGTGCTTACGCAGGCGCAAAACGCCGTGCGCTACGCGCGCCAGTTCACGGACGACATCGAATTCAGCCCCGAAGACGGCAGCCGCTCCGACGAGGATTTTTTGTGCCGCGTGCTGGAAGCCGTGATCGCCGAAGGCGCCACCACCATCAATTTCCCCGACACGGTGGGTTACGCCGTGCCTGAAATCTTTGGCAATACCATCAAGCGTTTGCGCGAACGCATACCGAACTCCGATAAAGCCATCTGGTCCGTGCATTGCCATAACGACCTGGGCCTGGCAGTCGCCAATTCGCTGGCCGGCGTCATGATCGGTGGCGCGCGGCAGATCGAATGCACGGTCAATGGACTCGGCGAGCGGGCCGGCAACACGGCGCTGGAAGAAGTGGTAATGGCGCTGCGCACGCGCGCCGCCTATTACAACTTGACGGTGGGCATCGATACAACGCAAATCGTGGCCGCATCAAAAATGGTGTCGCAAATTACGGGCTTTGCCGTGCAGCCGAACAAGGCCGTCGTCGGCGCGAACGCCTTTGCGCACGCGTCCGGCATTCACCAGGATGGCATATTGAAAGCGCGCGAGACGTATGAAATCATGCGCGCCGAAGACGTGGGCTGGACGGCCAACAAGATCGTGTTGGGAAAACTGTCGGGCCGCAATGCTTTCAAACAGCGGCTGTACGAGCTGGGCATCGCGCTTGAATCCGAGGCGGAAATCAACGCCGCTTTCCTGCGTTTCAAGGAGCTGGCGGACCGGAAATCCGAGATTTTCGATGAAGACATCATGGCCCTCGTCAGTGAGGAACAGCAGGCGCAGGAGAGTGAGCACTACCGTTTCATTTCCTTGATGCAGCAGTCGACGACGGGCGCCGTGCCGCATGCGCGCGTGGAATTTCTCGTCGGCGGCGTGCAGCGCAGCTGCGAAGGGCAGGGCGACGGCCCCGTCGACGCCACAGTCAATGCCATCGAAAGCGCGGCCGCCAGCGGCGCGGAGGTGGTCTTGTTCTCCGTCAATGCCATCAGCACGGGCACGCAGTCGCAGGGCGAAGTGACGATGCGCCTGTCGCGCGACGGGCGCATCGTCAACGGCGTGGGCGCCGACCCGGACATCATCGTCGCGTCGGCCAAGGCGTATTTGGCGGCGCTCAACAAATTGCATGCCAAGGATGAGCGCATCGACCCGCAGCCGTAGGGAGGACGCCTGATTAAACCTACTGCGCGTCGCGCTTTGCGGCCGGCGATGCTCACCGTGCTTCAGCACGGCTGCGCTTCTCGGCCGCAAATCACTGCCGCTCGCTACGGTTTTATCAGGCGTCGTTGCGCCAGTAATATGTCACCAGAAAGACCGCCGCTCTTCCTTGTCCGGATCGGGCCCGTTCATCATCATGCGCACGATGCCGTCGTGGTCGAAGTGCACGTGCATCATGGAATCCCACACGCCCGATTCCTTGTAGCGGTAAGACCAGACGGTGAGTTTCGGGATGGACAGATAGGATTTTTCCGTCGGGCGGCCTAGGGTGTGCAGCACGTCTTGCTGGGTCGACACGCCCACCTTGATGCGGGCAAAGCCCGGCGTGTCGAGCACTTGCTCGTAGGAAATTAACTTGTCGTCGGGGCCGAAGCGGGCCATGTAGGTGTACTGGCCGTATGGGCCTGTCGCGTATTCCAGTTCCGGGCCCGTGGGCAATGTGTAGATGGCCGTCGGCCGGCCCAGGCGCGCTTCCACGGCGGCGCGCGGCTCGCCCGGCTGGGGAGGCGGGACGTTCCAGCTGGCGCAGCCGGCCAGCGCGGCAAACAGCAGCGGTGTTGCCAATTTGAGCAGTTTTTTCATGTTTGACCTCCTGAAATGCAGGAAAATCCTATCATGCACCGAGAAAAGGCCGCACGACAGGATACAGGCGGGCTTTTTTCCGATATACTTGCGCGTCTGGTTAGAAGCATAGGCCAGTATTTTAATAATCGTAGTTCACGGTGGATAGGGTTCAGACTCTGTGCACCGCATGTGAAAGGTTTATCATGACAGTAGAAAACATCAACAAAGCCGCTATCATCGCGGACAACGCACGTGGTCAAAACGACACCGGCTCCCCTGAAGTGCAAGTTGCACTGCTGACAGCTCGCATCAACGAACTGAACGGCCACTTCAAAGCCCACTCGAAAGATCACCACTCCCGCCGCGGCCTGATCATGATGGTCAACCGTCGTAAGAGCCTGTTGTCCTACCTGAAGGCTAAAGACGCTACCCGTTATCGCGACCTGATCGCTAAACTTGGTCTGCGCAAGTAATTTTTGCCGTACAAGGTTTATACAGAAATGCCTGCGCCAGTTCGCTGACGCGGGCATTTTGTCATTTGAAATCCGGATTTATATCTGTAAGTAAAGTATTCTCTTACCGATATCATGTTTTAAAAGTAAAGTAGTAAAGGCGGCAACGGTTTTTCCACCGCCTGTGGTGAGGTGAACGACAGCCCCTGAAAATCTGTCGGCAATTAGAAAAGGGATACCCCATGTTTAACAAAGTTACGAAAACCTTCCAGTACGGTCAACATCAGGTGACCCTGGAAACCGGCGAAATCGCACGTCAGGCATCCGGCGCAGTGCTGGTGTCGATCGAAGATACCGTCGTTCTGGCAACGGTAGTGGCACGCAAAGATGCCAAGCCAGGCCAGGATTTCTTCCCTTTGACGGTTGATTATGTTGAAAAAACCTATGCTGCCGGTAAAATCCCGGGCGGTTTTTTCAAGCGCGAAGGCCGTCCTTCCGAAAAAGAAACACTGACATCCCGTTTGATCGACCGTCCTATCCGTCCGCTGTTCCCGGAAGGCTACCTGAATGAAGTGCAAGTCATCATTCACGTGTTGTCGGTCAACCCTGAAATCGATCCGGACATCGCCGCCATGATCGGCGCCTCGGCTGCCCTGTGCGTATCGGGCGTGCCTTTCAGCGGTCCTATCGGCGCCGCGCGCGTTGGTTACGCCAACGGCCAGTACATCCTGAATCCAACCGTCCAGCAACTGAAAACGTCGGAAATGGACCTGGTTGTCGCCGGTACCGAAACGGCCGTGCTGATGGTCGAATCGGAAGCGAAACAGCTGTCCGAAGAAATCATGCTGGGCGCCGTGGTCTTCGGCCACGAGCAGATGAAAGTCGTCATCGACGCGATTCACGACCTGGTGCGTGACGGCGGCAAGCCGGAAGTGGAATGGGCGCCTGCGCCGAAAAACGAAGCACTGATCGCCCGCGTCGCGCATTTCGCCAACGCCAAGATCAATGACGCGTATCAAACCAAGGATAAGCAAGAGCGTACGGCCAAGCTGAAAGCGGCGACGTCGGAAGTGATCGCCGACCTGTCGGCTGAAGCGGCTGCTGCTGGCGGCGCCTCCATCGACAGCGCAGAAGTGAACAACATCCTGTTCGACATCGAAGCGAAAATCGTGCGTACGCAAATCCTGGACGGCGAGCCACGCATCGACGGCCGCGACACGCGCACCGTGCGTCCGATCTCGATCCGCACCAGCGTGCTGCCACGCACCCACGGTTCGGCCCTGTTCACGCGCGGCGAAACGCAAGCGCTGGTCGTCGCTACCCTGGGCACCGCCCGCGACAGCCAGAAGATCGATGCGCTGATGGGTGAGTTCACCGATTCGTTCATGCTGCATTACAACATGCCTCCGTTCGCCACCGGCGAAACGGGCCGTGTCGGTACGCCTAAACGCCGCGAAATCGGCCATGGCCGCCTGGCCAAGCGCGCGCTGATCGCCGCCCTGCCAGCAGCTGAAGAGTTCAGCTACTCGGTGCGCCTGGTATCGGAAATCACGGAATCGAACGGTTCCTCGTCGATGGCATCGGTGTGCGGCGGCTGCCTGGCACTGATGGACGCCGGCGTGCCGATGAAAGAACACGTGGCCGGTATCGCCATGGGCCTGATCAAGGAAGGCGGCAAGTTTGCCGTGTTGTCCGACATCCTGGGCGACGAAGATCACCTGGGCGACATGGACTTCAAGGTAGCCGGTACCCGCAACGGTATCACGGCGCTGCAGATGGACATCAAGATCATGGGCATCACCAAGGAAATCATGCAAGTGGCACTGGCGCAAGCCAAGGAAGGCCGCGAGCACATCCTGGGCGAAATGCAAAAAGCCATGCCGCACGTCAAAACCGAACTATCCGATTTCGCACCGCGTCTGATCACCATCAAGATCAACCCGGAAAAAATCCGTGACGTAATCGGCAAGGGCGGCGCCGTGATTCGCGCGCTGACCGAAGAGACGGGCACCCAGATCGACATCAGCGACGAAGGCGTGGTCACCATCGCTTCCGTTGACGCTGCTGCCGGCCAGGAAGCCAAGCGCCGCATCGAAGAACTGA
Source organism: Janthinobacterium salmonicoloratum (assembly GCF_051380845.1). Taxonomy (NCBI): domain Bacteria; kingdom Pseudomonadati; phylum Pseudomonadota; class Betaproteobacteria; order Burkholderiales; family Oxalobacteraceae; genus Janthinobacterium; species Janthinobacterium salmonicoloratum. The sequence goes on along the minus strand of NZ_JBNYXV010000001.1, from coordinate 1,313,497 downwards.
CCGCTTCCGTCGAAGTGGGCAAGACTTACGAAGGCACCGTGCTGAAACTGCTGGACTTCGGCGCCATCGTGCAAGTCATGCCAGGCAAAGACGGCTTGCTGCACATCAGCCAGATTGCCAACGAGCGCGTCAACGCCGTGGCCGACTACCTGAAAGAAGGCCAGCTGGTTCGCGTCAAAGTGCTGGAAACGGACGACCGCGGCCGCCTGAAGCTGTCGATGAAAGCTGCTGAAGGCAACGAAGCGCCAGCCGCTTAAGTTAGTCTGAATGCGGCTTCGGCCGCATGCTCAAAAACCGCCAGCGCGCAAGCCCTGGCGGTTTTTTTACGTCTTGTTTGCGCTGTATCGAAGGTGGATGCCGCCTTGCCCGCCTGTCTGCGCTGGCCTTGATGCAGCTCGCATCGGCCTGTTTTGCTCCTTGTAGATTTGGGATGGATATTCCCCTGAACGAGTCTTCCAAGGAGATGCAGCATGCGCACATTCTGCGGGCTGGCCGCCGCCTTTCTGCTTGCCGTCGCGCCCGGTGTCCGGGCGCAGCTGGACAACCCACCCACGCCGGTGCCGCTGCCCATCCCCATCGCTGCCGCGTCCGCAGCCATGCCGGCGCAAGACCTCGACGCCCTGCGCGCCGTGCATGCGCGCGAAATCAATGACCTCAGCACCTTCAAGACGGCGGGATTGCAGCGCGAAGCGATCGATCCCTATCTCGATAGCGGGGCAGGGCAGCAGTTCCTGCGCGAACTGCGCGCCGCCGATCCTGCCGCGCCGGCCGAGACGATTTACGCGCGGGCAGTCGAACAGCTTGCTTCCGGCAGTACCTTGCCCGACCTGCAAGCCATGTCGGCCGCGCTGGTGAAGATCGTGCCGCGTGGCCAGAATGTGTCGCCGTACTCGCCCTATTTCACCACCGGCGCGCAATTGCAGCTGGCGTCGGGCCGCTGTGCCAGCCTGGCCGACTGTTTTGGCTTGCCCTTGAAGAGCGAGGCGCCGCTGTATGATGTGTATCAGATCATGCCCAAGGGCACCGTCAACGTGTTCGTCAGCCAGGTGGCGCCGACGGAAGAGCTGGGCGGGCTGGTGCGCCGCCGTGGCGGTGCGCAACAATATCTGCTACCCAACCGTAGCTTATGGTCGGTCCCCGTGCTGATCGGCACGATCAAGAATTGAGGAGAGATGATGGAGCAACAGCGTTTGCAAGCCCATGCCGCCGAACTGGAACAATGGCTGGCCCGACTGGCACCCGTGGACGCTGAGGTGGCCGACTTGCGCAGCGCGCTGGGGCCACTGCTGGCGCAGGCGGCCGCCGGCGCCATGGCCGTGCCGTTGCCGTGGGGTGATATCCCGGGTGGGCGCTACTTTACCGAGGGCCGCTTGCGCCGCTACCCTGAGCTGGAGCAGGCATTTGCCCGCTTCCGCATCGAGGCGACGGGCGGCGAATCGCCGGCCTTGCGCAAGCTGCGCGGCGAGACGTAGTTAATATATGGTATCAATTGTTGTTTATGGGTAATTGAGAGTCGGTATTGCTTGACGACAAAATCTTATTCATCGACCATGGCGCATCCCTCCCGATTTTCTCTTTTTTTATTGGATGCACCATGTTGTCCTCCCTTAAGGCGCGGCTGATCGCCATCGCCGTTTCCATCGTCGTGCTGGCCATGCTGGCCGTCGCCATTGCCAATTTCTTCACTACGCGCTCAAGCACCCTGGCGGCGCTCGACACGCAGATGCTGCAGTTGTCGCACAGCCATGCGCAGGCCATCGCCGAATGGCTGCGTTCCAAGCAAGCCGTCGTGGCTTCGCTCAAGCAGGGCGCCACGGCGGCCGATCCGTTGCCGGCCCTGAAGGCGGCCGAGCAGGCGGGCACCTTTGACATGGCGTATATCGGCTTTGCCGACAAGCACGCCGTCTTTTCGCAAGAGCGCAAGCGCGCCGCCGACTACGATCCCACGGCGCGTCCCTGGTACAAGCTGGCCTCCGAAGCGGGCGGCCCCGTCATCACGGCACCGTATATCGGCGCCAGCACGGGCAAGCTGGTGGTGACGTTTGCCGAGCCGCTGGGCGGCAAGGGCAGCGTGACAAGCGTGATGGCGGCCGATGTGATGATGGATGCCGTGGTGCAAAACGTCGCCTCGATCAAGCCAACGGCGTCCAGCTACGCCTTCCTCGTCGATGGCGGCGGCAAGATCATCGCCCACCCGGACGGTAAGCTGACCCTGAAACCGCTGGCCGAGCTGGACCCGGGCTTGAGCGCGCAGGCGCTGGCCGAAATCGAAAAGAGCGGCGATGGCGCCGCCATTCGCCTCGGCGAACGTAACGGCATCTTGCATGTGAGTAAAGTGCCGGGCAGCGACTGGCTGCTGGCGACCGTGCTCGACCGCGCAGAAGCGACGCAGGCCCTGAGCTCCATGCTGCGCGCCTCGGCCCTGACGGCCTTGCTGGTGCTGGTCCTGGCCGCCACGGTATTGAGCGCGCTGGTGGCGCGCGCCTTGCGCCGTCTGGGGCTGGTGCGCGATGCGATGGAAGCGATCGCCACGGGCGACGGCGACTTGACCAGCCGCCTCGACGCGCAAGGTTCGGACGAGCTGGCGCAGATTGCCAAGGCGTTCAATTTGTTCGTCGAAAAGATCGCCACCGTACTGGTGCAGATCCGCAGCATCAGCACCCTGGTGCGCAGCGAATCAGCCGATATTGCCGCAGGAAACGCCGACCTGTCGTCACGCACGGAAGCGCAGGCGGGCGCGCTGGAAGAAACAGCCAGTTCGATGGATGAGCTGACCTCGACCGTCAAGCAGAATGCGGAAAACGCCCACGCAGCCAACGAGCTGGCCGTGTCCGCCTCGGAAGTGGCAGCCAAGGGCGGCCGCGTGGTGCAACAGGTGGTGGGCACCATGGCAGGCATCCAGGAAAGCTCGCGCAAGATCGTCGACATCATCGGCGTGATCGACGGCATCGCCTTCCAGACGAATATCCTGGCCCTGAACGCGGCCGTTGAGGCGGCACGCGCGGGCGAGCAGGGCAGGGGCTTTGCCGTGGTGGCATCTGAAGTGCGCAACCTGGCGCAAAGGTCTGCTGGCGCGGCCAAGGAAATCAAGGAATTGATCGGCGACTCGGTGGAGAAGGTGGATGCGGGCGGCCGCCTCGTCGATGAAGCGGGCCAGACCATGGACCAGGTGGTGGCGTCGGTGCAGCAATTGACGGCCATCATGAGCGAGATCACGGTGGCCAGCCGCGAACAGAGCGCCGGCATCGGCGAGATCAATACGGCCGTCACGCACATGGATACCATGACGCAGCAAAACGCGGCCCTCGTCGAGCAAGCCGCCGCTGCCGCGGAAAGCCTGCAGGAGCAGGCCGTGGACCTGGCGCAAGCTGTCGGCATGTTCCGCATGGGCGATGCGGGCCCTGCCGCGCCACCTGCGCCCGTGACGCGCCTCAAGGCCAGGCCAGCCGCTCCTGCACCGCGGGCGCCAGCCCGCGCGCTGTCGCCGGCCAAGCCCGTCAAGGCAGCCAAGTCGGGCGCAGACGAGTGGGAAGAGTTTTAAGCGCAGCAGTCGCGACGCTTATCGGCACGTTCATCCGCGTTTTTGTCAGGCCAGCCTGCCAAAAGCGCAGTTCGTCGCAATCGGCGTGTCTGCCGGGAGTGGTATGGCTATAGTGACACCATACCGCAAGCCCACTGCCAGACACCCGAGGAGATTCAAATGAACGTCGCTAAAAACATGGAAATCATTGCCGTCGCCGCCGTCATCCTGCTCAGCGCCAGCTGCTACGCCACCGCCCCGGCCGCCCCTGCCCTGCAAGTGGCCAGTTCCACGGCCACCCTGGCCGCGCCAGCGAACAAGGCTGCCATGCAAGTGGTGGTGGTCAAGGCCAAGCGCCTGACTGCCACAGAAAAAGCCCGTTTCGTATAATTGATTGTCAGCAATTTTTGCTGCTGCTACAGTGGCAGCCAGTGGCAATGCGCTGGAGCTCCACGAGGGCGCCGCGAAACATAAAAACAAGATACCGAGGATGCATTACATGAAAAAGACACTGCAACTGGCGCTGCTGTTCCTGGCGACTTTGGGCCTCGTGCGCGGCGCGGCCGCCGAGACCCGCTTGCTGGAAATGCGCAACGTCGACGCCCGCGTGGTGCGCGTCAAGCTCGATGGCGTAATGGAAGTGCGCATTCGCCAGGGCAACGTGCCTTCGCTGAGCATCACGGCCGACAAGCGCTACATCGCCGATGTCAGCACGGCGCAAAGCGGCGACACCCTGCACATCGAAACGGAAGTGCGCGGCTTCAAGATCGGCCCGTCGTCGATCCGCGCCGACCTGGTCTTGCCGAACTTGCGCGAACTGAGCTCGGAAGGTTTTGGCAGCACGGATATCACGGGCTTCAAGGGCGAGGAACTGACCCTGTCGCTGGAAGGGGCGGGCAGCATCAAGCTGGTGGGCGACTACCGCAAGCTCAATGCCAGCCTGGGCGGCGTGGGCAGTATGCAGATATGGATAGGCAATAATGAGCGGGCCGAGCTGGACTTGCAGGGCGCCGGTTCCGTGGTACTGGGCGGGCGCGGGCGTATCCTGAAAGCCAGCCTGGGCGGCTTGGGCAGCCTGAATGCGCAGCAATTCGAAGCCGATGCCGTCAACCTGGAGTTGAGCGGCCTGGGCAACGCCACGGTGAATGCGCATACGAATGCCAAACTGAACTTGAGCGGCCTCGGTTCGGTGGTGGTGTACGGCAAGCCGGCCAACCGCGATGTCAGCGTAGAGGGCCTGGGCAAAGTTAGCTGGAAATAAAAGCATCCTGCCGCAGGCCTTTGGCAGGACAAGAATAAGTAGTCAGACCACATCCCATTCCGATGAAAAAACTGATCATTACATTACTCATGCTGTTGACGATACAGCTACCCGCGCGGGCTGGCTTCGCCGAAGGCGCCAGTGCCTACAACAACAAGAATTACACGCTAGCCTACAAGGAAATATTGCCACTGGCCAAGACTGGCAACGCCGATGCCCAGCATTTGCTGGGCTTGATGTATTACATGGGACGGGGCTTGCCGCAGGATTACAAGCAAGCCATGTTCTGGCACCGCAAGGCGGCCGAGCAGGGCAAGGCCGATGCCCAGTACGTGGTGGGCGCCATGTATTACACGGGCAACGCCGTGCTGCAAGACCACAAGCAGGCCGTGGGCTGGTTCCGCAAGGCGGCCGAGCAGAACCATGCCGAGGCGCAGCAGGTGCTGGGCCTGATGTACCGTTACCACATGGGCGGCGTGCAGCAGGATAACGTCATCGCCTACATGCTGTGGAACCTGGCGGCGGCGAATGGCAACGCGAATGCGGCCGACCAGCGCGCCGCCGTGGTGCGCAAGATGACGCATGAGCAAGTTGAGGAAGGGCAGGCCCTGTCGGCGAAATGGAAGCCGGGCACGCCCTTGCCGCGCCAGTCGAAGACGGGCGCCGGTTAAGAGGATAGGGCGGCCTCAAGAGGGGGCCTGCAAGGGCAAGCGGCTTGGCGTACAATCGCCGTTTCCCCTTGAAAGAGTCCAGCCATGCGTGCAGTTGCCATCAGCCAGCCAGGTCCCGCCGACGTTTTGCAGATTGCGCAACGTCCCATGCCGCAATATAAGGCGAGCGAACTGCTGATCAAGGTGCACGCGGCAGGCATCAACCGCCCCGACGTGCTGCAGCGCCTGGGAAAATATGCGCCGCCAGCCGGCGCCTCCGACTTGCCCGGCCTGGAAGTGGCGGGCGAAGTCGTCGATGGCGATTTCAGCAACACTGAATTCAGGAAGGGCGACCTGGTCTGCGCGCTGGTGCAAGGCGGCGGCTATGCCGAGTACTGTGCCGCGCCTGCCGGCCAGTGCCTGCCCTTGCCGAAAGGCTTGACGGCGCTGGAAGGCGCGTCCCTGCCGGAAAACTTCTTTACCGTCTGGAGCAATGTGTTTGACCGTTGCGCGCTGGCCGATGGCGAAACCTTATTGGTGCAGGGCGGCACCTCCGGCATCGGCGTGGCGGCCATTCAATTGGCGGCTGCGCTCGGTCACCGCGTGTTCGCCACGGCCGGCAGCGACGAGAAGGCGCGCGCCTGCGAGGCGCTGGGCGCCGAACGGGGCATCAACTACCGCACGGAAGATTTCGTTGCCGTCGTCAAGGAATTGACCGCTGGCAAGGGTGTCGACGTCATCCTCGACATGGTGGGGGGCGACTACCTGCCGCGCGAAATCGACTGCCTGGCCGACGATGGCCGCATCGGCCTGATCGCCGTCCAGGGCGGCACCAAGGCCACCCTGGACCTGGGTCAAGTGCTGCGCCGCCGCCTGAGCATCAGCGGCTCGACCCTGCGCCCCCGTCCCGTCGCCTTCAAGGCGGCCATTGCGCACCACCTGCGCACGACTGTCTGGCCGCTGATCGAGGCGGGCAAGATCAAGCCCGTGATCTATCAAACTTTCCCGTTGGAAAAAGCCAACGAGGCGCATGCCTTGATGGAAGCGAGCACGCACGTGGGCAAGATCATGTTGCAAGTTGCCTGAAACGGGGCACTGCCTGTTTGACCGGCATCGGTGCCGGAGTTAGAATGACGGGTTATTAGAATTTAGGCTACTATGCGTCGCAAACTCGTCGTCGGTAATTGGAAAATGAACGGCAGTCGCACCTCGAACGCGGTGTTATTGTCTGAAATAGTTGCTGGCCTGGCTGCCTCTGGCGCCGCCAGCGCCGTCTGTGTGCCTGCGCCGTATCTGGCGCAGTGCCAGGCGCAATTGGCAGGCACGGCTCTCGGCTGGGGTGCGCAGGATGTTTCCGCGCACGCCAGCGGCGCCTACACGGGAGAAATCTCGACCGCCATGCTGCAGGATTTTGGCTGCAGCTATGTGGTGATCGGGCATTCCGAGCGCCGCGCCTACCATGGCGAGAGCGATGCGCAGGTGGCGGCCAAGACGGTTGCCGCGCTGGCGACGGGCATCACGCCTATCGTCTGCATCGGCGAGACGCTGGCGCAGCGCGAAGCGGGCCAGACCAATGCCGTGGTGGCGCAGCAACTGGGCGCCGTGCTGGCGGCCATTGGCGACGACGACGTGGCGAAACTGGTGCTGGCCTATGAGCCAGTCTGGGCTATTGGTACGGGCAAGACAGCCACGCCACAAATGGCGCAGGACGTGCATCAGGTATTGCGCGGCCAGCTGGTGGTAAAGAATGCGGTAGCGGCCGCCGGCGTGCAAATCCTGTACGGCGGCAGCATGAAGCCAGAGAACGCAAAAGAATTGATGGCGATGCCGGATATCGATGGCGGTCTGATCGGTGGAGCAGCATTGAAGGCGGCGGATTTCCTGGCGATTATTCACGCCGCTGATTGAATTACTTTAAACTAAGAATGGAATTGCAATGAACATGATGTTCAATCTGGTAGTGGTAGTACAGGTTATTTCGGCATTGTCGATTATCGCGCTGGTGTTGCTGCAGCACGGCAAGGGCGCCGACATGGGCGCCGCCTTCGGTTCGGGCGCTTCGGGCAGCCTGTTCGGTGCGACGGGTTCGTCGAACTTCATGTCGAAATCGACGGGCGTTGCCGCCGCGATCTTCTTCGGCGCCACCCTGGCCCTGTCGCTGATGGCCAATCAGCGCGCCACCACGGTGGGCGGCGGCGTGATGGATAAAGTCGTCAAGCCAGTGCCGGTCACCGGCGCGGGCGCGATCCCGACGACGGTGCCAGCAGCCCCTGCGGCGCCGGCGGCCAGCGCTCCGGCAGCGGCGGCACCGGTTGCCAGCACGCCGGCAGGCGCGATTCCGAAGTAAATTAGTGGTAACTGAGTGGTCGCTGAGTAGTATCTCGACACCTCATCGAGAGTAATTCTCATTACGGGCAGATTATTGCTCAATGTTTCAGCAGTGCGACAGGAAAAAATCGTGGCGCGCTGGAAGATGTAAAAATTTATCGTTTTTATCTGTGTTTTGATGCATTTGTGCATTAACTTTAGCGGCAAAGCAGAGTAGAATACGGGCCTTACCGCCGACGTGGTGAAATTGGTAGACACGCTATCTTGAGGGGGTAGTGGCGAAAGCTGTACGAGTTCGAGTCTCGTCGTCGGCACCAGAAATCAGAAGCCAGCAACGGCGCACGAGCCATGGCTCGTACAAAGTTGCTGGCTTTTTTTACGAGGATGTGTCGTTCGATCCTGGTCTTAGCTTTGATTGGGGTCGTGCGTTAGATACGCTGCAAATGATCGCAGCGTCCTCATTTAACCGATCGTTCAATATAAGCTTATCAATCGTGAACCTCGAAAATTACTTCCCCGTCCTGCTGTTTATTATTATCGGCCTTGGTGTCGGTATCGCTCCCCAGCTCCTGGGGCGCCTGTTAGGTCCTAACAAGCCCGACGCAGCAAAACTCTCCCCGTACGAATGTGGCTTTGAAGCATTCGAAGACGCGCGCATGAAATTTGATGTGCGCTACTATCTGGTCGCAATCCTGTTTATTTTGTTCGATCTGGAAACGGCATTCTTTTTCCCATGGGGCGTTGCAATGCGCGACCTGGGCTGGGCCGGTTTCGTCACGATGATGGTGTTCATCGCTGAATTCGTGGTCGGATTTTGGTACATTTGGAAGAAAGGTGCCCTTGACTGGGAATAAGCCATGGCTATTGAAGGCGTATTAAGCGAAGGTTTCATCACCACCTCGGCCGACAAGCTGATCAACTGGGCGCGCACCGGGTCTATGTTCCCGATGACGTTCGGTCTGGCCTGCTGTGCGGTCGAAATGATGCATGTGGGCGCAGCCCGCTACGATATGGACCGTTTCGGCGTCGTGTTTCGTCCGTCGCCGCGTCAGTCCGACGTCATGATCGTTGCCGGCACCCTGTGCAACAAGATGGCGCCGGCCTTGCGCAAGGTCTACGACCAGATGGCAGAGCCACGCTGGGTCATTTCGATGGGTTCCTGCGCCAATGGCGGCGGGTACTACCATTACTCCTACTCCGTGGTGCGCGGTTGCGACCGCATCGTGCCCGTTGACGTGTATGTGCCTGGCTGTCCTCCGACCGCCGAAGCCTTGCTGTACGGCATCATGCAGTTGCAGAACAAGATCAAGCGTACCAGCACGATCGCACGCTAACCGGGCCGCTTCAGATTATGACAACACATTTAGAAGTATTGCAAAACGCCCTCGGCACTGCCCTGGGCGATCGCGTTAGCACGACTGTTGCACTGGGCGAAGTCACCCTGGTCGTCAAGGCCGAGGACTATCTGGCCGTGATGCAGACCTTGCGCGACGATCCGACCCTGCATTTCGAGCAGTTGCTCGACCTGTGCGGCGTCGACTACTCGACCTATGGCGACGGTAGCTGGGATGGCCTGCGTTTTGCGGCCGTCTCGCACTTGCTGTCGGTCAAGCACAACTGGCGCGTACGCGTGCGCGTGTTCGCACCGGACGACGACATGCCGCTGCTGCCTTCCGTGGTGAACATCTGGCGTGCCGTCAACTGGTACGAGCGCGAAGCGTTCGACCTGCTGGGCATCCTCTTCGAAGGCCACAACGACTTGCGTCGCCTGCTGACCGACTACGGTTTTATCGGCCATCCGTTCCGCAAGGATTTCCCCGTCTCCGGCTATGTCGAGATGCGCTACGATCCGGAACAAAAGCGCGTGATTTACCAGCCCGTGACGATCGAGCCGCGGGAAAACGTGCCGCGCGTGATCCGCGAAGAACATTACGGGATGAAATAATGGCTGAGATTAAGAACTACACCCTGAACTTTGGGCCGCAGCATCCGGCCGCGCACGGTGTGCTGCGCCTGGTGCTGGAAATGGATGGCGAAGTCATCCAGCGCGCCGACCCGCATATCGGTCTGCTGCACCGCGCCACCGAAAAGCTGGCCGAGCAAAAGACCTATTTGCAATCCGTACCGTACATGGACCGTCTCGACTATGTGTCGATGATGTGCAATGAACATGCGTACGTGATGGCCATCGAAAAGATGCTGGGCCTGGAAGTGCCGCTGCGCGCGCAATACATCCGCGTCATGTTCGACGAGATGACGCGTATCCTGAATCACCTGATGTGGCTCGGTACCCACGCGCTGGACGTTGGCGCCATGGGTCCGTTCCTGTATTGCTTCCGCGACCGCGAAGACTTGTTCGACGCCTACGAGGCAGTCTCGGGCGCGCGCATGCACGCGGCTTACTACCGTCCGGGCGGCGTGTACCGCGACCTGCCGGATTCGATGCCGCAGCACAAGGCGTCGATCATCCGCAATGCCAAGGCGATCGGCAAGCTCAATGAAAACCGCCAGGGTTCCCTGCTGGACTTCATCGAAGACTTCGCGCGCCGTTTCCCGAATTCCGTGGACGAGTACGAAACCCTGCTGACCGACAACCGTATCTGGAAACAGCGTACCGTCGGCATCGGCGTGGTCTCGCCGGAAGATGCGCTGGCCATGGGCTTTACGGGCGCCATGTTGCGCGGCTCGGGCGTGCAGTGGGACTTGCGCAAGAAACAGCCGTACGAAGTGTACGACCTGATGGACTTCGACATTCCTATCGGCACCAACGGCGATTGCTACGACCGCTACCTGGTCCGCGTGGAAGAGCTGCGCCAGTCGAACCGCATCATCAAGCAATGCGTGGAGTGGCTGCGCAACAATGAAGGTCCTGTCATGACCAGCAACCGCAAGGTGGCGCCTCCGGGCCGCGTCGACATGAAGACCAACATGGAATCGCTGATTCACCACTTCAAGCTGTTTACGGAAGGTTTCCACGTGCCGCCAGGCGAGGCCTACAGTGCCGTGGAGCATCCGAAGGGCGAGTTCGGCGTGTATCTGGTGTCCGATGGCGCCAACAAGCCGTACCGCATGAAACTGCGCGCGCCAGACTACGCTCACTTGCAGTCGCTCGACGAGATGGCGCGTGGGCACATGCTTGCCGACGCCGTGACCATCATCGGGACGCAAGATATCGTGTTCGGCAGTATTGACCGCTAAGAGGCAAAAAGTATGTTGTTATCAGAGCAATGCTATAAGAAAATTGACCGCGAGCTGGCCAAGTACCCGGCCGACCAGCGTCAGTCGGCCGTCATGGCCGCGCTGGCCCACGCCCAGGATGAACTGGGCTGGCTGGCGCCGGAAACCATGAAGGAACTGGCCGATTACATCGGCATGCCGGCGATTGCCGTGCAGGAAGTGGCCACGTTCTACAATATGTACAACGTCAAGCCCGTGGGCAAGCACAAGATCACCGTATGCACCAACCTGCCATGCGCCCTGTCGGGCGGCGTGCGCGCTGCAGACTACCTGAAGCAGAAACTGGGTATCGATTTCCGCGAAACCACCGCAGACGGCCAGTTCACCCTGGTTGAAGGCGAGTGCATGGGTGCTTGCGGCGATGCGCCTGTCTTGCTGGTCAGTAATAAAACCATGTGCAGCTGGATGTCGAACGAGAAAATCGACGCCATGCTGGAGGAACTCAAGAAATGACGTCACTCCACAACCGCCATATCGATCCATTGATCCTGAAGGATCTGGATGGCAAGAACTGGCATTTGCAAGATTATGTGAACCGCGGCGGCTATAGCGCCCTGCGGCGTATCCTGAAAGAGAAAATCACGCCGGAACAGATCATCGCCGACCTCAAGGCTTCGTCCTTGCGCGGCCGTGGCGGCGCGGGTTTTCCTACCGGCTTGAAGTGGAGCTTCATGCCGCGCCAGTTCCCGGGTCAGAAATACCTCGTCTGCAATACAGATGAAGGCGAACCGGGCACTTTCAAGGACCGCGACATCATTCGTTACAATCCCCATGCCCTGATCGAAGGCATGGCCATTGGCGCTTATGCGATGGGCATCACTGTCGGCTATAACTATATCCACGGTGAAATCTTCCAGGAATACCTGCGTTTCGAAGAAGCGCTGGAAGAGGCGCGCGCCGCCGGTTTCCTCGGTGACAAGATCATGGGCAGCGAGTTCTCGTTCCAGTTGCATGCGCACCATGGTTATGGCGCCTACATCTGCGGTGAAGAAACGGCCCTGCTGGAGTCGCTGGAAGGCAAGAAAGGCCAGCCGCGCTTCAAGCCGCCTTTCCCTGCTTCGTTTGGCCTGTACGGCAAGCCGACGACGATCAACAACACGGAAACCTTCGCGGCCGTGCCCTTCGTGCTGAACATCGGTCCAGAGAAATACCTGGCGATGGGCAAGCCGAACAATGGCGGTTCGAAGATCTTCTCGATCTCGGGCGATGTGGAAAAGCCGGGCAACTACGAAGTACCGCTCGGCACCCCGTTTGCGACCCTGCTGGAACTGGCAGGCGGCATGCGCGGTGGCAAAAAGATCAAGGCCGTGATCCCTGGCGGCTCGTCCGCTCCGGTGATCCGCGGCGACATCATGATGCAGACCGACCTGGACTACGACTCGATCGCGAAAGCCGGTTCGATGTTGGGTTCGGGCGCCGTCATCGTGATGGACGAAACACGCTGCATGGTAAAGGCGCTGGAACGCCTGTCCTACTTCTACTTTGAAGAATCGTGCGGCCAGTGTACGCCTTGCCGTGAAGGCACAGGCTGGATGTACCGCATGGTGCACCGCATCGAGCAGGGGCAGGGTCGTCCAGACGACCTGGATATGCTCAACTCGATCGCCGACAACATCCAGGGCCGCACCATTTGCGCGCTGGGCGATGCGGCTGCCATGCCGGTACGGGCCTTCATTAAGAATTTCCGTGAAGAATTTGAATATCATATCGAGCACAAGCATTGCTTAGTGCCCGCATATATCTAAGCTGCGTCAGGTAACGATCACCATGGTTGAAATCGAAATAGACGGCAAAAAAGTCGAAGTCCCTGCTGGTAGCATGGTGATGGACGCCGCCAACAAATTGGGAACCTACATTCCGCACTTCTGCTATCACAAGAAATTGTCGATCGCAGCGAACTGCCGCATGTGCCTGGTCGAAGTGGAAAAGGCGCCCAAGCCTTTGCCCGCTTGTGCGACCCCGGTCAGTGCCGGCATGATCGTGCGCTCCGCCAGCGATAAAGCTGTGCAGGCGCAAAAGTCGGTCATGGAATTCTTGCTGATTAACCACCCGCTCGATTGCCCTATCTGCGATCAGGGCGGCGAATGCCAGTTGCAAGACTTGGCAGTGGGCTATGGCAAGAGCGAATCGCGCTACAAGGAAGACAAGCGCGTCGTGCAGCCGAAGGAAGCCGGTCCGCTGGTTTCCATGCAGGAAATGTCGCGCTGCATCCAGTGCACCCGCTGCGTACGCTTTGGCCAGGAAGTGGCCGGCGTGATGGAGCTGGGCATGATCGGCCGCGGCGAACACTCGGAAATCGTGTCCTTCGTCGGCCAGACGGTCGACTCCGAACTGTCGGGCAACATGATCGACCTGTGCCCGGTCGGCGCACTGACCTCGAAGCCGTTCCGCTACAGTGCCCGTACGTGGGAACTGTCGCGCCGCAAATCGGTCAGCCCGCATGACGGCTTGGGCGCGAACCTGATCGTGCAAGTGAAAGCTGGCAAGGTCAAGCGCGTATTGCCGCTGGAAAACGAAGCCGTCAACGAGTGCTGGATCTCGGACAAGGACCGTTTCTCGTACGAAGCGCTGGACAGTGCCGAACGCCTGACTTCCCCAATGCTGAAACAAGGCAACGAGTGGAAAGAAGTCGATTGGCAGACGGCGCTGGAATACGTGGCGCACGGCCTGAAAAATATCAAGCACGAGCATGGCGCCGACGCCATCGCCGCGCTGGCAACGCCGCATTCGACGGTCGAAGAGCTGGTACTGCTGCAAAAAGTGGCCAACGGTCTCGGTTCCGAGAACGTCGACTTCCGCCTGCGCCAGACCGACTTCGCGCTGGACGCCGGCGTCAAGCCATGGCTGGGCATGCCGATCAACGAATTTGGCCAGATCAAGCGCGCCTTCGTCATCGGCTCGTTCCTGCGCAAGGATCACCCATTGCTGGCCACGCGTCTGCGCGCGTCCGTCAAGGGCGGCGCCAAGCTGTCGATCCTGCACGCCTCCGACGATGACCAGCTGATCACCATCGCCAACAAGATGATCGTTGCACCAAGCGATTGGCTGGCGGCCTTGTCGGAAGTGGTTGTCGCGGTTGCCAAAGCCAAGGAAATCGCCGCGCCAAACGGTTTTGAAGCGGTGACCGCTTCGGACGTGGCTGTCGCCATCGCCGCCAGCCTGATGGCTGGTGACAACGGCGCGGTGCTGCTGGGTAACGCGGCAACGCAACACCCGCAAGCGTCGCAACTGCATGCTGCCGCGCAATGGATCGCCGAACAGACGGGCGCCAAGCTCGGTTACCTGACGGAAGCGGCCAATACGGTTGGCGCGCACCTGGTCGCCAAGCCGCGCGCCAACGTGCAAGCTGCTTTTGCCGTGCCGAAAAAAGCTTACGTGCTGCTGCACGCCGAGCCGGAACTCGATGCCGCCAATCCACAAGCGGCCCGCGCCGCCCTGGATGGCGCCGACATGGTCGTGGCCATGTCCGCTTTCAAGCACGGCATGGACTACGCCGATGTCTTGCTGCCGATCGCTCCGTTCGCTGAAACCTCGGGCACCTTCGTCAACTGCGAAGGCCGCGCGCAAAGCTTCAACGGCACCGTCAAACCGCTGGCGGAAACCCGTCCAGCCTGGAAAGTGCTGCGCGTCCTGGGCAACATCCTGGGCCTGGCCGGTTTCGACTACGACACCTCCGAAGCGATCCGCGACGAAGCGTTTGGCGCCGGCGTGACCGATTTGTCGGCACAGCTGAACAACATCGCCAAGAACGCGCCGGAAGCGGCATCGTACGCACCGGCTTCGCCAGCGCTGCAACGCATCGCCGACGTGCCGATCTACTTCGCCGACGCGCTGGTACGCCGCTCCGAACCGCTGCTGCGCACGGTCGATGGCGCCGCGCCGCAAGCGCACCTGTCCCTGGCGCTGGCTGAAAAGCTGGGCATCAAGGCGGGCGACAAGGTCAAAGTGGCGCAAGGCTCCGGCAGCGCCATCCTGGTGGCGGCAATTCATGCCGGCCTGCCAGCCAATGTGGTGAAAGTGTCGGCGGCGCATGCCTCGACGGCTAGCCTGGGCGGCATGTTCGGTGACATCACAGTTGAAACAGCAGAGGGGAAAATCTGATGGCTCTGCCTGAATTTGTAAACGTCATCAACAGCAGTGGCCAGGATTTGCTGGGCGGCTCGTGGCCGTTCTTCTGGACCCTGATCAAGATCCTGTGCGTGTTGTTGCCGCTGATGGGCCTGGTTGCCTACCTGACCTTGTGGGAACGCAAGCTGATCGGCTGGATCCAGATCCGCGTCGGCCCGAACCGCGTGGGTCCGCTGGGCTTGCTGCAGCCGATCGCCGATGCGCTGAAACTCTTGTTCAAAGAGATCATCATCCCGTCCAAGGCCGCCAAGGGCCTGTTCGTGATCGGCCCAATCATGACCATCATGCCGGCCCTGGCCGCCTGGTCGGTCGTGCCGTTCGGTCCGCAAGCCGTGCTGGCCAACGTCAACGCGGGCTTGCTGATGCTGCTGGCGATTACCTCGATGGAAGTCTACGGCATCATCATCGCCGGCTGGGCTTCGAACTCGAAGTACTCGTTCATGGGCGCCATGCGTGCTTCGGCACAGATGATTTCGTATGAAATCCCGATGGGCTTCGTGATGGTCATCGTGCTGATGGTCTCGGGCAGCCTGAACTTCATCGACATCGTCAGCGGCCAGCAAATCGGCTTCTTCGCTGACAAGGGCGTGAACTTCCTGTCGTGGAACTGGTTGCCGTTGCTGCCGATGTTCGTCATCTACCTGGTGTCGGGCCTGGCTGAAGCCAACCGTCACCCGTTCGACGTCGTCGAAGGCGAGTCGGAAATCGTTGCCGGCCACATGGTCGAGTACTCGGGCATGGCCTACGCCATGTTCATGCTGGCCGAATACGCCAACATGATCCTGATCGGCGCCCTGGCTTCGATCATGTTCCTCGGTGGCTGGTCCGCACCATTTGCCTTCCTCGAGTTCTGGGGTGGTTTCGGCGGCTTCTTCTGGCTGTTCGCCAAGACCTTCTTCATCGTGTCGGTGTTCATCTGGGTGCGCGGTACTTTCCCACGCTACCGTTATGACCAGATCATGCGCCTCGGCTGGAAAGTGTTTATCCCGTTGACGCTGGTCTACCTGGTCTTCGTCGCTGCCTGGATGCAGACATCCTGGAATATTTGGAAGTAAGAGAGTGCATACGAATGGATAAGGTAAAAGATTTCTTCAGCAGCCTCTTGTTAGGCGAGCTGATCAAGGGCATGGCGTTGACAGGCAAGTACATGTTTTCGCGCAAGATCACGGTGCAATTCCCGGAAGAGAAAACACCGATCTCGCCGCGTTTCCGTGGCTTGCACGCGCTGCGCCGCTACCCGAACGGCGAGGAACGTTGCATCGCCTGCAAACTGTGCGAAGCGGTTTGCCCGGCGATGGCCATCACGATCGAATCGGAACAGCGTGACGACGGTTCGCGCCGCACCACGCGTTACGATATCGACTTGACCAAGTGCATCTTCTGCGGTTTCTGCGAAGAGTCCTGCCCGGTCGATTCGATCGTCGAGACGCAAATCCTGGAATACCACGGCGAGAAACGCGGGGATTTGTATTACACGAAAGAGATGTTGCTGGCCGTAGGTGATCGTTATGAAAATGACATCGCCGCTGCGCGCGCCGCCGACGCACCTTATCGCTGATGGATGCGCCGTAGCCCCTGGCTGCGGCGCGCCCCTCGTTCATCTGTACGTCTATTGGGTTTTTTATGGACTTTAAAACAATTTTGTTTTACGCCTTCGCGCTGATCTTGATTCTGGCAGCGACGCGCGTCATCACGGCCCGTAATCCGGTCCACGCAGTACTGTTCCTGGTGCTGTCCTTCTTTTCCGCAGCGGGCATCTGGATGCTGCTGCAAGCTGAATTCCTGGCCATCGTGCTGGTCTTGGTGTATGTCGGCGCCGTGATGGTGCTGTTCCTCTTCGTGGTCATGATGCTCGATATCAATATCGACCGCATGCGCGAAGGTTTCTGGGGCTATTTGCCGCTGTCCGTGACGGTGGGCGTGATCATTGTGCTGGAAATGGCCGCTGTCCTGTGGCACGGTTTCCGCAACTTTGCGCCTAGCATCGCTCCGGTGAACGTCAACCTGGGCGGCACCAAGGAACTGGGCCTGCTGATCTACACGAAATATGTGTTCGCCTTCGAGATCGCTGCCGTCGTGCTGCTGGTGGCCATCGTTGCCGCGGTTGCACTGACCCTGCGTAAACGCAAGGACACCAAGCATTTTGCTCCAGGCGATGCGGTACGCGTCAAGCGCAACGACCGCCTGAAGATCATCAAGATGGACGCGGTTGTCGAGCGTCCTGCGGCTGAGCCGGAAGTTAAGGAGGCACCATGACATTATCGCTCACACATTTTTTGGTCCTGGGCGCGATCCTGTTCGCAATCTCGATCGTCGGTATTTTCCTGAACCGCAAGAACATCATCGTATTGCTGATGGCAATCGAATTGATGCTGCTGGCGGTGAATATGAATTTCATCGCGTTCTCCCATTTCATGGGCGACGCGGCCGGTCAGATCTTCGTTTTCTTCATCCTGACGGTTGCCGCCGCTGAGTCGGCTATCGGTCTGGCTATTCTGGTGGTGATGTTCCGCAATCTGGATACCATCAACGTCGAAGACCTGGACAGCCTCAAAGGCTGATGTTTTTCAGACTCGATCTCTCGAATAATAACGATTAAGGTTCATCATGGCGGGGCAACTCCTCAACCCTAACCTCCTTCTTGCCGTACCGCTGGCGCCGCTGGCCGGTGCCGCGATTGCAGGTTTGCTTGGCACCCAGTTCCTGGGTAATTTGGTCGGACGCAAGACGTCGCATACCGCGACGATCCTGGGCGTACTGATTGCGTTCATCCTGTCCGTGCAGACACTGCTGGCAGTGATGGATGGCGCGACATTCAATGGCACGATCTATAACTGGATGACGATCGGCACCTTGAAGATGGAAGTGGGCTTCCAGATCGATTCGCTGTCGGCGATGATGATGTGCGTGGTCACCTTCGTCTCCCTGATGGTGCACATCTACACGATCGGCTACATGAAGGATGACGAAGGCTACAACCGCTTCTTCGCCTACATCTCGCTGTTCACGTTCTCGATGCTGATGCTGGTCATGGCCAACAACTTCCTGCAACTGTTCTTCGGTTGGGAAGCCGTGGGCCTGGTTTCTTACCTGCTGATCGGTTTCTGGTACCAGCGTCCGACGGCCATCGTGGCCAACATGAAAGCGTTCCTCGTCAACCGCGTGGGCGACTTCGGCTTCATCCTGGGCATCGGCCTGCTGCTGGCCTACGCCGGCACCATGAACTACCAGGAAGTGTTCGCCAAGAAAGACGAACTGGCGCTGTTGAGCCTGCCAGGCACCGACTGGGCCCTGCTGACCGTTGCCTGCATCTGCCTGTTCATCGGCGCGATGGGCAAATCGGCGCAGTTCCCGCTGCACGTGTGGCTGCCTGACTCGATGGAAGGTCCTACTCCGATCTCGGCACTGATTCACGCCGCAACGATGGTGACGGCCGGTATCTTCATGGTCTCGCGCATGTCGCCGCTGTTCGAACTGTCCGACACGGCACTGTCCTTCATCCTGGTGATCGGTTCCATCACGGCACTGTTCATGGGCTTCCTGGGCATCATCCAGAACGACATCAAGCGCGTCGTTGCTTACTCGACTCTGTCGCAGCTGGGCTACATGACCGTGGCGCTGGGTTCGTCCGCGTACTCCGTGGCAGTGTTCCACCTGATGACGCACGCATTCTTCAAGGCACTGCTGTTCCTGGGCGCCGGTTCCGTCATCATCGGCATGCACCATGACCAGGACATCCGCAACATGGGTGGCCTGCGCAAGTACATGCCGATCACCTGGATCACTTCCCTGGTCGGTTCGCTGGCCCTGATCGGCACGCCGCTGTTCTCCGGTTTCTACTCGAAAGACAGCATCATCGAAGCCGTCGAAGCGACGCACATCTGGGGCGCTGGTTTTGCCCAGTTCGCCGTGCTGGCTGGCGTCTTCGTCACCGCCTTCTACTCGTTCCGCATGTATTTCCTCGTCTTCCACGGCAAGGAACGTTTCGGCCAGGCGCACGCGCATGGTCACGACGACCATCACGCACCGAAAGCGGCCCATGGCGCGCACGGCGATGCGCATGACGACCATCATGAGGAAGAGGAAGACGACCACGCGCATCACGGTCTGGAACCTGGCCAGAAGCCGCATGAATCCCCATTCGTCGTATGGTTCCCGCTGGTGATGCTGGCGATTCCGTCGCTGATCATCGGCTACCTGACGATCGGCCCGATGCTGCATGGCGATTTCTTCAAGGGCGTGATCTTCGTTGGCGAAAACCATCCAGCAATGGAAGAGTTGTCGCATGAATTCCACGGCGCAATGGCGATGGCGATCCACGGCCTGTCGACGGCACCGTTCTGGCTGGCATTGTCCGGCGTGGTGGCAGCCTACTACTGCTACATGGTCAACCCGCGTGTGCCGGCCTGGTTCTTTGCCAAGTTCCACGCGATCCACACCCTGCTGGACAACAAGTACTACATGGACAAGTTCAATGAAGTCGTGTTCGCCAGCGGTGCCCGCTTGCTGGGTAATGGCCTGTGGAACTTCGGTGACAAGAAGCTGATCGATGGCCTGCTGGTCAACGGTAGCGCCAAGGTCGTCGCCTGGCTGTCTTCGCTGTCGCGAGTGCTGCAGACCGGCTACATCTATCACTATGCATTCGTGATGATCCTGGGTGTGCTGGGCTTCCTGATCTATTTCCTGCCATTCTGGCCCGCTAAGTAAGCTGACCTGATAAAAGAATACTGAGAACCATGATGCAGTCTACGATTTCTACACTACCTCCTTACCTGAGTCTGTCGATCTGGGTGCCGATCATTTGCGGCGTCCTGGTCCTGGCTCTCGGCCGTGACAGCAAAGCGGGCTTTACCCGCTGGCTGTCGCTGGCTGGCGCCGTGCTCAGCATGCTGTGCACCTTGCCGCTGATCCAGCATTTCGACAACGCCGCACACGGCATGCAATTCGTCGAAAAAGCACCGTGGATAGCAACCTTCAATATCTGGTACTCGCTGGGTATCGACGGCCTGTCGCTGTGGTTCATTCCACTGACGGCCTTCATCACGGTCATCGTCGTCATTTCCGCCTGGCAAGTGATCGAGAAGCGCATCGCCCAGTACATGGGTGCCTTCCTGATCCTGTCGGGCCTGATGATCGGCGTGTTCTGCGCGCTGGACGGCTTGCTGTTCTACTTCTTCTTTGAAGCAACCCTGATCCCGATGTTCATCATCATCGGTATCTGGGGCGGTTCGAACCGCGTGTACGCGTCGTTCAAGTTCTTCCTGTACACCTTCTTCGGTTCGCTGCTGACCCTGGTTGCCATCATCTACCTGCGCAATGTGACGGGTACCTTCGACATCCTGGCCTGGCATGCGTTCAAGCTGACGATGAACGAGCAGATCTTCATTTTCCTGGCCTTCCTGATGGCGTTTGCCGTCAAAGTGCCGATGTTCCCTGTCCACACGTGGTTGCCGGACGTCCACGTGGAAGCGCCTACGGGCGGTTCCGCCGTGCTGGCCGCCATCATGCTGAAACTGGGCGCGTATGGTTTCCTGCGTTTTTCGCTGCCGATCACGCCGGACGCCAGCCACTACCTGTCGGGCTTCATGATCGCCTTGTCGCTGATCGCCGTCATCTACATCGGTCTGGTTGCCCTGGTGCAAACCGACATGAAAAAACTGGTCGCCTATTCGTCGATCGCGCACATGGGCTTCGTGACCCTGGGCTTCTTCATGTTCAACGACATTTCGGTGCAGGGCGGTATCGTGCAGATGGTTTCGCACGGCTTCATCTCCGGCGCGATGTTCCTGTGCATCGGCGTGCTGTATGACCGCATGCATACCCGCAACATCGCCGACTACGGCGGCGTCGTGAACCGCATGCCGAAATTTGCCGCCTTCTTCGTGCTGTTCTCGATGGCCAACTGCGGTCTGCCAGCGACTTCCGGCTTCGTCGGCGAGTTCATGGTGATCCTGGGCGCGGTGAAGTACAACTTCTGGATTGGTCTGCTGGCTGCAACGGCACTGATCTGGGGCGCGGCGTACTCGCTGTGGATGGCCAAGCGCGTGGTGTTCGGCAAGATCAAGAACAAGCATGTGGCCGAACTGACCGACATCAACAAACGTGAATTCTTCATGCTTGCTGTGCTGGCCATCGCCGTGCTCGTGATGGGTCTGTACCCAGCCCCGTTCACCGACACGATGCAAACTTCGGTTGCTGACCTGCTGCAGCATGTCGCCACCAGCAAGTTGCCTTAAATAGAAGACCGATAACATGACTAATGCACCTAATCTGGTACCGCTGTACGCGGAAATCTTTCTGCTGATCGCCACGTCGGCGCTCTTGCTGATCGATATGTTCTTGCCTGCGGCGAAGCGTTCGATCACCTATGCGCTGTCCTTGCTGACCCTGGCCGGCTGCGCCTTGCTGACCGTGGGCGACTTCAATGCGGGCACCACCGTCTACACGTTCCACAACATGTTCGTGTCGGACCCGATGTCGCAGTTGCTGAAACTGTTCTCGTACGGCGCCGTGGCGCTGACTCTGATCTACTCGCGTGCCTATGCCACCGACCGCAGCATGCTGTCGGGTAACCTGGGCGGCGAGTTCTACGTGCTGGCCCTGTTTGCACTGCTGGGCCAGATGATCATGATCTCGGCCAACAACTTCCTGATCATCTACCTGGGTCTGGAACTGATGTCGCTGTCGCTGTACGCGCTGATCGCCTTGCGTCGTGACAATGCCAAGGCCACGGAAGCGGCCATGAAATACTTCATCCTGGGCGCGCTGGCCTCCGGTTTCATGTTGTACGGTATCTCGATGCTGTACGGCGCCTCCGGCACCCTGGATCTGGGCGAACTGCGCGTGGCGCTGGAAAACGGCAAGACCAACGGCACCATCATGGTCTTCGGCCTGGTGTTCCTGGTAGCCGGCCTGGCCTTCAAACTGGGCGTCGTGCCATTCCACATGTGGGTGCCTGACGTGTATCAAGGTTCGCCGACGGCCGTGACCCTGCTGCTGGGCGCGGCACCGAAACTGGCTGCCTTCGCCATCACTCTGCGCTTGCTGGCCGAAGGCTTGCTGCCGATGGCGCATGACTGGCAGCAAATGCTGCTGGTGCTGGCCGTGATGTCGCTGGCCATCGGTAACTTCACCGCCATCGCGCAAACCAACCTGAAGCGCATGTTGGCGTACTCGACCATCGCGCAAATGGGCTTCGTTCTGCTGGGCTTGCTGTCCGGTACCGTTGACGCACCGAACAACACCCTGAACGCGGCTGGCGCAGCCACCGCCTACGGCGCTTCGATGTACTACGTCATCACCTACGTGTTCACCACCCTGGGTACCTTTGGCGTGATTATGTTGTTGGCACGTAATGGTTTCGAAGCAGAAGAACTGGCCGACTTCAAGGGCCTGGGCAAACGCAGCCCGATCTTCGCGCTGGTGATGACCCTGTTCATGTTCTCGCTGGCCGGCGTGCCGCCGCTGATGGGCTTCATGGCCAAGTACTCGGTGCTCGCTTCCGTGCTGGCCACGGGCCAGCTGTGGCTGACCATCGCTGCCGTGCTGTTCTCGCTGATCGGTGCCTTCTACTACCTGCGCGTCGTGAAAATGATGTGGTTCGACGAACCGACCGACAGCAACGCGCTGGTCGTGCATGGCGACATGCGCGTCGTGCTGGCCCTGAACGGCGTGTTCGTCCTGGCGCTGGGTGTGATGCCTAACAGCATCCTGGCTGCCTGCGCGACTGCCATCACCAAGACCCTGGCGTCCTGACCGATGGATGTCACCGCCTCGAGCTGGCTGGTGATCGCCCTGGGCATCCTGGGCGCCAACCTGCCTTTCCTGAACGAGAAACTGTTTGCCGCCGTGCCCCTGAAAAGGGCGGCGCAGGCAGAGGGCAGCAAAGGCTGGCGCAAGCCGCTGGCGCTGCGCCTGCTGGAGATGGTGATTCTGTACTTCATCGTCGGCGCCGTGGCGTTCGCGCTCGAAGCGCGCATCGGCAACGGTTTCCCGCAGACGTGGGAGTTTTACGCCATCACCGGCTGTCTGTTCCTGGTGCTGGCTTTCCCAGGTTTCGTGACTCGTTATCTGCGTAAACGCCGCTAGGCACCATCCTCCGAAAGCGGCGCCTCTGGCGCCGTTTTTTATTGAATAAAGGAATTCCATGGATACGAATCTGATTGAAACCAAGGTGGACGGTGAGCTCGTCTACCAGGGCGGCTTCCTGCGCGTGCAGCGCGACCGGGTCGCGCTGCCTGACGGCAAGATTACGGCGCGCGAATTCGTCCTGCATCCGGGCGCCGTCGTCATCCTGCCGCTGCTCGACGATGGCACGGTGCTGATGGAACGCCAGTACCGCTATCCGCTGGACCGGGTCTTCATCGAATTCCCCGCCGGCAAGATCGATGCAGGAGAACCCCACCTGGCTTGCGCCCAGCGCGAGTTGCTGGAAGAGACGGGCTATACGGCCAGCGACTGGCAATTCGTCTCCACCATCCATAACGCCATCGCGTATTCCGACGAGCACCTGGAGCTGTTTTTGGCACGCGGCCTGGTGGCCGGCGAACGCCAGCTCGACGAGGGCGAATTTTTGGAAACGTTCACGGCCACGGTGCCGCAGCTGCTCGACTGGGTCAAGGATGGCACGATTACCGACGTGAAAACCGTCATCGGCATCTTCTGGCTCGACAAGATCACCAGCGGCGCCTGGCAGCCAGCCTGATTCCGCACATGCGCACGGCGATCTTCCTGCTGTTGGCGTTGGCCAGCCTGGGCGCACACGGGGCTGCGCGCACGCCGTTCCAGGTGCGCTGCGAAGACACGATCAGCAAGACGGTGTCCGTGCTGACGGCGCAGCAGAATGGCTACTCCATCGATACGCATCTACCATACAAGGCCCTCACGGTCATGAAGGGCACGGCACGCGCCAACACCTGGGTACTGGGACTGACGAAGACGGATTCGCGCGTGGCCATCGCCCTGGCCGGCCCCATGCTGCAGGATCCGGCCAGCGGCTATGAATGCGTGGCGCCGCAGATTACCGTGACCCTGACATATGCGCCCGTGGTGATCTATATCGGCCGCGAGTTTGCTCCCGGCACTTGCGCGTATGATGAGATACTCGCGCACGAACTGCGGCACATGAAAACCTATATGGAACACCTGCCGCGCGTGGAAAAGACCGTGCGCGCCGCGCTGGCCAAACGCTTCGAGGCGCGGCCCCTGTATGCGCCCAGCGGCACGGCCAAGGCGGCGCTGGCGCGCGAGATCGACACGGGCTGGTTGCCGTACATCAAGGCCGAAATGCGCAAGGTGGAAACCTTGCAGGCGGCCATCGATTCTCCACAAGAATATGCGCGCCTGGGCAAGGCGTGCAAAGGCGAGATACAAAACATCCTGACGGGCAAGGCAGCGCCCGCCAATTAGGCAATTAGATGAGGAATGGCATGACAGCAGCACCAAACACCGTCCGCTACTTTGCGTTGATCCCCGCCGCCGGCGTGGGGGCGCGCATGGAAGCGGGCAGTCCCAAGCAGTATTTACCCATCGCCGGCAAACCCATGCTGCGCCATGCGCTCGACGCCTTTCTCGCCAGCCCGCTGATCGCGCATACCTATGTCGTCGTCAGCGCCGACGATGGTCAGATCGATGCCGTGGTGCCGGAGCAGGGCGTGACTGTGCTGCGCTGCGGCGGCGCCACGCGCATGGAAAGCATCCTGAATGGCTTGCACGCCGTGCAGGGCAGCATAGCTGCCCACGACCAGGTGCTGGTGCACGACGCGGCGCGGCCCGGCCTGACGCCGGCGCTGATCGCAAAGCTGATCATGGAAGTGGGCGAGCATGCGGCCGGCGGCTTGCTGGCCTTGCCCGTGGTCGACACGGTCAAGCGGGCGGGGCCGGGCAATGTGTCGGCACAGACGGTGCCGCGCGACGGCCTGTGGCTGGCGCAGACGCCGCAAATGTTCAGCTATGCCTTGCTGCACCAGGCTTTGTCCGAAGCGCCCGATCCGCAAGCGATTACCGACGACGCCAGTGCCGTCGAAGCGCTGGGCCTAGCGCCCAGGCTCGTCGAAGGCCACCCGCGCAACCTGAAGGTGACCCTGCCGCGCGACATACACACGGCCGAGCTGTACCTGAACCATCCTTGAATTCCAGAGAGACCCGCATGAACACAACGACTCCCGTACTGCCTTTTCGCATCGGCCAGGGCTATGACTGCCACGCGCTGGTGGAAAACCGCGACCTGATCATCGGTGGCGTGAAAATTCCCCATCACCTGGGCTTGCTCGGCCACTCCGACGCCGACGTGTTGCTGCACGCGATTACTGACGCCATCTTCGGCGCCGCCGCCCTGGGCGACATCGGCCGCCATTTCCCCGACACGGACGCGCAATTCAAGGGCGCCGATTCGCGCACCCTGCTGCGCGAAGCCGTGCGCCGCGTGCAGGCAACCGGTTATATCATCGGTAATATCGACGCCACCATCATCGCCCAGCGCCCGAAAATGGCGCCGCACATCGCCGCCATGTGCGCCAACGTGGCCGAAGACCTGGGTGTATCGGTGGGGCAGGTCAACATCAAGGCCAAAACGAATGAAAAGCTCGGCTACCTTGGCCGGGAAGAAGGCATCGCGGCCGAAGCCGTGGCCTTGCTGCTGCGCGCCTGAGCGTACCCGGCAGCACTTTTTCAATGATTCCTGAAAATTAATATTTCCAAAGTAAAATTTGGTGAAAATCTAACGTTATTGTCATGATAATATCTGTCCGCTTTTTCGGACGCGACAAGACGTCACCTTATAACCACGGGAAATATTGAGAGAACGGAATCATATGCGCAGTCGTATGCAGGGACCAGTCGTGCGCTGGTTGGGAGTTGGTATGTTGGCCATGGCCATGGCGATGCTGGCCGGGTGTGGTGGCGGTGGCAGCGACAGTGCGGCGCCGCCCGTGGCTGCCGTGCCGCAGCCTGCCATCCTGTTTGCCGGTGCCGTGTCGGCGGCGGCGGAAGGCGCCGACGCCATCGGCAGCATGGGCGCGCAGATTGAACTCGATGCAGGCGGCAGCAAGGACGCTGACGGCGGTGCACTGAGTTTTGCCTGGAGTATCGTGGACAAGCCGACTGGCAGCAAGCTTGCGCTGGGCGCTGCGAATGCCGGCAAGTTGAGCTTTCAGGCCGATGCCATGGGCAGCTACGTATTCAAGTTGCGCGTCAGCAATAGCAAGGGTGGTTTCGCAGAAAAGAATGCTACCGTGCTGGTCAATAATACCGTGCCCAATGCCGTCACCGTCGTGCGCGCCAGTTTTGCGGTGGAAGCGGTGATCAAGCCGGCCGTGGCCGTTTCCATCGGTTCAGGTATCGTCCTGGATGCAAGCAAGAGCAGCGACCCCGATGGCGACACTGTGACGACTACCTGGGAACTGATCGGCAAGCCTGCCGCTAGCACGGCAGCGTTGGTGCCGGGCGAGGCAAGTTCCCGCTTCGTCGTCGACGTGGCCGGCACTTACCAGGTACGTGCCCGCGGCACCGATCCCATGGGGGCATATGCCGAAGCCGTGTATGTATTCGAGGCTGCGAACCGCTCTCCCTACAACAACGTCATTCTCGATACGGTGGCCGTCATCGACCGAGCTCAGCAAACGTCGATCGCTGGCGCGCTGGTGGCGGCGAGCGGTGCGTTGAGCTATGACGAAGCTGGTGCGGCATTGCGCTACCAGTGGGCGCTGGAAAGCCGTCCGGCAGCATCGGTGGCAGCGATTGCCGCTCCGGCATTGTCACAGCTGACATTTACCCCGGATGTGGCGGGCGCCTACGTATTGTCGTTGACGGTGAACAATGGCAGGGTGTCCAATACGGCGTACCTGAAATTGAATGTTCTGGCGTCGGTGCCGGCAGTTACTGCGCTGAACTTCAAGCCTGAGCATGCCCGGTATAGCCGCTCAATGGACCGCTTGGTCGTGGTGGCCGGTCATCGCGACGCATTGAAGATCATCCATCCTTTGACGGGTGTCATGAAGTCGGTGATATTACCTGCAGCTGGCAAGTCCATGAACCTCAGCGCCAATGGCAAGCTGGCCGCGGTGTTGCATGAAGGTAGCGTCAGCCTGGTCGACCTGGAAGCGGCGCAGATCGTGCGCACGATGCCAACAGGCGGTGCGCACACGGAAGTGGTGCTGCGCGATGATGGCATTGCCTACTTTTTCGGACAAGCGGGGGGGCAATGGGTGCGGCCGGGTGTCGTGTCGTTGAACCTGTTCACCGGCGCCGCGCTCACGCAGATCGATTATGCCAACGGCCAGTTTTACGGCAACATGCGGGGTGTCTTCGTTGACTCGAAAAACAAGGCACTGGTCATATCGGATGGCCTGAGCCCCACTGATATCAGTTACTTCACGGTTGACCCGGTCAGCGGCGCATTGCTGGGCAGCGGCGATTCGCCATACCATGGCGATTATGCGATGAGCGGCCCATTGCTCTTGTCTTCGTCTGAGCAACTGGTCTTCACGGCCGAAGGCACCTATTTCGACACCGATACATTGCGCTATGTTGGTAACCTCGGCCTGGCAGGTAAATTGCAATCAATCAGCCAACTGGACACGCGTGGCGAAGCGCTCGTCATGCAGAAAATATATCAATACAATACCTACCCTTTCCCTGTCTCTTATCAATCCAGCTATAAGCGCTTGAGCGTGGCGGGGCAGCTCCTGTCTGCTGATGCGGATATCGGCTTGCCAGCGATTGGCGGACAGCCCAGTTATGGCATCAGTATTTTTCATAGCAGCAATGGTAGCCATGTAGCGCTGGTACAGACGGGTAGTGCGTTGGTGACCGCGCCTGGTTTGCAATACTATCTGGTATATCGCTGATTGTAGACCCTGGCGGGCAGGCAATGCTGGCCCGCCTCATCCTAAGGAGCTCGCCTATGTCTTCACGTTATCCAGATCGCCGCGGTTTGATGGCGGCCTTGGCCGCTTTTGCATTCTTTACCCCTCAGGCCCACGCCGAACTGCAAGCCACGGGCGAGCCGCCCGCCGCCAAGCAGGGCTGGAAGGCCGAGACCGTCGCGCAGGGCGTGCGCCAGCCGTGGGGCATCGCCTGGCTGGGCGAGGGACGCGCGCTCGTTACCAGCAAGCAGGGCACCTTGCATCTGCTGAGTGGCAAGAAATTCGAGGATGTTGCGCTGGAAGGCATGCCCAAGGTGTTTACGGGCGGGCAGGGCGGCCTGCTCGATATCGTGCTGCATCCGCAGGATGCGGGCAAGGCCCAGCAACGCGTGTACATGACGGTGTCGACGGGCACCAATGACGCCAACCGCACGACCCTGGTGCGCGGCATGTTCGATGGCAAGAAGGTGACGGGCATCCAGACGCTGTTCAAGGTCGCCACGGACAAAAGCGGCGGCCAGCACTTCGGTTCGCGCCTGCTGTGGCTGCCGGATGGCACTTTGCTGATGAGCGTGGCCGATGGCGGCAATCCGCCGCTGCGCATCGGTGACCGCCTGGCGCGCGAGCAGGCGCAAAACCTGGCCACGCACCAGGGCTCCATCATGCGCCTGACGGAAGAGGGCAAACCGGCGCCCGGCAATCCGCTGGCGGCCAAGGGCGCCTTGCCGGAAATCTGGTCGTATGGCCACCGCAATGTGCAGGGGCTGGCGCTCGATCCCGTCTCGGGACGCGTGTGGGCCACGGAACACGGTCCGTACGGCGGCGATGAGATGAACCTGGTGGTGGCGGGCGGCAACTACGGTTGGCCACTGCAAAGCTATGGCGCCGACTACACGACGCATGAACCCGTCGGCAAGCATGAAGTGACGGGCATGCTCAATCCGAGCGTGGCCTGGGTGCCGTCGCCGGCGCCGTCAGGGCTGGCTGTCTACACGGGCGACAAGATTGCCGCTTGGCGCGGCAGCATTTTCAGCGGTGGCCTGGCCGCCAAGGATATCCGCCGCATCGCCGTCGATGCGAACGGCAAGGTGACGGGGCAGGACCGCCTGGCCATCGGCGCGCGCGTGCGCGACGTGCGCCAGGGGCCGGACGGCTACCTGTATGCGCTGACCGATGAAGACAATGGCCGCTTGCTGCGCATCGTGCCGCAGTAACACAGCAGGAGCCGTCTTCGCTTAAGATGGCGCCTTTACTACATTCAAGGTGGCGGCATGGCCCGTGATACTTATGCATACCGGCACGTCGCCGTCGAATCGCGCGCCATCCATGGCCGCGTGGAAATCCGCCCGGTGCCGGGCCAGGCCTTTTCGCCGGAGCTGGCCGTGCAGTGTTCGCGTCGCCTGGTCGACGTGCAGCGTTACCCGCTGGGCAGCCGTTTTTTACTCTTTGCCAAGCTGACGGACCGCCTGGGCGGCACGCCCTTCCTGTATGCGTATCACGGCGACGCGGACGTGGTGATGACGCCGGCCGAAGTGACGAAATTTCTTGGCGAATTCCGCCGCGGCCGCATCTGATTCCTACGAGGCAATGCAGGCCGCGCCGGCCTTGGCGCTGGCCCGCGGCTTGCCGAAGACGGCGATCGTCAAGCCGCAGCCGAGGGCGAACAGGCCGCCCACCACCATCGCGCTCGATACGCCCAGCCGGTCGACGGCCATGCCTCCCAGCAACGCGCCCGACGCCAGCGACACTTGCACGATGGCGACAAACAGTGCGCTGCTGCCTTCCATCAGCTGCGGCGCCGCCTTGAACATCCACGTCTGCACGGCGATCGGCATTGCGCCGAAACCGAAACCCCAAACGGCCACCAGCAACATGGCGGTGAGCGAATGGCTGCCGAACGCGGCCAGGGCCAAGGTGGACAGGCCCAGCACGGCGCCCGTCACCATCAGCGCGGCCCGTTCGTAGCGGCCGGCGGCCCAGCCGCCCACGAGGTTGCCGATGAAGCCGGACGCGCCGTACACGAGCAGCATGGCGCTGACCGTGCCGGCCGCCAGGTGCGAGATTTGCGTGAGGAACGGCGCGATATACGTGTAGGCGGCGAACTGGCCCGTGAAGAGCATGGCCGTGGCGATCAGGCCCAGCCTGGCCTTGCGGATGCCGAAAATCATCGGCAACTGGCGCAAGCGGATGGCTTGCGTCGGTGGCAGCTTGGGCAGCAGCAGCAACTGGCCTACGAAGACCAGCACGGCAATGGCGCTGGCCGCGCCGAAAGCCACTCTCCAGCCGACCAGGTCGCCCACCAGCGCGCCGGCCGGCACGCCCGCCACCGTGCCCAGCGAGACGCCGGCGAAGATGATGGACATGGCGCGCGACGCGTGCTGCGGCGCCACCAGGCGCGGGCCGATGGCACTGCCGATGGCCCAGAAGCCGCCCACGCCGACGCCCAGCATGGCGCGGCCCAGCAGGATGGCACCGTAGGACGGCGCCAGCGCCACCAGCAGGTTCGATGCGACCAGCAGGGCCGTGAGGGCCAGCAGCACGATGCGGCGGTCCAGGCGGCCCGAACCGACGGTGACGAAGATGGCGGCAAACGCGGCAACGATGCCGGGCGTGGTGATCATCAAGCCCGCCTGGCCCTTGCTGATGGCCAGTTCGGCGGCCATGGCGGGCAGCAGGCCGACGGGCAGAAATTCGGAGGTGACGAGGGCGAAGGCGCCGATGCCGACCGATAGGACGGCCAGCCATGGCGCCACGGTGGTGTCGTCGCTGGTAGCGTTGGAAGGTATGTGCATAGGGGTTCCTGAAAAGCCGGGAGGTTTTTAACCGGTCGGTATATAATCAGGGCAGGCAGACATTGTTGTCAATAATTTTTTACCGAACGGTATGAAACAAGATAAAAAAGAGGCAGTAGCCAAGGCGAAAACGGGGCGGCCACGCACCTTCGACGCGGAAGAGGCGCTTGATTGCGCCATGAAAGTGTTCTGGGAAAAAGGCTATGAGGGCAGTTCCCTGCCGGAATTGACGAAGGCCATGGGCATGAACCGGCCCAGCCTGTATGCCGTCTTCGGCAACAAGGAGCAATTGTTCCACAAGGCGCTCGAGCGCTACAGCGACACGCGCATGCGGTTTTTCGATGCGGCGCTGGAACAGCCGACGGCGCGCCAGGTGGTGGAAGCCTTGCTGACGCAGTATGTCGACGCGCAAACCATGCCCGATGGGCCGCATGGCTGCATGGGCGTCAATGCGGCGCTCGCCTGCAGCGACGATGCCTTGCCGATCCGCGATGAACTGTTCGCGCGTCGGTTGCGTGGTGAAATCAAATTGCGCGACCGCTTGCGGCGCGCCAAGGAAGAGGGAGATTTGCCGCCCGCTTCCTGTCCCGAGCAGCAGGCGCGCTTTGTCGTGACCTTGTCGCAGGGCATGGCCATCCAGGCGGCGGCCGGCGTATCGCGCGAGCAATTGCAGCAAATGGTGGGATTGCTACTGCGCAATTGGCCGATGTAACTACCCTGTCGGGGCGATGGTCTTGGCCAGGTCGCTGGGCGCCTTGCGCCGCCAGGCGGCCGTCAGGGCGGCGGCCAGCATGTCCAGCTCGGCGTCCGCCAGGCACACCGTGATACCCGCCAGCCGTTCGCCCCACCACAGTTTTTCGCAGCCCGATGGCGTGATGACGGTGGCGATGTGCGCCGCTTCTGCATCGAGCAGTACGTTGATGTGCTCGTCATCTGGCAGGGTGGCAAAGATCTTCCCGCCCACGCGGAAGGCCGGACGGTCGTGATGTTCTTCCTCGGTGGTGTCGGGAAACGACAGTGCCAGATAGCGTAGTTCTTCCAGGTCGACCATTCCTCTTTCCCCCTGTTCGGATAGATAGCAGCGTGACTACATTTTGCCATGCTGTTTCGCCGCGTGGTGCAGCGGCATGCGAAAAGAAATGCGCAAGATGCGACACTGGCGTGCACGCTTGTGGCGCTTGCGCGACAGGTCCCGCTACCGCAGCAGGGGCAAAGTGCCCGTGCAGCCACGATTGTTCAGCTTGTTTTAGTGTGCTTATCATAAAAATATCTTACATGACTAAAAGAAAAATACTTTTCTTCCAGGGAATTTAAGATAGAATAGATTCAACGTTTTACCTGACCCGTCAACTGTCTGGTTTTGTCCCGGGAACCCGAACCCTTTCCAGGACGCTTGCAGTGCCGCCATGGCACGCCGCAAGGCCGCGATGTTTTGCGGAAGCCACGCCCCCGACCGCTCATCCTTGCAATTCTTGCGCTACGCCGACACGCCTCAATGCAGCGTGTATTCAGCTCAAGCGCCTTCACGTCTGTTGCGCCCGTTGAATACTTATTGACTGGATACCCATCATGAAAAATTTGCCTAAAATCGCCCTGTCCCTGATCGCTGCTGGTGTGTTTGCCCACGCGAACGCCAGCACTATCAACGTGTCCACCGCTTATTTGAATGATGGCGTGGCGCTGGACGTCAAGAGCAGCGAGCTGTGGTGGGCTGGCAACGATAATAGCAGCAGCCTGCTCCTCGCCGGTTCGAGCATTTTGTCGGAAGGCAACCATACCTTGAGCATCGATGGACTGGAAAACTGCTGCGATGGCGGCCAGCAAGTCCAGTTCGCGGCGGACAACAGCAATTTCGCCAGCTTTTCCAGTGCCGATGGCCCGGTACCGGACTTGTCGGAACCGAGCTCCTACGCCATGCTGCTGACCAGCCTGGCCTTGCTGGGCTTCACGGCGCGCCGTAGGCAGGACGACAAGTTCTAAGCGCAAGTTGTAGGCAACGAGACTGCGCGCGCCTCGCGGCGCGCGTAAAAAGCCCGCCGGTCTGTCAGGACACGGCGGGTTTTTTTCATGCGCGTTGTCAGTCGCCGCTGTCTTCGTCTTCGTCGGCACCCTTGGCCGCCTTGCCGCGCTCGGCGTCGACGGCGCGCTGCAGGCTGGCCGCATCGCGGAAGAAGGCGTCCGTCGTGTGATCGGGGCTCAGGCGCAAGGCCGGCGGGTAGATCACCGACATGTACGTCTCGTCGGCCAGGCGGCCGCTGGTCTGCAGGTTGCTCAGCAGGATCAGGGTCGAGCCGAGGATGGCCAGCACGACGGCGACGAGGCCGAAGCGGCGCGGGTGCTGCGGTTTGATCGTGCACAAATGATAGTAGATCATGACGCAGACGATGACGATGAACATATGCCGTCCGTAGCGCGTCAGCACTTCCAGCGACAGCGCATACGCCGCCACATTGCTGCCCAGTTCCCACACTTCCATGGCCAGCAAGCCGCAGCCGATGATGAACAGGTGGCGGCCGAGGCGCGCCACACGGCCAAACAAACGGTTTGCCACGGCCCAGATCGACGCCCACACGAGGCCGCCGGCCAGCGCGGTGGCGATGATCATCAGGTAGGAAATCGGGTCGAAGGCGTTTGCGTCGCCGAGCCAGTTGCTGAAGGCGGCCGAAGCGCCGATCATGGCCAGGCCGGCGACGGCAGGGCGCAAGCCTTCCCAGTCGTGCCTGGTCGTGTCGCCCAGTTCGGGCGCCACCGGCTGGTCGCTGGCGCGCATGCGCAAACGCGTGTGGCCCAGGCGCACGATGCTGTTGCCGTTCAAGGCCACTTGCAGTTGCCGTTGTCCCCGGTGGATCACGCCATTCTGGCTGCCCAGGTCGCGCAGCAGCAGGCCGCCTGCGCCGTCGTCTTCGACGATGGCGTGCGCGGCTGCCGTATGCGCATCGTCGAGGATGAAGTCGTTGTCGTAGCCGCGGCCGATGCGGATCGGCAGCGACTCAATCCGCTGGCGTTGCCGCACTTCGCCATTCTCGGCAAGGATTTCGATGAAGTACGGTGCTTTCATGGCTTGCGGCTGCTTTCCCGCGACAGCGCTTCGAGGAAGGTGCGCGTGACGCGCATGCCGTTGGCGTAAGACACGCCGCGCGCGTCGATGCGGCTTTGCAGGCTCATGAGTGGATCATCGGTGCTGGCGGCCAGCAGGGCAAAATCGTACAGGCCGGTAAACTTGCGGTAGGCGCGCACGCACAGGACGGCGCGCAAGGGCAGTGTCTTGTTCTTGACGAACTGTTCGGTGCAATGGGGGCCCGTCTGGTGCGCGCTCTTGTAGCTGCCGAAGCTTTCATTCTTGAACGAGGCGCTGGCCAGCTCGGAAAAGCGCAGCGCGCCCAGTTCGCTGCTGCGCAAAAATTCATGACGCATCGACACTTGGCCCGTCTGCAGGGCGCCGGAGATGAAGATGGCCGATTCCATGGCGCAGCTGGTGTTGTCGAGCATGTAGGGCTTGTCGGACTTGACGGTGGAGCGGCCCCAGCAGCGCATCTGGTCCGACTCGCGCACGGGCACGCGATATGGGCCCATGGCTTTCAGGCTCAACGGCGTGTCGAGCAGGCGCGCCAGCATGACTTCCTGGTGCGCCAGCAGCTGCGCCGTCACCAGCGGCTTGAAGTCCTTCGGCGGCTTGCCTTGCTGGGCCACCTTGGCCAGCAATTGCTGGGCATAGCGGGCGGGCACGAGAAAGCTGACGAGTTCACCATCGAGGCGTTTCGAGACATTGATGCCGGCGACGTCGCCATTCGCCGTGACGCTGGGGCCGCCGCTCATGCCGGAATTGATCGGTCCCGTAAACATCAGCTGGTCATAGAAGCTGCGCGTGACGACGCCGTTGTACGAGCCTTCCGAGATGGCGAAGCCCAGGTCCAGCGGATTGCCCATCGAATACAGGTACTGGCCCTGCGTCAGGGGCGCCAGCGCTTCCGGCATCTTGAAAAAACCCGTGCCATGGCGGTTCACGCGCAGCACGGCCAGGTCATGCAGCACGTCGACGGCCAGCAATTCCACATTGCCGCGCTGGCCGCTGGTGTCGACCCATTCGCCCACGTAGGTGTCCGGATCGAGTGCGAATTGCGACACGACGTGATAATTGCTCACCACCAGGTCGCCCGTGCCGATTAAAAAGCCCG
Source organism: Janthinobacterium salmonicoloratum (assembly GCF_051380845.1). Lineage (NCBI taxonomy): Bacteria > Pseudomonadati > Pseudomonadota > Betaproteobacteria > Burkholderiales > Oxalobacteraceae > Janthinobacterium > Janthinobacterium salmonicoloratum. The sequence goes on along the minus strand of NZ_JBNYXV010000001.1, from coordinate 1,278,543 downwards.
AGCCGACCGACGACTGCGTGCGGCCGTTTTTCAGCAGCACGCGTACTTGCAGGATGTCGGCGCGCGCGGCCGTGTACAGCTTTTGCGCGGCAGACGAAGGCGGCGGGAGGGCCGCATGTTCGGTGGCGGCGGGCGCGGCGGTGGCCGGCGGCGGTTTGGCGGGGGACGTCGAAGCGGTGGGGGGCGCGGCTGGCGCAGGGGCCGGGACCGCGTGTGCGCCTGCGGCAGCGCACAGGCTGGCCAGCAAGAAGGCGTAGTTAGATAATTTCATGCATCCTTTGTGCGTGAGCAGGAGCGAAGCGGGCGCGGGCCGGCGCCCAGGCGACGCGCCGCCGCGCGCCGGCCCGGGAATTACAGGGCGCCGTCTTCCAGCGCCGGCGCCGTTTCCGGCGTCATCATGTGACCGAGCTTGCTTTGCTTGGTATTCAGGTAGTGCTGGTTGAAGGCGTTGCGGTTCACCAGCAGCGGCACCCGTTCGGCCACCGTGATGCCCAGCGCTTCCATGGCGGCGATCTTGCGCGGGTTGTTGGTCATCAGGCGCAGGCTATGGATGCCGAATTGCGCAAACATGGGCTTGCACAAGGTGTAGTTGCGCGCGTCGGCCTTGAAACCCAGCTGTTCATTCGCCTGCACCGTGTCGGCGCCCGCTTCCTGCAGGCGGTAGGCGCGGATCTTGTTGATCAGGCCGATGCCACGCCCTTCCTGGCGCAGGTACAGCAAAATGCCGCGACCTTCCTCGGCGATGCGTTTCAAGGCGCCTTCGAGTTGCGCGCCGCAGTCGCAGCGTTGGGAAAACAGCACGTCGCCTGTCAGGCACTCGGAATGCACGCGCGCCAGCACCGGTTCGCCGTTGCCGATATCGCCCAGCACCATGGCCAGGTGTTCCTTGCCTGTGGCGTGCTCGACAAAGGCGTGCAAGGTGAACTGGGCCCACGGCGTCGGCAGTGCGCAGGAAGTCGTGTAATCCAATTCGCCTGTCGCCAGGAGGTCTGCGCCGCTTTGCATGGTTGTGCTCATATATGTAATTATCAAAAATAAAAGGCGCGCGACACCACTCCGGTGCCGGCGCGCCTTGCCATCATACCAAAAAGCAGGGAAACGTTTTCCCTGGCTGCCATTCGGTTGTTGCAATGTCTGGTGATAAGCCTTACTTAGGGGCACTTCCTCCTTTTACAAGGTGAATTGCTGGCTTTGCCTGGCGGATGCCGCCGCCAGGCACGGGTCATCAGCTGCCGATGCGTCCGCCGTCGTTCTTGGTGATCACGATGGTGGCCGAGCGGGGACGCTTGCCGGCGCCATAGCCGGCGTTGGCCGGCCACTGGCTCGTGTATTTGGACGGATCGCCGATATTGGCCAGCGCAGTGTTTTCGCCCGGATGCTGGATGTTGATGAACATGGTCTTGCCGTCGGGCGTTTCACTGATGCCCGTGATTTCCGAGCCGACCGGCCCCACCAGGAAGCGCTTGAGCGTGTCGGCCGTGGGTTTCTTGCCGATGAAGGTGTCGACCGCGAGGTTGCCGCCGGCCGCCGTGGCGTAGTTCAGGGTGGACTTTGCGCCGTCGCCGACCTTGCCGGGGATGGCCGCCAGCATCATGCAATTGGTGACATCCGTGTACGCGCCATCGTCGGTCTGGATCCAGCAAATGCCCGTGTAGGGGCTGAAGGCCAGGCCGTCGGGGCTCGAGAAATCCTGGTCGGCCGTCAGGTTCGACAGGTTGATCTTGCTGGCGTCGGCGCCGCTCTCGGCGCCAAACAGGTAGACATCCCAGCTAAAGCTGGTGGCTGCGGCCGCGCCCGTGCCTTCCTTGAAGCGGATGATGTGGCCATTCGGATTACCGTTCTGCGCGCTGCTGCCTTTCATGTCCGTGTAGGCGCGTGGATTGGCGCTGTCCGGCGCCAGCTGCGACGAACCGCTCGGATTGACGGTGCGGTTCGAGTTATTGGTCAGCGTGTAGTAGATCTCGCCATTGGCCGGGTTGACCGAGCACCATTCCGGACGGTCCATCTTCGTCGCGCCCACGGCGTCGGCCGCCAGGCGGGCATTGACCAGCACATCGGCCAGGTCGGCGAACTTGTAGGCGCCATATGCCTGGATCAGCGCGTTCGACATGGCCAGCTCGATCCACTGGCCCGTGCCGTCGGCGGCCAGCTTGGCCACGTACAGCTTGCCCGAATCGAGGTATTTGTCGCCGGTGGCCATGCGGTCGGCCGGGTTGGCGTCCGCGGCGGCCCAGACGGCGGTCGTGACGAATTTGTAGATGTATTCGTTGCGCGAATCGTCGCCCATGTAGACGGCCAGCTGCTGGCCCACGGTCGGGACGCTGAAGGCGGCGCTTTCGTGCGCGTAGCGGCCCAGCGCCGTGCGCTTGCGGATGGCTTTGGTTTTGTCGTACGGGTCCATCTCGACGATGTAGCCCATGCCGTTCAATTCATTGCGGTAGTCGTCGCTGCCGTTGGTCGAGGCGCCGATCTTGCTCAGGTTCCAGCGCGCGTACTTGTCGTCGCTGCCGCCCGTTTCCCAGCCGTGGCGCGAGGCGCCGCCCTGGCTGCGGCCATAGCGGTTCAGCGAAGCCACGGACTTGTCGCCGCGCGCCGCATTGTCGGTGGCCGAGCGCGTGAAATAGCCGGCCCAGTTTTCTTCGCCGGAGAGGTAGCTGCCCCATGGCGACTTGCCCGTGCCGCAGTTGTTGATGGTGCCGCGCGTCTTGGTGCCGGTCGGCGAATACTTGGTCACCACGAGGGCGTTGCCGCGTACCGGACCGGCAATCTCGATGTCCGTCAGCGGCGTGACGCGGCGGTTGAAAGCGGAATCGTTGACGGTGGCCCAGGCGCTGCCCGTCTTTTTGACTTCCACCACGCTCAGGCCGTGGACGGCCACTTCCTTGTCGACTTCGGCGGCGGGGCGCGGCAGCGAGGTGGTGCCGCCATTCACGTGCAGGAAGTGCGAGGACAGTTTTTCGTCGGTGGTTGCTTCGTGGTTCATGGCCAGCAAGCCCCGTTCGGCGCCGGACGCCAGCGGTGCACCGGCGGCGGAGAGGCCGTAGTATTCCATGCCGTCATGGTGGTCGCCGGCGCGGTTATCGAAATCGGTATCGCTGCCGTCGTTCTTGTAGGCCGGTGTGGCTGCGCGCAGCGAGTCGCCCAGCGCATACAGGGCAGTGGCCGTGTAGCCGGCCGGCACCGACACGACGTCGGCCAGGCTTTTCGGCACGGCGGTGAAGGCCAGCAGTTTTTCGGGTGTCGGCGTCGGTGTCGGCGTGACGGCGGCTGCATCGCTGCCGCCGCAAGCGGACAGACCCATCGAACCCATGACGGCGGTAGCGGCCGTGACGGCGCTGCCGCGCAGCCAGTTGCGGCGGCTCAGGCGGGCGTTCAGGATGTTGTTGAAATGGTTGTCGTGGGACGCGTTGCTGTCAATGTCGTTCAGATCGGTGGCGCTGATGGCCAGATCGTTGGGCTTGTTCATGGGCTGCGATGTCCTGTGGTTGCGTGATTTAAAGGCAACCGCATGATAGTCAGCGTATGTGACCACGCCATGTCAACTCGATGACAAGATGGTGACAGGCAGCCCTCGGCCTTATTTGACCTTGCGAAAACCGCGCTCCACCAGCAACAGCATGCCGCCGAAGATGGACAGGTTCTTCAGGAAGTTCGTCAGCTGATCCTGGAAGTGGGCCGCATCAGCGCTCCAGAAGGCGTGGAAGATCAAGGTGGTGGGGATCAGGAACAACGCCAGGGCCAGCGCCGCCCAGCGCGCCTGCCAGCCAGTAATCAGCAGCAGGCCGCCGCCCACTTCCAGGACGATGACGCCCACCAGCAAGATATTGGCGATCGGCAAACCCTGGCTGGCCATGTAGCCGGCCACGCCCGCAAAGCCGCCGATTTTCAGCAAGCCCGAGACAAAGAACAGCATGCCAAGGGCGGCACGGCCGAGGGGGAGCAGCAGATCAGTGTTATTTTTCATGTTAATCCAATTGTTTTTATCAAGATTTAAGGTTGACTTGCGGTGCCTGGCAAAACCGTAGCGAGCGGCAGTGATTTATGGCCAAGAAGCGCAACCGTACTTTAGTACGGTGAGCATCGCAGGCCGCAAAGCGCAACGCGCAGTAGGTTTGGCCAGGTACCATCATTTAGGCAAGTCGAAGACGAGTACTTCAGCGTCTTCTGCTTGCGTCAATGTCACGGCCGCTTCCTGCGTCAGTTTCAGCGCATCGCCCGCTTTCAAGGGCGTGCCGTTGACCACCAGGCTGCCGCGGATCAGGTGCACATAGGCGAGGCGGCCTTCGTCGAGTACATGTTCGGCCTGTTCGCCTTCCTGCAGGATGCTGGCGTAGATGGCTGCATTCTGGTGGATCAGCACGGAACCCTGGCGGCCGTCGGAGGAGGCGATCAAACGCAACTTGCCCCGTTTGCTTTCCGGCGTGAAGTGTTTCTCTTCATAGCTGGGTGGAATGCCTGTCACGTTTGGCTGGATCCAGATCTGCAGGAAGTGCAAGCCATCCGTTGCCGAGTGGTTGAACTCGCTGTGGCGCACGCCGCTGCCGGCGCTCATGCGCTGCACATCGCCGTAGTGCAGGACGGAGCCCGTGCCCATGCTGTCCTTGTGTTCGAGCGCGCCGTCGAGCACATATGAAATGATTTCCATGTCGCGATGGCCGTGCGTGCCGAAACCCTGGCCTGGCGTGACGCGGTCTTCATTGATCACCAGCAGGGGGCCAAAGCCCATGTGCAAGGGATCATGGTAGCTGCCGAAGGAAAAGCTGTGGTGGGAATTGAGCCAGCCGTGGTTGGCGGCGCCGCGTTCTTCGCTATGACGAATCTGTAACATGGTGGACTCCGTTTCTAAAGGTTAATGTGCGATAATTTCGAAGGACCGTTGCCTGGCGCTACGCCGTGGCTTCTTTTCTGCCCTTCGCTGTACGATGGAGAAAGTATAGGCCCCTGCGCAGAGAAAGAAAAACGGAAAATATTGCGACCTATGATCGAAAAAATCGAATGTTAAGACTCAGCCTGGAAGCCCTGCAAATCGTCGACGCCATTGACCGCCGCGGATCGTTCTCGTCGGCCGGCAAGGAGTTGCATAAAGTCCCGTCCACCATTTCCTATACGGTGGCCAAGCTGGAAGACGACCTGGGCGTGCAAGTGTTCCAGCGCAATGGCCCGAAAGTCATGCTGACGGCGGCCGGCCAGGAGTTGCTGAAAGAGGGCCGCTATTTATTGAAGGCGGCCCAGGACCTCGAGCACCGCGTGCGCCGGGTGGCGTCCGGCTGGGAAACGGAATTGTCCATCGGTATCGATTCCATGTTTTCCGCCGTGGCTCTGGCCGACGACGTGCGCGCCTTTTACGACGTGGCGCAGCAGACGCGCTTGCGCCTGTCGCAAGACACTCTGTCGGGCACCTGGGAAGCGTTGCTGGATCGGCGGGCCGACTTGCTGGTGGGTGCGCCCGGCGACGGGCCGGCGGGCGGCGGTTATATCGCGCAGCCGATCGGCATGCTCGACTTCGTCTTTGCCGTGGCGCCCACGCATCCGCTGGCGCAGGTGCCGGAGCCCTTGTCGCGTGGCCACCTGCAGCAGTACCGGGCTGTGGTGGTGGCCGATTCGGCGCGCCAGATGGCGCCGCGCACGGTGGGGCTACTGCTGGGACAAGATGCCTTGAGCGTGCCGAACATGCAGGTCAAGTTCGACTACCAGGTGCTGGGGCTGGGTTTTGGTTTCCTGCCGGGGCCATGCGCCCGCGCCGCCATCGCGCGCGGCCAGCTGGTGGAAAAGGCCGTGGAAGAGCCGAAACCTTCGGAAACGTTTTACCTGGCATGGCGCGTGGGCGAGGATGGCGCCGCGCTGCGCTGGTGGATGGCGCGCATGCGCGAACCGGATGTGTTTGCACGCCTGGCGCAGCATCTGCCGGGCCATTCGGCGTAGGTCTTAAAATGTTGACATACGCCAACATTTTTAAGTTACCATATTCACAGTATTTCCCGCCCGACCTCCACGCCCCATAGTGGGATTTTGATGATTACATACACCGCCGCGCCCCTGAAAGTTTCCCTCGACCTGGCCCAAGAGTGGGGTTGCCATGCTTGAGGCGAAGGTTGCGCTGTGCCTGCGCCTGGCCCAGGATGCCCGTGAACAGGCGGGGCCGCAGCAGGCCGCCACCCTGGCGCGGCTGGAGGAAGAACTGGAGCGCTTGCGCGGCGCCAGCCGGCCCGTGGTGCGCGTGGCGCCGGCCGACGCCTTGCTGGAAATCGATCCCGATGGTTTCCTGATCGGCTGGAACCATGGCGCCGAACAGATGTTCGGCTATTCCGAACTGGAAGCACTGGGCCAGCATATCCTGTTTTTGTATCCGGAAGACGACGCGGAAGCGAGCGTGCTGGAACTGCATTTCACCCAGGGCGACGTGGCCACCGATGTGCGCCGGCGCAAGAAGTCGGGCATGGTGACGTGGCTGCGCATGCACCGCCACGTGATCCACGACCAGGCGGGCAAGGCTTGCGGCATGGCCGTGCGCCTGTCGGCCATGAGCGAGCCGCTGTCCGACGTGGACAAAGTCAAATTGCACGCGCGCATCATCGAAGACAGCGAGCAAGCCGTGCTGATCACGGATGCGGAAGAGCGCATCGTTTCGATCAACAGTTCCTTTAGCCGCATCACCGGCTACTCGCCGGCCGAAGCCATCGGCCGCACGCCGGACTTGCTGCGCTCGGGCGTGCACGATCCCGACTTCCGCGCCAAGGTGCGCGCCGCCATGCGTGGCCACGGCTCCTGGCGCGGCGAAATCATCGGCAAGCGCAAGAATGGCGAACTGTTCCCGCAAGACGTCACCATCAGCGTCGTGCGCGACGAGTTCGGCGAAATCAGCCACGTGTTTTCCCTGTTTTCCGATATCTCAGTGCACAAGGATGCCGAAGCGCGCATGCAGCGCATGGCCAACTACGACAGCCTGACGGGCTTGCCCAACCGCTGCCTGCTGAATCAATTGGTGGACCAGGGCCTGGCCGAAGCGAAACGGCAGGGCACGCATGGCGCACTGATGGTCATCGACATCAGCCGCATCGGTTCCATCAGCGACACGCTTGGCCATGAAGTGGGCGACCAGCTGGTGATCGCCATCGGCCAGCTGTTCCGTGGCGCCCTGCGCGACGCGGACATCCTGGCGCGGGTCGACAACAGCAAGTTCGTCGTGGCGCTGTTGCATATCGAAAAGCGCGAACACGCGGCGAATGTAGCGCAAAAGCTGCTCAACCTGCTCGAAGCGCCGATCAATATCGACACGCACGCGCTGCATGTGGGCGCCAGCATCGGCATTACCGTGTATCCGGAAGATGGGCTGGAAGCGCCGGCCCTGTTCCGTTTTGCCGACGTGGCCGTGGCCAAGGCGGGGCAGACCATCGAATCGACCTTCCTGTTTTACCGCGAAGACATGAACCGCAGGGCCAAGGAACATTTGCGCCTGGAAAGCGAGATGCGGCTGGCGCTGGGCGACAAGGAGCTGGAATTGCATTACCAGCCGAAAGTGAGCCTGGCCAGCGGGCGCATCGTGGGCGCGGAAGCCTTGCTGCGCTGGAAGCATCCGATGCGCGGCATGGTTTCGCCCGGCGTCTTCATCCCCGTCGCCGAGGAAACCAGTTTAATCCTGGAACTGGGCACCTGGGTGCTGGACGAGGCCTGCCGCCAGATCCGCAGCTGGGAAGACCGTGGCCTGCACATGCCGGCCATCGCCGTCAACCTGTCGGCGCGCCAGTTCGATGAACAATTGCCGGCGCGCATAGCGGCCGTGCTGGAACGCTATGGCGTGCGGCCCGACCAGATCATGCTGGAAATCACGGAAAGCCTGTTGATGCGCGGTGCCGACAAGGTGATCGACATCATGAACCAGCTGGTGGCCATGGGCCTGGCGCTGGCGCTGGACGACTTCGGCACCGGCTATTCCAGTCTCGCCTACCTGAAGAAATTCCCCATCAGTACCTTGAAAATCGACCGCTCGTTTGTCATCGGCTTGCCGTTCGAGGAAAACGATTGCGCCATCGCCCGCGCCATCGTCACCATGGCGCAGCAGCTGCGCCAGGAAATTGTCGCCGAAGGGGTGGAAACGGCCGAGCAGATGCGCTTCCTGCGCGAACTGGGTTGTGACCAGCTGCAAGGATATCTGTTCAGCCCGGCCGTGCCGGCGGCCGAATTCGAGCTGATGCTCGATGAAGGCCGGCAATTGCGCCTGGAAGCGCTGGTTTGAGCGGCGGCGCTCAGACGCGCAGCAATCCGCGAAAGCCCCGGCCCGCATAGTACGACTCGGCGCCATTGTGGTAGACGAAGACCTGCTCATAGCGGCGGTCGCAAAACAGGGCGCCGCCCAGCGCCCGGATACTGTCCGGCGTCGCAATCCAGCTCGAGGTTTTCTGGTCGAACGGTGCCAGTGCCTGCAACTTGCGGTACTGGTCTTGCGTCAGCAATTCGATGCCCATTGCCTGCGCCATGGCCATGGCACTGCCGGCTGGCTTGTTGGCCTTGCGCGCGGCCAAGGCCGCGGCATCGAAACACAGGCTGCGCCGGCCCATCGGGCTTTCTGCTGAGCAATCGCAAAACGTGACGGCGCCCGTCTCGCCGGCGTGCGCGATGACGTCCGGTTCGCCGCCCGTGTCTTCCATTGCCTGCAAGACGGCCAGGCTGGCGGGAGCGGAGTTCAGGCGGGACAGCACTGCATCCCAGCTCAGGCCGGCATGGCGGTGCATATGCTGGGCGAAGCGCGCTTGCAAGGTGCTGATCAGCGCATCATGTGCGGTGGATTTCATCAGTGGCTCCCTGGAAATTGAATGCAACAAGCCGATTATAGGATGCGATGCGGCCGGGCGGCGCTCATCCCAGCTTCACTTTTTCCAGCAGGTAATCGAGCATCACGCGCACGCGGGCCGGCACTTGCAAACCCGGCCCCACGAAGACGGCGTGCACGAGTTCCTTGTCGCCCGGATTGTAGTCCTGCAGCAAGGGTATTAAATGACCTTGCTCGATATCGCGCTGCACGTGCTGGCGCGAAAAACGTCCCAGTCCCATGCCTGCCAGCACCAGCTGGCGCATGCTTTCGCCATCGCTGACGCAGGTATTGCCTTGTGGCGTCACCTGCATGGTGTTGCCCGCCTCATCGAGGAAGGGCCAGGTTTCGTTCTGGCAGCGGAAGTTGAACGCCAGCAGATTGTGCTGCGATAGCTCCTGCGGCGTGCGCGGGAGGCCGTGCCGCGCCACGTAGGCAGGGGCAGCGACGACGACCATCGCGTCTTCGCCCAGTTTGCGCGCCACCAGGTTCGACTCCTTCAGCTTGCCCGTGCGGATGGCGATGTCGGTGCGGTCTTCCAGCAAGTCAACGATGGCGTCGCTGACGACCACGTCAAGCACGATGTCGGGATAGCGCAGCGCGAACTCGGGCAGGATGGGCAGCAGATGGCGCACGCCGAACGGCACGAAACAGTTGATGCGCAAGCGCCCGCGCGGCGCCGCCCCTTGCGCCGCTTCGCGCTCGGCGCCGTCGATATCGTCGAGGATGCGCTTGCACTGCACGAAGAAGGCATCGCCCTCGGGCGTGGTGTGCAGCTGGCGCGTGCTGCGCTGGAGCAAACGTGCGCCGAGCCGCGTTTCCAGGCGATTGACGAGCTTGCTGACGGCCGATGGCGTCAGGGCCAGGCGGCGCGCGGCGGCGGAAAAGGCCCCCGTTTCCACCACGGCCACAAACACGGCCATCTCGAACGCCCGGTTGATGTCTTGCCTGGCCATTATTGAATCCATTTCACAGGTGTTTTCATTATGAGAGTCTATATCAAAAGTATTTCTCTGGATACACTGGCTGAATTGAACTATTTGTTGGAGCCATCATGACCACCGCAAGCCCTGTTTCCACTTCAGCCAGCAAGATGCCGCCCGGCGTGCTGGCGCTGGCCGTCGGCGCCTTTGCCATCGGCGTCACCGAATTCATCGTCGTCGGCATCTTGCCGACCATCGCCAAGGATTTGCATATTCCCATCGAATCGGCCGGCTCGCTGGTCAGCCTGTACGCGCTGGCGCTGGCCATCGGCACGCCGCTGCTGGTGCTGTTGATGTCGCGTTTGCCGCGCAAGGCTGCCTTGCTGGGCCTGATGAGCGTGTTCCTGGCCGGTAACTTGCTGGCCGCCTTTTCCCACACGTTTGAACTGTTGCTGGTGGGGCGGGTCATTACGGCCGTGGCGCACGGTACCTTCTTTGCCATCGGCGCCACCGTGGCCGCCAGCCTGGTCAGCAAGGCGCAGGCGGGCAGGGCGATTTCCGTGATGTTTGCGGGATTGACTTTGGCCATGGTGATTGGCGTGCCGTTCGGCAGCTTCCTCGGCAATTTGATGGGCTGGCGCTTGCCCTTCTTTGCCGTGGTGGTCCTGGCCGCACTGGGCCTGGCGGCCATGGCGCGCTGGCTGCCGGCAGGTTTGCCGCAAGGCAAGGGAGGCAAGGCCATGACGCAGCTGGCGGCCCTCGGCAGTGGCCCCATCCTGACGATGATGGCGATTACGACGTTCGGCTTTGGCAGCAGCTTTGCCGCCTTCACGTTTATTACGCCCATCCTGACGGATGTGACGGGCTTTTCCGCCACCATGGCCAGCGCCTTGCTGATCGTCTTTGGCGCCGCCACCTTTGCCGGCAACTTGGCGGGCGGCTACCTGACCAGCCACCTGGGCTGGCAAAAAGCCTTGCGGGTGATGTTGCTGTTGCTGGCTGCCACGCAAGCGGGCGTGGCGTTGAGCATCGCTTCGCCCTCGATGATGACGGTGATGCTGTTCGTCTGGGGCGTGTTCGCCTTCGGCCTGTCGCCCGCCCTGCAGGCCGGCATGCTGGCCACGGCCGAGCGCTACACGCCGCAAGCCGTCGATTTCGCTTCCGGGCTGAACATTTCCGCGTTCAACCTCGGCATTTCCTTCGGCTCCATGCTGGGGGCGCTGATGGTCTCGCGCCAAATGATGGCGTCGTCACCGTGGGCTGGCGTGGCCGCTGCTTTGCTGGCTCTGTTGCCGCTGGCGTGGCTGGCGCGCCGCAACCTGGCGTCCCATGTGGCGGGGGCGGCCGTGCACTGAGGTTCAGGTATGCACGGCGGCGGCCGGCGCCCGTTTCTGGCGCTGCGCCATATAGGAACTGCCCATGGACGCGGCCATGATCATGGCGATGGCCAGCCATTGCCCGGCCCCCAGGCGCTCGTCGAGCAGTAGGTACGCCAGCATGGCGGCCACGGCCGGCTCCATGCTGCTCATGATGCCGAAGGCTTGCGGCGTCAGGCGTTTCAGGGCCACCATTTCCAGCGAAATGGGAATGGCGCTGGAAAGGAGGGCCACACCCAGCCCCACGGCCAGTACCACCGGCGAGAGCAGGGCGGCGCCGCTATGCGCCACGCCCACAGGCACCACCACCAGCGCGGCCATGGCCAGGCCCAGCGAGACGGAATGGCCCGCATGCAAATGGCTGGCGCGCTTGCCGAAGATGATATAGGTGGCCCAGCAGACGGCGGCACCCAGCGCGAACAGCACGCCGGTGGGATCGAGCTTGCTGACATCGTGGCCGAGCGGCAGCAGCAGTGCCAGTCCCGCCACGCCCAAGGCCACCCAGACAAAGTCGAGCGGGCGGCGCGAAGCCAGCAGCGCGACGGCCAGCGGGCCGGAAAACTCGATTGCCACGGCGATGCCGAAGGGTATCGTGCGCAGCGCCATATAGAAGCACAGGTTCGTCAAACCCAGCGCGGCGCCATACAGGGCCACGGTGCGCAGGTCGGCGCGGCTCAGCTGCCAGCGCCACGGGCGCCAGAACAGCAGCAGCAACAGGGCGGAAAAGCCCACGCGCACGGCCGTCGTGCCTTGCGCGCCCACCAGCGGGAACAGGCTGTGCTTGGCCCATGAAGTGCCCAGGCCCAGGCAGGTGACGGAGCCGAGGATGGCCAGCAGGGGAATAAACGAGGAATAGCGGCGTAATGGCATGGTGATAAAAGGCTTGATATCGGAATAGCGAAAGTTTATTGTGTCTGCTCCGATATTTGCACTGCATTTTGACCTCCATGACGCAACTTTCGCTCACACCTTCCCTTGCCCTGGACGCCTTCGACCTGGCGATCCTGGACATCTTGCAGCGCGATAACACGACCTCGCAGCGCGAAATCGCCCAGGCCGTGCACCTGTCCGCGCCGGCCGTGCAGCGGCGCATCCGCCGCCTGCGCGAGAGCGGGGTGATCCGTCATGAGGTGGCCGTGCTTGACGCGAGCCGCCTGGGCCGCCCCCTGATCTTGACGGTGGAAGTGCATTTGCACGACGAGCATCCGCAGCGCACGGCCGGCATGCGCGCGCGTATCATGGCCGAGCCTGCCATACAGCAGTGCTACGGCATCACGGGCGAGGCCGATTACCTGCTGATCATTACCGCCAGCAGCATGGCCGAATACGAGGCGCTGACGGAGCGCCTGTTCGGCGGCGATGACAATATCCGGCGCTATCGTACCTCGGTGGCACTGACTTGCCTCAAGATGGGCTTGCACGTGCCGCTGGGATAGAGAAAAGGCCAGACAGATGAGCATATCCAAAAGCAGGCAAGCCGCCATGACGGCAGCCATGCCCGCCAGCCTGCGCACCGCCGTTGCTCCTTATGACTGGACGCGCGACAGCATCGGCGAGTCGGGCGCCGCCGTCTACCACCTGCATGGCAGGGACGGTGCGCCGGACCTGTACCTGAAGCACGGCAGGGCTGTTACCGCCGCCGACATCGCCGACGAGGCGGCGCGCCTGCGCTGGCTGGCGCAGTACCTGCCCGTGCCGGCGGTGGTCCAGTTCGCGCGCGTCGCAGGCCCGGATCAGGCATGGCTGCTGATGACGGCCCTGCCGGGCGCAACGGCGTCCCAGGTGCTGGAGGCGAACCCTGCGCTGGGCCTTGCCGTGGTCGATGCGCTGGCCGCCTTCCTGCGCCGCCTGCACGCGCTTCCCGTGAGCGACTGCTCGTTCGACACCGGCCCTGCCGTTCGGCTGGCCCAGGCGCGCCAGCGCATCGATGCGGGCCTGGTCGATGCCGACGATTTCGATGCCGGTAGGGAAGGCTGGACGGCGGAGCAGGTGTGGGTGGCGTTGCAGGACTGCCTGCCGATCACGCCCGACCTCGTCGTCACGCATGGCGATTTCTCGCTGGAGAATATCCTCCTGCAGGAAGGCGCCGTCGTCGGCTGCCTCGACGTGGGACGGGCGGGCATCGCCGACCGCTACCAGGACCTGGCCATCGTCTGGCGTGCTCTCGGTGAGTTGGACGCCGCGCTACAGCAAAGGTTTGTTGAGCAATATGGGCTCCTTGATATCGATCAAGGCAAGCTGCAATTTCACTTGCTGCTCGACGAGCTGTTCTGAATGTCACCAGCCATCACGGCGGTGGCAGCCTACGGCTCCTCGCGCTCGGCATCGCGTTCGCGGCAGCTTAATGACGCGTAATGGCCTTTGGGCATCCGGGTCTTGATCGCAACCTCGTTCAATGCATGCCGGATATCGACAGGGTCGGTCAAGGTGCAGCGCTGGGCGCGGGCGAACGCTTGCAGCTTTTGCGTGTTGCCGCGCACCCTGACCGTGACGCCGGCGCCGGGGCTGACGCAGCAGCCGATGTACTGCGAGATGTATTCTTCTTCGATGAGTACCAGTTCATGTCCCATGAAGCTTGCCGGCTTCTTCAGCAGGTAGTAATCGGTGTAATCGAAGCGCTGCTTGGGGTACTTGCCGAGGTAGCCTTCGCGCATGTAGGCTTGGATGGCCTTGCCCGAGGTGCCCACTCTGTCCGTCGTGCCCTTTTTCAGGTGCAGGGCATGGAGCAAGCCCATTTCGAGCCCGGGATCGGTAGCGGCGAGGGCGCTGGCGCAACTGGCGGCGAGCAGAAGAGCGCCGAGCAGGCGGCGGGTGCGGCATTCAGGCATGGCAGTGATTGCTTGCATATATTTCACGCGAAGAGGAGAAGAGGCGCAGTGTAGCGCACGCCACGCGGCACGCATGGCACAATGCGTGATTCGCATGCCACTGACCCCAGGACTTTCATGACCCGCGCCCTCCTTGACGAAACCCAGATCCATCCCGCCGCCCGTCCTTTGATCGGCAGCAAGCACAAGGACATCGTGCGCGAAGTGCAGGCGGCCATCGCCGCGCATCAGGTGGTGGTGGTCGGCATGGCGCTCAATCCGTTTCCGCGCAAGGCGCGCAAGATCCTCGACGTGCTGGGCACGCCCTACCAGTACCTGCAATACGGCAGCTATCTGAACCAGTGGCACCGCCGCAATGCCTTGAAAATGTGGACGGGTTGGCCCACGTTTCCCATGATTTTTGTCAACGGTGTGCTCATCGGCGGCGCCAGCGAGCTGCAAAAGCTGGTGGAAAATGGCGAGTTCAGCGCCATGCTGGCGAAGAAAGTGCGCCAGTTTTAAGACCTGTCTTGCGCTCCTTACTCGCCCGGCCGCCACGGCGACTTGCGCGTGCGTAAGGGGTCGAGCAAGCCGCGCAAATCGTTGTGGTCGAGCTCGTACATCAGCGCAATTAAACTACCCAGTTCGCCCGAGGGGAAGCCCTCGCGCGCGAACCAGCCCAGGTAATGGCCCGGCAAGTCGGCCAGCAAGCGCCCCTGATATTTCCCATATGGCATTTCGCGCGTGACCAGCAGCGCCAGTTTTTCTGAATTCATGCGACAGCTCCGTAATCGATCGATGCAGTGTAGCAGAACACAGTACTGTTGAATTCAGCGCAAGTATCTTCTGCCTGGAGAGGTATTTTTCGAAATAAAGAAAACCCCGATACTGCATTCCAACATCTTTTATCGGAGTTTGTCATGCCCATTGCCTTGCTCGCGCTGACCCTCAGCGCATTTGCCATCGGAACCACCGAGTTTGTCATCGTGGGGCTGTTGCCCACCATCGCCGCGGACCTGGGCGTCAACTTGCCATCGGCCGGCCTGCTGGTCAGCCTGTATGCGCTGGGCGTCGCCGTCGGCGCGCCCGTCCTGACTGCCCTGACGGGCAAGATTCCCCGCAAGACCCTGCTGCTGTCGCTGATGGTCTTGTTCACCCTGGGTAACTTGCTGGCCTGGAAATCGCCCGGCTACGAAACCCTCGTCATCGCCCGCATCCTGACGGGGCTGGCGCATGGCGTGTTCTTTTCCATCGGCTCGACCATCGCCACCTCGCTGGTGCCGAAGGACAAGGCGGCCAGCGCGATTGCCATCATGTTTACGGGCCTGACCGTGGCCCTGGTGACGGGCGTGCCGCTGGGCACCTTCATCGGCCAGCATTTCGGCTGGCGCGAAACCCTCCTCGCCGTCTCGGCCCTGGGGCTGGTGGCGTTCATCGGCAGCTTGCTGTACGTGCCATCGAACATTGCCCACAGCAAACCGGCGTCCCTGCTGCAGCAAGTGCAGGTGCTGGGCCAGCCGCGCCTGATGCTGGTGTACGCCATGACGGCCGTCGGCTATGGCGGCTCCTTCATCGCCTTTACGTATCTGGCGCCGATCCTGCAACAAGTGTCGGGTTTCAGCGCCGGCGCCGTGGGCGTGGTGATGCTCGTGTATGGCGTGTCCGTGGCGTTCGGCAATATCTGGGGCGGCAGGCTGGCCGACAAGAAGGGCCCCGTGCGTGCCCTGAAATTGATTTTCTTGCTGTTGGCGGCCGTCTTGCTGCTGTTGACCTTCACGGCGCCGCATCCCGTGCTCGTCGTCATCACCGTGCTGCTGTGGGGTGCCGTCGCCTTCGGTAACGTGGCTGGATTGCAAGTGTATGTGGTGCAGCAGGCGGAGCACTTCACGCCCCGCGCCGTCGACGTGGCCTCGGGCCTGAATATCGCCGCCTTCAACCTGGGCATCGCCGGCGGCGCGTGGGGCGGGGGCCTGATCGTGGAACACCTGGGTCTGGTGCACACGGGCTGGATCGGCGCCCTCGTCGTGCTGGGTGCGTTCGGCTTGACGGCCTTGAGCGGCCGGATGGATCGGCGCTATCCGCTTCCCGTGCGCAGCGGCGGCGAGAAGTCGATTCATGCGGTGGGGCACTAAGCCGGCGTGGTCTACAAGTAAGTTGCTGGCAGAAAACACCAAAACGGGCGAGAGTAGGGTTTAGAATAGGGCTTACCTTCCTCTGGCCCCTACTCTCCATGTCCGATACAGCAACGTCACCCCTGCGCCTGCGCGCCGCGATCAATCCGAAACCGCTGGGCGTTGCGCTATTGCTCATCGTTCTCGGCGCCTGGTACCTGGCGCTGACCGTCGGCGCCATCCAGTCCGCGCTGTACGTGGTGGGCGCCTTGCTCGGCATCACCCTGTATCACGCGGCCTTCGGTTTTACGTCCGCCTGGCGCGTTTTCATTGCCGATGGCCGCGGCGACGGCTTGCGCGCGCAAATGCTGATGCTGGCCGTCGGCGTGGCGCTGTTCTTTCCCGCGCTGTCGGCCGGCACCCTGTTCGGCACGCCCGTCGCGGGCCTGGTTTCTCCCGCCGGCACCTCGGTCATCTTTGGCGCCTTCATCTTCGGCATAGGCATGCAGCTGGGTGGCGGTTGCGCCTCCGGCACCTTGTACACGGTCGGCGGTGGCAGCACGCGCATGCTCATTACCCTGGCCGCCTTCATCGTCGGCTCCGTGATCGGCACGGCGCACATGCCATTCTGGACGGCGCTGCCGCAACTCAAGCCCATTTCCCTCGTCACAAGCCTGGGCCTTGCGCCCGCGCTGGCGCTGAACTGGATCGTCTTCGCGCTGATCGCCGGGATCACGGTGCTCGTTGAAAAGCGCCGCCATGGCAAGCTCGTCGCCACGCCGCTGCGACCGGCGCAGTCGTCGCCGTGGCTGCACGGCCCCTGGCCGCTGGTGGCAGGCGCCGTTGCGCTCGTCGTGCTGAACTTCGCCACCCTGGCCCTGTCGGGCAAGCCATGGGGCGTGACGTCCGCGTTCGCCCTGTGGGGCGCCAAGGCCGCATCGGTGATCGGCATCGATACGGCCAGCTGGGCTTACTGGTCGACCAAGGCCAACGCGGCCGCCCTGGCCGCGCCGCTGACGCAAGACAAGACTTCCGTGATGGACATCGGCATTGTGCTCGGCGCCATGCTGGCGGCGGCGCTGGCCGGCCGCTATGCGCCCGTGTGGCGCATCCCGCGGCGCTCGATCATCGCCGCCATCGTCGGCGGCTTGCTGCTCGGCTATGGTGCGCGCCTGGCCTACGGCTGCAATATCGGCGCGTATTTCAGCGGCATCGTCTCGGGCAGTTTGCACGGCTGGCTGTGGCTGGTCTGCGCCTTCCTCGGCAACGTTATCGGCACGCGCCTGCGCCCGTGGTTTGGCCTGGAAGTGGAGCGCGTGAAGCCGACCGGCTGCTGACGCCGGCGTAGCTGGGGGCTTTGCTGTATATTTCTGCCCCTGTTCACCTTGCCGCCAGCGTATCGCCCATGTCCCCCACCATCCTGTTTGCTGTCGTCCTCGCCTATTTCCTGATCCTGCTGGGCGTGGCGTGGCGCACTTCGCGCCACGCCACCAACGACAGTTTTTTCATCGGTAACAAGGATAGCAACTGGATGCTGGTGGCCTTCGGCATGGTGGGCACCACGCTCACGGGCGTCACTTTCATCAGCGTGCCGGGCGCCGTGGGGAGTAACGGCTTCGGCTACATCCAGTTGATGATCGGCTATGTCCTGGGCTACCTGGCCATCACGTTTATCCTGCTGCCGCTGTACTACCGGCTGCAGCTCACGTCGATTTACCGCTACCTGGAATTGCGCCTGGGACGGCGTTCCTACCAGAGCGGGGCGGCGTTCTTCATCCTGTCGCGCCTGCTGGGCGCCACGGCGCGGCTGTATCTGGTGGTTAATATCCTGCAGGCGACGATACTCGACAGCCTGGGCGTGCCGTTCTGGCTGACGGCGGGTGTCGTGCTGCTGCTGATCCTGCTGTACACGTATGAGGGCGGCGTCAAAACCATCGTCTGGACCGACACCCTGCAAACGGCGTGCATGCTGGCTGGTCTCGTCATCTGCAGCGTGTTTTTGCTGCGCGAGATGGACTTGTCCCTCATCGACAGCCTCGAGCGCATGCGCGCGCAAGGCCTCACGCGCATCTTCACCACCGACCCGGACAGCCCTGCCTATGTGTGGAAGCACATTCTTGCCGGCATGTTCATCACCATCGCCATGACGGGCATGGACCAGGAAATGATGCAAAAGAACATTTCCGTGCGCACCTTGCGCGATTCGCAAAAGAATATGCTCAGCCTGACCGTGGTGCTGACGGGCGTGCTGCTGCTGTTCCTGTTCCTCGGCGGCTTGCTGCACCTGTACGCACCGCTGGCTGGTGTGACCGCGACAGGGGATAAACTGTTTCCCGCCGTGGTGCTCGGACATTTCCCCGCCGTGGTGCAGCTGATTTTCTTCATCGCCCTCATTTCCGCCCTGTTTCCCAGCGTGGACGGGGCGCTCACTGCCTTGACGTCCACCTTCTGCATCGACATCCTCGGTCTGCAGCGCAGGCAGGATTTGAGTGCCGCGGCACAGATGCGCTGGCGCCGCCGCGTCCACCTGGGTTTTTCCGCACTGTTTTTGATCCTGATCATGGCCTTCAAGTGGATCGATAGTCCCAGCATGATAGGCGTCATCCTGAAGCTGGCCAGCTATACCTATGGTCCACTGCTGGGCTTGTTCACCTTCGGCCTGCTGAGCCGGCGCGGCGTGCACGACCGCTGGGTACCGCTGGTGGCTCTGGCCGGGCCGCTGCTGTGCGCGCTGATCGAAGGGGAGCAGGTGCGGCTGTTCGAGCATTACCGCCTTGGCCTGGAATTGCTGATCCTGAATGGTGCCCTGGTGCTGGGCGGCCTGTTCCTCATTTCCACGCCGGCAGGGCAGGGTAGCCAAAGCGCGGCACACTTGTCAAAATAAGACGATTCCAGCCATTTTCAGTTATATTGATTTCCTTTAGGTACATAACCCCACGGAGCATCAATGTCACTCAACCCCTTCCCGCCGCTGCGCCGCGGCTTTGGCGCATTCTGGCGCGCGCTGGACGCCACCCGCCGCGCGGTCATCAATCTGATTTTCCTGCTGATCGTCATCGCCATCCTGATCGCCATCTTTGGCGGCGGCGCCAAGCCCCTGGCGGAAAAGACCACGCTGGTGCTGGACTTGCAAGGCCCACTGGTCGAGGAAACTCCCGGCGGCGTGCGCGAGGCGGTGTTGGCCAATGTCAGCGGCGAAGTCAAGAAAAACGTGCAGCTGCGCGACGTGCTGGCGGTGCTCGACACGGCGTCCAAGGACAAGAACATCGGTTCCATGGTGATCATGCTCGACGAATTGCAGGGCGGCGGCCTCGCTTCGCTGCGCGAAGTGGCGGCCGGCGTGGAACGCTTCCGCGCCACGGGCAAGAAAGTCACGGCCTGGGGTTCGAGCTACAACCAGCGCCAGTACCTGGTGGCGGCCAAGGCCGACGAGGTATTCCTGCACCCGATGGGCGGCGTCATGCTGGAAGGCTTTGGCCGCTACCGCAATTACTACCGCGACGCGCTCGACAAAGTGGGCGTGACGGTCAACCTGCTGAAAGTGGGCACGTATAAAAGCGCGGCCGAGCCTTTCATCGCCAACGGCCCATCCGAAGCGGCGGCCGAAGCGGACCGTTACCTGAACAACGGCCTGTGGACCACCTACACCACGGACGTGGAAAAGGCGCGCAAGCTGCCGGCCGGCGCCATCATGCAGGCTATCGATGCGCTGCCCGCGCTGATGACGGCCGCCGGCGGCGACCTGGGCAAGCTGTCGCTGGACGCCAAGCTGGTCGACGGCCTGAAAACGCGCGACGAACTGCGCCAGTTCATGATGGCGCGCGGCGCCAAGAACACGGAAGGCACGAACTTCCGCCAGGTGAACTACACCGATTACCTGTCGCGCCTGCGCCCCGTGCACATCGGCGACGCCGTCGGCGTGGTTATCGCTTCCGGTGAAATCGGCGACGGCATCGCGCCGCCGGGCGCCATCGGCGGCCTGTCCACCTCGCGTTTGATCCGCCAGGCACGCGAAGACAAATCGATCAAGGCCATCGTGCTGCGCGTCGATTCGCCGGGCGGCAGCGCCTTCGGCTCGGAACTGATCCGCCGCGAACTGGAGCTGACGCGCGCCGCCGGCAAGCCGGTGGTCGTCTCGATGGGCAACGTGGCCGCTTCCGGCGGCTACTGGATCAGCACCTCGTCCGATGAAGTGATCGCCGACGCGGCCACCATCACCGGTTCCATCGGCGTGTTCGCGATTTTGCCGACGGCCGACAAGGTGGTGGAAAAACTGGGCATCCACACGGCCGGTTCGCCCACCACCTGGCTGGCCGACGCGGGTAATCCCTTGCGTCCGCTCGACCCCCGCTTCGCGCAAGTGATCCAGGGTTCGATCAACCACGTGTATGGCGACTTCCTGAACCTGGCCGCCAAGGCGCGCAAAACGACGCCGGAAAAGATCAATGAAGTGGCGCAGGGGCGCGTCTGGACAGGCTTGCAGGCGAAAGAGCGCAACCTGGTTGACCGCATCGGCAGCTACGGTGATGCGCTGGCCTCCGCCGCCAAGCGCGCCAAGCTGGGCAGCGACTACCGCGTGACTTACCTGGAGCAGGAAACGTCGAACGTGGACCGCCTGATCGGCATGTTCGGCTCCAAGGCCATGGCCTCGCTGGGGCTGGGCGAGCACGTGAAGCTGGGCCTGGCGGGCACTGGCTTGCCGGCCGACGCGGCGCTGGGCATGGCGCAGGACCTGAGCTGGCTGTCCGGCATCACGCGCGAGCACAAACCGTTCATGGCCCTCACGCACTGCCTGTGCGAAGTGCCCCTGGGCGGCAAGTAACACCAACATACGCAGCATACCCAAGCCGGCTTCGCCCGGCTTGTTTCATATGCAGGGCAGCGATGAGGAGCAAGGCATGGCAAATGACATGAATACACAAACTGACACGGCAATCAGCATCCGCCCCTGTGCGAAGGGCGATGAACAGGCGCTGGCGCTGGTGGGGCAATCGACGTTCCTGGAGGCTTTCGCCGGCATCCTCGATGGCGCCGACGTCATCGCCCATTGCCAGCGCCAGCACGACGTGCAGCTGTACCGCGACTGGCTGGTGCTGCCGGCCATGCGGCTGTGGCTGGCCGAAGCCACGCCAGGCGGCGCACCCGTCGGCTACCTGGTGCTCAGTCCCGCCAGCCTGCCGGTGCCGGACCCGCGGCCGAATGACCTGGAAATCAAGCGCATCTACCTGCTGCACCGCTTCCAGGGACAGCGCGTGGGCCAGCGTTTGATGCAGGCGGCCGTCGAGCAGGCGCGCGCCAGCGGGGCGGGGCGCGTGCTGCTGGGCGTGTACGCGGAAAACCACGATGCGCTGGCGTTTTATGCGCGCTGCGGCTTTGCGCAGGTGGGCCGGCGCACCTTCTGCGTGGGCCGCACCGACTATCAGGATGTCATCCTCGGCATGACGCTGTAAATCGGGGTAAAGAATCGCTGCCGTCTGTCGACGCCTGAGCACCCGCGTGGCGCCAGGTCAAGCCGGCTGGCGGGAGATTTGTAGCGAGTTTGTATCTGCATGCGAGTCGCCCGCGCGCCGCTGGCGCCGGGGTGCGACGCCCCGCAAGCCTGATTTTTCCATTACTCCCCCACAGTGGCGGCATGCCAGCAGGCGTGCGTGCCCATGCCCCCCGCGGCAAGCCATGGATAATTGTTTCAAGTAGAAATGAAACAGTTACATGACTATGCTAGAGTCGTTTCACGCTAGGGAGCGATGTTTTTTCAGCTGACTTTCAGCTCTTGACTCCCCCGGCTTTGTACCGAAACAACCCCGAAAAACGGTCGTCCGGCCTGAGTGTGTTCCACCTCGGCCGGCGCCACAGACTCGCCGTGCCAGCGGCCTATACAAGGATAAGCGATGGATTCGCAGACAACACCCAACACCCCGCGGCGAAGCCGCCGTTCGAAAATGGTCGGCACGGTCATCGCGCTGGCCGTGATGGCTGCACTGGGGGGCGGTGCCTGGTACCTGACCCACTCCGGCACCAGCGCCCAGGGCGGCGCCGGCATGGCCGGACCCGGCGGTCCGGGCGGCCCCGGTGGCCCCGGCGGGCGCCGCGGCGGCCCCTCGACCACCGTTGGCGTAGCCACGGCCGTGAAGTCCGACCTGCCCGTGGTGCTCGATGCGCTGGGCACGGTGACGGCCGCGTCCACCGTGACGGTGCGCCCGCAAGTGTCGGGCATTTTGAAAGAGCTGAAATTCATGGAAGGCGGCATGGTCAAGGCGGGCCAGGTGGTGGCGCAGATCGACCCGGCCCAGTTCGAGATGGCGCTGATGCAGGCCACGGGCCAGCGCCAGCGCGATGAAGCGCAGCTGGAAAACGCGCGCCTGACCCTGAAGCGTTATCAAACTTTGCTGGGCCAGGACTCCATCGCGCGCCAGGACGTCGATACGCAGGCCGCCCTCGTCAAACAGCTGGAAGGCACGGTGATGACGGACCGCGCCGCCGAAGGCACGGCCCGGCTGAACCTCGGCTACACCAAGGTGGTGTCGCCGATCAGCGGCCGCGCCGGCCTGAAGGTGGTCGATATCGGCAACCTGGTGAGCACCAGCGACACGGGCGGCGTGGTGGTAGTGACGCAGCTCTCGCCCATCGACGTGGAATTTTCCCTACCGCAGGATAAGGTGCAGACCGTCCAGGAACGCCTGAATGGCGGCTCGGCCCTGGCGGCCCTGGCGCTGGACCGCACGCGCACGCATACCTTGGACAAGGGCAGCTTGACGGCCCTGGACAACCAGGTCGACGTGCAGACGGGCACCGTGCGCGCCAAGGCCCGCTACACGAATGACAAGATGGCCCTGTTCCCGAGCCAGTTCGTCAACGTGCGCCTGGAGCTGGGCAATATCACGGGCGCCGTGCTGGTGCCCGTGACGGCCCTGCGTCACAGCAATAATGGCGACTTCGTGTATGTGCTGAAAGCCGACAAGACTGTCACCGTGCGCATGGTCACGCGCGGCCAGGCGACCACCGACATGGTGGAAATCCGCGCCGGCCTGGAAGCGGGCGAGCAAGTCATCACGGAAGGCGCCGACCGCCTGAAGGAAGGCGCGAAAGTCACCCTGGCCGGCGACAAGCCTGCCATGGGCGGCGCCGGCGCGGCTGGGGCCAATGGCGAACGCCGCCACCGCCGCCAGCACCCTGATGGCGCGGCCAGCGCATCGGCTTCCGCATCGGCATCGGCGCCAGCAAGCGCGCCAGCCACGGCGCCAGCGAAGGGCGCAGCGCAATGAGTCCATCGACTCCCTTCATCAAGCGCCCCGTCGCCACGGCGCTGCTGATGCTGGCCATCGTGCTGGCGGGGCTGGTCGGCTTCAAGTTCCTGCCGCTGGCTGCCTTGCCGCAGGTGGACTTCCCCACCATCCAGGTGCAGACCTTGTATCCGGGCGCCAGTCCGGAAGTCATGGGGCAGACCGTGACGGCGCCGCTGGAGCGCCAGTTCGGGCAGATGTCGGGCTTACAGCGCATGAGTTCCACCAGCGCGGCCGGCGTCTCCCTCATCACCCTGCAATTCACCCTGGGCCAGACCCTGGACGTGGCCGAGCAGGAAGTGCAGGCCGCCATCAACGCGGGCGGTTCCCTGCTGCCGACCGACTTGCCGGCGCCGCCCGTGTACGCCAAGATCAACCCGGCCGACGCGCCCGTGCTGACCCTGGCCATCACCTCGGACACGATGCCGCTGACGCAGGTGCAGAACATCGTCAACACGCGTTTGGCGCTGAAGATCAGCCAGGTCAACGGCGTGGGCCTCGTCTCGCTGTCGGGCGGCCAGCGTCCGGCCGTGCGCATCCAGGGCGATACCAAGTTGCTGGCCTCATATGGCCTGGGCCTCGACAGCCTGCGCACGGCCATCGCGGCGGCCAACGTCAACAGCGCGAAGGGCAGTTTCGACGGCCCCACGCGCTCGTTTACCATCAACGCCAACGATCAACTGGTGACGGCGGAAGACTACAAGCGCCTGATCATCACCTATAAAAACGGCGCGCCCGTGCGCCTGTCCGACGTGGCGAATGTGGTCGACAGCGCGGAAAACACGCGCCTGGGCGCCTGGTCGGGCAAGCAGCCGGCCATCATCCTGAACGTGCAGCGCCAGCCCGGCGCCAACGTCATCAAGACCGTTGACGCCATCAAGGCCCTGCTGCCCGACTTGCAGGCCAGCCTGCCGGCGGCCATGA
Source organism: Janthinobacterium salmonicoloratum (assembly GCF_051380845.1). Taxonomy (NCBI): domain Bacteria; kingdom Pseudomonadati; phylum Pseudomonadota; class Betaproteobacteria; order Burkholderiales; family Oxalobacteraceae; genus Janthinobacterium; species Janthinobacterium salmonicoloratum. Next base: position 1,254,316 of record NZ_JBNYXV010000001.1, on the reverse strand, counting down.
AGCTCGACGTGCTGAGCGACCGCACGACGGGCATCCGCGCCTCGGTCGAACACGTGGAAATGGAACTGTTATTGTCCGTGCTGCTGGTGGTGCTGGTGATCTTCGCCTTCCTGCACAGCATGCGCGCCACGGTGATCGCCAGCCTGTCCGTGCCGATCTCGCTGATCGGCGCCTGCGGCGTCATGTATCTGCTCGGCTACAGCCTGAACAACCTCTCCCTGATGGCCTTGACGATCGCCACCGGCTTTGTCGTCGATGACGCCATCGTCATGATCGAAAACATCGCCCGCTACATCGAAGAGGGCGAAACGCCGATGGCCGCCGCCCTGAAGGGCGCGTCGCAGATCGGCTTTACCATCATCTCGCTGACGGTGTCGCTGATCGCCGTGCTGATCCCGCTGCTGTTCATGGGCGACGTGGTGGGCCGATTGTTCCGCGAATTTGCCATGACCCTGGCCATCACGATACTGATTTCCGCCGTGGTGTCGCTGACCTTGGTGCCGATGATGTCGGCACGCTGGCTGAAGAGCCACGCCGATGAAAAGGTCAGCGCCACGGGCCAGCGCATCCAGGCTTTCCTCGACAAGGTCATCGGGCAGTATGACCATGCGCTGGTGTGGGTACTCAAACGCCAGGGCTTGACCCTGCTGGTGGCCCTGGCCACCTTGCTGCTGACGGTGATTTTGTACATCACCATTCCGAAAGGCCTGTTCCCCACGCAGGACACGGGCCAGCTGCAGGCGCGCATCGAAACCTCGCAAGCCGTCTCGTATGAACGCATGGCTGCCTTGCAGCAGGCGGCGGCCAGCGCGTTGCTGGAAGACCCTGCTGTCGATACCCTGAGTTCCCTGGTGGGCGTGGATGCAGCCAACAACACCATGCTGCACACGGGCAGCATGCTGATCAACCTGAAGCGTCCGCGCAGCGGCAAGCAGGACGACATCATGGAGCGCCTGCGCAACCGCGTGGCCAAGGTGGCCGGCGTGACCCTGTATTTGCAGCCGACGCAGGATCTCACCATCGATGCGGAATCGGGTCCGACGCAGTACCGCGTCTCGCTGGAAGGAGCCGACACGGCCACCGTCACCGAGTGGGCCGGCAAGCTGGCCGCGCGCATGCGTGAAAAATCGCAGTTGCGCAACGTTGTCACGGATGCGGGCGCCACGGGTGCCGCCGTTGTGGTAGCCATCGATCGCGACAGCGCCGCGCGCATGTCGGTGACCACGGCCACCGTTGACGACGCGCTGTACAACGCCTTTGGCCAGCGCATCATCTCGACGATTTTCACGGAAACCAACCAGTACCGTGTGATCCTCGAAGCGCAACCGGGCATCGTTACTACGCCGTCCGACCTGTCGGACCTGCAGGTGCGCACGGGTTCCGGCAAGTCGACGCCGCTGTCCGCCTTTGCCAGCGTCAGCGAAAAGCAGGCGCCGCTGCAAATCACGCACGTGGCGCAATACCCTGCCACGACCCTGGGCTTCGATACGACGCAAGGCGTGGCGCTGGGCAGCGCCGTCGACGCCATCCGCCAGGCGGCGAAAGACATCGCCTTGCCGCCATCGGTGACCCTGACCTTCCTCGGCGCGGCCGGCGCGTATGAAAACTCGCTGTCGAACCAGCTGTGGCTGATTCTTGCCGCTGTCGTCTGTGTCTACATCGTGCTGGGCGTGCTGTACGAAAGCTACATTCACCCGCTGACGATCCTGTCGACCCTGCCGTCAGCCGGCGTGGGCGCCCTGCTGGCGCTGATGATTTCCGGGCAGGACCTGGGCGTGATCGGCATCATCGGCATCATCCTGCTGATCGGCATCGTCAAGAAAAACGCCATCATGATGATCGACTTTGCCATCGAGGCGGAACGCGATGAAGGCAAGAGCCCGCAGGAAGCCATCCACCAGGCGGCGCTGCTGCGTTTCCGGCCTATCCTGATGACGACCCTGGCGGCGCTGTTTGCGGCCGTGCCGCTGATGCTGGGCTGGGGCGAGGGCGCCGAGTTGCGCCGTCCGCTGGGCCTGGCCATTTTCGGCGGCCTGATCGTCAGCCAGGTGCTGACCCTGTTTACCACGCCCGTCATCTACCTGGGCTTCGATCGCCTGGGCCAGCGCTTTGCGTCTAAAACGCGGGGCGTAAACCTGGATAAACCGGCCGATAACGCGGGGAGCGCCGCGTGAACCTGTCCGAACCGTTCGTCAAGCGTCCCATCGCCACCGTGCTGCTGACCATCGGCATCGCGCTGGCGGGTGTCGGCGCCTTCTTCGTGCTGCCTGTCTCGCCGCTGCCGCAGGTCGATTATCCGACCATCTCCGTCAGTGCCAGCCTGCCTGGCGCCAGCCCCGCCACCATGGCCACCTCGGTGGCCACGCCGCTGGAACGGCGCCTGGGCGTGATTTCGGGCGTGAACGAGATGACGTCGTCATCGGGCACGGGCTCGGCGCGCATCAATTTGCAGTTTGACCTGAACCGCAAGATCGATTCGGCCGCGCGCGAAGTGCAGGCGGCCATTGCCGCCTCGCGCGTGGACTTGCCGGCCACCCTGCGCAGCAATCCGACGTATCGCAAGGCCAATCCGTCCGACGCGCCCGTGATCATTCTGGCACTGACCTCAAAAACGCGCACGCCGGGCCAGATCTACGACGCCGTGTCGAACCTGGTGCAGCAAAAGGTGGCGCAAGTCAAAGGCGTGGGCGACGTGGAACTAGGCGGCGGCTCGCTGCCGGCCGTGCGCGTGGAACTGCTGCCGTATCAGCTCAATCACTATGCCGTGTCGATGGAAGACGTGCGCGCGGCCATCCAGGCCAGCAACGCCAACCGCCCGAAAGGGGCGATTTCCGGCGACGAGCGCAGCCTGCAGATCTATTCGGGCGCGGCGACGGCCTCGGGCGGGCGCAGCGCCGCCGATTACCGCAGCCTGGTCGTGGCCTGGCGCGACGGCGCCGCCATCCGCCTCGACGACGTGGCCGAAGTGGTCGACGGCGTGGAGAACACGAATACCCTGGGCCTGTTCAATGGCGACCCGGCCGTCATCGTGCTGATCACGCGCCAGCCCGGCGCCAACGTCATCGCCACGGTGGACGGCGTGCGCGCGCTGCTGCCGCAACTGCAGGCGCAGCTGCCGGGCGACATCAAGCTGCAAGTGGCGTCCGACAGCACCAATTCCATCCGCTCGTCCCTGCATGAAATCGAGTTCACCCTGATCCTCTCCATCGTGCTCGTCGTGCTGGTGGTCAGCGCTTTCCTGCGCAGCGTGCGCGCCACCATCATCCCGGCCGTGGCCACCATCGTCTCCCTGCTGGGCACCTTCGGCGTGATGTACATGCTGGGCTTTTCCCTGAACAACCTGTCCCTGATGGCGCTCACGGTGGCCACCGGCTTTGTCGTCGACGATGCCATCGTGGTGCTGGAAAACACGCAGCGCCACATCGAGGCGGGCATGGACCGCTTCAAGGCGGCCCTGCTGGGCGCGCGCGAAGTGGGCTTTACCGTGCTGTCGATCAGCCTGTCGCTGGTGGCCGTCTTCATCCCGCTGCTGTTCATGGGCGGGCAGGTGGGACGTTTGTTCCGCGAGTTTGCCGTCACCCTGTCGGCCGCCGTGATGATTTCGCTGGTCATTTCGCTGACCACCACGCCGATGATGTGCGCCTGGCTGCTGAAAAGCGGCGAGCAGCACAAGGCGCCAGGCAGAGTGGCGCGCTGGTTCGAGCGGGGCTTCGAACGCATGCTGACAGTCTATGAGCACTGCCTGGACTGGGCCCTGTCCAGCGCCGCGCTGGTGATGACCATCCTCGTGTTTGTCGTCGGCCTGAACGTGTACCTGTTCGCGGCCGCGCCCAAGGGTTTCTTCCCGCAGCAGGATACGGGCCAGATCAATGGCGGCATGCGCGCCGACCAGAGCATCTCCTTCCAGGCCATGCAGGGCAAATTGCGCCAGCTGGTCGACATCATCAAGGACGATCCGGCCGTCGCCACCGTCGTTGGTTTCACCGGCGGCGGACGGGCAGGGGGTGGCTTCATGTTCATCGATCTGAAACCGGCCTCGCAGCGCACGGACAAGGGCCAGGCAGTGATCGCACGCCTGCGTCCGCAACTGGCCAAGGTGACGGGAATTTCGCTGTTCCTCAACCCCGTGCAGGATTTGCGCATGGGCGGGCGTTCCAGCAATTCGACCTACCAGTACACCCTGATCAGCGATAACCAGGCGGACCTGAAGAAATGGGCGGCGAAACTGGCCGACCAGATGAAGATGCAGCCGGCCCTGATCGACGTCGACACGGACCAGGCGGAAAACGGCGTGGAAACCTTTGTCAGCATCGACAAGGACCGCGCCACGCAACTGGGCGTGCAAGTCAAGGATATCGACAATGCGCTGTACAACAGCTTCGGCCAGCGCCAGGTGGCGACCATCTACGATGAGCTGAATCAGTACCACGTCATCATGGAAGTGGCGCCCCGCTATGCGCAAAGCCCGGAAGCGCTGCGCTCCGTGTATGTGCCGGCGTCGAATGCAGCTGCCGTCGTCGCCAGCACCAGTACCAGCACCAGCGCCAGTACCGCCACAGCCACCACCAGCGTGGCGACGGCGTCGAATACGACGGCGGCGCGCGACCCGTCCAGCGGCTCGGCCCTGTCCACGACATTGGCGCACATGGTGCCGCTGTCCTCGTTCAGCAGCTTTGCCGAAAGCTCGACGGCGACGTCCATCAACCACCAGGGCGGGGAGCTGGCCACTACCGTGTCGTTCAACCTGGCCGACGGCTATCCGCTCAGCGACGGCCAGGCTGCCGTGGCCCAGGCGGAGTCGGAAATCGGCATGCCCGTGAATGTGCGCGGCAGCTTCCAGGGCTCGGCGAAGAGCGCGCAGGACAGCAACAAGGAGCAGCCGCTCTTGATCCTGGCGGCCATCGTGGTGATCTATATCGTGCTGGGCATCCTGTACGAAAGCCTGATCCATCCGATCACCGTGCTGTCGACCTTGCCGTCGGCAGGGGTGGGCGCCGTGCTGGCATTGCTGCTGTTCCGCATGGAGTTTTCCATCATCGCCTTGATCGGCGTGTTTTTGTTGATCGGTATCGTCAAGAAAAATGCTATATTGATCATCGACTTCGCGCTGGAGGCCGAGCGTTCGCGCGGGCTGACAGCTGTGGAGGCGGTGCGCGAGGCATGTTTGCTGCGTTTCCGCCCCATTCTGATGACCACCCTGGCGGCGGCGCTTGGCGCCTTGCCGCTGGCGATCGGTTTCGGCGAGGGGTCAGAGCTACGCCAGCCCTTGGGGGTCGCCATCATCGGTGGCCTGATTGCCAGCCAGTTACTCACATTGCTGACCACCCCGGTGGTCTACATCCTGCTCGACAAGCTGCGCACGCGCAGTGCCGACGAGCAGCAATTGAGCCGCATTCCTGGGCCAGATAACCCGAGCATACAATCATGAAGCAAGTAAAACCTATCCTGTCCGCCGTACCCGCACGCCACTTGCTGGCACTGGCAGCGGCCACCACTTTCCTCCTGCTGGCCGGCTGTGCCGTCAGCCCCGCCTATGAAACGCCGACGGCCGCCGCGCCGCAAACGTTCAAGGAGGCGGCCGGCTGGCAAGCTGCCGTGCCGGCCGATACCCTGGAACGGGGGCCCTGGTGGACCCTGTTTGGCGACGCGCAATTGAACCAGCTGGCAGAAGGCATTGAAGTATCGAACCAGAACGTGGCGGCAGCCATCGCCTCGTACGAGCAGGCGCGCGCGCTGGTGCGCGAGCAGCGCGCTTCGCTGTTCCCTACCGTGAACCTGACGGGCAGCGGCGCCCGTTCCGGTGGCGGGGGCGAGCAGCAGACGAACAATAATTTCAAGGCGGCCATCGGCGCCTCGTGGGAACCGGATATCTGGGGCCGCCTGCGCGCCGGCGTGACGGGGGCGGACGCCAGCGCAGCCGCCAGCGCGGCCGACCTGGCCGCGGCGCGCCTGTCGGCGCAGGGCGAGCTGGCCACCAATTATTTTTCGCTGCGCCAGAGCGATGCGCAGATCGCGCTGCTGAACGCCACCATCGATGGCTACAAGCGCGTGCTCGACATCACCAGCAACCGTTTTAACTCCGGCATCGCCGCCAAATCCGACCTGCTGCAGGCGCAGACGCAGCTAGCCAATGCACAGATCGACTTGTCCGGCCAGACGCGCGCACGCGCCCAGCTGGAACACGCGATCGCCATCCTCCTGGGCCGCGCGCCATCGGACTTCAGCCTGGCCGTGGCGCCGTGGACCCTGACCGTGCCCGAGGTGCCGCTGGGCGTGCCGTCGACCCTGCTGCAGCGCCGTCCCGACATCGCCGCCGCCGAGCGCAGAGTCGCCGTGGCCAACGAGCAGATCGGCATCGCCCGTTCCGCCTACTATCCGAGCCTGAACCTGACGGGATCGTATGGTTCCGGCGCCAGCAAGGTCGGCGACCTGTTCAATGCATCGTCGAGCCTGTGGTCGCTGGGCGTGTCGGCCGCGCAAACCCTGTTCAACGCGGGCGCCACCACGGCCAGCGTGGACGCGGCCAAGGCCGGCCATGAGGCGGCCGTGGCGCGCTACCGCCAGACGGTGCTGGCCGCCTTTGGCGCCGTGGAAGACCAGTTGTCGGCCACGCGCGCGCTGGCCGAGCAGCTGGCCTTGCGCCAGCAGGCGTCGTCCGCCGCCGACCAGGTCGAGCAGCAGATGCTGAACCGCTACAACGCGGGCCAGGTCGGTTACACGGACGTGGTGACGGCGCAAGTGACGGCCCTGTCGGCGCGCCGTTCGCTGGTGCAGGCGCAGGCGGACCGCCAGACGACGGCCGTGGCCCTGATCCAGTCGCTGGGCGGCGGCTGGCATGTGCCGCAGGCGCAGTAGAGGGCAGGCTGGCGCAGGGTAAAACTCCTGCGCCAAATTCGCGTTTTCATGCATGGCTTGAGTGCTAGAATGTAATATTGTCAATTGCCGGCCTGACCACTTGATTTACCTCAAAACCAAGCTGCAGCAGCGTTTGATCCCCCTGTTTCATTACGCCTTGCACCGCGATGGCGTTTTGTTGTTGGGCAGCGCCGACACGCCTGGACATTCTTCCGAGCCGTTCGCACCGCTGACGGCCACCCCGCGCCGGGGCCTGCCGTCTAACCCCCAGGTGCTGGCACTGGCGCAGCAGCTGATCGATGCACGCCATGACATCCATGCCGTGCGCAACGACATGCAGACCTCGCGCGACGGAATCAAACCGGCTAAGGAGGAATGGCAAGCGAGCAATGAAGAGTTGTCATCGGTGAAGATACTGGAAGCCCAGCTGCGCCAGATTCAGTCCGGCGCGGTGGCAAACGGGAAAGAAAGAGAGAGCACCTCATGAGCGAACCATTCGACGACGGTGGCGTGCTGGCCAGATTGCGAGAGCAGGCCGAGCAGTTGGCGCAGCAGCGCCAGCCGGTATCGCCGCCGCAGTCGAATGAAGACGTGATGAAGCAGCTGCACGAGTTGGAGGTCCGCCGCATCGAACTGGAAATGCAGAGCGCTGCCCTGGCCGAACTGGAACAGCTGAAGAATGAATTTGAAAGCAGCCGCGATCATTATGCGCAGCTGTATGAGCAGGCGCCCGTCAGCTATTTTTCACTGGCGCGCGAGAACATCATCACGCGTGTCAACGTGGCGGCCTGCAGCTTGTTGCGGCGCGACAAGACCCAACTGCTGGGGCGGCGTTTCGAGCAATTTATCGCGCCTCAGGCGCAGGGTGGTTTCCGGTACTTCCTCGACGCCGTTTTCAGCAGTGGCGCGCGTCAGGTACTTGAGACGCAACTGTTCGAAGGCGTAGCGGGCCGCATGGTGCGCATTGAAGCCAATTTCGACGCAGCCAGCGCCACGGCGCGCATGCTGGTGACGGACCTGGGCGACGAGCACGCGCGTGAATCAGCCTTGCGGCGCGCCTTCGTCATCCTCGACAGTATCCGCGAAGGCGTGCTGGTGACGGACAGCGACAACCGCATCATTTCCGTCAACCCCGCCTTCACCGCCATCACCGGCTACCAGGCCGAGGAAGCCATCGGGCGCGATCCATCCTTCCTCGGCGGCGGTACGCATTTGCCGCATTTTTATGAAGCGATGTGGCGCAGCCTGCACCGGGATGGCAGCTGGTATGGCGAACTGGTGAACCGGCGCAAGAATGGCGAGCGCTTCGTCGAATCGCTGTCGATCACGCCCATGCACAGCCAGGATGGCACCATCAGCCATTTTGTCGGCGTGTTTTCCGATATCACCGAGCGCAAGCTGGCCGAGGCGGACTTGCGCGAATTGCACCGCGAGCTGGACCAGCGCGTCATCGAGCGCACGACTGAATTGCTGCGGGCCAACCAGCATCTGCAGCTGGAAGTGCACCAGCGCGAGCGGGCGCAGGAAGCCTTGCGCGATGCCGAGCGTTTCTTTCACGCCACCATCGATTCGCTGACGGACCGGGTGCTGGTGCTGGATCAGTCGGGCAGCGTCTTGCATGCCAACCAGGCATGCCTGGCCTTCGTCGGGCAAATGCCACGGGCGCTGCAGTATCTGGATTTTTGCGAGACGGACCCGCGCTGGCAGCGCAGCGCCGGCCGCGAGCTGGCCGCCGGCATCCGCTCCGTCATTGCCGGCAGCGCAGACACGTTTGCGCTCGAGTATGAATTTGCCACGCGCGCAGGTCCCCGCTGGTCGCAGGCCAGGATCAGCCGTTTCCTCGGCGAAGGGCCGCTGCGCGTGGTGGTCGCGCACACGGACATTACCGAACGCAAGCTGATGGATGGCGCCCTGCGCCAGTCGCACGCGCAGCTGCGCCAACTGGCGCTGCACCTGGAAACGGCCAAGGAAGACGAGCGCAAGCGCATTTCGCGCGATATCCACGATGAATTGGGGCAAAACCTGCTGGCGCTGCGCATCGATATTTCCATGCTCAGTGCGCGCACGGAAGGCTCCCATCCGCGCCTGCACCGCCGGGTCGGCGCCGTGCTCAGCAATGTCGACACCACCATCAAGAGCGTGCGCGGCATCATGAACGAGCTGCGCCCGATGGCGCTGGATCTGGGCTTGCAGGCCGCTATCGAATGGCAGGTGGGCGACTTCCGCAAGCGCAGCGGCGTCGCTTGCCGCCTGCTGATACGCGATGAAGCGCTGTTTTCCGCCATCGGCAGCCAGGCCGAGATCGTGCTGTTCCGCATCGTGCAGGAAGCGCTCAGCAACGTCATGCGGCACGCCCAGGCCAGCCAGGTCGAGATCGAGCTCAGTTCGGATGCCTGCGCCGTGTATGTGTCCATCAGCGACAACGGCATCGGTATCACGCCGCAGCAGCAGCGCAAGAAACAGTGTTTTGGCCTGATCGGTATTGCCGAGCGGCTGACGGCGCTGGGCGGCCACTTCGAGGTGGGTATGCCAGCATCGGGCGCCGGTTGCCGGCTGGCCCTGCAGATTCCCTTGCAGGGGGCGGGGCGGCCTGCCTGATACGATAATTGCAGCAGGATAATTTTTTGCCGGTCCAGGCGGCCTGGACAGGCTATACTTTCGCCTGCTTTTTATGGAGGGGCATATCTTGTTCAAAACAATCGTTTTACCAGTCGCCTTACTGGGCGCGTTCGCCGGCGCACACGCTGACGAAGGGCAGTGGCAACCACACCAACTGCCACAGCTGAAAGCCGAACTGAAACGGGTCGGCATTGACATTCCTGCGGAAAAGCTGGCCGACCTGAGCAAGCACCCGATGAGCGCCATCGTGTCGCTGGGCGGCTGCTCGGCCGCTTTCGTCTCCGACGCCGGCCTGGTGGTGACGAACCACCATTGCGCGTATGGCGCCATCCAGCGCAATTCCACGCCGGAACACAATTACATCACCAACGGCTTCCTGGCCAAGACGCGCGCCGCAGAGCTGCCGGGCGGTCCGAACAGCCTGGTGTATGTGACCGACAAGGTGGAGAACGTCAGCGACCGCGTGCTGAAAGGCTTGACGGCCGACATGAGCGGCCGCGCGCGCCACGAAGCCGTGGAAAAGCGTGTCAAGGACCTGATCGCCGAATGCGAAACGGACAAGATGTACCGCTGCTCCGTGCCCGCCTTCCACCGCGGTCTCGAGTACTACCGCATCCGCCAGATGATGATACGCGACGTGCGCCTGGTGTACGCGCCATCGGACAAGATCGGCAACTTCGGCGGCGACATCGACAACTACGAATGGCCGCGCCACACGGGTGACTACTCGTTCCTGCGCGCCTACGTGGGCAAGGATGGCCGTCCGGCCGACCCGTCGCCCGACAACGTGCCGTACAAATCGAAGGACTTCCTGGTCGTCTCGGCCGAAGGCTTGAAAGCCGGTGACGGCATCTTGCTGGCGGGCTATCCCGGCCGCACCAGCCGCTACAAGCTGCCGGCGGAAATCCGCTTCGCGCGCGATACGGCCTTTCCCCTGAAAGTGTCGGAACTGCAAGCGGATCTGGCCGTGATGGCCGATGCGACGAACGGCGACGCGGCCGCTGCCGTGCGCTATGCCAGCGTGGTCAAAAGCATCAACAACGTGCTGAAGAAAACCCAGGGCTTGCTCGACGGTTTTGCCCGCAAGGACATCGCCGCCATCAAGGACGTGCAGGACGCCGAATTCCGCGCCTGGTATGCCAAGCAGCCGGACGTGTCGACGACCCTGCTGGCCGAACTGGACGCGGCGATCGCCAGCGACATGGCCTTGAGCGAAGAAGAGTTCGCCTGGAGCGTGGCCACCAACAGCGACTTGCTCAAAAGCGCGCGCACCCTCTACCGTTTGTCGCTGGAGCGTCAGAAAGCGGACGCCGAGCGCGAATCGGGCTTCCAGCAGCGCGACCTGGCCTTCATCAAGGCCCGTTTGGCGCGCCTGGAACAGTCGTACGTCAACAAGGTCGATCAGGCGCGTTTTGCCGCGGGCTTGAAGCGTTACGCGCAACTGGCGGCGAAGAGCCATCCGCAAGGCTTGGACGCGCTGCTGCCGGCGCCAGCGGCCGTGGCCGCTCTGTACCAGCAGACACAACTGGCTGACACGGCCAAGCGCCTGGCCTGGCTGGAAAAGGACCAGGCCGCTGTTGCCCAGTCCGACGACGCCTTCATGCAACTGGCCATCAAGTTGCAGCCGGTCGAGGCGGCGCTGGAAGAGCGCCGCAAGGAAATCGACGGCAACCTGGAACGCGTGATTCCGCAATACATGCAAGCCGTGATTGCCTGGAAGAAATCGCAAGGCAAGCCCGTCTATCCCGACGCCAACTCGACCCTGCGCGTGACCTACGGCACCGTATCGCCGTACTCGCCGCGCGATGGCATCACCAAGGGACCGTTCACGACCGTGGAAGGCATCGTCGAGAAAGTCACGGGCAAGGCGCCGTTCGAAGCGCCGCAAGGCTTGATGGACGCCGTCAAGGAAAAACGCTACGGTCAGTTCCGCGACCCGGCACTGGGCACGGTTCCCGTCAACTTCCTGACCAGCGCCGACACCACGGGCGGCAATTCCGGCTCGGCCGTGATGAACAAGCGTGGCGAACTGATCGGCCTGAACTTCGATTCGACGTATGAATCGATCACCAAGGACTGGTACTTCGACACGGCCATCACGCGCGCCATCCACCTCGATATCCGCTACATGCTGTGGGTGATGAAGGAAGTGGACCATGCGGATAACTTGCTGCAGGAAATGACGATCAAGTATCCGAAGGCAGCAAAAGCCGCCAAGAAGTAACTTTCTTAGCTGAGATAAAAGCCGCATCCGCCGCAGGGCCGATGCGGCTTTTTTGCGCTTGCGCCACGTATAATTGCTCGCACTATCCACCGCTATTCTTTTTGACCGGACGCTCCATGCCCCTGACTCCCGATTCGCCGCCTGATTGGCAAACGTTTGAAACGGCATATGCCGTCGAAGAGACTTGTTTCAAGCTGGCCAGCGCGTCGCTGGCAGTGCTTGGCGCGTCCGCTTTCAAGGATCAGGCATTTTCAGCCTTTGCCTTCAACGCCGTATCGTTCCCGTCCCTTTCGCTGAGCTTTGACACCGATCCCGATAACAGGAAGCGCGGTGATTACCCGCCAGACTGGTCGAACGAGTGCATGGAAGTCGATGTGCCGGAAATTGGCCAACTGTGGGAAGAGGGCTACGCAAAGATCGAAGGCGCGCTGCTCGAACTGATCGACGACGCCGATGACGAACTGCTCTGCGCCATCGAGGAAGGCTATTTGCACAGCCTGAGGAAAACCATGGTGCGGCTGGAAACGAGCGATGCTTTCGGGCAGATCAGGACGTGCGCGCGATTCTGGACCGTGGTCACGCAAATCGATGCCGATACGGATGAAGAGGAGCGGCTGCTCGACCAGGTACGCCAGCGCGTCCTGGCGTGAGCATCCGCAGCCTTCGCCGCCTTCGCCGCCCTTGCCGGCCGCCTGCTATATCAGAGCCTTCCAGCGCCTGACTTCTTCGTCCGTCAGCACTGGCCCCCAGCCGCCACGCAGTGCCGCATCGTGCTGCACATAGTGCTCAAACTGCGGTACAGCCACATCATGCCGGACACAGATGTCAAGCACGGCTTCCAACTGCTTCCGGCTAGCCGGAAGGTCATCGCCATACCAGGTACAGGCGCTCGTTTCCAGCACATGGCCGACAAGTTGCTCCAGCGCGCCGAGAAGGTGCCCGGGTATTGCCATGCGGAGATCGTCCGGCCACGGGTCGCCCATGCCCGTGATAGCCAAGGAGGCAATGCCGCGTTCCCAGGCTGCAAAATCCCCAGGCTCGACCTGCGCCACTTTCCACATGTGGCCGGCGAACGCGGATAGCGCCCGGTGGTGTAGGGCATGCTGCTGGCAAAAGCGTTGCAGACACGTGAGCGCAATGCATTGCCTGGCAATGACGGAGAGCGTGTCTATCGATATGTTGTACATGAACCAAAGCTCCTGAAGGTGGCGCCTGCCGATCACTGAGTCAATTTGACTTTATTGCGCTAGTCTCGCTTGGTAAGGCTGCCTGCCGCAGCGCCTCTACCGGCAACTGGAAAAAGCGCGGCACCATGGCCGGCGACAGCTCGTCGCCACCATCGGCCATGGCCAGGCGGCCACTCAGGAGCAGCATCACGTAGCCGTGGCCCAGCGACCAGCCGGCGCTGGCGGCGGCCTTGTCCCAGCGCGGGTCGAGGCCCGCTTCGCGCACGGCTGCGCCCGCCGTCTGCAGCACGTACTGGAAGCACGCTTGCGCCGCTTCCTGCAGGGCGGGGAACTGGCGCACGTCCTGGTGCTCGAACATCAGCCGGTAGTGGGCCGGCGCGGCCAGGGCGAATTCGATGTATTGCTGGCCCAGCAGCTGAAAACGCTGCTCGGCGGGCAGGCTGCCCGGCGCCGGCAGTTGCGTTTCCCATTTCTGTATCAGGTTGGCGAAGCCGGCCGCCGCCACCTCGGCCAGCAAGGCTTCCTTGCTGGGGAAGTGCCGGTACACGGCGGCAACCGATACGCCCACCGTGCGCGCCAGTTCGCGCAGCGAGAGGGCGGCGTCGCTTTGCTGCGCCAACTGAGCGAGGGCGGCGGTGACCAGGGTGTCGCGCAGATTGCCGTGATGGTATGTTGTCATTCGATGTTATCGCTGTTCACATTGTCGTGTATGATGCTCATGTTATCACTGAAAACATGGAGAGCACATGCAAGAGATGAACATCGTCGTCCGCGCCGTGGACTTGCCGCCGGGCGCCAGCATCGCCCCCTTGTACCAGGGCAGCAACCTGGCCGACGCGTATGCTGTCGCCTTGCCGAATCGGCAGGCGCAGCAACTGGACATGGAGAGCCTGGCGCGCAAGCTGCTGGGCAGCCAGCCGGGCTGGGCGCAAGCGCTGATGCTGGTGCGCGACGCCATCGTGTCGCTGTTTGGCATCAAGACGGCGAAACAGATGGCTGCCAAGCGCGACGGGCGCATCGGTATTTTCCGCATTTATTCCTGCAGCGACGATGAAATCATCCTGGGTGAAGACGACACTCATCTCGACTTCCGTTTGTCGGTGCTGCGCAACAAGGAGGTGGGAAGGTATGGCAGCGTGACTGTCGCCAGCGTCGTGCATTGCCATAACCGGGTCGGACGCGCGTACATCCTGCTGATACGTCCTTTTCACAAGATGATTGTGCAGAACTCGCTGGCGCGCGCGGCAAGGAGCGGTTTTGCCTGAGGGCTGAAGCGCCCGGGCGCGGCGGAGGGGAGAGGTGTGCAATCTTGCTTATTCATGGCCGGTATTGCATACTGCACCACCAGCCTCATCACGATTCCCATGAACGATACGCTTCTCCTGCTGGGTTTTGCCACCACGCCGCTTGAACTGATTTCCTTTGTCCTGGCACTGACAACCGTTGCGCTGAACATCCGCCAGAATCACTGGGCGTGGCTGTTCGCCATCATTTCCTCGGCCGCCTACGGTTTCGTGTTTTTCGAGTCGCGCCTGTATGGCGACATGGCCTTGCAACTGCTGTTCATCAGCGTCTCGTTCTGGGGCTGGTACCAGTGGCTGCATCCGGCCAGCGGCGGCAAGACCCTGCCCGTCACGCGCCTCGATGGACGCGGCTGGCTGGCCTGCGCCGCGGGCTGGCTGATCGGCTTCCTGCTCATTGCCGGGCTGTTGACGACGACGGACACGGACGTGCCCCACGCGGACGGTTTCCTCACGGCAGGCAGCCTGGTGGGGCAATTCCTGCTGTCGCGCAAAAAGCTGGAAAACTGGGTCGCCTGGATCATCGTCGACGTGCTGTATGTGTGGCTGTACCTGCACAAGGGCCTGACCCTGACGGCCGTGCTGTACGCCTTCTTCGTGGTGATGGCCATCATCGGCTTGCTGGCGTGGAAAAAATCGGCCCCGGCCGCGCCCGGCGCCATGGTCCTCAAGTGATGGATAACTGCGTGCGCGTGGCGATCCTGGGCGCGGAATCGTCGGGCAAGTCGACCCTGGCGGCGGCCCTGGCCGAGCGCCATGGCACCGTCTGGGTACCCGAGTATTTGCGGGAATTCGTGGAAACGCAGGGCAGGGTGCCCGTCGCGGCCGACCAGTATGGTATTGCGCGCACGCAAGTCGAACGCGAAGCGGCCGCTGCCGCGCAAGCCCGTCACTTCCTGTTTTGCGATACGACGCCCTTGATGACGGTGGTCTACAGCCGCCATTACTTTCACGGCGCCGATGCGCAACTGGCGGCGCTGGCCGATGCCACGCAGTACGATGTGACGCTGGTGACGGCGCCCGACAGCCCGTGGGTGGCCGATGGCTTGCAGCGCGAGTCGGAAGCCGTGCGCCAGCTGATCTACCGCTACCTGCTCGAGGAACTCGATGCACGCGGCATTGTCTACCACGTGCTGCACGACAGTCTGGAAGCGCGCCTGGAACAGGCGGCGCCTTTGTTGCAGCAGGCGCTCGCTGCAGGGCCTGCCACTTCCCTCAATTAAAAGTCAAACTGCGCCGAGACTTTGAACGTGCGGCTGGCGCCGGGATACAGATAGCCATCCGATTCCGGTGTCACATCGCGCCAGTAGAACTTGTCGGCCACGTTGTTGACAGCGGCGCGCAGTACGGCGCGCGTGCCGGCGATGCGCGTGGCGTAGGCGGCGCCCAGGTTGAACACATTGTACGACGGCACGAAGGTCGTGTTGTTGTATTCAAACGCTTTCTTGCCCGCATATTCCCAGCTACCGTTGACGCTCAAGCCCGCCACCTGCTGCACGGTGTAGTCCGCATGCACGGCTGCCTTGAAGGCCGGCACATTGGGCACGCGCTTGCCGTCGAGTGACGCTTCGCCCGTGTTTGATTGCTGGCTGTTCAGGGCCGTGAGCGAGACGCCCAGATTCAGGTCGCGGGTCGCCTTGCCTTGCGCGGATAATTCCAGGCCACGGTGCTGCGCCTGGCCTTCACGCACGAAGTAGCCGGCGGCATTCTGGAATTCCAGGCCCTTGCGGATCTGGAACAGGCTGGCCGCCAGCATGAAGTCCGGCGTCACATCCATCTTCACGCCCAATTCGATCTGCTTCGAGCGGCTCGGTGTCAGCTCTTCGTTGGCATTCATCGCCTTGCGGTCGGCCGTGCCGCCATGTTCCATTCCCTGCGAGTAGGCCGCATACACGGACACATTGTCGAGCGGGGTGTAGACCAGCGAGACGTTGGGCAACAGGAAATCGTGCTTGGCGCGGATTTCCGTGTCGGCTTTCAGCACATACTGGTAGCCGTCGACATTGATATGGCGCAAGCCGCCATGCAGCTTCCAGTTCGGCGCCAGGCTGACGATATCCTGCACGAAGGCGGAGTTTTCCGTATCCTTGCGCACCAGGCGCACGGGACCCGTGACACCGGGTGAGGTGCCGACGATTTGCGGCTGATAGATGTTGCTTACGCCTACCCAGTCATACACGTACAGACCGGCGCGGTCCTTGCGGCGGAAGGTCGAGACGCCAGCGGTGAATTCATGGCGCAGGGTACCGGTGGCGAACTTGCCCTGGATCATGGCTTGCGCGCTCAGCGGCTTTTTCGTCTCGCCCAGGCTGCGGTAGTCATACACGTCGTAGTCGCCATTGCCGCAGAAGCCAGGGTACAGCTCTTGCCCGCTGCAACCATACGGGAAGGCCGTGTAGTCATCGCGCTTGAACGAATGCTGGTTGGCCGACAAGGTGGCGTGCCAGTCGTCATTGAAAGCGTATTGGAAACGCAGGCCGATATTGCTGGTGACGGTTTCCACGGGGCGTGTCCACGGCTGCAGGTTGAGCATGGCGTCGGCGCTGATGCCAGTCGGCAGGGTCGTGTTATTCAGCAACTGGAAGCCGGGTGCCGTCGCTTGTGCCTTGTCCTGGTAATCGGCATCGAGCTGTAGCAGGGCTTGCGGTGAAATCTGCCAGTCGAAGGCGCCGGAAATGAATTTTCGGTTGCCGTCGGCACCCTTGATGTAAGAGCGCAGGCGCTCGGCCGCCACGTTGACTCTGTAGCCGAAGCGCGTGTCTTCCAGGCGGCCGCCCAGGTCGACGGCGCCGTACAAGGTGCCTCGCTCGCGCGTTTCCACGGTGACGGTGCGCAGCGGTGTTGCGGTGGGGCGCTTGACGATGAAGTCGATCACGCCACCCGGCGCGGCCACGCCTGCCTGCAAACCTGCCAGGCCCTTCAGCACTTCGATGCGTTCCTTGTTTTCCAGCGGAATTTGCGTGTCGCCAGGAATGGCCACGCCATCCTTGCGGTAGCTGGAATTGTTGTCGAGCTTGAAGCCGCGGATGGAAAATTGTTCCGCATAGCCGACGGCGTTGTAGGCGTCGTTGATGCTGGTGTCGAGCTTGACGGCATCGCTGAGGTTGCGGATTTGCAAGTCCTGCATGTCTTTTTGCGAAATCACGGTGACAGATGCCGGCGTCTGCAGCAGCGGCGCGTCGCTAAAGCCGCCCACGGAGGCGCGCTTGGCGGCCGGCGCCTTGCTGGCCGTGACGACGACTTCGGCCATGCTTTGGGCCTGCGGGTCGGCGGTTTCGGTGGTGTCATTCGCGGCAAAGGCAGGCGCGGCAAAGGCGTGCAGGACGGCCAGGGTCAGTACAGAAACAGATAAATTCGGTGTGGACATAGATTGCTCGTGGTTCAAGCCAACTCTGTAAAGAGCACGGCAGGCTGCTTGTTCGGCTGGCGCCAACGCAGGAGCTATCAAAGGAGGGAGGTACTTTGCGCTTTCCTTCGCTGGCATTATCCAGATCAGGTACGAAGGGTATCTCTCACCCGGATGACTGCTCCAGGACCCCTAGCGAACTGACAGCTTAGCATGAACCACAGCCAGCTGTCCCACCCGGCTGACCGTTTTACAACAGTGCAGGCCGAATCTACAAACTCAGCTCCAGCACCTTTCGGCTGACGGCGGGCGTCACTTCGCGCTGTTCGCCCAGGGCCGTCATGCCGTGCGCTTCCAGGGCGGACACGACGGCATCCACGCTGGCGTGATTCAGGCCGTAGTCGGCCAGACGCGTCTTGACGCCCATGTGGCGGAAGAAAAATTCCGTGCGCGCGATGGCCGCTTCGATGCGGCCATCCTCGTCGCCACCATCGAGACCCCAGACGCGGGCCGCGTACTGCAGCAGCTTGGCGCGCTTGGCCTGCTTGCGCACGCGCAGCATGCTGGGCAGGATGATGGCCAGGGTTTGTGCGTGGTCGAGTTCGTACAAGGCCGTCAATTCGTGGCCGATGGCGTGCGTGGACCAGTCCTGCGGCACGCCCACGCCGATCAGGCCGTTCAAGGCCAGGGTGGCGCTCCACATCACGTTGGCGCGCACGTCGTAGTCGTCCGGGTGCGACAGGGCCTTCGGGCCTTCCTCGATCAGGGTCAGCAGTATGCCTTCGGCGAAGCGGTCTTGCACCGACGCGTTCACGGGGTAGGTCAGGTATTGCTCCATCACATGCGCAAACGCATCGACGACGCCGTTGCCCACCTGGCGCAGCGGCAAGGTAAACGTTTTCGACGGGTCCAGCACGGAGAACTTCGGATACACCTTGCGGCTCATGAACGAGCGCTTTTCCTGCGTGGCCTTGCGCGTGATCACGGCCGAGCCATTCATTTCGGAACCCGTGGCCGGTAACGTCAAGACCGTGCCGAAGGGTAGGGCGGCCTCGACGATCTTGCCGCCTTTCGCCAGGATGTCCCAGGCCTCCCCCTCGTGCAGGGCGGCGGCGGCGATGAACTTGGTGCCATCGACCACGGAACCGCCGCCGACGGCCAGCAGGAAATCGATGCGCTCGCTTTTCACCATGGCCACGGCCTGCATCAGGGTTTCATAGCTGGGATTAGGTTCGATGCCGGAAAATTCCAGCAAGGTATGGCCGGCCAGCGCCGCCTTGACTTCATCGTAGACGCCATTCTGTTTGATGCTGCCGCCGCCATACGTCATGAGCACTCTGGCCTGCGGCGGGATCAGCGCCGTGATGGCGGCGATCTGGCCCTGGCCGAAGAGGATTTGCGTCGGGTTGTAAAAGTCGAAATTGAACATGAGACTCCTGCCGCTGAGGTTTAGGCTGTTGCTGAACCATGATTATGGCCGAACAGGTGGAAATGTGTCGTGGACGCTTGAGCTTTTCGTCCGCGCGGTGGAGAATGCAGCCGATGTCACCACCACGCGAAAAGGAATGCGCATGACCACCGTCCCACTGGAAGAAGCGGGCCTGCCGGCCACCGCGCTCGACATGCACCGCGCCATCGGCGCCACCATCGCCGCGCTGCAGGCGCTGGATTTGAACAGCCAGCGCTTCGAGGCGTGCACGGACCCGGAACTGCGCCGCGTACTCGCGCATGCGGGCGACACCAGCCGCAAGGAAGCGGCCATGCTGCTCGAATGGATGCGGCGCCGCGATGCGCGCCTGGATACTGCCATGAAGGAAGCGCTGTTCAAGGCGGGGCCGATTGTTGCCCAGTATCACTATGACGAGAAAATATTGTAACTATTGGTTTGTTGTTGTTGCGTACCATGCGCCACTTTGGCCTTGCTTCGCGTAGACTGTGCCCCTACTTAAATTTAAGGTCGGATAGCAGCGGCTGTCCGGCGTACTCCTGGGGTTTTTATATGAGATCATTACCATACCGAGAAGGCAGCTGGTTTGCCGTGCCCCTGCCGGGCGGCGGTTATGCCGTCGGCGTGGTGGCACGCAGGGCGCCAGCCGGGCGCATCATGCTGGCATATATGTTTGGGCCGAAGCGCGACAGCTTGCCTGCGCTGGAAGAGCTGGAAGGCTTGCGGCCGGAACAGGCCGTGCGCCGCCTGCGCACGGGCGACATGGCCCTGCTCAACGAGCGCTGGCCCCTGCTGGGCGACAGCCACCACTGGGACCGCGATGCCTGGCCCATGCCAGCCTTTATCCGCCGCAATGAATCCCTGCAGCGCGCCTGGCGCGCCAGTTATGCGGACGCCGACCCTGCCAAGCTGAACCGTGAGGAATCGATCCCCTTCGATACGCCGGGCATGGAAAGCGATTCCCTGTATGGCTATGGTGCGACGGAATTGTTGATGAATAAACTGCTGGCGCCGGAACCGGCGTCCGCCTGAACGGCAGGGAACGGCACAGCCGTGCCGTTCCCTGCGTTTATACCGCTGGCAAGCTGATCTGAAACGCCAGGCCGCCGCCTTCGCGGTTGCGCACTTGTAATTCGGCGCCATGGCGCAGCAGCACGCGGTCGACGATGGCCAGACCCAAGCCGGCGCCATTGGCCTGTCCGCGCGCCGTGTCGAGGCGGGTGAACGGTTTCATCAGCTGTTCGATCTTTTCCGCCGGCACGCCCGTGCCGTGATCCTGTACCTCGATGATCACCTTTTTCGCACCGTGGCTGGTGCGCACCTGGCAAGTGATGTCGATTTCCGTCATGTCGCTGCCCGGCGTCTTGCCATAGCGGCGCGCATTTTCGATCAGGTTGTTCAGCACGCGGCGCAAATCGGTGGGGTTGCCCATCGCATGCGCACCGTCGGCGATGCTGGCGTTGATCTTCAGGTCCGACAAGCGCATGGCTTCGCGCGTCATGTCGCTGAGCAGGCCGCTCAGGTCGACATCGGTAAAGCTCGACGCTTCCGTCGGCCTGGCATAGTCGAGGAACTGGCCGATGATGGCGTCCATTTGCCCGATATCGGACTGGATGCCCTCGCGCGCCTCGTCCGACAGATTCGCCATTTCCACTTCCAGCTGCATGCGCGCCAGCGGCGTGCGCAAGTCGTGCGAAATACCGGCCAAAATCACGGCGCGGTCCGATTCCACCTGTTTCAGATCGTCGACCATCTGGTTGAAGCTGCGGTTCGCCTCGATGATTTCGATCGGGCCCTTTTCCGGTAGCGGGGTCGGTTGCTTGCCCTTGGCGATGTCGCGCGCGGCCGCCGTCAGGCGCGACAGCGGCAGATTGATCAGGCTGGAAATGATGGCCGCGCCCAGCAGGGACAGCAGCGACACCAGGCTGGCCCAGCCCAGCCACTGAAACCCCGTCAGGCCCCGAAGACGCTCGCGGTCCAGCATCAGCCAGTACTCGTCGTCATCGATCTTGAAGCTGACCCAGAAGCCGGCCACGCCGTTGACGCGCGCGGAAAAGCGCGTGTCCTTGCCCAGTTTGGCCTTCACCAGCGCCTCGATATCGGGCATCAGGTAATTGTCGGGCGGCGGCTCGATGCGGTCGTCCTCTTCCAGCGAGAAGATGCGGATGCCTTCATTGCTGACGAGGTCGAACAGCAGCTCGCGCCGCAGCTCGGGAGCCGAGTGCGTCAATGCCGCATGCGTGATGGTGACGACGGAAATGATCTGGGCGGAAATCTGCTGCGCCTGCGGCTCACGCTGGATGAAGGAAATCATGCTGAACCAGGCGATCATGCTGACCGTGGTCAAGGTGCCGAGCAACAAAAAGGTGCGCCAGAACAAGCCGCTTTTCAGCCGCGCCAGGCTGATATCGGGAAAAAGCTTCATCATGCCTCGCCAGCGATCAGCGCGGCTGTCCGTCCGGGATGAAGACGTAGCCGAGGCCCCACACGGTCTGGATGAACAGCGGGCTCGACGGATCGGGTTCGATCAGCTTGCGCAGGCGCGAGATTTGCACGTCCAGGCTGCGGTCAAATACTTCGTATTCGCGGCCGCGCGCCAGTTCCATGAGTTTCTCGCGCGACAGCGGCTGGCGCGCATGGCGGGCAAACACTTTCAGCACAGAAAACTCACCGGTCGTCAGCGGCACCGTTTCGCCATTCTTTTTCAGGGTACGCGTGCCGAGGTCCAGCACGAAGTCGCCGAATTCGAAGGTTTGCGGCGTTTCCGACGGCGCGCCCGGGATTTCATCGGGACCCTTGCGGCGCAGCACGGCGCCGATGCGGGCCACCAGTTCGCGCGGATTGAACGGTTTCGGCAGGTAGTCGTCGGCACCCATTTCCAGGCCTACGATGCGGTCCACGTCCTCGCCCTTGGCCGTCAGCATGATGATCGGCGTCTGGTCGCCCGCGCCGCGCAGGCGGCGGCAGATCGACAGGCCGTCTTCGCCCGGCAGCATCAGGTCGAGCACCAGCAGGTCGTAGCGTTCGCGCAGCCACAGCTTGTTCATGGCCGTTGCGCTCTCTGCCGTGAAGACATTGAAACCCTGTTCGGTCAGGTAGCGGCGCAGCAGGTCGCGCAGGCGCACATCGTCATCGACCACCATGATTTTTGCCTGGTGGCCGTGGATCGATTGCGTTGTTGTATTGCTGCCGGAAGTGGAGGTTGTGGTCATTTAGGGTGTCGTGTTATCTTATTTAGTTGCTATAGTAACGCCTCGCGCGGCGTCGGCAAGGGGCTGTGGCGACCCATTACAAAGTGTTACAAACTTTACCCAATTACTCTTACTGCACCGTGTAAAGCATCATACACTGGGGCCACAGTGGAAATCAGCTTTAAGTTTATACGGCATCGCGGAAGAGGAACTCAATGAATATCTTTACTAAAAAAATTCACACCGCTCCCAGCGCAGCTATTGCCGCACGTACGACTGTGCTGTCCGCATTTGCCGTTTGCTCCGTGTTTGCCGCCAGCCTGGCGTCAGCGCAAAACCAGCCGCCACCACGCCGTGACGACCAGCAGCAAATGCAGGCTCAGCGGTATGAACAGGTACAGCGCAGTAATAGCAATGATACGCGAGTGCGCGAACAGCGTGACGCACGCAGTTTCGACACGCGCGCCGAAGAGCAGCGCCGCGCCAACGAAGGCGCCGACGCCTCGCGCCGCACGGGCCGCATGACGCCCGACGAGCGCCGCGACCTGCGCCGCCAGATCAATGAAGTGGGCCAGGATATCTATTCCAACCCACCGCGCCGCTAGGCATCGCGCACCCCATCCGACAGGGCCATTTCGCAAGACATGGCCCTGTTTGCATCTGGCAAGCACATTTTTGCCGAGTCAGGCACACCGCCACGCCCCGTGATATTGTTCTAGTGCATTGAGGCAATTCTCTGACATTGTTGCTGGGGGAGGCAAGGCGTGAGCGACGACGACACACCGGTTCCTGATGCGGCCCCCGCAGGCGGCTTGCCGCACGGTATCGTCCAGCGCGACGAGGGCGTGTTCCTTGACTTGTCCCTGGCGCCGGCGCAGCTGCGCATTGCCGTCGACCAGTTGTTCCAGTCGGGCCAGCTGCTGGCCGGCCTCGATTACGGTTTGTTCCTGCTGACCCTGTTCCATGCCCCCGCGCCCCGCGCCGCGCCCAAGGGCGACGCCTTGCTGCGCATCGCCGTGCGCGTGGCGCCATTCCCGCCTCCGCGCCGCGCGCTGTATCAACAGGTCAAGATCCGTGGCGACAGCGCCGAGTTTTATTTTGAAGCCTTGTCTCCTGACGCGGATGGCCAGGTGCCGGCGCGGCGCGAGTTTGACGAGCTGGTGGCCGACCTGTGGTGCAAGGGCGTGCACTACGGCATCGATAGCGCGGCTGTGCGCGCCATGCTCGCCAGCGGCAAGACCGAGCGCATCACGGTGGCGCGGGTGCTGCCGCCGCAGCCGGGGCGCGACGCCCAGCTCGTTGAAGTGTCGCAAGGCATACACCGCGACGATGCGCCGCGCGAACGCTCCGATGGCCGTCTGGATTTGCTCAGCTTCAAGAACCGCTTTCCACAAGTGAAAAAACACGCGCGCCTGCTGCGTCTGCTGCCGGGCATGCCCGGCTTGCCCGGCTATGACCTGGCCGGCACGCTGCTGCCGCCGCCCGCACCGCTGGAACTGGACCTGCTCACGGTGGCGGGGGCAGGCACGGCGGTCGAGCATTTCAGCGATGGCGATTTCCTCGTCGCCACCCAGGATGGGTATGTGAATGTCGATGAGCACGGCAAGATGTCGATCGAAAACAAGATCGTCAGCCGCGAAGGCGTCAGCAGTCGCACCACGGGTAATTTGAAGCTGCGCGCCGCCTACGAGGAGTATGGCGAAGTGCAGGAGCAGCGCCAGCTCGACGGCAGCGATATCACCATCCATGGCGATGTGTATGGCCATCTGCACTCGCATGGCGGGTTAATATGGTTACAGCGCAACCTGGTGGGCGGCACGGCATTTAATGAACACGGCGACGTGCGCGTCGAGGGTGTCGCTTCCGGTTCCGTGCTGCAGGCGCTGAGCGGCGAAGTGCATGTGAAGCGTGCGGAAAGCTGCGTCATCGCCGGCACGCGCGTGGTGATCGACAGCGCCAGCAATTGCGAGATCATTGCCGACGAGGTCGTCATCGAACTGGCCGAAGGCTGCGCCGTGGCGGCGCGCACCATCCGCATTGGCAGCGCCGGTCCCCGCAAGCAGGTGGAGATGCTGCTGTTCCCCCTGGTGCCCGATTTGAGCGCCCTGGAACAAAAGATCGCGGAAAGCCTGGCCAAGGCCGCGCAATACCAGCAGGTGCAGCACAAGCGCCAGCAGGAAATCGATGCCATCGCGCAATTACCCGAGGTACGCAATTACTTGACCCTGGCGGGCCAGCTGCGGCGCGGCGAATTGCAGCTGCAGCCAACGCAACAGCTGCAGTACGACAAGCTGGCCGCGCGCATCGCCCCGGTGCTGAAGGAAGTGGCGCGGCTGCGCGTGGAAGTGAAACAGTCGGAAATCCTGCATGCGCAAATGCTGGCGCTGGTGGCGCAAGTGCGCCAGGAGCGGCAGGCGACGGCTCGCCAGTCGCGCTGTACCCTGGGCCTGGTCGATGGCGAAACGACGGTACGCGCCCTCGTCGTGCCACCCGGACCAGCCAAGGTCTACGACCGGCCGCCGAAAGAAATCAAGGCCTTGCTGCGCAGCGCCACGCCGGCCACGCAGCCCGTGTTTGCGGACAGCACAGGCAGCCTTGAGTGGACTTACCAGCCTCCACCCTGATCAGTCGATAACCTTGCCGCGAGACTGTTTGAGGACGCTATGCGTGCTCTTGCTGTCGAGACGGCGCCGCTGCGAGCTGCGCGTGGGCTTGGTGGCGCGGCGCACGGCGGGCAGGAAGGTCACGCTGTCGATGATTTCCTGCAAGCGCCGCAAGGCTTCTTCCTTGTTCTGCTCCTGGCTGCGCGACTGCTGCGCCTTGAGCACCAGTACGCCATCCTTGCTGATGCGGCTGTCGCGCAGGGCCAGCAGCCGCTCCTTGTACGCTTCCGGCAGCGACGAGGCGGCGATGGGGAAGCGCAAATGGATGGCGCTGGACACCTTGTTGACGTTCTGCCCGCCCGGCCCCTGGGCGCGGATGGCGGAAAATTCAACTTCAGCGGGATTGACGAGGTGTTGCATGGCCTGCCTGTGGGGAAACGATGTGGGTATTGTAAGGGAAGATGGCTGCGCCGGCGCAAGGCCGTGGCCGCATCCGCTGATGTCTTCCTGGAGAATTGATGTTTCTCAACGCCGTCTGCGGTGATGCTGGTTAGCATGGGCCAACGTTGCGCCACTGCGCATCCTGGCAGCGCTTACCGGATGAAAGGAACACCATGCAGCCCACGACTACGCCTGGCGCCGCAACTGCGCAATACCTGACGCAGTACTTGAGTTTCCGGCTGGGCGGCCTGGAATACGGCCTCGATTACCGTTGCGTGCGGGAATTGCGTCCGCTGAAGGAACTCGACCGCTTTTCCGAGGAAGGGGAAGTGCTGCACAGCGTGGCTGTCTCGCGCGGCGTGATCATCCCCATCGTCGACATGCGCGCCGCGTTCGGCAGCGCCCACGGCGCGCCCGATCCGGCCACCGACGTGATCATCTTGCAGTTGAGCAATGGCGTGATGGGCATGGTGGTCGATGGCGTCACCGATATCGTCAGCCTGGACGCCAGCGACATCGCCGCCGTGCCCGGCCTGGGCGAGGCGGAAGCCGATTACCTGCTGGGCCTGGGCACGGTGGCGGGGCGCCGATTGATTCTCGTCGAAATCGACCGCCTGATGGCGATCCGCAGCCCCAGCCCCATGCAGGCAGCCTAAAAAAAAGACGACCCGAAAGTCGTCTTTGTGTTTTGCGTTAGCCGAGTTTTTCTAACTGATCCTGCAAATCGAGCCATTCCGCTTCCAGCTGCGCCAGGTCCTTGGTGAAGAAGGTCTGGTCGGCCAGCAATTGCTTGAGCTTGGCCTTGTTGGCTGCGTCGTAGATGGTCGGCTCGCCCAGCTTGGCTTCCGTTTCCGCCTTTTGCGCGTTGCGCTTGGCAATCTGCTCTTCCTGGCGCTTGATCTTGTTTTCGATCGGCTTGCGCAGAGCGGCGGCCTTCTGACGGTCTTCCGCTTCCTGGCGCTTGTCGCGCACGGGCGCGGCAGGGGCGGCCGCTACCGGCGAAGGTACGGAAGAAGTCACAGGGAAGTCCGTCTTGTTGGCCTTGCCGGCGGCCGGCAGCACGTCCGTACCCTTGCCCAGCTTGGTCTTGAACAGCCAATCCTTGTAGTCGTCCAGGTCGCCGTCGAACGGTTGCAGCTTGCCGTCAGCCACGATGATGAATTCGTCGGTGGTGGCGCGCAGCAAATGGCGATCATGGGAAACGACAACCAGGGTGCCTTCGAACTGGGCCAGCGCTTCCGTCAGCGCTTCGCGCGTTTCCAGATCCAGATGGTTGGTCGGTTCATCGAGCAGCAGCAGGTTCGGACGCTGCCAGACGATCAGCGCCAGCGCCAAACGGGCTTTTTCGCCGCCCGAGAACGGTGCGATCGAGGCCGTGACCATGTTGCCGGGGAAGTTGAAGCCGCCCAGGAAGTTGCGCAGTTCCTGCTCGCGCACGGTCGGGGCGATCTTCGACAGATGCCACAGCGGCGATTCGTCGTGGCGCAGCATTTCCACCTGGTGCTGGGCGAAGTAACCGATGTTCAAGCCCTTGCCCATGGTGGCGTCGCCCGTCAGCGGCATCAGTTCGCCGGCGATGGTCTTGATCAGGGTCGACTTGCCGGCGCCGTTCTGGCCCAAGAGGCCGATGCGCTGGCCGATCTGCAGCGAAAACTTGATGCCGTTGACGATGGTCTTGTGCGTGATTTCGCCCGTCGCTTCGTTTTCGATCTTGTAGCCCGCATCGACGTCTTCCATCACCAGCAGAGGATTCGGTGCGCTCAAAGGCTCGCGGAATTCGAACGAGAATTCGGCGGCGGCGCGCAAGGGCGCCAGCTCTTCCATCTTCGCCAGCGCCTTCATGCGGCTTTGCGCCTGGCGGGCCTTCGAAGCTTGCGCCTTGAAGCGGTTCACGAACGATTCCAGGTGGGCGCGCTTGCGTTGCTGTTTTTCCAGGGCGCCGGCGGCCAGGATCATCTGCGCCGCGCGTTGGCGCTCGAAGCTCGAGTAGTTGCCCGAATAGCGTTTCAGCTTGCGTTCGTCAATATGCACGACCACGTTGACCACTTCATCGAGGAAGTCGCGGTCATGGGAAATGATCAGCAAGGTACCGGCGTAGCGTTTCAGCCAGTCTTCCAGCCAGATGATGGCGTCCAGATCCAAGTGATTGGTCGGTTCATCGAGCAGCAGCAGGTCAGACGGGCACATCAGCGCCTGCGCCAGATTCAAACGCATGCGCCAGCCGCCGGAAAAACTCGCCACCGGTTGCTGCATCTGGTCCAGGGTAAAGCCCAGGCCCAGCAGCAATTGCTCACCGCGCGACTGCACGGTATACGCGTCGGCATCGGCCATGGCGCTGTAGATTTCGCCGATGGCGATACCGTTTTCCGACGTGGCCGGCTCCGATTCCAGGCGCGTCAGTTCCGCTTCCAGTTTGCGCAGGGTGATGTCGCCATCGATCGCATAGTCGAGCGCGGCGCGGTCCAGCGGCGGCGTTTCCTGCGCCACGTAAGCCACGCGCCACTTGGCCGGGAAATCGATCTCGCCCTGGTCAGGGTGCAATTCGCCACGCATCATGGCGAACAGGCTCGATTTGCCCGCGCCATTGGCGCCGATCAGGCCGATCTTGTCGCCCGGATTGAGGGTGACATCGACTTGTTCGAGCAACGGTTTGATGCCGCGCATCAGGCTTACTTGTAGGAAACGTATCATTTTTTTCTTTGTGTTGTAAATTAAGGCGCTGCGCGCTGATGCCAGCGTTTATGCCAGCTTGAGCTGCTCGGCCGTCAGCAGGAATACCATGTCGTCGCCGGCGCTCGTCGTCAGCCAGGTCAGGCCCAGCTCGCCGAAAGCCGCTTCCGCGTATGCGCGTTCGTTGCCGATTTCAATCATCAGGATGCCATCGTCCGTCAGGCGCTCGGCCGCACCGGCGATGATCTTGCGCACCAGGTCCATACCGTCGCTGCCGCCGTCGAGGGCGATTTGCGGTTCGGCCAGGTATTCCTGGGGCAGGGCGCCCATCGACGCGGAATTCACGTAGGGCGGGTTGCTGATGATCAAATCATATTTCTTGGCCGGCACGTTCGCGTACAGGTCCGATTCGATCAAGGTGACGCGGTCCTGCAATTTATACGTGTCGACGTTGCGCTTGGCCACGGCCAGCGCATCGGCGGAAATGTCCACGGCGTCGACGGCGGCGTTCGGGAAGGCGTCGGCCATCATGATGGAGAGGCAGCCCGAACCGGTGCACAGTTCCAGGATGTTTTCCACGGCTTCCGGTTCCGCCACCCATGGCGAAAAGTATTCAGGGATCAGCTCGGCGATGAAGGAGCGGGGCACGATCACGCGCTCGTCCACATAGAAATTGTACGTGCCCAGCCAGCCTTCCTTGGTGATGTAGGCGGCTGGCACGCGGTCGATGCTGCGGCGGTCGATGACCGTCATCACGCTGGCCACTTCCGACGGCAGCAATTTAGCGTCGAGAAAAGGTTCGAGCTTGTCGAGTGGCAACTTCAAGGTGTGCAGGATCAGATAGGCCGCTTCGTCGAACGCTTCGGCGCTGCCGTGGCCGAAAAACAGCTTGGCAGTATTAAAACGGGTAACGGCGTAGCGCAGCAGGTCGCGTGGCGTGGAAAACGGGTTCGGGGTCATGGCATTCTCGAAAAGACGGTGTTCTGGCCCGCCGTGACGGGCCTCGGTATTCTGGTTCAGACGGGCAGCAAATGCTCCAGCGTGCGCCGGTAAATATTCTTCAGGGGATCGATGTGGCGCAGTTCGATGTGCTCGTCGATCTTGTGAATACTGGCATTGGGCGGCCCGAATTCTATCACTTGGGGGCAGATTTGCGCGATAAACCGGCCATCCGAGGTGCCGCCCGTGGTCGACAGCTCCGTCGTGATGCCCGTTTCTTCCAGGATGGCGGCGGACAGCGCATCGCTCAAGGTGCCGCGCGGCGTGAGGAAGGGCAGGCCGCTGAGGGTCCACTGCAAAGCGTATTCCAAGTCATGCTTGTCGAGGATGGCGTGGACCCGTTCCTGCAAGCTTTCCGCCGTGCTGGCCGTGGAAAAGCGGAAGTTGAAGTCGATCACCATGTCGCCAGGAATCACGTTGTTGGCGCCCGTGCCTGCGTTGATATTCGACATTTGCCACGAGGTCGGCAGGTAGTACTCATTGCCGGCATCCCATTTTTCCTCGACCAGGTCGGCCAGTGCCTGCGCCGCTTCGTGGATCGGGTTTTTCGCCAGGTGCGGGTAGGCGATATGGCCTTGCACGCCCTTGATCGTCAATCGGCCCGACAGCGAACCACGGCGGCCATTCTTGATCATGTCGCCCAGTTGCGCGCTCGACGTGGGCTCGCCCACCAGGCAATAATCGATCTGCTCGCCGCGCTCTTTCAACTTGTCGCAGACGATGACGGTGCCGTCCGTGGCCGGGCCTTCCTCGTCGCTGGTGATCAGGAAAGCGATCGATCCTGTGTGCTCGGGCGTGGCGGCGATGAACTCTTCACAGGCCACCACCATGGCGGCGATCGACGTCTTCATGTCGGCCGCGCCACGGCCGTACAGCTTGCCGTCGCGGTGCGTGGGAATGAACGGCAGCGAGCGCCATTGCTCGACGGGGCCGGTCGGCACCACGTCCGTATGGCCGGCAAAGACGAACACGGGCGAGCTCAATCCGCGGCGCGCCCACAGGTTGGTGACGTCGTTCGACTGTATCGTCTCGCAGACAAAGCCCAGCGGCGTGAGGAGGTCGATCAGGTGCTGCTGGCAGCCCTTGTCGTCGGGCGTGACCGAGGACAGGGCGATCAGTTTTTCGGTCAGGGCGAGGGTTTTGGAGGTGGTCATGAGTAAGGTCGTGCCGGCAACATCGTTCCGGTGGTCAACTAGAGGGTTACAGCGAGAAAATGGTCTTGTACTGCGCATCCGAAAACGCCACGCTGAACTTTCCATCCTTGTCCAGCACCGGGCGCTTGATGATGGACGGGTTTTCCAGCATCAGGTCCACGGCGCTGGCCGCATCGGTGATGGAGGCCTTGCGTTCGTCGGACAGGGCGCGCCAGGTCGTGCCTTTCTTGTTGACCAGCACATCCCACGGCAATTGCTGCAGCCATGCCTCGACAGTAGCGCGTTCCAGGCCCTGCTTCTTGAAGTCGTGGAAAGTGAAATCGAGTTGTTGCGCGGCCAGCCAGGTGCGGGCCTTTTTGACGGTATCGCAGTTGGGGATACCGTAGAGTGTAATGGTCGTCATGGGTAGGGCTAAGGGGAATGAATGCGGTTCGCTTGATCGCGGCGCTTGCGCCAGAGCAAAATGCGATGTTAGCCGCCATTATACAGTCGATGCGCAGTCGATGCGGCAGTGCAACACGCCCCAGTGCTTTCCCCTACACAGGCCGTGGCGCCGTCTTCCCCGATTCGGCCGGACCGAAATGCAGGCCCAGTCGCAAGGCCAGGGCGCGCAGGGCGCCGCTCTCCTGCAAGTGCAGGGCCAGCGCGATGTGGCCGTCGGGGCGCACGAGGTAGGCCGCGTCGCGACCCAGGCCGGCCAGCTTGGCGGCAACGTTGTAGGTATAGCAATGCACGGGCAGCTTCAGCACGCGCGCTTCGCCGAGCAGCTCGGGCGCCGCTTCGCCATAGATGTGCAATTGCCAATCCATGCTGCGCAAGGCCGTGAAATTGTCTTGCGTGCCGTCCGAGAACCATGGCAGGCGGTCGCCGCCGCGCAGGTATTCCGCGTGGCCTGCGGAGAGGGCGCTGTCTTCATAGCTGATCTGGATTTGCGACACCGTCTGGAACAGCAAACGGCGCGCCCGCCCGAAGCCCGAGAGGAAGGGCAGCGCGTGCGGCACCAGCCAGCGGCGCAGAAATTGCCCGGCCATGCCTTGCGCGACAATGGCCTGGAAGGCGCGGTCGGTGGTGGCGACGAGTTTGCGGGCAAACACGATGCGCTCGCTTTCATAGGTGTCGAGCAAGGCGTCGTTGCTCTGCCCCCGCAGCTTTTGCGCCAGTTTCCAGGCCAGGTTGACGGCGTCGCCCAAGCCCGTGTTCATGCCCTGGCCGCCCACGGGGCTGTGCAGATGGGCCGCGTCGCCGAGGATGAAGCAGCGCCGTTCGCGGAACTGCTCCGCTACCCGGTGGTGGACTTTATAGGTGGAAAACCAGTTGATGTGCTCGACATGGATATTCAGCAAGCTTTCCACCTGCTCCCGCACGTCGTCAAAGACGGGCGTCGGCGCGCCATCGGGGCGGTCGGGCAGGATGCCAATCAGGCGCTGCATGCCGCTGGTGCGCACGGGCAGCATCAGGGCGAAAGAGTTCGCGCCCAGGTGAGCGTGCAAATCCGTATTGTTGCCGGCCACTTGTGCATCGGCCACGTAGTACAGGTGGTTGTAGGTGCCGCCAGAAAAGTCGAAACCGGCGATTTCGCGGACCTTGCTGCGGGCGCCGTCGCAGCCGCAGATGTAATCAAACGTGCAATATTGGCGCTCGCCATTGTTGAGCAGAATGGCTTGCACTTCGCTATCGTCCTGCGTCCACAGGTCCAGCGCCACATTCCATTCCACATACACGCCGGCCGCCGCCAGCTTGCTGATAAGAAAGCGTTCATGCTCATCCTGCGGGAGGCTCAGCACGAAAGGGTAGGGGCTCAGCCCTTCGCCGATCTCGCCCAGCGCCAGTTTCACCAGTTCTTCTCCCCCTTCATGGATGTGCATGGCATTGATCTTGATGCCCAGGCTGACCAGCTCATCGGCAAAGCCCAGTTGCTGGTAAAACTCCAGGGTGCGCGCATGCACGGCCATGGCCCGCGACGCCTGCCCGGGACCGCTGTTCTTGTCGATGATGCGGCAATCGACGCCATGGCGCGCCAGGCGCAAGGCAAGCATGAGGCCGGTAGGGCCGGCGCCGACGATCAATACGGGAGGAGTATTCATGCCATCCAGTATAGGACAGGATGGCGCAAGGCTGCGGGACGATTGAAGTTGCTAACCGGAAATGAAAATGTCCCGCCTAAGCGGGACATTCAGGGTGCTGCGTGCGCCTTGTGGTGCAGTATTTAGATGCCGCGCAGCAGCTCGTTGATCCCCGTTTTTGCGCGGGTTTTTGCATCCACGCGCTTGACGATCACGGCGCAGTACAGCGAGTACTTGCCGTCTTCCGATGGCAGGTTGCCGGAGACCACGACGGAACCGGCTGGCACGCGGCCGTAGGTGACTTCGCCCGTGGCGCGGTCGTAGATCTTGGTCGACTGGCCGATGTACACGCCCATCGAGATGACCGAGTTTTCCTCGACGATCACGCCTTCGACGATTTCCGAACGGGCGCCGATGAAGCAGTTGTCTTCGATGATGGTCGGGTTCGCTTGCATTGGTTCCAGCACGCCGCCGATGCCGACGCCGCCGGACAGGTGGACGTTCTTGCCGATCTGGGCGCAGGAGCCGACGGTGGCCCAGGTGTCGACCATGGCGCCTTCATCGACGTAGGCGCCGATGTTGACGTAGGACGGCATCAGCACGACGTTCTTGGCGATGAAGCTGCCGCGGCGGGCGACGGCTGGCGGCACCACGCGGAAGCCGCCCTTGGCGAAGTCTTCCTGGGTGTAGTTGGCGAACTTGGTCGGGACCTTGTCGTAGAACTGCATCGTGCCATCCGATGGCAGGACGACGTTGTCTTCCAGGCGGAACGACAGCAGCACGGCTTTCTTGACCCATTGGTTGACGACCCAGTCGCCCGAGGTTTTTTCCGCCACGCGGATGCTGCCGTTGTCCAGGCCATTGATGACATGGGATACGGCGTCGCGCAGTTCGGCCGTGCCGTTGCCTGGATTGATCTCGGCGCGGTTTTCCCAGGCCTGGTCGATGATGTTTTGCAGTTGTTGGCTCATGATGATGTCTTGTTTATGTAGGGGTTGATGCGGATGCGGAAAGCTGCTGGCAGAATTTTACTATGCGCAACGCTGCTTCCAGCCCTTCGGCCGTTTCGGCCACCAGGGCCATGCGGATGCGGTTGCGGCCCGGATTGATGCCGTGCGCGTCGCGCGCCAGGTAACTGCCAGGCAATACCGTCACATTATATTCGGCGTACAGGCGTTGCGCGAATTCGGTGTCGGACAGTCCCGTGCGGCTGACGTCGGCCCACAGGTAGAAACCGGCGTCCGGCAATTGCACGTCCATCACCGCTTGCAGCAGCGGCGTGATGGCGTCGAACTTGGCGCGGTACTTGGCGCGATTTTCCTCGACATGGGTTTCGTCGTTCCAGGCCGCGACGGAGGCCGCCTGCACGGCGGGGCTCATGGCGCCGCCGTGGTAGGTTCGGTAGAGCAGGAATTTTTTCAGTACTTCCGCGTCGCCGGCGACGAAGCCCGAGCGCATGCCCGGCACGTTCGAGCGCTTCGACAGGCTGGAAAACACCACCAGGCGCGCATACGGGCGCTCGACTGTGGACAGGCCCAGCATGTGCGCCGCCTGCAGCGCGCCCAGCGGGGGCGTGTCGCCGTGGTAAATCTCGGAATAGCACTCGTCGGCGGCGATGACGAAATCGTAGCGCTCGGACAGGGCAAACAGGTGTTCCCAGTCTGTCAGGGTCAGCACGGCGCCCGTCGGGTTGCCGGGCGAACACAGGAACAGCAGCTTGACCTTTTCCCACACGGAGGCGGGCACGCTGTCGTAGTCGCAGCCGAAATTGCGTGCCGGATCGGAATTGACGAAATAGGGTTCGGCGCCGGCCAGGTAGGCCGCGCCTTCATAGATCTGGTAAAACGGGTTCGGGCTAATCACCAGCGAACCGGCCGATGGATCGATCACCGTTTGCGCCAGCGCAAACAGCGCTTCGCGCGAACCGTTCACGGGCAGGATTTGCGTGGCAGGATTGAGCTTGGGGATGCCGTAGCGGCGTTCCAGCCAGCCGGCGATGGCGCTGCGCAAGGCTTCCGAGCCGATGGTGGTCGGATAGCTGGCCAGGCCGTGGATATTGTCGGTCAATGCCTGCTCGATGAAGGCTGGCGTCGGGTGCTTGGGTTCGCCCATGCCCAGGCTGATGGGCGCATACTCGGGGTTGACCGTCACGCTGGCAAACAACTGGCGCAGCTTTTCAAATGGATATGGTTGCAGTTTAGCAAGAAGTGGATTCACGGAACGGACCAGGGCAAGAGTGGAAAGGCGATGTTGCTCAGCGACTACTTGGCGCGGCAGACTTGATGCCGGTCAAATAATAAGCTGCGTCTTTCATTATAGCCGTCCTCGCGGGCCCGCTGTGCAAGCCGCATCGGCCTGATCGCTGCCCGGCTTGCCTTGGCATGCCGCAGCGGGGAGTGCCGCAGCATGGCGCGGCAAGGTAAAATACGCTATGTCTACCTTACTTCCCACCCTGCTTGCTATTGAAACCTCGTCCGAACTCGCCTCCTGCGCCTTGTTGCGCGGCGATGTCGTCTTCTCCCGCGCCTCGTCGGGCGTGCGCACCCATTCCCAGTCTATCCTGCCGATGGTGCAGGAATTGCTGGCCGAAGCGGGCGTGACCCTGGCCGACGTTGACGCCATCGCCTACGGCTCCGGCCCCGGCTCGTTTACGGGCGTGCGCACAGCCTGCGGCATCGCCCAAGGCCTGGCCTACGGCGCCAGCCTGCCCGTTGTGCCCGTTGTCACGCTCGACGCCATGGCGCTGGCGTGCCACCAGCAGCATGGCGCGCAGCGCATCGTGACCGTGCTCGACGCCCGCATGGGTGAAGTGTACTGGGCGCAATATGACTATCAGAATGGCTTGCAGGCCGTGTTGCCACCGGCCCTGAGCGCGCCGGCCGGCGTGGCGCCGCAAGGCGACGTCGTTGGCTGCGGCAACGGCTTTACGGCCTATGCCGACGCCTTGGCCGCGCTGCCGTGCGCCGCCAGCGCCGATGCCGCCATCATGCCGCACGCCGAGCAGGTGGCGCAGCTGGCGCGCATTGCCTTTGCGGCCGGTCAGTTCGTGACGGCGGCCGAGGCGCAGCCTTTGTATTTGCGTAACAAGATCGCCTACACGAGCGCAGAACGGCACGAGATGCAACAGGCCAAGGCCGCCGCGGAGTCGGCACAATGAGTGTGGCGGGCAAGGACGCAGTGACGCAGCACGACAGCGCGACAGGCTGGGACTTGCTGCGTCTCGACTATCAACCGATGGCCGAGACGGACCTGACCGAAGTGCTGGCGCTGGAACAGCGCGTCTACCCGCATCCCTGGACGCACGGTAACTTTGTCGATTCGCTCAAGAGCGGCTACCCGGCCTGGGTGCTGCGCGATGTGGACGGCACCCTGCTTGGCTATTTTCTGCTGATGCTGGTCGTCGACGAAGCGCACTTGCTCAACGTGGCCGTCGAAGGCGCCATCCAGGGCCAGGGCCTGGGCCGTTTCCTGCTGAACCAGTCGTGCGCCTGCGCGCGCCAGCTGGGCATGGAATCGATGCTGCTGGAAGTGCGCCCGTCGAACGTGCGCGCACTCGATATTTACCAGCGCTATGGATTTGAACAGATCGGCCGGCGCAAGGGATACTATCCGGCCAGCAACTCGCAACGTGAGGACGCCATCGTGATGCGTTATACCTTATGAGCCGCAGCGCCGTTTTCCTCGATGAAATGGGCGTCGGCCCCCTGTGGCGCTTGCGCCAGGGCGCTGTGCCGGAGGCGGTTGATGTTGTTGCAGCTGCCGTGGAAATGGACGTCGCCGTAGCGGCGCCCGTGGCCGAGGCCGTTGAAACCGTGATTGAGGTGGTTGCCGAGGTGGCCGCTGAGTCTGTCGCCGCGGTGGTCGCCGAGGTGCAGGCCGAAGCGCCCGTCGCCGTTGCCACTATGCCAGTTCCCGCCGCCGAGCCTGACGATACGGCCTGGTTCGACGATGCGCCGCCGCCACCACCGGCCAAGCAGCTGAGCGACACGGATATTGCCGCCCTCGACTGGGAAGGCTTGACGGCCGCCGTCGCCAAGTGTGCGCGCTGCGACTTGTGCAAGACGCGCAAGGGCGTCGTCATGGGCCGTGGCGACCGCCAGGGTGCTTGGCTGATGCTGGCCAGCAGCCCGTCGCGCTTTGAAGAACGCGAAGGGCGCGCCTTGCCGGGCGAGCAGGGCAAGTTGCTCGACAATATGTTGAAAGCCATCGAGGTCGATGCGGGCAGCGATGTGTATATCACGCACTTGCTGAAATGCCGTCCGCTCGACGAGGCGGGCCAGGAACGCTTGCCCACCGAATCGGAGTCCGCCGCCTGCCGCCCGTACTTTGATCGCGAACTGGCCCTGCTGCAGCCGCGCACCATCGTCACCCTCGGTTCGATGGCCGCCGCCGGCATCAATCCTGGTGAAAAACCCGTGCGCGGCAAGGTGCGCCAGCTGGGCAATGCCTCGGTCGTGGCTACCTTCCATCCGGAAATGCTGCTGCAGGACGATACGGGCAAGGCCAAGGCGCGCGCCTGGGCCGACCTGTGCCTGGCGAAAAGCACGCACGGTGATTGATACGGCCATCGGCACCTTCCAGGCCGGCTTCGAGCGGCGCTGGGGGCATTTGACGCACCCCCGCGTGCGTGCGCTGGCCTGGCTGCTCGACTCGCCCGATTTGCTGGACCCGTCCAGCCCCCACTGGGGCGGGCGCATCGCCAGCCTGGCGCCCGTCGCGCCTGCCGTGGCGGCGTGGCTGGGGGCGCTGCAAGAGGACCCATCGCCGCTCGATGCGGCCTTGGGGCCGAAATTCTATTCCCGCCTGGGCCTGTATGCTGAAAAGCTGCTGGCCTTTTATTTTGAACAGCATGGACTGCTGCAAGCGCATGGCTTGCAGGTGCAAGTCAACCGCAACGACACGGTGGGCGAGTTCGATTTCCTGCTGCGTGACGGAAATGGCTTGCTGCACTGGGAATTCGCCACCAAGTTCTACCTGCTCGAAGGCGCGCCCGATCCCGGCGTGTTCCATCACCTGATTGGCCCGAATCTGGCCGATACTTTGGGGTTGAAAATGCGCAAGATTCTCGACAAGCAACTGGCCTTGTCTCGCCATCCGGCCGCACAAACATCGCTGGTGCAACCCGTGCGGGCGGCGCAGGCGCTGGTCAAGGGCTGGCTGTTTTATGCGGCGGGCGCGCTGCCCGGTATGGACGGTATTTCCCAGGAACATGGGTACGGCTTCTGGTGCACGCCAACGCAATTGCCGCAGCAGCGCTATGTCGTGCTGCCGCGCCTGCAATGGCTGGCGCCGTTCAAGGGCCGCGATGTGGAAGTGCTCGATGTGGACGCCTTGCGGGCGCGCTTGTTTGATCTGGCGCAACCGGTGATGGTGGCCACGGTGGACAATGTCGAAGGCTGGGAAGTGGAGCGCACGCGCGGTTTTGTCGTACCGCACGACTGGACGGAGCAAGCTGCCGCGCGGCGGATAAGCGGCGCGTTACCTGCTTAGTCATGAACCATGGGCGTTAATGTTTTTGCTCGCCAATCAACGACAAGTTGTCATGTTCCAGCTGGTTCAGCTTGTGCCTGCGCATGATCATGTACATGGTGCCGGCGACGAACAGACCGAACAGGGTGATGATGATATTGAGCGGCAGGTGCAAACGGATCATGATCGAATACACGGCCAGCATGGTCAGAATCGACAGGTTTTCATTGAAGTTCTGCACGGCGATGGAATGGCCTGCGCTCATCAGCACGTGGCCGCGGTGTTGCAGCAGGGCATTCATGGGCACGACGAAAAAGCCGGACAGGGCGCCGATCAAAATTAGCAGCGGGTAGGCGATCCACACGGAGTGCACTTGCGTCATCATCATGACGATCACCCCCATGGCAATGCCCAGCGGAATGACGGTCAGCGATTTGCGCAGCGGGATGAAGCGCGCCGACAGCACTGCGCCGGCGGCCACGCCGATGGCGACCACGCCCACCAGGCTGGTCGCCTTGTCGAATGGCATGTTCAGCGATTGCTTGGCCCATTCCAGCACGATCAGTTGCAAGGTGGCGCCAGCGCCCCAGAACAGGGTCGTCACGGCCAGGGTGATCTGGCCCAGCTTGTCTTTCCACAGGATGGAATAGCAATTGGCAAAATCGGTAATCAGTTTGATAGGATTGCGTTCCTGGTGCGGATACACGCAGCCCGTGTCGGGAATCTTCAGGTTGGCCAGGGTTGCCAGCACATAGATGCCGACCACCACGCACAAGGCCGCTTCCGTCTTGTTGCTGATGCCCGTATCGATCAGGGGGATGTCGATGGATAGCAGCATGTCGGACACGTGGCCGCTGACGAGCGCGCCGCCCATGACGGTGCCGAGGATGATGGAAGTGACAGTCAAGCCTTCGATCCAGCCATTCGCCGCCACCAGCTTTTCCGGCGGCAGCAGTTCCGTCAGGATGCCGTACTTGGCGGGCGAATACACGGCCGCGCCGAAACCGACGACGGCGTAGGCCAGCAAAGGGTGTACATGGAAAAAGACGAGGGCGCAGCCGAAGATCTTGACCATGTTGGCGATGAACATGACCTTGCCTTTCGGCAATGCATCTGCGAAGGCGCCGACAAAAGCGGCCAACAGCACGTAAAACAGTACGAACGACAGTTTGAGTAGCGGCGTGATCCACGCCGGGGATTTCATGGACACCAATAAATCGACGGCGACAAAAAAGAGGGCGTTATCTGCCAGCGAGGAAAAGAACTGCGCCGCCATGATGGTATAAAAACCACGATTCATTCTGGATTGCCTGAAATCATATCTGGCTTGCTTTATACCACGAAAAAACGGCAAACCCCAAGTTTGGAAGGGGCTGCTTTGCATAGTTTTGTCTAAGTGAACTTTAATTATTCTGCCGTAGAAAAATACATCACATGTGAGCATTTTATACATGCTGTCGTGGGCGACTATCGCGAACGATCGCGCCCATCCGGTAAAATACGGCTTTCCCACCCGCCGTGAACGACGCATATGCCCAGGCCCCTCATCGCCACCATCCATCTCGATGCCATGCAACACAATCTGGCGTGCGCCCGTGCCAGCGCCCGCGGCGCCAAGGTGTGGGCCGTCGTCAAGGCAAATGCCTATGGTCATGGCCTGGAACGGGCCATGCGGGGCTTTGCCGGGGCCGATGGCCTGGCGTTGGTCGAGGTCGACTACGCCGTGCGCTTGCGCGAACTGGGCTGGACCAAGCCCATCCTGTTGCTGGAAGGTTTTTTCGATGCCAGCGATTTGCCTGTCATGGCGCAGCACAAGCTGAACGGCAGCGTGCATTGCGAAGAACAGATCGCCATGCTGGCAGCGGCGCGCCTGCCGCACGCCATCGATGTGCACCTGAAGATGAATACGGGCATGAACCGCCTGGGTTTTACGCCGCAAGCCGTGGCCGCCGCATATGCGCGCCTTCGCGCCATGCCGCATATCGGCACGATCACTTTGATGACGCACTTCGCCAATGCGGACGAGGCGGGGCCCACGCGCTTGCCTTTGGCCCAGCAGATGCTGCGCTTCGAAGCGGGCGCGGCCAGTATCGGCGCGGCCGGCGAAGGCACGCGCTTGCCGCGCAGCCTGTGCAATTCGGCCGGCGTGCTGCTGCACCAGCTCGACAGCGACTGGGTGCGCCCCGGCATCATGCTGTACGGCGGCACGCCCAGCGGCACGTCCGCGCAGGCGTTCGGCTTGCTGCCCACCATGACCTTGCGCAGCAGCATCATCGGTATCCAGGAGATCGCCGCCGGTGAAGTAGTGGGCTATGGCAGCCGCTACGAAGCGGCCGGCAATATCAAGGTGGGCGTGGTGGCTTGCGGCTATGCGGATGGCTACCCGCGCCATGCGCCCGAAGGCACGCCCGTGCTGGTCGACGGCGTGCGCACGAGCCTCATCGGCAGGGTATCGATGGACATGCTGATGGTGGACCTGACGCACGTGCCGGGCGCACGGGTCGGCAGCAGCGTGACCTTGTGGGGCCAGGGCATGCCGATCGATGAGGTGGCCCTGGCCGCCGGCACCATCGGTTACGAGCTGATGTGCGCACTGGCGCCGCGCGTGCCCGTGGTCGAAGCGACACAGTGACGGCGGCCCACCGTTTGTATATACTGTGAATTCACTGTACATATAAACAGCAGTTTCACCTTACCCGGGCAAAGTACACCATGGCAAAAGTCAAGACCATCTACACCTGCAGCGATTGCGGCGCCATCAGCAATAAATGGATGGGGCAGTGCACCTCGTGCAATCAGTGGAACACCATGGTGGAAACCCTGCCCGAGACGGGCGGCAACAACCGCTATTCGAACCCGCAGCACATGTCGCTGGCGCAGACGGCGCCCGTGCTGTCGCTCGACGATATCGACGCCATCGACGTGCCCCGCTTCGGCACGGGCATCGAGGAATTCGACCGCGTGCTGGGTGGCGGCATGGTGGCCGGCGGCGTGGTGCTGATCGGCGGCGACCCCGGCATCGGCAAGTCGACCTTGCTGCTGCAGGCGCTGGCGAACATGTCGCACTACAAGCGCGTGCTGTACGTGAGCGGCGAAGAGTCCGGCGCGCAGATCGCCCTGCGCGCCAAGCGCCTCGTCATCGACGCCAAGGAACTCAAATTGCAGGCGGAGATCCAGCTGGAAAAGATACTGTCCACCTTGAACGACCTGAAGCCGGAAGTGGTGGTGATCGACTCGATCCAGACTGTGTATTCAGATGCCCTCAGTTCGGCGCCCGGTTCCGTGGCGCAAGTGCGCGAATGCGCGGCGCAGCTGACGCGGGCGGCCAAGCAGACGGGCGTGACCATCATTTTGGTGGGTCACGTGACGAAAGAGGGCGCGCTGGCCGGCCCCCGCGTGCTCGAACACATCGTTGACACTGTGCTGTATTTCGAGGGCGACGCCCATTCCAGCTTCCGCCTCGTGCGCGCCATCAAGAACCGTTTCGGCGCCGTCAATGAGCTGGGCGTGTTTGCCATGACGGAAAAGGGGCTGAAGGGGGTGTCGAACCCGTCCGCCCTGTTCCTGTCGCAGCACGACAACCAGGTGCCCGGTTCCTGTGTGATGGTGACGCAGGAAGGCACGCGGCCCTTGCTGGTGGAAATCCAGGCCCTGGTCGACACCAGTCACTTGCCCAATGCGCGCCGGCTGTCCGTCGGCCTGGAACAAAACCGCCTGGCCATGCTGCTGGCCGTGGCGCACCGCCACGCGGGTATCGCCGCCTTCGATCAGGACGTGTTCATCAATGCCGTCGGCGGCGTCAAAATTACGGAACCGGCGGCCGACCTGGCCGTGTTGCTGGCGATTAACTCCTCGATGCGCAACAAGCCCCTGCCACGGGGGCTCGTGGTGTTTGGCGAAGTGGGGCTGGCGGGCGAAATCCGTCCCGCGCCACGGGGGCAGGAGCGCTTGCGCGAAGCTGCCAAGCTGGGCTTTACCCTGGCCGTGGTACCCAAGTCCAACCTGCCCAAGCAAGCCATCGAAGGTCTCAAGGTCATCGGCGTCGAGCGCATCGACGAAGCATTTAATAAACTCCGCGATCTGGAGTAAGAGTTGGTATGGTTTAAATGCCAAGCTTGAGACAAGTCAAACAAAGTTTCCGTTTAGAACTATAATATTTGTCCGATGGATGCGCCTCGTGCATCCGCATCGACAATGCATAGATAGAGAAGCGGAATACAGTGTCAGTTGAGCAAAGGCAGGGCGCACGCAAGATATTGCGTGCCAAGGCAATGTTGGTCATGGATGGTGCGGGCCCCGTGGCGGCGCGCACCCTCGACGTGGGGCCGGGCGGCATGTCGGCCGTCATCGCGGAACCGGTGCCGACAGGCAAGCAAGGCAAGGTGCTGTTCGAGTTGTTTTACGATGGCTCGGCGCATATCATCGAGGCGCGCGTGTCCGTCTCGCACTGCATTTTCAGTAGCGCAGGTTTCAAGGTGGGACTCACTTTCCTGAAGCTGGACATGGCCGTCAGCAGTGCTATTTCGAAATTCATGCGCTGAGGCAAGCCCGAAGCTAAGCGGCTGGTGATTGCGCTAAAATGGTGCATATGGGTTTGCAGTCAGGAAAAACCTATTCTGTTCGCTGTTTTGATATTCCGGTAATACTGCATAATTATCAACCAGAAGAGGGACGCCGCCGCGCCACGCGCGCCTGTCGTCCGTTTCTTGCGCAGCACGGTCACGACCTGAACCGTGTGCCATGACCATACACCTGACGGGAACGCCTACCATGTTTAATTCGACCATCAATAGCAGGGCCTACACCAACAACACGCAGCAGACGACGCAGGGCAATATCTCGGCCGATGTGTATGCGAAGGTGGAGCGCCAGATGCAGTCGCAAAACACGGGCGTCGTCAAGCTCAACGCCAGCCTGGCGCGCGACCAGGCCAAATTCTCGGGCCTGGGCCAGTTGCAATCGGCGCTGGCGAAATTCCAGACCGTGGCCAAGAACATGGCCGGCAGCGGCTTGGCTACCTCGGCCACGTCCAGCAGCAAGGATGTGCTGAGCGCCACCACCACCGACAAGGCTGTCAGCGGCAGCCATGAACTCAACGTCAAGCAGTTGGCGCAGGGACAGACCCTGCTCAGCGGCGCGCAGAAATCCTCGAGCGCGGCCATCGGCACGGGTGCTCCCGCACTGGTCAAAATTGAAGTGGGTACGGCCGACGGCAAGCAATTTACGCCCGGCAGCGGCAAGATCATTTCGCTGACGATAGACAGCAGCAACAATAGCCTCGACGGCATCGCCGCCGCGCTGAAGCAGCAGGGTATCGACGCCAGCGTGGTCAAGGGCCCCGATGGCTACTCGCTGGCCTTGAACGGCAAGAGCGGCGCCGACAGCAGCATGCGCATCAGCGTGTCCGGTGACGCGGCCGTCAGCAATCTGCTCAGCTATGCGCCCGGCGCCGGCAAGGGCATGCAGCAGACGGCTGCCGCGCAGGATGCGCTGCTGACCGTCGACGGCAAGGAAATCAAGAGCGCCACGAATACCCTGACGACGGCCGTCGAGGGCGCCACCATCGAATTGAAGAAAAAGGGCACGACGGACCTCGTCATCGCCAAGGACAGCAGCCAGATTGCCAGCAACGTGGCCAGTTTCGTCACGGCCTACAATGAGCTCAACAGCAAGCTGCAGAGCCTGCAGCAGGGCGATTTGAAGTCCGACACGGCCCTGGGCCAGGTGCGTTCGCAGATGGAGCAAGTGCTGCGCACGGCCAGCACGGGCGTGCCATCGTCGGTGCTGGGCAGCGCTGGCGTGACCTTGGGCAAGAGCGGCGAGCTGGTGCTCGACGACAAAAAACTCAAGGCGGCCATCGCGGCCGATCCGGACGCCGTCAGCAAGATGTTTACCAATAACGGCAAGGGCGTGGCTGACCAGTTCGCCAGCAAGATCGGCGAACTGACGGGCGAAACGAGCATCATCCGCAAGGAAGTGCAGACGGTCGGCAAGGACATCACCACCCTGACCAACAAGAAAGCCGTGCTGGCCAAGGCGCTGACGGCGCAGGCGCAGGCGCTGGTGAAGGCCTATTCCGCCCAGGAACAGATGGGTACGAACTCGGCCTTGCCGGGTTATACGGGCAAGAACTCCTTGTTCGACTTCATGGCCTGAAGCGCGGCACGCTTGCTACATTCTGTCGCCCTGGGCAAAGAAAGCCGATGGCGAGCTGCCGAAAGTCTTCTTGAACATGGCGGAAAAGGCCGACTGGCTGGCGTAGCCCAGTTCTTCGGCCACCTGCGACAGCGGCACGCCGCGCGCGATCAGGGGCGCCGCGTGCGCCAGGCGCACTTGCAGGCGCCACTGGCCAAAACTCATGCCCAATTCCCGTTCGAACAGCCGCGCCAGGGTACGCTCCGAGGCGCCGACCTGCTGCGCCCAGTGTTCCAGCGTCTGATTTGAACCCGGTTTCTCGATCAGGCTGTCGCACAGGGTTTTCAGGCGCTTGTCGCTGGGCAAGGGGACGCGGATGGGACGCGTGGCCGAGCGTTTCAATTCATCGAGGATCAGTTCGGCCAGCAGCGCCTCGCGCGCCGGTTCCTGTCCCGGGTCCAGTTGTTCCAGTGCCATGATCAGCTGGCGCAGCAGATTCGATACTTCCAGCACCTTGCAGTCGTGGCCCGCAAAGGGCGCGCGCGCGGCATGGATGCACAGGGGGCGCAAACGGGTTTTTTCCAGTATCGTGACGGCATGCTCCACGTTGGGCGCAATCCAGATGGCGCGCATGGGTGGCAGCACCCAGCTGCTGTTGTTGGCGGTGATGCGCAGCACGCCTTCGAGCGTCATCGTGACCTGGCCCCAGGGATGGCTGTGCGGTAACAAGAATTCATCGGGTTGCAGGTCGCGCGCGATCATGGTCACGGGGATGCTCGCGCTGGGCGCTTCCCGTGGCGGACACATGCGGGTATGGTGGAGGACAGGTACACCCATCAGCTTGGCCTTAATTCGATAAATTATGTCGTTCTGTCGGAAAACAGGCGATGGTATTTTGCATACACTTGAGCTTCACCAGTATAAGACAGGGTATGACATGATAACAACTAACT
This sequence comes from Janthinobacterium salmonicoloratum, assembly GCF_051380845.1. Taxonomy (NCBI): domain Bacteria; kingdom Pseudomonadati; phylum Pseudomonadota; class Betaproteobacteria; order Burkholderiales; family Oxalobacteraceae; genus Janthinobacterium; species Janthinobacterium salmonicoloratum. Next base: position 1,209,659 of record NZ_JBNYXV010000001.1, on the reverse strand, counting down.
CGGCATCCGAACTTCCCACCTTGCGCAGCGATGCGCGCGTCATCGCCCTGGTGGGGCTGGCGCATGGCGTGTCGCACTTCTACCACCTGATCCTCGCGGCCCTGTTCGTCTGGCTGAAACCCGCCTTCGACCTGTCGTATGCGGAACTGGGCCTGCTGATGACGGTGTTCTTCATCATCTCGGGCGTGGGGCAGGCGCTGGCCGGCTTTGTCGTCGACCGCTTCGGCGCCCGCGCCGTGCTGTTTTCCGGCATTTTCTTGCTGGGCGTGTCGGCGCTGGCCCTGTCCACCGCGCACAGCTATGCGGCGCTGATGCTGGGCGCCATGCTGGCCGGCATGGGCAATAGCGTGTTCCATCCTGCCGACTACACGATCCTCAATCAGCGCGTTTCGGCGGCCCGCGTGGCCTACGGTTTTTCCGTGCATGGCATCAGCGGCAACATCGGCTGGGCACTGGCGCCCCTGTTCATGACGTATGTTGCCACCCAGTATGACTGGCGTGTGGCGCTGCAGTGCGCGGCCGTGCTGCCGTTTGGCGTGTTGCTGATCCTGTTCCTGAACCGCCACGCCATTCGTCCCGAACCTGTCAGGAAGGCCGCGCCGGGCCAGATCGCCAGCGGCGAAGGCACGCTCGACTTTTTGCGCCTGCCGGCCGTGTGGATGTGCTTTGCCTTCTTCTTCATCACCGCCATCGCCCTGGGCGGCATCCAGAGCTTTGCCAGCGTGGCCCTCGTAAAGCTGTACGGCATGAGCCTGGCGCTGGCCACCAGCGCCTACACGGCCTATATGCTGGCCTCGGCCGTGGGCATGCTGGCCGGCGGCGTGGTGGGCGCGCGCAGCAAGCAGCCGGACCGCAACGTGGCGATCGCCTTTTCCGCCGCCGCGCTGCTGGCCGTGCTGCTGGCCATGGCTGTCGTGCCGGCCTGGGGCGCGGTGGTGCTGATGGGCGCTATCGGCTTGACGTCGGGTGTGGCGGGGCCGTCGCGCGACCTGATGATACGCGCGGCCGCGCCGAAGAACGCCACCGGGCGCGTGTATGGCGTCGTGTATTCAGGCCTCGACAGCGGCCTGGCCGTGGGACCGCTGTTCTTTGGCGCGCTGATGGATGGCGACCATCCGGCCCTGTTGTTCGTCTTCATCGGCGTGTTCCAGGCGCTGGCGATTGCCACGGCCGTGGGCGTGGGCGGCAAAACACGTGCCGCGGCGCTGCAAAAGGCATAGAATCGTTGCCATCTGCCACCCAAGGAGTCCCCATGACCTTTGCCACCACCGACCTGTGCGACGACTATGCAGCCATGCTGGATGAGGGTACCCTGGCTGTGCTGCCGCCCGTGTTCCGCGCCTTTGGCCAGCGCGTGCGCTTCACCGGCCCCGCCACCACCTTGCACGTGTTCGAGGACAACGCGCTCGTGCGCAGCACCCTGGAAACGCCGGGCCATGGCCATGTGCTGGTGATCGATGGCGGCGGCAGCCTGCGCCGCGCGCTGGTGGGTGGCCAACTGGGCGTGCTGGCCGAAAGCAATGGCTGGGCCGGCATCGTCGTCGATGGCTGCATCCGCGACAGCGAGGAAATCAATGTCTGCCAGATCGGCGTGCGGGCCCTGGCCACGCATCCGCGCAAGAGCAACAAGACGGGCGCCGGCCAGCGCGACGTTCGCGTGCAGATCAGCGGCGTGGCCGTGCACCCGGGCGACTGGATCTACGCCGATGCGGATGGCATCCTGGTGGCGCGCCACGCACTCGATTGATGGCCCAAGCGCTGCGCCGTGCTTGCATCACCACGCAGCGCGCTTGAAAGCGTTGCAAATTTTCTACATTAAATATATTTTTGCAAAGTTCTATGATTTTCATCATGGCTGAGATATGATTTCACTCAAGGTAACTTTAATGCCAATAAGGCAAGGAAATCAGACTATGAAAATCGCCACCATCGCAGCAGTTGTCGCCCTGTTTGCTGCAGGCACCGCCAGCGCCAGCCCCGTCAACCTGATCACGAATGGCAATTTTGAATCGGTCGCTTCCGGCTACACCTTCGACAGTGGTTTTCAGGTCGTCAACAGCGGTTCGTCGGCCATCACGGGCTGGACCGTGGGCGCCAGTTCCGTTGACCTGATCCGCAATGGCTACAATGCCATCGACGGCTACAGCATTGATTTGCTGGGCACGCCAGGTCCGGGTTTCCTGTCGCAAAATTTCAGTGTCGTTGCCGGCCAGACATATAACCTGAGCTTTGACATGGCGCGCAATTCCGGCGGCCCGGCTGGCCAGGGCGTAGCTGTCAATTTCGGCGGCGTGGCTGGCGATTTCTACTCGACGGCCGCCGCTTCGAATACCTTGTACAGCAATACCCTGAGCTTCACGGCCGCTTCCACCGGCCTGGCGACCTTGTCGTTTGCCAGCGCCGCCAAGGCCGGCACGCCGTTCGACAATTACTCGGGCGCCGTGATCGACAATGTTTCCGTGATGGCTGCCGTGCCGGAACCGGAAACCTACGCCATGCTGCTGGCCGGCTTGGGCCTGATGGGTTTCCTGCGCCGCCGCAAGGCTGCCAAGTAATCCTGGCTCCGCCCCACGTCAAAACCGCCTGCTGCATTGCACAGGCGGTTTTTGTTTTTCAGGGGGCTGGTGCGTAGCCCGCGCCCGGCAACGGCAGGCACGGCAGTAATTCAGCGAGGTGCATCGGCATCTCCCCGTAACGGACACGCGGCCGCCTGCGGCTCCAGCCGCCGCGCCAGTTCGCCGCGCAACTGCATCAATCCCGCGATGCGCGCATCGATATCGCCCAGCTTGCGCGTCAGCGCCGCGCGCAGCAGTTCTGCCGTGCCTGGTGCATCGGCGCTGGCCAGCAGCGGCATGTCGGCCTCGATTTCGGCCAGGGTAAAGCCCAGCTGCTGCGCCGTGCGCAAGTAGCGCAGCCAGTCGGCCGCCTCGGGCGGGTAGTCGCGGTAGCCATTTGCGCCGCGCCGCGCGCGCAACAAGCCCCGCTTTTCATAAAAGCGCAGGGTATCGCGGCTCAAGCCCGTCGCCTGCGCCATCTCGCCGATCTGCATGGAGTGATCTTTCATAAAACGCTTGACCATGGAGTGTACTCCAGCCTTGAGGATGGACGCTTTCCACTGACAGGAGTTCCCATGTTGTCCGTTTTCACCTTCCGCCGCCTGGTGCGCGCCAGCGCCATTTATGATGTGCTCATGACGGCCGCGTTTGCCACGCCGTGGACGTTCCTGCTCTTGCGCGAGCACTTGAGCACCCTCAACGTGGGCCTGGGCGGCATGCCGCTGCCTGTCTTCGAGCCGTTTCATTTGCTGATCAGCAGCTTGCTGGGTAGCGTGGTGATGGTCTGGTCGGTACTGCGCATCGTCGACCCGCAGCCGCGCTTCGGCCGTTATGACGCGGCGGCCCGTTACCTGTTTTCCACCTGGATGGCGTGGGCGCTGCTGGTGACAGGCCAGCCCGTGCTGTGGCTGTTCATCGTGCCGGAACTGGCCTGGGGCCTGGCGCAAAGCCTGCCATTGCGCCGCAGTGAGGGGGGGCGGGAAGGGCATCCGCGCGAATCGCTGTTGAGATGACTATAACGAAATGCAATAATGGCCGTGCTTTACAGCAATAAACGACTCTAAGGGAATGACTATGCAGCAGGATGCCGCAGGAAAAAACATGGCGTTGCTCGATCCGGTGGTGGCGCCACGCATCGCGGTGACGCGCCTGGTGACGGGCCTGCTGCAAGGCTTGCTGCTGTACTGGCTGTACAGCACGGCGCAAGACAAGGTCTGGCCCGCCACGGAAGCCTACCTGTTGGGCCCGTTGATGCTGATCAGCCTGCTGTTGCCCATTTTGCTGGTATCCAGCCTGGGCCATATGTCGCTCAAGCGCATCGTCCTGTGGATGGCGGGCGCGACCGTCGTGATGGCCGTGCTGGCCTGGCATGACGTGGCGCGCGGCGCCGAGCACGTCATCTGGGGTAACTACAAGCCGGGCGCGCCGCTGCGCGTGATCTCGGCCCAGTTGTTCGGTTTTTGCGTCGTGGGTTTTTATATCGCCCACGCGCTGGTGCTGGCCAGCGCCCAGGATGGCCAGCGCATCGCCCGCTATCCGACCTACTTTGAAATCGCCTGGAAGCTGGGCATCCAGCTGCTGTTCTCCCTGCTGTTCGTGCTGGGCCTGTGGCTGGTGCTGTGGCTGGGCGGGCAGCTGTTCCTGCTGATCAAACTCAGTTTCCTGAAAAAGCTGCTGGGCCAGGCCTGGTTCGTGATTCCCGTTATCTGCTTCGCCTTTTCGTTCGCCATCCACATCACGGACGTGCGCCCATCCATCGTGCGCGGCATCCGCACCTTGCTGCTGGTGCTGCTGTCGTGGCTGATGCCGATCGCCGCCGTGCTCGTCTCCGGTTTCCTGCTGACCTTGCCCTTCATCGGCTTCGAGCGCCTATGGGCCACGCGCCATGCGGCGTCCGTGCTGCTGGGCATGGCCGGCGTGCTGGTGGTGCTGATCAATGCCGCCTTCCAGAATGGCGAAGTGGGCCATGGCGTGGCGCGCGGCATCCGCCTGGGCACGCGCCTGGCCTGTCTGCTGCTGCCGTGGGTGGTGGGCATCGCCATCTATGCGCTGACCTTGCGCGTCATGTCGCATGGCTGGACCTCCGACCGTCTGATCGCCGCCGCCTGCCTGCTGGTCGCCACCTGCTACGCCGCCGGCTATGCCTGGGCGGCCAGCAAGTATGGCGACTGGCTGCACCTGATCGCCAACGTCAACGTGGCTACCGCTTTTGTCACCCTGCTGGTGCTGTTCGCCCTGTTCTCGCCGCTGGCCGACCCGGCCCGGATTTCCGTGGCCAGCCAGATGGCGCGCCTGGACAACGGCAAGGTTGGGGTGGACAAATTCGATTTCGAATACCTGCGCTTCCAGGGCGCCCGTTATGGCCAGGCGGCCCTGCAGGAATTGACGAAACGCACGTCGGGTCCGGATGCTGCCATCGTGCGGGCCCGCGCCGAGGCCATGCTCAAGCGCCAGAACCGCCTCGACGAGACGGGCGCGCTGAGCGACGTGTCGATCAACCTGACCCTGCGCCCGGCCACGGCGAAGCTGCCGGAGAGTTTCCTGCGCCAGGACTGGACGCAAGTGAGTCCGGCCTGGCGCCTGCCCGCCTGCTTGAAGCGGGCAGGGCCGCAGTGCGATGCGTATCTGCTCGATTTCGATGGTGATGGCAAGCAGGACGTGCTGCTGATCAGCAATGACCCGCGCGCCTCGTCGGTGTTGCTGGCGGAAAAGGAAGACGGCAGCTGGTCTGCGCGCGGGCAAATCCCCACGGATGCCCTGCGCTGCAAGCCCTTGCGCGAGAAATTGCAGGCGGGTGAATTCCAGCTGGTGCCACCGAAGGTGCGCGAGCTGGAAGTGGACGGCCAGCGCGTGCCGATGACCTTATATACGCCGGAAGATGAGGTCAGCTGCCCGGATGAAACGGCGCCGGCTCCGTAAATGGCGGAGAGAGGTCGTGGTGCGCTGTCAAAACCTCTTGCTTCTCATGACGGCAACAAATTCGTGCGCTGAACCAATCCGACCGTCCGCTATCGGCTGCCAGGAGCGGACGTTAAATAAGCATGCGCTGCTTCTTGCCTGCCTTTACGGGCAAGCACACAATCGTCTTCAATAATTCTGAACTCAAGTCGATTTTGCGTCGAATTTGCCCGGGCTACTTTCAGCGAGGCTAACTAGTGCAAGAGCAGCCGCTCGATAGAGTAGAGCTTGTTTAATTCAGGGCGTGCAGTCGCCCATTCTAAATATGGAATCAATGACAGTGATGGCAACAAAGTGGCAGAACCAGGAGGTGCGTAGCCACAATGGCCTCGTGTGCAGCAACGGTGATATCTACGACGTGCACGAAACCAGGATGGCCAGAGTACATGAAAAACAGGAACTTGGCGGTTGGCTCAATGTCGCGATTCTGGCGCAAGAAGAGCTGTATGGTGGAAAGTACATAGTTAAGTGCGGAGAGGCTGCGGAACACGGCTCAATCGGCGTAGTCGTTTTGGAGTCGCTGCAAAATCATGAACCTGTTTGGACGTTTGTTTCGGATCGATCCAATCCATTTGATCAAATATCAATCAAGAGTGGCTGGGTTGTGGTGCTGTCAACGTCAGGCGCCGTGTTACGGTTTGGTGCGCCAATGAGGGAGGCAAGGCTTCTGCTTCCGAGTACTTCGATCCATGGTTCTAACGACGGGTGCTTGTAAGGTGAGATGCTGCGCAAAGCTTCAGCTTCAGCTTCGGCATGCAATTGCCATCAGCAACGAACAGCCATATTCAGGATATTCGCTGCAATAGCGTCGCTGCATAATCGCGGCTGGTGTAGCAAGGCCGGATTGTTCTATCGCGCAAGGACGCGAACCCGATGACGAGAATGCAGGGGTATTTGCCACTTCATTTTTCGAGTTCCTTGAGCGGAGCGGGGCGACCTATAGCTAGCGGAGCGACCCCTGCTTACCGAGGCGCAACCTGACAGTGACCGCAACCGGCCAGAAGCGGAGATCCTCCATTTTAGGATAGGTTGATTTTTAAACCGTTTCAGCAATTGAAGACACATCAAAGGAAATACATGGACGTCACGTTAGAATTTGTAACTATCGATAATTTTGAAGTTCTGATGGACATGGACCTTCCTCCAGGGCAGGCGCAGTTCCTCGCCAGTAATGCCTATTCGATCGCACAAGCGCACTACTACGCCGATTGGCGGCCCAGGGCAATTTACTGCGACGGCAGCCCGGTCGGTTTCGCTTTATACGATGTAAAAGGCAATGATGAGCCGGGACACTACGCAATTTACAGGCTGATGGTGGACTATCCTCGTCAAAACCAAGGAATAGGACGCCGTGCAATGGAGTTGCTACTGTCGGAGATCCGAGGTTGCAAAGATGCCCGCCGGATCACGATCTGCTACAAACCTGATAACGCCACTGCGCGCGGGTTTTACGCATCGCTAGGCTTCATTGAAACTGATATCGATGAGCTTGGCGAAATGGTGGCAGAAATATTGCTGTAAATAGCTCTCCGGGAAAGCTCGTTTATTTGGCAATTTCTCATTGATTGATTTACGGTCAGCGTCCGCTCCGGGGCGGAACCTGCCAACTGGATTTTCATTAATTGTATTAAAAAGACATGTCTATTTTCGATCTCGTTCTCAATATCTCTCCCTCCTTCCATCGCCAATGTTCAATTCGGATTGACGGTGAGGCCACGGGATTAGCCACATTTGAAGCGCTTCCGACAGGCCTTCTTCCGCGCATTGCACAAAGTTTGCCAGTCAAAAGTGAACACATGGCGACACTTCATAGGCGTACTTCAACCATGTTGATGGAGTGGAATGAACAATGGAGTCAGCTTGGTTTGGATGGGATTAATATTGACGGAGTGTTCGATCCCTCGAATTCAAAGACCCAGCCGTTTTCGTTGTGGAGTCCAAGAGAAGGGACCGCTGCACACACGATGCTGGCTGCTGTGTTCGAATGCTTTCCCTTTAACCTTTGCAGCGGACCTACTGGAGAGCTGCTCGAGATTGTACGGAGCTATTTAGACCTGCAACCGCCCGTCAGCATCATCAACTATAAGCCGACGCATCTTCGACTTGCACCGTGGGTGCATGCAAATGACGCGTGCGAGGTCGAAAGCCATCTGCGGATGCTTGCTGATGACGGTGACTTGATAATTGACGCGTCTGGTATGGAGCGATTTTGTGGAGCGTTAACGCGGCTACTGCCTGTTGATTATCTACTGAACCGACGTGGGGGAGTACGCTGGATGGTACGCAGCGAGTTTTCAAATGCTCTGATACAGGCTGGTGTTGCGCAGTCCATGATTGAAATCGTTCCCATCAGTCCAATCTCGCGCACGGGCGAGCCGATAGTGCTCGGCAGTATTTTTGTGGACTCATCAGACCTGATTGCTTTTGCCAAAGCTGGAGAAAGGATGGAATTGGTTCGCAGTTTTAGAAAAGAATACTCACTGACGATCGAGCAAGCGTCTAAGGCCGCAGCGGAGCTACTAGAAATTGTCGCATATCATCCGGTGCTTTAATGGGCCTTTACTGTCCTAGTTGAGCATCACTCTGAACTGGCCTTAGTCTGCTCCTGACTTCACGTTTCCTGAAATGGCTACCTCCGCTATGGGGCGGAACCTGCCAACGACGGCCACCGGCCATAACCGGTCATCCGAGATTCATGTTGATTTCTAATGCAGAGTACAAATACCTATGCCACTTTATTATGCGCACTTTGTAATCGTAGAGGAGAACGTTTGGTGGAATTACAGCGCACCGAATGAAGTGGTTCGGAAGGAGACACGGCATCGTGTTGCGACACATCTCTTCCCGGCCTTAGACGCACAGCATGCATACGTGCGCGCGGTAGAGATGAGCCGCGGTTTTCACGATGCGCACAATGACGGTCCGGGGGACAGGACAAACTTCATGTGCCTTGGAATTCACGACATGGATGAAGTCCATTTGGGAAGCGGCACATTAACCGAAGAGTTAGCAGGTCCCTATGGAGTTGATGTCGGTATGGTGGACTTTGATGTCGGCGTGCCGAAAATAGTACCGCGCGAGTCACTATCCCTGTTTCGTGAATTTACGCCCTAATTCGGGTGGCTGAATGAGGCAATGCAGTCATATGCAGGCTGATAGCGGCAGCCGGCCAGAGGCAGACATTTGATCAACAAACGAGAGTGGGCAATGGAAGACAAAAAGATCGTGGAACAAATCACTGAAACTCTTTTGAGTCTCGAAGAGCGAGGTGAGCTGGTTCTTACGACGACGTTTCCGGAAAGGGTGGCGGAGCTCCTCTTCAATACTGCGATAAAAGCGTGGCTCGAAGAAGCCTTGAAAGCTGATGAGCCTATTGAATGCACGATCCCACATCTTTTGAAACTAACTGCAAGAGAGATAGCAGCGAGATTTGGCGTCGAACAGCGTCATGCACGTGAGATTGCATATAGCTACTACAAGGAATGGTTGAAAACTCGCACCATGGCAGAAGTGGCGGAAATTTACTGGCATGAAACACCTTTCGAAATCGCCGGTCGCGCCTATTATCATATTGAATTAGGTAACCCCGACAATCGCGACCTCGACTATCTGGAATGGCGCAAACGTCGTCGTGCTGCATAGGAGTATCCGATACAGGTGGTACGACGTCCGCATTGGGGCGCAAGCGGACGGAGCCGGTTGGTGGTTTGAATCACAGACGGTGGCTAAGCCACTCCTGATCCATAGTTCTTGAAAGATGAAAAAACGATGGATCGTGTTAGTGGGCTGAGTGCCCGGACAGACGCCAGGCGTACGATCTCATAGCTGCCTGATCCAACGACGAGATCGGATCTGCCATACCCCTGGCGATCCCTGGGCACGTTGCAAGACAGTGCCGCCAATCAATAAGCGAGAAAGATAATCATGTTGGATAAGAAATGGTGGCATAACGCCGTCGTGTATCAGATATACCCACGTAGTTTTCAAGACAGCAATCACGATGGGGTCGGTGATCTGGCCGGCATCATCGGCAGACTAGACTACCTGCAACATCTGGGAATCAACCTGATCTGGCTGTCGCCAGTGTACCGGTCGCCGATGGACGATAATGGCTATGATATCTCCGACTATCAGGATATCGCCGCTGAATTCGGCACATTGGCCGAGATGGAGCAGTTGATCGCAGAGGCGGCCAAGCGCGACATCCGTATCCTGATGGATCTTGTGGTCAATCACACATCTGACGAGCATGCTTGGTTCGTCGAGGCGAAGAAATCCAAGGATAGCCCCTACCGTGACTACTACATCTGGCGCAATGCAGGCGCCGATGGCTCCCCGCCCGACCAGCAACGTTCGTATTTTGGCGGGAGTGTATGGGAATACGACGCCGCCAGCGGTGAATATTACTTCCATCTGTTCTCGAAACGACAGCCAGACCTGAACTGGGAAAATCCCCAGGTGCAGGAGGAGGTGCATCGCATGATGAACTGGTGGTTGGACAAGGGCATCGGCGGCTTCCGCATGGATGTGATCGATCTCATCGGCAAACAGGTCGACCAGCAGATTATCGCCAACGGCCCACAACTGCACCCGCTGCTGCAGCAAATACACCAAGCGACCTTTGCCGCACGCGATGTATTGTCGGTGGGCGAGACGTGGAGCGCAACCCCGGAGACGGCCAAGCTGTATTCCGACCCGGCGCGTCAAGAGCTGTCGATGGTCTTCCAGTTTGAGCACATCACAATGACCCACGATACAAAGGAGGGGAAATGGAAACCGCGGCCGTTCGATCTGATCGAATTCAAGCAGATCATCGGTAAGTGGCAGACCGAGCTGGCCGATGTCGGCTGGAATTCGCTGTTCTGGAATAACCACGACCTGCCGCGCGCCGTATCCAAATACGGCGACCCCGGCCGTTACCGGGTCGAGTCGGCCAAGATGCTGGCCACCGCGCTACATTTTCTCAAGGGCACCCCCTACGTCTATCAAGGCGAGGAAATAGGCATGACCAATGTACGTTTCGATTCCATCGACGACTATCGCGACATCGAATCGCTCAACCTCTACCACGAACGCACGGCCGCCGGCGTGTCACCGGAGACGATGATGGCCGGCATCCACGCCAACGGGCGGGACAATGCACGCACCCCCATGCAGTGGAACAGCACACACAACGCCGGCTTCAGTACTGGCACGCCATGGCTAAAGTTAAATCCAAACTGCCCCGAGATCAACGTCGCGGCCGCGCTGGAACAACCCGATTCGGTCTTCTTCCACTACCAGAAGCTGATCGAACTGCGCAAGCACTGGGACGTCATGGTTTACGGAAAATACCTGCCGTTGCTGGAGCAGCACCCGCAGGTATTCGCCTACCAGCGCAGCTTGGGGAGCCAGCAGCTGGTTGTCGTCAACAACTTTTCCGGCGAACACGTCGAACTGGATCTGCCGGCAATGCTGCACGGCATTGCCGGGCAAGGCTTGATCAGCAACTATGCCCAGCGTGACAGCTGGACCGACCACCTCAGCCTGCAGCCATACGAATCGTTTGCTATCGCTTATGTGTGTAAGCCAGGGCGCGGGTAAAGCGTTGTTGTGCAATCACATCGAGTCGCGCGAATGCCTGGGTAAATGGCGCTGGGTAGTCGAACGCACACTGGGCTGGCTGCACCGCTTCCACCGATTACGCATCCGCTACGAACGCTGTGCCGATAGGTTTACGACAGTTCTGCTTGTCTGCTAAGGTGAGCGACTCAAAGGTCGCTGGTCGGCCGACTCACGTCTGGCAATGCGACACCGCGTCAAGTATTTCAATCATTAATCCATGGACTAATAATAGTGACTGCTTCGAAACTAAGAATTGCTGAGGGGGGAATTTGTAGGGATGGCGGCTCTTTGGTGGCTGACTTCTATTGCGAGGATGGTTCGATACTATCGTTTCTACTGGAGGTGGCACTTGGGCAGCCGAAGTATCGACACCTACATGCCGGTGCAGAAATTCAGAACTCTTGTGAGCCAGCGTCACTCGTGACCAAGGGAAGTCCTAGAGATATCGAATTAACGTCAATGCTTCGCTCATGGGCAGCGGACTGCGAGTTTCGTCCTTCGATTGAAGCACATTTGGAACGTGGGACTCGTCCACCGTTAGACTCCCAAGAGTATGGATCCTACTGGGCATTTTTGCTCATTAATAATTTGCAAAAACGCGAAGTCTAATCCATGTGTTTGGACTTCCCAAACTATAACCGACGGTGACGGATGTCATATCCGACCGACCGGCAGCAGCAGCAGTATGCCGGCTTCAGAGCACTACGACGGCACCGTTGGATATAACAGCCTGGTCCATCATCTGCATAAAGCGCTTGATGAGGTCGATGATTTTGCTCGCTGGCGGTGGCGTTGCCATCACGGCCGGCGTGGCCTGGCACATCGCGGCATCACGCCAAAATAGACCCTCTTCCGGGGCGCTTAATGAATCGCTCCCAGTAGCTAAGACTCTCCTGATCCATGGTTGTCGAAAGAAGAAGAGCCGATGATCGTGTTCGGGTCTGGGGTCTTGCCAGGCACCTGGAGTGCGATTTAGTAGCTGTCTGATCCAACGACGAGATCGGGTCTGGCCTGTCTATCTCCCCTGCCCTGCAGAGACTCTTGCCGCGCTGAAGCCGGATCCTGATTGCGGTGGCTGGCATACCATACTGACTGAGAAAAACGTGCCAACCGAAGACGAGTGCAGGTCGATTTTGCAACACGAAAAGACCAAAAGAAAGGGCTAGTTGCGTATGGCCGAATCCGGCCAAAAGCGGATAATTCATCCGCCCCTATCGCCGCTAATACTTCGCGCAGCGCCAAGCATCCAATCACGGAACTGCTGCGCGGCCGCGCCCAGTGGCCGTTCACGACTACAGACCAGGTAGTAATTTTTTCCAGTTTGCAGGGCGTTTGGGAATAACTGAATCAAGTTGCCCCTCTCCAGATTATCTTCCACTAACCAAGGGCTGGTCAGCACCAACCCCTGCCCGCGACAGCAAGCGTCGATAGCCATTTCCGACTGATCGAAACGTAAGTTGCTGGTCATGCCGTCGAAGGACATCCCGACTTGAGCCAGCCATCGCGACCAATTTGAGTGCGAGGTTGTAAAGAGGAGGGTCGCACGCGCCATGTCCTCAACTACGGCCAATTGCAGGCTCTCGCGGTAGCCGGGACTGCAATAGACTCTTACCTCGTCACTCAACAGCAACTGGACATCAAGGTTGTCGTCTTTGCCGTCGAAATACCTTACTGCCAGATCGTATGTGTGAGTGTGAAAGTCAACCGGTTCACTCGAGGCGTTCAAGTGAAATTTCAATCCAGGATGGCTGCAAGTTAGAGCGGGCATGCGTCTGGCGAACCATGTGTTCGCAAACGCCGGTGGCAGGCTCAGACGCACCTGCGACGATTCTCTGCCCTGCACGGAGGCATTGGCTTCGTCGAGCTGCTGCAGGGCGGGCCTTACTTGTTCCCAATAACGCAGCGCCTCCTCGGTTGGTTGCAATTTGCGTACATTGCGCACGAACAGGGACAGGCCCAGCCATTCTTCCAACTTGCGAATCTGCTGCCCCACGGCTCCGGGGGTGACAAACAGTTGTTGAGCCGCCAGTACCGCGCTACCGGTCTGCATGACGGCGTCGAAGCAGGCAATGGCCTTGAGCGGAGTATCGGATCGCATGATGTAGTTATTCTCTTTCATTGCGTTAAAACAAATGATTTGTACCACGGTGACCGCGGTAGGACAATCACGTCATCAATCGTACAAGCCTATGGAAGGTGTAAAACATGAATATTCTGATTATCCACGCTCATCCCGAGTCCGGTTCATTCAATGGTGCTATGACGCAAACCGCAGTGCGCACTCTCACAGCGCTAGGTCATGAAGTACGAGTGAGCGACCTTTACGCTATGAGCTGGAACCCTGTACTTCACCCAGACGAGTTTAGTGATCGCGCGAACGCGCAATATTTTGATGCATCGAAAGAGCAGGAGCACGCCCAAGCAAATGCAACGGTATGCAGCGATGTAGAGTTCGAACAGGAAAAAGTCACATGGTCCGACTTGGTGATTTTCCAATTTCCGTTGTGGTGGTTTTCCATGCCCGCCATCCTAAAAGGCTGGGTTGATCGCGTACTAAGTCGCGGTTTCGCCTACTCCTCTGGGCGCAAATATGAAAATGGATGCTTCAAGGGAAAACGCGCCATGCTAAGTCTGACCACCGGTACTGCAAGCACCCTCTATGCGCCCAACGGCATTGATGGAGACCTGCATCACATCCTCTGGCCTATTCACAATGGAATTCTTGCATACACTGGCTTCACCGTTCTGCCGCCTTTTGCTGCATGGATGCCCGCCCAAGTCAGTCTGGAAGAACGGGAGCAGTACCTGCAGGACTATGCAGAACGGTTGTCGCGGCTGGACGATCTTGAACCGCTGTTCTTTCATCCACGTCAGGACTATGACGAGAATCAGCAGCTCAAGCCAGGTGTCATCGCACGGTCTGGCGTCCAGTGGAACCCACGTGCTTCCCAGACTTCAGAGGAAGCGATTTCATCTTTTACGCAGCGACTCCCCAGAAATGGATGACCTGACGAAAGTAACAAACAAACATATACCGGCATATGGAGAATTTTAATGAAAGGCTATTGGATTATTTTGGGCTCGGACGTAATTGATCCGAATGCACAGCAGGAATATAGTCGACTGTGGACATCTATCGGGGAGAAGTATAGCGCCAAGGTTAGGTTTCTAGAGCCTGGTGCGTTGGTTGAATCCGAATTCAGTACGCGGGTGCTGGCCGTCGAGTTTCCCAGTTACAAGCACGCGATAGCCTGCTATGTTGATCCTGCCTATTCCAAGGCGAAGCAATTTGCACTGCTAGCTTACAAGCGCGAAGTGATCATCATTGAAGGCGATTTGGCCTAACACCTGCATGTTGCTGCTTTCCACCGAGCTTCCGCTTCGGGGCGGCGGTTGCCAATGACAGCATGCGGCCTGAAGCGGACTGTCGTATCAGGTGACGTCGCTCAGACTTGAGCGGGCAGCTGCTGTCAGATGATTTAACGTCTCGATGAACCGTAGTCGGCCAGCGGCGGGTATGTCAATCAGACATAGTTGGAAAGCATGCCGGGTTGACTTGCAGGCCATCTATCACGCCGTTTTTCCCGTCACTTTTTACGCTTTCATTTATTGCCATCCTAGAGGAAAATATTTGTTCGCCAGCGTGTCGATTTTGTGTGCCGTCACCCGTTGCTGGGAGGACGCACCGATTGCCCATTCCACCTAAGCAAGGAAACGCCATGAACAAACAGATCATCCTCAACCTGCCCGTGAAGGACCTGGACAAATCCAAGGCCTTCTTTTCCGCTCTCGGCTTTACCTTCAATCCCCGCTTTAGCGGCGAGAACGCGGCGTTCATGAACATCGTCGACGGCGCCATCCAGGCCATGCTGACGACCGAATCCTTCTTCCAGTCGCTGATCGACAAGCCGGTCGCGAATGCAAAGGAAGCCAATGAAGTCGTCATTTGCCTCAGTTGCGAAAGCCGGGAAGAGGTGGACAGTCTGATCGCCAAGGCCGTTGCCGCTGGCGGTCGCATACCGCATCCGCCCGAGGACCATGGCTTCATGTATGACCAGGGTTTCGAGGATATCGATGGCCACCTGTGGAACCTGGTCTGGACGGCGCCAGAAGCGTGAGGCGCCGGGCAGGTTGCCGAGGTTGGTGAAGCAGGCCGTATCAGTTCTTCGTGCGCACCTGACGCACGTGATTTTCCAGTTCGCTGAACGAGGGGCGTTCTGTGGCGGAAATGACCTTGCGGCCGAATTCCACGGCCAACGCCGGCGCATAGCCGTTCAGGCTGGCCAGTAAGGTCACTTTCACGCACTGGTACATCTTCGCCGTTTCATGGTGCTTGCGGCGCAGCAAGCTGGCCAGCGGCGCGATGAAACCGTAGGCCAGCAGGATGCCGATGAAGGTGCCCACCAGCGCCTGCGCGATCAGCACGCCCAGCTCGGCCGGCGGCAAGCCCACGGACGCCATGGTATGCACCACGCCCATCACGGCAGCCACGATACCGAAGGCGGGCATGGCGTCGGCCAGCTGCGAAATCGTCTGGATCGGCATTTCCGCATCTTCATGGTGCGTCTCGATCTCGTTATCCATCAGGTTTTCGATCTGATAAGCATCCATATTGCCCGACACCATCAGGCGCAGGTAGTCGGTGATGAATTCCAGGATGTGCTCGTCACCGAGCGTGTACGGGTATTTCACGAAGATGGGGCTGCGGTAGGGGTCGTCGATATCGTCCTCGACCGACATCAAGCCTTCCTTGCGGATCTTGCTGAGGATTTCATACATCAGCCCCATCAGTTCCATATAGCGCGCTTTCGTGTATTGTGAACCGTGGAACAGGGTGGGCAGGGCGGCGAACGTGGCGCGGATGGCCTTGGCGTCGTTGCCGACAAAGAAGGTGCCCAGCGCGGCGCCGCCGATCATCAGCAATTCCAGCGGCTGGAACAGGGCCGCCAGGTGGCCGCCCTGCAAGGCGAAGCCGCCGAAGACGGAAAACAGCACGACGAGAAATCCGAGTATGACTAGCAAAACTTACTCCTTCATAATATTGCCATATCGCAATATTGTAGTTTAACCTGATTCGGCCGCCGTGGCCGCTTCCGGCTGCAACTGCTGGCCGAGAAAATTGATAAAAGCGCGCACTTTGGCGGGCAACTGGTGGCGGCTGGGGTAGTAGGCGTACAGGTCGGCCGGTGCCAGTGCGTAGTCGGCCAGCACCACGCGCAAGCGGCCGCTGTCGAGGTAGCGGGCCAGGTCCCATTCGGAGCGCAGCAGGATGCCGTGCCCATCCAGGGCCCAGCCCAGCACCACGTCGCCATCGTTGCTGGCCACCGTGCCGCGCACCTTCACCGTGTGCGTGGCGCGCCCTTTGCTCAAACGCCAGATGCCGTAGGCGTCGTCATTCTGCCGGTGCACGATGCAGCGGTGCCGCGCCAGCTCGTCGGGGGACTGCGGCGTGCCGTGCGCCTGCAGGTAGGCGGGCGAAGCGCACAGGAAGCGCCGGTTCGACATGATGCGCCGCGCCGACAAACGCGTGTCGGGCAAGTCGCCGAAGCGGATGCCCAGGTCATACGCCTGCTCGACCAGGTTGATTGGGCTGTCCGTCAGTTGCAGCTGCACTTCCAGCTGCGGGTGGCGCAGGGCGAATTGCGACAGCAAAGGCGCGATCACCGTGCGGCCGAAACCCAAGGTGGCATTCACGCGCAGCAGCCCGCGCGGCTCCGCGCTGCCGCTGGCCAGCGACTCTTCCATGGCGCGGATGTCGTCGAGAATTTGCCGCGCCTGTTGCAGATAGCTTTCGCCATCGCCCGTCAGGCTGATGCGCCGCGTGCTGCGGTTCAGCAAACGCACGCCCAGGCGCTGCTCCATTAACTGCAGGCGCTTGCTGACGGCCGGCGGCGTGATGCCCAGCTCGCGCGCCGTGGCCGATAGGCTGCCGAGCTTGGCCAGCAGCACAAAGAAAGCCATTTCCGTGGTGGCGTCGCTTTTCATTATTAACTTCAAATGAAGAATGGTTTAAATTAATATCGATTATATGGCTTTATATCGCGGGTAAGCTGGCGCTATTGTTTTCACCCACAGGAGACCCGCATGAAGATCGTTGACATCCGCGAAAAGACCATCCCCATCTCTTCCCCCATCCGCAACGCCTACATCGATTTCACCAAGATGACGCTGAGCCTGGTGGCCGTCGTCACGGATGTGATCCGCGACGGCAAGCCCGTCGTCGGCTACGGCTTCAATTCGAACGGCCGTTACGGCCAGGGCATGCTGATGCGCGAGCGTTTCATTCCCCGCATCCTCGACGCCGACCCTGCCTCGCTCGTCACGGAAGACGGCAGCAATCTCGATCCGCACAAGGTGTGGGATTGCATGTACACCAATGAAAAGCCGGGTGGCCACGGCGAACGCTCGGTGGCCATCGGCACCATCGACATGGCCATCTGGGATGCCGTGGCGAAGATCGAAAACAAACCGCTGTTCCAGCTGCTGGCCGAACGGCACGGCACGGGCGTGCCCGATAAAAAAGTCTTCGTGTATGCGGCGGGCGGCTATTACTACCCGGGCCAGAGCCTGTCCGCCCTGCAGGACGAGATGCGCAGCTATATCGACCGAGGCTACACGGTGGTCAAGAAAAAGATCGGCGGCGCTTCGCTGGACGAGGACTTGCGCCGCATCGACGCCATCATGGACGTGCTGCAGGATGGACAGAAGCTGTGCGTGGACGCCAACGGCCGCTTCGATTTGGACACGTCGATCGCCTACGCCAAGGCGCTGCGCCAGTACGATTTGTTCTGGTATGAAGAGGCGGGCGATCCGCTCGACTTCGAGCTGCAAGCGACTCTGCGCAGCTACTATGACAAGCCGATGGCGACGGGCGAAAACCTGTTTTCCATGCAGGATGCGCGCAACCTGATCCGCTACGGCGGCATGCGCGCCGACCGCGACTGGCTGCAGTTCGACTGCGCCCTCAGCTACGGCCTGGTGGAATACCTGCGCACCCTGGACATGCTGCAGCAGCACGGCTGGTCGCGCAGCCGCTGCATCCCGCACGGCGGCCACCAGATGTCGCTCAATATCGCCGCGGGCCTGGGCCTGGGTGGCAATGAATCGTATCCGGATTTATTCCAGCCCTTCGGTGGCTTTCCCGATGGCGTGCGCGTGGAAAACGGCCACATCACCATGCCCGATCTCGTCGGCATCGGCTTCGAGGGCAAGGCGAACCTGTATGCGGAAATGCGCGCCCTGAGCGGCCAATAAGCGTTACTCCGTTCTTTGCCAGAAGCGCAGCCGGTTGCCAAACGGGTCCGCCACTTCCAGGATGCGGCCCCAGTCCTCGTCGCGGATGCCGGGGCGCGCATACGGGTAATCCTTCGCTTGCAGCTCCGCGTGCAGGGCGGCGATATCGTTGACGGGAATCAGGAGCGCGGCACCCGGCGTGGCGTCGCCGTAGTGTTCGGACAGGTGCAGCACGAGATCGCCCCGCGTCACCTGCAGGTACAGCGGCGCCGTGGGCTCGAAGCGATGTTCCCAGTCCAGCGTGAAACCGAGAAAATCGAGGTAGAACTCGCGCGCCTTGGCTTCGGAAAAGCTGCGCAGGATGGGGACGGCGGGGGAAAGCTGCATGGCGGCTCTTTCAACAAAGGTGGCAAGATCCCTATTCTAGCGTCAGGCCAGCGCCTGCCGTTTTATGCGCGCGGCGGGGCTGGTCTTCTCCCAGCGGAACAGCCACATGATGATCAATTTGGTCGTGGCGCTGACGCAGGCGAGCAGCAGCAAGGGCCAGCCCGTCGATAGCCCCATGACGCAGGCAAAGAAGATGGTGCTGATATCCATCGCCAGGATGAACTGGCTCATTTTCAGGGACACGGCGCCCGTCTTGCCCGAGCGGTAGATGAGGCGGATCTGGTGCGCATAGCCCTGCGCCAGCAGCACGGTGACGGCGACGATCAGGCCTTGCGACAGCACGCGCTTTTCATCGGTGAAGGTGGGGCCGAAGGCCAGCCCCGCCATGCCCGCGCACAGCAGCAGCGCGCAGGCCAGCAGCGCATTGCGCGATGTCAGGCTGCGGCGGTCGCGGTCAATTTCATACAGGATGCCCAGCGCGATCAGCGCAGCGATCAATCGGGGCCAGACGATGTAATGGTTGAACGGCGTGATCGAATAGCCATACACAAAGAACGCACAGTACGCGAGGAAGCTGACGGTGAACTGGTTGATCGACAGGATGTCCGTCGTCTTGCCGGCGCCGACCCTGGCATCGTGCTTGCGCCGCCAGATTTTTTGCAGCTGCGACCACAGGCCAAGCAGGCTGACGACGATGAAGAGGGAATTGAGGCTGCCGGCGAGGGCGTAGAGCGCTTGATGCTGCAAAGTGTCACCTGAAGGTTGTCGTGTTTGTTGTCGTTGTTGGGATGGATGTAGCCTGAGGCTATTCCGCTGCCATGGCCGGCCCGGTGCCAACGATGATGCGCGCTTCGACGGCAGCAATCTTGATGCTCAGGTCACTCATGAAAATCAACGAGAGATCCGTGCAGCCTTCACTCGCCTCATGCGACGCGACGCCATCCATGTCATCGCGCATGGCATTCCACATGAAGCCGATGGAGGAAAGGCATTTCTCCCCGTTGACATGCTCCTCTTCGCCGGATTCCCGGATTTTCAGCATATGCACGCCTGCACAAACCAGTGTCAGCGCAGCGGGCATGGATGGCCTGACCCAGTCGCCGGCACTGCGTGCCCAATGCAGTTGCAGCCGCCGCGCAGCGATGCAATAGTCGATATGCGTGAATTCGTAATCATTGTGCAGGTCAAGTTCTTGCCCTTCAAGCAAGATTTTGGTGTAACCCTGAATGATGGAAAAACCTTGGAGTTGCATGTGAAGGTGAATTGATTGCAAAAGAAATCATTATGCCATCGAAATAATATTGCATGCCTGTCCCAAGATACGCTGGGCACGCCCGAAATACTTGCACATCTTCACTTGCCCCTATAATTGAGGCATGACTTTCTTATCACTTCGTGCCCGCTCCGTGCTGGGCAGCATCGGCAAAATGGCCGTTTCCCTGATTCTCCTGTTGACTGCACTGTGGGGCGCGCTGGCGCTGTGGTACCAGCTGTCCGGCGGCACGGCGGCGCAAGCCATCGGCGCGCTGCTGTGGGCCGCGCTGGGCGTGGCCAGCGTGGTGCTGTGGTGGACGCGCGGCGATGTGCGCGTGCTGCTGCCGTATGCGGCCGGTTTTATCCTGCTGCTGCTGTGGTGGAGCCTGATCACGCCGAAGCAGCAGCGCGTGTGGGCGGACGATGTGGCGCGCAATGTCACGGGCACGCTCAAGGGCAATCTCGTCACCCTGGACAATGTGCGCAATTTCGACTGGCGCAGCGATGATGACTACACGGTCAAGTGGGAGCAGCGCAGCTACGACCTCGACGAGCTGCGCACGGTGGACACGGCGCTGTCGTACTGGACGGGGCCGTACATTGCGCATACCCTGATCTCGTTCGGTTTTGCGGACGGGCGCTTCCTGACGTTTTCCATCGAGATCCGCAAGGAAAAGGGCGAGAGCTTTTCCGCCATCGGCGGCTTTTTCAAGCATTTCGAGATGAGCCTGATCGCCGCCGACGAGCGCGACATCCTGCGCGTGCGCACGAATGCGCGCGGCGAAGACATGCATTTGTACCGCGTGATGATGCCCAAGGCGGCCATGCGCTCGCTGTTCCTCGCCTACCTGGACGAGGCGCAGGCGCTGAAGAGCAAGCCGCAGTTCTACAACACCCTGACGGCCAACTGCACGACCATCGTCTTCGAGATGGTGCGCCGCATCGTGCCTGGCCTGCCGCTCGATTACCGGCTGATGGCCTCGGGATACCTGGACCGCTATCTGTACGACGTCAAGGGCCTGGTGCCGGGTTTGACCTTCCAGCAGCTGCGTATAGGGGGCCACATCACGGCGCGCGCGCGGGCGGCCAACGACGACGCGGACTTTTCGCACGCGATCCGGCGCAGCATGCCGGGTTATGACGAAGCGGGCTTTCCGACACTGCAAATGCCCAAGCAATAGCCGCCTGCTTTATACTGTCGCTATCCCGACCGGCCGCACATTGCGGCCGGTCTCACTTTACGAATATACAAGAAGGCCCGCTATGCCATTTTCCTCACTGGGTCTGATTCCCGCCCTGGTCCGTGCCGTCGACAAGGCCGGCTATGCCGCGCCGACGGCCATCCAGGCTGCCGCCATTCCCGCCATCCTGCGCGGCAGCGACGTGCTGGGCGCGGCGCAGACGGGTTCCGGCAAGACGGCCGCCTACGCGCTGCCGCTGCTGCAGGCGCTGATGGCGCCCGCTGCCGGCCCGCGCCAGGTGCGCGCGCTGATCCTCGTGCCCACGCGCGAGCTGGCTGCGCAGGTGGGGCAGACGGTGCACGCGCTGGCCAAGCCGCTGCCCGTCAAACTGAAGATTTCCGTGCTGTTCGGCGGCGTGTCGATCAATCCGCAGATGATGGACTTGCGCGGCGGCGCCGATATCGTCGTCGCCACGCCGGGCCGCCTGCTGGACCTGGTGCGGCAAAACGCCGTAAAGCTGGGCGGCGTGTCGCTGTGCGTGCTTGACGAGGCGGACCGTTTGCTCGACATGGGCTTTAGCGAAGAAATCAACGCCATCCTGGCGCTGCTGCCAGCGAAACGGCAAAACCTGTTTTTCTCGGCCACCTTCCCCGACAGCGTGCAGGCGCTGGCCGACAGCCTGCTCAGGGAGCCCGTGCGCATCGAAGTGGCGTCCGAACCGCAGGACAAGCCCGACATCGTGCAGCGCGCCATCACGGTCGACGTGCCGCGCCGCACGCAGCTGCTGCGCTACCTGATCCTGCAGCAGCAGTGGGACAGGGTGCTGGTGTTCGTCGCCACCAAGTACGCGGCCGAACACGTGGCCGACAAGCTGCAGCGTGCAGGCCTGCATGTGGGCGCCTTCCACGGCGAATTCAGCCAGGGCACGCGCAGCCAGCTGCTGGCGGACTTCAAGGCGGGCCGTTTGCAGGTGCTGGTGGCCACCGACGTGGCCGCGCGCGGCATCGATATCGCCGGCTTGCCGGCTGTCGTCAACTATGACTTGCCCCGTTCGGCCGTCGACTACACGCACCGCATCGGCCGCACGGGCCGCGCCGGCGAAAGCGGCACGGCCATCAGTTTCGTAACGGCCGACACGGAAGCGCATTTCCGCCTGATCGAAAATCGTAACGACTTGCGCATCGTGCGCGAAGTGGTGGCCGGTTTCGAGCCCACGGAACTGCCCGCGCCGGTGAATCCCGTCACCGATACGGTCAATGGCGGCGTCAAGGGCGCGCGCAAAAGCAAAAAAGACAAATTGCGCGAGGCGGCAGCCATGGCGGCCAAGGCGGCCGAGGCGGCCGAGGGCAATTAAATCCGCCTAATGTGCGCTAACCGCTTGAACGGCCACGTTTCCCGGACTAAGATTGTGTTTCTATAAAGCAAGGGGACGGGAATGCACAGTATCATGATCAAACGGATGGCCGCTGCCGCCTGCTTCGCGGCGCTGGCCGGTTGCGCCAGCATGGGCGGGAATAATGACACGGCTGGCATGCAGATGCCGGGCAAGACGCCGGCCGATGCCGCCGTGGCCGCCACCTGGTACAACCCGCCCAGCGAATTTCCCGGTATTTGCCTGACCCAGTTCAAGGATGGCAGCCTGCGTTTCGATGGCGGCTTTGCCTTTTTCAACCCGGGCCGCTGGGCGTACGATGCGGCCACGTCCGAACTGCGTTTGCAACTGGCGCCGACCCCATCTTTGGAACTGTCGCACGCGCAAACGGTGCTGCACAAGAATCTGCTGCGCGTCGACGGGCAGAAAAATACATTGGTGTACGCCGTGAAGGCCGACACGCAAGCCATCGGCTTGGGCGGCTTTGTGTTTTATCGCGACACGCCGTGTCCGGCACGGCGCGGATAAGTGCCGGATAAGTGCCATAGAGGAATATTTAGTCGTATAATCTCCACGCAAGCTGGCTGCCGCGCAAGACTCGCAAGACTGTTTCTCGCAGCAGATTCACCCTCCAGGCAAGCTCCGATATCGCCATGGCGATGAGAGGATGGTCCGATGGATTTGCACGACGAGCAAGGTGTGCAGGGTACTGCGGTGCTGGCGGCAGATGCCGGGCAGCGGGCTGTGGTGCCGCCACGCACCTTGCTGCTGGTCGATGACGAGCCGAATATCCTCGCTTCCCTCAAGCGCCTGCTGCGGCGCGACGGTTACCATATCCTCACTGCCAACAGCGGCCAGGAAGGCCTGGACGTGCTGGCCAGCCATGCGGTCGACGTGATCGTGTCGGACCAGCGCATGCCCGGCATGCTGGGCGCCGACTTCTTGCGCAAGGCCAAGCTGCTGTGTCCGCAAACCATCCGCATCATGCTGTCCGGCTATACCGAGTTGCAAGCCGTCACGGACGCCGTCAACGAGGGCGCCATCTTCAAGTTTCTAACCAAGCCCTGGGAAGACCATCAACTGCGCGAGCATATCGCCGAAGCCTTTCGCCTGAAGGGCATCGACGACGACAATGTGCGCCTCAATGCGCAGCTGCGCGACGCCAACCAGGCGCTGGCGGCAGCCAATGCCGCCATGCAGGCGCTGGTGCATCAGCAACAGCATCAGATCAGCCGCGATGAAGTCAGCCTCGGCATCGCGCGCGAATTGCTGCAATTTCTGCCGCTGCCCGTGATCGGGCTCGATGAAGACGGCATGATCGCCTTCATCAACGCGGCGGCGGCCAACCTGTTCGAACGGGGCGCAGGCCTGCTGGGCAACGAGGCGGCGATCGTCTTGCCGCAACTATTCGACGGGCAGGGTGCGCCTTGCCTGGCCGCCATCGATGGCCAGCCGTATGCCGTGGCGGTCCATCCGATGGGCTTGCATTCGCGCTCGCGCGGCAGCCTGGTCACCCTGAGTCGTCATGGAGTGGATACATGAGTGAGAGCGGACGCGAGATTTCCATGGAGCAGGCGCAGGAAGGCATGGTGCTGGCGCTGGCGCTGAACGACGCCAACGGCGCCGTGCTGCTGGCCCAGGGCGCCACCCTGACGGCGGCGAACCTGACGGCCTTGCGCCGGCGCAATGTGGAGCGCTGCCACGTCGTCATGGAAGAGGCGCCTGACCCCGCCGCGCAGGCGCATGCCGAGCAGGAACGGGCGCGCCGCCTGGAACGGCTGGCCGTGCTGTTCCGCGCCACGCCGCCCGATTCCCCCGGGGCGGAACTGCTGGCGCTGCTGCAGCGCTACCGGCAAGGGGGCGCGGCATGACACGGCTCAGTTTTGAACATATCATCCGCCAGATACAGGAACTGCCTTCGCTGCCGGTGGTGGTGCTGGAACTGCTGTCGAGCATGGACCAGGACGACACGGACGTGCATGTGCTGGCGCAAAAGATCGAGCTGGACCAGGCCTTGGCGGCTAAGACCCTGCGCATCGCCAATTCCTCGTTCTACGGCATGCAATCGAAGGTCACCAGCATTCCGCAAGCCGTTTCCGTGCTGGGCTTTCACAGCATCCGCACCGTTGTCACGGCCTGCGCCCTGACGGGCAGCTTCGCGTCGTCGAGCGGCAGCTTCGATTTCCAGGCATTCTGGCGCCATTCGCTGGCCACGGCCATCGCCGCGCGCCTGCTGGCGCCGCACCTGCGCGTCAATCCCGAAACGGCGTTCACGGCCGGCCTGCTGCACGACCTGGGCACGCTGGTGCTGGTGACGCGCTTCCCGGCCGAGCACGCGCTCGTGCGCAGCTACCGCCAGGCGCATGACTGCCAGATGGCTGAAGCGGAACTGGCCGTCATCGGCATCGATCATGCGCAGGTGGGCAGCGCCCTGGCTGCTTACTGGAAGTTTCCCGAAGCGATACAGCAAGCGGTGGCCGACCACCACGCCATCGACCGCCTGCAAGCGGGCGGCTTGCCGCTGGCCGTGCACCTGGCCAATGCCGTCGCCCTTGCGCTCGACCTGGCTGGCGTCGACGATGCGCTGGTGCCGCCCCTGTCGCCTGCGGGCTGGCGCAGCATCGCCCTGGACGAGCCGGCCTGGCTGGCGCTGCTGGGGCAAACCGAACACACCTTCGATGAAATGTCGCGCATCATGCTGGCATGAACAGGATAGAGGCCATGGAAACAGACGCAGGGCAGGCACTGCCCGCCACGCCGGAACGCCGCCAGGGCGATTCCATCGCGCTATCGGCGTTTTTCGATGGCCATCCCGTGGCCACTTTCGCCATCGATACGGAGCACGTGGTGACGCACTGGAACAGCGCCTGCGAACAGTTGCTGGGCTTTACGGCCGCCGAGATGGTCGGCACGCGCGACCACTGGAAGGCGTTTTATCCGCAGCCGCGCGCCTGCCTGGCCGACCTGCTGGTGGCCGACGATATCGCGCTCGGCGAAAATGAACTCTACCTTGGCAAGCTGAAGCGCTCCCCCGTGATTCCCGGCGCCTTTGAGGCCGAGGATTTCTTTGCCGATATCGGCCCTGACGGCCACTGGCTGCATTTCACGGCGGCGCCCCTGCGCGATCGCCAGGGACGCCTGGTGGGCGCCATCGAAACGCTGCGCGACGTGAGCGAGCGGCGCTTTGCGGAACTGGCGCTGCGCAAGGCGCACGACAACCTGGAACACCTGGTGGCCAAGCGCACGGCCCAGCTGGCCGACATGAACGAGCGCCTGGCCGACGATATCCGCCAGCGCCAGATCGCCGATCTCGAATTGCGCGAGCGCAACCTGGCCCTGACGGAATTGAACAGCAAGCTGTCGCTGGCCCAGCAAAAGCTGCTGCAGTCGGAAAAGCTGGCTTCGATCGGCCAGCTGGCCGCCGGCGTGGCGCACGAAATCAACAATCCCATCGGCTATGTGTTTTCCAATGTGGGCACCCTGGAAGGGTATCTGGACGACCTGTTCAGCATGCTCGACGCTTATGAGGAAGCCGAGCCGGCCGTCGCTGACCCCGTGGTGGCGGCGCGCCTGCGCGCGTTGCGCGAACAGATCGACCTGGACTTCCTGCGCACCGATATTCCGCTGCTGATGGGCGAATCGAAGGAAGGCATTTCGCGCGTGCGCCGCATCGTGCAGGACCTGAAGGATTTTTCGCGCACGGATGCGCACCAGGAGTGGGTCTGGGCCGACCTGCGCCAGGGCATCGACACCACGCTCAATATCGTGAATAACGAAGTCAAGTACAAGGCCGACGTGGTGCGCGAGTATGGCGACATTCCCGATATCGAATGCCAGCCTTCCGAACTGAACCAGGTGATCATGAACCTGGTCGTCAACGCCGCCCATTCCATCGGCGAGGCGCGCGGACGCATCACGCTGCGCACGGGCAGCGACAACGCGACGGAAGTGTGGATCGAGGTCGAGGACACGGGCGGCGGCATCGCGCCCGAACACCTGTCGCGCATCTTCGATCCGTTCTTCACGACAAAGGCCGTCGGCAAGGGCACGGGCCTGGGCCTGTCGCTGGCCTACACCACGGTGCAGAAACATCACGGCCGCATCGACGTGCGCAGCATCATCGGCCGCGGTACCACCTTTCGCATCACCCTGCCCGTGCGCCAGGCGCAGGCCGTCGCACCATGACTGAACAGGACAACATGAGCACCAGCATCGCGGCCGCGCCGCCCACCATCCTGTGCGTCGACGACGAACCGAATATCCTGTCCTCGCTGCGGCGCTTGTTCCGCCCGCACGGCTACCGCGTGCTGACGGCCGACGGCGGCGCGGCCGGCCTGGCCCTGCTCGAGAGCGAGACGGTGGACCTGGTCATCTCCGACATGCGCATGCCGCACATGGATGGCGCGCAATTCCTGGCCCAGGTACGCCAGCGCTGGCCCGGCACCATGCGTTTGCTGCTGACCGGCTATGCCGACATCCAGTCCATCCTCGACGCCATCAACCAGGGCGAGATCTACCGCTACGTGACCAAGCCCTGGGACGAAAACGATATCGTGCTGGTGGTGCGCCACGCGCTGGAACGGCGCGCGCTGGAGCAGGAGAAACTGCGCCTGGAAGCGCTGACGGCCAGCCAGAACGTGCAGCTGCAGGCGCTCAACGCCAGCCTGGAAGCGAAGGTGGCCACGCGCACGCAGCAGCTGAAACAGTCGCACGACGAAGTGCAGGCGGCCAACGAACGCCTGAAAGCCACGTTCGTGACGACCATCAAGGTGTTTTCCAACCTGATCGAGATGCGCGGCGGCAAGCTGGCCGGCCATGCGCGGCGGGTGGCCGAACTGTCGCGCAAGCTGGCGCAGGCGCTGGGCCTGGCAGGACAGGAGGCGCGCGATGTGTTCATCGCGGCCCTGCTCAAGGATATCGGCAAGCTCAGCTTGAGCGACGATGTGCTGGAACTGCCGGCCAGCGCCTGGACGGGCGAGCAGCTGGCCGCTTTCCGCAAGCATCCGCTGCGCGCCGAACAATTACTGATGGCGCTCGAGGAGCTGCGCGCCGTTTCCGTGATCCTGCGCTCGCAGCTGGAGCGCTTCGACGGCGGCGGCTTTCCCGATGGCCTGGTGGGCCTGGCCATTCCCATGGGGGCGCGTATCCTGACGCTGGCGTCGGACTACGATGGCTTGCAGATCGGCGCCATGGTGCAGCGCAGCCTGCGCGCCGACGAGGCCCGCAGCCTGATCTACGACAGCATCGGCAAACGCTACGACCCGGCGGTGGTGGCCGCTTTCCGCAGCATCATGGAGGAGACGGAGCCACCGGCGCGCGACCTGACCGTACTGTCGGGCCAGCTGGAGCCGGGCATGGTGCTGTCGCGTGACCTGATCAGCCGCGATGGCCTGATGCTGCTGGCGGCCGAACACGTGCTGACGGCCCGCGTGATCGCCCAGCTGCTCGATTTCGAAAGCAAGAATGGCGGACGGCTCAGCATCCGCGTGTATGCGCCCTTGAAGGAATGCTAGGGCGGGAAGGCTAGGACGCTGCCTGGGCCGCCGGCGGCGATACGGGCAGGTGCACGGTAAAGCGCGTGCCCTGGCCCACTTCCGAAGCCACTTCGATGCGTCCGCCGTGCTTGTTGACGATGCCGTACGACAGCGACAGGCCCAGGCCCGTGCCGCTGCCCACCGCCTTGGTGGTGAAGAACGGCTCGAAGATGCGGTTCAGGTGTTCGGGCGCGATACCGGCGCCAGTGTCGCCGATCTCCACCCATACCCAGTCGCCGGCGTGACCGGTGCGGATGCTGATCACGCCGTCGCTGCTGATGGCCTGGCCCGCGTTGACGAGCAGGTTCATGAAGACCTGGTTCAGCTGCGAGGCCAGGCACAGTATCGGCGGCAGCTCGCCATAGTGTTTCTCGATGCGCGCCTTGTATTTCAATTCGTTGGCGACGATATTGAGGGTGCTGTCCAGGCCCGCATGCAGGCTGGCGACTTGCCAGTCCGTCTCGCCCACGTGGGAAAAATCCTTCAGCGCCTGCACGATGTCGCGCACGCGCTTCAAGCCATCCATCGATTCGCGCACCAGGTCCACCATGTCGTCCTGCAGGAAGGCCAGGTCGGCCTGGCCGCGCACCTGGGCCACGCGCGCGGCCAGGGCCGGGCCATCGAGCGCCTCGCGCATTGCCGCCTCATACTGGTCAATGACGCCGAACAGGGTGCCGACATAGCCTTGCAGCGAACTCATGTTGGAGTTGACGAAGCCGATCGGGTTATTGATTTCATGCGCGATGCCGGCCGCCAGCTGGCCGATGGACGCCATCTTTTCCGATTGCAGCAACTGGTCGTGCGCTTCCTGCAGCTTGCTGATCAGTAGTTGCTGCTCTTCGCCGCGCGCCTGCAGCATCGCTTCCATGCGCTTGCGTTCCGTGATGTCTGTCAGCGAGCCAATCACCTCGAACGGCACGCCATGCTCGTCGCGCACCAGGCGCAGGCTGTCGTGCATCCACAGATAGCTGCCGTCGCGCACGCGGAAACGGTATTCGTAAGCGCGTGCGCCTTCGACGAAGATCTGCGCCAGGCTGGAAAAAATGCCGGGGGCATCGTCGGGGTGAATATGGTCGAACCAGAAATTGGGATCGGCCACCATTTCCTCGGGCTGGTAGCCCAGCACATTGAGGGCATTGTTGCTGACAAAAGTCATCTTGAAGTCGCCGCTGGGCACGGTGCAATAGATGATGGAGGGCGTATTGTCGAGCAGGTATTGCAGGCGTACGGCCGTGGCGGCCGACACGTCGTCGCCAGGCGCCGCCGCCGCATGCCGGCCGGTATCGGGAGTGGAAAGGTCGAAATCCTCGAACTGCATTGTCACACCTCGCGGTCTGCACGGCATAGCTGTCATCCTGGCTCGATTATGCCTGATTCCGCCTGCCTTGGGCCGGCCATCGGCGCGTTCAAGGGGCCAGCGGCTGTTCGACGATCGCCATGCGCCGCGCGATGCGCTGCGCCGCTTGCGTGTCGCCCGCCTGTTCGGCGCGCAGGCGCTGCACGCCCAGCCAGGCCAGCAGCGGACGGCGCCAGCCCTGGTCCGAGGCGGTGGCGACGGCCGTGTCGAGCAGCTCCGGCGTAGCGCGGCTGGCGCGCAGCAGCACGCCGGCCGCCACCAGTTGCGACAGCGGGTCGGCGATGGCCGCCACGGCGCTGGCGGCGGCCGTATCGGAGCTGGCGCTGGCGGCCGCCCGCTGCGCTTCCGGCAGCTGGGTGATGTCGGTCGCCTGCGCCTTGCCGGCCAGGTAGGCCGCATACGCGCGGTCGGCGGCTGTCGCGTCGGCTTGCAGGGCGTCAAAGCCGGCGCAGTCCTCGAAGGCCAGGCTGGCCACGCGTGCGGCGCAGCGCAGCAGTTCGATGCGCGCCACCAGCTCGAGCTTGCCCGTGCCTGCCACCTGGCTGCGGGCGCGCCGGAATTCCGTCTGCTCGACCAGGGCGTTGCCATTCAAGTAAGCCGCTTGAAACCGTTCGACGGAACTTTGCGCATTCATTTTCCAGTCCGGCACGGGCGGGCCGCTGGAACAGGCGGCGAGCGCAGTGCACAACAATGCGGCCAGGGCGGACAAGGTGACATTGCGTTTTCTCATGGCAGTTTGATCTCCGGATTGCGCTTGAACGGCCATTTGCGGTTGATTTCATTGACCAGCTGCTCGACCTTGCGCAGATTGCTTTCCACGTCGGCGCGCAGCGGGCCCAGGTCGGCTGTCGCCGCCTTGGCATTGGCGCCCACGGCTTGCGCCTCGACCAGCACGGCGTCGACTTTTTTCAGGCTGTTGCGCGTGTCGGCCAGCAGCGCGTTCAGCTGCACGATGGTCGCCTGCGCATCCGTCATCACGCCCTTGTCGCCAAAGACGCGCGTGTCGGCATTGGCCACCAGGCCGTCCGTGCGGCGCGCCAACTGGTCGGCCGTGACCAGCAGGGTGTTGGCTCGCTCGACCAGCAGGCGCGACTGCTTGTCGTCGCCCGTCAGCAAGCCCATGGCGCCACCCGGGCCGCTCAGCTTGCCGGTGACAGCCTGCACATTGCGCAAGGTGCCGTCGAGGGCGGAATCGGTGCCCGTCAGGCTGGCCACATTGTTCAGCAAATCCTTGGCGGCGGCCAGCAGGCGGGGGATTTCCGCCGCCATGTCGCCCACCAGCAAGTCGCGCGTGGCGTCGTCGGGCAGCGGCGGGTCCGTCAGGATGCCGCTGTAGGCGCGCAGCTTGGCGCCGCCGACGATACCCCGTTCCAGAGTGAAGATTGAGCTGCTGCGCAGCCAGTGCGCATCCTTCCTTGGCACGTCGACGATGACGCGGGCCTTGCCGTCCGGCGCCAGTTCGATGCGCTGCACGCGGCCGATGGGAAAGCCGGAAAAGGTCAGGTCGGCGCCCACGCCCACGCCGTCCGAATCGTCGGTCGTCAGCACCAGCGTCTGCGTGGCTTCGAAGGCGCCGCGCGCATACATCAGGTAGACGACGGAGCCGACCACCAGCACGAACATGAAGATGAGCAGGATGGCTGCTTTCAGTTCGGCGTGGCGCACGGGCGGCGGGGCGGGCAGGACGGCGTCTGGCGCCGTGATGTCGGTCTGGTCGGGATTGGGGGGCTGGCTCTGGCTCATGGCTTCTGGCTCTCGTATGGGTGGTTCGGGGATCGCTGGCGGTGGCGGGCGGGGCATCAGTAGTAATTGCCCATCAGCGAAGCCACTTCGATCAGCAGGATGACGGAAAACAGGCGCAGCATTTCGGACAGGCCGTGCGCGGCCCACAGGCGGTTGCGCCGGCCATGCGGCTCTTCCGGATAGTACGAGGAAGCCAGCGGAATCAGGGCCACGGCAAAGCTGAAGAAGATGACCTTGAGCATCAGGATCAGGGCCACGGCCGGATTGAAGATTTGCCCCACGACGCGCGTGTAGCCTTGCAGCGCCCACGGCGTAAAGCCGTAGATGGTGATATAGGCGAGGATCAGCGAGGTGACGCAGCTGACGATGGCCAGCATCCATACGGCGAAGATGCCGGACATGACGCGCGGAAAGTATTCGCGGCGCAGCAAGTCGACGCCCTGGCGCTGCATGGTGTCGAGCATGCCGGAAGAGCGCATTTGCGCAAACGCAATGCCGTCAGGCAAGGTCAGGCGCAGCGCGACGAACAGGGCGGCCGTCAGCGGTATCAGTTCCAGCACCAGCACGCGCACCACCATTTCCAGCGCATAGCGCGACAGGCCGTAGCTTTGCGCGCTGACGACGACGATGCGGATGAGCACCAAGCTGACCAGCGCGCAGGCGACGCTGAACCACACGAGGTTGGGCGCCGTGTTCGTCACCAGGCGGTGCGCGAGGATGGGGCGGTTGTCGCGGTTATAGCTCGATGGCGACAGGGCCAGCGAAAACACGAGGATGGCGAAATGCAGCATGCGCCACCAGCTGACCAGCCAGGCCATGGTGGCCC
The DNA here is from genome assembly GCF_051380845.1 of Janthinobacterium salmonicoloratum. NCBI lineage: Bacteria > Pseudomonadati > Pseudomonadota > Betaproteobacteria > Burkholderiales > Oxalobacteraceae > Janthinobacterium > Janthinobacterium salmonicoloratum. The sequence continues at coordinate 1,177,655 of NZ_JBNYXV010000001.1, read as the reverse complement.
GGTGCAGGCGGCGCAGGCTGATGATGAGGGAGACGGATAGGGTCATGATGGCATCTTAACATCCGTCCGCCCGCCGGGCACGTCTGGCGTGCGCGCCTATTCGAACAGGGCGAAGCCGGCCATCACGACCATCAGCACGGCGATATATTGCATCGGGATCCAGAACAGGGTGTGGCGCTGGCGCAGGATCACGCGTTCCTGCGTGGCCGGGTCGATCAGTTCGCGTCCGGGCGCGCTGTTCAGGCGCACGCCTGCATACCAGCTGGCGGCCGCTGCCAGCAGGAAGGCCAAGGCCATGGTCCATGTGTGGCTCTTCGTATATGCCTCGCCCAAGGTGGCGCCAAACAGCGCTTGCGCGGCCAGTACGACGATAAAACAGATAAGGGGGCCGAGTATGCCGAAGCCTTGCCAGATAAGCATAAAAATTCTCCATGAGGATTGAGGGATCCCGCGGCGGCCTGGCGGCAGCTGTGCGCGACGGGGTTGCGAATTTTATCAGACTTATAAAAAATAAAGTTTCTTTTGAGAATGATTATGTGCTGCTAGGCTGCAGGGCTGCTCACACTGGCGATAATCGCGTCGGCCGCCGCCCGCACGCGGGCAGACCGGTTCAGGTCGGCATGCATGACCAGCCATACGTCGTACGCTTCCGCCCGCTCGGGCCAGATGCGCACGAGCTGCGGGTCGATGTCGCCCAGGTGGGTCGCCAGCTCGGCCACGCCCAGGCCCGCGCGCGTGGCTTCCTGCAGCATCGCCGCCGAGTTCACTTCCATGGCGACCCGGGCGTTGGCGACGGGCTCGCCGGCGATTTTCTCTCCATGGCGTGGCGTCACGGAATGGTGGTAGATGACGATGTCGTGGCCGGCCAGCGCCGTGCCGCGCACGGGTTCGCCCCGTTCCGCCAGGTAGCTTTTCGACGCGTACAGGCCCAGGCTGCGCTTGACGAGGTGGCGCGAGATCAGGTCCGGGTCGGTAGGGCGCACGCCGCGCACGGCCAGGTCCGCTTCGCGCCGGGTCAGGCTGGCCAGTGCCGGCGCCACGTTGAGCACGATGCGGATGTCCGGGTGGGCCGCATGCAGCTGCTGCATGGCGCGGATGACGAAATGGCTGGCCATAGTGTCCGTGGTGGCCACGCGCACGAGGCCGGACAGGCGGTTGTCGACGCCCTGCATTTCCCTCTGCAGTTTGTCGGCCGCCCGTTCCATCGCTTCGGCCGCCGTGAACGCCAGCTCTCCGGCTGGCGTGGGCACGTAGCCCGATGGCGTGCGCAGGAACAGGGTGGCGCCCAGGGACGTTTCCAGGGTGGCCAGGCGGCGCCCGCAGGTGGCCTGGTCGATGCGCAGCAGGGCCGCTGCGCCGCGCAAGGTGCCGGCCCGGCCGATGGCCAGAAAGATGCGCGCGTTATCCCAATCCATGAGTGATTTCCGTTTCGTTTTTGGATGCATTTTTGCATCGTAGTGCCGAGTTTATGCCTGTTTACTGCATCATGCAACGCTCGCATAATGGCTACCCCGCTATCCTTGCAAGGAAAACCATGTCTGCCCCCACACCGCGCCGCGCCAACGGCTTGATCCTGCTGACCCTGGCCTTCGGCTTCGTCATGGCGATGCTTGACGTCACGGCCGTCAACGTGGCGCTGTCCGATATCGCGCTCGACCTGGCCATACCGCTGACGGGCCTGGTATGGGTGGTCGACGGGTACACGCTGACGTTTGCCGCGCTGCTGCTGGCCGGCGGCGCGCTGGCCGACCGCTATGGGCCGAAAGCCGTGTACCAGGGTGGCCTGGGCGTCTTCATCCTCGGCTCGATCCTGTGCGGCGCCGCGCCCGACGGGCATTTCCTGACGGCGGCGCGCTTGCTGCAAGGGGCGGGCGCGGCCCTGTTCATGCCCAGTTCCCTGAGCTTGCTGACGCATAGCTTTGACGACGAACGCGAACGCACGCGCATGTTGGGCGCGTGGTCGGCCCTGGTGGGCGTGGCGGGCGCTTCCGGCCCCCTGATCGGCGGCATCCTCGTGCACCAGTTCGGCTGGCGCAGCGTGTTCTGGGTGAATGTGCCGCTGGGCGTGCTGGCCATCGTCATGGCGCAGTTGCTGCTGGCCGCGCCAGCGCGCCAGCCGCGCGCTTTGTCGCTGTTCAGCCATGCGCTGGGTGTGGCGGCGCTGGCGGGCCTGAGTTTTGTCATGATCGAAGGCCCCGTGCTGGGCTGGCTGTCACCAGGCGTGCTGGCGGCGGGCGTATTGACGGCCCTGTCGGCCTGGCAGTTGCTGCGGCGCGAGCGTAGCGGCAGCCATCCGTTGTTGCCGCGCGCACTGTTTCACAGCAGCAGCTTTGGCGCGGCCAATGGCGTGGGTTTTTTGATCAATTTCTGCGTGTTCGGCCAGCTGTTCTTATTGAGCCTGTTCCTGCAGCAGTCTGGCGGCGCCGATGCCTTGCAGTCGGGCTTGCGATTGCTGCCCATGATGGCGGCCTATACGGTAGGGAATTTCCTGGCGGGAGGTATCGCGGCGCGCCATGGCACGCGCTTGCCCATGTTGGCCGGCTTGCTGGTGGGCGCCGTGATGGCGCTGTTGCTGATGGGTTTGCGTCCAGGTGCGCCCTATGGCTTGCTGGCGCTGGGCACGGCCGTCATGAACGTGGCCATCGGCATCGCCATTCCCGCCATGACGGCCACCGTGATGCGGGTGGCCGGCAAGCAGCATGCGAACAGCGCGGCGGCGGCCCTGAATGCGAACCGGCAGATCGGCGCCCTGGTGGGCGTGGCGATGATCGGCAGCATCCTGCACATGGTGCAGGACTGGTCGCTGCGCTTGCCGCTGGCCTACGCGACGATTGCCGTCGCATATGGCCTGGCGGCGGGCCTCGTCTACCGGCACGTGCATCTGCCGAAGGCCGTGGCCGCCTGAAGGATGGCCTGACGCCTTACTGCTCGCGCGTGCTGCGCCATTCCACCAGTTCTTCGATGGTGAGAATCGGCATGCCATGCAGTTCGGCGAAGCGCTCGATATCGTCGCCGCGCATCATGGTGCCGTCCGGGTTCATCAGCTCGCACAGCACGGCCGCCGGGTTCAGGCCCGCCATGCGCGACAGGTCGACGGAGCCTTCCGTGTGGCCACGGCGCTCGAGCACGCCACCGGGCGCGGCGCGCAAGGGGAATACGTGGCCAGGGCGCACCAGGTCGGCAGGCTTGGCATTCGGCGCGATGGCGGCGCGGATGGTGGTGACCCGGTCGGCGGCCGACACGCCCGTCGTGACGCCGTCGCGCGCCTCGATGGATACCGTGAACGGCGTGCCGTAGCGGCTGCCGTTGTCGGACGACATGGGCGGCAATTCCAGCGCGCTGACGACGTCCGTCGGCAGGCACAGGCAGACGATGCCGCTGCATTCGCGGATCAGCAAGGCCATGGTTTCGTTCGTGAGTTTCTCGGCAGACAGGATCAGGTCGGCTTCGTTTTCACGGTCGAAATCGTCGAGCAGGATGACGGGAATGCCGGCGCGCATGGCGGCCAGGGCGGATTGGATGCGACCTTCCAGGTCGTTGGAAAGCAGGGTATAGCTGTTGACTAACATGGTGAAACGCTCCTCGCATAGGCGAAAAACGCTGCAGGGCAAGCGAATAGACGCAGCCGGCCGCATCGACAGGTCGATCGGACATCGCGTTTACTGCACATCTTCTTTCATCCGGACTATACCGTCGGCTCTGGAGTCACACCAGATCTGCTGACCTCATCAGGCGAAACCCGACAAGCGCTCGCGGGCTTGACCGTTGCCGGTCTTACCGCCGGTGGGGAATCGCACCCCGCCCCGAAGACGTATTGTTGTGCCGGTCCACATGACCGGCGGCAATACTTTAGCACAATTGAAAAAATGTGGCAGGGCACTGTTGAGTTTGTTATTCGGCAAAGTTGCCTGGGAAAAGCAGGTTTTCCTAAGCTGTTTTTAATGGCGGAAAGACGATTTCAGTGTAAGGTACGCTTACTGAATCTTACCGTTGAGAATACATGAAGCTGAGTAAATTACGCCTGATCTCGGGCGCCGTCTTGCTGGCGTGCGCCTGCATGGCCCAGGCAGAAATCCGTTTGAGCGATCCCTTGCCGTTGGCAACAGAAGTTACCGTCGGAAAATTGCCGAACGGCTTGACCTATTACATCAAGAAAAACGCGCGTCCCGCGCAGAAAGTGGAATTGCGCCTGGTGGTGAAAGCCGGTTCCATCCTGGAAGATGACGACCAGCAAGGCCTGGCCCATTTCACGGAACACATGGCCTTCAATGGCTCCACGCATTTCAAGCGCAATGAGCTGATTTCCTATTTGCAATCGATCGGCGTGAAGTTCGGCGCCGACTTGAACGCCTACACGAGTTTCGATGAAACCGTGTACGTGCTGCCGATTCCGACGAACAAGAAGGGAAACCTGGAAAAGGGTTTTCTCGTGCTGGAAGACTGGGCGCATGGCTTGAAATTCAATCCGGCCGACATCAACAGCGAGCGCGGCATCGTGCTGGAAGAGGCGCGCCTGGGCAAGGGCGCCAGCGACCGCATGAACAAGGTCCTGTATCCGAAGCTGCTGAACGGTTCGCGCTATGCGGAACGCATGCCTATCGGCAAGGAATCCGTGCTGAAAACGTTCAAGCCGGAAGCCATCAAGCGTTTCTACAAGGATTGGTACCGCCCCGACCTGATGGCCGTTGTGGTGGTGGGCGACGTGGAGCCGAAGCAAGCTGAAGCGATGATACGCCAGCATTTCGGCAAACTGAAAAACCCCGCGAAGCCCCGTCCGCGCCTGTATGCGGAAGTGCCGCAGCGCTCGCAAACGGAAGCGCTGGTGATCACGGACAAGGAAGCGCCGGACGACACGGTCTTCATCCGCTACCCGATCCGCGCCGCGCAGGAGCCCGTCACCATTGCCGACTACCGCCGCCAGATGATCGAAAACCTGTATGGGCAAATGCTCAGCGCGCGTATGCAGGAATTGACGCAGCAAGCCAATCCCCCGTTCATCCAGGGCGGCAGCAGCATGGGCAAGCTGGTGCGCGGCTATGAATCGTTCAGCGCGTATGCCTTGCTGGGCAAGGGCGGCGTGCAGCCTGCCGTCGATGCGCTGGTGCAAGAAGATGAGCGGGCGCGCCGCTTCGGTTTCAGCCAGGATGAGCTGGATCGGGCGCGCAAGAACATGCTGCGCAATTACGAGCGCGCGTACAGCGAGCGCGACAAGTCCGATTCGGCCGGTTTCGTGGCCGAGTATTCGCGCAACTTCCTGGAGCAGGAAGCCATCCCCGGCATCGCCAATGAATTGCTGTATGCGCAGGAACTCTTGCCGCAGGTAACTCTGCAGGAAATCAACGAGACGGTGGCCAAGGTGATTCCCGACCAGCAAAAGAAACTGGTGGTCTTCATGGGCGCCGAGCCGAAAGCGGGCGCCAGCGTACCCACGCAGCAGCAATTGCTCGACGCCGTGGCGCAAGCCGAGCAGCAGAAAATCGAGCCGCGCACGGAAAAAGTCCTTGCCAGCAAGCTGATGGATGGCCCGCCGGCTGGCGGCAGCATCGTCGCTGAAAAGTTGAATAGCGCCATCGGCGTGACGGAACTGACCCTGGGCAATGGTGTGCGCGTGCTGCTCAAACCCACGGACTTCAAGAATGACCAGGTGCTGATGGGCTCGACGCGCTTCGGCGGCCAGTCGCTGTTTGGCGACGCCGATATCTACAACGCCCGCTATGCCAGCGCCGTGGTCGGTAGCATGGGGCTGAAAGACCTGGCGCCGCTGGACTTGCAAAAAGTGTTGGCTGGCAAGACGGTCAATGTGGGCGCTTCGCTGGGCGAACTGAGCGAAGGCTTCGGCGGTTCGGCCAGCAGCGCCGACGTGGAAGCCATGCTGCAACTGGTGTATTTGTATTTCCATGACGTGCGCAAGGATGCAGGTCTGTATCAATCCTTCATCGGCAAGCAGCAGGACCTGGCGAAAAACAGCATGGCGCAGCCGGAAGCCGTGTTCTACGATGCCATCCAGCACGCCATGTTTGGCGACAACCCGCGCGTCGATGGCGTGCCGCGCGTGGCCGACTTCGACAAGGTGGGCCTGGACCGCTCGCTGGAAATCTTCCGCCAGCGCTTTTCCAGCGCGCGCGACATGACCTTCATCTTCACGGGCAGCTTCGAGCTCGACAAGATCAAGCCCCTGGTCGCCAGCTACCTGGGCACCTTGCCCGTGGCCGACGTGCCGCACGCCTACCGCGACGTGGGCATGCGTCCCGTGACCGGGGTCGTCAAGAAGGACATCTACATGGGCAGCGAGCCCAAAAGCACGATTTCCATCACCTTCAATGGCGACGTGGCGTACTCGGACGAGCAAAAGCTGACCCTGCAGGCGCTGGGCGAGGTGCTGAACCTGAAAGTCATCGAAGTGCTGCGTGAAAAGATGAGCATGATCTATGGCGGTGGCTTTGAAACCTCCATGGGCCAGCATCCGTACGGCCATTACTCGGTGGCCTTGAACTTGCCGACGGGACCGGAAAACGTGGACAAGGTGATCGCCGCCGCCTTTGCCGAAATCAACAAGATGAAGGCAGACGGGCCGTCCGTGGCGGACCTGGAAAAGGTCAAGCTGAACTGGATCACGCGCCAGCAGAAATCTTTGCGGGAAAATAATTACTGGATGAACCAGTTGATGGGTTCGGTGACGCAGGGGCGGGATCCCGCGCACATCCTGCGCTACGAGCAGCGCGTGCGCGCCATCACGCCGCAAGCCGTCAAACTGGCGGCGCAGCGCTATCTGGACATGCACAATTATGTGCAGGTGGTGCTGTATCCGGAACGCACAAACGTTGCCTCTAAGTAATCTTCATTGTTGAATTGCAGGGGCGGCACGGTGGCGAAGCTGTTAAACTGCTGCTGATTGATGTGATCGCAATTTAACAAGCAAGGAAATACGATGGCTAAGAAAGAAGAACTCGATCCGGAAACCCTGGAGTTGATCAACTGGTGTATCGAGGTCGAAGGCTTCCTCGTGGCCGGTGGCGCCACCGTGGCGCAGGCGCAGGACCATATCGAAGAGCAGGTCGAGTGGTTTACCGACCAGTTCTACGACGGCTTGACGCCGGAAGAGGCGGCCAAGGAAGCCTTGGCCTGACCTTCAACAATGACTTACAGCGGGCGGTGCCTGCCGGGCACAGCCCGGTAGCGCCGCCCGTTTTGCTTTTCTGAAAAGATTTCCATTGGGCAATTAATTCTCTTATTTACTTCCAGGTACCCATGACTCTCCGTTCGCGCATTCTTTTATTGTGTTTCAGCACCTTGCTGGGCATCGTCTTCATCGCTTCATTCTCCCTGTATTCGCTGCGCCAGACCATGATGGCGGAAAGGGTCGAGCAATTGACGGTGCTGGTGGAATTGGCCAATGCCTCGGTGGAAAAGGCGTATGCGCTGGAACAGTCGGGCAAGCTCACGCGTGAGCAGGCGCAGCAGCAGGCCAAGCTGGCCATCGGCAGCTTCGTCAAGGACGAGATGTATTATTTTGTGCGCGATTTCAGCACCGACTTGCTGTACGTACACCCGAATGTCTCGCGCATCGGCGTGCCGCAAAAGAACATGAAGCAGTCGGGCGACCGCTACCGCGTGGCCCTGGCCACCAGCCGCATCGGCCTGGTGCAGGCGGACGGCACGCGTCCGGGCGTGAAGGACCCGGTGGCAAAGATGTATGCCGTGGTGAAATTTGCACCATGGGATTGGCTGATCGGCACAGGCACGTATATCGATGACATCAACCACAAGTTCTGGGCGCAGGCGGGCGTGCTGCTGGCCATCGGTGGCGCGCTGATGCTGGTGGTGGGCGCGCTGGCGGCCTTGATGCTGCGCCGTATCCTTGCCCAGCTTGGTGGCGAACCCGACTATGCCGCGGCCATCGTGGCGCAAATCGCCCAGGGCGACCTCACTACGCACATTGACACCCGCCCCGGCGATACGTCCAGTTTGTTGATGGCCATCAAGGCCATGCGCGACAACCTGGCGCATCTGGTGAGCCAGGTGCGCAACGATGCGGAATCCATTTCCACGGCGTCGGGCGAGATCGCCTCGGGCAACCACGATTTGTCGGCGCGCACGGAGCAGCAGGCGGGATCGCTGGAAGAAACGGCGTCGACCATGGAAGAAATGACCTCGACCGTGCGCCAGAATGCGGACAATGCGCGCCAGGCCAACCAGCTGGCCATTTCTGCCTCGCAAGTGGCGACGCAGGCGGGCGGCGTGGTCAGCCAGGTGGTCGACACCATGGGCGCCATCAATGCCTCGTCGAAAAAGATCGGCGACATCATCGCCGTCATCGACGGCATCGCCTTCCAGACGAATATCCTGGCCCTGAACGCGGCCGTGGAAGCGGCGCGCGCGGGCGAGCAAGGCCGTGGCTTCGCCGTCGTCGCCAGCGAAGTGCGCAATCTGGCGCAGCGTTCGGCCGCGGCCGCCAAGGAGATCAAGCAATTGATCGACAGTTCCGCCGAGCAAGTGGGCGCCGGTGAAAAACTGGTGGCGCTGGCAGGCGAGACGATGGAAAAAGTTGTCTCCAGCGTGCAGCACGTGACCGATATCGTGGCCGAGATTTCCTCGGCCAGCGCCGAGCAAAGCGCCGGCATCGAGCAGATCAACCAGGCCATCGTCGAGATGGACAACATGACGCAGCAAAACTCTGCCCTCGTCGAGCAGGCGTCGGCAGCGGCGCAAGCGATGAACGAGCAGGCGGCGGGGCTGGCGCAAATCGTCAGCGTGTTCAAGGTGGGTGCCGTGGCGCCGACAGCCGCGCCGCGACGCCTGGCGCGCTAAGCACTTTTCTTTGTCATACGGGGAACTTATCCCTGGCTCACCTGTCCAAACTTTTTCGTCCGCGAGGGACGCACAGAAGAGGTGAGCATGACAGACGGCTTTTCCTATCACGCGGCGTTCGCCCGCAACCTGGGCTGGGTCACGCAGGCGGAGCAGGACAGCTTGCGTGGCAAGCGCGTGGCCATTGCCGGCATGGGGGGCGTGGGCGGCGTGCACTTGCTGACCCTGGCGCGGCTGGGCATTGGCTCTTTTCATATCGCCGATTTCGATACCTTCGATATCGCCAACTTCAACCGCCAGGCTGGCGCCATGGTTTCCACCCTGGGTCAGCCCAAGGTGGCGGTGCTGGCGCAGATGGCGCGTGATATCAATCCTGAACTTGAAATCAGGCAGTTCCCCGACGGCATACACGACAGCAACCTGGCCGAGTTCTTTGCCGGTGTCGACCTGTACGTGGACGGCCTGGATTTCTTTGCCTTTCCTGCGCGCCAGGCCACCTTCGCCACTTGCGCGCGCCTGGGCATTCCCGCCATCACGGCCGCGCCGCTGGGCATGGGCACGGCTGTGCTCAGCTTCATGCCAGGCGGCATGACGTTCGAAGAGTATTTTGGCTGGGGCGACTTGCCCGAGCAAGAAAAAGCGCTGCGTTTTCTCGTCGGGCTGGCGCCTGCCGGCTTGCACGCTCCCTATCTGGTCGACCCGTCCGCCATCAACCTGAAGGAGCGGCGCGGGCCGTCGACCATCATGGGCTGCCAGCTGTGCGCGGGCGCGGCCGCCACGGAAGCCTTGAAGATCTTGTTAAAACGCGGCAAGGTGATGGCGGCGCCGCACGGCATGCATTTCGACGCCTACCGCAACAAGCTCGTGCATACCTGGCGTCCCGGCGGCAACCGTCACCCGCTGCAGCGCCTGACGATGGCCATCATCAAGCGGCGCCGCGCGGCGCAGGGGGCATAAATGGCGCAAGCACTGCTGATCGATCCCGTGCTGGAAAACATCCTCGAGCAGGCGCGCTGGGCACCCAGCGGCGACAATACACAGCCGTGGCGCTTTGAGGTCGTGGACCAGCGGCACGTGGTCGTACATGGCTTCGATACGCGCAGCCATTGCGTGTACGACCTCGACGGCCATCCCAGCCAGCTGTCGCTGGGCGCCTTGCTCGAAAGCATGGCACTGGCGGCCAGCAGCCATGGCTTGCGCATGGAAGCGCGCCGGCGCCTGTCCATGCCCGACACCCTGCCCACCTTTGATGTGCGGCTGGTCGACAGCCCCGGCATGCTGCCCGACCCGCTGGCGGTTTTCTTGCCGCAGCGCAGCGTGCAGCGGCGGCGGCTCAGCACGCGCCGCCTGCGCGCCAGCGAAAAGGCGGTGCTGGCGGCCAGTTTGCCGCCCGGCTACGGCGTGCAGTGGTTCGAAGGCGGGCGCGCGCGCCTGGCCTGCGCGCGCCTGATGTTCGACAATGCGAAGCTGCGCCTGACCATGCCAGAGGCGCACAAGGTGCACCGCGACGTGATCGAATGGGGCGCGCGCTACAGCAGCGACCGCATCCCGGAGCAGGCGCTCGGTGTCGATCCGATGACGGCGCGCCTGATGCGATGGGTCATGCACAGCTGGCGCCGCGTGAATTTTTTCAATACCTGGCTGGCGGGCACTGTCGCGCCGCGCCTGCAGATGGACTTGCTGCCCGGCCTGTATTGCGCCGCGCATTTCGTGCTGCTGGCCGAGGCGCCAGCGCGCTACATCGACGATTACGTGGCGGCCGGTCGCGCCATGCAGCGTTTCTGGCTGACGGCCACGCAACTGGGCCTGCAGTTGCAGCCGGAATTGACGCCGCTGATTTTCGCCCGCTATGTGCGTGAACGGCGCATTTTTTCGCGCACCGATGGCATGCAGGAAATGGCGCAGGAATTGGCGGTGCAGTGCCAGGCCGTACTGGGGGGCGATGCGTTTGATCGGGCCGTGTTCCTCGGACGCATCGGTGCGGGGCCTGCGGCCAGTGCACGTTCGCTGCGCCGTCCGCTGCAAGACTTGCTGGTGGCACCAACGGTGGGGCAGTGAGGCGCGTCAGTGTCAGGATCAGCGTTTGCGCCGTGGCGTCAGGCTGGCCAACGCTGCCAGACCAGCCACCAGCAACGGCAAGGTGCCAGGCAGCGCGACGGGCGTGACGCCTGGCACGTAGCTCAGTTCGGAACTGTTCAGCATGTTCAACACCAGGGTGTAGTTGCCCGCCACCAGCTTGTCCGTGACGGCACCATACTGCCCGCCGCACGTCTTGCCGGTGCCGGTGCCCGTGGGCGCTCCGCAGCCGCTGGGGTCGTAGGTGAATACGCTGCCGCTGGTCAGTGGCGTTTGCGCGTAGCCGGTATTGAGGCTGGCGGCATCGGCCAGTTCGGTGCCGCCCAGGATGCCGGAACCGAGCTTGCCGTCGGGCGCCCAGTTGAAGACGATCTGGCCATTTTCATCGATGATGGTAAACGTCATTGCCATATTCGTGGTGGCCGCCGAACCCGTGCCTGCCTGGGCGTCCAGGTACAACTGCATGAAGGGCTGGGCCTGGAAGTCGAAGGCCAGGGTCGCGCCCGGTTGGCCGACGACGAAATTAACGGTCATCGCGCTGCTGGAACCATTGCGTCCCGAGGCGTCGGCGCTGCCGCCGCCCGTCAGGAAGGTTTCCGCCGCATTCACGGTATGCGTGCTGGTCGAGCCAGGTGGAAAAGGGGGGATTTGCGAGGTGATGATTTGCGCCTCGCCGCGCGCATACGCGGCATTGCCCATGCCTTGCTGGGTAAAGTCGTTTTCTCCCTTGGTGACGGCGCCGCGTTTCGCTTGCGGCGCATCGATCTCATTGCTGCCGCCCTTGATGATGCTGCTGCCGTTGAGCGTGGCGGTGGTGCGCGACAGGTCGATATTGCTGATCAAGGTGGTGGAGCCGGTGGGATTGCTGATGACCAATCCAAAGACGCTGGTGTACGAATAGCCATAGGCGGCGGCGCTGGCCGTGCCGCTGCATGCCAGCAACAGCAAGGCCAGCAGGACCGTTGGCAGTCGAGTACCAGAAAAAGTAGTCATGAAAATTCTCATCTCCTGGTCGGCAGCGTTGTAAGGAAAACCGACAGGCTTGCCACATAAAAAAGGCGAGGAAACCCCTCGCCTGTGAATCCCCCTGTTGCCTGTCTCAGGCGGCAACTTTGCGGCGGCGGGCATAGCCCAGGCCCGCCAGGCCCAGGCCCAGCAAGGCCAAGGTGCCCGGTTCGGGTGTCGCCGCCTGTTTCACCAGGTCCACGCTCTCCACCGCATTCAAGGTCAAGGTGTAGTTGCCGGTCGCGAGGGCATTGCTGACGGCGCTGAAGTTGCCGCCGCAAGCCGTGCCTACGCCGGTACCGCTGGGTGTGCCACAACCGGTGGGATCATACGTAAACATGTTGCCGCGCGTCAGGAAGTTGGTCGCCAGGCCGGTGTTCAGGTTGGCCGCATCGGCGTTCTCCGTGCCACCGAAGATGCCCGAGCCGATGACGCCATCGGGCGTCCAGTTGAAGACGGTCGCGCCGGTCGAGTCGGTGATGGAGAGGGTCATCACCAGGTTGGCCGTCGCGGTGGACAGCTGGCCGACCGTGCTTTGCAGGAAGACTTGCATGAAGGGCGAGGCCAGGAAATCAAAGCTCAGCGTTGCCGTTGGCGAACCGACGACGAAGTTGACGGAGAAGCCCGTGGTCGAGCCGTTGCGGCCGGACGCATCGGCCGTGCCGGCAGGCCCGTCAAGGTGGGCTTCGGCCACGTTCACGGCCTGCGTGGAGGTGGAACCGGGCGGGAACGACGGAAATTGCGTGCTGACGATCTGCGCATCGCCGCGCGAGTAGTTGCCCGCGGGGCCTTGTCGCGTGAAATCGTTTTGCCCTTTGGTCACGGCGCCAACGGCGGCGCGGGGCGAGTCGAGCAGGCCGGGACCGCCAGTGATGACGCTGACGCCATTCAGGGTGGCCGTGGCGCGCGAGATCGTGGTGCTGTTCAGGGCGGTGATCGAGCCCGTGGTGGCGGCGATCTGCAGGCCAAAGATGTTGTTGTAGGCATAGCCGTAGGCGCCCGCCTGTGCGCTACCGGCGGCGCACAGCATGGCCAGTGCCGCTGCGGCCGGGAGAAGTTTCAGTTTCGAGAGTTTCATTGTGGTCACCTCGTGGTTGAGTGAGTCTTGAAGTCTTGCCTGAGTCCTGTCGGCAGGTGCTCATGACCAGTACCTAGCGACTTCCATGCCAACGCATGAGGTTCTTTTGAAATCAAGGGCTTGGCGCGCTTTTGTTGACGCGATGCAGGTCTTGTCGGACGCACTGTAAGAAAAACCGACGCTGCCCCTCAAGGCTGGCTGCCTTGTGGCACGGAAACCAGCAGGGCGTGCATATGGGGCAGCAAGCGTTGCCCTGGCACATAGTTGCGCATGGCCGTGGCCAGCTGACGCGCCGCCAGCCTGGCCCGGCCATCGTCGAGCATGTGCATGGCGGCATGGCGCAAAGCGGTTTCCTGGAAGCGGTCGGCGCGCAGCAGCAAGCCGGCGCTGGCGTCCGCGATGGCGTGCATATTGAGGAATTGATCGAGGTTGCCGGCGATGCCGATGACGGGCACGCCTGCCGTCAGCGCCTGCTGGCTGGTGGGGCTGCCGCCGTTGCAGATCACCAGGCTGGCGCGCCGGGCCGCCGCGTCGCCCGGTAAAAAAGGCGCGACATAGGCGTTCGGCGGCACGGCATCGACGCGGACGGTGCCGGCCGTGGCCGCCAACACGGTGACGGGCAGGGGCGCTAGCGCGCGCAGCACGCGCGGCAGCAATTGCCCCTGGCCGGAGCTGCCCAGGGTGACATAGATGATGGGCCGTCCGCTGCTCAGTTCCGGGCGCTGCCACCAGTCCGGCAAGTCGAGCGGCGGCGCCCAGATGATGGCGCCCAGGTAGTCGTGCGTGGACGGCATGGCCTGCGGCGGGAACAGTTGCGGAATATCCGCGTACAAGGTGCGGTCGGCATCCGTATAGATGCGCCGCAGGTCGCTGCCCAGCGATGGCAAGCCATGGCGGCGGCGCACGCGGTTCAGGGGCGCGGCGTGCGAAGCGAAGGCCAGCGGGCGGATCAGGCGGAACAGGGGATGGGCCAGCCAGATGGGCAGCATGCCGGTCAGGGGCAGGCTGGGCACCGTGTAGTGCTGGCGCACGTAGGGACTCCAGTAGGCATTGCTGATGGTGATGTAGGGAATGCGCTGCAGGCGCGCGCTGACCGACAGCGACAGGCGAAAGTCACCGATCACAAGATCGGGCTGGATGGCATTAAGCAGGCGCAAGTCGTCTTCCACATACGCGTGCAGGGTGCTTTCCGTATAGACGGGCTTGCCGTGGGCCAGCGCCTGCAGGAATTGCGGCGATGAAATACTGTCGATGCGCCAGCGCCGGAAGGGGGCTTGCTTGAAACAAAAGTCATAGCCATCGGCGCAGGCAAAATGCACCTCATATTCTTCCTCGTCCAAGCCTTGGGCAAGGCTCAGGGGGCGGCCCACGTGGGCCAGGGTCACTGCCTCGGCAATAAAAAGGATTTTCTTGCGCGCCATGGGGATCGCTTGCATTCGCAGGATGAGATACCTGCCAGGTTGGAGTGGCGCCACGCCGTTTAGTTCCCGCAGTTGCTTGCCACTTGCGGGCGCCAGGATTTGGCCGCATCGGCTACAGTGGAGCAAAGGAGGTCACCATGCAAGCACAATCCCGTCATGCCCCGCTGCGTGCGCACAGCACGCCCGAACCCGATATGCCGCCACCGCCGGAAGGCGATCCCCTCACGCCGCCGCCAGAACAGCCGCCGCATATCGACCCCGTGCCGGTCGAGGAGCCGACGCCGCCGCCACCGCCCGTGAAAATGCATTGACCGGGTCGCGGTGCGCGGCAAGTCGTACGCGGCCCACGGTCATGGCGCAAGACGCTCCCGTCATGGCGGGGCGGGGAAGACGCACACTATGTTTATTTCCAATCGGAAATGGACTGCGCGATGGCCGCCAGCGCCACGCCATTTAAACAACAAAAACACTAATAAATGTTGCCGAGTGGATACAAATCAAGCTCTAACTGTTGAGTGTCATGCGGCCGTCACGATTCTGTTCTTATAATGAGACATCATAAAAATTTTTGTACAGGAGACCATCGTGGGCAATTCCTTGCATAACAAAATCTACCTGGGCCGGCGCCCCGTGATCACCAGCAAAAACCTCGTAGCGCTGGCCCTGGCGGGCGCCGTGGCTGGTTGCGGCCTGGCCTGGCTGCTGCTGCGCAGCTACAAATAACGGCCATCACGCCCGTATTTCCGCCGCCTTGCCGCATGCCGGGCGGCGGTAGATTTACGTTGCCTGTTGCCGATGCGCAGCAGGGCGCGTACCATGAGGGCCGAACACCTGGCCTTTTATGGAAAAGTAATGAAGAACGAGAAATTAACGACCGATGAATATGACGCGCTGGAGCAAGTTGCACGCGGCATCAAGACCGAGCGCCCCAGCGCTTGCGTTGCCCGCAATGCCAAGCGCCTGTCCGGCCTGAAGCTGCTCAGCTATGCCCGCGATGGCCGTCTGTCCATCACCGAGAAAGCACAACAACTGCTGTTCCTGCGCCGCTGCATCATGGGTTTGCGCGCCGTCGCCACCGATCCGCTGACCAAGCTGGAGTCGGACGTGGCTTACTTCTTGGGCAAGAAAGCCCACATCGTGGCGCGCGCCGAAGGCGAGGGCTACGACATTTCCGACAAGGGCCGCGAATCGCTGGCCGATATCGACACCCTGGGCCTGTAAGGTCTACGCCGGCCCCTGGGGCCGGTTTTCACATCCTCCCACACTTTTAATTTCCCCTTGGAGAACACTTTGGACAGCGCGATGAACTGGTCGGCCCACGAACTGACGATGACGGTCTTGATGACGCCCGATATGGCCAATTTTTCCGGTAACGTGCACGGTGGCACCATCCTGAAATACCTCGACAGCGTCGCCTATGCCTGTGCCAGCCGCTATTCGGGCAGCTATGTGGTCACCCTGTCGGTAGACCAAGTGATGTTCTTGCAGCCTATTCATGTAGGCGAACTGGTGACGTTTCTCGCGTCGATCAATTACACGGGCACGACGTCGATGGAGGTTGGCATCCGCGTGGTGACGGAAAATATCCAGCAGCGCCTGGTGCGCCATGCCAACAGTTGCTATTTCACGATGGTCGCCGTGGATGCCAACCGCAAGCCCGTGGCCGTGCCGCCGCTGGTGCTGGAGACGCCGGAGCAGCACGCGCGCTTCGAGCAGGCCAAGCTGCGCAAGCTGTCGCGCCAGAAGGTGTCGAAGAAGTAGTTGTGTACTGTAATTGATGGCCGCAGCCTGTTATCTGTCATTTGCGTAGCACATTTGCATTTCTGCGCAGCGTAGGGGCCCTGGTAAATGCGTCCAGTCGCCTGGGTTGGGAAATGTGAAGGCGCATATTTGATGAATGGCTTGCGGCGGCAAAAATCCCTGATCTCTTCCCAGTTGGATTGCCCAACAATCTGCCGCCCGTTCGTTGTTGCCTACATATTGATGCGCACATTCATGCGTATAAATATACCATTGTATAAAAGGCGGAAGATTGAAGAAGTCAGGGCGGAATAACAATACACCTTGCCGTGCCATTGCAATATCCGGGATGGCTGCCACATAGGAAACAGCTCCGCCGCATGTCAGAGTTTGTCCGGCAATGATGGGGGCGACTCCCATGGGTTGAAGTATGAGTTGCGCAGCGGCTGGCAGGGCGAGGGTGGCAACCAGAACAATGAGCAACAGAGATGTTGATGGGGTTTTCATATTTTTCAATGCTGATGGTTGCATTTTATGGTGCGGACATTTCGGGCACATTTTTCTTGAAATAAACGGCTAGCTTGCATCTTCCAGTTCTTTGGGGAGAATGCATCTTTTTTTTCTGGATTGGATCTGGTCAAGCTGGTTTTTTAGTGTGGAGATCAGTCCCGAACGTGAGAGCGGAAGAATTTCCGGGTCTTGCAATAGTTGAATGAATTGTCCAATCCGTTCGCTCCCGGAATTGCAGTCTCCCATGGCGAATTCTGAAATTGCCCAGTCCGCGATAATATAGGCTCTGGCGCCATTAATTCCGAATGCAGACTCGCTGCGCAGTACATTCAGAGAATCCTGGAAAGCCGCTCGTCCTTCCTGTATTTTTCCGGTGGAAAACATCAGTCGCGCCTTGTATCGCCTCGCTTCCGATTGCATCGAGGGCACCGCATCTTTGATGGCAACGGCTCGTTCGACCAGCGTCGTGGCGCTTTTCCAGTCATAAATATTCAACGCTTCCGATATCAATACCAATAGTTGGGGAATTCCCGCATGGTCTCCGAGGCGCGGCAGCAAGGCAGTTGCATACTGTATATTTGCCAGTACCTGCGGGGCAACCATGGAATTCATCGCCATCAGCATTTGTGGATTATTCGATTGATATTGAATCTGGATCATGTTCTGACGCAGGTTTGAAACGGCATTTACGGATTTGTTGAATTCTTCCATATCCCTGAAGATTTCATTGCGCGGCTGGCTCCAGAAAATATCGAAGAGAGAAATTGTACTTAATAGTATGCCAATGATTAAAGCCAGGAAACTGGCTCTTTTTTGAAGTCTTTCAAATTTTCCGTGTTCGGGATTTTCAAGACGGTTCATCCGCAGATCCATTGCCTGTATTTTCGATTCCAGCGACGATTTTTTCTCCGGGTCAATGGAGTTGCTTTCTGGTACAGGATTGGAATTCATGGCGGAAATTCCCAGTCTCGGCTACATAATTGAATTGTTATCTGCATTCCCTATGTGACTATATTCTGAAAATTTCAGTGAAGTTTGATCTTGAGTAATGTATGTGCTTATTCAATCAGTCTATATTTTCTATTTGAAAGTATTATTGATTTTTATGATAAGAAATTTTTTCGGATGTGGAAGAATATCTGAATGGGCGCAGCCAGTCGGTGTAGCGCTGTCAAATCGATGGGCAAAAAAAAGCCACCATATCTGGTGGCTTTTTCTCGCGCGCTGCAATTTGCAGCGGCTATCCGTGATTAACGGTCGCCGTAGCTGCGGCGTGCGCCGTCGGTGCTGCGCGGGTTGGAACCCTTGTAGCCGCCGCCGGTGCTAGGCGCGCCGTCTTTGCGTGGTGCGCCTGGTTTGCTGAACGTGCGTTGGGCTGGCTTTGCGCCGCCACGGTTGTCGCCTGGTTTCCAGCCGCCTGGACGGGCGCTCGAACGTGGGGCCGATGCCGTTTTCTTCGGCTCGAAACCTTCGATGACATTGACCGGGATCAATTGCTTGGTGAAGCGTTCGATGCGCTTGACGTTCATGCCTTCAGCGTGGTTCACCAGCGAAATGGCCAAGCCATTGCGGCCAGCGCGGCCGGTACGGCCGATGCGGTGGACGTAGTCTTCGGGGAACTTCGGCAGATCGTAGTTGAACACGTGGGTGATCGTTGGCACGTCGATACCGCGGGCGGCAACGTCGGTGGCAACCAGCACTTTGACCTGGCCGCGGCGCATGCCGTCCAGGGTGCGGTTACGCGCGCCCTGGTGCATGTCGCCGTGCAAGGCGGCAGCCGAGAAGCCGGCGATGTTCAGACGGTCGGCGATGGTGTCGGCGTCACGCTTGGTGGCGGTAAACACAACAGCCTGGTCCAGCGTTTCGTCGCGCAGCAGGTGGTCCAGCAGGCGATTCTTGTGCGACAGATCGTCGACGAAGTGGACGCGCTGGGTGATGTTTTCATGCTTGTTGCTCGAGCTTGCCACCTGGATGACCAGCGGATTTTTCGTGATGCGGCGGGCCATGTTGCCGACGACGCCATCCAAGGTTGCCGAAAACAGCATGGTTTGACGGCCTTCTGGCGTCGCTTCCACGATCTTTTCGATGTCGTCGATGAAACCCATGTCCAGCATGCGGTCGGCTTCGTCCAGCACCAGGATTTCCAGTTGGGAGAAGTCGATCTTGCCCGAGTCCATGTGGTCGATCAGACGGCCAGGGGTAGCGACCAGAATCTCAGGATTCTTGGCCAGCAATTGCATCTGTTTTGGGTAGGGCATGCCGCCCAGGATAGACACGGCCTTGATGCGGCGGATGCCGGTGCTGTACTTGTCGGTGTTGGTGGTTACTTGCAGGGCCAGTTCGCGCGTTGGCGTCAGCACCAGCATTTTTGGCTGGGCAGCCTTGAAGCGTGGACGCTCGCCGCGGGCGCGCGATGCTTGCATTTCCTGATTTGGCGTCTTGCCGGCGGCGCTTTGTTCGGCGCTGGCCAGCTTGTGCAGCGATGGCAGCATGAAAGCTGCCGTCTTGCCCGAACCGGTCTGCGACGAGACCAGCAGATCACGGCCTTCGATCGCGGCTGGAATCGCTTGCGACTGTACCGCGGTTGGCGCGGTGTAGCCCGATTCGGTCAGAGCGGCGATGATGGACGGATGCAGGCCTAAGGATTCAAATGTCATTCTTTTCTTTCGTAAAAATCAGCGTTCTTGCAAAAAGCAGAACGCAAAATAGCAACGCCAACCAAAACGAAATGACTCAACTAGAAAGAAATTTCGGCACAAAAGCTTTGCGCCGGGACGGTGTCAGGTGCGACACACAAGGCGGGAGGGCTTTATAAGCGACATCCTGTGGATGCGCTAAGGCTTGCGAAGCTGCTAAGTTTGTAGTGCTGTACTGCGGTGTTGCCATCGCTTCAAGGGAACATATTGCAGCGCACAACGACACTATACCGTATTTGACGTCGTTTTGCACGGCCTAAATGGGAAGAAGCGAAAGTCCTACCACGTTTTGCTGATGTTTCCTATGTGAAATCAGTAGGAATACGTAGATTCTGCCCGTTTGTGAGCATGGCCGGTGATGTCGGCGGGCAGCGGCGGCGCTTGTTGCGTTTCCCCGGCAAGATTGATTTGCCGGGTTAGCTGCGCCACCGGAACAGGGAAACTGTGGCGGTATTTGCTCATCAGTTTATGCAGGTTTTGCCGCGAGAGGCTCAGCACCTGCGCTACCTACCACATCACTCTACTTCGGGATTGACGGCCATCACTTGCGAAAAGCCGCCATCGACGTAGGTAATCTCGCCCGTGATGCCCGACGCCAAGTTGGACAGCAAAAAGGCGGCCGTGTTGCCCACTTCCTCGATGGTGACATTGCGCCTCAGCGGGGCGTGCTCGGCGACAAAGCCCAGGAGTTTACTGAAATCCTTGATGCCGGACGCGGCCAGTGTCTTGATGGGGCCGGCCGAAATGCCGTTGGCGCGGATGCCGCGCGGACCCAGCGATTCGGCCAGGTAGCGCACGGACGCTTCCAGTGAGGCCTTGGCCAGGCCCATGGTGTTGTAGTAGGGCACGGCGCGTACGGCGCCCAGGTAAGTCAGGGTCAATACGCTGGCGCCCGGATGCAGCAGGGGCAGGGCGGCCTTGGCCATGGCGGGAAAACTGTAGGCGGAAATATCGTGCGCGATGCGGAAGCTGTCGCGCGACAGGCCGTCGAGGAAGTCGCCGGCGATCGCCTCGCGCGGCGCAAAACCGATGGCGTGCACGAAACCGTCGAGATGTTCCCAGTGATGCGCCAGGTCGCTGAAGACGGCGCTGATCTGTTCATCGCTGGAAACGTCGCAGTCGAATATCAATTCGCTGCCAAATTCCGCCGCAAATTCCGTGATGCGTTCCTTGAAGCGTTCGCCCACATACGTGAAGGCGAGAGTGGCGCCTTCGCGGTGGCAAGCCTTGGCGATGCCATAGGCGATGGAGCGGTTCGATAGCAAGCCCGTGATGAGGATTTTTTTGCCTTGCAAGAAAGCCATGACGACTCCTGTCTGGGTAAGTGGGCGGGGTGGGCGGATGTACAACCGGCCGCGACAGCAAAGCTGTGGCGGCCGGTCAGGTGCGTCAATACAGCTCAGGCGATCAGTGACGGGCTTTTGCTCTGTTGTTGCCACCGCCACGCTGGATGCGCGGTTTCACCAGCGAAATTGGCGCGGCTTGCACCTTGCCACCCTTGGCGGCGCGGCGCAGTGCCTTGGCGGCCCGTTCCGGACGGTCCGCTTCCAGCAGCATGGTGGCGCTGTCGGCGATTTCCTGAGTGATGTCCTTGTTCATCGTGGCCGAGGTTTTCGGCACGAGGATGGTGGAGCCGGCGCGCAGACTGGTGCGTTGGGGAATGTTATTGGCCTGGCGTAGCACGTCGGCCGTGGTGCCGAATTTCGACGCCAGGGTTTCGATGCGTTCGCGCGCATTGGTGATCTTGTGCGTGGTCCAGCTCGACAAGGCGTGGCCCCATTGCGCCAGGTTGGTGGTGAACTTGGCGGCGTTTTCCTGTGGCAACAGAATCTTGGTCTTTTCGCCGCCGATGATGACGGGGCGGTTAAATTGCGGATTCAGGGCCTTGAATTCATCCATCGACAGTTCGGCCAGCTGGGCGGCAACGGTAATGTCGATGTCGCTGGTCTTGTCGATGGCCGTGAAATAGGGCTGGTTGTCGACCACGGGCAGGGTCAGGCCGAACTGGGCCGGATTGGCGATGATGTTTTTCACCGCTTGCAGTTTCGGCACGTAGTTGCGCGTTTCGGCCGGCATCAGGTCGGCCAGGCTTTCGAAGTCGGTCGGCTTGCCCAGCGCCTGGTTTTTCTTGATGGCGCGCTGCACCGAGCCTTCGCCCCAGTTGTAGGCGGCCAGGGCCAGTTGCCAGTCGCCAAACATGTCATACAGGCGCTGCAGGTACGTCAGGGCCGCATCGGTCGAGGCCAGCACGCCGCGGCGTTCGTCCTTGAACATGTTTTGCTTGAGGTTGAAATCGCGTCCCGTGGCGGGCACGAATTGCCACATGCCGGCCGCATTGGCGCTGGAGAACGCTTGCGGGTTGAAGGCGGACTCGATGAATGGCAGCAAGGCCAGTTCCGTCGGCATGCCGCGCTTTTCCAGTTCCTGCACCACGTGGAAGATGTAGCGCGAGGCGCGCGCCGTGGTGCGGGCGATGTAGTCGGGGCGGGTGGCGTACCAGTTGACGTGATTCGCTACCAGTTGGTTGTTGATGTCAGGAATCGCATAGCCGCTGCGGATGCGGCCCCAGACGTCGGCTTCGCGCAGCGGATCGGAATTGTCGCTGAGGTTTTTCAGCAGACGGTCGGTCTTTTGCAGGCGGTTGTCGAGGGTGGGGAGTTTCGCCGTGACCTGAGCGGTCATCGGGATCAGGGCAGGTGCGGCGGCGGCGACTGGCGCGTTATCGCTCTCAACACCGGCTTCGTACGCCTGGCTGAGGGCGGGCGCAAGCGCCAGGGCCAACGCCGCCAGGACGGTAGATTTAAAGGAGTTTTCGTGCATAGTGTTCCATTGTTGTCGTCGGAGAAACATCGGACAGACCCATGATTAAGCTGCGAGTGTACGTATATCCACATGCCGGAGTCAAGAATTATGTCAGCATGATGACAGGAAATAAGCGGCAATAAGCGGGAGACGGCTGGGTTTCCATTCGCAAATGCTGTCATTATTGCAAATTTAATTTGCCCAATGCGTGTTTCGGCCGCTGTTATAGCATACATGTCGAGGAGGGTGGCGCAAGCCTGGCAGCCGTCCAGTATGAGACTGCGCAAAGAGTGCGTACAATTTGGCTTTGGCCGGCCATTCGGCTGCCGGTCGCCTTATTGATAGAGAGTCATGCATATGAACACCCCGCCGCGCCACGACGACGACAATGCCGTCATCATCGCCAATACCGTTGCCTGGCTGGAAAAGGCCGTGATCGGCCTGAACCTGTGCCCGTTCGCCAAGGCCGTGCACGTCAAGAAGCAGATCCGCTATGTGGTGTGCGAATCGAGCAATCCGGAAGATTTGCTGGCGATGCTGATGGACGAGCTGCAAACCCTGGCCGACACGGATCCCGAGCAGATCGACACGACCTTGCTGATCCACCCGTACACCCTGAACGATTTCCTCGACTATAACGAGTTTCTCGATGTGGCCGACGCGGCCGTGGAAGACATGCACCTGGCAGGCGAACTGCAAGTGGCCAGTTTCCACCCGAACTACCAGTTCGCCGAGACGTTCGAGGACGACATCAGCAACTACACCAACCGTTCGCCCTACCCGACCTTGCATCTGCTGCGCGAAGACAGCATAGAGCGCGCCGTCGAGGCGTTCCCGGAAGCGTCGGAAATCTTTGACAAGAATATTGCCACCCTGGAAGCGCTGGGCACCGAAGGCTGGGAAAAGCTCGGCTTGCCGAAGGTGTCCTGATGGCTGACAAGGAATTGCCGCCCCGTCCCGATACGCCCTGCGTGGCCGTGTGCTCGACGACCTTCGATGAAATCTGCCGCGGCTGCGGTCGCAGTGTCGTGGAAGTGGCCCACTGGGTGTCGATGACGGATGAGGAGAAGGAAGTGGTATGGGTGCGGATTCTGGCGCAGGGGTACCCGCGCCGGAATACTTAAATAGCGAGGCAATAGAGCAATATCAAGCGGTATTACTCTATAGCGTCGACGCTTAAGCAAATCGTAGCGAGCGGCGATGATTTTTGGCTAAGAAGCGCAGCCGTACTGAAGTACGGCGAGCATCGCAGGCCGCAAAGCGCGCCGCGCAGTAGATTTGCTTATGCGTCTCAGTAGCTGCCGATGAAGTCTTTCTTGCCCACTTCGATGCCGTTATGGCGCAGGATGTCGTACGCCGTCGTCGCGTGGAAGAAGAAGTGCGGCAGCGCGTAGTGGAACAGGTAGGTCTGGCCCGTGAAGTGCTTGGTCTTTTCGCCGCTGCCGGTGGTGATGGCGCGCGTTTCGCTGCCGTCGATGTCCGCTTGCGGCAGGCTTTCCAGGAAGGCGATGGTTTTCACGATGCGCGCTTTCAGCTCTGCAAAGCTCTGTTCGCTGTCTTCATATGGTGGCACGGCCACGCCGGCCAGGCGCGCGCCGCAGCCTTTGGCGAAGTCGGTGGCGATCTGGATCTGGCGCACGAACGGCAGCATGTCCGGGAACAGGCGGAACTGCAGCAGGGCGTTCGGGTCGATTTTCTTGTCTTGCGCGTGCGTTTCCGCCTTGTCCAGGATGGCGGCCAGGCTGCTCAGGATCTGTTTGAAGACGGGGATCGAAGCGGAGTAGATGGAGAAGGTCATGGTGGTTCCTCTAGATAAAGTGGCGCGATGATAGCAAGCTGCGCGTTTTTCTGCTGGCGTCGGCCGGACGCGCCGGTCTGCGTGTGGTTTTTCAACCCTGTCTATATGACATGAGGTGGCCGCTGGTGTGTGTTTATTGGTGACTTTTCCCGCTTTTTCCATGCATAATTGCCCCTGATAAAGTTTCTTCCCGCCTGACCACCCGAATTCCCCTGTAAAGTTCAATGATCGCCCGCCTGATCCCTGTCGCCCTGTTGCCGCATGTTTAATTCACCTTATCAGCGCCTGCGCGCCAGCCTGCGTGTGCTGTTCGGCTCGTCGATCTATGGCGCCTTGCTGCTGGTGGTATTTGGCGGCCTGGTCGTACCCGCCATCTTCGGCAGCTATGTGCTGGTCGGCGTGCATGAGCGCCAGTCGGCGCGCACCAGCCTGAACGAGGCTTTGCAGCGCAATGCCGACATCCTGGCGCTGGGCATGCAGGAGTCGCTGTGGAACATGAATGCGGAATCGGCCCATTCGCTGGTCGAGTCGGTGATGCGCGACCGCGCCGTGCTGCTGGTGAAGGTGCTGGGGCAGGGCGACACTGAATTCATCAGCTTGCAGGCGCCGCAGCGGCCCGTGGGCAATCTGTACCGCGCCGAGCGCGACATCCTCGTGCGCGGCGAACGCATCGGCCACGTCGTCGTCGAGATGGACGATGCGCGCAGCCAGCAAGAGCTGCGCGAAAAGCAGATATCCTATATTTTCGTGCTGGGCGCGCAGCTGGCCGTGTCGATGGCGCTGATCGTGCTGTTCCTGAACCGCCGCCTGCTCAAACCCCTGCGCCGCCTGACGCGCTTTTCCGACCGCCTGTCGCACGGCGATTTCGACACGCCCCTGGCCTCGCACAGCAATGACGAACTGGGACGCCTGACGGGCCAGCTCGAGCAAATGCGCGCGGCCATCGGCCAGCTGTTCGAGGATGTGGGCCAGCGCGAAGAGCGTTTCCGCACCATCGTCACGCAGGTGCCGGGCGCCGTCTTCCGCTACCGGCCCGATGGCCCCATCGATTTCGTCAGCGATGCCATAGAAGAGATTTCCGGCTATTCGGCGCGCCAGTTCATGCGCGGCACCACGCATGCCTGGGCCGACCTGATCTGCCCGGAAGACCGCCGCGAGCACCGCAGCGCCGTCCGTCAGGCCGTGCACGACGTACGGCCGTATGCGCTGGAATACCGCATCATCGACGCTTTCGGCATCGAACGCTGGGTGGCCGAGAATGGCCAGCCGCAGGCGGGCGAGCAGGGCGTCATCTGGGTCGACGGCATCATTGCGGACATCAGCCAGCGCAAGCACCACGAAATGCGCATCGAAGCGCTGCTGACGGAGCAGAGCGCGATCCTCGATAACGTGATGTTCGGCGTGATGTTCGTGCGCCACCGCCGCATCATTTCTGTCAATCGCCGCTGTGAGGAACTGTTCGGCTACGACCATGCCGAGATGACGGGCAGTTCGACCGCCATCGTGTTTACGAGTTCGTATGCGTTCGACGAGGCGGGCGAGCGCCAGTATCCGGTGCTGGGCATGGGCGGCGATTTCAGTGAGGAGCGCCAGTACAAACGGCGTGACGGGAGCCTGTTCTGGGCGCTGGTGAGCGGCTGCGCGCTCGATCCGCTGCGCCCCAACGAAGGCAGCATCTGGGTGTATGCCGATATCACGGCGCGCAAGGAAGCCGAGGAAAAATTGCGCCTGTCGGCCACCGTGCTCGAACACATCGCCGACGGCGTGATGGTGGTCGATCCCAGCGGCATCATCGTCACCGTCAATCCCGCCTTCACGCAGATCACCGGCTATACCGAGGCCGAGGCGGTGGGCCAGCACTCTGCGCTGACACGCTCGGCGCGCCACGACGCGGCGTTCTACGAGGCCATGTGGAAGGAATTGAAGGCCAGCGGTTTCTGGCGCGGCGAAATCTGGCATCAGCGCAAGAACGGCGAACTGTATCTGGAGTGGTTGACCATCAGCGCCGTGCGCGACGCGCGCGCCGGCACCACGCATTACGTGGGCGTGTTCAGCGACATCACCCTGGTCAAGGAATCGCAGGAAAAGCTCGACCACATGGCCCACCACGATCCGCTGACGGCGCTGCCGAACCGCCTGCTGTTCCACGACCGCCTGCAGCATGCGCTGCTGTGCGCCGCGCGCGAGCAGGAGCAACTGGCCGTGCTGTTCATCGACCTGGACCGTTTCAAGAACGTCAACGATACCCTGGGCCACCATGTGGGTGACGAACTGCTGCAAAAGGTGGCCGGCCAACTGGCGGCCCGCCTGCGCGAGGGCGATACCCTGGCGCGCCTGGGCGGCGACGAGTTCATCGTCCTGCTCGAACGCATCGACGGCGAATATGGCGCGACGCAGGTGGCGGAAAAGCTGATGACCATGTTCGACCAGCCGTTCACGGTGGCCGACCACGAACTGTTCGTCACCTGCAGCGTGGGCATCAGCCTGTATCCGGACGATGCGCTGGACTTGAACATGTTGATCCGCAATGCCGACGTGGCCATGTACCAGGCCAAGGCGCGCGGGCGCAACGGCTACCGCTTCTATGCGCCGTCGATGACGGGCGAAGGCGTCGAACGGCTGCGCCTGGAAACCTTTTTGCGCCGCTCGATCGAGAAAAACGAGATGTTCCTCAATTATCAGCCGCAGGTGGAAATCGACACGGGCCGCCTGGTCGGCGTCGAGGCGCTGGTGCGCTGGAACCACCCGGAATTGGGCCTGGTGCCGCCGGCGCGCTTCATCCCGCTGGCCGAAGACAGCGGTTTCATCAACCAGCTGGGCAAATGGGTGCTCGACGAAGCGTGCCGCCAGATGATGCGCTGGCAGGCGCAGGGCTTGCACGTGCCGAAGATGGCCGTCAACCTGTCGGTGAAGCAGTTCGAGCGGGGCAGCATCGCCGGCATGGTGGCCGCCATTCTGAAGGAAACGGGCCTGGAGCCGCAGCGCCTGCAGCTGGAAGTGACGGAGTCGGTGATCATGAATACGGGCGACGCGCTGGGCTTCATCAACGACTTGCACGCCATCGGCGTGGGGCTGGCCATCGACGATTTCGGCACCGGTTATTCCTCGCTCGCGTATCTGAAACAGCTGCCCGTGCAGACCCTGAAGATCGACCGCTCCTTCATCAAGGACATCTCGACGGACGTCAATGATGAAGCGATAGCGATTGCCATCATCCAGCTGGGCAAGAGCATGCAATTGTCGGTGATTGCCGAAGGCGTGGAGACGGAAGAGCAGGCTGCCTTCCTGCTGCGCCATGGATGCAAGCTGGCGCAAGGTTATTTTTATAGCCGCCCGGTGCTGGCGCAGGATATGCTGGAGCGCTGGATCGATCATTCACCACTATAAAGGACAGCCCATGGCCGCACAATCTTCCCCGTCGCGCCGTCGTTTCCTGCTCGGCGGCCTTGGTCTCGGCGTGGCCGGCGTGGGCGCCCTGGTGCTGGGCTGGGGCGTGCTGCCGCCGCGCCAGCGCCTGCGCGGTAGCGCGCCGCTGCCGCTCCAGGATGGCGCCGTGGCGCTGAACGGCTGGCTGGCCATAGGCACGGATGGCAGCGTGACCTTGGCCATGCCGCGCAGCGAGATGGGGCAGGGCGTACACACGGCCTTGCCGATGCTGGTGGCCGAGGAACTCGATGTGCCACTGTCCAGTGTCAAACTGATCCAGGCGCCCATGGACAAGATATTCGGCAATGTCGCCATGCTCCAGGATGGCTTGCCTTTCCACCCGGACGACCAGGGGCGCCTGAAGGCCTTGGCCCAATGGACGGTGGCCAAGGCGGCGCGCGAACTGGGTGTGATCGTCACGGGCGGTTCGTCGAGCGTGAAGGATGGCTGGGGTCCCATGCGCGAGGCGGGAGCGTCGGCGCGCGCCATGCTGGTAGGCGCCGCCGCCGCATTGTGGCAGGTACCTGTCGCGCAGTGCCGTACGCAGGATGGCGCAGTGCTGCATCCGGACGGCCGGCGCGCCAGCTACGCCAGCCTGGCGCAGCGCGCCGCCGCCATCGACCCGGGCACGCCCGTGCTGAAATTGCCGCAGGATTTCAAACTGATCGGCCAGCCGACGCCGCGTCGCGACACGCCGTCCAAGGTGAACGGCAGCGCGCGGTTCGGCATCGATGCGCGCCCGCCCGGCATGCTGTATGCGGCCCTGCATCTGCCGCCGCGCCTGGGCGATGTCCTGGCCGCGTTCGACGCCGCGCCCGTGCTCGCCATGCCTGGCGTCAAAAAGGTGCTGGACCTGACGCCGCACCTGGCCCAGCGTAGCGTCTCGTGCGCCGCCGTGGTGGCAGACACCTGGTGGCGCGCCAAACAGGCGGCGGCCGCCTTGCCGACGCAGTGGAAGGCCGGCCCGCAAGCGAACTTGTCCAGCGCCGGCGTGTATGCGGAGTTTTCCCGCCTGTTGGATAGCGAAGCGGGCCATGTCTACCACGCCAGCGGCGAGGTGGAGGGCAAGGTCGCGCAGGGTTTGCGGCAGGTTACCGCCGAGTACCGCGCGCCTTTCCTCGCGCACGCCGCCATGGAGCCCGTCAACTGCACCGCGCAAGTCAAAGATGGCAAGGTGATGCTGTGGGTCTCGACGCAGGCGCCCGGCATCGCCGTCGACGTGGCGGCGAAAGTGGCCGGCGTCGATGCGAAGGACGTCAGCATCGAGGTGCTGCTGCTCGGTGGCGGTTTCGGCCGCCGCCTGGAAGTGGACATGATCGCCCAGGCCGTGGCCATCGCGCTGCAGTGCGGCGGCGCGCCCGTGCAGCTGGTGTGGACGCGCGAACAGGACACAAAGCACGATATGTACCGTCCCGCTGCGCTGGCCCGCTTTACGGCCCGCCTCGATGAACACGGCCGCATCGCTTCCTGGGACAATAAATCCGTCAGCGGGTCCATCACGCACCAATTTTTGCAGCGTAATTTCGGCTTGCCCGGCGCGGGGCCGGACAAGACCACGGCCGAAGGCGAATTCGACATGCCGTATGAAATCGCCAACCAGCGCATCGCCCACGTGATCGCCGACAGCCCCGTGCCGATCGGTTACTGGCGCTCGGTGGGTCACTCGCACAACGCTTTTTTCAAGGAAAGCTTTATCGACGAACTGGCGCATGCCGCGGGGCAGGACGGCATCGCCTTCCGCCGCGCCATGCTGGTCAAGCATCCGCGCCATCTTGCCGTGCTCGATGCGGCAGTTGTCAAGGCGGGCAGTCCTCCGCCCGGCCATGCGCATGGCGTGGCCTTGCATCAGTCGTTTGGCAGCATCGTGGCGCAAGTGGCGCAGGTATCGGTGGAAAACGGCGAGATTCGCGTGCAGCGCGTCGTGTGCGCCATCGATTGCGGCATCGCCGTCAATCCGAACATCATCGCCCAGCAGATGGAGTCGGCCGTGCTGTTCGGCCTGTCGGCGGCGCTGGGCGGCGAGATCACCTTCAAAGAAGGGAAAGTCGAGCAGGGCAATTTCCACGACTATCCCGTGCTGCGCATGGGGCAAACGCCCGAGGTGGAAACCGTGATCATCGCCAGCGCCGAGCATCCTGAAGGCGTGGGCGAACCGGGCACGCCGCCGATTGCGCCGGCCGTGGCCAACGCTGTGTTCAGTTTGACGGGGAAACGGCTGCGCAGCCTGCCGCTGCGTCTGGCTTGAGGTGGATCAGGCCAGGGTGGATGCCAGCAGAGTGCGCAGATTGCAGTCGCGCTGCCAGTCGCGCCGTTCCTGCGTGCTGCTGGCCAGCGCCGCCAGTTCGTCCCCGCTGAGAGCCTGCTGCGCCTGCACCATGCGGTGCGCCAGGCCGCCGTCCGGCAGCACGGTGCCGAAGAATGCCACGTTGTCCTCGTGCTGGATCAGCAGGGTGGGGAAGTTGTCGATGTCGAGGTCGCCCACCACGTCGGCCTGGTCTTCGATGTCGATCCAGACGAATACCGTTTCCGGGTGGCGCGCGGCCAGTTCCTCGAACGTGGCGCGGTAAGTGCCGCAAGTGCCGCACCACAGCGCGCACAGGCAAGCCACCGTCCAGCGCGGGCCGGCCAGGGTTGCCGCAACGTCGGCGCGGTTATCGGTCGTGAGGGTCAGGCTGTGCATGGCTGTATATATTAGTAGGCGGATGGGCGCGGGGCGCCCGATGCGCGTATTCTACCGCGCCCGGCCGCCACAGTCCCGAGAATGGATGGGCTTGTTTATCCGTGTTTTTTGATGCAATGCACCTTTCTGGTGGATAATGCTGCTTATTGCGCGCTGATTACGCTGGTCCATGCTGTTTCCTGGCCCTGCAGCCTGACCCCTCCAGTCTGTTTTCATGCCCTGCCCGGTGTCAGCGCAGCCCCGCCTTTGTTTATTTTTATTATGGAATTAGCCAGCTTATGTTGAGTTACCGCCACGCCTTTCACGCGGGTAATCACGCCGATGTGTTGAAGCATTATGTGCAGATTCAGTTATTGCAATATCTGAATCAAAAAGATACCGCCTATAGTTATATCGATACCCACTCCGGCGCGGGCGTGTATGCGCTCGACGGTGGTTATGCCTCGAAAAATGCCGAGTACGAAACGGGTATCGCGCCCCTGTGGGACCGCACGGACCTGCCGGCCTCGCTGGCCGAGTACATGAAGCTGATCAAGGAAATGAATCCGAGCGGCAAGATGCGTTACTACCCGGGTTCGCCGTACTGCGCCGACAAGGTCAGCCGCGAGCAAGACCGTCTGCGCCTTTTCGAGCTGCATCCTGCCGATGCAAAGATTCTGGCTGACAACTTCCGCAAGGTCGAGGCGCATGCGCTGGCCCAGGGCGAGCGTCCTACCGTGCGCGGCAAGCGCGTGCTCATTACCAAGGCCGACGGCTTCCAGAGCCTGAAAGCCCTGCTGCCGCCGCCATCGCGCCGCGCGCTGGTCCTGATCGACCCGCCGTACGAAGACAAGATGGATTACCGCAAGGTCAAGGACACCCTGGCCGACGCCCTCGTGCGCTTTCCGTCCGGCATGTATGCCGTCTGGTACCCGGTGCTGCAACGCATGGAATCGCGCCAGTTCGCCGACAAGCTGAAGCAACTGCCCAGCTCGGACTGGCTGCACGTGACCCTGACGGTCAACACCCCGTCGCCGGACGGTTTTGGCTTGCACAGCAGCGGCATGTTCATTTTGAACCCGCCGTACACCCTGGAGCCGATGTTGCGCGAAGTCATGCCGTACCTGGTCAAGGTGCTGGGCCGCGACGATGGCGCGAAGTTCGTGCTGGAGACGGGCAAAGGCGGACAGAAAAATACCGGTACCCGTCGCGTGTAGTGACTGTCGTAGTGGGATAATGCAAACGCCACGGCTAATGTGTCCGTGGCGTTTGTCGTTTACTGGCCCAACAACAAGAACACTGTCGGTTTCTTGTGGAAGTCAGGCGCCTTGCCGGCGGCCAATTGTTTCTTCCATTGTCCGCCATTCCACGTTTGCACGCTTTCCGTGTCCAGGCTCAGGTCGGTGGCGACGCAGATCAGGGTCGACGGTGCGCATTGCGCCACCAGTGCTTCGAGCATGGCGGCGTTGCGGTACGGCGTTTCGATGAACAGCTGGGTCTGCTTTTCATTGCGCGAACGCACTTCCAGTTCCTTGATGCGCTTGGCGCGCAGGGCGGCATCGGTGGGCAGGTAGCCGTTGAAGGCGAAGCTTTGGCCGTTCAAGCCGCTGGCCATCACGGCAAGCAAGATCGACGAGGGCCCCACCAGCGGGCGCACTTTGATGCCGTGCTGATGCGCCAGGCGCACCAGGTCGGCGCCGGGATCGGCCACGGCGGGCACGCCCGCTTCCGAGACGAGGCCCGCATCGCGGCCCGCCAGCAGGGGCGCCAGCAAGCCGGCCAGCGCTTGCGCCGGGGTATTCACGTTGAGTTCGGAAATCGTGATTTCCTGCAGCGGCTTGGCCAGCGGATGCTGGTTGCCGATCAATTTCAGGAAGGCGCGCGCCGTCTTGGCGTTTTCCGCGACGAAATAATCGAGTTGCGAGGTGATTTGCCGCACCTGCTCGGGGATGATGTGGGCCAGCGGGTCGTTTGCGCCATCGGACAGGCCGAGGTGGTTGGGAATCAGGTACAGGGTGCCGGTCATATTCTTCTTGTGGATAAATTAAATGGTAAAAAACGTCACGCCCGCCTTGCGCAGCATGCCGGTCAGGGCGATCAGCGGCAAGCCGGTGAGGGCGGTCGGGTCGGTGGTGGCTATGCGTTCAAGCAGGGCGATGCCCAGGCCCTCGTTCTTGGCGCTGCCAGCGCAATCATACGGTTGCTCGATGCGCAGGTAGGCGTCCAGATCCGCATCGGGCAAGCTGCGCACGGTGACGAGGGTCTGGATATCTTCCACTTGCGCCACGGCGGGCGACTGGCGCCCGTCGAGCAGGCACAGGGCCGTATGAAACACGGTCTGGCGCCCGCGCATGGTTTGCAGTTGCAGCAGGGCATTTGCATGGTTGCCCGGCTTGCCGATCTGCGCGCCGTCCAGGGTGGCGACCTGGTCGGAGCCGATGACGAGGCTGCCAGGGAAGCGGTCGAGCACGGCTTGCGCTTTCGCTTGCGCCAGGCGCAGGGCTGTGGCGCTGGGGCTTTCATCTGGCAGGGGGCTTTCGTCGAGATCGGGCACGGCCACCTCGAAAGGCAGGCGCAGGCGCTCCAGCAATTCCTTGCGGTAGGTCGAACTCGATGCAAGAATCAAGCGCAATGGGGCGGAAGTTGGTATCATTCGGTAATCGATGGGGGCCGGCATGGCCTCGCTAGTCGGTGTAAGTATGTGCGTCATGGGAATTCCAGTGGAATTCCGGGGCGCGGGGCCTGTCAATGAGGCTCCAGGCGGCATGGCGATGTGGTTGGTGTGTTGATAAATATGCCAATCAGTGCGTCAAAAAAGATGCTTAGCCTTTGACTCGGTGCTAAAAACCCTGTTATTATCGCAGGTTTTCCGGGGAAATTTTCTACCAATGAATGCTTTTGTGATCGACGCCTTTGATTTTTGTCGTATCAGCGGGAGCCGCGAGGGTGTAACTCCTGTCGCTGAAATGACCCGGTTGACCAAGGATTGTGCAGATAGTTCCGGCGAGATCGCCTGGAAGATCGTCGGCGGCACCAGCAAGCTGGGCTACCCACAACTGACCTTGTCGGTCAACGGCACCGTTCAGCTGGTTTGCCAGCGCTGCCTGACTCCGTATGCTTACGCAATTGATTCGACGACCACTCTGATGCTGGGCAAGGATGACGAGCATGCGGACGAGATCGAAGAAATCATCAACGATGAAACGATCGACGTGATCGTCGGCAGCCGCAACATGGATGCCGCGGCCCTGATCGAAGATGAAGCCTTGCTGGCACTGCCGCAGGTACCCAAACACGAGGTTTGCCCCGATACGGCGCAACTCGATGCTCTCAAGACTGAAAAGAAGTCGCCGTTTGCGGCCCTGAAAGACTTGAAGCCAGAATAAGTAGTGTAAGAAAGGAAGCCTTAAAAAACCGTAGCGAGCGGCCCGATATCGTCTTGAGTAGCGCAAGCGTACGAAGGTACGCTGAGCAACGCCGAGGCGATAGCGGGAAGCGCAGTAGGTTTTTTATGCTTCCTGTAAAGAACGTGTCAAACGCGTGTAGTAATCGAGTATGGCAAGTGTAGTGAAATGTAGTGTAATAAACGATGTCGGTCCGGGCTATTTTCGGGTAGTCTTTGCCGCTGGGATACTCGATTAGCATGTATTTGCCAATCGATTGTGCTAAAATTTTAGAACTTATGTATTAGGAGTCATCATGGCAGTTCAACAGAACAAGAAAACCCCTTCCAAGCGCGGCATGCACCGTTCGCACGACTTCCTGGTCGCGCCGCAATTGAGCGTCGAGCCAGTTACCGGCGAAACACACATGCGTCACCATATCAGCCCTAACGGCTTCTATCGTGGCCGTAAAGTGTTGAAGACCAAAAACGACGAGTAATCGACGTTTTTGTTGGGTAAGATGAAAGCGGTGTTGCGTGGTTATTCGGCGTGGCGCCGCTTCTTCTTTTTTATCGGCTGCAATTCATCTTGCGCACCCGTCATTTTGAATCAAGCTTGCCAGAGCTGTGGTCGCATGTGCCGCCTTGGTATGCTCCAGTCCGATTCACATCTTGCCGCAAGCCCACAGCGGTACTGAATCAAAACAAATGACAATCAAAATTTCTATCGACTGCATGGGCGGAGATCACGGTCCCTCAGTCACTATCCCTGCAGCAATTTCCTTCGTAAGACATGAGCCTGAAGCCGAACTGATCCTTGTTGGATTGGAAGACGTGATCCGTGCCGAACTGAAAAAACATAAAGCCGACACGCATCCGCGCCTGTCGGTATTGCATGCCTCCGAACAAGTTACCATGGACGATCCCCTGGAAGTGGCCCTGCGCCGCAAGAAGGATTCCTCCATGCGCGTGGCCATTGAACAGGTCAAGAGCGGCGTGGCGCAAGCCTCCGTTTCCGCCGGTAATACGGCAGCCCTGATGGCCGTGTCGCGCTACGTATTGAAAACCATGTCCGGCGTCGACCGCCCGGCCATCTGCAGCATCTTGCCGAATCAAAAGAATGGCCCCACCTACATGCTGGACCTGGGCGCCAACGTCGATTGCGAACCGCATCACTTGCACCAGTTCGCCATCATGGGTTCCGTGCTTGTTTCCGCCATGGAAGGCATCGAGCGCCCCACGATCGGCTTGCTGAACGTGGGCACGGAAGATATCAAGGGCAATGAAGTGGTGAAACTCACCTCAAAGCTGCTGCAGGCCGACCACGAGCGTGGCGCGCTGAACTTCTACGGCAACGTGGAAGGCAATGATATTTTCAAGGGCACGACCGATATCGTCGTCTGCGACGGTTTTGTCGGCAATGTCACCCTGAAAGCCATCGAAGGCCTGGCGCGCTTCATGAAAGACGTGCTCACTTCCGAATTCAAGCGCAATCCCTTGACCATGCTGGGCGCGCTGATCGCCCGCGGGGCCCTGAAAGCCATCGGCAACCGTTTGAACCCATCGCGTTACAACGGCGCCAGCCTGCTGGGCTTGCGTGGTCTCGTCTTCAAGAGCCACGGCAGCGCCGATGCCTATTCATTTGAATGGGCCTTGCGCCGCGCCTTTGATGCGGCAAAAAATGACGTGCAAGCACACTTGGCCAGCCTGATCGCCGAGCTGATGCCGCGCACGCCAGTACCGGACGAACCTACATCAACAAGCTCTACCATTTAGTGGACGGGTATTTGCATGACTGTTTTTAGCAAAACTTACAGCAAAATTATCGGTACCGGCAGCTACTTGCCGGAGAAGCGCGTCACCAACCAGGATTTGACCGAACAGCTCGCCGCCAAGGGCATCGAGACCTCGGACGAATGGATAGTCTCGCGCAGCGGCATTTCGGCGCGCCATTACGCGGCGCCGTCGCAAAACTCCTCGGACCTGGGCGTGGAAGCGGCCAAGAAGGCCCTGGAAATGGCTGGCCTGAACGGCAACGATCTGGACCTGATCATCGTCGCCAGCTCGACTCCCGATTTCTTCGGCAGCTTCCCCAGCACCGCCTGCATCGTGCAAAACAAGCTGGGCATCACGAATAACTGCGCCGCCGTCGACGTGCAAGCTGTCTGCAGCGGCTTCGTGTATGCGGTCGCCACGGCTGACAGCTTCATCCAGTCGGGCATGCATAAAAACGTGCTGGTGATCGGCGCCGAAGTGTTTTCGCGCATCCTCAATTTCGACGACCGCGGCACTTGCGTGCTGTTCGGCGACGGCGCCGGCGCCATCGTCATGACGGCCTCCACCGAGCCGGGCATCCTGGCCACCAAGCTGCATGCGGACGGCCGCCACTCGAACATCCTCAGCGTGCCGGGCAGCCTGGCTGGCGGCGCGCTGGAGGGCAGCGCCTTCCTCTACATGGATGGCCCGGCCGTGTTCAAGCTGGCCGTGTCCGTGCTGGAAAAGGTTGCGCACGAAGCCCTGGCGCACGCCAATATGACCTCGGACCAGATCGACTGGCTGATCCCGCACCAGGCGAACATCCGCATCATGAACAGCACGGCCAAGAAGCTTGGCTTGCCGCTGGAAAAGATGGTCGTCACGGTGGATCAGCATGGCAACACCTCGGCCGCCTCGATTCCGCTGGCGCTCGACATCGCCGTGCGCGATGGCCGCGTCAAGAAGGGCGACAACGTCATGATGGAAGGCGTGGGCGGCGGCTTTACCTGGGGCGCCGTGCTGGCGCGCATGTAATCCCGCAACACTATTAAAAAAACGGAGTCGACATGACACAATTTGCATTTGTTTTTCCAGGCCAAGGCTCGCAAGCGATTGCGATGCTCGACGGTTTCGCCGGCAACCCCGTGGTTGCGCAGACCGTCGCCGAAGCGTCGGACGCCCTGCAATTCGACCTGGGCAAGCTGATCGCCGAAGGTCCGAAGGAAGAGCTGGACCTGACCACCAACACGCAACCCGTGATGCTGACGGCGGCCGTAGCCTTCTACCGCGCCTGGCTGGCGGCCGGCGGCCCCGTGCCGACGGTCGTGGCCGGTCACAGCCTCGGTGAATACTCGGCGCTGGTTGCCGCCGGCGTCATCTCGTTCAAGGACGCCGTGCCGCTCGTGCGTTTCCGCGCGCAAGCCATGCAGGAAGCCGTGCCCGTCGGGCAGGGTACGATGGCCGTCGTGCTGGGCCTGTCGGACGACGACGTACGCGCTGTTTGTGCGGAAGCGGCGGCGGAAAATCCGGCCCTGGTGGTCGAGCCCGTCAATTTCAATGCGCCTGCGCAAGTGGTCATCGCCGGCCATACGGCGGCCGTCGAGCGCGCCTGCGAACTGGCCAAGGCCAAGGGCGCCAAGCGCGCCATGAAGCTGCCCGTCTCCGCGCCATTCCACTCGTCGCTGCTGAAGCCGGCATCGGACCGTTTGCGCGAGTACATGGCCGGCTTGACGTTCTCGGCGCCGCAAATCGCGCTGATCAACAACGTCGATGTGGCCATCGTCAACGATGTCGCCGGCATCAAGGATGCGCTCGTGCGTCAGGCGGCCAGCCCCGTGCGCTGGGTGGAAACCATGCAGAAAGTGGCGCTTGACGGCATCACGCAAGTGATCGAATGCGGTCCGGGCAAGGTCCTGATGGGTCTGGCCAAGCGCATCGATCCCGTGCTGGTGGGCGACGCCATCGTCGACCAGGCTTCACTCGAACGTATTTTGACGCAGCTCAAATAAACATCAGATCGCGGCAGGCTGTTTGCCGCGGTTGCTCTTAAGGATACTCATGAATTTAGCAAATCAAGTCGTGCTGGTCACGGGCGCCTCGCGCGGCATCGGCCGCGCCATCGCCACCGAACTGGGCAAGCAGGGTGCCACCGTGGTCGGCACCGCGACATCGGAAAGCGGCGCGCAAGCCATCACCGATTACCTGGCCGCCGAAGGCGTGGCGGGCAAGGGCCTGGTCCTGAACGTGACCGATGCGGCGCGCTGCGCGGCCGTCGTCGAGGAAGTGCAGAAAACCTACGGCAGCCTGTCGATCCTGGTCAACAATGCGGGCATCACGCAAGACCAGCTGGCCATGCGCATGAAGGATGAAGAGTGGGATAGCGTGATTTCCACCAACCTGTCGGCCGTCGGCCGCCTGTCGCGCGCCGTGTTGCGCGGCATGATGAAAGCCAAGGCAGGGCGTATCATTAACATTACGTCGGTGGTGGCCTCGTCGGGTAATCCGGGGCAAATGAATTACGCGGCGGCCAAGGCCGGCGTGGAAGGCATGAGCCGCGCCCTGGCGCGCGAAATCGGCAGCCGCAACATTACCGTGAACTGCATCGCCCCGGGCTTCATCGATACCGACATGACCAAGGCCCTGAGCGAAGAGCAGCACGCGGCCCTGTTGACGCAAATTCCCCTGTCCCGCCTGGGCAAACCGGAAGACGTAGCAGCTGCGGTGGCCTTTTTGGCCTCGCCGCAAGCGGCGTATATCACGGGCACAACCCTGCACGTGAACGGCGGAATGTACATGAATTGATGTGAAAGCTAGACAGGGCGGGCGTTTGTGGCATGATTCAACGGCCGTTTTTGTCTATAATCGCATCTTTTAGCAGCAGCTTCGGTTGAATTAGCAGCAGACACCGAAATTAGTATTCGGACGCGCAAACCTGATAAAATGCGCGCACTTTCCGTAACACACACTTTGGAGCCATAACATGTCGGATATCGAACAACGCGTTAAGAAAATCGTCGCTGAGCAACTGGGCGTTGCAGAAGCAGACATCAAAATCGAATCCTCTTTCGTCGACGATCTCGGCGCCGATTCCCTGGACACCGTGGAACTGGTCATGGCCCTGGAAGACGAATTCGAAATGGAAATCCCTGACGAACAAGCTGAAAAAATCACCACCGTGCAACAGGCGATCGACTACGCCACCGCACACGTCAAGGCCTAAGCCTGTCTGACCGACTTCAGGAGAATCGCTTGAGCCGTTCTAAAAACCGTCGTGTTGTTGTCACCGGCCTGGGCTGCGTTTCACCTGTCGGCAATACTATTGCCGAGGCGTGGGGCGCAATCATTGAAGGTAAATCCGGCATTGCCACGATTACCAAGTTCGATGCACTGCCATTCACCACGCATTTTGCTGGTGAAGTCAAAGGTTTCAATATCGAAGAGTACATCTCCGGTAAGGAAGCCCGCCACATGGATACCTTTATCCATTACGGCATGGCTGCAGGCATCCAGGCGATGCAGGACTCCGGCCTGGAAGTGACCGAAGAAAACGCCGAGCGCATCGGCGTGATCATCGGTTCCGGTATCGGTGGCTTGCCGCTGATTGAAGAAACCAAGTCCGAGTACGAAAAGCGCGGTCCGCGCCGTATCTCGCCATTTTTCGTGCCTGCCTCGATCATTAACATGATCTCTGGCAACCTTTCGATCAAATATGGTCTGAAGGGCCCGAACCTGGCGATCGTTACAGCGTGTACCACCGGTTTGCACAGCATCGGTGCCGCAGCGCGCATGATCGAATACGGCGATGCCGACGTCATGATTGCCGGCGGTGCTGAATCGACCGTGTCGCCACTGGGCTTGGGCGGTTTCGCTTCGGCGCGTGCCTTGTCGACCCGCAACGACGATCCGGCAACGGCATCGCGTCCGTGGGATACCGACCGCGACGGCTTCGTGCTGGGCGAAGGCGCTGGCGTCATGGTGCTGGAAGAGTACGAGCACGCGGTGGCCCGTGGTGCCAAGATCTATGCCGAAGTGCATGGTTTCGGGATGAGCGCAGATGCTTATCACATGACCTCGCCGCTGGAAGATGGTAGCGGCGGCAGCAAATCGGTGATCGCGGCCCTCAACAACGCTGGCTTGAACGCGGATCAGATTCAGTACCTGAACGCGCACGGCACGTCGACCCCGCAAGGCGACGTGGCGGAAGTGATGGGCATCAAGCGCACCTTCGGCGAGCACGCCAAGAATCTGGTCGTCAACTCGACCAAGTCGATGACGGGCCATTTGCTGGGCGGCGCGGGCGGTCTGGAAGCGGTGTTTACGGTCTTGGCATTGCACCATCAGGTGTCGCCACCGACCATCAACATCTTCAACCAGGATCCGGCGTGCGACCTTGATTTCTGTGCCAACACGGCGCGTGATATGAAGATCGATTATGCAGTGAAGAATTCGTTCGGCTTCGGCGGAACGAATGGCACGCTGATTTTCGGTAAAGCGAAATAAGCAAGAACTTTCAAGCGCTCGCTACGGTCAAACCGTAGTGAGCGCTGATTCGGCGCCAACGTTCGTTGGCGCCTGAATTTGCCCGGCATGGTGCCGGCGCGCCTGATGTTTTTCCCATTGAGTTTGCACTATGTCAATCGCGGTAGCGGCTGTCATTCGCACGCCTGTCTGTTTGCGCCTGTTGCAAGTGCTGCTGGGGCTGTGTGCGGTGTTGGCCGCCTGGCCCTTGAGCGGCATGTGGCGCGCTGCGGCCGTACCTGGTCCTGGCCAACTGGTGGGCGGCTATGCGCTGGGCTGGAGCGGTGCACTGCTGAGTGCGGCTGGCGGCGTGTTTGTGCTGGTTTTGCTGCTCTGGCGCAGAAAGCCGCAGGCGCTTGATATTTCGCCGGTTGGGCAGTTGCGGCTGGCGGTATATCTAGAGCATGGCGCGGCGCCGGAGATTGCTGCTGACGTGGTGGTGGAGTCGGCCGGGCCGGTCCCTGTGGCGCCGTCGGGCTTGCGCCTGTTGCCTGGCTCGACCTTGTGGCCGTCGCTGCTGGTGCTGTGCCTGGCGGATGCCGCCGGACGGCGCACGGATGTGCTGGTGCAGCGCGGCAACTGCTGCTCCGCGTTCCGCCCGCTGGCCGTGGCTTGCCGGGCTATCGCGGCGCGGAGCGGGGGAGAATAAAAGTGGGACGAACACTGAACTTCTTGCAGCGGGCTAACTCTATATCCATACAGGCGCCCACGCTGCATGACTACAGGGACATTGGGCGTGAGCACAGAGCGCGAGTATGATCAGTTACTGGTCGAGCGGGTGCAGGCTGGCGACAAACGGGCATTTGATGTGCTGGTATCGAAATATCAGCGCCGCTTGATGCGTCTCGTGTCGCGTCTTGTGCATGACCAGGCGGAGGCCGAGGACGTGGTGCAGGAAACCTTTATCAAGGCTTACCGGGCGCTGCGACATTTTCGCGGCGATGCCGCCTTTTATACCTGGTTGTATCGCATCGGCGTCAATACGGCCAAGAATTATCTCGTCACGCAAGGGCGGCGCGCCGCCACGTCCAGCGATGCCGACGCCGAGCAGGCGGAATCCTTCGACGATGGCAATAAATTGCGCGACAACAATACACCCGAATCGGTGCTGGCCAGCAAACAGATCGCGGCCACCGTCAATGCGGCCATGGATGTGCTGCCCATCGAGTTGCGCACGGCCATCGTGCTGCGCGAGATCGAGGGCCTGAGCTATGAAGAGATATCGGAAATCATGGCGTGCCCCATCGGCACCGTGCGCAGCCGGATTTTTCGCGCGCGCGAAGTGATTGCGGAGAAATTGAAACCGTTGCTGGACATGCCGATTGACAAGCGCTGGTAATCTGGGGAGTATGAGATTGGCATGGCTGCGTCCGGTTTTCGCACTGATCCTCTTGAAATGGCAGGACCCATCATGGATACGCACACACAATTGCACGAGATTATTTCTGCGCTGGCCGATGGCGAGCTGGCGGCGAGCGAACTCGAACTGGCTTTTGCCGCCCTCGATACGCCATCGGGACGGCAAGCCTGGGAGGCCTATCGCCAGATCGGCGACGTGCTGCGCTCGGAGCAGTACGGTCATGCACTGAGCGCCCAATTCGACGCGCGCCTGGCAAGTCGGCTAGCCGCCGAGGTGGCGCCCGATGGGCCGGCCGCCCATGCGGAGCCGCTACCACCGCTGTCCGCCCCCATCGTGCCGCCGGGCGTGGCCGAACCGCTGGAAGCGGGACCGCTGGCGCAACGCTAGCGTTAGCGCTGCGCCATCTTATGCCAGGCTTAACCTCCTCTTTGCCCCCTTGACACTGGACTTCGGTACGATTGACACTATGAGCAGGCAATATCTTGCTTTTGCGATATATTGTTGCATTGTTTGCCATGCGCGCTATCAGGTGTGTTTGCCCCTGAGGTTCCGTCATGACGGCCAATCATGCACGTAGGCAATCGCCTGATCCGCGTTTTGATCCGTTTATATACTCGAAAAGATCCTTTCCATGAAAAAAAACATGTGTGCCGCCAGCAAGTCGTTTTCAGTGAAGACGCTTTCCGCCTTATTGTTCGGTACGGCTGGCGTCTTCCTTGCTCCCACCATGCTGGGCATGGCGCCACAGGCGCAGGCCGCTGTGCCGGCTGTAAAACTGCCTGATTTCTCGGACCTGGTCGACGCAGTCGGCCCGGCCGTGGTGAATATCCGCACCACCGAGCGCCTGAAAATGGGCGGCGCCAGCGCTGGCGGCCAGGATGAACAGGAAATGCAGGAATTCCTGCGCCGCTTCTTCGGCGGCGCCATGCCGACGCCGCGCCAGCAGGCGCCGCGCGGCGGCCGTCGCGCCGTGCCGCAGGAGCAGGAAGTGCAGCGCGGCGTGGGTTCCGGCTTCATCATCTCGGCCGATGGCTACGTGCTGAGCAATGCCCACGTGGTGGACGGCGCCGATGAGGTGTACGTGACCCTGACGGACAAGCGCGAATTCAAGGCCAAGGTGATCGGTGCCGATGCGCGCACCGACGTGGCCCTGCTGAAAATCGAGGGCGGCAATCTGCCGCGGCTGACCATCGGCGACTCGGACAAGATACGCGTGGGCGAGTGGGTCATCGCCATCGGTTCGCCGTTCAACCTGGAAAACACGGTGACGGCCGGCATCATTTCCGCCAAGTCACGCGATACGGGCGACTATCTGCCCCTGATCCAGAGCGACGTGGCCGTCAATCCCGGCAACTCGGGCGGTCCGCTGATCAATATGCGCGGCGAGGTGATCGGCATCAATTCGCAGATCGCCACCTTGTCCGGCGCCTACAATGGCATTTCTTTTGCCGTGCCCATCGATGAAGCCATGCGCGTGGGTGAGCAGCTGAAAAAGACGGGCA
This sequence comes from Janthinobacterium salmonicoloratum, assembly GCF_051380845.1. Classification (NCBI taxonomy): domain Bacteria; kingdom Pseudomonadati; phylum Pseudomonadota; class Betaproteobacteria; order Burkholderiales; family Oxalobacteraceae; genus Janthinobacterium; species Janthinobacterium salmonicoloratum. Next base: position 1,135,119 of record NZ_JBNYXV010000001.1, on the reverse strand, counting down.
AGGTCGTGCGCGGTCGTATCGGCGTGCAGATCGGCGAAGTGAGCAAGGACGTGGCGGAATCGCTGGGCTTGCCGAATGCCAAGGGCGCGCAAGTGTCGATGGTGGAGCCGGGTGGCCCGGCCGACAAGGCGGGCATCAAGCCGGGCGACATCATCTTGAAATTTAACGGCGCCCAGATCGAGCGTTCGTCCGACCTGCCACGTCTGGTAGGCGGCGCGGCCGTCAACGGCAAGTCCACGGTCACCGTCTGGCGCAAGGGCGCGCAGCAGGACATTCCCGTCACCGTTGTCGAGCTGGAAGGCGAGAAAACGGTGAAGAAGGGCGCCAAGGAGCCGGAAGCGCAAGCCGTCAATGCACTGGGCCTGAAGGTCAGCGACGTGTCGGCCGCGAAGAAGCAGGAGCTGAAAATCGATGCCGGCGTGCAAGTGGACGAGGCGGATGGCGTGGCGGCCTTGGCTGGCCTGCAGCCTGGCGACGTGATTTTACAGTTGAACAATGTTGCCGTGAAAGACGCCAAGCAGTTCAATGCCCTGGTCGCCAAGCTCGATCCGAAAAAGTCGTCGGCCGTGCTGGTGCGCCGTGGCGACGTGGCGCAATTCGTTTCGCTGCGTCCATCGGCAAAATAACTTTTCAACCCGCACCCCGCAAAGGCTGGGGTCGGACCTCAGGGACCAGGCGTCCCCGTCCGGCCTCAGTCGCCGTTCCTGCGGTTATTCAAGTTTCCCATGCACTTTACCCTCTATTCCCGCAGTTACTGCCATTTATGCCAGGACATGCTCGACGCCTTGCTTTTGCTGCAGCCGCCTGAAAAGCCCTTTACCGTCGAGGTGATCGACATCGATGCGTCGCCCGATGCCTCGCTGCTGGCGCGTTTCGACGAACTGGTGCCGGTGCTGTTTGGCGACCTGGCGCAGCCCGAGCTATGCCATTATTTTCTGGATGAGGCAGCTGTGCGGCGTTGCCTGGCGTAGCTTAACTATCAATATTGACACTGCATTGCACCATTCTGGTGCTAAAAACAGCTGAAAATGTCGGCTTGCCCTGTGCCGGCCTCTGAAAGACGGGCTTTCTACTCTGAAATCCGGTAAAATGGGGAGGTCGAAAAAGCTACTGTCCGAGGCAGCAGCTTCTGTCGCTTCAAAAGCGCTCGCCTGGGCATGCAGATGTCCTGCTCGGAGCGCTTTTTTCATCATGAGTGGGGCGCCTGGTTTTGGCCCTGTTTGGCCCGGACATGATCCCCTTGATTCCTGTTAAAGCAGTGTTGTCACTCGCACATATATTAGTTAATGAATAACATACGCAACTTCTCCATCATCGCCCATATTGACCACGGTAAATCGACCCTGGCTGACCGCATCATTCAATTGTGCGGCGGCTTGTCCGACCGCGAGATGGAGGCGCAAGTGCTCGATTCGATGGATCTGGAGCGCGAACGCGGCATTACGATCAAGGCGCAAACGGCAGCCTTGCACTACAAGGCCCGCGATGGCCAGATCTACAACCTGAACCTGATCGATACGCCAGGCCACGTCGACTTCAGCTATGAAGTGTCGCGCTCGCTGTCGGCCTGCGAAGGCGCGCTGCTGGTGGTTGACGCGTCGCAAGGCGTGGAAGCGCAAACGGTGGCGAACTGCTACACGGCGCTGGACCTGGGCGTGGAAGTGGTGCCCGTGCTGAACAAGATCGACTTGCCGAACGCCGACCCACCGAACGCCATTGCCGAGATCGAAGACGTGATCGGCATCGACGCGGCCGACGCCGTGCATTGCTCGGCCAAGACGGGCTTCGGCGTGCTGGACGTGCTCGAGCAACTGATCGTCAAGGTGCCGCCACCGAAAGGCGACCCCGATGCGCCGCTGCAGGCGCTGATCGTCGACTCCTGGTATGACGCCTATGTGGGCGTGGTCATGCTGGTGCGCGTGGTCAACGGCACCCTGAAACCGAAAGACAAGATCCGCCTGATGGCCACCGATTCGGTGCAGCTGGTGGAAGACATCGGCGTGTTTTCGCCCCGTTCGCAATCCTTGCCGCAACTGTCGGCAGGCCAGGTGGGCTTCATCATCGCCGGCATCAAGGAATTGAAGGCGGCTAAGGTGGGCGATACCGTCACCCTGGCCAGCCGTCCTGCCGCCGCGCCATTGCCTGGCTTCAAGGAAGTGCAGCCGCAAGTGTTTGCCGGCCTGTTCCCTGTGGAAGCGAACCAGTACGACGCGCTGCGCGATTCGCTGGAAAAGCTGAAACTGAACGACGCGGCCCTGATGTACGAGCCGGAAGTATCGCAGGCGCTGGGCTTCGGCTTCCGCTGCGGCTTCCTGGGCTTGCTGCACATGGAAATCGTGCAGGAACGCCTCGAGCGCGAATTCGACATGGACCTGATTACCACGGCGCCAACCGTGGTGTACGAAGTAATCCAGCGCGACGGCACCATGATCAACGTCGACAATCCGTCGAAGATGCCCGATCCGTCGCGCATCGAGGAAGTGCGCGAGCCTATCGTCACGGTCAATCTGTACATGCCGCAGGAATACGTGGGTTCCGTGATTACCCTGTGTATCGGCAAGCGCGGCATCCAGATGGACATGAGCTACCACGGCCGCCAGGTCAAGCTCGTGTATGAAATGCCGATGGCCGAGATCGTGCTGGACTTCTTCGACCGCCTGAAATCGACGTCGCGCGGCTATGCCTCGATGGATTACGAGTTCAAGGAATACCGCGCGGCCGACGTGGTCAAGGTCGACATGCTGATCAACAGCGAAAAAGTCGATGCGCTGGCCATCATCGTCCACCGTTCGAACAGCCAGTACCGTGGCCGCCAGGTGGCCGCCAAGATGCGCGAACTGATCCCGCGCCAGATGTTCGACGTGGCCATTCAGGCGACCATCGGCGCGAACATCATTTCGCGCGAGAACGTGAAAGCCTTGCGCAAGAACGTGCTGGCCAAGTGCTATGGCGGCGACATTAGCCGCAAGAAAAAATTGCTGGAAAAACAAAAAGCGGGTAAGAAACGCATGAAGCAAGTGGGTTCCGTGGAAATCCCGCAAGAAGCATTCCTGGCAATTTTACAAGTGGATGGTTAATCAATGAACCTGCAAGTGATTTTAGGAAATTTCGCTTTAATCCTGTTCGTGCTGATGGTGTTGACGGGCCTGGTCTGGTGCCTGGATGTGTTTTATCTGTCCAAGCAGCGCCGCAAGGCGGCCGACCTTGCCTTGGCCGAGTTCGATGCGCGCCAGTCCAAGCTGGCCGCCGAGGGCATCAAGTCCGATGCGGGCGGCAGCCGCGCCACCATCGAGGCGGCCCTGTTGCGCCAGCCGACCTGGGTCGAGTATTCGGGCAGCTTCTTCCCCGTTATCGCCCTCGTGTTCTGCCTGCGTTCGTTCCTGTACGAGCCATTCAAGATTCCGTCGAGCTCGATGGTGCCAACCTTGCTGGTGGGCGACCTGATCTTGGTCAATAAGTTTACTTATGGCATTCGTTTGCCGATCGTCAATAAGCGGATCATCGAAGTCAACGATCCGCAGCGCGGCGACGTGATGGTGTTCAAGTACCCGAAAGATATGTCGCAAGACTATATCAAGCGCGTGATCGGCGTGCCCGGTGATAAAATCACCTATGAAAACAAGCGCTTGACGGTCAATGGCAAGGAAGTGGCCTACACTCCGCTGGACGACTATCTGGACGATGAAAGCACGGTCTACCACAAGCAGCTGGAAGAAAACCTGACGGGCGTGAGCCACCGCATCCTTAACGACGAGCCTGCTCCTACGTTGAACTTGCGCGAAGTAAAGGATTTCCCGCACAAGGATGCGTGCAACTACAACGAAGACGGTTTTACGTGTGTAGTGCCGCAAGGCAATTATTTCATGATGGGCGACAACCGCGACAATAGCGCGGACAGCCGCTACTGGGGCTTCGTGCCGAACGAGAATATCGTCGGCAAGGCTTTCCTGGTGTGGATGAACTTCAGCAATCCGAAACGCGTGGGCGGCATACACTAAGCCGGCCTGGTCTGTAATGGACCAACCATGGCCGCCGCGCCGATTCCCCGCGCGGCGGCCAGCCGAATTACTCAGATGACACAGAAACAACAATGAATCTTCAGCTATTGCAAACCCGTTTAGGTTATACGTTCCAGGATGCTGGCCTGTTGCAGCAAGCCTTGACGCATCGTAGCCACAGCAGTTTGCATAACGAGCGGCTGGAATTCCTCGGCGACTCCATCCTCAACTGCGTGGTCGCCTCCATCCTGTATGAACGCTTCAAGTCCATCGACGAGGGCGACCTGTCGCGCCTGCGCGCCAACCTGGTCAAGCAGCAGTCGCTGTATGAAATCGCGCAAAAGCTGGAATTGTCGCAATTCCTGCGCCTGGGCGAAGGCGAACTGAAGTCGGGCGGCTTCCGCCGTCCATCGATCCTCGCCGATACCCTGGAAGCCTTGCTGGGCGCCATTTTCCTCGACACGGGCTTCGATGCCGCCAGCACGGTGATCCGCGCCTTCTACATCCCCATCCTCGACTCGGTCGATCCGCAAACCCTGGGCAAGGATGCCAAGACCCTGCTGCAGGAGTTTTTGCAAAGCAAGAAAATTTCGCTGCCACAGTACAACGTGGTGGCCACCCACGGCGCCGCCCACAGCCAGGAATTCGAGATCGAATGCCTGGTGCCGAAATTGAATATCCAGGTCTACGGCCGTGGCGGAAGCCGCCGCGCCGGTGAGCAAGCCGCCGCCAAACTGGCGCTGGAAGTGGCCGAGCAGGCGCTGTTGAAGTCGCCAGCCGCCAGCCGCAAGCCGAAACCGCGCGCCGCCCAGCTCAAGCTGGCCGGCATTGCCACCATCCAGAGCGACGACGCGGCAGCCCCGGCTGCCCCGGCGATCGCCGCTCACACTAAACAGAATCGACACTAGCATGACAGCCACCAAAATGCCCGACAACTTCCGCTGTGGCTATATCGCCATCGTGGGCCGCCCCAACGTGGGCAAATCGACCCTGATGAACGTGCTGATCGGCGCGAAGGTCAGCATCACTTCGCGCAAGGCGCAAACCACGCGCCACCGCATCACGGGCATCCAGACGGTACCGGACGCGCAGTTCATCTATGTCGACACGCCTGGCTTCCAGACGCGCCACTCGAACGCGCTGAACAAGACGCTGAATAAAACCGTGACGAACACGCTGATTTCCTCGGACGTGATTTTGTACGTGATCGAGGCGGGTACCTTCGGCCCGGCCGACCAGCAAGTGATGGACCTGCTGCCGAAGGAAGTGCCGTGCATCCTCGTCATCAATAAATCCGACCGCGTGAAGGACAAGGCCGTGCTGCTGCCGTTCGCGCAAAAGATTGCCGCCATGCGCGACTTTGCCGCCATCGTGCCCGTCTCGGCCAAGCTGCATTTCCAGCTGGAAGGCTTGCAGAACGAGATCAAGCGCTTCCTGCCGGAAAACCAGCCCATCTTTGGCCCGGACGACATCACCGACCGCAGCGAAAAATTCCTCGCCTCGGAAATCGTGCGCGAAAAACTGTTCCGTTTTGTCGGCGACGAATTGCCGTACACGAGCACCGTGCTGATCGAGAAATTCGAACAGGAAGGCGATTTGCGCCGCGTGTTTGCCGCCATTCTGGTCGAGCGCGATACGCACAAATCCATGATCATCGGCAACAAGGGCGCACGCCTGAAGGAAGTTTCCACCCAGGCCCGCCTGGATATGGAAAAGCTGTTCGGCGGCCCCGTGTACCTGGAAATCTGGGTCAAGGTCAAGTCGGGCTGGGCCGACAACGAGGCGGGCTTGCGCGCCTACGGCTACGAGTAAGCCGCAACCCGGGGGCGACGCTACACGCATGAGCACCACCACGCCAGCGCAGCCTGACATCGCGCCAGCTTCACCTGCTGTCTCCGTACCTGCCCCCGCGCCGGCGGCCATCGTGCCGCCGGCCGTACCTCCCTCAGCGCCCCGGCGCAGCCGTCCGCCCACGCGCGACGGCCGCATCACGGGCCAGCCAGCCTTCGTGCTGCACAGCTATCCGCATAAAGAAACCAGCCTCATCGTCGACGTGTTTACGCGCGAGTACGGCCGCATCGCGCTCGTCGCCAAGGGCGCCAAGCGGCCCCATTCGCAGTTGCGCGGCGTGCTGCAGACGTTTCAACCGCTGCAAGCGGGCTGGACTGGCAAATCCGAACTGCGCATCCTCACCGGCGCGGAATGGGTGGGCGGCATGTTGCCGCTGGAAAAGACCGCCTTGCTGTGCGGCTTTTATTTGAACGAATTGCTGGTCAAATTGCTCGCGCGCGACGACCCGCATCCCGTCCTGTTCGACCACTACGTTGCCACCTTGAATCAACTGGCGCACAATGAGCCGCCGCCCATCGTGCTGCGCAAATTCGAGCGCGCCCTGCTCAAGGAAACGGGCGTGGCGGCCGACCTGACGCGCTGCACGGGCACGCGCCAGGCCGTCGATGCGGGGCAGGTGTACGTGGTCGACCCGGAGAGGGGGCCGCGCCCGGCGCGCGCTGCCGACGCCTGGCCTAAGATCACGGGCAAGACCCTGCTCGACATGGAGCGCGAAGATTATCTTGACGTGGCCACGCAGGCGCAAAGCAAGCTGCTGATGCGCTTTTTGCTGGCCCATCAACTGGGTGGCGCTACCTTGAATACGCGCCAGATACTGATCGATTTAATGCAGCTGTAGCGCTGCTCTTTACCTCATTGCGGCGCTACGGCATTTTACGGATACCATCACTATGAGCTTTTTGCAGCCTTCCGGCCCCGTCATCGACCTGGGCGTCAATATCGATCACGTGGCTACCTTGCGCAATGCGCGCGGCACCGCGTATCCGGACCCGATCCGCGCGGCCCTGCTGGCCGAGCAGGCGGGCGCCGACGCCATCACCCTGCATTTGCGCGAAGACCGCCGCCACATCAAGGATGCGGACGTCATCGCCATCGCGCCGCAATTGCTCACGCGCATGAACCTGGAAGCGGCCGTCACGGCTGAGATGATTGATTTCGCCTGCCGCATTAAGCCTGCCGACGTCTGCCTGGTGCCGGAAAAACGCACGGAAGTGACGACCGAAGGGGGGCTGGACGTGGTGCGCTACTTCAAGGAAGTGCAGGCGGCCGTGCAGCAATTGCAAGGCGAGGGCATCCGCGTGAGCCTGTTCATCGATGCGGACGAGCAGCAGATCGCCGCCGCCGCCGAGCTCGGTGCGCCCGTGATCGAGCTGCATACGGGGCGCTACGCCGATACGCAAGGCGCCGAGCAACTGGCGGAGCTGGAACGCATCAAGGCGGGCGTGCTGTTCGGCGTGGGCCGCGGCTTGAAAGTCAACGCGGGCCACGGCTTGCATTACACCAATGTGCAGGCCATCGCCGCCATTCCGGACATTGCTGAACTGAACATCGGCCACGCCATCGTCGCGCATGCCGTGTTTGTCGGCTGGGAAAATGCCGTGCGCGAAATGAAGGCCATCATGGTGGCCACGCGCCTCGCTGGCAAAGCCTAAACGCACGAACAAAGGAGCTCAGCATGATCTACGGCATCGGCACTGATATCTGCAAGATTCCCCGCATCGAGGCGGCCCTGGCGCGCCATGGCGAGCGTTTCGCGAAAAAGATACTGGGGCCGCAGGAACTGGAAAAATTCCGCGCCCGCAGCGCCAAGAATGCCGTGCGCGGCATACGCTTCCTGGCCACGCGTTTCGCGGCCAAGGAGGCGTTTTCCAAGGCCATCGGCCTGGGCTTGCGCATGCCGATGACCTGGCCCGCCGCGCAGATGCTGAACCATCCCAGCGGCAAGCCGATGATCGTCTGCAGCGGCGTGCTGGCAGAGTTCATGGAAAAGCACCGCCTGAGCGCGCAAGTGACGATCAGCGATGAAGAAGAATATGCGGTCGCGTTTGTGATCGTAGAGCAAGCAGTGTAACTATAAGTGTGCAATGAGCCAGCAATGACCGAAGCAAGCCCAGAACCATCCTTAGCGGAAACGCCGCCCGACCCGCGCGTGCAGGTGCTGGCCACTGTTGCCAAGTTGCCGAACTTGCCCGGCGTGTATCGCTATTTCGACGCCGCCGACAAGGTGCTGTATGTCGGCAAGGCGCGCGACTTGAAAAAACGCGTGTCCAGCTATTTCCAGAAAAACCTGGCCAGCCCCCGCATCGCCATGATGGTCGAGCGCATCGCGCGCCTGGAAACGACGGTCACGCACAGCGAAGCGGAAGCCTTGATCCTGGAAAACAACCTGATCAAGGCGCTGCAACCGCGCTACAACATCCTGTTCCGCGACGACAAGTCGTATCCGTATTTGAAAATCACCAATGGCGATGCGCCGCGCATGGTGTATTACCGGGGCGCGGTGGACAAGAAAAACCAGTATTTCGGGCCGTTCCCCAGTTCCTGGGCCGTCAAGGAATCGATGCAGATCCTGCAAAAGGTGTTCCTGATCCGCACCTGCGAGGACAGCGTCTACGCCAACCGCACGCGGCCCTGCCTGCTGCACCAGATCGGCCGTTGCAGCGCGCCATGCGTGGACCTGATCAGCAAGGAAGACTACAAGAACGACGTGGAAAACGCGGCGCGCTTCCTGCGCGGGCGCCAGAGCGAAGTGCTGGCCGACCTGGAAAAGAAGATGCATGCGTTTGCGGCCGAGTTGAAATTCGAACAGGCCGTGGTGGTGCGCAACCAGATCGCTTCACTGTCGCGCGTGCTGCACCAGCAAAGCATGGAAACGACGGGCGATGCCGATGTCGACATCCTCGCCGTGCTGGTGCAGGGCGGACGCGCCTGTGTCAACCTGGCCATGGTGCGCGGCGGGCGCCACCTGGGCGACCGCGCCTACTTCCCCAGCCAGCTCAGCGACGCGGCGGCGATTGCCGAAGAGCCGATCGAAGTGGAAGTGCTCGCCGCCTTCCTGGCGCAGCACTATACGGAAAAATTCATCCCCGGCACCCTGATCCTGAATATCGAATTCGACCAGCCGGCCCTGATGGTGGCCTTGATGGAGCAGTGTGGCCACCGTATCAACCTGATCTTCCAGCCGCAGGGGCAGCGCCGCCAGTGGCTGGAGATGGCGCAGAAGGGCGCCGAGATTTCGCTGGCGCGATTGTTGTCCGAGCAGGGTTCGCAGCAGTCGCGCACGCGCGCGCTGGCCGAGGCCTTGCGCCTGGAAACGGAAGACCTCGACAGCCTGCGCGTGGAGTGTTTCGACATCAGCCACACGCAGGGCGAGGCGACGCAGGCCTCGTGCGTGGTGTTCCACCACCACGCCATGCAGAACGGCGAGTACCGGCGCTACAACATCAACGACATCACCCCCGGCGACGACTACGCGGCCATGCGCCAGGTCCTCATGCGCCGCTACGAGAAAGTGGCGAATGGCGATGGCGTGATGCCCGACGTGGTGCTGATCGACGGCGGCAAGGGACAGATCGAAATGGCGCGCCAGGTGTTCGCCGAACTGGGGCTCGATATCAGCCTGATCGTCGGCGTAGCCAAGGGAGAAGGGCGCAAGGTGGGCCTGGAAACCCTGCTGTTTGTTGATGGCCGCGCGGCGCAGGAATTGGGCAAGGAATCGGCGGCGCTGATGCTGATCGCGCAAATTCGCGACGAGGCGCACCGCTTCGCCATTACCGGCATGCGCGCCAAGCGGGCCAAGACGCGCCAGACGTCGCGCCTGGAAGAAATAGAAGGTATCGGCGCCAAGCGCCGCCAGAAACTGCTGTCGCGCTTTGGCGGCTTGCGCGGCGTGGTCGACGCCAGCATCGAGGACCTGATGTCGGTGGAGGGGATTTCCACGCAACTTGCGGAAGAAATCTACAAGCAGCTGCATTGATGGACAGGTGGCCTGGTCCGGCGCTGCGGCAAGCGGACTAGGCTAATACCCCGGGGCCATGTAGACTAGTGGCGCTTTCTTCACACTTTCTTCATATTCAATTTACCCGTCGGCCGATTGCACCCTTATGCCTTTTAATATTCCCATCCTTTTGACGTGGCTGCGCGTGGCCCTGATACCGCTCGTCGTCGGGGTGTTTTACCTGCCGCCGTCGATGCTGCTGCATGGCGACCAGAATCTGGTTGCCACCCTGGTCTTCATTGTTGCCGCCGTGACCGACTGGTTCGACGGTTTCCTCGCGCGACGCTGGAACCAGACCTCGGCCTTTGGCGCCTTCCTCGACCCGGTAGCCGACAAGCTGATGGTGGCGGGCGCCTTGCTGGTGCTGGTGCAGCTGGACCGTGTGAATGCCGTGCTGGCCTTCATCATCATCGGCCGCGAAATCACGATTTCCGCATTGCGCGAATGGATGGCGCAGATCGGTGCATCGAAATCGGTGGCCGTCAGCTCGATCGGCAAGATCAAGACGGCCGCGCAAATGACGGCCATTCCCTTGCTGCTGTATCACGACGTGATCTTTGGCGCGATCGACACCCACGTGTGGGGCGAGAAGCTGCTGTGGATAGCCTGCGTGCTGACGGTGTGGTCGATGTTCTATTATTTGCGCCTGGCATGGCCTTTGATTAAGGAAAAAGCGGGAAATTTGCACTAAGGCCACTCCGCCTAGCTACTGCGCAGCTCACTCTCGCGTCTCCGTTGCTCGCTGTACCTTCGTGCAGCTCCGCTACTCAACACGATATTGAGCTTGCTCGCTACGCTATTCGGCGGACCTTAAGGTGGGATTGGCGGCTTTCTTCGGAATATTTTGCAAAAGACCAGATATTGCCCGTTGACAGCCCCTGTAATCCCTCTATAATGCTGGCCTGTTGTTGATGACGCGGGAGTAGCTCAGTTGGTAGAGCGCAACCTTGCCAAGGTTGAGGTCGAGAGTTCGAGACTCTTCTCCCGCTCCAGTTTTCTGGATCGTGTCATAGGTAAAAACAGCAGATGCAGTAAAAAGTAGTACTGGTGATGTAGTAGAGCTTCTGATACAATGTTGTCCACTGCGGGAGTAGCTCAGTTGGTAGAGCGCAACCTTGCCAAGGTTGAGGTCGAGAGTTCGAGACTCTTCTCCCGCTCCAGTGAATGCTGGATCAGCAGTAAAACAGCACTGGTAAACGGTAGTAAAAAGCAGTAAAATAGCGGTTCGTATGCGGGAGTAGCTCAGTTGGTAGAGCGCAACCTTGCCAAGGTTGAGGTCGAGAGTTCGAGACTCTTCTCCCGCTCCAGCGAAAGCTGAAGCAGTACAGCAGTACAGCAAGATGGCAGTAGCAGAAAATAGAAGCTCCAATGCGGGAGTAGCTCAGTTGGTAGAGCGCAACCTTGCCAAGGTTGAGGTCGAGAGTTCGAGACTCTTCTCCCGCTCCAGAATTCTAAAGGGAAGCTAAGCTGGCTTCCTTTTTTTATCCGCTGCAGTAGCAAGCGTGATTAGGCAGTAACCAAGCTCCAATGCGGGAGTAGCTCAGTTGGTAGAGCGCAACCTTGCCAAGGTTGAGGTCGAGAGTTCGAGACTCTTCTCCCGCTCCAGTTTTCAAGGTGGGCCGAAAGGCCCATCCAAGCAGTTCCTCTGGCGAGGTAGCAAAGAGGTTATGCAGCGGCCTGCAAAGCCGTTTAGACGGGTTCGATTCCCGTCCTCGCCTCCAGATGAAAAAAATAGCCCACTTTCGAGTGGGCTATTTTTTTGTCCATCTTTTTGCCGGCTGCGCATCTTGTATAATGCCGGCAAGCTCAGCCGCGCCGCCTGGCGCCTTGATGAAACTTCCCCTTTCCGCCATACCGATGTAGTCACTGACGACTTTCCTGCTCCGATCGACCTCAGCGCAGCTTTTCTGTGACGCCTGCTGGCATGGCTGTGCCTGATTATTGTCCATCAGGCCGGCATTTTCCTGTTCCGACTTTGGATTCGACGCAATGATCAACACAACTTTTCGGGATGAGTGGTACTCGAACCTGCAAAAAAACGTCCTGGCGGGCTTGACCACCTCCTTCGCCCTGGTGCCCGAATGCATCGCCTTTGCCCTGGTGGCGCAGCTCAATCCCCTGATGGGCCTGTATGGCGCCTTCATCATTTGCGCGCTGACGGCCATCTTTGGCGGGCGCCCCGGCATGATTTCGGGCGCGGCCGGGTCCATGGCCGTCGTCATCGTGGCGCTGGTGGCGCAACATGGTGTGCAGTACCTGCTGGCCACCGTGGTGCTCGGCGGTATTTTGATGGCCTTGTTCGGCATCTTGCGCCTTGGAAAATTGATCCGCATGGTCCCATATCCGGTGATGCTGGGCTTTGTGAATGGCCTGGCCATCGTCATCGCCATGGCCCAGCTGGAACACTTTCGCCAGGCCACCGCGCAAGGCGAAGCATGGCTGCAAGGCATGCCCTTGTATGTGATGGGAGGGCTGGTGGCCCTGACCATGGCCATCGTGTACGTGCTGCCGCGCGTCACGAAGGCCGTGCCGCCGGCGTTGGTGGCCATCCTGGGAGTGGGCGTGCTCAGCCATGTCTTGCACTTGCCCACGCGCACCCTGGGCGACCTCGCGCATATCGCCGGCGGCTTGCCGGCCCTGAATTTCCCTGCCGTGCCGCTGGATATGGACACTTTGCGCATCATCTTCCCGTATGCGGCGCTGATGGCCATGGTGGGTTTGCTGGAAACTTTGCTCACCTTTAATCTCACAGATGAGATAACAGAAACGCGGGGACAGCCGAACCGCGAATGCATCGCGCTCGGTGCTTCGAACATCGTTTCGGGCCTGTTTGGCGGCATGGGCGGCTGCGCCATGATCGGGCAGAGCATGATCAACCTGAGCTCGGGCGGTCGCTCGCGCCTGTCGGGCGTGACGGCCGGCGTGATGATTTTACTGTTCATCCTGTTCCTGTCACCGCTGATCGAGCGCATCCCGCTGGCTGCCCTGGTGGGCGTGATGTTCGTCGTGGCGCAGCAGACGTTTGCCTGGGGTTCCTTGCGCGTGCTGGGCAAGGTGCCGTTGCAGGATGCGCTGGTGATCGTTGCCGTGACGGTGATCACGGTGTTGACGGACCTGGCGATGGCTGTGCTGTGCGGCATCGTCATCGCCGCCTTGAATTTTGCCTGGCAACATGCGCGCGAAATGCGTGCCGACATCGATGACAGCAGCCCTGGCATGCGCGTCTACCTGCCGCACGGCACCCTGTTTTTTGCTTCCACCACGCATTTCCAGGAGCTGTTCCAGTCAGCGTCGGATCCAGCCCGCGTCATCCTCGACTGCCGGCACCTGCACATGGCCGATCACTCGGCCATCGCCGCCATCGAATCCCTGTATGAGCGCTATGACAAGGCCGGCAAGCATCTGCAGGTGACGCATCTGTCCGCCCGCAATGAGACCTTGCTGCAGCGGGCCGGGGTGGACGTGAGCGTGGCGTAAAATACGGGATAGTCTGAGCCGCGCAATTTCTCGAAAATGGGCGGGATTGTTGAATGTCTGTGGAGTGTGAATGCTGTCGAACGAACAAGAACAATTATTGCAGCAAAGCCAAACGGCTTTTGATGCCTACTATGACGCGCTGGGCGCCTCGCTGGTGAATTTTGTCGAGCGCCTGGGTATCCAGCCGGCGCACGAAGTGTTGACGAACGCGGCTGAATACCTGCCGTATATCGACGCGGCCATGCGCACCATCGTCATCCGCGACGAGAGCTGGCAGTGGGTGAAAACCATGCTCGGCTACTTTATCGGCGAATACTTCGTGCAAGGCCATGCGGGCTGCTGGTATGTGGAAACGCGGGTGGAATCGCCGCATTTCTGCCGCATCATGGTGGGCGGCTTCGAGCATGGCTTGCCGCTGGACGCGGCCATCGATCCGGAACAGCTGGCGCTCGATTTCCTGGCGCAGGCGGTGCCGCGCGAGCTGGCGAAACTCATGGAAGATGCGCAGGCCAGGCTGTGCTGATGCCTGGCCGTTCGGCATGCGTGGCAGTCACTGCCACGCACTAAATCTCACACTTTAAAACTCTTCCCACTCGCCTTCTGCGGGCGCCGTGGCCTTGCTGCTGGCGCGCGTCACGGGCAGGCGCAGGGCAGGGGCCGAAGCCTTGCGGGCTGGCGTGGCCGGTGCTGCCGGGGCGCTGCGTTGCGCCGCTTTCACGCTGAAACGGTCGGTGGCCGCCGCGTTGGCATCGAGGCGGAAGACGCTGACTACCTGCGCCAGTTCGCTCGCCTGTTCCTGCATCGCTTCGGCCGCTGCCGAGGCTTCTTCCACCAGGGCCGCATTTTGCTGGGTCACCTGGTCCATTTCGGAAATGGCCTGGTTGACTTGCTCGATGCCCGCGCTTTGCTCTTCGCTGGCGTTGCTGATCTCGCTCATGATGGAGGTGACGAAGCCGATGCTTTGCACGATTTCTTCCATCGTCTTGCCGGCCTTGTCGACCAGGTCCGTGCCCACGTCGACTTTTTGCACGGAGTCGTCGATCAAGCCCTTGATCTCTTTTGCCGCTGCTGCCGAGCGCTGCGCCAGGTTGCGCACTTCCGTGGCCACGACGGCAAAGCCGCGACCCTGTTCGCCGGCGCGCGCCGCTTCCACTGCCGCGTTCAGGGCCAGGATGTTGGTCTGGAAGGCGATGCCATCGATGACGGAAATGATGTCGACGATTTTCTTCGACGAGGTATTGATCTCGCCCATGGTGGCCACTACTTCGGCGACCACGGCGCCGCCGCGGCTGGCGATGCCGGCCGCGTCGCCGGCCAGTTTATTGGCCTGACGCGCGTTGTCCGCGTTCTGCTTCACGGTCGAGGTCAGTTCTTCCATCGACGAGGCTGTTTCTTCCAGCGAACTGGCTTGCTGTTCCGTGCGCGACGACAGGTCCTGGTTGCCGGCGGCAATTTCCGCGGAGGCCGTGGCGATGGTGTCGGTGCCGCTGCGCACCTGGCCGACGATGCCGACGAGGCTGTCGTTCATGGTTTTCAGGGCATGCATCAGCTGGCCCGTTTCATCGCGGCCTTGCGCCGTGATGGTGCTGCTCAGGTCGCCTGCTGCCACGGTTTCCGCCACTTTCACGGCGGCGCGGATGGGGCCGGTGATCGAACGCGTGATCCACCACGCGAAACCGATGCCCATCAGCACGGCCAGCACGCCCATGGTGATCAGGAAGATGCGGGTGCCGCTGTAGGCTTCGATGATGCTGGCGCCGACGCCGTCGGCGGCCTTGATCTGCATGTTGGCAAAGCGTTTCACTTCGGCCAGGTAGGCCGTGGTGATCGGCGCGACTTCCTTGTCGAACACTACTTTGGCGCCTGCCACGTCGCCGTCGGCCTTCATCTTGAAGGCGCGCGCGCGCGTCGTCACGTAGTCGGTGCGCACCTTGCGAACCACCTTGAACTGCTCGATCACGGCCGGGTTGAGCAGCGCAGCGACGATGTCGTCCTGCAGCTTGCTGGAACGCTCCGCATCGACTTTCAAGTCTTCCTCGATCTTGGCGCGCACGACGGGATCGGTGATTTCAAACGAGGCGACGCCGCGCACACTGTTCAGTTCAATGATCTTCGACCATTCGGCCACCATGCGCTGGTTCTTGATGCTGGTATTGATGAGGCGGTAAGTCAGGTCGCTGGCCGTTTGCATGCGCACGAGGGCTGTGATGGTCAAGGCGGCAAGCAACAGCAGTACGACAGCAAAGCCGACGCCAAGTCGGCTGCCGATGTTCAGGTTTTTCATGTAATTCCTAACAGTTTAATAGTCATGATCGCCGCCGCCAGCAGGGGCGGACAGGCGCCGCAAGGCGCAGGGGATCGGGGTCATCGGGTGCCGCGTGATGGCTGTGCGGCGCGCCACGCTGAGCGTGGCGATGGAGGTGAAGCAAGGGGCATATCGGTCAGGCTGACCGCTGCCCAGCAAGCCGCAAGTATAGCATTGACGCAGGGAAATAGTTTTTCAAAGCAATTTTAATTATTTTTTGATATTGATTTCCTGTTGTGTTTTTACATCAAGTCCCTAGTCCATAAGTACTATCACTTACATTTCACCTTACTTTTCCCCTCGCTGGCTGATAAAATACTAATGATAATCATTCGTATTAAAACATTGACCAGGGAAATGTATGCAGCAACAGCGCAAGCCAGGATGTAAACCGATCACCATCGCCGTACTGGGCGCCTTGACCTTGGGCGCTACGCCACTGGCGGCGTGGGCGCAGGAAAGCTTGCCTGCCGTCACCGTGACGGCATCGAAGGACAAGGATGGCTATGTCGCCGCCACCTCCGCCAGCGGTACCAAAACGGAAATGGCCTTGCGCGACGTGCCGCAGACGATCAACGTGGTGCCGGCCGCCGTCATCCGCGACCAGAACGCCATGTCGATCCAGGACATCATGAAGAATATCCCCGGCGTGGGCCTGTCCACGGGCGACGGCCAGCGCGACCAGGTATTCATCCGCGGCTTCACGGCCATCGGCGACCAGTTTGTCGACGGCTTCCGCGATGACGCCCTGTATTTCCGCGACCTGTCGAACGTGGAGCGCCTGGAAGTGATCAAGGGGCCGGCCGCCGTGCTGTACGGCCGCGGCTCCTCGGGCGGCCTGGTGAACCGCATCACCAAAAAACCGGGCGTGGATATCACGGACGTGGCCCTGAGCCTGAGCAACACGGCAGGGCGCCGCGGCGAAGTTGACGTGGGCCGTGTCGGCGAGACGGTGGATTGGCGCGTCACGGGCGCGCGCGAATTGTCGGACAGCTACCGCGACCAGCAATTTATCAACCGCACGGCGCTGGCCCCTAGCGTGGCGATCCGCCTCTCCAGCGCCACCAAATTGCTGCTGCAGGGCGATTACCTGGAAGACCGCCGCCTGACGGACTTCGGCATCCCGTCCTACCAGGGTCGTCCCGTCGCCGTCGACGCGGGCACTTATTATGGCGCCGCCAACGCCCGCGATGCCGACTTTAGCCAGTCGCGCGTGGTGTCTACGGCCGCCACCCTGACGCACAAGTTCAGCGATACCTTGTCGCTGCGCAATGCCTTCCGCTATTACGACTATCACCTGGATCGCAACAACACGAATATTTCCGGCAACGTCAATGAAGTCAAGGGCACGATGAGCCTGGGCCACGCCAAGCTGAACCGCGACGAAAGCGGCTGGTTCAACCAGACGGAACTGACGCAAAAACTGGTCACGGGCACTTTGCGCCACGAAGTGCTGTACGGCGCCGAGTTCGGCAAGCAAAACAAGGATGCGTCGAGCTGGGCTTCGACCGTGGTGGCGACGAATGTATCGATCTTCAATCCCGTGCTGCCGCAGGTCAACCGCAGCAAGCTGGGCGCGCGCAGCGATACTTTCGGCACCTACGACACGGCCGCCGCCTACGTGCAGGACGCCATCACCATCAGCGACGAGTGGAAGGCGCTGGCCGGCTTGCGCTACGACCGCTACAAGCAGCAGTCGCGCCTGGCCAATGCGGCCGGCCTGACGACGGCCGACCTGTCGCGCACGGATTCTGCCTACAGCCCCCGTGCCGGCCTCGTCTGGCAACCCAGTGCGACGCAGTCGTACTACGCATCGTGGAGCCGCTCGTTCCAGCCTAGCGGTGAAAACTTTGCCCTGGCCGCCAACAATGCCGACCTGGCGCCGGAAACCACGCGTAACACGGAAGTGGGCGCCAAGTATGACTTGTGGGGCGGCCGCGCCAACGCCACCGTATCGCTGTTCCGCCTGGAGCGTGACAATATCAAGACCAGCGACCCGATCACGAACCGCATCGTGCCCGTCGGCACCCAGCGCACGGATGGCCTGGAGCTGACCTTCAATGCGGACTTGCACGATGGCTGGAAAATGATGGCAGGCTATGCTTACCTGGACGCCACCATCACCGACTCCATCGCCGTCGACAAGAGCGTGAATGCGCCGGGCACGACGACGGCCAGTTCCGTCGCCATCAAGGGCAAGCGCGCCACCCTGACGGCGCGCAACACGGCCAACCTGTGGCTGACGAAAGACCTGGGCCACGGCTTCACGGTGGGCGGCGGCGCGAACGCCGTCGGCAGCCGCTTCGCCAATCCGGGCAACACGGTCGTGCTGCCAGGCTACGTGACGGCCGACGCCATGGCCGCGTACCGCACGGGCCGCTATGAAGTGCAGCTGAACGTCAACAATATCGGCGACACGCGCTACATCGTCTCGGGCCACGGTTCCAGCCCGAACCTGAGCTTGCCGGGCGCGCCGCGCAATGTGGCGCTGACCTTGCGCTACAGCCTGTAATTTTTGTCACTCCCTCAAAACCCGCTCGCGAGCGGGTTTTTTCATGGGTGGGTAGCGATGTGCAAGCGCGGCGGACAGGCTGGCATTATTTAGAAGGAATGTTCGGTACCGCCAAATTAATGTTGACTAAAGGAAAGTTTTTCCGGCGGACTGAGCCTTGACTGGGTTTGAGGGGTAAAATACTGTCATACGGCACAGGCATGGTGCTTATATCTTGGTGATATGACACTACCACGACGCCGTATGACTTTTATTTACTCACATCATAGAGGCCTGAATATGGTTCAGATGTCCAGGCGCCAGTTCCTTCGGGTAACTGGCGCGACCATTGCTGGCTCCAGCCTCGCCCTGCTCGGTTTCGCACCGGGCCAGGCGATGGCGGAAGTGCGGCAATACAAGCTGTCTCGCACGACCGAGACACGCAATACCTGTCCTTACTGTTCGGTAGGATGCGGCGTCCTGTTGTATGGACTGGGTGACGGCGCGAAAAATGCCGTCTCCAGCATCATCCACGTGGAAGGCGATGCCGATCACCCGGTGAACCGCGGCACCCTGTGCCCGAAAGGCGCCAGCCTGGTGGACTTCATCCACAGCCCGAACCGCCTGAAGGTACCCGAATACCGCGCGCCGGGCGGCACGGAATGGCAAGCGATCTCCTGGGATGTGGCGCTCGACAAGATCGCGCGCCTGATGAAGGATGACCGCGATGCCAACCTGATCGAAAAGAATGCCGACGGCAAGACCGTCAACCGCTGGCTCTCCACCGGCATGCTGGCCGCGTCCGCCGGCAGCAACGAGGTCGGTTACTTGACCCACAAGACAGTGCGCAGCATGGGGATGCTGACCTTTGATAATCAGGCGCGTGTATGACACGGACCGACGGTGGCAGGTCTTGCCCCGACGTTTGGCCGTGGCGCGATGACGAATCATTGGGTCGATATCAAGAATGCCGACGTGATTCTGGTCATGGGCGGCAATGCAGCAGAAGCACATCCTTGCGGATTCAAATGGGTAACGGAAGCGAAGGCACATAACAAGGCCAAGCTGATCGTTGTCGATCCGCGTTTTACCCGTACCGCATCCGTGGCAGATTACTACTGCGCCACGCGTACCGGCACGGACATCGTCTTCCTCGGCGCGATCATCAATTATCTGCTGACGAACGACAAGATCCAGCATGAGTACGTGCGCAACTACACGGACATGCCCTTCATCGTGCGCGAAGACTATGCGTTCGAGGACGGCCTGTTCTCGGGTTTCGACAAAGAAAAAGGCAAGTACACCAACAAGGCCACCTGGGATTACGAGATCGGCGACGATGGTTACGCCAAGGTCGACCCGACCCTGGAACACCCGCGCTGCGTCTACCAGATGATGAAGAAGCACTACGCGCGCTACACGACCGAGATGGTCGAACGTACGTGCGGCGTGTCGGCCGACAAGTTCCACAAGGTGGCGGAAGCCCTGGCTTCGACCGCCGTGCCGGGACGCGCCGGCACCATCCTGTACGCGCTGGGCTGGACGCACCACTCGACGGGCGCGCAAACCATCCGCACGGGCGCCATGGTGCAGCTGTTGCTGGGCAATATGGGCATCGCCGGCGGCGGCATGAACGCCTTGCGCGGCCACTCGAACATCCAGGGCTTGACCGATCTGGGCCTGATGTCGAACCTGTTGCCGGGTTACATGACCTTGCCCAACGAGGGCGAGCAGGATTTCGATGCGTATATCGCCGCGCGCGCCACCAAGCCGCTGCGGCCGAACCAGCTCAGCTACTGGAGCAATTACCGCAAATTCCACGTCAGCTTCATGAAGACGTGGTGGGGTGATTTCGCCACGGCCGAGAACAACTACGCCTTCGACTACCTGCCGAAACTCGACAAGCCGTATGACTTGATGCAAGCCATCGAGAACATGCACCAAGGCAAGATGACGGGTTATATCTGCCAGGGCTTCAATGTGCTGGCGTCCGCGCCGAACAAGCAGAAGGTCACGGAAGCGCTGTCGAAGCTGAAGTTCCTCGTCATCATGGACCCGCTTGCTGTGGAAACGGGCGAATTCTGGAAGCCGCACGGGCAGTACCACGAAGTCGATCCCGCCAAGATCATGACGGAGGTGTTCCGCTTGCCGACGAGCTGCTTCGCCGAAGAGCGCGGTTCGTTGGTCAGTTCTTCGCGCGTCTTGCAGTGGCACTGGCAGGCGGCCGAACCGCCGGGCCAGGCGCGCAGCGACCTGGAGATCATGTCGGGCCTGTTCCTGCGCATGCGTAGCATGTACAAGAAAGAGGGCGGCAAGTTCCCCGATCCTATCGTCAACCTGACGTGGAATTATGCGCAGCCGCATAACCCGCAGCCGGAAGAAATCGCTCGCGAATTCAACGGCCGTGCGCTGGCCGACTTGTACGATCCAAAAGATCCGACCAAGCTGCTGGTGAAGAAGGGCGAGCAACTGGCTTCGTTTGCGCAATTGCGCGACGATGGCACGACCACCAGCGGTTGCTGGATCTTCGCCGGCAGCTGGACGCAGGCGGGCAACCAGATGGGACGGCGCGACAATAGCGACCCGACCGGCATCGGCCAGACTTTGGGCTGGGCCTGGGCGTGGCCGGCGAACCGCCGCGTGCTGTACAACCGCGCCTCGTGCGACTTGAAGGGCAAGGCCTTCGATCCGACTCGCAAGCTGATCGAATGGAATGGCACGAACTGGAGCGGGGCCGACATTCCCGACTTCAAGGTCGACGAACCGCCGGAAAACGGCATGGGTCCGTTCATCATGCTGGGCGAGGGTGTGGCGCGCTTCTTTGCGCGTGGCGCCATGGCCGAAGGGCCGTTCCCCGAGCATTACGAGCCGTTCGAAAATCCGCTGGGCTACAACCCCATGCATCCGAAAAACCCGCAGGCGACCAGTAATCCGGCCGCGCGCGTGTTCGCCGATGACCGGAAAATGTTCGGCACGCATGAGGAATATCCGCATGTGGCGACCAGCTACCGCCTGACCGAGCATTTCCATTACTGGACCAAGCATGCGCGCCTGAACGCCATCATCCAGCCGCAGCAATTCGTCGAAATCGGCGAAGAGCTGGCCAAGAGCATCGGCGTCGTTGCTGGTGGTGAAGTGCGCGTCAGTTCCAAGCGGGGCCACATCATCGCCAAGGCTGTCGTCACCAAGCGCATCAAGGCGTTGATGATCGAGGGCAAGCAGGTGCATACCGTGGGCCTGCCGCTCCACTGGGGCTTTACGGGCGTGGCCAAGCCGGGGTATCTGATCAATACCCTGACACCGGGCGTGGGGGATGCGAATTCGCAAACGCCGGAATTCAAGTCCTTCCTCGTGAAGGTGGAAAAAGCATGATGGGAGCTCAATAATGGCACTGCAATCCTTAGATATCCGGCGCCTGTCGGCTACCACGGTGACGCCGCCGCAAGCGCGCAGCCCGGTGACGGGCACCGTGGCCAAGCTGATCGATGTGTCGAAATGCATCGGCTGCAAGGCTTGCCAGACGGCGTGCATGGAATGGAACGACTTGCGCGATGAAGTCGGCGAAAACCATGGCACCTATGACAATCCGACGGACTTGACGCCGCAATCGTGGACGGTGATGCGTTTTGCCGAACACGAAAACAACGACGGCAACCTCGAGTGGCTGATCCGCAAGGATGGCTGCATGCACTGCGAGGACCCGGGCTGCCTGAAGGCCTGTCCGGCGCCGGGCGCTATCGTGCAGTACACGAACGGCATCGTCGATTTCCACCAGGAAAACTGCATCGGCTGCGGCTACTGCGTGGCTGGCTGTCCTTTCGACGTGCCCCGTATTTCGAAAAAGGACGACCGCGCCTACAAGTGCACGCTCTGTTCCGACCGCGTCGCCGTGGGCCAGGAACCGGCCTGCGTGAAAACCTGTCCGACGGGCGCCATCGTCTTCGGCACCAAGGAAGACATGAAGGTGCATGCGGAAGAGCGCATCGTCGACCTGAAGTCGCGCGGTTTCGAAAACGCTGGCCTGTACGATCCGCTGGGCGTGGGCGGCACGCACGTGATGTACGTGCTGCACCATGCCGACAAGCCGAAGCTGTATTCGAACTTGCCGGAACGCCCGCGCATCAGCCCGATGGTGGGCTTCTGGAAGGGCTGGTCCAAGCCGCTGGCGGTGGCCGGCATGGCTGCCACGGCCCTGGCAGGCTTCTTCCATTACACGCGTGTCGGTCCGAACGAAGTGAGCAAGGATGAAGAGCACGAAGCGCTGGAAGAGGCCAAGCGCATCCGGGAGGAACAGCATGAGCCACTTTGAACAGCATGATGGCAAGCTGCACGACAAGGAGGGCAACCCGCTGATTCAGCGTTACAACCCGAACGAGCGCACGAATCACTGGGTCACCGCCATCACCTTCGTCATGCTGGCCCTGTCCGGCCTGGCCATGTTCCATCCGTCGATGGCGTGGCTGGCGAATCTGTTCGGCGGCGGGCAATGGACGCGCATCCTGCATCCGTTTGCCGGTCTGGTGATGTTCGTCTCGTTCGCGATCCTGGTGGTGCGCTTCTGGCACCACAACAAGTTCGAAGACGGCGACAAGCAGTGGCTGAAACAGATGGACGACGTGCTCAACAACCGCGAAGACAAGCTGCCGAAGATCGGCAAATACAATGCCGGCCAGAAGATCCTGTTCTTCGTGCTGCTCGCTTGCATGGTGGGCTTGCTGCTGTCGGGCATCGTGATCTGGCGCGCGTATTTCGCGTTCTATTTTCCGATTCCCGTCATCCGCGCGGCCGCCTTGCTGCATGCCGTGTGCGCGTTCGGCATCATCTGCGCCATCATCGTGCACATCTATGCGGCTCTGTGGGTGAAGGGCTCGATCGGCGCCATGGTGCGCGGCACCGTCACCTACGGCTGGGCGCGCAAGCACCACCCGAAGTGGTTTGAAGCGGTGATTCGCAACAGCAAGGACTGACGGTTTTTTGCTTAAGTAGCCCAAGTGCAAGAGCTGGGGTCAGACCCGTCGGGTCTGACCCCGGTTTTCCTTTGCGGCTTGCGATGACTGTATCGATTAAAATACTTTTACATCCCCTTTTTTGATGGGAACTCCATTGGTACAACGCATTCTTCAGCCAGGCGAAATCGAAGGCCTGGACCACAACGCGATTCCGCGCCTGCTGCTGCCGCAGCCTGACAGCCTGTTCAAGGCGCGCGCCTTGCGCTTGCGCGAACTGGCGCAAGGAAAAATCAAGGGCATTCCCGTCGACGCGGGCATGCAGGGCTATTTGGTGCTGATGGCCGCGCTGGCCGACGCGCAGGCGGCCGTGGTGGGAAAACTGGCGCCCGGCGCCGTGCCTGCCGCCGACCCCGACGCGCTGCGCCGCGCGATGCAGCACCGCATGCCCGTGCTCCCCGTCAACGGCGCCCGTCCGCCCGTCTGGCGCGACATTTTCGCCAGCCTGCTCGATGAACTGGCCGCCACGGCGAAAAGCCAGCCGGCATTGTCCGGCGGCCTGACGCAGGTGCTGGCCCAGCTGCGCGCGCTCGATGCCTCTGCGCTGGACGCCTGCGCCGATGCCGTGCTCGATGAAAACGGCGACAACCTCAATCCCATGCATGCGCCGTTCGTCGCGGCCGCGCTGCAAATTCTGTGGTCGGTGTCGGCCAGCGAACTGCGGGCCGCGCGCGTGCCGGACCTGGAAACGGGCACCCTGTGTCCCGTTTGCGGTTCGCACCCCGTTGCCAGCGTGATCCGCATCGGCGGCCAGTCGCAGGGCTACCGCTACCTGCACTGCGGCATTTGCGAAAGCGAATGGCATATGGTGCGCGTGAAGTGCTCGACCTGCGAACAGAATGGCAAGATCGCCTATCAGGGACTGGACGCGGCTGATGCGGCGCCGTTCGACCCCGTGGCGGCGAAGGACGACAAATTGCCCAACAAGGCGAATGATCCGAAAAAAGTGGCGCGCGCGGAAACCTGCGACGACTGTCATACCTACCGCAAGGTCTTCAACCAGGAACACGATTACAACGTCGAGCCCCTGGCCGACGACCTGGCCAGCCTGATGCTCGACCTGCTGGTGGGGGAAGCAGGCTACCAGCGCGCCAGCGGCAATCCGCTGCTGTGGCTGGGGAAGAACGAAAGCAGCGAGGGCCAGCAAGCATGACGACTGGGCAAACCGTGCGCCTGCCATCGGTAGACCGCATCCTGGGCGACGCGGCTTGCCTAACCCTGATTGCGCACTACGGCCGCGTGCAGACCCTGGCCTGCGCGCGCGCCGTGCTGGCCGAACTGCGTACCGCCATGCTGGCGGGCGCAGTCTGCGAAGAGGGCGCATCGACCATCGCCATCGTCGCGCAAATGGCCGAACGGCTGCAATCGCAATCGCGCTCGCAGCTGCGCGCCGTCTTCAACCTGACGGGCACCGTGCTGCACACGAACCTGGGCCGCGCGCTGCTGCCCGACGCCGCCGTGCAAGCCGTGGTGGAAGCGTTGCAATGGCCGATGAACCTGGAATTCGACCTGGAAACGGGGAAGCGGGGCGACCGCGACGACCTGGTCGAGGAATTGCTGCGCGAACTGACGGGGGCCGAAGCGGCCACCATCGTCAACAACAATGCGGCCGCCGTGCTGCTGATGTTGAACACCCTGGCGCAGAACAGGGAAGTCATCGTCTCGCGCGGCGAGCTGGTGGAAATCGGCGGCGCCTTCCGCATCCCCGACGTCATGACGCGCGCCGGCGCCGTGCTGCGCGAAGTGGGCAGCACCAACCGCACGCACCTGGCCGACTACGCGAACGGCGTGAATGAAGATACTGCCCTCTTGATGAAGGTCCATTGCAGCAATTACGCGATCACCGGTTTCACGAAAAGCGTGGAGCTCGACGAACTGGTACCGCTGGCGGCAAAACACGGCGTGCCGACGGCCGTGGACCTGGGCAGCGGCACCCTCGTCGACCTGGCGCAGTATGGCTTGCCGCATGAAACGACGGTGCGCGAGACGATAGCAGCGGGCGCCGACCTGGTGACCTTCAGCGGCGATAAATTGCTGGGCGGGCCGCAGTGCGGCGTCATCGTCGGGCGCGCCGACCTGATCGCGAAGATCAAGCGCAATCCCTTGAAACGCGCGCTGCGGGTCGGCAAACTGACCCTGGCCGCCTTGGCCCCCGTGCTGCAGCTGTACCGCGCGCCGGACTTGCTGGCCGAACGCCTGACCACCTTGCGCCTCTTGACGCGTCCCGCCGCCGCCATGCGCGCGCAGGCGGAAACCCTGCTGCCGCTGCTGCAAGGCGCGCTGGGCATGCAGTATGTGGTGACGGCTGAAGCCATGAAAAGCCAGATCGGCAGCGGCGCCTTGCCTGTCGATCAGTTGCCCAGCTTTGGCCTGGCGCTGCGCAGCGCCCCAGGCTCGCGCCTGAGCAATCCCTTGGGAACGCTGGAACAGCGCCTGCGCGCCTTGCCGTGCCCCGTGATCGGGCGCATCGGGCAAGATACCCTGTGGCTCGATTTGCGCTGCCTGGAAACGGCGCACGAGGCGGCCTTCACCGCGCAGCTCGCCGAGTTGTCCGCATGATCGTCGGCACCGCAGGCCATATCGACCATGGCAAGACGACGCTCACGCGCGCGCTGACGGGCGTGCACACGGACCGGCTGAAGGAAGAGCAGGCGCGCGGCATCTCGATTGAACTCGGCTATGCCTACCTGCCGCTGGCGGACGGCACCGTGCTGGGCGTGATCGACGTGCCGGGCCACGAAAAATTCATCCGCACCATGGCTTCCGGCGTGACGGGCATCGACTTCGCCCTGCTGGTGGTGGCGGCCGACGACAGCATCATGCCGCAGACGCACGAGCACCTGGCCATTTTGCAACTGCTGGGCGTGACGCGCGGCGCCGTCGCGCTGACCAAGATCGACCGCGCCGACAGCGCCCGCGTGGCGCAGGTGGAAGCGGAGATCGAGGCGCTGCTGACCGGCACGCCGCTGGCGGGCAGCCCGATTTTCCCCACCGCCGCCAACCGCGACAACGATGCCGGCGTGGCCGCCTTGCTGACGCACCTGACGCAGGTGGCGCGCAGCCTGCCGCAACGCGACGAGCGGCGCTTGTTCCGCCTCGGCGTGGACCGCGTGTTCACCTTGTCGGGGCAGGGAACCATCGTCACCGGCACGGCGCTGGCGGGACGCGTGCAGGTGGGCGACATGCTGCAGCTGGCGCCCGGTGGTGCGCAGGCGCGGGTGCGCAGCATCCATGCGCAGAACCGCGCGGCCGAAACGGGCATGGCGGGCCAGCGCCTGGCGCTGAACCTGGCCGGCATCGACCGCGAGCGCATCGAACGGGGCAACTGGATCGTCGCGCCGGCGCTGGCGCAGTGTTCCGAGCGCCTCGACGTGGAACTGACCCTGCTGCCCGACGCCGGCGTGCAGCTGAAAGCCTGGTCGCCGCTGCACGTGCACCTGGGCGCGGCGCACCAGCTGGCGCGCGCCGTCATGCTCGATGGCGAGACGCTTTCGCCAGGGCAGACGGGGAGAGTACAGCTGGTGTTCGACGCCCCCATGCACGGCGTGCCGGGCGACCGCTTCGTCGTGCGCAATGCGCAAGCCACGCAGACGGTGGGTGGCGGCATGGTGCTCGATCCGTTCGGCCCTGCGCGCAAGCGGCGCAGCCCGGCCAGGCTGGCCTGGCTCGATGCCCTGGCCGCGTTTGTCGCGCAGGGCGACTATGCGGCCCTGCTGGCGCAAAGCCCGCTGGGCCTACGCGAGTCGCTGCTGGTGCGCCTGTCCCTGCTGCCGCCAGAAGCCCTGGCGCTGCCGCCCGATACGCGGCGCATCGCCCTGCGCGCAAACGACGCCCTGCTGCTGGCGCCGCCGGCGTTGCTGGAGCTGGAAGAGAGAGTGCTGACCGCCCTGGCTATCTTCCACGCGCGCGCCCCCGACGAGGCGGGGCCGGAACTGTGGCGTCTGAAACGCATCGTCGACGCGGAGATGGAAGACGCCTTGTGGAGCCACCTGGTCGAAGGCTTGCTGGCGCAGGGCAGCGTGCTGGCGCGCGGCGCCAGCCTGCACTTGCCGACGCACAGCGTGGAATTGACGCCGCAGGAGCAATCGATGGCCGAGCCCTTGCTGGCAGCGTTGGAACAGGGGCGCTCCGATCCGCCCTGGACGCGCGACCTGGCGCGCGACTTCGGCCTGGCCGAGGACGAAACGCGCCGGCTGTTGCGCAAACTTGCCAAGGCAGGGCAGATCAGCCAGGTGGTGCACGACCTGTTTTATCACCAGGCGGCGCTGGCCGAGCTGGCGCAACTGGTGCGGGAACTGACGCAAAAGGCAGAAGAGGAAGCAGGCTTACCGGCCGGCAATGGCGCCGTGGGCGCGGCCACCTTCCGCGACGCCAGTGGCCTGGGCCGCAAGCGGGCGATCCAGGTCTTGGAATTCTTTGACCGCGTCGGTTATACTCGCCGTGTTGGCAATGGGCATCTATTACGCCCGCAGGCGCTGTGGTCCTACACCGCAGCCTTGCCCAACAGCTAAGTATTAAGTAACCCCCAATAAATTATTGTGATTTCTGACTTCCATAACCGACGCTCTGCAGCGTTGCCCGCTGCTAGCAGTGCTTGCACTGCGTCGCAACAGGCGCCTTGCATAGCATCCGGTTCTGTTCGTCATAATTTCACAATAATTTCCCGAGGATTACTTAGCTCAGGCACCGCGGAAAGCACACTCATCCGGTGATGTGGCCGGGCTTCAAACCCGGTGGAGGGCGTCAGACGTTCTCCCGTAGGTTCGACTCCTACTGTTTTCCGCCACTTGCTTTTCCTTCGACCCCTCTCCCTAATGTCGCTCTCATTGCGCTCTACCAGCGTTGGCTTGTTGCCACGTTGCCGCAGATTCACACTGCAATAGTAGCCATCAAATCAAGACGTTTTCGTTTGATTGGCAGTGCGCATGAAATCAACGAATGCACGCAGCTTTCCGGGCATGTGCTCGCGATGCGGATAGTAGAGATGAAAAGCGTCATCCAATGCCCAGTGCTGCTTCAGTATCTGCCGCAGCATGCCGTTGGCTAACTCCTGCTTCGCAAAATCTTCCAGGATGAAAGCGATGCCCTGGCCTTGTATTGCAGCGTCGAGCACGGATCGCATCTCGTCAAAAATAAAGCGCCCTTGAACGTCGATTTGTACCATCTGACCGCGATCTTCGAACTTCCAGTCATACAGCCTCCCGCCGACGCAATAGCGCTGGCGCAGGCAGTTGTGCTTGAGCAGTTCAGCCATCGTTTGTGGTTCACTGCGCTCGCGGAAATAATCGGGCGCTGCCACCACGATTCTCTTTTGCACTGCTCCCAGTTGCACAGAAATCATGTCATTTTGCAGTTTCCTCCCCATGCGTATGCCGATGTCAAAGCCGGCGCTGACGATATCGGTCAGCTGATTATCGAGCGAGATCTCGACATTAATCAGCGGGAACTGTTCCAGGAACGACGCCATGTGCGGCTCGATCAAGATACGGTAGGCAACATAGGATGAACTGACGCGTAACATGCCCGACGGTTGATCGGTCGTGAGCAAAGCTTGTGACAAGGAGTTTCTGATCAAGGCAAGTGCAGGTGCCAATGTCGCGTTCAATGACGCGCCAGCCTCGGTCAGACTGACACTGCGTGTGGTGCGATTGAACAGCCGCACATTCAGTTGTGCTTCCACGTTTTTGATCGTGCGGGATACCGCAGTCGGCGTGACGCCTATTTCTGCGGCAGCGCGAGCGAAGTTCAAATGCCTGGCGGCAGCCTCGAAGGTCAGCAGACCTGGAAGGTGCAACGGCGGTGAAGGGAGGGCGCGCCCTGCATCCTTAGTGCTGGCCGGACCTTCTATTATGACTTTTTTGCTCATACTGTATCTCCACCTATGACTATTTACGTCATTATCTCCGATCTGCATACTGATCACATCAAGCAAATCAATCCGGCTACGCCAGCCATCTTTCGAGAAAAGAAGCATGAACAAAATCTTTGAACCCCTGACATTGCGCGGTGTCACCCTGCGCAACCGCTACGCCCTCAGCCCGATGTGCCAGTACACGGCGAAAGATGGCCTTGCCAGTGATTATCATGCCATCCACTACGGCCGTTTCGCTCTTGGCGGCTTCGGCCTGATGATGGTCGAGGCGACTGCCGTCTCGCCAGAAGGACGAATCACGCATGGCGACCTGGGCCTGTGGGATGACGCGCACATTCCAGGCCTGGCGCGCATCGCTGCCTTTGCCAAGGCCTATGGCGCCACGCCTGGCATCCAGATCGGCCATGCGGGGCCGAAAGCGAGCATCCAGCGCGCCTTTGAAGGCAACGGCCCCTTGAACGACGAGGACGCCGCACGCGGTGATATCCCTTGGAAAGTGGTATCGCCCAGCGCACGTCCGGTGGCCGACGGCTGGCTGCGGCCCACCGCCCTCGACGCTAGCGGCATCGCCAAGGTCCGTGACGATTTTGTTGCTGCGGCCCGCCGCGCGCTGGAGGCAGGCTTCGATGTACTCGAGCTGCACTTTGCGCACGGCTTTCTGCTCAACGCTTTCCTCTCACCGCTGACCAATGACCGCAGCGATGAATACGGCGGCAGCTTCGAGAACCGCATCCGCCTGCCTTTGGCAATCGCCCGCGAAGTGCGCGCGGTCTGGCCGCAGGACAAGCCACTGTTCGTGCGTCTGTCGGCGGTCGATGGCAGCAGCAGTGGCTGGACCATCGATGACAGCATCGCTCTGGCCGAAGCCCTGAAGGCGCTCGGTGTCGACGTCATCGACTGCTCGTCCGGCGGTTTCGGCGTCTATGAATACCCGAACGGCTATGGCTTCCAGGTGCCGTTCGCCGCACAGATCCGCCGCGAAGCCAATATTGCCACCATGGCCGTCGGCATCATCGTCGATCCGGCGCAGGCCGAAGCAATCATCGCTTCCGGCCAGGCCGACCTGGTCGCACTGGGCCATGCGGCGCTGCGCGATCCGCACTTTCCCCTGCATGCACAGCAGGCGCTGGGAGCGGCTAACCCGGACGCAGCCTATGCCAACTGGAATGTCCAGGCCGGCTGGTGGCTCGACCACCGCGCCAGCAAGTTGGCACAGTTGGGTGCATGGTCGCCGGCACCGGCTGCTAGCGCGGCTACCCAGAAGGATTGAACCTCATGCCGGCCAGGCTGGCCGGTTTTTTTAGTATTAACAACCAGGAGTAAAAACATGAGCAAACCGACCTATGTGCAGGATTATCAGGCCATCGTCGAAGTACTGAACAAGTACAAGGAAGGCTGCAAGCAAGCCGATAGCAGCATCATGAAACCGGCCTTCAGCGAGCAGGCAACGATGTTCAGCGTTGACGCCGAAGGCAAGCTGACTGGCGGAGGTATCCAAAACCTGTTCGACGGCATCGACACCGCTTTTCAACCATCGCCTGAAGCTCAGGGGGCAATCGTCAGAGTCGACATCGTCGGCACCGCCGCCAGTGCGCGCATCGACACGAACGATGTTTCTGGCTTCTGCTTCACCGACTTCTTCCACTTGCTGAAAGTCGAAGGCAAGTGGACGATCGTCAGCAAGATATTCCATACCCACGTCGCGCCCTGAGCGCGGCACTAACGCCGCTGAATCCGCGCGCTCGGATTACAGCGGCAAAGTCCACACACGTCCTTCCCTGGCACGAGAGCTTGGCCATCAAGCGCTTTGATATAGTTGCCAGCTCAGGTGCGGGCCAATACCGGCAAGGGTTGCCGCGGAAGCAAATCCTCTTTTTCCCAGCGCGCGATAACCAGCGGCGCGACAGCGTTACCGAGCACATTGAGGGTCGTCGTGCCACTGTCGATAATCCGGAAAATGCCGGCGATCAGGGCAACGCCTTCCAGCGGCAGTCCGGCCGAGGCCAGCGTGGCGGACAGGATAATGATGGCAAAGCCAGGCACGCCGGCCGCGCCTTTCGATGTCAGTACCATGGTGATCACCAGCATTGCCTGTTGCGTCGCCGACAGGTCGATGCCATACAATTGCGCTATGAAGATGGTGGCGACGCCAAGAAAAATCGCCGCGCCGTCCAGGTTGAAGGCATAGCCGACCGGCACCACGAAGCTGACGATGCGCCGTGGCACCCCATACGCTTCGAGCTTTTCCATCAGCTGCGGCATGACGGCAGCCGAGGCGGCGCTTGAAAAGGCCAGCAGCAATTCATCCTTGAAGTAGCGTATCAGCTTGAAGATGTTTTCGCCGATCAGGTAGCAGATGCCGCCGAGCACCACCAGCGCAAACAGCAGCAGCGCCAGGTACACCACGCCGATCAGCTTTAACAGCGGCAACAGCGACGCGAAACCGAAACTGCACACGGTGGCCCCTATCATGCCGAACACGCCAATCGGCGCGTAGGCCATCACGATGCGCACCACCCTGAACATGGTATCGAGTATGCCTTGCAGGACGGCCAGTACCGGCGCGCTCCTGGCCTGCGGCAGGGAATTGAGGGACAGGCCGAACAGCACGGCGAAAAATAGTATCGACAGCAATTTCCCTTCCGCCAGGGCCACGAAAATATTTTCCGGGACAATGTTCTGCAGGATGACCAGCGCGCCTTTGGGTGGCTCCATCTTCATCGCCGTGGCGCCATGGACCATGGAAGAGATATCGGTACCCGAGCCAGGTTGGAACAGATTGGCCAGCAACAAGCCGACGACAATGGCCAGGCTGGTGATGGCGAAAAAATAGCCGATCGACTTCATGCCCATGCGGCCGAACGACTTGTTGTCGCCGCCGGCAATGCCAAGCACCATGCAGCAGAACACCAGCGGCACCACCACCATCTTCATCATCTTGATAAAGATATCGCCCAGGGGCTTGAGCACTTGCGAACTCACCCAGTCCTGGTGCAAGGGATGCGTATTGAAATACCAGCCGACCAGTATGCCCAGCGCCAGTCCGATGGCGATTTGTACAACCAAAGAAATCCGTTTCATCCCTGTCCCCGTTTTATTGTATGCAGTTGGGCACGGGCCAGACCCGTGCCGCCGGTATTACTTGGCGAACAGCTGGTCGATATTCTGGAAGGCCTTGAATTCGAGGGCGTTACCGCATGGGTCAAACAGGAACATGGTGGCCTGCTCGCCGACCTGGCCCTTGAAGCGGATGTAAGGTTCGATGACGAACTTCGTGCCGAAGGTTTTCAATCGCTCGGCCAGGGCTTCCCATTCGTTCCAGCCCAGCACGACACCGAAGTGCGGCACCGGCACGTCATGCCCATCGACGGGGTTCGAATGCACGTGTTCCTGCGAGGCCGTCTTGGGGTGTTCATGGATCACCAGTTGATGGCCAAAGAAGTTGTAGTCGACCCATTGCGTGCTGGATCGTCCCTCTGCCAGGCCAAACACATCGCTGTAGAAGCGGCGCGCCGCCGGCAAGTCATAGACGGGAATGGCAAGGTGGAAAGGTGAAAGGCTCATCGTGAAATCTCCTGTTGGTGTGTGGTCGGCGTCGTGATCCGGCGCGATGCGGGGAAGTCAATGACGCTGCTCAAGTATTGTAGAATCTCGAAATGGAAAAAATAATCAATATATTTTTTCCATAAACAAAAATAGGATTGATGAATGATACGAGAACTCAAAACCCTGGTATCGGTCGCGCGCGAGGGCACGTTTGCAGCTGCCGGCGACAAGATCGGCCTGACGCAAGCGGCGGTCAGCGCACAGATGCAGCGCCTGCAGGCCGAACTGGGCTTGTCCTTGTTCGACCGCGCGGGACGCTCCGCTCGGCTCAACAAGATGGGGCATCAGATACTGGAGCAGACCCAGGAGTTGTTACGCCTGTACGACAACCTGGGCTCCGCAAGTGCCGGCGCGCCGGCCGCCAAAGTGACCATAGGCGCGATCGCCTCAGTGCAGCGTTCCTTCCTGCCGGATACCTTGGCCGCGCTGCACCAGCGATTGCCCGATTGCCGCACGCGCGTTTTACCTGGCTTGTCAATGGAGTTGTTGAACATGGTAGACGCGGGCGAGATCGACATGGCGGTCATCATTCGCCCACCTTTCGCACTGCAAAGCGACCTGCGCTGGACCACGCTGGCGCGCGAACCGTTCCGTTTGATCGTGCCACGTGACGTGCCCGGTGATGACTGGGTGGAGTTACTGTCGCAGCAGCCTTTTGTCCGTTATGACCGCGCCTCGTTCGGTGGGCGCCAGGTCGATCGTTTCCTGCGAAAAATGCATTTGCCTTTGCGCGAAGTCTGCGAAGTCGACGAACTCGATGCGATCATCAAGCTCGTGGCCAATCGCGTTGGTGTTGCCTTGCTGCCACAAACTGCTGCCCACCGGCGTTGGCCGGCTGCAATACGCGTTATCGACCTGGGGCCACACACCTTTCATCGGGATATCGGATTGGTACACCGCTCTCAGGCGAGCCTCAGCGCTCCTGCGCGCATGCTGGTGGATCTGATGGTAAAACAATGAGGGGCGGTTCAAGTTTCTCTTCTGACATAACTGCGGGCCGATGGTAACATCGGCTTGAATCCCCTGTAGTGGAAGAAAGCAAGCATGAAACAAGCAAGCATGGCAGGGCTGCTGGCAGTGGCGCTGCTGATGCCGGCGCTGGCCGCGGCGGTGGACGTGCGCATCGTCGGCGAGCATTTGCCGCCGTCGAGCATGATGGAAAACAATGTCGTCGTGGGACGTGAAACGCTCAAGGTGCGTGACATCATGGCGCGCGCCGGTCTTTCCTACAGCATTGAATTGTTGCCGTGGAAGCGCGCGTACGCGCAGGCGTTGCGCGAGCGTGACACCTGCATCTTTTCCACCAGCCGCACGCAAGAGCGCGAAGCGCAATTTCGCTGGATCGGCCCCCTCAACGAAGCGGAATGGATACTCTACGGCCTGGCCGAGCGGCACCTGGCGCTGCGCACGCTAGCCGATGCGCGCGGCCTGGTGATCGGCACGGTGCTCGGCGACGCGCGCGACGCCTACCTGCGCCAGCGCGGCTTGAGCGTGGCGCCCGTGACGCAAGAGTGGCTCAATCCGCAAAAGCTGCTGCTGGGGCGCATCGACCTGTGGGCCGTCGGCATGGCGGTGGGCAGCAAGCCGTTTGCTGGCAAGGAGTGGGAGGGCAAGGTGGTGCCGCTGCTGACTTTCAACCGCGTGCAGACTTACCTCGCCTGCAACAAGGAATTGCCCGAGGCGCAGGCGGCGGCCATGCAGCGGGCGGCGGCGGCCATGCGCCGCGACGGCAGCATGGCGCACGAACATATACGCTGATGCAGTGCCTTGATTCAGCTCTCCAGCCACTGGCGCACGCAATTGCGTCCTTCGCGCTTGGCCTGGTACAAGGCCTGGTCCGCATGGCTGTAGGCCGTTTCGAAGGCCGTGCCGGCGCGGTTCCAGCTCAGACCCACGCTGACGGTGATGGCGCGCGTGATGGGCGCCGCATGGTGCTGGCGGCCGACGCTCTCGCAGATGCGCTGCGCGATTTGCGCCGCGTCGTCGCGCGAGGAGGTGGGCCAGACCACGGAAAACTCTTCGCCGCCGACCCGGCCGATGGCCGTCTCCTGTCCCAGTAATCCTTTCAAGCAGTCGACCACGGCCTGGATCACGCCGTCGCCGGCCGGGTGGCCGAAATCGTCGTTGACCTGCTTGAACAGGTCGATATCGAGCACGATCAGCGCCATGTCGCCCTGGGCCAGGCAGCGCGAGGCGTGGTCGATCACGGCGCCGCGGTTCATGGCGCCCGTCAGCGGGTCGTGCGTGGCGCGGTATTCGAGCTGGCCGGCCAGGGTTTGCAATTGGCGGTTCAGCAAATGCATGTCGCGCTCGGCGCGGTCGCTGCGGCCGATCAGGCGCCGCGTCTCGCGCATCAGCCGCTCGTAGTGGACGATCAGTTCACCGAGCACGCGGCGCTGCGCCTCGCCGCTGGCGTGAATGTCGGCGTGCATGCGGCGCGCGGCGGCCAGCGCCGCCGCTTCCACGGTGAACAGGTCGGGTTCCAGGCCGGCCTCGGAGATGGCGGCGCGCATGCCCTAACTGCCTTGCACGGGATGGTCGTGGAAGTCCAGCGCCGTAAAGTCCTGCTGCAGCTCCTGGCCGAATTCCAGGATGGTGTCGTCGTCTTCGTCGTGATACCAGTTCAGGCGCACCTGGTTGCCGTCGACGGCGGCCTGGTTCAGGGTGTCGAACAGGGTAAACAGCATCTTCGTGCTCGAGCTGTTGAAATAGGCCAGCGAGACGTTGACGGTGATGGCGCTTTCGCGGCAGCCTTCCAGGTAGGCGCGCACGGCGGCGATCAGCGGGCCATAAAAGGCGGCCGCATTTTCCGGATAGGACTCGCCCTTGATCGACAGGGTGTGCTGCTCGAAACGGAAGTCGATTTCGGGCGAACTCGGGGTCGCGGCGATGAACAGTGGTGACGGTAATTGCATATGCTTTCCTGAGTCGGCTCTTTCAAATGATGGCTTTGATGCAGAAGATGGTGTGGCCCGGCTCCTGGGGATCCTGGACGAATTCGAATTCCAGCGGCTCGCTGGCGTCGCGCGCCATGGTGAGAAAACCCAGGCCCGCCCCCTTGCTGTCGGCCGGTGC
The DNA here is from genome assembly GCF_051380845.1 of Janthinobacterium salmonicoloratum. Classification (NCBI taxonomy): domain Bacteria; kingdom Pseudomonadati; phylum Pseudomonadota; class Betaproteobacteria; order Burkholderiales; family Oxalobacteraceae; genus Janthinobacterium; species Janthinobacterium salmonicoloratum. Next base: position 1,099,441 of record NZ_JBNYXV010000001.1, on the reverse strand, counting down.
TTCCTCGCGCAAGGCCTTCTTGTAGGCGAGGCGGATCTCCTCCATCGTCATGGTGTGCAGCGGCTCCAGGCGGGCGCGGATCTGCGCCACGTTGTCCGTCGAGACGGGGTTGGCGCACAGCAGAAAAAAGCTGTCGCCGCGCGTGCCGATGCAAAATGAACCGCGCCGCATCTGCTGGTCCAGTTGCGCATCGGGCGTCAGGCTGTCGGCGGAATAGTGCATGATGTTTTGCGACATCTCGATGAACGAGGAAAAGATGCGCCGCCGCGTGGGCCCGGCCGCGCCGGCCGTATCGAGACGCGCCTTGACGGTTTCGGAAATGGCGCTCACCACGTGCTGCGAGAAATAGCCCACGTAAAAAAAGATGATGTTGCGCTTGCGTGCCACATCCCAAAACTCGTTGAATTCTTCGTACAGCACGTCCGTGCTCCTGGCTAGCCGGTGACCCGGTTTCTTGTTGATAAGGTGGCTCGATGGCGCCAAAACTACAGGCGGAAACAGAAAAAGGTCAGGTCGTCGCGGCGCGGCTGCTTGCCTTGCCAGGCGGCGCTGTCCTGCAGCAGCGCCGCCGCCACGTCGCCAGCCGGTGCGTCGCGCTGTGCCAGCAACTGTTCGCGCATGCGTCGCTTGCCGTAGGCGATGTCGCGCGCGCCGCCGATCTGGTCGAGCAAGCCGTCGGTGGTGACGAACAGCACGCTGCCGGCGGGAATGTCCAGCGTCTCGTTGTGCCAGCGGTAGCCGGCCGGCGTGTCGACATAGCCCACACCCATGCGCGCGCCATCGATGGCGCGCACGCCGTCTTCGCCCGGCGCGACCACGTGCAGCGCCAGTTTCGCCCCCGCGAAACGCAGGCTGGCGCTGGCCGTGTCGTAGCACAGGAAGGCGCAATCCATGCCGTCGTTCGAGCCCGCGTGGCCGGTGGCCTCGCCGTTGCTGGCGCCGTCCTGGCCCAGCAAGGTCTTGATGGCGCGGCTGACGGCGCCGATCAAGGCGGCCGGATCGTGCGGCCCCAGCTCGCGCAGGGCCTGGCTCAGGGCCGACGAGGCGATCAGGGTCATGAAGGCGCCCGGAACGCCGTGGCCCGTGCAGTCGGCGATGGCGGCGAACCAGCCGCCTGCGTGGCGCTCGAAGAAGTAAAAATCGCCGCCGACGACGTCGCGCGGCTGCCATTCCAGGTGGGCGTCGGGCAGGGTGGCGCGCAATTCCGCATCGGAGGTGCGCAGCAGGGCGCGCTGGATCACGCTGGCGTAATCGATGCTGTGCATGATCTGCCGGTTCTTTTCCGCCTGCATGGTGGCTACCACGTTCATCAGTTGCAGGCCGAAGCCCACGCCGGCCAGCGCGCCATCGTCGGTGATGATGAAGCCGTCGGCCAGCGCCTTTTCGCCCGCTTCCACGGCGCGGAAGGTGAGGTCTTCGATGCTCATGGCGCCGTCGACGATCAGCGGCTCCTTGTCCATGAAGGCGATGCAGCTCTTCTTGCCGTACACCTCGTGATAAAAGGGCTTGGACATCTGCGACATGAAGATGTTGCGGCTGATCAAGCCGATGGGACGCCGCTGTTCCGTGACGGGCAGGCTCATCATGTCGCGCCGTTCCGTGAACAGTTCCAGCACGGCGAAGTTGCTGGCGTCGGCCTGCACGGATTCCGTGGGAATGCACAGATCAAACGCCACGGACGTGCGATAACGGGGAAGATGCAATCGAGAAGCGTTGAACTCCACAGCGGCTACCTTTACATGACGATCGGACCCTTGTTGTCGCGACGGCAAGGCGGCTGACAAACAGGCAATATCATTATGGTAGCCTTTGAATATGACGGCTTGATTACCAGCTTGTCAAAACCGTATGCAAGATGGCTGCATGGCAAGCTGGTGCCGGGCTTACAGGCGGCGGGCCAGCGCCTGCGTCTGTGCCAGCCAGCGCGCCCGCTGCGCGTCGGTGGAATCGATCAGGGGACCAAAGCTGGCCACCTTGACGGGCTTGACGCCGCAAAATTCCAGGGTCGTCTTGCGCAATTGGTGTATGCCGGGCATGTGGTAGACCCAGCGGAAATACCAGGGCGGCGTGTCCATCGTCACCAGCAGCTGGGCCGTGCGGCCCTTCAGCAGCTGCGCCGGAAAAGCCTTGCCCGGGCGATACTTGAAGGCAAAGCCAGGCAGGAAGATGCGGTCGATGAAACCCTTCAGCAAGGCCGGCGCGCCGCCCCACCAGATCGGGTAGGCGAACACCAGGTGCTCGGCCCAGCTGATGGCTTCCTGTGCCGCCTGCAAGTCCGCTTCCAGCGGCTGTACCTGGCGGTAGCCTTCATGCAGGTTCTGGTCGAAGTCCAGCTGGCCCAGGCGCAGCTCGCGCACGCTGTGGCCCGCGCTGCGGGCCGTGGCGGCATAGGCCTCGGCCAGGGCGGCGCAGAAACTGTCGTTGGAGGGGTGGCCGAGGATGATCAGGATGCGTTTTGGTACCGTGTTGGGCATGATGCAGGCTTTCCAGTAAAGAACAGCTTGCATGCTAAAGCCTGCCCCTAATGGCAGAGTCAAGCGCGGCGTGAGGTGATAGCTTCAGGCGGCCGCTTGCAGGTGCTGGCGCGCCAGGCAGTCGCCGATTTCCGTGTCGATGTCGGCCAATTGCGCGTCGAGCTGGCGCAGGCGGGCGATATCGCCCTGTACCTGTGCGCGCTTGGCAGCGATGTGCTGCGACAGGGCGGCCCAGTCCGTCTCGTCGCCGGCCAGGACGGGCAGCAGTTCGGCCAGGCGGAAGCCCAGGGCCTGCGCCTGGCGTATGAGTTTGACTTGCGCCAGGTCTTGCTGCGTGTAGATGCGGTAGGCGCCGGAACGGCGCACGTCGCCCAGCAAGCCCAGCGCTTCATAGTGGCGCAAGGCCTTGGGCGAGGTGCCCGCCAGGCGGGCGATTTCTCCGATGTACATGGGTGATCCTTTCTCAAGCTTGAACGAATCTTACCCCAAGGCACCGGCGCCCAGGCGGCCCAAGCCCCGTCAGGCCCGGCGCGGCGGGATTTTCTTCGCCGTGCACTCGGCGCAGGTGCCGTACAGCGACAGCGCGTGCTCGTGCAGCACGAAGCCACGCTCGGCGGCGATCTCGTTCTGGCGCAGTTCGATGCCTTCATCGACGAATTCATCGACCTTGCCGCAACCCGTGCAGACCAGGTGGTCGTGGTGCTGGCCTTCGTTCAGTTCAAAGACGGCGTGGCCCGATTCGAAGTGGCGGCGAAACAGGATGCCCGCTTCGGCAAACTGCATCAGCACGCGGTAAATGGTGGCCAGGCCCACGTCGATCTTTTCGGCCAGCAAGAGTTTGTAGACATCGTCCGCACTCAGGTGCTTGATCGTGCCTTCTTGAAACAGCTGCAGAATCCGCAAGCGGGGGATGGTTACTTTCAAGCCCGATTCACGCAGTTCCCTCAATATATCCATGTCTCCCATTCCTTTTCGTAGTCGTCTAGCGAGGTAATACATTATATCGCAAATGATAATCATTACTATTCTCATGTGCGTACTGGAGATATTATTCTGCGCGCGCAGGTGGCGATCCAGTGACATCGGCGCAAGTGGCGATTGCGTGGCGGGCAACTTGGGCAGCAGTGGTCGAAGATGGAAAAATGGCGCTCGGATCGCTACACTGTGCAGCAGGGAATAACAATGGAGGGGGCATGGACCGATTTGATGCGATGCGCATTTTTACCCGCATCGTCGAACTGCGCAGTTTCACGCAGGCGGCGCATGACCTTGGCTATCCGAAGGCGACCGTCACGCATGCCATCAAGCAGCTCGAAGCGCGGCTGCGCGTGCGCCTGCTGCAGCGGACCACGCGGCAAGTCACGCCCACGCCCGATGGCGAGGCGTATTACCAGCGCTGCGTGCGCCTGCTGGCGGACCTGGAAGAAACGGAAGCCGTATTTTCCTCGGCGGCGCAGCAGCCGGCCGGCAAGCTGCGCATCGACCTGCACGCGACCCTGGCCATGCATTTCGTCATGCCCGTGCTGGACCAGTTCTGCGCCCGCTATCCGCTGATCGAACTGGAAATCGGCATGGGCGACCGCCTCGTCGACCTGGTGCGCGAAGGCGTCGATTGCGTGCTGCGCGTGGGCGAACTGGGCGACTCGTCGATGGTGGCGCGTCGGCTGGCGCTGCTGGAACAGGTGACCTGCGCCAGCCCCGCCTACCTGGCCGCGCACGGCACGCCGCACACGCTGGCGGACTTGGCGAGCCACCGCGCCGTCAATTTCTTTTCCGCCCAGACGGGCAAGGTCTGGCCCTTCGATTTCAAAGTGGCTGGACAGCGGCATAGCGTGGCCTTGCCGGGCACCGTGTCCGTCAACAATGCGGACGCGTATCACGCCTGCTGCCGTTCCGGAATGGGCTTGATCCAGGCGCCCCGTTATCACCTCGAGCAGGCACTGGTGGCTGGCGAACTGGTGGAAGTGCTGGCGGACTGGCGTCCCGACCCCTTGCCCGTGTCCGTGCTGTATCCCCACCACCGGCAACTGTCGCCGCGCGTGCGCGTGTTTGCCGATTGGGTCGCCAGCCTGTTTGCCGAACCGGCTTAATTTTGCAATGCCGCATTTTCTTGACCTGGGCAAAGAAAAAAATCCCTCTAGTGATGCCATCTAGCACTATTTGATGTGGATCAAAGTTTTTGCTGCACTGCACTCATAGACTTCGCAGCGTTACTTAACGACAAAAAGAGGGAACTAGAATGAAAAAGTCCGCAACTGCAGCAGCAATCGTCCTGGCCGCCATCGGCGCATTCGCCAGCAACGCAATGGCACAGGAAAGCCCATGGCTGGTCCGTGCCCGCGCCGTGCACCTCGATCCGGCCGATAAATCTGCTCCTGTTGGTGGCGTCGGCGCATCCGACCGTTTGACGGTCAGCAGCAAGACGATTCCTGAAATCGATATTTCGTACTTCTTTACCCCGAATATCGCTGCCGAGCTGATCCTGACCTACCCGCAAAAGCATGACGTCAAGCTCGATGGCAACAATATCGGTACCTTCAAGCACCTGCCGCCGACGCTGTCGCTGCAATACCACTTCATGCCTGAAAAACAGTTCAGCCCATACGTGGGTGCAGGCGTGAACTACACGAATATCTCCGACGTGAAATTGCTGAACGGCGCCGGTCGCCTGGAACATGACAGCTGGGGCTACTCGCTGCAAGCCGGTGTCGACTACAAGCTGGATAAAAACTGGTCCTTGAACTTCGACATCAAGAAAGTGCAGATCCGCAGCGATGTGTTCATCGGTGGCGCCAAGGCCAGCGAAGTCAAGGTCGATCCTATCCTGATCGGCGTAGGCGTCGGTTACCGCTTCTAGGAACACCTATCAAAACCTACTGCGCGTCGGAATTTGCGGTCTGCGATGCTCACTGTACCTTCGTACAGTTGCGCTTCTCAACCACAACTTCCTTCCGCTCGCTACGGTTTTGTTAGGCGTTGTAAGTGTTGAGGATGCTTGCGTGAGCTGGCGAAAAAAAAGGACGGCCTTGGCCGTCCTTTTTGCATGGCATGCGCCGTTTATTTTTTCAGCGTCTTTTCCAGCGCCAGCTGGTAGTCCGTCTTTTCGTAGCCGGCCAGGTATTTGTTCGTCGCATCGAGGAAGGCGCGCGAGCGGTAGGCCGCTTCCAGGTCCTTGACCCATGGCTTGGCCTTGTCGGCCGTGCGGATGGCCACCAGGTTGATGTAGCTGTCCGAGATCTTTTCCACGCTCAGGGCCGACGTCAGCTTCATGCCGGCGGCCAGGGCGAAGTTACCATTGACGAAGGCGTAGTCGGCGTCCGCCAGCGAACGTGGCAGTTGCGCCGCTTCCAGCGGCACCAGTTTCAGCTTCTTCGGGTTTTCCAGCACGTCGCGTTCGGATGCGCGCAGCGGGTCGACGTTCGGTTTCAGCTTGATCCAACCCATCTTGGCCAGCATCACCAGCGCGCGCGCCTGGTTGGTCGGATCGTTCGGCATGGTAATGGTGGCGCCATTTTTGACTTCCGCCAGCGACTTCTGCTTGCCGCCGTACAGGCCGATCGGCATGGTTGGCACGGTGATCAGGGAGCTCAGTGGCAGCTTGTTATCGGTGGCGAACTTGGTCAGGTAGACGATGTGCTGGAATACGTTGGCGTCCAGCGAGCCTTCGGCCAGCGCATAGTTTGGCTGCACATAGTCGTTGAATTCGACGATCTTGACCTTGTAGCCCTGTTTTTCCAGGATGGGCTTGATGCCCAGCTTCAGCTGGTCCGAGTATGGGCCGGAGCTGGTGCCGATGACGAGTTCTTTCGGGTCCTTGGCGTGGGCGGCGGTGGCGAAGGCCAGGCTGGTGGCGGCCAGGAGCAGGGTGCGGCGAAGGTGGTTCATGTAGGTCCTTGTTTCTGAATATGAATTAACGTTTGTCGAGGCGCTTGGCGATGCGCGTGCCGGCGAACTGGATGGTTTGCACGAGCACGATCAGGATGGCCACGGTGGCGACCATGATGTCCGTCTCGAAGCGGTAGTAGCCGTAGCGGATGGCCAGGTCGCCAATGCCGCCGCCGCCCACCACACCGGCCACGGCCGAATACGACAGGAAGCTGATCGACAGCACGGTCAGGGCCAGCACCAGGCCGGAGCGCGCTTCCACCAGCAGCACGCGGAAGATGATCTGCATTTCCGACGCGCCCATGGCGTGCGCCGCCTCGATCACGCCGCGCGGCACTTCGCGCAGGTTCTGTTCTACCAGGCGCGCCAGGTAGGGAATGGCGGCAAACGACAGCGGCACGCTGGCCGCCAGCGGGCCGATCGAGGTGCCAGCGATGATGCGCGTAAACGGTGTCAGGGCGACCAGCAAGATAATGAAGGGGAAGCTGCGCACGGTGTTGACCAGCCAGCCGAGGATCGTCGACAGCGGACGGTTTTCCAGCGACTGGCCTTCCGAGACGAGGAACAGCAAGATGCCCAGCGGGCCGCCGATCAGGATGGCGGCCGTCAAGCCGATGCCCAGCATGGTCATGGTCTGGCCCAGCGCCACCCAGATTTCCGGCAGCAGCTTGATGACGTTATTGATCGATTCTTCAAACATGTGTTGCATCCTTCCATGCGGTGGCTTCAAACGCCTCGGTGCCGTAATAGGCCAGCTCGCGTCCCAGCGCCGTCTTGCGCGGGGTAGCCGTGTCGCTCAAATCGAATTGTTCGGCGATGGCGCCGTTTTCCACGACAGCCACGCGGTTGCAGATGGCGCCCAGTACCGACAGCTCATGGCTGACGATGACGATGGTCACGCCCAGGCGCGCATTGATGTCGCGCAGGGTGTCGAGCAGGGCGCGCGTGGTTTCCGCGTCCAGAGCGGATGTCGGCTCGTCGCACAGCAGCACATCGGGGTGGCTGGCCAGAGCGCGGGCAATCGCCACGCGCTGTTTCTGCCCGCCGGATAATTGCGCCGGATAGCTGTGCAGCTTGTCGGACAGGCCCACCAGCGCCAGGCATTCCTCGACGCGGGCGGCGATTTGCTCGCCCTTGGTCGTGCCATGGATTTTCAAGGGGAAGGCGACGTTGTCGAAGACGCTGGCGTTTTGCAGCAGATTGAATTGCTGGAAAATCATGCCGATATTCTGGCGCGCGTCGCGCAGTTCGCTCTTGCCGAGGCGTGTCAATTCGCGCCCGGCCACGGTAATGGTGCCGCTGTCGGGACGCTCGAGCAGGTTGATCAGGCGCAGCAAGGTCGATTTGCCGGCGCCGCTCTTGCCGATCAGGCCGAAAATATCACCGGGATAGACTTCCAGCGTGACCGATTTGACCGCGTGGAATTGTTCGCCTTTGGGCAGCGCGAAGGTCTTGTTTGCGCCGTCGATGCGAATCACCGGCGTACGGTGTGGTGTGGTCATGCAGTGTTTCCTTTTTTATTGGACCGTGACAGGCGGGTAAAGGGGCCAGATCGGGAATGGATCGGGCCGGCCTGAAACGTCGGTTGCGTAGTATACCTCCGATCGTGTTATTACTCCTACGACAGAATCTTGCTTTGAATATGCAAATAATGTCTATACGGATGTTTTGCAAGAGCAAAACCGGTTTTTCACCTGTCAGCCGATAGAAAATTCGACGGGAATCGATAATTCGAGCGGATCTGGCCGTTCCAGGGGGATGCGCGGCAGAGGTGCTGCCCGTTGCAAGGTATCGAGCGCGGCCTGGTCCAGCGCCGCGGAACCGGAACTGCGCTCGATGCTGGCCGCCAGTACCTGGCCATCGCGGTCGATGCGGCAGCGCAGGTACACCACGCCCTGTTCGTGGCGCGCACGCGATGCCGTCGGGTAGCGGCGGAAGCGTTCCATGCGCGCCAAAACCTTGCCTTCCCAGCTCGATGCGCCGCTGCGCTGCTCTTGCGGCGCGGGCGGCAAGGCAGGCGAGAGTGGTGCCGCCGCCATGGACGGCGCGGCCACAGGTGCCGGCGAAATGGGGGCGTGCCGCACCTCGGCGACGGCAGCCATGGTCTCCGCCTGCTGCGGCAGGGGCGCCGCGTCGGGCTGCTGCTGCACGAATTGCCGGATGGCTGGTGCTGCCTTTTTTGCAATGCTGCGCGAAGGCGCGGCAGCTGCGCTGACCTGTTCAGCAAGATTCTGCTCCAAAGGCCGTGGCGGAGCCGCTGCCGGCAGGTATAGCAGCATGGCCGGTTGCGCCGCGTCGGGCACGATGGCCAGCACAGGCGATGCCGGCGCGCGGTGGTACAGCGCCCAGCCCAGTAGCGCGCCATGCATGGCGAAGACGGTGGCGATGGTCAGCGGACGGCGCCAGTCCGTCGGCGGCGCCTTTTCTTGCATGATTGCTGGCGCTGGCCCTTCCGGGCGGCGCAGCAGGTAGATGATGACGGCGATTTCCATCACACCCACCAGGGCGATGACCCACCAGGGCGGATGGCCGAGGCACATGGCGACAAAGCCGATGGCCATGCCCAGGCAGGCGAGGGCTTTGCCGCGCCGCGATACGGCCCGGTGTTCGCGCCACTGGCGCAGCGGCGCGCCGAAGCGCGGATGGTGCAGCAGCCAGTGCTCCAGGCGCGGCGAGGCGCGGCTGAAACAGGCCAGCGCCAGGATCAGGAAGATCGTCGTCGGCATGACGGGCAGCAGGGCGCCGATCACGCCCAGCGCCACCATCAGCATGCCGGCCGCCGTCCAGGCCCAGCGGCGCAGCCGTGCCGTGTGCGCTTCCGCGCTTGCCCGGGTCACTGGTTCCTCCATCAGGCGCAGGCCTCCACGTGGCCGTGCATGCGCAGGAAGGCGGCGCGCGCACCGTCGATCACGCGCGCTTCGCCTGCGTCATCGAGGACGGCCGTGTCGAGCACGGAGGTAAACTCGCGCCAGTGGCGCGCGCGCCCGTCCGGATGGCCGGCCAGGTGGCGCGCGCCGTGGTGTTCGTCCAGGCCGATCTTGCCGGCCAGTTTGTAGAGGATGGCCGCGCCCAGCTTCGAGCCTTCGCTCACATACAGCCATCCCAGTGCCGTGGCCAGGTCCAGCTGCGCGTCGAACGGCGCCGTGGCCGCATCGGCCGGCAGGGGCGTGTCGAGGTCGCGCAGGTCGGCCGCGATGCTGGCATAGCGGCGGCGCTGTTCCAGGTCGGGCAGCAGGGCGGCCAGCTGCGCGTTGTCATACAGCGCGTCGACGTCGCGCAGGAACGCGTATTGCGCCTGCAGGAAGCGCGCGTAATTCTCTCGGCTGGAGAAGGGCGCGCTGGCCATGATGCGCTGGTCGAGCAAGTCGTGGGTGGCCATGGTGTCGGCTTTCAGGCGCTGGCTGCGGCTTGGCGCCGCGTTAATCGGTACGGCGTTGGAAATCGTGGTATCGCTTGCAGTGTGCATGGAATAGTTGCTCTCTATTATAAGGATGAATCAAATTAGAAACGCACGCCGAGCGTGACGCGGGCCGTGCGGCCAGGTCCCGGCATCAGGCTCAGGGTCAGCGGATCGAGGTAGTAGCGGTCCGTCAGGTTGTCCACGGCCACGTCGACGGTGGCGTTGGGCGTGATCTTGTAGCTGGCAAACAGGTCGGCCAGCGTGTAGGCCTGCGTCAGCACTTGCGGCGAAGTGCCTGTCCACGTCTGCCATACGGCCTTGTCGTCCTGGCGCGCCAGCGGATGGCCGACATGCGTCAAACGCGTGCCCACGGTGAGTTTTTCCTGCAGCCAGCGCGCGCCCAGGGTCAGGTTGGCGCTCAGCTTGGGCTGGATATGGTTGCTCACGTAGGAGCTGGTAAAACCGATGGGCGAGCAGTCCGGCGTATTCCAGATATCGGATTTCCAGCTGCTGGCCTTGCGCAGGTAAGCCGCCGTGGCCGCGTCGCAGATCAGCGTCTTGCGGTTCCAGGTGCCGGAAAAGTCGGCAAATACCGTGCCGCGGTCATACGACGACTGCAGCTCGATGCCCGAGACGCTGTATTTGTCCGTGTTCGCCATGGAGAAATTCTGCGCGTAGGCCGGCAGGTCGGGTATCGGTCGGCGCGTGATATAGCCGTGCGTGACGTTGTCAAAGTACGAGACGCGCAGGCGCAGCTTGTCGGCCGCGCTCCATACGCCATCCTTGACCAGGCTCACGCCGATTTCGCGGTTGTGGCTGCGCTCGGGCTTGAGCGGCGATGAATAAGTGGCCGAAAAGCCCATCGTCGACTCGTACAGGCTGGGCATGCGCAAGCCGCGCGCGTCGCGCAGGAACAGGCTGACGCTGTCGGACAGGCGCACCGTCAGGGCGAAGGTGGGCGAAAAGCCGTGGTCCTTGCGGCGGATCGGCGTGCTGTATTTGAACAGGCCGGGGATGGCGTCGCGGAAGACATAGCCGTTGCCGCTCCACTGGTCCACCTGCGACAGGTCCAGCGGCGCCGGCTCGGCGCCATAGTTTTCCACCATGCCGCCCACCAGCGCGGGATTGGTGGCGGGCGTGAACTTGCCCTGCGCATCCTGGTACCATTTCGCGGCGCCAAGCTGCTCGCCTTCCTTGTCCCACATGGTGACCCATTGCCAACCCTGCGGCTGATATTGCTGTTCCGCGCGGCGGTTGCGGTCGCGTGTATCGAAGCGCTGGAAGCGTCCGCCCGCGTCCACCGTCAGCCAGTCGCGCGCCTGCCACTGCAGCGAGGCGAACGCGCTTTGCTCGTGGCGCTTGCCGTTGCGCAGGGTGTGATTGGCGTTCAGGTCTTCGTCGAGGATGGTCACGCTGTCGGCCGGGCCGATATCCTCGTTTTGCAGCGACAGGCCGTATTCCAGCTTGAGTGCGCCCATGCCGGTGGCGAAGCGCGAGGTATTCGTCAGGTCCGCACCGACCCTGCGCGCCTGGTTCTTTGCCAGGTACAGCACTTCCACGCATTCCTTGCATTCGTGGTCGCCCGGATTGGGCTTGCCCTCGAGCGGATTGCTGAAGATGTCGCCGTTGCGCGACTTGCTTTGCATGTCCGTCAGCCACAGGTTGGCCTTCAGGTCGATGAGGTTCTGGCCTTCCGGCTTCCATTCGTAGCGTGCCGTCAGCGCGTTCGTGCGTACCTGGCTCGGGTCCCACTGCGGGATGCTGCCGGTGCTGTTGCGGTAGATTTGCGAGGGCATGATTTCGCCATAGCTGCTGTCGAAATAGCGGTAGCCCAGTTCCAGCTTCTGTTCGTGCGGCAGGCGCAGATTTGCCTTCAGCAGGGCCGAAGTGGTGCGATTGGCCGTATTGAGCACTTCGTCGCCCTTCTTGAAGAACTGCGTCACGCCATTGTCGTCGCCCCACTCGTTGAGCAGCTGATAGCGCCCGAAGCCGCGCGTGCCGGAAAAATAATTACCGATGCTGCGGTGGCTGATGGCAGCCACCAGGTCGTAGTCGTCCTGGCGCGTGGCCACGGCGATGCTGGCAAAGCCGCTGCGCGGATCGTTCAGCTTGTTGCGGTGCGTGCGCGGCGTGCTGCCGAAATCGCTGGGCGCCGTGACGCTGTTGTCCTGGATGCCGCCGCGCAGGCGCACACCCGTGCGCTGGCCTGGCAGGATGATGTCTTCCGGGCGCAAGGTCTGCATACTGACCATGCCGCCGATGGCGCCCGCGCCCTGCGCCGACAGGTTCGGCCCCTTGTCGATACGGATGGCGCTGATCAGGTCCGGATCGATGTAGCTGCGGTCGGCGATGCCCGCGTAGCCGCGGTAGACGGTCGATGACTGCAGGCTGCCGTCAATCAGCACCGGCACGCGGCCCTGGCCCTGCATGCCGCGCACGTTGACGTCGACGGCGCCGCTGTTGCGGCTGTCGCCCACCTGCACGCCGGCCACGCCTTTGAAGATGTCGGCCGGCGAAGTACCGCGGAAGCGCTCGATCTGCTCGCGGCCGATGTACACCGAGGCTGCCGGCGTGGTGTAGGGCAGGTCGGCCGGATCCGTGTCGTCCGCCTCGAACATGCCGCTGCCGCCCTGGCCATTCACGCGCAGGGTGCCGATCTGCACGGCGCCGGCGGCGACGGTCGCGGACGCGCTGATGATGATGGTCGTGCCGCCTTGCAGCTGCGCCTGCAGGCCGCTGCCGGCCAGCAGCTGGCGCAGCGCGTCCGGCAGCGAATGGCGGCCCTGCAGCGGGGCGCTCTGCCGACCCTGTGTCAGGCGGGCGTCGGCCAGCAGCACCATGCCAGCCTGGCGCGCCAGTTCATTCAGCGCGCGGTTCAGGGGCTGCGCGGGAATCTGCCACTCCACGGCCGCCGTGGGGGCCGCCGTGGCGGCGTGGATGGCGGGCGAGGCGAAGGTGAGGCTGATGGCCAGGAACAGTGGCGAGAGGCGGGCATGCAAGGGATGGCGCGGTGGAGTCATGTGCATCGTTTTTCCTATGGTGATGTGTTGATCATTCATAGTTAAAACGAATGAGTATCATTTACCCTGACGTGCGGATTGATTTTATTTCGCTGCATGTTCAAACAATCAGCAGGCGACGATATGCAGCTTGCCGTCCTGGCGCAGCAGGCGCACGGGCAATGCCAGGGGCAGGGCGGCGGCAAACTGCGCCGGCTGCCGTGCGTCGAAGCTGCCGTTCAGGCGCAGGCTGGCCAGGGCGGGATCGTCGAGCACGAGGCCCGTATCGCCATAGCGCTCGAATTCGGCCAGCGCCTCGGCCAGGGTGGCGTTCTCGAAATTGAGCCGCCCGTCGCGCCAGTTGCCGACGGCTTGCGCGCTGACGCTGGCCAGCGCACCCATGCCCTGCGGCGTGACGGTGACCGTATCGCCCGCATGCAGCACCGTCGCCTGGCCGGTGTCCGTGCCTTCCACGCGCACCGTACCTTGCGCCACGCTGACCTGCGTGGCGGCGCCCACGTGGCGCACGGAAAAATGCGTGCCCAGCACGGTCGCCGTGGCGCTTCCCGCCAGCACCTGGAATGGACGCGCCGCGTCGGCGTGCACATGGAACATGGCCTGGCCGCGCAGCAGGCGCACGGTGCGCCGGTCGCGGTACAGGGCCACGTCGATGGCGCTTCCGCTATCGAGTTCGATGCGGCTGCCATCGGGCAGGATTTGCGTGGCAAACTGGCCGCGCGCCGTACTGTAGTCATGCTGGAAGCCGGGCCGCTGCAAATGGCTGGCCAGCGGCCACGCCAGCAAGCCGCACAGCAGCAGGCAGCCGCCGGCCAGCGCGCCGCGCGGCAGGCTGCTGGCGGCCAGGCGGAATTGAGCCAGGCGCCGCCGCAGCGACATGGGCGCCGGCGCAGGCAGGGCGGGCTGGCTGAATGCGGCTACGCGCTGTGCGGGCAGGCTGGCCAGCAGCGCGTCGGTGCGGGCCAGTTCGTCCCAGGCCTGCTGGTGACGGGCGTCGGCTTCGAGCCATTGCCGCAGCGCCGCCAGTTCGTGGGCGGTCAGGCCGGCGTCGTGGCGCAGCAGCCATTGCGCGGCCTGGAAGTCGATCTCGTCTGCCGTGGGAGTTGTCTGTGTCATGCGCTGTCTTTTCCAGTCACGCGGTCGGGCAAGCCTTTTTTGCAGGCGAGCATGCCGTTGATGATATGTTTTTCCACCATGTTGACGGAGATGCCCATCTGGGCGGCAATCTCGATCTGGCTCAGGCCATCGAATTTGTATAGCGCGAAGGCCTGGCGGCAGCGCGGCGGCAAGGCTTCGATGATGGTCAGCAGGCGCTCCATGGTTTGTCGGTCGTGCAGGCGTTGATCGGGTTCGTCGGCGCGCGGCGCGCGCAGCTGCAAGCGGTCTTCATCGATATCGTCGTGCGGCCGGCGCTGGTGCAGGCGCTGCTCGTCGATGACGATGTTTTTTGCCGTCACGTAGAGCAGCGCGCGCTGGCCGCTGTCGGGCGCCGCCCCGGCATGCAGTGACGCTGCGCCAGTGGCCGTCTTGCGCGCCAGGATGCGTGAATAGGCTTCCTGCACCACGTCCTGCGCCTTGTCGCGGCAGCCCGTGGAGCGCGAAATCAGGCGCAGCAATTCCTGGTAATAGCGTTCAAGCACCGCGCGTTTCCCCGTTATCAAAGCCCGCCATGATAGCAAGCTCATCAAATAATAACAAGAATCATTCTCATTTGTGAGGCCGGATAACACTGGATATTTTTGACAATGCAGACAATAATCGGCAGCAGAAGGCGCTGTCTTGGACATTATCGTCGTTAATATCGATTTTATCGATGCTAACTAGGTATATTTTCCGTTTTACATCGATCTTCATGCCATGCATAATCTGTTGCAACTGAAGCCAGACAATCAGCCGCAGGCGCCGTTCGCTTGCAGCTGCTTGCGGTTTTGACATCCTCCACTTTCTGTTAGGAACCTACAATGAAAAAACTGCTCGCTTTTATCGCTGCCGCCGGCCTCTCGCTGTCCGCCGTTGCCGCTCCTGAAGTCTATGTCATCGATGGCAGCCACACTTTCCCCCGTTTCGAGTACACCCACATGGGCTTCTCGACGCAGCAAAGCCGTTTCAATAACACCACCGGCAAGGTCACGCTGGACCGCGCCGCCAAGACGGGCGCCGTCGAAGTGCTGATCGACACCAAATCCGTCGATACGGGTTCGACCCTGTTCAACTCGCACATCCAGGGTGAAGATTTCCTCGACACGGCCAAGTATCCGGTCGCCACCTACAAATCGACCAAGTTCAATTTCGACGGCGACAAGCTGGCTTCCGTCGACGGCAACCTGACCTTGAAAGGCGTGACCAAGCCAGTCACCCTGACCGTCACCTCGTTCACTTGCGCACCGCATCCGATGCTGAAGAAAGACGCTTGCGGCGCCAACGCCACGGCCAAGATCAAACGCACGGAATTCAACGCCGGCAAATATGCGCCAGCCGTCAGCGATGATGTCACCTTGACGTTTGCGATCGAAGCTATCAAACAGTAATTGTTGGCTGCAGGATGAAAAAAGGCGGCGGACTTCGGTCCGCCGCCTTTTTTTTATCTGCTTGTCCCTGCCATCACGACAAGTGATGCACCTGCTGCTGCCCATACACGGGCGTGTGCAAACCCTCCATGCGCGCCTTCAGCTGCAGCGACAGGTATTGTGAATAGTGGCGCGACTGGTGCAGGTTACCGCCGTGGAACCACAGGGCTTGCTGCTGCGTGGGCTTCCACATATTGCGCTGTTCGCCTTCCCACGGGCCAGGGTCCTTCGTCGTGGCCGAACCCAGTCCCCACACCTTGCCCACCTTGTTGGCTACCTCGGGCGAGATCAGGTCGGCCGCCCAGCCATTCATGGAGCCGTAGCCGGTGGCGTACACCACCAGGTCGGCCGGCAGTTCCGTGCCGTCGGACAGCACGATGGAATGGGCTTTCAGTTCCTGCACGCCGACGCCGCTTTTCAGCTTGATCTTGCCCTCGGCGACCAGCTCGGAGGCGCCCACGTCGATGTAGTAGCCGGAGCCGCGGCGCAGGTATTTCATGAACAGGCCGGAATCGTCGTCGCCGAAATCGAGCATGAAGCCCCGCTCTTCCAGGCGCGCATAAAAGTCCGCGTCGCGCTCGCGGATGGCCTTGAAGACGGGTTTCTGGAAGTCGGCCAGGATCTTGTACGGAATCGAGGCGAACGTCAGGTCGGCCTTGGCCGTTGTCATGCCGGCGGCCAGCGCCCGTTCCGAATACAGGTCGCCCAGCGCCAGGTCCATCAGGGAATCGGACTTGACGATGTGCGTCGACGAACGCTGCACCATGGTCACGTCCACGCCCGCTTCCCACAGGGCGGCGCAGATATCGTGCGCGGAGTTGTTCGCGCCGATGACGACCACCTTCTTGCCGACATACGCGTCCGGCCCCGGATGCTGCGACGAATGCTGCTGCTCGCCCTGGAACACGTCCATGCCCTTGAACTTCGGCATGTTCGCCTTGCCCGACATGCCGGTGGCCAGCACCAGCTGTTTCGGTTTCAGGGTGATTGCCTGGCCATCGCGCAGTACTTGCACCGTCCATTCGCCCGTGGCTTCGTCGAAGCTGGCCGATTCGCATGAAGTCGAACCCCAGTAATTGAGTTCCATCACCTTGGTGTACATTTCCAGCCAGTCGCCGACCTTGTCCTTGGGCGTGAAGACGGGCCAGTTGTCGGGGAACGGGATGTAGGGCATGTGGTCGTACCAGACGGGGTCGTGCAGGCACAGCGATTTATAGCGCTTGCGCCAGCTGTCGCCGGGGCGCGCATTTTTCTCGATGATGATGGTGGGGACGTTCAGCTGGCGCAGCCGCGCGCCGAGCGCGATGCCGCCCTGGCCGCCGCCGATGATGACGCAGTAGGGCTGGCGCGCGTAGCCCAGTTCCTTTGCTTCCTGCTCGCGGTTTTCCAGCCAGCTGCTGCGGTCCGTGCGCGCGCCATGTTCGGCGCCCATGGACCGGCGGCCGCCCTTGGCTTCTTCAAAGCCTTTCAATTCGCTCATGGTGGTAAGCAGGGTCCATATCTTGCCGTCGCGGATGCGGATGAAGCCCACGCCGCGCGCCACGTTCGTTTCCACCGTGATCCAGCTTTGCAGCACGCCACCGGTTTCCACCGCATGTTCGCCGTCGGCGATGCGGATGGAGAGCGCTTGCACGGCGCCCAGTTGGGCGGCCAGCATGGCGGCGATCTGCTCGCGGCCTTCCAGGGTTTTCAGGTTCCAGGTAAACAGCACCAGGTCGCGCCAGTAGCCGTCCTGTTCGAACAGTTGCGCGGCGCCCGTGCTGTCGCTGGCGCGAAGAAAGCCTTCGAGCTGCTCCAGGATGCCGGCCACGGCCAGGTCGTGCGGGTTACTATCGGTTTGCATCGTGTCTCCTCCAAGTCTGCTGACTTTATGATGGGATGCGGCTGTGTTGCCGCTGACGATGTTGTAACACTGGCGTTCTGGCTCCGCATCCCGCAGCGCAGCATGGCGGCGATTGAGACGGAAGTCTCAGCTTTTTCTGCTGCTTACTGCCGGTGCGGCGGCGCGATGTGCAGCTGCTTGAGGCGTCGGTACAGGGTGGCGCGCGAGATGCCCAGCATGGCCGCCGCTTGCAGCGGGCGCCATTTGGCGGCGTTCATGGCGTGGACGATGCGCGTGCGCTCGGCCTGTTCCTGCGGCGTGTATGCCACCGCGTCTTGCGCGATGGGCACTTCGCGTATGGCGCGCGAACGCACGCTGGCCTGGCGCAGCGGCGCGCGCACGCGGGCGTGCAGCCAGGTGCTGCCGCCGGCCAGGCGCAAGGACAGCAGATTGTGTCCCGCGCGCGCATCGAACAGCCGTTCGGCGCGCACTTCCAGCACCTCGCCGACGGGACGCGGCAGGCTATCGAGGCCCCCGATGACGTCGCGCGCGCAGCGGTTGGCGGCGACGATATTGCCATGCTCGTCGATGGCGAGCAGCATCTCCGGCTGCACTTCCACGAAGTGGCGGTTGCGGTGCGCCAGCAGGATGCAGCAATGGCTGTAGGACTTGAGAAAAAAACCGTCCTCGATCAGGGTCGCGCCTTGCCGCACCAGCTGCCTGACCAGGCGCTGGCTGTCGCGCGCGTCGGGCGAGCTCAAGGCCGAGGCATCGAGCACGCCGATCAAGTCGCCGTGCGGCGAAAAAATCGGCGCCGCGCTGCAGGTCAGGCCCGTGAACGCGGCGCGGAAATGGTCGGTCTTGTGCACGGTGATGGCTTCATGGTCGAGCAGCACGGAGGCGATGCCGCACGTGCCTTCTTCCTCTTCCGACCAGCACGAACCCGGATACAGGCCCGCCTTCTTGAAGTCCTTGCGCTGGCTCGTGTCGACCACGTAGTCGATCGTCACGCCGCGCGCATTGGCGAGGATGACGCAGTAGCCCGCTTCGCGCACCATGGCGTGCAGGCGCGGCAGGCACTGGCCCGTGGAGCGTAGAAAATTTTCTTCGGACTGCTGGATGGCGCGCAGTTCGGCGCCCGTCAGGATGCGCGGCCCCGTGGTGGAGGCGGGGTCGAGCCGGTAGTCGTCCAGCGAGCGCCGGTACGACGAGGCCAGCCTGGCCATATCGGCTCCTGGATTGACGATACGGCCGGCGATCAGGTCGCGCACGCGGTCGATATGGCTGGTCTGGCGGACGTAGGGCATGGCGCTCTCCAGTGTCTCGGTTGCTGATGTTTTGATGGTGCATCACTTGTCGTCTCCGGTTTTAGCACGAAGCGCGGGGCCGCGCATCCTGCGCTGCAGCATGGCGTGCGTGAGACGATTGTCTCAGCGCGCGGCCCGCACAATAGGATGCCGTAGAACAAGATAAAAAGTTTCTCTGTTAGCATTCACCGCATGAAGTGAGCGCCGTTGCCGGCGCCAGCCACGACAGGAGATTATGCATGAAGACACTGCCACAAACCCGCCGCCTGGCCCTGGCCGCCGCCTGCCTGGCGCTGGCCGCCAGCTCCCACGCGGCAGAGACGACGGCGCCGCTGTCGGCCGCCGCCAGCGATCCGGCTGCATTGAAATGGATGGTGGGCGCGCCGCCGCCGGCCGATAAAATCATCCGCTTCGACGATGGCAGCTATTTCAATTTCCCCCAGCTGCGCTGGAGCGTGTCGCACTTTCGCCAGCTGATGCCGACGGTGGCGGTATCGCGCGGCCTGACCGCGCCCGTGCCTTTGCCGCGCGCGCTGCGCAAGGATATCGACAGCCTGCGCTTCACGCCTTTGGGCGCGAAGGAAACCATGACCTGGGAGCAGTCGCTGGGCGCCAATTACACGGACGGCATCGTGGTGCTGCACCGGGGCCGCATCGTGTATGAGCGTTACCTTGGCGTGCTGAAGGAAAGCGGCCAGCATGGTGCCATGTCGGTGACGAAGTCCGTGATGGGCACCATCGGCGCGGCCCTGGTGGCCGAAGGCAAGCTCGATCCGGACAGGAAAGTGGCCGAGTATGTGCCGGAACTGGCCACGTCGGCGTTTGGCGACGCCACCGTGCGCCAGGTGCTCGACATGACCACGGGCCTGAAATTCAGCGAAGATTATGCCGACCCGAAAGCGGAAGTGTGGCAGCACGCGGCGGCCGGCAGCCCGCTGCCCAAGCCGAAGGATTACACGGGGCCGCGCAGCTATTTCGAGTATCTGCAAACGGTGCGGCACGAGGGCAGGCACGGCGAGGCGTTCGGCTACCGCACCGTCAACTCCGACGTGCTGGGCTGGATCATTGCCCGTGTCACGGGACAGAACGTCAACGAGTACCTGTCCCAGCATATCTGGCAAAAGCTGGGCGCCGAGCAGGATGCCTACATGACGGTCGATTCGACGGGCACCCCGTTTGCCGGCGGCGGCTTGAATGCGGGCTTGCGCGACCTGGCCCGCTTCGGCGAGATGCTGCGCAACGATGGCCGCTACAACGGCCAGCAGATTCTGCCCAAGGCGGCTGTCGAGGATATCCGCCGCGGCGGCGACAAGCAGCAGTTCGCCAAGGGCGGTTATGATTTGCTCAAGGGTTGGAGTTACCGCGACATGTGGTGGGTCACGCATAACGACCATGGCGCCTACATGGCGCGCGGCGTGTATGGCCAGCGCATCTATGTCGATCCGAAGGCGGAAATGGTAATCGTGCGTTTCGCCTCGACGCCGACGGCGGCCAATGCGGCGAACGACCCGACCACCACGCCGGCCTTCGAAGCGCTGGGCAAGCTGCTGCTGCTGGCCAAGCCGAAGTAAGCTGCCGGGCGGGCCCGTGCCAGCCGTGCGGCGAAACGGGCGCAACTGCAATACACTATCCTTTCGCCAACACTGTTGCTTGAGTGATAACTCATGTAACGCACGCAAAGGGAACGCACCGTGGAAACCAGCCAGCCGGACCAACCGCGCCCGCCGCTCTGGCGGCGCCTGCTGTGGCCGGTTGCCCAGCTAGGCTCGGCCTTCAAGCTGACGGGCACGCACCTGCTGCACCACGTGATCGGCGCCAGCCTGATCGCCGCGCTGATGCTGGCGCTGGAAGGCTTTCACGTACTCGAATGGCTCGATGCGGCCATGCTGCGCGCCAGCGCGGCACAGGGGCAGCGGCTGGAGCGGGGCAAGGACCCGGGCGCCGCCTACCGGCCCGGCATCATCGAAATCGACCAGCCCGCGTTCGAACAGGTCTTCGACGAGCGCGAACCGCTGGAACGCACGCGCCTGGAACAATTGATCGCCAGCGCCGCCGCGCGCGGCAGCAAGGTGCTGGCCATCGACCTGGACCTGGCGCCTGCCGTGTATGAGCAGCACAAGGCGGGCGAGCGGCCGCTGGACCGCCTGCTCGACCGGCTGGCCGCCGATGGCCGGCAACTGGTGCTGATCCTGCCCGAACAATCGGACCGGAATGCGAACCTGCCGTGGATACGCGCGCGCTGCGCCGCCGGCATCCATTTCGCCAGCCCGCGGATCCGTGAACGCATGGGCGCCGTCACGCGCATCGAGCTGAAAAGTCCCGTGCTGGCGGCAGTGGCCTTCGAGCTGGCGCATGGCGCCGACGAGCAGGAGAAGAAGCAGCCCATGCCGGCCGTCTTGTCCGAGCAAAAGGAAGTGCTGGCGCTGGCGGGTCGCGTGTGCCAGCTGGCCAGTCGCACGGGAAGTGAAAAGGAATTGGCGCGCTGGGCGTTCGAACCCGTCATCCGCGGCGACGCCAAGGCGGCGGCCGAACAGAACGCCGTCACCGCGCCGTTTCACCCGGCCGCCGTGGCGCCGGCATTCCTGAGCCCCACGCGCACGCGCGTCAAACTGATCGATGGCCAGGCTGGCGTGGATGCCGGGGCACTGCGCAAGAACGTCGTGTATATCGGCAGCACGTATGACGTGCGCGACCGCTATACGACGGCCGAAGGCGAGCAGGCCAGCCTGCACCTGCATGCGGCCGCCCACACATCGCTGGGCATCGGCACGGCCGACGTCAACAAGTATGCGGTGTTCGCGGCCGATATCGTCATCGGTGTGCTGCTGGGCTGTCTGTTCGGCGGCCTGTGGACCTTGTACGGCCGCGCCGAGCTGGCCATCGACCGGCGCATGGAAGACCACGATTTCAGCCGCTTGCACCGCATGGGCACCCTGGCGGAATTCTATGGCATCCGCTTGATGCTGGTGCTGGTGTGGGCCTCGCCATTTGCCATCGGCGCACTGGCCATCTACCTGTCGCGCGGCTTGCTCGAGCAGGGCTGGTGGGTCAATCCCGGCCCCCTGATCGCCGGCATGTTCCTGCACGCGATGTCGCTGCGCGACGAAGCCCACCATCCGCACGAGGAAGTGCCGGGCCTGTCCGTCTGGGCCCAGCTGCGCCGCACGCATCCGGGCATCGTGCTGGTGCAGGCGCCGCTGGCGCTGCTGCTGTTGGTGGTGGCGCTGGTGTAGGGCTGGAAGCCGATCAGCCGATCAGCTTCAATCCCGGCGGCAGCGCCTCGCCCAGCATACGTTTGGTAATCGCTTCATCGAGCTGCGTCACTTCGCTGACCATCGCCTGCCACAGGGGCGGGGCGCCAACGGCTTTCAGGCGCGCCAACACGGTGGCGCGCAAGTCGTCGGCGATGTCGCGCGAGCGGTCGCCCGTCATGCGCGCCAGGTGGGCGCCGGCAAAGGCGGCCGGCTCGGTCTTTTTCCAGTCCAGCGCCAGCAGCACGTGCAGCCAGTCGGACACGGTGGCGCTGTCTACCACTTCGTGCGCGCTGCCGTGGAAGGGCTGGCGCGCGCCGACCCTGGCCAGCGCCCACAGGGTGTTCGTGTCCGCCGCTTCTTCCTTCTTGCCGGCCTTTTGCAGGCGTTTCAGCAGCCAGACGCCCACTTCCGCCTTGTAGGCGCCGGGAATGCGCTCCAGGGAGGCACCCAGTCGCAGCATGTCGTCGTCGCTGCCGTTGACCAGGGTGACGTGGCGGCTGCCGCGCTGGGCCGCATCGGCTTGCAGGTTGAAGGCGAAGTCGTCCAGCAGGCGCAGTTGCTGCTGCGTGCTCAAGCCGCCAGCCACGCGGCGCCACAGCGTCCACCATTCGGCGCACACCTGGTTGTCCTTGTGATGCTGGATGCCCGTGTCGAACAGGGCCCACAGCTGCTCGATGCGCCATGGGTCGAGCGCGTCGCCATAGCCGGGACGCAAACAGTAGCCGGCCAGGTTCAGCCAGACACGTTCGTGCTCGGCAGAGCGGCGCCGGCCACGGGCGCGCAGCAGGAGGGCGTCGAACAGCTGGCGCAGCAGCGCAGTCTCCCAGCTTTCGCGTCCGCCCAGCCCCCGTTCCAGGTGCTGGCGCAGCTGGCGTACGTCCCTGGTTTCGACCTTTTGCGCCTTGCCGCCGAAGATGCGCTCGATCTTCTCGATGGCTTCCTTGATGCGTGGCGAAACGGCTTGAGCCTCGCCATCTCCTTGCTCTTCCTTACCAGCGCGCAGCTGGAATTCCAGCAGCCAGCGCTGGCCGGCATCGGCTTCGGCCACGCAATGCACTTCCAGGGTGCCCACTTCCGTCATGACGGTAGCCAGCTGCACGGTGATTTCGCGCTTGTCGCTGGCATCCTGTTTATCGTGCAGCACGCTGGCCAGCGGCGGCAGGCGCAGGTACTCGCCGGCGTCCAGGTCGACGATCTCGCCCAATTGCGGCGGCGTGCCCGCCTCAAAGAGGGAAGTGGCCAGGTGGAAGCGCACGGGCCGGCCGAGGCGCAGCGCGAACAGACGCTCCGTGAGGCGGATTTCCTCGCCGCTGGCGCTGCCACGGGGCAGGATGCACACGGCGCGGTGTTCCTTGCCCGCTTCGCCCAGCACGAGGAAATAGCTGCGCGGCGAACCGCCGCCGATGCGCGGCGCCTGACCGCGTCGCGCCAGCGCATAGGCGACGGCGCCACGGGCCACGGCCACGTCGGGATTATCGTTATGCAGGATGGTGAGGGGAGCGCCGCGCCAGTGCGCCAGCGTCTCGGCCAGACGGCGCGCAAGCGCATCGGCGCGGAACACGCCGCCATTCAGCAGTAGCGTATCCGGCAGTGCGTCTCGCAGTGCCCCTTGATGCTGCTGCAGAAAACTGGCCAGATGGCGCGTGATGGCCGCGTCCTGCGCATACGGCAGGCCGAATTCGACGATGCCGGTGCGCCCTTTCCTGGCCACCTCGCTGAGTTCCACCTTGGGAAAGAAGCCGTCGACCACCATGGCCGCCACTTCCTCGCGCGTGATGTCGACGGAACGGCTGGCGCCTATCAGGCGCGATCCAGCACCGAGTAAAGTGACGGTGGCCTTGTCGGGTGCGTCGCTGGAAAGCAGCAATTCCTTGGCGGCGCGGCAGCGCTCCATCAGCTGCGACAGCCGCGCGGCGGACAGCTTCATGCCGCCTTCGACGCCGGCCGCCATGCGCGTTTCCACCAGATGGGCCAGCGCCAGGTCCATATTGTCGCCGCCGAGGATCAGATGGTTGCCCACGCTGCTGCGCGTGAGCTGGGGTTCGCCATCGACATCGAAGTCCACGTCGATCAGGCTGAAATCGGTGGTGCCGCCGCCGACGTCGCAGACTAAAATGCGGCGCGTATCGGCCAGGTCCTCGCGCAGGCTTGCGCGCCGGCGCTGCAGGAAATCGTAGAAGGCCGCCTGCGGTTCTTCCACCAGACGCACGGTGGCCAGTCCCGCCAAGCGGGCCGCTTCCAGGGTGAGTGCGCGCGCACCCTCGTCGAACGAGGCGGGGATGGTCAGCACCAGTTCCTGGTTTTCGAGGGGAGCATGCGGAAAGCGGTGATTCCACGCGGCGCGCACATACGCAAGGTAGCTGGCGCTGGCCGCCACGGGCGACACCTTGGCCACGCCGGCGTCCGCGCCCCACGGCAGGATGGGCGCCTGGCGGTCCACGTTCGCATGCGACAGCCAGCTCTTCGCGCTGGAAACGAGCCGGCCCGGTACTTGCGCGCCGAGCTGGCGCGTGAGGGCGCCCAGCACTGGCGGTTCATCGCCCTCCGCCGCGACTTGTGGCCAGGGCAGCTGCAAGTCGCCCGCCGCCAGCTCGCCGGCGGCAGGGTGGTAGCGCAAGGACGGCAGCAAGGGGCGTGCGCCCACTTCGCCGGGAGCGACCAGCTGCTCGATGGCGAACAGCTGTATGCCCGCCTGCGCATCGGCCGCATCGGCATAGGCCACCACCGTGTTGGTGGTGCCCAGGTCGATGCCGACCAGCCAGGCCGGTTGCACCTTCGCGCTGCGCATGCTTATTGCTGCGGCGTGCCGCGCACGTCGAATTCCACTTTCCAGCGCTCGGCACCATCAGGTGAGACGGCCAGCAGCTCCAGGGTGCCCGCTTCCGTGACGCGCGCGTGCAGTTTGACCTGCACCACGTCGCCGGCCTGGCGGCCTTCGGCGGACAGCGTCGCCTGGATTTCGCTCAGTTCCTGCAATTCATCGGGTCCCCAGAAGTCGAGCAAGTCGCCGATCTGGTCGTTGCGCCGCGTGGACGAGGCGAAGAAGCGGAAGTGCACCGGTTCTCCCACGACCAGGCCGAATTGCTGGCCTGGCAGTTCCAGTTCGCTGCCTTCTTCCATGCCGAACGGCGCCACGCACAGGGCCTGGATCGGCGGTTCCATGCCGGGGATGGCCGGCATGGCCGATTCGATGGCCACGTAGAAGGAACTGGCCGTGCCGCCGCGGATGCGCACGCCATGGCCACGCCGCACGTAGCTGTAGTAGGCTGCGCCGCGTGCCACGGCCAGGTCCAGGTCTGCACCGGCCAGCATGCGCGCCGGTTCCGCGCCTTCCAGGTACAGCCAGTCGTTGACGGTGGCCATGATGCGCTGCACCAGCAAATCCGACTTGAAGACGCCGCCGTTGAACAGCACGGCCGTAGGATGCAAAAAGCTGGCGTCATCCGATTGGCGGCCCGCAAAGCCTTCCAGTTCGGCCGTTGCCGCCACCTGGCGGCCCAGGAACGCGGCCAGGTGGCGCGTGATGGCCGCGTCCTGCGCATACGGCAAGCCCAGTTGCGTCAGGCCGGCACGCGTGCGCACGGCGGGGCGGCTCGACGCTTCCACCTGCGGGAAGAAGCCGTCGAGGATGAAGGTGGACACTTCCGCGCGCGTCAGTTCCGTGCGGATGGAGCCGCCGATCAGTTTCGAGCCGCGGCTTGGCACGACGATGGGCGCCGTTTCCAGGCCGCTGTCGGCCAGCAGGCTTTCCTTGGCGCTGCGGCAGCCGTAAGTGAGCGCGCGCATTTGCCAGGCGTCGAGCTGGGTGCCGTTGGCCGCCAGTTTACGGGCCACCAGGTGGGCCAGCGCCAGGTCCATATTGTCGCCGCCCAGCAGGATATGTTCGCCGACGGCCACGCGGTGCGGTTCCAGCACGCCGTCGCGTTCGAGCACGGCGATCAGCGAAAAGTCGCTGGTGCCGCCGCCCACGTCGACGACCAGGATGATGTCGCCCGGCTTGACTTCCTTGCGCCAGCGCCCTTCGCTGGTCTGTATCCAGCTGTACAGGGCCGCTTGCGGCTCTTCCAGCAGGGTCAGCGAGGCGTAGCCGGCCGCCTGCGCCGCTTCCATCGTCAGCTCGCGCGCGGCCGGGTCGAAGGAGGCGGGAATCGTCACGGTGATTTCCTGCTGCGCGAACGGCGCTTGCGGGTGGGCGTTGTCCCAGGCCTGGCGCAAGTGCGTCAGGTAGCGCGTGGCGGCCGTGATCGGCGAGATGCGCGCGACTTCCGCCGGCGCGTCGTTCGGCAAAATCGCCGCGCGGCGGTCCACGCCCGGGTGGCACAGCCAGCTTTTTGCGCTGGAAACCAAACGGATGGGCGTGGTGGCGCCGCGGCTGCGGGCCATTTCGCCGACGACGAATGGCGCTTCCGCTTCCTCGGTGACCCAGGGCAGGGCCAGGTCGCCCGCCGCCACTTCATCGGCGTGCGGCAGATACACGAACGATGGTAGCAGCGACAATTCTTCTACCGTGCCCGGCGCCGACAGTTGCGGCACTTTCAGTACGCCGTGGCTGGACTTTTCGCCATCGCTTTCGACCAGGTTCACATACGACAGGGCGCTGTGGGTGGTGCCCAGGTCGATGCCGATGGCGTAGCGCGGGCTTGAGTTGATCGCGTCGCTCATAGTTCCACCTCGGCCGGTGCCAGGATGGCGGCGTCGTGCTGCTCGCTCAGTTTCGGCAGGCGCACGCTGGAGGCGCGCCAGCCGCGGTGGCTGAGGGTGCCCGTGAACGGCGCCGAGCCGACGACGTTGCCCGTCAGGCGTACCTGGGCGCTGTCAAAGCCTTCCTGCAGCACGATGCGGCTGCCCTCGGCTTCCTGGCGCACGGCTTCGATGGTGAAGTATTCGCGCATGACCTTGGCGCAGCCTTCGTGCACCACGCGGGCGGCCGCGCCGATGTCGGCATCGGCATGGCTGCCCAGGTTTTCCTGGGTGAAGTCGATCAATCGCGCTTCGCGCTGCAGCAGGGCCAGCAATTGCAGGGCCGCGTCCGGTGTGGCTTCTTTCAAAATGACGGGGGCGGCGGCCGGCGTCGGCACGGGAGCGGGCGCCGGAGCAGGCGCCACGGGAGCGACGGGCGCAGCCTCGGGCAAGGACAGTTTTTCCACGCGGGCCGCATAGGCGGCGTTCGACAGGGTGCTGAAGAAGGCGCCGAAAGCCAGCGGGACTCTGCGCCAGAACGATGGGTGGGACGATGGTGTGCTCATAGGAACTCGCTTCTCTGATCTGTAGGGGAGGCGTCGGCGGCGCGGAACCGCTTCGCAAGGTGTTGCATGCGCCGGCCCAATGGGGCCGGCAGGCGTTTGCCCGCATGATACCAGCTACCGGGCTGCCGCCAAAGTCGCCGGCCCCCGCGCAACGAGCTTGCAGCGTGGATTTTCTTTGTTCCTGCGCAAGGAAACGCTCGATTGTGTGCCGCTTCGACTAAAATCGCGCATTATCTTTTCGCATTGCCTTTATGCCATGTCTACCGACTTTTCCCCCTATCTAGCCAGCAGCCTGTATATCGACAGCGACCATCCGGCCGTGCGCGCCAGGGCGGCCGAGCTGGCGGCAGGCGCGGTGGGCGACGCCGCCATCGCGGCCCGCTGCTTTGCCTTCG
The DNA here is from genome assembly GCF_051380845.1 of Janthinobacterium salmonicoloratum. NCBI lineage: Bacteria > Pseudomonadati > Pseudomonadota > Betaproteobacteria > Burkholderiales > Oxalobacteraceae > Janthinobacterium > Janthinobacterium salmonicoloratum. Next base: position 1,072,074 of record NZ_JBNYXV010000001.1, on the reverse strand, counting down.
TGCGCGACGAGGTCGCCCACAGCTGGGATTACCAGCGCAATCCCGTTACCTGCCGCGCTTCCGACGTCTTGCAGCATGGCACGGGCTATTGCTATGCGAAGAGCCATTTGCTGGCCGCGCTGCTGCGCGCCAACGGCATTCCTGCCGGCCTGTGCTATCAGCGCCTGGCTGTCGGCGAAGTGGGGCCGCCATTTTGCCTGCATGGCTTGAACGCCGTGTATCTGCAAGAGTTTGGCTGGTACCGCATCGATGCGCGCGGCAACAAGCCCGGCGTCGCGGCCGCCTTCACGCCGCCGCGTGAGCAACTGGCCTTTCCCGTGCTGGCGCCCGAGGAGCGTGACTTGCCTGAAATCTGGCCGGCGCCATTGCCGCAGGTGCTGGCTGCGCTGACCGGCTATGCGACCGTGCAGGACGTGGCGGCGCATCTGCCCGATGTCGAGATGCTTCCGCTTAGCAAATAATCCAAAGAAAGAAATCATGAAAAAAATCTATATTGGTCTGATGGGCCTGTTGCTGCTGGCCGGTTGCGGCGGCAAGGGCGAGAGCGGCGGGCAATCGAGCGCCGCGCGCCTCGATGGCAAGGAAAAGGGCAGCGAATTCCTTGCCTATGAACATAATGTCAGCGTTGATACGCACGAGGCGCAAGTGCGGCCGCTGTATGAAAAAGTGGTCGCTGCCTGCAAGGCCGATACGGAAAACGGCTGTTTGCTGCTCGATTCCAGCGTCGACGGCGGCCGCTACGTGCATGCGCGCATCAGCATGCGCGCCAAACCGGCCGGCATCAAGAAACTCGTCGCGCTGGTCGCGGCCGGAGGCGACGTTACCAGCCAGGGCACCAAGGTGGAAGACCTGGGCCGTCCTGTGCTCGACAGCAAGAAACGCCTGGAAATGCTCAAGCAATACCAAGCCCAGCTACAGGACCTGGAAAAGCGCTCAGGCACGAACGTCGACGCCCTGATCAAGGTGACCAAGGAGCTGGCGACCGTCCAAGTGGAACTGGAGCAGGCGACAGCGGCCAATGCGCTGTTGATGCAGCGCATCGATACGGACTTGCTGAACGTGGTCATCAGCGCCGAAGGCAGGCAATCGTTCTGGCGGCCCGTCAAGCGCGCGCTGGGCAATTTCACGGAAAACCTGTCGGAAGGCGTGGCCAACGCCATCACGGCCATGGCGTACATCCTGCCGTGGCTGATCGCTTTCGTGCTGCTGTTCCCGCTGGGCCGCAAGGGCTGGCGCCGCCTGCGCGGAGCGCCGCGCAAGGATTGATTCGTATGGATTAACTTCTTCGGCGCACCGTTTTACGGCAATTTGAAACCTGGCTGCACAGTCCTTGTGCAGCCAGGTTTTTTTTCGTGCGGCGCTGGCCGCGTGCACCATGGCGGACGCCTGCTGGCGCTGGCATGCATTCTGCTTTAACAACATCGTATGCCCAGCTCGACCCCCACGAACCCATCACAGGAGTCCCCATGTCACGACGTATCATCCTGAAAGCGGCCGCCGCCGGCGCACTGGCCCTGGCCACGTCCACTTACATGCAGGCAGCCTTGGCCGCCGACACGATCAAGGTGGGCATTTTGCACTCCCTGTCGGGCACCATGGCCATTTCCGAAACGTCGCTGAAAGACGTGGCGCTGATGACGATCGCCGAGATCAATGCCAAGGGCGGCGTACTGGGCAAGAAGCTGGAAGCCGTCGTCGTCGATCCCGCGTCGAACTGGCCTTTGTTCGCGGAAAAAGCGCGCCAGCTGGTGGCGCAGGACAAGGTTGCCGTCGTGTTTGGCTGCTGGACGTCCGTGTCGCGCAAGTCGGTTTTGCCGGTGTTCAAGGAACTCAACAGCCTGCTGTTTTACCCGGTGCAATACGAGGGCGAGGAGCTGGAAAAGAATGTGTTTTATACGGGCGCCGCGCCGAACCAGCAGGCGATACCCGCCGTGGAATACCTGATGAGCAAGGATGGCGGCGGGGCCAAGCGCTTCGTGCTGCTGGGCACGGATTACGTGTATCCGCGCACCACCAACAAGATACTGCGCGCCTTCCTGAAAAGCAAAGGCGTCAAGGATAGCGATATCAGCGAGGTCTACACGCCGTTCGGCCATGCCGATTATCAAACCATCGTCGCCAACATCAAGAAGTTTTCCACCGGCGGCAAGACGGCCGTCATTTCCACCATCAATGGCGATTCCAACGTGCCGTTCTACAAGGAACTAGGCAATGCGGGCTTGAAAGCCACGGATGTGCCCGTCGTCGCGTTTTCCGTGGGCGAGGAAGAGCTGCGCGGCATCGATACCAAGCCCTTGCTCGGTCATCTGGCGGCGTGGAATTATTTTGAATCCGTCAAGAATCCCGTCAACACGGCCTTCATCAAGCAGTGGAAAACGTATGCCGTGGCGCAAAAGTTGCCGAACGCGGGTTCGGTCGTGACGAACGACCCGATGGAAGCGACCTATGTCGGCATCCACATGTGGGCGCAAGCCGTGGAAAAGGCGAAATCGACGGACACGGACAAGGTGATCGCCGCCATGGCCGGCCAGAGCGTCAAGGCGCCGTCCGGCTTTACCCTGACCATGGACCCGACGAATCACCACTTGCACAAGCCCGTGATGATCGGCGAGATCAAGGCGGATGGGCAATTCAATGTCGTGTGGAAAACCAAGGAACCGATCCGCGCCCAGCCATGGAGCCCGTTTATCAAGGGCAATGAGGGCAAGCAAAAGCTGTAAAAGCAACGCTGGCGCCATCGGGCATGCGTCCGGTGGTGCTGACCATCAACGCTTTTCCGGGATATCAATGAGGCTATTCACATCGCTGCTGGTCTTCGCCTGCCTGTGCCTGTCATCCATGGCGCAGGCTACCATCCCTCCTGAGCTGCTGAAACCGCTATCCGGCGACGACCCCGATACAAGGGTCGCCGCCGTCGCGCAGATCGCCGCCCTGGCCACGCCCGAGGCCGCCCGCGTGCTGCAAGCCTTGCAGGACGACGCGTTATACGCGACTCCCGACGGCCAGGTCTACATCGTCGACGGCGAACAGGCTTACGATCCGGCAAGCGGCAAGAGCGTGCCGCTGCCGGACGGCATCGATGGCGTGATGGTCAACAACCGCTTGCGCTCGGCCGTGGCGGGCGCCTTGTCGGGGTTGAAACTGCTGGCGCCCGAGCGGGCCACGCGCCTGGCCGCTGCGCAGGCGCTGCAGCAATCCGTCGATCCCGCGCAAATCCCTTTGATCCGCAAGGCGCTGGCGCAGGAGCGTGATGCCGACATCCAGCAGATATTGCAGGTGTTGATCGCCAGCGCCAACCTGCATGCGCCCGATGCAGCCACGCGCAAGGCCGCCGTGCAGGCGCTGGCCGGCAGCAGCGATGCGCGCCTGCTGCCCGTGCTGCAAGCCATGCTGGAAAAGGAAGGCGAGCCCGATGAAGCCGTGCAACTGGCCGCCATCGAGACCATGCGCCAGATCAAGGGCAGAGTGGCGCGCATGGAATTTGCCGGCAATGTGTTCTACGGCATTTCCCTGGGCAGCGTGCTGTTGCTGGCCGCGCTGGGGCTGGCCATCACCTTCGGCTTGATGGGCATCATCAATATGGCGCACGGCGAATTGCTGATGATAGGCGCCTACACGACGTATCTGTGCCAGCTGTTTTTCCGCAGCTACCTGCCCGGCATGCAGGATGCCTACCTGCTGGCCGCGCTACCGGCCGCCTTTCTTGTTGCCGGACTGGTGGGCGTGGCGCTGGAACGCACCGTGATCCGCTGGCTGTATGGCCGGCCGCTGGAAACCCTGCTGGCTACCTGGGGCATCAGCCTGATCCTCATGCAGGCGGTGCGTACGATCTTCGGCGCGCAAAACGTGGAAGTGGCCAATCCGGCCTGGATGTCGGGCGGCGTGACCGTACTGGGCGGCCTCGTGCTGCCGTACAACCGCCTGGCCATCATTGCCTTTGCCATCGTCGTCGTCGTGGCCGTGTGGTTAATTTTGAACAAGACGCGCCTGGGTCTGTTCGTGCGGGCCGTCACGCAAAACCGCCGCATGGCCGATTGCGTGGGCGTGGCCACGGGCAAGGTCGACATGCTGACCTTCGGCCTCGGTTCCGGCATCGCCGGGCTGGGCGGCGTGGCCCTGTCGCAGCTGGGCAATGTGGGGCCGGACCTGGGCCAAAGCTACATCGTCGATTCCTTCATGGTGGTGGTACTCGGTGGCGTGGGCCAGCTGGCCGGCACCGTGATCGCCGCGCTGGGCCTGGGCGAAGTGAACAAATTCCTCGAACCGGTGGCGGGCGCCGTGCTGGCGAAGATCGCCATTCTCGTGTTCATCATCATTTTCATCCAGCGCCGGCCGCAGGGCCTGTTTGCCATGAAGGGACGCAGCGTCGAATGACTACCTCCTATCAATCCAAACAGGGTCTGTTCACGCGGCCCGTCTGGCTGGCGATTGCCGCATGCACGGTGCTGGCGGCGCTGTTGCCGCTTTTCAATCTGGCGTTTGCTGAGGGGCATGCGCTGCACGTGTCCGCCTACACGGTGGCGCTGGTGGGCAAGTTCATGTGCTACGCGCTGGCCGCGCTGGCGCTGGACCTCGTTTGGGGCTACACGGGCATATTGTCCCTGGGCCACGGCGTGTTTTTTGCCCTGGGTGCGTATGCGCACGGCATGTACTTGATGCGCGCCATCGGCGACCAGGGCCAGTACCACAGCAGCTTGCCCGACTTCATGGTTTTTCTCGACTGGAAAACCTACCCGTGGTACTGGGCCTTCACGGAACATTTCTGGTATTGCATGGCTCTCGTCGTGCTGGTGCCGGGCTTACTCGCCTTTGTGTTCGGTTACTTTGCCTTTCGCTCGCGCATCAAGGGCGTGTATTTTTCCATTATCACGCAAGCGATGACCTATGCCTTCATGCTCTTGTTCTTCCGTAATGACACCGGCTTTGGCGGCAACAACGGTTTCACGGATTTCAAGACTATCCTCGGCCATAGCATCACGGCACCGGCCACCCGGGCCGTGCTGTTCCTGCTGACCCTGGCCTTCCTGCTGGCGGCCTTGATCGGCGCGCGCGCCATCGTGCGCTCGAAACTGGGCAGGGTGCTGCAGGGCGTGCGCGACAGTGAGGCGCGCTTGATGTTCCTCGGCTACAACCCGCTGTGGTTCAAGCTATTTGTGTGGACCCTGTCGGCCGTGCTGTGCGGCATTGCGGGCGCCCTGTACGTGCCGCAGGTGGGCATCATCAACCCGTCTGAAATGTCGCCCGCGAACTCCATCGAAATGGTCGTGTGGGTGGCAGTCGGTGGGCGCGGTACGTTGATCGGTCCCATCCTGGGCGCCTTCACCGTCAACGGCTTGAAAAGCTGGTTCACTGCTGCTTTGCCGGAACTGTGGCTGTTCGCGCTGGGCCTGCTGTTCATCGTCGTCACTCTGTTCATGCAGCAGGGCATGCTGGGCGTGTTGAGCAAACTCAAACGTAAAAAAGTGGCCGCCGTGGCAGAGGAGGCCGCATGAGCATCCGCATGTTGCCCGGCATGGCCAGCGCAGAAGCGGGGCCGACGTACTCGCGCGTGAAAGGCGAGGGCGTCGACACGACGCACGGCGCAATTTTGTATCTGGAAGACATCAGCGTGTCCTTCGACGGCTTCAAGGCCATCAACAAACTGAGCCTCGATATTTCCGTGGGCGAACTGCGCTGCATCATCGGCCCTAACGGGGCGGGCAAGACGACGATGATGGATGTGATCACGGGCAAGACGCGGCCCACGTCCGGTACGGCCTGGTTCGGCCAGACCATGAACCTGGCCACCATGACGGAAGCGCAGATTGCCCATGCGGGCATAGGCCGCAAGTTCCAGCGTCCCACCGTGTTCGAGCAGCACACGGTGTTCGACAATCTGGAACTGGCGATGAAGATGGACAAGCGCGTGGCGCCCACCCTGTTTGCGCGCTTGACGTCCGAGCAGGCAGGCAAGATCGAAGCGATCTTGCGCTTGATCCGCCTCCACGGCCACGAGGCGCGGCCGGCCGGCTTGCTGTCGCATGGGCAAAAGCAGTGGCTGGAAATCGGCATGCTGCTAATGCAGGAGCCGCAGCTGATCCTGCTGGACGAACCGGTAGCCGGCATGTCGGATGCGGAAACGGCGCGCACGGCGGAATTGCTCAATGAATTGCGCGGCAAACATTCGATCATGGTGGTCGAGCACGACATGGGTTTCGTCACGGACATTGCCCAGCAAGGCATCGTCACCGTGCTGCATGAAGGTGCCGTGCTGGCGCAGGGCCGCATGGACGAAGTGCAAGCGGACGAGCGGGTCATCGAAGTCTATCTGGGAAGGTAAGCATGCTGGAAGTCGAACAATTGAATCAATACTATGGCTCCTCGCACACCTTGCGCGGCATCAACCTGTCGGCGCGCAAGGGCGAGTGTTTGGCCTTGCTGGGGCGTAATGGCGTGGGCAAGACGACTTTGCTGAAATGCCTGATGGGCGTGCTGCCCGTGGCGCAGGGCAAGGTGCTGTTTCATGGGCGCGACATCACCAGGCTGGCGCCGCATGCGCGGGCAAAGCTGGGCATCGCTTACGTGCCGCAGGGGCGCGACATCTTTGCGCGCCTGACAGTCGAGGAAAACTTGCTGATGGGCATGGCAGTGAAGCGGGGCCGGCTAGCCTCGCGCATTGATCCCCACGTCTATGAACTGTTTCCGGTACTAAAAGAGATGCTGCAGCGGCGTGGCGGCGATTTGTCGGGCGGGCAACAGCAGCAGCTGGCCATCGCCCGCGCCCTGCTGGCCGAGCCGCAGCTGATTATCTTCGACGAACCGACGGAAGGCATCCAGCCCTCCGTCATCAAGGATATCGGCCGCGTGATCAGCCTGTTGAAACAGCGCGGCGACATGGCCATCGTGCTGTGCGAACAGTATTTTGATTTTGCCCGCGAACTGGCCGATGAATTCATCGTCCTGTCGCGCGGCAGCGTCGTCGCCAGCGGACCGGCTGCACAGATGGATGGCGACGAGGTGAAGCGCCACCTGGCCGTGTAGGCTTACACGAGCTGCAGCCAGCCCAGCACGGCGCCGGCCGCCAGCAGCCAGAGTAAATGGATCTTCGTGCGCCAGATGATCAGGCCCGCCACGATGGACAGGCTCCACAGGGGCCAGTCCGTGCGGATGTCGTGGTTGGCGCCGCCCAGTATCATGCCGGTGGAAATCAGCAGGGCGACGACGATGGGCGCCATGCCTTGCTTGAAGGCGCGCACGGGGCGCAAGTCGCGGTTGCGATAGCCCCACTGGGCTGCCACGTAGGTGAGGGTGGTGCTGGGCAACATGATGCCCACCATGGTCACCAGCACGCCGAGGTAGGCTGCCGTGTAGCTGCCCGCATTCATGCCCACGTTCCAGCCCATCAGGGCGACGAACAGCACGTTCGGGCCGGGTGCTGCCTGGGCGATGGCGATCGATTCATTGAATTGCGCCTGGGTCAGCCAGCCATGTTGCTCGACCAGGAAGCGGTGCATTTCGGAGGTGGTGGAAATGGCGCCGCCGATCGACATCAGCGACAGCATCAGGTAGTGGCCGAACAGGTTCAGCCAGTCGCCCGTGCTCAAGACCAGTTGCAAGGGCGGATTCATGAGGACAGCTTTCGATACGTCAGCAGGCAGCCGATGCCGCCCAGGCCCAGCAGGATGTACAGCAGGGGCCAGCGGAAGACCGCCACCATCAGCACGCCCAGCACGGTGATGGGCAAGGTCAGCCACAAGGGCAGCGGATGCTTGGCCAGCGCGGCAGCCAGTTTCACGCCCGTGGCGGCGATCATGCCGGCCGACACGGCCGCCATGCCGCGCAGGGCGCCCGCCATTTGCGGATTATCGCCAAAGTGCGTGTACAGCACGCCCAGCAAGAGCACGATGAGGAGGGGCACGGCAAGCATGCCGGCCAGCGCCGTCAGCGCGCCTTTCAAACCGAAATAGCGCCCGCCCACCATCAGCGACAGGTTGACGACATTTGGCCCGGGCATGATTTGCGCCACGGCCCAGTCTTCCAGGAATTCCTCCTGCGTCAGCCAGCGCTTGCGCTCGACCATCTCGCGCTGGATCACGGCCAGCACGCCGCCAAAGCCTTGCAAGGCCAGCCAGGTGAATGAGAAAAACAGGTCTGCAAGCGAGGCGGGCTGCGGGCGGGGCAGGTCGGGCTGGATGGAGGAGGGGGAAGGCATGGCTGATTATCGCCGTGGCCGCTCGCGCTTGTCCATCGCTTTCGGCTGCGGTGCTACCTGCAAGAAAAAACCGTGGCTCATGTTTCCCTGCCATTGACATTGAGAGTTTATCGGCAATACTTTTAGCGGCAACATGACCGCTGTCTCTATCCGCACTGTCGCGGTTCGCACCGCTACGCCGTCTCCCTCCCTCCGTCCCCCTTCGCAGGAGTTGCTTATCATGCATCATTCCACAGAAACGCTGCATATGCCTGTCATACCTATGGTGCGCCATGTGCGCATCGATCAGAGAATGTGCGACATCGTCAACCTGGGCATCGCCGTGCAGGCGGCCTTCAGCACCTTGTGCGCGCTGGAATACCTGAAGTCATATAATGTCGCCCCCGAACTGATCGAGCGCGTACTGCTGCACCCGGAGCAGCGCCGCCAGACCTTGCATTGAGTATCCGCACGGCAATTGTGTTGCCAGCAGCGCTAAGCCGGCGTTGTCGGATTGATCATTACGGCTCAGTTATGCACAAATGATGGGTTAGCGAAATTGTCGAAATAATTTTCTTGTGATTATGTGTGAGTTTCTAAGTGATTGATTTTAATGAGGTTTATTTTTGCTGTTTGATTGAGCAGTTTATTGAAAGCCGCACGGGCTGTGGCTTTGAGACCTGTCAATAGGCCCTTATCCACAAAGATATCCACAGTCCGTGTGGATATCTGAAAAAGCGCTTAACAATCCGCCACTTAGGGAATTGGAGCCCGCCAGCGCATGCAATCGGGCGGCAAGATGGGCCAAAATGGGGCATGCCACAAGCCTGTATGCCTATCCAGTGCTCTTGTTTTTATGACTGAAAGTAACGGCGGATGGTCAGGGCGTGCCGCCGGCCGGTTTCGCTGGCGTGTCGCCGCACTGGGCCAGGGCGGCAGCGAGCTCGGCGACTTGTTGCTGCGCTTCGCGCAAGGTTGCGTAGGTGCGCAGCGAGGCGATCACGGTGGTAAACAACTTGCGTGTCGTCAGGTCGGTCTTGCACCAGAAATCGTTGATGTCGTAATCGATGATGACGCGGTGTTCCAATGCCTGGCCGGGCTGGCCCGTACGCAGGATGATGCGCACGGCACTGTTGTGCAGGTCTTCGCGGACCTGGCGCGCCACTTGCAGCCCGGCATCCTGGGTTTCCATGATTACATCGAGCAGCACCACGGCGATATCGGGCGTGCTGCGCAGCAAGGTCAGCGCCTCGGCGCCCGAATACGCGTGCAAAAAGCTCAGCCTGCGGCCCTGGAAGCTGGCCTGGCTAAGGGCGAACTTGGTCACCACATGCACGTCAACATCGTCATCGACAATCAGCACGCGCCAAGGCGCCGCGTTGGCAGGCTCTGCCGCCGCGTCAGCCCGTTCCAGTGGCTCGTCGACCAGCCAGTCGGGTTCGTCCGCCCCCTTGGCGGCGCTATCGCTTTCCATATTCATGCGTTTATCCACTGTTGATCGTACTCGCTACTCCACACTATGCCAGTCTGCGGGGTTTGTCAAAACAATGCTGTTCAAGCAAGACGGCCTGGCGCCGGGACTGCTTATGCACAGCAAAATATATTTTCATGGTAGTCGAGTAACTTTGCGCTAGCGCAAACTCATGATTCTAAGTCATTGATTTCATTGGGGTAAAAAAATGCCTGTGAAATCAGCAAATTGTTGAAACCCGCATCAATACTAGTGTTGCGGCTTGTCAAGAGGGGCTTATCAACAACTTTATCCACAGTTGCTGTGGATATCTAAAAAAGCCGTGCAAAAACCGTGGCTTAGCGCCCGTCGTGCGGCAGGGTGGAAACATTCATGCGGCAAGCCCAAGCCCGCCCAACTGAGTAAAGGCATGCAGGAAGCGCTGCTTGGCTTCGGCCGGACCCATGGCTTCGATTATACCGGGCAAGGGGGCGATGCCGTCAAGGTAAGCCCAGCGTTCGGCCGAGTGCGGCATCAGGTCGCGCTTTTCCGTGGCCAGCGCGATCAGGTCGGCCTGCTTGATGGGCGCGTAATCGGAAAAGTCCAGGCCATAGGTGGCGGCGATGATGGCGCTGACCTTGTCTTCCAGCACGCCAAATTCCGGCAGCAGCACTTTCAAGGGCTTCACCATGTCGCCCAGATAGGCTTCGGCCGCGTCATGCAGCAGGGCGGCCAGGCGCAAATGGGGCGGCACCAGTTCTGCGACGATCAGGCTGTGCTGGGCGACCGAGTAAAACACTTGCGTCTGCCCATTGAAGCGGCACTGGTAAGCGAGGCCGTGGGCAATGTCTTCAATGGCTACCTTGTCGATATGCGGGCGCAAGGGATAAAAACGGTTGCCTGAATAGGTGGATACGTAGTCGGTAGTAATCATTTCTCGGTTAGCTCACCTGCTTTGCACGGATGATCCATCCTACACCGGATGGCCGCCACTTGCCTTTCGCTTGTACTTTTCTCCTTCCTGCTGAGCCTATGCATCTTGGCAAATCCTTTAATTTATTTCATATCATTCATTGATCTTTCTCAAATACACTGTAGAAATCTTGTTTGAATGAAATTTAAAGGGGACAGGGCAATGACGGCGATACCTTCGGCAAGACCTTCGTATATCTATCAGGGCGGTTCGGTGATGATGCACTCGCCGCTGCAACTGAAACAGTCGGAAATGTACGGCTATTTCGTCAGGGGCGACCTGGCGAAATTGCAAGCGACCGTGAATAACACCTTGAACCAGGTGGCGGGCCGCAAGTTGACCCTGAAAGCCCTGTCGCCGTATGTGATGCTGACGTTTACACGCGTCAACCATGCGGACTCCGCCAACCCCGTCGACCAGGCCAAGGGCTGGATCACGGAAGTGGACATCGTCACCTGGATCATGGTCGGCGAGATGGATGCGGCGGGCAAGCTCGCGCATATCTACTGGTACCCGTGCCATATTTTTGTCGATGACGCGATGGCCCTGATCAACGGGCGCGAACTGTTCGGCTATCCGAAATACCTGTGCGACTACGAGATTCCCGCCGCCGGCAGCGAGCCGCTGCGCTGCTCCGTGGCGGCCAAAGGCTTCCAGCATTTTTCGCCGGAAACGAAACTGGCCTTGCACCCGCTGCTGGAAGTCAATGCCACCGTGCAGACGGGGCCGCATAAACCCGTCAACAGTTTCCTCGAACTCATCGAGCAGGCGTTCAAGATTTTCCTCTCCATCCCGGATTTTTTCGACATGGACCAGGCCGGCTGGGCCGATATTCTGTCCTTGCTGCGCAATCCCCGCATCGACCAGATATTCCTCAAGCAGTTCCCCGACAGCGCGGGCGTGAAGGCCGTGTACCAGGCCCTGGTGGCCGCGCCGGCCGAGATCAACCGCCTGCACAGCGCGCGCCTGCTCGGCTACGAATACGAATGTACGTTGCACGCCTTCGACAGCTTCCCGCTGGACCAGACCCTGGGTTTGCAGCTGGGGCCGCAGGCGGCCATCCTGCCGTTCAATGTGAACTTTGACTTTACGGCCATGCCGGGCGAAGAGCTGGTCGACAATTCGAGCATCGCGCCGCAAAAGATCGCCATCCTGGGCGGCGGCGTGGCGGCCATGACGGCCGCGTATTATTTGACAAACCAGCCGGGCTGGCAAAACCAGCACGCCATCACCGTCTATCAGCTGGGGTGGCGTCTGGGCGGCAAGGGCGCCAGCGGGCGCAATGCGCAAGTGGGCCAGCGCATCGAGGAGCATGGCCTGCATATCTGGTTCGGCTTTTATGCGAATGCGTTCAAGATGATCAAGGAAGCGTACGCCAGCCTGGATCGCCCGGCAGGCGCACCGCTGGCCACCTGGCGCGACGCCTTCAAGCAGCACGATTACGTGGCCCTGTCGGAAGATGTCAAGGGCAAGTGGCGCAACTGGTCGATCGTCTTTCCCACCTTGCCGGGCGAACCGGGCGAGGGCAGCGAAGACATCACCCTGTGGCAGATGGCCATCGCCATGGTGGGCTGGATCGAGCAGTGGATCCACCAGATCCGGCAAGTGGCCGATGCCGATGCGCGCATAGAGCGTGCCAGCGCCACCGCGGCGCCAGGCGGGGGCGCGTGGCCGGGCTGGCTGCGCCGTCTGGCCGATGAAGTGGTGGGGCAGGCCGATGAGCTGGGCCTCGACGTGAGCCTGTCCGTGGGCGCGCTGGCAGCGCTGGTGGCCGACCTGGCGCCCGATTCCACGCGTCATGACCAGGCCCGCCACCAGCTGCTGGCCAGTACCCTGAACGGCATCCGTGCCTGGCTGCGCCTGCGCTACCGGGCCCTGATCGACGGCGACGATGAATTGCGCCGCCTGTTCACCTGCCTGGACCTGGGCATCACGGTCATGAAGGGCATGTTCGAAGATGGCGTGTTCAAGAACGGCTTCGACGTCATCAACGATATCGACTTCCGCGCCTGGCTGAAAAAACATGGCGGCGACGAGCAGTTCAGCGTCAATTCCGCTCCCGTGCGCGGTTTTTATGACCTGGTGTTTGCCTACGAGGGCGGTGATTTCAGCAAGCCGAACATCGAGGCTGGCACGCTCTTGCGCGCGATGGCGCGCATCGGCCTGGCCTACAAGGGCGGCATCATGTTCAAGATGCAGGCCGGCATGGGCGACACGATTTTCACGCCGATGTACGAAGTGCTGAAAAAAAGGGGCGTGGAATTCAAATTCTTCCAGCGCGTGGAAGAACTGGTACCGGGCGCCGGCGACATCGACAGCATTCGCATCACGCAGCAGGTGCAATTGAAGGACCCTGCCGCCGGCTACGCGCCGCTGGTCGATGTCAAAGGCCTCGCTTGCTGGCCCAGCACGCCCGATTACACGCAGATCGAACCGGCTCAGGCGGCGCTGCTGCAAGCGCAAGAAGTCAACCTGGAATCGTATTGGAGCGACTGGCCGCAGCAGTACCAGCAAGCGTTCGGCCGCGCGCTGCCCGCCACGGTATTGAAGAAGGGCGTCGATTTCGACAAGGTGGTATTCGGCATTTCCATCGGCTCGCTGCAGGCTTTATGCCCGCAACTGCTGGCGCAAAGCCCGGCCCTGCAACTGGCGGCCGACAAGGTGAAAACCGTGGCCACGCAGGCTTACCAGGTGTGGCTGAACAAAAACCTGTCGCAGATGGGCTGGACCACGCAGCCGAAGGGCCAGCAACCGGTGCTGTCGGCCTTCACTGAGCCGTACGACACGTGGGCGCCCATGGATCAATTATTGGCGCACGAAGATTGGCCGGCGGGACTGGCGCCGAAAAACGTCTCGTATTTTTGCAGCGCCTTCCCCGTCGACAGCTACCCGCCCGTCACCGACACGGGCTTTCCCGCCCGCTGCGCGGCCAAGGCCAAAGAGGGAGCGCTGCACCAGCTGGAGCGGGAAATCGGCGCGCTGTGGCCCGAGGCGGGCGCGCCGGGCGCGTTCCCGTGGCAATGGCTGGTCGATGCGAAGGCTGGCACGGGGCCGGCGCGCTTCGACAGCCAGTACTGGCGCGCCAACGTCGACCCGTCCGAGCGCTACGTGATGTCGGTGGTGGGCAGCACGCAGTACCGGCTGGCCACCGACCACTCAGGGTTCAGCAACCTGTTCCTTACGGGCGACTGGATCAAGACGGGCTTGAACGCGGGATGCGTGGAGGCGGCCGTGATGGCCGGCATGCAGACCTCGCGCGCCATGACCGGTTATCCGGCCGTGATCCAGGGGGAGACGGATTTCTAGCGATCTGGTTATCATGGCGTTTCATTGAGTCCTGCGCGAGCGAATCATGAAACGTCTGATGCTGCTGTGTCTTGTCCTTGTCCACCTGAACGCCAGCGCCGCGCCGTCCGGCGCTATCCTGCTGTGGCCCGGCGCGCCGCCCGGTGGGGCGGCGCCGGGCCCGCAGCGCGACAGCGCCAAGGGCTCCATCACGCAGGTCGAACAACCGTATCTGATCGTGCACCGCCCGGCGCAGCCGAACGGCCTGGCGATCCTGCTGGTCAGCGGCGGTGGTTATGCGCATATCGAGGCGGGCAAGGAAAGCGGCCCGGCCGCCGACTGGCTGCAGGCGCAGGGCATCACGGCGTTTGAACTCGTGTACCGCCTGCCGCAGGAAGGCGGCGGGGTGGCCGCGCCCTTCCAGGATGGCCAGCGCGCCATGCGCGTGATCCGTGCGCGCGCGACCGAATGGGGCATCGACCCGGCGCGCATCGGCATGCTCGGTTTTTCCGCCGGCGCGCACCTGGCCGGCATGACGGCCGTGCAGCCCGACGTCTCCCGCTACACGTCCGTCGACGCGATGGATGGCGTGTCCGCGCGGCCCGACTTTGCCGTGCTGCTGTACCCCGTGCTGACCATGCAGCCGCCATTCGACACGACGCATGCGAAGAGGCAGCTGCTGGGAAGTCACCCCACGCAGGCGGCGCGCGACGCCTTGTCGGTGCAATTGCACGTCGATGCGCGCACGCCGCCCATGTTCATCGCGCAGGCGCTGGACGACCCGATCTCGCCACCCGAGAACAGCCGGCTGATGGCTGCCGCCCTGGGCCGCGCGGGCGTGCCCGTCGAGTTGCATATGTTCCGGCACGGCGGCCATGGCTGGGGCCTGGGCAAGTCGGGCAGCGAGCCGGCAGCCTGGCCGCAGCTGCTGCTGGCGTGGCTGCAATCGCGTGGCTGGATGCCTCAGCCGCCGGGCTGAGCTTCGAGGTCGCGCCGCGCCACATCCAGCGCCTCTTGCAGCTGCGGCAGGAACTGTCCCACATTCTCGAGCTTGCCGCTTGAGGCCAGGGCCTCCATCTGGTGGCACAGGCTGTGCAGGGTGGGGCGGCTCAGGTAGCCGGCGCTGCCCTTCAAGGCGTGAAAGGCGGCGGCCGCCGCGCTGGCATTGCCATCGCGCACGGCCTGGCAGGCCAGGTCCAGGCGCCGCGGCGCTTCCAACAGGAAGGCTTGCGCGATGCGCTGCAAGTGCTGCGGCGACAAGCCTGCCAGCGGCAGGATGTGCACGGGCACCGTCATGGGATCGGCCGGCGCCGGCGTGTCCGCCTGCGCCATGGTGCTGGCGTCGTCCAGGCCGAATTGGTTCGCCAGGGTATCGTTCTCGCCCGGCACGGCCGGTGGCAGTGCGTGGCCGCGCGCCAGCAGCAGGTCGATGATGGTGTCGATTTTCTCGAACAGCAGTGCTTCGTCGACGGGCTTGCTGAGGAAGTCGTCCATGCCGGAGGCCAGGTAGCGTTGCCGGTCATGTTCGCTGGCGTTGGCCGTCAGCGCGAGGATGGGGATATGCGCATCGGTAATGGGGAATTGGGCGTTGCCGCCGTCGCGGATCAGGCGCGTGGCCTGTTCGCCATCCATCAGCGGCATGCGGCCATCCATCAGCACGCAATCGTAGGCGCCCGTGCCCAGCGCGTGCAGCGCCTGCTCGCCGTTTTCCACGATGGTCACCTCATGTCCCATGCCTTCCAGCAGGGTGCCGATGATGATCTGGTTGGTGCGTACGTCTTCGGCGCACAGGATACGCAGGCGGCAGGCGTGACGCGCGTGGCGGGCCGGCCGGCGCGCATCGGCCGCCGGCGCGCTGCCCGGCGCGAGTGGCAAGGTGAAATGGAAGCGCGAGCCGATGCCGACCCGGCTTTCCACGCCTATCGTGCCATTCATCAGTTCGACCAGTTCCTTGCAGATGGCCAGGCCCAGGCCCGTGCCGCCGTAGCGGCGCGTGGTGGAATGGTCTGCCTGTTCGAATTTCTGGAACAAACGCGGCAAGGTGTCCGCATCGATGCCGGAGCCCGTATCGCTGATGATGAATTCGATCTCGCTGCGGCCGTCGCGGCGCGGCGGCGTGCGGGCGTGCCGCACTTCCAGCAGCACTTCGCCATTCGCCGTGAACTTCAGTGCGTTGCCCAGCAGGTTGATGAGGATTTGCCGCAGGCGCGTGGGATCGGCGCGCACGTAGCGCGGCAGGTCCAGCGCCAGTTCGCGGCGCAGCAGCAGGCTCTTGGCGTCGGCCTGGCCCTGCACGATGCCGGTCGCGTCGCCGATCAGCGCCAGCAAGTCGAAGTCCACGGTTTCCAGGGTCAGCTTGCCTGCGTCGATCTTCGAGAAATCGAGGATGTCATTGAGGATGGTCAGGAGCGAGACGCCATTGTGCAGGCCGATGCGCAGGTATTCCTGCGTGCGGCCGCGCACGGACTGGTCGCGCAGGGCGAATTTCAGCATGCCGATGACGCCGGCCAGCGGCGTGCGGATGTCGTGGCTCATGGCGGACAGAAAATCGATGCGGTGGCGGCTGACCACTTCCGCGTGTTCCTTGGCCTTCAGCAGGGCGTCGTTACTGAGGGTCAGCGCCAGGGTGCGTTCCTGCACCCGCTGTTCCAGGTTGTTGCGCAGCAGGCGGATCTGGTCGGCAAGGGCAAAGGCCAGCAGCAAGCCGTCGAAGGTGCCGCCGAGCAGGGTCACCAGCTGGGCGTTGGCCACCATGGCCTGCATCAGGCCCAGGTTGGCCGGCAGGATCAGAAAGCCGGGCAGCATCAGGGCGACGAAGGCCAGCACGAAGAAGCGCGCCGGCTGGTAGCCGCGGCACCAGACGACGATGCCGCAGATGAGCGCCAGCAGCATCCAGATGCTGATGGCGATGGTGGCCAGGGTGTGCGCATACGACAGGGCGAAGAAGCAGGTGGGCAAGAACAGCAAGGGCAGCACCAGGTTGACCTTGCTGATGCGGTACAGCATGGGCGAGTAGTGGCGCAGGTGCAGGAAATGCATGTAGAACAGGGTGCTGAAGACGGGCAGCAGGAAAAACGGCACGTAATGCAACTGCAACTGGTGCCAGTCGAACAGGTCGGCAAAGACGTGGAAGGTCATGGCCCAGGCCAGGCCATAGGTCAGCACGTACAGCGCGTAATAGGCCGAGGCTTTGTCCAGGGTGATGGAAAAGATGAAGAAATTGAACAGGCCCAGCGCCAGCAGGGCGCCGATGGACGCCACCATCAGGAAATTTTCCTTTGCCACCAGCTTGCGGTAGTCCTGCTGCGTCTTCACGCCGAACATGGGCGCGCGCGCGTAGTAGGGGCTGGAAAAACGGATCAGGATGTCATACGTGGCGCCCGGCGCCAGCTGCACGTTCCTGCCATAGTGCAACAAATACTCGTGCGGGCGCTGGTAGCCTGTCAGCAAGGTCTGCGGCGCCGTGTGCGGCCCGGGACCATACACGTAGAGATCGACCAGATCGATCAGGGTATCGTTCGGGTCGATGACCCAGGCCGTTTCGCTGCTGTCGTTGCGTACCTGGGCATGCAGCCAATAGGCGCCGCCGAACAGGTCGACCTGGTCGGCCGGGCGCTGGCGTGCCAGCCAGGCGGGCAGGGCGGCTGCATCGGCAGGCGCGGCGTCACTTCCGGCAAGAAACAGTTGTCCACCGTTGCCCAGGTGCTGGATGCCTTGCTTGTTCAGGGCCAAGGGGGCTGCGTGCGCCGCGCCCGTCAAGCCCAGCAAGCCCAACAGGAGGCCGAACACAAGCGGCCAGCCGCATAGCCAGGCGCTGATGCGGGAGCTGATAGCGCGGTGGCGGGATGGGGGCGGGTGGGCTGGCATCGATGGGTTTGGTGATGGTCGCGCGGGACTGGCGGCAGCGTCGTTTGCTGTGGAGTGCCCATTTTAATCGACTCTCGGTGACATACGGGCAATTTCATATCCTGCCGACATGGCGCCCGCTCCGGTATCATGGCGCCTTTGCCCGCGAGATATTCATGCTCAGTCCCGACCAATTCCTGGCCTTCCTGGCGGCCGCCGTCGTCATTACCGCCAGTCCCGGCCCCGACAACCTGATGGTGCTGGGCGTGGGCATGTCGCGCGGGCGCCGTCAGGGCATGGCGTTCGGCCTGGGCTGCGCCCTCGGTTGCCTCACGCACACCGTGCTGGCGACCATCGGCGTGTCGGCCCTGCTGGCCGCGTCGCCCACCGCATTTACCGCGCTGAAAGTGGCTGGCGGGCTATACCTGGTGTGGCTGGGCATCGGCGCCTTGCGTAGCCGTGGCGGCGCCAGAGTCGATGGCGCGGCGGCCTTGCCGGACGAGACGCTGCTGCGCCTGTTCGGCAAGGGCTTGCTTGCCAACAGTATCAATCCGAAAGTCGTGCTGTTTTTTCTCTCGTTCCTGCCACAGTTCATCGTCGCGGGCCAGGGCAACGCCAGTTGGCAGACGGCGCAGCTGGGTCTGGTATTTACGGCGCAGGCTTGTGTGCTGTTCGGCTTGCTCGGCTATTTTTCCGGCGCCGTCGGCAAGTGGCTCAACCGCCGCCCGCGCGCCGGCCTGTGGCTGGACCGGGTGGCCGGCACCATCTTCATCGGCCTGGGCTTGCGCCTGATCCTGGCGCGCTGAGGTCTTGCCGGGCGGTAATGCGGAACGCCAGTTCCATCTGGTCCTGCACGGCCATGGCGCCACCCAGGACGGCGAAGGGCACGATGCCGAAGTCGCTCTGTTTTAACAGCAGGCTGCCGCTGGCCTGCAGGCTGCGTCCATCGGCCGCTTGCTCGATGCGCACCGGCAGTTGCAGCGTGCGCGTCACGCCATGCAGGGTGATATCGGCGTCGAGCACCTCCTTGTTGCCCGTGCGCCGGGCGTCAATACGCACCCACGGATAGCGCTCCGCCTCGAGCACGCGCACCAGCATGTTGTGGCGCGTGCCGGCGATGGCGTCGGCTGACGGCGTCGTCGTCAGGCCGGCCGCCTGGCGCAAGCTTTCCTCATCCACACTCATTTCATCCAGCCGGAACTGAAACTGCGCGCGCCCCAGTGCGGGCGCCACTACGCCCTGCAAGTTGCGGCTGGCGATCACGTGGTCATGCCCCAGCCGCGCCAGCGCGCCGCCGCGCCGCACGGTAATGGTCAGCAGGGATTCCTGCGGGGCGATGTGCAAGACATGCACGCCCGGCTGCTGCCACAGCGGCGCTTGCACGGCTGGCGCCGCTACTGGCGCGGCGGGTAGCGAGGCGGCGGGCGGCGGGGCGAACGGGGTGCAGGCCGCGAGCAAGGCGCAGGCGCAGGCCAGCAGCGCGCGGCGGTGGGCATGTGGCATCAATGAGGACTCCTGGCAAAGGGATGGCAACGGTGGTGGCGCAGGGCGCAATGGGGCGATAGTAAGCGATCCGGGCATCGGCGCGCTAGCCGGATCGCGTGCGAAGCCGTTTTGCAAGACCAAGGCATCTTGCCACATGCCATGTCCTGCAGGACAGCAGAGGTGAACGCAATGCAATTGGTATTAAAGCAGGCGCTGGAAAATGAATCTGCTGCAGTGCGGGATAGAATCAAGCGATTACTGGCTATGGAAAGAAATGCGTATTGAAATAAGTGCTGATAATGAGCATTAATAATTTCTTTTGAAAAACAAACTACCCATTTGATAGTTTCGCATCATTATATAAATGACAATTTAAATATTATGTCGAGCTGATCAGTATGCGTCAGGAAATAGAATGTCAGCGTAACTGCACGATTAATTTGATCAATGTGTTGCGAAATATCAACGAGATAATTTAATTTCTTTGTTGGAAACAAAAAAACCACTGTTGTCGTACGCTTGAACTGTTACTTGTTCATATAATCATGACAAATAAATGTCATTTTTATATTGGTCTACACCTTGCAGCAGTACATTTCTTAGCGAACAACATGATCAAAACACACCAGGAAACGGCAGGCCGTTGCGGCCGCCATGCAGCTTTTTCGTCCGCCGGGCGCTACATGGGGATGCTGGCCGCGATTGTTGGCCGCGTCCGCTTACCCCATCTTTCCAAGTGTCATGTTGCGCCGCTGGCGCTGGCTTCCCTGCTGCTGGGTGCCGCCGCGCCCGCCACTGCACAGGTGCTGTGGGAGGATTACCGCGGCATCGAGCGGGTGCCGGCCAATCCGCCCACGCCCAACTACAACAATGGCTTCAACGCCGGCAGCACGGCCCGGCTCGGCAGTCTGGCGGCGCTGGCCGCCAATCCGGCAGCCAACGCGGCGCGCACGGGCACCTCGGCGCAGCTGGACTGGGCCAATGGCACCCCTGCCAATCCCGCGCAGTTATGCAACTTCGATACGCAGCAAACGTCGGCTGCCTGCCGGGCCTGGATCATGGGCCGCGTGATGTACACGCTGGTGGTGTTTCCGCAGGCGGGCAACTACAAGTTCAGCGTCTCGCACGACGACGACGTAAAGGTCGATTTCTCGACCCAGTATTCGACCAATTACCGCAATACCGTGTACAACGTGGCCGTGGGCAGCGTGGCAGAATATTCGAATAATGAAACGGATTTCCAGAATTTGGCCGGCAATTTCAATAGCGCCACGCCCGGTGGCTGTTATCTGGCCCGCGTCCTGTGGAATAACGTGGGCGGCATCAATTATTTGCACATGCGCTGGACGCGTCCTGACAATGTGACGGAAATTATTCCCGCTGCGCAGTTGCGCGACCCCAGCCTGGCCAGTTCCTATGCCGACTGCACCAATAGCAAGACCGACCTGGCCGTCGGCAAGGTGGGCCCGGCGCAGTTTTCCGTCGGCAAGCCCTTGAGCTATACCATGAAAGTGTGGAACCGCGGCCCGGCCCTCAGCACGGGCGCCACCTTCAACGATGTATTGCCGGCAAGCTTGAGCAACGTCAGCTGGACTTGCGCCGCCAGCGGCAGCGCTTCCTGCGGCACGAAAACTTCGGGTTCGGGCAGCAACAGCGTCAGCATTACCATGGGCAACCTGCCCCTGAATGCGGCCGTCAGCGACCCCAGCACGGGGTCTTACCTGACGGTGACGATCACGGCCACGCCGGGCGATGCCGCCAGCATCGTGAATACGGCCACGGTGACCGTCTCGCCCAATGAAACGGATAGCGATCTCAGCAACAACAGTAGCAGCACCACGGCCACGGTCAAAACGAATACCTTGACGGTGGTCAAGGCGCTGGCGCCCATTAGCGACAGCGGCCTGTTCATCATGAATGCCAACGGCACGGCCGGTGTGCAGGGCGGCAATGGCGCCACGGCCAGCGCCGTGGTGCGTGTGGGCAACCTCGTGACGTTTGCGGAAAGCGCTGGCACGGCCACCATCCTGGCGCAGTACCAGAGCAGCTACAGTTGCGTGCGCACGGATACGGCCGCCGTGATCGGATCCGGCGCCGCCAACGCGGGCAACTTCACGATGCCCGAGGCGCCCGTCACGTGTACCATCAGCAACCGCCGCCTGCAGGCGGACATGCAAGCCGTCACGACGGTGCCAGCCGGTCCCTACAATGCCGGTTCCCCCGTGACGGTGACGGGCGTGTGCACGAATAACGGCCCCGACAACGCGGCTGCGCCCACCTGCGTGATGAGCGGCTTGCCAGCCGGCGCCACGGCCAGCTGCAGCGCACCCGTGGCGCCCTTCATTCCCGGCTCGCGCATCAATTGCAGTTCCACCTTCAACCTGCCCGCCAGCGGCAGCCTGACGATCACCACGACGGCCGGCGCCACCACGCTGGACCCCATCCCCGCGAACAATGTCGACAGCGACACGCTGGGTATCGTCAGCCCGCTCGTGCGCGTGCAAAAAAGCGTCGACAAGAGCAGCGCCTTCATCGGCGACACCGTGCAGTGGACCTTGACGGCGAACAATGCCGGCACGGGCGCCACCACGGCGGCCCTGACCCTGACCGATACCCTGCCGGCCAACCTGGCCAGCATCGTCGTCACGCCCACGGCGCCTGCCGCCTGCGCGCCGCTGGCCGGCAATACGCTCAGCTGCACGCTAGCCGCCGGCCTGGCGCCGGGCGCCAGCGCCCAGGTCAGCATCACTGGCGTGCCCACGGCAGCCGGCAATTTCGTCAACAGTGTGGCGCCGTCCGGCGGCAATGGCGCCAGCTGCGCCACGCTGGCTGCTTGCCAGACCACCACTGTCGTCAGCAAGGCGCTGGTGGACGTGACCACTACCCTGAACGCCTTTCCCGGATCGACGAACGCGGGCGACGCCATTAGCGGCACAGTCACCTACCGCAACATCGGGCCGGGTACGGCCGAGAACCTGACGTACACGCTGCAATTGCCGCCAGGCGTGACGGGCGTGTCCGTCACCGGGGTGACGGGCGTGTACAACGCGGGCACAGGCTTCATCGTACTGTCCGGCCTGCCGCCGAATCTGGCGGCAGGGCAGGGCGTCACCTTTAATCTCAGCTACACGCAGCCTGCCTCGAACAGCTCGTTTGTCACCAGCGTGATCGGCACCTCCTCGGTCGAAGTGGCCAATGACTTGCCGAATACGGCCACTGTGATGGTGCCGGGGCCGAACGTGCGCGTCACCAAGGTGGCCGACAAGCTGACGGCCAACGTGGGCGAGAACATCACGTGGACGATCACTGCCAGCAATACGGGCAATATCGCCAACCAGGGCCTGGTTTCCCTGGCCGACCTGTTGCCGCCCAACCTGGTGGTGACGAGCGTGACGGCGGCGCCGGGCGTGACGTGCCCGCCGCTGGCCAGCTGGGTGGCGTCGAGCACCCAGACCTGCACCATCGCCGCAGGCCAGCTGGCCGCCCTCAACGGCAGCCGCACCATCACCATCACGGCGCACGCCACGGCGGGCGGCAGCCTGGCGAACCGCATCATGCCGAGCGGACCCGATAATCCTTCTTGCGCCACGGCGGAAAACTGCCGCACGGTCACCTCGATCACCAGCCCCAAGGTGGCGGTGACGAAAACCGTCGACCATGCCAGCATCAATATCGGCGCCACCCTGACCTGGAGCGTCACGGCAACGAATAGCGGCGATGGCGTGAGCACCGCGCCCATCACGCTGATCGATACCTTGTCGGCCAACCTGGTAGGCTTGAATGTCGCGCTGATCGGCAGCGCCACCTGCGCCGTACCAGTAGGCAATATCCTCACCTGCACGGTGCCGGCCGGCCTGGCAGCGAACGGTGGCGTCGCCGGTTTCACCGTCACGGCCCAGCCTGCCGCGGCGGGCACGTATGCCAATAGCATCGTGCCATCCGGCGCCGACAACCCTGCCTGCGCCACGCCCGCCGATTGCGCCACCACCAGCACGGTGACCAGCCCCAGCGTGGCGGTGACGAAAGGCGTCGACAGGACCACCGTCAACCTCGGCGACACCATCACGTGGACCCTGAAAGCCATCAACAGCGGCAGTGGCCCCACGAATGGCCCGATTATCCTGACGGACAGCTTGCCCGCCAACGTGGGCGCGTTGCAGATCCTGCCCGTGGCGCCCGCCAGTTGCGGCGTGCCTGTGGGTACCACGCTGACGTGCACCGTGCCGCCAGGACTGGGCAGCGGCATGCAGGCAACAGTGCTCATCAAGGCCGTGGCGAATGCGCCCGGCACGGTGGCCAACAGCCTCGTGCCGAGCGGCATCGACAATCCCGCGTGCGCCACGCCGGCCCAGTGCCAGACCACCACCACCGTCACCAGCCCGAACGTGGCGGTGAAGAAAAGCGTCGACAAGGCCAGCGTCAACGTGGGCGACACGCTCACGTGGACCTTAACGGTGAGTAATAGCGGCACGGGCGCCAGCACAGGCGCCGTCACGCTGGCCGACACCTTGCCGGCCGGCCTGGCGAACATCGTGGTCAGCCCGCAGGCGCCCGTCACCTGCGCGCCCGTGGCGGGCCAGAACCTGACGTGCAGCGTGCCGGCCGGCCTGGCCCCCGGCGCCTCGGCGAAGGTCATCGTCAGCGCCACGGCCACCCTGGCCGGGTCTGCCGTCAACAGCGTGCTGCCATCGGGGCCAGACAATCCCGCCTGCGTGCTGCCCGGTGATTGCGTTACCACCACCACGGTGGTCAAGCTGCTGGTCGATGTCACCACCACCCTGAACAATTTCCCGCCGAATACGCTGGCGGGCGACACGATTTCCGGCACCGTCACCTACGCCAACGTGGGACCGGGCCCGGCCGAAGGCGTGACGTACACCCTGCAGCTGACGCCGGGTTTGAGCAACGTCAGCTTGACGGGCGCCGTGGGCAGTTACAATCCCGCCACGGGCGTCGTCACCCTCAGCGGCTTGCCCGTGGGCCTGGCGAATGGGCAGAGCACCAGTTTCAACGTCAGTTACACGCAGCCGGCCGACAATCTGTCGATGGTGACGTCGAGCATCGCCACCACCTCGGTGGAAGTGGCGAACCACTTGCCGAACACGGCCATGGCAACCGTGCCCGGTCCCATCATCCGCGTGACGAAACTGGCCGACAAGACGACGGCCAACGTGGGCGAGACGATTACCTGGACCATCACGGCCACGAATACGGGCAGCCTGGCCAACCTGGGCGTGGTAACCCTGACCGATATCCTGCCCGCCAACGTGGCGGTGCTGTCCGTCACGCCGGGCGCCGGCGTCAGCTGTCCGCCACTGGCCAGCTGGCTGGCCAACAGCGCGCAAGCATGTACTGTCGCGGCAGGCCAGTTGTCCGCCGTGAATGGCAGCCGCAGCATTACCATCACGGCCAGGGGCACGGCCGGTGGCAGCCTGGGCAATAAAGTGTTGCCGAGCGGACCCGATAATCCCGCCTGCGCCCAGGCCGCTTCTTGTCAGACCAGCACCACCATCCTCAGCCCGCAAGTGGCCGTGCATAAAAGCGTCGACAAGAGCAATATCAACGTGGGCGACGCGCTGACCTGGACCATTGCCGTGGCCAATACGGGCACGGGCGTGACCACGGGCGTCATCACCCTGACCGACACCTTGCCGGCCAACCTGACCCTGTGGCAAGTGTTGCCCGCGTCGCCCGCCACGTGCGCGGTGCCGAGCGGCAACCAGCTGGTATGTTCCATTCCCGCCGGCATGGCGGCGGGCAGCACGCTGAATATCGTCGTCAAGGGCGTGGCCAATGCGGCCGGCGCCTACGTCAATACCGTCGTGCCAAGCGGCCCGGACAATCCTGTCTGCCCGCAGCCCGGCGACTGCAGCACCACCAGCACGGCCGTGAAACTGTTGGTCGACGTGACCACTACCCTGAACGGCTTTCCAGGCAGCACGCATGCGGGAGACACGATCGCCGGCACGGTCAATTTCAGCAATATCGGCCCCGGCCCGGCCGAAGGCGTGACCTACAGTCTGCAACTGGCGCCCGGCCTGGCTGGCGTGAGCGTCAACGGCGTGGCGGGCAGCTACAACGGGGGCTCCGGCCTGGTGACGTTCAGCGGCGTGCCGGCCACCCTGGCGCAGGGGCAGGGTTTCAGCTTCCAGCTCAGCTATATCCAGCCGGCCAGCAACCTCTCAACCGTGGTCAGCCGCATTGCCACGACGTCGGTGGAAGTGCCGAACGACCAGCCCAACGTGGCGACCGTCACCATGCCCGGCTCGATCATTCGTGTCAGCAAGACGGCCAACAAGGCCGTGGCGAATGTCGGCGAGGAAATTATCTGGACGATTACGGCCAGCAACACGGGCAGCCTGGCCAACCAGGGCGCAGTCATTTTGACGGACTTGCTGCCGGCCAACATCATCGTCACCAATGTGGCGCCCGACAGCGGCGTCACCTGTCCGCCGCTGGCCAGCTGGGTGGCCAACAGCAGCCAGAGTTGCAGCGTGGCCATCGGACAGTTGGCGGCCGGTAATGGCCAACGCCAGATCGTGCTGACCGGCAAGGCCAGCGTGGGCGGCACCCTGGCCAACCAGCTCATGCCGAGCGGCCCCGACAATCCGGCCTGCTTCCAGGCCAGCAGTTGCCAGACACACACCACCATTACCAGCCCCAGCCTGGCGCTGAGCAAGAGCGTCGACAAGCTGGCCCTGAATATCGGCGACAGCCTGACGTGGACGGTCACCCTGGCCAATAGCGGCACGGGGGCCAGCACGGCCGTCGCCACCATCACCGATACCTTGCCGGCCGGCCTGGCAAATATCGTCGTCACGCCCGCCGCGCCCGTCACCTGCGCGCCGCTGGCCGGCAATGTGCTCACGTGCAGCGTGCCGGCTGGCCTGGCCGCCGGTGGCAATGCCACGCTGCAAGTGACGGCGCGCGCTGCCGCAGCAGGCAGTCTTGTCAATGGCGTCAGCGCCAGCGGCACGGATAACCCGGCCTGCCTGCAGGCGGGCGACTGCGGCACCACCAGCACCGTCAGCGCGCCCATGCTGAACGCCAGCAAGAGCGTCGACAAGACGGCAGCCAACGTGGGCGATACCCTGACGTGGACCTTAACCTTGCGCAATAGCGGTAGCGGTCCCAGCACGGCCATCGCCACCCTGACCGATACCTTGCCTGCGGGCCTGGCGAATGTGCTGGTGACACCGACGGCGCCCGTCACCTGCGCTGCGCTGGCGGGCAATGTCGTGACCTGCAGCGTGCCGGCCGGCCTGGCCGCCGGCGCCAGCGCCACCGTCAAGCTGAGCGCCACGGCCACCTTGTCGGGCAGCCTCGCGAATGCGCTGGTGCCGAGCGGGCCGGATAATCCCGTCTGCGCCGTCCCCGGCGATTGCCAGACCACCACGGTGGTATCGAAACTGCTGGTCGACGTGACCACCACCCTGAACGGCTTCCCCGCCAGCAGCAATGCGGGCGACGCCATCCGTGGCGTGGTGACGTTTGCCAACGTGGGCCCTGGCGTGGCGGAAACAATGAGCTACAGCCTGCAGCTGGAAGCGGGCCTGAGCGGTGTTTCTCTCAGCCCCGTCAGCGGCGCGCCCGGCATCAGCGGCGTCTATAACAGCGGCACGGGCATGTATGTGCTGAGCGGCTTGCCAGCCACGCTGATCGCCGGCCAGAGCGCCAGCTTCAACCTGTTCTACACGCAGCCTGCCAGCAACAGTTCGCGCATCAGCAGCGTGGTAGGCACCAGTTCCACGGAAATCGTCAACGACTTGCCGAATATGGCGACGACGAACTTGCCCGGCCCCGTGATCCGCGCCAGCAAGACGGTCGACAAGGTGAACGCGGCCGTGGGCGATATCCTGACCTGGACCATCACGGCGACGAACACGGGCAACTTGCCGAATCAACACCCGGTCGTCGTCAGCGATGTGCTGCCTGCCAACATCGTGGTGCTCAGCGTGACGCCTGATGCGGGCGTGAGTTGCCCGCCGGTGGCAAGCTGGACGGCGGGCAGCGTGCAGGCATGCACGGTTGCGGCAGGTCAATTGGCCGCCGGTAACGGCAGCCGCAAGGTCGTCGTCACGGGACGCGGCACCCTGGGTGGCACCCTGTCGAATCGTGTCTTGCCCAGCGGTGGCGACAATCCCGCCTGCGATACGGCCAGCGCCTGCCAAGCCACGACGACCTTAGTGGCGCCGCAAGTGACGGTGCGCAAGAGCGTCGACAAGAGCAATGTCAGCGTGGGCGACGTGCTGACCTGGACCATTACCGCCAGCAATGGCGGCACGGGTGCGACCAAGTCCGCCATCGTACTCACCGACAACCTGCCAGCCGGCGTCAGCGGCGTGCAAGTGCT
This sequence comes from Janthinobacterium salmonicoloratum, assembly GCF_051380845.1. Classification (NCBI taxonomy): domain Bacteria; kingdom Pseudomonadati; phylum Pseudomonadota; class Betaproteobacteria; order Burkholderiales; family Oxalobacteraceae; genus Janthinobacterium; species Janthinobacterium salmonicoloratum. The sequence goes on along the minus strand of NZ_JBNYXV010000001.1, from coordinate 1,044,512 downwards.
ATCCACGCAGCAGGCCACCTGTGCGCCCGTGGCGGGCAATATCGTCACGTGCAGCGTGACGGCCGGCCTGGCGCCGGGCGGACAGGCGCAAGTGGTGCTACGCGCCACGGCCAGCGCGGCTGGCGTGCTGCAGAACACGGTGTTGCCAAGCGGGCCGGACAATCCTGTCTGCGCGCAGGCGGCGGACTGCAGCACCACCACTACGGCCATCAAGCTGCTGGTCGATGTGACCACCACACTGAACGGTTTCCCTGGTACCACCAGCGCCGGCGACCAGATCAACGGCATCGTCAGCTATAGCAACGTTGGTCCCGGCACGGCCGAGAACGTGACGTACAGCTTGAAACTGGCGCAGGGCCTGATGGGTGTGACCCTGAGCGGCGCGGCCGGCAGCTATGACGCCATCAGCGGCATGCTGACGGTAACGGGCTTGCCCGCCAGCTTGGCGCCCAACGAGTCGCATAGCTTCGGCCTGTCGTATATCCAGCCAGCCAGCAATGTCTCGACCATCGTCAGCATCATCGCCACCAGCTCGACGGAAGTGCAGTATGACTTGCCGAACACGGCCACGGTGACCATGCCGGGTCCCGTCATCCGCGTCAGCAAGACGGCGAACCGCAGCAGCGCCAACGTGGGCGACAGCATCATCTGGACCATTACCGCCGTCAACAGCGGCGGCGTGGCCAACCAGGGCGTGGTGACCCTGGCCGATATCCTGCCACCGAACTTGACGGTGCTTGCGGTCAATGCCGACGCTGGCGTGACGTGTCCGCCGCTGGCAAACTGGGTGGCGAACAGCGTGCAAAGCTGCACCATTGCGGCTGGTCAATTGGCTATCGGCAATGGCACGCGCAGCGTGCGCGTGACGGCGACCGGTACGCTGGAAGGCACGTTGTCGAACCGCGTGATGCCGAGCGGGCCGGACAATCCAGCCTGCGCGCAGGCAAACAGCTGCGAGTCCAGCATCGTGCTGACGGGACCCAAGGTGGCGGTGCGGAAAAGCGTCAACCGCGCCAGCGCCAACGTGGGCGACACCGTCGTGTGGACCATCACGGCCAGCAATACGGGCACCGGTCCCACGCGCGCCGCCATGCCCCTGGTCGACACCTTGCCGGCCGGCTTGACAAACGTGCTGGTCACGCCTGTGCGCGCCACTTGCGCACCTGTGGCCGGCAATGTGCTGAACTGCAGCGTGCCTGCCGGCCTGATCGGTAATGGCGGCGAAGCCAGCGTGGAAGTGTCGGCCACCGTCACCCAGGCGGGCGCAGCACTTAACCGCGTCGTGCCGTCGGGTCCCGATGCACCGCTGTGCCTGGCCCCAAGCGATTGCCAGACGACGACCAACGTCACCAGCCCCAGCGTGATGGTGAAGAAAGTGGTGGACAAGGCCAATGCCAGCATCGGCGACACCGTTAGCTGGAGCATCACGGCTACCAACGGCGGCAGCGGTGCCACCACGGCAGCCATCACGCTGACGGACGACTTGGCCGCCAGCCTGACGGATATCGTCGTCACGCCCGCCGCGCCCACCACCTGCGCGCCGCTGGCCGCAAATAAACTGGTGTGTACGGTACCGGCCGGCCTGGCGCCCAATGCCGTGGCCGCCGTCACGGTGAGCGCGAAAGTGGCCGCCAGCGGCACCCTGAGCAACACCATCGTGCCCACAGGTGCCGATTTGCCACGCTGCGCGCAGGCATCTGACTGCACGGCCGTCACGGACGTGGCGAATCCGGCCGTCGGCGTGGCGCTGGGCGTGGGCAAGGTGACCCAGCTGTCGGCCAAAGTCTTCACTGTGCCGTACACGGTTGTGATCCGCAACGTGGGCAAGGGCGCGGCGCAGAATGTGCAGGCGCTCGACAGCCTGCGCGCCGCCTTCCCCGATCCGGTCACGTGCCGCATCGTCGCGCCACCTGCCGCGCCCGCCATAGGCGGCAGCAAGCAACTGGCCGTCAACCCGGGCTTTACGGGCGGTTGCGGCGGCAGCGACTTGCGTTTGCTCAACGGTGATGCAGCCTTGGGCGAGGGCGAGTCGAGCGTCATCACTTTCACCGTGGAAATCACGGTGCAGCAGACGACTTTGCCGCAGTACAACAACAGCGTGTTTGCCAGTGCGCTGGGCGGCAATGTCGCCAACGCGGGCGGCGCCATCAGCGTGCCGCCGGCCCCGGCCGCAGGCGTCATCGCCGCCAATCCAACTTATACGCCACCCGTGGGCAGCCTCGTGTTTGACGCTTCCAACAATGGCGGTAGCCATGCGGGCGCCGTGGCCACGGCAGCGGACGTGGCTGCGCTGGCGGAAAAGGTCGATCCCAACCGCAATGGCAACGCCTCGGATACCGTGGGCGGCGTCGCCTTCACGGGCGAAGACACGCCCACACCCGTGGTGTTGCTGCGGCAAGTGGTCGATGTCATCAAGGCAGTGTCGGCGCAACAGCAAGTCGACGCCAGCAAGTTCGAGATCAGCTACACGGTGCAGGCGGCCAACCGCTATCCTGCCGGATACCCGACCTCGACCATGGTGCAAGTGGCGGAAAACCTGAGGGCCGTCTTCCCCACGGCGACCAGCGTCACCCTCAAGCCGGGCAGCCTGGCCGTCACGGCGCGGCCCGCCAGCGCCACGGCCTGCGTCGCCAATCCCGACTTCAACGGCGTCACCATGTTTGGCTTGCTAAGCGGCAAGGGCGACTTGCAGCCGCAGGAAAGCTGCAACATCGTTTTCACCGTGCTGGTCGACTTTGGCAGCGTGGCGGCGATTCCCACCGTGCCGCAGCTGAACCAGGTGTATGCGAGCACCATGTTCGGCACGGACGGCGGTGGCATGAACATTGGCCACAGCTACAGCGGCACGGGGACGTCGACGACGCCGGTGGCGCCCGCCAGCGTGCTGGCCCTGGCCAGCTCGGCCGATACCTTGCTGTTGCCGGCCTCGCCTGGCGCCACGCCACCGAGCTTCACGCCCGTGGTGTTCAACACGACGGACAAGCCGATGCTGTTGATCAGCAAGAGCGTCAACAAGGCCCAGGCCGAGATCGGCGACAGCCTGCAGTACACGATCGAGGTGAAGAACACGGGCGTGGCGACGGCGTTTGGCGTCAGCGTGCTCGATAAGCTGCCGGCCGGTTTCCGCTACATCGACGGCACCACCACGCGCAACAATGTGCTGCAGCCCGATCCGTCCGGCAAGCCGGGGCCGCAACTGAGCTTCAAGCTGGAATCGCTGGCACCGAACGCCAGCGCCAGCTTCCGCTACCGCCTGCGCGTGGGCGTCGGTTCGCTGCAGGGCGACGGCATCAACCGCGCCCAGGCCACGACCACCAACGGCCCGCCCTCAAACGAGGCGCGCGCGAAAGTGAAAGTGACGGGCGGCGTGTTCACCACGGATGCCTGCATCGCCGGTAAGGTGTTTGTGGACTGCAACAACAACCACGTGCAGGACGGCGAGGAACTGGGCATACCGGGCGTGCGCCTGTACATGGAGGATGGCACGAACTTCACTACGGACGTGGAAGGCAAGTACAGCTATTGCGGCATCACGCCGAACAGCCATGTCATCAAGGTCGATGGCGCAACGTTGCCGCGCGCCAGCCGCATGATGGAAGCGTCGAACCGCAACCTGGGCGATCCGCACAGCCTGTTCCTCGATACCAAGAACGGCGAGCTGCTGCGTGCCGACTTCATCGAAGGCTCGTGCTCGAACCCCGTGCTGGAGCAAGTCAAGGCGCGCCGCGCGCAGGGTGAGGTGCGCAGCGTGGAAAGGGAGGGCAGGGCGGGGCCGGGACTGAGTTTCAGCAGCCAGCCCGCCAGTGCGCCCGCGCAGGCGACGGACAGCGCCAACCAGCCTGTCGTCGCGCCCCGCTTGCCCGTGCCGGCCGCTGTGCCAGCCGCAGGAGGCAGCCATGTGCAATAAGCCTCCTTCACCTCACTTGCCGCTTGCCAATGCTGCTAAAGAGAAACAAGCCATGAAGAGAACTCTCCCCGCGCCCCGGCGCATGGCCGTCATACTGGCTTTGCTGGTCTTCCCGGCCGCTAGCCAGGCCCAGATGCCCGTGCCGGACAGCGTGGCAGCGCCATCCTTGTTTGCGGGCAAGGTGGGCCTTGCCGACTATGCGATCAACCGGGGCGTGGCGCGCATCGCCGTCGAGACGGATGGGAATGGCGTGCCGGCCGATGGCCAGAGCCCCGTCAAGGTGACGGTCAGGCTGTCTGACGCGCAGGGCACGCCCTTGACAGGCACGGCCTTGCTCACCATCGAGGCCAGCGGCGGTCGCATCCTGCTGCCCGGCGCCCGCACGGATGAACTGGGCCCCGAGCGGCGCGATGCGGACAAGGTCACGCCGGGCACGCAGCTGACGGTGGAGGATGGCCTGGCGAGCTTCAGCCTGCTGGCCCCGTCCACGCCGCAGGACGTGCTGCTGCGCGTGTCGGCCGGCAGCGTGGCGGCGCAGGGCACGATCAGTTTCCTGCCAGAATTGCGCGACATGCTGGCCGTGGGCTTGATCGACGGCATCATCAGCAAGCGCAGCCTGTCGAGCAGTTCCATTTCGCCGTCGCGCTTCAATGATGGTTTCGAGCGCGACATTCAGCGCTGGAGCAGGGCCTTCAACAATGGCAAGGCCAACGTGGCGGGCCGCGCGGCCATGTTCCTGAAAGGGACGATCCGTGGCGACGCCTTGCTGACAGCCGCCTACGATTCGGACAAGGATACGCGCGCGCGTCTCTTGCGCGATGTCAATCCGGAAGAGTTTTATCCCGTCTACGGCGACAGTTCCGTGCGCAACTTCGACGCCCGCTCCAGCGACCGCCTGTACGTGCGCATCGACCAGCAAAAAAGCTATGTGCTGTATGGCGACTTCGCCACCGGCGACGGCTTCAGCCAGATGACGGGCGGCGGTGCCGTGGCCAACTTGCAGCAGAGAAAACTGGGCCAGTACAACCGCACGGCCACGGGCGGCCGCGGCCACTACGAACAGGATGGCATCGTCGCCAATGCCTTCGCCATCAACGATAGCCTGAAGCAGGTGGTCGAGGAATACCGGGCGAACGGTACTTCGGGCCCGTTTGCCGTGCGCAACAACAACGCCATCGAAAACTCGGAAAAGATCGAGATCGTCGTGCGTGACAAGAACCAGAACGGCACTATCGTGCAAGTGACGCCGCTGCACCGCTTCGAGGATTACAGCTTCGAACCGTTCAGCGGGCGCATCCTGTTCAAGCAGGCGATCCCCGCGTTGACGCCGAATGGCGACCCGCAATCGATACGCATCAGCTATGAGGTGGACCAGGGCGGCGAAAAATTCTGGACCCTGGGCGTGGATGGGCAAGTACAGCTGGGCAAGATGGTCTCGCTCGGTGGCTCGGCCGTGGAAGACAGGAATCCCTTGTCGCCGTACAAATTGCACAGCGTCAATGCGGGCTTGCGCTTCGGCGAGCACAGCCTGCTGGTGCTCGAAGTGGCGCGCACCATGTCCACCAGCTACAGCGCGGGCGGCAGCATCTACACGACGCCGTCGGGCCAGGCGGGCGAGCTGCGCGATGAAGTCAGCGGCAATGCGGCCCGGGTCGAGCTGCAGCACAAGGATGAGAAGCTGGAAGCGAAAGCCTACTGGAGCCGCTCCGACAAGGATTTCAATAACACGGCGGCCGGCATCACGGGCGGACGGGGCGAGGCGGGCGTGAAGGCGGGCTACAAGCTCAGTCCCGCCGTCACCGTGTATGGCGAGGCCATCCGCAGCGACGAGCGCAGCACGGACGCGCGCCGCGATGCGCAGCGCCTGGGCGTGGCCTGGAACGCCAGCGAACGCTGGCTGCTCGACGTCTCTATCCAGCACATGAAGGAGAGTGGCGGCATGCCGTCGACGGCTGGCATCGCGCCGAATACCTCGCCGCTGGGCACGGGTCTCAATCCCACGGGCGGCTTCTTTGGCAACGGCACGGCCAACACGGCCATCGATCCCGTCACGGGTGGCAGCATCACCACGTTTGCGCCCGTCAATCCCGGCGCGGGCGCGGGCGCGACGGTGCCGCTGGACGCCACCACCGTGCGCCTGGGCGCGCAATACAAGGCCACGGAGCGCTGGACCCTGAATGGCGACGTGGAAAAGAGCATTTCCGACGCAGACCAGCACCGCTACGGCCTTGGCGCGCAATACCAGCTGGCCGAACGCAGCCGGCTGTACGCGCGCTATGAAAACCAGACGGGGCTGGCGTCCGCCTACTCGCTCAATCCGGCCGACCGCAGCACCAGTTTCGTGGCCGGAGCGGACACGGGCTACATGCCGGGCGGCACCGTGTTTGGCGAGTACCGCATGCGCGACGCCATGGATTACAGCCTCAGCAACCAGCGCGACTTGCAGCTGGCGTCCGGCTTGCGCAACACGTGGAACCTGGGCGAAGGCCTGGCGGCGAACACGAATGTGGAATATCTGAAAGTCATGAACGGCCAGCAACAACAAGCCGTGGCCGTGGCGGCAGGCTTCGACTACTCGGTCAATCCCCTGTGGCGCGGCTCCGTCAAGCTCGAGTACCGGCGCTTGTTCGACAGCGAAATCGCGCCCGGCAACCAGCGCCAGGATCAATGGCTCAATACCATCGCCTGGGCGCGCAAGCTGAGCCGTGACTGGACTTTGCTTGCACGCAACTACCTGCTGTACACGCGCAACAACGACGATGCCAGTGGCGCGCCCGTGGGCAACGTGCTGCAGGACCGGGCACAGCTGGGCTTTGCCTGGCGTCCCGTGGACGACAACCGTTTCAACGGCCTGGCCCGCTATGAATACAAGACGGTGCGCGACCAGTCGCAGATCGACGGCGACAACTACCGCGCGCACATCGTTTCCACGCACCTTGACTACCACCCCAGCCGTCCATGGTGGTTCACGGGCAGGGTCGCCGCCAAGCAGAACCACGACAAAAATTTGCCTGTGGGCCAGGAAAAGTACACGGCGTGGCTGTTTTCCGGGCGCACCGTCTACGACATCAGCAAGCACTGGGACTTCGGCGTGCTGGCTGCCGTGATGGGCAGCCCGCAAGGGGGCAGCCGCCAGTGGGCCAACGGCGTCGAAGTGGGCTATCTGCTGGCGCAAAACCTGTGGCTGTCGGCCGGCCACAACTGGTCGGGCTTTTCCGACCGCGACCTGACGGGCGCCGACTACACGGCGCGCGGACCGTATCTGCGCCTGCGCTTCAAGTTCGATGAAAACCTGTTCAAAGGCAAAGACGCCACCATCAACCGTACCCTGGCCCGGCCATGAAAACTACCATGACTCCCTCACTGATACCGACGATGACTCCGATGATGAAACTGATACCGCTCGCCAGCCTGCTGGCCATGGGCCTGGCCCAGGCGGCCACGCCGACCCTGCCAACGGCGCCGCTGGCCATGCCCCAGCTGCGCATCAGCGACCAGGCTGTCTCTGCCGACCAGCAGGCTTACCGCCTGCTGCAGGAACGCATCAAGAAGCTCAACGACGGCGGCGTGCGCGTGGGCGACTATTACCTGTCCAAGGCGCAATGCTGGCTCGACGTGTCTTTCCACGAATACACGCGCAACGACCGCTCGGTCTTTCCCCTGCAGGCGCTGCAGGAATCGGCCAAGATCGTTGCCGCGCTGGAAGACGGCAGCACGTCCAATCCCGGCGACGCCACGCCGCTGGTGAACGACGCCACGCGCCTGCGCGACGATCTGTGGGCCAGCTTTGGCAAGCTGCGCGAGTCGCCCGGCTTCGCCTGCGCGGCGCAAAAGGTGGCGTGCGGCGAAGTGGAATTGGTGCATGCTGGCAACGAATACAAGCAGCAGGGCTGGCGCCACGCGAATCCGTATGTGCAGCTGGCCGAGGATGCGCAGGCGGCAGCCCAGTCCGCGGCAGCCGCGTGTCCGGCTGACAAGCCGAAACCGCAGCCGCAGCCGGAAATTTTGCCGCCGCGCATAGAGCATGAACGCATCACGCTCGACATGGACGCCTTGTTCCGCTTCGACAAGGCTGGCGCGGCCGACATGTTGCCGCAGGGCGTAGAGAAAATCCGCGCACTGGCGGCACGCCTGAAGCAGGGCTATGTGCAGATCGATACGCTTTCCGTGACGGGCCATACGGACCGCCTGGGTACGGACAGCTATAACCAGGCCCTGTCCGAGCGGCGGGCCTTGACGGTGAAGCAGTTGCTGCGCGAGCAAGGCATCGCGAATGTCATCAGCGCGTATGGCAAGGGCAAGGCCGAACCCGTCGCCGCCTGCGAGAAGGTGGCGCCGCGCGCCGCGCTGATCGCCTGTTTGCAGCCGAACCGCCGAGTGGAGATCGAATTGACGGGTGTCAAGCGATCGGTGAAGGAGGGCGCCGCACCTTAGCGTTACGTCATAAGCCGGTCATATGGCACTGCTATGATGCTTTTGTTGGCACACAGCATGCGGTGCGCAAATCACTACGTTCCGGGAGCGATAGGATGCAGGCATGACTCAACAGCTTAGCCGGTGAGCTCAACCATCGGCACCAGACAGGCTGGCGCAGCGTGAAATTGCTGCGATGGCAAGGCATGCAGGGTAAAAGCGGGAAAATGCAGGGGCTTTAATGAAGTCCTAAGCCTGCCAGGCGGAAGGACTGGCATAGTGGATACATGGCGCACGGAAACCCCGAGCGCAAGGTTGCCGGACACCTCAATGACCGGCACGATTTCCACTTTTTCATGTGTTTCCCGTTTTATCCCTGCGCTCTGAAACAGCGTTTCAACCGGCTGCCGCGACTTGCGAAGCCGGTTTTTTTTGCCCGGATTTTTGTACAGGGCTGGGAAATGCCCGGCGCCGTAGTACTGCGGCGCCGGGCGCAGGCGCTTAGCCCGCTTGCTGCGCCAGCCACGCATCGACGGCGGGCAGGCGCTCGGTACGTACCTTGATGCGGTACTTGATGCCGGCCACGGAACTGTCGGCGTCGCCGCGCGCGCCGGCCGGCAGGTTGGCCTGCGCATACGCTTCCAGCTTGGTGATCATTTCCGGCTGCGCCGAACCGGCCGCCAGGCGCGGGAAGTAGCGGCTGCGCGAACTGGCGTCGATGCGCGCATTGACTTGCTCCAGGTGCGCCAGCGCGAAGTCGAAGGCCAGTTCCGGGTGCCTGCGCGAAACGCGCGAGATCATGGCCGGGCTGTTGGTCACGCCCGGTTCATCCGTCAGCGCCAGCGCCAGCGCCCGCTGCGCCAGGGCCGTATCGTCGGTCGAGGCCAGCAAGTCGTACAGCTGGTTCTTGACCAGCGGCGTCTTTTCCTGCTGTGCCTTGGCGTACAATTGCTCCCAGGTGGCGGCGTCCGCATGCTGGGCCACCACGCCCAGGATGGTGCGGCGCAGCGGCGCTGGCATGGCGGCAGCATTTTGCTCACCGGCCTGCTCGCTGGCTGCGTAGCGGCGGCGCGCTTCGGCAATCACGCCGGGCTCGCCCATGTCGCCGAGGATGGAAATCAGGCGGCCGCGCAGGGTCGCCACGCTGGACGCTTCGCCGGCGCGCGCTTCCCAGCCCGTCTGCGCCATCATCGGCGCCAGGCGCGCCATGGCGAAGCGGCCGAAAGCCTGCTGGCGCGCGGCATCGCCGGCGTACTGTTCATACAGGCCGTTCAGCGACCCGGCCACCCGGCCCAGCACTTGCGGGTCGGCCGACAGCGGCGTGGCCTTCACCAGTTCCAGGAAGCCGGCCGGGTCTTGCAAGCCCGCCATGCCCAGCGACTGGCTGTCCGCCAGCAAGCCCAGTTGGTCGATCGGCGCCAGGTGCGCGAAGCTGCCCGCCAGCGCGCGCGTGCCGGTTGGCGCGTACAGGGTGCGGTAGTAGCCGCTCTGGCCCGCGTTCACCAGCAGGGCGCCGCAGCCGGGCACGTTCAGGGTGGCCTTGCCATTCTTGAGCACAACCTTGGCCAGCTTGCCGTTGCCGACCGTCGAAGCGATCACCGGCACTTTCCACGACAGCGGCTTCTTGTCCGGCTGGTCCTTGGAAAATTCCGTCTGCGTCAGGGTCACGCGCGTGCGGCCCTTCCTGCACACGGCTTGGCCCACGGTGATCATCGGCACGCCCGGCTGCAGGGTGAAATCATGGGCGATGGCGCTGACAGGCTTGCCGGCGGCCGCATCGACTTCGCGCCACAGGTCGTCCGACACCGTATTGCCATACGCATGCTTGCGCATGTAGCTGCGCACGGCCGTGCGCCACGTGTCTGCGCCCACGTACGCTTCGAGCATGCGGATCACCGCTTCGCCTTTTTGATAGGTAATGCCGTCGAAGGCCTGGCTGGCCTGTTCCACGGTGGCGATACGCTGCACCACCGGATGCGTGGTGCGCAGGGCGTCCTGGCTCATGGCCGATTCGCGCCCGCTCACGTTGGACAGGGCCGTGTTCCATTCCGGGTGCAGACGCTCCGTGGTGCGGCTTTCCATCCACGACGCAAAGCCTTCGTTGAGCCACAAATCGTCCCACCAGCGCATGGTGACCAGGTCGCCGAACCACTGGTGCGCCATTTCATGCGACAGCGTGGTGTAGATGTTTTCCTTGTCAGTCTGCGTCGAGATGGTTGGGTCGAGCAGCAGGCCGTATTCGAAGGTGAAGACGGCGCCCCAGTTTTCCATGGCGCCGAAGAACTGGCTGCGGCCCGGCGCGGCGATGTTGTCGAGCTTGGGCAGCGGGTAGCGCACGCCGAAATAATCGTTGTATTCGCGCAGCAGGGCGCTTGACTCGTCGAGCGCGAAGCGGCTTTGCGCCAGCGCGCCCTTCTTCGTGATGACGCCCACTTCCGTGCCGTCGGCCATCTTTGTCGCGCGCTCGAAGTCGCCCAGACCGAAGAACAGCAGATACGTCGACATGCGCGGCGTGGTGGCGAAGTACACGTGCTTCATGCCATTGCCAAGTTCTTCGCTGCTGGCGATCGGCATGTTACCGACGGCCATCTGGTTGCTCGGGACGACTACGTCCAGCGCGAAGGTGGCCTTGTAGTCCGGTTCATCCCACGACGGCAGCATGCTGCGCGCGTCGGAATTTTCGAACTGCGTGTACAGCGCCCGCTGGCGCCCTTGCGGCGTGTCGTAATCGAGCGAGAACAGGCCCGTGGCCTGCGTGCCGATCTTGCCGGTGTAGTCGATGCGCAACAGGTACTCGCCCTTTGCCAGGGGCTCGGCGAAATGCACGGTGGCCGTCTGCTTGTCCGCATCGATATCGATCTTGCGCGTCACCTGCTTGCTGCCGCCCGCGCCTTCGATGGCGGCGGCGGCAAACGCCAGGTTCAAGGCATTGAAGGTGATGCTGGCCGTTGGCGTGTCGACCGCCACCTTGATGGCGGCTTCGCCCTTGAAGGTCGAGGCGGCGGCGTCCGGCTTGATCGACAGGATATAGTGCAAAGGCGTGACGCCGCGCGGCAGCTGCGTGGTGGTGCCAAGGGCGTGGCTGGCCGACGCGTATTTGGCGGCGGGTGCGGCCTGGCCTGGGATGACGGCGGTGACGGCGGTCAGTGCCAGGACGGCGGCGGCCAGTTGGCTGCGGCGGAAACGCGGAGTCGGTGTGCGATGCATGGTATGCCCTTGGTTCATGAGTAAAACGCCCGCCAGCCGGGTAGGCTGCGAGCGTTGATGGCGGTTGGGGGACATCGCTGGAACTGAAAGCCAGCGTTCCCGTACAGCAATCTAAGTGGAAATTGGGGCAAAGTCAACGCGCCAGAGCTGCCGCACCATGACGGTGCGCTGGTATGATGGGCGCCTGACTGCCTTGCCACAGGCTGGGGCCGCAGCTGATTGTCAACCACCATCCACCACTACAACGAGACGAGACCTGCACATGAAACTGTTTATCAGCCCTCGCACGCCCAATCCACGCCGCGTTACCATGTTCATCGCCGAGAAGGGCATTGCAGGCATCGAGGAAGTGGCGCTCGACCTGATGGCGGGCCAGCACCGCGATCCCGCCTTCCTGGCAAAAAACCCGCTGGGCCGCGTGCCCGTGCTGGAGCTGGCGGATGGACGCGTGCTGACCGAGACGCGCGCCATCTGCACTTACCTGGAAGGCTTGCAGCCGCAGCCGAACCTGATGGGCGAAGGTTTCGAGGAGCGCGCCTTCATTGAAATGGCCGACCGCCGCGTGGAACTGCATCTGTTCAGCGCCGCCGCCAACTGGGTGCGCCACGGCCATCCGGCCCTGGTGGCGCTGGAAAACCCGCAGTTTCCCGACTTCGCCACGGCGCAGGCGGGCAAGCTGCGCGAGACGGCGCAATGGCTGGACCAGGTGCTGGCCCAGCAGCCCTACATCGCCGGCGAGCGTTTCACGATTGCCGACATCACGGCTTTCTGCGCACTGGAATTCGCGCGCGGCCTGATGAAGTACCGGCCCGGCGCGGAAGGGCTGCAGCATTTGCAGGCCTACCGTGACCGCATCGCCGAACGCCCCAGCGCGCAGGCGAAGTAACTGCCTGAGGGCGGGCAGGTCGGATTAGCGGCCACGCCGCGTAATCCGACACCACCACTTTACTTCAGCTGCTCCAGCAGGAAGGTGTAGGTCAGCGCCCACATCAGTGCCTGCTGGTCGTTGTTGGCGGCGCCCGCATGGCCGCCTTCCGTGTTTTCCCAGTACAGCACGTCGTGGCCTTGCTCTTCCATCTTCGCCACCATCTTGCGCGCATGGCCAGGGTGGACCCGGTCGTCGCGCGTCGAGGTGGTCAACAGCACGCGCGGATATTTCTTGTCCTTGAAGACGTTCTGGTACGGCGAGTACTTGCTGATGTAGGCCCATTGTTCCGGCACGTCCGGGTCGCCGTACTCTCCCATCCACGAGGCGCCCGCCAGCATCTTGCTATAGCGGCGCATGTCGAGCAGCGGCACCTGGCTGACGACGGCGTTGAACAGATCGGGACGCTGCACCAGCACGGCGCCCGTCAGCAGGCCTCCATTGCTGCCGCCCATGATGCCCAGGTGGCGCGGGCTGGTGACCTTGCGCTTGATCAGGTCCTGCGCCACCGAGATGAAATCGTCATACGCGCGCTGGCGGTTTTCCTTCAATGCCGCCTGGTGCCAGCGTGGGCCGAATTCGCCGCCGCCGCGGATATTCGCCAGTACATACACGCCGCCTTTTTCCAGCCAGGCCACGCCGGTGGTGCCGCTGTAGCTTGGTTTCAGCGACACTTCGAAGCCGCCGTAGCCATACAGCACGGTGGGGTTGCTGCCGTCGAACTTCGTCTTCTTGCCCATGATGGCGAAATACGGCACCTTGGTGCCATCCTTCGACGTCGATTCGAACTGCTCAACCTTGTACGGCGCCGCGTCGTAGTAGGCGGGCAGCGACTTGATTTTTGTCCGCTTGTCGCTCTGTGCCGTGGCCAGGTACAGGGTGGTCGGGTTAAGGAAGTCGGTCACCGTCAGGAAGTATTGGTCCGAGTCGACGGGATCGAGCGCGCTGACGGCCAGGGTGCCCAGTTTCGGCGCATCGACGGCGCGGCGCTGCCACTTGCCGTTCACGTGGCGCAGTTCCGTCAGGCGGTTCTTGACCTTGTCCAGGGTCGTCACGAGGATGGCCGATTTCGTCGCCGTGACATTGTCCAGCGAAGACGTGGCCGTGGGTGCGTACAGCACTTCCAGCTCCTGCTTGCCCTGCATGAAGGCATTAAAATCCGTGGCCAGCAGCGAACCTTGCACATAGGTCTTGCCGTTCACTTTCCAGTCCGAGCGCAGGGTGATGATCAGTTGGTCGCGCACGGTGAAGGCCGTCGCGTCGTCCGGTTTCGGCACTTTCTTCAACTCGGCGCCGTCGCGCAGGAACATTTCGCCGCTGTAGAAATCGATTTGCCGCTCGATGAACTGGTGTTCGTGGCCGGGCGTGAAGTCCTTGTAGGCGCCCGCGCTCAGGTCGTCGGCTTTCGCTTCATACAGCGTGTGCGCCTGCGCCAGCGGCGTGCCGCGCCGCCACTCTTTGACGATGCGCGGGTAGCCCGAGCTGGTCATCGTGCCGGGGCCGAAATCGGTGGAGACTAACAGGGTATCCTGGTCGATCCAGCTGGCGCTGCCCTTCGCTTCGGGCAGGCTGAACCAGTCGTCGCTGTCCTTCGCTTCCGGCAGGATGAAGCCGCCGTCGACAAAGGCGCGTTTTGCCACGTCGTACTCGCGCACCACCTTGGCGTCACCGCCGCCGCGCGACAGGGAAATGAGGCAGCGTTCGCCCTTCGGATACAGGCAGGTCGCGCCGCCCCAGACCCAGTTTTCATTTTCGCCGGCGGCCAGCTGGTCGAGGTCGATCACGGTTTCCCAGGTCGGTTCGGCTTGCTGGTACTGCGCCAGGGTAGTGCGGCGCCAGATGCCGCGCACATGCTGGGCGTCGCGCCAGAAATTGTAGTAAAACTCGCCTTCCTTGCTGACGTAGGGAATGCGTTCCTTTGAATTGAGGATGGTTTTCAGGCGCGCCTGCAGGGCGGGGAAGCCGGGCTGGGCTTCCAATTCCTTGGTGGTGACGGCATTATGCTGTTTGACCCAGGCCAGCGGCTTGTCGCCAAGGACTTCTTCCAGCCACAAATGGGGATCGGCCGGCGCAGTGGAAGCGGCGGGCGTGGGTGCTTGTGCATGGGCAATGCCCACTGCGGCCAGGCCGAGCAGCATGCTGCTGGCGAAGGTACGATATGACGACATATAGGGTTCCTGGTTGGTCCGATGGAGGCCGCGTTGCAGGCAAAACGGCGCAGCCATGGTGCCATGGATTGCTGTGAGGAACCAGTGTCTGTGGACGACTACTTAAAAAATAGTTACTTTTCCAATATTGTTTGCTGGAATGGAAGCAAGCCGCAGAATCTGCGGCGTGTTGTGCCCTTCAGCATACGCCGGGCCCAATCAGGGAGGTCACGGTGAGCCGTGTCTTGTCGACATCGCCGCCGTCAGGGTGATAAATCCACAATGCCTCGTTGTCGCGGCTGTCGATGAACAGGATGCGCGTGTTTTCCTCGCCGATGGCCAGGCAAGCCGCAAGCTCGGCGGGGCTGAACGGTGCTGCCTGCTTCGAAGCTGCTCCCGCCGCTTGCTCCAGGGCTTGCGCAAAGCCTGCCAGCTGCCTGACTGCCAGATACCTGGTTCCATCCACATCGACCTCTTTGCACAGCGCATCCAGGCTGTACAGCGTGAAGGGATCTTCATCGCTGAAAACCGCAACGTCGCGCCGCGACTTTCCGCTGTGGAGGTGATCGAGATAGGCCTGGGGCAGGGCCACTTTTTCCCTTGCCAGCAATTTTTCCAGCTGCTTGCCGCTTTTCTTCGCGACCTTGGGGGCGACGGCTTCGGAAGCCTGCGCTGTCCAGGCGACTGGATTGAACTGGAATATCCTTGAGCATGCGGGGCAGTGCAGGAACATGAAGGTCATGCTCTTGCCGAGGGCCGATTTCAGAAAAGCGCCATCGGCTGCATCGAGTGCGCTGCTGTCAAAATGATGGCCGCAGGCGTCGTGGTAGGGGCAAGTGATCTCTGTCATGGTTCAGATTGGTGTCGTATTGAAGTAGTGTTCCATACGCAAAGCGATCTCCTCTTTTTCTTGCGGATAAGATGCCTTGGGGTTTCTTTCCCAGTAGGCCATGCCTTCGTTCAAGGCCCATAAGGCTTTTACCTGATTGCCCGCCATCAGGTAAAAATCGCATGCCCTGGCATGCGAGCCTTGCGCTTCGACAAGGGCCTGGGCCGCATTTTCCCAGTTGGACCGGTGGTCGAGCCAGGGAATGGCCAACTCCAGCAGATTGTCCCGCAGGCAGGCCATGACTGTTGCTCGATGGGACGGATCGACGAGCTGGTGTTCTTTGTCCTCCTTGCCATCGATGACAGGGGATTGCCAGTTCGGGATATTCCAGTCCGCCACGCCGCCAACGATATTGTTGACAGGTTCATAGCCGTAACGCGCCTTGTGCCACGATGTGTAGGAACTGGACGACACCTGATAGTGGCTCCAGAATGCCACGCAGACATGCTCTTCGTTGTATCGGTTGGCCTGGAAATGGATGGCCTGGACGAATTCGTTCTGTGTGCGCTTGAAGGTCAGCTGGCCTGGCGAGAACTTGAAGCCCGCTGCGATCAGCGGCTCCAGCAAGAACGCTTCAATACTGGCGATGATCAGCGCTTTTGGCTTCATTCCGTTTCCTGGCCTTGGTCGGTTGCGCCGCCTTGTTGTCAAAACGGCGCTGCCATGTTGCCATAGATCAGTGCCAGCGTACGCTGCGGCGGGCAATCGTGCGAGGGAAAACCTGCATTTTTGCGATCGACTGGGTGACCGAACTGACGGCCCGGCATCCCGCCACCTCTGTCACCATCACGGCAATTGATTGACCCACACGGGCGCCGACCAGACGAGGTTGCCATCGTCCTGCGTCAGCCGCGCGTAATAGAAATGGGGGCCGGGCGCGGGCGTGAAGGTGACCTCGGCCTGATCCGACACTTGTGTGACGGAGCCGTTGCTTCCCGGCACACCGTGGAAAATGGCGACGGCCGCCGCTTGCCGCCCAGCGCTGTTGCTGAAGCTGATGGCCAGGTGCAAGGGACCGTGGTTATCGAAACGCTCGCCCATCAACTTGCCATTGGCCGTCAACAGCAGCTGCGCGTGCTTGTCCATGGTGGCAAACACGCGGCGCGCGCGCAGCGCTTCAAGGAAGCTGTCGCGTGAAACGGGCATGCCGGCGGCCGGGCTGGCCACCAGCACGGCCGTGCGGTTGCCATATGACGCGCCCCAGTTGGCGCAATGATTGTCCTGGTTGCTGCTGAAGGCCACGTGGTAGCCGGCCGCCAGGGCCTGGTTGCAAGCCGCCTCGTAATTGCTGCGCCGCGCCTCCGTTTCCTGGTCGTTGGTGGAAAAGGCGGACGTATTCATCACTTCGCACAGCACCATGGCCGCGTTGCCGTCCGGCGTGTAGCCCAGCGGCTGGCCATCGACGAGAAACTGGCCCGTTTGCGCCGGGTGGTTGAACTGGCCAAGCCAGCCCCGCTCGCGCATCAGCGCGTACAGGCCCGCGTAATCGCCCTTCGGCGTCTCCACATCGGCCAGCAGCTGGTCCTGGGCATTTCTTTCCCAACCCAGCAACTGCTCGCTATTGAAGATGTTCAGGTGGCCGCCCTTGTTGATGACGCCCCATTCCATGCCGTACAGGGCCAAAAATCCCGGGTGGGCGGCCGAATACGCGGCCGCTTCGGCCAGGCCCGTCTGGTACAGGGCTATCGCTTCGGCAGGGGTGGCAGCGCCATTCGTGCCGTCGGAACCGTCATACATATGGTTGTGCTCGGAAGTCAGCAAGGCGTCGAGGCCATGTTGCTGCGCATATTGATAGGCGTCGATGGGGCCGTAGGGCGCCGTTTGCGGGTCTTGCGCGCCATGGCAGGCATCGAGCGCCGCACCGCCATCGCTGTGGCGCGTCTGGCTGTGCAGGTTGGCGTAGACGATGCGGTAGCCGGGCTGGCCTTCCAGGTTGGGCAGTTGTTGCAGGCCGGCCTGGAAGGCGGGCACCCTGGGCGCTGTGCTTGCGCGCCGCTGTACCTGGATTTGCCATTGCTGTTCCACCAGCGCTTCCTGCGGCGTGCCGGCATCGGCCATGGCCAGCAGGCGCAACTGATACAAACCGTCCGGCGCCAGCATGCGCCGTCCGCGCGCATCGGCGTCGGCGTGGCCATCCCAGGGCAAGTTCACGCTCTGGCCGCCAGCGCCCACCTGTTTCGTGCCCGACCAGTGCCGTAGCACGGCGCCTTGCGGCCCAGGGCCGGACAAGGTCAGGGTCCAGCGCACCGCATGGGTGCGGCCTTCGTCGGGATAGGCGAGGTGCAGGACAAATGTGCGCGCCTGCGTTGTCCGTGCACCGGCCGCGGCGCGAAAGGGCGCGACGACCGTGGCATCGAGCTCGCTGTGTTCCTTCGGCGCTTGCGCGGCGGCAGTGTTGCTCCACGTAAGGAGCAGCACGCCGGCACATATGCAAGCGAGCCAGGGTGACCAGGGTGGCCACAGTCGGCGGCGCCGTGTCTTGAGCATTGAGGCCTCTCGCTACTGCTGCAAATATACTTTAGATAAGATATGCCATTGCTGGTTCCCGTATGCACCAGCAAGTGGCGCGCTTGCACCGCGAGGTGACATGATCTGGCGCAAAGCAGCTGTCAATGGCGCTGCCTGCCCCTGGAGAAGCTGGCACGGCGCTTGCTACACAAGAGATACGGATCAACGGCGATCCCCTGAATAAACGCACAACGGTCCAACGACGGACCACATGGACAACGGCGTCCGCCCAGGCTGATCTTGCATCGGCTGGGGCGGGCGCCGTTTTGTTTTATCAACGGGATATTTCGGGAACCTATCATGGCCAGCCAAAAAGCAACGAGCATCGCGCTCTTCTCCCTCGCCACGCCGCCGATGCGCGCATTCCACCTGACGTGGATGGCATTTTTCGTGTGTTTCTTCGCCTGGTTCGCCTGCGCCCCCCTGATGCCTGTCATCAAGGGCGAGTTCGGCCTTTCCTTGGCGCAAGTGGCGAATATCAATATCGCGGCCGTCGCCATCACCATCCTCGTGCGTCTGATCGTGGGGCCATTGTGCGACCGCTACGGCCCGCGCAAGACCTATACGGGCTTGCTGCTGCTGGGCGCCATTCCCGTGCTGGGCGTGGCCGCGTCGCAAAGCTATGAAAGCTTTCTGTTCTTCCGCCTGGGTATCGGCGCCGTCGGCGCCAGCTTTGTCATCACGCAATATCACACCTCCGTGATGTTCGCGCCTCGCGTAGTGGGGACGGCGAATGCGGCCGCCGCGGGCTGGGGCAATGCGGGCGGCGGCGCGGCGCAGGCGCTGATGCCCTTGCTGCTGGGCGCCGTCGTGATGATGGGCGTGTCCGAATCGCTGGGCTGGCGCATTGCCCTGCTGGTGCCGGGCGTGCTGATGCTGGTGATGGCCGTGCTGTACTGGCGCTATACGCAGGATTGCCCTGAAGGCAATTACTCGGACTTGCGCGCTGCCGGCACGGCCATCGAAGGTGGCAAAGGTGGTGGCAAAAGCGGCGGCTGGGCCAGCTTCAAGGCGGCAAGTGCAAACTATCGCGTCTGGCTGCTGTTCGTCACGTACGGCGCCTGCTTCGGCATCGAAATTTTCATTCACAACATCGCCGCCGTGTACTACGTCGACCATTTCGGCCTGTCCTTGAAATCCGCCGGCCTGGCCGCCGGCAGCTTCGGCTTGCTGGCCCTGTTTGCCCGCGCCCTCGGTGGCTGGATGTCCGACAAGCTGGCCCTGCGCGGCAACCTGAACAGCCGCGTGACCCTGCTGTTCATGCTGATGATCGGCGAAGGCGTGGGCCTGCTGTGGTTTGCGAAAGTCGACAGCGTCACGTACGCCGTCATCGCCATGCTGGTCTTCGGCCTGTTCACCCACATGGCTTGCGGCGCCACCTACGCGCTGGTGCCCTTCATCGACAGCAAGGCGCTCGGCGGCGTGGCCGGCATCATCGGCGCGGGCGGCAACGTGGGCGCCGTGGCGGCCGGCTTCCTGATGAAGGGCACGGGCGACATCCGCCAAGCCCTGATCATCCTGAGCGCGCTGGTAGTGATCTCTGCCCTGTGCGCCATCGCCGCCCGTTTCACGGGTCTGGCGGCCGAACCGAACATGGCCGCGGCCTGAGGAGACAAGCATGAACCACCCCTTGAACATCGTCGTCCTTGGCCATGGCATGGTCGGGCACAAATTCCTCGAACGCCTGGCCTTGGAAAATGCGCCGCACCTGCATGTCACCGTGCTGTGCGAAGAGCCGCGTCCCGCCTATGACAGGGTGCACCTGTCGGAATTTTTCAGCGGCAAATCGGCGGAGGACCTGTCGCTGGTGGCGCCCGGTTTCTTCGACAAGGGCAACGTCGTCCTGAAACTCAATGCGCGCGCCGTGTCCATCGACCGCGCGGCGAAGACCGTCACCGCCAGCACGGGCGAAGTGCTGGCCTACGACAAGCTGGTGTTCGCCACCGGCTCCACGCCGTTCGTGCCGCCGCTGCCGGGCAAGGAGAGGGATGGCTGCTTCGTCTACCGCACCATCGAAGACCTGGAAGCCATGCTGGCCTGGGGCGCCAAGTCCACCACGGGCGTGGTGATCGGCGGCGGGCTGCTGGGCCTCGAATGCGCGAAGGCCTTGCGCGATTTGAAGCTCGACACCCACGTGGTGGAATTCGCGCCGCGCCTGATGGCCGTGCAGGTCGATGAAGGCGGCGCGCGCGTCTTGCGCCGCAAGATCGAGGAACTGGGCGTGACCGTGCACACGCAAAAAAATACGCTGGCCATCGTCGATGGAGAAGCGGCCACGCACCGCATGCAGTTCGCCGACGGCAGCCACCTGGAAGCGGACATGATCGTCTTTTCAGCCGGCATCCGCCCGCGTGACGAACTGGCGCGCGCCTGCGGCCTGGACGTGGGACCACGGGGCGGCATCGCCATCGACGACAGCTGCGTCACGTCCGACCCGGACATCTACGCCATCGGCGAATGCGCGCTGTGGGGCGGCTTGATCTTTGGCCTGGTGGCGCCCGGCTATGAAATGGCGCGCATTTGCGCGCGCCATCTGTTGCAGGAAGAGGGTGAAGCCTCGTTCAAGGGCGCCGACATGAGCACCAAGCTCAAACTGATGGGCGTGGACGTGGCCAGCCTGGGCGACCCGCACGGCAATGCGCCCGGCAGCCGCTCCTACCAGTTCACGGACGAACGCAAGCAGATATACAAGAAGATCGTCGTCTCCGATTGCGGCAAATACTTGCTGGGTGGCGTGATGGTGGGCGACGCCAGCGAATACGGCACCTTGCTGCAGATGATGCTGAATAAAATCGAGCTGCCGGAATTCCCCGAGTTCCTCATCCTGCCGCAGGCCGACGGCCAGCAAAAGGTGGGACTGGGCGTGGACGCCTTGCCCGAGTCGGCGCAAATCTGCTCGTGCAACGACGTCTCGAAAGGCGCGCTGTGCGCGGCCGTCGCCGAGGGCGCCACCACCATAGCCGCCCTGAAAAGCTGCACCAAGGCCGGCACGGCATGCGGCGGCTGCGTGCCACTGGTGACGCAGATCATGAAGGCGGAAATGCAGAAGCAGGGCCTGGCCGTCAACAACCACGTGTGCGAGCATTTTGCGTATTCGCGCCAGGAGCTGCACCACCTGGTTAGGGTCGGCAATATCCGCAGCTTCGGCGCGCTGCTGTCCGCGCATGGCCAGGGTCTCGGTTGCGACGTGTGCAAGCCCGTGGCGGCGAATATCCTCGCCTCGTGCTGGAACGATTTCGTCCTGTCTCCCATACACGCCAGCCTGCAGGACAGTAACGATTATTTTCTCGGTAATATCCAGAAGGATGGCAGCTACTCCGTCGTGCCGCGCATGCCGGGCGGCGAAGTGACGGCCGACGGTTTGATCGCCGTGGGTATGGTGGCGAAAAAATACGGTTTATATACCAAGATCACGGGCGGCCAGCGGGTCGACCTGTTCGGTGCGCGCGTCGATCAATTGCCGGCCATCTGGGAAGAACTGATCGCGGCGGGCTTCGAGTCCGGCCACGCCTACGGAAAATCGCTGCGCACGGTGAAATCGTGCGTCGGCTCTACCTGGTGCCGCTACGGCGTGGCCGACAGCGTGGGTTTCGCCATCCGCCTGGAAAACCGCTACAAGGGCTTGCGCACGCCGCACAAGATCAAGTTCGGCGTCTCCGGCTGCACGCGCGAATGCGCCGAGGCGCAGGGCAAGGACATTGGACTGATCGCCACGGAGAAGGGCTGGAACCTGTACGTATGCGGCAATGGCGGCATGAAGCCGCGCCATGCGGAATTGCTGGCGTCCGACCTCGATGAGGACACGCTGGTGCGCTATGTCGACCGCTTCCTGATGTTTTACGTGCGCACGGCCGACCGCCTGCAGCGCACCAGCGTGTGGCGCGACAACCTGGAAGGGGGCCTCGATTACCTGAAAGCCGTCGTCGTGGCCGACCGCCTGGGCATCGCCCATGAACTGGAAGCGGACATGCAGCACGTGGTCGATACCTATGCCTGCGAGTGGAAGGAAGCCGTCTCCAACCCCGCCGTGCGCCAGCGCTTCCGCCATTTCGTCAACAGCGAGAAGAACGATGAAAACGTGGTGTTCGTGGAAGAGCGGGGCCAGATCCGGCCCGCCACCGAGATTGAACGCCGCAGCACCGTGATCCCCATCCTTGCCGTGGAGGCGTGAGCCATGAATGCGATGAATGAACTTTCCGGCGCCACTGCCGACAACTGGGTGGCCATCTGTCCCTTGACGGACATCGTGCCCGACACGGGCGTGTGCGCGCTGCTGGATGGGCGCCACGTGGCGGTGTTCCGCATCGGCGATGCCGCGCCGCGCGTGTACGCCATCGACAATATCGACCCGAACGCGGGCGCTTCCGTGCTGTCGCGGGGCCTCGTGGGCAGCATCGGCGAGCGCGTCGTCGTCGCCTCGCCCATCTACAAGCAGCACTTCGACCTGGCCAGCGGCGAGTGCATCGAAGCACCTGAACACTCGGTGGCTACCTGGCCGGCGCGCGTGTTTGCGGACATGGTGTGGGTGGCCCTGTGAACCCGCCAGCCAAGGCAACTGCGCGCCCCTCGCTCGTGGTGGTCGGCAATGGCATGGCCGGCATGCGCACGGTCGAGGAACTATTGAAACTCGCGCCGGACCTGTATGACATCACCGTGTTCGGCGCCGAGCCGCATGGCAATTACAACCGCATCCTGCTGTCTCCCGTGCTGGCCGGCGAAAAAAGCGTGGAAGACATCATGCTGCACACGCGCGACTGGTATGCGCACAACGGCATCACCCTGCACGCGGGCGACCCCGTCGTGCGCATCGACCGCAAGGCGCGCAAGGTTGAGGCGCTGTCCGGCATCACGGTGGCCTATGACCGCCTGCTATTGGCCACCGGTTCGACGCCGTTCATCGTGCCCGTACCCGGGCATGAGCTGCCCGGCGTGATCGGTTTTCGCGATATCGCCGACGTCGACACCATGCTGCAGGCGGCACGCACGCACCGCCACGCGGTGGTCATCGGCGGCGGCTTGCTGGGACTGGAAGCGGCCAACGGCTTGCAGCGCCAGGGCATGGACGTCACCGTGGTGCACATGAGCGGTGCCCTGATGAACCAGCAGCTTGACGCACCCGCATCGATGCTGCTGAAAACGGCGCTGGAAGCGCGCGGTTTGCGTTTCCTGATGCAGGCGCAAACGTCTGCCATCATGGGCAGCGCCCGCGTGGAAGGCGTGCAGTTTTCGGACGGCAGCAGCATCCCCGCCGACCTGGTGGTGATGACGGCTGGCGTGCGCCCCAACATCGCCCTGGCGCAAGCGGCCGGCCTGCACTGCGAACGGGCCATCGTCGTTGACGACTGCCTGCAAAGCTATGACCCGCGCGTGTACGCCGTAGGCGAATGCGTGCAGCACCGGCGCGCCACCTTCGGCCTGGTCGCGCCCATATGGGAACAGGCGCGCGTATGCGGCGCGCACCTGGCAGGTGCCGGGCACCGGCGCTACGTGCAGCAGGCCAGCGCCACCAAATTGAAAGTGACGGGCATCGATCTGTATTCGGCCGGCGACATCATCGGCGGCGAGGGCAGCGAAGACCTGGTGCTGCGCGATCCGCGCCGCGGCGTCTACAAACGCCTGGTGGTGCAGGGCAGCCGCCTGGCCGGCGCCGTGCTGTATGGCGACGTGCAGGACGGTCCCTGGTATTTCGACCTGATCCAGCAGCGCCGCGACATCAGCAAACTGCGCGCTCATTTATTGTTTGGCCAGGCGCTGTGCGCCCAGGCCGCCTGACAGGACATCCCATGACAAGCTGCACGCCCGTGAAAACCACTTGCCCGTATTGCGGCGTCGGCTGCGGCGTGGAAGCGACACGCCTGCCCGACGGCGCCATTCGCATTGCCGGCGATGCCAACCACCCGGCCAACCTGGGCAAGCTGTGCGTGAAAGGCTCGGCCCTGGGCGACACCCTGGACCTGGACAACCGTCTGTTGTACCCGCAGGTGCGCGTCGATGGCGTCCTGCAGCGCGCTTCCTGGGATGCTGCGCTGGACCAGGTGGCTGGCGGCTTGCGCGCCATCATCGCTGAACACGGCCCTGACGCTGTCGCCCTGTACGTCTCGGGCCAGCTGCTGACGGAAGACTATTACGTCGCCAACAAATTCATGAAGGGCTATGTGGGCAGCGCGAATATCGACACCAATTCGCGCCTGTGCATGTCGTCGGCCGTGGCCGGCCACAAGCGCGCGTTTGGCGAGGATATCGTGCCGGGCTGCTATGAAGACCTGGAACTGGCCGACATGGTGGTGCTGGTGGGCTCGAACACGGCCTGGTGCCACCCGATCCTGTTCCAGCGCATTACGCGCCTCAAGGAAAGCCGGCCGCACATGAAACTGGTGGTGATCGACCCGCGCCGCACGGCCACCTGCGAGCTGGCCGACCTGCATTTGCCCGTGAAGCCGGGCACCGATGTGTGGCTGTTCAACGGTTTATTGTGTTATCTGGCGAAGGAAGGCGTGATCGCCGGCGATTTCGTCACGCGGCACAGTTCGGGGCTGGACGAAGCGCTGGCGGCCGCCCACGTGGATTGCGGCGACCCCTTGCAGGTGGCGGCCATCTGCAAGATCGATCCACAAGCTTTGCTGGCGTTCTACCAGGCGTTTGCCGCCACACGCAAGGTCGTCACCGCCTTTTCGCAGGGTGTGAACCAGTCGTCCTCCGGCACGGACAAGGTCAACAGCATCATCAACTGCCATCTGGCGACAGGGCGCATCGGCCAGCCCGGCATGGGGCCGTTTTCCCTCACGGGCCAGCCGAACGCCATGGGCGGGCGCGAAGTGGGCGGCCTGGCCAACATGCTGGCGGCGCACCTCGACCTCGACAAGCCGGCGCACCGCGAGGCCGTGCAAACCTTCTGGGATGCGCCGCGCATTGCCGACAAGCCTGGCCTGAAGGCGGTGGACCTGTTTCACGCCATCGAGGCGGGTAAAGTCAAAGCCGTGTGGATCATCGCCACCAATCCGCTGGTGAGCATGCCTGACGCCGAGCAGGTGCGCCGCGCGCTCGCGCAATGCGAGCTGGTGGTGGTGTCGGACATCAGCACCCGGTCGGACACGAACGTCCATGCCGACGTGCTGCTGCCTGCACTGGGCTGGGGCGAAAAAGATGGCACGGTGACCAATTCCGAGCGCCGCATCTCGCGCCAGCGCGCGTTTTTACCGGCGCCCGGCGAAGCGCGCGCCGACTGGGACGTGCTGTGCGACGTGGCGCGGCGCATGGGCTTTGGCGGTTTCGACTTCGCGGCGCCGCAGGCCATCTTCGACGAACACGCGCGCCTGTCCGCTTTCCGCAATGAAGGAACCACAAAGCGCCTGTTCAATCTGTCGAACCTGCTGGCGCTGAGTGCCGCGCAGTACGACGCCCTGGCGCCGCAGCAATGGCCGCAGGGCCAGGCGCGTTTGTTCGGCGACGGCCGCTTCGCGCATGTGGATGGCCGCGCGCGCTTCATTCCCACGGCGACGCGCGCGCCTCGGAACATGCCCGATGAAGACTATCCGCTGGTCCTCAACACGGGTCGGGTGCGCGACCAGTGGCATACGATGACGCGCACGGGCAAGGCGGCCAAGCTGTCGGGCCACATCGCCGAAGCCTTCATCGACATCCACCCGCAGGATGCGCTGCTGTACAGCGTGCGCGAAGGCGAGCTGGCGCGCATCAGCAGCGCCTGGGGCGCGATGGTGGCGCGCGTCGTGCATGGCGGCGGCATCGCGCGTGGCCAGGTCTTCGTGCCGATACACTGGAGCGACGCGAATGCGTCCGACGCGCGCGTGGGCGCCGTTGTCAATCCCGTGGTCGACCCCATCTCGGGCGAGCCAGAATTCAAGCACACGCCCGTGCGCATCGAGCAGTTCCGCGTGCACTGGCATGCGTTTGTCCTCAGCCGCACGCCCTTGAACCTGGACGGCGTGGCGCACTGGACGCGCATCCAGGGGGAGCAGTTCCTGCGCTATGAACTGGCGGGTCGCCATCGCATCGAGGATCTCGGCGCCTGGGCGCGCGCGCAGCTCGGCGTCACGGACGACAATGCCGACTGGCTCGATTACGCGGACGCCAGCGCCGGCGTGTACCGCGCCGTGCACCTGGACGAGGG
The DNA here is from genome assembly GCF_051380845.1 of Janthinobacterium salmonicoloratum. Classification (NCBI taxonomy): domain Bacteria; kingdom Pseudomonadati; phylum Pseudomonadota; class Betaproteobacteria; order Burkholderiales; family Oxalobacteraceae; genus Janthinobacterium; species Janthinobacterium salmonicoloratum. Next base: position 1,018,388 of record NZ_JBNYXV010000001.1, on the reverse strand, counting down.
GCGCATCGCGCAATGCGTGTATGTCTCGCCCCGTCCCGACCTGCCGTCGCGCAGCTGGCTGGCCGGCCTGTTTGCGCACGCGCAGCTCGATGCGGCGGACCGCGCCGGCGTGCTGCTGGGTCAGCCCATCGGCAAGGGCATGGACGCAGGTCCCACCGTGTGCTCATGCTTTGGGGTGGGGCGCAACACCATTTGCGCGGCCATCCAGGCGCAAAAACTGACGACGACGGCGCAGGTGACTGCCTGCGTCAAGGCGGGCGGCAATTGTGGCTCCTGCGTGCCCGAGATACGACAATTGCTGGCGGAAGCGCGCAGCGCAGCCTGATAATCTGTCCTTTCCTGCGCGGCTTTGTTATATTGCCAGCTCTACAAGGGGAGAGGCAGTGTGATGACAGCAGGACAACATAACACGGTTTGGCTGACCGGTTTGAGCGGCGCCGGCAAGACCACCGTTGCGCTGGCGCTGATGCAGGCGCTCAAGGCGCAGGGCCGCGCCGTGGCGGTGCTCGATGGCGACCAGCTGCGCCATGGCTTGAACCGCGACCTGGGTTTTACCCCCGAAGACCGGCATGAAAACATCCGCCGCACGGCCGAAGTGGCGCGCCTGATGAACGTGGCGGGCTTGACTGTCATCGCCGCCTTCATTTCGCCGTACCGCGCAGACCGGGCCACGGCCGCCGCCATCATCGGTGCGGATCATTTCATCGAAGTCCACGTCAGCACGCCGCTGGCCGTGTGCGAGGCGCGTGACCCCAAGGGTTTGTATGGAAAGGCGCGCGCGGGGCATCTGGCGCAATTCACGGGCATTTCCGCGCCGTATGAAGCGCCGCTGGCGGCCGCACTGACCCTGGATACGGCCACCTTGGCGCTGGAAGAGTCGGTCGAGCGCCTGTGCCGGTATTTGCAGCAGCGGCTTTGACGGCGCGGTGACGATGCGTATGAGATTGCGCAAATGGCTGCGCGGGCGCTTGCCGGCCAGCCTGAAGGCGCGCATGAGCGTGGTCGTCTTCCTGCTCGTGCTCGCTGCCGTGGCCTCGCTGGCGCTGGCCACCCTGGCCGTGGCCGAGCGCGGCATGCGCGACGTGACGGGGCGCCAGCAGTACGTATCGCTGGCCAGCGCCGCCGTCTTCATCGATGAAGAACTTGACGCGAAGCGCAATGTGCTGCGCGCGATGGCAGACAGCCTGGCGGCCAGCGGCGCGCACGACGGCGACAGCCTGCAGCGCTTCCTGGCCGCGCAAACGGTGCTGGCCAGGGAGTTTTATTCGGCCGGCGTGGTCGGTATCGATGGCGTCGTCCTGGCCAGCGTGAGTCCCTTCAAGCCGCAGGCGGGGCTGAACGTGAAAGGCCGTCCTTACTTTGAACAGACGCTGGCGACCCGCCACTCGGTGATCTCCGCGCCGCTCAACGGCAGCATTTCCGGCATGCCTATCGTCGTGGTGACGCAGCCCGTGTTCGACGCGCACGGGGGCGTGCGTTATGTGCTGGCGGCCAGCGTGAACCTGCGCCAGCCCGATTTCCTGGGGCGTCTCGGCGCGCTCAAGCCGGGCCCGGGCGGCTACCTGTACATCATGACCAGCGAAGGCGTGATCGTCGAGCATCCCGACAAGTCGCGCATCATGCAGAATATCGTAGCCAAGGGCCCCATCAGCGTGCCCACGCGGCGCGCCATGCAGGGTTTCGAGGGCTGGCTGACGGGCACCACCACGCAAGGCGTCGATGCCTTGTTCGCCTACCACCGCATCGCCTCGACGGGCTGGATACTTGCCTCCGTCTATCCCATGAGCGACGCGTTCGCGCCGCTGCACGCCATCCGCAGCAAGATCCTGCTGGCCGCCGTGCTGCTGGCGGCGCTGGCGGGCCTGGCCGGCTGGCGCGTGGTGCTGCGCCTGTTGCAGCCTTTGGAGCGCTTGCGCCGCCAGGTGCACCAGATCCGCCGCCAGCGCCTGGGCATCGAGGTGCTGCAAATCGAGCGGCGCGATGAGATCGGCGACTTGAGCCGCGATTTCTACTCGCTGGTAGCCGAGCGCGAAATCGCCGAGGCGCAGACGCGCGACAGCGAGCGGCGCCTGAAGCTGCTGACGGATCATGTGCCCGTGGTGATCGTCTACATCGACCGCGAGCACCGCTACCAGTTCATCAACGCCACGTTTGAAAAATGGTTCGGCAGGTCGCAGCAGGAAAGCATGATGCAGTCGATACGCGAGGTGCTGGGCGAGGAAGCCTACCAGCTGCGCGAGGAGTACCTGCTGCGCGCCTTCGCGGGCGAGGAGGTCGAATATGAATTCACCATCGGCGGCGAGGGGGACGCCGGCCGGCGCGCTTTCCAGACCAGTTACGTGCCCGATGTGGGCGAGAGCGGCGTGGTGGAAGGCGTGTATGGCCTGATACACGAAATTACCAAAACCAAGGCGATGCACACGGCGCTGCAGTTTGCCGCCGCCACCGACACCCTGACGGGCATCGCCAACCGCCGCCGCTTCGACGAGCAGCTGGCGCAAAGCATGCAGCGCACGCGGGCCGCGCGCGCGCCGATGGCGCTGGCCTATCTCGATATCGACCGTTTCAAGGCCATCAACGACAGCCTGGGACACAAAGCGGGCGACGAAGTGCTGAAGGAATTCGCCTCGCGCCTGGTGCGCAGCGTGCGCGCCAGCGACCTGGTGGCGCGTCTGGCCGGCGATGAATTCGTGATCATTCTCGAAGGCGTGAACAGCGCGGCCGAAGTGCGCCAGATCGGCGCGAAGATCATCGACGCCATCCGCCAGCCCTTCGACCTAGCCAGCGGCCCGCTGCCGGTGACGACCAGCATCGGCATCGCCATCTTCCGCGAAGGCGCGCTGACGCCGGCGCAGTTGCTGGACCTGGCGGACCAGGCCCTGTATGCCGCCAAGGGGCAGGGCCGCGATGGCGTGGCGCTGCTCGAGGCGGCGCCGTAGGTTTTACAGGGTGGCAGTCCAGTGGTCGAGCTGCTGCGTGGTGGCCGTCACGCCGCCGCAGACGATGACGAGCACCTTGCGGTAGGGCGCCAGTTCCGGCACCTTGCCGTAGACGGCCGCCAGCGCAGCGCCGCAGGCCGGCTCCACCACCAGGCGCTGGTCGGTGATAAAGCGCTGGCAGGCGTCGACGGCGGCCCGGTCCGACACGACCACGCTGTGCAGCAGGCGCGTCTGGCTGATGGCGTAGGCTTGTGCGCAGACCTGGCGCGCAGCCAGCGAAGTGGCGATGCTGGTCACGGCCGGCAGGGCCACGTGTTCGCGCGCGGCCACGGCCGCCGCCAGCGAAGCGGCGCCTTGCGTTTCCACGGCCACCAGGGCCACGTCATCCCAGCCGTTGCGCTGCAAGCCTTCGGCCACGCCGGCCAGCAGGCCGCCGCCGCCCACCGACAGCACCACCGCGTCCGGCTTCAGGCCCGCGCTGGCCACTTCATCGATCATGCCCGCGTGGCCCTGCCACAGCAGCGGGTCGTCGAACGGATGCAGAAAGGCGTCTTGCGGCGTGAGCATAGCTTGCGCCAGCGCGTTCGCTTCCTGCCACGCGGCGCCATGCACGATGACTTCGGCGCCTTCCTGCGCGATCAGGGCCTTGGCCCGCGCGCTGGTCGTTTCCGGCACGACGACGATGACGGGAATGCCCAGCTGGCGTCCCGCATAGGCGACGGCGATGCCGGCATTCCCGCCGGAAGAAGAGATGAAGCGGCTGGCGCCGCGCCGCGCGTATTCTTCGCAGGCGAGGCCGATGCCGCGGATCTTGAAGGAGCCGGGCGGCTGCAAGGCTTCGAGCTTGAGCCAGATGGCGCGTTCGCTGTGCAGGCTCAGGGCGCGCGAGTTGAGCAAGGGAGTTTCGATGTGCAGGGCCATGCGTGTTCCTGGTAGACAGTCAGGCCAGCATCATAGCCGAAGCGCCCGTGCCACCGTGTCACCCTTGCCGGGAGTATGACCGCTGTTAATTCAGCGGGGCGCTCTTGAGCTGATGCGTGCGCGCCACTTCCTTCATCGCTTCGAGCAGGTCGTCGCGCAGCTGGCGCGGCAGCTTGCCGAAGAACTCCTCGTCGTTCTGGTCGGCCATTCCGGCCAGCACGGGCACCAGCGCCTCGCCTTCCGTGGTCAGTTCGATCGAATGCTGGCGGCGGTCGGCCAGCAGGATCGACTTGCTGACCATGCCCTTGCTTTCCAGGCGGTCGATCAGTTTGGAGACGGCGCCCTTGCTCATGCCCGACACTTGCGCCAGTACCGTGGGCGAGGTGCAACCCAGGCGGAACATTTCGCGCAGCACCACCCATTCGGAGACCGTCACGCCATTGGCTTCGGCTTTTTTCTGAAAGCTGTGGGAAACGTGATTGGAAACGAAACGCAGCCAGTAACCGAGATGGGCTTCCAGCTCGCTGACGGGGACGCTGTTGGACTGGGCGGCTTGCGGCGTGGCGGCCGTTTCAAAATTATGACTCATTTCTCTTCCTTCACTGGGCGGCGTTGCCGGCATGGTTCAGGCCTTCACGCTTGCTGTCGAGTGGTTTGTTTGGGAACAATCATCGTGCTTGAGGTATTTCTAACACTGTTTTCACAGGAAATCACTTACCGGCAAAGAGTTTTTCCTTTTTTCTTGCTGTAGATAGATAAAAAGCAATAACAAGCAAATAATCGTATAGCTGGACAGGAAGATTAAAAAAATAACTCATGTTGTATCAATGGTAACATGAATTTTGCCGAATTGATAAATATTTCAATTGCGATCAATGTCGAATGGCACATGTCAGTCGCAGGCGCCGTTCAGCTGAACCGTTCCACGAGAAAATCGACGAAGCTGCGCAATTTGGGCGAACGATAGCGGTCCGGCAGGTAGACCACGCTCAAGGGGCGGCTGGGCAATGCATGCGTGGGGAATAGCTGGACCAGGCGGCCCGCCTGCACGTCAGTTTCCAGCAGGAAGGTCGGTTGCAGCACGATGCCCATGCCATGCAATGCGGCAACGCGTAGCGCCTGGCCGTGATTGACTTGCAGGCGGCCCGAGACGGGCACGCTGCATACATCGTCCTGGTCGCCTGTCAGGCGCCAGTGTGCCAGGGCGGCGGGCGAGAAGGACAGGCATTCGTGCTGGCTCAGCTCGGTTGGCTGGCGCGGCGTTCCCTTGCGCGCCAGATAGTCGGGAGAGGCGCAGATCATCAGCCGGTACGGTGCCAGCGGCCTGGCGATCAGCGACGAATCAGGCAGCTGGCCGATACGGATGGCGGCCTCGAAGCCTTCCTCCACCAGGTCGACCACGCGGTCGCTCAGGGCCACATCGATGCTCACTTCGGGATAGCGTTCCAGGTACACGGCCATGGCGGGCATCAGTGCTTCCGCGCCGAAGGTAAGGGGCGCCGTGATGCGCAGCTTTCCGGCGGGCGCCAGTTGCAGGTTTTGCGCCTGGACATCGGTTTCGCTCACCAGCCTGAGGATTTCCTTGCAGCGCGCGTAGTAATCCTCGCCGAATGCGGTCAGATGCTGGCGCCGGGTGGTGCGCTGGAGCAGTTGCATGCCCAGGCGTTTTTCCAGCGTCCGCAGATGGTTGCCGGCCATCGTCGCGGAGATCCCGCAGGCGGCTGCGGCCGCGCTCAGACTGCCTTTCTCAACGGCCAGTACGTACACCTTCATGCTGTCGAGCAAATCCATTGGTAATCCTCAGTGTCAAATCATTGAATCAAACCATAGTTTATCTATTAATGATTTTAAATGACACTGATGTTTTTCCCGCCAGCCTGCGGCCACCCTGACACACATCGATTGAGAACAGACCATGAAAGCCATACAACTGACCGCTCCTTCCCTTACCGCGTTTCGCCAGACCGAGCTGCCCGAGCCGCAGGCCGGCCGGGGTGAGGTGCTGCTGCGCCTGCGCGCCGCCACGCTGAACTTCCTGGACGTGGCCATTGCGACGGGCAACTTTGCCGGCGCGGCCTTTCCGCTGATCCCCGTCGCCGACGGTGCGGGCGAAGTGGCGGCGCTGGGCGACGGCGTCAGCGGCCTGGCCGTCGGCGACCGCGTCATCCCGCACTTCATGCCGAACTGGCAGGGCGGCGCCATTACGCCGCACATCGTCGGCGCGATGCGCGGCGTCACCTTGCCGGGCTCGCTGGCCGAGTACGTGACCGTCCCGGCCGCCAGCCTGGTCCCCTTGCCGGCGCACCTTGATTTCGTCCAGGGTGCGGCGCTGCCCATCGCAGCGACGACGGCCTGGAATGCCGTGCGTTCGGCGCAGGTGCGCCCCGGATCGGTGGTGTTGCTGTTGGGAACGGGCGGCGTCAGCCTCTTTGCCTTGCAATTCGCCAAGGCCTCGGGCGCCACGGTGATACTGGCGTCGTCCAGCGATGAAAAGCTGGAACGGGCGCGCCAGTTGGGCGCCGATTACCTGATCAACTACCGGACCACGCCGGCCTGGGACGCGGAAGTGCTGAAACTGACCGCTGGGCGGGGCGCCGACCTGGTGGTCGAGACGGTGGGCGGCGCCACCATCGTGCGCTCGCTCAACGCGGCGGCGGTGGGCGGCACGGTCTTCACGGTGGGCTTTGTCGGCGGCACGGCCGCCAGCATCGACTTATTGCCCATCATCGTCAAGGCCTTGCGCATCGTCGGCAACAACACCGGTTCCGTGGCCGACCTGGCGCAGGCGGCCCAGGCCATCGCCGCGCATGGCATCGTACCTGTCATCGACCGCGTGTTCAGCATCGACGACACGGCTGAAGCGTATGCGGAGCTGGCTGCCGGCGGGCGCCACTTCGGCAAGCTTGCCATCGCGCACTGAGCCGGTAAGGCCAGGTCTTGCCCGGTGAGGGCTTGCGCCACCGGCGGCGGCGTCGTCAGGCGGCCACGCGCACTTTCACGTTGGCGTCGCGCAGGACCTGGGCAAAGCGGGGCGGCGGCGGTGCATCCGTAAACAGAATGTCGACTTGCGCCAGGTCGGCCAGGCGCACCAGCGCCTTGCGGCCGAATTTATGCTGGTCGGCCACCAGCCACACTTCGCGCGACTGCTCGATGATGGCTTGCGCCACCTTCACTTCGCGCGCGTCGAAGTCGCGCAGGCTGCCATCTTCATCGATGCTGGAAATACCGATGATGCCGATGTCGACCTTGAACTGGCGGATGAAGTCGATGGTGGCTTCGCCCACGATGCCGCGGTCGCGCCCGCGCACCACGCCGCCGGCCACGATGACTTCGCAGGCGGCGTTGTCGGCAAGGATGGCGGCCACGTTCAAGTTGTTCGTCACCACGTGCAAGCCCGTGTGCCGGCCCAGCGCGCGCGCCACTTCCTCGGTCGTCGTGCCGATATTGATCAAGAGCGAACAGCCGTGCGGCACCTGCGCGGCGACGGCGGCCGCGATGCGCCGCTTGGCGTCGCTGTTGAACACTTGCCGCTGGCTGTAATCGATGTTTTCCACGGACGAGGGCAAGCCCACGCCGCCGTGGTAGCGGGCCAGCAGGCGCGCTTCTTCCATCTGCTTGACGTCGCGGCGCACGGTTTGCGGCGTCACGTCCAGCTGCTGTGCCAGCTCTTCGACGGACATGGTGACCTTCTCGCGCACCACTTCGAGCAGGCGGCGCTGGCGGGGATTCAAAATCATGGGCTGTCTCTTTAAAAATCACAAACGAACAAAAACGAACAAGTTGTGATGAAAATATGTTGCTATGGCTTCGTATTCTGGCGTAATCTTATCCATATTGCATTCGAATTACATCTGTATTGATCTTAACGACAGTCACCGGCGATGCCTAGTCTTTCCTCGCCGGCCTTTCCCCGACAGACACGGAGTCCCGATGGCCGCAGCACAGCAAGGTGTGGAGACAACGATGGCATGCGACGTGCTGGTGGTCGGTGGCGGCATCAATGGCGCCGGCATCGCGCGCGATGCGGCCGGACGGGGCTTGTCCGTGGTGCTGTGCGAAAAGGACGACCTGGCTTCCCACACTTCGTCCGCATCGACCAAGCTGATACACGGCGGCCTGCGCTACCTCGAATACTATGAGTTCGGCCTCGTGCGCAAGGCGCTGATCGAGCGCGAAGTGCTGCTGCGCTCGGCGCCGCACATCATGTGGCCGCTGCGCTTCGTCATGCCGCACGCCAAGGGCCAGCGCCCGGCCTGGCTGATACGCGCCGGCCTCTTCCTCTACGACATGCTGGCGAAGCGGGAAATCCTGCCTGCCTCCAGCGGCATCGACCTGACCCGCCACGCGGCCGGCACACCGTTAAAACCCGAATTCAAGCGCGGCTTCGTGTATTCCGACGGCTGGGTCGACGATGCGCGCCTGGTGGTGCTGAACGCCGTCGACGCGGCGGAGAAGGGCGCGCACGTGCTGACGCAGACGCGCTGCACGATGCTGGCGCGCGAGGGTGACGGTGAGTCCTGGCTGGCTACCCTGCAGCATGCCAGCGGCAGGCAGACGCTGGTGCGCGCGCGCAGCGTGATCAATGCGGCCGGGCCGTGGACGGCAGAATTCCTGCAACAGGCGGCGCCCGGCGGACAGGGTCGCCATTTGCGCCTGATCAAGGGTAGCCATATCGTCGTCAAGCGCCTGTTCGAGCATGATCATGCCTATATCTTCCAGCATCCGGACGGGCGCATCGTATTTGCCATTCCGTATGAGCACGATTTCACCCTGATCGGCACCACCGATCTCGATTACCACGGCGACACTGGCAAGGTGGAAATCGATGACGAGGAAATTCGTTACTTGTGCGAGCTTTCCAGTTACTATTTCAGCAAGCCCGTCAATCCTGCCGACGTGGTCTGGACGTATGCCGGCGTGCGCCCGCTGGTGGAAGACGCGGCGGCTGACGCCAAGGCTGTCACGCGCGATTACCGCTTCGAGCTGGACCAGGAAGGTGCGCCATTGTTGAGTGTTTTCGGCGGCAAGATCACCACCTTCCGCAAGCTGGCCGAGGAGGCAATCGATATGCTGGCGCCCTTGCTGGGCAATACGCTGCCGGCCTGGACAGCCAGCGCCTGCCTGCCCGGTGGCGACGTGTATGGCGCCGTGCCGCAGAACCGCTCCGTGCGCGAGTTCGGCCAGTTCGTGCAAGGCTTGCAGCGCGAGTACCCTTGGCTGCCGGCGGCGCTGGTGGCGCGCTATGCGCGCGCTTACGGCACGCGCATTCACGTGCTGTTGGCAGGGCGGTCGGACGTGGCGGCCATGGGCGAGGAAATTGCCGCCGGCCTGTACGCGGCGGAAGTCGACTATTTGCGGCGCCATGAATGGGCCGTCAGCGCGGCCGACATCCTGTGGCGGCGCTCCAAGCTGGGCCTGCACCTGCCGCGCGAGACGGCGGGCACGCTCGACGCCTGGCTGTTGCAGCACCCGCTGGTACCGTAAGAAGAACACAGAACACGTTGGCGACCGCGCCCCGCAGAGGGTGCGGCGAAGAATAAGAAACCATCACTGGAGGAGAAGCGCGTGCAACTGGTACTGGACAAGATCAGCAGGAAGCAGGGGGCTGACGACTTTTTATATCCGATGTCGCTGGCGTTGGTGCCGGGCGCCATCAACGTCTTGCTGGGCACCACGCGTGCCGGCAAGACGACCCTGATGCGCGTGATGGCGGGCCTGGACAAGCCCAGCGGGGGCACCGTCACGGCCGATGGCGTTGACGTGACGGGCGTGCCCGTCAGTCGTCGCAATCTGGCCATGGTGTACCAGCAATTCATCAACTATCCGGCCTTCACCGTCTACGACAATATCGCCTCGCCCTTGCGCCTGCGCAAGGTGCCCGAGGAACAGATACGGACAAAAGTGCTGGCGCTGGCCGAGCGTCTGCATATCACGCCGTATCTGCAGCGCACGCCGGGGGAACTCTCGGGCGGCCAGCAGCAGCGCACGGCGCTGGGACGCGCGCTGATCAAGGATGCGTCCCTGCTGCTGCTCGATGAGCCATTAGTGAACCTCGACTACAAACTGCGCGAGGAATTGCGCCGCGAATTGACGGAACTGTTTTCCAGCGGCAGCACGACGGTCGTGTATGCGACCACGGAACCGCTGGAAGCGCTGCAGCTGGGTGGCCACGTGGCCGTGCTGCACGAAGGACGCTTGCTGCAGCAGGGGCCTACCCTGGACGTATTCAACGCCCCCAATTCCATCGACGTGGCGCGCACCTTCAGCGACCCGCCCATCAACCTGATTCCCGCACGCGTCGATGCGCAAGGCGTGGCGCAGGCGGCGGACGGCCTGTCCATTCACTTGAGCGGCGAACAGCGCGCCCGCCTGGGCGACAGCACTGAGGTGATCCTCGGCGTGCGCGCGCACAGCCTGCATCTGTCGCCGCAGTCCGATGGCGACGTGGCCATCGCGACGCAGGTGGACCTGGCGGAAATCAGCGGCTCGGAAACCTATGTGCATGCGCGTCGCGGCGAGCTGGCTCTGGTGGCGCAGCTCGGCGGCGTGCACAAGCTGGAGATCGGCAGCGCCTGCACCGTGTATTGCCAGCCGCATGCCTTGCTGATTTTCGCAGACGATGGCGGGCTGCTGTTTGCTCCGGGAGGAGCTTGATATGGCGCGCATCGAACTGCTTGACCTGGCCCACGCCTACAAACCGAACCCGACGGCCCCCGCCGACTATGCGCTGCGGCCCATGAGCATGGAGTGGCAAGACGGCGGCGCCTACGCCTTGCTGGGGCCTTCCGGCTGCGGCAAGACGACCTTGCTCAATATCATCTCCGGCCTCGTGAAACCGTCGCATGGCAAGGTGCTGTTCGACGGCAAGGATGTGACGCAGCTGCCGACTGAGGCGAGGAATATCGCGCAAGTGTTCCAGTTTCCCGTCATTTACGACACCATGACCGTGCACGACAACCTGGCCTTCCCGCTGCGTAATCGCGGCTGGAAAGAGAGTGAGGTGAAAAAGCGCGTGCAGCAGGTGGCGCAGATGCTGGAATTGACGGGCGACCTGAAGTTGCGCGCCAGCGGCTTGTCCGTCGACGCCAAGCAAAAGATTTCGCTGGGCCGCGGCCTCGTGCGTCCCGACGTGGCGGCCGTGCTGTTCGACGAACCGCTGACGGTAATCGACCCGCATTTGAAATGGCTGCTGCGCAGAAAGTTGAAGGAAATCCACCACGAACTGAAACTGTCATTGATCTACGTCACGCACGACCAGGTGGAAGCGCTGACCTTTGCCGACCAGGTGGTCGTCATGACGCAGGGCGAAGTGGTGCAGACGGGCAGCGCGCAGGCGCTGTTCGAGGAACCCGAGCACACGTTTGTCGGCTATTTCATCGGCAACCCGGGCATGAACTTGCTCGATTGCACTTTGGACGATGGCGGCTTGCGCGTGGCGGGACAGGCGCTGGCCGTGTCCGCCGCCGCGCGTGCGGCGCTGCTAGGGGCGCAAGGGAAAATCACGCTCGGCGTGCGGCCGGAATTCGTCGAATGCCTGAAAGCGGGTGAGGGTAATGATCATTGTCTGGACGCCACGGTGACCGCCGTGCGCAACATGGGCACGCATTACCTGGCGGAATTCCAGCTCGGCGGCGCCATGGTGGCGGCCAAGCTGCGCGCCATCGATGCGGTGGCGGGGGAGGCTATACGGCTGCGCTTTCCGCCGCAACGTACCTTGTTCTATGTCAACGATAAGCGGGTGGCCTGATGATACATAACGGTAAAACCGATAACAACCGCCGCGCCTGGCTGCTGATCCTGCCCGTGCTGCTGTGCGTGGCCTTTTCCGCCATCCTGCCCCTGATGACGGTGGTGAACTATTCCGTGCAGGATATCCTGAGCCCCACGCAAAAGGTGTTTGTGGGCACCGAGTGGTTCCGCATGGTCATGCTGGACGGCGACTTGCACAGCGCCTTGCTGCGCCAGCTGCTGTTTTCCGGCTCTGTGCTGGCGATCCAGATTCCGCTGGGCATTTTGATCGCCCTGTGCATGCCGGCCGATGGCTGGAAGGCGTCGCTGGCGCTGGTGCTGATCGCGCTGCCCCTGCTGATACCGTGGAACGTGGTGGGCACCATCTGGCAAATCTTTGGCCGTGGCGACATTGGCCTGATGGGCTATACCCTGAATCAGCTGGGCTTTGACTACAACTACAACGGCAATTCGCTCGACGCCTGGCTGACGGTGATGGTGATGGATATCTGGCACTGGACGCCTTTGGTGGTGCTGCTGTGCTATGCGGGCTTGCGCGCCATTCCCGACGCGTATTACCAGGCGGCACGCATCGACGGCGCCTCGCGCCTGGCCGTGTTTCGCTACATCCAGCTGCCGAAACTGCGCAATGTGCTGATGATCGCCGTGTTGCTGCGCTTCATGGACAGTTTCATGATCTACACGGAACCGTTCGTGCTGACGGGCGGCGGGCCGGGCAATGCCACCACCTTTTTGTCGCAATACCTGACGCAAAAGGCCGTGGGCCAGTTCGATCTGGGACCGGCGTCCGCGTTTTCCCTGATCTATTTCCTCATCATCCTGCTGTTCTGCTTTGTGTTGTATACATGGATGCAGAGAGTCGGCACGGGAGACCAGAAATGATGCACAAGAAAATGAGCAGCGCCATCCTCGCCGTTTTTTTGCTGGCGTCGCTGTTGCCCATCTACTGGATGCTCAACATGTCGCTCAAGACCAACGAGGAAATCGTCGGCGTGCTGAGCCTGTGGCCCCAGCAACTGACGTTCGCCAACTACCACACGATCTTTACGGACCGGTCCTGGTACAGCGGCTACATCAATTCCATGATTTACGTGGCCTTGAACATGGTGATGTCGGTCACCGTTGCCTTGCCGGCTGCGTATGCGTTTTCCCGCTACAACTTCGTGGGCGACAAGCATCTGTTCTTCTGGCTGCTGACCAACCGCATGACACCGCCTGCCGTCTTCCTCGTGCCCTTCTTCCAGCTGTATTCGACGGTGGGCCTGATGGATACGCATTTGGCCGTGGCCTTGGCGCACATGGTCTTCAACGTGCCGCTGGCCGTGTGGATACTGGAAGGTTTCATGTCTGGCGTGCCCAAGGAAATCGACGAGACGGCGTATATCGACGGCTACAGCTTCCCGCGCTTCTTCATCCGCATTTTCTTGCCAATGATCAAGTCAGGTGTGGGCGTGACGGCATTCTTTTGTTTCATGTTCAGCTGGGTAGAATTGCTGCTGGCGCGTACCTTGACGTCCGTCAATGCCAAGCCGATTGCCGCCACCATGACGCGCACCGTGTCGGCGGCTGGCATGGACTGGGGCGTGCTGGCGGCCGCGGGCGTGCTGACCATCGTGCCCGGCGCGCTGGTGATTTGGTTCGTGCGGCATTACATAGCCAAGGGTTTCGCGATGGGGAGGGTGTGACATGGAAAATACAAGCGATAGCACTGCCAGCCTGTTCGGCTGGATGGCCTGGACGCCGGAAGTGGCCATCTTCTTCATTTGCATAGGCTTGATGCTGGCAGGCATGACGGTGTGGCAAATCCGTTCGCCCAGCATAGAACGCAAGGGCTTCTTGCCCATGCCGACCACGCGCGGCGACCGTCTGTTCATCGGCTTGCTCACGGCGGCCTATGTCAATCTGGCGTGGGCGGGGTTCACGGAAATGCAGCAGGCCATCGGGGCCGGCATCAGTTTTGTAGTGTTGTTGGTGGTAATGCGTTGGGGATAAGTCGTAGATGAAAACACTGGCCCGCTACCGCAGGCCGGATGACAACTAAAAAGGAGATTCACGATGAAATTGAAGTTCACGGTCTTCGCGGCTGCGGCCATGCTCGTGTCGAATGCGGCCCTGGCGGACGCCAAGCAGGCGCAAACCTGGATCGACAAGGAATTCCAGCCATCCAGCCTGAGCAAGCAGCAACAGCTTGCTGAAATGAAATGGTTCATCGATGCGGCGGCCAAGCTGAAAGCCAAGGGCATCAAGGAAATTTCCGTGGTCTCGGAAACCATCGACACCCACGTCTATGAATCGAAGACCCTGGCCAAGGCCTTCGAGGAAATCACGGGCATCAAGGTGCGCCACGACATCATCCAGGAAGGCGACGTGGTGGAAAAGCTGCAGACCTCCATGCAGTCCGGCAAGAGCATCTATGATGGCTGGATTTCCGATTCCGACCTGATCGGCACGCACTACCGCTATGGCGCCGTGGAACCGCTGTCCGACTACATGGCTGCCAAGGGCAAGGAATTCACGAATCCCGGCCTGGACCTGAAAGATTTCATCGGCATCAGCTTTACCACGGCGCCGGACGGCAAGGTGTACCAGCTGCCCGACCAGCAGTTTGCCAACCTGTACTGGTTCCGTGCCGACTGGTTTGCGCGCAAGGATTTGCAAGCCAAGTTCAAGGCCAAGTATGGTTACGAGCTGGGCGTGCCGCAGAACTGGTCCGCGTATGAAGACATCGCCGATTTCTTCACGAATGACGTGAAGGAACTGGATGGCAAGAAAGTCTATGGTCACATGGATTATGGCAAGAAAGATCCGTCCCTGGGCTGGCGCTTTACCGATGCGTGGCTGTCGATGGCTGGCGCGGCCGACAAGGGCATTCCGAACGGCATGCCCGTCGATGAGTGGGGCATCAAGGTGGCGGCCGACAAGTGCACGCCCGTGGGCGCCTCGATGTCGCGCGGCGGCGCCACCAATTCACCGGCGGCCGTCTTTGCGCTGACGAAATATATCGACTGGATGAAGAAATATGCGCCGCCGCAAGCGAACGGCATGAATTTCTCGGAATCGGGCCCCGTGCCGGCGCAGGGTGAAATCGCCCAGCAAATCTTCTGGTACACGGCGTTTACGGCCGGCATGACGAAACCGGGATTGCCTGTGGTCAACAAGGACGGCACGCCGAAATGGCGCATGGCGCCATCGCCGCACGGCCCGTACTGGAAAGAGGGCATGCAGAACGGCTACCAGGACGTCGGTTCCTGGTTCCTGTTCAAGTCCACGCCGGACGACCGCAAGGCCGCCGCGTGGCTGTACGCGCAATTCGTCACGTCGAAAACCGTGTCGCTGAAGAAATCGATTGTCGGCCTGACCTTCATCCGCGATTCCGACATCCGCCACGATTATTTTACGAAACACGCGAACGAGTATGGCGGCTTGATCGAGTTCTACCGCAGCCCCGCCCGCGTGGCGTGGACACCGACGGGCAACAATGTGCCCGACTATCCGAAGCTGGCGCAACTGTGGTGGAAGAACGTGGCCACGGCCATCACGGCGGAAAAAACGCCACAGGCCGCCATGGATAATCTGGCCGAGGAAATGGACCAGGTCATGGCGCGGCTGCAGCGGGCCGGCATGAAGGCGTGCGCGCCCAAGCTCAATCCGAAGGTCGATCCGAACCAGTACTTGTCGGATCAGCACGCCCCATGGAAAAAGCTGGCGAATGAAAAGCCGAAGGGTGAAACGATTGCCTACGATAAATTATTGCAGGCTTGGAAAGAAGGCAAGGTAAGGTAGTCGTGTAAACTCCTGCCGCCGTTGTTCCGGGGCACGGGCGTTTGCCTGTGCCCCTTTCACTGTAAAGACGTCGTAGCGACCATGACCAAATACATACTTGCTTTAGATCAGGGCACCACCAGTTCGCGCGCCATCCTGTTCGACCACGCGGGCCGGCCGCACGCCAGCGCGCAGCGCGAATTTCGCCAGATTTTCCCCCAACCGGGCTGGGTCGAGCATGACGCGGGCGAAATCTGGGCGTCGCAAGAGGGCGTGCTGCAGCAGGTGCTGCGCGACAGCGGCGTGGCGGCGCTCGACGTGGCCGCCATCGGCGTCACCAACCAGCGCGAAACGACGGTGCTGTGGGACCGCGCCACGGGCGAGCCCGTGGCCAACGCCATCGTCTGGCAAGACCGCAGAAATGCGGCTTACTGCGAGCAACTGGTCGAGCAGGGCAAGGCGGACTTGATCCAGCAAAAAACGGGTCTCGTGCTGGATGCCTATTTTTCCGCCACCAAGCTCAAATGGCTGCTCGACAACGTTCCCGGCGCCCGCGCGCGCGCCGAACGGGGCGAGCTGGCCTTCGGCACGGTCGACAGCTGGCTGATCTACAAGATGAGCGGCGCCCACTTGACGGACACGAGCAATGCGGCGCGCACCATGCTGTTCAATATTCATACCTTGCAATGGGACACGGACTTGCTGGCGCTGCTGGACATTCCCGCTTCTCTGCTGCCCGACGTCGTGCCCTCGAGCGGCGTGGCGGCGCACACCTATACCGACTTGCTGGGCGTCTCCGTGCCGATCGCCGGTATCGCGGGCGACCAGCAGGCCGCCACCTTCGGCCAGGCGTGTTTGAAACCGGGCATGGCGAAGAATACCTACGGCACGGGCTGCTTCATGCTGATGAATGTGGGCAAGCGCCCCTTGCCATCGAAAAACCGGCTCTTGACGACGGTGGGCTGGAGCCTGGGACCAGGATCGGATAAAACTGATTATTTGCTCGAAGGCAGCGCCTTTATCGCGGGCGCAGCCGTGCAATGGATGCGCGATGGCATCGGCATCATCCGCGACTCGTCCGAAGTGGAAGCGCTGGCCACCAGCGTGCCCGATTCGGGCGGCCTGGTCTTCGTGCCCGCGTTCGCGGGCCTCGGTGCGCCGTATTGGGACCCGTATGCGCGCGGCACCCTGATCGGCATCACGCGCGGCACGGGCAAGGCGCATATCGCGCGCGCAGCATTGGAGGGAGTGGCCTACCAGAACGTGGACGTCTTGTCCGCCATGCAGGATGACGCGGGCATCGCGCTATCCGAATTGCGCGTCGACGGCGGCGCGGCCCGCAATGACATGCTGATGCAGTTCCAGGCCGATATATTAAATGTCCCCGTGGTGCGCCCCGTGGTGACGGAAACGACAGCCCTGGGCGCCGCCTATCTGGCGGGCCTGGCCGTGGGCTTCTGGGAATCGCAGGAAGAAATCGCCGCCCAGTGGCAGGTGGGACGCCGTTTCGAGCCGGCCATGGCGGCCGATGAGCGTCTGACGCGGCTGCATAAATGGCAGCGGGCAGTGGAGCGCTCGCGCGACTGGAGCGAGTGAGCCTGGGAATAATCCGGGATCAGGGCCGCGCGTAATACACGGCGTAGCCCACCGTTTCGCGCGGCACGGAATACAGGTCGCGCAGTTCAAAATAGGGCGCGTGCACGTTGCCGCTGACGGCGATGCCTGCCCGCGCCAGCGCCAGCCGGAAGCGGGGCACGTGAAAATATTGCGTGGCAACCATGGCCGTGCGCCAGCCATGCTGGTGCATCAGGGTCGCCGCGTTGCGGGCCGTGTCATCCGTGGTCCATCCTTGATTATCCTCAACGATGGCGCTGGCCGGTACGCCGCGCGATTGCAGGTAGCGGGCCATCGATGCGGCTTCGTCAAAACCTTCCTTGCCCGTCGCCCCGCTGACGAGGATGCGCGGCGCCCTGTGTTCCTGGAACTGCTTGAGCGCCACGTCGAGCCGCGCCTGCAGGCGGGGGCTGGGCGTACCATCGGGCAGGATCGTGTTGCCGGGCACGACGATCACGTCGGCCGGGGCCAGCTTGTCGTGCAGTCCCGCCAGCACCAGGGCGGCGGTGGACAGCAGGAACATACCGGCAGCGCTTAAACCCAGCACAGTTATTTTTCGCATGTTTTATCATCAAGTCAGGAATGGACGCATAATACCCGTCCATTCCTGCCGGCGTCAGTTCGCCTGCGCCTTGCGCGCACGCTGGTTCGACAGATAAATATTATCCTTTTCCAGCGGCTTGCCTTCGCGCACGGCATCGAGCCAGGCCTGCGTGCTGGCGACGGCGGCGAAATTCGAGTGAAACACGGTGCTGAAGACGCGGTGGATTTCCTCGGCGCTGGCCGTGCCGCCCGCATTCGCGTAGGGCAGGGTGCCGGTGGCGTCCTGCAGGAACTCGACCTGCAAGCCGTCGTGCGCGGCGTGGTAGATGGTGGCAGCGTCGCAGTTGTGCGTCATGTAGCCGATCACGCTCAAGGTATCGATGCCATGGCTGTCCAGCCAGGCGCGCAAGTCCGTGCCCGCAAAGGCGCTGCCCATGGTCTTGTTGATGCGGTGGTCGGCGGCGAAAGCGGCCACTTGCGGATGCAGCTGCCAGCCGTCGCTGCCTTTTGCAAAGATGGGGGAGGCTTCCGGCGCATCGTGCTGGACAACGATGACGGGCACGCCGGCGGCGCGGGCGGCAGCCATGGCGGTGACGATATTCGGCAGCGAGATGTCGACGGACGGATATTCGATGGGCATGTCGCCCGTGAAGTATTCGTTTTGCACATCGATGACGAGCAGGGCGCGGCGCAGGGTGGTGGAAGCTAGGGTGGACATGGGTTCTCCTGGAACGGTTGAAAGAGGAAGGACTTCCTCGATGCAGTCATTTTCGGCCCGCGCGGCGCAAACAAAAAGTGGCCCGAAGGCCTATCTGCGATAAAATCGGGCCATGCCTACTATTCCTGCATCGTCCTCTCCCTTGAGCGTGGCCGTGATCGCCTTTGACGGCATGACGCCATTTCACTTGTCCGTGCCTTGCCTCGTGTTTGGCGCCCAGACGGACGAGGCCGATTTACCGCCTTTCCACGTGCGCGTGTGTGCCGCCGATCCCGTGCCCCTGCGCACGGCGGCCGGCTTCGGTATCACCCCCGAGTTTGGCCTGGAAGGGCTGGAGGGGGCCGATATCGTCATCATGCCGGCCTGGCACGACGATTGCCGCGATGCGGCGCAGCCCCTGGTCGCGGCGTTGCAGGCGGCCAGCCGGCGCGGTGCGCGCATGGTGGGTCTGTGCCTGGGCGCGTTTCCCCTGGCGCAGGCGGGCTTGTTGGATGGCAAGAGCGCTGCCACGCACTGGGGCATGGCGGATCGGCTGGCGGCCCGCTATCCCAAGGTCAGGGTGGACCGGGAAGTGTTGTACGTGGATGATGGCGCAGTACTCACCTCGGCCGGCGTGGCGGCCGGCCTCGATTGTTGCCTGTACTTGCTGCGCCAGTTGGCGGGCGCCGAGGTGGCCAACCGGGTGGCGCGCCGGCTGCTGGTGGCGCCGCACCGGCAGGGCGGGCAGGCGCAATTCATCGAGCGCCCGCTGCCCGTGTCCGGCAGCGAAGGGCGCTTTGCCGAAGTGCTGGCTGGCGTGACGGCCAAGCTGGACCAGGCGCACAGCATCGACGCGCTGGCCGAACAGGCCGCCATGAGCCGGCGCAATTTTACGCGCCACTTCCGCCAGGCCATGGGCACGTCGTTCAAGCAGTGGTTGCTGAACCAGCGCCTGGCGCATGCGCAAGGCTTGCTGGAAAAAAGCGCGGCGTCGATCGACGTCGTGGCGCAAGAGGCCGGCTTCGGCACGGCCCTGTCGCTGCGCCAGCATTTCCGGGCGAACTTGCAGACGTCTCCCTCGGCGTACCGCAAGCTGTTCCGCCAGCAGCTAGGCCAAGTCGCTTGACCATAGCGTCGCCGGGTCCCGGCTGCCCTGGGGCAGCCTCGCGCTGACGGCGATTTGCCGTGCAAGGAAGGCGGCCGGCTCGAAGGCGTAGCGTTCCTGGAACGAGACGGTTTCCGCGCTCATCAGTTCAACATACGTCTGCATCAGGGTCGAGGCGGAAACATGGTTGCCTTGCTCCACATAGGTGGTTATGGCGGCCAGCAGCACGGGATAATCGGCATTTTCCTTGCTGCCGCCAAAGTTGAACGACAGCTGCCCGCAGGCGCGCCAGATGGGGTCAAGTTCCCCCTCCGGCACCGGTTGCGTGCGCAGCCATTGCAAGGCTTTCAGCGGCGGCCCGCCAAAGGACGGTGGCGATATGATCGCCTGGATGGCCACCTTGACGGCTGCATCGATTCTTCCCGTGCGCACATACTGGCCATGCAGCAGCACCAGGGCGTCCGTATATTCGGGAACGATGGCCAGCGCCGCTTCCAGTAGCGCGATGGCCGCGGCCGGATTGCGCTGCGCGATCTGTTCCTTGGCCTCCAGGAAAGCGGCGCGTGGCGAAGCAGGGTCGTTGGCCAGCGATGGCGTGCCGACATACTCGTCCTCCGCGGCTGCATGGGCTTGCAGAAACGCCGCCAGACTGGAAAAGTGCGGCTGGATGCGCCACTCGTCATGCCATGTCTCGACGACGATCGGTTCGGATGCTTCGCGGCCGATGGGCCAGTACAGGCCGAAAGTGTCGCCATTACCCAGCGCGCCTTCGGAAAAGGGAGTGAAGCCGAGCGGTGGATACGCTGTCGTGTGTTGCCAGTCTTGTTCCGCCGAGATGTGGGCGAAGTGTGCGGGTAGTTGCATGGAGGTAGGGAAGGATAAAACGCCAGTGTAGGGCAAGAGGGCAGCGCCAGGCGCGCGTATTGCAGCACCTGCGACGGATGGCTGAACTGATAAAATAGGGGATTCTTTGCCCAGGCGGCCTCGCCATGTCCAGCACACCGCACTCTGCCATTGACCTCAGCTTTCGCAGCTATGCGGAAATCGGCGCGCCGAACCGGCATGATTTCGTGCAACTGGTGCTGCCCGTGCATGGCCAGCTGTTGCTGGAAATCGACGGCAGGGAGGGGAAAGTCGATACGCAGCTGGGCGTGGTGATCCCGGCGCACACTTGGCATGCCCAGCATAGCAAGGTGGCCAACCATTCCATCATCCTCGATGTGCAGGCGGCCGCCGTGGCCACGGGCTGCTGGCAGCGCCTGCTGGAGCGTCCTTATACGGCGATCGGGCCGGGCGCCCGCAAGCTGATTGAATACCTGGGCGTCATGGCGCAGCAGCAGGCGCTGACACCGGCCATCGTCACAGGCTGGACGCCGCTATTGCTCGATACCTTGCTGCTGGGAGAGCCGCAACCCCGTTCGCGCCTGGGCGCGCTGATTGCCCGCGTGCAAGCCGAGCCGGGCTTGCCATGGTCGACGGCGTTGATGGCGCGCTTTGCCAGTCTGAGCGTCAGCCGCCTGCATGCCCTGTTCCGCGAAGAACAGGGTAACAGTCCGCATGCCTGGCTGCTGCAGCAACGCTTGGCGCGGGCTTGCGACTTGCTTGCCGCCAGCGACGCCAGCCTCGCCGAGATTGCGCTGGCGGCCGGCTTTTCCGAGCAGAGCGCACTGACGCGCGCCATGCGCGACAGCATGGATGTCACGCCTGCCGCCTACCGGCGCGCATGTCGCGAGAAACGGTCAATAAGGCAGTAGCTGGCGCCAAGAACAGACGCGGCAGACTTGCCACAATCTCCTTTTCAGGAGATTGACCATGCATCAAGAGAACAAGAACCGGCTGGGCATGCTGGCCGGCATAGGCGCGGGTGCGCTATGGGGGCTGGTGTTCCTGGCGCCGGCGCTGATCCCCGCATTCCAGCCGCTGGAACTGTCCGTGGGCCGCTACCTGGCGTATGGCCTGATCGCGGCCGTGCTGGTCGCGCCATCGTGGCGGCGCCTGCTGCGCAGCTTGACCTGGCGCGAATGGCGCGGGCTGATCTGGCTCAGCCTGACAGGCAATATTATCTATTACGTGCTGCTGGCCAGCGCCGTGCAGACGGGTGGCGTGGCCATGACGTCGATGGTGATCGGCTTGCTGCCGCTGGTCGTCACACTCGTGGGCAGCCGCGACCGGCACGCCGTGCCGCTGCGGCGCCTGGTCCCTTCGTTGCTGCTGAGCGCGGGCGGGCTGGCTTGCATCAGCTGGCAGTCGCTGGCCAGTCCCCGCCATGCATCGCTACTGGGTTTGCTGTGTGCGCTGGCGGCGCTGCTGTCGTGGACGGTGTATGCGGTTGGCAATAGCCGCTGGCTGGGGCGGCTGCGCTCGGTCTCGGCGCAGGAGTGGAATTTGCTGACGGGCGTGGTCACGGGCGGTGCCGCGCTGCTGCTGGCCATTCCCGTCGCGCTTGCCGCACCAGCCGCGCATGGCGGCACGGCCTGGCAGCAATTTGCCGCCGTCGTCACGGGCGTCGCGCTGCTGTGTTCTGTCGTCGGCAATGGCTTGTGGAATTATGCCAGCCGCGTCTTGCCGCTGACCCTGATGGGGCAGATGATCGTCTTTGAATTCCTGTTTGCCTTGCTGTACGGCTACTTGTGGGAGCAGCGCTGGCCCACGCTGGCCGAGGCAGCGGCCACCATGCTGTTGCTGGCAGGCGTGGCGGCTTGCGCCGCGGTGCACCGGCCGCAGCGGGCAGCCGGTACGGCAGCTGCCTGATCGGCATCACGCATGGTAAGGGCAAGGCGCGATGAGGGGCAGGGGCCTTCAGTCCCGTTCGGGCACCGGCACGTTGAAGCCGTTCAGCGTGGTCGAGACCAGCGCGTACAGGCCCACCAGGTAAATGAGTTCGTTGGTGCCGTGCTGGCCAAAGGTGGCCAGCGCCAGCCGGTATACCGGCTCCGGCAGCGTGCCCGCGCGGCTGAGCGCGTAGGCGAGGTCGTAGGCCACGCTTTCATGCTTGTCCAGGTCGCCCGGCTTGACGTCGGCCACCAGCGTGGCCAGGCGCTCGGCCGACATGCCTTCGCGCTCCGCGACGGCGATGTGGGCGTAGATTTCATAGGCGGCGTTGTAGCGCGCGCCGACCACCAGGATGGCAATCTGGCGCACGTTGTCGGGCAACGTGGCGTTGGCTGTCATGGCCAGGGTCAGGTCCCAGATGGCCTTGCCGATGGCCGGTTCGTGCAGCCACGGATTCCATGGCCCCATCAGGGCGCCGTCTTCGCGCACGGCGATGAAATCGTTAAAATTGCTGGTGATGCCTTTGCGCATGTCGTCATACAGCGGCTTCTGTTCGGGCGTCAGGTCTTGCGGGGCGATCAGGGGCAGGCGCATGGAAACTCCTTGCTGGGTGAGTGAGCGGTGGGCGGCCGGAGCCAGCAGCTAGTATAGCCGCCTGACGGCAGGCGCCCGTTCGCTGTCGCACGCCTCGTCGGGCGCTGGAGGCTTGCGCCGATTTGCGCCTACTTGCGCGGCTCGTGTATCCGGAATTTCCTGACGATGCCCGCCTGGTCGAACATGACGGCCACTTCGCGCGTGCCTTTTTCGCCCAGCAGGGGGATCAGCCGTGTCACTTTGGGCGTTTGCAGCTGGTTCTTGTAGACCCAGACTTCATAGCCGGGATCGAAGCTGACCACGGTGGCGTTGCCCAGAGCCGCGTCGAGGTCGAGGCGGGTGGTCTTGCCGACCTTGATGTTTTGATAGATGGCGCCATTGTCCGGCGCGCGATTGACTTTGTATTCACTGGCGGTGCACATGGCCACGGCCAGGCCCGCGAGGCAGGAAGCTGCCAGTTTTATCAATGTGTTCATATGGACTCCCAGTGTGCATCACTGCTTCCAATCTCAGAGGGGACGGGCGTGATGTCAGGAGGGGAGTGTGCTTGTGTCGCCACGAATGTGCTACAAGATTATACAAAGTCGCACAAAGCGATGCCGACGGTACCGGCAGGCGGTACTTTCACCGGCTTTGTAATACCTCGGTCGACAATGCCAGGGTTTCCTTGATTTCTTCCATCACCACATAGCTTTTTGATTGCGCGGCGCCGGGCAGCTGCAGCAGCATGTCGCCCAGCAGCTTGCGGTACTCGGCCATTTCATGGATGCGCGCCTTGATCAGGTAATCGAAGTCGCCGGACACCAGGTGGCATTCCTGCACTTCGGGAATTTGCAGCACTTCGCGGCGGAATTGCTCGAAGGCGGACGCGGATTTTTGATTGAGCGTAATCTCTACGAAAACGAGCAGCTTGGCGCCCAGCGCGGCCGGGTTCACCTTGGCATGGTAGCCCGTGATGACGCCGTCGCGCTCCATGCGCTTGACCCGCTCGATGCAGGGCGTAATGGACAGTCCCACCTGTTCACCGAGGTCTTTCATCGAGATGCGGCCATCCTGTTGCAGGATGCGCAGAATGTGGCGATCCAGCTTGTCGAGGCCACGTGCCGATTCTTTAAGGATTCTCATGATTTATTGCTGAATATCTCAATTTATACGTGAACAAATACTGGCTCTTTCCCAATATGATAGCGGTTAATCTGGCGTTAGCCTAAAAAATATAATGAGGAAACTATGCGTATCGTGATTCTGGGTAGCGGCGTCATCGGCGTCACCAGTGCTTACTATCTGGCCAAGGCAGGACATGAGGTGACCGTCATTGACCGCCAGCCGGGCCCTGCACTGGAAACCAGTTTCGCGAATGCGGGGCAAATCTCGCCCGGCTACGCCTCGCCTTGGGCTGCGCCCGGCATTCCCCTGAAAGCCGTGAAGTGGATGATGCAGCGCCACGCGCCACTGGCCATCTCGCTCGACGGCAGCGCCGCCCAGCTCAAATGGATGTGGCAGATGTTGCGTAATTGCACACCGGAAGCGTATGCCGTGAACAAGGAGCGCATGGTGCGCCTGGCCGAATACAGCCGCGACTGCTTCAAGGTCTTGCGCGCCGAGGCGGGCATCACCTATGAAGGCCGCCAGCAAGGCACGATGCAATTGTTCCGTACCGAAAAGCAATACAACGACGCCGCGAAAGATATCGAAGTGTTGAAAGACGCGGGCGTGCCATATGAAGTGCTGCAGCGTAACGAGCTGTCGCGCGCCGAACCTGCCCTGGAAGGTGTCAAGGACAAGCTGTTTGGCGGCTTGCGCCTGCCCAACGATGAAACGGGCGATTGCCAGCTGTTTACCACGCGTCTGTCCGAGATGGCCGTGGCGCTGGGCGTGAAGTTCCGCTATGGCGTGTCCATCGACGCGCTGCTGACGCAGGGCGATGAAATCGCTGGCGTGCAATGTGGCGCGGAAATCGTCAAGGCTGATTCCTATGTGGTGGCGCTCGGTTCCTACTCGACGGGCTTCATGAAGCCGCTGCTCGACATTCCCGTGTATCCGCTGAAGGGCTATTCGATCACCGTGCCTATCGTCAACGCAGCCAAGGCGCCTGTGTCGACCATCCTCGATGAAACCTATAAAATTGCCGTGACCCGTTTCGATGACCGCATCCGCGTGGGCGGCATGGCGGAAATCGCCGGCTATAACCTGAACCTGAACCCGCGACGCCGCGAAACCCTGGAAATGGTCGTCAACGACCTGTTTCCCGGCGGCGGCAACACGGCGGAAGCCACGTTCTGGACGGGTTTACGCCCGATGACGCCGGACGGCACGCCGATCGTCGGCCGCACGCCGCTGCGCAACCTGTTCCTCAATACGGGCCACGGCACGCTGGGCTGGACCATGTCCTGCGGTTCGGCGCAATTGCTGGCTGACCTGATGTCGTCGAAACAGCCGGCGATTCTGGCTGACGACCTGTCTGTCAGCCGCTACAGCGGCGCACAGCGCGGCGGCAAGTTGCAATACGCGGGAGCCTGAGATGGCGGGAAGCATGCCTCCAAAGGAACGTAGCGGCGCCATCCTGACGGTAGACCTGGACGCCGTGCGCGCCAACTACCGCTTGCTGCGCGACAAGGCGCACCCGGCCGCCTGCTCGGCCGTGGTGAAGTCCGACGCGTATGGCCTTGGCGCCGCGCAAGTGGGCGCGGCCCTGTATGAAGAAGGTTGCCGCCATTTCTTCGTGGCACATCTGGAAGAGGGCATCAGCCTGCGCCCGCACGTGGCTTCCGACGCGGACATCTTCGTGCTGCACGGCCCGCCCGTCGGCACGGAAGGCGAATTCACGGCCCATGGCTTGACACCAGTGCTCAACAGCGAGCCGCAGGTGGCCGGCTGGCGCGCGCACGCCAAGGCATTGGGGAAAACCCTGGACGCCATCGTACAGGTCGACACGGGCATGTCGCGCATGGGCCTGTCGCCGCAGGAAATCGACGGCTGGCTGCTCGACCCGCACTTTCTCGACGGCATCAAGGTGCGCTATATCATGAGTCACCTGGCGTGCGCCGACGAGCGGAGCAACCCCATGAATGGCGAGCAGCTGGCCCGTTTCATCGCCATCCGCGCCCGTTTGCCGCAATACCGCGCCAGCCTGGCCAATTCCTCGGGCATCTTTTTGTCGCGCGATTTTCACTTTGACCTGGTGCGCCCCGGTGCGGCCCTGTATGGCATCGGGCCACAGGGCGGCGAACCCAATCCCCTGCGCTCCGTGGTGCGCCTGCAAGGCAAGGTCATGCAGACGCGCACGATTGCCGCCGGCGACCACGTGGGCTACAGCCGCCGCTACACGGCCAGCGAGCCGCGCCAGGTGGCGACAGTGTCCGTCGGCTACGCCGATGGCTGGCTGCGCAGCATGAGCAACCAGGGCCTGGCCATCGTCGACGGCGTGAAAGTGCCGCAGATCGGCGCCATTTCGATGGATTCCATCACGCTCGACGTGAGCGCCATCGCCGAAGAGCGTGTCGTGCCGGGCAGCCTGGTCGACCTGATTTGCGCCGAACATCCGGTCGATGCCGTGGCGGCCATGGCCAATACCATCGGCTATGAGGTGCTGACCAACCTGGGCGGGCGCTACTACCGCGAGTACCAGGGATTGGCCGGCGCCGCACGCTAGGCAGCGCCAAACCCATGATTGTGTGGCAAGATAGCCCTGGTGTGAGCTTCACTCCAGGGCTTTCTTTTAACCGTTATCGGGGACTTTCATGAGCCAATATCAAGTCGCAATCATCGTCGGCAGCCTGCGCAAGGATTCCTTCAACCGCAAGCTGGCCGACGCCATCATCAAGCTGGCGCCGCCCGAGTTTTCCTTCAAGCACATCGACATCGGCGACTTGCCGCTGTACAACCAGGATGACGACGGTGCGCAAGCCGAGCAAGTGCTGCGCCTGAAGTCGGATATTTCCGCTTCGCAAGCCTTGCTCTTCCTTACCCCCGAATACAACCGTTCGATCCCCGGCGTGCTGAAAAACGCCCTCGACCACGGCTCGCGCCCTTACGGCCAGAGCGTGTGGGGCGGCAAGCCGGGCGCCGTGCTGGGCGTTTCCGTGGGCGCCACCGGTACGGCCCTGGCGCAGCAGCATTTGCGCAATGTGCTGGCTTACCTGGATGTGCCGCTGCTGGGCCAGCCCGAAATGTTTATCCAGGCCAAGGAAGGCCTGTTTGACGAGCATGGCGGTATCGGCCCGGCCAGCCTCGGTTTCTTCCAGGGCTGGATGCAGCGCTACGCGGACTGGGTACGCAAGCACGCCATCCACGCTTGATGCAGGTCAAGGCGGCAGCGCCCTGCGTTGCCGCTTGTAGCGTTTCTTTGACCATGGATGCCAAGATTTCAATATTGGCACGGGTCTCTCGGTATAATGCGCTCTTTCTTTAGCGCAATACGTCCTCGACTATTCCCTTTCTTGCCGACCTCATGTGGACTAAACCTGTTCTGCGCATGAATTTGCGCCGTTTGATCGTGCTCGTGGCCTTTGCCAGTGCCCTGGTGTCCCTGGCCAATACGTTTTATGCCAGCTACAGCGTGCAGCGCCAGTTGCTGATCGATACCACGCTGGAAGCGAACCACGCGTATGCGAGCAAGCTGGCCAGCACGGCCGAGGATTTCCTGCAATCGGCGCGCCAGCAGCTCGCCTACAGCGCCGGCAGCCTGCCATCGCGCATGGGCGACGGGCAATGGCTGACGGACGAGGCGCAGCGCCTGCGCCTGCAAACGAACAGCTTCAATTCCGTGCTCATCGTCGATGCCCAGGGCAAGGTACTGGGCGTGTCACCGGAAACGCTGGCCCTGAAAAACCGCACGCTCGATTCGGTCGGCGCCATCCAGGCGCTGCGCGAGCGGCGCCCGCTGGTGACGCAGCCGTACGTGTCCTCGGCCGGCAACCTGGTAGTCTTCGTTTCGCATCCCATCGTCGGCAAGGACGGCCGCTACCTCGGTTATGTGGGCGGCAGCATTTATCTGAAACAGAAAAACATCCTGTACACCATGCTGGGCCAGCATTATTACCGCGACGGCTCCTACCTGTACGTGGTCGACCAGAGCCGGCGCCTGCTGTACCACCCGGATCCCGAGCGCCTGGGCGACGTGGCCGGCAGCAATGAAGTCATCGACGCCATCATCGCGCAGCAGGGCGGCGGCAACCGGCGCATGCACAACAGCCTGGGCGTGGACATGCTGGCCGGCTACGCCATCATGCCGTCGACGGGCTGGGGCATCGTTGCGCAGCGCCCGACGGCCATGACCCTGGCCCCGCTGAACCAGCTGATGGCCAATACGGTCTGGCATTCCCTGCCGATCGCCTTGCTGACCCTGCCATTCATCTGGTGGCTGGCCAGCCTGATTTCGCGGCCCCTGGTGCAGCTGGCCGAAGGTGCGCGGCGCATGGATGTGCCAGGCACGGCCGAACACATCGCCGCCATTCGCTCCTGGTATGTGGAGGCGGCGCAGATCAAGAAAGCCTTGCTGAAGGGCTTGGCGTTGCTGCAGAACAAGATCGGCAAGCTGAAGACCGACGTGCAGACGGACCCGCTGACGGGCCTGTCGAACCGCCGCGGCATGGCGGCGGCGCTGGACGACTGGCAGGCGCAGGCGCGGCCGTTTTCCGTCATCGCCATCGACATCGACCATTTCAAGCAAGTCAACGACCAGTGGGGCCATGCCGTAGGCGACGATGTCATCCTGCGCCTGGCACAGCTGATGCGTGCCTGTTCGCGCGATGCCGATGTGCTGTGCCGCAATGGCGGCGATGAATTCATCATGCTGCTGCCCGATGCCGACCTGGACGTGGCCATGCAGGTGGCCGAGCGCTTGCGCGCCAAGGTGGCGGCCGCCGTGATTCCCGGCGCGGGCGCCGTCACGGTCTCGCTGGGCGTGGTTTCGTCTTCGCACGGGGAGCGCAGCACGGACGCCGTGTTGCTGGCTGCCGACGCGGCTCTGTATGTGGCCAAGGAAAATGGCCGCAACCGCGTGGGCCTGGCCGAGCCCGCCTGAGGCATTATCCGCCGGAGCGGTTTGATCTTGTCATTCGGGAAACGTCAAACTGATCCTATGTTTTCTCCTGATTCTGAGTCTGTTATGTTTTACTGCAAAAGCCTAGAGTGGAGGCCTGGGTAAAACACAGACGCACGGCGTCGGGAAGGCTGTCCATGTTAGGGCTCACTGCATTGGAACTGGCACGCG
The DNA here is from genome assembly GCF_051380845.1 of Janthinobacterium salmonicoloratum. Lineage (NCBI taxonomy): Bacteria > Pseudomonadati > Pseudomonadota > Betaproteobacteria > Burkholderiales > Oxalobacteraceae > Janthinobacterium > Janthinobacterium salmonicoloratum. The sequence goes on along the minus strand of NZ_JBNYXV010000001.1, from coordinate 989,478 downwards.
TCCAGTTCGGCTTCACCATCTCGTTCCACATCATTTTTCCTGCCATCACGATCGGCCTGGCCAGTTACCTGACGGTGCTGGAGGCGGCGTGGCTGCGCACGCAGGACGGCGTGTACCGCGACCTGTACCACTTCTGGTCAAAGATTTTCGCCGTCAATTTCGGCATGGGTGTCGTTTCCGGCCTCGTCATGGCGTACCAGTTCGGCACCAACTGGAGTTTCTTTTCCGATTACGCGGGCAGCATCACGGGGCCGCTGCTGGCCTATGAAGTGCTGACGGCCTTCTTCCTGGAAGCGGGTTTCCTCGGCGTGATGCTATTCGGCTGGCACCGCGTGGGGCCCGGCCTGCACATGTTCGCCACGGCCATGGTGGCGCTGGGCACCCTGATCTCGGCCACCTGGATCATCGCCTCGAACAGCTGGATGCAGACGCCGCAAGGCCATGAAATTATAGCCGGGCGCGTGGTGCCTGTCGATTGGCTGGCCGTCATCTTCAACCCCTCGTTCCCGTACCGGCTGCTGCACATGAGCGTGGCCGCTTTCCTTGCCACGGCCTTGCTGGTAGTGGCGTCGGCCGCTTGGCATTTGCTGCGCGGCAACGACAATGCTGCCATCCGCAAGATGATGAGCATGGGCTTGTCCATGCTGCTGATCGTCGCGCCCATCCAGGCCGTCATCGGCGACCTGCATGGCTTGAATACGCTGGAGCACCAGCCGGCCAAGCTGGCCGCCATGGAAGGCCACTGGGAAAACACGGGCAAGGAAGGCACGCCGCTGATCCTGTTCGGCTGGCCGGACATGACGCGCGAGGAAACCTTGTACAAGGTGGAAATCCCCCGTCTTGGCGGCCTGATCCTGGCGCATGACTGGAATGGCACCATCCCCGCCTTGAAGGAATTCGCGCCGCGCGACCGGCCCAATGCCGCCGTCGTGTTCTGGTCCTTCCGCATCATGGCGGGGCTGGGCATGCTGATGATCGCGCTGGGACTCTGGAGCGCCTGGCTGCGCTGGCGCGGCAACTTGTGGCGCTCGCGCCTCTTCCTGCGCTGCGCGCTGTGGATGGGGCCCAGCGGACTGGTGGCCATGCTGGCAGGCTGGTACACGACGGAGATCGGCCGCCAGCCGTGGACCGTGTACGGCTTGCTGCGCACGGAAGATGCCGTCTCGGCCCACGGCGCCACGCAGCTGGGCATCACCCTGGTGTTGTTCGTCGTCATCTATTTTGCCGTGTTCGGCACGGGCATCGGCTACCTGTTGCGCCTGATCCGGGTCGGGCCGCAGCCGCACGAAGGGGAGAGCGTCGAACACGGTGGCCCCGGCCAGGAGCGCACGCCTGCACGGCCCATGTCGGCCGCGCATCTTGAAGAGCAAGCACAAGGAGGACATTCGCATGGGCATTGATCTGCCACTACTGTGGGCCATCATTATTCTGTTCAGCATCATGATGTATGTGGTGATGGATGGTTTCGACCTGGGCATCGGCATCCTGTATCCGTTTTTCCAGGACAAGAGCGAGCGCGACGTGATGATGAACACGGTAGCGCCTGTCTGGGATGGCAATGAAACCTGGCTGGTGCTGGGTGGCGCCGGCATGCTGGCCGCCTTTCCGCTTGCCTATTCCGTCGTGCTCAGCGCCTGCTATTTGCCGCTTAGTTTCATGCTGATGGGCCTGATCTTCCGCGGCGTGGCCTTCGAATTCCGCTTCAAGGCGCGCGAGCACGAGCGCCATGTGTGGGACAAGGCATTTATCTGTGGCTCGGTGGCGGCCGCCTTTTTCCAGGGGGTGACCCTGGGCGCCTACATCCAGGGCATGCCGGTGGAGGGCCGCAGCTATGCGGGCGGCGCGCTGGACTGGCTCACGCCGTTTTCCCTGTTCACGGGCGTCGGGTTGGTGGCGGCATATGCCTTGCTGGGCAGCACCTGGCTGATCATGAAGACGCAGGGCAGCCTGCAGGCGCGCGCTTGCCGGCTCACGCGCGTGCTGGTATGGCTGCTGCTGGGCGTGATTGCCGTCATCAGCCTCTGGACGCCGCTGATCGATCCAGCCATCGCCGCGCGCTGGTTTGCGCTACCACAACTGGTCTGGTTTCTGCCCGTGCCGCTGCTGGTACTGGGCGCAGGCTGCTTGCTGCTGCGATCCTTGCGGCAGGGGCGGCAGGTGGCGCCGTTCCTGTGCACCTTGGCGCTTGTCTTCCTCGGCTACACTGGCCTGGGCATCAGCGTGTGGCCGAACATCATCCCGCCGTCGGTCTCGATCTGGGAAGCGTCATCGCCGCCGCAAAGCCAGGGCTTTACCCTGGTGGGGGCGCTGTTCATCATCCCCGTCATCCTCATGTATACGGTGTGGTCATATTATGTGTTTCGTGGCAAAGTCTTGCCGGAAGACGGGTATCACTGATGCAACAACAAGGACAACAGACATGGTGGAAACGACTGGCCTGGATGGCCGGTATCTGGCTGCTCAGCGTGGCCACCCTGGGCTTGGCCGCCTGGGCAATGCGCCTGCTGATGCGGGCGGCGGGGATGGGCAGCTGATGCCGGACGCACTATTGCCTGGCGTGCGCGGCGTGCATTGCCAGGTCGACGGCCGGCTCCATCCGCTGGCCTTCCTCGGCTGCCGCGGACTCAACTATGGCCAGCGCAGCGTGCTGCCGCTGCACCCGTTCCGCCTGAGCGTGCCGGATACGGCGCTGGCGGGGCTGCTCGACGCACCCTTCAACAGTTTTCTGCAGACCTGCCGTGAAGATGACCTGCAGTACGAGGAAAGCGACCTGCCCGCCTTGCAGCAGGCTGGCTATCCCGACATCACAGCCATGCTGGCGGGCCACCGGCCGTTGCTGTCCGGGATGCTGCTGGACTTCATGATCGGCGACCTGATGACCGCCATCGGGCACGCCAGCGGCTACCGGCCGCCACGCGCGCGCCACTGGGGCGATGTGGAGGCGGCCGATGGCCGCGCGTATTTCACCATCAATGAAGTGCAGAAAGTGTCTTTCGCCGATGGCCAGGCTATCTTCGAAGGGCAGGGTTACTACGGCGTGTATGTCATCTGGCTGACGAACGGCAACGAGGGAAAATAGGGGCTTGACCTTCCTCATGTGGGAAGGTTTATAGTCCTGCCATGAACCGTGCCTTTTTCCGCTTTCTCGCCCGCTCACTGCTCTGGCTGCTGGCCGTCACGCTGCCTTTGCAGGGCTTTGCGTCGGCCATGCGCAGCTGCTGCGTGGATGAGCTGGCGGTAGTGGTCACCGTCACCGCTGTAGCAATGGAAGCACCCCAGTGCCACGATATGGCCGACATGCAGATGGCGGACCAGCCGATGAAAATGGCCATGGACGATGGCGGCGCCACGCACCATGGCCACGATTGCAGCAACCATGGCGCTTGCACCGTGGGCGCCACGGCGCCCCCAGGCATGCCAGCCTTGCACGCCTTGACCCTGCGCGCGCCGCCTCCGGCGCTGGCGCCCGATTCCCTGTTCGCCGGGCATATCCCGCCTGGTCCCGAACGTCCCCCGAGAAGCACGCGCTCCGCCTGACCGCCCGTTGAACCTGGCGGTGCCGCCGTCGCACGTCCCTGCATCTTGATCTTGCAGTTTGTACCGGCCGCGCCAGCGTTCCAGTCGCGCGCCCGCCGCGCCATACTTTGTCCTTCAAGGAATACCATGAAACACCTGTTCAGCCTCACGCTGGCCGTGCTGCCGCTGGCCGCCAGTGCTGCCAGCCCTGCCGCATCGACGCCAGCCCCATCCGCCCCGCAAGAGGCGCAAGCGCCCGTGCCGGCCGCCACTTACCGCTCCGCCTTCGCCGGCTACCGTCCCGCCGCAGAAGATGACGCCACGCCCGACCAGGCCTGGCGCTCCGCCAATGAGAAAGTCGGCAAGGCCGGCGGCCACATGGGCATGATGAAGATGGAGGGCCACAAGATGGAAGGCCACAAGATGCCCATGGATAAGCCGAGTCCCAAGCCGGCCACCCAGTCCGCCCCGCAACACCAGCATGAAGGACACTGACATGGCCCGTTTCACAAAATCAACTTGCCTGACGCCGCTGGCGCTGGCGGCCGTCTTGTTCCTCAGCGGCTGCGCCAGCTTTAGCCCCGATGGCGGCATGCAGACGGTGTCCGCGCTGACCGACGCCCGCACGGGCGCTCCCGACGCGCTGGCGGACAAGGGCGGCGAGGAAAAATTGGCTACCCTGCTGGCCCAGCCCCTGGACGCCGACAGCGCCGTGCGCATCGCCCTGATGAACAACCACGGCATGAAAGTGGCGCTGGCCGAACTGGGCGCGTCCGAGGCGGACCTGGTGCAGGCGGGGCGCTTGCGCAATCCCGGCCTGTCGTTCGGCCGCTCGCATGGCAGCCATGGCAATGAAATCGACAGGGGCGTCAGCTTCGACCTGGCCGGCTTGCTGACCATGCCGATGCGCGTGAACATCGAGCGGGGCCGTTTTGAACAGGCCAAGCTGCAGGCCGCCATCAGTGCCGTGCAACTGGCGTCGGACACGCGTCGCGCCTATTTCAATGCCGTGGCCGCCGTGCAGACGGAAGCTTTCATGCAGCGGGCGCTGCTGTCGGCCGAGGCGGGCGCCGAGCTCGCCACGCGCTTGCAGCAGGCGGGCAACTGGAGCCGCCTCGACCAGGCGCGCCAGCAAGTATTTTATGCGGACGCCGTCGGCGACCTGGCCCGCGCGCGCCACCAGGCCACGGCCACGCGCGAGCACCTGACGCGTTTGCTGGGCCTGTGGGGTAAGCAAACGGCCTTTACTTTACCGTCGCGCCTGCCCGATTTGCCTGCTACCCCAGCAGAGCCGGGCAATATCGAGGCGCAAGCCATGGAGCAGCGCCTCGATGTGCAAAGAGCGAAACTCGACGCGCATGCGACGGCCGATGCGCTGGGCCTGGCTAAGGTAACGGGTTTCATCAATGTGCTCGACGTGGGCTACACCAACAAGAGCAGCAGCGAGGCGCCGCGTGAAAACGGCTATGAGGTGTCGCTGGAGTTACCGCTGTTCGACTGGGGCTCGGCGCGCAATGCCAGGGCGCAAGCCTTGTACGAACAGTCGCTGCAGCGCACAGCGGGCACGGCGGTGCGGGCCCGCTCGGAAGTGCGCGAGGCGTATTCCAGCTACCGCACGGCTTACGACCTGGCGCGCCACTACCGCGATGAAGTCGTGCCGCTGCGCAAGACGATTTCGCATGAAGTATTGCTACGCTACAACGGCATGCTGGCCAGCGTGTTCGAGCTGCTGGCCGACGCGCGCGAACAGGTCGCCAGCGTCAACAGCGCCATCGAGACCCAGCGCGATTTCTGGATCGCGCAAACTGAACTGCAAGGCGCCATCAATGGCAGCGGTCCTGCCAACAAGGAATAATGATGATTACACGTAGAAACTTTTTCATGAATGCGGGCGCCGTCGCCCTCAGTGCCGCGGCCGTCAGCAGAGTCGGTGCGGCATCGTTGCCGGAAGCCGTCACGATGGCTGGCGCGGACACCAAGGCGCCGCCACCGCCGCCGAACGGGCGTCCGTATAATCCCGTCGTCACCCTGAATGGGTGGTCCTTGCCCTGGCGCATGAACAACAACGTCAAGGAATTTCATTTGGTGGCCGAACCCGTTGTGCGCGAGCTGGCGCCCGGCATGCAAGCGAACCTGTGGGGCTACAACGGCCAGTCGCCGGGCCCCACCATCGAAGTGGTGGAGGGCGACCGGGTGCGCATCTTTGTCACCAACAAATTGCCGGAACACACGAGCGTGCACTGGCATGGCCAGCGCTTGCCCAACGGCATGGATGGCGTCACGGGTCTGACCCAGCCGGGTATTCCTCCCGGCAAGACCTTCGTGTATGAATTTGTTGCCAAGCGGCCCGGCACCTTCATGTACCACCCGCATGCCGATGAAATGACGCAGATGGCCATGGGCATGATGGGGTTCTGGGTGACGCACCCGAAAGACCCGAACTTCATGAAGGTGGACCGCGATTTCGTCTTCTTGCTGAGCAACTACGACATCGATCCCGGCAGCTATACGCCGAAGATCATGACCATGACGGATTTTAATCTGTTCACCTTCAACAGCCGCGTTTTCCCGGGCATCGACCCCATGGTCGTGCGCCAGGGCGACAAGGTGCGCGTGCGCGTGGGCAATCTGACCATGACGAACCACCCGATCCACATGCATGGCCATGAATTCGAGGTGACTGGCACGGATGGCGGCTGGACGCGCCCCGAGTCGCGCTGGCCCGAGGTGACGACGGACGTGGCCGTGGGCCAGATGCGCGCCGTGGAATTCACGGCCACGGACCTGGGCGACTGGGCTTTCCACTGCCACAAGTCGCACCACACGATGAATGCCATGGGACATGACGTGCCCACCATGATCGGTGTCGACCACCAGGGCGTGGCGGCGAAGATCAACCAGCTCGTGCCCGGCTACATGGTGATGGGCGAACGGGGCATGGCCGACATGGGCGAAATGCAGATGCCGATCCCCGACAACACCTTGCCCATGATGGCCGGCGACGGCCCTTTCGGCGCCATCGGCATGGGAGGCATGTTTACGACAGTCAAGGTGCGCAAGGATCAGAAGCCGGGTGACTACCGCGATCCGGGCTGGTACAAGCACCCGGCCGGCAGCGTGGCTTATGAATGGACGGGCGCCTTGCCGGAACCGGTGCGCGGCCAGGGTGCGGACAAGCAGGCGGCGAAAGGCAGCGTGGAAATGACGGTGCGCAAGCCGGCCGGCCACAGCGGGCATTAATACGGCCTGTTGGCGCCGAGCATCGCAACGGCTTGCCTAGCATGGCGAGCCGTTTTGCATGTTGCTGTATATCAAGGAATTATTGTTTGGTGACAATCCGAGCATTTTTTTTCGTGATTTTTCTTTATATTCAAGCCAGTACGCTCCAGTTGCATCGAGTATCGGCCAGTCTACGGGAGAAATCATGTTGAAGCAGATGAAGGTGGGAACGCGCTTGCTGGCGGCATTTTTCTGTGTCGCGCTGATGGGGGCCATCGTGGCCGGCATCGGCATCTTCAACATGGGCAAGATCGATACCATGGCGGGGCAGATGTACAACCATGAATTGCTGGGCTTGTCGTACATCAAGGAAGCCAATATCGCCCTGATCAAGGTGGGCCGCGCGCGCAGCAATTTCTTGCTGGCCACGACCGCCGAGGAACGCGCCACGCGCCAGGCCGACATCGCCAAATTCCTCGACATGAATAAAAGTTACCTGACCAAGGCGGAGCCGCTGTTCGTCACGCAAGCCGCCAAGGAATTGTTTGCCCGCTTTGCCGCCGTCGAAGCGGAATATATCGCCACCATGCAGCAGGCGCTGGCGCTGGCCGCGGCCGAGCCGCTGGCCCAGCGCAGCGCGCAACTGATCGATCTGCTCAACAAGACGCGGCAGCATGCCGACGAACTCGACGGTGTGCTGGATAAACTCTCGCAGCAGAAAGAAGAGCGCGCCAAGGCAGCTGCCGAGCAGGCGTCCGGCGTGTACCAGGCCAGCCGCAGCTTCATGATTGCGCTGGTGCTGGGCAGCATGGCGGCCGGCCTGGCGCTGGGGGCGCTGATCACGCGAGGACTGACGCGTCAGCTGGGCGGCGAACCCGCATATGCCGTCAAGATCGCCGGCGCCATCGCCGAGGGCGACCTCACCGTCGATATCCGCACGGCCAGCCATGACAACGCCAGCCTGCTGTTCGCCATGAAAGCCATGCGCGACAAGCTGGTGGGCATTGTCAGCCAGGTACGCTCGGGTACGGACACCATCAACACGGCTTCGGGCGAAATTGCCCAGGGCAACCTGGATTTGTCGTCGCGCACGGAAGAGCAGGCCAGTTCGCTGGAAGAAACGGCGTCGTCGATGGAGCAGCTGACGTCGGCCGTGCGGCAGAATGCGGATAATGCGCGCCAGGCCAATGTGCTGGCTGGCGCCGCCTCCGAGGTGGCCGGCAAGGGTGGCGCCGTGGTGGGGCAGGTGGTGCAGACGATGGAATCGATCAATGCGTCCTCGCGCAAGATCGTCGACATCATCAGCGTCATCGACAGCATCGCCTTCCAGACCAACATTTTGGCCTTGAACGCGGCCGTGGAAGCGGCCAGGGCGGGCGAGGAGGGGCGCGGCTTTGCTGTTGTGGCGTCCGAAGTGCGCAACCTGGCGCAGCGATCAAGCCAGGCCGCGAAGGAAATCAAGACCCTGATCGGCGACTCCGTCGAACAGGTGGAAATCGGCTCCAAGCTCGTGCATGACGCGGGCAAGACGATGGATGAAGTGGTCACCAGCGTGCGCCAGGTCGCCGACATCATGCAGGAAATCACGGCCGCCAGCGCCGAGCAAAGCGCCGGCATCGAGCAAGTCAACCAGGCCGTGCTGCAGATGGACCAGGTGACGCAGCAAAACGCGGCCCTGGTGGAAGAGGCGGCGGCGGCCGCCGAATCGCTGCAAGACCAGGCGCAGACCTTGACGGAACTGGTGGGCGTGTTCCGCCTGCATGCCCAGGCGCAACAGATGGCCGTGTCGCCAGCCAGCAACAACGTCACACCGCTGCGCCGGCCAGCGGTATCTGCCCGGCAGGGCGTGCGGCGCTTGGCCTGAACCTTGCTAGCTCGGGCGCAATCGGCGCGGTGGTGGTAGGCTGTCGCTATTGCGCGTTTACCACTTCAGGGCCTTTTATGCCGTCTCCTCGCTTGCCGTTGTTGAGTTTCTCCCTGCTATTGGTTTCCCTGGCGCCCCTGGCGCAAGCGCAGGAGGGCGATGCCGTCCTGCCTTACCGTCCCTCCGTCGCCAGTCCCGCCCAGCTGCCCGTGCCGGGGCAGCTGGAATTCGAGGCTGGCGGCCTGCTGTCGAAGATGGACGACACGCGCCGCGCCAGCCTGCCGTATACGTTTAAACTGGCGTTCACGCCCGAATGGGGCGTGTTGCTCGAAGGCGAGGGTTTCGTGCGTGCACGCGATGAAACGGGCCGCCGCGAAACGGGCGTGGGTGACACGACGGTCGTGCTCAAGCGTGCCTTTGTACTCGACAGCGCCACGGCGCTGGGTCTGGAACTGGGCTGGAAGTTACCCACGGCCAAGGACAGCATCGGCAGCGGCAAGAGCGATGTGTCGCTGAACGGTATTTTTAGCCGCGACCTGGGCGTCGTGCACATGGACGCCAACCTGAACGCCACGCGCCTGGGGGCATCCGACCCTGGCGCGGGCAGGGTGCAAACGGGTTGGGCGACCTCCTTTTCCACGCCCGTCAGCGACCGCTGGGGCGCCACGGCGGAAGTGTCGGGCACGCGCTTGCGCGGCGCGCCGGCCACGGCCCAGCTGCTGCTGGCCGCCACTTACAGTCCCACGCCACGGCTGGCCATCGATATCGGCCTGGCGCGCGCCTTGACGGCGGCGTCGCCGGACTGGTCGCTGTTCAGCGGCCTGGTCGTGCCTTTGGGCAAACTGTGGTGAGTTTGCCACGGGCACCTTATGTGTCCTTGCGAACAAACAGCCAGGCGCGCAAGGTCTACAATCCAGGCATAACTGATAAAAGGAGTGTCCCCATGAAAACCCTGATTCTTGCCGCCGCCTTGCTGTCGGCGGCTACCGCCGCCGTTGCCCAGGTCGGCGTATCGGTCAGCATCGGCCAGCCGGGCTTTTACGGACGCATCGACGTCGGTGACTATCCTGCGCCGCAATTGATCTATGCCCAGCCTGTCATCGTGCAGCGCCCGCAATACTATTCGGCCCGTCCCATCTATTTGCGCGTGCCGCCCGGTCATGCGAAAAACTGGTCCAAGCACTGCCGCAAGTATAATGCCTGTAACCAAGAGGTATATTTCGTCCAAGATAGTTGGTATAACAACCAATATGTGCCCCGTTATCGCCAGCAGCATGGCGACCATGGCCGTCCCGGTGGACGTCCGCCGCAACAGCATGGCCGTCCCGACTATGGGGACCACGACCGTGATCGCGGCCATTATGACAAGCATGATGACAAGCGCGACAAACATGATGACAAGCGCGACAAGCATGATGACAATCCGGGCAGGGGCCATGGCAACGGTAACGGGCGCAGGGACTAAACAAGCAAGCAGGAGGATCTTTGCATAGTAAAATCGTTATCGTAGGTGGCGGCGCAGGCGGCCTGGAGCTGGCCTGCAAACTCAGCCGTAAGCTCGGCGCCGGCCAGGTGACCCTGGTCGACAGCCGCCTGTACCATATCTGGAAGCCGTCGCTGCATGAAGTGGCGGCCGGCACCCTGGACATTCATCAAGAGGGCCTGTCGTATCAGATGCTGGCGCATGACAATGGTTTTACCTATGTCTATGGCCCTTTGATCGGGCTCGACGCTGCGTCGAACTGCCTCACCGTGGGCGCCATCGCCACGGACAAGAATGAGCAATTGCTGCCGCAACGGCAAATCCATTATGACCAGCTGGTGCTGGCCGTGGGCAGCACCTCGAATTATTTTGGCGTGCCCGGCGCCAAGGAAAACACGATTTCCCTGAATGCCACGGAAGACGCCGAACGTTTCCGTTTGACCTTGTTGAAACTGCTGGCCATGGCCGAGCAACGCCAGGGCGACGCGGGCCATCCCGGCGTCGACATCGTCATCATCGGCGGCGGCGCCACGGGTGTGGAGCTGGCGGCCGAGTTGCGCGAAGCGAGCGGCGTGTATGCGGCGTATGGTTTTCAGAATCTCAACGCCATCAAGGATGTCCGCATCACCCTGCTCGAAGGGGCGCCGCGCATCCTGGCGCCGCTGCCCGAGCGCGTCTCCATCGCCGCCTCGAAACTGCTGCATAAACATGGCATCACCGTGGTGACCGATACGCGCGTCACCACGATCGAAGCCGACAAGGTGACGGTGGCCAGTGGTACCAGCTATGCGGCCGACATCTGCGTGTGGGCCGCCGGCATCCGCGCGCCGGAATTCCTGTCGACCTTGGGGCTGCCGACCAACCGCGCCGGCCAGCTGGAAGTGACGGGCATGCTCAATGTGCAGGGCCATGCGAATATTTTCGCGCTGGGCGATTGCGCCGCCTGCATGGGGCCGGATGACAAGCTGGTGCCGCCGCGCGCCCAGGCTGCCCACCAGCAAGCCGATTACCTGCTGAAAACCTTCCTGCTGCAAGCCAAGGGCAAGCCGCCGCAAACCAAGCCGTACGAATACCTGGACTACGGTTCGCTCGTGTCGTTCGGCCGCACCACCTCGGTCGGCACCCTGATGGGTTCGCTGAAGGGCTTGAGCTGGTTTGTCGAAGGCTTCGTGGCCCGCATGATGTACGTCAGCCTGCATCTGATGCACCACAATGCCGTGCTGGGCAGCGTGCGCACGGCAGTCATGGCCATGGGCCGCTTCCTGATCAAGCGCAGCACGCCGCAGGTCAAGCTGCATTGATCAAGCCGTAGCAAGCGGTTTGCGCCGTATCCAACAAGGGGCCTTGCGGCCCCTTTTTATTTGCTGCGCGCGAGGGGCGCCGCTTCGCAGCGGCCCGGCGTCATGGGGAAGGCGATGGTGGTGAGCTTGCCTTTGATGGTGCCGGTGATGCTGGCATGCAAGATACGCTCGCTGTCGTGGCGGTAGATGATGCGGCTGGGGAAGTCATTGTCCAGGTTGGCGAAGATGAATTCATTCGGCTTGTCCTGGCGCAGCAGATTGAAGATCACGGGTGGCTGGCCTGACGGTTGCACGATGTAGGCCAGCTGGCCCGGGTCGGTGAGGCGGATCTGCACGAATTCAAACGCAGTCGTCTTGCCGCCCTTGACGGTGCGGCTGGTGCCCAGGATGGTGCCGCCGGTGGCCGTGCTCCATTGTTCTCCGGAACCGGGCTCGGCGCCGTCGACGTTCCAGCAGCCGGCCAGCCAGGCCAGCTTGTTCACCGTTTCCGGCGGCGGCACGGTTTTGTCGGCGGCCTGGGCGGTGCCCATGGCCATCAGCGCTGCCAGCAAGGTAGTTGCGAGTCGTTGCATGCCATCTCCTGTCGTTGCGATTTGTTAGCTGTCCCTGGTGCACGCCTGTGGCGCGCCTGCCCAGTGTAGCCGATGCTGGGTTGCACACGGCAAACACTTTATACTCGGGAAAGATGCAGACCTTCACCACCATCATGCCGAGGACAACCATGCACGATACTTCCACGCAGCCGCACGGCGCCGCCAGGCCGGGCCAGTTAGATTATCGCTACATCAGCCTGAAAAGCCTGGAACTGGACCCGGAGCAGCTCGATTTTCACCAGCTGCTGGCCTGCACGGGGGATGCCGAGGAAAGCCTGCGGCAGGTAGTGCGTTTTCGCACGGATGGCTATGGCAAGACCAGCTTCATCGGCAGCCTGCACGCGTTGCCGGCGCCGTTGGCTACCTTTCCCCTGTGGCGCGCCGAGCTTGAGGGTTGGCCCGGCGAGCTGGCGCGCGAGGACTTGCTGGCGCGGGCGAGTGCGCCGCTGGGTCAGCCTGTTGGCGTCTTCCTCGCCTCGCCCGGCTGGCGTATGGCCTTGCCCGACATCTGGCAAAGCCTGCTGGCGCTGGCATGGACGCGGGCGGGCTCTCCTGCCGATGCCGCCCTGGTGGCGCACTTGACGGATGTGTTGCGTGTCGGACATTTTTTGCAAATGTTGGAGGGCAATCGCACCAGCCTGGCCGGGCATGGCGCACGCCGCGACGTGCTCGGAGCACAACTGGTGCTGCCTGAAGGGGTGCTGGTGCCGCCGCGCTGACGAACGCCGGCCGCTGCGGATTATTCTTTTGGCGTAATGCGCGGCAAGACGACGGTCAGGGCCGTGCCGCCTTGCGGATTGCCCGTCAGGCTCAGGCTGCCGCCCAGGTAATGCACGCGCTCGCGCACGGAGCGCAGGCCGTGCTTGCTCATTTCGACGGGTTCGCTGGCCGGCAAGCCAGTGCCGTTATCCTTGACAGTCATCATCAGTGCTTCGTCGTTATCGTCGATGATGATGTCCACTTGCGTGGCATGGGCGTGCGCGGCGATGTTGCTGAGCGCTTCTTCCAGGGTGCGCAGCAGGGCCACGCCCACGTTGCGCGGGCAAATCAGTTCATCTTCGGGCAGGTTGCAGCGCACGGTGATCTTGTGCTGTTCGGCAAATTGCGCGGCCAGTTCACCCAGCGCCACATTCACGCCGAGAAACTCGAGCTTGTCGTTCCACAGCTTCATTTGCATCTGGCGGTTGGTTTCAATCACATTCAGCAGCAATTGCTTCATGGTCGCCGCACGGTCGAGCAAGGCCGCTTCCTGCGGCATTTTTTGCGTCAGCAGCGACAAGTGCATGGTCAGCGCCGTCAGCGAGGAACCGAGGCTGTCGTGCAGCTGGCGCGACAGGGCGCGCCGTTCATTGTCCCAGCTGGTGTTGACATGACCCAGCAACTCGCTGAGATCGGCGGCGCGTTCCGCATCGGCCTGGGCCGTTTCCTTGTTCGGATCTGTTTGTGCGGACATAGCGCCCCGTGAATGGTGAAAGGTGAGGACCAAATTCAAGTTGTGGATCATACATGAGGATTTCATCGCGGGGCGCATGGATGGAAAATTTCTGTCTTTTCGGCAATTTTGATCTCCTTCCATCACTTTTATATTATAGGTAATATTATCGTTTGCGCCAGCAGATGCAGTTCCCTTCGTTACGTACGGCTGCGCACATACCGGGGCGCGGCACGCTGCCATAGTGGGGCTGTGCATTACCCATGCAGCTTGGCGCCACTGCGGCGCGGGGCGCAGCACAGGCCCGCTTACCGAAACGAAAGGATATGCCATGAATATCGATACCATCGTCGACCAGGAATACGCCGACAAAAGCTTCCGCGACATCGTCAATGCGCCCATCAGCGCCCTGCGCGGCGTCAGCGCGAAGGATGCCAAGGCCTTGCAGCAAGCGTTTGGCGTGCACACCGTGCGCGAACTGTCCAACCTCAATTTCGTCAAATGGGCCAGCGCGCTGGCCATTCTGGCCGATGAAGAGGGCATGACTGGCGAAGAACGGGCCAAGGAAGAATTGCTCGATGACGCTGTGGAAATGACTTTCCCTGCCAGCGACCCGATTTCCGTCGATGCCGGCATCACGCGCATCGAAGTGCCGCCGGAAACCGTCAATGCCCAAACGGACCACCAGCATGCAGGCAAGCATCAAGTGACCGCTGGCAAAAAATAAAGCTTTCGGCCGTAAAAAAAACCGGCTGGCCGTGAGGGCTTGCCGGTTTTTTCATGTCCCGCGCATTAAAAAATCAGGCGATCAAGGGGATGCTGCTTTTCTGCATGTTCACTTGCGATGCGATCACCTCGTGGGGCGAGCAGCAAAAGCGGTTTTTGCCGGCGCGCTTGGCTTCATACAGGGCCGTGTCGGCCGCGCCCAGCAGGGATTCGACGGTACTGGCGTCGTCCGGGTAGATGGCGATGCCGATACTGGTCGACAGGCGCAGGGTCAGGTCGTTGATGAAATACGGTTCGGAAATGACTTCGATCAGCTTGGCGGCCGGTTCGCGCGCGTCACCCTTGCCGGCAAGGTTGCCCAGCACGATGACGAATTCGTCGCCGCCGATGCGCGCCACCGTGTCTTCCTTGCGCGATGCGCCCACCAGGCGGGTCGCCACCATTTTCAGGATGTCATCGCCATAGCCGTGGCCGTAACTGTCGTTGATGGCCTTGAAGCCATCCAGGTCCAGGTACAGGATGGCCGACTTGCCGCGGCTGCGGGCCGATTGCAGCAGGGTGTGCTCGATGCGGTCTTCCAGCAGGCGCCGGTTTGGCAAGCCCGTCAGCGGATCGTGCAGCGCCAGTTCCTGTTGCTGCTTGCTGTATTGCGCCAGTTCCTTGTACAGCAGGCGCACTTCCAGCATATTGTGAATGCGCTTGTGCACTTCCATCAGGTCGAAGGGCTTGCTGATGAAGTCGCGCGCGCCCGCTTCCAGGGCGGCGATCTTGAAGCTTGGCTGTGCCGTCAGGGCCAGCACGGGCAGGTAGCCGCCATGCTCGATTTCCTTCAAGCCTTTCATGACCTGGAAACCATTGAGTTCCGGCATTTGCAGATCCAGCAAGATCAGGTCGTAGCAATGCTCACGGTGCAGGGGACAGACCTGCGCCGGACGCATGGTGGCCGTGACATTGGTGTAGCCGGCATCGCGCAGAATTTCCAGCATCAGGTCGACATTGTCGGGTGAGTCGTCAACGACCAAAATTTTGGCTTTCAAAATCTCATCTTGGCTGGGCATGTAGGGTCTCGGTTATACGGTCTATGCAACGCTGGCTTCTACCGCAGCCAAAGCTGACGGTGCGGCTGACGGCGGTCGGAAAGATAGTAGCGCCTTGCAACAAGATAGGGCGCACAACAGCGCTTGAACTCGCTTCTGCCGTTCCAGCCGGCCACGGCCGTCGTCGTCAGCCTGCCGTACAGGTGCGCTTCTGCATTTCAGTGTAGCAAACTTCAGCTTAGTTGCTTGTAGGACAGTGCCGCGTCTGAAAGTAGGAAGGCTAACCCATGAAAATAGTCATTTTGTACTGCACTATGTATTTCTTTGCATCATCTTTTTAGGGCGGTGTTTTGCTGTCCGGTTCAGGATGCGGGGCGTTTACGCGCGGCGCGGCCAGTTGCGCCACGGCCACCACCAGTTCAGCTGGGTCGAGCGGTTTCGAGAGCCAGGCCTGGAAGCCGTTGTCGAGTGCCCGCTGGCGATCCTGCGGTTGCGCAAACGCCGTCAGCGCCAGCGCGGGCAGCCGGGCCACATCAGGGGATGCGTGCGCACGAACTTGCGCCAGCAAGTCGAAACCGTCAGCGTCGGGCATGCCGATGTCACTGACCAGCACATCCGGATGCACCTGATCCAATAGTTGCAGCGCTTGCGCCACGCTGCCGGCGCCGTGCACTTCGGCGTGGTTGTCGCGCAGGATGCGTGCCGTCAGTTCGCGCGCATCGGCCTCGTCATCGACCAGCAGCACCGTGACGCCGCGCAAGTCATGGCTGGCGGACGGGGCGCTGTCCGCCAGGCGCGCGGCAGCGGCCGGCGTCCCAAAGGGCAGGCGCACGGTAAAGCTGGCGCCCTGCATGTCGCCGGCGCTGCTGGCCGTGACGGTGCCGCCATGCTGTTCCACCAGATGCTTGACGATCGCCAGTCCCAGCCCCAGGCCGCCATGCCGGCGCGTGGTGGAGGCATCGGCCTGGCGGAAGCGGTCGAACACGTGAGGCAGGAAGTCTTTCTTGATGCCGACGCCGTTGTCGGACACCGTGATGGCCAGGCGGCTTGCCTCGCGGCGCACGCCGATCTCGACGCGGCCCCCTTGTGGCGTGAACTTCAGGGCATTCGACAGCAGGTTCCAGATCACTTGCTGGATACGGCTGGGATCGCCCGTGATGCTGCCCGCATCGCTGGCGATGTTGCTGTGGATGGTGATGTGCTTGGCCTCGGCCGCGGGGCGCAGGGTTTCGATGGCCGAGGCGATGATGCTGGCGGGCACGATGGTTTGCAGGTCGAGCAGCACCTTGTCGGAGGTGATGCGGCTCATGTCGAGCAAGTCTTCGATCAGCTGTGCCTGCGCGCGCGCATTGCGTTCGATGCTTTGCAAGCCGCGGTGCAGGTCGGCCTGGTCACGCGTGCCGCTCCGCAGCACCTGGGCCCAGCCCAGGATGGCCGAAAGCGGCGTGCGCAATTCGTGCGACAGGGTGGCAAGAAAATCATCTTTCAGCTGGTTCGTGCGCTCGGCCTCGGCGCGCGCTTCGCGTTCGCTGTCGAGCAGCACCTTGCGCTCTTCGGCGGCGCGCGTGGCGGCCGCGTACAGGCGCGTATTGTCGAGCGCGACGGCGGCCTGGGCCGCGATGGCCGAGACGATGCGTTCGCTACGCGCGCTGAACATGCCCGCCTGCGGATGGCCCAGCAGCAAGCGCCCCAGCAACAGGCCCGAGCGCGAGCTGACGGGCAGGCTCAGGCAGCTACGCAGCTGCGGTGCGCCGTCGGCGCTGGCCTCGGGCGCGGCCAGCAAGTCGTTCTGGCGCATGGCCGGTCCCTGGCGCAGTTCCGTGGCAATGGCCTCGGCCTGGCGCAGGCTGATGCCGTTGACGGCGCGCGCCGCGGGCAGAGGGGCGGCGCTGTCGTAGATCTCGCCCGCATCGTCATAATAAAAGGCGCCGAAGCGCGCGCCGCTGATGCGCGTGGCCGCATCGACAGTTTCCTGCAGCAGGGCCGGCAAGTCCAGGGTGCCAGCCAGGGCCGCCCCCGTATTGTTGAGCAACTCGAGCACGCGCGTCTCATCGCGCAAGGCTTCCTGTGCGCGCTTGACCTGATCGACGTCGGTGCTCGTGCCAAACCAGCGCAGCAGCTGGCCGCCCCGGTCGCGCACCGGATTGGCGCGCGTCAGGAACCAGCGGTACTGGCCGTCGGCGCCGCGGATGGGGAATTCCATTTCGAAGGGCGTGCCATCGCGCAGGGCAGCCTTCCAGGCTTGCAGCATGGGGGCCAGGTGCTGCGCGTGATAGGCGATGCTCCAGCCGTCGCCCGCCATCTGTTCGGCGCTGGTGCCCGTATAGTCGTGCCAGCGCTGGTTGTACCAGGCAATGGTGCCGTCGAAGCTGGCGATCCAGGCCAGTTGCGGGAAGGAATTGGCCAGCGCGCGCAAGTCCTCTTCGCTGTGGCGCAAGTTTTCCTCGGCCGCCTTGCGCTGGCTGATATCCTGAATATAAGTGGTCAAGCCGTCGCTGGAAGGGAAGATACGCACTTCCAGCCAGCGCCCCAGCGGCGGATACAGCAGTTCGAAACTGCAGCTGTGCTGCTGCGCCATGGCGCGCCGGTATTGCACTTCCAGCTCCGTGCCCTGCAAGGCGGGACAGGCTTGCCACAAATTGTGGCCTGCCAGGCTGGCGCCAGGCGGACGCTGCGGTGCGAGCATGTCGGCGCCGCGCGTATTGATATAACGGATGCGCCAGTCGCAGTCGAGCAGGCAGAAACCATCGGTGATGCTCTCTAGCAAGTTGGCCAGGCGCTCGTCGGATAGGCTCAGCGGCGCTGATGGGGGAAGCAGATCTTGCTTGCGGTCATGCTTGGCCATCGGAAATCCTGCAACAGTGAGTCTGCCGTCCGGGCTCTTGCCCCGCCGGGCCGCCGCCGCTAAGCTCAGTTAATGGGTCATGAAGGGAACTGCCCTCCGTCATGCATCAGGGGAGGCACAAGCGCCCTTGTCTGGCTGGTATTGTAGCTCCAAGCGGCGCGCCGCCACCGCACGCTTGCGCGCCACTTGCAGATAGCACTGGACAGGCTGGAATGCAGTCCCTATAATCCCGCTTCTTTCGAGACAGCAACTTCTCGATTCGCTGGATGCCCCTGTGAAAGCAGAAGTATTCATCGATAAAAAGGCGTCAGCTTTTTAGCAGTGAAAAGATAGCGGATCATGCGGGGCGGTATTCTGCAAAATCAGCTAAGCGATTGAAAAATCGAACTTTTCAAAGCGAAATGAATACGCTATAATGTTTGCCTGCGCGGCTGTAGCTCAGCTGGATAGAGTACTTGGCTACGAACCAAGGGGTCGTGGGTTCAATTCCTGCCAGCCGCACCAGAATACTGAAAATCAGACTTTGCCTGGTTTTGTTGTAACAAGTTTGACCTCCATGTTGTTGATGGAATGTTGTAGAAGTTTTGCGGCTGTAGCTCAGCTGGATAGAGTACTTGGCTACGAACCAAGGGGTCGTGGGTTCAATTCCTGCCAGCCGCACCAGTATTGCCGGAACGGAGTTCGCTTCGTTTTGATGAAAGTTTCAAGCTTCGTGCCGTCCGGCGAAGTGTGTCAGAGTTTGCGGCTGTAGCTCAGCTGGATAGAGTACTTGGCTACGAACCAAGGGGTCGTGGGTTCAATTCCTGCCAGCCGCACCAATATCAGCAGTAGTGAAAAAACCCGGAAAGTTCGCTTTCCGGGTTTTTTTTCGTCCTTACGGTGGGCAGGCAGCGCTCATGCTGGCGGCCTGGGCAATTGTGAAATATCCGCACTGCGCCCTTTGCCATTCTGCAAAGCCCTGCTATAATCTTGTCTTAGGCGGCTGTAGCTCAGCTGGATAGAGTACTTGGCTACGAACCAAGGGGTCGTGGGTTCAATTCCTGCCAGCCGCACCAGAATATTGGGGGTCAGATTGTAAAATCTGATCCCCTTTTTCGTTTCCGAATGGTTTTACGCTGCGCCTGTGGCGCCGCGCCGGTATTGCTGGCGAAACGCGCGCGGCGTGACTTGCCTGGCGGCGCGGAACTGGCGGTTGAAATGCGCCAGGTTGCGGTAGCCCGCCTCTTGTGCGATGACGGCGATGGCGAGATTGCTTTCGATCAGCTGTTGGCAGGCGCGGCCAATGCGCAGCCGCGCCAGGTACTCGCCCGGCGTGCA
Source organism: Janthinobacterium salmonicoloratum (assembly GCF_051380845.1). NCBI lineage: Bacteria > Pseudomonadati > Pseudomonadota > Betaproteobacteria > Burkholderiales > Oxalobacteraceae > Janthinobacterium > Janthinobacterium salmonicoloratum. The sequence goes on along the minus strand of NZ_JBNYXV010000001.1, from coordinate 970,145 downwards.
ATGCGCGTGGCGCTTGAAACAGCGGTGGAAGGCGCCCAGCGACAGGGATGCCTGTTGTGCCAACGTCTGCAGTGCAATCTCTTCCCGGAAATGCGCGTGCATGAAATCGAATACGACCTTCATGCGCTGTTGCTGCGCATCGGCATGCATCGGCGCCAGCGCTTCCGAGGCCAGCGGCTGCGCACCGCCATCGCCAGCCAGGTCCAGCAGCACGTCGAGCAACAGCGGCAGGCGCTGTGGCACGGGCAGCGCATTCAATTGCAGCAGTTTAGATGCGCTGCGCGCGCTCGTTGCCGGTGAAAAATGCAGGGCAGGGCCGGCGCGGCGCGCCAGTTGCCGCAAGCTGTGCAATTCTGGAAAACAGGCCGCCAGCTGCTCCACCCACTCGAGCGAAAACCACACGACGACGGCCAGTATGGCTTGCGTGTCGTCGATGCGCTCGCTGGCCGACCAGGTATGCGGCAAGTTTGGTCCCAGCAGCACCAGGTCGCCCGGTTCGAAGTCACCCAGGTGGTCGCCGATGTAGCGTTGTCCCCGCGCATTGACCGTCAGGGTCAGCTCGAATTGCGGGTGGTAATGCCAGAGGAAGGGAATGGCATCGAGTTCGCGCCACAGCAAGCCCCAGGAGTGGCCCGTCGGGATCGTGACTTGTTCGAATAAAGGCGTCATTGTGACGTTTTTAGGTAGTAGATGGTCAGGATAGTATCAGTATTGGTTGTTCCGCACGCATTTCCTCCTAATCTTCCATCGCACAATCTGTCTCACACCAACACAGGAGACAGCGATGCAAAACCGATATCAGTACGGCGAAGACCGTCCCGGCAACCCGTCCGTGGCCTACGCGGAACAGACCCAGTTGCGCGACATCCAGAAACAGCTGCCGCTGCGCGTGCTGTCCGACAGCGATTTTTTGCACTGGCAAACCTACGGTTACGTCATCGTCAAGGATGCGGTGTCTGCCGAACAGGTGCGCCGCACAACAGATTTTCTGTGGGAATTTCAGGGACTCGACCAGCACGACCCTGCCACCTGGAACCGGGACCAGTTGCGCGACCACGCGATGAAGGAACTCAACGGTTCCGGCATGGTCGAGGCCTATCATAACCAGACCCTGTGGGATAACCGCCAGACGCAGCGCGTGTACGACGCTTTTGTCGATATCTGGGACCGCGCAGACTTGTGGGTGACCATCGACCGCGCCAACCTGAACACGCCGAATAATGGCAAGCGCAAGTTTGGCGGCTTCATCCACTGGGATGCGGACACCACGCTCGACCCGCTGCCAGTCAACGTGCAGGGTGTGCTGGCACTGTCCGACACCTCACCCGAGAGCGGCGGTTTTCAGTGCTATCCAGAGCTGTTTAACAACTTGCTGGCATGGCGCAAGACGGTGCCGCTTGATCGCAACCCGTGGCAGCCGGACCTGGCGACGGTGCCGTACCCGATGGAATTCATCGCCATGAAGAAAGGGGAGTTGTTGATCTTTAACAGCCTGCTGGCGCACGGCATCCGCCCGAACACGTCCACGGACCAGGTGCGCCTGGCGCAATACATATCCTTTACGCCCGCGCAGGAAAACAATGCCAGCCTGCGCGACTGGCGCGTGCAAAGCTGGCGCGAGCGCAGCGCGCCGCAAGGCTATGCGTTTCCCGGCGACCCCGAGGAAAAGGAAAAGCTGCGCTATCCGCAAGCGCGTTTGACTGCGCTGGGCGAGAAGATCCTCGGCGCGCGCGACTGGTAAGCCACGCCCTGTCCGTCAGTCTTGCCTGCCGGATAGACAATTGCCGGTAAATGCACGATCATGGTTCGACTTGCCATCGACCGAGGAAACGCATGAGTATCATCACCTGCATCGAAGACTTGCGCGTGCTGGCCCAGAAACGGGTACCGCGCATGTTTTACGACTACGCCGATTCCGGTTCCTGGACGGAATCGACGTACCGCGCCAACAGCAGCGATTTCGCCAGGATCAAGTTCCGCCAGCGCGTGGCCGTCAACCTGGAAAACCGCAGCCTGGCCTCGACCATGGTGGGCCAGCACGTGTCGATGCCGGTGGCCCTGTCACCCACGGGCTTGACGGGCATGCAGCATGCGGATGGCGAAATACTCGCGGCCCGGGCCGCCGAGAAGTTCGGCGTGCCGTTCACCCTGTCGACCATGAGCATCTGCTCGATCGAAGACGTGGCGGCGAACACGACAAAACCGTTCTGGTTCCAGCTGTATGTGATGAAGGACCGCGAATTCATCAACCGCCTGATCGACCGCGCCAAGGCGGCGAAATGCGGCGCGCTGGTATTGACCCTGGACTTGCAGGTGCTGGGCCAGCGCCACAAGGACTTGCGCAACGGCCTGTCGGCACCACCGAAACTGACGATTCCCAACATCATCAATATGGCCACCAAGCCGCGCTGGGTGGCGGGCATGCTGGGCACGAAACGGCGCGGCTTCGGCAACATCGTCGGCCACGCCACGTCCGTCTCCGACATGTCGTCGTTGTCTGCCTGGACGCAGCAGCAGTTTGACCTGAGCCTGTCGTGGGCGGACGTGGAATGGATCAAGCAGCGCTGGGGCGGCAAACTCATCATCAAGGGCATCATGGACCCGGAAGACGCGCGCCTGGCCGTCAACAGCGGCGCCGATGCACTGATCGTCTCGAACCACGGCGGGCGCCAGCTCGATGGCGCGCAATCGTCGATCGAAGCCTTGCCCGCGATCGTCGACGCCGTCGGTAGCCAGATCGAAGTGCACATGGACGGCGGCATCCGCTCGGGCCAGGACGTGCTCAAGGCCGTGGCCCTGGGCGCGAAAGGCGTGTACATCGGCCGCCCATTTTTATATGGCCTGGGTGCCATGGGCGGGCCGGGCGTCACCAAATGCCTGGACATCATCCGCAATGAACTTGATTTGACGATGGCGTTTTGCGGCTTGCGCGACCTGCAGCATGTAGATAAAAAAATCCTGCTGCCGGGAACGTTTTAAGCTTCTATCCGCACAATATCAAAACCTTCCGACGCCTGGGGCGGCACGAAGTGGCGCGTGATGGCGTCAAAATCAGCATCGCTGGTGGAGAACGGGTGCAGCCCGCTGGCATTGCGCTGGCGCAAGCGCGCCTTGCATTCGTCATCTGGCACGTCGAGGTAATGCAGCACGTGCGGCGTGCCCGCCTGCTGGAACAGTTCGCGCATCCAGGCGCGGCTGGCCGGTGTATTTGCGGGAAAATCGAGCACGACGGACACGCCCGCCTGCAGCATCTGCAGGCACAAAGGGGCGATGGCCGCGCGCAGCCGCACCGCGCACGCCGCGTAGTCGGCCAGGCTGGCGATCTGGCCCGGATACAGCTGCGCCAGCAAGCTGTCTTCGCTGATGCGCACGGTGTGGGGTGCGCTGGCCAGCCGGGCCGTCAGGGTGGATTTGCCCGAAGCAATCTTGCCGCACACGAGGTGCAGGGTGGGGGAACTGTTGGTGCTGGAAGTAGGGGACATGGTCGCTCGCTAAAAAGAAATACAGCCTGCGAGACGTCTTGATCAGTTGCTGCAAATCAAAGCCGCCTCCCGGGCGGCTTTGGCAATCACTGTCCTGCTAAGCCACCATCGGTCGAATGGCGGCAATAATCGATGGCAGGGGAGGAAATGGCGATTGCATGGCGCAACGATGCCATGGAATGGCTGGCGCTGTCAATTGCGGATACGCGTCCATGGCTCGCGGAATGTGGCCGCATCGAGCGGCCGCGCATGCGGGTCGTCGGGCTGGAACAGGCCGCCGATCAGCATATCCTGGATGGCGCCCGTGAAACCACCGTACGCGGCGCGACCCCACTGGCGGCGCGTATGGGCGAAGACGACAGCACCTTGCTGCGCGGCCAGTTGCGCCAACGATTGCCGCAAGGTGGCGGCCGCTTCCGGGCCCATGTCCGTGGCGATGGCGCACACCAGGCGCTGGCTGAATTGCAGGGGCTTGCCTGCCCGTCCCAGCAGCGATTCATTGGCCAGGGCGAGGAACAACTCGGGCGCCTGGTCGTCCTTTTCGCAGGTCGTCCACGATGGCGCCCACGCTTCCAGGCTCATGAAGCGGGCTTCGCGTGTTTCCGGCGTGTGCGTCCACTTTGCGTGCGATTTGTCGTCCCAGCCCAGTCGGCCAAAGGGAATCGACTTGCCATTGGGATTGTATTGATGGCTGCGCACGCCGGCCTTGCCCCTCGCGCTAGCCTGCGCCACGAGCCCATCGAGGCTGGCGGCAAACGGCGCCCATTGCGTCGCATCCCACAGCGGCGGCGCATCGGGCGCGGCCAGCAGCAGGAATACCTCGTAATCACGTGAAAAAAACGCCATGCAGATTCCTTGGTATCGGGATGGAAAATCTTGTCGCAATATTATAGTTGTAGTTGCGACATGGCGACGCGCTGGCTGGGGCGTAGCAGGTAGACGCCGTACAGGCACAAGGGCAACACGGCCAGCAGGGCGATATACGGCAGGATCGATGCGCCGTCTTCGGCCGGGTTCGGCAAGGTGGCTGTCACCAGCGCGTAGTCCCACAGTCCATGCACGAGCACCATGGGCCAGATGGAGCGGGTGCGCAGGCGAATCGCGGCATAGCCGACGCCCTGCAGGGTGGCGGCTACTGCTTGCCACAAGGCGCCGCTGACGTCGCCCGTGGCCAGGCCGTTGGCGGTATGGGCCAGGCCGAATAGCGCCGATGACATCAAGACGGCCGGCCAGACGGCGTAGCGATCCAGCATGCCTTGCAGCAAGATGGCGCGGAACATCAATTCTTCCGAGACGGCCACCAGCGCCGCATTGCAAGCCACGATCAGCAGCACACGGGGCTGCGGCCAGCCCCCGGCCCAGGCCAGCAACAGCATCAGCAGCGCATACAGCAGCGGTGGCCAGACCAGCCACGTGGATTTCCATGGCTGCGGCGCGCACAGGCCCGCCGCGCGGCGTTGGTCGGACGCCAGCAGCAGCGCCAGCGCGAACAGTGCTGCCAGTGCCCACGACAGGCCGATACGGCCGGTGACGGCGGCGCCCGGCAAGGCGTAGCCGGCGGATTCCAACCAGCGGCCGCCCAGGCTCAAGCCCAGCCAGACGGCCAGTGCGCCGACGGCGAGCGGCATGGTAAGGTGGATTTTAGGGATGGACATGGTGGGCTTCGGGGTTGGCTGCGTGGGCTACTGCGTACATAAGCGGATCATGAAGTTGCATCAATGATATGGCGAAAAATATTGCCATAGTACATTAAAAGCATCGTCACAAAATTGCCACATCGTTATAGTTGCATGGAATAATAAGCATTCGTCCGTTTGCCGCCAGACTGGAGCGCCATGACTTACAGCAAGACCATCACCACTGAACGATTGATTCTGCGCAAGCCGCAACCATCGGATGAGGCGGCGCAATTCGCCATGCATTCCGACCCCGAAGTGATGCGCTATTTCAGCGAACCACCGTGGACCGATGCCAGCCGCGCCGCGCGCCAGATTGCCGAGGACATCGCCGCTTTCGAGAAAGAGGAATTTTTCCGCTTCGCCGTCGAGCTGAAGGCGACGGGCGAATACCTGGGCAGCTGCAGCCTGTTTTCCGAGCACCGCCAGAACCGCCGCGCCGAGATCGGCTACGCGCTGGGCCGTCCGTACTGGGGCAACGGTTATATGCACGAAGCGCTGTCGGCGCTGATCGAGTACGCGTTTGTCGAGCGCGACCTGAACCGCCTGGAAGCCGATATCGACCCGCTCAACGCCGGTTCGGCCAGCGCCCTGGAACGCCAGGGTTTCAATAAGGAAGGTTTTCTGCCTGAACGCTGGATCGTGGCCGGCCACGTCAGCGACTCGGCCCTGTACGGCTTGCTGCGACGCGAGTGGGAAGCGCGGCGCAGGGGCGCGGCGTGAGCGGACAAGCTATCGACGCGTTCCAGCAATCGCTAGGCCGCAACCTGCCGACGTACTATCTGAGTTTTCTCCAGGATGGGCAGGAAGGCATCCGCGGCGAGCAGGTCCTGCTGTATGGCGCGGACAGTTTGATGGAACGCAATGTCACCAATGACACCGCGCTGGCCTGTCCCGGCTATATCACCATTGGCGACGACAGCGGCGGGCGCGCCGTCATGCTGGCGCTCGATGGCGCTGAGCGCGCTGTCTACCTGGTGGGCCATGGCTCGATGCAGCGCGAGGATTTCGAACTGGCCGCCGACGATTTCGTGTCCTGGCTGGCCGCCGATTGCCCGCTGGACTGAGGAGGATGCAAGGCAATGAAAGTTGTTGATCTACCCGGCTCAGACCATCCGCTGGTGACTTTGCGCCACCTGGAGCGCGCTGACGCGCCCGCCTGGTATGCGTACCTGGCCGACCCCGCCGTTGTGGAACACACGAGCTGGAACTTGCGTTGCATCGACGATCTGCAGGCCAATTTCGATGACTACGCATCGGCCGAGCCGTCTTCGCCGATACGGCTGGCCGTGGTGCTGCGCGAGGGTGGCCAGCTGGTCGGCACGATCGGCTTCAATGCCATTTCCCCGCAACACCGCACGGCGGAAATCGCCTACGACCTGGCGCCCGCTGTCTGGGGGCAGGGCGTGGCCACGTCCCTCGCCGCGTCGGTCGTGGACTGGGGCTTCCGGCACCTTGGCTTCCTGCGCATCCAGGCGACTGTGCTGGAAAGCAATGAACGTTCGATCCACGTGCTCGAACGCTGCGCTTTCGAGCGGGAAGGCTATCTGCGCTGCTACCGGCAAATTCGCGGAAGATCCGGCAATTTCTGGCTATACGCACGCATTGCCGGCGTGCGATGAGCAAGCTAACCTTGAGTATCCTGCTGGTGGAAGACCACCTGGCCATCGCGCGCCAGGTGCTCGACTTTCTCGAAGGCTTGCGCTGGCAGACCGACCATGCGGGCACGGGCGCGCTGGCTGTGCAATTGGCCACGCGCAATAGCTATGACGTGGTGTTGCTGGACCTGAACTTGCCCGACATGGATGGCTTGCAAGTGTGCCGCGCCATCAAGACGGCCGCGCCCAGCAATGTACCGATTTTGATGCTGACGGCGCGCGACGCGTACGAAGACAAGGCACGCGGCTTTCGCGATGGCGCCGACGATTACCTGACCAAGCCGTTCGACTTGCGCGAAGTGGCCTTGCGCTGCGAAGCGCTGGCGCGCCGGCAGCAACTGCACGTGCACCAGGAAATGCGCGTGGGCCCCTTCACCTTGCAGACGCGCGCAGGGCGGGCCCTGGTCGGCGACGTGGCGCTGCCATTGACGCAGACGGGTTTTAAAATATTGCTGCTGCTGTGCCGCGAACATCCGCACGCCGTCTCGCGCTCGGCCCTGTTGCAGCAGCTGTGGGGCAGCCAGCCGCCCGACAGCGACGCCCTTAAATCGCACATCTATGCGCTGCGCAAGCAACTGGAATTGGCTGGCGCGGCAGGCGTGCTGGTGACCATACCGCAGCTGGGCTACCGCCTTGCGCTAGACGCTGCGGCGCCCCCATGAGCAAGTCGATCCGCCGCCGCCTGTTCGTCGCCCTGGCCGGTTTCACCGTCCTGCTGTGCCTGTGTTACACGGGCCTGGCGCTGGTGATCGCCTACGTGACGGAAGACATGCTGGTGCAGCGCCTGCTCGAGCGCGAAGCTGCGGCAGTCAGCATGCGCTGGCAGCAGCACGGCAAGCTTACGCCCTCTGGCAGCGACCTCATCACGGTTTATGGCAGCTACCTTGACTTGCCTCAAGGGGTGCGTGCGCAAGTGCCGCCGTCCGCGCCACGCGGGGAAGTGTTTACCACCACGGGCCAGCACTATCACGTGCTGGCGCTCGATGTCGTTGCCGGCGGCAAGCCGGCCCGCTGCTATCTGCTGGCCGACGTGGCGCCAGTGCTGGTGGTCTCGCGCCTGGCGCGGGAAGTGGGCAGTGTCGTGGCTGGCGTGGCGCTGGCGCTGATCGCCCTGGCCTTGCTGCTGGCGTACTGGCTGGCGCGGCGCCTCGTGCTGCCCTTGCAGCGCCTGGCCCGGGAAGCGCGCCAGCTGGCGCCTGGCAGCGCCGTCCATTTCAGCGAGCGCGATCGCCCCGACGAAATCGGTTTCCTGGCGCGCCGTCTGGAAACCACCTTTGCCGAACTGCAGGCGGTGTTGCAGCGCGAACAGGCCTTCGCCCGCGACGTCAGCCACGAACTGCGCACGCCGCTGACCTTGATGCACAACACCCTGGCGCTGGCCGATGCGCACCCGCTGGGAGGGCAGGAGCAGGCGCAGCTGCAGCAATCCACGGACGAGATGCGCGCCACCATCGACGTGCTGTTCGCGCTGGCACGGGCCGAGCAACTGCCCGGCCAGGTGGTGGAGTTGCGCGGCTGTATCGAGCAATGCCTGCTGCGCCTGCTTGACGAGCATCCCTGGGATGCCAGCCTGCTGACTCTGGACTTGCCTGAGCGGCTGGAGGTGCTCGGCAATGGGCCACTGACGATGTTGCTCATCAATAATTGCCTGGCGAATGCCCTGTTCCATGGCGGCCCCGACTGCCGCATCAACATTACGTTTGCGCAAGGTTGCCTGAGCATCGACAATACCGTGCAGCCTGGACAGCCAACACGCGTCCAGGGCTTCGCGCACGGCCAGAACCTGCTGCTGCGCCTGGCACAAGCCATGCACTGGGACATTGTTTTCCGCCCGGGCACGACGCAGTACCGTGTCGCGATCTTTCCGGCCCAGGCGCAATAAAGGCAGCGGATTTCACCGCGATTTCACCTCGCTCTGCTTATGCTGGCTGCTCTTTTATTGTGAAGGGAAGCCCATGAAATTCGCCATCAGCCTGTTGATCATGTCCTGCCTGTGTACGCCCGTGCTGGCCCAGGTGCAATCACTGCAGCACAAGGAGGAAAAACGCCGCTACATCGTCTACACGCCCACCGCCTACGACAAAGCGCAGCAGCAGGCGTTCCCCGTCGTCTTCAATTTCCATGGCGGCGGCATGAGCATGGCGGAACAAATGCTGTACACGCAGATGAACAAGACGGCCGAGCGGCACCAGTTCATCGTTGTCTATCCACAAGGCATCAAGCAGGACTGGAACGTGGGTTTCGGCATGGATTACCTGGCGGGCACGGACGACGTCGGTTTTACGCAAGCCATGTTGAGTAAACTCAAGCAGGATTACCGCATCGATGAAAAACGCGTGTATGCCACGGGCCTGTCGCGAGGCGGTTTCTTTGCCCTGCGCCTGGCGGCCGAGTTGCCACAGCAGTTCGCTGCCGTCGCCTCGGTGGGCGCGCCCATGCCGGAACCGGTGCGGCAGCATCACCAGAAGATGGACAAGGTCGGCATGCTGTTGATACAGGGTACGGCTGACAAGGTGGTGCTGTTTGAAGGCAAGGCCGCCAGCTATCTGTCGGCTGAACACACGTTCGGCTACTGGCGCAGGCACAACGGTATCGAAGGCGCCATGCCCCAGCCGCGCCTGATGCCTGGACCTGCTGGTGACGCCACGCAGGTCAGCTGGCTGGAGCAGGGGAGTGGTGCTGGCGGCGCCAGCGTGGCCTTGATCACCGTCAAGGAAGGCGGTCACACGTGGCCCGGCGCCGACGCCTTCAATATCGGCCTGCCCATCGGCAAGACCACGCGCGCCATCGATGCGAATGAAGTCATCTGGGAATTTTTCAGCCGCCATCGGCGCTGACGCCATGCTAGGATGGCGGCCATCGCTGTAGTGCTATGCGGCAAATGAGGGGAGCATGGTGGCAATGTCAGAAGCAGGTATCGCGGCCATGGCCGAGGCGATCTTCGCCAAGCCCGGCGCGGCCGTGGCGCAAGTCTATTCGGAGCCGGAACAGGAAACGCTGCATTTTCGCTCGCCTGCCGAGCTGTGCGCGTATGCGGCCATGCTGGAAGCCGAAGGCGCCAGCGAGGTGCTGCTGGCCGTCCATTACCCGGACATGGGCGGGCAGTTTGCCCCGCGCCGTATCGCCCTCGACCCGGCCCAGTGCGCTGGCCTCACTTACCGCCATGTGTGCGAAGGCTGGGGCGTCATCCGCGTGTATCTGCGCCTGTCCAGCGGCAAGGGCCTGGACTCGAATGTGGGCGCCAATTCGCAGACGCGCGCGGAAAAATGGCAGCGCCATTACCCCGAATTCGGCCCGACCGATGCCTGGCACTGGGATGCCGTGGGCCGCCATGAACGCCGGCTGATCCGCGTGCTGAAGAAGATTGCCGCGCAGGAGGGCGTGGCATGACGGACGCGATGCCCATCCACCCCGTCGCCATTTTTTGCCGCTCGCTGACGCAGCTTTCCGCCATGCTCGACAAGACGGGCGCCGCGCCGCAGCTGCTGGCGGCGCGTTTGCACCCGGACATGCTGCCGTTCACCCAGCAAGTGCGCGCGGCCGTGAGCTTTTCCCTGCGCGGCTGCTGTCCGCTGGCGGGGCTGGCAGTGGTCGATTTCAGCGCCGCCGCCAGCCTGCAGGAACAGATTGCGCAGACCATGCGCTACCTCATGGCCATCCCCGCGGAGCGTTTTGACGGGCCGCTTGACCGCATCTGCCGCGACCGTGCCGGCTTTGCCGATATCGCGCTGCCGGCCGACGCCTATTTGAATTTGTATATTTTGCCGAATTTCTATTTTCACTTCAGCATGGCGTATGCGATCGCGCGCAGCGGCGGCGCGACCATCGGCAAGGGTGATTTCGACGGCTATCATGCTTATGCGCCGGGTTTTTCATTCGAGACGCCAGCCGCGCCATAATTCCTACAAGCCCGCGTCTTTCCACGAAGCCAGTCCCAGCCGCTTCAACAGCCGGCCCGACAGCCCGCAACTCCAGCAACTCATCTGGATTTGCCGCTGCCGCGCCGGTACTGCCGCATGCCAGGCTTGCTCGGCGTAGTCGAGCAAGGCCTCGCTGAGCGGGGAGGCGTCGGCTGTCGCCGGCAAGCGTGTCATCAGCTCAAACACGCCGTGCGGTGTTTCCTTGATCTGCAGCAAGCCGGCCAGCAGTGCGCGCAGTACGGCACCGTCGATGGAAGCGCTCGCTTGCGTGTAGCGCTGCTGCCAAGATAGATCGCGCGCCTGCCACAGAGCCAGCAGCGGGGCCACGTCGGCCGTCCGCAGTTGCCCGACCAGCTCGGCCGCATCGAGAAACAGGTCGAGGCGGTCGTATTCATCGTCGTCGCTGCACAGCAGTTCATCGAGTTCGTTTAACAGGCTCATGCCACCACGTTCGTCGGCGCACCGCGTTCGAACGCTTCCACGTTGCCGATCAAGATGTCGGCCAGCTTTTGCATGGCTTCTCCGCTGGCCCAGGCCGTGTGAGGCGTGAGGATGAAGTTGGGCAGGCGTAAGTTCAACAGCGGGTTGTCGGGCAGCGGTGGTTCCTTGGATAACACGTCGAAGCCGGCGCCGGCGATCACGCCGTTCGTCAATGCTGTGGCCAGGGCCGCTTCATCGACGAGGCCGCCCCGCGCCGTGTTGATCAGCAGGGACGTCGGCCGCATGCGCGCCAGCTCTGCCGCTCCGATGATGTTGCGCGTCTTGTCCGTCAGGGGCAAGTGCAGGCTCAGCACGTCGGAAGTGGCCAGCAATTCGTCGAAGGTCACTTGCGTCACGCCCTCGTCATCGATGGGCGAACGGTTGTGCACGATGACTTGCATGCCGAAGGCGCGTCCCAGCTGGGCCACGGACTTGCCCAGTGCGCCATAGCCGAGCAGACCCAGGCGGCTACCGGCCAGGTCACGGATCGGGTGGCCGAACAGGCAGAAGCGCTCCGATGCCTGCCACAGTCCCGCTTCCACATCCGCGCGATAGGCGACCAGTTGGCGGCGCAGGGCCAGCATCAGGGCCAAGGTATGCTCGGGTACGGTGGCGCGCGCGTAGTCGCGGATATTCGCCACGACGATGCCCCGTTCGCGGCAGGCGGCCAGGTCGAGGATGTCCGTGCCGGTGGCGGCCACGGCGATCATTTTCAGGTCCGGTAGCTGCGCCAGCTCGGCCGCGCGCAGCGGCACTTTGTTCGTGATGGCGATCGTGGCGCCTTGCAGGCGGGACACCGTCTGCTCGCTGCCCCTGGTGTGCGCATACTCTTCCCAGCTGTGGGCGAAGGCGGGCGGGCGCACGGTGGCGATCAGGCTGTCGCGGTCCAGAAAAACGATGCGGTGCGGCGATATGCTTGCTGTGGTCATGGCTGGGCCTAAGTCTGGGTGGCGCGCGCGCTGGGAAGGCTGCTCTTGCCCTTCAGTTGCGTGGCCGGGTGGTTGGTAAACATGTCGGCGACCCATTCGACAAACACGCGCACCTTGGCGGACAAATGGCGGTTGGGCGGATAGATCACGTGGATGGGCAGCGGGTCGGATTCCCATTCGCCGAGCAATTCCACCATTTTGCCCTGTTCTAGCAGCGGCGCAAGCATGAAATGCGTCATTTGCACGATGCCCAGGCCCGCCAGGCCGGCCGCCGTGTAGGCGTTCGAGTCGTTCAGGGCGATATGGCTGGGCATGGCGATCTGGATACGCTCGCCTGCGCGCGTGAAATCCCATTCGAAGGTCTTGCCCGTCTTGGCGGAGAAAAAATTCACGCCCCGGTGCCGGGGCAGGTCGTCCGGGTGCAGCGGCGTGCCGTGGTGCGCCAGGTAGCCGGGCGAGGCGCACGTCATGAAGTGCAGCACGCCGACCCGGCGCGCGATCAGGTTCAGGTCGCCCAATTCTCCGCCGCGCACGGCGCAGTCGACACCTTCCTCGATCAGGTCGACGGGACGGTCGCTGCAGCCCAGTTCCAGCGAGATGTCCGGGTAGCGGGCAAAAAAATCGGGCAGGGCGGGGATGATCAGTTCGCTGGCCAGGGCTGTGGGCGCATCCACGCGCAGCCGCCCGCTGGGGCTCAAGCGGGTGCGCGACAGCGATTCCTCGGCCTCGCGCACGTCGGACAGGATGCGCACGCAGCGTTCGTAATAGGCGGCGCCATCAGAGGTGATGCTGACATGGCGAGTTGTGCGGTTGAGCAATTTAACCGACAGGCTCGCTTCCAGCGACTGGATCAGGGTCGATACGGTGGCTTTCGGCAACTGCATGTTTTCCGCCGCGCGCGTGAAGCCGCCCGCATCGACGACTTGGATGAAAACTTCCATGGCTTGCAGCTTGTTCACTTGATTTCCTATCACTTTATGCCAGATTATTCAGAATCCTGAACAATCAATTCGTCATTGCACTCTTTATCAGATTGTAGATCAAGTCTATAGTTGTTGTACTGCAGCATAAATTGATTGCCGCAGGAAGTTCACAGGAGAAAAATCATGGGTCATCGGAATGGAATCTTTGCAGTGCTCGCTCTCGCTATGAGCTCGCTCGCTCTGGCCGCGATGGTATCGACGGATGCATACTCGTTGGCGGCGCAAAGCGAAGCCAGTGCGTATAGCGCCCTGACCCATGAAGTGGGCGGCGTCGCCCTGTTGTGCCTGAACGACACGGTGCTCGATGTTGCGGTGCAGCCGGTGGTGGCGCAATGAGCTTTGCCGAGACCGCGGCCGAACTGGCGCCTGGCCAGGCGCTGAAGATACGCGACATCCAGGTGCAGGGCGCGCAGGATGCGCTCGCCGCACGCGTCTACACGGCCGGCGTGCCGGGCGCCAAGCAGTCCAGCCTGATCGTCTTCTTCCATGGCGGCGGCTTTGTCGATGGCGACCTGGACGATGCGGACGACTTCCTGCGCTGTCTCGTGCTGAGCAACCCGGACCACGTGGTGCTGGCCGCGAACTACACTTTGGCGAAGGTGCGGCCATTCCCCGCCGCCGTGGAAGACGCGCATGCCGTGCTGCTGTGGGCAAAAAAGAACAAGTCCAAGCTGGGCTGGACGGGCAAGCAGATGGTGGTGTCGGGCATCGAAGCGGGCGCCAACCTGGCCGCCGTATGCGCCATGATGTCGCGCGACCGGGGCGGACCGCCCCTCGCGGGCCAGGTGCTGATCATGCCCATGCTCGACCCCGGCCTGTCGACCTGCTCGATGCGCCACTTGCCGAGCTGTCCGGACCTGGCGGAAGTGGCCGATCAATGCGCCGCCGCCTACCGTGGCTACCTGCCGAATGCCGCTGATCGTACCCATCCGTACGCGTCGCCATTGCAGTCGAGCCGCCTGAAGAACCTGCCGCCGGCGCTCATTCTTTCCAGCGAAGATGACCCATTGCGCGACGAAGCTGAACAATACGGCAGCAAACTGATCGCCTGCGGCATCAAGACCACCGTGCGGCGCATGGCCGCCGCGCCCCTGCAAGACGCGACTGCCCGCAATGAGTGCGCCTGCAAGGTGCAGGTATTGAGCGAAATTGCCAGCTTTGTCGCTGGACTGGGGCAGGAGTGCGAGTCATGACGCCGCCATCTGCGGCGCTGTAAAATAATTACACTAATCAGTTTACTTTTTGAGTTTCGGTTGCTACACTACGCAGTGTAGTTCCCATCTTGTCTGCGTTGTGCGCTCGCACAGCCAGCTTCGTCGTCTCCGTCCGCTTTTAAGCAGCTGGCGGCCTGTTTACCTTTGATCGAGCGCCGTCGGGCGCCATGGCACCACCACACGCTGCAGTTTCCATTTTTAGCTGGGTTGCTTTCTGCCGCCCATACCATTAGAAATTTTCATAAAACAGGGAAATAAAATGAAAAACGTTCAACAATTTTCCACTCTGCTGAAGCCCTTGGCTGCCTCGTTGGCGCTGGCAGGACTGGTGGCCGTGAGCCTGGCTGGCTGCGATTCGGCCAACAGCAAGGTGCCCGACGCGCCAGCGGCCGGCGGCCCGCCCATCTCGGCCGCCGCCGTCATTGAAAAACAGATCACGGAAACCCAGGAATTCTCGGGCCGCCTGGAAGCGATCGAGCGCGTGGAAATCCGCTCGCGCGTCGGCGGCTTCATCACGGCCGTCAATTTCAAGCCGGGCAGCGAAGTGAAAAAGGGCGAGGTGCTGTTCGTCATCGATCCGCGCCCATTCCAGGCCGAAGTGTCGCGCGCCGAAGGCACGGCTGCCTCGGCCCGCGCCAAGGCGGAACTGGCCAAGCTGGAACTGTCGCGCGCTGAAAAGCTGCTGGCTGAAAAAGCCATCGCCCAGCGCGAATTCGATGAAAAGGCCTCGGGCCTGAAAGAGCTGGATGCCAACGCCCGCTCGGCGCAAGCCGCGTATGAAGCGGCCAAGCTGAACCTGTCCTACACGCAGGTGCAGGCACCGATCAGCGGCCGTGTCAGCAAGGCGGAAATCACCGTCGGCAACCTGATCGACGCTTCCGCCATCCTCACCTCGGTGGTGTCGACGGACCGCATCTACGCCAGCTTCGACGGCGATGAAGATACGTATCTGCGCGTGGCCGGCACGGCGCAAAAGGGCACGCCCGTCACCGTCAAGGTGGGCCTGGCCAACGAAACGGGCTTCCCGCATGAAGGCAAGCTGGAATTCGTCGACAACCAGCTCGACCCGGCCACGGGCAGCGTGCGCATGCGCGCCACCTTCGCCAACGCCGAGCGCCAGCTGGTGCCTGGCCTGTTCGCGCGCATCCAGCTCGATGGCGGCAATGGCCCGCAGGCGCAAAGCACGGCGCTGTTGATCAGCGACCGCGCCGTCGGCACGGATCAAAGCCGCAAATATGTGTACGTGGTGGGCGCCGATAACAAGGCCGAATACCGCGCCGTCAAGCTGGGCCCGACCTCGGACGGCTTGCGCGTCGTACGCGAAGGCTTGAAAGCGGGCGAAAAGATCGTCGTCAACGGCTTGCAGCGCGTGCGCCCCGGTGCGCCCGTGACGCCGCAGATGGTCGCCATGGATTTCGACCCGACCGCACCAGTCGCTCCTGCAAAACCTGAAGCAAAAGACGCCAAGATCGCCGCGAAAGCAGCATCGACTTCCAAGGAATAAACATGAATTTTTCCCGCTTTTTCATCGACAAGCCGATTTTCGCGGCGGTGCTGTCGATAGTCATATTCGTGGCCGGGCTGCTGTCGATATTCGGCCTGCCCATCTCCGAATATCCCGACGTCGTGCCGCCATCCGTGGTGGTGCGCGCGCAGTACCCGGGCGCCAACCCGAAAGTGATCGCTGAAACCGTGGCCGCGCCGCTCGAAGAGCAGATCAACGGCGTCGAGAACATGCTGTACATGTCCTCGCAAAACACATCGGACGGCTCGATGATGCTGACCGTGACCTTCAAGATCGGCACCAACGTGGAGCAGGCCGAGACGCAGGTGCAGAACCGCGTGCAGCGCGCCTTGCCGCGCCTGCCCGAGGAAGTGCGCCAGATCGGCGTGACGACCGTCAAGTCCTCGCCCAATCTGACCATGGTGGTGCACCTGGTCTCGCCAAACAAGCGCTATGACGACATGTATCTGCGTAACTACGCGGTGCTGAACGTCAAGGACCAGTTGGCCCGTTTGTCCGGCATGGGCGACATCCAGATCTTCGGCGCGGGCGACTACGCGATGCGCATCTGGCTCGACCCGCAAAAGGTGGCGGCGCGCGGCATGACGGCCAATGACGTCGTCGACGCCATCCGCGAGCAGAACGTGCAAGTGGCCGCCGGCGTGATCGGCGCCTCGCCAGCGAAGAACTCGGACTTCCAGCTGACCGTCAATACCCAGGGCCGTCTGCAGACGCCCGAGGAATTTGGCGCCATCATCGTGCGCACGAATGCCGACGGCGCCGTGACGCTCCTGAAGGACGTGGCGCGCGTGGAAATGGGTGCCAACAGCTACTCGCTGCGTTCGCTGCTGAACAATAATCCGGCCGTCGGCATGGGTATTTTCGAGGCACCGAATGCCAACGCGCTGCAATTGTCGTCCGACGTGCGCGCCAAGATGGAGGAACTGAAAAAAGACTTCCCGCAAGGCGTGGAATACCGCATCGAGTACGACCCCACGCAGTTCGTGCGCTCGTCTATCGAAGCCGTGATCCATACCCTGCTCGAAGCGATTGCCCTGGTGGTGCTGGTGGTGATCATCTTCCTGCAAACCTGGCGCGCATCGATCATTCCGCTGCTGGCCGTCCCCGTGTCGATTGTCGGTACCTTTGCCGTGATGCTGGGCTTTGGCTTCTCGATCAACACCCTGTCGCTGTTCGGCCTCGTGCTGGCTATCGGTATCGTCGTCGATGACGCCATCGTGGTGGTGGAAAACGTCGAGCGCAATATAGAGGAAGGCTTGTCGCCGCGCGACGCCACCATCCAGGCCATGAAAGAGGTGAGCGGTCCTATCGTCGCCATCGCCCTGGTGCTGTGCGCCGTGTTCGTGCCGATCGCCTTCGTGCCCGGCCTGTCGGGTGAGTTCTACCGCCAGTTCGCGCTGACCATCGCCATTTCGACGGTGATCTCCGCTTTCAGCTCGCTGACCCTGGCGCCAGCCCTGTCGGCCGCGCTGCTGAAACCGCACGATGCGCCGAAAGATGCGCTGACGCGCGGCATGGACATGGTCTTCGGCCGCTTCTTCGCCTGGTTCAACCGCTTCTTCGGCCGCGCTTCGCACCGCTACGAAGCGGGCGTGAAGGGCGTGTTGGGCCGCAAGAGCGCTTCCCTGGGCGTGTATGCGCTGCTGGTCGTTGCCGCCATCTTCACCTTCAAGTCCGTGCCGGCCGGCTTCGTGCCAGCGCAGGACAAGCAATACCTGGTGGGCTTTGCGCAATTGCCTGACGCCGCCTCGCTGGACCGCACGGAAGATGTCGTGCGCCGCATGTCCGACGTCATCAAGTCGGTGCCCGGCGTCGAATCGACCATCGCCTTCCCCGGCCTGTCGATCAACGACTTCACCAATGCACCGAACGCCGGTATCGTGTTCGCCACGCTGAAGCCGTTCGACGAGCGCACCACCAAGGAATTGTCGGGTGGCGCCATCGCGGCCGAGATCAACAAGCGCCTGGGCGGTATCCAGGACGCCTTCATCATGGTCTTCCCGCCACCGCCCGTCAACGGCCTGGGCACCATCGGCGGCTTCAAGATGATGATCGAAGACCGCGGCAACCTCGGTTACGACGCGCTGTACAACGCCACCCAGGCCCTGGCCGCGAAAGCGTACCAGACGCCGGAATTGGCGGGCGTGTTCTCGGGCTACCAGATCAACGTGCCGCAGCTGTTTGCCGACGTCGACCGCGTGAAAGCCAAGCAGATGGGCGTGCAGCTGCAAACGATTTATCAGACCTTGCAGATCAACCTCGGTTCGCTGTACGTGAATGACTTCAACCAGTTTGGCCGCACCTACCAGGTGCGCGTGCAGGCGGATGCCGTGTTCCGTTCGCATGCCCAGGATATCGCGCAGCTGAAGGTCCGTAATAACAAGGGCGAGATGATTCCCCTGTCGTCGCTGATGCGCGTCAAGGATAGCTATGGTCCGGACCGCGTGCAGCGCTACAACGCCTACGCCGCAGCCGACTTCAACGGCGGCGCCGCACCTGGCGTGTCGAGTGGCCAGGCGCAAGTCGCACTGGAACGCATCGCCAAGGAAGTGCTGCCGCAGGGGATTTCGTATGAGTGGACAGAGCTGACCTATCAGGACATCTTGTCCGGCAATACGATGATTTATGTCTTCCCGCTGTGCGTGCTGCTGGTGTTCCTGGTGCTGGCCGCCCAGTACGAAAGCTGGACCTTGCCGCTGGCCGTGATCCTGATCGTGCCGATGTCGATCCTCTGCGCGCTTCTTGGCGTGAAGCTGACCGGCGGCGACAACAATGTGTTCACCCAGATCGCGCTGTTCGTGCTGGTGGGGCTGGCGTCGAAGAATGCGATTCTGATCGTGGAATTTGCCCGCGAACTGGAAGAGCATGGCCGCACCGTCGTGCAAGCGGCGCTGGAAGCGTGCCGTCTGCGTTTGCGTCCGATTCTGATGACGTCGATCGCCTTCATCATGGGCGTGGTGCCCCTGGTGTTCTCGCACGGCGCCGGTTCGGAAATGCGCCATGCCATGGGCGTGGCGGTGTTCGCCGGCATGCTGGGCGTGACCTTCTTCGGCCTGTTCCTGACGCCCGTGTTCTACGTACTGCTGCGCACCCTGGCGCAGCGTTTTGAGAAAAACCCAGCCACCGTTGCCGCCAAGCCTGTCGCCGCGCCAGCGCTGGACCTGGAAGGAGATATATATTGAAAACCAAGGAAATCATCTGGCGTGTCAAGCCTGTGCTGACCGCCATGGCAGCGGCCGTGCTGTTGGCGGCCTGCGCGGCGCCGGAGTTCAAGCAGCCGCAGATCGAGACGCCGACGGCGTTCAAGGAAGCGCAAACCTTGCCGGCCGTGCAGACGGCGGCCGACGGCACGCGCTGGAAGCAGGGCGTGCCAGCCGAGCGCCAGGCGCGCGGCGAATGGTGGCTGGCGTTTAATGATCCGGCTTTGACCAGCTTGATCAATGAAGCCACGCAGGCCAATGCCAACCTGGCTGTCGCCGCCGCCCGCGTCAAGCAGGCGAGGGCGATTGCCGGCATCGCCGAAGCGGACCGCATCCCGCAAGTGGGCGTCAACGTGGGCGGCCAGCGCAACCGCGCTTCCGCCGTGTCGCTCAGCTTGCCGAACGGCGCGCCGGTGGCGGCCACGAATGTCTACCAGGCCAACCTGACGGCCAGCTACGAAGTCGATTTGTTCGGCAGAGTGGCATCGAACGTCAGCGCCTCGCGCAGCGATGCGCTGGCCGTGGAAGCGACCTACCGCTCGGTGCTGCTGTCCTTGCAGGCCGACGTGGCGCAGACGTATTTCCAGCTGCGCGCCACGGACGCCGAACTGGCGACCCTGGAACAGACGGTGCGCCTGCGCGAGGAAAGCGTGCATGTGAATCAGCGCCGCTATGACCTGGGCGACATCGGCGAATTCGACCTGTCGCGTGCCCGCACGGAGCTGTCGACGACGCGCGCCGAAGCCATCGGCCTGCAGCGCCAGCGCGCCACCAGCGAGCATGCGCTGGCTGTCCTGCTGGGCAAGCCGGCCGCCAGTTTCACGGCGGGCGTCAACCCGCTGCAGGATAGCGGCTTCCTGCCCGTGATCCCGGCCGGCATGCCGTCATCCCTGCTGGAACGCCGTCCCGATATCGCGTCGGCGCAGCGCACCATGGAAGCGTCGAATGCGCGCATCGGCGTGGCGAAATCTGCCATGTTCCCGGCCTTGACCCTGAACGCCTCCGGCGGCGGCGCGTCCGATACCTTCTCGGATATCTTCAAGTGGAGCAGCCGCTCCTGGCTGCTGGGCGCCCTGATGTCGATGCCCATCATCGACGGCGGACGCAATAAAGCTGCCGTGAGCCGCAGCGAAGCGCAGCTGGAAGAGTCGGTGGCGACGTATCGCCAGAGCGTGCTGGTGGCCTTCGCCGAGGTGGAAGACAACCTGGCCGGCTTGCGCATCCTGTCGGGCCAGACGCAGCAGATCGACGAAGCCGTCGTCTCGGCGCGCCGCTCGGCCGACCTGGCGCAAAAGCTGTACGACGCGGGCCGTTCCAGCTACCTCGATCTGCTCGACGCGCAGCGCAACCTGGCGGCCATCGAGCGCAACGCCGTGCAATTGCGCGGCAACCGCGCCGTCACTACGGTGGCGCTGATCCGCGCCCTGGGCGGCGGCTGGGGCGAGACGGAGCCGCAAGTGGCGGCCAACTAGTTTCCCGGCACCGCGGGCTGGAGTATTCCGGCCCGCGACGCGGGAGCCTGTCAAGAACGGCGTCGTGCACAGCACGGCGCCGTTTTTTTGTTTTCTGCAAGTTGAATCCGTTTGCGGACAGGCCGCGTAAATACTCCTGCAATCACGCAAACGCAGTCATTCAGGAGATATCAACATGCGCACCTTCCTTCCCGCAGCACTACTTGTCACCTCCCTCACTTCCATGCTGGCCGCCAGCGCCCCCTTTGCCGCCGACATGAGCACCATGGTGGGTGGACAGAGCATGTATCCATCCAAGGACATCGTCGATAACGCCGTCAATTCGGCTGACCACACAACCCTGGTCGCCGCCGTCAAGGCAGCAGGCCTGGTCGACACCCTGAAAGGCAAGGGGCCCTTTACCGTGTTCGCGCCGACGAATGCGGCCTTCGGCAAGCTGCCCGCCGGTACCGTCGAGACCCTGGTGAAGCCGGAAAGCAAGGCGACCCTGACGAACATCCTCACCTACCACGTGGTGCCCGGCAAATACGACTTCAAGGCGCTGGCCAGGGAAATCAAGATGCACGACGGTAAAGCCACCTTGCCCACGGCCAGCGGGGGCAAGCTGATGTTCGCCATGAACGGCATGCACAACATCGTCGTGATGGATGAGGGCGGCAACAGCGCCAACATCAGCACCTATGACGTGTACCAGTCGAATGGCGTGATCAATGTCATCGACACGGTGCTGATGCCAAAATAAGAGAACGAAAAAAAAGACAGGGAAAACCCTGTCTTTTTGCTTGGTGCTGCCTCGATTACTTGGCTGGCGCTGCTGCCGGTGCGGAAGCAGCCGCTGCGGCCGGAGCTGCAGGCGTTGCAGGTGCTGCTTTCTTCGCCTTGTGATGCTTGGCTTTCTTGTGCGCCGCTGGCTTGACGGCTGCTGCCGGCGCTTCGGCCTTGGCGACAGGGGCGACGACAGGAATCGGTGCCACTGGTGCGACTGGCGCGACGGCTGGGGTCTGGGCGAAGGCAGCGGTGGCGAACAGGCTGGCGATGAGGGTGGCGATGACTTTTTTCATTTTAATATCCTTGATGTGTGTGGTCAGTAAAGTGTGTCGGAATTATTTGGCTGGAGCCGCTTCAGCGGTGGCCGATGCCAGCTTTTCGTCAGCCTTGGCCTTGGTTTTCTTGGCCTTGTGGTGCGCCTTGGCTTTCGTGGTGGCCGCTTCCGCTTTGGCGCTGGCGACGTCGGTCTTGGCGGCGACGACTGCTTTCGCTTCTTTAGCGTCCGCTTTCACGACGGCTTGCGCTTCCTTGGCGTCGGCTTTCACGACAGCCTTGGTGTGGGCCGCTTCTACTTTGGCTGGAACCGAGGCTGCTGCGGTGGCATGCGCTGCCGGAGCTGCTGGCGTTTGAGCAAAGGCAGCGGTTGCAAACAGGCCGGCGATCAGGGTAACAATTGCTTTTTTCATGGTGCAGTCCTCAGTGGTGGTTTGTCTGGTATGTCTGTTGGTGCCGGGATGATTCCCGTGTCACTGAGCATAAAACGCGCCCCCGGACGCTTGCGTTGACGATCATTACAAACGCTTACATCTGCCTTGCATCCGCCTCCAGGATGGCTTTCAGGATGTCTTCCGAGCGGCGCTGTCCATAACCCTTGCCATAGGCGCTCGAGGCGATGCTGACCACCATGCGGCGCGCGGGTATCACGTAGATCTTGTTGCCGCCATTGCCCGAGGCGAAATGCACGGCGATCTTTTTTCCTCCGATGTCCTGCATCTTCGCGTACCAGAAATAGCCGTAGCTGTCGGCGTAGCGGTCCACGGCGCCGATGGCCACGCGCGGCGCCAGCGCGGCCTTGATCCAGGCGGCGTCGATCACCGTCTTGCCGTCAAATAGGCCGTCGTCCAGCACCATCTGGCCAATCTTTGCCGTGTCGCGCGCGCGCAGCGACAGATTGCCCTGGCCTTTCGGGTGGTGTGCCACGTCGCGGCCCCAGCTCCAGCGGGCGATGCCCAGTGGCGCAAACAACACCTTGGCGGCGTAATCTTCCAGGTCGGCGCCGCTGGCGCTTTCCACCATTCTGCCCGCGATGTACGACCCCAGTGAGTTGTAGCGGTAAGCGCTGCCCGGCGTTGTGGCAGCCGGTATGGCGCGCACGAAGGCGGCCGGGTCGGGTGCTTCATCGAGCTTGTCTTCATTGCCTGGCGACTGTTCGTCTTCATCGAAGGCAGCCAGGCCAGAACGCATGGTCAGCAAGTCGTCGAGCAGCACCTTGCCCGCCGGGCTGCCTGCGACTTCGGGCCAGTAGTCGCCCACGGTTTTTGTTGTCGCCAGCTGGCCGCGCGCCACGGCCGCGCCCACCAGCAGGGCGGTGATGCTCTTGCCGGCCGAGCGGATGTCGTGCAGGGTCTCGGCCGTCTCGCCGTTGTAATAGCGTTCGGCCACGACGGCGCCATCGCGCAGCACGACGACGGCGCGCAAGTCGCCATGGCTGTCGCGGTCCTGGGCTTGCAGGACTTGCTCAAGGGAGGCGGGGGTGTTTTGCGCATTGGCGGTGCAAGGCAGGCACAGGGCGGTAATCAGGAGCAAGGGCAGGTGGCGCATGGAATGGGCTTCACGGCGATGGTCGGAGTGCCAGTGTCCCTCATGTGCGGCGCTTTGTCGCGCATAAGCTGGCCTGTTCGATGAAGTTTGCATGAAGGCGCGCCATGCAAAAAGGACAGCCGAAGCTGTCCCTGGTACTGCGGGCAAGTGGCCACGCAAGCGCAGACCCGGCGGACGCGCTCCCGTGACGTCGTTCGCGCTTACTTCGCTGGCGCTGCCGGAACGGTTTCCGCCGCTTTTGCCGCATCCGCTTTCACTTTGGCTTTGCTGGCCTTGTGATGCGCCTTGGCCTTGGTGGCTTTGGCATCGGCCTTGGCGCTGGCCACGTCGGCTTTCGCATCGGCGACGACGGCCGCTTCTTTCGCATCGGCTTTCACGACGGCCTTGGTTTCCTTGGCTTCAGCCTTGACCACGGCTTTCGTATGGGCCGCTTCCGCCTTGGCGGGAACCGACGCTGCCGGGGCGGCAGGGGTTTGGGCGAAGGCTGCGGTAGCGAACAGGCTGGCGACGAGGGTAGCGATAACTTTTTTCATTTTATTTTCCTGGCAAGTGGTAAGTGAAGGTATGTCGATGATTACTTGGCTGCTGCTGGCGCGGCTTCAGCGGTGGCCGAAGCCAGTTTTGCATCGGCCTTGGCTTTCGTGTGCTTGGCCTTGTGATGGGCCTTGGCTTTCGTGGTGGCCGCTTCTGCTTTGGCGCTGGCTACGTCGGTCTTGGCGGCGACGACTGCTTTCGCTTCTTTGGCGTCCGCTTTCACGACGGCTTGCGCTTCCTTGGCGTCGGCTTTCACGACGGCCTTGGTGTGGGCTGCTTCCACTTTGGCGGGCGCTGCCGGGGCTGCTGCAGGAGCTGCTGGCGTTTGAGCAAAGGCAGCGGTAGCGAACAGGCCGGCGATCAGGGTAACAATTGCTTTTTTCATGGTGCAGTCCTCGGTGGTGGTTTGTCTGGTGTTTCTATTGGTGTCGGGATGATTCCCGTGTCACTGAGCAGAAAACGCGCCCCGGAAGGTTACGGTTGACCTTGTTTACACTTTCTTACAATCAGGTGATTTAAACGGCGTTAATGGGTAAAGGCGGCATGAAAATGCAAAAAGACAGCCGAAGCTGTCTTTTTGTGTCGCGTAGAAAACGCGCGGAGTTGCTTATTTGGCTGCTGCGGTCGCTTCAGTTTTGGCTTCGTCAGCTTTGGCCTTGGCTTTTTTCGCTTTGTGATGGGCTTTGGCCTTGGTAGCTTTGGCATCGGCCTTGGCACTGGCGACATCGGCTTTGGCATCGGCGGCGACAGCGGCTTCCTTGGCATCGGCTTTGACTACAGCCTTGGTTTCCTTGGCTTCTGCTTTTGCCACTTCCTTGGTGTGCTTGGCTTCGGCCTTGGCAGGCACTGCTGGCGTTTGAGCAAAGGCTGCGGTAGCGAACAAGCCGGCGATCAGAGTAGCGATTACTTTTTTCATGGTGCAGTTCCTCGAGAAGTGGGTTGTAGTTCAGGAGATGCATTTCCCCTGTCACTGAGCCAAAAACGCGCCGTACGGCAATAGCGTTGACAGCAATTGGGCCTAATTACAAAAAATTACATTTGCCGGGGCAGGCGCTCTGTTAGCTGGCGTACCGCGACACAGACGGCAGCAGCCTAGACTCGGTGCCATCTTCACCGCATGGGTCCGCCATGAAAGCCGCCTTGAAAACCTATCAAGCCAAGCGCAATTTCGCCGTCACGCCCGAGCCTGCAGGTGGCGACGAGGAAGCGGGCGAGGCGCTCACCTTTGTCATCCAGAAGCACTGGGCTAGCCGTTTGCACTATGACTTCCGCCTGGAACTGGACGGTACGATGAAAAGCTGGGCCGTGCCGAAAGGGCCCAGCTACGATCCGCGCGACAAGCGCATGGCGGTGCAGGTGGAAGACCATCCCATTTCGTATGCCAGTTTTGAAGGCACGATCCCCGAAAAGCAGTATGGCGCGGGCAAGGTCATCATCTGGGACAAGGGGACGTGGCAGCCCCAGCCAGCCATGCCCGATGCGCGCAAGGCGCTGGCGGCCGGCGAGCTGAAATTCACGCTGCATGGCCACAAGATGCATGGCAACTGGGTGCTGGTGCGCATGAAAGGCAAGGGGGACAAGCGCAGCGAAAAGCAGCCAGCCTGGCTGCTGATCAAGGAAAAAGACGATTATGCGCGGCCGGCGCTGGAATTTTCTGTCGTGGACGAGTTCCCCGACAGCGTCAAGAACAAGGCGATGCCCAAACGCAAGATGGCTGCTGCAGCACCGGATGCCGAGTTGCCCGCCACCCTGTCGCCGCAGTTGGCGACCCTGGCAGACGTTCCGCCGCCAAACCCGCAGGATTGGCTGTTCGAGGCGAAATTCGACGGTTACCGCATCCTCGCGCGTTGCGATGGCGATCAGATTGGCTTGATGACGCGCAATGGCAATGACTGGACGGCGAAATTGCCGAAACTGCGGCAAGCGCTGGAACAGCTGGGGCTGCCGTCAGGCTGGTATGACGGCGAAATCGTCGTCATGGACCCCAGCGGCCGCCCGGATTTTGGCGCGTTGCAGCGTGCGTTCGACGCGGAAACGACCAGCGCCATCGTGTATTACCTGTTCGATGTGCCGTATTTCGATGGCCACGATCTGCGGGGCCAGCCAGTCGAAGCGCGCAGGGCGTTGCTGGAACAGCTGCTGCAGAGTTTGCCCGCATCGCCGCTGGTGCGCTTCAGCGCCGCGCTCGATGCCGCGCCGCAGCAACTGCTGGACCACGCCTGCCGGCTGGGGCTGGAAGGGGTGATCGGCAAGCGGCGCGGCTCGCCTTACGTCATGCGCCGCTCGGGCGACTGGATCAAGCTCAAATGCGGGCTGCGCCAGGAATTCGTCATCGGCGGCTATACGGCGCCGCAGGGCGCGCGCGAAGGGATAGGTTCGTTGCTGCTGGGTGTGCATGATGAAGAGGGCAAGCTGCGCTACGCGGGCAATGTGGGCAGCGGCTTTGACGAAGCAAGCCTGCGCGACTTGCGGCGGCGCCTCGACGCGCTGGCCGTCGGGACCAGTCCGTTTGCTGGCAAGGCGGGCGGTGTGCGCCAGCCCATCTGGGCCAGGCCGAAGCTGGTGGCCGAGGTCAGTTTTGCGCAATGGACCAGCGGCGGGGCCGTGCGCCATGCCGTGTTTCACGGCTTGCGCGAGGATAAAAAGCCGGCCGCCATCGTGCGCGAGCGGGCGCAGCGGATCGACAGGGAGAAGACCATGCAGAAGCAATCCACGCCCGACAGCGTCTTGCCGGCCAGTTTCAAGGTCAGCCATGCGGACAGAGTGATCGACAAGGAGAGCGGCGCCAGGAAGATCGACCTGGTGCGCTACTACGCGCTGGTGGGCAAGCTGATGCTCGTGCATCTGCGGGGCCGGCCCGTGTCGCTGGTGCGCGCACCGGCCGGCGTGGGCGGCGAGCTGTTTTTCCAGAAACATGCCGATACGTCGGCCATGCCCGGTGTCAAACAGCTTGATCCTGGCCTCGACCCCGAGCATGCCGCCATGCTGGAAGTGGCCAGCGTACAGGGCTTGTTGTCGGCCGCGCAATGGAATGTGGTGGAATTTCACACGCAAAATGCGCTGGCCAGCGCCTATGACACGCCGAACCGCCTGGTGTTCGATCTGGACCCGGGCAAGGGCGTGGCCTGGCCCGCCATTCGCGAAGCGGCCGTGCTGCTGCGCGCCTTCCTGACGGAGCTGGGGCTGCCCGCCTGGCTGAAGACCAGCGGCGGCAAGGGCTTGCATGTGGTCGTGCCGATTCGCCC
The DNA here is from genome assembly GCF_051380845.1 of Janthinobacterium salmonicoloratum. Classification (NCBI taxonomy): domain Bacteria; kingdom Pseudomonadati; phylum Pseudomonadota; class Betaproteobacteria; order Burkholderiales; family Oxalobacteraceae; genus Janthinobacterium; species Janthinobacterium salmonicoloratum. Next base: position 943,238 of record NZ_JBNYXV010000001.1, on the reverse strand, counting down.
GAAACACGACTGGGATACAGTAAAGGCGTTTTCGCAAGCCATCGTGGCGCACATGGCGCAGCTGATCCCGCAGCGCTTCGTCTTGAAAAGTGGGCCGAGCAACCGCGTTGGCAAGATTTTCATCGATTATTTGCGCAATGGCCGGGGCGCCACCACCGTATGCGCGTGGTCGGCCCGCACGCGCTCGGGGCTGGGCATTTCCGTGCCGTTGGCCTGGGAGGAGCTCGACGAGCTGAAGGCGGGCGATCAGTGGAACGTGGGCAATGTCCACAGCCGCCTCGACGTGGGCAACGCGCCGTGGGATGGCTATGCGCGCAGCGCGAAGGGCCTCGATGCGGCGATGAAAAAGCTGGCCTTTACTCCTCCCGCTTGAAAGGCAGGACGACGCGCGCCAGTTGCAGCGCTTCGTCGATAGCCGCGTTGAGCTGGGGAATTTCGACGGGCTTGGTCAGGTAGCGGAAAAAGCCCGCCGCCAGGCCGTGCCGGATATCACCCTTCATGGCGTTGGCCGTCAAGGCGATGACGGGGATGTGCGCCGTGCGCGTATCGTTGCGCAGGATGCGCTGCGCCTGGTTGCCATTCATGCCCGGCAGGTTGATATCCATCAAGATCACATCGGGGCGGCGTTCCAGCGCCAGCGCGATACCCTGGCGCGCGTCGGTGGCCGAGATCATGCGCAGATGGGGCAGGAAACTGACGATGTCTTCCACCAGCCGCAGGCTGGCCGGATTGTCTTCCACGTACAGCAGCAGCGCCTGGCCGCCGGCATCGTCCCCGGCGCGCTCGGGCAGATATTCCGTTTCCCGCTGCCGGTTGGCGGGTGGCGCGGCCATGGTGTCGAGTTCGATCCAGAACACGCTGCCCACGCCGACGCAGCTGTGCACGCCCATGCTGCCGCCCATCAGCTCGACCAGGCGCTTGGTGACGACCAGGCCGATGCCCGTGCCTTCCTCGCTGCCCGCTTCCTGTCCCAGGCGGTTAAAAGGCTGGAACAGTTCCGCCATCTGCGCGTCGTTCAGTCCCTTGCCTGTGTCGCGGATGGCGATGCGCACACGCTGCGGCTCGGGCCGCGAGATTTCCAGCGTCACCTTGCCGGCCGGGCGGTTGTACTTGATGGCGTTCGAGAGCAGGTTCAGCAGCACTTGCTTGAGGCGCGTATGGTCGGCCCTGAGCGTCAGCGGCTCGCATTCCGGCAGAAGCAGGTGGATCTGGCGCTGCTGCGCCTGTTCTTCCACCATCACGCGTACTTCCTCCAGCAGCGCGGGCAGCGCCACCGGCTCGATCGACAGGCTCAGGCTGCCTGACTCGATCTTCGCCAGGTCGAGGATTTCATTGATCAGGGTGAGCAGGTGGCGGCCCGAGGTGACGATGTTTTGCACGAAGGTGCGTTTTTGCAGCACGGTCGCGGGCAGGGCTTCATTGGCCAGCAGCTGGGCAAAGCCGAGGATGGCGTTCAGCGGCGTGCGCAGTTCATGCGACATGCTGGTGAGAAAGCGGTCCTTCGCCTGGCTGGCCCGCTCGAGTTCGATTTTCTGTTCGTTGAGCGTGCGTTCGATGCGCTTGCGCTCGGTGATGTCGCGGATGGCCGACGAAACCAGCACACCTTCGTCCGTTTCCAGCGGCGATAGGCTGATTTCGACGGGAAACTCGGTGCCATCGCGGCGCAAGCCGTACAGTTCCAGGCCCGCGCCCATGGAGCGGGCGCGCGGCGCCGTGGAAAAGGCCAGGCGGTGGTGCGGATGCTCGGCGGCGTAGCGGGCCGGGATCAGCACTTCCACATTGCGCCCAAGCAACTCTGCGCGGGAATAGCCGAACAGGCGTTCCGTCTGCGAATTGACGAGCACAATCTCGCCATCGCCATTGACGATGACGATGGCGTCCGGCGCCGATTCGAGCAGGCCGCGGAACTTTTGCTCGGCACGGCGGCGGTCGCTGACGTCGCGGATGGCGCTGATGACGAAGGCGCCGATCTCCGTCTGGATGGGCGACAGGCTGATTTCCACGGGGAACTCGACGTTGTCCTTGCGCAAGCCCAGCAATTCCAGGTCGGCGCCCATGGTGCGCGTGCGCGGCTGGTCGAAATAGCGCGCGCGGTGCCCCACGTGCGCATGACGCAGGCGTTGCGGCAGCAGGCTATCGATTTGCCTGCCGTTCAATTCGCCTTCCGCGTAACCGAACAGGCGCTGCGCTTGCTGGTTGGCCAGCACGATGGCGCCCGTGGCATTGACCATGATGACGCTGTCCGGCGTCGATTCGAACAGCACGCGGTAGCGTACGTCGACGAACTGGGCGTCGCGCGCCGCCTTCAGCAAGGTCGTGTCCTTCATGGTGGAAATCAGGTAGCGGGGGCCGTCCGGCACCGCGTGGGCGGCCTGGCACGCCACATCGACGTAGATGAGTTCACCATCCTTGCGCCGCCGCAGCGATTCGCGGTCGTAGCTGCCGTGCAGGGTCAGCTGCTCGTCGATCAGCGGGTCTGCCTCGGCTTGTCCTGGCAGCGAGATCAGTTCCCACAGCGTGCGGCCCAGCGCTTCCTCGCTGGCATAGCCGAAAATGCGCTGCGCCCCGGCCGTCCAGCGCACGATGGCATGGTCTTCGTTCGTGATGATTACGCCGCCAGGGGCGCCGCTGAGGATAAGCTGATCTAACTCGGCATCCATTGTTTTCCGCACGCATGACAGGGCTAGCCGGGTGGCAGGCTGTGTGCATAACGTAGCGAGAAGCCTGATCAAAGTCAACGCATTTATATGAATGAAGAGCCCCCGGACGGGGGCACGCGCTTCAGGCCGCCTTGCGCTTGGCTGGCGGCGGTTTGCGGGAGGCGGACGAGGCCGCGCGCTTGCGGGCGGGCGCCGCGGGCGGCTTCTTGCCCAGGCTTTGCTGCAGCAGGGCGACCAGGTCGATCACATTGCTGCCGTGCTCTTCCGCCGGCTCCGGCGCGGGTGCGGTGATGGTCTTGGTCTGCCTGGCCTTGATTTTTTTCTTGACCAGCGCCAGCACGTCTTCGCGGTAGCTGTCGCGGTATTGCTCGGGGTCCCACGCTTCGCTCATGCCATCCACCAGCGACAGGGCCATCTTGATTTCCTTGTCGGAAATGCCCGCCGCCTTCAGGCTGCTGCCAGGCAAGTCCAGGTCAGCCGTGGGGCGGATTTCATCGGCGTAGCGCAGGGTGTTGAGCACGATGGCGTCGCCCACGCACACGAGCGCGCACAAATGTTGCTTGGTGCGCATGACCACGCTGGCGATGCCCACCTTATTTGCCTTGCGCAAGGTCTCGCGCAGCAAGGCATAGACTTTCTCGCCGCCCTTGGCGGGCAGCAAATAATACGGATGCTCGTAAAAGGTCAGCGGCACCTCGACCGCATCGACAAAGGTCAAGATGGCGATGGTTTGCGTGGCTTTCACATTGGCCTGCCTTAAATCTTCCTCGGACAGCACCACGTACTCATCCGTCTTGTATTCATAGCCCTTGATGATGTCGTCCCACTCGACTTCCTTGCCCGTCTTCTTGTTGTAGCGCTTGTAGCCGATGGGCGCGAAGTCGCGCCGGTCCAGCATGGACAAGTCCAGTTCATGGTCGCGGCTGGCGGAAATCAGCTCGACGGGGATATGTACGAGGCCGAAGCTGATGGCGCCTTTCCATAGTGCGCGCGCCATCGCTTATCCTCCCACGCTGCCGGTGACGGGCAGGACGATGCCCGTGATATAGCTGGAACAGGCGGGCGAGGCCAGGAAGACATACGCGGGCGACAGTTCTTCCGGCTGGGCCGGGCGGCGCATGTCCGTGTCCTGGCCGAATTTCTGGATGTCCTCGGGTGATTTGTCGGCCGGGTTGAGGGGCGTCCAGACGGGCCCGGGGGCGATGGCGTTCACGCGGATACCCTTGTCCAGCAAGTTGCCGGCCAGCGCCATGGTAAACGCATGGATGGCGCCCTTGGTGGTGGAATAGTCGAGCAAGTGCTTCGAGCCTTGCAAGCCCGTCACGGAACCTGTATTGATGATGGAGGCGCCCCGCTGCAAATGGGGCAGCACGGCCTTGGCCATGTGAAAGTAACCGTAGACATTGGTTTTCATGGTGAGGTCGAAGCGTTCTTCGCTCAGGTCCAGCAGCGATTCGGCGTGTTCCTGGAAGGCGGCGTTGTTGACCAGCACGTCGATGTGCGTGAACTTGTCCAGCACTAGGCTGACGGCTTGCTGGCAAAAGCCCTGCTCGCGCACATCGCCGGGAATCAAGAGGCAGCTCTGGCCTTCCGCTTCCACGTAGCGTTTCGTTTCGTTGGCGTCCGCGTGCTCGTTCAGGTAAATGATGGCCACGTCAGCCCTTTCGCGCGCGTACAGCACGGCCACGGCACGGCCGATGCCCGAATCGCCGCCCGTGATGATGGCCACCATGCCGGCCAGCTTGCCGCTGCCGCAGTAGTCGGGTGCCAGGAAACGGGGCTTCAATTGCATCTGCGCTTCGATGCCGGGCTTGTCCAGGTGCTGGGCTGGCAGGGGAGGGGCAGGCTGGCTGCGGCTGCCAGTCTGCACAGGCTGCTTGCTTTCCTTGCCTGGCTTGGCGGCATCGTGCTGCTTATCTTCCTGATCTTGCTCCTGCTGTATGCTGCGCTGCAAGTTACCGGTGGACTGATCCTTGTTCTCGTTCATGCTGGCCTCCGTGTAAACGAAGATCCAGTATCGGCGCGGCACCCGCATCCAACGGTGCGCTTGCTAACAGAGTGGCGCAAACGGGTGTAAAGTTATATGATGATTGACATAAATGTGGGAGGGCAGCATGAAAGTAAGCAGGGAGCAGGCGGCGCTGAACCGCGAGCGCATCGTGGACGTGGCCGCCAAGCTGTTCCGCGAAAAAGGCTATGACGGCATCGGCGTGGCCGACCTGATGAAGAACGCGGGCCTCACGCATGGCGGCTTCTATGGCCATTTCGCGTCCAAGGAAGACTTGATGATCGAAGCGTGCCAGCATGCGCTGGAGAAATCGCTGGAAGGCTGGCAGGCGAAGGTCGCCAGCGACCCGCAGCGGGCGTTGCCGGCGATTATCGACAACTATCTGACCACCCGGCACCGCGACCAGCCCGGCGGCGGCTGCCCGGCCGCGGCCATGGGCGTCGATGCGGCACGCATGTCGCCCGGTGCGCGTCCCGCCTTTACCAAGGCGACGCAGCAACAGTTCGCCTTGCTGCAGGGCTTGCTGCCGGAAGGGGTGCCGGGTTGCACGCAGGAGCGGCGGCGCCAGCAGGCGATCGCCACGTTTGCCGCCATGGTGGGCGCCATGGTGCTGGCCCGTTCTGTCGATGACGAGGCGCTGTCGGCAGAAATTCTCGATGCCGTGAAGGCGCAATTGCTGGCAGACTAAGCACGCTCCCCCTGTCAGCCGGCCTCGTCGCATGATAGGCTTCGGTTTTCAGATTTTGGGATCATCCATGCTGCTCTGGCTCAGGCAATACCGGCGTCCTCTGTTGGCCGGAGACATCACTGCCGGTATCGTTGTCGCCATGATGATGGTGCCGCAAGGCATGGCTTACGCGCTGGTGGCGGGCTTGCCTCCCGTGGTGGGCATCTACGCCAGCATCCTGCCGCCCGTGCTGTACGCCTTGTTCGGCAGCAGCATGACGCAATCGGTGGGCCCCATGGCCATCGTCTCGCTGATGACGGCCGCCGCACTTGCGCCGCTGGCCGACCCTGGTTCCTCCTTATACATCGTCCTGGCCGCCCAGCTGGCCTTCATCAGCGGCCTCGTCCTGCTATTGTGCGGCGTACTGCGCCTGGGCTTCATGGCCAGCTTTTTGTCGCGCCCCGTGATCAGCGGTTTCAGCAATGGCGCGGCGATCCTGATCATCTGGGGCCAGATCACGCCCTTGCTGGGCGCCACCTGGCCCCATTGGCACACGCCCAGCCTCGTGCTTGGGCTGTCCGGCCTGCTGTTCCTGTGGCTGGCCAAGCGCTACGCGTCGCGCCTGCTGCAGCGCTGCGGCTTGAACACGGTGGCGGCCGACGTGGGCGCGCGCCTGGCGCCGATGGTGCTGGTGCTGGCCGGCATCGCGCTCGTCGCCTATGGCGGCCTGGAAGCGATGGGCGTGCAGACGACAGGCCACGTGCCCAGCGGCTTGCCCGGCCTGAACCTGGCCACCTCAAGCGCCCATTGGCGCACCCTGTTGTCGCCGGCGCTCCTGATCGCCTTCATCATTTTCCTGATGAGCATGTCCGCCGCCCAGACCCTGGCGCAAAAACGGGGCGAGAAGCTGCATACGAACCGCGAACTGTTGGGTCTGGGCGCGGCCAACGTGGCCAGCGCGCTGTCGGGTGGCTTTCCCGTCACGGGTTCCATTTCGCGCTCGGCCGTCAATTTCCAGGCGGGCGCCAACACCCCCCTGGCCAGCATCATCACGGCCGGTCTGCTGGCGCTGGCGCTGGTGGCGCCCACGGGATGGCTGGCCCTGCTGCCGCTGCCCGTGCTGGCGGCCACCATCATCTTTGCCGTGAGCAGCCTGCTGGACTGGGATACCTTGAAACTGTCGTGGCGCTACGACCGCAGCGATGCGCTGGCCCTGCTGGCGACCACGGCCGGCGTGCTGGTGCTGGGCGTGGAAGCGGGCGTGGTGATCGGCGTGCTGCTGTCGATGGGCACCCTGATCTGGCGCGCCAGCCGTCCGCACATCGCCGTGCTGGGCCGTATTCCAAACAGTGAGCACTTCCGCAACGTGGAGCGCTATGAAGCGCAGACCCTGCCTGACGTCTTGCTGCTGCGCATCGATGCGGGCCTGTTCTTCGGCAACGTCGAAGCCGTCACGGAGCGCGTGGAAGACGAATTGCGCGGCCATCCGACGGCGCGCCACCTGGTGCTGGTGCTGTCGGCCGTCAACCAGATCGACAGCACGGCCTTGCTGGGCTTGATCGAACTCAACAGCGCGCTGATCAAACGCGGCATCAGCCTGAACCTGGCCGAAGTGAAGGGGCCAGTGATGGACCGCCTGCGCCAGAGCAGCCTGCTGCAAGACCTGAGTGGCAAGCTCTACCTGAGCACGGCGCTGGCGACAAACGATTTGAGCGGGAGCAAAGCATGACGATGGAATTGAATCTGCACGGCGAAGCGCGTGCCGTTGACACCATTGCTGCGCTGGAACAGGCGTTGCAGGAAGCACGGACCCTGGCGCAGTGCGAACTGTGGCTGACCAGGGCCACGGACGCGGAACAGGGCCCGGCCCTGTGCATGCTGCGCAATGGCGGCAATGCCTGGCTGATGTATCTGTCGGGTGAGGACGACTTGAGTTTTCATACCCTGGGCGACGAGGAGGCAGATGGCGCCTGCAGCTATCTGCTGGCCAATGGCCAGGTGGACGAGTATCCCGAGGCATGGTGCGTGGAGGTGGAACAGTGCCAACGTGCCTTTGTCGATTTTTTCAGGACAGGCGGCGCGCGGCCGGCCGCCATCGCGTGGGAGGCGGATTGAGATGCCGCAAACCATCATCGCCGACATCGACAATGCATTGCTGGCCGCGCTGGACGCCAGGGCAGGTTTGCTCACGCTGCGCGCCATCCTGCTGCGCTACAAGGCCAGCGGCGTGACGGCAGCGCAAGTGGCCGCCTTGCTGCAGGAACTGCGCCCCGCCACGCAGGAGGGGCCGCTGGAAGACGTGATACTGGACGCCCTCGACATGGTGACGGGCTGGTGCGGGCCGCAGCTGCGGGTATGGGGCGAGGCAGGAGACAACCGTGCATCCTGAAAAGTTCAAGCAGGTGGCGGGGCTGCCGTCCGCCGAACGCCATGCCTACTTTGTGCGCAAGGTGGCCGATACGCAAGAAGTCTGGGGCTTGTACCATGATGGCTGGGCCACGGCGCAAGCTGGCGGCAAGGTCGCCATCCCGTTCTGGCCGGAAGCGGCATTCGCGCAAGCGTGCGCCAGCGATGACTGGGAGCATTTCCAGCCACGCGCCATCGCGCTCGACGATTTTTTGAACAAGTGGCTGCCCGGCATGGCGAGCAATGACCAGCTGGCTTCCGTGTTTCCCGTGCCGCAAGGCAGCGCCAGCATCGCGGCGCCTGCCGATTTGCTTGCCGACCTGCGAGATGAAGTCAGACACTATGAATAATCAGGAAGAACGCCTCGATGCCTGGTACGACGGCTCGGCCATCTGCTTGATCGCCGTCGGCGCGCAGGGCGACCCGCTGGACCTGGGCGACGACGAAGTGCGCGCGTTGATCGCGAAACTGCAGCACTGCCTGGCCGAGTCCGAAGCTTCTGCGACACCCGACTGACGGCTCAGGCGGCCGCCAGCGCCTTTTCCATCGCCACGCTGGCCAGGCTGATACCGCTCGGATGCGCATACGCTTCCTCGCGCAAGAAGACAAAGCCGGCGGCCCGGTAAAACGGCACGGCGTTCAGCGATGCGGACAATTGCAAGCGCGCCATGCCGCGCCCGCGCGCCAGTTGCTCCAGCGCCGCCAGCAGGCGCTTGCCGATGCCCAGACCCGCGCGCGCCGGATCGACAAACACGGCATCGACTTCGTGTTTATCCGCATCCAGCATGGCGTAGCCGACAATGGCCTCGTCCTGCATCGCCACGATGCCGCCACCCGCGGCCAGCATGGCGGCATACGCAGGCGGCACGGGCGACGCCGTCCACACAGTAATTTGCTCCGGCGCATAATGCGTTGCGCAGCCGACGCGCACGGCCACCGTGCGCAAGGCCCACAGGGCGTCGATGTCAAAGGGCAGGGCGGGACGCAGGGTGACGGTCATGGAAGTTTTCCGGGCAAAAGGAGCATGCTAGCGCAATGGCTTGCATCACGCCAGCAAGAGCGCCTGCCGTGTTTGTCCATTCATCACTGCGCTGGCTTGTCCGGATCGAAGTAGTACGAACCCGGCGGCGCACCCGGCACTTTCACCCGGAACTTCAGGCCGGACAGCAGCTTGTCCCACAAGGCGATGGCTTCGTCATCAGTGAGTGATGCGGCCTTGGCTGCGCCTACTGTGTTGTAGGCAACCTTGGTGTACATATGCGCCTCCAGCACAGATGGATTCGCGACATCGCGCGGCTTGCCGACCAGCGCCCATTCAAAATCGTGCACGCCATCTGTTCGTCGTATCAGCGATTCCTCTCCCTGCCAGTGCTGGACGTTGCGTTTGCCCTCGCGTAGCAGGGTTCTCTTGGGATAGCGATTGCCTTGCCGGTCTTTTGCTTGCTGAATTCGGTGAATTAAGGAAAGGTCACCTCTCACTTTCCTTTCGAACTCAGCAGGTGAATAATCACCATAAGCGTTCTTATTCGAGCTGACGGAGAATGTTACATCTGGGAAGCTGGGGAGATAGAGTCCTGTATTGACTATTTCTTGTTCATTATAACTATTGTTAAAAATGAATCCATAAGGGATACAGTTGCCGGGTTCGGACGGTATGTCATCTTCTTTGCGTAGGTGTAAATTTTTTGCGCGAACTACTTGTTTTTGTTCAGCACTTTGCTTGGTCTGGCCTTCAGGAGTCGAATCTCCTATCGTAAATGTGATGTTTCCTTTTGTAATATATGTGTTGAAATATGTGTCACCTTCCTTTTTGGTGTACTCATTTTCAAAATACTGAATCTGCCAACTGTCTTCAATTGGGCCTGCACCATTGTAGATAATTTCCGAGGTTGGATTATTGAACTTTATTTGTTCAATATCTTCTAAAACCTGTATGTCCCTCCCTGCCAATCCATCGGTTCTTATTCCAATCGTCGATGGAAGGGAAACCCCTCCAGAAATTAATTCAGCCTCTTGCGGTATGCGCAGGGAGTAACGCCCAAAACATGCCAATTTCGTTTGCAGAAAGAGCACTTCAAGACGTTTAGTAAGAGCAATATTTTCTGACACGGCATTCTCCTCGATGGCACTTTGCGCTTTGCAAGGTTGAAATAATCCAAGCACTACAATGGTAGTGAAAAGAAATAATACTTTCTTTTTTTTATTGAGCATGATCAAGTCCATTTTGCGGTTTTTGCTATTTGTATAATGGAATACAGCATTGAAGCAAGTACATTAGGATTTGAATAGCTATCTTGGTGCCCGTAATCAGTTCCATCTTTCACCCCATGAATAAATAATCTTTCCTTTTTAAAGCACTTTTCTAAATTTTTCGAGGGGACTGTGTCATCGCCAGCAGCACTGGCTGGCATTAGCCTTAATCGTAATTTTCTAGGGCCAGCTTGAACAACAAGCTCATTTTTAGCGTTGTCTTCAAGTAGCGTCCATTTTTCAGATGGAGGTAAATTTTGGTTTCCCTTAGAATCTGATAGTCCGTTGTTGAGTCCCTCGGTTACTTTAAATACGACATTCCCGTAACTTAACCTCTTTGGCGACGCGCAGTAGCTTGCAAAGGTGGTGGTGTGAAAACTTTCTTTTATTGAGTTCAAGAATTTGAATGCATTCTTAAGCTTATACTTGACGTTATCAAGGCCACCTCCACTTTTTTTATCGATATTTGCCGGATTTATCCATTCCGGATTTATCAGCCGCCACCACGCATTGGGTGGCTGCAAATAAATAGCATCCAATGCTGTAGCACCCTCGCGCGGCCAGCTCCACAGTTCTTTGTCTTGCTGATCTACCACCCTGAGCCATTTTTCACCGTAGACGACGCCAGGCATCATCTCCAGCGGTGCCGGGGCATTCGCCAGAATGGCGGTCGCATGGATACCACTGATGCCAAGTACCTCTGCTTCGTATTCACCCGCAGTAGTGTCTTTTTCCTGAAAACCGAAGCGCATGCGTTTATATGCTCCGGCGGCGCCGATGGCTGGCATAACACTGTGATAAATGCCAAGTATTGTCAGGTCGTTGTCGTTGACTATTTTTCCATAGTCAGGGTGTATCAAGGCGCGAGCCAGAAGGCCACCCATGCTGTGAGTGACCAGAATGACTTCATGACATTTGAAGCCCCGTTCACGATAACCTTTGACCAGGCCTCTTAGGCGTTTGGTAATGGTCGCGGCAGTGACGCCATTGCTCTGCACAAAGTTGTAGCCCATCGCGTGAACTGGATACCAGCATGCAGCGATTTTTTTCAAGTCTTCTTCAGTTACGGGATTGCCTGATACGCCACCAAACGTAGAAGGGTCTTTCATCACCGACGCACTCAAGCCGCTTGTCCCGCGCCAGACTGGATGCAGTTTCCCGCCTAACACCATATTGTTCATGTGCTTTTCAGTGTGTTGCAGCATGGAGCCATAAGCTCCATCAAACAACACTTCACTCCAGCCGCGCCATCGCGCCACCTGCGCTGGAGTTGCGAACGCTTGCGGTTTCCCTTGTACAGGACGACTGCTGGGGTTGATTCTGTTCGATCCCATCAGGGGAGGAATGGGGGTCAGACTGTCAGGAACATTCTGGTGTCGCATATCTGAAGCCATTGTTTCTGGTCCCTCCGCGTCAAACCGCTCATTGTTTTCTGTGTAATGGTAGTATTCGACTTCTGTTTCGTTGGGGTCAAACACCAATTGACGTTGTTGAGGCGTAGCCTCTCTGAACCATCCGCCCAAACCAGTTCCGGCGGCGACATCTGCCATTCCTCCCACCCCCATCAAGTCATCCGGTCGCCATGCTCGATTGTCCGGGCGCTCCAGCTGTTTTTGCCGTACCTTGGACATACGTAAGTTGCTGCCCATGACACCTGGCAGAAAAATGATCGGTATCACTTTACCGGGTGGCTTGGCGACTTCATGGCGTGCTGTATCGCTGGTTCTGGTCATTTGCACTGCATACTCAGCCCATCCGCCCACACCTTGTGTAAATTGTCTTTGATGATTACCTCGTTTGTTCAGCTCATCGTTGTCACTCATGGCAGTTCTCCTTTGTATCGAATCACATAGCTGTCCATGCCGGTGGATTTTTGTAGGTTCGTCGAACCGTCGTCACCGCTTTTGCCTACGACGTTGCCATCCTCTCTCAGTATTTCGAAGTCGATGCCGACAGCGGGCGTGTCGCCCGCTTCCATCAACAACACTTCCTGATCAAAATTGCTGCTTGGCCGTTCATTGAATTCCTGCGACACGCTCTTCGGCGCCAGTGTTTCCAGGTTGCCGTTGAAGAGCACAGGGGACGAGGTAAAAAACTGCACCTTGTCGCTGATTTCCAGCATGTGGTTGGCGCCGTGCAGGCGGACGCCTTTCTTGCCCTTGATGTTGACCCAGTCCGCTTCGCTGATCAGCGACAGCACTTTCTGGGCGAGGATTTCCACCTCGTCGCTGTGGGCCTGGATGGACACCTTGCCGCTGGCGGCGATCAGTTTCATACCGGCCTTGTGCACGAACAGGCTGAAGGTCTTGGCGATGCTGGCAAACATACTGTCGCCGCTGGCGAGTGAAATATGCTTGCTGCTGGTGAGCGCCACATGCTCGCTGGCTGCCAGGTGGATGGACTGGGCCGTGCTCAGCTCGATGCCGGCCGGACTGGCCAGCAGCAGATGCGGTTCGGACAGCTCCGGGAAATCGCCGCCGGCGCCTTTGATAGCGGCGTTTTGCCGCTGGATGGACTCGGCGACGGCGCCCTGTTGTGCGGCGCTGTCTTGCGCACCCGCGTCAACGGCCATGCCGGCCAAGCCTTGCTGCAGTTGACGTGCTTGCGCCAGGCGTGCCTGCGTTTCGTCGAGCTGTTTGACTGATCCAGTTCCTGTTGTTGTTTCTGTGGTGATCAACATGCCCCTGGCAGCGCGTAGGGCGCCCCAGGCGTTGCTGCTCAATTCAAAGCCCACACCGCGCGCTTCCTTGCGGCCGGCATTGTCGTCGATGCGGGTGATGTTGCCCAATGAAAGACGGCTATCCTGGTGCTCGCTGCGCAGCTGTGCCTGGATCGCCCCCTTGGTATCGTCGAGCACAAGATGGTTGGCGCTGCGGGCGCCCAGTTCGCGGCTGCGCAAGCCGGACAGGGCGCGCTGCTGCGGCAGTTGCCAAGGGGGGAGGTTCGCACTGTTGTAGACCACACCAATGACGATGGGGTGGTCGATATTTCCGTCCTGGAATTGCACGACGACTTCCTGCCCCACGCGCGGCAAGGCGATTTGTCCCATTTGCGGTCCCGCCATTGGCATCATGACCCGTATCCATGGCGAGCTGCGCTCATCGAATTCCCCCAGGCGGTCCCAGTGAAATTGCAGGCGGATGCGTCCCAGTGCATCGGTATGGATTTCCTCCCCGGCCGGCCCGACCACCAGCGCTGTCTGCACACCGGCAACCACGCACGGTGTGCTGTTGTAGCCACGGCCTGGCCGCCAACGGATGTCCCGGCGCACGCATGCCATATTGTTGACATAGTGCGAGGAGGCGCTGGGACCTGCTTGATAATTGTTGCTGGCGGTATGCTCGACTGACAGGATCAGGTACTCGCGTTCGGCAATGCTGTCGGGCCGCTCCTGGCCGGGCTGGTAGCGTTTTTCCTCGCCGCTGAAATGTCCGTCGAGCCGGAAACAGAGGCCAGGCTGTGCGGCACGATGATTGCCGGCCGCCTCGAAATACTGGCGCAGATGGTCGCTTTCTTCCATGCGGCGTTGTGCCAGAGACTCGCCATCATCGACATTCTTATAGCCATAAGCGCCCGTGTTTTCATATAGTTCGTGGGCAAATACATCGCCCTGGCGATTCAGGGAGTAGCCACTGGCGAGGCGTGGCTGGGGATTTTTATAGTCGAAACTGGCCAAGGTCAGCTGCCCGGAGCCGATCCGGCGCACGGCTTGCCACTGTTGCAGGCCATCGTCTTCCATGGAACCCGATTCGGAGTGAAAATGCATGGCGCCGTCGCCGGATAGCGTGGCGATCATGTCAGCCAGGGTGCTGTTGTCTGCAAGCCAAAGCGTATGGCCATCGGCGCGGTGCTCGTACCAGTAATGCCAGCCCAGCGCCTCCCAGCGCCGGTGCAGGTGGTTGTAGTCGGTTTCGTTGTGCTGGTTGGCGCAAGTGATCTGCGGATCTTCGCCATGGATGCTGGTTTTCCAGTCGCGCTGCTCGTAGTGCGCAAACGTTGTTTCGGTCAGCTGCATCACGCTTTGACCATGAAAGGACACATTGTCCTGACGCAGCCGGGCGAAGGCCAGCCATGGTTGCAGCACCATGCGGTACCAGGCAAAGCCGCCATCGGCGCGCAGCAGGCAAAACTCGCCCACATAGCCGTTAAAGTGGCGCAGCGTGCCATCGTCGCGCACCATTGAAATGGTCACCATGCGGCCCATCATGGCCTTGAGCGCAATATGCGCGTCATCGGACAGCAGTTCGGCCTCGAAACGGAAGTCGCGCGACACTTCTTCCCTGGCGGTCAGCGAATTGACCAGCAGGATGGCGCCGGCCGGTCCATCTTCGTGGGGGAACTCGATCTTCAGCAGGCGCCGTTCTTGCGCGGCGAGGTCGAAGGCTGAAAGTGCCGCCTGGATGCTTGCATGCATGGCCTGCCTCCGTTATAGGGATGTGATCAGGTGGGCGCCACAGGCGGTGGCATCGCCGTCATAGGCGTACGGCTTGCCCATGTGTTTTGCGCCGGCGCCATCCGGCGTAATCGGAAAGTTGCCCTTGCACTTGGGGCAGAAAGTTGTGTCATCGGCCAGCACCGCCGTCTTCCCCATCACGGTGCTGCCGGACGATGCACTGGTGACCTTGCCGCCGTGATCGGTTGCGTCGCCGAGCCGGATGACGCCGCGTCCCGCATGTTTCATGCTTGCCTCGCTTTCCAGGGATGGATTGCTCAAGTCAGCTGCAACAGATAACGCACTTCGGCGCCGCGTACCTTGCCTTGTTCTGTTTGCAAGAACGTCGTCCAGCCCAGGCGCCGTCTTTCTGTCGGGTTGGCGCTTAGGAGCAGGGGGGTAATGCATGGCGGACTCAATATCAGTCGTACTTCATATTGCAGGTCTGGTACACCAAACAGCGTCAGCATCTTTGCCAGTGCTGCCGCACCTGGGCTGCGCGGCAGGAAGCGTTGCAGGCCAGCGGGATCCAGCGGGCCGATATGCAGGCACACGCGCATGTCCTGGCGCCAGAGCCGCAGGCCAAGAGTTGCGCCGCGCGCCAGGGTAAAGTTGACACTGCCCAGCAGGCTGCGCCGGTTCTTTTCCAGATAGTCCCAGCCACCGACGAATTGTTGCAGGGCGATTGGCACGCCGCAGTACTCGGCCAGAACGGGGCCAATCGCTTGCGCGGAGACGGGGCGGCAGCGCAGCAGACCAGCGTACCAGGCTGCGACGTCTTGCGTCACGGCATCAGGTTCGCCAGTCGACGGCAGCGCAGTGCGCTGCACGCCGGCCAGTGCCGTCAGCAAAGGCAATTGTGCATCCCTTGCCTGGGTCTGGAGCGTGGATTCCAGTCGATACTTTTCCCATGCCTGGCAGTACAGTGCAACCATGCGGTGCGAAAAGATATCGAGGAAGGCCGAGACGCCAGCGTCTTTGCTCGACAAGCGGTAAGCGGCGATGCGTTCCGAGTGGTGCAAGGGCAAGGTGCCGCCGACGCCCAGAAAACGCATGAACGTCGGAGTCAGGCTCAGTTGTTCATTGTCGTCGAGCGAGAGCTGCTCTATTTCACTGGCCGGAAAACTCAACGACAAGCTGTTCTTGAAGCGTAACACCTGGCCGAAGGCTTGCGCATGGGACACATTCTGGCGACGTAGCCAGCACAGCAGAATACGTATCGCCTGGACGAACTGGTAGCGGTGGGGCTCGGCCAGCAAGTGTCGCATTACACCAGATTCTGCAGTCCGCTTCTTGGTTTGCATCGGATCAGCTCCTCTCCGCTTTGCAGTGACAGCACCACCAGTTCGATGAAACTATTGATTTGCACATACAGCCCAAGGAAGTGATCGATAACTTGCACAAACAGGTGCATGCCGCTACCGACGAACGCTTCCTCGTCAAGCGTGATGCGCACCTCCACGCCATGCGCCAGCGATGTGCCGCGCTTGTGTCGCAGCCATGTCGTGGTTGGCGAGTGCGCCAGCGCGACGATGCCGCCGATCTGGCGTTGCGAGCTTGCCGATTGGGACAGGTCATACAGCGTCAGCATTTCGCGCAGCGCCGGCAGACCCTCCTGGACCAGTGCGTGATGATTCAGCGCCAGGTGCGAAATCAGGCGCCAGTGCAGGCCCGCACCAGGGGAAAAGCAGCGCGGCTGACTGGGGCGTCGCAGCATTTGCAGTGCAGGTCCGCCGCCGCACGGTTGCAAGTCTCCTTGCGGCTGGCCGTATTTGAGCGACAGCGGGAGGTCGCGGTTACTGCATGTCAGCGACAACGACAGGCTGGCCTTTTCATGGATCAATGGATTGAAGTCGCTATCGACCAGCGTGATTTTCTTTTCGTGACCAGGACTTTTGATGGCCAAAGCCATGTCGTGGCGTACGACCCAGTAATGGCCTTGTTGCGCCGCACCCTCTCCATGGCGCAGGCTGTATAGCGGGCGAAATTCGGTCAGCGTGCTTTCCCCTCCGCGTTGGCGCAACAAGCGCACCGCATCGACAGTGACGACTTCGTAACCATGGGCATGGGTAGCATGGGCCAGTACGGAATAATCGGTTTTCTGCCGGGTGATGGCGATCGGCACGCCTTCCTGGCGGAAAAGATTGATCGCCGGACTGCAGCCTAGCTTCAAGTTTTCGCTGGAAATACTGGACAACATGCGCGCCGCAGCGGAATCGGGTCGCAAACCGGCCATGCACAGATGCAGGGTGAAGCGCTGGCAAGCAGGCGGCAGGGCAGCACTCAGCGCCGCGATATCGATGTCAAAGAAATTGAATTTTTCCGGATACGCAAAATACTCGCTCAGGACGCGGTAAGCCGGCTGTGAACGGGCACCGAAAGGTATCAAGGCGGCCGTGTCGCCGAAGCCGACGGGCGTCACAGGCACGGCGGGCAAGGCCATCCATTGCACCGTGTCGATAGACACAAAAGCGCAGACTGCATGCATGAACAAGGCATCGCGCAATGCGGCGGAAAACGATGCTTCGGCATCGATGAAAACGCGCAGGGATGCGGGCGCCGCATCGAGATGACGGATGCCGATGTTCAGCGAGGAACTGGTCGATGCTGGCAGGCGTACGCCGGGTGGCGCCTTGATCATCGCATCGAAAACCGTGCTTTCCAGTACCGATGCTCCTGTCGTCATGTCGTAGACCGTCTTGAAGCGGCAGCGCACGCCGCGCACAGGCGTTGCGTCCATTTCACTGCCGGCCGGGAGGTGCAATACGCCCGCCCCAGCCGCTGGGACGGACTGATGCACGATGCTGCACGATGGGAAGGGGCGCAGATAGTGTGGGAACAGGGCTTCGAACAAGGCTTCGGTAAATTGCGGATAGTCGTCATCGAGCCGTTTTGAGATGCGTGCCGCCAGCATGGCCACCGATTCGATCAAGTGTTCGACATGGGGATCTTCGCAAGACTCGCCGGACATGTGCAATTTGCCGGCGATTCTCGGATAGCGTTCGGAGAACTCACGGCAATGTCGCCGCAGCATCACCAGCTCGCGTTCGAAATACGGCAGCAAGTCCTCCATCTCTCTTTTCCTGTGTCTGTGCAGCGGAATGGTCAGTATCCGAGCGTTTGCTCAAAGGTAAATTGCGTTTGCGCAAATAATTGAACAGGGTTGCTGCGCAACATCAAGGACTTCCAAACTGGCAACATCAGACTGGCAAGGCAGCATGATTCCAACGGTCAACATGGAGAACGCAATGACATTGCCATCCAAACTACTTTGGTCCGAAGGCCTGGCCATTGGTCCCCAGCAATTTCAGCAGCTGGACCGCTACCATGAGGCGCGTCTGCAACGTCTGGCCTCACTAATTAATCCACATTTGTGGGGCGTGCATGGCATTCGCTGGAATGCGGATGCACTGGCCAACAATAGCCTGCGGGCGGACGCCATGTCGCTCGTTTTTCAGGATGGAGAACTCTTTGAAGCGCCGCTTGGCGATGCGTTGCCCAGTGCGGTTGACCTGTCCAAGCTACCTTCCAGCGAACATAGTTTTACTTTTTATGCGGCGCTACCCGCGCTGCAGGCACATGGCGGAAATTTGAGCTCTGCTGGCGCACGCTATGTCCAGGCGGATATCGAAACCCCGGATCTTTACAGCGAGGCAGTCAGCATAGACGTGGCTTACCTGAAGAAGCGCGTGTATCTGTTGTCGCAACTGGACCCCCTGCATGATTACCTTGCCATTCCGGTGACCCGTTTGTACCGCGCTGGCAATGGCGGCTTTGAAGTCGATACCTCCTTCATTCCGCCTGGCCTGACCATCAGCGCCGAGTCTTCGCTGCAGAAAATGCTTGATTCGCTGATCGATCGCATGGGCGCGAAAATTGAGGCGCTGTACAGCCGTCACCGTCAGCCCGGTAAAAATACGGTTGAATTTCATGGCGGGGATGTTTCCTCGTTCTGGATGCTCCATACATTGAGCACGGCCAGCGCCACGCTCAGTCATTGCGCCAGTTACCGGCGCCACCATCCCGTGTATTTGTTTGAAAAATTGATGGCATTGGCCGGTGGCTTGATGACGTTTTCGAAAAAATACACACTGAGCGATTTGCCGGCATATTGTCACGATGACGCGGCTCCCGGTTTCGGCAAGCTCGATGGCATCATTCGCGACCTGATCGATACTGTTCTCCTGTCGCGTTACTTCCCGATTGCGCTGTCTAACGACACGCAACAAAACACCCATTACCACGGCTTGCTCGATGCCAAGCGGATTGACCGTCAGACCGAACTCTGTCTTGCGGTAAACGCTGATATGCCGGCGCTGGAACTGGTCGCCACGGTGCCGTTGCAGTTCAAGATTTCATCTCCGGACAATATCGAACTATTACTGGGCCGGGCACTTCCGGGGGCCGAGTTGCGCCATATGGCCCAGGTTCCTGCCGAGGTGCCGGTACGGCCCAATACGTATTACTTTTCCATCGATAACAAGGGCAGTATTTATGACAGCATGGTCAAGGCCCAGGCGATTGCGATTTATGTGCCGTCTGGCATAAAAGGGCTGAAGCTGGAATTGTTCGGTATCAGCAGCACCGCCGCTTAACGCTGGTTCGCGTTACGAGCGGGTGTATTGTCAAAAGATTGCCCTAAGGAATAGACTTGCCCCTGCAGTTGACGTTATCATGTTTTTGTAAGTGTCGGTGGCTGAGCAGTCAGCGCATGGTTGAAACATGGTGACAGGCGGGAGTGAGCATGGGCATGGCGAAGGATGCGTGAGGTGCCTGGCGGCGCGATGGGCAGGGCAGCGGTGCGCCGTTGTGGCTGCGCATTGCTGCTGGCGTTCTGTGCCGCCGCGGCCCCTGCCGCCTTGCCGGCTGCGCCGCCGGCCACGGCAGCGCCGCACCAGGGGCAGCGCGTGCTGTTCCTCAACGCTTACGATTATGGTCGCGCCGGCGTCGAATCGTACACGCGTACCTACGTGGCTGCCATGGCCGCCGCGGGCCTGGCCAGCGAAGACATCATGGTCGAGCACCTGAACCTGAATACCCAGGGCGACCCGGCGCTACGCAATGAGATGCGTGATTTGTTGCTTTTAAGATACACCCAGATGATGGGTCGCAAGGCCGACCTGATCATCGCCATGCAGCAGCCGGCGCTCGATTTTTTGCTGTCGGACCTGGCGTCGCTGGCGCGCGGCGTGCCCGTGCTGGCGATTAACACCTCGGGCAAGGCCTTGCCGGCCGGCAGCCCGGCAGCCATCTGGCAGCAAAAGGCGAATGTCGATTTTCCCGGTACCCTGGCGCAAGCCATGGCGTTGTTCCCGAAGACCAAAACCATCGTCATGGCCGTCGGCGCCAGCGAGGCCGACCAGGCCTTGAAGCGCAACATGCAGCAGGCGGCGCAGGCGTGGCATGGCAAGGTGGCCATGCGTTATCTCGATGACCTGACTCTGGAACAGATGCGCGCGGCGGTGGCACACTTGCCCGCCGGTACGCTGCTGGTGGCGGGCAATGTCAACTGCGACGTGGACGGCAATATCGCCACGCCCGTGCAGTTCTCCGCGCAGCTGGCGCGGCTGGCCAATGTGCCCGCCTTCGGCATGTATAACGCGACGGTCGGCAAGGGCGTCCTGGGCGGTTCCATCCTGCATATCGAACTGGCCGCGCAGCAGGTGGCGCAGATGTCGCTGGCCGTCTTGGCCGGCAAGGCGCCTGCCGCGCCGGGCGCCTTGCTGCCGCCGGCGCGCCCGATGCCCATGTATGACTGGGAACAGCTGCAGCGCTGGGATGCGGATATCAGCCGGCTGCCGCCGCACACCCTGTTTTTCAACCGCCCGCCGCAGCTGTGGCATGAACACCGCGTCGCCGTGCTGTCGGTTGGCGCCGTGTTTCTCGCCATGGCGTGCATGCTGAGCGCCTTGCTGCTGCAGCGCCGCCGCCTGCGCCGCGCCGAGAGCGATGCGCGCGAAAGCGAACAGCGCTTCCGCATCCTCGTCGAGCATGCGCCTGAAGCCATCGTCGTGTATGACCTGGACCAGGACCGCTTCATCGACGCCAACAGCAGCGCGCAGCGCATGCTGGGAATGTCGCGCGAAGCGCTGCTGGCGCGTGGTCCGTTCGACCTGTACACCGGAGAGCAGCCCGATGGCCTGCCGCTGGGACTGATGATGGAAGAGCATCTGCGCCGCGCCATGCTGGGTGAACCCATCCTGGTTGAACGCAATGTGCGGCGCGCCGATGGCAGCATCTTTCCCTGTGAAGTGCGGCTCGTGCGCCTGCCGATGGAAGGGCGGCGCCTGGTGCGCAGCGGCATTGTCGACATTTCCGAGCGCAAGCACAGCGAGCAGGAGCTGCTCGGCTACCGCGACCATCTGGAGGAACTGGTGCAGCAGCGCACGGCGGCCCTGTCGGTGGCCGTCACCGAGGCCGAATCGGCGAACCGCGCGAAAAGCGTCTTCTTGGCCAACATGAGCCACGAATTGCGCACGCCCTTGAATTCCGTGATCGGCTTTTCGCAGATGATGGCCGATTCGAGCAGCATGTTCGAGGAAGAAAAGCATAACCTGGCGATCATCAACCGCGCCGGCCATCATTTGCTGACCTTGATCAACGATATCCTGGAATTGTCGAAAATCGAGGCGGGCCGCATGCAGCTGCAAGCGGGGCCCGTGGACTTGAATGGCTTGCTCGACGAGGTGCTCGAGATGGTACGCATGCGTTCGAGCGACCAGGGCATCGCGCTGCTGCTGGAGCGTGACGGCGTGCCGCCGCTGGTGCGCCTCGATGGCGCCAAGCTGCGCCAGGTGTTGTTGAATTTGCTGTCGAACGCGCTCAAGTTCATCGAGCAGGGCAGCGTGACCCTGTCGCTGGCGTGCCAGACGGGCGGCGATGGGCAAGTGACGCTGACGTTTGCCGTGCGCGATACGGGCAGCGGCATCGCGGAAGAAGACCTGGAACGCATCTTTGAACCGTTCGTGCAGGCCGACAGCGCGGTGGCGCAGGCCGGCACGGGGCTGGGGCTGACCATCTCGCGCGAATTCGTGCGTTTGATGGGCGGTGAGTTGCGCGTCGAATCGACGCTGGGCGCCGGTTCCCGCTTCAGTTTCGAGCTGCGCGCGCCGGTGCTGCAGCAAGCGGCCATCGCATCGCTGGCGCCGGGCCGCGTGGCGCGCCTGGCACCGGCCCAGCGAGGGCGCATGGTGCTGCTGGTCGACGATGACGACAACTGCCGCAAGCTGCTGGCCGGCTTGCTGGCGCCGCTGGGTTTCCAGCTGCAGGAGGCGGCGGGCGGCGTGCAGGCGCAAGCCATGCTGGCGGCGCAGCGCTACGACATGGTGCTCAGCGACTGGCGCATGCCGGACATGGATGGCCTGACGCTGACGCGCTGGCTGCGCGCGCAGCCGGCACTGGTGCAGCCGCGCCTGGTGATCATGACCGCCTCCGCCTTCGAGGAGGAAAAGCAGGAGGCGCTGGCTGCCGGCGCCGATGGCTTCCTGCGCAAACCGATCGAGCAGGAGCACCTGTTTGCCATGCTGGAGCAGCAGCTGGGCCTGCGTTTCCAGCGCACTGCCGCCACGCCGTCGCGCGTGCCGGCGGCCGCCTTTGACTTGCAGCAGGCGCTGGGCCAGCTGGGCGCGGCCGAGCGTCAGGCGCTGCTCGATTCCGTGCATGCCCTCGATTTGCGGCGCAGCGCCATCGTGCTGGCCGGCGTGGCGACCAGCCTGCCGCAGCTGGCCGCACATATCGCCGCCATGCTGGAACAGCATCAGTACCAGCCGCTGTGCGCCTTGCTGGCGCAGCTGGCCAGCGAGCCGCAGGGCGAAGACGCATGACGAAGCACGCCTCCAAAGGCGCGCGCCTGGGCGGCGTGTCCATCGTGCTGGCCGTCAGCGTGGCGCTGACCTTTGTCGTCACCGCGCTGCTGCTGGTGTTTGCCGTGCTGTTTTACCAGTCCGAACGCGAGCAGCGCTGGCAGCAGCTGCATCGCAGCCTGGCCGTGAGCGCGGACCAGCTGGCCGTGGCCATCGAACTGCCGTTGTGGAATCTCGATGAAAAGCAGATGCAGGCCATCATGCGCAGCACGCTGGGCAAGCGTGATCTGGTGGCCAGCTCCCTGACGCCGGGCATCGGCAAGGAAACGCTGGTTTTGCGCCGCTCTGCGACTGGTGCCATCGACAGCTTCTTCTCCCTGTCTGCCGAGCCTGGCTGGCTGGTGCAGCGGCGCTCCGTGATGATGGGCGGGCAAGTCATCGGCAGCGTTGCCGTGTATGCGACGCCGGCCCTGCTGCACGCGCAGCTGCGGCAGCGCGCGCTGGGCATCGGCGCCATGATCGTGGCGCTCGACGTGATCCTGGTGGCCAGCATCTGGCTGCTCATGTGGTGTCTGATGCTCAAGCCCCTGAAGGCGATCGGCCAGTATGCGGCCGGCATCCAGGCCGGGCAGGGCGAAGCGTTCGGCACGCCGCCGAAAGCGTGGTTCCTGGGCGAGCTGCGCACCTTGTACCGTTCCATCCGCGATATGGTGGCGCTGCTCGACAGCCGCTACCGCGCCTTGCAGCGCAGCGAGGAACGCGTGCAGATGGCCACCGGCGCGGCCAGCATCGGCATCTGGGACTGGAACGTCATCAACGATGCCTTGCAGTGGGATGAACAGATGTACGCGCAGTTCAGGGCCGATGCGGACAGCACCATGGCGCCGGCGGCGATCTGGCGCGCGGCGCTGGTGCCGGACGACGTGCCGGCCGCCAAGGAGGCCCTGCGTGCCGCGCTGGGCGCCGGCCAGGCCTTCACGCACGAGTACCGCATCCTGTGGCCCGATGGCGCCATCCGCTACATCAAGGCGGATGCCGTGATCTTCCGCGACGGGCGGGGCCAGCCCATGCGCCTGGTGGGCTCGAACTACGACATCACGGCGCACCGCGAGGCCGAACTGGAACTGCTGCGCCACCGTCATCACCTGGAAGAACTGGTGGCCGAGCGCACGAGCGCCTTGTCGGTGGCCGTCAGCCAGGCGCAAGCGGCGAACCGTGCCAAGAGCACCTTCCTGGCGAACATGAGCCATGAACTGCGCACGCCCTTGAATTCCGTGATCGGTTTTTCGCGCCTGATGGCCGCCTCGCCGAACATGCAGGACGATGAAAAGCGCAACCTGGCCATCATCCATCGCTCCGGCAATCATTTGCTCACCCTGATCAATGAAATCCTCGAACTGTCGAAGGGCGAGGCGGGGCGCCTGCACGCGCAGACGGCCGTGGTGGCGCTGGCGCCCCTGTTGCAGGAAGGGATGGACATGCTGGGCATGCGCGCCGAGCAGCAAGGACTTGTCCTGCGCCTCGATTGCGCGGACTTGCCGGCAGCCGTGATGCTCGACGCGACGCGCTTGCGCCAGGTATTGCTGAACCTGATGTCGAACGCCGTCAAGTTTGCCGGCGGCGGCGAAGTCACCTTGCGCGTGCGCGGCGAACGGCGCGAGGGCGATCAATGGATGCTGTCGTTCGCCGTCAGCGACACGGGCATCGGCATCGCCCTGGAAGACCAGCAGCGCATTTTCGAGCCCTTCGTGCAGGCCGACAGCGCGGGACCGAAGGATGGCACGGGCCTGGGCCTGGCCATCTCGCGCGAATTCGTACAGTTGATGAAAGGCGAACTGACGGTGGAATCGACGCCGGGGCAGGGCGCCACCTTCCGCTTCAGCATTCCCGCGCAGGCGGCCGAGGCGCCCGAGCAGGTGTCCGTGCCACTGACCGTGGCGCCGGCGTCCGAGGCGCCGCCGGCACTGCAGGCGCAAGACTTGTTGCTGCTGGCCGGGGAAGAGCGCGCGGCCTTGCTGGTGGCGTTGCGCGAATTGAATCTGGCCAGGGTGGCCCTGCTGCTGGGCGCCTTGCCGCCGGCGGCAGCACCCGTGCTGGCGCCGCTGCAGGCCATGCTCGACCAGCATCAGTACCGCCAGCTGTGCGAATTGCTGGAGAATGAGGGCGTGCTGGCGCCCGCTTGAAAAGTGTGGGCTGACAACATCGAATTCGATGAAAAGACGGACTAAGTGCCGCCGATGGATGGTGCTAAATTGCAATAAAGATTATGATGATAGTACGTAGTTCATCGCAAAGAAATGTCTTGTCCGGCGCGGCAACCGACCGCCGCGCCTCATCCAAAGCTGAGAGAACTACTACATGCACCGCGATTTTTCGGAAGTGAATGCTAAGGGCGAAGTACTGATCGTTGAAGATACGCCGGCTTCTCTGAAGCTGTTGAGCGATTTGCTGGGCGGCGCCGGCTATGCGGTGCGTCAGGCGCCGAATGGCGAACTGGCCCTGTGGACGGCCCAGGCGCGCCCGCCGGAGCTGATCCTGCTCGACGTGCGCATGCCTGGCCTCGACGGCTTTGAAGTGTGCCGCCGCCTGAAGGAAATACCGTCCCTGCGCCAGGTGCCGGTGATCTTCCTGTCGGCGCAGTACGATACGGATGACAAGGTGCGCGGCTTTGCGCTCGGTGCCGTCGACTTTATCGCCAAGCCCTTCCAGGCCGAGGAAATCCTGGCCCGCACCGACGCCCACGTGCGCCTGGCGCGGGCGCAGCTGCAGCTGGCGCAGGAGCGCGCCAACCTGGAGCGGCGCGTGGCCGAACGCACGGCCGAACTGGAACAGGTGGCCAGCACCCTGGCGCGCGAAGTGCAGATCCGCCGCGCCAATGAAGAATTGCTGCGCCTGTCGGGCCAGGTCTTCGAAGCGACCCAGGACGCCATCCTGATCACGGATCCGACCGGCATCATCGTCACGGCCAATCCTGCCTTCACGCGCATCACCGGCTACGCGGCGCAGGAAGTGGTGGGCACGGACATCATGCGCCTGCACGCCGAACACACGGGCGAAGCGGTGCTGCTGGCCATGCGCCAGGGCTTGCGCAGCAGCGCTTGCTGGTCGGGCGAGGTGCAGACGCGGCGCAAGAGCGGCGACACCTATCCCTGTTTGCTCAGCGCCTCCACCGTGCACGGCCCCGATGGCGCCGTCGTTAACTACATCGGCGTCTTCCTCGATATCAGCGAGCGCAAGGCCGAGCAGCATCTGATCGATTTCCTCTCCTATCACGATGCGCTGACGGGCTTGCCGAACCGCGTGCTGCTGCGCGAGCGCTTCGAACAGGCGCGCGCCAACGCCCTGCGCGACAGCCAGCAGGTGGTGCTGATGTGCCTGGACCTGGACCGCTTCAAGAACATCAATGATTCGCACGGCCAGGCCGTCGGCGACAAGGCGCTGCAAGTGGTGGCGCGTTTCCTGTCCGGCTGCGTGCGCGAGGGCGATACGGTAGTGCGCCAGGGCGGCGACGAATTCCAGATCCTGCTGCAGGACGATGCCCTGCTGGGGCGTACCCTGGGGCTGGCGCAAACCATCCTGGCCGGCTTGCGCGAAGAACTCAGCGTCGATGGCGAGCGCCTGGCGCTGACGACCAGCATCGGCATCGCAATGTGCCCGGCCGATGGCGACAGCCTCGACGACGTGCTGCGCCACGCCGACACGGCCCTGGTGCGCGCCAAGGAAATGGGGCGCGACCATTATGCCTTTTTCACGGAGCGCATGGGCAGCGATATCCGCGCCCGCCTGGCCATGCAGCAGCAACTGCGCGGCGCCATCGGCCGCGACGAATTCGCCGTGCACTACCAGCCGCAGATGTGTTTGCGCACGGGCGCCTTGCTGGGCGCGGAAGCCTTGCTGCGCTGGGATAACCCGGTGCTGGGCAAGGTGCCGCCCGGCCTGTTCATCGCCCTGGCCGAGGAATACGGCTCGATCACGGCCATCGGCGAATGGGTGCTGGAAAGCGTCTGCGCGCAGATCCGCGCCTGGCACGACGCGGGCCTGGGCAGCATCAAGGTGGCCGTCAACCTGTCCGGCAAGCAGTTCGCACAGGACCGCACGGTGCCTTTCGTCGAAGCGACTTTGCGCAAATACGGCATCGCGCCTGCCTGCCTCGGTATCGAGATCACGGAAAGCACGGTGATGGGCGACCCGGACAAGGCAGTGGCGGCCCTGACGCGCCTGAAGGATATCGGCGTGGGCATTTCGCTCGACGACTTCGGCACTGGCTATTCCAGCCTGGGCTATTTGAAACGCTTTCCCATCGATGTGCTGAAAATCGACAAATCCTTCGTCGATGACGTTACCACCAGCAGCAGCGATGCGGCCATCGCCCGTTCCGTCATCTCGCTGGCGCACAACCTGGACATGCGCGTCATCGCCGAAGGCGTGGAAACGCGCGAGCAGGTGGCCTTCCTGACGGAACACGGCTGCGACGAAATGCAGGGCTATTATTTCAGCCGGCCCCTGGCCGCGGAAGCTTTCACGGCCTTGCTGCGCGAACGGCGCACTCTGGCCGTGGCCTGAAAGCCTGCCCTTTAAAGGGCAGGCTTTCAGCGCTGCGATGCGCGCGACGCACCATGCCGGTGCGTCCGCTGCAGCGCGGTGCAGGATTCTCACTTTTCCTTTCCCTGACGCTGGCACATATCCTGCTTAGGTAATCGCTTATTTACGCGATTGCCCCGCATGCCAGACAGTACCCATCCAGCCATGCCCTCACAGGCCAGCGCACACGGCGCCTGGCAGGCGCACCTGCGCCTGGGTTTTGCGCTGCACGATGGCGTCAGCCGCCTCGTCGAGCGCACGCACAGCGGCCCCCTGCGCGTGCAAAAGGCCCTGTATCCGGAAGGCGATGCCGTCTGCCACGCCATCATCATCCATCCGCCCGGCGGCGTGGTGGGCGGCGACCAGCTGGCCGTCGACGCCACGGTGGGCGAGGGCGCGCACGCCCTGCTTACCTCGCCGGGCGCCGCCAAGTGGTACCGCGCGAACGGTCACGTCTCGGGCCAGCACATCGTGCTTCGCGCGGGCAGGGGCGCGGCCATCGAGTGGCTGCCGCAGGAGAGCATTTTCTTCGACCAGGCTTGCGTGCGCCTGCGCCACGAGGTGGAATTGGCGCTGGACGCCAACTATATCGGCTGCGACATCGTCTGCCTGGGCCGCAGCGCCTCAGGCGAAATTTTTAACACGGGCAGCATCAGCCAGCAGGTGCAAATCCGCCGCGGCGGCAAGTTGCTGTGGTGGGAGCAGGGTGTGCTGGCCGGCGGCGGCGCGCTGATGGCCAGCCCACTGGGACTGGGGGGCCACACGGTGTGCGCCACCCTGATCGCTGTGGGCACGCCCGTTTCCTCCGCCGTGCTGGCCGCCGTGCGCGAAATCACTGTGCCGGCCGGCGCTCTGTTTGGCGCCACGCAGATGAAAGCGTTGGTGGTGGTGCGCCTGCTGTGCGGCGACAGCGAGGCGGCGCGCACGATCATGCTGGCCGCCTGGCAGTTGCTGCGCCCCGCCATGCTGGGACGCGCCGCCGTCGTACCCCGCATCTGGAATACTTGAACAAGGACAGACATGGACCTGACTCCCCGCGAAAAAGACAAGCTGCTCATTTTTACTGCCGCACTGCTGGCCGAACGGCGCCTGGCGCGTGGCTTGAAATTGAATTATCCGGAAGCGGTGGCCCTGATCAGCGCGGCCATCATGGAAGGGGCGCGCGATGGCAGGTCGGTGGCGCAGCTGATGTCGGACGGTACGAAAATACTCTCGCGCGCGGACATCATGGACGGCATCGCCGAGATGATCCCCGATATCCAGGTGGAAGCGACCTTCCCTGATGGCAGCAAACTGGTGACCGTGCACCACCCGATACCGTAGTTTTTTGAGCGGCCAGGGCGCCACCCGCGCCATGGCTGTTTTTGCGCCGGCGACCGGCCGGCAAGCATAACGCGATCTTTGAAGGAGTCCTCTCATGACCCCAGGTGAATACAAATTGGAAGAAGGTGAAATCAGCTTGAATGTCGGGCGCGCCACGGCCACCGTGGTGGTGGCCAACCGGGGCGACCGGCCGATCCAGGTCGGCTCGCACTTTCACTTTTTCGAGGTCAATCCGGCGCTGGCCTTCGAGCGCTGGCGTGCCTACGGCATGCGCTTGAACATCACGGCCGGCACGGCCGTGCGCTTCGAGCCGGGCCAGCAGCGCACGGTGGAGCTGGTGGCGCTGGCGGGCGAGCGCAAGGTCTACGGCTTCAATGGCGAAGTGATGGGCGAACTGCAAGACACACCACCGGGAAAGGATTGAGATGGCCAGCATTCCCCGCAGCGCGTATGCCGAGATGTTCGGCCCCACCAAGGGAGACCGCATCCGCCTGGCCGACACGGAATTGTTCATCGAGATCGAGCATGACTATGCGATCTACGGCGAAGAGGTGAAATTCGGCGGCGGCAAGGTGATCCGCGACGGCATGGGCCAGTCGCAGCGCTGCGCGGCCGAGGTGATGGATACCGTCATCACGAACGCCGTCATCCTCGACCACTGGGGCATCGTGAAGGCGGACATCGGCTTGAAAAATGGCCTGATCTTCGGCATCGGCAAGGCGGGCAACCCGGACATCCAGCCCGGCGTGACGCTACCCATCGGCGGCGCCACCGAGATCATCGCCGGTGAAGGCCTGATCGTCACTGCTGGCGGCGTCGATACGCATATCCATTTCATCTGCCCGCAGCAGATCGAGGAAGCGCTGATGAGCGGCGTGACCACCATGCTGGGCGGCGGCACAGGGCCTGCCGTCGGCACGGCAGCCACCACCTGCACGCCGGGGCCGTGGCATCTGCACGCCATGCTGGCAGCGGCCGACGCGTTTCCCATGAACCTGGGCTTCATGGGCAAGGGTAACGTCAGCTTGCCGCTGCCGCTGGAAGAGCAGGTGCGCGCGGGCGCCATCGGCCTGAAACTGCACGAGGACTGGGGCAGCACGCCGGCCGCCATCGACAATTGCCTGTCGGTGGCCGACCGCATGGATATCCAGGTGGCGCTGCACAGCGATACCCTCAACGAAGGCGGCTTCCTCGAACACACGCTGGCCGCCTTCAAGGGCCGCACCATCCACACCTTCCACACGGAAGGGGCGGGCGGCGGCCATGCGCCCGACATCATCGCCGCCGTGGGGCAGGCCAACGTGCTGCCCTCGTCGACCAACCCGACGCGGCCCTTCACCGTCAATACGCTCGACGAGCACCTGGACATGCTGATGGTGTGCCACCACCTGGACCCGGCCATTGCCGAAGACGTGGCCTTTGCCGAGTCGCGCATCCGCCGCGAAACCATCGCCGCAGAAGATATTTTGCACGACATCGGCGCCATTTCCATGATGTCGTCCGACTCGCAAGCCATGGGGCGTGTCGGCGAAGTGATCATGCGCACCTGGCAGACGGCGCACAAGATGAAGGTGCAGCGGGGACCGCTGGCGCCCGACACGGCGCGCAGCGACAACTTCCGCGCCAAGCGCTACATCGCCAAGTACACGATCAACCCGGCCATCACGCATGGGATATCGCACGTGGTCGGCTCCATCGAAGCGGGCAAGATCGCCGACCTCGTGCTGTGGAAGCCGGCCTTCTTCGGCGTCAAGCCGTCGATGATTTTAAAGGGCGGCATGATCGCCGCCGCGCAGATGGGCGACCCGAACGCGTCGATCCCCACGCCGCAGCCCGTGCACTACCGCATGATGTTCGGCGCCTTTGGCGGCGGCCTGAAAAAGTCGTTCACCTTTGTCTCGCAGGCGGCCTACGACCTCGATATCGGCCACCAGTTGAAACTGAATAAATCCATCATCGCCGTGAAGAATATGCGCGGCTTGCGCAAGCACGACATGATCCATAACAGCGTCACTCCGCACATGGAAGTGGACCCGGAAACCTATGCCGTGCGCGCCGACGGCCAGCTGCTCGTGTGCGAGGCGGCGGCCGTGCTACCGATGGCGCAGCGCTATTTTCTATTTTAAGCAGGAGATATCATGCTCACTTTGCATACCAAGCTGGGGCCAGAGGACCAGCGCGCACCGTTTGCGCAACTGACGCTGCCCTACGACCAGCGCGAAAAATGCCGGCTGCGCGCCGTGCTGTCGAATGGCGACGACGTGGCCGTGTTCACCGTGCGCGGCACGGTGCTGCGCGACGGCGAGCGCATGACGGGGCCGGAAGGGCAGGTGGTGCAGATCGTCGCCGCACGCGAGCCGACTTACCTGGTGCGCTGCCTGGACGCGCATACCCTGCTGCGCTGCGCTTTTCACCTGGGGAACCGCCACACGCAGGCGCAGGTGGGCGACGGTTTTCTGCGCATCCGCAAGGACGCGGTGCTGAAGGAGATGCTGGAAGGCTTGCAGGCGACTGTGACGGAAGAAAGCGCGCCGTTCGAGCCGGAAGCGGGCGCGTACGGCGGCGGCCATGGCCACCACGACGGCCACGGCCAGCATTTGCTGGCACCCGTGCCGCTGCGGCAGAAAATCCACCGCCCCAGCGATACCCCAGGCGCCGCATGATGCAGGCATCGGCCCTGCTGCATTTGCTGCAGTTCGCCAGCCCGGCCCTGCCGATCGGCGCCTACAGCTATTCGCAGGGGCTGGAAGCGGCGCTGGAGTCTAGCCTGGTGAACGATGCGGCCACGGCGCGCGAGTGGATCGCCCAGCATCTGGCGCAGGTCGTGGCGCGCTGGGAAGCGCCCCTGTGCTGGCGCTTGATGAAAGCGTTCGAAGCGCAGGATCTGTGCGCCGTGCAGCGCTGGAGCGAGCGCTTCATCGCCTCGCGCGACACGGCGGAATTTCGCGCCGAGACCATCCAGATGGGCTATTCATTGACCAAGCTGCTGGCCGAGCTGGGCGTGGCCGACGGCGTCTTGATCGACATGTTGCAGGGCCAGCTGGAAGTTGCCCTGCCCACGGCCTATGCCTGCGCCGTGGCGGCACTGGCCATTCCGCGCGAGGAAGCGCTGCTGGCCATGCTGTTCGCCTGGGCGGAAAACCAGGTGCTCGTCTGCGTGAAATCCGTGCCGCTGGGGCAGGTGGCGGGCCAGCGCCTGCTGCTGTCGCTGCGGCCGGACCTGGAAGCGGCGGCCCTCACGGCGCAAACCTTACAAGACGACGAGATGGGCAACTGGACGCCCGGCCTGTCGCTGCTGTCGATGCGGCACGAAGTGCAGTACAGCCGCCTGTACCGTTCCTGAATCATTCTATGAGAGAGCAAAAATGACATCGATCACCTCCAATCCGCTGCGCGTGGGCATCGGCGGGCCCGTCGGCTCGGGCAAGACGGCGCTGTGCGAAATGCTGTGCAAGGGCATGCGCGAACGCTACGACATGGCCGTCATCACGAATGACATCTACACCAAGGAAGACATGGAAATCCTGCTGCGCGCGGACGCCTTGCCGGCCGAGCGCCTGATGGGCGTGGAAACGGGCGGCTGCCCGCACACGGCCATCCGCGAAGACGCGTCCATCAACCTGGAAGCCATCGCGCGCATGCAAGCCGATTTTCCGAATCTCGATTTGATCCTGGTCGAATCGGGCGGCGATAATCTGGCCGCCACCTTCAGCCCGGAATTGTCGGATCTCACCATTTACGTGATCGACGTGGCCGGCGGCGAAAAAATCCCGCGCAAGGGCGGGCCCGGCATCACGCGTTCCGATTTGCTGATCATCAACAAGACGGACCTGGCGCCATACGTGGGCGCCAATCTGGACGTGATGGCGCAGGACGCCAAACGCATGCGCGGCGATCGCCCCTTCGTGTTTACCAATCTGCGCAGCGGCGATGGTGTGCAGGTCGTCATCGACTTTATCCGTGAGCAAGGTTTGCTCGATCAACCAGGCAAGGAGCTGCAATGACTGCAAGACTGATGAAGAAGACAGCCGCCGTGGCGACGCTGTACCTGCTGGCCTTGCCCGCCATGGCCCACCCCGGTCATGGCGAGAGCGCCGGCTTCCTCGCCGGTTTTGCCCATCCGTTCACGGGTATCGACCATTTGCTGGCCATGCTGGGTGTGGGGCTCTGGGGCGGCCAGCAGCGCCGCGGCTGGGCCCAGCCCGCCACTTTTCTCGGCATGATGCTGCTAGGTGCGCTGGCAGGCATGGCGGGCTTGACGGTGCCCGGGCTGGAAACGGGTATCGCCGCCACGGTGGCGCTGGTAGGGCTGGCCATCGCGCTGGCGCTGGCCTTGCCGAACTGGCTCGGCATGGGTCTGGTGGGCGTGTTTGCGCTGGCGCATGGCAATGCGCATGGCCAGGAATTGCCCGCCGCCTCGGCCGCGTGCGGTTTCATGCTGGCCTCGGCCACCTTGCTGTGTGCGGGACGTTTCATCGGCCAGGTACTGGCCGAACGCGTGTTGCGCCTGGCCGGCGTGGCCTTGACGGCTGCCGGCGTGGTGCTGATGGGGCTTGCTTAATCGTTTAAGCGCCAGGGCGCTTGTCGGACAGCACGATGGGCGCCGCCTTTTCAGGATGCAAGCCCTGGTGGCCCGCATACACGGCGGCAATGGCGGCCATGTCGGCATCCTTGTCGCCCGTTAAATTTAAATGGTCGACGACGCCCAGCACCTTGTTCGGATAGTCGATATACACCAGCAGCAAGGGCACCTTGGCGGCCACGGCCAGGTGATAAAAGCCGCTTTTCCAGTTCGGACGGTAGCTGCGCGTCGCTTCCGGCGTGATGGCCAGCCAGTACCAGTCGGCGGCCAGCATGCGTTCGGCCTGGCGCTGGATCGTGCCGCTGGTGGTGCTGCGGTCGACGGGTTCGCCGCCGAGGTAGCGCAGCACCTTGCCCATCGGGCCGCGGAACAGGGAATCCTTGGCCAGCCAGCGGAACGGCAGCGACAGCGCCCATTTGCCGAACAGGCCTACCATGAAATCCCAGTTGGACGTGTGCGGGTAGACGACGGCGATGCCGCGCGGCCCCGGCAAGGGGCGAAAGCGCATGCGCCAGCCGAACAGGTGCAGCACGCGCAGCGCGCAACGCTGGTGCCAGGTCGGCAAGTCGCCCGCTTGTACAAATAAATCGGCCATTGATACCCTTCAGTGACACTGTTCTTAATGGGATGGCGCTGGTGGCCATTTTCCTTGAAGCAAAAATTCTGCGCAGGCATTCTATACGGGGCTGGCGATGGCGACAAGCAGCCGAGGCCGCTATTCATGCGGTGTCGGGGCTGTTGCTGTCGCTGTCGCTATTTTAACGATGCTTTGTCACTGCGTCGGGCACTAAATGTGCACAAAGTGGTCAAAACTTGATGCAGTGTTGATCCACCCGACAGGGAGCGATGGCATGAAAAACAGCATCGACGAAGTAAATGGGGAGCATGTGCGAACGGACAAAGTGATGGCCGAGCTCGTCGAGCGGGGCGTCGCTTTCCATCACACTCTGGGGCGGACGGTGGCGACAGCCTATTTGCGCGAGCACGCCGTACCGGTCGAGGTGATCCGTCGCGTCTTCAGCAGCGTGCAGGCGCGTCGTCCGGCCCGGCCGGCACGGCGCCGATGGCGCTGAAGGTGGGGAACGGCAGTGAAGCGGCGGGCGCTGTGATCGTCACGCAGTCAGTTGCGCTGGTATCGTTG
This sequence comes from Janthinobacterium salmonicoloratum, assembly GCF_051380845.1. Classification (NCBI taxonomy): domain Bacteria; kingdom Pseudomonadati; phylum Pseudomonadota; class Betaproteobacteria; order Burkholderiales; family Oxalobacteraceae; genus Janthinobacterium; species Janthinobacterium salmonicoloratum. The sequence continues at coordinate 909,386 of NZ_JBNYXV010000001.1, read as the reverse complement.
CGTCCGCCGTCGGGGGATGAGCAGCACAGTACCGCTCAGGAGGTTTTCAGGGTGCCGTTCAGGCTTGTGCCGCCAGGGCCGGGTAGTCCGTGTAGCCGGCCGCATCCGGCGCGTACAGAGTATCCGGGTTCAGGGGATTCAAGGGCGCGTCGCTGTGCAGGCGGATGGGCAGGTCGGGGTTGGCGATGAACCACAAGCCAAAGGCGACGGCATCGGCTTCGCCCTTGGCCAGCAGGGCTTCGGCCGCCGCTTTGTCCATTTTCTCGTTGGCAATGTACACGCCGCCAAATTCCTGCTTCAGGTATGGGCCAAGGCGGTCGTCACCCAGTGCTTCGCGTGCGCAGATGAAGGCGATGCCCCGCTTGCCCAGCTCGCGTGCCACATAGCCGAAGGTGGCGCGCGGGTTCGAGTCACCCATGTCGTGCGCGTCGCGGCGTGGCGCCAGGTGCATACCGACCTTGTCCGCGCCCCATACGTCGATACAGGCGTCCGTCACTTCCAGCATCAGGCGGGCGCGGTTTTCAATCGAGCCGCCGTAGTTGTCGGTGCGCAAGTTGGTGCTGTCTTGCAGGAACTGGTCGAGCAAATAACCATTTGCGCCATGGATTTCCACGCCGTCGAAGCCCGCTTTCTTCGCATTCTCGGCGCCAAGGCGGTAGGCCGCCACGATGCCGGGGAGTTCGTCCGCGTCCAGTGCGCGCGGCGTGACGAATTCCTGTTTCGGACGCAGCAGGCTGACATGGCCGGCCGGCTTGATGGCGCTGGGCGCCACGGGCAAGTCGCCATCGAGGAAGACGGGGGCGGAAATGCGGCCCACATGCCACAGTTGCAGCACGATCAGGCCGCCAGCGTCATGCACGGCCCGGGTGATGTGTTTCCAGCCTTCTACCTGTTCCTCGGACCAGATGCCTGGCGTGTCGGCATAGCCCACGCCCTGCGGCGTGACGGCCGTCGCTTCCGAGATGATCATGCCGGCCGAAGCGCGTTGCGTGTAGTACTCGGCCATCAGGGCGTTGGGCACGCGGCCCGGATTGCCTGCGCGCGAACGCGTCAGCGGCGCCATGATGATGCGGTTTTTCAGTTGCAGGCTGCCAATGGTGATGGGATCGAATAAAGTTGCCATGATTTTCCTTGTGAGTGCCGGTCAGGCGTCAATGTGAAGGGAGTGCGACGGTAGTGCTTATTTATAAGCCTATCTATAAACCTTGCTGCATGTGGTCGAGAAAGGCCGCGATGGTGGCTTCGTTGCGGCTGAAGAAACTCCATTGGCCCACCTTGGTTGCCGAAATCAGGCCTGCCTTCTGCAAGCTGGCCAGATGCGCCGAGACCGTCGATTGCGACAGGTTCAGGCGGCGGTCGATCAGGCCGGCGCATACGCCCAGGTGCAGCGGGTGCTCCTGCTCCTGGAAGTACTGCTGCGGCTCCTTGAGCCATTGCAAAATCTGCCGGCGCACCGGATTGGCCAGCGCCTTGTGGATGGCGTCGATATCCATGTTGTTTCTCCTGAACATATAATTCGCCTTTCAGCGATGTATATATCGTGCTTTCCAAATTCTAATATCGTCATCTTACGATATAAATGAAAAACGTGCCGGCGGCGCGCGTTTTTGAAGGCTCAGGCGGGGAGGGGATTGCGCTGTAGCACAGCAGGGCCCGTCAGCACGATGCGCACCAGGTCCACCTGGCGCTGGGCGCCGGCCTTGGCGGTGGCGCTCTTGATCTGGGTGCGCGCCGTGTGGATGGAAATGCGCTGGCGTTCGGCATATTCCTGCAAGGAATAGCCGTTGACGAGCGCTTCCGTCAGGCGTGCCTCGGCCACCGTCATGCCATAGAAATTGCGCAGGGTGGCCGCCAGGGAAGTGATCAGGTCGCTGCTGTCGCTGAGGAACACGGCAATGGCGCTGGCCGAGCCGAACGGACTGTGCCAGGAGGGCAGGGGCGTGACGCGCAGGCGTAGCTGTTCTCCCGTCAAGCCGTTCAGGTTAAGCACGCCACCGGGGCCGCCTGCCGCCGTCGTACCCGTTTGGGCTGCCTCGTGCAGCATGCGCCGCAGTGCGCCGTTGTCCGCTTCGCGCGGGCAATACAGGGGCGCGCCTTCGCGTAGCTGCAGTAAACGCGTCGAAGCCGTCATGGCCAGCGCCCGCTCGTTGGCGTATAACAATTGCGACGTGGCGTCGAGCAACAGCACGCCAAATGGCAGCAATTCCAGCACCTGGGTGGAACTCTGGGACAGCACTTCCAGCCGGCGCAGCTTGCGCTGCAGGGCAAAGGCCGTTTGCAGATGGGGCATCAGGCTGCGGATCAGCGCCAGCTCGCCCGCCTCGTAGGCGCCGGCCCGTTCGCGGCGCACCACGGTGACGTTGGTGGAGCGCTCGGCGCGCAATTCGACGATGGCCGCCGCAGTATAAAAGATGTCTTGCGGGCGCAGCCAGTCCGTCCAGTATTCGGTTTTCTTCAGGCAATGGTCGGGAAATAGCATGGAGCCGGTGACGACGGCGCCTTCGCGGTGCAGGGTGGCGTCTTCCAGCCAGACATTACGCGCGCCGTAATAGCTGGCAAAGCTGGCCATGGCATCCGATTCGAAGCCATAGATGGCGGACAGGCCGCTACCTGGCAGCTGGACGTCGACCTGGCGGTTGCTGAAATCATTGGCCCAGATCAAGCCCGCGTGCGACTTCAGTTGTTGTGCGAAGGCGGCGAGGAATTGCGACCAGGCGCCATGCCGCGTGGCCGCTTCGTAGATCAGGGTAATCAGCGCCTGGCTGGCGACGGCGAGCGATGGCGTCATTGGCGATCCTCATGGCGGCAAGCGGTGGACAAGACACATCTGGGGGCGGCCTTCGCTGCGGCCGCCCGACTTCCTTAGCGCGATTCCAGCCAGCTTTTGCCGCCGGAGGTGCACGTGCTGAGGCTAGCGTACTGACTCACATAGTTATAACCGCTGCCGCAGCCGCCTTCGCCGGATTTGACGGGGCCGTAGCAAGTGCCTTCATAGCTGAGCTTACCATTGACGGTGGTGCTTTTGACACAGAAATTGTAGTTGCTTGCTGCGGTGTTGTTGGGCAAGGTGGGGCCATTGTTTTGCCCGCAACCGAGTTCCTTGCTCACGCTGCGCGCATAGTCGACCATTTTCTGGTACGTGCCGCTGTAGTAGGCATCCGCCTTGGCTTTGTCGCCCTGCTTGCAGGCGGAAACGAGGCTATCGTATCCCGAGTCCGCCTGGGTGTAGTTGCCCGATACCTGGATGCCGCAGGCGCTGGCCTGTTTGCGTTCCGCATCGCTGATCAGATTGCTGTACTGGCAGGTTGACGAGGTGCCGCCGCTGGCGCTGGTGGAGCCGCTGCCCGAGCCACTGTCGTCGCTGCCGCCGCCACCGCAGGCGGACAGCATGAGGCAGCCGAGCAAAGTGACGGCAAAGGTGGTTGGATGTGCTTGCATGATTTCCCCTGTGGACTGTGATTTGCCACCATGTGTCTGGTGGTATCTTTTTTATTGCTACAAGGAATTGTATCGGGCATGTTTTTTGGAAACATCACCCATTTGGGGTATGCGCAGCGCGTGCGGAGCGGGGAGGAGCGGCCGGCTGGCCACCCCGGCAGAAATCATGCGAAGTGGAACAGCAGTAAGGCGATGACGGCAGGCACTGTTTGCAGGTAGAGAATACGCGTCATGACGGTCGCTGCGCCCCACACGCCGGCCACGGCGATGCACGCCAGGCCGAACACGGTAAACGCATGGGCGATGGCCGCGTCCGGGTGAAAAAAGCCCAGCGCCAGCGCGGCGACGAGAAAGCCGTTGTAACAACCCTGGTTCGACATGGCGGGACGCACGACCTCCGCCTTCTCCTTCGACAGGCCAAACACCTTGCGTCCGCGCGCATCGAACAGCACGGTTTCCAGCAGCACGATGTAGACGTGCAGCAGCAGGATGAGGGCGGTAAGGATTTGGGCCAGAAGTAGCATCATTGTTTCCGAGAATGAGTAGATGCGGCAATTATGCTGCCAAGTGCCTGTTTTTTGGCAACTTTCGATTAGAGCAGCGGCACTAGCGATAGTGTGCTTGGAGCAAGACTTTTCACCCAATGGTATACTTTTCCCTTTGCTCCTGCGGGGACGACCCCGCTCGATGACGGGGCTGCATGGCGGGGACGACCCTGCCGCCTCGGGAGAAGTTATGGCGTGGATCATTCTGGTATTGGCGGGTTTGCTGGAAATTGGCTGGGCCATCGGCCTTAAATACAGTGCCGGCTTTAACCGCCTCGTGCCCTCCGTGCTGACGGCCATTTCCATGGTGGGCAGCGTGGTGATGCTGGGCCTGGCCTTGCGCACCTTGCCGCTGGGCACGGCCTACGCCATCTGGACGGGCATCGGCACCGTTGGGACGGCCATCTTTGGCATCATGGTACTGGGCGAACCGGCCAGCGCCGCGCGCATCGCGTGCATCGCCCTGATCGTGTCCGGTATCCTGGGCTTGAAACTGCTGAGTCCACAATAAAGGATGCAAGCATGAGCCTCGCCATGACGTATTTCTACCTGGCCATCGCCATCATCGCCGAAGTCATCGCCACCAGCGCCTTGAAGGCATCGGACGGCTTCAGCCGCTTGTGGCCCAGCATCATCACCGTGGTAGGCTACAGCATCGCCTTCTGGTGCTTGTCCCTGACCTTGAAGGTCATTCCTACCGGCATCGTCTACGCGATCTGGTCGGGCGTGGGCATCGTGCTCATCTCCGCCGTCGGCTGGTTCTGGTTCAAGCAAAGCCTCGATACGCCGGCCCTGATCGGCCTGGGGCTGATCATTGCCGGCGTGCTGGTCATTAACTTGTTTTCAAAGTCCGTCGGTCACTAATCAAAAGCTGCTGGCAACCCGCGCCAGGTAATACCACTCGGCATTCGCCGCCGCGTTGACGTCGGGGAAGAGGATGTAGGCGTCGAATTCGGCCGTCACGGGCGTGCCATCGGCGCGCACGCCAATCTGTTCACCTTGTTTGACCTTGTCAAAGCTGGACCAGGTCTTGATGAAGCGGTCGCCCGCATCGAGCTTGTCGTGCACGACGACCATGTTCAGCGCTTCCATGTCGGCGTCGGCGATGGCTTCCGGTTGCGGCGCATCGATGAAGCCGAGGAATGCCAGCGTGTTCATGATGGCGCGGTAAGCGACATCCGGTGCGGCAGGGTCGGCATGCTGGCCGCATTCCAGGGTCAAGGCGTAACCGTCCGTCGAGCGCATGTATTCGGTGGTGCCCACGCCGTAACGCAAGACCAGGCCCACCTGATCGCTATTGCCCAGGCGGCGCTGCACGCCCTGGCCATACGCATGCAGCCAGCCGTCGACGAAGCGGCGCACGCCCAGGCGGCGTGCCAGTGCGCGCTCCTTGTCCTCATGTTGAAACGGTTGCAGCGGGCCGTCGTTGTTGCGCGGCCCCACCATGACGAAAGGCTGGCTTTCGGCATTGAACGAGTGCAAGTCCAGCAGCACGTCGTGCTGGCCCAGCAACGGGCACAGCCAATTGGCGATGCGGTCTTCGAAATCCTGCGGATTGTCGTTCGGGAACAGGTTGCGGTTCAGGTTGCGGTCGCCGCTGCGCACGCCCTTGGCGTAAGCGAGCGGGTTGGTGATGGGCACGAAGGTGACGCTGCCAGCCACGATGGAGAGGGCGCCGCTGTCGAGTTCAGCCATCACGCGGTGGATGCCCTTGGTGCCGCAGGTTTCATTGCCGTGCACGGCACCGGTGACGATCAGGCGCGGACCGCTGCCCTGGCCCGTGTAGTTGATGGATTTGAAATGGAGTGCGCTGCTCATGCTGGACATATCCTATGCTGTTGCGGGAAGGGAAAGCGGGGTCGGCATATTTTAGCGGGATTCGCCGTGGACGCCTGCAAAAAGTTGGCCGTGGCAACGTCCGGCATGGCATGATCGGCGCCACCGTTGTTTTTCCTTGCTGATATCCATGTCGTCATCTTCATCTTCCTCGCGCCTGCCTGGCCTCGACACCTTGCGCGCGCTGGCCATCGTGCTCGTCTTCATGAACCATTATTTGCTGTTCGTCAGCGAGGGCGGGGCGTTTGGTTTCTGGGGAGAAATCGGCTGGACAGGTGTGGACCTGTTCTTTGCTCTCAGCGGTTACCTGATTGGCAACCAGATATTCGCATCCTTGCGTAGCGAACGCGGCTTTTCCTTGCTCCATTTCTATGCGCGGCGCTTCCTGCGCACCTTGCCCAGTTTCTATGCCGTGCTGGCCCTGTATTATTTATGGCCCGCGTTTCGCGGCGACAGCGCGCTGCTGCCGCTGTGGAAATTCCTGACGTTTACGCAGAACATCAATTTGACGCCGGGCACGGCGTTTTCGCATGCCTGGTCGCTCTGCGTGGAAGAGCAGTTCTACGTGCTGCTGCCGGCCGTGGCCTTGCTTGTTGCCGCCTGCCGCAAGTCGCTGCTGTGGGCATGGCTGGCCGTGGCCGCCAGCTTTATCGTTGGCATGCTGGTGCGCGCCTCCCTGTGGGATGAATACGTGCAAGTGCCGCGCGGCGGCCTTGGCTATTACAAATACATTTATTACGCGTCGTGGTGCCGCTTCGACGAGCTGGTGGCGGGCGTGGCGCTGGCGCTGCTGAGAAACTACCATCCGGGCGCCTGGCTGCGCCTGACCTCGTATGGCAACCGCGCCTTGCTGGTGGGGATCTTTGCTACGGCGCTGATATTTTATGTGTTTCTCACCGATCACTATGGTTACTGGGTGACGGTGTTTGGCTATCCGGCCCTGGCGGCCAGTTTTACTTTATTGCTGATTGCGGCACTCAGCCCCGGCAGTGTGCTCTATAAACTGCGCGTGCCTGGCGCGGCCAGCCTGGCGTTGTGGTCGTATGCGATTTATCTGCTGCACAAGCAACTGTGCATTCTGCTGCGTCCTTTTTTGCAAGACTTTGGCTACGGGCCGGACGGTGCGCCGGCGATACTGGTCAGTATCGCTGTCAGCATCGCCACGGGCTGGCTCTTATATAGCTTGGTGGAAACGCCGTTCATGCGCTTGCGGGCGCGCTACGTTCCCGCTAATCATGCGTGACGATTACATGTCGATGACGTCCAGTCCACGTGGCGTACCCACGAGTAACTCCAGGATGGCATGCACGCGCAGATTCGTGTCCTCATGTTCCGTGTTGAAGATCAGGGTGCGCAAGCCGGGCACGGCTTCCGTGATGTGGTCGCTGGCGTAGGCATTGATCAATAGCAAGACCAGGTCCGTGGCGCCCGCGCCGGGCTGGCGCCGCAGCCGGTCGTGGATCACGTTCAGCAGCGCGCGCTGCATGCGCGGCGTGGGATTGGTGATGTAGGCGAAGACGCTCGGCGTGTTGGTAATGGCCGCGCACAGGCGCCGTTCGATCTCGTCCGGCTTCACGTCGGAGGCGATATCGAAATACGCGGCTTCCCAGCGCGTGCGCGCATACGGGTGGCCGGGCGGGAAGGAGTCGGCCGTTTCAAAACCGCAGAGGCGGCTCAGGGTTTTCAGCCAGGCTAATATGGTGGAGTTCATGCCGCGATTCTAGCGGCATTCCGCGTGCGCCGGGCCTACTCTATATAAAGGGGGCTGACGCCCGGGAAGCGGATGAAAAACAGATTAAAGTTTCCTGTAAAACAGCCCTTGTCATTCTGGGAAAGCCTCTCTATAATGCTGGTCTTCGGGGCGGTTAGTTCAGCTGGTTAGAATACTTGGTCGACATCCAAGGGGTCGGGGATTCGAATTCCTCACCGCCCACCAGAATTTAGCAGTAGATGGTTTTAAGCTGGCGCAAGCCGCAAGCGGTCATTTGAAATACAATGATCAACAAAAGTTTTACGGGCGGTTAGTTCAGCTGGTTAGAATACTTGGTCGACATCCAAGGGGTCGGGGATTCGAATTCCTCACCGCCCACCAGAATGCAGTTAGAGAGAAAGGTAAAACCGGTTATGACACCGCGAACTACTACCAAGCTTTGGGAGTGACGCTAGTCGAACGGGTTTCCTTTGTCTCAAGAAAGTGAAAAACGCGGCTAGTCCGCGTTTTTTTGCGTCTGCGTTTTCCTTTCAGTTATTTTACCCATCACACATTGCAGTTTTACCTGGCGCCAGCGCCGATATGGAGATCAATATGCTTACAATCCGACTTCCCGATGGTTCCGCCCGTCAATTTGACGGCCCGGTCACCGTGGCCCAGGTTGCGGCCAATATTGGTACCGGCCTGGCCAAGGCTGCTCTGGCCGGCAAGGTCGACGGCAAGCTGGTCGACACCTCCTATTTGATCGAGCAAGACGCGGAACTGGCGATTGTGACGGACAAGGACGCCGATGGTCTGGAAGTGATCCGTCACTCGACGGCCCACTTGCTGGCGTATGCCGTCAAGGAATTGTTCCCCGACGCACAGGTGACCATCGGTCCCGTGATCGACAACGGCTTTTACTATGACTTCGCCTACAAGCGCCCGTTCACGCCGGAAGATTTGACGGCGATCGAAAAGAAAATGACGGAGCTGGCCAAGAAGGATGAGCAAGTCACGCGCAAGGTTGTCGCGCGCGACGAAGCCATCGCCTACTTCAAGAGCATCGGCGAAGCGTACAAGGCTGAGTTGATCGGTTCGATTCCGGCCGACCAGGAAGTGTCGCTGTATTCCGAAGGCAAGTTCACGGACTTGTGCCGTGGCCCGCACGTGCCATCGACGGGCAAGTTGAAAGTGTTCAAGCTGATGAAGCTGGCTGGCGCCTACTGGCGCGGCGACTCGAAAAACGAGATGCTGCAGCGTATCTATGGCACGGCCTGGGCCAAGAAGGAAGATCAGGAGCTGTATCTGCACAACCTGGAAGAGGCGGAAAAGCGCGATCACCGCAAGTTGGGCAAGCAGCTCGATTTCTTCCATTTCCAGGAGGAAGCGCCGGGCCTGATCTTCTGGCATCCGAAAGGCTGGTCGATCTGGCAGCAAGTCGAGCAATACATGCGCAATGTGTATCAGGTCAATGGCTATCAGGAAGTCAAGGCGCCGCAAATTCTTGACCGTGGCCTGTGGGAAAAAACCGGTCACTGGGACAATTACCGTGAAAACATGTTCATCACGGAATCGGAAAACCGCGCCTATGCGCTGAAGCCGATGAATTGCCCTGGCCATATCCAGATCTTCAACAATGGCATGCGCAGCTACCGCGACCTGCCATTGCGCTACGGCGAGTTCGGTCAATGCCACCGCAACGAACCGTCGGGCGCCTTGCACGGCATGATGCGCGTGCGCGGCTTTACGCAGGATGATGGCCACATTTTCTGCCTGGAAGAGCAGATCGCCGGCGAAGTGACGGCTTTCCACCAGCAGGCCATGGATGTGTACACGGCTTTCGGCTTTACGAATATCGATGTGAAACTAGCCTTGCGGCCGGATAACCGCATCGGCACGGAAGAGTCGTGGGATTTTGCCGAGGAATCGCTGCGTTCGGCCCTGCGCGCCTGTGGCGTGGAATGGACGGAACTGCCGGGCGAGGGTGCGTTCTACGGTCCGAAGATCGAATACCACCTGAAAGACAGCCTGGGCCGCGCATGGCAAGTGGGCACCGTGCAGATCGACCCGTCGATGCCGGGCCGTCTGGGTGCCGAATACGTGGCCGTCGATAATACCCGCCAGGTGCCCATCATGCTGCACCGCGCGATCGTCGGCTCCCTGGAACGTTTTATCGGCATCCTGATCGAACACTATGCGGGCGCCATGCCGTTGTGGTTGTCGCCGGTGCAGGTGTCGGTGTTGAATATTTCCGACGCTCAAGCTGACTACGTACAGGAAGTTACAACAAAACTGCGCAAAGCGGGGCTGCGCGTACAGGCTGATTTGCGTAACGAGAAGATTACCTATAAAATACGTGAACATTCCGTACAAAAATTGCCTTACATCTTAGTAATTGGCGACAAAGAGCGGGATGCGAATACAGTGGCCGTGCGGGCGCGGGGCAATGTCGATCTGGGCGTCATGTCCGTCGATGCCCTGATTGAGCGACTCAAACATGAAGTCGACACCAAGGCCTGACGAGGAAACTCGCTGCACGACCGTCTTACAAGATTTTTAAAGGAAATTACAATAGCTACTGACAAGTCACATCGCATCAATGGCGAAATCACTGCCCCTGAAATGCGTTTAAGCGGGGTCGATAACGAGCCACTCGGTATCGTAAGTTTGGCTGAAGCCTTCCGCCTGGCGGAAGAGGCAAACGTCGACCTGGTGGAAATTGCGCCTACCGCGCAGCCACCGGTGTGCCGTTTGATGGACTACGGCAAATTTAAGTATTCGGAGCAAAAGAAAGCTCACGAAGCCAAATTGAAGCAAAAGATCATCCTCGTGAAGGAAGTCAAATTCCGTCCGGGGACTGATGATGGTGACTACAATATCAAGTTGCGTAATCTCATCAAGTTCCTCGAAGATGGCGATAAAACCAAGATCACCTTGCGTTTCCGCGGTCGTGAGATGGCGCATCAGGATATTGGCTTCCGCATGCTGGAACGTCTGAAAGCCGATCTGGAGCCGTACGGCCAGGTCGAGCAGTTCCCGAAGATGGAAGGCCGCCAAATGATCATGGTTCTTTCGCCTAAGAAGAAGAAGTAAGCTACAATAGCGTTTTACTGTGGATCGATGTGGTTTGTGCCTGCATTGGCGTGACACTAGATTCCAGGCAGAATTTGCGCGGTCCGGTCAGCAATGTCCGGGCCGCGTGAACTGTAGTGGACTCGCATCCGCTGCACAACATGTGAAAGCAGGCATCTAAGCGCAGCGTCGTGTTGCCACCTGCAATCCTGTTATAAATGGAGCTGTCCGTAAGAGGACAGATTGCTATGCCTAAAATGAAGACCAAAAGCTCCGCGAAAAAACGTTTTCGCGTGCGTCCAGGTGGAACAGTCAAGTCGGGTCACGCGTTCAAACGCCACATCCTGACCAAGAAAACCACCAAAAACAAACGTCAGTTGCGCGGTACCCGTAACATCAACGCATCGGATGTCACATCCGTCATGCGCATGATGCCGACTGCTTAATCTCACACTCAATTTAAGGAGTTACTATGCCTAGAGTAAAACGTGGGGTTACAGCTCGTGCCCGTCATAAAAAGATTCTTGTTCAAGCTAAAGGCTACCGTGGTCGCCGCAGCCGTGTATACCGTGTTGCCAAGCAAGCAGTTATGCGCGCTGGCCAATACGCTTACCGCGATCGCCGCAACAAGAAACGCGTTTTCCGCCGCCTGTGGATCGCCCGTATCAACGCCGCTTCCCGTGAGCATGGCGTAACGTACAGCGTATTCATGAACGGCTTGAAAAAAGCAAATATCGAACTGGACCGTAAAGTCCTGGCCGATATGGCTGTGATGGACAAGCCAGCATTCGCTGCGATTGTCAACGCAGTTAAAGCAAAAATCGCTGCGTAAGCATCGGTTATTGCACAACGTCATCCGTAGGGTGACGTCATAAAGAGCGGGGCAGGGGTGTGAACCTTATGCCCCGTTTCCGTTTTTGATTGTTGGATTTTAGATAACTGAGTCCAGGATTGATGTCCAAAACAGGAAATGCCGCATGAACTCCCTAGAAGAACTCGTCGTCTCGGCCCAGGCTGACTTTATCGCCGCCGCAGACGCTGCCGCACTTGAAAACGCCAAAGCCCGCTACCTGGGCAAGACTGGCCAGATTACTGAAATGATGAAGGGCCTGGGCAAGCTGGACCCGGACGCGCGCAAGGCGCAGGGCGCCCTGATCAACGCCGTCAAAGTGCAGATCGAAGACGCGCTGACGGTGCGTCGTGATGCGCTGGCTGATGCCCAGATGCAAGGCCGTCTGAACGCCGAAGCGATCGACGTGACTCTGCCAGGCCGTGGCCGCATGCCCGGCGGCATCCATCCCGTGACGCGTACGTGGGAGCGGGTCGAGGAAATCTTCCGCTCGATCGGTTTCGACGTGGCCGACGGCCCGGAAATCGAAAACGACTGGACCAACTTCACGGCGCTGAACAGCCCGGATAACCACCCGGCCCGTTCCATGCACGATACCTTCTACATCGATGGCAACGACACCGATGGCAAGCCCTTGCTGCTGCGCACGCACACGAGCCCGATGCAGGTGCGCTATGCGCGCACGCATACGCCGCCGATCAAGGTCATCGCGCCGGGCCGCACCTACCGCGTCGACAGCGACGCCACCCATTCGCCGATGTTCCACCAGGTCGAAGGCCTGTGGATCGCCGAAGACATCAGCTTTGCCGACCTGAAGGGCGTGTACCTGAACTTCGTCAAGGCTTTCTTCGAGACGGACGATTTGCAGGTGCGTTTCCGCCCTTCGTACTTCCCGTTCACGGAACCGTCGGCCGAGATCGACATCGCCTTTGGCTCGGGTCCTTTGAAGGGCCGCTGGCTGGAAGTGTCGGGCGCTGGTCAGGTGCATCCGACCGTGGTGAAGAACTTCGGCCTCGATCCCGAGAAATTCATCGGTTTTGCTTTCGGCTCCGGCCTGGAACGCTTGACGATGCTGCGCTACGGCATCAACGACCTGCGTCTGTTCTATGAGGGAGATTTGCGCTTCCTCAAGCAGTTTAACTAAGGCGTTTCATTATTCCATGTCACTCGATGCGCTGGAGCGTGCCCTTGCATGCTCGCGTATTGAACATTTGAAAGCTTGATTATGCAATTTTCCGAAAACTGGCTCCGTACCATGGTCGATCCGAAGATGACTTCGGACGAACTGGCCCATCTGCTGACCATGTCCGGTCTCGAAGTCGAGGACGTCGATCCTGTCGCCCCGCCGTTCTCGAACGTGGTGGTAGGCCTGGTCCTGGAGATAGAAAAACATCCGAATGCGGACCGCCTGAATGTGTGCCAAGTCGATGTCGGCACGGGCACCATGCTCAACATCGTCTGTGGCGCGCCGAATGTGCGCCCGGGTTTGAAAGTCGTTTGCGCGATGGCGGGCGCCGTGCTGCCGCCTGGCGCCGACGGCAAACCGTTTGAAATCAAGGTGGGCCAGCTGCGCGGCGTCGAGTCGCAAGGCATGCTGTGCTCCGCGCGCGAATTGAAATTGTCGGAAGAAAACGCCGGCTTGATGGAATTGCCGGACGACGCGCCGATTGGCCAGAATTTCCGCGATTATTTCGCGCTCAACGACTTGAAATTCACCATCAAGTTGACGCCGAACAAGGCGGACTGCCTGTCCGTGCTGGGCGTGGCGCGCGAAGTGTCGGCGTTGACGGGCGTGCCCCTGAATGTGCCGCAGTTCCGCACCGTGCCTGTTTCCAGCGATGAGATCTTGCCCGTGAAAGTCAGCGCGCCGGACCTGTGCGGCCGCTTCACGGGCCGCGTCATCCGTGGTTTGAACGCCCGTGCTGCCACGCCGGACTGGATGAAGCAGCGCCTCGAGCGCAGCGGCCAGCGTCCGCTGTCGGCCCTGGTCGATATTTCCAACTATGTCATGCTGGAACTGGGCCGTCCTAGCCACGTGTTTGACCTGGCAAAGATCCATGGCAGCCTCGATGTGCGTTGGGGCAAGGCTGGCGAATCCGTGAAGCTGCTGAACGGCAACACCATCGCCGTCGACGAGTGGATCGGTGTCATTGCCGATGACCAGGAAATCGAATCTCTGGCCGGCATCATGGGCGGCGACGCCAGCTCGGTGTCGGACGAGACGGACAGCATCTACCTGGAAGCGGCATTCTGGTGGCCGAACGCCATTCAAGGCCGCGCACGCCGCTTGAATTTCTCGACCGATGCGGCGCACCGCTTCGAGCGCGGCGTCGATTTCGCCACCACCGTCGAGCACATCGAGCGCATCACGGCCTTGATCGTGGAAATCTGCGGTACGCCAGCCACCACCGTCGGCCCTGTCGACGACCACGTGGTGAACTTGCCGCAGCGCCAACCCGTATCGATGCGCACGGCGCGCGCGCAGAAAGTCATCGGCGTGCCGCTCAACGATGAGCTGATCGCCGATATCTTCACGCGCCTGGCCCTGCCATTCACCCTGGCGGACGGCGTGTTTTCCGTGACGTCGCCCAGCTACCGTTTCGACATCGAGATCGAGGAAGACCTGATCGAGGAAGTAGCGCGTGTGTACGGCTTTGAAAACATCCCGACTTTGCCGCCCGTGGCCGCGAACGTGATGCAGATTGCACCGGAAAATACTCGCTCCTTGTTTGCGGTACGTCATGAACTGGCCGACCTGGGCTTCCAGGAAGTGGTTAACATGAGCTTTGTCGATACGGCATGGGAGCGCGATTTCTCGGGCAATACGCATCCGATCAAATTGCAGAATCCGATCGCCAGCCAGATGAGCGTGATGCGTTCCTCGCTGATCGGCAGCCTGATCGCCAATGTGCGCTACAACCTGAACCGCAAGACGAACCGCGTGCGCATCTTCGAAGTGGGCGCCATCTATCAGCGCGACGACAGCGTGGACAACGGCCCCTTGTCGGTGGCTGGCTACGCCCAGCCAAAACGCGTGGCCGCCATGGCCTACGGTGCGGTGGCAGAAGAGCAATGGGGCCAGGCTACGCGTACGGTCGACTTCTTTGACGTGAAGGCGGATCTGGAAGCGCTGTTCGCGCCGCTGGTCTTGCGTTTCACCAAGGTGGAACATCCGGCCCTGCATCCTGGCCGTTCGGCGAACGTGGAACTTGATGGCAAGGTCATCGGTTTCATCGGCGAACTGCACCCGCGCTGGATGCAAAAGTACGACTTGCCGCTGGCGCCAGTGCTGTTCGAAGTCGACGCCGCTGCCTTGACGCAACGAGTCGTACCCGTGTACCAGGAAATCTCGAAATTCCCTGGCGCCAGCCGTGACCTGGCTGTTGTCGTCAAGCAATCGGTGGCCGTGCAGGATCTGCTCGACAGCTTCCATGCCGCCGCCAAGTCGAGCCCGGCAGCGCGTATCGTGCAAGCCATTGTTTTATTTGATGAATATCGTGGAAAAGGTCTGGAAGCGGATGAAAAAAGCCTTGCTTTCCGGATTAGCTTGCAAGATACTCAAAACACCCTGCAAGACGATGTCGTCGATGGCCTGATGGCTGTCTTGATCGATGCTGCCAAGCAGGGCCACGACGCGAAATTGCGTTCGTAATTACCGGACTGGCCGTCGCCTTGCGTGACGGCCTTTCCGTCGTCAACCGTAGACGAGCTTGCCATGTGGCTGGCTCGGGCGCACAGAAAAGGCAGGGCAGGAAAATTAATAACAGCGACGTTGATTCCGCCGTACTGCAGTCCGCACTGGCCGCAGATCTGCATCGGGCCATGCTGGTTGCCAAAGTGCGCCAGGAAGCGGAAAAAGATTTACCCACCTTGACCAAGGCGGAACTGGCCGAACTGTTGTTCGAGCAAGTGGGCCTGAACAAGCGCGAAGCGAAGGATATGGTCGAGACCTTTTTCGATGAGATCCGCAATGCGCTCGAGCGTGGCGAGGCCGTCAAGTTGTCCGGTTTCGGCAATTTCCAGTTGCGTGACAAGCCACAGCGGCCGGGCCGCAATCCGAAGACGGGTGAAGAGATTCCCATCACGGCGCGCCGAGTCGTGACTTTTCATGCGAGCCAGAAGCTGAAAAGCATGGTCGAAGAGAGTAGTCCGCTGGCACGTGCTGCCTGAGTGAGTGGCGATGAACGAGCGCATCAGTAAAACCGAGTTGATCGCCTTGCCGCCCATTCCGGCGAAACGCTATTTCACGATCGGCGAGGTGAGCGAGTTGTGCGGCGTCAAACCGCATGTGTTGCGCTACTGGGAACAGGAGTTTTCCCAGCTCAAGCCGGTCAAACGACGTGGTAACCGCCGTTATTATCAGCACCATGAGGTGCTGCTGATACGCCGTATCCGCGAATTGCTGTATGAGCAAGGTTTTACCATCAGTGGCGCGCGCAACAAGCTCGATAGCCGTGGCGCATCGCATGCCATCGTGGACGAATTGCCTGTGCTGCCGGCCATGCCCGTCGTGCCGCAGGAAGCGCCGCTGGACCGCGTGTGGATACGTAATGAATTAATTGCGATTTTAAACTTGCTAAAATAAGATTTGTACCAATATAGGTGGGGTTGTCCGAGACCGGTTGACTATACTGCATGGGCGCTCCGTCTTGGCGCTGACGCTGCCATACGGTGCTCCATATTTTGAATATAATGTTAATGTTGCGTTTTTGTTAGTGACGCTAAGCCGGAGCAGCGTTCAGGTTCCGGTAGTCTTTCCCAGGCCAGGAAAATTTAAGGGGAAACAATGATACGCGTTGCCATTTGTGATGATCACCAAATAGTACGAGCTGGATTCAAACAGATTTTTTCGTCGTCGAGCGATTTCAGTGTGGTGGCGGAAGCCGGTACCGGGCGCGAAGCGCTCGATATCGCCCGCCGCGAAATTTGCGATGTGTTGCTGCTTGATATAGCCATGCCCGATCAGAGCGGCATCGATACCTTGCGCACGATACGCCAGGGACAGCCGGAATTGCCCGTGTTGATACTCAGCGGCTATCCCGCGCAGCAATACGCGCTGAACCTGTTCAAGATGGGCGCGAATGGCTATCTGAACAAGGAATGCGAAGCCGACGAGCTGATGACGGCCGTGCGCACCGTGTTCCAGGGGCGCCGCTATGTCAGCTCCACCGTGGGCGAGTTGCTGGCGCAGTCGTTCGACCGCGATACGAATGCCGCTTTGCATACGGAATTGTCGGACCGTGAGTTCCAGGTCTTCCTGCGCCTGGCGCGCGGCGCCACCGTGTCCGATATCGGTGTGGCCCTGTCGCTAAGCATCAAGACGGTAAGTACTTACCGTACGCGCATCATGGAAAAAATGGGCTTGCAATCCAACAGCGACTTGACCTATTACGCAATGAAAAACAATTTGCTTGACTAGCTCTGCGGTGCGATCATGGAAACATGATCGCTCAGCCAGCTAGCCAGCACGACTTGTGCAGTGCAGCAGTTTGTGGCGAGGACTATAATTGGCCGGCGCCGGCGCTTTCTCCCGCGCCGAACCTTGCTAAGGATGCACACCAGGATGTATTTCACTGCTGAACCGGCCCCGAATCACCGCCTGCCCCTGTACAAGACGATCCTGTGCGTCACTTGCGCCTTGCTGCTTGTACTCAATGGTTTCAGTCTCTATCATAACCTGCAGTCGCTGAAGGGCACGAACGCCTTGCTCAGCCAGAGCGCCCGCGTGGCGGACCGCCTGCAGTATTTGAACGTGCTCGTGCTAGATGCGGAAAGCAGCTTGCGCGGCTATTTCATTTCCGGTTCCGAAACCTATCTTGGGCCGTCGAAGACGGCTAGCACCGAAATCGAGAACGAATTCAACGAGCTGCAAACCTTGCTCGCGGGCAGTCCCACGCAACTGAAAAACCTGGGCCAGCTGAAAAACTTGATCCGTCGCAAGATGTCGATGCTGCAACAATCGATCGACGTCTACAAGCAGGGCGGACTGGCTGAGATTGTCAATATTTCCCGCGTGACCGATGACCGTGCCACCATGGACGAGATCCGCCTGCAAGTGGTGATCATGACGCGCGAGCAGAATGAAGCGCTGTCGTCCGGCAGCGCCGCCTTTTACCATGAGTACCAGAAAGCTGTGCTGCTCGGCATCGGCATCAATGCCCTGGCCATCCTCGTGCTGATCATGTTTTATCAGTTGGTGCGGCGCAGCTTCCAGAACCGCGCAGCCGTCGAGTATGCGCTGCAAAATGCCAATGACACCCTGGAATCGACGGTCAGCAAGCGTACCGAGCAGTTATCCGTGCTGTCGCGCCATTTGATCAGCGTCAATGAAGTGGAAAAGGCGCGCCTGGCGCGCGAACTGCACGATGAACTGGGCGCCAACTTGACGTCGATCAGCATGGACCTGGGCGCCGTCACGCAGCAACTGGCGCACACGCAGCCGGAACTGGCCACGCAATTGCGCCGCGCCAAGGCGACCTTGCTGGAAACGGTGGAACTCAAGCGGCGCATCGTCGAGGATTTGCGCCCCAGCCTGCTGGACAACCTGGGCCTGTGCGCCGCCATCGAAAGCTATTGCGAGGATTTTGCGCGCATGAGTTCGGTGCGCTGCGAAACGGACGTGGCCATCAATATCGACAACCGCGAAGCCACCCTGACGATCGCCCTGTTCCGTATCGTGCAGGAATCGCTGACGAATATCCTGAAATATGCACGTGCCGGCATGGTCAGCGTGACATTGAAACGCAATGAACACGGCCTGGTGCTGCGCGTGATCGACGACGGCATCGGCATTACCGAAGATGCGCTGCAAAAACCCATGTCGCACGGCTTGCTGGGCATGCGCGAGCGCGCCTTGCTGCTGGGCGGCACCCTCACCGTGCGCCAGGGCCCGGAAGGCAAGGGGACTTGCGTGGAAGCCGTGATTCCGCTGCCGCTGACACCGGAGCCGGAAGAGATCGACGAGGGCGCCAGCGTTTGACTGTGCAGGGATGAAAAAATGGCCGGGCGTGTAGCCTGGCCATTTTTTATCTATCTTGCCTGCCAGGATCAGCAGCGCATTAGCAGCGCGAGACGTCGCGCAGCAAGCGGTCGTATTCCGTCTTGGCCACTTTATAGCACTCGCCCGCATAGCATTCCAGGCCGGTGCGGTCCAGCACCGTGATGTTGCCGCGGCGATAATGGATCAAGCCTTCTTCCTGCAGCTTGCCGGCGGCGGCCGTGATGCTTTCGCGGCGTACGCCCAGCATGATGGAGATCAGCTCTTGCGTGACTTTCAATTCATTCGATGGCGAACGGTCCAGGCGGTCCAGCAGCCAGCGGCACAGCTTTTGCTCGATCGAGCTGTGGCGGCCGCCGACGGCGTTCTGCGCCATCTGGGCAAACAGGGCGTTGGTATAGCGCATCAACAGCTGCGGCAGGGCGCCGCCCTGGTTGAAGGCGTCGCGCAAGCTTTGTGTTTTGAGGCGGTAGCCATAGCCGGCACTTTGCACGACGGCCGTGCACATGGCGCGCTCGCCCGCCAGCAGCGAGGCGCCGGCCACGCCTTCATGACCGACGACAGCGATTTCCGTCGTGGCGCCGTCTTCCATTACATACAGCAAGGAAATGATGGCGGTGGTGGGGAAGTAGCTGTATTCCATGTTGTTACCATAGGCATACAATTCCTTGCCGAAAGGCAGTTCCACCAGTTCCAGGTCTTCGAACAGCGATTCGAGCGCGGCGCGCGGCAGGGCGGCCAGCAATTCATTCTGTTGGGCACTGCTGAGGCTAACACGCGACGCAAGCTTGATTTCCCGTCCGGCCGCTGGCATGGCGCGCGGCAGCAACTGGTTCTTCTGGACCGGGGCGATAAGTTGAGTATGGCTCATAGTATTCCTCACAGGCTTTTTACATCGGAGTGCGACTGCCGCGTTGCTGGTCAAAAAAAGTTGCCGACTCCATGTGGTAACGGCGTTTTTTTCAACCGCGCGGTGCAGATCGCGATGTAGCTACTTTAAAAGCTTATGTAAGTGGCGAACATAAGATTAGCAGTCGCCACTTTGTAGTCTCTTTTGAGGCGAAATTGTAGTCCTTGTCCTACGTGCACACTTTTGACTAGCTAGCCTTGCGCCGTTCTGCGCGATTTTGTGGTATGACGCGCGGCTTGTTGGCGCTCCACAGGCCGGCCGGACGCACGCTGGGCAAGCCGTTGCGCACGGTCGCGGCGTGTGCCTGGCGCGTGCCAGTCACCTCGTGTTCCCCCAGTCGGAAGCGGCTGACGGCCTGCGTCAGCGCCTCGCCTTCCTGGTGCAGGCGCTGCGAACCGGCGCGCGCCTCGTCGACCAGGCCCGCGTTCTGGCGCGTCATGTCGTCGATTTGCGCCAGCGCCTGGTTGATGCGGGTGATCTCGCCATTCTGCTCGGAGCCGGCACTGCTGATGCGTCCGATTACCACGGCTACTTGCTGCACCGCATCGACGACTTGCCGCATGGTGTTGCCGGCGGCATTGACGAGGTCGCCACCCGCATCCACGGTGGCCACCGAATCGCCGATCAGGCGCTTGATTTCCAGCGCCGCCTCGTTCGAGCGCTGCGCCAGGCTGCGCACCTCGGACGCCACGACGGCAAAGCCGCGTCCTTGCTCGCCCGCGCGGGCAGCTTCCACGGCCGCATTCAGGGCCAGGATATTTGTCTGGAAGGCGATGCCGTTGATGACGCCGATGATGTCGACGATCTTGTGCGAGCTGGCCTTGATCGAGGCCATGGTCTCGACCACGGCGCCCACGGTCTGGCCGCCGCGCAGGGCCACGTCGGCCGCTGTCGCCACCAAGGTGCGCCCCTGTCCTACGTGGGCTTCGTTGCGGCCCACGGTGGCCGTCAGCTCGCGCATCGAGTCCACGGTGGCGCCCAGCGCGTCCGCTTGCGTGGCCGTGTGGCCGGACAGGGCGGCGTTGCCCTGGGCGATATCGGCGCCGGCCGCCGCGATGACGGCCGCGCCGCCGCGGATTTCCTGCACCAGGGTGGCCAGGCCATGCGTCATGGCGCCGAAGTCGCGCACCAGGTCGCCGATCTCGTCGTGCGCCTGCGAGGTGATGCGCTGCGACAGGTCGCCCGCCGCCGCCGCGCCGACGGCCACGCGCAATTGCGTCACGTCGCGCGCGAACGCGGCATAAAAGCCCGCGCACAAGTAGGCGGCGGCCAGCAGCACCAGCAGCATGGCTGCCAGGATCAGAGCGCGGCGCGCCTCGTCGCGGGCGATGCGCTGCGCCAGCAAGCCGTCCAGCGCGCTGGCCGAGGCGCCGGAGAGCGCGTGCAGGGCGTCGATGGCTTGCATGCCGGCCCCGTGGAATTGCGCGCCCGAGGTCTGGTCGTAGGAATTCGTCACCTCATTCTTCGTGCGTTCGAGGAAGGCCAGCGCGGCAGGCACGGCTTTCAGGGCCGGCTGCAGGCTGGCGCGCAATGCCGGCTTGGCAGCGATGATTTCGTCGTAGCGGGCCGGCAGGCGTTCCAGTTCGTGGCGCGCGATCAGGGCGTTGGCGTTGACGAGTTGATCTTCATTCGCTTCGAACAGGCCCGTGTCGATGTAGGCCGCGCCGCGCCCGCCGATGTCTGACAGGCTCTCGGCCAGGTCGGGCAGGGTGGCGGTAAACACGGCGCTCAGGTGGTTGGCGCCCGCGTCCGGGTCCAGACTCAGGTGCGAGCGGTCCGCCACCAGCTGGCCCAGTTTGGCCGCCTGGCGCAGCAGCGCCGTGTGCGCCGCGTAGCTGTCGCGCGCGGCGAGGCCTGCCTGGCGGCCCAGCAGGGCTTGCCACTGCTTCGTCAGCTCGGCGGCCTGGGGCAGGCCCGCGCCCGCCGGCAAGCGCATCAGGGCCGCCAGCGCGGCCGTGATGCGCGCATTCAGGGCCGTGTTGTCCATGCCCGCCTTGCCGCTCAGGCGCAAATGCTCGAGACCGCGCCGCTGCTGCAGCAGCCGCGTGCCTTCCTGGAGTTGGCGCACATACGCCACGCCCCGCTGCGCATCTTGTGCCTGGGCCAGCGATTTGCCCAGCTCCGAGATCAGCAAAGTGGTTGCCAGCGCCAGCGGCAGCAGGAAGACCAGGCAGACGAGCATGAATTTGGGCAGCAGGCGCAAGCGCTGCATGAGTCGGATGGCGGGGGTGAGGAGCATTTTCATCGGGTTTCCAGGGAAGAGTGGCAACATTTCTGCAGTGCAATGTTGCCTGCGGATTGTGACCCCTTGATGAAGTGGGCGATTTTGCTTTTCGCCATAGTGAAGCAGTTCACACGGAAGGCCGATCCTTCTGTAAAATCGAGGGTTTTTTGCGAGGGCCATATTATGGTCACCAATATGGCCAACGAGAACGACAGCAACACCCCCGATTCCACTGACAGCGCGGACATCGCCGCAGCGTCAGTCAGCAGCAAGGCGCCGGCCGTGATCGCGCGCGAAGTGCAGCGCCGCCGCACCTTCGGCATCATTTCCCACCCGGATGCGGGTAAAACCACCCTGACGGAAAAACTGCTGCTGTTTTCGGGCGCGATCCAGATGGCCGGTACCGTCAAGGCCCGTAAATCGGGCCGCCACGCGACGTCGGACTGGATGGAAATCGAGAAGCAGCGCGGCATTTCCGTCGCCTCCTCGGTGATGCAGTTCGAATTCCGCGACCACGTCGTCAACCTGCTCGACACACCGGGTCACCAGGACTTTTCGGAAGATACCTACCGCGTGCTGACGGCAGTCGACTCGGCGCTGATGGTGATCGATGCGGCCAAGGGCGTGGAAGCGCAGACGATCAAGCTGCTGGCCGTGTGCCGCATGCGCAATACGCCCATCGTCACCTTCATGAACAAAATGGACCGCGAGACGCGCGATCCGCTGGACCTGCTCGACGAACTCGAATCGGTGCTGAAGATCCAGTGCGCGCCCGTCACCTGGCCTATCGGCATGGGCAAGAACTTCCGCGGCGTGTATCACCTGCTGAACGACGAGATCATGCTGTTCAAGGCCGGTGAAGAGAAGGCCGACGGCGCCTTCGAAATCATCAAGGGCATCGATAACCCGCGCCTGCAGGAGATGTTCCCGCTGGAGATGGATCAGCTGCGCATGGAAGTGGAGCTGGTGCACGGCGCGTCGAACCCGTTCAACCTGGAAGAATTCCTCTCCGGCGTGCAGACGCCCGTGTTCTTCGGTTCGGCCATCAACAACTTTGGCGTGCGCGAGATTCTCTCGGCGCTGGTCGACTGGGCGCCGGCGCCGCGCGAGCGCGACGCGACCGTGCGTTCGGTGGCGCCGTCCGAGCAGCCATTTACCGGTTTCGTCTTCAAGATCCAGGCGAATATGGACCCGGCCCACCGCGACCGCATCGCCTTCTTGCGCGTGTGCTCGGGACGTTTCGAGCGCGGCATGAAGGTCAAGCACTTGCGCCTGGGGCGCGAGATCAAGGTGTCGAACGTGGTGACCTTCATGGCATCGTCGCGCGAACAGGTGGAGGAAGCGTACGCGGGCGACATCATCGGTTTGCCGAACCACGGCAACATGCAGATCGGCGACAGTTTTTCCGAGGGCGAGATGCTGACGTTTACGGGCATCCCGTACTTCGCGCCAGACTTCTTCCGCTCCGTGCGCATCCGTAATCCGCTGAAGATCAAGCAGTTGCACAAGGGCTTGCAGCAGCTGGGCGAAGAGGGCGCGGTGCAGGTCTTCAAGCCGGTGCAGGGCGGCGAACTGGTACTGGGCGCCGTCGGCGTACTGCAGTTCGAAGTGGTGGCCAGCCGTTTGCTCAACGAATATGGCGTGGACGCCGTGTTCGAAGGCACCAGCATCAGCAGCGCCCGCTGGGTCAGCTGCGACGACAAGCGCATCCTGCAGGATTTCGAAAACGCGCTGGGTCACAACGTGGCCTACGATGCGGCCGGCAACATGGCTTACCTGGCCACGTCGGGCGTGAACCTGCGCCTGACGGAAGAGCGCTGGCCGAAGCTGACGTTCCACGCGACGCGCGAGCATTCGGCGAAGTTGGCTTAATGAATATGCAGTAGGTGCCAAGGGCAGAACCAGTGGTTCTGCCCTTTTTTTACGCCTGCAGGATCGTGCGCGTGCTCCAGTCGCGCCGTTCCAGCAGCAGCGCCGTCAGCTGCGCCGCCGTCATCGGACGCGCAAAGAAAAAGCCCTGCACATTATCGCAGCCGGCTTTTCTCAGAAACTCCACCTGCTGCACCGTTTCCACGCCTTCGGCCACCACTTTCAAATGCAGGCTGTGCGCCATGGCGATGATGGCCGTGACGATGGCTTCGCCCTCGCCGGGCAGGTCGCGCACGAAGCTGCGGTCGATTTTCAACTGGTCGATGGGCAGGCGCTTCAGGTACGACATCGAGGAATAGCCGGTGCCGAAATCGTCGATCGACAGGTGAATGCCCGTTTCCTGCAGTCGCCGCATCAGTTCCACGTTGGCGTGGACATTGTCCATCAAGACGCCTTCCGTGATTTCCAGTTCCAGCAAGCCATGCGGCAGCTGCGTTTCGTCCAGGATGGCGCGGATATCGTCCATCAGTCCCGGGTCGCGCGCCTGGCAGGCCGACAGGTTGACGGCCACGTGCTCGAGCGAATCGAGCAGTCCCGCCTTGCACCACAGGGCCGCCTGCCGGCAGGCGCTTTGCAGCACCCAGCGTCCCAGGTCGACGATGATGCCGCTTTCCTCGGCCACGGGGATGAATTCAGCGGGGCTCAGCTGGCCCATGTCGTGGCAGTTCCAGCGTATCAGCGCTTCCACGCCGACGATGCGCCCGCTGCGCAAGTCGATCTGCGGCTGGTAGTGCAAGTACAGTTCCTCGTTTTGCAGTGCGCGGCGCAGGTTCGCTTCCATGCGCAGGCGGCGCTGCGCGCGCAATTCCATTTCGGCCTTGAACACGGCGTAGCGGTTCTTGCCCAGGTGCTTGGCGTGGTACATGGCCGTATCGGCATTGCGCGTCAGGGTGGCCACGTCCTGCGCGTCGAACGGATACAGGCTCACGCCGATGCTGGCGCTGACATACAGCTGGTGGCCTTCGAGGTCGAACGGCGCGGCCAGCACGGCGTGGATCTTGCGCGCCACGCTGGCCATTTCCGAGGCGTCGTCGGCCGGTTCCACGATGACGACGAATTCGTCGCCGCCGATGCGGCAAATGATGTCGGTGCCGCGCAGGATGGCCACCAGGCGCTCGGATACGAGCTTGAGCAGCTGGTCGCCGCAGTGGTGGCCCAGCGTATCGTTGACGACCTTGAAGTTGTCCAGGTCCAGCAGCAGCAGGCCCACGCTGCTGTCCTGGCGGTCGGCGCGCGCCAGCGCGTAGGCCAGGGCGTCGTTGAACTCATGGCGGTTCGGCAGTTGCGTGACCGGGTCGACGTGGGCCAGGTAATGCAAATGGTGTTCCGCATGCTGGGCGGCGGTGCGCGTGCGGCGCACCATCAGGAATGTCAGGCCGAACGCGCACAGGCAGACCAGCAGGGTGAAGGCGGCAAATTGCGCCAGGCTGGCGTACAGCGGCGCCAGGCTGGCGCGCAGGTACAGCGCGCCGCCGCCGGGCAAGGCCTTCAGGATGGCGGCGCTGCCGTCCAGGTAAGCGATCTGCAGGCCGTAGCGCGGCGCCGTGGGCGCGACATCGGCGCTGCTGCGCGCGTAGCGGGCAAACGGCGTGCCATAGGGGCTGTAGAGCAGTGCTTGCTGGAGATGCGGGGCGGCGGCGAGGGAAGCGAGGAGTTGTTGCGCTGCAAGACGATTGTCCTGGCGCATGGCCTGGGTGGCGGCAGGTGCCAGCATGTCGGCTTGAATACGCAGCGTGCGCTGGAAAGATGCCTGGAGGGAAAACAACTGGAAGAGGATCAGCAGCAGGCTGGCCATGGCCAGCATGGCCGCCGCAGCCAGCAAGTTCAGCTTGGCTATCCGGTCGCCGCGCAATTGCGCCGACGGCAACGTCAATGGCGCCATCATAACACTTTCTCCTGCCGGCCCCGCTTGCCGCCGCCCCGTGTGATCCCGCCTCGCCCAGCCATACTTTACGTTCCAGTCTGATGAAAACCGAAGTGAGCCGGAACTCTCAACGTGTTGTTAAGGCCGACATATTGTCATTTCGCAGCGTGAAAGTACAGGGCGCGCGGCAATTTTGTGTGCATGCCACAGGCCGGTGGCAGCAGGCAAGGCGACAAGACAGGCGGAAAAGGCGGGAGTGTCTTTCTAATAATAATCCAAACTGAATTTTAATCCTTTTTTTGCCAGTCTGTTTTTTCCTTAAAAACATGCTGACAATAAATAAAATGCCATCAAGAATAACTTCAATGCCCCCGCCATCCCGGTGCGGATTAATTTTCTGTCCGTATGGCCTATTGCAAGTCATTGATTTTAATAAATTTTAATGAAGAATGCGAGAACGCTATGGCCTTGCTCCGCGAGTTCGTCCATAATCCGCTGATGATGGACGTTCTGATGCTGTTTGTTTTGTCTGCTGCGGCCAAGCAAACTGCCGCCAGCAAAACCGGACGTCGCCCTAATGATCAATAGTGAGGATATCTTGGAAAAAAAACCAAAAATTATTTTGTCGTCACAAGACCTGGAACGACTGGAAGCGTTGTTGTATGCCTTGGGTAATAATCTGTCGCCGGACAAGGCCGCCTTGCTCGATGAGCTGGGCCGCGCCGATGTGCTCGAGCCGCAAGAGATTCCCCCGACCGTCGTGACGATGAATTCCACCGTACGCTTCACGGTGGAAAACAAGGAAGAGTTTTGCCTGACGCTCGTGTATCCGAAGGATGTGGAAGGCCAGGCCGACCGCATATCCGTGCTGGCGCCCGTCGGCAGCGCGCTGCTGGGCCTGTCCGTGGGCGACAGCATCGCCTGGCCCATGCCGGGTGGCGTGGTGAAGGTCAAGATCGAGGAAATCGTTTACCAGCCTGAACGGGCTGGCGAATACCACCGCTAGGCGCGGCAAGCAGTGACGGCGGACGGCGCCTGCCGTTCGCCTGCCAGGCCGTGTTTCCGATAGTCAGCTATTGCGTTGCACGCGCACCACCAGCCATCCCGCCACGACCGTGAACGTGACGATGATGGCAACGATGATCCAGAAGCCCTGCGGGTGCTGGGCCAGCGGAATTCCCCCCACATTCATGCCCAGCATGCCGGCGATGATATTGATCGGCAAGGCCAGCACGGTGACGATGGTCAGCACGAACAGGCTGCGGCTGTTTTCCTCGTTGACGCTGGCGGCAATCTCTTCCTGCAGCAGCTTGATGCGTTCCTGCAAGGACGACATATCGCTGAGCACCACCGAAAATTCCTCCGTCGATTGGCGCAATTCCAGGCTGTCCAGCTCCGACACCCACCCAGGCGGGCGTTGCAGCAGGCGGAACAGGGCGGCCGGTTCCGGCGCCAGCAGGCGCTGCAGCCGCACCAGCACGCGCCGCATGGCGCCCAGGTCTTCGCGTTTCGGCACCAGGCGCCCGGCCAGCAAGTGATCCTCAATATCGTCGACCCGCGCCACGGCGTCGCGCACGATGTTGACCAGCACGTCGGCCTGGTCGCGCAGCAGATGGATCAGCAGCTCCACCGACGAGCGGATCGGCTCGTGGTTCTTGATGACGGCCTGGCGCAGGCGCTCGATCGACTGCAGCGGCGCGCGGCGCGCCGTGATGACGAGGTTTTGCGCCACGCTGGCCCACATGGTGGAAATGTCGGACGCTTCGAACGAGAAATTGTGCACCACATCGTTGACCACGGCGATCAGGGTGTTTTCCGCCTGTTCGATGCGCGTCGAGCGCGAGCCCTGGTGCAGGGTTTCATAAAATTCATCGGCCAGCTGCGTGTGCGTCATCAGCCATTTTTCGCTGGCCGCATGCGACAGGTTGAAATGCAGCCAGACGAATTCCTGCGCCGGGCGCGCCGCGCCATCGGCCAGCCAGGCCAGGGCGGCCGTCGAGTCGAGCGCGAGCGGCTGCGCCTCGCGGCCAAACAGGAAGCCCCAGACCAGGCCTGAAGTGTCCGAGCCGTAGGTAAAACCGGCAGTTTCCATCGCCATCGTGAATCTTTCTCGCGCAGTGTGATTGATCGTCGCGCGATTCTAATACATGGATATGTCGGGAGAATGACAAGGCCACCGCGAACGGTGGCCTTGGTGGGGACTACAGCCGCATTTTAGTAGCGGCGCGGATTATCCGGACGCCGGTCGTCGCGGTTCGGAATGCCATCGCCGTCGCGGTCGTGGCGGTTGCCATTGTCGCGGTCATAGCGGTTGGGGATGCCGTCGCGGTCGCGGTCGCCGTTCGGGCCGCGTGGCGACCAGCGGCCTTGCTCCATCTGCCAGCGTCCATCGCGCTGGTTCCAGGCGGGCGGCGCATACACGTAGCCGGGGCGTTCGGCGATCCATACGCCTTGCGTCCAGGCGTAGCGCTGGCCACGCCATTCCCAGTGGCCGGGCGCCCAAATGTAGCCGTGGCGCGCGCGCGGGATGGCTTCGCGGCGCGGTGGCGGCGGGGCGATGCGGATTTCGTCGTAGCGCACGGGCTGCACTTGCGCGGCAACCCAGCCGCCACGATCCAGGCGCCAGCGGTTGTTCTCTTGTATCCAGGCGGCGCGGCGGTACTGGTTGCCGCCGCGTTCGCGCAGCCATTCGCCGTCGTTCCAGACATGGCGCTGGCCATCCCAGTTCCAGTAGCCGGGTGCCCAGACATAGCCGCCGCGCGGCGCTGGCACGCTTTCAAACCGTGGCGGAGGCGGGGCGTTTCCGACGACAATGCTGACGCCAAGCTGATTCTGTGCCATGGCTTGCGCGGGCAGGAAGGCTGCGGCGCTGATGGCGAGCATGGCTGCTGCGTAGAGTGTGAGGGGTTTCATGGTGTGCTCCATTTCGGTGATTGCGTGAAATGGACTATAGGCGCTTGCTGGCGGTTTTTCGCTTTTGATTCAACTTATTACAATTGACACAATGCTGTGTGTCCGTGTATCCGTGGCGGATACAAATGGCGGCCTGGCGTGGCGCTGTTCAAGCTGGCGCCAGGCGGCGTGGTGTCATCATCGATGGCTCACAGGGTGCTGGCGGTGGCATTGCCCAGCAAGGCTTGCCGTTCCTCGATCAGCGAGATTTTCTTTTCCTGTTCCGTCAGACGCTTGGCGCTGACCACCACCACGGGGATGGCGCTCGCTTGCGCCACATCGGCCGTCCTGGCTGCCGATGGCTGCATGAAGCTGACATAGCTGGCGCCGCAGGCGATGGCGACGGCGACGGTAAAGATGGCTTCCATGTTTTTTAAGGCGTTTTTTGGCGTGTTCATGATGGTTCCTTTCTGGGGGCGGGTGGGTATGCATGCACTGTAGCCAGGCGCGCACCAATGCGCCATGCGGATGCGACCAGCCGTGGTTTTGGCGGGATGGCCTGCAAAAAAACGGCGCTGAAATGCCTGCGCGCGGGGCTGGCGGGCGACCGCTTGAATTGAGGCCTAATTCGCCCTGTATCCGTGCATATGAATGCCATTGCCCTATGGCATTATTCGACACTGCATAGTGTTGTGCGCCGTTGTCGCGCACGCTCGGCGCGCGGCAGGTGCTGCGCCAGCTGTCCTGCTAGAATCGGCATGGCAGCCGTGTTGCGCGCACTTGCGCACACAATAATTCTCATCAGGAGTCACACATGTTCCAATTGTTTGGTTTTGGCGGCGCCCGCTGCCCGCGCTGCGAGCACAAGAACGGCGCTGCCGCCGGCTATTGCGCGCAATGCGGCTTGTCGTTGGGGGCACCCGACAGCGACGCGGTGCTGCATGCCAATCAATGGCATCTTGCTGATGGGCAACTGGCCCTGTTCTTTGGCGTGCGCGAACTGTCCTCGCTGTTCGGCAGCGCCGTGCGCCGCCTGCAGGTGCCGGCCGAGTCGCGCGCCTGGATCGTGCAATCGGACGCTTTCACCTTGATACCGGTTGGCGACTACGACAGCGCCGCCTTCTTCGCGCGCCTGCCCGCGCTGCTGCCGGCGCGTCCGGCCGAAGTGCTGATCGCGCGCGCCGACGCCGTCAGCCTGGAATTCGACCTGCCTGGCCTGGCCAGCACGGAGCTGCTGAACATCGCCGCGTCCCTGCGCGTGGACATCGCGCTGGGCCAGCCCGATGCGTTCGCACGCCAGTTCATGCGCGCGCCGGGCGCCGTCACGCGCGCCCACCTGCACGCCTTGCTGCTGCCCTCCGTGCGCCAGATTGCGCTGGAATTCATCGGCAGCCGCGCGCTGCGCGAGATGGACGCGAATGCCGACCTGCGGCCCGAATTGAATGAACGCCTGCAATCGGCCCTGACGCAGCGCCTGGCGCCCAGCGGCCTGGCCGTGGCCCGCGTGGAAACCCTCAGCCTGCGGCACGACAAGCGCGAGGGAGACGCCGGCGCCAGCATCGGCACCCTGTGGCTGGGCGGCTTGCTGGCGCAGGAACTGGAGCATCACAGCCTGGAACGCATGAAACAGCTCGACCAGCTGTATGACGAGGAAGAGTGGCAGCGCATCCGCCGCGAAGAACTGGCGGCGCGCCACGTACACCGCCGCGCAGAACTGCAGCAGGACGCGACGGTGGAAAAGGCGGAGCTGAACCACCAGGAAGCGGAGCGCCTGCAAGCGCTGCGCGGGCGCCAGATCGACCTGTATGGCCGCATCCTGGAAGCGAAATCGCGGCGCCAGGCGCTCGACCATGGCGCCGCGCTGGCGCTGGGCGAGCTGGAACAGGAACTGGCGCAGAAGGGCGCGCAGCGCACCGAGGAAGCGGCCAACTGGGAACACGTGCGGGCGCTGGCCGCTATCAAGATGCGCAGCGAGCTGGAACTGTCGCAGCTGCATGGGCGCGAACAGATCCAGCTGGCGCAGCAGCGCTTTACACATCAGGTGCACCTGCAGTCGATCGCGCAGCAAGTGGAAAGCGCGCTGCTGATCGACGACGAGACCGGGCGCCGCACCCAGCTGGCGCGCCTGCGCCAGGCGGAGGCGGATGCGGCCCAGCGCGAGGCGCAGCTGGAGGCGGAGCAGCACCAGGCCGCCTGGCAGGGCCTGATGCTGGCCAACGCGGCGCGCAAGCGCGAGGCGGAGCGGGTGCAGGAATGGGAAGAGCAGATGCAGCTGGCGCGCCAGCGCGAATTGCTGCGCGCCGAGGCGCACAAGGATGAAGCGGCCCAGGTGCAGGCGGCAGAGATTGCGGAAAAAGTCGCGGCGCTACGGCGCGGCGGCGCGCGCGAGGACGCCATCGCGCAGCAGGAAAAGCTGCTGCGCACCATCGAGGCCGATGGCGTGCACGCGCGCCAGTTGCAGCAGCAGTCGCAGCTGGCGCAGCTCGACGCGCTGGCCATCGAGGAACAGCGCCAGCAACTGCGCCAGCTGGAACAGGAAGCGCAATGGCAGCGCGACCTGCTGGCCATGGCGCAGCAGCGCGAAAGCGATTACGCGCGCTGGAAGGGCGAATATGAAGCGCTGCTGGCGCAGCAGGCGCATGCCGCGGAACTGGCGCGCATCGACATCGACCGCGTCGAGAAAATCGGCTCGCTGAGCGACACGGGCAAGGTGGCCATGGCGGCCGGGCAGAATGCGGCCGCGCTGGCGCAAGTGCTGAAGGTTCAGCTGCAGGCGGGCATGAGCGCCGAGCAGATCCACGCGCTGGCCGCGCTGGCGGCAGCCGAGAACAGCGTCGCGCCGCTGGACGCCATGCGCATGGCGCAGGACAGCGTGGCGCAGGAGCGCAGCTACCTGGAAGGCCAGGCGGAGCGCGAACGGCGCCAGCAGCTGGACTTGATCAACCTGCAGAACGCGGCGCACGCGCATGGCCTGTCGGCGCAGGCGCAGCTGGGCGTGGCCGTGGCGCAGGCGCTGCAGCCAGGCGCCGCCGCTGCCGCGCCGGTCCGCTGCAAGAACGGCCATGCGCAACGCGCGGGCCATCCGGAAGATAAATTCTGCGCCGCCTGCGGCGTCGCCCTGCAGCCTTGATGGAAGCGTTTCACCCCAGATGATGCAAAAAGCACGAGACAAACTGCGGGAACTGCGCGCCCTCCACGACGATGGGCTGCTCAGCGAGCAGGAATTTGAACGCCGCAAGAACGCCATCCTCGACGCCGAATACGCGCCGCCCGGTACCGCAGCTGCGCCCGCGCCGCTGCCCGTGCGCCAGGGCACGGAGCTGGGCTTCATGACGGGCCAGGAAATCGGCCCGCAAAACCGCCGCTACCGGCTTGAACGGCTGATCGGCACGGGCGGCATGGGGCAGGTGTGGCAAGCCACCGACCTGGCCACGCACGCGGAGTTGGGCAGCAGCGAAATGGTGGCGCTGAAGATATTGCCGCCGCAGCTGACGCAGAGCGCCACGCATGCCAAGCTGCTGATCGAGGAAGCCACGCAGGCAAGAAAACTCGCGCATGAAAACATCGTGCGCGTCTACGAGTGGGCGCAGGATCCGGCCACGGCCAGCTATTTCATCATCATGGAATGCCTCGATGGCGAAGACCTCGAGCACTATCTGGCGCGCGAGGGCGCGCTGCCCCTGTCCACCGTGCAGCAATTGCTGCAGCCGGTGGCCGACGCCCTGTCGTACGCGTGGGAAAAGCACAAACTGGTGCACCGCGATATCAAGCCGGGCAATGTCTTCCTGACGGCGAAAGGCGATGTCAAATTGCTCGACTACGGCATCGCTACACGCGTGCGCAATGCGGACAGCAGCCTGGCGTTGGACATGCCGAATGCGGGCACGCATGGTTATCGGGCGCCCGAGGCAGGCGCCAACCAGCGCCAGCCCAGCCCGCGCCTGGACGTGTATGCGGTGGCCGTGATGATTTACCAGATGCTCGAAGGGCGCATGCCGTTCGACGACACGCGCAGCGCCAGCCATTTGCCATCAACACCGCAGGCGCTCAACGCGCAACAGTGGCAAGTCTTGCAGAATGGTTTTTCCTTGACGGCGGAACTGCGGCCCCAATCGGTGCAAGCCTTGCTGGAAGGGCTGGAGCGCGCAGCCGGGCCGTCGCCAGAGGAACTGGCGGAACACGCGCGTCAGCAGCAGGCGCGCGCGGCGCAGCAGCAAAAGCAGGCGGCGCTGGCCGCCGAACAGGCCCGCGAGGAAGAGATCAAGCGGGCCCGGATACGCCAGGAAGAACTGGATCAGCGCCGCAAGGCGGAAATCCAGGCGGCCGCGCTGGAAAAGCAGCGGCAGGACAAACTGCGCCGCGAGCAGGAGGCGCAGCGCCATTTCGAAGCGGAGGAGGCGCGCAAGTTGCGCAAGGAAGCGCTGCGCGGCCAGTTGCGCGCGCGCCGCGAAGCCGATGCCGCCACGGCCCTGCAGGAACATCAGGAACTGCAGCGCAAGGCCATCGTCGCCAAGGCGGAGGCGGCCTATCGCGCCGAGCAGGAACGGGCGCGCCGCGAAGAGGCCAGCCGCGCCGCCGCACCTGCCCCTGCGGCTGCTCTGGCATCGGCAGCAGAGCACGTGGAACCGGTGGCCAATGCCGAAGGCATCTTGCGCGATGATTTTCTCGATGGCTCGGGACAGGGGCCGGAACTGGTGCTCATTCCCAGCGGCCGCTTCCAGATGGGCGCGCACGAGATCGAACACAAGGCAGCCATCCAGGCCGGTTCGCAGCAGGCCTGGCTCGAGCGCGAGATGCCGCAGCACTGGGTCGGCATCGAGCGCCCGTTCGCGCTGGCGCGCCACCCCGTCAGCGTGGGCGAGTGGCGTGCCTTCGTCAAGGCGACGGATTGGGCGGGCGGTTCCGAGACGGACTGGGACAATCCCGGTTTCGTGCAGAACGATCAGCATCCGGTCGTCGGTGTGAGCTGGAATGACGCGCAGCTGTACCTGGCGTGGCTCCGCGAGCGCACGGGCCGGCAGTACCGCCTGCCCAGCGAAGCGGAATGGGAATACGCCTGCCGCGCCGGCACGCGCACGGCTTTTAACGTGGGCGACACCATCAGCACCGAGCAAGCCAACTACGACGGCCTGTACGTGTACAACGGCGGTCCGCGCGGCGTGTACCGGGGCGGCACCACGCCACTGGGCACTTTCGTGCCGAATTCCTGGGGCCTGTTCGACATGCATGGCAATGTGTGGGAATGGGTGCAGGACGTGGTGCA
Source organism: Janthinobacterium salmonicoloratum (assembly GCF_051380845.1). Classification (NCBI taxonomy): domain Bacteria; kingdom Pseudomonadati; phylum Pseudomonadota; class Betaproteobacteria; order Burkholderiales; family Oxalobacteraceae; genus Janthinobacterium; species Janthinobacterium salmonicoloratum. Next base: position 875,873 of record NZ_JBNYXV010000001.1, on the reverse strand, counting down.
CGACAATTACGAAGGCGCGCCCGTCGATGGCAGCGCATGGGAAGAGGGCAGCGACAGCAGCCGGCGCATCCTGCGCGGCGGCTCCTGGCTGTACCACCCGCGCTACCTGCGCTCGGCCCTGCGCAACGGCTTTTCCACCGTGCTGTCAAACGATATCGTGGGCTTTCGGGTGGCGCGCACGCTCGATTGATACTGCGTGGGGCGGCCTCTCTCGGATGAACTGAAATACCTGGGTAAAGCCGCGGGCCTGGTGGCGCAGCATTCCCGGCATGCCGTATCGAATGGCCAGGCAGCGGGGAAAAAGCGGGGGAGGGGCCTGCGCCAAGCGGGCAAACGGTGTAAATTGTGGCTTTCCAAACGTACCAAGGAACGCCATGACCATCAAAGCCATCCGCGACCAGTCGCAAGCCATGCGCCACATCGTGCACGTGCGCGATCACATCATTTCCGCCGACGCCTCGGTGGAGGAGGGTGGCGGCGACGCCGGCCCGTCGCCGCACGACCTGTATGACGCGGCCCTGTCGGCCTGCAAGGCGCTCACCGTCGTCTGGTACGCCAGGCACAAGGGCATCCCCCTGGAACACGTGGAAGTGTCGACCGAGCGCGATGCCAGCGAAGAGCGCAAAGGTGTGTACCGCCTGGCCGCCACCCTGCACCTGACGGGCGACCTGACGGATGCGCAGCGCCAGGAATTGCTGGCCGCTGCCGGCAAATGCCCGCTGCATAAATTGATGACGGCTGTGATCACCGAAGTGACGACGGTGCTGGCATGAGCGCGGCCATCCTGAAAAGCCACGAAAAAGACCTCGGCGGCGGCTTCGTCGTGCGGCGTTTGCTGCCTTCTGCAGTAAAACAGGCCGTCGGGCCCTTCATTTTCTTTGACCATTTCGGCCCCATCGACGTGGCGCCCGACGCCAACCACGACGTACGCCCCCATCCGCATATCGGCCTGGCCACCGTCACCTATCTGTTCGAGGGCGCGATCGACCACCGCGACAGCATCGGCTCGTACCAGCGCATCGAACCGGGCGCCATCAACTGGATGACGGCCGGTCGCGGCATCGTGCATTCCGAGCGCACGCCGCACGACCTGGCGGGACAACCGCACCGTACCCACGGCTTGCAGCTGTGGGCCGCGCTGCCGAAGGCGCATGAGGAAGACGAGCCGAGTTTTACGCACACGCCGCAAGCCGACATTCCCGTCGTGCCGCTCGATGGCGCCGTGGTGAAAGTGTTGATCGGCACGGCGTTTGGCCAGACTTCGCCCGTGCGCACCTATATGCAGACGGTGTACCTGGATGTGGCGCTGCAGGCGGGGCGCGAGCTGCGCCTGGACGGCTTGCCGCCGGAAGCGGCGGTGTATCCGATCAGCGGGGACGTGCTGGTCGATGGCGTGGCGCTGCTGCCGCACACCATGGCCTTGCTGGAGGAGGGTAAGGTGCCTGTCGTGACGGCAGGCAGCGGTCCGGTGCAATTCGTCGTGATCGGCGGCGAGCCGCTGGACGGCCACCGCTTCCTGTTCTGGAATTTCGTCTCGTCGAGCAAGGAGCGTTTGTCGCAGGCGGCCGACGACTGGAGCGCCCAGCGCATGGGGCAGGTGCCGGGCGAGACGGAATTCATCCCGCTGCCGAAGGCGCCCCTGCGCCCGGCAACCTAGGCGCCTGGTTTAGAAGCGCGCGCGCAGGGTCAATGCGGCCTTGCGCGGCTCGCCATAGAAATTGCCCCACGCAGGCGCGCCTACTGTCTGGTAGTAGCGCTTGTCGAGCAAGTTCGTCACGGACAGCGACGCCGTCCAGTTGCGGTCGATCTGGTAGGCGGCGCGCGCGCTCCACAGTGCATACGCGCCTTGCGCCACCGTCACGTCGCGCGTCACGCGCGAGCTCTCCGTCTGGAAGTTCACCCCGCCGCCCACGCTCCACTTTTGCAGGGCGCCGGGCAGGCGATAGTCGCTCCACGCGCGCAGCATGTGGCGCGGCGAGTAGGTACTGGCGAACATCACACCCGCATTCGAGGTCTGTTCCAGGTACTTGAAATTGTTCAGGGTATAGCCGGCGAACAGTTGCCAGCCTGGCGCCACCTCGCCGCTGATTTCCGCATCGAGGCCTTCGCTGCGCACCTTGCCCGCCGAGAAATAGCACTCCGTGCCGTTGGAGCAGGTATTGACCAGGTCGAGCTCCGCGCGGTTGCGCTGTTCGATGCGGAACAGCGCCAGCGAGGTATTGACCTTGCCGTCGAACAGTTCGCCTTTCACGCCCACTTCCAGGTTGCGCCCTTTCAGCGGGTCGAGCAGGGCGCCCTCCGCCGTGCGCTGGTTTTGTGGCTGGAAGATGTCGGAGACGCTGGCGTAGCCGGACCAGCGCTTGTCAAACGCGTAGATCACGCCGCCATACGGCGTGACGACGCCGTTTTCTCGATACGGGTCGATGTACACCTCGCCCGTGTCGCGGTACACGCTGCTCCATTTGTAGTTTGACACGCGCGCGCCGGCCACCACGGTGAGCGGATCGCTGACGCTGAAGCGGGCCACGCCATACGCGGCCGTTTGCGTCATGGTTGTCAGGCTGTGGGCGCCGCCATACTTTTCCTTGCGTATCCAGGTATCGCTCGGTTCCGCTACGCCGTGATTGGGTTGCAGCGCGCTATTGGGCAGCTTCATCATGGCCAGGCTGTAATCGCTGTCGCTTTCCAGTCGGTTCGTGCTGATGCCGGCGCTGAAGCCGTGGCGGCGACCGAAGGCGTTGAATTTGCCATCGAGCGACAGGTCGACACCCTTGTTGGTGGTGCCGTAGTCGAACACGCCGGCGTACATCATCATGCCGGCCAGGGTGGCGGGATTGAGCGCGCCCAGGTTGAACATGTATTTCACGTCATGCTGCTCGCGCGTGTAGTTGGCGCTGGCCTTGAGCGACCAGTCGGCATTGAAGCGGTGTTCGAATTCGGCGAAGGCGGCCGTCTGGCGGCTGTCCCAGCGGTTCCAGTCGGCGCCGAGGTAGGTCGAGCGGGGCAGTTTCGGGTCGCTGCCATCGAGATAACGGGGCATGCCGGAGAAGAACGGCGTCGAGTGCAGCTTTTCGTAGCTGGCGCCCGTCGTCAGCTTGCTGCCCGGCGCCAGGTCGAATTCCAGCACGCCGTACAGCACGTCGGTGCGGCTGTCGGCCACGTCATAGAAATAATTGCGCTGGTCGTGCGCGGCCACGGCGCGGCCACGGATGCTGCCCGATTCGTTCAAGGGACCTGTGACGTCGATTTCGCCGCGCACGTCGTTCCAGCGGCCTGCGCTGAGCGCCAGCTGCACCTGCTTTTCCGCCAGCGGGCGCTTGCGCACCATGTTGATGGCGGCGCCCGGCGAGCCCGTGCCCTGCAGCAGGCCCGTGGCGCCACGCACGATTTCCACGCGATCCAGCATGGCCGTATTGCTGGTAAAGCTGTTCGCCTGCGGGTAAAACATGGCGCGGTTGACGCCATCGAACTGGTAGGTCTCGACCATGAAGCCGCGCGAATATACGTAGCGCCCGCCCATGGGGCTGTCGTACATGGTGATGCCGGTGGTATTGGCCAATACGGCGTCGATGGTGTTGAGGTTCTGGTCGTCCATTTTCTGGCGCGTGACGACGCTGACGGATTGGGGAATCTCGCGCAGGGTTTGCACGCCCTTGCCGATGGTGACGGCGCGCGCCGCGTACGAGTTGCTGTGTTCACTGACAGGGTCGCGCTCCATGCTGGCGCTGACCGTCACGGGCGCCATGGTCTTTTCCACGCCGGCCGCCGAGGCGGAGGATGGCGCCGCCTGGCGCAGCACGTAGGCGCCGTTGGGCAGCTGCACGGCTTCCAGGCCGCTGCCGGCCAGCACCTGGGCAAAACCTTGGCTGACGTTGAAGCTGCCGCGCACGCCGGGCGAACGCAGGCCGCGCGTCTGCGCGGGATCGGTTGACAGGCTGACGCCGGCGGCGACGGCAAAATCGTTGAGGGCGGTGGCCAGCGGGCCGGCTGGCACGGCGTAGGCTTGCGGCGCCGCAGCAGCCTGGCCTTGCGCCAAGGCTGGCGCGGAGACGAAGGCGGCGGGCGCGGCGCAAGCCATGGCGATGATGGCCAGGCGGATGGCGCGCGCGGCAGGATGGAGGACGGGGGTGGTCAGCTGCATGCTCGGTCTTTCTGCTCTAAGGGATAAGGAAATGGCGTATGAATCGGCTTCTTACTTGTTAAGCCGAAGCAGCGCATCGAAACACCAACCCCTGGCGCAAAAAAACTGAAAATAATTAGGCCGGCCTGGCCGCCACCGTGGCCCAGTAGCGCGTGAAGTACGTCACTTGCAGCCCGTGCGAGGCGCACAGGCTTTCCAGTACGGCGTCGATATCGTCGAGCCGGTAGGTGCCCGTGACGGGGCGCCGCGCCACGGCAGCGTCGCACGCCAGGCGCCCGCGCCGGTAGCGCGCCAGCTCCGCCACCAGCTGTTGCAGCGGCCAGTCGGCGGCCACCAGCATGCCGCGCAGCCAGCTGTCCTGATGCGTGGGCATGGCCTCCACTTCATCCGCGCCAGTGTCGCCAAAGCGCAGCTGCTGTCCCGCTTCCAGGCGGCGCACGGTATCCGGTCGCGCCGCGCAGCGCACCTCCACGGCGTGCTCGAAGACGCTGACGGTGCTGCCATCGTCGTCGCAGCGTATGCCGAAGCGCGTGCCCAGCGCGCGGATCACGCCGTGCGGGGTGTCGACCAGGAAGGGACGCGGATCGGGTGCCGTCGTGATCATGATTTCGCCATGGTGCAGGCGGATGCGGCGCTGCGTGGCGCTGTAAGCGACATCCAGGGCGCTATCCGTATTCACCTCCAGGCGCCCGCCATCGGCCAAGGTGACGTGGCGGCGCTGGCCCGGCGCCGTGCGTAAGGACGCCGTCAAGGCTTGCCATGGGCCGGATTGCAAGCCCGCCTGGCCCAGCGCGATGCCGCCGCCGGCCGCCACCAGCAGCGCGAGTATCTTGGCGGCCGCGCGCCGGCGCTGCTGCGCCGCCTGCAGCGCGGGAATCGCCAGCGCTGCAGGTATCGTGCCCAACTGGCCGTCCATGCGCTGCAGCAGGTCCCAGGCCCGTTCATGCTCGGCGCTGGCGTCGCGCCATGCCTGCAGGGCGGCCGGGTCGGCGCTGCCGCATTGGAGCTCCACATGCCAGTGGGCGGCCGCGGCCAGCACCTTGCGGGCAAGAGGGGCTGAACGCGAGGCTGAATGCGGGGCGGAAGGAGAAAACATCAGCCGGCCGCCAGCATCAGGCATTCCGTGTAGGCGCGCACCAGGTGTTTCTTGACGGTTGGCAGGGATATGCCGAGGCGCCGGCTGATGTCCACATAACTGAGCTCCTCAATTTGCGCCAGCAGGAAGACGGCCCGTGTGCGCGCGCCCAGGCTGTCGAGCAGGCGGTCGATGGCGAGCAGGGTTTCGATGATGATGGCATGCGTTTCGGCGCACATCGATGCCGGCTCAGCTTGCTGGGCCAGCGCTTCCAGGTAGGCGTGCTCCAGCGCCTGACGCCGGTAGCGGTCGATCAGCAAGCCGCGCGCAATCGTCGCCAGGTAGCCGCGCGGCTCGCGCAGGGGCGCCAGCGGTGTCACCTCGCGCTTGCCCAGCAGGCGCAAAAAGGTGTCCTGCGCCAGGTCGGCCGCCTCGGCGCGATTGCCCAGCTTGCCGCGCAGCCAGCCATACAGCCAGCCGTGGTGCTCGCTGTACAGGGTTTTCAGGTGGATGGCATGGACGGGACTGACGGTACTCACTGCGTTCTCCAGGCAAGGGAAGAGCTGGGCTGACGGAACGCGGGGTGCCGGCTGGCTGGGCTGTTTGAGAATGATACTCATTATCACATTGCCACGCCGCCCGCGTCAATTGGCGTCGCCGCCCAGGCGCCAGCGCTCCTGCCACTGTTGCAGATCCGCCCAGGCTTGCTGCAGGGCGGTGGCCGACCAGTGCAGCAAACTGTCGAGCGCCAGCAGGGTGCGCCGCAGGTGGATGCCGTCAAAAAACACGTGGTCCGCCACGACGGTGGCGGCCAGCCAGGCGGCGATGATGACGATGATGTCGTGGCGCCCGCTTTTCCACCAGCGCAGCGAGTGGCGGCGAAAGATCCACGGTACGCCCAGCGGATTGGGCCAGTCGGCCAGCAAATGCATGATGCCGCCGGCGGCAAAGCCGAACAGGGGTGGCGCCCACAGGTGGTGCGGCAATTGCAGATAGGTGTAGACGAGCAGGGCAATCCAGGCCAGGCCCCAGTGCGTCCACGTGCGGTGCGTGATCCACAGCCGGTGCGTGCGCGCCCACCAGGCCACTTCCAGCCAGTCCGGCGCCGTGCCGCCCAGCGCGCCCATGACAAAGGCGAGCATGCTCAGCACTTGATAGGGGCCACCGGCGCCAGCGTGCGCGACCAGGGCCGCGGCGATCACGCCGGCAGCCCAACCGGTCGCATGATGCGCTTTGTTGGAAGCCATAGGAAATGTAAAACGCCATGCGGGCGCTTTGTGAAATGCAAGGGATATTAACTGGATGAATATACAGTATTCAAGGGCGTGGAGGGGTGCTATTTGCAGAATATCTGCCATTAAATTGTTAAATTGTGTGTCGGGAGGGTTTGGCCAGCGGACTTGGCAAGTCATGCCGGGCAGTCAAGTATGTTGTGCGGCTGATAATGCAATTGGCGCAGGGCGCGCTATGCTGGAGGTAGTCCTACGTTTTGAAGAGGTTGCGCCATGAAAATCCCTCGCGAACTGCAGATTCCCGCCATCGTATTTACGCTGGAAGCGGTGTTTATATTCGGTTTGTCAATGATTTTTCTCGTACTGGTACCCCGCTAGTGCCTTGCGGATAACTGCAGATTTACAACACTGAACAAAACCGTAGCGAGTTGAAGGGAGAGGTGGTCGAGAAGCGCAACCGTACTCTAGTACGGTGAGCATCGCAGGCCGCCTATACCGACGCGCAGTAGGTTTGGTGCAGTGTCCCTATGCAGTTTGCATGGCGCTATCGCACAGCGTCGCACCTTCGGTGCGAATGATCCAGCATTCCGGATACGGTTCGCTGGCGAAGCGGTTGTGCCGCCCGAAGCCGCTGAGCTTGTCGAGCGCGGTGGCGGGCGCCAGCGCTGTTTCCTTGCCGCTGGCCGTGTCCAGGTGCCAGAAACCGCCGTTGCGGTGGAAGAGTAGGGGGAGGCAGCTGGCCTGCGGCGTGGCCAGGTGGCTGGCCGGGCTAGGCTGGGTGTCGGGCAGCAACAGGTAAAAACACTCGGCGCGGGCGCCGTGGTCGATGCGGTGCAGGATCACGCCGTGCGCGAGCAGGGCCGTGACGCTGAGTACGACGATGCCCTTGATGCTCGCAGACAATTCGATGCGCATGCCCAGGCGCAGCGCGACGGGCTTGTGCTTGCCGGGCCATACGCCGTCGAGCAGCATACCGTAACGCGACACGTCCTCGATTTCAAAGCCTTGCTGACCGCGGCGGATGATGGCATGGCGGCCCGACAGGCGACGCGTCAAGCCATTGTTGTCCTGGCCGTCGGGGCTGAAATGGCTGAGCAGCACATCGGCTTCCGGGTCCACCAGTTCGAAACGGCCCAGCATGCATTCTTCCAGCGCGAACAGGCGGATCTGGCGCTGTTCGCCCGCTTCCGGCGCCGCATTGACGAGGCAGGCGGCCTGGCTAGTGTGCGGATGGCAGTGGCTGATGGCGGGCAGGTCGACTTCAATCAACTCCTCGTCCCAGGCGATGGTGGTAAAACCCATGTCGATCTTGCCTTGCGGCGCAGATAAATCCACGTGGGCAATGCCGGCATTGCGTGCCGTCACGTCGAGGTTGCAGCCGTCGCCGCCCGTCACGCGGGCGATCGAGGCGTCGTCGGCCATCACGCGCACGTTCTTGTGTGTGCTGAGGAATATCTGATGGATTTCCGTCAGGGTCGCGTCGCGGCGCGGCACGAGGATGACGAAGGTGCATACCCATTTCTGCGCCGCCGCACCATCGACGTGGCTGTGCACTTCAACTTCGATCTGGTATTGCCCGTGCTCCTTGTTGCGTGAGGAAAACTCGACAAACACGGGACGCCAGTCGCCGCGCGTGGTGCGCACGAAATCATGCTGCACCTGGCCGCGGGGAATCAAATCCGAGCGCAGGCGCATGGTCAGCTGCGGTGCGCAGGCTGCGCTCATGCCGCGCAATTCCATTTTCAGGGTTTGCCGTCCGCCTGCCGCACGGGGATCGAAGCCGCTGATGTGCAGATGGGCTTGCACCGGCTGGTAGGCCGGGGGCACCGCTGACGCGGCAACGGGGGCTGGCGTGAACGTCGGAGGCACGGCGGAAACTGGCACAGGGCCGCTCACGGCTTGAAAGACAGCGTCATGGGCCGGGGCGTGCGAAACCGCCGTTGCCGATGGCTCGGAACGGGCGCTGCGCAGTGCGGTCAACAGGTCGTAGCTGCTGGGGGCAGTCGTCGCTTGCGGGTGGTTGCCCGCGCAGACTGTTTCCCCAGGCAAGACCCAGAACGTACAGTGCGGGTGCTCCGGGTTGCTGCATTTTTTCATGACATTCTGACTCGAATCGAGCGGGGACATTTTGCCCTCTGTTATACCTGAGAGCTTACGCGCTTTTGCACCTGCTTGGCAACTTTCGCAGCGCCGGAAAGCGCTCTTTTTGCCCAAATTCATGCCCCTGATCACACCGCGCTATGTACGCCATGGAAACTATTGCTCAAAAACACATTTTATATCTTTCTGGATATGTTGTTTTGATATTGCATGTAATGTTCTCCCGTCAACGCGCGTGCGCTCCGGACACGCATTTTTACGCCTGCAATGCGAGCCTGGCGGCATTTTGCATTATGCTGGCGCAACCGTTACCCCCCCCCACACGCTGCCTGACGCCGAGAGATGACCATGCCTGTCCAACGCCCGCTCCAGCTTGCCATAGCTTATGGCGCCACCTTGTGCGTATTCCTGGCCCTCGACGCCCTGTGGCTGGCGGTGCTGATGAAGCCCGTGTACGCTGCGGCGCTGGGACCGCTGCTGGCGGACACGCCCCGCTGGGCGCCGGCCACGCTGTTTTATCTGTTGTATGGGGCGGGGTTGCTGGTCTTTGCCATCCTGCCAGGGTTGCGCGTGCGCCGCGGGCGCACGGCGGCAGCACTGGGCGCGGTGCTCGGGCTGCTTGCCTATGGAACCTATGATTTGAGCAACTATGCGACCTTGCGCGACTGGCCGCTGGCCTTGACGGTGATCGACATGGCCTGGGGCAGCGTGCTGTCGGCCGTGTCTGCCACGGCCGGTTATCTGGCTGCTAGCCGCCTGGGGCGGTGAACTCCGCATCGAAGCGCAGCGCCAGCATGGTAATGTTGTCGCTATGCAAGCCTTTTGGCGGGTTGGCGAGGAAATCGTCGAACAGGGTGCTGACGGCCTGTGCGGCAGTCTTGCCGGCACACAGGGCGGGCCAGCGGGCCGTGAGGGCCAGCGGATCCTCGCAGGCCCAGAAACCGTCACTGGCCAGCAGATAGTGGGCGCCGGGCCGCACGCGCAGCACGCGGCGGTCACCCAGGTGGGCCAGGAAGGGCGGCAAGGTGGCCGCATCGAGGCCGCGCAGGGGCTTGTCGAGCTGCAAGCTGTCGCTGATGGCGTTTCCTAAAATAAATGCCTGCGAGATTTGCGGGTGGTGCTCGCCGTGCACGGCGGCACGCCAGCGCGTCTCGTCGAGCGCGCCGCGCATGGCGTACACGGTGGCCGGCACGTGGTCCACGGTGAGGATGCTGGCCGTCCCGTCGGCAATTTCATACAGGCGCGAATCGCCCACGTGATACAGCAGCGGCGCTTCGCCGGGCGGCACTTCCAGCAAGGTCAGGGTGGTGCCGGGTGGCCGTGCCTGGGCTGGCGCGGTTCTGGCGAAGGTGTCCTGCAAGCGCGTGTGCAACTGGTCGAGCCGGGCTGCCAGGCTGGCCGTGTCGAGGCAGGCGGGCATGGCCAGCAAGCCTTGCACGGCCGCCTCCGCCGCTTCGCGCCCTTGGCCGTGACCGCCCATGCCGTCGAGCACGGCGGCGCGCACATGGCCAGACGGCCAGCCCGGCACCTGGCAGTGGAACGGCGCCTGCCGCGACAGGCAGACGGCGTGGCCGCTGGCATCGATCAGCAGGAAATTGTCCTGGTTTTCGCGGCGTGGCTGGGGGCCGCCGCCCACGCTGGTGCCGGCGGCGGCGTCGAGCCAGGGGCCGAAGTCGAGCTCGTCATTAATTAAATGCATCAGTTGGTGCGGTCCAGGCGGCCAGCAATGTTGATCATAGGACGCAGCTTAGCCGATATTGTGCAGGGGCGATACCTTGCCTGTCGCGCAAAAAAACCTGCGGCAGCGGGCTGGCGCAGGTTTTTCATGGTGCGGGTGAAGGGCAGTTCTTAACGGCGATGGCCCCAGCCACGGCCATGATCATGGTAGTCGCGGTCATAGTAGTCGCGGCGGCCATGGTCGCGGTAATAGCCGCGGCCCGGTTGCACGTAGACGACAGCCGGCGGGCCGTAGTAGCGCGGTGGCGGCGCGTAATACACTGGCTGCGGAGCAGGGGCGTAATACACGGGCTGCGGCGCGGGCTGGTAATACGTTTCACGGTAGCCGCCGCGATAGCCGCCACGGTCATAATAGCGGTCATTCGTGCTGATGCTGTTACCGACAGCGGCGCCAAGCACGCCACCGACGATTGCGCCGTTACGGCCGCCGGTGCTGTTGCCAATGGCCGCTCCGACGACGGCGCCTGCAACGGTATTGAAGTCGCGGTCACCGGCGACTGCGGCCGAAGACACAGCCACTGCCGCTACCATTACCGCACCCAGGAGTTTCTTGTTCAACATGGCATTTCCTTCCATTCCGGCGAGATCACAATGATCTGCATGAACAGGACTATATCTGCTGCTCACCGCTTGTTCCACGTCTAATACAACTTATTACAATCCTGCCCCGGCGGTAACAAGTCAGCGCAGGCGCGCCTGCCATTCCGGACGCAGCAGGCTGTACATTTTGACGTCGCGCATCACGCCGTGGATAAAGAAGGCCTGGCGCATCAAGCCTTCCTGGGTAAAGCCGTTCTTTTGCGCGATGCGTTCGGAGCCGATGTTCAGCGGGTCCATCAGCAGCTCCAGCCGGTGATACGGATAGGCGCTGAACAGGTAGTCGACCACCAGGCGCGTCGCTTCGCTGATGTAGCCCCGTCCGTCCCGCTGCCGGTCGAACAGGCGGTAGCCGATCTCGCGCGAGGCTGGCGTGCGGCTCTTGAAGTGCGTGATCGTGCCGATGATGTGCTGGGCGTGATCTTCGATGAGGAACAATTCGCTATCTTCGGTCACAAAACCCGATTGCAGGAAGTCGCGCCGCATGGCCTCGGGCGACTTGAACTGCATCGAGAAAAACTCGCCGCGCGAGGGCAAGTCGTTGACGAGGGAAATATAGGTATTCAGGTCGGCGGCGGTCAAATGCCGTATGGTGCAGAGAGTTCCCTTGAGCATGGCGGTATCCGGTGGCGATCACGATCTGCATGGTAATCGACTCTGGCGTAAACAGGCAATCGATGCCGTAAAAGTTGCTGCAATGACAGAATAAATACGCTATCGTAGAAAGCCGCGCCTTGCCCACGGCCACGGCGTACCCGCTTCGACCTTGTAGACTGGAACTGAACTCACATGCATACCATCCTGACTGGCGCGCCACTGCGCCGTTCCGTTTTATCCCTTGCCCTTGGCTGCATCGTCAGCGCCGGCGCCTTTGCCGCCGCGCCAGGCAATACGCCGCAAGCGCTGGCGCAGGTGCGCGACACCGCGCTGCAAAGCGACTGGGCGTATGCGCGCCTGGCCGACATGACGGATTTGATCGGCCCGCGCCTGTCCGGTTCCGCCGGCGCGGCCGCCGCCGTGCAGCAGGTGGCCGAGACCATGCGCCAGCTGGGCGCCAAAGTCACCCTGCAGCCCGTGAAAGTGCCGCACTGGGTGCGCGGCGTGGAAACGGCGGAAATCGTCGACTATGCTGGCCGTCCGCAGGGCGTGTCGCAGCGCGTGGTGCTCACCGCCCTGGGCGGTTCCGGCCCCACCCCGGCCGCCGGCCTGACGGCGCCCGTGATCATCGTCAAGAGCCTGGATGAACTCAAGGCCCGCGCGTCGGAAGTGAAGGGCGCCATCGTGCTGATCGACACGCCGTTCGACCAGGAGATGGCCGAGCGGGGCCTGGCCGGCGTGACCTACGGCCAGGGCTCGCGCTCGCGTTTCCTAGGACCGAAGGCAGCGGCCGACCTGGGTGCGGCCGCCGCGCTGGTGCGCTCGATCGGCGGCGCGAACTTCCGCATCCCGCACGCGGGCGCCACGGGCCTGGACGACAATAAACGCATACCCGCCGCCGCCGTCACCGTGGAAGACGCCTTGCTGATGGGCCGACTGGCCGCGCGCGGCCCCCTGAAAATGCACCTGACCCTGACGCCGCAAAACCTGCCGGAAGCGGACAGCTACAACGTCATCGCCGACTGGCCGGGCACGGACAAGGCCGACGAAGTGGTGGTGGTCTCGGGCCACCTCGATTCCTGGGACCTGGCGACGGGCGCGCACGACGACGGCGCCGGCGTGGTGGCGGCCATGGGCGTGGTGGAAACCCTGAAAAAACTCGATTATCGCCCGCGCCGCACCATCCGCGTGATCGCCTGGATGAACGAAGAAAATGGCGGTCGCGGTGGCCAGGCCTATTTCGAGGCCCACAAGCAGGCGCTCGGTAAACAATATGCGGCCATCGAGATGGATAGCGGCGCCGGCCGCCCGTTCGGCATCCTCGCCAGCGTGGGGCCGAAAGCGGAAAAGCTGTTTGCGCCCCTGCGCGCGGCCCTGCAGCCGATGGGCGCGCACGCCTTCACGCGCCGCGACGCGCTGGGTACGGGCGATTTGCACCGCCTGGAAACGGGCGGCGTGCCCAGCTTCGAGCCGCTGGTCGACAGCCACAGTTACTTCCACTACCACCATACGTCGGCCGACACCTTGGACAAGGTCGACCCGGATAACCTGAAGCGCAACGTGGCGCTGATGTCGTCGCTGGCGTGGTTCCTGGCCAATATTGACGGCGAGATCGGGCGCGCGCCGGAGCAGTCGGAGTAAGGATGCGGCGCCTGCCTATGGTGCAGTACCGTTTAAATCGCGTTCAGCGGTATCTTCAGGTAACGCACGCCGTTGTCTTCCGGCTCGGGCAGCTTGCCCGCATTGATGTTGACCTGGATGGCAGGCAGGATCAATGTCGGCATGTCCAGGGTGGCGTCGCGGCTGGTGCGCATGGCCACGAATTGTTCTTCCGTAATGCCGTCGCGAAGGTGGATGTTGCTGGCACGCTGTTCGGCCACCGTCACTTCCCAGCGCGGCGCGCGGCCATCGGGTGGGTAGTCGTGGCACATGAACAGCCGCGTCTGCGGCGGCAACGCCAGCAGGCGCTGCACCGAGCGGTACAGCAGCGCGGCCGAGCCGCCGGGAAAGTCGCAGCGGGCCGAGCCCACGTCCGGCATGAACAGGGTGTCGCCCACGAAGACGGCGTCGCCGATCTGGTAAGCCAGGTCGGCCGGCGTGTGGCCGGGCACGTGCAGGGCGCGCACTTCCAGTGTGCCGATATGAAAAACCTGGTCGGGCGCGAACAGCTGGTCGAACTGCGAACCGTCGGCCCTGGCGTCATCCTGATGGTAAACGGCGGCGAACGCCTGCTGCACCGTCCGGATAGCGGCGCCGATGGCCACGTCGCCGCCCAGTTGCTGCTGCAGGTAGGGCGCGGCGGAAAGATGATCGGCGTGCGCATGGGTTTCCAGCAGCCAGCAGCACTGCAAGCCGTGTTCGCGCACGAAGGCGATCACCTTGTCGGCCGAGGCGGTCGACGTGCGGCCCGCCTTGGGATCGTAGTCGAGCACGGAATCGATGATGGCGCAGTCCCGGCCATCGGTCTCATATACCACGTAGGTGACGGTGGCGGTGGCGGGGTCGAAGAAAGCTTGGATTTGTGGAGTCATCACGGCGGCAAGGGACGGACAGGGAAGGGCATTATATCGCCAGAGTTCGCCCAAAAAATGTTGAAAATTGACATTTAACATGCGAAAAACAGATAAGAGGCCGGACAAGGCGCGCGACTAACGTGCGCACCCTGTGCCTTGCCGCATGCTAACCTCATTCTTACAAGGAGGAATTCATGAACGATATGACTGCACGCAGCGAACAGTACCGCGGTTTTACTATTTCCGTGACCCCGCAAAAGGATAACGACGATTTATGGGATTTTACCTACCGCCTGCAGCGCGAAGGCGAATCCGAGGCGCAGGCGATTACGCGCAGCCGCACCCTGGGCGGATATGCGGCGCCCGAGACGGCTTGCACGGCTGGTCTGGAAGTGGCCAGGACGGAAGTGGATAATCTGCTGCGTCCTTGAAGCAGCGTAAATTGTTTAGCCCGAAAGTGAGCCTGACTACGGCTGGCGCGTGAAACACATCGCTGCCAGTCGCGCTTCATGCTACGATTTCCATTATTGAGTCAGTCACGAAGGAGGCATCCAATGAATAGCAGTTCTAAAATTCACTATAAGGGCTGGGAAATCGCTCCCTTGGCCGTGCCCACCACAGACGGCAAATGGTCGGCCAGTTGCGACATCGAACGCGCTACTGCGGAAGGCCTGGAAGTATTCGAAGGCTCGACTATGCAATTCGTTCGCGACGACGAGGAGGGCGCCATCGCCGCCGCCTGCGAAGAAGCCGTGCGCCAGATCGACAACATCATCGCCAATCCGCTGGTGCGCCTGGCCTGATTCTCTATCCCTTCAGTCCTTGTGTTCCCGCAGCCGGCATTCGCCGGCTGTTTTTCTTTCAAGCGCTGCTGGCTGCACGTCGGCCTGCTTCCCTCCTTTTCCGTCAGTGTTGTTGCATGTTTCAATATTATGTTTCAAGATGAAATAATGAAACGGAAATGAAACGTTTCATTGGTCAAACGTGAGCTCGCTGTTCCCTGGCGGGACAGCCCTGAGTAGCGCGGGTTGGCGCCTTGCCTCCTGTTTTCACTCTGCCGTCACGTGTTTGTCGCGGCGCCGCGCTGGCCTGGCACGGCATTTGCAATACCAATGTTCATAGCCACTCCGTGAAACATTCGGGACCATCCGAAACCCATAAGGTGAACACATGAGTCAATACTCCGCAGGTGCCGCATTCCGCAAGGCTGTCCAGGAAGAATCCCCGTTGCAAGTCGTCGGCGCCATCAACGCCAACCACGCCTTGCTGGCCAAGCGCGCCGGCTATAAAGCCATCTACCTGTCCGGCGGCGGTGTCGCGGCCGGCTCGCTGGGCTTGCCCGACCTGGGCATTTCCAGCCTGGACGACGTGCTGACCGATATCCGCCGCATTACCGACGTATGCGACCTGCCTCTGCTGGTCGATGCCGACACGGGCTTCGGTTCGTCCGCCTTCAATGTGGCGCGCACGGTGAAATCGATGATCAAGTTCGGCGCGGCCGGCCTGCACATCGAAGACCAGGTGGGCGCCAAGCGCTGCGGCCACCGTCCGGGCAAGGAAATCGTGAGCAAGGAAGAAATGGTCGACCGCATCAAGGCGGCCGTCGATGCGCGCACGGACCCGAACTTCGTCATCATGGCGCGCACCGATGCGCTGGCCGTCGATGGCCTGGAAGCGGCACTGGAGCGTGCTGTCGCCTGCGTCGAAGCCGGTGCCGACATGATCTTCCCGGAAGCCATCACGGACCTGGACATGTACGCCACGTTCGCCAAGGCCGTCAATGTACCGATTTTGGCCAACATCACGGAATTTGGTTCCACGCCGCTGTTCACCCTGGACGAACTGCGCAGCGCCCACGTGGGCCTGGCCCTGTACCCGCTGTCGGCCTTCCGCGCCATGAACAAGGCGGCGGAAAACGTCTACCGCGCGCTGCGCCGCGATGGCACGCAAAAGAATGTCGTCGACACCATGCAGACGCGCATGGAGCTGTATGAATCGATCAATTACCACGATTTCGAGCAAAAGCTCGACGCGCTGTTCGCCGCGCAAAAGAAATAAGTAAAGAAGCAGGGACCGCATGCCGGTCCCGCAATGACGCACCCGAGACTATTCAATCTGGAGAACACAATGACCGCACCGCAAGTCGCTACTTTCAAGCCTAAAAAATCCGTCGCCCTGTCCGGCGTCACCGCCGGCAATACGGCGCTGTGCTCGGTCGGCAAGACCGGCAACGATTTGCATTACCGCGGCTATGACATCCTGGACGTGGCCGACAGCTGCGAGTTCGAGGAAATCGCTTACCTGCTGGTGCACGGCAAGCTGCCGACGTCCGCCGAATTGAAAGGCTACAAGGCCAAGCTGAAATCCCTGCGCGGCCTGCCGTCCGCCGTCAAGCTGGCGCTGGAAGCCTTGCCCGCCGCTGCCCACCCGATGGACGTGATGCGCACGGGCGTCTCCGTGCTGGGCTGCACCCTGCCGGAAAAAGACGATCACAACGCGCCCGGCGCGCGTGACATCGCCGATCGCCTGATGGCGTCGTTCGGCTCCATGCTGCTGTATTGGTACCACTACAGCCATAACGGCAAGCGCATCGAAGTGGAAACGGACGACGATTCGATTGGTGGCCACTTCTTGCACCTGCTGCATGGCGAAAAACCGTCGGCGTCGTGGGAAAAAGCCATGCACACGTCGCTGATCCTGTACGCGGAACACGAATTCAACGCTTCGACCTTCACCAGCCGCGTGATCGCCGGCACGGGCTCGGACATCCACTCGGCCATCACGGGCGCCATCGGCGCGCTGCGCGGTCCGAAACACGGCGGCGCGAACGAAGTGGCGCTGGACATCCAGAAACGCTACGACAACGCCGATGAAGCGGAAGCGGACATCCGTGAGCGCGTGGCCAACAAGGAAGTGGTGATCGGCTTCGGCCACCCCGTCTACACGATTTCCGACCCGCGCAATAAAGTCATCAAGGAAGTGGCCCGCTCGCTGTCGCAGGAAGCCGGTTCCACCAAGATGTTCGACATCGCCGAGCGCCTGGAATCGGTCATGTGGGAAATCAAGAACATGTTCCCGAACCTGGACTGGTTCTCGGCCGTGTCGTACCACATGATGGGCGTGCCGACGGCGATGTTTACGCCGCTGTTCGTCATCTCGCGCACTTCGGGCTGGGCCGCCCACATCATCGAACAGCGCATCGATAACAAGATCATCCGCCCGAGCGCCAATTACGTGGGTCCGGAAGACCTGGAATTCGTGCCGATCAAGGACCGCAAATAATGGTCACGACTATGAACACCTTGCACCGCAAGCCCTTGCCGGGCACCCAGCTAGACTATTTCGACACGCGTGCTGCCGTCGATGCGATCCAGCCAGGGGCCTACGCCACCTTGCCCTATACCTCGCGCGTGCTGGCGGAAAACCTCGTGCGCCGCTGCGACCCTGCCACCCTGAACGCGTCGCTGAGCCAGTTCATCGAACGCCGCCGCGACCTCGATTTTCCGTGGTTCCCCGCCCGCGTTGTCTGCCATGACATCCTGGGCCAGACGGCCCTGGTCGACCTGGCCGGCCTGCGCGACGCCATCGCAGCCCAGGGCGGCGATCCGGCGCTGGTCAATCCTGTCGTGCCGACGCAGCTGGTAGTCGACCATTCGCTGGCCGTCGAATGCGGCGGTTTCGATCCCGACGCCTTCGCCAAGAACCGCGCCATCGAAGACCGCCGCAACGAAGACCGTTTCGACTTCATCGACTGGACCAAGAAAGCCTTTAAGAACGTCGACGTGATCCCTCCGGGCAACGGCATCCTGCACCAGATCAATCTCGAGCGCATGTCGCCCGTGATCCAGGTGCAAAATGGCGTGGCCTATCCCGACACCCTGGTGGGCACGGATTCGCATACGCCCATGGTCGATGCGCTGGGCGTGATCGCCATCGGCGTGGGCGGCCTGGAAGCGGAAAGCGTGATGCTGGGCCGCGCCTCGTGGATGCGCCTGCCCGACATCATCGGCGTCAAGCTGACGGGCAAGCCGCAGCCGGGCATTACGGCCACGGACACGGTGCTGGCGCTGACGGAATTTTTGCGCAAGCAGAAGGTCGTCTCGTCCTACCTGGAATTCTTTGGCGAGGGCGCTTCGCACCTGACCCTGGGCGACCGCGCCACGATCTCGAATATGGCGCCGGAATTTGGCGCCACGGCCGCCATGTTCTATATCGATGCGCAAACCATCAAGTATTTGAAATTGACGGGCCGCGACGACGAACTGGTGAAACTGGTGGAACTGTACGCAAAAGAGACTGGCTTGTGGGCCGACAGTCTGGTAGACGCGCAGTACGAGCGCGTCTTGAGCTTCGACCTGTCGTCCGTCGTGCGCAATATCGCGGGGCCGTCGAATCCGCACAACCGCGTGCCGACGTCGGAACTGGCTGCGCGGGGGATCTCCGGCGTGGTGGAAAATGAGCCGGGCAAGATGCCGGACGGCGCCGTCATCATCGCGGCCATCACCAGCTGCACCAACACGAACAATCCGCGCAACATGATCGCCGCCGGCCTGATCGCGCGCAATGCGAACCGCCTCGGCTTGACGCGCAAACCCTGGGTGAAATCGTCGCTGGCGCCCGGCTCGAAAACCGTGGAATTGTATCTGCAGGAAGCGGGCCTGATGCCGGAGCTCGAAACATTGGGCTTCGGCGTCGTGGCTTTCGCCTGCACCTCGTGCAATGGCATGTCGGGCGCGCTCGACCCGGTGATCCAGGAAGAAGTGGTGTCGCGCGACCTGTACGCCACGGCTGTCTTGTCGGGTAACCGCAACTTCGACGGCCGCATCCACCCGTACGCGAAACAGGCTTTCCTCGCCTCGCCGCCGCTGGTGGTGGCGTATGCGATTGCCGGCACCATCCGCTTCGATATCGAGAAGGATGTGCTGGGCATCGCCCCGGACGGAAAGCCGATTCTGCTCAAGGATATCTGGCCATCGGACGAGGAAATCGACGCCATCGTCGCATCCAGCGTCAAGCCGGAGCAGTTCCGCAAGGTGTACATTCCCATGTTCGCTGCGCAGGCGGACGACGGCATCAAGGTCAGCCCCCTGTACGACTGGCGTCCGCAGACGACGTATATCCGCCGTCCGCCGTACTGGGAAGGCGCGCTGGCTGGCGCGCGCCCCTTGAAAGGCATGCGTCCGCTGGCCGTCCTGGGCGACAACATCACCACCGACCATTTGTCGCCATCGAACGCCATCATGCTCGATAGCGCGGCCGGCGAATACCTGGCGAAGATGGGCTTGCCGGAGGAAGACTTCAATTCCTACGCCACGCACCGGGGCGACCATTTGACGGCGCAGCGCGCCACTTTTGCCAACCCGACCCTGAAAAACGAGATGGTGATCGAAGATGGCAAGGTGAAGGCCGGTTCGCTCACGCGCATCGAGCCGGAAGGCACCATCTCGCGCATGTGGGAAGCCATCGAGGTGTACATGGAGCGCAAGCAGCCATTGATCATCATCGCCGGCGCCGACTATGGCCAGGGCTCCTCGCGCGACTGGGCCGCCAAGGGCGTGCGCCTGGCCGGCGTGGAAGCCATCGTGGCCGAAGGCTTCGAGCGCATCCACCGCACCAACCTGGTGGGCATGGGCGTCTTGCCGCTGGAATTTTTGCCAGGCGTGAATCGCAAGACCCTGGGTCTCGATGGCAGCGAAACCTACGACGTCGTGGGCGAGCGCACGCCGCGCTCCACCCTGACCCTGCTCATCCACCGCAAGAGCGGCGAAACGCTCGAAGTGCCCGTCACCTGTCGCCTCGATACGGCGGAAGAGGTGTCGATTTACGAGGCCGGCGGCGTCTTGCAGCGCTTCGCGCAAGATTTCCTCGAGTCGTCCAAGGCAGCGTAAGCAGTTCGTCATCCACCGGGTGGCGCGCAGGCGCGCGCTGCCCGGCTTTTCAGGAAATCTCATGACCCACACCCCCCAAATCAAAATCCCCGCCACCTACATGCGTGGCGGCACCAGCAAGGGCGTGTTCTTCCGCCTGCAGGATTTGCCCGCCAGCGCGCAAGTGCCGGGCGCTGCGCGCGACGCTTTGCTGCTGCGCGTGATCGGCAGCCCCGACCCGTATGGCAAGCAGATCGACGGCATGGGCGGCGCCACCTCGAGCACCAGCAAGACGGTGATCCTGGCGGCAAGCGCCAAGCCTGAGCACGACGTTGACTACCTGTTCGGCCAGGTCTCCATCGACAAGCCGTTTGTCGACTGGAGCGGAAATTGCGGCAACCTGTCGGCCGCCGTCGGCTCGTTCGCCATTGCCAGCGGGCTGGTGGACGCCGCCCGCGTGCCTGCAAACGGCATCGCCACGGTGCGCATCTGGCAAGCCAATATCGGCAAAACCATCATCGCCCACGTGCCCATGACGAATGGCGAAGTACAGGAAACGGGCGACTTCGAGCTCGATGGCGTGACCTTCCCGGCCGCCGAAGTGAAACTGGAATTCCTCGATCCGGCCGCCGAGGAAGAGGGCGGCGGCGGTGCGATGTTTCCTACTGGGAACCTGGTCGATGACCTCGACGTGCCCGGCATCGGTACCTTGAAAGTCACGATGATCAATGCCGGCATCCCGACGATTTTTGTCGATGCGCATGCCATCGGCTACACGGGCACGGAACTGCAGGACGCCATCAATGGCGATCCGGTCGCGCTGGCCCGTTTCGAGACCATCCGCGCGCATGGCGCGCTGCGCATGGGTTTGATTTCCCACCTGGACGAAGCGGCGAAGCGCCAGCATACGCCGAAAGTGGCCTTTGTCGCCAAGTCGGCCGGCTATGTTTCGTCCAGCGGGAAAAAGGTGGACGCGGGCGATATCGACCTGCTGGTGCGCGCTCTGTCCATGGGCAAGCTGCACCACGCCATGATGGGTACGGCCGCTGTCGCCATCGGCACGGCGGCGGCCATTCCCGGCACTCTGGTCAACCTGGCGGCCGGCGGCGGTCACCGCAACGCCGTGCGCTTCGGCCACCCATCCGGCACCCTGATGGTGGGCGCGGAAGCGACGCTGGCCGATGGCGCATGGAGCGTCACCAAGGCCATCATGAGCCGCAGCGCGCGCGTGCTGATGGAAGGGCTTGTGCGCATTCCCGGCGACGCGTTTTAGGAAAAAATACGCAGGCGGATGGCACGCAGGCGATGCACACAAGCGGTGGCCAGGCCAGTTCGGCCAGGCCCCGATACAAGAATGCACGCATACTGGAGGAGACATGGATTTCGCAGCATTTTATCAACGCTCGATCGACACGCCTGACGTTTTTTGGCGCGAGGAAGCTGACAAGATCGATTGGCATACCGCCTTTTCGCAAGTGCTCGACTATTCGCACCCACCGTTCGCCAAATGGTTCGTCGGCGGCACCACCAATCTGTGCCACAACGCCGTTGACCGCTGGGTAGACAGCCAGGGCGATGCGGCCGCGCTGATCGCCATTTCCACTGAAACCAATACCGAACGCAGCTACAGCTTTCGCGAACTGCAGCGCGAAGTGGAACGCTGCGCCGCCATTTTGCTGTCGCTGGGCGTCGTCAAGGGCGACCGTGTATTGATCTACATGCCGATGATCGCCGAGGCGGCCTTCGCCATGCTCGCGTGTGCCCGCATCGGCGCCGTGCATTCCGTGGTGTTCGGCGGCTTTGCCGCCAACAGCCTGGCCAGCCGCATCGACGATGCGCAGCCCAAGCTGGTGTTTTCCGCCGATGCCGGTTCGCGCAATGGCAAGGCGATTGCCTACAAGCCGCTGCTCGACGAAGCCATCCGCATTGCCGCGCACAAGCCGCAGCAGGTGCTGCTGGTAGACCGCCATCTCGTGCCGATGGAACTGACGCCGGGCCGCGACGTCGATTACGCGACACTGCGCGAGCAGCACCTGGACGCGCAGGTGCCCGTCACCTGGCTCGAATCGAACGAGCCGTCGTATGTGCTGTACACCTCGGGCACGACGGGCAAACCGAAGGGCGTGCAGCGCGATGTGGGCGGCTATGCGGTGGCGCTGGCGTCGTCGATGCAGTACAACTTCTGCGGCAAGCCTGGCGAAACCTTCTTTGCCACTTCGGATATCGGCTGGGTGGTGGGTCATTCCTACATCGTGTATGGCCCGCTGATCGCCGGTATGGCCACCATCCTGTACGAGGGCTTGCCGGTTTGTCCCGATGCCGGCATCTGGTGGAGCATCGTTGAAAAATACAAGGTTACGCGCATGTTCTCTGCGCCGACGGCCATCCGCGTGCTGCGCAAGCACCCGGTGGAACTGATGCGCAAGCACGACCTGTCGTCACTGAAGGCGCTGTACCTGGCGGGCGAACCGCTCGATGAAACCACGTCGCAATGGATCGCCGACGAACTGAAAGTGGACATCATCGACAACTACTGGCAGACGGAGACGGGCTGGCCGATTCTCTCGGTGGCCAAGGGTGTTGCCGACACGCCGACGCGCCTGGGCAGCCCGGGCATGGCTATGTACGGCTACCAGGTCAAGCTGCTCAACGAAGCGACGGGCGAGGAGTGCGGTGCCAACGAGAAGGGTGTGCTGGTGCTGGAAGGCCCGCTGCCGCCGGGCTGCATGCAGACGGTGTACGGCGACGACGAGCGCTTCGTCGACACCTACTGGTCTACTTTCAGCGGCCGGCAAGTCTATTCCACGTTCGACTGGGGCATGCGCGATGCGGATGGCTATTACTTCATTCTGGGCCGCACCGATGACGTGATCAACGTGGCCGGCCACCGCCTGGGCACGCGCGAAATCGAGGAAAGCATCAGCAGCCATCCCAACGTGTCGGAAGTGGCCGTGGTGGGCGTGGAAGACAAGCTCAAAGGGCAGGTGGCGATGGCCTTCGTGATCCTGAAGGACCCGCGGGGTTTCGACAGCTTGGACGCGAAAGCGGTGCTCGAACGCGAAGTGATGGCCGTGGTCGACCGCCAGCTGGGCGCCGTGGCGCGGCCCGCGCGCGTGTTGTTCGTGCCGCAGTTGCCGAAGACGCGTTCGGGCAAGCTGCTGCGCCGTTCGATCCAGGCCATCTGCGAAGGACGCAGCCCGGGCGACCTGACGTCGATGGACGATCCGGCATCGCTGCAGCAGATCCAGGCAGCGCTGGCTTAAGCGCCATGACGAGAATGAAGTTTATCAATCGATAAACTTCATTCTCAAATGCGGTCGCTTTCCTTACGCACGACCCTGCCCACGATCAGGCATTCATTGCCGCGGCACAGTTTGCGGTGGTATTTGCGCTGGTCCGGGTTGTCCGACGTCAGCCACCATTCGCCGATATCGCGCGCCATGCGCTTGACCACCGGTTCGCCTTCGTAATTGATGGCAAACACGATGCCATCGGCCGGCCTGTTGTCGGCCGTATTGATGATCACCACGTCGTCCTCGTACAGGGCCGGCTCCATGCTCTCGCCCTTGACCTTGATCGCCACCAGTTTTTCAGGGTGGTAGCCATTGCGTTCGACCCAACTGCGCGGCACGCTGATGGTGCTGCCGTCGTGCGTTTCCGGTTCGATGGCAAAGCCCGTGATGCCGGCCGACAGGCGCAGTTTCACCTTGCGGATCGGGTAGAAGCGCTCATCCTCGCCATCTTCCACCACCACCGGCTGCACGCCGTTCAGCGCGCGTGCCGCCAGCGCCGCCTGGTCTGGCGCTGCGCCCTGGTCGAAGTACATGCTGTCCAGCTGCAGGTCCGCTTCCAGCTTGCGCGCGATCTTTTCGCTGAAGGCGCGTCCCTCGCGGTAGGTGGGCGAGAGGATTTGCGAGATGCGCGCCTCGCTCCAGCCGCTGACGTCGGAAATTTTCTTGCGCGTGTTGTCGTAGTGCTCGCGGATCAGGGCCAGCAGGCGGTCGCGTCTGTATTGATACATATTCATTTCCCCATTAAACCTGAAATTTACCGTTTGATAAATTACCAAATGCTTGACTTTAACATTAGCGATTGATAAAGTCCACTCGTTGCCTGTCGCAAACGCACTACAGCGTCTGCCGGTTGGCGACACCACGGGAGGTCAGGCAGATGTTGAACAGCAGTCAGTTGGTTGAAAGCAGGGCGGCGCCACGGCAGGGGCGCCAGTTACAGGGACGCAGCAAGAAGTCGCAGCTGCATATCGCCCGCATCGCGCAGTACATTCGCGAGCAGGGCCAGGCCAGCGCGGCGCAGTTGTCCGCTTTGCTGGGTCTCGATGCGGGCACCATGAGCCGCTATTTGCGCCACATGTGCGGCATGGGACAAATCCATTTGGCGCAGCGCCACTGCACCGAGCCGGGGCGCCAGCGGCCCGCCCTGTACGCGCTGGGCGAGCAAGATGACGAGGTCGACGGTTGGGCCGAACTTCCGCCGCAAGTACGCCGCACGGCCAGCTGGGCACGCGGCACGGCGCACCGCGATCCGCTGGTAGCTGCCCTGTTCGGCCCGGCGCAGGAAAACTAAGACAAGTATCAACGAGGAGAAATCATGGGATTTGCAGAAAAATACATCGCATCGCTGTCGTCGCGGAATTTGCGCGACGATGCCGTCCACCACGACCAGGACGTGATCGCGGCGGCGGCGCTGGCTGGCGACATGGGCGCCTTGCTGTGCCGCGTCAAGTACGCGGATGGCACCGTCAGCCGCCTGTTCGAAGGCAATGCGGGCAACCTGGCGCAACTGCTGCGCGCCTGGACGGCGGCCGTGACGCAGAAGGGCCGCGCGCGGCGCTGGGTCAAGGCGCATACGGCCTGGGATGCGCAGGCAGCCAATACCTTGTACCGCCGCGTGGCCGAAGCGTCGCTCGCGCATTGGCTCGACAGCAAATGCAAGGTCTGCCACGGCACGGGCGTCGTCGCTGCCATGCAGGCCGGTGCGCCTGTTGTGTGCCAGGCTTGCCACGGTGCCGGCGAAGCGGCCATCAGCTGCTCCGGCGGCTTCGAGCTCGAACGCATCAAGGACATGGTCAGCGAACTGGAAGGCATCTTCCAGTCGCACGGCGCCCGCGCCATGCGCCGCCTTGGTCACTAACAAATTTTTTGCAATATGCCTGGCACTGAAAAAAACGCCCCTACAATAGAGTCTCGATCACGCAGCAACAGCAACATCGGCAACATAGCAGTACCGCAGGACCACATGCTTCTCCACTCGTAATAGACGCGCTCAAGGCGCGACACCGATAGGGGAAATCAGCGCAGCGAACGGCTTTCTTGGCCCCTTCGCCCAACTTCCGTCCGGCATGGCCCCGTGCCATCCGGACGCCCGCCCGCCGCCTCACCGTGCGCGGGTTTTTCATTTGTCTTCCTGATTATTCGCAGTTCCTTCCCCAAGACCGCCCCTGGCGGTCTTTTTTTATCCCACGAAAGGTTTTACAACTATGGCATCGACAGCAAACGGCATCGACAGCTTGATCGTTATCAGCAAACAAAGCGCAGAAGGCAGCAAGGCCGCCGCCGGCGCCGGCCAGATTTACCCCCGCGTCACGGCCACTTTCGACACGGAAGCGGACAAATACGCGAGCGCTGAAATCGACGCCAGCCAGCAGCAGGGCGATACCCGCCTGGGCAACTTCCGCACCACGGGCGCCATCAAGGCTGAAGCGGCGTGCGGCACGTATGCACCGTTGATGGCTGCGCTGCTGCGCCGCGACTTCACGGCAGGCGGCGTGGCTGCCGCGCAAACCACCATCGCGGCGGCCGCCTCCGGCCTGACGCGCAGCGCCGGCTCCTGGCTGGCGGAAGGTTTCCGCGCCGGCAGCGTGGTGCGCATCACCGGCATGACGGCGCCTGCCGCGGCCAACAACGCGAAGAACTTCTTCGTCACGTCGGTGACGGCCACCAACCTGAATGGCCAGTTCATGGACGGCTCGGCCATGATCGTCAAGGCGGCAGGCGACTCGGTCGGTGTGGCCGCGGTGGGCAAGCGCAGTTTCACCCCGTTGACGGGCCATACCACCGACTGGTTCACAGCCGAAGTGCAGGACCCGAAGATCGGCGTGCACCGCAGCTTCGTCGACCAGCTGGTCAGCAAGATGGATATCGCCGTGCAGCCGAACGGTATCACGAGCCTGGACTTCACCCTGATGGGCAAGGCGGAAGGCCCGACCACGGCCGTGCCGTACTTCCCCGCGCCGCTGGCCGCGCCGGGCTCCGGCAAGTTTTCAGGCGCCACGGCAATGCTGTCCGTGAACGGCATCCCGTCGCAGATCTGCACCGGCATGTCCGTCTCGCTCGACGGCCAGGTCAAGGTCGATCCGGTGATCGGCTCGAAGTATGCCACGGCCGCCTCGCGCGGCAAGGTGATGGGCTCGGGGCAGTTCACGGTGCTGCTGCAGGACGCCACCTACCTCGATTATTTCAAGTCCGAGACGGAAGTCCCGCTGGCCTACGCCATGGCGTCGGGCACGGCGCCGACCGCCGACGTGCTGGCGCTGGCCATGGGCCGCATCAAGATCACCTCGGCCAAGATCGACGACGGCGAGAAAAACAAGATCGTCACCTGCGCCTTCGACGTCCTGCGCTACAAGGGCAGCGACGCGCAGCACGAAGCGACCACCTTGAGCATCCAGGACAGCGTGCTGTAAGCGGCTAGCACCTGCACCGGGGCCGCCTGATGGCGGCCTTTTCATATTTTTTCACATCATCCAGAAAGCAGCACACATGAACAACGCGCAAAAAATCCAGGCAGGTTTCGACATCGGCAATATCCATGCGGCCGCCACTCCCGCCACGTTTGACGTGCCCGTCATCTTCGACGCGGATGGCGAAGCGGTGGCCGGCCTGACCATCGTCGGCAAGAACAGCGAGCAATACCGCCTGGCCAACAACGCCGTGCGCGCCGAAGGCTACAAGAAATCGGCGCGCCGCAAGACGGCCATCGACGCCTCCACCGACGAAGGCGCGGAACTGCTGGTGCAAGCCATTGACGGTAACCAGAAACGCCTGGCGCTGGCCGTCGTCACGGGCTGGTACGGCTTCACCAGCAACGGCGCGCCCGTGCCGCTCGATCCGGCGCTGCTGGAAGCGGCCTTTGAAAAATACCCGACCTGGCAGGAAAAGGTCACCACGGCGCTGGAAAACGAGTCGAATTTTTTGAAACTCTGACGGCCAGCCTGCTGCGCTACGCCGGGCACCAGTTCGAGCGCGGGGCGCGGGCGGCCGATGGCCATGCCAAGGGCGAGCATATCGATGCCGCCCGGCGCCATCCCCTATACCGCGCGCCGCCCGAAGAGGCGGTACCACCCATGCCGTTCGAGCTGGCCCACGTGTGGGAATGGTTCGCGCAATTGAACCGCAAGCGGCAGAACGGCATGGCCGTCAATCCCATCGCCAGCACGGAAATCCTTGCCTGGCAGGCGCGCCACGCCATCGCCATCGAGCCGTTCGAGCACCAGTTGCTGGACCAGCTAGACGCGCTGTTCCTGTCGCACCAGCATGCGGCGGGCTGACCCGCATTTTCCAACCCGGCCGCCATGCGCGGCCTTTTTTATGGGCCAACCATGCCAGAGATAACTGAGTTAAAGATTGCCGTCAATGCGGCAGAGATAAAGGCGGGGACGCAGGCAGTGAATGACCTGGCGGCCGCCAGTAAACAGACAGGCGATCAAGCCGAGGAGGCCAGTACCAAGTTTCGCAACTTTGAACCACGGGTGCGCGCGCAGGCCGAAGCGGCACGCGCCGCGGCAGACGCGTCCAAAGTACTTGGTGACGAAAGCAGCGCCGCTGCGGATGCCATGTTCAAGGGTATGACCGCAGTCGACGGCTTTGCCAAAGCTTCGGCCAAGATTGGCGAAGGCGGCTTGAACGCCGACATCGGGCAGATCAAGGATGGCCTGGGTGAGATGGCCAATGCCACCGGATTGACAGAGCTGGCCATGAAGCGCCTGGGCGCGGGGCCGCTGCTGGCGCTGCAGATGGCGGCTGACGTCGCGGCGTTCGTGGCCGAGGCCTTCGTGCAGGGCCAGCTGGAATCGGACAAGTTTTCCCGTGCCCTGGAACTGACCGGGAATGCCGCCGGCATTACGGAAGGCCAGTTCAACACCATGGTGGCGTCGGTCTCTGATGCAAGTCAAGGCGGCCTGGGCGATACCCGCGTGGTCTTGCAGACCTTGGTGGAAACGGGCCAGTTCACCAGCGAAGCGCTCAATTCCGTGGGTGCGGCCGCCGTCACCATGGCGCAAATGAATGGCCAGTCGGCCGGTGCCGTGGCGGCTGACTTCGCGACGATGGCCGACGGCGTCACCAACTGGGTCGACACGCATGATAAAAATTACAATATCCTGACAGGTGCCCAGTATGCGCATATCGCCGCCCTGGAAAAGGAAGGCAAGACGCAAGAGGCCATGGTCATGGCGAGTGACTTGATCAATGCAGGCCTGCAAAAACGCGCTGAAAAGCTCAGCATGATTGGCACCTTGCTGCAAGGTAGCAAGAATCTCTGGTCCAGCTTCATGGATGGCATGCGTTCCATCGGACGCGAAGAGACGCCGGAAGACGAAATTGAAAAAATAAAGAAACGCACGGCCGACGTGCGCCGCACTGGCCAGTTGGTTCCCGGCACGCACCCGGCGGCGCGCCTGACAGGCGCCCAGATGGAACAGTTTGAGCAGGAGCAGGCCAAGGCGTTGGCAGTAGCGACGAACAAGCAGACGCAGCTGGAAGCTAAGGTGAAGGCTGACCAGGCGGAATCGAAACGTAATGCCGAGGGCAAGCAGGCGGTCAAGGAGCTGGACGAGTTGCAGAAGCGCTATGTCACCAGGGCGCAGCGCGAAACGGCGGAAATCAAACAGCTTGAGGAGACCCTGGCCAATGCCAGGGCCGCCGGTGTTCCCTTCTCTCCCGAAAAGGAGAAAGAGCTGCGGCAGAACATGCGAGCCTCGTTTGCGGCACCTTCCCGGACTGCCGCACCTGCCAGGACTGCAGCACCTCCAGAGGCAGGTTCCGATCCCCGCGACGCCGTGCTGGCAGGTGAGTTGCAATCGATTCAAAGCGCGTTGCGCATCAAGACCGAAGGTTATGACCAGCAGGCCAAGCTTGACGAAGCGCGCCGCAAGGGCGGCGCCTTGAGCGAGGATGAGTTTTTTGCGAGCCGCCGCGTGGCGATCCGCGCGCGCGGAGATGCAGAGGTGGCGGCCTACCAGCAGCAAGCCGACGTATTGAAAGGTTTTCAGGCGAAAACGGCGCAGGGACGTCAGGAAAACGTCAACAAGATCGCCGAAGCGGGCGCTGCACAACTGCGCGTACAGCAGCAGGTCAATGCCGATCTGGCGCAACTGGAAGAAACGGCGCGCCAGGAGAAGGAAGCGGCAGCGAAGAAGCGCGAAGATGAGGCCAAGGCAAAAGAGAGCAAAGATCGTGCCGATGCCAAGGCGGCGGATGAAAAAGCGTGGAAAGACACGGTCGATGGCGCCAAGGCCATGGGCGACGCGCTGGAAAAGGCCTTCGGCAAGGCAGGTGCGGCGGTTGGCAAGATGGGTGCGGTTTTTGCCGATTATCAGAAGGCCCAGCGTGACATTCAACGCACCCTGAGCGAAGGGCTCAAGGATGCCGGCAACGACGAACCCAAAAAAGACGCTGCGCAAGCAAAGGCCCGCGAGGATGGCGCGCAGGCGCAGATCAAGGGCTACCGCGACATGGCTGGTGCCGCCAAGGGCTTCTTCAAGGAAAACAGCACCGGTTACAAGTTGATGGAAGGGGCCGAAAAAGCGTTTCGTGCGGTGGAAATGGCCGGCCAACTGCAAAAATTGGCCACCAGCCTGTTTGTATCGGGCTCGTCTGCCGCGGGCGTGGTCGTCGGGCAGGCGACAGAGACGGGTGCCGTGATGGCCGGCCAGAGCGCACAGAATGCGGCCAAGGTACCCGGCGTGTTCATGTCTTTCATGAGCTCCATGGGGCCGTGGGGTTATGCGGCAGCGGCAGCGGCGATTGCCGCCGTGCTTGGCGGCGCCTTCAGCGGCGGCGGTGGTGGTATCGACACGACGGCCAAGGATCGCCAGGCCGCCAACGGCACCGGCACGGTGCTCGGTGATTCATCCGCGAAATCGGAGTCGATCGCCAAGAGCCTGGAAATCATGGAGAAAAACTCCGGCCTGGGCCTGGCGTATTCCTCGTCGATGGTGCTCTCGCTCAAGCAGATCGTCTCGGGAATCGGTAGCCTGGGCAGCTTGCTGGTGCGCTCGGACATCCTGACGTCCGCGCTGGGAACCAAAGGCAGTTCCAGCGGCGGCTTCATCGGGAATGTCGTCAGCAGCATTTTTGGCGGCAAGACCACGGTGCAGGATGTGGGGATAGTCACCAACTCGTCGAGCTTGGGCGACCTTGATACTAAGCGCTTCAACGTGAATTCCTATGTCGATATCAAGAAGTCCGGCGGCTGGTTTTCCAGCGACAAAAAGTCCACGAACCTCACTGCCATGGGACCGGAAACGAATGACCAGTTTACGAAAATTGTTCTTGGCCTGCGCACGAGCATCGTGGCCGCAGCCGATTCCCTGGGCATGGGCGGCGATGCCTTCACGGCGCGCTTGAACTCCTTCGTCGTCAGCCTGGGCAAGATCAGCCTGAAGGACTTGAAGGGCGAGGAAGTTCAAAAGGCCCTGGAAGCGGCTTTTTCGAAGTTGGGCGACGACATGGCGAAGTTCGGAGTGGGAGGCTTGGAAAAATACCAGGCCGTGGGCGAGGGCTATCTGGAAACATTGGCGCGTGTGGCCAACAACTACATGCAGGTGTCGGATGTGCTGGCCGTGTTGGGAAAGTCGTTCAACACGTCAGGCCTTTCCGCGGTGGCGCTAAGCGAAAGCCTGATTCAAGCGGCGGGCGACCTCGATACCCTGACCAGTGGCACCAGCTTCTTCGTGCAGAATTTCTTGAGCGAGGCCGAGCAGATGGACCCGGTCACCAAGTCGGTGCGTAGTGCCATGGCGGCGATGGGACAGTCCGGCGTGACGACGAGCGAGCAATTCAAGGCGCTGGTGTTGGCGCAGGACTTGAACACGGTCGCCGGCCAGAACATGTATGTGCAACTGCTTGCCATTGCCGAACCGTTCAAAAAAGCCGCCGATTATGCGGCCGACCTGGCCGCCACTACGGACGAACTGGCGGCAGTGAGCAAGACGGCAAGCGACATCGCCAGCGAACGCAAGGATATGCAGCAGCAGTTGAACGAACTGACGAAGACTGAAGCGCAGTTGCTGGCTGCTCAACGCAGCAGCGTCGCCGAAGTCAATCGGGGATTGTTCGACCAGATCCAGGCCGTCAAGGCGGTGACCAGCGCGAAGGATGCGCTGGCCAAGGCCTACGAGACGGAGTCGGCAGCGGCCAAGTCGGCGCTGGAGAAGTCGAAATCGTGGGTGACGACCTTGAACGGACTCAATTCCAGCATGGCGTTGGGCGCCCAGTCGACGCTGACGCCGGAGCAGAAATATGCGGAAGCGCGCGCCCAGTTCGAGAAGACGCTGGCGGCCGCCAATGCGGGCGACGCAACGGCACAATCGGGGCTGTCTGCCGCCGAACAGGCGTTTTTGACTGCATCGCAAGTGGTCAACGCCTCCGATGCCCGTTATGCGGCGGATTATGCCCGCGTGGTGGAAGCGAACAAGGAAGCGTTGAAGTGGGCGGCCGCACAGGTCGATGTGCAGCAGGCCAGTCTGGACGCGCTCAATGCCCAGGTATCGGGCTTGATCACGATTAATGACAGCGTGCTGACGGTGGCGCAGGCCATTGCCGGTCTGCGGGCGGCGATGGGCGGTGCGGCGGACCTGGGTGTGCAGTTCAGTAATCCCCCCGTGGTTGCCGCGCTTGCCGCGATGACTTCGCCCGTTACAGCGGCCGTCTTTGACCCCGTGCGCTACTCGTCGGCGGCGAACGTGGGCTCCGACGTCCTAGTGGCCGAAATCCGCGGCCTGCGCGAGGACAACCAGGCCATGCGCGTAGAACTGGAAGGCTTGCGCGCCGATCAGCGGGCGCAAACGGGTGCCACCATCCAGGCCACCTTTGAATCGAACGCCAACGCCGCCAGGACGGTGGTCGATGGCGTGGATAAATCGTCCAGGGCATCCGCCTGGGCCAATGCAGTGAAAGGAGAATATGCATGACCGATGCGCAATTTCAGGATTGGCTGCAAAGCCCGTCGGCCATCCGCATGGTGCTGATCGAGGCGCAGGTGAATGTGGCTGGCAGCGAGGTGACGCGGTATATCGCTTCGCGGCCCTACGTTACCGGGCCGGCTGAGGTGCCGGCGAATACCACATACCAGCCGCTGGCCAAGGGCGGCCTGGCCTTCACGGAACAGGTCAGCCTGTCCGGCGAGGCGGGGCTGTCGGGCGGCGATATCGAGCTCGATAACGCCGATGGCGCGCTTGATGGCTGGCTGGACGATGTCTGGATGAACCGGCCGATCAAGGCCTGGGCCGGCGATCCCTCCTGGCCGCGTGCCGATTTCCAGCTGGTCTTCGACGGCATCATCGCCGACGTGGCTAGTCCAGGACGCGAGTCGGTGAACCTGGTACTGCGCGACAAGCTGCAGCGCCTGAATACGCCGATCTCCGAAGCCAAGCTGGGTGGCACGACGCCCAACAAGGACGCCATCTTGCCGATTCCCTTCGGCGAGTGCCACAACGTGGCGCCCTTGCTGACCAATCCCGCCACCCTGGAATACGGGTTTTTCGGCGCGGTCGAATCGACGTTCGAGGTGCGCACCAACGGCAAGCCGATCGCCGTGGCCTTGAATGACCAGGCGGGCCGCTTCAACCTGACCACCGATCCGTTTTCCACCACGATCACGGCCAGCGTGCAGGGAGACAACGGTGCCGGCTATGCACCGCGCATCGCGCTGATGGTGCGGCGCATAGCCACCGCCTACGGCAAGGCGGCCGACCGTTTTACAACGGCGGACCTGGACCTGCCCAACCTGTCCGCCTTCGCTGCGGCCCACCCGCAGACCATGGGACTGTACATCGCGGACCGTACGAACCAGGCGCAGGCCATCCAGCAACTGGCGGCCAGCGTGGGCGCACAGGCGGTCATGTCGCGCACCGGCAAGCTGCGCCTGGTGAAGATCGCGCTGCCTGCCGCCGGCGTGCCGGTGGCGATCGGTCCTGAGCAGATGCGCGAGCGCTCCTTGCGTCCGGCGCAGCGGCTGCCCGTGGTGGCTGCCGTGAAGATCGGCTTCGACCGGAACTACACGCTGCAGGCTGGCCTGACGACCAGCATTCCGCCCGCGCATGCGGATTTGTACGCCACTGAATGGCTGACCGAGACGGTGGTCGACGAGGCGGTACGCACGCGTTACCGCCTGTCCGCCGATCCGCTGCAAATTGATACCTGCCTGAAGACGCGGGCAGACGCCCGTGCGGAAGCGCTGCGGCGTCTGGACTTGAACAAGGTGCCGCGCACCATTTATGAATTCGATGGAGAACCCGAGATGATGATGCTGGAACTGGGGCAGCCCGTAACCCTGCGCGCTGAGCGCTTTGGCTTGCAGGATGGCGTGCCGGGCGTGGTGGTGATGCTGTCGCGTTTCTGGCTGACGGGCAGAGTGACGGTGGGAGTGCTGGCATGAGCGCGATTGTGGGGGAACGCGACAAGCTGATCATGAATACCGTGCCGCGCTTCGCGCCGGCCAACGATCGAGTGCTGCTGCTGGCCGCCACAGCGCAGGCGTTCAAGGTGGCCGCCACGACAATTGCGGCTCCTGCCAGCATCGACTTTACTGCAGGCCTCGTGAACATGCAGGGTCAGGTGGCTTTCACCGCCAGCAATGCCAGCGTGCTGAAACGTGTCGGCAACGTGGCTAGCTTGGCGTATACCGGCATGGTAGGCGACAGCGTGACGGTCACGGCCACGATCGTGGTCGACGGCCTGACCTACACGGCCAGCCAGACGGTCAGCAAGATTTTCGACGGCGTTACGGGCAATTCGGCGCGCGTCAGCTACAGCAAAACCAATCTGCTGTCCCTGGGCAGCACGCCGGCCACGCTCAGCACGGAGGGTGCCACATCGTATCCGCCGATTGATACCTGGGGCGCAGGCACCGTGTGGGAGGGTTCGCCGCAGCTGTTTGGCGCAGGTGAATCGCTATACCGTTCGGATGGTATTTTCAATCCGGCCAGCGGCACGACCAAGTGGGCGGCGCCGTATCTGAATGCACTCAAGGTGGGACAGTTGAGCGCAATCAGTGCCGACCTTGGCAAAGTCACGGCAGGAGACATTTATAGCGCGACGATACATGGCGGGTCGGGCTATCCGCACAGCACGTACACGTGGCCAACGAACGGGCAGGGCGGCTTCCACCTCAGCGCTGCAGGCTTGCGGCTTGGAAATACTGCAACTGGCGGTTACTTCCGGATCGATTCTAACGGTGACGTGTTCGCTCCTGGCCTCAGCATTTCTCAAGGCAATGCAAAGTTTAGCGGCGAGCTGGTGGCTGCCAATGGGTCGTTTAAAGGCGCGCTGGTGGCTGCTACCGGAACCTTTGGTCTGATTCGCAGCGCAACGAGCGGCCAGCGGACTGAATACGACAGTAACGGTATCCGTATTTATAACGCAGCAGGCGATTTAATTGTCAGATTGGGAGTGTGGTGACATGCCCTGTGGATTGCAGCCATGGAATGCGGCGGATGGCCTGCGCACTGAAATGGACGGCATTGACATACGGGTGCGCGAAGCATCTGGCGAATTGAACGGCACCGGGTTGTGCGTACGTTTTGGGAGGTGGTAATGGGTACTGGCTTACAAGTATTCAACCCTGCGGGAGTAAAGACTTTTGACTCTGACGAGGCATATGGAGGCGTTTGTTTAGGTGGTTTCACTATTCCCGGTCAAGCAGCTACATATACTCTTCACTTTTATGCTTTTACTTCTGGGACTCCTTATGTCTTTAACCCTTTAGGGGGGAGGGGATGTATTGGGAATATGTATATGAGTTTTGACTTCGCTGCTGGATACCTGCGTGTTCACTTCGGGCCTACTGAATATAACAGTACACGCTTTGTTTCTCTTTTTATGGTGTAACTATGCCAGTTGGACTTCAAATTGTTAACGCTAATGGTGAGTTCACTGTAAGCACTGATGCCAAGTTTCTTCACCTATTGGGCAAAGCTGTATACCAGAGTACAACTCAGGCTTCTGGTGATTCCAATAGTATGGTTGGCTGGCAAGGTGGTTATAGCACTTACCGTCTTTCGATTGAATATGACACAACTATCTATATGGCGATGGATTTGCCACTTGGATACCTTGGTTCCATTACGGGAATGGATCGTATTGGCGTAGGTGAGTACATCATCACTGTATTCTGTACTTACGGCAATTCCCAAGTTCCTGTGGATATGTGGGCCTTTGGTTTCGCAGAAGTGCCTTCAGGTAATTATGGTTTGCAATTATTCAATTCGCAGCAACAATTGGTTGCGGATTTCGGCTACTCAAACCATTTATTCCCAAGGGCAAGAGTTAATGCTCAAAGTGTTGGAGTAGACCAAGCTATCCCTGCTTTGGCACGCCCTGCAATTATTGGCATGGTCAGCTATTATTGGGCAGATATCTATCCTAATGGTGGCAGTACTGGCTGGTCATACACCTATAACCAAATCATTGGATGTTGGGCAAGGTGGACACCTACATCTTTACGGGTTTCTCGTATAGTACGCAAAACCAGTCAGAAAAATGATTTCCCTAGTGATGATTTTGCAAATACTGATACTCCGTCCTTTGGTTTCGTTATTGAGGCGGCTAATCTGCCGTAAACGTTGCTTCCTTAGTACAGTGTGTTGTGGGGCAATACTTTAAAATTTCCGCTTGACACCTATTAAGGAGCCAGTATGCCTAAAATCGTAATGCTCTTGTCACCACTACGGATATCTCGATTGGTGATGCCAGTGTTGAAGTCCGTCTGACTTGTTACGACTTCGACGACAAAAGTCGCCTTATATCACTATTAACGTTAAGGATTATTAAGCAGAATGGTGAATCTACGAATAATTTCAGACAATGCCGGAGACCGCGCGGTGCTGACCGCATCGAGCCAGGCCGGTACGCTGGGCCCGGCCAACCTGCAGCGGGAAGGAAAGGCCATGGTGCTGCGTTCAACTGGAGCGTTGCAAACCATCTCGGCGACTTGGCCGTCACCGGAAATTGTCGGTGGCGTGATCCTGCCATTTTGCAACCTGACGCCGACGGCGACAATCCGCGTGCGTGGCTACGTTGAGCCAGGTGACTCCGTGCCGGATTTCGATACGGGCGCTGTACCGGCATGCGAGTATGCGCGCCTGGGCATGTGGAACTGGGGGGCGCTGCCGCTCGGTGTGAATGCATTCAGCTATGGCGGCGGTACGTATGGCCGTAGCTGGTTCCAGATGCGCAGCGTCAAAAAAATGGTGATCGACCTGGCTGACCCGGATAACCCGGCCGGCTATATCGAGGCCGCGCGCCTGGTGGTCGGCGCCTGGTGGAGCCCCGAGCAGAACGCATCTTACGGCGCCGGCGTCACGCCAGGCGATACGAGCATCCAGTACCGCAACGGCGCCGGCGAGCAGAAAGTCGAGCGCGGCGCGTTGTACCGAAAACTGTCGATTTCGCTCGACCACATGACGCCACTGGACCGGGCCGAGCTGTGGCGCATCGTGCGCGGGAATGGCCTGTCGCACCCGCTATTCGTCAGCCTGTTTCCGGACAACGACGACGTCGAGCTCGAGCAGACTCACCAGGTGTATGGGCGCCTGGCCAACCTGGCCGCCATCACCACGCCATCTTTCCAGGCATATGCCACTACCATTGAAGTCGAGGAGCTGTAATGACTGATGTTTTTAAATACGGCCAGCAGGATCTGATCTATCAGCTGAATCAGTTGGCCAAGGCAAAGGATATCGTCGATATCCCGCAGAATTCCGCGGCAGCGGCCGCGAGCGCTGCTGCCTCGGCGGCTGCAGCCGCTGCGGCAGCAGCATCGGATGGCACCGCGGCCATCGCTGCGTCAAAGGCTGCGGCCGCGCTCAAATCGCTCGACGCGCGCTATCTCGGCGCCAAGGCGTTGCCACCGGACGTTGACAATAATGGCGATGCGCTGCTGGCCGGCGCGACCTACTGGGACATGGTGCTGAACGGCGGCTGCCTGCGCGTATTCCAGGCTGGCGCCTGGGTGACAATTCCCACTAACGTGGCCTCGCAGATCAGCAGCGCGCCGGTGGGCGGCATCGTTGCGACGAACTTGCAGGCGGCGCTGGCCGAGTTGGATGCCAAAAAAGCGGCACGCGCAACAACGCTGGCTGGCTATGGCATTACTGACGCGCTGCCGGGCTTGTATGTGCCGACCTGGGGCAGCATTACTGGTAAACCACAGTTTGCGGCGGTGGCCACGTCGGGCAGCAAGGGTGATGTTGGCCTGGGTAGCGTCGACAATACCGCCGATATGGATAAGCCAGTCAGTTCAGTGCAAAAATCTGCGCTGGATTTGAAGGCCGATAAAGCGTCGCTTGCCAACGTCGACAATACAGCCGATAAGGACAAGCCGGTCAGCACCGCGCAAAAATATGAGCTGGATTTAAAGGCATCGCAGAATGGGAATGCAGCGCAGGACTTTAAAGTGGCCAGCATAAACGGTTCGTTCATCGGCGGCATGCAGAATCGTGTCATCAACGGCGATATGCGTATCAATCAGCGTGGTGTACCTAATTCGGGCACATATCTCATTGGTTATGGTTTGGATCGCTGGCACTACGATGCATCGGTTGCAGGTAGAGTTGCCTACGGCCCTAATTTTTACAATGTTGCAACTCGTCCCCCCGGCTTCCCTAATTACCTTGGTTTGGGCGCTCAAGGTGCTTATTCTGCCTCGGCTATAGAGGCATACCACTTGCAGCAGGTAATTGAGGGTAATCATTTGGCCGACCTGCAATATGGTACAGCCAGTGCAAAAACTTGCACGTTGTCCGCTTGGGTTTACTCGAACATCGCTGGCTCACATTCGGGCGCTTTATACAACATTTTGGCAAACAAAAGCTTTGTGTTTTCTTTCTCGATTCCCGTAGCGAACACATGGACGAAAATCGCTGTCTCTATCCCCGGTGACGTTGCAAGTGAAATGAACACGAATAATATGCAAGGTCTGCACCTGCGCTTTAACTTGGGTTCGGGGGCTAACTTTGTACGTCCAGTAACAGGTGCTTGGATTACTGGTAACATGACTGGCGTAGCCGGTGCTGTCAACATGTTAGCTAATAATGGCAATTTCCTAATTACAGGCGTGCAGTTTGAAGTAGGCACAGCAACGCCATTCTCGCGTCGATCTATGTCGGAAGAGCTGATTATGTGCCAGCGCTATTTTGAGGCTGGGGATGCTCCGTTTTCTTACATTAACGCTGGGGGTGTGTACGCTTCTGCAGCGTATGGGAACGTGAGCTATAAAGTTACAAAGCGTGCCCCCGCTACAGTTATAGTTAAAGATTGGAATTATTTTTCGGCAGGTGCTGATACTGCATTTACGCCAGGAGTTTCGTGGTCAGCTCTTTCCGGTTTTAACTTCACCGGAGTTGGGTTAGTTAATTGGTCTGGCTGGGCTTCAGGCACATGGGCAGCCAGTGCTGAAATTTAGTAGCTACCCCAAGGCAACAGGGAAGCCGTCGTCGAAATTTAATATTAGGATAACGCATGTACACCATCGCAGATGAGGCAAACGTAATCATACGTGAATCGGACGGGGCGACCATACCGATGGATTACCAGAACGTCGATTACATTAAATATACGGAGTGGCTTGCGGACGGGGGCGTGCCGAAACTGCTTGAATCCTCATTACATGACGCGGTGCCTGCGGGCGAACGGACGACCTAAATTCCTTCATTTCCTGTGCCTCACAAACAAACCCGCCTTGGCGGGTTTTTTTATTTCCACCACCTGAAAGGCAACCATGGCCCTCGAAACCACCGCCGCCGGCGGCGCATTGATCAAACTGTTTGGCGTGCCTGTACTGGCCGGCGCCGCCGCCACGTCGCTGGGCTTCATGTTCATGTGGCCCCAGTCCACCAAGGAGGCATTTATTCGTTTTTGTTCCAGCATTATCATTTCCACCTTTCTCGGTCCCGTGCTCGTGGCCGCCGTGCTGTCGTGGTGGCCCAGCCTGTTCGACAGCGCGAAGACCGTGGCGGGCCTGTATGGCGGCGATCCGGCCACGGGATTTTTGTTCATCGCCGCGCCGCTGATGGTTGCGGCTGGCTTGCCCGCCTGGTGGGTGCTGGGCGCCTGCGTGCGCTGGTTCGACAAGCGGCGCGGCAAGGATATCGGCGAACTGGCGGCTGATGCGGCCGCTGCCGTCAAGGATGTGCGGGGCATGCTGTGACAGGCGCCCAATTGATGCAGATCATGCCGTTAGCCGGCCGCCGCGCTACGCTGTTCCTGACGCCTTTGAATGCGGCGATGGCCGAGTTCGATATTGATACGCCGCTGCGCCAGGCGTCGTTCCTGGCGCAGGTGGGCCACGAATCGGGACAGTTACGCTATGTGCGCGAGCTGGCCAGCGGCGCGGCCTATGAAGGAAGGGCGGACTTGGGCAATGTGATCGCCGGTGATGGTGTGCGTTTCAAGGGCCGCGGCTTGCTGCAGGTGACCGGGCGCGCCAACTATGCCGCGTGCGGCGTGGCGCTGGGCCTGGACTTGCTGGCGGCGCCGCAGTTGCTGGAGCAAACGACTGCCGCTTGCCGCTCGGCGGGCTGGTTTTGGCACTCGCGCGGTTTGAACCGGCTGGCCGATACGGGTGACCAGGAAAGGTTGACGCGCCGCATCAACGGTGGCCTGAACGGTCTGGCCGAGCGCCTTGCCCTGTACCAAGCTGCGCGCAAGGTGCTGGCATGAAGCCGCCCTTGCTTGTGCTGGCCATGCTGCTGTTGCTGGGGGCCGCCGTGTTTTGCGCGCAGCGCTGGGGGCATGAGGCTGGCCGTGCTGCGTGCGCGGCGGAAGTACTGGAGGTGCAGGGTCTGTTGCGGCGCCAGACCCAGGCCCTGAATGCGATGCGGGAGGAGGGGGTACGGCGGTCGACACGGGCCCTGCAGGCATTGGCCAGTGCGCAGGCAGGGCAGGCAGACGCCCAGGCGGCAGCGGCGCGCATCCTGGCATTGCAGCCAGGTGGCAACGCTTGCCGCGCGGCCGAGGCGCTGATCGCCAGTGAAATGGCCGCAGGATCCACCGGCGGGACGCCATGAGCGCGGCAATGACGAGTGCGCCGGCGCTGTTGCGGGTCTGGGATTACTTGCGGGCTTGTTCACGAGCCGGTGCACGTGCTTGCTCATCAGCCTGTTCACTGACCTGCTCACTGCCCCGTTCACTGAACTGTTCATGGGCTTGTGCATTGGTCTGCGTGCTGGCTGGGCTGCTGGGTGGCTGCGCGGCAGGTGGGGCAAAGCTGGAAGCCGCGGCGGAAAGGCTGCCCATCGGCGTGCCCTGTATCGCTGTTCGTCCTGTGGCACCCGTCTTGCCAGTCGTGCCGCAGCGTGGCATTTTTGAGCAAGTGCAAGCCTTGCTGGCGCGCGAACATTTG
Organism: Janthinobacterium salmonicoloratum; assembly: GCF_051380845.1. Lineage (NCBI taxonomy): Bacteria > Pseudomonadati > Pseudomonadota > Betaproteobacteria > Burkholderiales > Oxalobacteraceae > Janthinobacterium > Janthinobacterium salmonicoloratum. The sequence goes on along the minus strand of NZ_JBNYXV010000001.1, from coordinate 835,374 downwards.
CGCGCGGCCTATGTGCGGCAGCTGGAAGCGCTGATGGATGGCTGTGCCGGCAGCTAGCGTCGACTGTTGCGCAACGACGTCGGTGGCTGCTCTACGGGTGCTCTACAGCTGGTCTGCGGCCGGTTTGCAGTTGGCTTGCGGCCCGCTTGCGCCGCACGTGATTCCCTGAGGTCGTCGCCTGGCGCCACTCGCCATGCCAGAGTTCCAGATTCTCAGATTCTCAGATTCCCGGACCTTGATGCTGCTTCGTCGTGCCAGGTCTTGACACCGCTTCCGATGCTGCCTTCTGGTGCGGCCGCGAGCTGGCGCGCCAGAAAACAGTGCACGGCAGTACGTCCAGCCCGTGATTCTTGTGGCCGTGATGTTATTTCGGCACAATTTCTGTATACAATTCCCCTGGCACGATGCGTGCATGGCATACCTTGGTCGTCCCATCCAAGGAGCTTTGCATGCATCATCTGCCGCCAGTGTGTTCCTGTCGTCCCGTTTCTCTCTTGCTTTTCCCTTTCACCTGCGCCCAGCCGGGCCGTGGTAACCCAGGAAATGGAGCGTAAATGGCTACTCCCCGTTTGAAATCCATCCACCGCAGCGTACCGGGCACCACGCCTGCCGCGCCATCGCCCGTCGATGAGATACTGCCAGCCGGCAAACTGTTTACCCTGGGCCTGCAGCACGTGCTCGTCATGTATGCGGGCGCCATCGCCGTGCCGCTGATCGTCGGCCGTGCGCTCAAGCTGCCGCCCGAACAGGTGGCGGCGTTGATCAGTGCCGATCTGTTCTGTTGCGGCCTGGTGACCCTGATCCAATCCCTGGGAGTAGGCAAGTACTTCGGCATCCGCCTGCCCGTCATGATGGGCGTGACCTTTGCCGCCGTCAGTCCCATGCTGGCCATGGCAAACAATCCGACCCTTGGCATCACCGGCATCTTTGGCGCCGTGATCGGCGCCGGCGTTGTTTCCATGCTGATCGCCCCCTTCATCAGCCGTCTGCTGGCCCTGTTTCCGCCAGTTGTCACCGGTAGCATCATCGCCGTGATCGGCGTGTCGCTGATGCGCGTGGGCGTGAACTGGGCCATGGGCGGGCCGCCCACCATGGCGCAGATTGCCGATCCCGCCTTCCTCAAGATGGCCGCTGCCGCCACGGCGGCCGGCTTGCCGGCGCCGCCCGGCCCCGTGCCCCTGATCGCCAATCCCGGCTACGGCGCGCTCGATAACATGGGCATCGCCTTCTTCGTGCTGGCCGTCATCTTGTTGGTGGCGAAGTATGGCCGCGGTTTCCTGTCGAACATCGCGGTATTGATCGGCATCCTCGCTGGCACCGCCCTGTCGTTTGCGCTGGGCAAGGCCGATTTCGCCAAAGTGGCCAGCGCCAAGGCCTTTGCCATCGTCACGCCGTTCCAGTTCGGCATGCCGACCTTCGACGTGGTCGCCATCGTGACCATGAGCCTGGTGATGATCGTCGTCATGATCGAATCGCTGGGCATGTTTCTGGCGCTGGGAGAGATGACGGACAAGCGCATCACGCAGGCCGATATCAGTCGCGGCTTGCGCGTCGATGGCCTGGGCACCTTGATCGGCGGCATCTTCAATACCTTCCCGTACACCTCGTTCTCGCAAAACGTGGGCCTGGTGGGCGTGACGGGCGTGCGCAGCCGCTGGGTCTGTGTGGCGGCCGGCCTCATCCTGCTGGTCATGGGGGTGATTCCGAAGATCGCGCAGACGGCCGAAGCCGTACCGGCGTTCGTGCTGGGCGGAGCGGGGCTGGTGATGTTTGGCATGGTCGCCGCCACGGGCATCCGCATCCTGGCCGGCGTCGACTACAAGAATAACCGCAACAACCTGTTCATCGTGGCTTTGTCGATCGGCTTCGGCATGCTGCCGCTGGTGGCCGAGCAATATGCGCAGCACATGCCCAAGGCCTTGTCGCCGTTGCTGCACAGCGGCATTCTGCTGGCCGCCATCGTCGCCGTGCTGCTCAACCTGTTCTTCAACGGATTGGCGTCGCAGGAAAAGGCGCGGGAGCAGGCGCGCGATAATAGTCATGGCAGCGAGTGAGGCGTCGCCCCGCGCCGTGAAAAATGGTGCGCGTCGCATGCTGCTCAGCCAGGCGGCAGCATCCTCAGCACCACGCAATTGCGCCCCGCATCCTTGGCCTGGTACAGCGCGGCATCGGCCAGGCGCAACAGGGCGTCCGGATCGGCGGCGCCCGGCGCCGACTGGACCGCGATGCCGACGCTGATCGTCACCTGTTGCGCCTCCGTACTCGCGTGGACGATGCCCAGATCTTCGATGGCGCGCCGCAGCGCTTCGCCGAGCTGGCGCGCCTCGTCCGCACCAGTGTTCGGCAGCACAATCGAAAACTCTTCGCCGCCGTAGCGCGCCGTCAGGTCGCCAGCGCGCCGCATGCCGGCCGCCAGCGCCTGCGCGACCCGGATCAGGCAAGCATCGCCGGCCTGGTGGCCGTGGCGGTCGTTAAATCGCTTGAAGTAGTCGACATCGAGCATGATGACGGCAAGCGGCTGGCCGACGCGTGTGGCGCGTGCGCATTCGGTGCGCAGCACCTCGTCGAAATGGCGTCGGTTCGCCAGGCCGGTCAGGCCGTCGGTGATGGACAGGGTCGCCAGTTTGCGGTTGGCGTCTTCCAGTTGTTCGGTGCGCTCGGCAACGCGGCGCTCGAGGCTGTCGTGCAGCCTGGCGCTGGAGATCGAGATCATCGCCTGTGCGCCGAGCATGCGCAGGAACGCGACGCGTTCTTCCGTGAACGAAGCTTCGGCCAACCGGTTCTCGAAGTACAGAATGCCGTCGATCTGGCCACCGTGTCGGATCGGCAGGCACATGACGGCACGCGGCTGCTGCCACTGCACGTACGGGTCGGCGGCAAAGCGCGAGGCGCCCGTGATGCAGTCTTCGATCACCTCCGCGCCAGTGCGGATGACGTAGCGCAGTAGCGAGAGCGGGAATTGCGGGTCGCTGGCGGCGTTCAGGTCGAGCTGGCGCGCTTGCAGGACGGTGACGCCATCGCCATCGATATTGGCCTCCAGCTGGTAGCTGCCCTCGGATAGCAGCAGTAGGCGCGCTACCTGTCCACCAGCGTTTTCGCACACGATGGAAATGAGGCGTGTCAGCACGTTGCGCAGGCCGACTTCGTTCGACAGGATTTGCGCTGCCTTCAGCAGCGACACCAGGTCGAGCGCGGAACTGCCGTGCGTGTGGGAGACCGAATGCCGCTGCGTGCTGCGACCATCCATCCTTGACAGCAGCGCAGCGTGGCGCTCGCGCAACTGCGCCACCTTGCCTTCCGCGCCCCATTGGCCATAATGCGCGATGGCGTCCCTGATGAAGACGGCGGCCACGCGCGGCTGTCCCCTCTCGTACCAGCATTCGCCGCACAGCTCATTGCCCAGCGCTTGCATGTTGACGTAGCCCGCCACGCCGGCCGCGTCAATCGCCTGCTGGTAAAGGCGCGTGGCCAGCTGCAGATCGTCCCGGTAGCGTGCCATTTCGGCCATCACCAGCAGATGCTTGGCTGCGCTATTGTCAGAGCCTTGCCTGGCCCACTCGGTGAGGCTCGATTGCAGCGTGCCGATCATGGTCAGCACAGCGCCCGCATCGGGGCGCGCGGGAGCGCGCCGCAACGCGCGGATCCAGACCAGCGCGGCGTAGAAGCTGCACTCGGCAACCTTGGCCTGGCCGCGCATGATCTGGGTGACGATGCCGAGCTGGCCGGCTAGCAGCTCGGCGTCTGCGCCGTCGAACAGGTAGGCGTTGCGGATCTTCCCTTGCAAGAAGTAGGCGCGGTACAGCTGCGAGTCGCCATACTGTGCGAGGAAGCCTGCCTCGCTGAAGGCGGCGTCGTCGTAGCTGTCATGACGGGGCAGGAGGCCCATCAGGCACTTGATCGGCTGGACCGCGGCGGCGACGCAGCAATCGGCCATCGCTTGCTGGCCGTTGGCGCGCATCAGCGCCAGGTCGTGTTCGATGTCGTGCATCAGGTGCGGCAGGTAGTCGCCAAGGATGATACGGTCGGTGGCGCGCACGGCAGCCACCACGCCAACCTGCACGAAATCGGCGATTTCCAGTGCCCAGCCAAACGCTTCTTCGTACAGGGCGTCGGAGTTGCGCAGCGGCTGCGTCCAGTGGCTGCTGAGTGCGCCGAACATCAGGCCCGTGAGCGTGCGCGTCTGCAGATTGGCACGCCGCCTGGCCAGCGCCATCGCCATCGCGCCGAAGTCGTAGCCGCGCGCGATGTCGCCGCTGTACAGCGCCAACATCATCGCGTAGCCGACATAGGCGACGGCGCCGAAATCGCTGTTCCCCCGCTGCATGGACAGGCGCGTCATCGACACCACCATCAGCGCGCTCAGATCCTGCTGGCCGGCGTAGTAGCTGGCCATCCACAGGCCCTGCATCATCTGCATCGCGGCCACCGCGTCCGGCTCGCACATGTCGCCCGCCGCCAGCAAGGTCTCGGGCGCATGCGCGCCAGGCTGCCGCCCGATGTCGGCGAGAATATCGTTGAAGTGGGCCTTCATGTGCGCCACATCGTGCGGAATGTCGATGCCCAGCTGCGCCAGACCGTCGCGCTGCACGGCGATGGCGTCGAGCAGGCGGCCCTGCAATTGATACTGGTGCGCCTGGATGGCAATGCAGCGTACCTGCAGCAAGGGGCTCAAGGCACGGGCGCGCACGAGTGGATAGATCGCCTCGGCGGCATCGAACTGGCCACACAGGTAGGCCGCTTCGGCCGCACCGAGCTGCAGCTCGAGCCAGAGACCGGCGTGGACGTTCCATGCGTCCGCCGGCAACAGGGCGAGACCAATTCGCATGTGTTCCAGGGTGGACTGGAACGCGGCGGAACGTCGTGCCTTGACGCCGGCCTGGAGATTGAGCGTCGCCAGATGCACGCACTCGCCCGCATCGTCGATCAGCGCGCGGCCGGCGTTGAGTTGCTCGACGATGTCAAACAGTGTCTCGTCCTGGCGCTCCGAAGGCGTATGCCGCAGGAGCAGGCGGCCGATGAGAAGATGGTTGGCCACGCGCGTGTCGGCATCGACGACCAGGTAGGCTGCCTGCTGCACCCGGTCGTGCAGGAAGCGGTAACTGACGCCGCTGTTGCCCGCATCGGTGTCGCCATTGACGTATTTATAGCGTTCGTCGAGTGGATGGATCAATCCTGCCCTGAGCGCCGGCCACAGGTCTTGCTGCACTTGCCGGGGCGCGCGGTCCACTGCCAGGGTGAGCGTGTCGAGCGTGAAGCGGTTGCCGCTTGAGGCGGCCAGTTGCAGCAGGTGCTGCGTTACTGTGGGCAGGCGGCGGATTTTCTCCAGCAGCACCTCGACCACGTTGTCCGTGTATTTGGCCTGTTCTATCGCGGGCAAGTCCCAGTCCCAGCAATCGTCGGCGGCCCGGTAGCGCAGATGGCCCGTCTCATTGAGCGCAGCGAGGAACTGGTTGAGGAAAAAGGGATTGCCGGCCGTCTTGCGGTAGCAAATGCTGGTCAGTGGCGCGCAATCGGGGGCAGCCACGCGCACGGTGGCCGAGACCATTTGCGCAACCTGCGGCTCGGTCAGTGCGCTCAATGGCAGCGTCGACAGGTGCACCTCACGGGCGAGCAGCTTGTCGCGCAGCGCGATGAGCGGATGCGCGGCGCCCACTTCGTTGTCGCGGTACGCGCCGATGATCAGCATGTGGCTCTTGTCGCAGGAGACCATGAGCAGTTCGATCATCCGCAGCGTGGCCGCATCGGCCCATTGCAGGTCGTCGAGGAACAGCACCAGCGGATGTCCGGCGCAGGCGAAGACTTCGACGAAGCGGGGAAACAACCGGTCCAGGCGCAACTGGGCCTGTGCCGGCGCCGACGCGGGCATCGCGTCGGTGGGGCCGACGATCAAGGCCAGTTGGGGAATCAGCTCGACGATCACACCCACGCCGCTACCCAGGGCCTCGTGCAGTTTTGCGGACCACTGCCGCAGCGTTTCTTCGGGCTGGCCCAGCAGCTGGCGCACCAGCTCCTGGAAGGCCTGGATCAGCGAGGCATACGGCACGTCGCGTTGGAGCTGGTCAAATTTCCCGGACAGGAAGCAGCCGCGCCGGGCGATGATGGGCTTTTGCACTTCGTTGACGACCGCCGACTTGCCGATGCCTGAATGGCCGGCCACCAGCAGCATCTCGCACGTGCCCGCGGCACTGCGTTCAAACGCTGCCAGCAGCACGGCGATCGCATCCTCGCGCCCGTGCAGCGTTTGTGGCACAAGGAAGCGGCCGTTGTGATCGGACAGCTTGAGCGCCTGCGCCGGCTTTTTCGCGCGGCATGCTTCGAGGTCGCTGCGCAAGCCTTGCAAGCTCTGATAGCGCTGATCGGCATTTTTTTCCAGCAGCCGCTGGATGATCGGCAGCAGCTGGCCGGGCAAGCTTGCCAGCGCCGGGTGCGACCAGTCCGGACTGCGCGCAATGTGGCAATGCACCAGTTCCATCTCGTCGCCCGCCTCGAACGGCGCCTGGCCGGCCAGCAATTCGTACAAGGTGGCGCCCAGCGCATAGAAATCGGCGCGCCAATCGACCCGCCGGTTCATGCGCCCGGTCTGTTCCGGCGCCATGTAGCGCAGCGTGCCTTCCAGGGTCTGGAGATTGACGATGCCATGGCTTTCGTAGGGCAGCTCACAGGCGATGCCGAAATCGATCAGCTGCAGCAGGCGCCGGCCGTCATTCCATACCAGATTGGAGGGATTGATGTCCTTGTGGATCACGCCCTGACGATGGACTTCGTCCAGCGCCGCGCACAGTTGCAGCGCGATGTCGAAAAAATCGTCCAGCGCCAATGCGGGCTGCGACGGCGTCCTGCGCGCCGCCACCTGCGCGCGCAACACCTGGTCGAGCGCCACGCCGCCGGTATCTTCCTGAATCATCGTCCAGTGCCCGCCGTGCAGCTGCAGTGCCAGTGGATGCGCCACGCCAGGATGGCGGCAGCGGCGCGCGATCGCATACTCGCGCTTGAATTGTGCCAGTTGCTGAAATGAGGGGAACTGCTGATTCGGCATCTTGACGATCAGCGCCGTGCCATCGGCCGCCCTGGCGCGGTAAACCCGCGAGCGCGAGCCACTGTGCAGCTGTTTGATGATCTCGTGGTCGAAAAGGGAGCGCATGGGCTGGGCTTAGCGGTACACAGACGGTTGCGGGAGCCTTGAGGCGCACATTTCGGAATATTAGTTGATTGTTAGTATTATATCAGTAGGGAGTCGCGGGAGAGGGAGCGGGGCGATGGGCGTTGTTGTAAAAACGTCAGTGGAGGAAGGCGAGTGCGGGTGCGGGAATGGATCGACAAGGCAGCAGGGCGCTGCGGCGCATCCCCGCATGCGGTGGACCATGCGCCGCAGCCAGACCAATTCAAGATATATCGTCCCGGAACCATCGCTGCGATATGCTTCTGCCGATACGGTGAATAAGCAACGCGCGCTGCTTTTGTTGTGCAGTTTGAGCGCGAGTTCAGTGAGACTGCACGTCATGCCCGCACCGAAACCGTGGCGCAGTAACCATCCTTCCGCAATGCCTGGAAGCGCAAACAGTTCTGCATTATCCCCGCAGATAATTTCCTTGAACCTTGCTAGGAGACTGGAACGCCGGCTCGCTGGCGCATTGAGCGCGCCGATGGCATGCCGGCCGTTATCGCCGGGATATGGGAAGCTGGATGCCCAAACATATGCCCCCCTATTATTTCATGACCCAACTTTGTGACTCTAGTGCACGCTCTTCATCAACACCAGCACCATGAACACGCAAAGCACGATGTTGGCCACTACCAGCAGCATGCAGGTGCGCCACAGCGCACCCCATTTTCCCAGGTTGTAGGTGCCGCGTAGCTGCAGAAACATGTGCACGGGCGGCGCCAGGCACACCAGCAATCCGATCAGCCAGCCCTGGTTGAGTATCGATAGCGGTATCAGCACGGTAAGCAGCAAGGACATGAAGCACAGCGAGTACAGTACGAACACCGCATGGTCGTACATGGTCACGCCACGCTTCCAGAAAAACATCAACCACATGAAGGGCAGCGAGATCGGGATCAGCAGGAACGAGAACTTGTAGATCGTGTTCTTGAGCTTGTAAAACGCCAACTCGGGATTCTCGGCGGCGTGATGAAAGCTTTTTTCCAACTCCGGAAAAGTGGCGTTGGGATTGGGCGGGCTGGATGCGATCTTGGAGACAGTCTTGTCGAACCAACCTGGCTCTCGCAGCTCAATTGCCTCCTCACTGCTCGCTTTTTCTGGCGATACGACGTGCAGCAGGCGTTGCTCGGCTTCGTGGTGCAGCTTGCGCGAAACGGCCAGCGCCTTCTCGACACCAGCGACACCGACATCGACCTTGCGGGCCTCATCCAGCGCCCGCTCATTGCGCTCGACCCGGAGCTTGGCAGACGCCACGTGTTTGGTAAGCGAGTCGATATTGGCGTCGCGGGTCAGAAGCTGGCCCCCGCCGAACGAGGTGACGAAAAAGGTCAGGAACACCATGAACAGGAACAGCGCTAGCGGCGAAACATAGTTCTTGCGCTGGCCGTCGATGTAGCGGCGCGTCAGGCGGCCAGGATAGGCCACCAGCAGCGGGATCGTCTTCCAGCCCTTGGCGTCGAAGTGCAGGATGCCGTGCACGACTTCTTCGGCCAGGTGCAGCAGCGAATGGTGGATGTGGGCCGACTGGCCGCAGGCCTGGCAAAACGCGCCGCCCAGTGGCGCCTGGCAGTTGGCGCAGTTCGCAATGGACGCGGCACTGGCCGGCTGCGGCGTTTTATCGCCCTTGATCTCGCTGGCCGCCACACCTGCCATCGCCAGGGCGCCAACCGCCTTCAGCTCACTCATCGTGCAACTCCCATCAAGAAAATGGCTGATTGTGCAACAAGGCGCCTGTATGTTCAAGTAATACTGGCAAAAACGGCAATCGGTACGCTACCGGGCAGTGCTGCAACGGCTGGACGCTTACCTTGGATTTTGGTTAGTGCCGCTTTGGGCGCGCGCATTGCGTCGCCGCTGCTGCTGACACTGCTTTTAGTACTGCAATAAGCTGCCAGTCACGCTGACTCCGCGTCCACCACCACTTTTGCTCCTGCAATTGTCACTGCTGCCAGCGAAGAATGACGAAAGATGTGCAGCGCTTGGGTGATGACGGAAGGCAATAAGGTTACAGGTCCGACGTTGCGTTCCCATCGGGAATGACTAGTACAAAATCGTAGCCCTGAATCATGCCTTGGACGCTGCTGTCTCCATTCGCCAGGGAGTTAGCCGACCCCAACAAGGGGCGCACGTCGAACAATGACCATTCCTTATGCTCTCTCGCTGCTGCAAAGAAGGGCAATACGCCAGCCATGGCGGACTTGGTATCGATTTTTTCGATTTCTGTTGAGGCCGACGCGCGCCCAATTCCAGCAAATTGCGCCTGCTGGCCTTTGGAAGCCAGCACTAACACATGCAGCGATTTTTGTCCGCGGCCTTCCGCATATTCAGCCAAATAGTTGCCGATCTCCCGGCTACCGGCACGCAGTGGGTTGTAACCGCGGAATACATGAACTGCGCCGGCTTTCAGCAACATTCGCTGTGCAGGCGCAAGCGTCAAATGGCTGGCCACAAGCTGCTTCATTAGCTTGGCACGCTGTACATTGGACGAATACCCCTGTCCCGGAGTCATGTTTTTGGTATAAATGCTGCGACTTTCAATCAACGAATTTAACATCGCCAAGGCGGGCATTTCACTCGGTGTCGTGAGCAGTCTCTGTAACGCGAATAATTCTTCTTCTTTGGTTTTTATCATGAAAAGCTCACGCGGGTTTCCGCTCTCCGACGCTCGGCGATAGTCGTCGCTTTCAAGCTTGCGGAAGGCCTCGATTTTTGATTTCGCCAAAGGATTAATCGGTTGCTCAGCCATTTGGTCGAGCAAATATTTCGAAGCGCCCATGAGTTCCTGATCCATTCCCACTAATTGGAACGATGGTCCAGCAGCTTTAGCGATGCGGGCCAAGAATTGTGCTTCAGCTTGCCATTTGTAAAAAGCAGTAGCGACCGGATATGCCTTATTAAATGCTGCTATGCCGGCAACGCCAGTATTGGACTTCAATCCCTTTGCCAAAGCATCCGCAACAGCCGGTCCATTTTCGACAATAAGCGTCGTAAATCCTTGACTTGCCAATTCTTCAAAATACGCCGCCGAAAAATTTGCAATTTCTGCAACGCCATGGTCCTCGCCGATGAGAACGAATTGGCTCTCCAGACCCGCGTCTATCAAGGTAGCCGCGCCGGAACCAACCATCTTTCCATGATCGATTGCGATAGTCGTGCGAAGGGCAGCCAAGCTGTCTGGCAAAGATAGTGGCTTATCCGCCGAAAATACAGGCATGGCCAAGCTGGCCAAAATGATAAAAATAATCATGGAATGAGGTTTTCGCATTATTTTTCCCAAAAGTGTGTTCTAGTCGGCGATTTCAATCGAGGTGTATTTAGAAGCAGGACGTAAAGCCTCCAGCTCAGGATGTCCTGCTTGTCTGGTAAGCAATCGCGATCACGCTCAATCAGTATGCCAGGTGTAATTAGGATAGGCTGACCTTGAAGGATACTTCCTTTTATAAATTTTCTGTACTGGTGGGAAGGAGAAATCCAACCCCGAACTGCTCAAACTGGCCGACAGCCTACTGGCCAACTACTAGAAACCCGAGGACCTGATCGGTGAAAATGGCCTGCTCAAGCAGCACACCAAGATGCTGGTAGCTGGCGGGCGTGCCGTAGCGAGCGGCGAGGCCGAAGCTGCTCATCCCGATAATATCTGGCGTTTTTTTGTCGCCATGGTTGCCGGCTGCGCAGCCTGCCGCAGCACGCAGCAAGGTAAGCGAAAGCAACTGGCGCATGATTGATAACCTCGCATTGCTGGGGCAATGGATGGTAGCGCGCAATGTTGGGGTAGCCCTTGCGGAAGTTCAGTCAGGGGTTAAAAAATTTGCAGTCTGCCCCAAGAAACTGACGATCCAGCATGAATTGAGAGAAGAGGCTACAAGTACTACGGTGATTTTTTGCGGAATAAAGCCGGTTTTGCGGAACTGGCGGGAAAATAGTGAGCACTATCTCTGTAAAAGGCGTGTGCGCTGGTGCCCGGAACCGGAAACTCAACCTATTGAATAATGCGGCTTTCCGGGGTGTTGGCGTAATTTTGGCGTAAACGAAATTAATTCTTTTCTCGGTACGATTCGGCCCAGGCGATCACGTCCTTTGCATTATACAGGGGCTGCGCATGGCCCTTCGACGTTGGCAGGCGTATCGCTTTCGGGAAGCTTGGCAGGCACGCCATGCGTTCCCGCACGGTTCCCGGTTCGCGCTTCAAGTACTGCGCGATGGTGGCGATGTCCCACAGATCAATCGCTAGCGGAATGGCGGGGCGCTGCAGTTTATCGATGGCCACGGCCAGTTTGGCGACGAATTCCGTTTCGTTCATGTTCATTGAATGCTCCTGGCCGCCGTACTGGCAGCGATAGTAGTGTTGTTTTTTTGGAAATGTTGTGACAGGGTGTTGTTCTTTTGTGATTCTGGCGAACAGGGTGTGTTCATTTTTCAGACCGCGCAGGATCTCGGCATAGTTCCTGAATGCATGGCCACCCTCGTTCGGGGGGCGCGCTTCGGCAAATTCCTCAGCCATCAAAATTGCGCTATCGAGTACCGACTCATGTCGCGCGGCCAGGGCCATGTATTTCTGATCCGCGTATCCGGCAATCACCAATGCGAACGCTTCGGCCTCGGTGTGGTGCGGTACTTCGACGCCAGGCTTGCGGTAGTCGCGCAGGCGGCAGAATTCTTTGTATTGGTCCATTTTTAATAGTCCTTCTTGGCTGTTCAAACGCAGTCGGGTAGACGACTGCGCCGCCTTTGCCACTCGGGTGGGCGTTGTTGCAATCCTGATAAAATAGCAATTCCTGCAACCACAATGGAATTGATCATATGGAAACAATCGTCAATAGCACCTACTCTGCGCCTGAATTTGACACCAAGATCGTGGACTGGCTGGCTACCTACGAAACCAGCAAGCATGACTTTCCCGATGCCCCCCGTCGCGTCGGCATCCTGCTTCGTCGCGACGACGTTAATACCGTGTACAGGGCTATAGATGGCGCAGGTGTTAGCGAAATTGCCAAGGCATATGATTTTCTTGAGTCCATCGGACTGCGTGACCTGGCGATCTACGATCATCCGAGATTCAACTGCATCTACGGCCTGCCCGAACATCGTCCGCAGGTTGGCGAAATGCTCGACGTCATCCTTTGGGACTAGTTGTGCCGGCTTCATGCCGTAAATTCCTTTTGGGCCAGCAGCAGATTATTCAGCTGCTGGACCTCATAATTGCGACCTGCAGCGTTGTCGTCGCCCAACGGCATGTATTTCAGGCGCTCTTTCGATTGCGCAATGGCGACGCGCAATGCCATGTCGATACCGACGTAGGCGCACGTGGAAAGTTTGATTGTTTTGCAATAAATTGCGTTTGACATGGTGCTTCCTCAGGCTAGGGGCATGGTCTTGTAGATGGAATTGGCGCGCACGAACAAGGCCGCCACGGCATGCATAGGGCGTTCCGCTGTCATGGCTGGCACCCCAGGGCGGCCGATATTTTTTTGATGGCCTCGATGGCAGCCAGCGGTACGGCGCGGAACATGCCCGGCCATTGGTGGTCCAACTCCACCCACGCATGCAGCTCCCCATTGCCTACGTCGCTGCGCAGGTCGTTGACGGTGCCGGCTTGGTAGCCTTCATCGGAATCGAATGTTACGCGGTCGCCCAGGGCGATTTGCCGCGGTGAATCAGTCAGGGTGTTCAGCATTACGGTGCTCCTTTCAGTTTGGCGGTAACGCCGCACACGCCGAAGTGGTCGAGGGCGGCCTGGATCGCGTCGCCGCTGGAAGCGGCAATCGCGGCATATTCAAAGCGTTCGGTTTGCGTGCGAACGGTCACGGAAAAGGTACTCATGTGGCATTTCCTTTCTGAGGTGGGATGTCGGGAACGATCAGCCGGGGATATGGACAGGCATCGACTGCAGCCCAGGCGTTGATAATTTCGGTTTTTGCCCAGTCGGGCAGGTTAGGGATCGCCAGCGCCTGTAGCGTTTCTGGCGTGACTTGAACGGTCTGCGTACAGTTATTTACACGAGTCCGAGGAACGGCAACCCCAACAGCCACCGCGCGAGCGCCTGTGGCCTGTGCCGGCGTCCACGTGTGGAGTACGGACTTGAAGACCACGCCGACAAGATCGCTGCAGCGCACGCCGTAGGGCGTGGTGCGCAGCGTTTCGCCGTAGCGGCCGATGACGGTCTTTTCGTCCTTGGCCAAGGTGACGACCAGCTCTTTGCGCGGCACCAGGGCGCCACCCTGGGCGCGCAGGTATTCTGCCCAGCAGGCGCGCTTTTCGCCGTCGATCTTTTGCACGGCGTCCCAGGCGCGGCGCATTGCGGCCGGGGCTTCGTTGAGCATGCTTTCCTCGATGCGGCGCAGTTCGCGCCACACTGTGACGGGCGCGGTGGCGGCCCTGCCGCGCGAGAGCGCCCCAGCCGCCGCACAAGCCGTCCATGAGGCGGCTTTTTCACGTCTTGACGATTGATGTTCGGCCCGGCGCGCGCAGTTGTCCCCCCTCCACACCTGCCCGCTAGTTAGGGGTCTTTTGACTCAAATGTGCGCCATGGCCGAAGGCGCATGAGGACTGGCGCGGCGGGGCGAAGAGGGGGCGCGCGTTTTGATGCATTTTGACGCACTTTGAGCAGTTTTTTTGTGTGGGTGATGTGATGGCGTGGGAGCGGCTGTGTTTGTGTGCTGAAGGAGCTATATCGCAGCCGGATAGGGGGCAGTGGAGAATCCCTTTGATGGGGAATACCATATCATCAATTGAAAGATACCGGTCGGTATGTTATCTTTGGACACATCTTCAACTGTAAGCAGTGTATTCAAATGAATCCAAATTTAATGTCGTGGGCAGCTTTGGGAGGCGCCATTGCATGCGAAGTGGTCGGCACCGCGTTCCTTACCAAGTCCGAGCAATTCAGCAGATTGACGCCAACCTTGATCTCGCTCGGGCTGTACGGTGTCTCGTTCTATCTGCTGGCCCAAGCACTTAAGATATTGCCGATCGGCGTCGCATACGCGATCTGGGCCGGTCTTGGCATCGTACTCACCGCCATCGTCAGCATTGTGGTGTTCAAGCAGCGGCTCGACTGGATTGCCATGGTCGGCATCGGTTTCATTGTGGTTGGGGTGGTCATCGTCAACGGCTTTTCCAAAGCCAGCGGGAATTGACATGGCATCGGCTTACGAACGTCGAAAGGACCCGGAAGCGGTGCGCCGTGCTTTGCTCGCTTGTGCTGCATTGATAGCCGGTCGTGAGGGCCTCGCTGCCGTGACAGTCGCTGGTGTATCGGCAGCTGCAGGCGTGACCAAGGGGGCTCTGTTTCACCATTTTGCCAATAAACAGGCGCTGGTCGATGCGATGGTCGACGGGTTAATGCAGGAGTTGGACGTGGCGCTCGACACCCTGATCGCCGCCGACCCGGTGCCTCGCGGAAGCTTTACCCGCGCCTATGTCCATGCCGAACTCACCATGGACGATGACACTACGCGAATATGGTCGGCTCTCATTAGTTCGCTGACTGCGGAGACCCAGCTGGCTGCCCAATGGCATGCCTGGCTGACGCTGAGATTGTGCCGCCATGCCGATACCGATGCCGGAGAACTGCTGGAGATCGTCAGGCTGGCGGCGGATGGCGCTTGGTTTACTTCGCTGAGCGCCGGCGCTTCGACCAGGGCCCTGGATTTGCTTGCAATCAGAGGGCGTTTGATCGCTATGACTTTTTAACCACCGCAACAGCATCAGGAGATCATCATGTCTGACAGTTCAATTCTCGTCACCGGAGCCACCGGCAAGACCGGCAGCCGCGTCGCCGCCAATCTGACACAACGCGGGTTCGCAGTCCGCGCCGTTTCGCGCAAGTCGGCTGTGCCCTTCGACTGGAACGATGCGACAACCTGGCAACCTGCGCTGCAGGGCGTGCGCGCGGTGTACATCGTGCACCCCGGCCTGGGTTTCGACGGCGCGACAGAGCAAGTAGGCGATTTCGCCCGTGTCGCGGCAGCAGAAGGTGTGAAAAAGGCTGTATTGGCATCCACGCCGGATGACGGTAGCGAGTTTTCGCAGGCCATGCGCGCTGCAGAACATCATATCGTCAGCGCCGGCTTGAACCTGACCAGTCTGCGCTTGCGCTGGTTTTTTCAGAATTTCAGCGAGGATTTTTTGCTCCAGCCGGTACGGTCGGGCGAGTTGCGTTTGCCCGCAGGGTCCGGCAAGGAAGCGTTTGTCGATGCGGACGACATCGCCGAGGTGGCGGTCTCCGCGTTGACGGATGATCGCCACAACGGCCGCCAGTACGACCTGACTGGCCCTTGCTTGCTGAGCTTTGCAGAGGTGGCGCAGGAAATTACGTCGGGGGCCCAACACCCTCTCACGTATGTACCGCTCGATCCCGCCACCTACGTCGCCGAGCAAGTCGCGCAACAGGTGCCAGAGGAATGGGCATATTCTTTCAGCGCTCTTTACCAGGACATCGCTAACAACAAGCTGGCGCAAGTCTCAGGCGACATCGAGGCTGTGCTTGGCAAGCCGGCGCGCGATTTTTCCAATTTTGTTTCGGCAATGGGGAAAGCCGGGGTCTGGAAGTAAACCGGCTTGCGTCATAGCTTTAACGCCTAGGCGATTCCGTTGTGGCTCACCCGTGCGCTGCGTTTCATGCGCAGGACACCTCGTCGCACACCGTTTTTATTGATCGAGGCAGGGAGGCGGGCGACGGCGCTATCAACCCAGGCTGGCATCAGCCCGCAGATTTCTCCGGCCCGCATCGCCGTCTCGATGGCGAAGAGGTAGGCGACCGCCACGGCCTGGCTCTTGGTCGTCACAGGCTCGCCGGCGAAGCCAAGTGCGTTGCACAGGCGTTCGATGTCATCCTCGGTAGGAATGCGCTCGCGGGAACCCGTTTCCTGAATGAAGCCATTAATCCCTCTCGTTGAGGCGTAATCACGGCGTAAATCTGGCGTAGTCGCTACTGCTTCTTGTCGAGTTTAATCTGGATGAATAGAAATGTGAGGACGTAAAAAAGCCACTAACCCTTTGATTATATTGGGATTAATGGCTTTTTCGATGTTTCCAAATTCTGTGCGCTGGTGCCCGGAGCCGGAATCGAACCGGCACGCCCTTACAGGCGGGAGATTTTAAGTCTCCAGTGTCTACCAGTTTCACCATCCGGGCAGCGCGGCGAGATTCTAGCACAGGTGATGCGCATCACGCCATCTTGTGCCTGAGCCATGCCGCCCGGTTCGCACCGGACAGCATGGCTTTATCTACCCGCCATCAAAACGTCGCCTTGAACTGCACCCCATACGTGCGTGGTTCGTTGATGATGCCCGTCAGGTTATCGAAATCGATGGCGCCCAGCGACTGGATCTGGTTGGTGATGTTGCGGCCGTACGCGGAAAGCTCATAGCGGTCCCATTTGTAGCCGACGCGCAAGCCGCCTTCGAGCAGTTCCTTGGCCTTGTATTCCTTCGCTTCATACAGGAAGAAGTTGTAGCTGGTGCGGTAGGCCCAGTCCGTGTAGGCGTAGAACTCGCCATTTGCGACGGGAATGCTGTACTTCAAGGTGAAGTTGGTTTGCCATTCCGGCGCGCGCGGCAGCGGGTTGCCATCGATGTAGGCCGTGCCCTTGAACGGGCCCAGCGGGTCGGTAACGGTGCAGCCGCTGGCCGGGTTGTTTTGCGCGTTGCCGCAGCTTTGCACGAACAACTTCTTGTCCTGGATTTCCGTGTGGTTATAGCTACCGCCCAGGGTCATGCTGAGTGAATCGCTGAGATTCGCCTGGAAATCGAGTTCGACGCCACGGCCCGTGGCCTTGTCGGCGTTGATCAGCTGATTCATGTTGACGGCGCCGCTGCCGGCCGTCAGTTGCTTGTCTTTGACACGGTACTGGAACACGGCCAGACTCAGGCGCGCGCGCTTGTCGAACAGATCCTGCTTGATGCCGGCCTCGACGGACAGCGCTTTTTCGGCGCCGGCAAACGAGGGGCGGTCGGCCAGGCCGTTCAGGCGGCCCTGCATCGACGGCGCGCGGTAGCCGGTGGCGATGCGCGCATAGGCGTTCGTTTCCGGCGTGAGCACGTAGGTGCCGCTCAAGTCCCAGCTGATGTTGTGTGAGGTGTCGTTCAGGTTGAAAGGGCCGGCCGTGGTCGCTTCCACGCGCTTGGCCGAAAAATCCTTCTTGTCCGTCGTGTAGCGCAAGCCGGCGCGCAGTTTCAGCGCGTCGGACACTGTGTAGTTCAGCGAACCGAAGGCCGCGTACGACTTCGAGCTTTGGTTTTGCGTGGCGTAGGCACTGTTTTGCGGGTTGCCGGGCGCCAGGCTGTCAAAGCTGATGCTGTCGATCTGGATGTCTTCCTTGAAATAGAACAGGCCGGCGATCCATTGCAGAGGTCCCTTGGCGCTCGATTCGGCGCGGAATTCCTGCGAAATCTGCTTGTGGTTGGGGATCACGTCGGCCGTTTCCACGACGAAGGGGATGAAGCCGGGGCCCATCGGCGGCGCGTACACGGCGCCATAGCCGCCGTCGACGTCGGCGCGGCTGAAGAAATCGAGTTTTTCGTAGCCGGTGATCGAGTGCAGGGTGACGCCGGGCAAGTCCCATTTCAGGCGCATGCTGCCGCCCTTGGTTTTCAGGTGCTGGCGGTTGATGCCATCGGTAGGGTAGGAGCCATAATCGAAATTGTCGACCAGGTCATTCGTGCCCTGTTTCAGAATGTTGGCGCGGAACAGCGTGGCCGTGCCGTCGAGGTTGCGCGCGTGCACGTTGAACAGGGCGCTGAAGTCGCGCGTGGGCTTGACCAGCACCTGCAGGCGGGCTGCGCTGTCTTCATAGCCTTCGAAGTCGCGCGTGCCGGTGGGACGCGGGTTGTGCACGCGGTCGTCACGGCGCTGCGTCTGGCCGGAAAAGCGCAGCGCCACCGTGTCGCTGACGGGCACGTTGTAGGCGCCTTCCAGGTTCTTCATGCCATCCTTGCCGAAGCCGCCGCTCAGGTAGCCTTCCGTCTTGAAGACGGGCTTGGCGGAATCGAACTTGATCACGCCGGCCGGCGAATTGCGCCCGAACAGGGTGCCTTGCGGGCCGCGCAGCACCTCGACCTGGTCCACGTCAAACACGGGAAAACCTTTCAACATGGCGTTTTCCTGCACCACGTCATCCATCACCAGGCCCACGGGCTGCGAGGCGTTCAGGTCGAAGTCGGTATTGCCCAGGCCGCGAATGTAAAAGCGGGGGAAGGTGCGGCCGTAATCCGATTCGACGGAAACGCTGGGCGAGCGGCTGTTGAGGAAGCGGATATCGGCGCCACCGGCCGTCAGGGTGTCGAGCTTGTCACCCTTCAGGGTGGCGATGGACATGGGCACGTCCTTGATGTTTTCCGCGCGCCGCTGCGCCGTCACGATCACCGTTTCCAGCTGGCCAGGACCGGCCTGCGCCACCGGAGCGGCAGGCGCGTCGGCGGCTGGTGCCGGGATGCTGTCCTGGACCTGCGCCATCGCCTGCAGGGGAAAGGCGGCGGTGATTGCCAGGGCAATCAGGGTATGGCGTACTGTGCTGGCATGCGGTGTCATCATGTAACGGCTCCTGTCGGTCTAGGTTGTTGGGGCATGCAAGCTGGCGCTGGCCAGCTGAACGAAAAATCATGCTAGCACGGAAAGTTTTGGTATTCATGCCATTTTCCAGCGAGAACTATTCATATCCGTTTCGACTGAATACGCGAATAAAATCGTATTTGTCGTCAATATCTGGTGGGTGCATAGTGGAGTGCCGGCAGGCTTGTGCGAGCGCGAAAGTGGCCGGGCATGGCGATGGGGTTTCCTGCGGGAGCGCAAAAAAGAGGGATGGCTTTTGCTATGTTGCCCGTTTGCGGGCACTGGAAATACAACAGGTGCCGCGGATTTTTTTCGGAGGGGGCGTGTTGTTGCAACGCGACAGGGGACGGCGCCGCCTGCGGCGATGCCCCTGGGCGTGTGAAGCGGGGCATGCGTGGCCGCATGCCTCTATTTGCTTAAAACGCTTCCCAATCGCCGGTCGTCACGCTTTCCGCTTGCACCGCACGGTGTTTTGCCGACGCGGCCTGGCGCTTGACGGTGCTGCTGGCCGGTGTCGGTACCAGGCGTGCGCTATCTTGCGTCTTGTCCCGCGTGTGGTCCGTTGCCAAGGTCTTTAGATGGGAAACGCGCCCGCGCCCGATACGTTCAGGCAGGCCACCTTGTCGCTGGAAAAATACTTGATTTGTCCCAGGCCGATGGCGTAGCAGCCGTCACTGAGCGGGGAAATGGGGCCGGTGAGTTTTTCACCGCTGATGAGGGTCACCACCCAGGGCGTGGTGACCGGTTTGCCCGCGTGGGCCAAGGCGTGTTGTACCAGGTCTGACATGCTGTCTCCGTTGGAAATCAAAACCCGATGATAGCAGTGTCGCATGGCCGCTGGTTTGCCGATACGACGGGCCGGGCCGACGCCTTACGCGTCGGCCAGCAAGTTCTTCGGCAGGGCCACCGACACCAGTTTCCAGTGCCACAGGCCGTCGCGTGTCAGAGTCAGTTCGCCGATATGGCTTTTGCTGTGGGCGCGCTGCACCACGACGCTGTTCCAGGAGGTGTAGTGCAGTTTGTAGTCGGGCTTGGTGTTGCGCTTGCGGCCGCTGATGTCGCTGACCTTGGCGATCGGTTTTTCATAGCGGTCATTGAGCTTCATCAAGGCGACGATGCCTTCGGGCATCAGCATGGTATCGAGCAAGGGATCGATGACGTCTGGACTGATGTCGTCGGCCACTTCCGGCGCCGAGAACAGGGTGTGCAGTTGCTGCCCGAGGCTGCCGCGCAGCTGGGCCAGGTCGATCTGCGCAGCCAAGGCCTGGGTATCCTCGTCCATGGTCGCCGTGCGAATCTTGTTCATGGTGAAATACGGGCTGCCATAGAAGACGCCGGCCAGCGCGACCAGTGCCACTACAGCGAGAAGCATCATTTTTTTCATCGTGCGATCTCTCGGATGCCTGGCGACCCGGTGCGCCTGAAGTGTTGGCATTCTACATAATATTTCCCAAAATCAATATGGCGGTTTAGGTAAGTGTTGTTTTAGATCAAGTTTTGTCAGAGTAATTCTGGCGGCAAGGTAATGTCCGTCAGTTTCCAGTCCCAGATGCCTTGGCGGCGCAGCAAAAACTGGCTGGCGGCGGGGCCGGCGCCGCTGCGCCGCAGCACCACTTCGTTCCACGAGCGGTACGCCATGCCGAAGTCGTGGCGCTTGCCGTCCGGCCCCTGCTTGCCGTGCAGGATCAGCACCGTGATGCCGGGCGGCGAGACAATGGTGTCGAGCATTTCCTTGAAATCGTCTTCGCTGGCCGTTTCGCCGGCCGCCCGCAACTGGCGCGCTACGCTGGCGCGCACGGCGGGCAGGTCGGCCTGCTGCGCCAGGTTTT
The DNA here is from genome assembly GCF_051380845.1 of Janthinobacterium salmonicoloratum. Classification (NCBI taxonomy): domain Bacteria; kingdom Pseudomonadati; phylum Pseudomonadota; class Betaproteobacteria; order Burkholderiales; family Oxalobacteraceae; genus Janthinobacterium; species Janthinobacterium salmonicoloratum. The sequence goes on along the minus strand of NZ_JBNYXV010000001.1, from coordinate 814,833 downwards.
CCAGGCGCACGGATTTCGCCGCGATGCTGATGCGGTACATGGCGATGTAGGGACTGACCCAGGTGAAGCCGATGGCGGCAACGGTAAAAATGATCGCGGTGGCGTACTTTCTTTTCATGGTCCGTGTTTTTGAATGAGCTGTGCCGCCGTGATTTTACCCGGCCAGGGGTGACGGATGGTGTAGCATTCGTGCCGGCGCGGACCATCGCGCCGCAATATTGAGGACAACCATGAATATCACTATCAATCAGGTGCTGCAGTCGTATATCGATCCGCTCACCGCCAGCGAATACGCGGCGCTCGAACGCAGTCTGCTGGCCGAAGGCTGCCGCGACGCGCTGGTGTTGTGGAACGACGTGCTGATCGACGGGCATAACCGCTACGCCATCTGCCGCCAGCACGGCATCGAATTCAAGACCATCCAGAACACCAGCTTTACCTCGCTTGACGACGTCATGCTATGGATGATCGACAATCACCTGGCGCGCCGCAGCGTGTCGGACTTCCAGCGCGGCGTGCTGGCGCTGCGCAAGAAGGAAATCGTCGCCGCGCGCAGCCCGGCGCCCGTCAGCGCCCAGGATGCGCCGGAAGGCGAAAACGCGCCGAAACCGCCCATGAGCACGCGCGAAGAGGTGGCCAAGGCGGCGCGCTTGAGCAGCAACCAGATCAGCCAGATCGAAAAGATCCAGAAGGCAGCCTCGCCGGAACTGGTGGAAGCCGTCCGCTCGGGCACGATCTCCATCAACGCGGCGGCCACCGTGGCCTCCTTACCGCCGGAAGAGCAGGTGGCGGCCGTCGCCGGCGGCAAGAAATTATTACGCCAGGCGGCCAAGGAAATCCGCGAACAGCGCGCCGCCACGCGCACGCCGCGCGAGCCGAAGATCCATGTATCTCAGGACACGCCGGAGACGGGCAACGAACCGTGGGCGGAAAACGCGGCTCAGGCGCCGTCCGAAGCGGAACGCCTGCGCGGCGAAATCGCCAGCCTGAAACAGAAGGTCGCGCAGCTGCAGGCGGAAAATGTGGAGTTGAACCAGCGCATCGCTACGCTGATCGACGCATCCTGATTATTGGAGTAGTGAATGCTAGCTCGTCGTGCCTTGTTCGCCGCCATCGCCTGCGGCACCGTCGCCGCTCCCACGGTGCTGGCCGCGTCCGCTGTTTCTGTCACGGACATGGTCCGCTGGCAGGCGCAGGCTGCCAATGTCAGCATTGCGCGCGACACGTGGGGCGTGCCGCACGTGACGGGCAAGAGCGATGCGGATGCCGTCTTTGGTCTGATGTATGCGCAAGCGGAGGATGATTTCCCCCGCGTGGAACTCAATTACATCAACGCCATGGGGCGCCTGGCGGAAGTGGAGGGCGAACGGGAGCTGTACCGCGACCTGCGCATGAAGCTCTTCATCGACCCGGCCGATTTGCAGGCGCAATACCGCGCCAGCCCGGCATGGCTGCGCAAGTTGATGGACGCTTTTGCCGACGGCCTGAATTTTTACCTGGCCACGCATCCGCACGTCAAGCCGCGGCTGATCGCGCATTTCGAGCCGTGGATGGCCTTGAGTTTCAGTGAGGGCAGCATCGGCGGCGATATCGAGTCCGTCAATCTGGCGCAGCTCGAAGCGTTTTACGGCCAGCAAGCCAGGCCTGCCACCGTGGCGCTGGCCAGCCTGGAGACGGGCCTGGATCCCGAGCCGAGCGGATCGAACGGCTTCGCCATCGCGCCCGCCATCACGCAGAATGGCCATGCGCTGCTGATGATCAATCCCCATACCTCGTTCTACTTCCGTCCCGAAGTGCAAGTGACCAGCGGTGAAGGCCTGAACGCGTACGGCGCCGTCACCTGGGGCCAGTTCTTCGTCTATCAGGGCTTCAATGAGCGCCTCGGCTGGATGCATACCTCGGGCGGCGGCGATGTCATCGACGAATACCTGGAGAGCATCGTCGACCGCGATCGCGCATGGTTCTACCGCTACGATGGCGGCCTGCGCCCCTTGAAAGCCGTGCCCATCACCTTGCCATATAAACTGGCCGATGGCGGTATTGCATCGAAAACCATCACTGTCTATTACAGCCATCACGGCCCCATCGTGCGCGCGCAGGATGGTAAATGGGTGGCCGTGCGCCTGATGAACGAACCGTTGAAGGCCTTGATGCAGTCGTACACGCGCACCAAGGCGCGCGATTACGCGGCCTTCTACAAGACCATGGAATTGCGCACGAATTCGTCGAACAACACCGTGTATGCGGATGCAGACGGCAATATCGCCTATTTTCACGGCAATTTCATCCCCGTGCGCGACCCGCGCTTCAACTGGAAGCAGCCTGTCGACGGCAGCGACCCGGCCACGGAATGGAAAGGGCTGCACACGGTGGCGCAGACCATCACCCTGTTCAATCCGAAAAATGGCTGGATCCAGAATACGAATAATTGGCCATATTCGGCGGCCGGCGCCAACAGCCCGCGCCAGCAGGACTATCCCGCCTACATGTCCGTGTACGGCGAAAACGCGCGCGGCCTGCACGCCGTCAAAGTCTTCCAGAATAAAAAAGGTTTTACCCTGGACAGCCTGATCGCCGCTTCCTACGATAGTGAGCTGACGGCGTTCGAAGCGCTGCTGCCGCCACTGTTCGCGGCTTGGGATGCGCTGCCGGCGGGCGATGCGCAAAAGCTGGCGCTGGCCGACAAGGTGGCCTTGCTGCGGTCCTGGGACTGGCGCTATTCGCTGACGTCGACAGCCACCTCGCTGGCCGTGTTCTGGGGCCAGGAACTGGCCGAGCTGAGTGGGAAACAGGCGCGCGAGCAGGGCGTGCCCGTGGTCGATTTTCTGGCGACGGACAAGGTCACTGCGGCGCAGCGGCTGGCGGCCCTGACCAGTGCGGCCGATAAATTGCAGCGCGATTTCGGCAACTGGCAAACGCCGTGGGGCGAAATCAACCGCTTCCAGCGCCTGACAGGCGACGTGGTGCAGCCGTTTGACGATGCGCAGCCCAGCTTGCCCGTACCTTACGCCTCGGGCAACTGGGGCGCGCTGGCCGCATATGGCCAGAGCAGCAAGAGCACGAATGGCAAAAATCGGCGCATTTACGGCGAGCGCGGTAACAGCTTTGTGGCGGCAGTGGAATTCGGCCCCCGCATCAAGGCGAAAAGCATCCTCGCGGGCGGCCAGAGTGGCGACCCGAAGTCGCCGCATTTCCAGGACCAGGCGGCCATGTACGCGCGTGGCGAGTTCAAGGACGTGCTGTTTTATCCGGAGCAGGTGGAACAGCACCTGCAGCGCAGGTACCGCCCCGGAGAATAGCGGCCGGGTGGATCAGATTGCATCGAGCGCGGTGCGCAAGTCATGCCGCAGGTCTTCGATGTCTTCGATCCCCACCGACAGCCGGATCAAGCCATCGCCTATGCCCAGCGTTGCCCGCTGTTCGGCCGGGATGCTGGCGTGCGTCATCAGGGCAGGGTGTTCGATCAGGCTTTCCACGCCGCCCAGGCTTTCGGCCAGGGCGAATACTTCACAGCGCTCGAGGAAGCGGCGCGCGCCGGCCAAATCCGTATCGAGGTCGATGGAGATGATGCCGCCGAAACCATCCATCTGGCGCTGTGCCAGCGCGTGTTGCGGGTGCGAGGCCAGTCCCGGATAAAACACCTTTTTCACTTCCTTCTGCTGCTCCAGCCACTGCGCCAGCGCCAGGGCGCTTTCGCAATGGCGCTGCATGCGGATGGCCAGGGTCTTCACTCCGCGCAAGGCCAGAAAACTGTCGAATGGCCCTGCAATCGCGCCCACCGAGTTTTGCAGGAAGCCCAGCTGCTCGCGCCATTCGGCCTGGCGCGCTTCCGCGCCGACAATGGCGATGCCGCCGATGATGTCCGAGTGGCCGTTCAAGTACTTGGTGGTCGAATGCACGACGATGTCGAAGCCGTGTTCCAAAGGCCGTTGCACCAACGGGCTGGCGAAGGTGTTATCCGCCACGGCGATGATGCCCCGTGCGCGGCAGATGTCGGCAATCGCGCGCAGGTCGGCCAGTTTCAGCATCGGGTTGGTGGGCGTTTCCACCCACACCATCTTCGTTTCCGGGCGCAGCGCGGCCAGCAGGTTTTCCGGATTCGTCAGGTCGACATAGGTAAATTCGTGGCCGGCCGAGCGCCGGCGCACGCGCTCAAATAAACGGTAGGTGCCGCCGTACATGTCGTCGCCGGCGACGATGTGGCTACCGGCGTCCAGCAATTCCAGCACGGACGAGATGGCGGCCAGGCCAGAGGCAAACGCGAAGGCCGCGCTGCCGCCTTCCAGGTCTGCCACGCAGCGTTCCAGCGCCCAGCGCGTGGGATTGTGCGAGCGGCCATAGTCGAGGCCCTTGTGCACGCCGGGGCTGTCCTGCACGAAGGTGGAGGTGGCGTAAATGGGCGGCATGATGGCGCCCGTCGACGGGTCGGGCGACTGGCCGGCGTGGATGACGCGGGTGGCGAGATGGCTCTTGCGGGGAATGTGCTGGCTCAAGATAGTGTCCTGCGTAAGTGGTTAAGAAGGTCGAAGCGGGTGATCAGGCCATAAAAGGCGCTATCGTCGGCGACGACGGCCGTCAAGCCCCGGTCCAGGGTGGCGCGCAGGGCGGGCAAGCCGCTCGATGGCGCCAAGATTTCGAGCTGCGTCGTCATGGTGGCGCCCACCAGCGACGCGAAATGCGCGGCGTCGCCCGACACGTGCAACAGCAAGTCCGATTCGTCGAGGATGCCGACCAGCTGGCCGCCGTCGATCACGGGCAGCTGCGCCAGGTCGCTCGAGCGCATGCGGTTGAAGGCAGTGAGCAGGGTGTCGCCGGGCGCCACGCTGACCACGTCGCCCTCGTCGTAGCGGCGCCCGATCAGGTCGCGCAAGTCGCCCGACACGGCCCGCTGCAACAAGCCCTGGTCGCGCATCCAGCCGTCGTTATAGACCTTTGACAGGTAGCGTGTGCCCGTGTCGCAGACAAAAGTGACGACGCGCTTTGGCGTGGTCTGTTCGCGGCAGTATTTGAGGGCGGCTGCCAGCAGCGTACCGGTGGACGAGCCGCCGAGGATGCCTTCGGCGCGCAGGAGGGCGCGCGCGCTGTCGAAGCTTTCCTGGTCGCTGATGGTATAGGCCTGCGTGACGCTGTCCATGTCGGCAATCGAGGGAATGAAGTCTTCGCCGATACCTTCCACGGCCCACGAGCCGCTCGTGTCCGACACCTTGCCCGTGTCGATGTATTCGGTGAGGATGGAGCCTTGCGGGTCGGCCAGCACGAATTCGAGCTTGGGCTGCACCTTGCGGAAGTAGCGCGTCAGGCCCGTCAGGGTGCCGGACGAGCCGACGCCGACGACGATGGCGTCCACGTCATGGCCGCTTTGCTCCCAGATTTCGGGAGCCGTCGTCGTTTCGTGGGCCAGCGGATTGGCCGGATTGTTGAACTGGTCGGCGAAGAAGGCGCCCGGCAGGTCGCGCGCCAGGCGCGCCGCGTAATCCTGGTAGTACTCGGGATGGCCCTTGCCCACGTCCGAGCGCGTGGTGTGCACTTCCGCGCCCAGGGCTTTCAGGTGCAGCACTTTTTCCGTCGACATCTTGTCGGGCACGACGAGAATCACGCGGTAACCCTTGATGCGGCCGACCAGGGCCAGGCCGATGCCGGTATTGCCGGCTGTCGCCTCGACGATGGTGCCGCCCGGCTGCAAGCGGCCGTCGGCTTCGGCCGCTTCGATGATGGACAGGCCGATGCGGTCCTTGATGGAACCGCCGGGATTTTGCGATTCCAGTTTCAGGAACAGCTGGCACAGGCCCGTGTCGAGCCTGGTGACTTCGACCAGCGGGGTATTGCCGATCAGCTTGTATAGCGCTGGCGGCTGGGATGGGGATGGCATTCGATCATTCATGGTGGCTCCTGTCAGAGAAACAGCCGCTCCGGATTGTGTCCCGAGCCGCCTTCCGTGCCGCGCAGTGTAGGCGGGTGGACGGGTGCGGCGAACGAATGTTTGCATGCTTGCATATGCGTCCTGCGCATATAGCCTGCAGCGCGCATGATTCGAGTATGCGCCGTTTTTAGCCCGCTTGCCGCGCCAAAGGCACGCGTATTAAGCTGCCGCAAGCCCATCATTGCGATTTATAATCACGCCTCGAAAAGATACTAAACAGTATCCTGAAAAACCAGACAAACAGGGCAGGCGGCAGTGGCAAAACTTTATTTCCGGTATTCCGCGATGAACGCGGGCAAGTCGACGGCCTTGTTGCAGGTCGCGCACAACTATGAAGAGCAGGGCCAGCAGGTGCGCCTGTACACGGCCGCCATCGACAGCCGCTACGGCGTGGGCAGAGTCACGTCGCGCCTGGGGCCGCAGCGTCAGGTCGATATCTTCCATGCCGACACGAATTTCCTCAACGATATTCCCCAGGTGGCCTGCCTGCTGGTGGACGAAGCGCAATTTCTCAGCACGGCCCAGGTGCAGCAGCTGCACCAACTGGCGCAAGTGAAGGGCGTGCCCGTCATCTGCTACGGCTTGCGCACGGATTTCAAGGGCGAACCCTTCCCCGGCTCGGCCTATCTGCTGGCGCTGGCCGACGATATCGAGGAATTGAAGAATATTTGTACTTGCGGCAAGAAGGCCACGATGAACATCCGCGTGGACGAGCAGGGTCACCGCATCAAGGAAGGCGAGCAGATCAGTATTGGCGGCAACGAGAGTTACCGCCAGGCGTGTGGGCGCTGTTTTTACGCCTGACTTACAACGCTTAACAAAACCGTAGCGAGCGGAAGGAAGTTGTGGTTGAGAAGCGCAACTGTACGAAGGTACAGTGAGCATCGCAGACTGCAAATTACGACGCGCAGTAGGTTTTGATAAGTGTTCTTACTCGGCGACGGGCATTCCCACATCGGCATCGTCCGCCAGTGCCAAATCGCCCCGCTCGAAGGCGGCGAGGATTTCATTGGCGCGCGCCACGTCGTGTTCGCGCACCAGCACGCGGGCGCCGCCGATGGCGGCCGCCAGCAGCATGTCGGCCTGCATATGCTGGTCGTCCGTCAGCAGTACGTCGATGCCGGCCGCTGCCAGGCAGCCGCGGATGACGTGCGCATCCGTGGGTATCATCAGCCGGGCAATCAAAACATAGTCGTCGTGCATGGTGCCTCCTGGCAAGGTGGATTCGTCCCCATCTTAGCATCAGGCTTGAAGTTACAGCTTGAACACGCCCACCACCTGGTTCAACTCCTGCGCCTGCTCCTGCAAGGCGTCGGCGGCCGCAGCCGCTTCTTCCACCAGGGCCGCGTTCTGCTGGGTCACCTGGTCCATCTGGGCGATGGCCTGGTTGACTTGCTCGATGCCGTTGCGCTGTTCTTCGCTCGCCTGCGCGATTTCGGCCATGATGGTGCTCACTTGCTGCACGCTGGCCACCACCGTGTCCATGGTAGCGCTGGCCTGGCTCACTTGCGCATGGCCCAGGTCCACCGTGCTGGCGGACGCCTGGATCAAGTCCTTGATGTCTTTCGCCGCTGCCGTCGAGCGCTGCGCCAGGGTGCGCACCTCGGTGGCGACGACGGCAAAGCCGCGTCCCTGTTCGCCGGCCCTGGCCGCTTCTACAGCCGCGTTCAAGGCCAGTATATTCGTCTGGAAGGCGATGCCGTCGATGACGCCGATGATGTCGGCGATCTTGCCCGAGGAACTGCGGATGGCGTCCATGGTGCTGGCCACCTGCGCCACGGCCGCGCCGCCTTCGGCTGCCAGGCTGGACGAGTCGTGCGCCAGCCGGCTTGCCTGCTGCGCGTGATCGACGTTCTGGCGCACGGTGGAACTGAGTTCTTCCATCGAAGCAGCTGTTTCTTCCAGCGAACTGGCTTGCTGCTCCGTGCGGCTCGACAGATCCAGGTTGCCGCTGGCGATTTCACCGGACGCCGTGGCGATCTGCCCGGCGCTGCCGCGCACATTGCTGACCACTTGCGACAGGTTGTCGCTGATGCGGTTCATGGCGAGCAGCAGGCGGCCGATTTCGTCCAGGCTGCTGGTATCGAGGTGCACCGTCAGGTCGCCGGCGGCAATCTGCGCGGCGGCCGTTTCGGCGGCGGCCAGCGGGCGCGACACGAGGGCGCGCACGAGCCAGTACAGCAGCAGGGCGAAGACGAGCAGGGCGATGAAGCCGGAAATGGCCAGCTGGTTGCGCATCTGGCGCGCTTCAAGAGTGATTTCGTCCGTGAACGTGCCGCCCGCGATGATCCAGTGCCAATCCTTGAATTGACGGTAATACAGCTGCTTTTCGCGCGCGAGGGCAGCCGTTTCGCCCGGCGCCGTCCAGGTATAGCGCATGGCGCCGTTTTTTTGCGCCAGCATTTCCTGGATGAACATCCGGCCATCGCTGGCCTTGAACTCGAGCGCGCTCTTGCCTTCGCTGTTCGGATGCAGCACCAGGTGGCCGTAATTGGCGCCGGGGGCCGTGTCGACGATATAGATGTAGCCCGTCTGGCCGATCTTGACCTGGCGAATCTTCTCTTTCAACATGGCCAGATTCTTGCTGATGTCCAGACCGATGAACAGCACGCCCACCACCTTGCCTGCCGCATCGCGCACGGGGTCATACTGGGTAATGTATTGCTTGCCAAACAGTGTTGCCATGCCAACGAAGCGCTGGCCCGCGCGCAGCGGCGCATAGCTGGGGTGATTGTGGTCGAGCTGGGTGCCGATGGCGCGTTCGCCGTCCTGCTTTTTCAGCGAGGTGCTGATGCGCACGAATTCATCGCCGTTGGCGGCAAAAATGGTGGCGATCACGCCCGTCTGGGCCGTGTAGCGGTCGACCAGGGCCGTGTCGAGGTTGAGTACCTTGCCGCCGTTGGCCAGGGCAGGCGTGGCCTTGCCGGCCACGGCCACCATGGCGCCCGTGTCGACCGTGAACGGGCCGGGAAATTCGGCCGCGAACAGGCGCGCAAAGCTTGCCGCCTCGTTGACCATGGCGGTATGAAACACTTCCGTGGTCGTCATGACGCTATTGAGTTCGCTGGTGACGGCCGCTTCGGCGCGCTGTTCCAGGGCAGACGAGGTGCGGATGCTGATCAAGGTCGTCAGGCTGGCGAGGATCAGGCTGACCAGCGCAAACGTGAAGACGGTAATTTTGCCGCCGACACTCCAGTGGCGGGGGGAGAAGGAAATTGTAGGCATAGTGTGAGTCTGGCAAAGGGTAATCAGCTCGGCCATTCCTGGTCATGACATGACACGCGGGGAGGGGATCTGGTGGGGAATGCGCTTGAAACGGAGGCGCGCCGGCTTGGGGGCCGCGCACAGGCAAGCTGAATTTCAGGGCGCGATGATAGCATGTCGCTTGCGTTTTGTTACTAAGTGTTTCCCGCAAGAATCATTTTTTTCGCGTAAAAACATCATCTGCATCAAGGATTTCCACAACGTCCCATTGACTTTTTTAATTTCAGTGGGGCATGTTGGTATCCGTCGCTGACGGATGATGCGATTTTTGTCACGAATGTTTCACTTTGTAATGAATGAGACGCTGCCTTTAATTCGCGTTTAAGCTTCCAGGAAGAAACTGATATTCCATGGGAGACTGCCAGGCCGTATCCTGTAGAATAATATGCAGACCAGTCGTGTATTCCCCTTACTGTCTTGCTGGCTGGCGCATGAATAGCTGCGCCGCCTGGAATTGATTCAACTAATTTTCGGAGAAGCCGATGAAGAAGCAAATGATGCTGGTCACCCTGGTGCTTGCCCTGTCAGCCCACGCTGGCGCAGCCCAGACGGACAAGAGCGCCGCTCCTCCGCTACCCATGAAGCCGCTGGCCCAGCAAACGCAGGCCGCCTTGTGGGCCTCGCGCGTATTGACGCGCGTCCATTACAAGGCCATGCCGCTCGACGATGCCATGTCGGAGAAAATCTTCGACCGTTACTTCAAGTCCCTGGACGCGGAAAAACTGTTTTTCGTGCAGGCCGACGTCGACCGTTTCGCGCCGCTGCGCACCAAGCTTGATGACGCCATCATCAATGAAGACCTGACGGCGCCGTTTGCCATCTACAACCTGTACCAGCAACGTTTCGACGAGCGCATGGCGTATGCGCGTGAATTGCTGAAAACCAAATTCGACTTTACGGCCGACGAGAGCTACCAGCTCGACCGCGAAAAGGCCGCCTGGCCGAAGAACGACGAGGAAGTGCGCGACCTGTGGCGCAAGCGCGTCAAGAATGACTGGCTGCGCCTGAAACTGGCGGGCAAGGAAGACAAGGCCATCCGCGAGACCCTGGACAAGCGCTATGAAAGCTACACGACCCGTGCGCGCAAGCTCAACAGCGAAGACGTGTTCCAGATCTTCATGAACTCGTACGCCATGTCGATCGAGCCGCATACCAATTACCTGGGCCCGCGCGCCTCGGATAATTTCGACATCGCCATGCGGCTGTCGCTCGAAGGCATCGGCGCCGTGCTGCAGACGCGCGATGAATACACGGTGGTGCGCGAGGTCGTGCCGGGCAGCCCGGCCGGCTTGTCGGGCAAGCTGAAAGTGGGTGACCGCATCGTCGGCGTGGGGCAGGGCGAAAGCGGCCCCATCACCGAAGTGCTGGGCATGCGCATCGACGACGTGGTGCAGCTGATCCGCGGCGCCAAGGATTCCGTGGTGCGCCTCGACATCCTGCCGGCCGACGCCGGCCCGGATGCCAAGCACGTGGTCTTGCCGCTGGTGCGCAAGAAAATCAGCATGGAAGAGCAGGCGGCGAAGAAATCAGTCATCGAAGTACGCGACAACGGCGTCAAGCGCCGCATCGGCGTCATTTCCTTGCCGACGTTCTACCAGGATTTCGAAGCGCGCCGCCGTGGCGACAAAGACTTTAAAAGCGCCACGCGCGATGTCAGTCGCTTGCTGGCCGAGTTGAAGAAGGATAAGGTCGACAACGTCCTGATCGACTTGCGCAACAACGGCGGAGGTTCGCTGAACGAAGCCGTTGAACTGACGGGCCTGTTCATCGACAAGGGGCCTGTCGTGATGCAGCGCAATGCCGAAGGCAAGGTCGACGTGGAAAGCGATACCAGTGCCGGCCTGGCCTGGGATGGCCCGATGGGCGTGCTGATCAACCGTGGCTCCGCTTCCGCCTCTGAAATTTTTGCCGCCGCCGTGCAGGACTACGGCCGTGGCGTCATCATCGGCGAAGGCAGCTTCGGCAAGGGCACGGTGCAGACCCTGTTCAACCTCGACCGTTTCGGCGGCAGCGAGAAAGCCCGTTTCGGCGAGCTGAAAATGACCATCGCCCAGTTCTTCCGCATCAATGGCGGCACCACGCAGTTGCGCGGCGTCACGCCTGACATCAAACTGCCAGCCATGTCGGACGCGGAAAACTTCGGCGAATCGAGCTATGACAATGCCCTGCCATGGGTGGCCATCAAGCCGGCGCCCTACATGCCGACGGGCGACCTGAAGGATATCGTGCCGCTGCTGGACAAGAAACATGATGCGCGCGTGGCCAAGGACAAGGATTTCCAGTATTTGCTCGATGACATCGCCCTGGTCGTCAAGCAGCGCAAGGAAAACCAGATTTCGCTCAATGAAACCGTGCGCCGCAAGGAGCGCGATGCCCAGGAAGCGCGCGCCAAGGCCCGTGAAAAACGCCTGATCGCGCAGATTTCGAATCCTGCCGACGACCTGGTGGTCATTCCGGATCCGAAAGACGTGCTGAAGGGCGCGAAAGCGGCCAACAAGACGGCCAAGCAGATCGCCGCCGTGAAGGGCGCCCTGCGCACCGACGACGGCTTGCAGGGTGACGAGCGCGCCCTGAGTGCCGAACTGGACGCCGAAACGGCCGCCAAGAGCGCCAAGGACGTGCTGCTGAACGAAGCGGCGCGCATCCTGGCCGACGAAGTGGCGCTGATCAAAGCCGATACCCGCATGGCGGCCAAGGTCTTGCCATATGGCGCGGACACCAAGGCGACGCCGGTGACGGCAGCGAAGTAAGGCTTTTCGCGCAGTAGAAAGCCGGTTCCTTGCGGAGCCGGCTTTTTTTTGCCTTCATCAGTTATCTGTTTGGCGTATTTCTATCATTCCAACAATCAATTGGATAGATATGCCGCGATGCAGCATAATGCACTCGTCTCCTCTATTCTCCTCCAAGAAAATAGATTTAGCCCGCTCCTTGTAGCGGGCTTTTTTTTGCCTCAGATTTTGTGCGTGAGCAGTTGCACGTCGGGCTGGGCAGCCAGCAGAGCCGTGATCCAGCCGGCAAACGCCTGCAGCTTGGGCGTGGCCAGCCGGCCTTGCGGCGTCAGCAGCGACATGGGCATCGGCGTCGGCGGGTGATCCGCCAGCACGGCCACCAGGGCGCCGCTGTCCAGATGCCGGCGTACCTGGTACATGGCGGCCTGCGCCAGGCCCAGCCCTTGCAGCGCGCAATCGACGCTGGCGTCGGCATCGTTGACGGCGATGGGGCCGGCCATTTGCACGCGCACGACTTCCTTTCCTTGCAAGAAATCCCAGTCGAAGGCCCGTCCCGTGCGGCCCGAGTAATGCATGATGCCCCGGTGCGCAGCCAGGTCGGCAAGGGTGTGCGGCCTGCCATGCTGCGCCAGATAGGCGGGCGAGGCGCACGTGGCGAAGCGCATCAGGCCGACCTGCTTGCCAATGAAGGCGGAATCTTGCAAGGTGCCCACGCGCAAGGCGCAATCGATGCCTTCCTGCGTCAGGTCGACCAGGCGGTCCGTCAGGCTCAGCTGCAGTTGCACGTCCGGATAGGCGGCGTGGAATTGCGCGATATGGGGCATGACGAGGCGCCGGCCTACTGTATTGGGCAGGTTGATGCGCAGCAAGCCGCGCGGTTTTTTCGCGTCCGGTCCACGGAAGGCCAGTTCCGCCGTATCGACGGCCTTCAGGATATCGAGACAGTGGCGAAAGTACTCGGCCCCTTCCGGCGTCAGGGACAAACGGCGCGTGGTTCGCTGCAGCAATTGCGTGCCCAGGTAGGCTTCCAGCTTTTGCAGGGTAGCCGTCAGCGCAGCGCGCGGCAAATTCAATGTCTGGGCCGCCTTGGAAAAACTGTTGGCTTCAACGATGCGCACGAAGGTCTGCATGGCCTTGATCTTGTCCATCGTGATTGTTCATCTTATGTGAAAAGTGTAGGGGGATTATGCCCTAATTATCTTTGCCATAGTTTTGCCTAGAATGGTCGCATCCCTACCGAACCGAGGAAACAATATGAACAAGGCCTCATCTTCTGCTCCCCACGACATTTCGCCCGCCATGGTGCTGCTGCTGGCCATCGCTTCCGGCCTGATCGTGGCCAATCTGTATTACGCGCAAACCCTCGTCGGGCCCATCAGCGCCTCGACGGGCCTGTCGGCCAAGGCGGCCGGGCTGATCGTCACCCTGACACAAGTCGGCTATACCCTTGGCCTGCTGTTTGTCGTGCCCCTGGGCGACTTGCTGGAAAACCGCCGCCTGATCGTCACTGCCTTGCTGGTGACGGCCACGGCCCTGGTCGTGGCGGCCCTCTCCACGGGCGCCGTGGTGTTCCTGGCCGCCGCGCTGGCCATCGGCCTCGGTTCCGTGGCGGCGCAAGTGATCGTGCCGTTTGCCGCCCACCTGTCGCAGGAAGCGACGCGGGGACAGACGGTGGGCAAGGTGGTCAGCGGCTTGTTGCTGGGCATCATGCTGGCCCGCCCCGTGGCGTCGCTGGTGGCGGCCCACGCCAGTTGGCACGTGGTGTTTGGCGGCGCCGCCGTGCTGATGGTACTGCTGGCGCTGGTGCTGCGCCGCGCCTTGCCCGTGCGCCAGCCCGTGTCGAGCATGCGCTATCCGGCCCTGATGGCGTCCTTGTGGCACTTGCTGCTGGGCACGCCCGTGCTGCGCCGCCGCGCCGCCTATCACGCTGGCCTGTTTGGCGCCTTCAGCCTGTTCTGGACCGTCACGCCGCTGGTGCTGTCCAGCCCCGCGTTCGGCCTGTCGCAAACGGGCATCGCCATCTTTGCCCTGGTGGGCATGGCGGGCGCCGTTGCCTCGCCGATCGCCGGCCGCCTCGCCGATGCGGGCCACACCTTGCCCGCCACGGCCACCGCGCTGGCGCTGGGCATCGTCGCGTTTGCCTTGCCCATGTTTGCTCCGGAATCGAAACACGTGGCGCTGGGGTTGCTGGTGGTCGCCTCCATCGTGCTCGATATGGGCGTGGCCGCCAACCTGGTGCTGGGCCAGCGCGCCATCTTCAGCCTGGGTGCGGAAGTGCGGGGTCGCCTGAACGGTCTGTATTTCGCCCTGTTCTTCGCCGGCGGCGCGGCCGGTTCGGCCATCGGCGCCTGGGTGTATGCCAGCTACGGCTGGCAGGCAACCTTGCTGACCGGCATGGCGTTTCCGGGCCTGGCCTTGCTGGTGTGGTTGGGAGAATTTTTGCCGCAGGCCACGCGCCGCACGGCTTGAAACCCTGATGGCGGCTCATTATCACTGACAGGAATTTCTATCATCATGAATATAAAGTGGCGTGATATGCCGCGATGCCGCATCATGCACTTGTCTCCTCTATCTCCTCCAAGGAAATAGATTCAGCCCGCTTCCGTAGCGGGCTTTTTTTTGCCTGTTGAAATTAAATCACCACCAGATCCAGCGCCCGCATGAAGTTCGCCGCCTGCGCATGCGTGATGACGGCGCCCTTCAGCAGCGCCGCTTCGTTTAATTTAAAACCGTCGATATCGGCGCCGCGCAAGTCCGCGCCCTGGAACTTCGCCAGTTTGATGGTGGCATTGCGCAGGCTGCCCCCTTCGAAGATGGCGTCGCGGAAGTCGCAGCCGGCCAGGTAGGCGTCGGAAAAATCCAGCTGTTTTAATATGGCCTTGCGGAAGGAAAAGCCGCGCAGGTCGGCGCCCACCAGCAGGCTGTCTTCGAAGGTGAGGCCCAGGTGGGCCACTTCCTCGAACGAGGCGCCCGTCAGCTTGCAGCCACGGTAGGTGGCCGAGGCCAGCTTGGCGCGCCGCCATTTCGTGTTGTTCAGGTCGCAGCCTTCAAACGTGGCATCGACGGCGTCGACGGATTCGAAATCGGCGCTGCCCGCGCGGCAGCGGCGCCAGGTGCTGCGCGCCAGCTTACTGGCGAACAAGATGGTTTCGGCAAAGGTGCAGCGCTCGAAGGTGCAGCCTTGCAAATCGAGGCGCGACAAGTCTTCGCCGTCGAAGGCGCAATCGATGAAGTGGCGCACCTGCAGGGCCAGCTGCTGCTCGATGCCGGCGCGGTCCAGGGTCATGCCAGTTACTGCGGTGTCGTGTGTTGCCATCCGTCTCATTCCTAAAGTGAAGCAGGGGAGGGATGGCGCGGCGGGAAAATGCACGAACCAGAACACCTCCCCGGCTGGTGTAACAGCCAAGGGTCAGCGCCGTGGGTCCGCGTGGGCGGGAGCATGCCGGACGGTGCCGGGCACTTACCGGGTTACCAACCGGTGCGCTCATTTTCGATCAGTGCGTATTGTAGCGCGTCCGAATCGCCCTTGCCAGTTTGCGCAGGCTCGGGTTAGTATCGTTGCAGGCGCACCCATTGCGCCAACGTCGCTCGGACGGATCCGGGCGCTTACGTATAGAGATACCATGACCGACAGCCAAGCTCCGCGCAGCTTTTCGCGCATCAATCGCCTTCCCCCCTACGTCTTCAATATCACTGCCGAGCTCAAGATGGCTGCGCGCCGCCGTGGCGAGGACATCATCGACATGTCGATGGGTAATCCCGATGGCGCCACGCCGGCCCACATCGTGGACAAGCTGGTCGAGACGGTGAAACGCCCCGACACGCACGGCTATTCCGCCTCCAAGGGCATTCCCCGGCTGCGCCGCGCGATTGCACACTGGTACAAGAAGCGCTACGAGGTCGATATCGACCCGGACAGCGAAGCCATCGTCACCATCGGTTCGAAAGAGGGACTGGCCCATTTGATGCTGGCAACACTCGACCGTGGCGACACGGTGCTGGTGCCGAATCCCAGCTATCCCATCCACATCTGGGGCGCCGTGATCGCGGGCGCCGATATCCGCTCCGTGCGCATGGGCCCGGGCGTGGATTTTTTTGCGGAACTGGAGCGGGCCATTCGTGAAAGCTACCCGAAACCGAAGATGATGGTGCTGGGCTTTCCGTCCAACCCCACCGCGCAGTGCGTGGAACTGGAATTTTTCGAGCGCGTCGTGGCGCTGGCGAAGCAGCACAATATTTTGGTGGTGCATGACCTGGCGTATGCCGACATCACCTTCGATGGCTGGAAGGCGCCGTCCATCATGCAGGTGCCGGGCGCGCGCGACGTGGCCGTCGAATTCTTCACCATGTCGAAAAGTTACAACATGGCGGGCTGGCGCATCGGTTTCATGGTCGGCAATGCGGAACTGGTGGCGGCCCTGGCGCGCATCAAGAGCTACCACGACTATGGCAGTTTTACGCCCGTGCAAGTGGCGGCCATTGCCGCGCTGGAAGGCGACCAAAGCTGCGTGACGGAAATCTGCGCCCAGTACCAGCGCCGCCGCGACGTGCTGGTGAAAGGCTTGCATGAAGCGGGCTGGATGGTGGAAAAACCAAAGGCCTCGATGTATATCTGGGCGCATATCCCCGAAGCGTATCGCCACCTGGGCTCGCTGGAATTTGCCAAGCTGCTGCTGCAAAAGGCCAAGGTGAGCGTCTCGCCCGGCATCGGCTTCGGCGAGTACGGCGATGAGTACGTGCGCTTCGCCCTGATCGAAAATGAGGCCAGGGTGCGGCAAGCGTTACGCGGCATCAAGAATATGTTGCGTTCCGGCGAAGGGAAAGCGGAAGCGGCAGAATAAAAGTTGCCGTATGGAATGCTTCGTTGCCCTTAATATCACTGCTGCCTATTTCTGACATCACGAATATAAAGTGGATTTATATGCTGCAACGCGGCATCATGCATCTGTCTCCTCTATCTTCCTCCAAGGAAATAGATTCAGCCCGCTCTCGCAGCGGGCTTTTTTTTGCTTGTATTTTTGCCTGACTATTTGGCTATCCCCCGCCATTTCCCGTGAACCGCCGTACCGCGACCTCCCACTGCTGCATCCGGCCAGCCGCCTCGTCGCGTCCGATGCTGGGCAAAAACGTCCTGTCGGCGCGCCAGTGCGACGCCAGTTCCTCCACGCCACGGTACTGGCCGATGGCCAGGCCCGCCAGGTAGGCTGCGCCCAGGGCTGTCGTTTCGATCACTTTGGGGCGCACCACGGGGATGCCCAGCAAGTCGGCCTGGAATTGCAGCAGCAGGTTGTTGGCGCAGGCGCCACCGTCGACGCGCAGCTCCGTGATGGGCGCTTGCGCGTCGCGCGTCATGGCGCCCAGCAGGGCGGCGCTCTGGAAGGCGATCGCTTCGAGCGCCGCGCGGGCGATGTGTCCCACCGTGCTGCCGCGGCTCAGACCCAGGATGGCACCCTTGGCGGACGGCACCCAGTACGGTGCGCCCAGGCCCGTAAACGAGGGCACGAAGACCACCCCGCCCGAGTCGGGCACGGAGGCGGCCAAGCCTTCCGCTTCGCCCGCGTGGCCGATGGCGCCCAGGCCGTCGCGCAGCCATTGCACCACGGCGCCGCCGATGAAGACGCTGCCTTCGAGCGCATACGCGGGCTGCGTGCCCACCTGGCAGGCGGCCGTGCTGATCAGTCCATGCTGCGATTGCGCGCACTGTTCGCCCGTATTGAGCAGCAAGAAGCAGCCCGTGCCGTAGGTATTCTTGGCCATGCCCGGTGTAAAACAGGTCTGGCCGAACAGCGCCGCCTGCTGGTCTCCCGCGATGCCGCCGATGATGACGGGGCTGCCCAGTACTTCCGCATCCGTTTCGCCATACACGTGGCTCGAGGGATGGACGGACGGCAGCAGGCTGGCGGGAATGCCCAGCCAGTCCAGCAGTTGGGCATCCCAGCAGCCTTCATGCAAATTCCACAGCATGGTGCGCGATGCGTTGGTGACGTCGCTCACGTGCAGGCGGCCGCCCGTCATCTTCCATGCCAGCCAGGTATCGATGGTGCCGAAGGCCAGTTCGCCGCGCATGGCCCGCGCGCGGACGCCGGGCACGGCGTCGAGTATCCAGCGCAGCTTGGTGCCGGAAAAATACGGGTCGAGCACCAGGCCCGTCTTTGCGTGGATGGCGCCGGCCAGACCGCGCGCGCGCAAGTCCTCGCACAGCGCTTCCGTGCGGCGGTCTTGCCAGACGATGGCGTTGTACACGGGTTCACCCGTGGCGCGGTCCCACACCACGGTTGTTTCGCGCTGGTTGGTGATGCCCAGCGCACCCAGGGCATCGGCCTGCAAGCCTGTCTTGGCCAGTACTTCGCGGCAGGTATCGATCTGGCTACGCCAGATCTCCATGGGATCGTGCTCGATCCAGCCCGGCTGCGGGAAGAGCTGGCGAAACTCGCGCTGCGCCACGGCGACGATGGCGCCTGATTCATCGAAGACCATGCTGCGCGAGCTGGACGTGCCCTGGTCGAGGGCCAGCAAATACGTCATGCCGCCACCTCTTGCGCCAGATGAATAGCCAGCCATTGCTGCAGGCGCGCCACGTCGGCGGGCGCGCAGCGCAGGCCCAGCTTGCTGCGCCGCCACAGAATGTCGTCGCTGCTCCTGGCCCATTCCACGTCGGTCAGATAGCGCGCTTCGGCCTCGTACAGGCCGGGCGCCAGCTGTGCGCCCAGGTTGGCCATCGAGGTAGCTCCCGTCAGCAGGCGCGCGGCGCGGCTGCCATAGGCGCGCGCATAGCGGCGCGCCAGCGCGGGCGGCAGCCAGGCGTGGTCGCGCTGGAAGCGCGCGAGGAAGCCGTCGAAATCATGGCTGTCCACGAGTTGATTTGCCTGTTGCAAGTCACCGCCCGGCAGCGGCGCATGCGCCGTCCAGGCCGGGGCGCCATTCTCCAGCAGGGGCGCCAGCAGGCCCAGCGCTTCTTCTGCCAGCTTGCGGTAGGTGGTGATCTTGCCGCCCCAGATATTGAGCAGCGGCGCACCCGTCGCCGCGTCGCCGCGCGCCACTTCCAGCAGGTAGTCGCGCGTGACGGCCGACGCGTTCTGCGCGCTGTCGTCGAGCAGGGGGCGCACGCCGGAATATGTCCACACGACGTCGGCGGGGCCAATCTCGCGCTTGAAATAGCGGTTCGCCGCCTGGCACAGGTAATCGATCTCCGCCTGGCTGATTTTGACCTTGCTCACTTCGCCCTTGTATTCCTCGTCGGTGGTGCCGATCAGGGTAAAGTCATCCTGGTAGGGGATGGCGAAGATGATGCGCTGGTCCGGGTTCTGGAAGATGTAGGCGTGCGGATGCTCGAACAGGCGCGGCACGATGATGTGGCTGCCCTTGATCAGGCGCAGTCCTTGTGTCTTGCCGCCGCCGGCCGCGCCGGCAAACTGCGCCGTCCAGGGACCCGCCGCATTGACGATGGCGCGCGCGCGCAAGGTCTTGCGCTGGCCATCCTCGGCTTGCAGCGTGGCGTGCCAGGCGTCGCCATCGCGGCGCGCGTCGACGCAGGCCGTGCGCGTGAGGATGTGCGCGCCGTGTTCCTGCGCGTCGAGCGCGTTGAGCACCACCAGGCGCGCATCGTCGACCCAGCCGTCGGAGTACACGAAGCCCTTGCGGTAGCCGGCCTTCAGCGGCTCGCCTGCCGCATGGCGGTCCAGCGCGATGCCTTGCGAGGCGGGCAGGAAGGCCCGTTTGGCCAGGTGGTCGTACAGGAACAGGCCCGCGCGTATCATCCACGCGGGGCGCTGGGCGGCGTCGTGCGGCATGACGAAGCGCATCGGCCACATGATGTGGGGCGCGGCGCGCAGCAGCACTTCGCGTTCCTGCAGCGCCTTGCGCACCAGCTTGAATTCATAGTATTCGAGGTAGCGCAGGCCGCCGTGTATCAGCTTGGTGGATGCGGACGAGGTGTGCTGCGCCAGGTCGTGCTGTTCGCACAGCACCACGCGCAGGCCGCGGCCGGCAGCGTCGCGCGCGATACCGGCGCCATTGATGCCGCCGCCGACGACCAGCAGGTCGCAGTCGGGGGGCAGGGAGGAAAAGCGGAAAGCGGACATGGAGGATTCGTCTTGTAGTAGAAGGTAAAAAAGCTAAAAAAGCGCTGCCTCAGGCAGCCAGGGCCAGCACGGGCGGCAGCACCAGGGCCAGGCCGGCAATCAGCAGCAGGACGAAGACGGCGCGGCGCACCTGTTCGATGGGCAGGCGCGAAGGGTGGCGGCGCGCCAGCCACGTCAAGCCCATCACCAGGGGCAAGGCTTCCAGGGTCAGCCACAGGGCCGTCATGCTGAACTGGCCGCGTGCCAGCACGAGGGCCAGGCGCAGTACGGCATTCGCGGCGAACAGCACGATCAGCGAATGGCGGATCATGTCGGCCGGCCATGGCTGGCGGTACAGCTGATACACCATGGGCGGGCCGGCGCTGGCGAACAGGCCGCCCATCACGCCGGACACGCCGCTGAAGAACAGGAACGAGGGCAGGCCGGATTGCTGCGCACGCGCGCTGGCGCGCAGCACCAGCATGAACGCGCAAATGACGATGGCGCAGCCGAGCAGGAAGCGCAGCAGTGTCACTTGCTGCGTGCTGAACCAGCCCAGCAACGCCACGCCCACGCCCACACCCAACTGGCTGACGGCCAGTGCAGGGCCGAACACGGGCCAGGCCAGCTGCGGACGCGTGCGGCCAAACGTGATGGCTGCATTGACCAGCACCAGCACGCTGACCACGTTGGCCACGTCGCCCAGGCTGGCCAGGTGCAGCACGGCCGTCAGGCCCAGCAGGATCAGGCCGAAGGCAAAGCCCGTCAAGTTCTGCGCCACGCTGGCCAGCGCCACGCAGGCCAGGAACAGCAGATGCGACGCCACGCTCATGCCAGGCTCATTTCGCCAGCGACAGGAAAAAGTCCTGCTGCGCGCAACCGCGCCGCACGAAGACGGGCGGCTGGCCCAATGGCGCGTCGACTTCCACGCGCTGGCCGCCCTCGAAGGCGGCGCCGCTCCACAGGTGGATCCAGGCGTCGCCCTGCGGCAGGTAGGCGCTCCAGCGCGCAGCGCCCGCCGCATGCACGGGCGCCACCAGCAGGTCGGGGCCGAACAAATACTGGTCCTGGATGGCGTAGGTGGCGCGGTCGCCTTCATAGTGCAGGAACAGGGGGCGCTGCAGCGGCAGGCCGCGCGCCACGGCATCCTCGGCCAGGGCGCGGATGGTGGGCGCCAGCGCCACGTGCAGCTGCGTCATGCGGGCGAAGTGGCGGAACACCTCTTCATCCTGGTAGAACTGGAAGTTTTCGTCCGGGCGGTTGCCTTCGTGCGTGCGCATCATCGACGTAAACACGGCCATCTCGGTCCAGCGCTGGAACAGCTCCGCCGTGCGCAGGTTACCGAACAAGCTCGTGTAGCCGCCGATGTCGCTGTGGTGGTAGGCGTTGCCCAGCAATCCGGACGACAGGGCGCCGCAGATCACCGTTTGTAAACCATCGTGGCGGCTGAAGTCGACGGACTGGTCGCCCGCCCACAGCAGCGGGCAGTGCGCCTGCACGCCCGTGTAGCCGGCGCGCATGAAGAAGGTGGCGTCGCCCGTCTTGCCGGCCCGCTCGATGGCGCGCGCATTGACTTCGGCCCACAGGGTCGGCCAGGCATTGTGCATCAGGCGCGCATCGACGCCATTGTGCAGGCGCAGGTCGATCGGCAGATATTCGCCAAAGTCCGCCATCCAGCCGGACAGGCCGAAGTCGAGCATTTCCTGGCGCAGTATGCGTTCCTCGAACCATAGCGCGGCGGCCGGGTTGGTGAAGTCGACGACGCCGCAATCGAATTCGCCGAAGTCCACCAGGTAGGCGCCGCCATCCATGGCCGTGGCCAAAAAGCCTTGCTGCAGCGCTTCCTGGTACAAGGCGCCGTCGTTGCACAGGTAGGGATTGACGTAGCCGAGGAAGCGGATGTCCTGTCTGGCCAGGTCGGCGATCCAGTTTTTCAGGTCAGGATAGCGCTGCGGCTGCCAGCGCCAGTCCCAGAACAAACGCTTGCCGAACGAGGTCTGGCGCAGCCCCACCCAGTCTTCGCACCACAGGGCGCTGACGGGCAAGCCGTGTTCCTGTGCCTGCGCCAGGATGGTCCGCGCGTGGTCTTCGCCGCCTTTCAGGCCCAGCATGGCGCCATTTTGCAGCCAGGCGGGGAGCAGCGGCTGGCGTCCGAAGCGCTGCGACACTACGCCGACCAGGTCGACGAAGGAGTCGGCCAGCATGAATTCCAGGCGCTCGGGCATAGCCCAGAATTGCAGTTCGTGAAAATCCGGCTGGCGGAAATCGAAGTCTGCATACGCCGTCGTTTCCGCGTGCAGGCAATAGCGCTGCGACGAGATGAAGCTCGGTTGCGGATAATTCGTGTGATAGTAGTCGCCGCCCGACTTGGACGTCACGTCCGCCTGCCACGTCAAATGGGTCGACTTGTCGCGGCCCACGCCCGGCTCCGACGTCCACAAGGGGAAGTGGCGGCCGCGCAGGTCGAAGTACGACATCTGCTCGCCGCAGCCCCAGACATGCTCGTCTTTCTCTGCGGGCAGGCGCAACCACAGGCGGTTCCAGCCCGGCGCCGCGTATTGCACCACCAGGTGCACGCCATGCGGCGTCGCTTGTACGGACAAGACCAGTTGCGCAGCGTCACCTGCATGGCGCGAAAAACTCAGGCTGGCGCTGTCGCCGTCCTGCGTGACGGCCAGCGCGCGCAGGGCGTTGCGCTCCTCGACGTAATCCTCGATCTCGAAGTTGCCGCGGTACATTTCCATGCTTTCGCGGCCCTGGCCGACGAACACGCATGGCGCATCGGCGCTGTGGCGCAGCAGCAAGCGGCCGGCGCAGCGCAGGGCAAGGCTGTCATTTTCCTGGTGTAGTGTGTACTGCATGACGATCAACTCCTGTGAAAACCGGCCGGCCGCATGGTGGTGAGCGGGGCGGGCCGGCGGTGCATCAACAAATAAGCACTAATTAAAAGACGAGGAACATGCCGGCGGTCAGCTCGACGGGACTGTAGCCGAAGTAGTTATTGTCCCCCCGGAACTGCAATACGCCCAGTTTGGCATGGCTGTTGTTGGCGATGCGCGTGGCGTAGGCGTAGAACGACAGGGTAGGCTGGAAGTTGTACAGATAGCCCAGCGAGTAGGCCGTCGATGTCGGCTTGCCCACGCCGTCGCCCGTGTTCGTGCCGAAAGCGCCCTTGGCGTTGGCGCCGTCATAGCTGATGTGCGCCAGGCTGCCCTCGATGCGGTGCTTGCCGAGGTCGTAGGCGCCCGACACGCCGAAGGCGTCGGCCGCATAGCCGCCCGCATTCGACACGCGGTAGGAGGTATAGGAGCCGCCCAGGGTGAAGTCGTTCCACTTGTAGCGCGCGCCTACGATGTCCGTGACCTGGTTGCGCTTGATGAAATTGGGCGTGCCGGCCGTGCTGATGTCGTTGCTCTGCTGGTAATCCATATGCGCATAGCCGAGGAACAGATCGCCCTTCTTGTACAGCACGTTGGCGGCCCAGCTGCGGCCATCGTTTTCCAGGTCGGTGGCGGAAGACGCCTGCTGGCCGGCCGAATACGACACTTCCGCCGAGACGTTGTTCCAGGTGGGACTGCGGTAGCGCAGGGCATTGCCGTAGAACAGGGCCGTGCCCGAGTTGTTGCCCGCCAAGCTAGTCGTCTTGCTGGCGTTATTGGTCACTGGATCCTTCAGGTAGCGGCCCAGGGACTCGGGACGCGTGAGCGAGAACAGGGCGCTGAAGTCGTTGGCGCCATAGTTGTGCGCCGAGGCCAGGTCGGCCCCCAGCGAGACCCAGAACGGCGCCATGTACATGGTGCCGCCTTCGATCGAACCCCAGGTGGTCGAGGCAAAACCGACGGTGGAACCGCGGTTGAACAGCACGGACGAGGTGGTGTTGTTTTGCGTGCCGCCGCCCGCATTGCCGTTGAACAGGTTCAATCCAGTTTCGACGCCGAAGATAGCCTTGTATTCATCGCTGAAGACCCAGGCGCCCGTCAAGCCCAGGCGGCTGGCCATCTCGCCCTGGTTCAGGCGGTGGTTGCTCAGCTGGCGCCCGCTGGCATCCTTGCCGCGCGACACTGTATAGCCGATGTCGCCACGGCCGTACAGCTTCCAGTTGAAGCCGGTGACGGGTTGCACGGAGGCCGCCGCCGGTGCTGCAGCCATTGCTGCCGCAGGCGCTGCGGGCGCTGGCTGGGCCGCTTTCGCTTCCATCTGCGCTACCCGGTCCTGCAACTGGGCCAGCATGGCTTTCATGTCGCTCAGTTCGTCGGCCTGCGCGTTAGCGCTAACAAATGGCGCCGCGAGAAGCACGCCGGTGATGGCCGCGGCCAATGTGGTTTTGCGAAATGTCGTTTGCATGATCTTGTCTCCTGTGTTTTTTATGAGTATGGTTGCTGATCCCTGCCTTGCCTACCTTGAAATAATCAAATTCCTCCCATGCACAAATATTTGATATCGAGGAAGTCGTCCATGCCGTAATGCGAACCTTCGCGGCCCATGCCTGAATGCTTGACGCCGCCAAATGGCGCCATTTCATTGGCGATCATGCCCGTATTGATGCCGACCATGCCCACTTCCAGTTCTTCCGCCACGCGCCAGACTCTGCCCAGGTCGCGGCTGTAGAAATAGCCGGCCAGGCCGAATTGCGTGGCGTTGGCCATGGCGACGACTTCCTCTTCGCTGCCGAAGCGGAACAGGGGCGCCAGCGGGGCGAAGGTTTCCTCGGTGGCCACCAGCATGTCGCTGTTCGCTTCCAGCACCACGCTGGGCTCGAAGAAGCTGCCGCCCAGCGCATGGCGCTTTCCGCCGATGGCCAGCTTGCCGCCCTTGGCCAGCGCGTCGGCGATATGCTGTTCGATCTTGCGCACGGCGTTTTCATCGATCAGCGGGCCTTGCGTGACGCCTGCTTCCGTACCGGCGCCCAGTTTCAGTTCGGCCACCTTGGCCACCAGGCGGGCGGCAAAGTCGTCGTAGATGCTGTCCTGCACATAGATGCGGTTGGCGCAGACGCAGGTCTGGCCGCTGTTGCGGTATTTCGACACCAGCACGCCTTCGACGGCGGCGTCGATGTCGGCATCCTCGAAGACGATGAAGGGCGCGTTGCCACCCAGTTCCAGCGACAGCTTCTTGATGGTGCCGGCCGCTTCGCGCGACAGCCAGGCGCCCACTTCGGTCGAGCCCGTGAACGTGATCTTGCGCACCAGGTCGTTGTGACACAGCTCCGTGCCGATCGCCTGCGCCGCGCCCGTCACCACATTGAACACGCCGGGCGGCACGCCGGCGCGCAGCGCCAGTTCGGCCAGCGCCAGGGCCGACAGCGGCGTTTGCGACGCCGGCTTCAGGACCATGCTGCACCCGGCCGCCAGGGCCGGGCCAGCCTTGCGCGTGATCATGCCGTTCGGGAAATTCCACGGCGTGATGGCCGCGCACACGCCGATCGGCTGCTTGATGACGACGATGCGCTTGTCGTTCGACGGCGGCGCGATGACGTCGCCATACGCGCGCTTGCCTTCTTCGGCAAACCATTCCAGGTAGGCCGCGTTCGAGACGATCTCGCCCTTCGCTTCGGCCAGCGACTTGCCCTGCTCGGTGGTGAGTATCAGCGCCAGGTCGTCGGCGTGCTGCAGGATCAGCGCATGCCAGGCGCGCAGCACCGTGGCGCGCGCCTTGACGGTCTGCTTGCGCCACAGCCGGAAGGCCGCGTGCGAACTGGCGATGGCGCGCCGCGTCTCCGCCGCACCCATGCGCGGTACCGTGGCGATTACTTCACCCGTGGCGGGATTGGTAACGGCGATGGTGGCGCCGTCATCGGCGTCGCACCAGGCGCCGTCGATCAGGCATTGCTGTTTCAACAGGCTTGCGTCTTGCAGGTTCAACATGAGGTTCTCCTTGAATGGGGGGATGCGGCTTATCCGGCGACCGAGACCTGGGCTAGTCCCGCGTCGACGATGATGTTCTGGCCCGTGATGCCGTCCGAATCGTCGGCCGCCAGGAACAGGGCCGTGCGCGCCACGTGGCCTGCATCGAGCCGGTATTTCAGGCATTGCAGTTCGATGAACTTGCGATCTTCCTCCGGGTCGCGCCACAGTGCTGCCTGGCGGTCCGTGGCGATGGCGCCCGGGGCGATGGCGTTGACGCGGATATTCTGCTCGCCCAGCTCGCGCGCAAGGGTGCGCGACAGGCCCGCGATGCCCGCCTTGGACGTGGTGTAGCCGACCAGGTTGGGGCGCCCGCGCATCCACGAAATCGAGCCCAGGTTGATGATGGAGCCGCCGCCGGCCGCCGCCATGCCTGGCGCCACCTGCTGGATGGCGAACACGTGGTGTTTCAGGTTCAGCGCCAGGCAGTTATCCCAGTACTCTGGCGTCAGCTCGGCCAGGCTGTGGCGGTCGTCGCGGCCCGCGTTATTGAGCAGCACGCGGATGGCGCCGAAGCGTGCTTCGACGTCGGCCAGGCTGGCCTGGTAGGCGGCGATGTCGCGGATGTCGCTGTACACAAAGTAGGGCGCATGGCGGCACAGCGGCGCCAGGCGCGCGGCCAGGGCGGCGCTGGCGTCGCGGTCGATGTCGCAAAAAGCCACTTGCGCGCCTTGCAGGGCGAAGTGTTCGACCAGCGCAGCGCCGATTCCGGAGCCGCCGCCGGATACGAAGACCACGCGGTCCTGCAGGCTGGGGTAAAGAGTGATGTTGGCGTTCATGCTGTCCTCAGGGTGAAGATCCGGGTATCAATCCCGGTAAAGGGGTTCGGGGCGGCCGGCCACGTCCAGGCGCACGGCAAAGATGCCGCCGGCCTGCGGCTGGCGCGCCAGTTCGTCGTCAGGCGCGCCTTCGCGCGCGCTGGTGATGTACAGGGTGCGCAGGTCGGCGCCGCCAAAGGCGATCATGGTGGGGCGCGTGACGGGCACGCGCACGATACCGATGATCTCGCCCTGCGGCGAGAAGCGCAGCACCCTGCCGCCTTCATATTGCGCGCTCCAGTAGCAGCCTTCGGCGTCCAGTGCCGCGCCATCGGGACGGCCGCCATACACGGCTTCTTCGCCCTTGGCGGGCAGGCGGGCAAACACCTTGCGCTCGCCGACCTGGCCGCTGGTCGTGTCGAACGCGAAACGGAAGATCACGTGGTTGGGCGTGTCGGACTGGAACAGCGAGGCGCCGTCCGCCGCGAAGGCGAGGCCGTTGCTGACTTTGACGCCTAGAGCTTGTTGCGGCCCCCAGCCCAGGCGCGTGGCGCCCCGTTCCAGGCAAAACATGGCTGCCAGTTCCGTCGTGCGCGGCTCGTACATGGCGCCGGCCCAGAAACGCCCTGCGCTGTCGCAGCGGCCATCGTTGAAGCGCATGTCGCGGCTGTCGTAGGGCGCATCGGCCAGCTTGTCGAGCAAGCCTTCCTGCGGATAAAAGCGGTAGAAACCGTCGCGCAAGGCCGCCACCAGGCCGCCCTTTTCAGCCAGGGCGATGCAGCCCGGCTCGCACGGCACCCACCAGACGCGGTCGAGGCCCGTCGCCGGATCGTAGCGGTGCACGCGGCGTCCGGCGATGTCGATCCAATACAGGCACTGTTCGGCCACGCTCCACAGCGGGCATTCGCCCAGCTCTGCGCGCGCATCGAGGACCATTTCGGCTTGCCATTCACGCATGCTGCCACCCCTCGGTTTCCTGAATGGCCAGGCGCATGGCGATGTGCAAGGTCTCGCCGGGCGCCAGCAGGCGCATGCCCGTGTCTTGCGCGCCGTGCGCGGCCAGCGCAAACGCATTGTTGGCGTGCGTGACGGGTTCGAGGGCAATGAAGCCGCGTTCATCGTTGGGTGCGAAGCACACGAGGTGGCGGCAGTTGTCGCTGGCCGACAGCTGCACGCTGTAGTCGCCGTAATCGAGGCTGGCACGGCCCGTCCAGCCGCTGTAGCAATGGTCGCTGTGCCAGCCGGCTACCGGCTGCGGCGTGGCGAATGGCGACGCTTGTGCCACGGGCGCGAGGCCGGCCGGCAAGTGGTCGGCGCTCATGCTCCACACGCCGTCCCATTGGGTCTGCAGGCGCAGGCCGGGCGCCAGCGGAAAGTAGGGGTGAAAACCCAGGCCGGCGGGCATGGTGCGCGTGTCGTCATTGCGCACCGATAAAGTCAGGCGCAAGCCGGCAGCGTCGAGCAGCATGGTTTGCCGCGCTTCGCAGGCGAACGGCCAGTCGGCGTCGCCGCCATGCACCAGCAGCAGTTCGGCGCTGTCGGCGGCGCGCGCCGCGACCTGCCAGGCGTGCTGCCAGCCAAAGCCATGGATGCTGTGCGGTTCGGGCGGGAAATTGGCGCGCAGCGCATACGTCTGTTCCTGCGCCTGCAGCACGGCGCTGTCGATGCGGTTCGAATATGGCACCAAAGGGTAGCAGGCCATCTGCCGCACGCCAGCGCTGGCCGGCGCGGCGCGCAAGATGTCGCGCCCGCGCCAGCGGAAGGCCGCCAGCGCGCCACCCGTGGCCGGGTGGACGTCGGCGCGGCAGTCGCCGTGCGCAAGGGTGAAGGGGGACTGGTGGTCCATATTCAGCCCTTCAAGCCGCCCGAGGTCAGGCCGCTGACGACCTTTTCCTGGAAAATCACGATCAGCACGACGATGGGCACGATGGCCACCACCAGTGCCGCCGAAATGATCGGCCACGGGAAGGCGAACTCGCCCTGGTACAGCTGGATGCCGACGGGCAGGGTGCGGTAAGCCACGGCCGAATTCATCGACAGCGCCAGCAGGAACTCGTCCCAGGAATTCACAAACGCCAGGATGGCGGCCGTGGCCACGCCAGGGGCGGCCAGCGGCAGCACGATGCGCCACAGAGCGCTCAGCCGGGTACAGCCGTCGAGCATGGCCGCATTCTCGATGTCGCGCGGGATATCCTGGAAAAAGCTGACCATCATCAGGGTGCAGATGGGCAGGTTGAGCACCGTGTAGGGTAGCACCAGCGCCCAGTAGGAATTGAGCAAGCCCAGGCTGCGCATGATCTCGAACAGCGGCACCATCAGGGTCACCAGCGGGAACATCGACACGCCGATGATGGCCGTCAGGATCAGGCCACGGAAGCGCAGGCGCAAGCGGGCGATCGCATATGCGGCCAGCGCGCTGATGAACAGGCTGAGCAGGGTCGACAGGCCGGCCACGATCAGGCTATTGGTGAGAAACGTCAGCAGCGGCTGGTCCTGGAAGGCGGAAATGAAATTGCCGATGGTCGGTTCGTGCGGCCAGTAGGTGATCGGCTTTTGCGTCAGTTCGCTTTCGGTCTTCAGCGAGGTAAACAGGATCCACAGGGCGGGGAAGACGCCGTTGAGGATGACGATCGCGGCGGCGAACCAGCGCAGGCGCTTCGATGAAAACAGGCCGCTCATTCTTTGTCTCCTCTTACATATTTCAGATACACAAACGTGGTGGCCATCGACAGCAGGAACATGAAGACCGCCAGGGTCGAGCCGTAACCCACGTCGAGGTAATCGACGGTATTGGACTGGATATACATGGCCAGGGTCTTGGTTTCGTCGCCAGGGCCGGGCATGTTGTAGGGAATGTCGAAGGACTGGATGGCCGTCAGGGTGCGGAAGATCAGCGCCACCAGCATCGATGGCACCAGCAGCGGCAGGGTGACTTCCGTAAATTGCTTCCACTTGCTGGCGCCGTCCACTTCGGCCGCTTCATACAGCGAGGCGGGAATGGTTTGCAGGCCGGCCAGCAAAATGAGCGCCATGAACGACGAGGTTTTCCAGATGGTCGTGATGCAGATGGCGGCCATGGTCAGCGCGGGCGAATTGAACCAGATCTGCGGTTCCCAGCCCAGGCCGGGTATCAGCAGGTCGATGCGGCGGATGAGGTCGTTCACCAGGCCGTATTCGCTGTGGAAGAACCAGGCGAAGATCAGGCCGACGAAGGCCAGCGGCAAGGCCCAC
Source organism: Janthinobacterium salmonicoloratum (assembly GCF_051380845.1). Taxonomy (NCBI): domain Bacteria; kingdom Pseudomonadati; phylum Pseudomonadota; class Betaproteobacteria; order Burkholderiales; family Oxalobacteraceae; genus Janthinobacterium; species Janthinobacterium salmonicoloratum. Next base: position 784,968 of record NZ_JBNYXV010000001.1, on the reverse strand, counting down.
GGCAACAGCAGCGCCAGGCGCACGGGCCAGCGGTACTTGAACGGCATATTTGCCAGCATGGCCAGGCCCAGGCCCGCCACCAGCGCGCCCGGGACCGTCACGACGGTGATGATGACGGTGTTTTTCAGGGACTTCCAGAACAGCGCGTCTTCCAGCGCCATCTTGTAGTTGTCCAGGCCCACGAAACTGGGCAGGCTGCCGCCGGACAGGCGGATGTCGAAAAAGCTGTTGTAGATCAGTTTGCTGACCGGGTAGGCCACGATCAGCAGTAAAAAGAGAATCGCCGGCGTCAGCAGGACCCAGGCCAGCGTTGTTTCGCTGGGGTCCGTGATGCGGCTTTTCAGGGTGCGTTGCCTCATGATTTCCTCGTCTGTTGCGGTGTGCGTATGCGTGTGCCGCCCGGGCCGCCGTCGTGGCGGCCGGGCTCGATCCCCTTAGCGCAGGATGCGCTTGACGCGGTTTTCGATCTCGCCCACGGCCGCCGCCGGCGTTTTCACGCCCGCCATCACGGCATTCGTGTTGACGCGCACGGCTTCCGACACTTCGCTGTAGCGCGGCGTGACGGGGCGCGAACGGGCGCTTTGCACCACCGGCAGGGCGTCGGCGAACCAGCCATTGACGGCCAGCACTTCCTTGTCCTGGTAGACGGACGGGTAGACGGGCAGGTTGGAGGCCTTGAGGGCCAGCTGCTTCGACACTTCCGGGCTCGACAGCCAGCGCACCAGCTTGGCCGACGCTTCCTTGTTCTTCGAGAACGAGGACACGGCCCACTGCCAGCCGCCGATGCACGAGGCCGGCTTGCCGCCCGCCATGGCCGGCAGGCTGACGACGCCCACCTTGTCTTTTACGCTGCTGTCGGCGCCATCCTGGAAGTGGTTCCAGGCATAGCCCCAGTTGACGGCGAACAAGACGTTGCCGGCCTGGAATTCCTTGCGCGTATCGTCGGTGGCCACTTCAGCGATGTTCTTTTTCGCCACGCCCTGGTCGACCAGCTTGCGCCACATGGCCAGGCCCGCTTCCGCCTTGGGCTTGTCCAGGGTCAGCTTGCCATTGGTGACCAGTTCGCCGCCCTGGCTCCAGTACGGCAGCAAGAAGGTGCAGACGGCGCCTTCGATGGCCTTGCCCTGGAAGCTGATGCCTTGCAGTTCCGGATTCTTTTCGCCGGCCTGGATGGTGCGCGCCACGGTGGCCAGCTCATCCCAGGTTTTCGGCGGCGCCAGCTTGTATTTGGCCAGCAAGTCCTTGCGGTAGTAGAGGAACATGGCGTCGGCAAAGGCCGGCAAGGCCACGACCTTGTTGTCGACCATATTGGCTTGCTTGTAGGCGGGCAAGTACTGGCCCATGATCTTGTCGCGGTCGGCGCCCAGGTATTTGTCCAGGCTTTCGATCCAGCCGGCCGACGCATACTGTGCCGGGCGGATGATGTCGATCAGAAATACGTCCAGGGTCGTATCGCCGGCCGACAGCACCGTGTTCAGGTATTTCTGCTGCAGTTCCGAGGTGGCGCCGCCCGTTTCCAGGTCGATCTTGACGCCGGGATTGGCGGCCATGAACTTGGCGAACAGTTCGCGCATGACTTCGGGGCGCTCCTGGCCGCCGACGAAAACCTTGACCGTTTGCGCGTGCGCGCCGGTGGCCAGGGCGGTGGTCAATGCGAAGGTGGCGCCGAGCGCCAGGACGAGGGATTTGATACGCATGATGTTGTCTCCTGTTTTTGGAATGTGTATGCCGGTCGTTCGCGGCTTATCGGGAGGGCAGTACCGCGCCCCCTTGCGGATCGAACAGATGGAATTTCTCCATGTCCAGCTGTACCGTGACTTGCTGGCCTGGCGCCAGGGCGAAGGTGGGTGGCAGGCGCGCCGTCAATTCGCCGCCTTCGCACTGGAAAATGACCAGGGTTTCCGCACCCAGCGGCTCGACCACCACGACTGTCGCGGCCAGTGCGGCGCTGGCGGTGCCGGCCGCTTCCAGGGTGATGTCTTCCGGGCGGATGCCGAATTCCACCGCGCGGCCATCAAGCTTGCCGCACGCCGCCTGGCGCTCGGGCGGCAGGGCCAGGCGCGCCGCGCCCAGTACGATGTCAAACTGGCCGGCGCTGTTGCGCGCCACCTTGGCGCCGAGGAAGTTCATCGGCGGCGAGCCCGTGAAACCGGCGACGAATTTCGACACGGGCTCGTTGTAGATTTGGTCCGGCGTGCCAACCTGCATGATGTTGCCGCCAGACAGCACGACGATGCGTTCGGCCAGGGTCATCGCTTCGACCTGGTCATGCGTGACGTAAATGGTGGTGGCGCCGATGCGCTGGTGCAGTTTCTTGATTTCCGTGCGCATTTCCGAGCGCAGCAGGGCGTCCAGGTTCGACAGCGGTTCATCGAACAGGAACAGCTTGGCCTGGCGCACGATGGCGCGGCCCATGGCCACGCGCTGGCGCTGGCCGCCGGACAGCGCACGCGGCTTGCGGTCGAGCAAATGGTCGATTTTCAGAATGGTGGCGGCGGCGCGCACGCGCTGTTCGATTTCCGCCTTCGGAAACTTGCGCAGCTTCAAGCCAAAGCCCAGGTTGTCGAACACGGACTTGTGCGGATACAGCGCATAGTCCTGGAAGACCATGGCGATGTCGCGCTCGCGCGGCGGCAAGTCGTTGACGACCTGTCCCTCGATGGAGATGGTGCCGCCCGTGATGGACTCGAGCCCCGCGACCATGCGCATGAGGGTGGACTTGCCGCAGCCCGATGGCCCCACGAAGACGACGAACTCGCCTTGCTTGATTTCCAGGTCGATGCCATGAATGACTTCGACGCCGTTGTCGTACTTCTTGACGACCTTTTCCAGTTTTACACCTGACATGCTTGTCTCCAAAAGATGCGAATGACGCGTCTGAGCGCGCTATCTGCGTTACAACAGTGCGTTACAGCAGAATAATTAGTAGGCGCCCGTGTCGAGGGCTTTCGCCAGCGACGGTTTCAGGGCCGTGATGAAGGCATTGGCCTGGCGCATCATCATGCCCATGTCCGAAGCGATGGCCACGTAGTCATAGCCGTAACTGATGAAAGTGTGCACCATTTCCGGCGAGGGGCCGACAATGCCGATGGGTTTGCCGATGGCGCGGGCCCGGCGTGCCGCGTCGGCAATCGCCGCCTGCACTTCCGGGTGGCCGATATTGCCGATATGGCCCATCGCGGCCGATAGATCGCCGGGCCCGACGAACAGGGCGTCGACACCATCGACGGCGGCGATCTCTTCCAGCTGCGCCAGGGCGGCCGGTGTTTCCAGCTGAATGATGGAAAACACGGCGCCGTTGGCGCGGGTGGCGTAGTCGGGCACGGTGCCATAGCGGCTGGCGCGGTGCATGGCGGCAAAACCACGCGTGCCGGCAATGGCCTGGCCCGGCTGCGGATAGCGGGTGGCGGCCACGGCGCTGCGCGCCTCATCGGCGTTTTCCACGAACGGGAACATCAGGGTTTGTGCGCCGATGTCGAGCGCGCGCTTGATCTGCACCAGGTCGTTCCAGGCCAGGCGCACGACGGGGCAGGCCGGCGTGCCGCCCACGGCTTGCAAGATCTGGTAGGCGTCCTGGTAGTCGATGGGCACGTGTTCCATGTCCAGCACCAGCCAGTCAAAGCCGGCGCAGCCCATGGCTTCGGCCGTGACGGGCGTGCCGGCCATCAGCCAGCTGCCCAGCGGTACTGCATTGTCCGCCAGCAAGGCGCGGAAAGGGTTGTCCAGGATATCCATAGTTGTGCTCTCTATATATGTAGGGAAGGCGGCGGCGTCAGAAAATCGGCGGCTCCGGCGTAGCGGCGTTGCCCAGCAAGAAGTCCAGGTCGCAACCCTGGTCGGCCTGCGTCACGTGTTCCATGTACAGCTTGGTGTAGCCGCGTGCATATTTTTGCGCCGGTGCCTGCCACTCGGCGCGGCGGCGCGCCAGTTCCTCGTCCGTCACCTCCATGTTCAGGGTGCGCGCGGCGATGTCGAGGACGATCATGTCGCCGTTGCGAACGAGGGCCAGGGGGCCGCCCACGGCCGCTTCCGGCGTGACGTGCAACACGCAGGTGCCGTAATGGGTGCCGCTCATGCGCGCGTCGGAGATGCGCACCATGTCGCGGATGCCTTGCTGCAGCAGCTTTTTCGGCACGGGCAAATTGCCCCATTCCGGCATGCCGGGCGCGCCGATGGGGCCGCCATTGCGCAGGATCAGGACCGTGTTTTCATCGATATCGAGGTCGGGCGCGTGGATTTGCGCCAGCATCTCCGCGTTCGAGTCGAACACGAGTGCCCGCCCGCGATGCCGGGCGAATTTCGGATTGGCGGCCGAAGGCTTGATGACGGCGCCGCCAGGACACAGATTGCCGCGCAGCACGGCCAGCGCCGCGCCGTCGGCCACCGGCTGCGACACCTTGCGGATGACGCTATCGTCCAGGCAGACGGCGTCGGCGATATTTTCGCCCAGACTGCGGCCCGTGACCGTCAAGGCCGTCAAGTCCAGCAGCGGCGTGATTTCCTTGAGCAGGGCCGGCATGCCGCCCGCATAGAAAAAGTCTTCCATCAGCTTGTCGCCGGACGGGAAGAGGTTGGCGATGACGGGTACTTTTTGCGCCATCGCATCCATTTCATCGAGCGACAGGGCCAGGCCGGCGCGCCCGGCGATGGCGACCAGGTGGATGGCCGCGTTGGTCGAGCCACCCAGCGCCATATAGGCGGCCACGCCGTTCGACAGCGCGGCGCGGGTGAAGAAGCGCGACGGCTTCAAGTCTTCCCACACCATGCCGACGATGCGCTCGCCGCATTGCGAGGCCATGCGCACGTGATTGGCGTCCATGGCGGGGATGCTGGTGGCGCCAGGCAAGGTAAAGCCCATGGCTTCGACGATGGACGTCATGGTCGAGGCCGTGCCCATGGTATTGCAGGTGCCGGGCGAGCGCGTCATCTTCGCTTCCAGCTTGATCCACTCGGGCTTGGCGATGTCGCCGGCCACGTAATCGTCCCAGAATTTCTTGGTGTGCGTGCCCGCGCCCACGCTCTGGCCACGGTAGCGGTCGTTGAGCATGGGGCCGGCAGGGCAGAAGATGGCGGGGATGTCCATGCTGATGGCGCCCATCAGCATGCCGGGCGTCGTCTTGTCGCAGCCGCCCAGCAGCACGGCGCCGTCGATGGGCAACGAGCGCAGCAGTTCTTCCGTTTCCATGGCGAGGAAGTTGCGGTAGATCATGGTGGTGGGCTTGACCATCACTTCGCCCAGCGACAGGGCCGGCAGCTCGACGGGGAAGCCACCGGCCAGCAGGATGCCCCGCTTGACGGCTTCGGCCCGCTCGCGCAGGTGCGAGTGGCACGGCGACAGGTCGCTCCAGGTATTGATGATGGCGATGACGGGGCGGTCGAGGAATTCCTCGCGGCGCAAGCCCATCTGCTGCAGGCGCTGGCGGTGGGCGAACGAGCGCATGTCGTCTGGGGCCAGCCAGCGCTGGCTGCGCAGGGATTCCAGCGTGCGGCGGGAGGTAGCGGAGCTCAATGTGTGTCCTTTTCGTATGCCTGGCGCGCTGCGTATGGCGTTCCAGTGCTGCTGTCTCGGGTCTTGCTTGCAGCCTTTGTTAGCGCTAACATTGCAAGTACAGCGAAATATAATTTGAATCGCAGGGGGCTGTCAACAGATTTAATGCAGGGGGACGGCGCGCAGCCATTACACTATCGGCATGATTTCATTGGCGCCAATTTCCAGGGTGAAATTTCCTTGGTCCTGCCGGCATGCGCCGCAGCGCACTGGCATCACTCTGGCATCCCCTGTGCAGCCCGCCATGGCATGATGCATGGTGATCACCGATTTTTGAGAAGGCAGTACCCATGAACGACCCAGTACGCAAGCGGCGTGGCCTCGGCCGCAGCACCGTGTTCGATGTGGCCAAATTGGCACAGACCTCGGCCATTTCCGTGTCGCGCTATTTCAAGGAGCCGGACCGCGTGTCGCAGGAAACACGCGAGCGCATCAAGAGCGCCATCGACCAGCTCGGTTATATCCGCAACGAGGCGGCCGGCGGGCTGGCCTCGACCCAGGGCCGCATCGTGGGCGCCATCGTGCCCAGCGTGTCGAATTCCATCTTTGCGGAAACCATCCAGGGCTTGTCGACGACCTTGTCGCAGCACAATTACCAGTTGTTGCTGGCCACCCACGATTATTCCATCGAGACGGAAGAAAAGGTGGTGCGCGCCTTTCTCGGCTGGTCGCCGCGCGCGCTGGTGCTGACGGGCGCCGACCACAGCGCCGCCACGGAAACCTTGCTGGCGGGCTTGCAAATTCCCGTCATCGAGACGTGGGATATCCGCCCCGAGCGGCCGTATCCGCAGATCGGCTTTTCGCATATTGCCACGGGGCGCGACATGACCTTGTATCTGCATGCGCAAGGCTACCGGCGCATCGTCTACGTCGACAGCGGCATCGAGAGCGATTTTCGCGCCCGCAAGCGGGCCCAGGGCTACGAGGAAACCATGCAGCAACTGGGCTTGCGTGCGGAAGTCGTGCAGGCATCGGTGACGGCGCCGCTCGATGCGGGAGGGCAAGTGTTCAGCGAGCAAATGGCGCGCGCCGAGCATCCCGACGCGCTGTTTTTTGCCAACGACAACATGGCTGCCGGCGCCATCTATGAAGCGGCGCGCCTGGGCATCCGCATTCCCGAGCAATGCGCGGTGGCGGGCTTTGGCGACTTCCCGTTCTCGGAAAAACTCATGCCAGCGCTGACGACGATACGCGTGCCCCGCTATGACATCGGCCGCCTGGCAGCGCAAGCCATCCTGCAGCGCCTGGGCGAAGTGGACGAGGGCGCCGCGCCACCGGCCTTGGCGCCGCTGGCCTACCAGCTGATCGCGCGGGCCAGCGCCTGAGATACCCAGGCTGCTGCAGATATTGATGAATCATATTTCTATCATCACAACATGCAATTGGATAGCTATGCTGCGATGCGGCATCATTCACTTGTCTCCTCTACTTCCTCACAGGAATTAGATTCAGCCCGCTCCCGCAGCGGGCTTTTTTTTGCCCGTCTTGGACAGGAAGAATTGCCCCACCTGCGTTCGAATATGCGTTCACATGAGTATTAATAATGGATGTATGAAGTTTTACCATTATTTTTCATGGATGAAAGCTTCTATGATGACTTCACACTTCACTAGGAGGCATTCCCGCCATGACCGTCACGACACATAATTTGGGCTATCCGCGCATCGGCGCCAAACGCGAACTGAAATTCGCCCTGGAAGACTATTGGAAGGGCAACAGTACCCTGGAAGCGCTGGAAGGTCATGGCGCCGAATTGCGCCAGCGCCATTGGCAAGACCAGAACGCGCTCAACCTGGCGCCCGTCGGCGACTTTTCCTTCTATGACCAGGTGCTGGACCTGAGTTTTACTCTGGGCAATTTGCCGCAGCGCGTGCGTGGCTTGAGTGGCGCGGCGCTCGATAACTATTTCCGCGTGGCCCGCGGCCGCTCGGCCAGCGACAGCGATTGCAACTGCGTCCACGCCGGCGAAATGACGAAATGGTTCGACACCAATTATCACTACATCGTGCCGGAATTTGCGGCCGGCACCCAGTTCAAGCTCGATAGCAGCCGCTTGCAGCAGCAGCTGGCGCAAGCGCGCCAGCTCGGTGTGAAAGCCAAGCCCGTGCTGATCGGCCCTGTCACCTATTTGTGGCTGGGCAAGGCCAAGGACGATTCCGACAAGCTGGCGCTGCTGCAAGGCTTGCTGCCCGTCTACGTGCAACTGCTGCAGGAACTGGCAGCCCAGGGCGTGGAATGGGTACAGATCGACGAGCCGATACTCGTCACGGAACTCGACAGCGCCTGGCAGCAGGCGCTGGTCACGGCTTATGACGCTTTGAGCAAAGTCAATAACGTCAAACTGCTGCTGGCCACGTATTTCGGCAAGCTGCAAGATAATTTGGAACTGGCGTGCAAATTGCCGGTCAAAGGCTTGCACCTGGACGCCATCAACGCCCGCGATGAAGTCGATCAAGTCATCGCCCGATTGCCCGCCACCAGCGTGCTGTCGCTGGGCGTGGTGAATGGCCGCAATATCTGGAAGACGGACTTGAACGAAGTGCTGGCATGGCTGGAACCCGTGCACGCCAGCCTGCAGTCGCGCCTGTGGATCGCCCCATCGTGCTCGCTGTTGCACGTGCCCGTCGACCTGAACAGTGAGCAAAAGCTCGATGCCGATATCGAGTCCTGGCTGGCCTTTGCCCGTCAAAAGCTCGATGAAGTGCACACCATCGCCGGCGCACTGAACCATGGCCGCGCCTCCGTGCAAGCGGCGCTGGGTGCCAATCATGTGGCCGTGCAAGCGCGCCGTCAGTCGCCGCGCGTACATAATCCTGAAGTGAAAGCGGCCGTGGCCCGTATCGATGCGGCTTTGGGCCAGCGCGCCAGCGGATATGCCGAGCGTGCTGCCAAGCAAGCTGCGCTGCTGCAACTGCCGCTGTATCCGACGACGACCATCGGTTCCTTCCCGCAGACGGCGGAAATCCGCCAGGCGCGCAGCCAGTTCCGCAGCGGCCAGCTGGATGAAGCCAGCTACAAAAAGCTGATGCAGGCGGAAATTGCCCATTGCGTGCAGGAACAGGAAACTCTGGGCCTGGACGTGTTCGTGCACGGCGAAGCGGAACGCAATGACATGGTGGAATATTTCGGCGAGCAGCTCGACGGCTATGCCTTCAGCCAGTTCGGCTGGGTGCAATCGTACGGTTCGCGCTGCGTCAAGCCGCCCATCCTGTTCGGCGACATCAGCCGCCCGCGCGCCATGACGGTCGAGTGGAGCACCTACGCCCAGTCGCTGACGGATAAGCCGATGAAAGGCATGTTGACGGGGCCCGTCACCATCCTGAACTGGTCTTTCGTGCGCGATGACCAACCCCGTTCCGTGTCGTGCTACCAGCTGGCGCTGGCCATCCGCGCCGAAGTGCAGGAACTGGAGCAGGCCGGCATCCGCGTGATCCAGATCGACGAGGCGGCGCTGCGCGAAGGCTTGCCACTGCGTAAATCGCTATGGGCCGAGTACCTGCGCTGGGCCGTCGAATCGTTCCGCATTACGGCCAATGGCGTGGCCGACGAGACGCAGATTCATACGCACATGTGCTATTCGGAATTCAACGACATCATCGCGCAGATTGCCGACATGGATGCGGACGTGATCACGATTGAAACCTCGCGTTCCGACATGGAATTGCTGGACGCCTTCGATGATTTTAACTATCCGAACGAAATCGGCCCTGGCGTCTACGACATCCACTCGCCTAACATTCCGAGCCAGAAACAAATGGTAGAACTGATGCGCAAGGCGGCCGTGCGCATCCCTGCGCACCGTCTGTGGGTCAACCCCGATTGCGGCCTGAAGACGCGCGGCTGGAAAGAAGTCATCCCCGCGCTGGCCAACATGGTGGCGGCAGCGAAAACCCTGCGCGGCGACAACGTGGCATAAGCTTGCGAAGGGGCAGGGGAGGCCGGCATGGCTGAGATATAGAACAATCGTATTTCTGTCATCACAACATACAATTAGCTTGTTCTGCTGCGATGCGGCATCATTGCACCTGTCTCCTCTACTTCCTCACAGGAATTAGATTCAGCCCGCTCCCGTAGCGGGCTTTTTTTTGCCCTTTTTACGGTGCATGTTGCCGCACACGCTTGCTTGTCATCACCGCCATCGTGTTGCTTTTGTGCATGCTAAACTGGGCCTTCCCCAGACCAAGGTTGCCCTGATGATTGAACTGTTTCGCCACACGCTGGAGTCGACGCCCATCCTCGCCCTGTTTCTCGTCATCGGCGCCGGTTATGCGCTGGGGCGCATCAGCGTATTCGGCTTTTCGCTGGGTGTGGGCGGCGTGCTGTTCGCGGGGCTGGCGCTGGGCGCGTTCGCCCCCGCTTCCGTGCCGCCGCCGATGGTCGGCTCCATCGGTCTGCTGCTGTTCTTGTATGGCATCGGCGTGCAGTACGGCGTGCAGTTTTTCGCCGGCTTGCGCGGCGCCGGGCAGAAACACAACCTGATCGCTTTTGCCGCCGTGATGGGCGGCCTGGCTGTATCGATCTGGGGCGGGCAGTGGATCGATATTTCCCTGCGCATGGCCAGCGGCGTGTTTGCCGGCGCCATGACCAGCACGGCGGCCCTGCAGGCGGCGCTGGAGGCATCGCACGGCAATGGTGATGCGGCCGTCGGCTATGCCGTCGCGTATCCGTTCGGCGTGGTCGGCCCCATGCTGGGCTTGTACTTGGCCGGGCGGATATTAAAGCCCGTGCTGACGCCGCCGCCGGCGCCCATCGTCGTGTCCGAAATTACCATCGATGAAGTGAAATTGGCGGGTGCGGCCCTGTCCGAACTGGCCGATGGTCCTCTGGCGGGCGTGCAAGTGATCGGCGTGCGCCAGGGTCACCAGAACCGCTTGCCCGATCCGGGCCTGGTGCTCGGCGTGGGCGACGCCTTGATGGTCTCGGGCACGGTGGCGGGCGTGGAAGCGGCGCGCACGGCGCTGGGCCACCTGGACCCGGGCCGGCTGATGAAGGACCGCAGCGCTTTCGACGGCACGGAAGTGTTTGTATCGGACGCGGAAATCGTTGGCGTGCCCCTGGGCGAGCTGAACCTGGCCAAGGATTTTCCCCTGCAGATCGCGTTCATACGCCGCGGCGACGCCATGATCTTGCCGCATCCGTTCCTGACCCTGGAATTCGGTGACCGCGTGATGGCCATTGCGCCGGCGAAACATGCTGCCGAGGTGCGCAAGCTGTTCGGCAATTCCATCACGGCCACGGCCGAGTTCAGCTATGTGTCGCTGGGCATGGGCATGGTGCTCGGTGTGTTGCTGGGCCTGGTGCCGATCCCCTTGCCGTGGATAGGCTCGTTTAGCCTGGGCCTGGCTGGCGGCCCCCTGGTGATGGCGCTGATCCTGGGGCGCCTGGGCAGAGTCGGCAAGATCAGCTGGCGCTTGCCGCTGTCGGCCAACCTGGTCATGCGCAACTATGGCTTGACGATTTTCCTCGCTTCCGTCGGCATGGCGTCCGGCTTGCCCTTCGTGCAGCAAGTGGGCGCCGATGGTTTGCCCATGCTGGCACTCGGTGCCGTGACGGTGCTGGTGGTGGTGGCCCTTGTGGTGATCCTCGGCAAGGTTTTCCTGCGCCTGCCGTTTCCTGAATTGCTGGGCATTGCGGCCGGCGCCACGGGCAACCCGGCCGTGCTGGTGTTCGCCAACCGCCTGGCCAAGTCGGATCGGCCCAACCTCGGCTACGCCATGATTTTCCCCAGCATGACCATCGTCAAGATCGTTGCCGTGCAGGTGCTGCTGCACTTGTATGGCTGATTGCGGCCAGAGTCAATTCCGTGCAGCGCCAGGCTGCTTGTTGGCCTCAACAAAGCCGATGCCAAAAGACAGCAGCAAAGCAGCGGCGGCGAAGCTCGCGGCAAGCCAGAGGTTGGCTGAGAGGCCCAGCCTGTCCACGGCCTGGCCACCGGTCCACGCCCCGAGCGCAATGCCAATATTGAAAATACCCACGTACAGGGCAGAGACTATCTCCACGGCCCCGGGCGCCGCCTTCATCATCAAGGTCATCAGTCCGACCGATACGCCACCGTAGGCCAGTCCCCAAGCCAGCAACACCATGCCGCCGCCGATGCCGGAGTCGCCGATAGCCAGGAACAGCAGCGGCGTGAGCAGCAGGCCGGTCGAGATAGCGGTGATGGTTGGCGCCGTGCGCCGCGCCGCAACCACACCGGCCAGGAAGTTTCCAATGATGCCCGCGAAGCCATAGGAAAACAGCAGTGCACCCAGCCATTGCGCATCAAAACCCGACACTGACAGCAGTAGCGGGCGCACGAAGGTAAAGGCCATGAAATGGCTGGTCACCAGCAACAGCGTCAGAAGCAGCCCCGCTTGCAACTGCCTGTTGCGCAACTGTTTGGCGAATTGGCGCAAGGTCGTCGAACCTGCAGCGGGCAGTGGGGGAATGACGGCCAGATGCAGCGCCAGTACCAGGCTGCTGAACAGCGCCATGACGCCGAAGGCCCAGCGCCATCCTGCAAAGTCGCCGATTTGTGCGCCTAGCGGCACACCCAGCACAGAAGCGGCCGCGACTCCACCGAAGATAATCGATGTTGCCAGGCCGCTTGAGCGAGCCGGAACAAGCCGGGAAGCGAGGCCACCGGCAATGGCCCAGATTCCGCCCATGCAAAAACCGACGAGAACACGTGCAGCCAGCATCCACGCCATGTTCTGCGCCAAGGCCGAGGCAATGTTCGCGATCACCAATAGACTCAGCAAACCACAGAGAATTTTGCGCCTGTCCAGGCTTCCCGATACGATCACGACCAGCGGCGCGAACAAGGCCGCCAGCAATGCCGGCAGCGAGATCATCAGGCCGGCCGTTCCGGTAGAGGTGTCCAGGGTGTCAGCAATCGGCGTCAACAGGCCGACCGGGAGCATTTCCGTCGTCACTACCGAAAAGGTGGCCATGCCTACGGCGGTGACCGCCAACCAAGGGTGGTGGACAGCGGTTTCTGCGGCAGCGTAGGGAGACGTACTCATGGTTCATATCCTTTATTTGGTCATTCGATAAACGGCTTGCGCCGGTAAAGGCGGTGTTGGGCCGCTGTTATGCATTGGCATGCCCTGCTTGCAATGGAGACACGTCGCAGTGATAATACATACGCTACGTATGAATAAATTATATATTCATACGCAATGTATGTAAACAATCATACGCTACGTATGTAAGGAGAAAGCAATGGTTCGCCGCACCCGTGTAGAAATGGAAGAAACCCGAGCATCGTTGCTGTCCACTGCACGCAAAGTTTTCAGCGAGCGCGGTTATGCCGGTACGTCAATGGATGACCTCACCGCGCAGGCAGGGCTGACGCGTGGCGCGCTGTATCATCACTTCGGTGACAAGAAGGGCTTGCTGCTGGCGGTGGTGGAACAGATCGACGCAGAAATGGATGACCGTTTGCAAACCATCTCCGACAGCGCCGGCGACCTGTGGGAAGGCTTTCGCAGCCGGTGCCGTGCCTATCTGGAGATGGCCCTGGAACCGGAAATTCAGCGCATCGTTTTGCGCGATGCCAGGGCGGTCCTGGGTGGCGCTACACCGGACTCGCAGCGCCATTGCCTCGAGTCGATGCAAGGGCTGATCCACGAGCTGATTCAGCAAGGCATCGTGGCCGACGCCTGCCCACGGGCATTGGCTTCGCTGATCTATGGCAGTCTGGCAGAAGCGGCGTTCTGGATCGCAGACGGTGACGAAGGCAATGCGCGGCTGGTAAAAGCAGTGACTGCGTTGGAATTGCTATTACGCGGGCTGCTGCTTAAAAGGTAATCGTGAAAAGTTGCAATCCCATCGCGCAATATCCATAGAGCGCCAATCCCATTGTGTTGTACAATCCTTGAGAACGGTCGTGCTTTTTTGTGCGCTGAGCTTCCTTGCGTGCAGTCATCACGGCAACCGATAAGAACAAGGAGACAGACATGGACCTGCATTACACGGCCGAGGAGACCGCCTTCCGCGACACGGTGCGCGCCTTCCTCGACACCCATTTGCCGGCGGACTTGCAGCGCAAGGTGCGCCAGCATCTGCGCCTGAACCGCGACGATTACGTGCGCTGGCATAAGATAGTCGCGCAGCAAGGCTGGGCCGCGCCGGCCTGGCCCGTCGAATATGGCGGCACGGGCTGGACGGCCGTGCAGCGTCATATCTGGGAAGACGAGTGCGCGCGCGCCGCCACGCCGCCGATTTTGCCTTTCGGCGTCAACATGGTGGCGCCCGTCATCATGGCCTTCGCCAACGCCGAACAAAAAGCCTATTATCTGCCGCGCATCCTGAACTGCGACGACTGGTGGTGTCAGGGATATTCCGAGCCGGGCGCCGGTTCCGACTTGGCTTCCCTGAAAACCACGGCCCAGCGCGATGGCGACCATTACATCGTGAATGGCCAGAAAACCTGGACCACGCTGGGCCAGCACGCGGACATGATCTTTTGCCTGGTGCGCACGGACAGCACGGTGCGCAAGCAGGAAGGCATCAGTTTCTTGTTGATCGACATGAAAACGCCGGGTATCACTGTGCGTCCCATCATCATGCTCGATGAAGAACATGAAGTGAACGAAGTCTTCTTCGACAACGTGCGCGTGCCCGTCAGCAACCTGGTCGGACAGGAAAACAAGGGCTGGACCTATGCCAAGTATTTGCTGGGGCACGAGCGCACGGGCATCGCCGCCGTTGGCCGCTCGAAGCGCGAGCTGACTTTCCTCAAGCAGCTGGCCATGCAGCAGAATAAGCGCGGCGCGCCGCTGCTGCACGATCCCGCCTTTGCAGCCAAGGTCGCTACTCTGGAAATCGAATTGATGGCGCTGGAAATGACGGTCCTGCGCGTCATCAGTGAAGAAGGCAAGGGGCCGGGACCGCAGGCGTCGATGCTGAAAGTGCGCGGTTCGGAGCTGCAGCAGCAGCTGACGGAATTGATGGTCGAAGCCCTCGGCCCGCAAGCCTTGCCCTTCGATCCTGACTTCCTCGACGGCAGCGCGCCGCACAGCAGTGGCGGCGACGACCTGGCCGCGCCGCTGGCCGCGTATTACTTCAATTACCGCAAGACATCGATCTATGGCGGCTCGAATGAAATCCAGAAAAACATCATCACGCAGATGATCCTGGGCCTGTAAGCCAGAAGGAGACGACATGGACTTCCATTTTAATCAGGAACAGCAGCAATTTGCCGACGCGCTCCGGCGCTGGATCGACAAGGATTACCGTTTCGAAACGCGGCAAAAAATCATCCATACGCCGACGGGCACGTCCGACGCAGCCTGGGCCACCCTGGCCGAGCTGGGCATGACGGCCTTGCCGCTGCCGGCCAGCGCGGGCGGCTTCGATGGCACGGCCGTCGACATGCTGCTGGTGATGCAGGAACTGGGACGTGGCCTGGTGGTCGAACCGTATCTGGCCACCGTGCTGGGCGCGCGCTTCCTGACCCTGGCGGGCGGCCACGGTGGCGTGCTGGAACAGGTCGCCAGCGGCAGCCTGAAGCTCGCGTGCGCGCTGGGCGAACGGCAGTCACGTCACGACATGCACGATATCGCCACCACGGCCATTGCCAGCGGCGACGGTTTTGTGCTCGATGGCGAGAAAACCGTCGTCATCCACGGCGCGCAGGCGGGCGCGCTGATCGTCTCGGCGCGCAGCGGCGGCGGCCAAGATGACACGGATGGCATCTCGCTGTTCCTCGTGCCTAGTGATGCGCCCGGCGTTTCCGTGCGCGATTGCCGCACCATCGATGGCCAGCGCGCCGCCACCGTGACCCTGGTGCAAGTGGTGCTGGGCCACGATGCGCTGGTCGGCCAGGCGGGACAGGGCTGGCCCGTGCTCGATGCGGCGCTCGACTATGGCGCAGCGCTGCTGTGCGCGGAAGCCGTGGGCGCCATGGACGCCATCTTTGCCGCCACCCTCGACTACCTGAAGACGCGCCAGCAGTTCGGCGCGCCCATCGGCAAATTCCAGGCCTTGCAGCACCGCATGGCGGACATGTTCATCCACCTGGAGCAGGCCCGTTCGATGGCCATGCTGGCCGCCGCCAAGGTCGATAGCGACGACGTGGCGGAGCGCCGCCGCACGGTGTCCGCCGCCAAGGCGAGAGTGGGACTGGCGGCCACCTTTGTCGGTCAGCAAGCCGTGCAATTGCATGGCGGCATGGGCGTTACCGATGAATTGCCCGCCGCCCACCATTTCAAGCGTTTGAGCATGATCACCCTGACTTTGGGCGACGTGGAGCATCATATCGAGCGTTTTATCGCCCAAACGGGCTTTTTGCCGACGGAGACCGCATGACCGCATTGACCGGAATCAAACCCAAGCACTGGTATTTCGAAGACTTTACGCAAGGCCTGGAAATCGACCTGGGCCAGCGCCATGTGACGGAAAAGGAAATCATCGCCTTCGCCACGGATTTCGATCCGCAACCGTTTCACGTCGACCATGCAGCCGCCGAAAAGACCATCTTCAAGGGTGTCATCGCCAGCGGCTGGCACACCTGCGGCATGATGATGCGCCTGGTGGTGGATAACTTGCTCAAGCATTCTTCCAGCATGGGCTCGCCCGGCCTGGACAGCATCCGCTGGCTCAAACCCGTGCGCGCGGGCGACACCTTGCAGCTGACCTATCAGGTCAAGGAAGTGCGTCCATCCACATCGAAACCGGACCGCGGCATCGTCATTTCCGTGTGGAGCGTGCGCAACCAGCATGGTGAAGTGGTAACGACGGTGGAGGGCATGGGCATGTTCGGCCGCCGCCCGGTAGCGCAAGAGGAGCAGGCGCGTGCGTGATATCGCCGGCATTGCCGGCTTCCAGGCATTGGCGGGACAGCACGTGGCCGTCTCGGACTGGCTCACCATCACCCAGCAGCGCATCGACACCTTTGCCGACGCCACGGACGACCATCAGTGGATCCACGTCGATGCCGAGCGCTGCGCGTGCGAGTCGCCTTACGGCTGCACCGTGGCGCACGGTTTCCTGACCTTGTCCCTGCTGCCGGCCATGCTGGCTGGCGCCTTGCACATGTCCGGCATCCGCATGGCCATCAACTACGGTTTAAATAAAGTGCGCTTTCCCGCGCCCGTGCCTGTCGGCAGCCGGCTGCGCGCGCGGCTCGACATACTTTCCGTTGACGATATGCCGGAAGGCGCACAAGTGAACTGGGCCGTCACCATGGAGCGCGAGGGCGACAGCAAACCCGTGTGCGTGGCGGAGTTTTTGATGCGCTGCTATCCCTAGTCACGCCCCTCCGACGCGCAATACCTGTCCCGCCCCGTATGCTTGGCCCGGTACAGCAGGGCGTCGGCGGCGCGGATCAGGGCGCTGGGGTCCATGCCTTCGATGGGCATGACGCTGGCCACGCCCAGGCTGACGGTGACGTGCGGGCCGACGCTCGATCTGGCGTGTGCGATGTGCAGGGCGCGCACTTCGTCGAGGATGCGCTGGGCCACCACTTCGGCGCCGTCGCGTGTTTCCTGCGGTAGCAGGATGATGAATTCCTCGCCGCCGTAGCGCGCCAGCAGGTCGGGCGGGCGCACGGCGCAGCGGCGCAGGGCGGCGCTCACCTGCTGCAGGCACAGGTCGCCTGCCTGGTGGCCATACGTATCGTTGTAATCCTTGAAGTGGTCGATATCGGCCATGATCAGGGCCATCGGCACGCCGTCGCGCGCGCAGCGCCGCCATTCGCTGTCCATCGTGTCGTTGAAGCTGCGCCGGTTGGCCACGCCTGTCAGCGAGTCCGTCAGCGACAGTTCGCGCATGGCGTCGGCCTGCCGCTTGATGGTCAGCTGGCTGCGCACGCGGGCGCGCACGACGGCCGCGTTGAACGGTTTCGTGATGAAATCGACGGCGCCCGCTTCCAGCGCCCGCGTCTCGTCTTCGGGCTGGTTCAGGGCCGTGACGAAGATGACGGGAATGGCGCTGAGGGTCGCCGATTCGCGTAGCGCCCTGCAGACGGCATAGCCATCCATGCCGGGCATGACGGCGTCGAGCAGGATCAGGTCCGGCAGTTGATTATGCGCAATTTCCAGCGCCTTTACACCGCTCAGCGCGAACAGCACGTCGTGTTCCTCGCGCAGCAACTGGTGCAGGATCTGGATGTTTTCCATGGCGTCATCGACGATGAGGATGCGCCCGTTCATGGCAAGGTTGGTCCAGCTCACTTGTTTTCCTCTCGTTTCAGCTGATCGAGCACGAGTTTTTCCGCCTCGGCAAAATTCAGCGTTTCAATCGCATGTGCCATCGCCAGTGCCGCTTCCCGGTCTGACTGTTGCAGGGCAGGGTGTAGGGTGTGGAATTGCGCCAGCGCCTTCAGGTTATTGTTGTGGATCAAAACGCGCAACTCGGCCAGGCCGGCGCGCAGGTCGACCGGCACGCTGCCCGGCGCGGCCGCTGGCGGCTGGCTGCGCCGCAGGGGCGAGGGCAGAGTGCGCGCCGCGTCGATGACTTCGGCCATCGCATGGTCCAGGCGGCCCAGCAAGGCGGCCGTGACGTGCGATTGCCCCGCTTTCAGCGCTTTTTCCGTCTCGGCGGCGAGGCTGGCGACATGTGTGGCGCCCAGGTTGGCCGCCACGCCGCATACGCGGTGCAGCAACTGCGCCGCCTGCTGCGCTTGGCCAGCGGCCAGCAGGCGCCGGGTTTCCTCGACGGCGTCGCCTTGCGAATTTTCAAAGCGCTTGAGCAGGGCCAGGAAGGCGCCGTAATCGCCGCCGAAGCGGTGCAGGGCCGCTGCCAGGTCGATGCCGGGCACCGTGACCGGCAGGTCCAGCGTCTGCGTGACGGCATCGGCTGCCTGGACGGCGCCGTTGCCGCCACCGCCACCCGGAGGCGCCGGCACCAGCCTGGTCAGGGTCTGGATCATCTCGTCGACGTCGATGGGCTTGGCCACATGCGCGTTCATGCCGCTGGCGATGGCGCGCAGGCGGTCTTCGTCCATGGCATTGGCCGTCATGGCGATGATGGGCAGGTCCGGCAAACCCAGCGCGCGGATGGCGAGGGTGGCGTCATAGCCATTCATGACGGGCATTTGCAAATCCATCAGCACCACGTCCCAGGCGTGCGGCGTGCCGGTGAGCAAGTCGACGGCCAGCCGGCCGTTGGCGGCCACGGCCACGCGCGCACCCGAGTGCAGCAGGATGTACTGCGCCACTTCCTGGTTGATTTCATTGTCTTCCACCAGCAGTACGCGCATGCCTGAGAGCAAGCCCGACAAGGGCGTGGAAACGGGCAGCGCGGAAGGGGCGCTGCGGCCTTCGCGCACGGCCGTCACGGCTGCCAGCAGGCGCGCCGGGGTGGCCGGTTTCGAGACGATGCCGGCCAGCATCAGGCTGTCGGCCAGGCGTTCGAGGTTTTCGCTATCCTGGTCGGCCACCAGCATGATCACGGGCGGCAGCGCCAGGAGCGCGTCGGCGCGCGCCTCGGTGAGCATGGAAATGCCATCCATGCCGGGCATGGCCGCGTCGAGCAGCACGAGGTCCGCCACCGGCCCGCCACTGGCGTGGGCGCGCAGCAGGGCCAGGCCGGCCGCGCCGCTGTCGGCGCTGCGGCTGTGCCAGCCCTGCGCCGCGCACCAGTCTTCCAGCATGGCGCGCACGCAGGCGTTGTCATCGATGATCAGCAGCGACAGGGCCTTGGGCGCGCTCTTGCCTGGCGGTTCGGACGCCGGCGCCACCTTGTCGAAGCGGCAGCTGAAGCGGAAGTCGGAGCCCTCGCCCAGCGCACTTTTCACGCTGAGGGTGCCGCCCATCAATTCCACCATGCGCCGGCAGATGGCCAGCCCCAGTCCCGTACCGCCGTATTTGCGGCTGGTGCCGCTGTCGCCTTGCGAAAACGCGTCGAAGATGTGTTCCTGTGCGGCCGCGTCGATGCCGATGCCCGTGTCGCGCACGGAAAACTCGAGCGTGACGCTGGCCGTATCCTCGGCCACGGCGCGGATGGACAGCACCACTTCGCCCTGCTTGGTGAACTTGACGGCGTTTCCCACCAGGTTGATCAGAATCTGTTCCACGCGCAGGGCGTCGCCGATCAGTTCGTCCGGTACGCCCGGGTCGAGCACGAACACGGGCTCCACGCCGCGCGCCCAGGCGCTGCTGGCCAGCAAGACGCCTACGCTGTCCAGCATGCGTTCGAGCTGGAAGCGGCGCTGTTCCAGCACCATCTGCCCCGCTTCGATCTTGGAAAAATCGAGCACGTCATTGACGATATTGAGCAGCGACTGCGTGGCCATCTGGATCTTGCCCACATAGCTGCGCTCGCGCCGTTCCAGCGGCGACTCTTCCAGCAGGCGCGCCAGGCCGATGATGGCGTTCATCGGCGTGCGGATTTCATGGCTCATGTTGGCGACGAATTCGCTCTTCGCGATGCTGGCCGCCTCGGCCTTGTCGCGCGCGCGCACCATCTGCTCGTTGAGCTCATGCAGGCGCAATTCCGTGCGCTTGAGCTCGGACACGTCCGAGGCCAGCACGAAGAAGCCGCGCACGCCGCAGCTGTCATCGACATCGGGGATGTAATTGGTCCACGTGTGGCACACCTGGCCGCCGGGATCGAGCAGGTCGCGCTCGAAGCTTTGCGGCCGGCCCGCCAGCACGCCTTCGACGTGGGGCGCATACACGTCGAACAGTTCCTGCCCCAGCAATTCGCGCATGTGGATGCCGGCCAGCTCGGCGCTGCTGCGGCCAAACCATTCATTATAGAAATTATTTGCGAAGCGGCAACGCAAATCGGCGCCCCAGTACGACACCATGCCGGGCAGGTTGTCGGTGACGGTGCGGATGAAGCGCTCGCTCTGTTCCAGGCGCAAGGTGGTGGCGTGCAGCACCTCGGTGGCGCGCTTGCGTTCCGTGATATCGATCGATACCCCCAGTACATGGCTGGCGCGCCCCGCATCGTCGCGCAAGACCACCTTGCGCGTGGTGAAGTGGCGCGTGGTGCCGTCAGCCGTATTGATCGCCTCCTGTTCGATTTCCACCATCTGCCCCGTGGCCAGCAGCTTGCGGTCGGCGCTGACGAAGGCGGACGCCTGCTGCGGCGGGAAGAAATCGTGGTCCGTCTTGCCCAGCAATTGCTCGCGCGAGCGTCCCAGGGTCAGTTCCGCATGGCGGTTGACCATTTCAAAGCTCAGCTTGTCGGCGCGCTTGACGAAGACCATGGCCGGGATGTTTTCGATGATGGTGCCAAACAGGTGTTTCGAGCGGCGAAATTCTGCTTCGCTGCGCTTGCGCTCGCTAATGTCCAGCCACAGGCCCGATACGCCCAGCAACTGCCGTTCCGGGCCGAAAATCGGGTGATACGAGACGATCCAGTGACTGAGCTGCTCGCGCTGCTGGCCGCTATGGCCTTGCAATTCGATGTCGACGATGGGCTGTCCCGTCTCGATCACCTGGCGCACGCGGCGCTCCACGTCGGCGCGCACGGCATCGTCGAACAGCATGGCGCCCACGGGACGGCCCAGGTGCTGCGCCACGCTGGCCCCGTTGATGGCGGCCAGGTAATGGTTGATCATGACGATGCGCAATTCCAGGTCCACGAACAGCATGCCGATCGGCGCCGTCGCATACACGGTTTCCAGCAGGCGAGTGGATTTTTCCAGGGCCAGCGTGCGTTCGGCCACCAGGCTTTCGAGCTGCGTGCGGTGGCGCCGCAAGTCGCGTTCCAGCGCGCCCAGGGCGCTGGCCATGTCGGCCGATTCGCGGTCTGCCTGCCTGTTCGAGAGCAGCGGTTTGCCCTGCGCCAGCGCCTGGATCTGCTGCGTCAGTTGCTGCAAGGTGCTGGCCAGGCGGCCGCCCACGCGCCAGGCCAGGGCAAAGCCGGCGCCCAGCAGCAGCGCCAGGATGAGGGAAGCCGTGACCACGGAGCGCAGCAGGGCTTCTGCCACCGTGCTGGTGCGCATGGTGACGGCCACCGTCCAGGCGGCGTCCGGGGCGCGGCGAAAGCCCGTATACACGTCAAGGCCTTCCAGGGTGGCATGGCGCAGCACGCCTTCGCGTGACTGGCGTATCTGTTCCAGCACGGGCGCCGCGCTGCGCTGGCCCACATAGCGTTGCGGCGCCAGGGTGCGCGCCACGTTGATGCCGTCGGCGTTGATGATGGCCGCGCCCAGGTAGGCTGGCAGGTGCAGCTCGCGCAGCAGAACGGGCAGGTAGTCGGACGGGTACAGCGCCGTCAGCACATAGGCGGGACCTTTGTCACGCGGCAAGGGCAGGTTCAGGGCCAGCCGCGGCACGTCGTCCGGCGCCATGAGCAGGCTGGTCAGCCGCGGCTTGCCATAGTCGCGCGTGCGCTCCATGCTGGCGGCCCATTTTTGCGGCAATGGAGGCGGCACCTGGCCGATGGGCAGTGTCGTATTGATCAACTGGCGGCCCTTGGGGTCGGAGACGATGAAGCCGCTGACGGCCAGGCCCGGCTGCAGCAGGCTGCCGGCCAGGGCCCGCAGGGTGCCGGTGTCGTCGGTTTGCAGGGCGGGCGAGGCGGCCAGGATGCGCGCGGCCATCTGGGCGCCGCTCAAGTCGCGCTCGACGGCGGCGGCGACCGCCAGCGCAGCCTGCGCCGTTTCGCCGACGACATGGTCGCGTTCGCGCGTGTAACTGTGCGCCACGAGCAGGAGAAACACGAGCGCCGTCGGAATGACCCAGGCGAGCACCAGCCATGAAATTCTTGAGCGTATCGAAGGCAAATCTTGCACCCGGAAAGCTCCCAGAATGGATGAGTCGACAGGCAGGCTCACGCTGGCGCTGGCTGACCTTGAATGAAAAGATGCTAGACGAAATTGATTGTTCTGACAAGCCTAGTTTCTGGAATGGAAAAAAGCTTGTGTAAGGTATACAGAGGAGGGGGGGCGCCCATCCCGCCGTGGCGGCGGGATGGCAAGGCGGCTTACGGGACCAAGGTCAGCACGTCGACATCGATTTCCGGGCTTTCCATGAAGTCTTTTTCCACTTCGCCACGGATTTCCACCTGGGTTTTGGCGTCGATCTTGCGGTTCATGAAGACCTTGTCGTCGATGTCCACCCGGATTTCCGCCGTGCCATCGGAGAAGGTGTATTTTTCCTTGCCGACTTTGCGCAGCAGGTGGCCGCGCAGCACGACGGCCTGGTCGTCGACGGGATTTTTCAGGATGGCGGCCACACTGCTGGGTGCGGTCGGGCCAGCCGTCGGTCCCACGTATTGGGCTTGTGCGCTGCCGGCCAGCAAGGCGCTGGCGGCGGCCAGGGCGACGATGAGTTTGCGGTGCAATGACATGGTATTCCTTTGATAGTGACCGGCGTGTCAGAAAAAGACGGCGGTGCGGGGGATGATAGCACCGGCATTGCCATAGGGCATGTTTGCCCGGACGTTGCCCGTGCTGGCCACGCCATCGTCGAGTTTGCTGTCGATCTGCTCGGCGTAGCTCTCGGGCAAGTTGTCGAATCGGATGCCGTTGCCGGCGCGCCCACCCACTTCATCGTTGTACAGGTAGACGGCGCCGCCCTGGGCGCTGGTCATGAATTGCGAGGTGCCGTTGTAGGAGCCGGTAATGAAGCCGCCCAGCGCCAGGTGCTGCGGCGCCAGCGTGAATTCGCGCGGCTGGCCGTCGCCGATCTGGCCGTCGCCATTGCCGTTGCCGGCCGAGTTTGGCACGTGGGTGGTGCCCTGGAGATCGTCGCCTGGCAAGGCGCGGAATTTGTCCTGGTAGGCGTTGACGGCGGCCGTCAGCGCATTCGACTGCTGGATGATGTTTTTCACCTTGGCGCTGTCGATCAAGCCTTGTCCTTTGAGCACGCCACCGAGCAGCAAGCCGATGATGACCAGGACGATGGCGATTTCTACGAGCGTAAAGCCGTGCTGGCGGCGTGGGAGCATGGGATTTCCTTGGAAAAAAAGTGCTGGGACTTGTTATGGCAGTTTACTGCAATTGGCGCCGGATGCGCACGGCATTTCAGGCTGCGTGTCATGGCGGTATCTTTGCTTTCCTTGCGGCAATTTGCTTGGCAAGTTCGTCGAGCCGGCGCGCCAGGAAGGCCAGCTCGTGCGGGTCGCTGATCTGGCCGCTGGCGATCAGGCCGCCGATCACCAGGCGGGCGCTGTCGAGCTGGTCCATGTCTTCCAGGGTGAACGCTTCCATCTCGCGCACCCAGGACGGCACGTGCGGCCCTGTCGCCAGCCGGCGCAGCGCGCGCGCGTAGCCGAGCGCCAGCGGCAGGTCGTGCAACTGGTGTTTTGCCACCAGCACGGCCTGCGCCATGGCGGGCCAGCGGCGCTGCGGGTCGGCCGCAAAGCTGGCGGCGACAAAGGCCAGCATGCGCCGCGCGCGCTGCGGATCGGCCACGCCCGCGTACACCTCGCTGGCGGCCACCAGCGCATACTGGCTGCGCGGATCAAGCGTTTGCGCCGTCTCCAGCCAGCCGGCCAGGCGGTCATAGTCGAGTTCGCGCCAGGGCAGGCTGACGCCGGGCTGGTCCTCGAACGACTGCAGGTACAGCAGCATGGCCTTCGACATGGCCAGCGGCTCGCCCAGGCTGGCCAGGCGCGCGACCCCGGCCGACGGCGCGGCAGGCAGGGGGCGCGCCTGTGCCGGAGCGTGCTGCTGCGCCAGGCGCCAGCCCAGCTGCACCAGCAGGCATGCGGCCAGCAGCCAGCACAGGGGGCGGGGCACGCTCGACCAGGGACGCGGGGAGACGGCCATCAGATGTTCCTGCGGTAAAAGTCGCACAGCGCGCAGCTGGCCAGCAAGGCCACATAGATGATGGTTTGCGCCGCCACGCCGGCCAAGGCTTGCCAGTCGCCGGTGGCGTACAGCAGCCAGTCCGTGCGCGTAAAGGCGTCGAGGCGGGGCAAGAGCAGGGCCAGCACGTCGATGGCGCCCGCCGTGGCCCGCTGCAGCCAGGAATCGCCCGCCTGCGCGCCGTGCGCCAGCAGTTGCAGGCTGCCCAGCATGCGCGCCAGCAGATAAAAG
Organism: Janthinobacterium salmonicoloratum; assembly: GCF_051380845.1. NCBI lineage: Bacteria > Pseudomonadati > Pseudomonadota > Betaproteobacteria > Burkholderiales > Oxalobacteraceae > Janthinobacterium > Janthinobacterium salmonicoloratum. The sequence goes on along the minus strand of NZ_JBNYXV010000001.1, from coordinate 760,495 downwards.
CCGCCCGTGGCGGCCAGGGCGGGCAGGACCTGTTGCAGACTGCTGGCGCACAGCAGGCTGAAGGCGGCGACGATCCACAGTTCTCCCAGCAGGGACAGCGCCCACAGCGCGCTGTGCGCGGGCGCGGCGAACAGCGCCATCAACAGACCGAACAGCAAGGCGGGCACGGCCGCCAGCACCCCGTAGCCCAGCAGTTTGCCCAGCAGATAGGCCACGCGGGGCATGGGCAGTGCCAGCAGCAACTCGAGGCCCCGGTCGGCCGCTTCGCGCGCCATGCTGGTGATAATGAACGTGGCCAGCAGGAAGACGCTGGCCAGGCGCAGGGTGGCCGCCAGCAGCGCCGCCTGCACGGCGCCGCTTTCCGTCAGCGCCAGTTGCTGCAGGAAGCCGGCCAGGGCTGCGGCGCCGCAGGCGGCCAGCATGAATAGCCATGGCAGGCGGCTGCGCAGCGCTTCGAGCAGCGTGTAGCGGGCGATGGTGAGGGCGGGAAAGAAGGTTGGCATCAGCGGGGCAGCCTTTGCGCCGCCACCATGCGGTTGAACAGGATGTTTGGCGACAGCCAGGTGACGAGGTCGTCGAACTCGCCGCCTGGCTGCTGCGGGCCGCTGGCGGCGCGGCTGATGACGGTGGTGGCGTTCGAGGCATTGTTGCGCTCGTCGACATTGTTGTTGAAAGGCACAGCCTGGCGCTGGCCCTGCATGCCAGTGGCGCCGAAGCCGTTCTTGCCGTGCGACATGATCATGGCGGGGATGTCGTTCAAGGCCGTCGCCTGCAGCAGCGCGCCGCCATTGCGCGTGACGATGCTGATGTCGCGCGGCGTGGCCAGGCTGAAGAGCTGGCCGCTGTCGCTGAAGGCGGGCGTCACGCTGTAGCGGAACAGATTGCTCCAGCTGTCGGCCTGGCGCAGTCCCAGGGTGGCCCATGGCAGGAATCCGGCGCGTTTTTCACCATTGCAGCGCGTGCCGCGCCGATCTTCCAGGCCACTCATGGCGGAAATGGCGGGACAGGGCAGGTAGCCGTAGCGCAGCGCGTAGCCCGTCAGCGCTTCCTTCGCTTCATTCAGCGCCTGTTGCGTCTCGGCCACCTTGCGCTGTTCCAGCTGCACCGTCAAGGGCGTGACCAGACCGCCTATCATCAGGCCCACGATGACGAGCACGATGGCGATCTCGATCAGGGAGAAGCCGCCCTGGCGGCGCCGGGTTCGATCCATATTGCTCATGGCAGGTTGCGCGCGGCGCGCATGCGTTGGTACAGGGTGGGCAAGGTAATCCAGGTCAGCATGTCGTCAAAGACGCCGCCCGGCAGCGCCGCATTGTCGCTCGCGGGGCGGCTGATGAAACGGCGGCTGGCGCTGTCGTTGGCCGCTTCGTCGAGATTGCCGCGCACCGTATTGCGCTGCCGCACGCCGCTGACGGCCGTGCCGTAGTGATCCTTGCCTTGCGAAAACAGCACGACAGGCAGGCACTGGGCGCTGACGTCGCATTGTTCCTGTCCCGCCACGTAGGCGAAGTCGCCGCGGCCGTCGCGTTCGAGGACTACCCGGTTGGCGATGGCGGAAAACGAGACGATGGGGGTGCGCGCCATTTCCGGCGTGACGCTGTAGCGCAGCAGCTTGCCCCAGGCGTCGCTGCCGTCCACGCCCAGCGCCACCCACGGCAAAAAACCGCTGCACTCGGCATCGTCGGCGCAGTCGGCGGCCCGTTCGCGCCCATCGAGGGCGGAGGCGGCCGGACGGGGCAGGCGACCTTTTGTGGCGGCAAAGCCCAGCAAGGCTTCGCGCGCCTGCGCCAGGGTGGCCAGGGTGCGCTGCTGGCGTTCGGCCTCGCCCGACTTGCGGCCGAAGGCGCTGATCAGCAGGCTGGCTGCGCCCAGGCCCAGCACCGCCACCAGCAGAAGCAGGACGGCGCCGCGCTGGCGACGCGGTTGGCGATGAGGTTGCCGTGGCGTCATGGCTGCACTTCCTGCACTTCGCTGACCGTGCCGCTGGCCGGGTCATAGCGCTGGCCAGGTTTCAGCAACACCACCTGGCCGTTCGACAGGCGCAGGGTCAATGTGCCGGGCTTGCCACGGGCAAGACGGTTGTGCGGCTCGTTCTGCGCTTCCTGGTTCAGCCAGACGGTGGAGCGGCCGCTGCTGCGCAGCACCAGGCCATTCAATTCCACGGGTGGGCCGGGCGGCGGCGGTGGCGGTGGCGCCGCCAGGGCGGGATCGGGCGGCGGCGGCCCGTAGCGCTGCGCGTCGAGCTGGGCGCGCTGCTCGGGCGACAGGAACAATCGCCCCAGCTGCGGTGACTGGGCGCGGGCTGTAAGCGCGGCGCCGGTCAGCAGCGCGCACAGGATGAGAGCGCGCTTCATGGCCGCCCCGGCACGGGCACGCTGTTGACGGTCAGCCACAGCAGTTCGCATTCGGCGCCCAAGGTGGGCGTTGTCCCGCTGCCGGTCCCGGCTGCTCCATGGCGCTTGAGCGTGCAATCCTGCACGGCGAAATAGCCGGCCTGGCGCAAATCGTCAAACAGGTTCAGCAAGTCCATCTCGTGCAGCAAATCCATCTGCAGGCGCATGCGGCTGCCGCGCAGGTGATATTGCCCCATCACTATGGGCAACGGCACTTGCAGCGCTTGCTGCGCACTGATGTCATAGCTGATCGGCAGCAGTTTGCGCTGTTCCTGGCTGCGGCGGATGGCGTCGATCCAGGCCAGGCGGTTTTCCTCGCCGATCAGGCCGCGCTGGCGCAAGGCCAGGAATTGCGGTTCATAGGCGCGGATTTCCTGTTTTTCCGCTTCCGCGTTGTTGAACAGGGTGGCCGCCGCCGTGCGCGTGTGCTGGGCAAGGTATAACTGTTGCGCCTCGCGCATGCGATAGGTGCCGCTCAGGCTGAGCAGCGCCACGCTGGCCAGCAAGGTCAGGGCAAAGCACAGCAGGGCGCCGCGCACCAGGTGCAGTTCACCCAGCCAGGCGGGCAGGGTGCGCGTGGGCGTGCTTGTCCGCTGCATGCCGGGCAAGGGCGGCTGCTTGACGGGGCCGCTCATGGCTGCCACTCCAGCAGGAGGGTAAAGCGTGCCTGGCTGTCCGGCGTCGGCGCGGCGCTCTTGCCGGACAGGGCCACGCTGGGACGCAGGTCGAGCGGCGTTTCCTCGATCGTCACCTGCATGCCCGGCTGGCGTGCCAGGGTTTGCGCAAAGGCCGTGACGGCGGCCAGCGCGGCGCGGTAGTCATTATTCGGCATGGCCACGTCCGCTTCCAGGCGCAGCGCCTGCGGCGGCGCGACAGGGATGCCGACCAGGGAGCTGGGGGGCGGCGCACTCGCACCCTGCTGCTGCGGTGGCTGGCCAGCGGCGGCGCGCGCGGGCGCTCGTCCCGCATGCCAGGCCAGCTGGCTGAGCGCAACCTGCGGCGCCTGGTCCAGCGCGGCGCCCAGCATGCCCAGCAGCCGGCCCGGTTCCGGCGCCTGGCTGGCGATCATCTGACCGAGGGTGACGGCCACTTTCATGTTTTGCGTCTTGGCCGGCGCCGGCGGCTGCGCCGACATGACGATGCGGTAGCGATCCTGGTAGGACGCCGTTTCCTGCGCCTGGCGCTGCGTGGCGGCACTGTCGGCGATGCCGCCTAGTAAATTAATCACGCACCACAGGGCCGCTGACCCGCCGATCAGCGCGCTGGCGCCATACAGCGCGTTGCGCGCGCGCTGGAAGTGGTAATAGCGGGCCAGCGTACCGGGCGGATAGTGGCTGGGCGGCGGATGCTTGCCCAGCAAGGTCAGCAGCAATTCGTCGGCCAACATCGGCGTGCGGCGCAAGTCCACCCGTTTGCCGGCCAACTGCAGGTCGATGAAGTGGTAAGCCACTTCCACGCCGTTGTCGCACAGCAATTCGAGTTTGGCGATTTGCGCGGCCGGCGCCAGGATGACGGTATTGAGCACGTCGCCGCGCGCCAGCATGCGCGTGCTGGTGAGAAATTGCCGTGTCTTTTCCGTTTCCAGCGCGATATTCACGGCCACGCCGTCGAGTGCGATGGCCAGGGTCTGGCGCGAAAAGCGCAGCTGGCCCTTTTCATAATAGCTTTGCCGCAAGCCGCCCGATTGCTGGGTCACCAGCAGCAGGTGTTCGTGCGCGATCGACAGCTTTTTCACCAGCGCAATACTGAGCAGGCTGGTCGAATAAATGCCGGCCACGGGCACGTGCAAGTGCTCGAGCGCCTCCGTCCACGGCTGCAGCAAGGTGGGGTTGGTCAGGGCGAAAAACAGCACCTGGTCGTCGTGGCGGCCCGTGCTTTCACGGCCCAGCAAGGTGCTGCCCCGGTAGGGCGTATCGCGGTACAGTTGCTGCTTGCGCCGCTCCAGCAAGGCACGGCCCGCTTTGCCGCGCACATGGGGCAGCAGATGGCGCTGGAAATCTTCCTCGATCAGGTCCGTCAGCAGGTAGGCGGGTACATTGAGCCGCTGTGCCTGCGTATCTTCCAGCCATGCGGCGAAGCCGTCCAGCCCGGCCGCGCTGGCAGGGAAGGTCTGGCCTTGACCCAGCGCGCCGTGGTCCCAGTCGTAGGCGCACAGGGCGTCGCTGGTAATGTAGAGTAATTGTTTGCGGAACACGGCGGCCTCAGATCTCAGCTCTCAAGTTTTAATCGTACTGATGGTGTCGTAAATCGGCCCCAGCACCGACAGCATGATCCAGCCCAGCAGCAGGCCCAGGATGACCGTCATGGTCGGCTCGATCATGGCTTGCACTTTTTCAATCAATTCTTTCACTTCGCGGTTGTAAAAGTAACTGACATTGCGCAAGGCCGTGTCCAGCGAACCCGTTGCTTCGCCCACCTTCAGCATGCGGATCACCAGCGGCGGGAAGATGCCCGTGTGCTGGAAGGCGGCGGTGACGCCGTAGCCCTCGCTGATCAGCTGGGCGGCGCGCCGCAGGCCGGCCGCCACCACCTGGTTGCCGGCGATGCCTTCGGACAGCCGGATGCATTCGAGTATCGTGATGCCGGAGGCATACATCAGGGCAAAAAACGTGGCGAAGCGGGCGAGGATGATCTTGTGCAGCACGGGACCGACCAGCCACAGCCGCAGTTTCAAACCATCCCACGCATAGCGGGCCGCCTCGCTGCGGCGGATGAGCGTGCGCCCGCCGAAGAACAGCAGCACGGGCAAGGCCAGCAGCAAATACCAGTAATTGATGAACACATTCGATACAAAGATCAGCACGCGCGTATGCAGCGGCAGCTCGCCGCCCATGTTGCGGATGAAGGCCGTCAGCTGGGGCACGAGATAAATCATCAGGAAAAACGCCACGGCCGCCACGACGATGGCCACGATGACCGGATACATGATGATCTTGCGCGTCTGCGAGGCCAGCTCGTCCTGCCACTTCAGGCTTTCCGACAGGTTCTTGAACACCTCGGCGATCCTGCCGCTCTGTTCGCCAGCCAGGATCAGGCTGGTGAATGTGGCGTCGAAGATGTCGCCATGCTGGGCCAGCGCGCCGGACAGGGGCAAGCCGCCCTCGATGCTTTCAATTAAATCCGTGACGACTTCGCGCAGGCGCGGGTGGTCCGTGCTTTCGCGCAAGTCGTTCAAGCCTTCCAGGATGGGTACGCCCGCACCCGTCAATTGCTCCATGTGGAAGCAGAAATTGATCAGGTCGCGGCGGTGGATGACACGCTTGCCCAGCAACACCAGGTACTGGCCCGTGATCTTGCAGTCAATCAAGTCGAGCTGCATGCGGTGCAGGCGCGCTTCCAGATCCGGCACGTTGGCCGCCTCCATGCTGCCGGGAATCAGGGCGCCGGCGGCATCCATGGCGCGGTAGACATATTGCGCCATCAGGCCAGCCTTTCCGTCAGGTCGACGACGCGGCCCACTTCTTCCAGTGTGGTGACGCCTTCCAGCACGCGGCGCATGCCGTCGTCGACGATGCCCTTGAAGCCGGCCGCGCGCGCCGCGTTCCTCAATTCGCGGCTACTGGCGCGGCGCGCCGTCAATTCATCGAGTTCGGCCGTCATCTTGAGGATTTCCATGATGGCCAGGCGGCCCTTGTAGCCCTGGTGCGCGCAGCGCTCGCAACCGACGGCGTGGCAGATGGACACGGGCGCCTCGTCCGCCGTCAGGCCCAGCAGGCGGCGCTCGACGTCGTCGGCGACCGTCGTTTCCTTGCAATGTGGACACAAACGGCGCACCAGGCGCTGCGCCACGATACCGATGATGTTGCCGGCCATGATGTCGGGCAGGATGCCGATGTCGAGCAGGCGCGCCACGGAGCCGATGGCCGAGCTCGTATGCAGGGTGGAATACACCTGGTGGCCCGTCATGGCGGCGGCAAAGGCCATTTCCGCCGTTTCGCGGTCGCGGATTTCGCCTACGAGGATGATGTCCGGGTCTTGCCGCATCATCGAGCGGATGCCGTCGGCAAAGCCCAGCTTGACCGATTCGTTGACGGAGGTCTGGCGTATCATGTTCATCGGATACTCGATCGGGTCCTCCAGGGTCATGATGTTGACGCTTTCCGTATTGATATGGTTGAGTATCGAATACAGGGTGGTGGTCTTGCCGCTGCCCGTCGGGCCCGTCACGAGAATCACGCCGTCGGGGCGCGCGATCATGAGTTTCAACAAGTTCAATTCCGGCTCGGCCAGGCCCAGGGAGTCCAGCGGCACGATGCCTTTTTGGCGGTCGAGCACGCGCAGCACGACGTTTTCCCCATGCGTCGTGGGCTGCGCCGAGGCGCGAAAGTCGATTTGCCGTCCGGAAAACTTGATGCTGATGCGCCCATCCTGCGGCGCGCGCGCCTCGGCGATATTCATGTTCGACATCACCTTCAAGCGCACGGCCATGGCCGGCCAGTACGACTTGTGCAAGCTGCGAATTTGCCGCAGGATGCCGTCGATGCGGTAGCGGATGCGCAGGAACGACTGTTCCGGTTCGAAATGGATGTCCGAGGCGCCATTTTGCACGGCATCGGCCAGCAGCGCGTCGATCAGGCGCACCATGGGCTGGCTGTATTCGTCCGAGGGCGAGGCCATGCTTTGATAGCTGACCTCGCCCGTTTCGATTTCGTGCAGGATGCCGTCGATCGACAGTTCGAAGCCGTAGTACTGGTCGATGGCGCGCGAAATGTCCGATTCGTTGACGAGCACGGTGGAAATCGTGATGCCCTTGACCAGCATGGCGCTGATCTGGTCGAGCGCGACGATGTTGCTCGTGTCAGCCATGGCCAGGATCAGATTGTCCGCCTGCCGCTCGTAGACGATGGGAAAGACGCGGTAGCGCTTGGCCACGTCTTTCGGGATCAGTTTCAGGGCGATGGCGTCGACCACCAGGCTCGACAAGTCCGCGCTGACCTGTTTCAGGTTTTCGCTGAGCGCCTCGCGCACGGTTGCTTCCGTGACGAAGCCCAGGGTGATCAGCAGCTTGCCCAGCGGTTCGCTGCTGCGCCGTTGCTCGATCAGGGCGATGCGCAGCTGGTCTTCGCTGATCACGCCTTTCTTGATCAACAGCTTGCCAAGAGGAAGTTTTGCCTGTTCTGCCATGTTGCTTATTCTTGACGGGGTGTGATAGTGGCCGGCTCGGCCGGGGCTGCGCCCGCCGCTGGCGCGGGGGCTGTCAGGTCGCGCAGGCGCGCCTGCACCACGGCCTGGTCGAATGCGGCCGGCGTGGTTTGCGCCAGGGTCAAGGCGCGCTGGTAATACGTGGCGGCCAGCCTGGGCTGGTTCAGCCGGTCCAGGCCCACGGCCAGGTTGAATGCATAGTCGGGATTGGCGGGCGCGGCGCCGTAGGCGCGGAAAAATTGCTGCTGCGCTTCGTTCCAGCGGCGCTGCTTGGCGTACACATTGCCCAGTGCAAACAGCACGGGGGCGTTGTCGGGGCTGCGTGCCAGGATGGCTTTCAATTTTGCCTCGCTCAGCGCCACGTCGCCCTGGCGCAACCCGATCAGACCGGCCAGCGCCTCGCCATCGTCGGGATTGATTTCCAGTAAACGTACGTACAAGGCCGCCGCCTGTGCGCCCTGGTTTTCGCGCAGGGCCACGGCCGCCAGGCCCAGCAGCGCGTCGCGGTTGTTGGCATCCTGCCGCAGCACCGTTTCATATTGCTGACGAGCAAGACCCAGCTGGCCCCCGTTGAAGGCCTGGTAGGCTTGCTGCACGCCGGGGTTGATTTGTGGCGCGGCGACGCTGCGCTGCACCTGGATCTGGCTGTTGTCGGGCGCTGCCACGGGCGGCAGGCTGGGCGGGGCGGGCGGCGCCATGTGCGCCAGCTGCGCCGCTACGGCGGCCTGGGCCGCCGCCTGTATCATCGCCTGCTGCTCCGCCGCACCGGCTGACTGGCGCGCGTCGCGCACGAAGTCCTGCGGTGGTGTCGCGGGGGAGGGCGGGGCGTCAGGCTGCGCCGTGCCCGTTGCCGGCAGCACCACGATAGGACCGGCCACGCCGGCCGTGCCAGGGGCATCCGCCAGCGGCATGGGCACGCCGGGCAGGTTGGCGCTCGCGCCGGGGCTGGTACTGGCGCGCCAGTACCAATACGCCATGGCACCGGCCACCAGCAGGAGGATTGCCAGCAGGACGGCCAGGCGTACGGTGGCCGGGTCGACGCTGATGGGCCCCGTGGGGCCTTTCGGTGGCGTATTGCTGCGGCTGGCGCGTGGCCGGGCGGGCGGCGGTTCGGGACGCGCACGCGGCGGCTCGGGGGGCGGACCCGGTTGCGGGTCTGGTGGTGAGCCCGGCTGGGTGCCACTGGGCTCGGGCGGCGGCGCGGGTGCGTCCGGCAGCGGTTCCAGGCTCAGGGTGCTGGCCGGTTGCGCGGGCGGCGCGGCAGGCATGGCTCGGGCCGGCAGGGCGTCGGCCGGTGCCAGTTCCAGCACCTGGTCGTAGGCCTCGGACGGCTTTTCCAGTTCCTCTTCGGAAAGGCTGTTTTGCTTGGTGCGCTCGGCCTTCTTGAGCGCCTGCATCAGCAAGCTCATGGGAAGTCTCCCTGCAGGCGTGCCTGCGGCTGGACGGTGGGCGCCGGCGGGCCATCCGTGTACGGCTGGCTGTTGAGCGGCGCCTGGCCGGGAAGCAGGTAGCGGTAGTCGCGGTAATCGCCCTCAATGCTGGCATCCTTGACCACGACGGGGCGCATGAAAATCACCAGCTCCGTCTTGCTGCTTGCTTCATTGCGGTAGGTAAACAGATTGCCCACGATGGGCAGGCTGGACAGTCCCGGCACGCCATCCCTGGCGTTGTCGATGGAGTCCTGCATCAGGCCGCCCATCACGGCGATCTGGCCATTGCCCACTTTCATGATCGATTCCAGCTCACGCGCCTGGATGACGGGCACGCGGCTTTGCACGTTCGCCGTGGCCAGGGCCGGGTTCGGGTCTTGCACGTAGCCAACGATGCGCGTGATGGTGGGGCGCACGTTCAGGGTGACTTCATCGCTTTCGGAAATCTGCGGCGTGACGCTCATGACGAAGCCGACGGGCACCGTTTCCAGTTTCGACTCATAGGTGGCCGGCGTGGTGATGGTACCCGTCGAGCTGATCACGGCGGGTGTCACCTTGATGGTAAAGAAGACATTGTTGTCGACTACCTTCAGCATGGCCGTTTGATTGTTGAGCACGCTGATCTTCGGGCTGGACAGCACTTTCACCTTGCCGAACGATTCGAGCAGCTGGATGGTGGTGGCAAAACTGTCTTTCGCATAATTGAGCAGGAAGATGCCCGGCGTGATATTGGGTGTGACGCCACTGGACAGTACCGTCGTGCCCACTTGCCCCTGCCGCAGCTGCAGGCTGCCCGTCAGGCGCGACCAGTTGATGCCTTGCTGGTATTCATTGCTCAGGCGCACTTCGATGATGGTCGCTTCGATCAGCACTTGCCGCTTGGCGCTGTGCAATACCGCATCGAGGAATTCAGCGATCTTTTCATGCTGGCGCCCCGTGGCCCGCACGGCGATCAGCCCGCCCTCGACGTTGACGACGACGGACGAGGGGCCGCCCTTGTTGGCCAGTTTTAACAGCGGCATGCCGTTCGCGTCCAGCGGCTGGCCAGAATACGCATTCTGGCCAGGGACCTGCTGGCCCGGCGCATTTTGACTCCCATTCGGGCCGCCATTCTGCATCGGCGGCTGGGCGCCGTACTGGCCAGTTGCGCCGTTGGCAGGGAAGTTGCCGGCCTGGTTCTGCGGCTGACCCTGCTGCCCTTGCTGCCCCTGCTGGCCGGGCACAGTCGTCAATTGCTGGTTCAGCTGCGCCAGCGGGTCCACCTGCACATCGTTGAGCGTGGTCTCGCGCAGCAGGTCGCGGATATTCTTTTCCAGGCTGTACCAGAAATTATTTTCCGAACGATTCACCACCAGGGTGGTCGAATTGTTGTTGCCATTGCTGCCTTGCGTGCTGCCGACGGGATTACTGGCGTTGTTCGACCCGCCGCCCGCCGTGGAGATTTGCGTGGCGATATTCACGCTGCTGTTGGTGCTGCGCGCCATGTTGACGTAATCGACCTTGTAATTGCGCCAAACGGGGGCGTCGGGCAGTACCGTCAGGTTCTTGCCATCGATTTCGTAGCGCATGTCGACTTGCTTGCCGATACGCGACAGCAGTTGCGGCAGGGTCTGGTTCAGCGCATTCAGCGTGACGCTGCCCTCGATCTGCGGGTGGATGTCGATATTCATGCCCGCGTCGCGCGCCAGCGCAAACAGCAGCGATTGCACGGGCACTTTGTGCACGGTGACGCTATACGTTTCCACTTTGGGCGCGGGCAGGGGCGCGGCCAGCGCGCTGCTTTGCTGCACCGGTTCGGGAATGGCGCCAGCAGGGAGGGGCGGGGCATTGATGTGCCCAGGCGACAGCGGTGTTTGATGCGTGGCGCAGCCAGCCAGCATGGCGCTGCAGGCGAGGGTGACCCAGGAGGCCAGCACAGGAATAGGGTGTTGATTCATGAAAAGTTCGCCCTTGGAGTCGTGTTGTGCTTTTGTAATTTTAACTAGCATGATCGCCTAAAAGCAATCGGCTGTGCAGGCCAGAGAGGCAATATGTAGAAATAAAGTTAGGGTGCGCCACGCCCCGGCTGTGCCGCGCTTTCGGCTTTCATTTCTGTGCGGATATTGTCTATGCTGCTAAGCAATATTTTCTGTGGTGAAGCGGGGGCCAGTCTGGCCCATATGGCTTCGGCGCTGGCCCGGTCGGCAAAGCTGCCGTAGACGATGAGCAGGCGCGTGGCGGCGCTGGCGGGCGCGTGCTGTGGCGACGTACGTGGCAGCCGGCTTGCGGCGGTTGCGCCAGGCAGGCGAAACACGTGGACGTCGTGCAGGCCGATGGCTTGCTGCGCCTGCTGCAAAAAAGTTTCTGCCGCAGCCGTCTCGCTGGCAGGCAGGCTGGCAATCTGCAGTACGAGTTGCTGGGGCCCTTGCTGTGCCAGCCAGCCGCGCGATTCGGCCAGCTTGCTGTCGAGCAGCGTTGACGGCGCTGGCAGGGGGGTGTGCGGGACGGCTGCATGGAGCGCGGCTGGCGCCGCCATGCCAGCTGCCTGGTCCGGCGCCAGCCATTGCCACAGCAGCGCAGTGGCCAGCAGCAGCATCAGCGCACTCAGGGCGCCCGCCAGCACCTTGCCCGCGTGCCATGGCGGGCGGTAAAAGGGGCTGTCGGCGATGGCCAGGCGCACATGGCGTCCATGCACTTGCCGGGCATCGTCCGCATATGCGGCCAGCAAGGCTTTGTCGGCCAGGATATTGACCCTGCGCACTATGCCCTGCGAGGAGCTCGCCAGCCGGCGCAGCGCTGCCGGCGTGAAAACGAGCGGCGCCGTGCGGCCGGCGGCGGCCAGGCGGCACGCCAGATAGTCGTTCAGCAAGGCCTGCGGCAGGCACGGCACGGTAAAACTGTGGGTGATGCGTTCCTTTAGCTGGCGGAACTGGGGCAAGTCCAGCGTCCGCTGCAATTCCGGCTGGCCAAACAGGACGATTTGCAGCAGCTTGTGGCTGGCCGTTTCCAAATTCGTCAGCAGGCGCAGCGCTTCCAGGGTGGCGCCCGGCATGGCTTGGGCTTCTTCGGCCAGCAGCACCACCTGGCGCCGCGCCGCATGCCGTGCGATCAGCTCGCCGTGCAGGGAGCGCAGCACGGCATCGGTGCGGCATCCGTCCAGCGCCAGGCCCAGTTCGGCGGCGATGGTGCGCAGGACTTCGTCCGGTTCCAGGCGCGGATTGAGCAGGTACACCACGTCGATGTGGAGCGGCAAGCGTTCGGCCAGCATGCGGCACAGCATGGTCTTGCCGCTGCCTACTTCACCCGTCAGCTTGATGATGCCTTCGCCTTGCGTGACGGCATACAGCAGCGCCGCGAGCAATTCACCGCGCGTATTGCCCGTATAAAAGAAGGCCGGGTCCGGCGTGATGCCGAACGGCGCCGTGCGCAAGCCGAAATGGCGCAGATACATGCCGTGCGGGGAGGGCGCGTAAGGCCGCCCGGGCGGCGTGGAAAGCGGGATGGGCGTGTCGGCGTTCATACCGCGATGCAATTGAGGAAAGCCTGTTCCAGGCTGGCGCCGGCCGCACCGCCATGGCGCGCGCGGCATTCGGCGGGCGTGCCCGTAAATACGATGCGTCCCGCATGCAGGATCGCCATGCGGTCGCACAATTCTTCCACGTCGGCCAGCGCATGCGAAGTGAGCAGGGCGCCGCGGCCTTGCGCGCGCGCTTGCCGCAGCACCTGCTTGAACTGTGCGCGCGCCTTCGGGTCGAGTCCGCTCATCGGTTCGTCCAGCACCAGTTGCGGCTTGCCCGACAGCAAGCAGGCGGCCAGCCCCAGTTTCTGCATCATGCCTTTCGAATACTCGCGCGCGGGGCGCAGCAAGGCGTCCGGCGCCAGGTCCAGCGCGGCCAGCGCTTGCTGCACGGCTTGCGCATCAGGGTGCACATTGTGCAGGCGCGACAGGTAGCGCAGGAAGTCGCCGCCCGTCAGGTAATAGGGCGCCTGGAAACGTTCCGGCAGAAACGACAGGGGCTGGCGCGCCGCGCCGTGGCGGTGCGGCTGGCCGAAAATGGTGATCTCGCCCCGCTCGGGCGTGCAAAAGTCGAGCAGGCATTTCAGCAGGCTGGTCTTTCCAGCGCCATTCACGCCGACCAGGCCGAACAGTTCCCCCGCGCGCACCTGCAGGTCGACGCCGCGCAGCACGGCGCTGCCCGCCAGCTGCAGATGCACGTTGTGAAACTCGATGGCGCAGGCGTTCATAGGGGCAATGGTCGGCAGGCAAGAAGGCGTACGACCGCCATTATTGCCATGGGCGCAGGTGGGCGGCAAGTGTTTCCTTTCAGAGTGTTGAAATGCGCGAAAATCAAGCCACGGAATGTATTTTCTTTAAGAAACAACAGGTTCTGGAATAAAATACCTGCGCGCGCCGCTGGCGTGCATCGTTTGAAGAATTTGTCGAGGAGCAAGCATGGCAAGGCCAGAGAAAGTCCGGCTCGGTGAAATTTTGGTGCAGCAGAAACTGCTGACGGAAGAACAGTTGGGCCAGGCCTTGACGGAACAGAAGCGCTCGGGGCGCAAGCTGGGCCGCGTTTTTGTCGAGCACGGCTTTGTCACGGAAGAGCAAATTTCGGGCGCCCTGGCGCGTCAGCTCGACATTCCCTACATCAATCTGAAGTTTTTCAACATCAATCCCGAACTGGTGCGGTTGCTGCCGGAAACCCAGGCGCGGCGCTTTCGCGCGCTGGTGCTGGAAGATCGCCGCGAGGGCTTGCTGGTCGGCATGTCCGATCCCACCGACCTGTTTGCGTACGATGAAATCTCGCGCCTGGTCAAGCGCCAGATCGAACTCGCTGTCGTCAATGAAACGGAAGTGCTGGCCGCCATCGACCGCATCTACCGCCGCACGGAAGATATCTCCACCCTGACGCGCGAGCTGGAACAGGACCTGGGCGACGTTTCCGTCGACTTCGGCGCGCTGGCCGTCAATCCGGGCCTGGAAGAGGCGCCCATCGTCAAGCTGCTGCAATCCGTGTTCGAGGATGCCACGCAGGTGCGCGCCTCGGATATCCACATCGAGCCGCAGGAAGGCCGGCTGCAAATCCGCTTCCGCATCGACGGCGTGCTGCACCTGCAGACGGAAGCGGACAGCAAGATCGCCAGTTCGCTGGCGCTGCGTCTGAAACTGATGTCGGACCTCGATATTTCCGAGAAGCGCTTGCCGCAGGATGGCCGCTTCGCCATCCGCGTGAAAAACCAGCGCATCGACGTGCGTATTTCCACCATGCCGACGCAATACGGCGAATCGGTGGTGATGCGCTTGCTGAACCAGGGCGGTACGACCTTGCGCCTGGACGCCATCGGCATGCCGCCCGCCTTGGTGGCGCAGTTCCGCGCCATCGTCAACCGTCCGAACGGCCTCGTATTGGTGACGGGGCCGACCGGTAGCGGCAAGACGACGACCTTGTATTGCGCCTTGTCCGAACTCAATTCGGTGGAAAAAAAGCTGATTACGGTGGAAGACCCCGTCGAGTACCGCTTGCCCGGCATTAACCAGGTGCAAGTGAATGACAAGATCGAGCTGAACTTTGCCCGCGTGCTGCGCTCGGCCCTGCGGCAAGATCCCGACATCGTGCTGGTCGGCGAGATGCGCGACCAGGAAACGGCGCAGATCGGCCTGCGCGCCGCCATGACGGGCCATCTGGTGCTGTCGACCCTGCATACGAACGACGCCATCAGCACGCCGCTGCGCCTGATGGACATGGGCGTGCCCCGCTACATGGTGGGCAGTTCGCTGCAAGCCGTGCTGGCGCAGCGCCTGGTGCGCGTGATCTGCGAAAGCTGCAGCACGCCGTACGCGCCCACGCCGAACGAATACGAATGGCTGCGCCTGGAACTGGGGGAGCTGGTCGAGCGCAACCAGTATTTCCATGGCAAGGGCTGCTCGCATTGCAACGGCATGGGTTACCGGGGCCGCACGGGCGTGTACGAATTGCTGGAAATCACGCGCGCCGTGGCCGACGCCGCCAACCATGCCGATCCTTCCCACTTCATGAAGGTGGCGATGGAGCAAATGGCGGGTGAAACCCTGCGCCGCCACGCCGTGCAGCTGGTGGTTGCCGGCCGCACGACGGTGATGGAAGCAATGCGCATCAGCAACCAGAGCGAGGATTGAGGTGCCGTTTTTCTCCTACAAGGCGCGTAGCGCCAGCGGCGAACTGCTGACCGGCGTGATGGAAGGCGCCGACAGCGGTGCCGTGGCCGACCAATTGATGGCGGGCGGCAGCACGCCCGTCGACATCAGCGCCACCAGGCAGACGGTGACGAAGGCCGGCGCCAGCACGCTGAGCTGGTGGGACAAGCTGACCGAGAAAAAAGTCACGCCCATGGACGTGCAATTGTTCAGCCGCCAGCTGTACACCCTGCTCAAAGCGGGCGTGCCCATCATGCGCGGCCTGGCCGGCCTGCAGGAGTCCGCCATCAGCCCCGCCTTCGGGCGCATCATCAAGGATGTGCGCGAGTCGTTGGACGCGGGGCGCGAACTGTCGGCCGCCATGGCGCGTCATCCCACGATCTTCACGCCGTTTTATTTGTCGATGGTGCGCGTGGGTGAAATGACGGGGCGCCTCGATGAAGTGTTTTTGCGCCTGTTCAACCACCTGGAATTCGACCGCGACATGCGCGCGCGTGTGAAAACGGCGACACGCTACCCGACCTTCGTCGTCTTCGCCATGCTGGCCGCCATGGTGGTCGTGAATATCTTCGTCATTCCCCAGTTCGAGAAGGTGTTCGCCAGCTTCCATGCGGAACTGCCCTTGATGACCCGCATCCTGATCGGCACCTCGCGCTTTACGGTGGCGTACTGGCCCATCCTGCTGTTGCTGGGCGTAGGCGGCCTGTTCGGCTGGCGCGCCTGGCTGCGCACGAAAGAGGGCTTATATAAGTGGGACCGCGCCAAGCTGCGCCTGCCGATCGCTGGCAAGATCATCCTGAAGGGCACGATGGCCCGCTTCGCGCGCAGCTTTGCCCTGTCGAGCAAGAGCGGCGTGCCCATCGTGCAGGCGCTGACGGTGGTGTCGCAAACGGTCGATAATACTTACCTGAGCGCGCGCGTGGAGCAGATGCGCGACGGCGTCGAGCGGGGCGAAAGCATCTTGCGCACCTCGGTCGCGGCCGGCGTGTTCACGCCCGTGGTGCTGCAGATGATCGCCGTGGGCGAGGAATCCGGTTCGCTCGACGACTTGATGGACGAGATCGCTGACATGTACGAGCGCGAAGTCGATTATGAGCTGAAGACCCTGTCGGCGCAGATCGAGCCGATTTTAATCGTCTTCCTCGGCGCCATGGTGCTGGTGCTGGCGCTGGGCATCTTCCTGCCCATCTGGGACCTGGGCCGGGCGGCCCTGCACTGATGGCAAAGGCGTTCCGTCAGCGCGGTTTCACCCTGTTCGAGCTGGCGGTGGTGGCGAGCGTGTTCGCCATCCTGGCGGCGGTGTTCCTGAACCGCGTCAGGGATTACCAGCAGCAGGCGCAGCAGGTGGCCGTGGCGCAAATGCTCGGCGTCTTGCGCACCAGCTTGCGGGTGCAGGTGCTGCAGCTGTACCTGGCGGATCAGCGCGCAAAAATGCCGGCGCTGGCGCGGCAAAACCCGTTCGACTGGCTGGAGGATAAGCCGGCCAACTACCTGGGCGAGTTTGCGCAGCCGGACCTTGCAAAATTGCAGGCAGGGAATTGGTTATACGACAGAAAAGAACAAAAAATTATCTATTTGTTTAGTAATAGCAATATTTTTCCCTCTACAGGGGTTGATGCAGCGAAATTTAAGGTAACCTTGCCAGGTGTGGACGCCGATCTTGACAAGCTCGCCAAGGAGCCCGATATTGTGGTGTGGAAATCGCCGGACTCGGCAGCAAAGTGAGGGTCGTGCAGCGATAGTTTCAAGTTGTAGTTTGATGTTTTTAATTGATTTTGGAGAGTTGGAATGAATAAATCCCTACGTAATTTTAAGAGCGGCGCGCAGGCGGGTTTTACCCTGATCGAGCTGGTGGTTGTCATCGTCATCCTGGGCATCCTGGCTGCAACGGCAATTCCCAAGTTCATCGACATGTCGACCGATGCGCGCGTGGCCAAGATGCAGGCGGCTGCTGGCGCCGTCAAGGCCGGTTCGGCGCTTTTCCATGCGCAGTGGCTGGTCAATGGGTCCGATGATACAAAGACTGTCAATATGGATGGCAAAGCTGTCGCTGGCAAGTTTGGCTACCCTACTGTAGCCAGTATTCAAGAGGCTGCAGGCTTGGTGGCGGATGAGTATGGCCTTTCGACACCAGGGACTGTGACAGTTGATACGACTGCCGTTACCAGCCGTGCAAATTGTTCCGTGGTCTACACTGCACCGGGCGCAATTGGCGAGGCACCTGTGATCAAGCTCAATGCAAGCACCACGACGTGTAAGTAATATTGCACTGTTTGCAAGGAAAGCCCGGCCACGCCCGGTCCTCCTTGCGCACCACCAGCCCAACCCCAGGCGTCAGCCCGTTGGGCTTTTTACGGGCCATCCATTGCAGCAGCCACCAACAGTCTTTCCGCATCGTCAAGCAGGGCCGCCAGGCCGCCTGCGGCGTACGGCTGCGCGCGGCTTCACCTTGATCGAACTGGTGGCCGTGCTGGTGCTGGCAGGCTTGCTGGCGACCTTTGCCGTCAATCGGTTTTTCCAGCGCGACACTTTTGACGCGCGCAGTTTTTCTGACCAGGTGACGAATATTGTGCGCTACGGGCAGAAACTGGCGGTGGCGCAAAACCGTGCCGTGTTTGTGAGCATCGATGCCAACAGCGTGGCCCTGTGCTTCGATGCCGTTTGCAGCGATGCGCAGAAGGTGGTGCCGCCCACGGGCAGTAACAGCGGCAGCAAGGACACGCTGAATTATTGCGTGAAAACCAACTGGCTGTGCGAAGGCCGTCCGGCCGGCGTGACCCTGTCCACCGACGCGAAAGTTACGCCGAGCTTTTATTTCGACGCGCTGGGCAAGCCGTATGCGCTGGTCAATGTGTTTCCTGCCGTATCGACTTTTCCGGCGCAGCTGACGATCAGCGTCCAGGGCGACGGCCTGACGCACAACGTCACGGTCGAAGGGGAGACCGGCTATGTCCATTAGCCAGCGGCGCCAGCGTGAATGCGGCGTGACCCTGATCGAACTGGTGCTGTTCATCGTCATCGTCGGCCTGGCCTCGGCCGCCATCCTGGGCGTGATGAGCCTGACGACGCGGCACAGTGCCGACCCGCAGCTGCGCAAGCAGGCGCTGGCGATTGCCGAAGGCATGCTGGAAGAAATCCAGCTGGCGCGTTTCACGTATTGCGATCCGCAAGACCCCGCTGCGCAAACTGCCACCAGCCCGGCTGGCTGCGCCATCCCGGAAGGGCCGGGGGAGGAGCCGAACGGCGCGGGGCGGCCTTTCGACAACGTCAACGATTATGTGAGCGCGTATGGTACGGCGACCGAGTACAAGACGGATGCCCAGGGCGCCGTCTGGGCTGCTGGTTCGCCCCAGACATATACTGCCTTGGTAACGATCACCCAGGAGCCCCTGAACGGCTTGCCCGCAACGGAAAGCCTGCATATCCAGGTGGTCGTGCCGTATGCCGACCAGCAGATCGTGCTCGACGGCTATCGCGTGCGCTATGCGCCGAACAGTATCCCATGATAAATTTCCTTAACGCCAGGCGCCGCCCGCGCGGCTTTACCCTTGTCGAGATGGTCATCGTGATCGTCATCACGGGCATCATCGGCGCCATGGTCGCCGTCTTCATCCGCGTGCCCGTGCAAGGCTATATCGACACCACCGCGCGCGCCGCGCTGGCCGACACTGCAGATACGGCGGCGCGCCGCCTGACACGCGACGTGCGCCTGGCCTTGCCCAACAGCGTGCGCGTGTCGAACGACGGCCTGTTCCTGGAATTGCTGCTGACCAAGACGGGCGGGCGTTACCTGAGCGACAGCGATCCGAGCGCTCCGGGCAATGTGTTGAGCTTTGAGACTCCCCCCAGCTCTCCGAGCTTTACCGTTGTTGGCGCCATGCCCGCCGATGCGCTGGGCGCGCGCCAGGCGATCAGCGTGGGCGACCAGATCGTCGTCTACAACCTGGGCACGGAGTACGCGCCGAACAATGCGTATGCATGCAGCGCGGCGAATGGCTGCAACCGCGCGCCAGTGACGGCCGTGTCCGGCACTCTGGTCACGCTCGGCAGCTATCCTTTCGCGACGGCGCCGGCGCCGCTGCCGTCGCCATCGAACCGCTTCCAGGTAGTGACGACGCCCGTCACCTATGCGTGCAATCTGACGACCGGCACCCTGACCCGTTACGCGGGCTATGCCATCCAGGCCACCCAGCCGGTTGTGGCGGGCACCGCGCCATTGGCTGCGGCAAACGGCGCCCAGCTGGCGCGCCAGGTGACGGCGTGCGTTTTCAGCTACACCGTGTTGGCCAATGTGCAGCGGGGCCTGGTGAATATCGACCTGAGCCTGGGCGCGGCGAACAGCAATACGGGCGTGCTGCGCCTGGTGCAACAGGTGCAGGCGAGGAATACGCCATGAAGCATGTGCTGCGCCACCACACCGGCCGCATGCGCGGTTTCAGCCTCGTCACGGCTATTTTCCTACTGGTGGTGCTGGCCGCGCTGGCGGCCGTGATGGTGAATATCTCCACTTTCCAGCAGACGGAATCGGCCATGGACGTGCAGGGCGTGCGCGCCGAACAGGCCGCGCGGGCTGGCCTCGAATGGGGTTTGCAGAAGCAGATCAGCGCAGGCCTCACCGCTGGCGCGGCCTGCATCGGTCCGGCCAATTTCAGCTTGCCGGCGGGCACGACGCTGTCGGCGTTCAGCGTCACCGTGCAATGCAGCACGGCCACGGGGCCCGGCACCTTGACCAGTTGGACCATCACGGCCACGGCTTGTAACCAGCCTGGCGCTGCCGGCTGTCCGAATGCAGGCAATAACGCCGACTACGTCCAGCGCCGCCTGCAAGCCGTGCTGTCGCAGTAAGATCAACTGCGTGCAAAAAAGATCGCTAATTTATTGTTTTTACACAATAAAGTTCGCTTCATGAATTAAAATTGGCGGGATGCATACACTGCGCGACAAGATCGGGCAGGCACTTACACTGGATAGTTCGCATGGGTTTATTCGCAAGAGCAAAGAAGTATGATGGCTGGCTGGCCACGGCGTTTGGCCGCGATGGCGTCAGTGCTGTGGTTGTCGAACGTCCCGCCGACGGCATGCCGCGCGTGCGGGGCGCCAGCTACCAGGCGGCCGCACGGCCGGCGCCTGTCGAGGTGCTGGAAAAACTGGGCAAGGATGTACAGGCGGCAGCGCGCCACTGCACCACCGTGCTGGCCGGCGGCGAATACCAGTTGCTGTCGCTGGAAGCGCCGGCCGTGCCGCGCGAGGAGCTGAAGACGGCCGTGGGCTGGCGTTTGAAGGACATGCTGGACTTTCCCCTGGCCGAGGCCACTATCGACGTGTTCGATATCCCCGGGGACCCGAACGGCACTCAGCGGGGCAGCAGCGTGTTTGCCGTCGCCGCGCGCAATAGCGCCGTGTCGCGGCGCCAGGCGCTGTACGCCGAATGCAAAATCGACCTGTCCGTGATCGATATCCCCGAGATGGCGCAGCGCAATATCGCCACCTTGCTGGAAACGCCGGGACGCGGCATCGCCGTACTGTTTTTCGATGGCGATGGCGGCTTGCTGACCATGAGTTTCAATGGCGAGCTGTACCAGGCACGCCGCATCGATGTGACCTCGACGCAATTGCAGTCGCCCGACGCCAGCCAGTACTATGACCGCGTCACCTTGGAACTGCAGCGCTCGTTCGACCACTTCGACCGCCAGTTTCATTTCATTTCGCTGGCCCGTTTGATGCTGATGACGGGCGCCAGCGATGGCTTGCACGCGTATCTGGCCGACAATCTCTACATGCCGGTCGAGCAGCTGGACATGGCCACGGTGCTGGACTTTTCCCAGGCCGCCGAACTGCGCGATCCCGCCATGCAGGCGCGCTACTTCCTGGCCATCGGCGCCGCCTTGCGCGAGGTGGGCCTGCACCCGGGCAAGCACGAAGGGAAGGGCGCATGAGCCAGCAGATCAATCTGTTCAATCCCCGGTTTGAACTGAAAAAACACCATATGTCGGCGCGCACAGCCGGCCTGACCCTGGGCGGCCTGACGCTGGTCTTGCTGGCCCTGGGCGTGCTGACTCAGCGGGCAACGGCCGGCCTGGAGCAACGCGAAGCGGGCGTCAAGGCGGCGCTGGCGCAAGGCGAGGCGAAGCGCGACCAGATTCTGCGCGATTTCCCGCCACGCAAGAAAGATCCGGCCCTGGCGCAGGAACTGGCGGCCGTCGAGGCGCAGCGCCAGTTGCTGCAGGATGCCTCGGTCGTGCTGGACAGCGGCAAGCTGGGCAATACCCTTGGCTATGCCGGCTATTTCCGCGCGCTGGCGCAGGCCAGGGTCGAGGGCGTATGGCTGACGGGCGTGGACATCGCCGGCGCCGGCAATGACTTCGGCTTGCAGGGCCGCGCCTTGCACGCCTCGCTGCTGCCCGCGTACATCACGCGCCTGGGCCAGCAGGAGGTATTGAAAGGCAAGACCTTCGCCAGCCTCGACATCGGCCAGCCCGCGCCACCGGCCGTGGCCGAGGGCAAGGCGACCAGCCTGCCTTATGTCGCGTTCAGCCTGCAGTCGGCGGAAGGCGTCGCTGGCCCAGCCGGCGCCGTCACGCCGCCCAAACTTGTTGCCGGAGGAACTCGCTGATGCTGCCCTTGCTGAAAAAATGGGCCACCGCCTTCGATGCCCTCAGCCTGCGCGAGCGCTTGATGGTGTTTGGCGCCGGCGCGGCCGCCATCCTGTTCGTGTTTTATTTCATGAGCTTTAGTCCCCTATTGGCGAAACGCGCCGCGCTGGAGGCGAGCATTGCGCAAAAGGAAAGCCTCTTGAGCGCGACGAACAAGGAAATCGAGCTGACCATGCTCGCCCATGCCACCGATCCCGACCAGGATGCGCGCGCGCGCCTGGTGGCCTTGCAGGCGGAAACGGCATCCCTGGCGCAGGCGCTGCGCGCGAAACAGCATGGCCTGGTGGCGCCCGAGCGCATGGTGACCTTGCTCGAACACTTGCTGCGCCAGCACGCGGGACTGCGCGTGGTGTCGCTGAAAACCTTGCCCGCCAGCGCCGTGGGTGCGCACCAGTCTGATAGTGCGAACGGCGATGCCGCGGCCAAGGCCGATGCAGCAAAGGCGATCACGCAGGCGCCGCTGCTGCACCAGCATGGCGTGGAGGTGGTGCTGCAAGGCAGTTATGCCGACATGGTGCAATACATGCAGGCGCTGCAATCGATGCCGACCCGCGTCTTCTGGGGCGCCGCCCACCTCGACGCGGCCAGCTACCCGGGCGCCACCTTGACCCTGACCTTACATACCCTCAGCATGGACGACACATGGATCGCACTCTGACCTTTCTGGCCCTGAGCCTGACGCTGGGCCTGGCATGGCCGGGCGCGCAGGCGCAGGCGCTGGACGACCCGACGCGCCCACCGGCGGCCCTGTGGGCGCCCGCCAGCGCCGCGCCTGTCGTCGCGGCCCGGCCGCAGCTGCAATCGGTGCTCATTTCCACCCAGCCTGGGGGACGCCGCCTGGCCGTCATCGATGGACAGACAGTCAAGGTCGGCAGCAAGGTAGGCGACGCTGTGGTGACGGAGATCCACGACACGGCCGTATTGTTGCGGCGTGGCAAATCACTGGAAACCTTCAAGCTGTACCCGAGCAGCAAGACCGACAATAAGACCGATCGCAAGACCGATCGCAAGCAGGAGTAGAAGAAGTGGCCAAGCAACTCAATCAACACAAGGCGAGCATGTTCAAGATCAGTACGATGGCGGCTGTCATCAGCGTCAGCCTGGGCCTGGGTGGCTGCAATGTCGCGCCCGTCAAGCGCGACACCTATAATGCGATCACCGATGCCGTCAAGGGCGCGGCGGCCACCACGGCGCCAGCGGCCCAGCCGGACGCCGTGGAAGCGGCGCTGCTGCCGCCCGTGGCGGCCCTGGCCCAGCAATTGCCGAAGGCCCGTGCCGCGCTCGACGAGCGCTTCAACGTGGCTTTCAACAATGTGCCGGCGCGCCAGTTCTTCACCTCCATCGTGGCCGGCACGCGTTACAACATGCTGGTCCATCCCGACATCGGCGGCACGATTTCCGCCAATCTGAAGGACGTGACCCTGTTCCAGGCGCTCGACGCCGTGCGCGAACTGTATGGCTACGACTACAAGGTCGAGGGCACGCAGATCTACATCAAGCCCCTGACCATGCAGACGCGTTTATTCCATGTCAATTACCTGACAGGCGCGCGCCGCGGCAGTTCCAACCTGCGCGTGTCGTCGACGTCGGTCGGTTCGGTCGGCTCGACCAACTCGGGCGGCTCTGGCAGCAATAGCGGAAATGGCAACCAGGGCAACAACCAGAATAACGAGCAGAACCAGCAAACCAATGGCGGCCAGGGCGGCCGTACCCTGGACAGCAGCAACCTGACCACCTCGTCGACGGCCGATTTCTGGCCGGAGTTGAGGGCGGCGCTGGAAGCCATCGTCGGCAGCGCCGAAGGGGGCCGGCAAGTGGTGCTCAGCCCGCAGTCGGGCGTGATCGTCATCCGCGCCATGCCGGAAGAATTGCGGAATGTCGACATGTACCTGAAGGCCACGCAACTGTCCGTCGACCGCCAGGTGATCCTGGAAGCGAAGATCCTCGAAGTCGAGCTCAACAACAATACGCAGACGGGCATCAACTGGGCTTCGTTCGCCTCGATCAAGAGCGGCCACACGAACCGCATCTCGACCGGCTTCATCCAGCCGGGCGGTACCCTGGCGCCGCTGCCGTTCAACGGCGGCCAGCCGCCCAATATGACGAATGGCAGCGGCTTGACGGCCAGCAGCGGCTTTGGCCTCAGTTCGGCGGCGAACGCGGCCGGTTCCATGTTCGGCCTGGCTTTCCAGACAGCCAATTTCGCCGCCATGATTTCCTTCCTGGAATCGCAAGGCTCCGTGCACGTACTGTCGAGCCCGCGCATCGCCACCATGAATAACCAGAAGGCCGTGCTGAAGATAGGCACGGACGAGTTTTACGTGACGGGCGTGTCGACCACCACGAATACGACGGCCAGCGGCGCGACGACCAGCCCCAACGTGACCTTGCAACCGTTCTTTTCCGGCGTGGTGCTGGACGTGACGCCGCAGATCGATGCGGATGGCAACATCATCCTGCATGTACACCCATCCGTCAGCCAGGTGTCGACCATCAGCAAGGAGATCGACCTGGGCAGCGCCGGTTCGCTGAAACTGCCGCTGGCCGCTTCCAGCACGTCGGAAATGGACAGCATGGTGCGCAGCCAGGATGGCCGCATCGTTGCCATCGGCGGCCTGATGCGCCAGGCCACCACGGCGGACCGCTCGCAAGTGCCGGGCGCGGGCGATATCCCCGTGCTGGGCGCGCTGTTCCGCAACACGGGGCAGGTGATCCAGAAGCGCGAGCTGGTGGTGCTGATCAAGCCCACCATCGTCGATGGCGCGAATAGCTGGAACGAGGACTTGCTCGATTCGAGCAAGCGCATCGAGGCGCTCGACCCGCGCCGTCCAGCGGAGCGGCGCTAAATGTACCAAGCCCATTTCGGCTTGCGCGAGGCGCCGTTCGGCCTCACGCCCGATACCAGTTTCTTCTTCAACGGCCCGCAGTCGCAAAAGGCGCTGAACACCTTGCTGGTGGCGGCGCGCAATGGCGAGGGCTTCATCAAGATCACTGGCGAAGTGGGCACCGGCAAGACTTTTCTTTGCCGCAAGTTCATGCAATCCTTGGGGCCGGACTTCGTCACGGCCTACATCCCGAATCCGAACTTGCCGCCCCGTTCGCTGATCCTGGCGCTGGCGGACGACCTCGATGTGTTGCTGGAAAAAGATGCTGATCAGCATCAACTCCTCAAATCCCTCAACTTGCGCCTGCTCAACCTGGCGGCGCAAGGCAAGCGCGTGCTGCTGTGCCTGGACGAAGCGCAAGCGATTCCCGTCGACAGCCTCGAAGCGCTGCGCCTGCTGACGAACCTGGAAACGGAAAAGCGCAAGCTGCTGCAAATCGTGCTGTTCGGTCAGCCGGAACTGGATATCAAGCTGGCCCTGCCGGAAATCCGCCAACTGGCCCAGCGCATCACCTTTCATTACCACCTGGGTCCTTTGTGCCGCGACGACGTGGATTTTTATGTGGCGCACCGCCTGCGCGTGGCCGGTTTCGACGGCGCGCGCCTGTTCAGCCGTGGCGGCGTGGCAACGCTGTACAAGGCGTCCGGCGGCATCCCCCGCCTGATCAACATCATGGCGCACAAGGCGCTGATGGTGGCGTATGGCGAGGGGCGGCAGCAGGTGAGCGGCCGCCACGTAGCGCTGGCCGCCAGCGATACCCTGGCCAGCAAGCCGCGCCGCTTTTGGCAGCGGCCATGGCCGTGGCTGGCCGGCGCCAGCGTGCTGGCCGTCGCTTGCGGCGTGAGCTGGACTTTATTGAACCGATGACGAAGATGAGCCTGTAGATGAGCCTGATTAACAAGATGTTGCAAGACCTCGATGCGCGTGGCACTCCCGATGGACGCGGCGACGCGGCAGGTATCCGCTCCGTGCCAGAACGCGAGCGGGGCGTCTCGCGCGCGCTGGTCTTCGGTGGTGCAGCTGGCCTGACGGCCGCCGCCATCGCCCTGGGCTGGGTTTACCTGAAGCGCCCGCCCGTGCCGCCCGTGCTGGTCAGCGTGGCCAGTACACCTGTGTTGGCTCCCGTGTCGGCCCCGGTCCCGGTCCCGGCGCCTGCCGCCGTTGTCCCCGCGCCCGCGCCCGTCGTGGCGGCTGAACCCGAGCCCGTGTTCCAGGCCGAGGAAGCCGCCCCTGCGCCGACCAGGGCGCGGCCCGCCGAAGTGCGGCGCATCACGGAAAAATCCGCCAAGCCGGCCGCTGCGCCCGTGGTGAAGACGCCAGCACCGGCCGCCAGCGAGCGCATCATTGATGGCAAGCAAATCACTGCGCAGCAGCGCGTGGAGAATGAATACCGGCGCGCGCTGGGCCAATTGCAGGATGGCCGCGTCGCCGACGCCATGCTGGCCTTGCAGCAAACCCTGCAGCTGGACCCGCGCCACCAGGGCGCGCGCGAAACCCTGGTGCGCCTGCTGCTCGAAGCGCAGCGTCCCGATGAGGCGGCTCGCCAGTTGCAGCTGAGCCTGGCGCTGGACCCGAAGCAGCCGGCGCAGGCGATGATGCTGGCCCGTTTGCAGCTGGATAAACCCAACGGCGGCGCGGCGGCCCTCGATACCCTCATGCGCAGCCTGCCGTACGCCACCGACAGCGGCGAATACCATGCCTTCCTGGCCGGCGTGCTGCAGCGCGAACAGCGTTACCGCGAAGCATCGGAACACTACCAGCTGGCCCTGCAGACGGCGCCCGACAACAGCATCTGGTGGATGGGTCTGGGGATAGCATTGCAAGCCGACAACCACCCGGCCCAGGCGCGTCAGGCATTCGAGCGGGCCAAGGGCTTGCAAACCCTGTCGCCCCAGCTGCAGGCGTTTGTCGAGCGCAAGCTGGTGCAGTTGACGGCGGCGACCGCCAAATAAGCGTTGGCCGAGCGCACCACTTTCACCTCCGCCGCAAGCGATATCGCAGGCTGCGGGGGATGGACTTGTACCACATGACTGAAGCGGATGATCCCGCAAACAAGATGACCACTGCCTGGAATTTCCCCGATGCCCCCAATACTGCCTGCTTCACGACCACCGAGGTATTGAATGGTGCTCCCGTCGTGCATGTGTCCCATGATTACGAAGGGGATTGGCAATTTCACGGCGCGCCAGGCGCAACGGCATCTGGCTCTGCCAAGATCGTCAGTCTGGCATACATGATAGGCAGCAATGATTTGCTGGCGCACCTGCATGACTTGCCCTATGGCTGGAGCGCGCAATGGCATGCAGGCGCAGGAAACTGGGAGCGTTTCAAGGACCATCCTTTTCCCTCGTTTGCGGAGCATGGCTATTACCTGGAAGATGCCATCTGGCTTGCCCAGTATTTGACAGATATCCAGCCTCCGTCCGCGGAAGTGCGCGAGCAACTGGCCATCGGTTCGTACGTGAAACTGGTTTTTCGCTTCGCCGCCGAAGACGGTGCGCGCGCGGATGGCCAGTGTGAAAGAATGTGGGTGCTAGTGACCGGCATCGATGAAGAGGAAGGCTGGTACACCGGCACCATCGAGAATGCTCCGCAGCATCCGGCCGCCAGATACGGCGACCTTATCGCGTTTCATCCCCTGCATGTGGCAGACCTTGCTCATCAACAAGTATGAAGGAAGCCCATTTGAAACCTCTTGGCCTGCTTATTGCGTTCTGCTGTCTGTGCAACAGCGCTCTGGCCGCACCCGCCAGCGTGCCTGCCAGCTACGTCCTTGACAATACGGAAGTGCGCGACATCCGTGCACAAGCCCTGAAACGGGACTATCAGCTGTATGTCGCCTTGCCCGATTCCTATCGGCAGGGAAACAAGCGCTATCCGGTGCTGTTCGTCGTGGACGCCAATTATTCGTTCGCCATCGTGCGCAATATCGCGCAGCGCCTGAACAAGCATGCGGGGATGGAAGAAGTGGTGGTGGTGGGGCTGTCATATGCGAATGGCGATGGCGGGGTGTACAGCCGCCGCCGCGACTACACGCCCACCACGCCGCGCAAGCATGACTACCGCTCGGACATGCCGGGGCGGCAGCCCGCGTTCGGCGAAGCGAAGGCGTATGGCCAGTTCGTCTCGGGCGAAGTATTTCCCTTCATCGCACAGCATTACCGCGTCAATATGCAGCGCAAGGTGTTTATCGGCCACTCCTACGGCAGTCTGCTGGGCCTGCAATTCCTGCTGACGGAACCGCGCACCTTCGAGCATTACATCCTCGGCAGTCCGTCGCTGTGGTACGACGCCGGCGTCATGTTCGACCGCGAACAGGCGTATGCCGCCAGCCACAAGGACTTGCCGGCGTCCGTGTTCTTCGGCATCGGCGGCCTGGAAAAGCTGGCGGCGGGCAAGAAGCGTTCGCGTTCGGAGGAAGAGGCCGACATGCTGGCCGACGTGCGCGAGTTCGACGGAAAGTTGAAATCGCGCAAGTTCCCCGGCTTGAAAACCCGCCTGCGCGTCTTCGAGGATGAAGATCACGCGAGCGTGTTTCCTTTTGTGCTGACGCATGGACTGCGGGCGTATTTGACGTCCGCAAAATGAATGGCGCTCAGGGGCGCATCAATGCCGGCATGTCGGGCGGCGCCATCAAGCCAGCTTTCCGTGGCGAGTGGCTGGCGTGCGGGCGTGCAGGGTGGAGGCTGTGTAAAATTTGCGGAGCGTTCAGATTTCGTCATTGATACTGGATCGCGTCCAGGGCGAGCAGCTGGAGTGCCTGGCGGTGCCCGCCAGACAGTGCCAGCTTCGCCATGCACTCTCCGACCGCCGGAAGCGGTCATCGATAAGGTCAGGTGACATGCGTACATTGAATGAATTATTGGATAGTGAAGACCCGGCGTTTCCGCTGATCAGGCAATGGGCCAGCGAGGCCGACATCCCGGTGGAATTGCTGCCTCCCTCGGCCGGCAGGGAAGATGTGCTGCTGAGCCTGCAGGTCACCACGCGGTCTCCCCTCGGCGCGATAGCCTATGAAACCGGGGGCATTTTGGTGGATGACGGGTGGCTCCGGATATTGGGGTCTGGCCATGGCAAGCTGGGCCGGAACATTGCTACGTGGAACGAAGGAAAGGCCGAGGGTTTTCTGTTGGTGGCTGATGACGTGCTCGGTGGCTTTTTTGCTATCAATGGCGGTGCGCTCGGAGCCGACCAGGGCAATATGTATTACCTTGCCCCCGAGACACTGGAGTGGGAAGGGCTGGAGATCGGCTTCACGACGTTTGTCGAATGGTCCTTTACAAGCCAGTTGCGGCAGTTTTACGGCCGGCAGCCTGGCGATGCGGATGGCTTTGAGGAATTGCCCTTGTCCGGCGAGCTATGCCTGAATTTTTATCCATTTCTGTGGACGCAAGAAGGTTCCCTCAAGACCAGTTCGCGGCGCGCCATTCCGGTGGCAGAGCAGTGGGCGCTCAATCTTGATCTGAAACAGAAGTCGCTGGATGCTCCTGCGAGCGCGAGCTGAGGCATGGCTTGCTGAGCATCCCGACGCTGCAATGGCAAGCGCGCCATCGAGCCGGCGAAATTGCGTTTCAATCCCTCAATCATGCGGTTTGTCGCAATGGCAGGTGTCAGAAAATGGCAATGGGATAGCATACAGTGGGCTTCCTCGTGATGAGCTTGCCCGCAAGCGAGTGTCCGATACTGGCGGTGCCGCAGTCATCAACGGATGCTTCTCAATGACCTCGACCAGGATGAATACGCATGAAATTGACGTTTCCATATGTTCTTTCCACCTGCCTGCTTGGCGCTGTCGGCGCGATCGCTAGCGCGAACGCGGCTCCCGGCGATGCCGAACTGGTGGCGTTGGTGCAGCGCCATGCGCAGGCGCAGAATAACTTTGATCAAGTTGCCTTGAAAGCCACCACGGCCGAGAATTATGTGGAAATATCGCCGGTCGGCGAGGTGGACGGGCGTGAAAAAATGCTTTCCTTCTATGCGCCCGAACAGAAGCGGCCGAGTCCTCAACTCCAGGTCGATGAGCCAGTGGTGCGCCTCTTTGGCGATACGGCGCTCATCTCGGCACGGCTATCCTACCGTGTCAATCAGGAGGGGGCTGCCCGCACCTTCGCCATGCGCGCCGGGTATGTCGCTCGGCTGGTTGACAAGCAATGGCTACTGGTCAGCGCACAGTACACCGGCATCCGTCCGCCGAAACCGTGAGCTGACATTTTTCCAGGTGGTGGGGCTGGCGTCCGGCGTTGCCCAGGCAGGCTACAGCCGCGCTTCATCGCCCCACACATGCCGCATGCTGAAATGCACGCCGGCATCGTCTTCGTGCAGCGATGAAACGATGGCGTAGCGGCTGTCGGCCGTGTCGCGCGGAGACAGTTGCGCCAGCTCGGCGGCGGCCAGCGGCGCGCCCAGCGGGTCGCTGAGCGGATGCACGTGGCTGGCGCCCCGTTGCGTCACCACCCCCAGTTCGCCGCTGCGCAGGCGGACTAAGGTTCCGGGTGGATATTTGCCCAGCAGATTGACGAACTGTTCGCCCAGCAAGGGGTCGATGGGTACACCCTGGTCGAGGAAGATGTGCTGCAGTGCCTGGTCGGGCACGATGGAGCGGCGGTAGTTGCGCGCCGAGACGCGGGCGCAATAGCGGTCGGCCAGGCCGATCAGCTTGGCATTTTGCAGGATTTCATCGGCCGTGCACCCCTGCGGGTAGCCGCTGCCATCGTCGTTTTCATGGTGCAAGAGCACGCAGCTGAGCCATTCCTCGTCATCGACGCCCGCGCAGCGCAGCAATTCCGCGCTTTCCTGCGGATGCTGGCGCACGATGCGCATTTCGTCGTCATTCAGGGGGCCGCGCCGGTCCTGGAAACTGTCGTGGTGGCGCAGCATGCCCACATTCATCGTCAGCGCGGCCGCACCGATCAGCAATAGCTCATCGTTGGGCTTGTGCATGCTGCGGCCCACGAGCATGGCCAGCAAGGCTGTTTCGATGCAGTGGCGCACGGCATAGCTGCCGGCGATCTGGTTCAGCAGGATGCTGGCCAGGGCGATGTCGGCATCGTGCTCAAGTGCGCGCAGCAGCTCGCGGGCGATGTCGCGCACGTCGCGCTCGGCATTGCTTTCGCTGCGCAAGTCCAGCAGCAAGCGCTGCAGGCGCTGCGCCGCCTCGTTGAGCAGGCGCAAGACGGACGGCTGCTCGGACGTGCCCACGTACAGGCCCAGCTGCATTAGCCGCCCCAGCTGCGCGCCGTCCGTGATGATCTGCCCCTTGCGTAGTTGCGGGCCGGCACTATGGTCAGCCAGAAACAGATCCCAGGGCAGGGGTTCGCCGGGAACCAGGTCGGCCGGGCCGATGCGACGCTGTACCATGCTGTCATCCTTTGCTCCGCCGAAGCGGAGCCGTGCTCGGTTATATGCTGCGCAGGCGCTCCAGCGCCAGGCGCAAGGTCTCGTCTTTCTTGGCAAAGCAGAAGCGCACGATACCTGATTCCTTGCCTTGCGCGTAAAACGCTGACACGGGAATGGCGGCCACCTTGATTTCCGTCGTCAGCCATTCGGCGAACTGGGCTTCGGTCTCTTGCGAAATGGCATCGTAGCGCACGCACTGGAAATATGTGCCGTCGGCCGGCAGCAGGGTAAAGCGGCTGCCCGCCAGGCCGTCGCGGAACAAATCGCGCTTGCGCTGGTAAAACGCGGGCAAGTCCAGGTAGGGCTGCGGGTCCGCCATGTAGCCGGCCAGGCCGTGCTGCATCGGTGTGTTGACGGTAAAAACGTTGTATTGGTGTACCTTGCGAAATTCCGCCGTCAGGGCCGCGGGCGCCGCCACATAGCCGACTTTCCAGCCCGTCACGTGATACGTCTTGCCGAAGCTGGAGACGATGAAGCTGCGCGCCGCCAGTTCCGCATTGCGCGAGAGCGAAGCGTGCGGCACGCCGTTGTAGACCATGTGCTCGTACACTTCGTCGGACAGTATCAAAATTTGCGTGCCGCGCACGATGTCGGCCAGCGCCGCCACATCGGCGGGGCGCAAAATAGTGCCCGTCGGATTATGCGGCGTATTGATGATGATCAAGCGCGTCTTGTTGCTGACGGCAGCGGCCAGCTTGTCCCACGGCACGCTGTAGCCGGACTCTCCCACTTGCATGGCCACCAGCACGGGCACGCCGCCGGCCAGGGCGATGGCGGGCAAATAGCTGTCGTAGGCCGGTTCGATGACGATGACTTCGTCGCCCGGATGCACGCAGCACAGGATGGCGGTGGTGAGCGCCTGCGTGGCGCCGGCCGTGACGGTAATTTCCGTGCCGGCATCATAGCTGTGGCCGTACAGGCTGGCGATCTTCGCGGCAATTGCCTCGCGCAAGGGAGCGGCGCCCGTCATCATCGGATACTGGTTGTGGCCGGCGCGCATGGCGTCGCTGACGCGATCGACCAGGGCCAAGTCGCAATCGAAATCGGGAAAGCCCTGGCCCAGGTTGACGGCGCAATGCTGGGCCGCCAGGCTGGACATGCGGGTAAACACGGTGGTGCCCACGAGAGGCAAGCGGGTGGTCAGGGTGGGAGTCAGATGGGGCAGGGACGGGCTGTTCATGAACGGTAGGGGCGCGGTGCGGAAAGTGGAATCGTGCCCCATTCTAGCGCAGCGCGCCCCGTTGCGTGCGGGCCTTTGGCGGCTCAGCCTGGCAATACCCAGCCTTCCGGCAGCATGATCTTGAACATGCCGGCCTTGGCCGTCTTGCGGGCCAGTTTCAGCAGGGCCTTGTCCTTGGTGATGAGGATGTCGGCGTTGGCGTCGCGCGCCAGTTCGAGGAATTTCTGGTCATCCTTGTCCGTGCAGACGGGCAGGCGCACGCCGGACACCGGTGGCGCCACGACCGTGATGTGGGCGTCGAAGCGGGCGGCGGCAACCGCGCGGCTGGCTTCGTCGAGCGGCAGATGTTTGTAATGTAATACAACCAGATATTCTGCACGGCAATCTTCGCGCGTGATGGCGTGCACGGCGCCGCTTTCCATGGCCGCCAGCAGGGGCGCCCAGCGCGGGTCGTTGAAGACGAACAGGTCGAGGCAAACATTGGTGTCGAGGACGAGTTTTTGTGGAGCAGGTATCATGTCGGCAATTCTATTCTGTAGTGATAATTTATGTTGATCGTGCTTTCGCCCGCCAAGAGTCTCGACCTGGAGACGCCGCCAACAACTTCGTTGCACAGCACCCCCGATTTTCTCGACCATTCCGCCCAGCTGATCGAGCGCATGCGCCAGTTTTCGCCCGCCGAAGTGGGCAGCCTGATGGGCATTTCCGACGCCTTGTCGGCCCTGAACGTGGCCCGCTACGCCTCCTGGACGCCCAAACTGGCGGAAGCGCGCCAGGCCATCATGGCTTTCAATGGCGACGTGTATGCCGGTTTCGAGGCGCGCAGCCTGCAGCCGGCCCAGCTCGACTATGCCCAGTCGCGCGTGCGCATCCTGTCGGGCCTGTACGGCTTGTTGCGCCCGCTGGATCTGATCCATCCGCACCGCCTGGAAATGGGCACGCGCCTGTCGACCACGCGCGGCAAGGATTTGTATGCGTTCTGGGGCGACACCATCACCAACGGCCTGAACCGCACGGCCAAGGAGCAGGGCGCGAAAGTGCTGGTCAATCTTGCTTCCGAAGAATATTTCAAATCCGTCAAGCCGCGCCAGTTGGACGTGCCCGTCATCGCGCCCGTGTTCGAGGACTGGAAGAACGGCAAGTATAAAATCATCTCGTTCTACGCCAAGCGCGCGCGCGGCATGCTGGCCCGCTATGCGGCGGTCAACGCCATCCGCGATCCAGAACAACTGAAACAGTTCGACGTCGACGGTTACGCGTATGTGCCGGAAGCGTCAAACGATAAAAGCTGGGTGTTCCGGCGCAGAGTGGGCGAATAAGTAAAAAAACCGGGCTAGCCCGGTTTTTTCTAATCTTACTGCCAGAATTTCCACCACTTGCGTTCCTTGTTCACCCCTTCCGGGCTGAGGAATGCCGTGTTCGGGTAGTTCTTGGTCAGCACGCGCAAGGCATCGTCGCGCAGGTCGGTCAAGCCCAGCTTGTCATACGAGCGGTACATGATGAACAGCGCTTCTTCGATGGCCGGCGAGGCGGCAAAGTCGCTGACCGTCGTTTGCGCGCGGTTGGCGGCGGCCAGGTAGGCGCCGCGGCGGTAGTAATAGCGCGCCACGTGCACTTCGTATTTCGCCATGGCATCGATCAAATAGTTCATGCGGGCCAGCGAATCGGGCGCATATTTGCTATTTGGGAACTTGTCGACCAGCTGCTTGAAGGCCGCAAACGCTTCGCGCGTGGCTTTCGGATCGCGCTCGGTCGGGTCTTGCTCGTACAGGAAGTTCAGGAAACTGATCTGGTCGTTAAAGCTGATCAGGCCCCGCAAGTAGTACATATAGTCTACATTGGCGTGGTTCGGATGCAACTTGATGAAGCGTTCGACGGCAGCCAGTGCCTGCGCCTGGTCTCCCGACTTATAATACGCGTAAGCGATCTCCATCTGCGCTTGCAGAGCATAGTTGCCGAAAGGATAGTTAGCCTCCAGCTTCTGGAACAGGCCGATTGCAGCTTCATAGTGCTGCCCGGCCATTTCTTCACGCGCCTCCGAGTATAATTTCGTAACGGACCAGTTTTTGGTCTCATCCACTTTTTCAGGCAACAAGCTGCAAGCGGACATGCCGAGCAGAACGACTGAAGCGACTACCAACGATAATTTTTTTTGCATGACGTTTTGCAAGAAGGTTTTAACCAAGATTTTACAATAGGCTGATTATAGCCGATGGGAATGCTGTGATATTAACTCCGAAGCCTAATTTGGCTGACCCCGCGTTTGACTCCCTTTCTGACCATGTTGCCGAAGAGGCGTTTGACGGCGATTTTGCCGCCGACGACGTCTTCGAGGAAATGGCCCCGATTACATTGGAACTGACGCCGGACGCCTGCGGCCACCGCCTCGATAAAGTGATCTCCAAGCTGGTGCCGCAATACTCGCGCAGCCGCTTGCAATTGTGGCTGGAAGCCGGTTTCGTGACCGTCGATGGAAAAGTTGCCAAACGCAACATGACCGCCTATGGCGACGAGAAGATCGTCATTCTGCCGCAAAGCGCGCCGGAAGACGAGGCTTTTAAGCCGGAAGCGATGGAATTGAACATCGTGCACGAAGATGAGCATATCATCGTGATCAACAAACCGGCCGGACTGGTCGTGCATCCGGGCCCCGGCAACTGGTCGGGCACCTTGCTCAACGGCCTGCTGCACCACTGCCCGCAACTGGCTGGCGTGCCGCGCGCCGGCATCGTGCACCGCCTGGACAAGGATACCAGTGGCCTGATGGTGGTGGGCAAGACCCTGGCCTCGCAAACGGACCTGGTGCGCCAGTTGCAGGCGCGCACCGTCAAGCGCGAATATTTCGCGCTCGTGTGGGGCACGCCGAAAATGGCGGGCACCATCGACGCATCCATCGCGCGCCACCCGCGCGACCGGGTCAAGATGGCTGTCTCGGAGAATTTCACCGCCAAGCCCGCCATCACGCACTATGAATTGATCGGCAGCGGTGAACTCGACCGCCGTCCCGTGAGCCTGATGCAATGCCGTCTGGAAACAGGCCGCACGCACCAGATCCGCGTGCACATGCAGCACCTGGGGTTTGCGCTCGTTGGTGACTCCGTGTATGGCAAGCAGCACCTGGTGTCCGTCTTCTCGCGCCAGGCGCTGCAGGCGCGCCGCCTGGGTCTCGTGCATCCGGGCACCCTGGAAGCATGCGAGTGGATCGTGCCGCTGGCCGACGATTTCGCGCAATTGATCGCCACAGCCGGCATTCCCGAGCCGGAACAGGTCTGATGACGTCACCGTTGCCCTGCATTCTTCCCGATTGGCCCGGCTTGCCCGCCAACGTGGGCGCGCTGGCGACCGTGCGTGCGGGCGGCATCAGCCAGGACCCCTACGGTGACGGGCAGGACGGCGGTGGCTTGAACCTGGGTACGCATGTGGGCGACGACCCCGCGCACGTGGCGGCCAACCGCGCGCGGCTGGCGGGCGTCTTGCCATCCGAGCCTGCCTGGCTGTCGCAGGTGCATGGCGTGGCCGTGGCCGATGCTGGCAAGCTGGACGGTTGCGTACCCGATGCCGACGCCAGCATCGCCACGCAGCCTGGCGCCGTATGCGTAGTGATGACGGCCGATTGCCTGCCGGTATTGTTCTGTTCGACCGATGGCTTGGTCGTCGGTGCGGCCCATGCGGGCTGGCGCGGCCTGGCCAACGGCGTCTTGCAGCGTACGGTGGACAGCATGCGCGCGCAGGGCGCGACGGACATCCTCGCCTGGCTGGGGCCGGCGATTGGTCCGCTGCAATTCGAAGTGGGGCAGGACGTGCTGCAAGCGTTCCGCGACGGCGCACGTGATGATGCCGAGCGGCAAGTGTTGAGCTCCGCCTTCGTCGCCCTCGATGGCAAGCCAGGCAAGTACCTGGCCGACATCTATGCCTTGGCGCGTACCATGCTGCTGCGCGATGGCGTGACGCAAGTGGCGGGTGGAGAATATTGCACCGTCAGCGATGCGGTGCAGTTTTATTCGTACCGGCGCGATGGCGTCACGGGAAGACAGGCCAGCTTGATCTGGCGCAAATAATCTGCACGGCAGACACTTATGTGTCTGCCGTTTTTGTTTTATCGTCTGCTGAGGCAAGCGCGCGGGCGTTCACTTCAGCGATACGCTCGGCCTTGCGTTTGCGTCGGCGCGAGCCCGTCAGATAGAATAGGATGGACAGCGGGATGACGCAGTACAGTACGAAGGTCATCACCCCGGCGACGATGGACGGTTCCGTCAGCGCCATGAGGCCGACGACATAGATCCAGGCAACAGCGGTCATGAGCATCATGAGTAGTGGCAGTCAGTAAAAGTTTGCATGCAGTTGGCCCGGAAGTAATTATTTATTAATTCTTGAATGGACTTACATTTTATGAATATGCCCGATCCTCAAATGATGACCAAGGAATGGATGGCGCAGATCAGCAATCCTGAGCAGTGGAAGACGTGGTTCAACATGGTACCGCAGCCCCAGGGCAATCCGATTGCCGGCATTTTGCAGGATGCGGGCGCCAGCATCAAGCCGGAAGCGATCGAGCAACTGAAAAATGCCTACGTGGCCAAGCTGACGGGCTTGTGGGCCGACTTTATGGCCGGCAAGGCGCCGCAGCTGAAAGACCGCCGTTTCGCCGCGCCCGCCTGGCACGCCAGCCCCCTGTCGGCATTCAATGCGGCAGCCTATTTGCTGAACGCGGAGTTTCTCAGCGCCATGGCCGATGCCGTGGAAGCGACGCCGCACCAGAAGCAAAAGATTGCGTTTGCCGTGCAGCAAATCGTCGACGCCATGTCGCCCGCCAATTTTCTTGCCACCAACCCCGACGCCCAGCAAACCCTGATCGAGACCAAGGGCGAAAGCCTGGCCAAGGGTTTGAGCAACATGCTGGCCGACATGGGCAAGGGCCGCATCTCGCAGTCCGACGAATCGGCGTTCGAAGTGGGGCGCAACGTGGCCACCACGCCGGGCACGGTGGTATTTGAAAACGCCTTGTTCCAGCTGATCCAGTACACGCCGACGACGGCCACGGTACACCAGCGGCCGCTGCTGATGGTGCCGCCGTGTATCAATAAATTCTATATCCTTGACTTGCAGCCGGAAAATTCGCTCGTGCGTTATGCGGTAGAGCAGGGCAATACCGTGTTCCTCATGTCCTGGCGCAATCCGGACCTGAGCATGCAGCACCTGACGTGGGACGATTATGTGGAGCAAGGCGTGATCGAAGCCATCCGGGTGACGCAAGACATTTCCGGCCAGGAAAAGCTCAATATGTTCGGCTTTTGCGTGGGCGGCACCATCGTCTCTACGGCGCTGGCCGTGCTCAAGGCGCGCGGCGAGAATCCGGCCG
This sequence comes from Janthinobacterium salmonicoloratum, assembly GCF_051380845.1. Classification (NCBI taxonomy): domain Bacteria; kingdom Pseudomonadati; phylum Pseudomonadota; class Betaproteobacteria; order Burkholderiales; family Oxalobacteraceae; genus Janthinobacterium; species Janthinobacterium salmonicoloratum. The sequence continues at coordinate 722,903 of NZ_JBNYXV010000001.1, read as the reverse complement.
CCAGCCTGACTCTGTTGACCACCTTCCTTGATTTCTGCGACGCGGGCGCGCTCGACGTCTTTATTGACGAGCCGCAAGTGGCGCTGCGCGAGCAGAGCCTGGCCAAGGGCGGCCTGATGTCGGGCCGCGACCTGGGGAGTACGTTCTCGAGCCTGCGGCCGAACGACCTGGTGTGGAACTACGTGCAGTCGAATTATCTGAAAGGCAAGGAGCCACCCGCGTTCGACATGCTGTACTGGAATGGCGACGGCACGGGCTTGCCAGGCCCCATGTTCTGCTGGTATCTGCGCAACACTTACCTGGAAAACAGCCTGAAAGTGCCGGGCAAGCTGACGGTGGCCGGGGAACAGGTCGACCTGAGCAGCATCGATGCGCCCGCTTTCATCTACGGTTCGCGCGAAGACCATATCGTGCCCTGGGGCGCGGCTTACGCCAGCACGGCCTTGCTGAACCCGAAAAAGCCGAAAGCCAACCGTTTTATCCTGGGCGCTTCGGGCCATATCGCCGGCGTGATCAACCCGGCGTCGAAGAAAAAGCGCAGTTACTGGAGCAATGACGCAGGCAAAGGCGCACGCACGGCGAAAGCCAAGCCCTTGACTGCCGAGCAGTGGATGGAAGGCGCGACCGAGTACGTGGGCAGTTGGTGGCCCGAATGGGCGGCTTTCCTGGCCGAACACGGCGGCGCGCAGGTCAAGGCGCCAGGCAAGCCGGGCAACAAGCGCCACGCGGCAATCGAGCCGGCGCCGGGGCGGTATGTTAAAGTCAGGGCAGACTAGTTTATAAAAGCTTCTTGCCTGGCAAGACTGGCGTAATCTCCGGTCTTGTCAGGAATCTACTTTTAGTTGCGTTGCAATAAATGCGGGAATCTACTACCCTGATGTGCAATGGAGCCGTTTTCCACTCTATAATGGAAAAAGTAGGCAGGTGCGAAAGCGGACCCACGTTCGCTTTTTTTTCGGATTAACTCTGTACGCGCTGCGGCGCAATAAGTGGAACTTGTGATGAGTAGTGCAAAAAAAAGTATAGACCGCCTGATTAAAAAATATCCCAACCGCCGTCTGTATGACACGCAAACCAGTTCCTACATCACCTTGACGGACGTCAAGCAGTTGGTGTTGGACAATGAAGTGTTTACCGTCGTCGATGCCAAATCCAATGAGGATTTGACGCGCAGCATCTTGCTGCAAATCATTTTGGAAGAGGAAGCGAACGGCGCGCCCATGTTCTCGAGCAGCGTGTTGTCGCAGATCATACGCTACTATGGCCACGCCATGCAGGGCATGATGGGATCCTACCTGGAAAAGAACGTGCAAGCGTTCACCGACATCCAGCACAAATTCACGGGCACGTCGGCAGGCAGTTTCGAAGGCAAGCCCTTCAGCCCGGAAATGTGGACCCAGTTCATGAATGTCCAGGGCCCGATGATGCAAGGCATGATGAACAACTACATCGACCAGAGCAAGAGCCTGTTCGTGCAGATGCAGGAACAGATGCAGAGCCAGAGCAAGAATCTGTTCGGCACGTTTCCGTTTGTTCCGCCGGTTCCCCCGACCGACAAAAAGTAATCAATGCGATACACTCACGGGGCGATTCGATCGCCCGTGAGTTGTATCGGCGTCATCAAAACAGCATAGTTCTGCCAGCAAGGGGCGGCTCGGGGTACAATAGCCGATTCGCCTCACCATTTTACTAGCTGCCAACTATGTCTGAAATTCACCGTATTCCTGTTCCTTCCGCCCAGCCCGAGGCCATGCTGGCCATGCCAGGTGCGGCGCCGAAAGTGGGCTTTGTCTCGCTCGGCTGCCCGAAAGCGCTGGTCGATTCCGAACAAATCCTGACCCAACTGCGCGCCGAAGGCTACGAAACGGCGAAATCCTACGCTGGCGCCGATCTGGTGATCGTCAATACCTGCGGTTTTATCGATGCTGCCGTGCAAGAGTCGCTGGACGCCATCGGCGAAGCGCTGGCTGAAAACGGCAAGGTCATCGTCACCGGTTGCCTGGGCGCCAAGAAAGATGCTGCCGGCGACGACATCATCATGAAGGTGCACCCGAAAGTGCTGTCCGTCACCGGTCCGCACGCGCTGGCCGAAGTGATGGATTCCGTCCACTTGCACCTGCCGAAACCGCATGCGCCGTTCCTCGACCTGGTGCCGCCGCAAGGCGTCAAGCTGACGCCGAAGCACTATGCCTACCTGAAAATTTCCGAAGGCTGCAACCACCGCTGCAGCTTCTGCATCATCCCGTCCATGCGCGGCGACCTCGTCTCGCGCCCGATCGGTGAACTGATGATCGAAGCGGAAAACCTGTTCAAGGCCGGCGTCAAGGAATTGCTGGTCATTTCGCAAGACACCTCGGCGTATGGCGTGGACGTGAAATTCCGTTCCGGCTTCTGGAATGGCCGTCCCGTGAAAACCCACATGACGCAGTTGACGGAAGCGCTGGGCGAACTGGCCAAGTCCTACGGCGCCTGGGTGCGCTTGCACTATGTATATCCATACCCGCACGTGGACCAGATCATCCCGATGATGAGCGGCGGCCACATCCTGCCATACCTCGATATTCCGATGCAGCATGCGCACCCTGACGTGTTGAAACGCATGAAGCGCCCGGCCAGCGGCGAGAAAAACCTCGACCGCATCCAGGCCTGGCGCGCCATCAACCCGGACCTGACGATACGCTCGACCTTCATCGCCGGTTTCCCTGGCGAAACGGAAGCGGAATTCGAATATTTGCTCGACTTCCTCAAGGAAGCGCAGATCGACCGCCTCGGTTGCTTCGCCTATTCGCCTGTCGAAGGCGCGACGGCCAACGCAATCGCCAATCCTGTGCCGGAAGAGCTGCGCGAAGAGCGTCGCGGCCGCGTGATGCTGCTGCAGGAAGAAATTTCCAAGAAACGCCTGCAAGCCAAGGTCGGCAAGACCGTGCGCGTACTGATCGATGAAGTCACCCGCTCCGGCGGCGTGGGCCGCTCGTCCGCCGATGCGCCGGAAATCGATGGCGTCGTGTATGTGAAGCCGCCGTTTGAGCCGCACCGCAAGCTGGCAGTCGGTCAATTCGTCGACGTGACGATCACCTCAGCCGATGCGCACGACCTGTGGGGGGCGGCAGAATAAGTATTTTGATGCAGGTGTAACACTCTGTCAGACGTACGGCAGGCAAGGGCATAAGCCCTTACAATCAAGGCGGACCAGCAATTGCTGGCCCGCCTTTTTTTTATTTTCCGACGCCATGACCACACCAAAATCTCCGCAAACCGCGCTGATCCACAGCGATTACCAGGCGCCGCAAGGTTTTGCCGCCTTTCCCAACGCCATACATCACGCATCGACCGTGCTGTTCAAGGACGTGGCGGCCATGCGTTCGGGCGACTGGAAAGAGAAAAACGCCTACACCTACGGCTTGCACGGCACGCCCACCACGTTCACCCTGGAAGCGCGGCTGGCCGAGATCGAAGGGGGCACACACTGCCTGCTGGCCCCATCGGGCCTGGCGGCCATCGCCATGGCGGACTTTGCCCTGCTGAAAACGGGCGATGACGTTTTATTGCCGGAAAATATCTACAATCCGAACCGCGAACTGGGACGCTGGCTGGCGCAGGACTTCGGCATCACGGCACGTTACTACGACCCGCTGATCGGCGCCGGTATCGCGGCCCTGATTCAGCCAAACACCAAACTGATCTGGACGGAAGCGCCAGGCTCCGTGACGATGGAAGTGCCGGACTTGCCCGCCATTTGCGCAGCCGCCCACGCGCGCGGCGTGCTGGTGGCTTTGGATAACACCTGGTCGGCCGGCCTGGCCCTGCGCGGCTTTGACCTGGGCGTGGACATCATCATGCAGGCGCTGACGAAGTACCAGTCGGGCGGCTCCGACGTGCTGATGGGCGCGCTCATTACGCGCGAGCGGGCGCTGCACGACCGCCTGGCGCAGGCGCACATGCGTCTGGGCATGGGCGTGGGGGCGGATGACGCCTATCTGGTGCTGCGCGGCTTACCCACCATGAAGCTGCGTTTCGACGCCCACGATGCGGGCGCGCGCACGGTGGCCGCCTGGCTCAAGGATAGGGCCGAGATCGCCACGGTGCTGCATCCGGCTTTCGACGATTGCCCTGGTCACGCCATCTGGCAGCGCGATTTCACGGGCGCGGGCGGCTTGTTTTCCGTGCTGTTCGATGCCCGTTACACGGAGGCGCAAACGGACCGTTTCGTCGACGCCTTGCAGTTGTTCAAGATTGGCTACAGCTGGGGCGGCGCGAACAGCCTGGTGATGCCGTACCGCATCGCCGCCATGCGCAAGGGTTGGCAGTTGCCTGGCCAGCTGGTGCGCCTGAATGTGGGACTGGAAGATCCGCAGGATCTGATCGCCGATATCGAACGGGCGTTCGCGGTGATGTAGGCAGCGGCAAGCCGTTGGCTTGCCGCGAAATACCTTTTACATGGGCACGGGCTTGTTGTTGTTCAGGTCGAGGAAGCCGCGCAGCAAGCGGTAGGCTTTCCACAGCCAGGCCACGCCCCACACGAGGAACGCCAGTGGAATGCCGATCAGCGTGATCCACAGGATGGCGCCGACGACGATCCAGGCCACATACCACCAGAAGGAACGGATCATCCAGCTGTGATGGCTGTACACGAAGGTCCCGGCCGCCTCGTCCCGCTTCACATAATTGATGATGAGCGGAATGAAGGAAAACGCGCCCAGCGAAAACACAAAGCTGGCGCCATGTATCAGGTACAGCCACCAGGCCATGTTTTTGGTCTGCTGGAGTTGGGTATCCAAAATAATATCTTGTGACATGAAAGCTCCCGTCGTTGCTCAATTTTTAATTGTAACAAGCAAAGCGGCACGGGAGCGCAGTCCATGCAAAAAGGCGAAATACATTGTTGAAACGAGATCGATATCCTGCCTTGGCCGCGCGCGCCAGGTCGTGGCTGCGGCGCGCGGTGCCGGCCTTGCTGCTGTGCGCCACGGTGGCCCATGCCGCCGGCGCCCCCCTGGAGGCGGAGTTCGCCGCCGGCTTGAAGGATGAAGGCCTGGCGGGCGCCGTCTGGAGCGAAGTCTTGCCCGATGGCACAGTGCGCACGGGCGCCGCCGGTTTGCGCGACGCCGCCAGGCACATGCCCATGCAGGCGGACACGCGCGTACAGGTGGGTTCCGTGGGCAAGGTGGCGCTGGCGCTGGGCGTCTTGCGCCTGGTCAGCGAAGACCGGCTCACGCTCGATACGCCCTTGCAGCAGGTGCTGCCGGAATTGGCGCTGAAAAACCCGTGGCAAGCCAGCGACCCCGTGCGCATTCGCCACCTGCTGGCGCACACGTCCGGCCTGGATAATGTGCGCTTCTGGCAGGCGTTCAGCCTTAACCCTGCGCCGGACACGCCGCTGGCCGAGGCTTTTGACGGCGGCGGCAATCTGCTGCGCGTGCGCGCCCGGCCCGGCAGCCGCTATGCGTATTCCAACATGGGTTATGGCTTGCTGGGCATGGTGATCGAAAAAGTCACGGGCCAGCCCTACGAACGCTATCTCGATGCGCAGCTGCTGCAGCCGCTGGGCATGGCGGACAGCACGTTTGCCTTCGTGACGCAAACGAGCACGCAGACGGGCGCGCAGGCGGGCGCGCAGCTCGATCCGCGCCTGGCCATGGGCCACTTCGAGCATGGCGTGGCGCAGCCGGCCGTGCCCCAGTATTTGCGCCCGGCCGCGCAATTCACCACCACGGCGGCCGACATGGCCAAGCTGGCGCAATTCCTGATGGGCGACGGCAAGCTGCAGGGCAAGCGCTTCATCGACCTGGCGCTGATGGGCGCCTTGTCCGAACCGGCCGGTACGGATGCGGCGCAGGCAGGCCTGGCAACGGGCCACGGCCTGGCGCTTGCCGTGCGCGACCGCCACAATGTGGTGGGCGCCTGCCACCCCGGCACGGCCGTGGGCTTCCGCGCCATGCTGTGCCTTTATCCGGAACAGGACAGTGCATTTTTCGTGGCCTTCAACACGGATGCCGAGCAGGCCGACTATGAACGCTTCAACCGCCTGCTGCTGCGCGACCTGGAACTGCCGCTGCGCGCGCCGGCCCCGCACGGCATGCCCGCGCCCACGGTGGAAAACTGGCAGGGCGTGTATGTGCCGTCGCCCAGCCCTATGGCCAGCATGGCCTGGGTCGATGCCGTTTTCGGCTTTACGCGCCTGAAATGGGATGGCGAATCGCTGTTCCTGATCCCGTTCCAGGGCGAGCCGAAGGAACTGGAGCCGGTGGGCGGCTTGCTGTTCCGCGCCAGCGATCGCAGCACGCCGTCGCACGTGCTGATGCAAGAGGATGGCAAGCATGTGCTCAGCGATGGCTTGCGCAGCTATGAGCGGGCGTCGATGTTGCGCATGCTGGTGTTGTGGGGCAGCCTGGCCCTGGGCATGGCGGGCTTGCTGTACGTGCTGGTGGTGGGTGTGTGGCGCGCTGCGCTGCGCAGCCTGGGGCGGGGCGACCATCTGTTTGCGCCTTTGCTGTCGATGCTGGCGCTGCTCTTACCGCTGCCGTTCTTCTATTTCCAGTCTTACTTGCGTCTGGGCGACGTCACCATCGCCAGCGTGCTGCTGGCACTGGCGACGGGTGCGCTGCCACTGGCGACGGCGTTCGGCCTGGCCCGCTGCTGGCGTAGCCGCGGCACGGCGGCCGAGGCGGGCTCGTGGGCGAAATGGGATTGGGTCGCCTTGCTGGCGGCGCTGCAACTGCTGCTGGTGCTGGCCTGGTGGGGCTTGCTGCCGCTGCGCCTGTGGCAGCTGTAGCAGCTGTAGCGAGCGCTCAGCGCCAGACTTGCAGCAGCCGGCGCCACCAGCGCTGCGCTGGCGTGGTCCGTGCAGCGTGTTCGGCGCGGCCGGCCCGCTTGGCGCGATAGCTGGCCGCCGCCATTTGCAGGCCGATGCGGTCCATCGCCGCCATCGCCTCGGCTTCCTGCGGCGACAAGCCATGCCTCAAGGCTTGAGTTCGGGGATCGAGCAGGAAGGCTGCACGCAGGGCGTCGTCCGTGTACAGCCTTGCCAAATAGGTTTCCAGTGCGGGGGAACTCATGCGTTTCGCCCCGAGCGCAAGGCCGCGCGCGCCAATTCCAGCTGGCCCAGCACATGGTCGAACGATGGGTAATTGCCGTCGCGTTCGACGATCACCGTCAAGGGCTGGGGCGCATGGCGCGCCAGCACGGTCAATAAAGCGAAGACTGCGGGCGGCACATCGTGCAGATGGTCGTCCAGCAGGCGCTGGCCGCCGTCAGGCGCAGCTATCCAGTGGCCACCGCTCAGGTGCACGGCGCCAACCCTGTCCAGGGGAAAGCGCAGCAGCAGTTGCTCCGGCTCTTCGCCAAAATTGACGGCATTCGCATACAGGTTGTGCAGGTCGAGCAGCAGCGGCACTTGCGCGCCGTCGATGATTTGCGTCAGCCATGCGGCCTCGTCCATCGTGCTGGCGGGCGGCTGGACCAGGGTGGCGATGTTTTCCATCAGCGGCGCGCTGCCGACGATGCGCGTGGCCAGCGCGATATTGGCCACTGCGCCGGCGGCGCTCTGGGGCGTGCGCGGCGGCGCCGCCAAGTGGCCGATTTCCACGCCGCCGGCGCGCACGAAACTCAGGTGCTCGGACCACGATTCGGCTTGCACCTGCCGCATCAGGCGCGCCATCGCATGCAGCCGGCGCGGGGCGGCGGGAATCGTCGACGCCAGCCCCATGCCGACGCCGTGCAGGCTGACAGGCACCTGGCGCGCCAGGCTGCTCAAGGCCGCGATGCCGGCGCCCGAGGCGCGGTAGTAATCGTCGGCGATCACTTCCAGCACGTCGATGTGGGTCAGGTTGGACAGGATGCCGGCAGCCAGTTCGCCGCGCCAGCCCAGGCCGACGCGGTCGCGTGTGGCCTCCAGGCTAACTGCCACAGCCGCCACCACCGCCGCAACCGCCGCAGCCGCTGCCGCACGAAGAGCCGCCGCCGTCGCCGCCCGAGGAGGAACCGCTCGAGTCGCCGGACGACGAGTCGCTGCCCGTGTTTTGCCGGGGTACCGGGTACAGCTCGGCGACATACGCGTACACCGACGGTGGCAGGGCGCCGATGCCGAAGATGGCGGCCAGCAGTGCCATGTCGGCGCTGCTGTTGCCCGCCTGCAGGCGCGATGCGCGCATGTTCAGGCGGCCAAACAGCATGCGCAAGTCGGTCAGCAGGCGCTGCGCGCTCCAGCTGGTCGACTGGGTGCGCAAGCCGCGCAGCATGAGCAGGAATATCGCCAGCAGCAGCGCCAGGAACAGCAGGTTGTAGTGCTGGCGGCTGATGGCGATGACGGCCTTGACGGCGGCCACCGTCAGCAGCAGGTAGTGTGCGGCCCATGTGATGCGTTCGCGCCGCAGCAGCAGCGGCGGGCCGACCAGCAATTCCTGCTGCGTCAAGGTGTCCAGGTAGGCGCGGCACGACGGCAGCATCTCGGCCTGCACGGCCAGCTCTTTGCTGTGGCCCTGGCGGCCCAGGTACAGCCGCAGCACGTCGCGTTCGATGTCATGGCTGGCAAAGCGCAGGCTGTCGGCGCTGGCCGTTTCCAGCAGCGGGCCATCGGCGCGCAGCAAGCCGCGGTCGACCAGCACGATGGCGGCGATTTTCACGGCTTCGAGCGCGCCGCCGCGCAAGAAGGCGATGCGGTAGGGATCATCGGCCAGCGACAGCTGGGCGTGCGGATTGCGCAATTCCCGGCGGATCAGCAGCTCGCGCACGCTGTAATACACAAGCACGCCGAAGAGCAGGTAGGCCAGCAGGAACCACGGCCCGCTCCAGTCAAACGGATTGTAGCCGTTCACCGCATCGACTCCGCGTGTTCGCGCAAGCGCTCGGTAATCGTCATCAGACCCGTAAAGGCGGGCAGGGCCTGCCCCGGCGCCAGGCGCGCCGTTTCGCGCGCCGCCGACATGGCTTGCAGGGCCGTGTGCAGGGCTGGCTCGCCCAGCTGGTCGACAAACGCTTCGAGCGCCTGCTTGCCGGATAGCGCAGACTTGCCCTCCAGCTGCGCCAGCGACGCTGCGGCCGAGCGCAGCGGACCGGCTGCGTCGGCAATGGCGCCGGCCAGCTGTTCTTCATTCAGGCTCACTAGCATATACCGTTCGCGCATGCGCACCTGCTGGTTCAGCAGCACTTGCCGCAGCCGGCGCAGTACGGCGTCGCGGCTGGTGTGCAGGCTGGCGAAAGGGTCAACGCCGTGCAGCACCTTGTGGCGCGCGATGATGTCGGCGAACTTGACGGCGAAGGCGTCGGCGGCCTGCGTCAATTCGCCCTCGAGCAGGAACATCACCTGCAAATCGATGGCGGCGTGCGCCAGGCGCAAGGGCCCGCGCAGCGCATCGGCCGCTGGCGGCGTAAAGCGCTTGAGCAGCAACAGCAGGTTGACGTCGGAGGTGGCGCGCAACTGGCCATCAGCGGCCGAGCCAAACAGCACGGCGGCGGCAAGGTCGGCGCCGAAGGCACTTTGCGCGGCGGCGACAAACACGTCCAGGTGGCGTTGTATCTCTTCTGGCAGCGGTGGCGGCATGCGGTGTTCTTTCACGAGGGGTTGGCACGATGGCATAAGTTTGCAATATAGCAAACTTATGCCATCGTGCGCGCACCGCCAAGCGCCGCCAGGTCAGCTCAGGACGTTCAGCAAGCCGTCGAGTCCCACAAAGTTCAGCGCCACGTCGGCTTGCGAGCGCACCACGGGCTTGGCGCGGAAGGCCACGGACAGGCCGGCGATGCCCATCATTTTCAAGTCGTTGGCGCCGTCGCCCATGACGATGGCCTGCGATGGCGCAATGCCCAGCTCCGCGCAGACGCGCTCCACCGTGCGCTGCTTTTCCTCGGCGTCGACGATGCCGCCAATGACTTTGCCCGTCAGCTTGCCGTCGACGATTTCCAGTTCGTTCGCATGCGTGTAATCGAGGCCCAGACGCGCCTTCAGACGCTCGGTGAAGAAGGTAAAGCCACCCGAGACCAGCAGGGTTTTCAGGCCGGCCTTCTGCACGGCCGCCAGCATGGCTTCCGCACCCGGCGACAGTTTCAGGCGCTCGTCGTAGACGCGCTGCAGGGCCGATGCATCGAGGCCTTCGAGCAGGGCCACGCGCTGCTTCAGACTGGCGGCAAAATCGAGTTCGCCGCGCATGGCCGCTTCCGTGATGGCCGCCACTTGCGGTTTCAAGCCCTGCATGTCGGCGATTTCATCGATGCACTCGATGGTGATCAGGGTCGAATCCATGTCCATCGCCACCAGCTTGAATTCACTCAGTTCGCGCTGGCCCATCATGTAGGTGGCGTCCAGCTGGGCCGCCTGGGCCGCCACTTCGATGGTGGGGCGCAGCGCGGGCGAATAGGCGATCTGTTCGCAGCGCACGGCGTTCGGTCCCAGCCGCGTGATGGCCGCGGGCGCGGCCAGCGCGGCGATGCGTTCGAGGCGGGCGCTATCGCCGTCCAGGCCCTGCAGGATCAGATTCATGGTGATGGTCTTGGTATTGGTCATGGGGCAGTCCTGCATAGAGTATCGAAATGGTCTACACCGTCAATTGCTTGATGGTGGTCTTGATCTGCGTCACGCGCGCGGCCAGGTCCGGCATGGCGGCCGTGATTTTCAGCTTGTCCTGGCCATGCAGCTTGATATGGCGGTTCTTCTGGATCAAGTCGATGATGCGCATCGGGTCGATGGGCGGCTTGGCCATGAATTGCAGGGTGGCCGCCTCGCCATGCACGTCGATCTTGACGATGCCCACGGTTTTCGCCGCGATGCGCAAGCGGTGCGTCTCGACCAGGGCCTTGACGGCGTCGGGCAGCTTGCCGAAGCGGTCGATCAGCTCCTCCTGGATATCGTCGATCTTGTCCTGCGTGGCGCAGTTGGCCAGGCGCTTGTAGATCGACAGGCGCTCGTGCACGTCGCCGCAAAAATCCGCCGGCAGCAGGGCAGGCACGTGCAGGTTGATTTCCGTCGTCGACGCCAGCGGCGCGGCCAGGTCCGGCTCCTTGCCGGCTTTCAGCGAGCGCACGGCTTCATTGAGCATGTCCGAATACAGCTGGAAGCCGATTTCCGTCATCTCGCCCGACTGGCTCTCGCCCAGCACCTCGCCGGCGCCGCGGATTTCCAGGTCGTGCATGGCCAGGTAAAAGCCGCTGCCCAGTTCTTCCATCTGCTGGATGGCGTCCAGGCGGCGCTGCGCCAGTTTCGTAAGGCCCTGCACGTCGTGCACCAGCAGGTAGGCGTAGGCCTGGTGATGCGAGCGTCCCACGCGGCCGCGCAGCTGGTGCAGCTGTGCCAGGCCGAACTTGTCGGCGCGGTGCATGATGATGGTGTTCGCCGTCGGCACGTCGATGCCGGTTTCAATGATCGTCGTGCACAGCAGGATATTGAAACGCTGGGCGACGAAGTCGCGCATGACTTTTTCCAGGTCGCGCTCATGCATCTGGCCGTGCGCCACGGCGATGCGCGCCTCAGGCAGCAATTCCGTCAGCATGGCCAGGCGGTTCTGGATGGTTTCCACCTCATTGTGCAGGAAGTAGATCTGGCCGCCGCGTTTGAGTTCGCGCAAGCATGCCTCGCGGATGATGGCTTCACCCTCGCTGCGCACGAACGTCTTGATGGCCAGGCGCTTTTGCGGCGCCGTGGCGATGATGGAAAAGTCGCGCAAGCCTTCCAGCGCCATGCCCAAGGTGCGCGGGATCGGCGTGGCCGTCAGGGTCAGCACGTCCACTTCCGCACGCAGGGCCTTCAACGCTTCCTTCTGGCGCACGCCGAACCTGTGTTCCTCGTCGATGATGACCAGGCCCAGGCGGGTAAATTTGACGTCGTCCGACAGCAGTTTATGCGTGCCGATGACGATGTCGATGGTGCCGTCGGCCATGCCCTTGAACGCCTGCGTGATCTCCTTGCCGCTGCGGAAACGGGACAATTCCGCGATGCGCACGGGCCAGTCGGCGAAGCGGTCGGCGAAGGTTTGCGCATGCTGTTCCGCCAGCAGGGTGGTAGGCGCCAGGATGGCCACCTGCTTGCCGCCCATCACGGCGATAAACGCCGCGCGCAGCGCCACTTCCGTCTTGCCGAAGCCGACGTCGCCGCAGACGAGGCGGTCCATCGGCTTGCCCGAAGTCATGTCCTTGATGACATTGTGGATGGCCTCGGCCTGGTCCGGCGTCTCGTCGAAGCCGAAGCTGTCGGCGAAACGCTGGTAGTCGTGCGCGGAGAATTCGAAGGAGTGGCCCTGGCGCAGCGCGCGGCGCGCGTACAGGTTGAGCAGCTCTGCGGCCGTGTCGCGCACCTGTTCGGCAGCGCGCTTCTTCGCTTTTTCCCACTGGCCCGAACCGAGCGAGTGCAGCGGCGCGTCTTCCGGCGACGCGCCCGAATAGCGGGAAATGACGTGCAACTGCGACACGGGCACGTACAGCTTGGTGTCCTTGGCGTATTCGAGGTGCAAAAACTCCGTCTCGCCTTCGCCCAGGTCCATGCTGGTCAGGCCCATGTAGCGCCCGATGCCGTGGTTGATGTGCACCACGGGGTCGCCGATTTTCAGCTCCGACAGGTCGCGCACCATCGACTCGACCTGCGTCACGCCTTCCTGTTTTTTTGTGCCGACCCGGCGGCCGGAACCGGCATACAGCTCGGTTTCCGTGATGAAGGCCAGGTTGCCATCCGGCGTGAACAGCTCGAAACCCGCGTGCAGCGGCGCCACGCCCAGCATCAGCTTGGCGTCGGACTGCAGGAAGCCGTCGCTGCCTTCCACCGGCGTCAGGTGCAGATCGTATTCGGTGAAGTACTGCTGCAAGGTTTCGCGGCGGCCGTTCGATTCGGCGCAGATCATCACGCGGCGGCCAGATTGCAGCAGGTAGCTGCGCAGGTTGGCCAGCGGATCGTCGGCGCGGCGGTTGACGGCGATGTTCGGCACGGGCGCCGACAGTTCGGACGCCAGCGCATCGTTCGATTTGGCTATCGCCAGGCGCGGATACGGTTTGGCCAGGCCGAAGAACTGCTCGTCGGTCAGGAACAGCGCTTCGGGCGGCAGGATCGGCCGCTCGCGGTCCGCCTTCAAAAAGCGGTAGCGCGATTGCGTGTCGGTCCAGAAGCGCCCGATGGCCGCGTCGATCTCGCCCACCAGGGCCAGCGAGGCGTCTTCCGGCAGATAGTCGAACATGGTGGCCGTCTGCTCGAAGAACAGGGGCAGATAGTATTCGATACCGGCCGAGGCGATGCCGCTGCTGATGTCCTTGTAGACGACCGAGCGCGATGGGTCGCCTTCGAACTGTTCGCGCCAGCGGTTGCGGAAGGTGGTGCGGGCCGCTTCGTCCATGGGAAATTCGCGGCCCGGCAGCAAGCGCACCTCGTGCACCGGATACAGCGAGCGCTGGGTGTCGGCGTCGAAGGTGCGGATGGTTTCGATGGTGTCGCCGAACAGGTCGAGCCGGTAAGGCAGGGCGGAGCCCATGGGGAACAGGTCGAGCAGGCCGCCGCGCACCGAGTATTCGCCGGGCGACATCACTTGCGAGACATGGCTGTAGCCGGCCAGGGTCAGCTGCGACTTCAATCGCGCTTCGTCGAGCTTTTCGCCCTTCTTGAAGAAGAAGGTGTAGGCGGCCAAAAAGGACGGTGGCGCCAGGCGCACGAGCGCTGTGGTGGCCGGCACGATCAGGACGTCGCACTGGCGCGTCTGGATTTCGTGCAGGGTGGCCAGGCGCTCGGAGACCAGGTCCTGGTGCGGCGAAAAGGCGTCGTAGGGCAGGGTTTCCCAATCCGGCAGCAGATGGCAGCGCAGTTCCTTGCCGCCAAACCAGGGGATTTCATCGAGCAGGCGCTGGCCGTCGCTGGCCTGCGCCACCACCACGGCCAGCATCTGGCCCCGCGCTTTCAATTCCAGCGCGGCCAGCGCCAGGGCATAGGCGTCGGATGAACCATACAGGGCGGGCAGCGCATAGCGGTTGCCGGGCTTGGGGAGGGCTTTTTTTAAGTCTAAGGACATGCAGGCGATGACACTAGTGGCAGAGGCAGTTGAGTGGGACAGCTGTGGTGCGCGCAGCGCCGCCAGTGACGGCGCTGACAGGCGAGATTATAGACCATCGCCCTTATCTCCGCGCTTGAGAAAACCGTCGCGAGCGGCAGTGATTTGTGGCTAAGAAGCGCAACCGTACTTTAGTACGGTGAGCATCGCAGGCCGCAAAGCACGACGTGCAGCAGGTTTTATCCTGCACGCACATTCGCGATACCGAAGGGGACATGCACCATGGGGATGGTGCCGCCCGCCGATTTCAGGTGGCTCAGCTGGTCGTCGAAGAAGATATGCGGCTTGAACACGGCCAGCACGCGCGATTTGTCCATGCCGCCCAGGAAAAACGTCTCGTCGGCCGCCACGCCCCAGCTTTTCAGGGTCGTCACGACTCTTTCGTGCGAAGGCGCGTTGCGCGCCGTGATGATGGCGATGCGCAGGATCTTCTTGTAGCCGGGATCGCGCCGCTGCGCTTTTTCTTCCAGGCGCTGCATGGTGGCCAGCTTCTGGAACAGGTCGGCCAGCGGCCCGGGGCGGTGCGGCGTGCCCACGTTCAGGGTTTCATGGGCGTGGAATTCATCGACGTCATTGTTGCGCTTGAACACGGTTTCCGCTTCGTCGTCGGCGATCACGCCGTCGAAATCGAAGGCCACGCGCAGCTCTTCGTCGTTCTCGTCGTCTTCCGTGCGCGACGGCAGCACCAGGCCGGCCGGATAGTTGCAGGCCAGCGCGCTGCGCACGTCATCTTCATTCGCGCTGAGGAAGAGCGAGGCGTTGAAGGCGGGCAGGTAGGGGTAGGGCGACTTGCCCGTCATGAAGGCGGCGCGCGAGATATCCAGGCCGTAGTGGGCGATGCTGTGCATCACGCGCAAGCCCGTTTCCGGCGAATTGCGCGAAAACAGCACCACTTCCACGGGCGACTGGCGCGGATAGTGCTTGTTGATGTTCAGGAAGCGGCGGATGAAGGGAAAGGCCACGCCGCGCGGCAAGACCGTGTCGATATGCGTTTCCTGGTACTTGCGGTATTCCTCGGGGCCGTTGTCGAGGTAGACCTGGTGCGATTCGGCCAGGTCGAACAGGGCGCTGGAAGCGACCCCGATCACCAGTTTGTGTTCGATTGGATAAGCCATGCTGTGCCTGTGGTGTGCGTGTTGCTCATCTTATACGACTATTAAGTGCGCAGCCAATAGTGGCGCACGGGGATTTTTCGCACCAAAGCAGGGCGCCAGGCCAATTTTTCTGACCTCTGTGCAATACGCACCACAGTAAAGAAATAAATATTGTTTTGTATCAAGTATGTATCAGTCAGAAACATATTTTTCCTCTATGCTTCCACTTATAAAATCTCGCCAATTGTAACGAAGCGTACGCCCCACCCCCGCCACCTTTATACAAATGTCAGCTGTTTTACTCGAACATGCCAGCCTCAACCTCGCCAGCAGCCGTCGTGACTTTATAAAGGACCTAGCCATGTTTAAGAATTTACTGATCAAATGGAAGTTGGCGACGCTCGTCGCCGTGATGATGGCAGCCTTGCTGGTGGTGGGCATCTGCGGTTACACGGGCATTGCCACCGTGGGCCGCGCCGTCAATGAAATCGGCGTGGTGCGCCTGCCGTCGATCCAGGGCTTGATGATGATCAGCGAAGGCCAGACGGCTGTCGCCGCGGCCACCCTGACGGCCGCCATCTATGAAAACAATTACCAGGCACAGGACAAGTTCGCGGAAGCGCTGCAGCTGCGCACCAAGGCCTGGAACAATATCGAGGCGGGCCGCAAGCTGTACGAGCCGCTGCCGCAAACCCCCGAGGAAGCCGTGCTGTGGCAGCGTTTCCAGGGCGAGTGGACGGCCTGGAAGGCGGACGACGACAAGGTGCGCGCCATCTTGCGCCAGCTGGCCGACAACCGCGACGAGCAACAGCAAAAGACCCTGTTCGTGACGTTCTATCAGCAGTACCTGGATTCGCGCGCGCTGTTCGGCAAGGCCGAAGGCACGCTCAACGAGATCATCAAGCTCAATAACGGCGTGGCCGACGCCAGCGTCAAGGACGGCAGCGCGGCCGTGATCCGCTCGGAAAGCCTGATGGTCATCCTTGGCCTGCTGGCCTCCGCGCTGGGCATCGGCTGTGCCGCCTACATCACGCGCGCCATCACGCAGCCGATCAACTTGGCCGTGAAAGTGGCGCAGACGGTGGCTTCGGGCGACCTGACGAGCCATATCGAGGTGCACACGACGGAAGAAACGGGCCAGCTGCTGCAGGCGCTCAAAGACATGAATTCCAGCCTGGTCAACATCGTCGGCCAGGTGCGCAGCGGCACGGAGACCATCGCCACGGCCTCGTCTGAAATTGCCAGTGGCAATCTGGACCTGTCCTCGCGCACGGAAGAACAAGCCAGTTCGCTGGAAGAGACGGCATCGTCGATGGAAGAGCTGACGTCGACCGTGCGGCAGAACGCCGACAATGCCCAGCAGGCCAACCAGCTGGCGCTGAGCGCCTCGGGCGTGGCGGTGAAGGGCGGCGCCGTGGTGGGCAAGGTGGTCGAGACCATGGACGCCATCAACGATTCGTCGCGCAAGATCGTCGACATCATTTCCGTCATCGACGGCATCGCCTTCCAGACGAATATCCTGGCCCTGAATGCCGCCGTGGAAGCGGCGCGCGCGGGCGAGCAGGGGCGCGGCTTCGCCGTGGTGGCGACGGAAGTGCGTAATCTGGCGCAAAGATCCGCTGGCGCAGCGAAAGAAATCAAGACCCTGATCGGCGACTCCGTGGTGGCGGTCGACGCGGGCAGCAAGCTGGTGGCCGAGGCGGGCAGCACGATGGCTGAAATCGTCTCCAGCGTGCAGCGCGTGACGGACATCATGGCGGAAATCAGCCTGGCCACGCAGGAGCAAAGCTCGGGCATCGACCAGATCAACCAGGCCATCGGCCAGATGGACCAGGTGACGCAGCAAAACGCGGCCTTGGTGGAGGAGGCGGCCGCCGCAGCCGAATCCTTGCAGGAGCAATCGGGCCATTTGGCCGAGGTGGTCAGCGTCTTCAAGCTCGATGGCGGACAGGCGCCCGCCGCGCGCTCGAAGCCTGTGGCCCGGCGTGCCGTAGCGGCCAGCGCGGCGCCGAAGCGTCCGGCACCGCGTCCCACCGCAGGCCGCCCGGCCCTGCACGCCGTGCCGTCCCCGCAGCGCAGCGCGCCGCGCGACGACGAGTGGGAAGTGTTCTGACGGATTGACGGCGCCAGCATGCGCTACCGGACGGCCGCCTTGCGCGGCCGTTTTTACATGCGTGCACTGCGGTTACTACTTACTAAAAAAACAGCGTTATAAAAATAGCTGTTTTGCCATCTAAGCAAATCTTTGCAAAACTTAACGCGACATTGCTTGTGAGATAACTCACACTGGCTGCCGTAACACCCTTGTTCCCGCCTCGGCCACATCCCGGCTGACCCTTCCGCCTGCTGCGTCCAGCCATTCGTGGCAGGCGGCAGCCATTGCCGTCAGCCTTGCATGCAAGCCCGGCGCGATGACCGATGCACTACACTGAAGGATGCGAATAGATGGCAAATATGAAAATCGGCACGCGCCTGCGCTGCGCCTTTGCATTGTTGACCTTGCTGCTGCTGGCGACCGCCGCGCTGGGCATGCTGCGCCTGTCCAGCCTGGAACTGCGCATGCGCGACGTGATCGATGACAAATATCCGAAAACCGTGCTGGCCAACGACATCATCAAGAATGTCAACATCATCGCGCGCTCTTCGCGCAACTTGCTCCTGATGAGTGAGCCGCAGCAGCTGGCGCAGGAACGCGCCACCATCGCCAGGGCGGGCGGCGAAACGGAAAAGGGATTGGCGCAGCTGGAAAAGGTGGTGCTGTCGCCGCAGGGCCGCCAGTTGATGGCGGCCGTGACGCAGGCGCGCACCGCCTTCAACGGCGGGCGCGACAAGGTACTGGCCCTGCTGGAAGAGGGGGCGCGCGACGAAGCGACCAGCTTGCTGCTCGGCACGGTGCGCGGCGAGCAGCTGCGCTACATGGCGGCGCTGGAAAGCCTCATCACGCATCAGCATGAGCTGATGGAGGAGGCGGGCGCCCAGGTGCACCACGAATACGTCACGGCGCGCAACATGATGCTGGCGCTGAGCGCGCTGGCCGTGCTCTTTTCGCTCGTCACCGCCTGGCTGGTCACGCGCAGCATCGTCAATCCGCTGCGCCATGCCCTGACCGTGGCGCAGACCGTGGCTGCCGGCGACCTGACATCGACCTTCGGCCGCCACGGCGGCGATGAAACGGGCAAGTTGCTCGACGCGCTGTGCATCATGAACGGCAACCTGCTCGAGATTGTGCAGCGGGTACGCGGCGGCACCGACACCATCGCCACGGCCTCGTCGCAGATCGCGGCCGGCAATATCGACCTGTCCTCGCGCACCGAGGAGCAGGCCAGCTCGCTCGAACAGACCGCGTCGGCCATGGAGGAACTCAGCTCGACGGTGCAGCAGAACGCGGACAATGCCCGCCATGCCAGCGTCCTGGCCGTCGAGGCGGCGAACATTGCCGGCGCTGGCGGGCAAGCCGTGGGACAGGTGATCCATACGATGGACGCCATCAGCGCGTCGTCGGCGCAGATTGCCGACATCATCGGCGTGATCGACATGCTGGCTTTCCAGACGAATATCCTGGCCCTGAATGCGGCCGTGGAAGCGGCACGCGCCGGTGAACAGGGGCGTGGCTTTGCCGTCGTCGCGACCGAAGTACGCAACCTGGCGCAGCGCAGCGCGGCGGCGGCGCGTGATATCCGCGCCCTGATCGCCACCTCCACGCAGCAGGTCGATGCGGGCGCGGCGCTGGTGGCGCAGGCTGGCGCCACGATGCAGGAAGTGGTGGCGGCCGTGGGCCGGGTCAGCCAGATGGTGGCCGACATCACGGCTGCCAGCGCCGAGCAAAGCACGGGTATCGGCCAGATCAGCCAGGCGGTGCTGCAGATGGACGAAGTGACGCAGCAGAATGCCGCCCTGGTGGAAGAGGCGGCGGCCGCCTCGCAATCGCTGGAGAGCGAGGCGGCGAACCTGCTGCAGGTGGTCAGCGTGTTTCGCCTGCAGCAGGGGCCTGCGCACAGCTTGCCGCGCCGAAGCGCGCCGGCCGTGCCGCGCCTGCTGGCCTAGTGGCGCGCCTAGCAAGGTTCGGGCACGGCGCGCGCGCGCTGCTGTGCGGTGCGCTGACCGCCTGCCTGCCGCTGGGTATCTGGCTGGACGGCGCGCGGCTGCGACATGTGGTGCTGGCGGCACTGATGTCGCTGGCGCTGGGCTGCGCCATGCTGTGGCGGAGGCGGCGCCAGGTGTGCGATGGGCGCGGCGGCAAGCCCAGGGCGTCGGCACGCAGCCAGCAGTTGCGGGCGCGCCTGGACAGCGCCATCGGTGACGGCGAATTCTGCTTTCACTACCAGGGCAAGTTCGATACGGCGCAGCTGCGCCTGGTCGGCCTGGAAGCGCTGCTGCGCTGGGACCATCCGCGCCATGGCCTGGTCTACCCGAACGAATTCATCGGCCTGGCCGAGCAGACCGACGCCATCGTCGCGCTGGGCAACTGGGGCATCGATGCGGCCTGCCGCCAGCTGGCGCAGTGGCGCGCGGCGGGACTGCCTTTGGTGCCGGTCGCGGTGAATGTCTCGGCGCGCCAGCTATGTCAGCCGCACTTGCCCGACTTCGTGCAGCACTGCCTGCAGCGCCACGCCATCGCGCCTGGCCTGCTGGAACTGGAAGTGACGGAAAGCTGCTGCATCGACGACATGGCGCAGGCGACGCAGGGATTGCGCCGGCTGCGCGCGCTGGGGCTGGTTATTTCGCTCGACGACTACGGCACCGGCCATGCGGGGCTCAGCCATGTCAGGATGCTGCCGATTCACACCATCAAGATCGACCGCTCCTTCATCCGCGACGTGGGCAGCGGCGGCAGCGCAGGCAGTGATACGGTGATCGTCGCCTCGACCATCGCGCTGGCGCGGGGCCTGGGCTTGCAGGTGCTGGCCGAGGGCGTGGAAAACGGGGAACAGCTGGCGCAGCTGCGGCGGCTGGGCTGCCCGCAGGTACAGGGCTTCTATCTGCACCGCCCGGCGCCCGCGGCCGAGGTGGCCGCGCTGCTGTCCGCTGGCGCGCCGGCCGGCCTTGTAACAGTATCGCGACATGGCGCCATGCGGCCTGGCGCGGATGCTCAGTAGAATATGACCACTGCAAGCCGCGTGCTTTAACACCTACTCCCCCACGCAAGAATGATAAACAGTCCCGTCCCGGCCTATGTCTTCGGCCCGTTTCGCCTTTTGCCGCTAGAACGCCTGCTGTTCGAGGGCGACCGCGCGCTGCGCCTGGGCAGCAGGGCCATGGACTTGCTGCTGGCGCTGCTGGAGCGCGCCGGCGACATCGTCGACAAGCATGAACTGGTGGCCATCGTCTGGCCCAATGCCGTGGTCGATGACGCGACCTTGCGCGTGCACCTGGCGGCGCTGCGCAAGGCGCTCGGCGATGGCCGCGATGGCCAGCGCTACATCACCACCATCCCCGGGCGCGGTTACGGCTTCCTGGCGCCGCTGGCGCACACGGGCCGGCTGACGTCCGGTGCGGCGGGCGCCGAGCCGCGGCATAACCTGCCCGTCATGCTGACGCGCATGCTGGGCCGCGCGGAGGTGCTGCAAACGATGGCCAACCAGCTGCTGCAATTGCGCCTGCTGTGCATTGCCGGTCCGGGGGGCATCGGCAAGACCACGCTGGCCGTCGTCCTGGCCACGCGCGTGCTGCGCCGCTATGCCGACGGCGTGTGTTTCGTCGACCTGTCGCCGCTGGAAGAGGGGCGCCTGGTGCCGCTGGCGCTGGCCACGGCGCTGGGGGTGGCGGTGCCGGCTGGCGACGCCATGCCGATCCTGCTGGCCTACCTGCGCCCGCGCCATATGCTGATCGTGCTCGATAACTGCGAGCACGTGATCGGCGCGGCCGCCATGCTGGCCGACGCCTTGCTCAAGGGCGCGCCGTTGCTGCACGTGCTGGCCACCAGCCGCGAGCCGCTGCGCATCACCAGCGAGCAGTTGCAGCGCCTGCCCGCGCTGGAATTGCCGCCGGCCGACGCCGTGCCCGATGCGGCGGCGGTCCGGCATTTCGCCGCGGTGCAGCTGTTTTGCGAACGCTGCGCGGCCGTCGACGACGCTTTCGTGCTGGCCGACGCCGATGTGCCCGTGGTGGTGGATATCTGCAGGCGGCTCGACGGCATCCCGCTGGCGCTGGAACTGGCGGCCGGGCGCATCGGCCATTTCGGCTTGCACGAATTGCGCCGCCAGCTCGACGACCGCTTTCGCCTGCTCACGCGCGGCGCGCGCAACATGCCCTTGCGCCACCAGACCCTGCGCGCCACGCTGGACTGGAGCTACGGCCTGCTCGACCCGCAAGAGCGCCAGGTGCTGCAGGCGCTGAGCGTGTTCAAGAGCCGTTTTCGGCTGGAGTCGGCCAGCGCCGTGGCGGGATGCGACGTGTTCGATACGCTGGCCGACCTGGCCGCGAAGTCCCTCGTCAGCATCGAGTTTTGCTGCCAGCACGTGTATTACCGGCTGCTCGACACCACGCGCGCCTATGCTGGCGCGCAGCTGTCGGCGGGCGGGGGCGAGGGCGCCGTGCTGCTGCGCCATGCGCACCATTGCCTGGGCCTGGCCGCACGTATCGCCGCCGACTGGGAGCGCATGCCGCCGGCCCACTGGAGCGCGCGCTACGGCCGCCATGTCGACGACCTGCGGGCCGCCGTCGACTGGGCCTTCGGTGAGGAGGCCGACGTGGCGTTGGGCGTGGCCCTGACCCTGGCCGCGCAAACCCTGTTCTATCAGCTGTCGCTGATGGATGAATACCGCGTGCGCGTGGAGCGGGCGCTCGAGCGCATGGCCACGCATGCGCTGGACGACGCCGACAGCGAGATGCAGCTGCATGCCTCGCAGGCGCACCTGCTGCTGCATACGCAGGGCATCACCGGCACCATGCTGCGTTCGTTTCAGCGCGGCTATGCGCTGGCCATGCGCACGGACGATGGCAGGCGCCGCTTTGAGGCGATTTGCGGCATGTGGATCTGCAGCCTGAAGCTGGCCGATTTCCAGCGCGCCGACAGTTACGTAACCCAGCTTGCCGTCCTGTGCGACACGCGCGACGACACGGCAATGCGGCTGGTGCTGGCGCGCATGCGCTCCGTGGGCGAGTATTTGCAGGGACGCTACGCGCAGTCCGCGGCGCTGGCGCGCATGGTACTCGCGCATCCCGAGGGCGCGGGGCGGCTCGGCTTCAACAATGCCTTGCTGGCCGATCACCAGGTTTGCCTGCGCGGCACGCTGGCGCGCTGCCTGTGGATGCAGGGCCGTCCCGACGACGCCCTGGCCCTGGTGCGTGAGGCGGTGGCGGTGGGCTTCGGGCACAATGGCGTCACGTTGTGCGTGGCGCTGGCCATCAATGCCATTCCCGTCGCCCTGTGGTGCGGGCAGCGGGGGCTGGCGCATGCGTGGACTTGCCTGCTGTGCGAGCACGCCGCCCGCTACGGCTTGCTGTACTGGAGCGCCTGGGGCGCCGCCTACCAGCGCCTGCTCGATGGGGGCGAGGCGATGAAGGAGTTCCCCTGGCCTTCGGTGCGCAGCTGGCCGATACAGGTCGATTTGATGGCCACCCTGCACGACGCGGCCGCCGATAGCCAGGCGCTGCGCCGTGCGCGCATGGGCCTGGCGCCGTGGAGCGCGCCGGAGGTGCTGCGGCGCGACGCACACCACCGCTGGCGGGCGCTGGCGCCAGACGATGCGGCCGGCCTGGAAGCGGTGCGGGTGCAACTGGAGGAAGCGCTGCAGCTGGCCAGGGGCCAGCAGGCGCCGGGCTGGGAACTGCGCTGCGCCACCAGCCTGGCGGCCGTGCTGCAGGCGCAAGGCCGCGGCGCTGCCGCGCATGCTGTGCTGGCCCCTGTCCATGCCGGCTACCGGCAGGGGCGCGAGACCACGGACGTGATGGCGGCAGCGGCTTTGCTGGCGCAGCTGGCCTGATGGCTATTCGTAGGCGCCCAGCCGGCGCTGTTCCTCCGGCGTGAAACTGGCGTCGCGCAGCTGCTGCAGGGCTGCCGCATCCTGCGCGCCGCCGGCCAGGCCGACCTGCTGCGCCTTGAGCGCCTGATAGGCGATGATGCGCTGCTGCCACTGCGATTCCTCGCGGTCCAGTTCCGCCAGACGCGCCGCCGCCGCCGGCGTGAACGTGCTGGCGCGCAGGCGGTAGACTTCATTTTCACCCGCGCCCTGGGCCCGCAGCGTCTTGACGGAGGTGTCCAGCTGCGCCACCTGCAGCGGCGCGTCGCGCGCGGCGCGCTGGGCCGGCGACATTTTCTGCTCCAGCGCGGCCAGTTGCGCCTGGCGCTGGGCTTCATCGAGCGTCGTGTCGCCGAGTATCGCCATGCGCGCCACGGCATCGTCGTCATACGCGTCGCTGGCGCCGAACAGGCCCGCGCTTTCCTCGGGCGTAAAGTAATTGCCGCGCAAGGCGCGCATGGCTTGCAGGCGCGCGCGCGCCGCCAGGGCCGCATCGGCTTGCGCCGGCAAGGCCTGTTCCGCGCCGGCCAGTGCCTGCTTGTAGGCCAGCCAGGCCCCCAGCAGGCGCTTGGCTTCGCGGGCGGGGACGGGCGCCAGGCGCCGGTCCAGTTCCGCCTCGATCTGGCTGCGGATGGCGGCCAGCGGCTTTTCGCCGAGGCCGGCCAGGTAGTAGTCGAACAGGTGGCCCAGTTCCGCGTCGACCACCAGCTTGTCGCCGGCGGCCACCGTCACGTTGCCGTCGGGCCGCGTGCCTTCCATCGAGCGCACGAACGCGAACAGGTCCGGTTCCGCCTTTTCCGGCGGCGGAGCGGGCGGCTCGCCCGGGCGCAGCACAAGGTACAGGGCCAGGGCTGCCAAGCTACCGCCGATGATCCATTTCGCGTGCATGCGCTTCTCCTTACAGTCCCAGGCCTTGCAGGCGGTTGGCTTGCTGGCGGAAGACGGTGACGGGGTTCGTCTCGAACAGGTTGACGATGCCGACGAACTGGTTGACTTCATCGAGGTGGTTCATGGCGTAGTCGTCGCGGATCACCTTGCCCAGGTGGCTGGAGCAGCTGCTGACCAGGCCATCGTTCTTGACGCCGCCGAAGGCCAGGCTGATGGCCGCCAGGGCCGGGTCGCCCACGTCGAGCACATTCGTGTACGGTTGCGCGCCGCTCCACGAAAAGTAGTACACGCCTTGCACCTGGTAGGCGCCTTCGCCGCAGGCGGAGGTGGGCACGCCTTGCGGATGACGGCTGTTGAAGGCCAGCGAGCCGGCCGTGGAGAGGGAGGTGAGCGAGGCGCCCGCGTTTTGCGGCAGTCCCTTGTTGCCCGACAAAATGCCGATCAGGGAGGCGAGTGCATTGCCCAGCGCGCCGCTGGTGTTGGGAATGGCGCCGCTGAGGATATCGGCCACCTTGGAACCCTTGTTGACGCCGGCCACGCTGGTGACGGATGCCACCAGGTCGGGGCGTACGGAAGCGACATAGCGGGCCGTGGGGCCGCCGTGGCTATGGCCGATCAGATTGACCTTGGCCGCTCCCGTGGCGGCGAGGATTTGCCGCACCTGCGACAGCAGCTGCTCGCCGCGCACTTCCGTGCTGTTGGCGGCCGACACGGTGGTCACATACACTTGCGCGCCGCCGCTGCGCAGGGCGGCGGGGACGCCATAAAAATATTCGACGGGACCCAGCTTGTCGAAGCCGAACAGGCCATGCACCAGCACGATCGGGTACTTCGTTTGCGTGTAGCCGGCGGCGCTGGCGCTGCCGGGCAGGATGGCGAGGGTGAGCAGCAGGGTCGATAGCAGTTGCCAAAAGCGAGTCTTCATTTTGTCTCCGTTATGTATTAATACTCGATTAATAGTGGAAATGTCGATGCTGTAGCGATTACCCGTGTGCTCCTTCACATTCTATCGATGCATTAAATATAGCGAGCGCTCGGTTTTCTGAATGTAGCACCACTGGATTTAAATTGCATTTGAATTGCATGATGCAGCGCAATAACTGTGGAAATTTGGCGTTGCTTATGTACCCATTGCATAGTTGAAAAGTAAAATAGTTGTTTTCCTGAGCTATAATCGGCCCGGCATCAGCCGTCCCGCCGTCTTGCAATGCCGTGTCCAGGCATTGCATGGATATCGCTCCTACACCGTTACTTGGGAATGCACTTGTCGACCCATTTTAATTTTGAACAGTTTCAGCAGATGACGCCTTTGAATGGCGAAAATATCTGGGAATATATTCTTGACCGCCATGCGGAGCGCATCGGCGTCAAACGCCGCAAGCCGGCGCTGGAAAATCTTGAACGCATCTTCGTCGCCACTTTCCGCCTGGCCAATGACGTGGGCTTCCGCGCCATGAGCTTGCGCGACCTGTGCCGCGAGACCGGGCTGTCGATGGGCGGCCTGTATGGCTACATCACCAGCAAGGACCAACTGGCCGAAATGATCGAGGACGTGGTGCGCCACGCGACGCAAGCGTTGCCGCTGCTGTTTGCCGACGTGAAGTCGCCGCTGGACCGCCTGGAAGCGATGATACGCTCGTCGATCTACCTGTCCGAGGTGCTGCAGCCGTGGTTCTATTTTGTCTTCATGGATTCGCGCGTGCTGCAGGTGGCGCAGCGCAGCATGGCGAAGAATTCGGAACTGTATGTGCAGACCCTGATCGCATCGACCATCGGCGAAATCGAACCGAAGCCGCAGGGCGATCCCACCTTGCTGGCCGCGCACTGCCTGGCCCTGTTCCAGGACTGGTACGTGAAACGCTGGAAGTACCGCGCCGCGAAGGTCAATGTCGACGATTTCGCCGACAGCGTAGTCAGCACGGTGCGCGGATACCTGAGCATGGTCAAGGCGCCGTAAAAACGCAGCCGAAAAAAAAGCCAGGATCGCTCCTGGCTTTTTCACTAGTTCGTTTCTACCGGTACTGTCTCCGGCAGGGCCGCCGGATCGGTCGGCGTCTCCACGTCCATATCCAGGGTCTTGATCCCGTTCATGTCGATGAATTCGTCATACAACCACTCGCCATCGACCTGGCTCAGGCCCGCCGGAACGGCGCGCGTGATTTGCGGGCGCGTCGACAAGGCCGTGCGCATGTAGTCGATCCAGATCGGCATGGCCAGGGTCGAACCGAATTCGCGTCCGCCCAAGGACTTGGGCTCGTCATAGCCCATCCACGCCACGGCCACGATGCCGCCGCCGTAGCCGGCGAACCAGCCGTCGACGGCATCGCTGGTGGTACCCGTCTTGCCGGCGATGTCGCTGCGTCCCAGTTTTTTCGTTGCCGCCGCGCCCGTGCCCGTGCGGGCTACTTCGCGCAGCATACTGTCCATCACGAAGGCGTTGCGCGGGTCCAGTGCCAGGGTCTTGTCGTCGTTCGGCGCGGGCGGCTTGGTCTGCATCAGCACCGTGCCCTTGGCGTCGACGATGCGGTCGATCAGATACGGTTCCACCTGGTGGCCGCCATTGGCGAACAGGGCGTAGGCGCCCGCCATCTGCACGGGCGTGACGGAACCCGTGCCCAGCGCCATGGTGAGGTTGCTGGGCTGGCGCGCCGGATCGAAACCGAATTTTTCCATGAAGTCGTGCGTATATGACACGCCCAGCGCGCGCAGGATGCGCACCGAGGCCACGTTCTTCGATTGCGCCAGCGCGTAGCGCATGGTGATGGGGCCGTCGAACTTGAAGTCGTCATTCTGCGGCGCCCACACCTTGCCGCCCGCCTGCATTTCCAGTGGCACGTCGTTGATCAGGGTGGCCGGCGAAAAGCCTTTTTCCAGCGCCGCCGAATACACGAAAGGCTTCATGGCCGAACCGGGCTGACGCCAGGCCTGCGTGACGTGGTTGAACTTCTGCAGGTTGTAGTCGAAGCCGCCCACCATGGCGTGGTAGGCGCCCGTTTCCGCGTCCAGCGAGACGAAGGCGGCGGCCACCAGTGGCACTTGCGTGATGGCCCAGTTGCCCTTGGCATCCTTGCTGATACGGATCACGGCGCCAGGGCGCAGCTTGATGCCGGCGCTCGCCTTGGCGGACAGGGCAGGGGCGGCAAAGCGCAAGCCGTCGCCCGTGATGGCCTTGGCGTCGCCGTCGCCCGTGTCGGCCACCACCTTGCCGCTGGCCACGTCCGTGACGACGGCGGCGATCAGGCCATCGCTGTCCGGGCGTTTTTGCAGCGCCGCGTCGATGGCGTCGTCGCGCTGCTCGGGGTCGATCGGCATGTCGATGAAGGTCTCCGGGCCGCGGTAGCCGTGGCGCTGGTCGTAGGCGATGACGTTGCGGCGCGTCGAGGCGTAGGCCGCATCCTGGTCCGCTTTCAGTATCGTCGTATAGACGCTGATACCCTTGGTGTAGCTGTCTTCCTTGAACTGCGCAAACACGGCCTGGCGCGCCAGTTCGGCCACGTATTCGGCGTGCGTATCGAAACCCTGCTTGCCGCGGGTATTGATATGCAGCGGCTGGGCCAGCGCCTGCCGGTACTGGCCTTCGCTGATGTAATCGAGTTCGCGCATGCGTTTCAATACCAGCTGCTGGCGCGCGTGCGCCTTTTTCGGATTGCTGATCGGGTTGTGGCGCGAGGGGTTTTGCGGCAGGCCCGCCAGCATGGCCATTTCCGCGATCGACAGTTCCGACAAGGGCTTGCCGAAGTAGGTCTGCGCCGCGCTGCCGAAGCCGAACGAGCGCTGGCCCAGGTACATCTGGTTCATGTACAGCTCGAGGATCTGGTCTTTCGACAGGGCCGACTCGATTTTGAGGGCCAGCATGATTTCATTGAGCTTGCGCGAGGCGACTTTTTCGCGCGTCAGGAAGAAATTGCGCGCCACCTGCATGGTGATGGTGGAACCGCCGCCGTGGCCGAAGCCGTGGCGCAGGTTCGACAGCACGGCGCCGCCGGCGCGCACGAAGTCGATGCCGTGGTGTTCGTAAAAACGGCCATCCTCGATGGCCAGCAGGGCCTTTTTCATCATTTCCGGCACTTGCGCAATCGGCACGAAGTCGCGGTGCTCTTCGCCGAATTCGCCGATCAGCACATTATCGGCCGTGTACACGCGCAGCGGTATCTTCGGCTGGTAGTCCGTGATGACGCCCAGTTCGGGCAGGCGCGGGCGTACGTACAGGAACAGGTAGGCGGCCAGCAGCACGGCTGCGGCCAGCGCGGCGGCGCCGGCGAGGATGAAGCCGCGCACGGTGGCGCGGCGGGAAGGCCAGGGGAATCCGGATCGTTTGGCAGTCAAGGCAGTCTCACATGAGCGTGCAAGGCACGGTGGCAGCGATTATAGACCAATGCGCGAGCGCTTCCTGTGCGGGCGGGGCGGCGGGGCAGGTCTCCGGGACCGGGTGCAAAAAACCTTTTCATCGAAACGCGGCTGTGCGATAGTCTCGGCTTCAAGAAAATAGCCCGGGCGTCGATCCGGGCTGTTTATTTTATACAATTAAGGATTTATTTATGGCAAAAGATGCAATGCCGAGCGCCGTGAAGCCGTATATTCCGGCCGATGCGAAGCTGCCCGAGATGACCTTCCGCGCGCTGTTCATGGGCGTCATCCTGGGGATGGTCTTTGGCGCCTCCTCGCTGTACCTGGTGCTGAAAGTGGGCCTGACCGTCAGCGCCTCGATCCCCGTCGCCGTGATCGCCATCACCCTGTTCGGCCTGGCCAAGAAGGTGGGCGGCAAGGATTCGTCGATCCTGGAAAACAGCATCACGCAAACGGCCGGTTCGGCCGGCGAGTCGTTGGCCTTCGGCCTGGGCGTGACCATGCCCGCCATCCTGATCCTGGGCTTCGACCTGGAAATCTCGCGCGTCATGCTGGTCGGTATCCTCGGTGGCCTGCTGGGCATCCTGATGATGATCCCCATGCGCCGCACCATGATCGTCGACCAGCACAAGGAACTCAAATTCCCCGAAGGCACGGCTTGCGCCGAAGTGCTGAAGGCGGCCGCCACGGAAGACTCGCGCATCGCCGCCGGCGAAAGCATCGAGAAAGACTCGGCCGCTGCGCTGGACGCCAAGCGCCGCGCCAAGATCATCTTCGGCGGTTTCGCCGTCGGCTTGCTGTATAAAGTGTTCAATATCTCGTTCAAGGGCTGGAAGGATACGCCGGGCGTGGAATTTGCCGCACCGCTGAAGGGCGGCTCCATCGGCGCCGAGATTTCCCCTGAATTGCTGGGCGTGGGCTACATCATCGGCCCGCGCATCGCCGCCACCATGGCGGCCGGCGGCGTGCTGTCGTACCTGCTCTTGATCCCGATGATCAAGTTCTTCGGCGACAGCCTGACCACCGTGCTTTCGCCAGGCACCAAGTTGATCAGCGAAATGGGTGCCGACGACGTGCGCAGCGCCTACGTGCTGTACATCGGCGCGGGCGCCGTGGCCGCGGGCGGCCTGATTTCGCTGGTGCGCGCCATGCCCATGATCTGGCGCAGCCTGTCGGCCGGCCTGAAAGGCATCGGCAAGGGCGTGAAGAGCGATTCCACCTTGCGCACCGACCAGGATATCCCCCTGAAATGGGTCATCGTCGGCTGCCTGTCCATCATCGCCGTGATCACCTTTGCCACGCCGCTGCACATGAATTTCCTCGGCGCGCTGCTCATTCTCGTCTTCGGCTTCCTGTTCGCCACCGTGTCGTCGCGCCTGACGGGCGAAATCGGCTCCTCGTCGAATCCGATCTCCGGCATGGCCGTGGCCACCTTGCTGTTTACCTGCCTGATCTTTCTCATCATGGGCTGGACGGGCGGGCGTTACTATGTGACTGCCTTGTCGGTGGGCGCCATCGTGTGCATCGCCGCCAGCAATGCCGGCACCACTTCGCAGGATCTGAAAACGGGCTACCTGGTGGGCGCCACGCCGCGCCTGCAGCAGTACGCGATCCTGGCCGGCGCCTTGTCGTCGGCCCTGATCCTCGGTCCGATCCTGCTGAAACTGAACGAAGCGAGCACCGTCTACGTGCCGGCCGCGCAAGTGGCGCCAGGCTTGACGGTCGATGCGTCCAAGCTGACGGTGACGGGCGAGCTGCATGGCCCGCAAGCCGACACCGACCACAATACGTATAAAGTCTGGCAAAAGACGGACACCGTGGGCGGCCCGGCCGGCAAATATTTTGTCAAGGACGATGGACAACTGGCTTACCTGGTCGATCCGGGCATCAATGGCCATTACAGCAAGCGTCCGGACGGTTCGGAAGTGAAAAAATACGATGCGCCGAAAGCCGTGCTGATGTCCTACATCATCAAGGGCATCCTCGACCAGCAACTGCCGTGGACCCTGGTGCTGTTCGGCGTGATGATCGCCGTGGTGCTGGAAATGGCCGGCATACCGTCGCTGGCGTTTTCCGTGGGCGTGTACCTGCCGCTGTCGTCCACCCTGCCGATCTTCGTCGGCGGCCTGGTGCGCTGGCTGGCGGACCGTCGCAACAACAAGCTGGAACACAACGCAAAACTGAACGAGGAAGAGCGTCAGCTGGCGGGCGACCGCAGTTCGGGCGTGCTGCTGGCGTCCGGCTACATCGCCGGCGGCGCGCTGGCTGGCATCATCATTGCGATTACGGCCGGCGTGCTGACGCACTTCGACCAGATGATGGCCGACTGGGCGGAGCACGGCAACCCGTTCTACGCGGGCCTGCACTCGGATGCGCTGTCGTTGCTGCCGTATGCGGCCATCATCGTGCTGCTGTATATCGTGGCGCGTGAGAAGAAAGCGGATCGCCCGCAGGCTTGATGTTTTACGCACGCCAATGAGAACCGCCCGGTGTCATGACTATCCGGGCGGTTTTTTTATGTGTGCCCGATGGGCCGCGCCGCCAGCTGCGCCGCGCTGGCGTAGATCGTCACGTGCTCACTGGCCAGCCGGTGCAGGTGCTCATAAAACGCCTGCGCCGGAATGGCCCACGACGCCGCGTCGCCCACCTGGCCGTTGACGCGCAGGCCGGCGGTGTCAAATTCCCGGTGAAAATACGCGCGCAGGTCGCCGCGGCCGGGATGGTCGATGCGGCGGTGTGCGACGGCGGGATCGAAAGGGCGCACGGGCACGTCCCAGCGCTGGCCGGCGTGGTCCAGGCAGGCCAGCAGCTTTGTATCGTCTTCCCACACGGGCACGGGAAAGGCGTCGCCCATGGCGTCTTCCAGCGCGTGATAGAACGTCACCGGCCCCATGGAAATGCCGAGACCCAGCACCTTCGCGTGCTCGCAGCCGATAAACCGCTGCCAGGGCGAGTCCATGCCGAAGATCGAGGGCGCGTGGTGGTGCGCCTCGGTGAGGTCGGCGGCATGGTGGCCCCACGCGGAGACGGAATGGGTGGGGTGGATGCTGCGCCGGACACCGGCGCTGGCGAGGAACGCTTCGGGCAGGCGGCCCATGTGCGTGCCATGGCGGCGCGGGTCGAACACATAGTCCGGCATGGCGCAGGTGGCGCGCACCGTGCCGCCGGGCAGATAGTAGGTGGGCAGCAGCAGGGTGCCTTGCGGGCCGACGGCGTCCTGCAGGGCGCCTATCACGGCCAGCGCGCCGCCTTCCACGTAGCCCAGGCTTTTCAGCGAAGAATGCACGAACAGCGTATCTCCCTGCGCGATGCCCAGCCGCGCAAGGTCGGCGGCCAATCCGGCGCGCGTCACGTGGGGCGCGTTGTGGCGCACGTGCCGGGCGCTGGCGGCGCGGTGCCACGCTTCCAGCGCGGCCCTGGCGGCCCGCCTGGCCTGTTCAAGCATCGTTTGCTTTCCCAGCCAAATCCGGTTCCAGGTCCAGTTCCAGCAGGTTGGCATCGATGCAGAATTTGGCGGCCCAGTTCAGGTAAGCCCAGGTGCCGTAGTCGCCATCGACGGGAAACGAACCCTTGACGCCGCCGCGCGCGTGCGCGGGACCGTCGATGCTGACCGAGCGACGCACAAAACGGTTCAGTCGGCGCCCCGCGTCGAGGTAGTGCCGCTCGCCCGTGAGCTGGTACAGCAGGAACAGGCAATGGGCGTTTTGCGCGGAACCCGTGAGGCAGGCGTAGCCGGCCCCCGGCTGGAAGTCCGGACCGAGGCGACCGGCCAGATAGCCGTCGGCAGCCACGGCCCTGGCGACGCTCGTTCCGGTGCGCGCGGCGGCGTTCAGCAAGTCGGCGCGCGCCGAAAAGCGGTGCGCTTCGAGCAGGCCGCGCAAGGCGTAGCCGATGGTATGGGTCAGGGGCAGCAGCGGGTTGTCGAGGCAGTTCGAGGCGAACCAGCCGTTGGGACGCTGTTTGGTCAGTGCCCAGTCGACCTGGCGCAGGCCGGCCGCGCCATAGCCGTGGCCCGGCGCGACGCACTCCGCTTCGAACAGGCCCCACGCCACATGCGTTTCGTAGGCCTTGTCGCCCGCGCTGGCGAACGGCGTCGGATGCCGGCGCCAGCAGCCGTCGGCATCCTGGCTGTCGCGCAGCCACCTTGCCGCGCGATGCATGGCTTCCTGGTATGGCGCGCCGTACGCTTGCACGCCGGCGGCCAGGCCAAGCAGGATTTGCCCCGTGTTGAAGGTGACGGGCACGCGCGGCGTGGAATCGATCTTCCCGCCCTGAAAACCGCCTTCCGGGAACTGGATGGCCACGCACCAATCGAGCATGCGGCGCGCGCGCCCGTGCAGCCCATCGTCGCCCGTGCGCTGCGCCAGGGCGATGAAGGTGGGGATGATGTAGCCGGTGGTTTCCGGGTAGGAGCTCGACCACCCTGTCAGCAGGCTGTAGTCGCGCGCGACGCCGCCGTCGTTTGAGCTGGAATGGTCCTGCGCCGCGCATAGCCAGGCCGTGCAAGCCTTGACGACGGCTTGCGGTCCGGGATCAACGGCGGGCAGGCCGCGCCGGTCCGACAGCCGCTCCATGCGCGCCGCCGCCGGCAGCCCCGCCTGCGGCGCCAGTGTGTTTCTGATTTTCGTGAGCAAGGTGCGCATGGCAGCGATGGCGTAGTGGTTGGCTTTGGCTACTGTAGCGCTGGCTGCCGGCAGGGCTATTGACTTGCCGCAAGGATCAGCCGCCGCATCGCTGCGGCCGGAATTGAAGCATAATGGCTACTTCACCGTCGTCGACGAGGCCCGCCATGAACAGCGTCACGCTTGAGTACACAGTCGTCACCAATCCCGACTCCTTTGTTGGCTTTAAGTATTACGTCAAGGCGGGGCAGGCATTCGATGCCGACGATTTCGCCTATTCCTACAAGCTGAACCGGTCCGACCTGGACCCGGACAGCGTGCTGGCCACCCGCGAGGCGGCGGCGAACCTGCAGCCGGGCGAGTGGCTGACGGTGTCGCATTCGATTGCGGCGTAGCCGGCAGCCTTACGCTGACGCAAACCAGGCGCGTAGCTCGTCCTCGGCCCTCTGCGCCGTTGCCTGCGTCAAGGTCAGCACGATGATTTTTTCCCGCGCCGGGCGGTGTCCATCGCCGTCGGCCAGCTCGATGGCTTGCTCGAAGCTCGTGTAGTCGTGGCCGAATTCCAGCGGGCATTGCTGCACGATGCGCGCCGCCTTGCCAGCGTTCCGGTCCGCCAGGTTGATGATGGGATTGCCGTCATAAAACGGCTGGCCGTTGGCAAAGGCGGTGCGCAGATACGGCGCGCATAGACCGTCGAGGAAGGCCAGGCGTGCCTGCCAGTAGGCTTCTAGCGCCGCATACACGGCCTGGTCCTCGAGAAAATCGGCAAACAGGAAATCGTTCATAGGGTCTCTCCGGCTAGATGCCGAACACTTTCAACAGGGCGTCCGTCAATCCCTCGAACCAGCTGCCCACCTTGCCCGGCTGCTTGCCGTGGCGCGGAGTTTCCTCGTACAGGTAGACGCCGTTGGCGCCGTCGAAGCGGTCGTTGAGCAGCGCCTGCTGGCCGCGCAGGTAGGGGATGAAGGTTTCGCTGCGCAGGGTCGAGTACAGCACGTCGGTAGTAAAACCCAGGGTGGCGGACTGGCTGATGGAGCGGCCCTGGCCGGCCCGCTCCAGGCGCACGCCGCGGCAGCCGCGCACGATCAGGGTGACGGGGCCGCGAAAGACGACGAAGCGCAGCTGCAAGGTAAGCCAGGCGTGCAGGCTGCCCAGGCGCCAGTGGCACGATATCGCCAGTGGCTGGCCAGAGTCGCAGATCAATCCCACCAGCCCCCGTGGCTGGAATACCAATGCGCTGCCGGCTGGCAGGTGAACGATGGCCACTTCCAGCAGCGGATCGTCGCTGGCGGAAATTGTCACGGATGCCGTCGCGTCGCTGTGCAGGCGGGTCAACGCCACCATGCCGGCGGCCAGGCTGGTGAACGGGAAGCGCCAGTCCAGCAGCCATTGTGTGCGCTTGCGCGTGCTGACGGGCGACGATTGCAGGTATTCGGGATGGATCAGCATCTGCTGCCCAGGGTTTAGCTGTAATGCCTGCGACACGGAGGAGATGCGCGATTCGCCATGTGGCGGAAGGGGAAGGGAGCTGCCCGCCATCTGCAACTCGCGCGCAATCGACAGCGGCGGCAAACGGGAAGCGATGGGTGCCAGCACGAAGTAAAAGAAGGCCTTGATGGCGACGGGGAGCAGGATGGCCGACAGTACCAGCAGGGCGGCCGTGGGCGCCACGTCCATGACGGGAGCGCGCCAGCGAGCGATCCAGTTGTGCGCCAGCTGTGTTTCGCCGGCCGCGATGGCCTTTTGTACGGGTGCCAGCGCGCCGGCTAGCGCTTGCTCGTCGATGGCGAATGGCGCGGGGCGGGCGGCGTTCGTGGCGTCGCTGGTGCGCGCGCGCTGTGCTGCCCAGGCCTTGTAAGCCTGCAGGTTGATGTCGCGCAGGCGCTGGCCTTGCAATTCGAGCTGCGACAGCTGCGCGTAAGCGTCGCTGCCGGGCAGGCGGGCCGCCAGCGGGTGCTGCGCTTCCAGTTCCCGGCGCTGGAGCAGGTTCTGCTGCAGCATCGCATACGCGCTGACGTGTTCCGCGTGCAGGCGCGCCAGCGCGTGCCGCGCATCTTCGCCGCTGAGCGCCGCCTGCAGGGAGGTCAGATAACGGGCTTCCTGCACCAGCACTTCGATTTCCACGCGGCGCGCCGCTTCGTCCTGCGCGTGCAGGGCCAGGGTGTTCGTGTCGGGCAGGGGAAGAGTAAACAGCGACGGTTGCTGCCGCGCGTGCAAGGCGGTCAATTGCGCCTGCACTTGCGCCAGCCTCGCGGCGATGGCCGTTTGCGAGGTCTTTTGCAGGGCGTTGACTCTCGCCGTGGCGGCCGCCGCCAGGCCGGCGCCATGATGATCGGCGCCGTAGGCGGCCAGCCTGAGCGCGGCCACGGCCTCGCTGCCGGCGCTGTAGGCGCGCCATTCGGCCAGCAGCAGGCGGCCGGCCAGCAGGATGACGATGAAGAGCGCGAACTGCAGCGCATGGCGCAGCAGGAAGCGCAGGATGGCCGTCAGCAACTGGCGCAAGGACGGAACGCCTTAGGTGGCCGCGCTATCGGCGTCGGCACAGCATTTTTTATATTTCTTGCCGCTGCCGCAGTGGCACGGGTCGTTGCGGCCCGTCTTCGGCACGTCGCGCAAGACCGTAGCGCCGGGCTGGCTGTGTGCCTGGCTTTTCAGGTGGCGCTGGCGCGCCCAGGCCGCATTGATGGCGATGACAGCGGGAATCACGCCATCCATGGCCGTTTCGGCCGCATCGTCATCGAGCTCGCTGGCCGTGGCCAGGTGCTGGAACGGCGCCAGGTACTCCGGGTGGCTGACGGCCAGGGCCGCCCACTGGGGCTTGTCCAGGCTGGTGCCAAGCAGGAAGCCGGCACACCAGGCAGGCACGCTCCATTCGGGGCCGCAGACGTAGATGGGCTCGAAGCTGTCCGGGTCCTTCGCCAGCCATTCGACCATGTAGGCGTGGTGGCGTTGGGCCAGGCTGGCCGCCCGTTCGCTGGCCGCGTCGGGTGCTGGCAAGACGCTGCCGGCCGTCTTGTCCCAGACCCAGGGCAGCCATTGTTCCGGCGCGATCTGTTTCGGGCTCAGGGCGACGGCCGTGAGGAAACCTTCCAGCATGGACACGTCCATGGCCGCTCCGGCCAGGGCAGGGGCGGCCAGCAGGGTGTCGAGTTCGGCGTATTCGTCGTCGGAGAGGGGCGTGGTGGTGGAGATGCTGGACATGGGATTTTTCAGTAATGTGGGTGGATGGCCGGTGGCCCTGGCCGTATTGTACCGCCCGGCAAGGGAGAAACTGCTGCCGGAATGAAAAACGGCGGCCCGCAGGCCGCCGTTTTCAGCTAAGGCAAAACGCTTACTTCACGCCGTGCATCAGTTTGTTGATCAGCGGTGCGATCAGGAACAGCACGACGCCGGCGCCCAGCAGGGACCAGAAGCCGAAGGTGTAGCCGGACAGGGCCGACTGTACCGACATGCCGCTCGTGCCGCTGACGTGGCTGGCGAAGATGCCCGACAGGTTGTTGCCGATACCGGTCGACAGGAACCAGCCGCCCATGCCCAGGCCGACCAGGCGTACTGGCGCCAGCTTGGTGACCATCGACAGGCCGATAGGCGACAGGCACAGCTCGCCGATCGATTGCAGCACGTACACGGTTGCCAGGGTCCAGAACGGGATCTTGTTATCGGCGCCAACCAGGCTCGACAGAGCGAAGATCAGCAAACCGAAGGCCAAGGCATTCCCCAGCAAGCCCAGGCCGAATTTGCGCGGGATCGATGGATTGACGTTGTGGCGCGCCAGGAAGACCCAGATGGCGGCGATGATAGGCGCAAAAATGATGATGGCGACCGAATTGACGGTCTGGAAGTAGGCGGTCGGGAAGATCCAGAAGCCCAGGTCGCGGTTGACGATCTTGTCAGCCAGGAAGGTAAACGAGCTGCCTGCCTGTTCGAAGAACATCCAGAACAGGATGTTGAAGACAAAAATCAGCAGCATGGCGATGACACGGTCACGCGCAACTTTACCGTTGCGTATGCCTTCGATCATCAGCATCACGGCCAGGCCGATGAATAGCGCGGTCAGGACGATTTGCAGCTTTTCAGCGCCGACGGTCAGCAGGAAGTACACGAGCGGGATCACGCACAGGGAGCCGACGGCTACCCAGACGACGCGCATCGGGTTGCCGGAACCGGCTTCCGGAGCGCCGATGCCTTTCAGGGCGCGGCGGCCGATGGCGAACCAAACCAGGCTGATCAGCATGCCGAAACCGGAGGCCATGAAGACCATCTTGTACGAAGGCATGGCGCTGGTGCCGAAGATCGACTCGGCCAGCCACTGGGTGAAGACAGGCGCAACCATGGCGCCCATGTTGATACCCATGTAGAAGATCGTGAAGCCACTGTCGCGGCGCGGATCGGCTGTCGTGTACAGCTTGCCGACCATGGTCGAGATGTTCGGCTTGAACATGCCGTTACCGACGATCATGGTGGCCAGGCCCAGGTTGAAGATGTCCTGGTTCGGTACCGAGATGCAGAACAGGCCGGCAGCCATGAAGACGGCGCCCAGCAGGATGGAGCGCTGGTAACCGATGACCCGGTCGGCGATGTAGCCGCCGAACAGGGCGCCGGCGTACACCAGCGCGAGGAAGGAACCGTAGGTAAGGTTGGCCGCTGCCTGTCCCGAACCGTCGCCGCCGTGGAACTGGGCAACGATGTACAGTACCAGCGCCCAGCGAACTCCGTAGAACGCGAAGCGTTCCCAGAATTCAGTCATGAACAACATCCACAATGGGCTTGGATGGCCCATAATCTGCTTGAACTCGGGAATAACGGCTTCCTTGTTGGGCGTAGTCGCACCGCTCATGCGGTTCCTCCTGAAAAATTATTATAGTCAATCGATACAACGAACTTATGGAAGCCTGCGGGCGGCGGGGACTCTCATGAAGAACCTCACGCACGGGAATTCCAATAGGCTGGCATTCTAATCTACAAATTGCGCTGAGCGAAGATTTCGATTCGCATTAGCAAGAATGACTGTTTCATATTAGTCAAACCGGTTTGCAGGCAAGGGCGGCCCGGGCGATTTTGCGGCGGCACAGCACAACTTGCCTGACTTGTCGTATATTAAGGCTGCAAGACCTTCGAGCATCGATTTTTAAAGGGATTTTTCGCATTATGGAACACGACGTTATCGATACTCTGGTTTCACCGGAAGGCCGCCTGGACGTGCTCTCCAAGACTGAAGTCAACAAACTGCTCGACACCAGCCAGGGCGGCCTGTACAACACTTTCCGCCGCTGCGCGCTGGCGGTCTTGAATTGCGGCAGCACCATCGACGATGGCCGCGCCCTGCTGGAGCGCTACCAATCGTTTGAAATCTCCATCATCCAGCGCGAGCGCGGCATCAAGCTCGACATCAAGGGCGCGCCAGCCATCGCCTTTGTCGACGGCAAGATGATCAAGGGCATCCACGAGCACCTGTTTGCCGTGCTGCGCGACATCATCTTCGTCAGCGATGAAGTCACGGGCAACCCGAAATTCGATTTGCAGAGCACGGAAGGCGTGACGGACGCCGTCTTCCATATCCTGCGCAACGCGAACGTACTGCAAACCCAGCTCAACCCGAACCTGGTCGTGTGCTGGGGCGGTCACTCGATCAACCGCGCCGAATACAATTATTCGAAGGAAGTGGGCTACCAGCTGGGCTTGCGCGGCCTCGATATCTGCACCGGTTGCGGCCCCGGCGCCATGAAGGGCCCCATGAAGGGCGCCACCATCGGCCACGCCAAGCAGCGCCTGCACAATGGCCGCTACCTTGGCATCACGGAGCCGGGCATCATCGCCGCCGAGTCGCCTAACCCCATCGTCAATGACCTGGTCATCATGCCGGATATCGAAAAACGCCTGGAAGCGTTCGTGCGCGCGGGCCACGGCATCGTCGTTTTCCCCGGCGGCGCCGGCACGGCCGAAGAGATTTTGTATATCCTCGGTATCCTGCTGCATCCGGACAATGCCGAGATTCCGTTCCCGCTGATCTTCACGGGCCCGGAAACCTCGCGCGAGTACTTCGTGCAGATCAACCAGTTCATCAGCGACACGCTGGGCCCGGAAGCGCAGCAGCGCTATAAAATCATCATCGACGACCCGGAACTGGTGGCGCGCGAAATGCTTGAAGGCATCCGCCAGGTGCGCGAATTCCGCAAGGCGCACAGTGACGCGTATTACTTCAATTGGCTGCTGAAGATCGACCACGAATTCCAGAAGCCGTTCCAGCCCACGCATGAAAACATGCGCAACCTGAGCCTGCACAAGAACCAGCCCACGCACTTGCTGGCGGCCCAGCTGCGCCGCGCGTTCTCGGGCGTGGTGGCGGGCAACGTCAAGGATGACGGCATCCGCTCGATCGAAAAGCACGGCAATTTCGAGATCCACGGCGACAAATCCATCGCCGGCCCGATGGATGCGCTGCTCGCTTCCTTCGTGGCGCAGCACCGCATGAAGCTGGCGGGCACGGCATACGTGCCTTGCTATACCGTGGTCCAATAAGACGTTTTTCAAGCAGCGCCGCCCGCTCCCTGCGTTTGCCGGGGGGAGGGCGGCGCCTTTTCATCTGCGTTCCCAGCCATGCCCCCATCGTGTTCCTTCGCCGCCACAGGCAATCAAATCGCTTGCGTCATCGATTCGTGGGTGCTATCTTTGGAACCGGTTCCAAAATAAAAATATGCATATCAACAGGTAGTGGAGATCAACCTTGGATTTAGTACGCGGCAGCAAAAAAACAGTCTCCGGCGAGCCGGCCCGGCCCGTGACCATCGCCCAGGTGGCGCGCGAGGCGGGCGTGTCGAAGACGAGCGTGTCGCGTTTTCTCGGCGGCGAACTCGATGCCCTGTCCGAGAACATCCGCCAGCAGATCACCAGTACCATCGCGCGCCTCGGCTACCAGCCGAACCAGATGGCGCGTGGCCTCAAGCGCGGACGCACGCGCTTGATCGGCATGGTCGTGGCGGACATGCTCAATCCCTACACGGTGGCCGTGCTTCAAGGCGTGGAAGCGGCTTGCCAGCAACATGGTTATACCTTGATCTTGTGTAATACCGGCAATGACGAACAGCGCGAACGCCAGTCGCTTGCCGCGCTGCGCTCGTACAGCGTGGAAGGGCTGATCGTCAACACGCAGGGGCGCAATATCCAGTCGTCCGACTTGCAGCTGGCGGGCATGCCTATCGTGCTGGTCGACCGCCGCATCGAAGGCGTCGATTTCGACCTGGTGGGCCTGGACAATGTGCAGGCGGGCCGACTGGCTACCGCGCATCTGATCGAGCAGGGTTTCGACGCCATCGTCTTTGTCGCGCCACCCTTGACGGGCGTCAGTTCGCGCCTGATGCGCGCCGACGGTTTCCAGTCCGTGATGGCCGAGCATCCCGGCTGCGTGGGCGAAGTGCTGGCGGTGGACCTGGACGACCGGCCCTCCATCGACGCGCAGGTGCGGCAACGCCTGGCGCAATGGCGCGGCCGCCGCGTGGCGCTGCTGGCGTCGAACGGCATGGTGGCGCTGGAACTGGCGCTGATGCTGCAGCGCCTCGAATTGCGCATGCCGCAAGACGTGGGCTTGCTGGGCTTTGACGAATTGCCGTGGTCGCCGCTGGCGGGCCTGAGCACGATCGAGCAACAGACTTACGAGATCGGCTTTTCGGCGATGACGTGCATGCTGTCTCGCCTGCAGGGCGATCAGTGCCCGCCGCGCGAGGTGCTGTTGCCAGGTAAGTTGATTGTGCGCAATTCCACCCAGCGAGGAATTGCGGGCAAGGACGGAGCTTGACGGAAAGAGGGCGTCGCCCTTTTTTTTGGGGAAGCTATGGAACCGGTTTCATAAACGGTATTTTCATTGGAAAGGGGCATGGATAGTCAGGCAGGGCAATGGCAGGAGGTTGGCATGAGGTTGAAAATAAGTTGAAACGACACGGCAAGAGACGATCTGAATCGTCCATTTGACAATATTCCCGGAAGCGCCTCGACGAGGCCGATACCGGGATCACAGGAGACTGAAGCATGAAGATGACGACACTGTTTTACGCGAAGTTCGTGGCCTGTGCGCTCGCAGCAACGTGCGCCCTGGGCGCGGCCGCCGACGCCGGCGCCCAGACGCTTGGTGACCTGATCAAGAAGGGCAAGCTGAGCATCGGCGTGGTCAGCGGCACGCCGCCGTTTGGCAGCATCGACGCCAAGGGCGCGCCCGTCGGCTACGATGTCGACGTCGCCAACCTGATCGGCAAATACCTGAACCTGCCCGTGGAAGTGGTGCCCCTGACAGCGCCGTCGCGCGTGCCATCGTTGGAATCGGGCAAGGTCGACTTCCTCGTGGCGACCCTGGCGCCCACGCCGGAACGGGCCAAGACCCTGATGTTCACCATGCCCTACAGCGCGTTTGAGTTGGCGATCGTCGCACCTGTCGGCGGAAAATTCAAGGCCCTGGCCGACCTGAAGGGCAAGAAAGTGGGCGTGACGCGCGGCACCACGAATGACACGGCGCTGAGCCGCATGGCGCCGGCCGGCACCAGCATCGTGCGTTTCGAGGATGACGCCACCGTCACCCAGGCCTTGCTCAGCAAGCAGGTCGACGCCGTGTCGATCCCCAGCACGATGGCGCTCGACATCATCAAGACGCGCGGCGCGGGCAAGATCGAGGTTCGGTTCGCCTACTCGCTGCAGCCCAACTCGATGGCGGTGCGCCGCGGCGACTTCGAGCTGC
Organism: Janthinobacterium salmonicoloratum; assembly: GCF_051380845.1. Taxonomy (NCBI): domain Bacteria; kingdom Pseudomonadati; phylum Pseudomonadota; class Betaproteobacteria; order Burkholderiales; family Oxalobacteraceae; genus Janthinobacterium; species Janthinobacterium salmonicoloratum. The sequence goes on along the minus strand of NZ_JBNYXV010000001.1, from coordinate 681,257 downwards.
ACCAGTGGCTCAACAACTTCATCTACTACGTCAAGCTGAACGGCGAACTCGACGCCATCGCGCGCAAGTGGAGCGGCGCGCCGCTGCCAGCGCTGCCGACCTTCTGATACCGCAACCCGCACAGGGATAGTGCCTGTCCGCACGGCGCGCCGCCATGGTGGCGCGGCCGGGGATGCGCACGTAGAAAAGGAGTTGAGTATGCCGTATGAATTTCATTTTGAACTCGTCATGCAATCGCTGGACCGCCTGTTGTGGGGCGCGGCGCTGACGATACGCCTGAGCGCCCTGGCTATGGTGCTGGGGCTGGCGGTGGGCGTGTGCGCCGCCGTCATCCTGAAGAACGGTCCCGCCTATGCCCGCGCCGCGGTGCGCGCCTATGTCGAGGTGATTCGCAGCACGCCGTTCCTGGTGCAGCTGTTCATCATTTACTTTGGCCTGCCGTCGCTGGGCCTGCAGCTCGACGCGAACGGCGCCGCGCTCGTCGCCATGACGGTCAACCTGGGCGCCTATGCGGCGGAAATCGTGCGCGCCGGCATAGTCGCCGTGCATCCGTCGCAGCTGGAGGCGGCCCAGGCGCTGGGCATGACGCGCTGGCAGGTGATGCGCCACGTGGTACTGCTGCCGGCGCTGGAAAAAGTCTATCCGGCGCTGGCCAGCCAGTTCACGCTGATGATGCTCGCCTCGAGCGTCGTGTCGGCCATTTCCGCCGAAGAGCTGACCGCCGCCGCCCACCTGCTCGACGCGGAAACCTTCCGCAGCTTCGAGATCTACATCGTCGTGATGGTGCTGTACATCCTGCTGGCCCTGCTGTTCCGCTTCAGCTTCTGGGTATTGGGCCAGATCGTCTTCAAACGCCGCCGCCGTCTGGGCGCGGTGCGCATGGGAGCATGACATGATCAGTGACTTTTCCTGGGATAACCTGCAATTTCTGCTCGAGGCCACGCGCTGGACCATCGGCCTGTCGCTAATCGTCTTTCTCACGGGCGGCATCGCCGGCTTCGCGGTGGCGCTGCTGCGCACGGCGCGCAGCCCGTTCCTGCGTTTCGCCAGCGCCCTGTACATCCAGCTGATCCAGGGCACGCCCGTGCTGATCGTGCTGTTCCTTACCTATTACGGCCTGGCCCTGTTCGGCTACAAGCTGTCGCCGATCGTCGCGGCCGGCGCGGCGATGACGATCTTTTCCAGCGCTTACCTGGGCGAGATCTGGCGCGCCTGCATCGAAGGCGTGCAGCGGCAGCAGTGGGAAGCGTCCGCCGCGCTGGCGCTGAACCGCTACCAGCAGCTGCGCTACGTGATCCTGCCGCAGGCGCTGCGCCATTCGCTGCCGTCGACGGTGGGCTTCATGGTGCAGATCATCAAGAACACCTCGATCACCTCGATCATCGGCGTGGTGGAACTGACGCGGGCAGGGCAACTGGTCAGCAATGCGACCTTCCTGCCTTTCATCGTCTTCCCCGTCGTCGCCCTGATCTACTTCGCGATGTGCTATCCGCTGTCGCGCTACAGCCATTCACTGGAAAGGAAATTCCATGCCCATCGTTGAAATTGACAATATCAGCAAGAGCTTCGGCGCCAACCACGTGCTCAAGGGCGTTTCCTTCGCCGTCGAGCGTGGGCAGGTGATCGCCGTGATCGGCCGCAGCGGCTCCGGCAAGAGCACCATGCTGCGCTGTATCAACGGCCTGGAAACCATCGACAGCGGCAGCATCGTCGTGGCCGGCCATACGCTGACGGCGCGCCAGGAGCGTCTGCTCGACTTGCGCAAGGATGTCGGCATGGTCTTCCAGAGCTACAACCTGTTCCCCCACCTGACGGTGGAAGAAAACGTCATGCTGGCGCCGCGCATCGTCAAGAAGGTGCCTGATGCCCAAGGCCGCGCCACGGCGCTGCGCGTGCTCAAGCAGGTGGGCCTGGACCACAAGCGCGACGCCTATCCCGAGCAGCTGTCGGGCGGCCAGCAGCAGCGCGTGGCGATCGCCCGTTCGCTGGCGATGGAGCCGCAGGTGATGCTGTTCGACGAAGTGACGTCGGCGCTCGACCCGGAGCTGACGCAGGAAGTGCTGAAGGTGATGGAAGAACTGGCGCAGGCCGGCATGACGATGCTGCTGGTGACGCACGAGATGGAGTTCGCGCGGCGCATGGCCGACGTCACCGTCTTCATGCATCAGGGAACGGTGTGGGAGAGCGGGCCTTCGGAAGCTTTTTTCAGCAACCCGCAAACGCCCGAAGCGCGCCAGTTCGTCGGCGCGGGAGCGATCAAATGAGCCCCGTCCTGGTGGCGGCGTCGGCCTATGGCGCAAGCAGGGTAAGGCAACTGGGGCAAAGCCATTTCATCGACGTGGTGGCCGAGGCGGGCGGCGCCGGCATCGAGATCCGCCGCGAGCTGTTCACCTCCGACTTGCCGGACCTGGTGCGCATGGGCGCGGCGGTGGCCGCGCGCGGCCTGTACTGCGTGTATTCCACGCCCATCGAATTGTGGGGCGCGGACGGCTTGTTGCAGCAGGAGCTGCTGCAGCAGATGCTGGACGAGGCGGCGCGCCTGGGGGCGCGTTACCTGAAGGTGTCGCTGGGCCATTACCCGGCCGTGCCGGACCTGCCGGCCTTGAATGGTTTGCTGGCGGCCGCGCCCGTGGCGCTGCTGGTGGAAAACGACCAGACGGCCCATGGCGGCGCGCTGGCGACCATGGCGCGCTTCCTGGCGGCGGCGCGCGAAGGCGGGCTGCCGGTGGGGCTGACCTTCGACATCGGCAACTGGCGCTGGGTGGGCGAGGACGCGCAGCAGGCGGCGCGCCTGCTGGCGCCATACGTGCGCTATGTGCATTGCAAGGCTGTCCTCGATGACGGGGGCCGGCTGTCCGCCTGCGCCGTCTCCGAGGCCGATCCGGCCTGGCGCGCCGTCTTCGCCCACTTTGCGCCTGGCGTGCAGCGGGCCATCGAATTCCCGTTGGAGGGGGCCGACCTGGTGGCCGAAACGGGCCGCTACATTCAGATGCTGGAGACCGCATGATGGAACATGAAATGCTTCAAGGGGCGCATGCGCTCGACGTCGTCACCTATGGCGAGGCGATGGCGATGTTCGTTGCCGAGGAAACGGGAGATCTGGCGGCCGTGGCGCACTTTACGCGCCGCCTGGCCGGCGCCGAGACGAATGTCGCCATCGGCCTGGCGCGCCTGGGCTTGCGGGTCGGCTGGCTGAGCCGCGTGGGCGACGATTCCTTCGGCCGCTTCATCCGCGCCAGCGTGCAGGCCGAGGGCGTCGATTGCAGCCGCGTCGTCACCGTCGCCGGCCAGTCCAGCGCCTTCCTGCTCAAGGAGAAGGCCGAGAACGGCGCCGATCCGCTGGTCGAATACTTCCGCAAGGGTTCCGCCGCCAGCCGGCTGGCGCCGGAACATTTCGACCCCGCCTATTTCCTGTCCGCGCGCCATTTGCACGCCACTGGCGTGGCCGCGGCGCTGTCCGAGACCAGCCTGGCGTTCGCCGGCCAGGCGCTCGACTTCATGCGCGAGCATGGCCGGACCGTGTCGTTCGATCCGAACCTGCGGCCCTCGCTGTGGCCCTCGCAAGCTGTCATGGTCGAACAGATCAACCGCCTCGCTGCCAAGGCGGACTGGGTGCTGCCCGGCCTGGGGGAGGGGAAAATTCTCACCGGTCACGACTTGCCGCACGACGTCGCCGGCTTTTATCTGCAGCGGGGCGCGCGGCTGGTGGTCATCAAGCTGGGCGCCGAGGGCGCCTATTACCGCACGGCCGATGGCGACAGCGGCATGGTGCCGGGCGAGCGCGTGGCCAAGGTGGTCGATACGGTGGGCGCCGGCGACGGCTTCGCGGCCGGCCTGGTCAGCGCCTTGCTGGAAGGCTTGCCGCTGGCGCAGGCGGTAAGGCGCGGCAACAGAGTCGGCGCCTTCGCCATCCAGGTGGCCGGCGACATGGAAGGCTTGCCGACCCGCGCCCAACTCGACGCGCTGGCCCAATCTTGAACCGAACAGGGGAAACACTCGTGAAAAAACATGTCGTTGTGTATAAAAAGCTGGCTGAGCCGCTGCTGGTGCGCCTGCGCGCCGAATGCGACGTGACGTACTTTGAGGCGATCGATGCGGGCAACCGCGCCGCGTTCGCCGCCGCCATTCGCGGCGCGCACGGCTTGCTGGGCGCCAGCGTGCGCCTGGACCGTGAACTGCTGGACCCGGCCTTTGACCTGCGCATTATTTCCACCATTTCGGTGGGCGTCGACCAGTTCGACGTCGACTATTTGCGCGAACGGGGCATCTTGCTGGCCAATACGCCGGACGTGCTGACGGAAACGACGGCCGACACGATCTTCGCGCTGATCCTGGCCAGCGCGCGGCGCGTTGTCGAACTGGCCGAATTCGTCAAGGCCGGACGCTGGACGCGCAGCGTGGGGGAAAGCCAGTATGGCGTCAACGTGCATGGCAAGACCATCGGCATGCTGGGCATGGGCCGCATCGGCCGCGCCGTCGCCCGCCGCGCTGCGCTGGGTTTCGGCATGCAGGTGCTGTACGTGAATGGCGAGGCGGTACCCGAGGTGGAGGTGGCGCTGGGCGCGCGCCAGGTGGCGCTCGACGACTTGCTGGCCGGCTCCGATTTCGTCTGCGTGGTGCTGCCGCTGACGGCGCAGACGGAACGCATGATGGGTCGGCGCGAGTTCGCGCTGATGCGCCCCGGCGCCATCTTCATCAACGGTTCGCGCGGGCGCATCGTCGACGAGGCGGCGCTGATCGAGGCGCTGCAACAGGGCACGATCCACGGCGCCGGTCTCGACGTGTTCGAGCGCGAACCGCTGGCGCCGGACAATCCGCTGCCGGGCATGGCCAATGTGGTGGCGCTGCCGCACATCGGCTCGGCCACGCATGAAACGCGCTACGCCATGGCGCAGCAGGCTGTGGACAACCTGCTGGCCGGCTTGCGCGGCGAGCGTCCACGCCACCTGGTGAGCTAAGCGCAGTATCCACAGACAGGGAAAGAGATGAAGAATAAGGTAGCAATGGCAATGATCATCGGCGCCGGCGCCTGCGGCAGCCTGTGTTGCGCGCAGTCGAACGTGGCCATGTACGGTATCGCGGACCTGGGCGTGGTGTCCGAGAGCGGCGGCGCTGGCGGCAGGGTGCTCAAGGTGACCAGCGGCATCGCCAACGGCTCGCGGCTGGGTTTCAAGGGCAGCGAAGACCTGGGCGGCGGCATGACGGCGATCTTTACGATGGATGCAGGCATCCTGGCCGACACGGGCGCTTCGGCCCAGGGCGGCCTGCTGTTCGGGCGCCAGGCTTTCGTTGGCCTGAGCGGCGCGGCGGGCACGCTGCGACTGGGCCGCCAGTACACGTTCATCGATAGCAGCCTGGGCGCGCTGGACCCGTTTTACCTGGGTTTTGCGGGCAGGATGAGCAATGTCTTCACGGCCGGCTACATCAGTCGGGTCGACAACAGCATCACCTACAGCTCGCCCGTGCGCGGCGGACTGTCCGGCGAACTGGCGTACGGCTTCGGCGAAGTGCCCGGCGACGCGGCGGCCAGGCGCTACACGGGCGCGGCAGCCACCTATGCCAGCGGGCCGCTGTATGTGCGCATGGCGCACCAGGATGCCAACACCTTGTCGGCTGTGCAGGTGACGGGCAGGGCGCGCAACACGGTGCTTGGCGCCACCTGGGACTTCGGCGTGGTCAAGGCGCATGGCGCCGTCGCCGTCAGCAAGAGCACTGCGGGCGCTGCCACCACGGTCGACAGCGCGGACCTGATGCTGGGCGCCACCTTGCCGGTAGGCCCGCACCGCGTCCTGTTCTCGTACGTGCGGCGCGACGACCGGCGCGCCGCCAACGGCGACGCTTCCCAGATCGGCATCGGCTACACCTACGCGCTGTCGAAGCGCAGCACCTTGTACGCGGCCTATGCGCATATCGACAACCGCAACGGCGCCGCCTATGTGGTGGGCAATGCCACCGAGAACGGCACCGGCAACCAGGCATGGAACCTCGGCCTGCGCCACACTTTTTAACTGGAGAATGGAATGAAGAAGATCGGATGGATTTTGGTCGGCGCCAGCACCGTGGCGCGCGAATGGATGGTCGACGCGATCCGCCAGCAGGGTGACGCGGAAGTGCTGGCCGTGGTCAGCACGGACGCCGCGCGCGGCGCCGCCTTTGCCGAGCAGTTCGGCATAGCCGCCAGCTACACGGACTTGAATGCGGCGCTGGCCCATCCGGGCGCGGACGCCGTGTACATCAGCACCACCAATGAGTGGCATATGGCGCAGACGCTGCAGGCGGCGCGCGCCGGCAAGCACGTGCTGTGCGAGAAGCCGCTGGCGCTGAACCTGGAGGATGCCCGCCGCATGCTGGACGGCTGCGCCGAAGCGGGCGTGGTGCTGGGAATTAACCACCACTTGCGCAACGCCGCCAGCCACGGCAAGGTGCGCGAGCTGATACGCGCCGGCGAGATTGGTCAGCCTTTGTATTGCCGCGTGCTGCACGCGAACAACCTGCCGCAGCACCTGCGCGGCTGGCGCCTGCACGCGCCGGAGTCGGGTGGCGTCACGCTCGACATGTTCGTGCACGATGTCGACACCTTGCGCTTCCTGCTCGATGCAGAACCGCGCCACGTGACAGCCTGCGCCACCAGCGGCGGCATGACGGTGGCCGGGCTGGAAGAGGGCCTGATGGCCGTCATCGAGTTCGACAACGGCACCCTGGTGCAGGTGCACGACGCGTTCAATGCGCCGCATTCCCTGTCCGGCGTGGAAATCATCGGCACCAAGGGCACGATCTTCGCCACCGGCGTCATGACGCAGCGCCCCGTCGGCACCATCTGCCTGACCCGCGACGATGGCAGCGTCGACATCCCCATCGAGCATGAAAACCTGTACGTGCGCTCGGTGCGCGCCTTCCAGCGCGCCATGCGCGGCGAAGGGCAGCCGGCCGCCACTGGCGACGACGGCATGCGCGCGCTGGCCACGGCGCTGGCGGCGCAGCAGGCCAGCCGCAGCCACCAGCGCGTGACCCTGGCCGGCTGACGTCCTGCGGCAGACGTAAAAAAGCCGCCTGATCGCGAAATCAGGCGGCTTTTTTTGCCTTGAAGCATCGAACGCCTGAAAAATCGTAGCGAGCGGATGGGAGTTGCGGCTAAGAAGCGCAACTGTGCTATGGCACAGTGAGCATCGCAGGCCGCAAATCGCGACGCGCAGTAGATTTTTCAGGTGTTCATCACTCTTCGCGGCGCAGATGAGGGAACAGCAGCACGTCGCGGATGTTTGGCGAATCCGTGATGATCATCATCAGGCGGTCGATGCCGATGCCGCAGCCGCCGGCTGGCGGCATGCCGTATTCCAGCGCGCGGATGTAGTCGGCGTCGTAGAACATTGCCTCTTCATCGCCGGCGTCCTTGGCGGCCACTTGCGCCAGGAAGCGGGCCGACTGGTCTTCCGCATCGTTCAACTCGGAGAAGCCGTTGGCGATCTCGCGGCCCACCATGAACAGTTCAAAACGTTCGGTGATGCCGGCCACCGTGTCGGAAGCGCGCGCCAGTGGCGACACTTCGACCGGGTAGTCGATGATGTAGGTCGGTTCCCACAGCTGCGCTTCAGCCGTCTCTTCGAACAGCGCCAGTTGCAGCGCGCCCAGGCCGGCCGTGGCGAACGGCTTGACGCCGAATTTCTTCAGCTCTTCCTTGATGAATTCCGCATCGTTCAACTGTTCCGGCGTGTAGCCTGGCGCGTATTTGTTGATCGCTTCGACGATGGTCAGGCGGTGGAACGGCTTGGCCAGGTCCAGCTCGCGGCCGCCGTAGGTCAGGGTAGCGGTGCCGTGCGCGTCGATGGCGGCCTGGCGGATGACGGCTTCCGTGAAGTCCATCAGCCATTTGTAGTCGGTGTAGGCCGCGTAGAATTCCATCATCGTGAATTCCGGGTTGTGACGGATCGACACGCCCTCGTTGCGGAAGTTGCGGTTGATTTCGAACACGCGGTCGAAGCCGCCCACGACCAGGCGCTTCAGGTACAGCTCGGGCGCGATGCGCAGGAACATCTGCATGTCCAGCGCATTGTGGTGCGTGATGAACGGTTTTGCCGCCGCGCCGCCCGGGATCGTGTGCAGCATCGGCGTTTCCACTTCCATGAACTCGTTCTTTTCCATGAAGCGGCGGATCGACGAGATGGCGGCGGTACGCGCCTTGAAGGTGCGGCGCGTCTCTTCATTCATGATCAGGTCGACGTAGCGCTGGCGGTACTTGGTTTCCTGGTCGGCCAGGCCGTGGAATTTGTCCGGCAGCGGGCGCAGCGACTTGGTGATCAGGCGTAGTTCCGTGACCTTGATGGTCAGTTCGTCCGTCTTGGTCTTGAACAGGGTGCCCGTCACGCCCAGGATATCGCCCAGGTCATAGTGGTGCAGGGCGGCCATGGCCGCTTCGCCGGTGAGATCAAGGGTGGCGTAGATCTGGATGCGGCCGTCGGCCTTCGGGCCGGAAGCGTCTTGCAGGGTGGCGAAAGCGGCTTTTTTGCCCGCTTCGCGCTTGAGCATCATGCGGCCGGCCAGCACCACGGTGACAGGTTCGGCTTCCAGCTCTTCGCGCGTCTTGGCGCCGTATTGCGCGTGCAGATCGGCCGCCTTGTGCTCGGGGCGGAAATCGTTCGGGAAGGCGATGCCTTGTTCGCGCAGTGCGGCCAGCTTGACGCGGCGCTCCGCGATGATCTTGTTTTCATCGGGGGCGGCGGCTTGTTCTTGGATATCCGTAGTCATGGTGTTCTTCGTTGGTGATTATTGATGATGTGGTGCCAGCGCTGGCGCCACGCTGGCAAACAGTGCGTCGACGTCGAGTGCGGAGAAATCCGGCACGATGGCAATGACGTTGTCGAAAGTGGCAAACGCCTCGGCCGGCAGGGTGGTGGTGAGTACCACGACGCGCATGCCGGCACGGCGCGCCGCTTCCACGCCCAGGGGCGCGTCTTCAAAGACGATGCAGTTGTGCGGCAGCGCGCCGGCCAGCAGCGCGCCTTTCAGGAAAACGTCGGGGTGCGGCTTGCCCCGTTCCACGTCGGCGGCGCCGACGATGGCGTCGAAGCGGTGGCGCAGGTCCAGGCCGTCGAGCGTGAACGCGATGTTCTCGTCCGGCGCGGCCGTGCCCACCACCAGCCCGACACCGGCCTGGCGCGCGCTGGCGATCAGCCGGTCGAAGCCGGCCACCGTGGCCAGGTGCGGGCCGTACAGTTCGCGGTAGACGACTTCTTTTTCAGCCAGCAGGGTCACGTGGTCGGCATCCTCGCCCAGGTACTTGGCGATGATTTCGTGTCCCTGCCGTCCTGCCGTGTCGCGGAAAAAGGCGTCCGCATCCAGCGCATGGCCGTGGCGTTCAAAGAACGCCAGCCACGATGTCGTGTGGAAGGCCATGTTGTCGACGATCGTGCCATCCATGTCAAACAGGAAGGCGCGCTGCGCTGGAACGGATGCGTTCATCCTTATACGCCTTGCTTGAGCGAGGCGGAAATGAACTCGTCGATGTCGCCATCGAGCACGCCCTTGGTATTGCCCGTCTCGAAACCGGTGCGCAAATCCTTGATGCGGGACTGGTCCAGCACGTAGGAGCGGATCTGGTGACCCCAGCCCACGTCCGTCTTCGAGTCTTCCAGCTTTTGCTGTTCGCTCATGCGCTTGCGCAGTTCATGCTCGTACAGTTTCGCTTTCAGCATTTCCATTGCTTCGGCGCGGTTGCGGTGCTGCGAACGGTCGTTCTGGCACTGCACCACGATGCCGGTCGGCGCATGGGTCATGCGGACGGCGGAGTCGGTCTTGTTGATGTGCTGACCACCGGCGCCCGACGCGCGGTAGGTATCGACGCGGATATCGGCCGGGTTGACGTCGATCTCGATCGAATCATCGACTTCCGGATACACGAACAGCGACGTAAACGAGGTGTGGCGACCGTTGGCCGAGTCGAATGGCGACTTGCGCACCAGACGGTGCACGCCCGTTTCCGTGCGCAGGAAGCCGTAGGCGTGATCGCCCTCGACCTTCAGGGTTGCCGTCTTGATGCCGGCAACCTCGCCGTCGGATTGTTCCAGGATCTCGACCTTGAAGCCCTTGCGTTCGCAATAGCGCAGGTACTGGCGCAGCAGCATCGAAGCCCAGTCCTGGGCTTCCGTACCGCCGGCGCCGGCCTGGATATCGATAAAGCAGTTGTTCGGGTCCATCGGATTGTTGAACATCCGGCGGAACTCCATGCTTTCGATGACCTTGCGGATTTCCTGCACGTCCTGCTCGATCGCTTCGAGTGTCTCGTCGTCGCCTTCTTCGCGGGCCATGTCGAACAGGTCGCGGGTGTCGCGCAGGTCGGCATCGGCCTTGGCCAGCGTGAAGACGATGGCTTCCAGCGCCTTCTTCTCTTTACCGAGGTCCTGGGCGCGCTTGGGATCGTTCCAGACGGTCGGATCTTCCAGCTCTTCGTTGACTTGCTCTAGTTTCTCCGACTTGACAGTGAAGTCAAAGATACCTCCGAAGTTCGGCTTCGCGGACCGTCAGGTCGTTGAGCAGGGCGGAGATGATATTGATGCGTTCGGCTTCCATAATGTTCTGGTCTTCTATGGTGAAATCAAACCCTGAATTATACGCGAGCGCGGCGCGTTTCCGTTGCCGCCGCGGCGCAATTGCTGGCGCACGGGGCAATAAAATGACGATTTTGCTGTATTTGCGACAATATTTTTGCCTTGAAGATGGCTGCCGTGCTGCGTATGATGCTGGCGATATTGTCTTTCCACAGGAATACATCATGCTTCAACTTCCCCGTCTTGCTCTGTTACCGCTGCTGCTGGGTGGCTGCGGCGCCTTGCCGCCCGCCGCCACCGGACCTGCCCGGGCGCCATCGGCCGCGCCGGCCGGCAGCAGCGCCATCCTGGCCCTGCTGGAGACGACGGACTTGCACGCGAACGTGCTCAGTTATGATTACTATAAGCTGCAGGCCGAGCCGTCGATCGGCCTGGAACGCACGGCGGCCTTGATCGCTCAGGCGCGTGCCGAATTCCCGAACAACCTCCTGCTCGACAACGGCGACACCATCCAGGGCACGGCGCTTGCCGACTACCAGGCCCTCGTGAAACCGCTGGCCTGCGACCAGACGCTGGCCATCTACAAGGCCATGAATCTGTTGAAAGTGGACGGCGGCGGCATCGGTAACCATGAATTCAACTACGGCCTGGCGTTCTTGAGCCAGGTGACGGGCAACCGTTTTGACGTCGACAGCGTGGACGCGGCCAAACCGCGCTGCGCCGGCCCCGCGTTCCCGCAAGTGCTGGCCAACGTCTACAGCGTCAAGACGGGCAAGCCCCTGTTTGCGCCATACCACATCATCGACAAGCAGATCACGGCGACCGGCCCCGATGGCAAGACCGTGACGAGCACCGTGAAGGTGGGCATCATCAGCTTTGCGCCACCCACCATCATGGCCTGGGACAAGCGCTGGCTCGAAGGCCGGGTCTACACGCAGGGCGTGCGCGAGACGGCGGAAAAATTCATCCCCGAGATGCGCGCCAAGGGCGCCGAGCTGGTGGTGGCGATCTCGCACGGCGGCCTCGATAACAGCCCGTATTCGCCGAGCATGGAAAACGGCAATTACTACCTGTCGCAAGTGCCGGGCGTGGACGCCATGCTGATCGGCCATTCGCACCAGCTGTTCCCGAACGCCGCCAGCACGGTGCCGCAATTTAATTTGCCCGGCGTCGACAAGGTCAAGGGGCTGGTCAATGGCGTGCCCACCGTGATGGCCAATTTGTGGGGCAAGCACCTGGGCGTGATCGGCTTACGCCTGCGCCATGACGGCAAGCAGTGGGTGGTCGACAAGAGCGCCACCACGGTGGAAGCGCGCGGGATCCAGAACGCGGACAAGAGTTATGTCGCGCCCGACGCGGCCATCGCCAAGCTGGTGGCGGAAGAACACGCGGCCACCATCGCCTACGTGCAGACGCCGGTTGGCGCCACGGACTTCCGCATGTCGACGTATTTCGCCGACGTGGGCGATGTCAGCGCCATCGAAGTGGTAAACCAGGCGCAATCGGGCTATCTGGCCGCATATGTGAAGGCGAACCTGCCGCAGTATGCGCACTTGCCCGTGCTGTCGATGTCGTCGCCGTTCAAGAGCGGCTCGGCCGGCGTGTCCGACTACACGGACGTCAAGGCGGGCAATGTGGCGCTGAATAACGCGGCCGATTTGTACCTGTATCCGAACGCGCTGTACGGCGTGAAGATGAATGGCGCGGAGGTGAAAGCCTGGCTGGAACAGTCGGCGCAGCGTTTCAACACCATCGATCCGCACAAGGCCGCGCCGCAGGAACTGGTCAACACGGCGCACCCGAGCTACAACTTCGATACGCTCACCAGCGCCGACGTGCGCTACCAGATTGACGTCACGCAGCCGCCGGGCCAGCGCATCAAGGCGCTCACCTACAAGGGCAAGCCGATGGGCGGGGGCCAGGAATTCCTCATCGCGACAAATAACTACCGCGCCAGCGGCGGTGGCAATTTCCCTGGCCTCGACGGCAGCAAGACGGTGGTGGCTTCGCCCGACAACAATCGTGAACTGCTGATCGCCTACGTCACGCAGCAGAAAAACCTGACGCGCGCGAAAAACGGCTCGGCGCGCAGCTGGCGCTTCGCCAAAGTCGCCACGCAAGGCCCGGTGGTCTTCCATTCCGCGCCGAACGTGATCGACCTGGCGAAAGCGGCCGGCATCGATAACGTTACGCAGCTGAAGCTTGATGATGGCGCAGGCAAGGGCTTTGCGCTGTATCAGCTCGACCTGTCCAAATGAAGCGGGCGGCATGGCTGCTGGCAGCCGCCCTGGCGTCGCCCCTGGCATTGGCGGCGCCCGATGTCACGGCCCGGGCCAAGGTGTTGATGCGCGCGGGAGAAGCGTCCCAGCCGCAGGCGCGCGCCCTGTTCGAACACGCGGCGGCGCAGGGCAGCGGTCCCGCCGCGTATTACCTGGGCCTGATGGTCAAGAACGGCATGGGCGGGCCGCAGGACGGCGCCGCCGCGCTGGGCTGGCTGGAGCTGGCCGCGCAACGCCAGGTGGCGCCGGCCATGTTCATCGTGGCGAACCTGCTGCAGGACAGTGACGACGCCAGGGCGCGTTTCTGGCTCGATGCGGCCTGCGACCTGGAGTACCCGGAAGCACTGCAGCAGAAATCCGTCGCCCTGGCGGAGGGACGCATGGGCTATGCGCACAACGAGGAGCAGTCGTTTCTGTACCTGAAAATGGCTACGCACGCGATGGGACACCGCCCGCCCGAACCCTGAGGCACCCGTCTACGCCGGTTCTTCCTTCTTCGACCTGACCCGCAAGCTGGCCGCCGCCTCGCCGATGGCGATCGGGTCGCGCGACAGGATGGCTGCACCCAGGTCGACCAGCTTGGCCGCCGCGACGATGGCTGCCTTGATGTCGGCGATGCGCTTGAGCTGCAGCTTGCCCTTGGCGATGGCGCCCTCGATATCGCCGCGCGCCTGCTCGGCGCCTGCGGCGGTCAGGTAAATGCCATACGCGCGAAACAGGGCCACCATCTGGTCCAGGTGGTTTTCATATTGCTCCAGCAGGGCGCGTTCGTCTGGCGCCAGCGCTTCCCGTTCGCGGATGCGCAATTCCAGCACCAGGTTTGACGCTTGCGCCAGGCTGTCGGCGATGGCGTAGCTTTGGTCTTTCGTCAGTTCGGTCAGTGGGGCCATGGGATTCTCCGGTGGGCCTGTCATTTACCAGCGGGCCGGGGCATAGAACGCCGCTTGCCGCTGCAGCGTCGCGACGTCGCGTGAAAACTGCGCCAACTGCCGTTCCAGTTCGGGCGCCTGCAGGCGGTCGAGATTGCTCCGCAGCGCGGCCACGCTGGCTTGCAGCGCGTCGACGGCGGCGACATACGCGGCGACGATCTTTTGCCTTTCCTGCAATTGCCGGCCTTCCAGGTGCAGACGCGTGCGGATATAGTTGGCGGCCAGCGGTTCGCGCGGCGCGGACTTGTCGACGGCGCCGCGCAGCAGCTCCAGGTCGCGTAATTCATCCTGCAAGCCGGCACGGTAGCTGCGCTGGGCATACTCCTTGAGCGCATTGCTGACGATGTCGACGGCTTCCTGCTCATCGAGCAATTCGCGCAAGGCCGATTTCTGCAGGCGCTGCGTGGCCAGGCGGCTCAGGTGTTCGCTCAGTTTCATAACCTTGTCCAGCTTGCCCACATCGAGCAGAGGCGCGCCGCCATCCGGCTGTGCCAGGCCGCCCAGCGCATCGCCCAGTTCGCCAAGCTCTTCCTTGTAGACAGGCAGCTTGTCATCGGCCAGCGCCGCCAGGGTGTGGGCATAGCGCAGCAGGACGTCATTCAGGCTGGCGACCGACGCGCTGGCCTGCGCGATGGCGGCGCAATCGGCGCGCGCCGCCTGTTCGCTGGCTTGCGCATCGAAACGCTCTGCCAGGATCAAACGCTTGCGCATGGCCTTGTCCATGCAGCTGTGGACGCCGCCCGCCAGCATGGGTTCGAAGTGGACCGACATTTTCTGCGTCTGTTCGGCGAAGGTGCGCACGGGCGCGAGGTCAGTTGCGCAGCCGCCCAGCAGCAGGCTGACGACGGCGCCAAGTAGTGGGGGAAAAAGGGACGAGTTCGACGGGCGCTGCATATGGCCTCCATGCGGTAGGAGCGGCTGATTGGACCGGCGCGCACGCGCTGGCATGGCCGACGTTAGCATGCTGGACAGTGCCAGTATTGCGCCAGATCAGCGGCCAGGCGAATAGCCGAGCTCGCCTGCTTGTCTGTCGCGTTTTGCCACAGTCATGTTGCCGAATGGCGCAGTTGCGCCAATTTGCCTCATATTTTCCTTACAAAAGACTGACATCAGGCCAGCAATTGCGTCTTTTCCGCATGTTGCGACGCGTCATATGTAGTTGTTGCTGGTGCATGTTTACTCACCTACAATGATTTATCGATGGGGCGGTTATCCAGCGTACGACTATAAAAATAAGTGGCATTAAAAACGTTGTATCAGAGGAGATGACAATGAATTTGAAACAGAAATTGCTCGTGGCAAGTTTGGTTTTGGGTTTCTCGCAGGCGGCAGTCGCAGCCGACCCCATCAAGATCGGCGTGTCCGGTCCGTTCACGGGCGGTTCCGCGCCGATGGGCGTGTCGATGCGCGACGGCGTCAAGCTGGCCGTCGCTGAAATCAATGCCAAGGGTGGCGTACTGGGCCGTTCCCTGCTGCTGATCGAGCGCGATGACGAAGCGAAGAACGAACGCGGCGTGCAAATCGCCCAAGAGCTGATCAACAAGGAAAAGGTCGCCGCCACCGTCGGCTACATCAATACGGGCGTGGCCCTGGCGTCGCAGCGCTTCTACCAGGAAGCGAAAATTCCCGTCATGAACAATGTGGCGACGGGTTCCATTGTCACCAAGCAATTCGCCGACCAGCCGGAAAACTACATTTTCCGCAATGCGGCCAATGACACCATCCAGTCCGGCATGATCGTGCATGAGGCCATCGAGAGCCGCAAGTTCAAGAAAGTGGCGATCCTGGCCGACTCCACCAACTATGGCCAGCTGGGCCGCGAAGACCTGGAAAAGGCGCTGGACAAGAAGGGCATCAAGCCCGTTGTCGTTGAAAAATACAACATCAAGGACGTCGACATGACGGCCCAGCTGTTGAAAGCCAAGCAGGCGGGGGCGGAAGTCGTGCTGACTTACGGCATCGGCCCGGAACTGGCGCAGATCGCCAACGGCATGGAAAAACTGGGCTGGAAAGTGCCGCTGATCGGCAGCTGGACCCTGGCCATGGGTAACTTCATCGACAACGCAGGCAAGAACGGCAATGGCACGCGCATGCCGCAAACCTTCATCCAGGATGCCAGCACGCCGAAGCGCAAGGCCTTCATCGACGCCTATGTGGCAGCCTACAAGCCATCGGGCGGGCGCATGCCATCGGCCGTCTCGGCCGCGCAAGGCTACGATTCCATCTACCTGCTGGCAGCCGCCTTCACGCAGGCAGGCGGTACGGACGGCCCGAAAGTGCGCGCCGCGCTGGAAAACCTGAATGAAAAAGTGGAGGGCGCCGTCACCACCTATAACAAGCCGTTCAGCAAAACCAACCATGAAGCGATCACGGCCGAACTGACCGTGTTTGGCGAAGTCAAGGACGGCAAGGTCGTCCTTGCCAAATAAGTCCGGCTAATTCCAACCATCTAGCCGCGAAATGGCCAGCCTTGAGGAATCAGGACTGGCCATTTTTTCATCTTTCGTCTTCCGGGGACTACCATGGAAATCTTCCTGCAGCTCGTCTTCAGCGGCATCGCGCTGGGCATGATCTATGCCGTCATCGCCTTCGGCTATCAGCTGACCTTTGCCACTTCCGGCACCCTCAATTTCGGCCAGGGCGAATCCCTGATGCTGGGCGCGCTCGTGGGCCTTTCCCTGGTGGGCACCATCCACGGCGGCCCGTACATGAGCTATCTCTTGATGATCCCCATCGTCATCGTCTTCGGCGCCTTGCAGGGCGTGTTCGTCGAATGGATAGGCGTGCGGCCCGCCATCAAGATCAAGTCCGAATTCGGCTGGATCATGTCGACCATCGCGCTGGCCATCATTTTCAAGAACGTGGCGGAAAATATCTGGGGCAAGGATGACCTGATGTTCCCGTCGCCGCTGTCGGCCGCGCCGTTCCAGGTGTTTGGCGCCAATGTGCAGCAGATGCAGGTGGCCGTGATCGTCGGCGCGCTGGCCATCATGCTGGCCGTCGAAGTGTTCAACCGCAAATCGATCTACGGCAAGGCCGTCGTGGCGACGGCGAATGACCGCGACGCGGCCGGCCTGATGGGCATCAACACGGGCATGGTCATCACCTTTTCCTACGCGCTGTCGTCGGCCACGGCCGCCTTTGCGGGCGTGCTGGTGGCGCCGTTGACCTTGACGGGGGCCACCATGGGCGCCTCGCTCGGTTTGAAGGCATTTGCCGTGGCCATCATCGGCGGCCTGACCTCGGGCGTGGGCGCCATCGTCGGCGGACTGATACTCGGCATCGCCGAAACGACCACCGGCTACTACATTTCCACCGGCTACAAGGAAGTGCCTGGCCTGCTGCTCCTGCTGCTGGTGCTGGCCATCAAGCCGTCCGGCCTGTTCGGCAAAGCCGCGATCAAGAAAGTCTGAGGATCACATGAACAAGAAAATCACCATGCTGGCGCTGAGCGCGGTGGGCCTGGCCGCGCTCGTGCTGTTCCCCATCGTCATTCCGAATCCCTATTACATCCACCTGGCCGAGACCATTCTGATCTACGCCATCCTGCTGTTCGGCCTCGATATCGTCGTCGGCTACACGGGGCAGGTGTCGCTGGGTCATGCGGGCCTGTTCGGCATCGGCTCGTACGCCACGGGCGTGCTGGTATTCAAGCTGGGCGCGCCGTTCTGGCTGGCCATCCCCGCCAGTATCGTGGGCGCGGCCGTGTTTGGCGCCATCCTGGCCTTGCCTGCCTTGCGCGTGACGGGGCCCTACCTGGCCATGGTGACTCTGGCCTTC
This sequence comes from Janthinobacterium salmonicoloratum, assembly GCF_051380845.1. Lineage (NCBI taxonomy): Bacteria > Pseudomonadati > Pseudomonadota > Betaproteobacteria > Burkholderiales > Oxalobacteraceae > Janthinobacterium > Janthinobacterium salmonicoloratum. The sequence continues at coordinate 663,728 of NZ_JBNYXV010000001.1, read as the reverse complement.
GGCACCATCGTGCAAATCCTGATCAATGAAATGAGCTTCCTGACGGAAGGGCCGATGGGCATCAAGATCCACAAGCCCGTCCTGTTCGGCCATAAACTGACAGAGGTGGAGTACTACTATATGGTCGCCGCGCTGCTGGTGATCTCGCTGGTGGTGGTGCACCGTATTTTGAAGTCGAACCTGGGGCGGGCGTTTGAAGCCTTGCGCGACAGTCCCATCGCCTCGGACTGCATGGGCGTGTCCGTCTACCGCTACAAAGTCTACGCTTTCGTCATCAGCGCCGGTTTCGCGGGCCTGGCCGGTAGCCTGTATGCATATTCGGAAGAATACATTTCGCCCAATACCTACAACTTCGAGCTGACGATCTTGTTCCTGCTGGCCGTCATCATGGGCGGACGCAAGACGCGCTCGGGCGCGCTGATCGGCGCCTTGATCGTCGTCATGTTGCCCAGCCTCCTGTCGGACATCGAATTGTTCCGCAAGATCGCCGTCAGCGCCGCCGTGCTGGGCGTGATCGGTTCCACCTTCATGCTGGCCAAGAAGCGCTCTACGCTGCGCGGCGTGCTCGTGCCCCTGGTGGCCACCATCGGCCTGGCTGCGTTTTCCTACAAACTGGACAACATGGTCGACTGGCGTTTGACCATCTTCGGCCTGATGACCCTGTTCGTCGTGTACTACCTGCAGGACGGCATCGTGGGCTTTTTGATGAGCTTTATCGGCAAGGGCCGGCGCCATGTGCAAGCCGTCGCTTCTCAAGGTGTGGCGCCGTTCGCGCAGATCGACCCTGCACAGGGCGGGCAGCAGGGCGCGACCCTGCTGCGCGTGGATCAGGCCCTGATGCAGTTCGGCGGTCTGAAAGCGCTGAACCAGGTGGACTTGAACGTCACGCAAGGCTCCGTGCATGGCTTGATCGGGCCGAACGGCTCGGGCAAGAGCACGATGATGAACGTGCTGACGGGGATCTACAAGCCGACGGCGGGTAAAGTGGAATTCGCCGGCGCCGTGATCTCCGGCCGCACGCCGTCCGAAATCGCGCTGGGCGGCGTGGCGCGCACCTTTCAGAACGTGCAGCTGTTCGGCGAGATGACGGCCACCGAGAACGTGCTGGTGGGCTTGCACAATACCTTCAAATCGAATGTGCTGGACGTGATGCTGCATACGCCCCGCTACAAGCGCGAAGAAACGGCCGCGCGCGAGCGGGCCGCCAGTATCCTTGAATTCGTGGGTTTGGCCGACCTGGCCAACGAAGAGGCGCGCAATCTGCCGTACGGCAAGCAGCGGCTGCTGGAAATCGGCCGCGCGCTGGGCCTCAACCCGCGCCTGCTGCTGCTCGACGAGCCGGCGGCGGGGCTGACGGCGCCCGACATCAAGGAATTGATGGCCATCATCCGCAAGATCCGCGAGCACGGCATCACCATCATCCTGATCGAGCATCACATGGATGTGGTGATGGCGCTGTCGGACGTGGTGACGGTGCTGGACTTCGGCCAGAAGATCGCCGAAGGCGTGCCGAGTGCCGTGCAGAGCGATCCGAAAGTGATCGAAGCCTACCTGGGCGGCAGCGCCGAAACCCTGGCGCCAGCGGCGCACTGAGAGGAAGACCATGCTGACCATTAACAATCTGCACGCCGCCTACGGCAAAGTCGAAGTCCTGCACGGCATTTCGCTCGACGTCCCGAAGGGCAAGCTGGTGACCCTGATCGGCTCGAACGGCGCCGGCAAGACCACCACCATGCGCGCCATTTCCGGCATGCTGAAACCCAAATCCGGCACCGTCACCCTGGGCGGCAAGGATGTCACGGGTTTAGACTCGCACCGCATCGCCCGCGCCGGACTGGCCCACTCGCCGGAAGGACGGCGCGTGTTTGCCTCGATGTCGGTGACGGACAACCTGCTGCTGGGCGCATTTCCCCGCTTTACGCGGGCGCGCCCGAAAGGCGACATCAAGGGCGACCTGGACAAGGCGCTGGAGCTGTTCCCCCGCCTGAAGGAGAGGCGCGACCAGCTGGCCGGCACGCTTTCCGGCGGCGAACAGCAAATGCTGGCCATGGCCCGCGCCGTGATGCTGAACCCGGAAGTGATCTTGCTGGACGAACCGTCGATGGGACTGGCGCCCATCCTGGTAGAGGAAGTCTTCCGCATCATCACGCGATTAAAGGCGGAAGGCGTGACCATGCTGCTGGTCGAGCAATTCGCCGCCGCCGCCCTGAACGTGGCCGATTACGGCTACGTGCTGGAGAACGGCAGTATTTCCGTGCACGGCCCGGCCGAGAGTTTAAAGAACGATCCGAAGGTGATCGCGGCGTATCTGGGCGGTGGGCATTAAAGCGGCAATGGGACCACTGCGCCTGCAGGGTGCGGTTTTTCTTGCAAAAGGGTTATGCTACCGACTTATTATCTTGGAATGCAACGATGACGACGCCAGATATGGATGTTGCGGAGTGGGAGCCACTTGACCTTGAATGGCACGGGGACTTCGCGTTTATGGACGGGGCGTTACTGGGGGACGAGTGTGCACGCGAGATATACATCATGCTCGCGCTTGCAGGAAAGCCGCCCTTTGAGATCGCTCAAGAGGCAAGTGCCAGGCATTTTCCGCCGTCGCCATTGTCTGTTCGGCAAGTAGTCTGGCGACATCGAAGCCATCCGGGTTTGTTGCGCGATAGTCAGCGTGATTACCACCTGCTCCCGCAGTACCTTGCGCGATATGGCTACCATGCGGTACAGGCCTTGCCGTTTCGTTTCAAAGGCACTCTGGAAAACCTGGGATACCATTACTGGCGTGACCAGTCCAGCGCCTATTGGTTTGATGATTATTCGGTCACTTTAATGGTTGATGTAAAGCACCAGGATCTTGCTTTGCTCGAGCCGGCGCCAGCTTTTGTATCAGCCGATTGCGCGCTGTTCAGCGATGGCGTGAATGTCTTTCTGTCTGGAAAGGTGACCGCGAGTGCGCACGACCAGATACGTTATACCAATCACCCGGCTTACCGGGTGATCAACGGACAGGTCTACAGAGGATATAAGCGATTGCACCAGAAGGATGGCACACCTTTGCTCATCGCCAATCCTGACGGCTTTCACATGCTTGCGCGGCGCTGGGGAACGGATGGAGCGTCGATTATTGTGCAGGCACAGCAGGGATCGAGCGTTGCATACGAATACTTTTACCGCATTGACAATGCCGATCTGGCCACATTCACCGTACTGAACGAACGTTATGCGAAGGATAGGCAAAGTGCGTATTATTTGACGGGAAAGTCCATGCGCTATGTGGGCGATTTCCAATTGCTCAAGTGCCGGCAGCCGGAATTTGATGAGGCTGGCCGGGTGGTGTCTGCGAGTGAATATCAGCACGAGTATATTGCCGTGGATGATCAGTTTGTTTACGCAGCAGGGACGCGTGTGCGTGGCGCTCACGGCCCCAGCTTTCAACACCTCGGATTCGACTATTACCGCGATCATCAGCGCGCTTACTGTCGCAACAAACCGCTGCATGTGGATGTAGACAGTTTCGTCGTGGCGCAGTTATATCATGCAGGACGCGATTACTCGCCGATACTGGTGGGCGACCGAAATGGGCCGCTGGGCAGCGACGGGGTACTCGACAAGGCCATGCAGCTGGAGTGGGCGCCATTTTTCGAGGCGCATCCGCAACTGACGGATTACTGGTGGCACCGCTTGCAGGCGCAGGAAGAGGCGCAGGCGGCACCAGAGGAAGAAATCTCGGCGCGGCGTGTCATCGGTCTTGGCTTCGAACTGGGCCGACAGGTGTACTTTCATGGACGGCCTATCATCGGATTGGATGCAGCCAGCTTCAAATTATTGGGTAAACATCTGTGCGGCGATGTCAATGGCTTGTATCTGATCCCGTATCATGGGGTTGACAGCGCCGTGCCTGAACGGTTTTCTACTGAGTCTGTGGAACATTTCAGCGCATTCGATTCGACTTACCTGAGTGACGGTAAAACAGTATATTGCCACAGAATTTTCTATCACTGTCCTCAGCCCATTTTCAAGGCTGACATTGCCACCTTCGTGAGCTGTGGTTATGGCTGGGCCAAGGATAGCCGTGCCGTTTACCACATGGGGCAGGCAAAAAAAAGCCTCGGTCCTGAAAATACACAGATACTTGGTACTTATGCGTTCAATTCCACATTGATGATGTTCCATGGCAAGCCATTGGATGTCGAGTTCAGCCCGGAAGAAGTCTCGGTGCCGCATCCTCATTTTCTGCAGCTAGGCACGCGTAAATTGTTTTGTGGCCGACGCCCGCTGAGCGCCAAGCGCATAGACTTGGCCACGTTAGCGTTTCTCGATGATCGCCATGCGCGCGACAAGCAACGGTTCTACCGCTACGAAGGCCATGCCGGATTGACTGAGGTGAGCGAAGAGGACTACCGGGTGGGACTCGCAAACCAGACAGTATCGTGACGCTTATCCTGAGTGGTCATCTGCTGGCCCCAGGACTTCCTCGGTCTATTGGTTTGTGACGAGGCGCCGTTTCAGGGGCGTCACAGCCATTCCCACGGCTGCTGCTGCCAGACGATAACGCGCGGCAGCAGCACCAGCAGCGCCAGGAATGGAAGAGCGTTTCCAGTTCGGGCGCCAAGCGTTCGAGGGCTGCCGCGTCGATGAGCGTGCGCAGGCGCACACTACTTGCCGCAGAGGAAATCGAGAAGCTGGCTTCGGCTTGCCAAATCCTCTACACTGCGCGCTTCCTCATATGGCGTAGAACAGCTCTCATGCGCAGCAACTTCAGGTATCGCCCCCTCGTTCTCATCCTGCTCTCAGCCATGGCCTGCGCCGACGATGGCGCGCTGCAAAAAGTGGAGGTCTTCGCCGCCAGCGGCGCTGCGCAGCGCGAAGCCGACACGGCCGCCAGAATCATTATTGGTCGTGACGATATCAGCCAGTACGGCGATAACGACCTTGCTGCCGTGCTCAAACGCCAGCCTGGCGTGTCGGTGGTTGGCAACGAGGTGCGCATGCGGGGCCTGGGCGCCGGCTACACGCAAATGCTGATCAACGGCGACCCCGCGCCACCGGGTTTTTCCGTTGAATCCATCGCGCCCGAAATGATCGAGCGCATCGAGATTTTGCGCAGCGCGACGGCCGAATACAGCATGCAAGCCGTCGCCGGCAGCATCAACGTGGTCTTGCGCAAGGGCGCCAGCGGCGCCGAGCGCGAATGGAAACTGGGCGCGGGCCGGCAGAATGGCCGCTGGCAGCCTGCCGTGTCCTTGCGCGTGGCGGACAAGCTGCCCGGTTTCGCCTATACGCTGACGGGCGCGCTGGAGCGCACGGCCGATGACGTGGCGGGACGGACGACTGAAACAATCGCTGATTCCACCGGCATGTTGCTGGCGCTGCGTGACACGCGCACGCGCAACGCTTCGTCCGTCAACAAGGCCAGCCTGACGCCGCGCCTGCACTGGACCCTGGACAATGGCGACACGCTCACCTGGCAAAGCTTGCTGGACTGGTATCGCACGGGGTTTGACGGTGTGGCCCGCGAAACGGTGCTGACGGGGGCGGCCAGCAGCTACCCGCGCAATGGCGCCGCCTCGCAGGCCAGCGTGTTGTCGGCGCGCAGCGATGTGAGCTGGGCGCACTCGCTGGGAACGGCGGGCAAGCTGACGGGCAAGTTGGGCGTCAACCACAACCGGCGCGATACGGATTACGCCTTCCATGGCGAGGCGGCCGATGGCGCGCCCCTGCTGCTGCGCGGCGTGGTCTCCGACGCCATCGATGACAGCGTCAGCAGCAGCGGAAAATACCTGGGAAGGCTGGGCGGCGGGCATGCCCTGAGCCTGGGCTGGGACGGCAGCCTGATAAGCCGTAGCGAGTCGCGCCGCCAGCGCGACACGTATTTTGCCGGCGGCGCACCGTATGCGCTCGATGAAGACTACACGGCCGATGTACGTCGCCTGGCCCTGTATGCGCAGGATGAATGGGATGTGACACCGCGCCTGCAAATGTATGCGGGCGTGCGCTGGGAAGGCTTGCAGACGGCGACCGAAGGGCGCACTTTGAGCGAAGTGCGCACGCGGGCCAGCGTCTGGAGTCCCGTGGCGCAGCTGCTGTGGAAGCTGCCGGAGCAGGAGCGCGACCAGCTGCGGCTGGCGCTGGCGCGCACCTACAAGGCGCCCACCACGCGCAACCTGGTGCCGCGCCGCTATACCGTCAACAATGGCAATGGCGCCAATAATCCCGATTTTCAGGGCAATCCCGACCTGCGCCCGGAGCTGGCGTGGGGGCTGGACGCGGCCTGGGAGAGCTATTTTGGCAAGAGCGGCGTGGCCAGCCTGTCGGCATACACGCGGCGCATCAGCGACGTCACCGTGCAGCACCTGTTCCAGCACGATGGCATCTGGATTGCCAGCCCGTTCAACAATGGCACTGCCACGGTGCGCGGCATCGAAATGGATGTGAAATTCCCCTTGCGGACCTGGTGGGTGCAGGCGCCCGATATCGACGTGCGCGCCAATGCGGGGCGCAACTGGTCGAGCGTCGCCGCCGTGCCGGGTCCCGGCAACCGCCTGGCCAGCCATGTGCCGGCCACGCTCAACCTGGGACTCGATTACCGGCTCTCGCCGAGGATGAGCATGGGCGGTAATCTGAACGTGCAGACGGGCGGCCTGGCGCGGCTCGATGCGCATGCCAGCAGCCATGCGGGCGTGCGGCGCACCCTTGACGCATATGCGCTGTGGCAGCCGGACGCGAAAACGCGCGTGCGCCTGTCGGCGGCCAACCTGCTGCATCAGCAGCAGGTGCAGGGGCAATCCTATGTGGATGATGCGGGCCGCAGCGATAGCGTGACGGCCCTGGACGGCAGCGCAGCGCTGCGCCTGATGTTCGAGCGCAGCCTGTAAGCATCAGTGTCTGGTGGGCTTTTCCTGCTGCACCAGGATGAATGGGCTGACGACGACGGCCCATAGCGCGGCATCGGCTGCCTGCCAGTCCAGCGCCTGCTGGTCCGACACCTTGGCCACTTTGCCATCGACCATCCACTGCGTGATGGTGGCCTTGTCGTCGTGCGAGATGCGCACGGCCACTTCGACCAGGTCCAGTTCATTGGCGACCCAGACGACGTTGCCCTGGGCGAAGTGTTTTTCCAGCTCGCTCCAGGCCAGGCGGGCCGTTTCGCTGTTCACTTTGAGGCGTAGTTCGGTGTCTTTTTCAGGATTGGTTTGCATGCGAAATATCAGGTTGCGGTGAGTCGGGTGCCGATGCGCGCGGTTATTTGCCTGGCAGGGCTTCCACGTGCGGCGTCGGCGTACCCTGCCATGTTAACCGATAGGCCGTGCCTTTGCGAACATTGCCCACGAGGGCAGGGCGGAAGCAGGCGAGGTTGGTGCCGCCCGCCAGCCGGGTACTGGGGAAGATGATGCCCATGGAACCGGCTTCGAGGAGGATGGCGGCCAGGTCTTGCGAGGCGATGTAGCTGGCCGGATCGAGGCAAGCCTGGTAGCGCTCCTGGCCGCGCAAGTCGTGGAAGCTGGCGGAAAAATCGGCCAGCAGCGACTGGTAGTTGACGCTGTCGTCGAAATAATCGATTTCCTGGTATTCCACGGTTTTGTGGAAAATGATCTCCGCCAGCGCCGTTTTCATGTCGAAGGCGCAATACCAGGCCCCCCGTTCGCCATCGTTGAAACGCGCCCCTTCCGGGCGGGCGTACGTGTAGGCGGCATTGATGATGCGAAAGTGCGGCACGCCAAAAACCAGCTCGTCCACGCCAATTCCTGGCGCGCCGCCGTACTCGGCCACCAGGCGCGCGTTGGTCGCGTTATCGAGCTCGAACAACTCGCGCAGGTGGTCGTCGTCCTCGGCCAGGGGCGCCAGCACGGAGTCTTCCATGTCGGCGAAGCGCGAAGGAATCAGGCGGCAGGTGTCGATCTGGCGCAAGGCGGCCAGCGGCGGCAGGGGAGTATTCGGGGCGGCAGGCACGCTTACAGCCCTCCGCGGCGCGCGTCGAGCAGCTTGCGCACGGTCTGCATCGCCAGCAAGCCGCCGGCCAGCATCTGCGACAGGGGCGTGCGCCCGCCGAAGATGGGGTTTTTGTTGGGCAGACTCACCCATTCGTCCGCCAGTTTGTCGCCATACAGGATGTGCAAGGCCTTGTAGATGCCCAGCAAATAGGAAATGCGCGTGATGCGGTCCACTTCCAGCACGCGGTCCGGGTGCTTCTTCCACTCGTAATAGGCGCTGCTGGACAGACCGCCCAGCAATTCGCGCGCATCGTCGTCGCGCAGTTTCCAGGCGGCGGCCAGCTTGAAAAACCCTTTCAATGCCGCCTGCGACAATCGCTCGCGCTCGGCTTTGGCATTCAGGTCGACGAGCACGGCCGGCTCGAAGCGGCTCTTGGGGTAGGCATAGGCGAGATTCATGGCAGTCCTTCTTTAAAACTCTGTTTATGGATTATTTATACTCCTTTTTAGGATTCATTGCAAGGGCGTGCACATGAAAAACGGGGCGCGCCAGGACATGTGTCCCGGTGCGCCCCGTTGGCGGGCCGTGCCGGCTTATCTGGCCGTGACAGTCACCGGCACGGTCAGCTGCGCCGTCAGGCCGTTATTGTCCAGCGCCACCACCTTCAGCGTATAGCTGCCCGTCACCGGCAGGGGCCAGCGGGCCGTGATCGTCATGCCGTTCATGGAAAACTGCATGCCCAGCGGCGCGCCGGTAATCGAGATCCACAGGGCGTTCGCCCCGGGCGCCGTCAGCACGATGCTGCCGCTCATGGCCTTGCCGGCCACGCCCGTCATGGTGGCGGCGCTGATCGTGGGGCCGGCGGCGGCGATTTTCACCGTGGCCACGGCCTGGCCGCTCAAGCCCGTCCTGGTGTCCCTGGCGACGACCGTCACGCTGTAGCTGCCCAGTACGGGCTTGGCCCAGTTGACAACGCCGGTGGCATTGATGGTCATGCCGGATGGCGCGCCCGACAGGCTGTAGGTGACGGGGTTGGGCGCCACCGTCGTGGCGGTGAACGACAGGGCCACGTCCGGCTTGCCGCTGATGCTGGCCACGGTGACCACGGGTGGCAAGGGGGCGGCGATGGCCACTGTGTAGATGCCTTTGCCGCTCAGCTCAGTTTTGCTGTCCTTGGCTGTCACGGTGACGGCATAGGTGCCGGCCACAGGTGCAGCCCAGCTCACCAGTCCGGCGTTGCTGATGGTCATGCCGGCCGGCGCGCCGCTCAGCGTATAGCTGACAGGATTGGCGGCGCTGACGCTGACGTTGAATGCCAGCGCCGTGCCAACCTTGCCCGTGATGGCGCCGGTGGCGACGACGGGCGGCGCGACGGGGGTAATGACGATGGCGTACACGCCCTGGCCACTGAGGCCGCTGACGCTATCCTTGGCCACCATGGTCACGGCATACGTGCCCGCGATGGGGGCGGCCCAGCTGACCACGCCCGTGGCGGCGATGCTCATGCCGGCCGGCGCGCCCAGCATGGTGTAGCTGAGGGGATTGGCTGCGCTGGCCGCTACGGTGAACGACAGCGGCTTGCCGGCCGCGCCGCTGATGTTGGCCGGCGCTACCACGGGGGCGGCCGGTGCGATCTGCGTGCCCGACAGGCTGGCCAGCAGGCTTTTCACGTTAGGCGTGCCCAGGCCGCCCAGCGGGTCGTAGCCGACCCTGGCCGTGCACACGCTGCACGTGCCGTTGCTGCCGCGCGTGATGTCGGCAAAGCTGCTGGCAAAGGTGCCGGGCACGGTGGCGATCTGGCCGTACAGCATGCTGTGCGGCAAGCCGAGCGCTGTCTTGGCTTGCAGCGCGCGGCTGGCGTTGGCGACGGCGACCAGGCCGGCCCATTGCGGCGTGGACAGGCTGGTGCCGCCGATGCTGAGCCAGCTGGCGGTGCTGCTGCCGGGAGTCATCACGGCCGTGTACTGGCCCGTGGCGGGGTCGGCATTGAAGGCCACGTCGGCAACGTTGCGCCGCAGCAGGTTGGTCAGGCCGGGGACGCTGGCCGTCTGGTAGGTGGGCAGCGCCGTATAGGCGCTGATGCCGCCGCCCGTGCCGGACCAGGCCGTTTCGCTGCGCACGCCGCTGCCGCTGTAGCTGAGCGTGGTACCGCCCACGGCCAGCACGTTGGACGACACGGAGGGCCAGGACACGCCGCTGCCCGAATCGCCCGTGGCGGCCAGGTAGCTCATGTTCTTGCCCGTGAAGGCGCTGTCGACGGAAGCTGTCCAGTTGCCTTCGGCGGCGCCAAAGCTCATCGAGACGACGCCAGGCCCCATCAGGTTGGCCAGGCGCACGGCGCCCAGCAGGCTGTTGATGGAAGCGTCGGGCGCCTCGATCAGCACGATGCGCGCCAGCGGTGCCGTGGCATGCGCCCATTGCACGTCGAGCGCGATTTCCATGGCCCAGCCCGAATTATAGGCGGGCGCGGTGGCCGTCATGGTGCTCGATGGCGTGTTGTACACGACGGAAAATTCACAGCCGCTGGCCAGGGCGGGCGGCAGTGGCAAGCTGGCATTGGTGGCGATGGCTTTGGTGGTGCAGCCGGGCAAGCCGAACTTCTGGTTGAAGATGGTCAGTTCGGCCACCGCGTTCGGGTTGTGCATGGCGTCGACGATGTAGATCGTCTGTCCTGCGCCCAGCTGTGCCGCCTGGGCTGGCGTCAGCGCCGTGCCAGCCGCCGGCAGGGCGGGCAGGTCGTAGGCGGCGCGAATTTGCGCGGGCGAGTAGGTGGCCACGACGCTGCTGCCGGCCATGGGCGCGGCGATGTCTGCCGAGCCGCCGGACAGCAGAGGCGCGATGTCCTGTGCTACCTGTTCCGCGGCGGCGATTCTTTGCGCCGTCAGGCGGCGCGTGGACATTTCCTCCATGGCGCCTGGCACGTTCTGCAAGTGCGGCCGCCAGTGGGCCGAGCCGTTGCTATTGGCGCTGTCGCGCCCGTCAGGCGCATCGAGCAGGGCCGGGGCCGCATGAAACATCGGTTGCGCCACCAGCGCGCCGACGGCGGCGGGGATGACGGGTGCCTCGACAGTGAACTGTGTCGCGGCCGTGGCGATGGCGGCAGGCGGCGTCGAGGTCTCCTGGCCGGGGCCGCAAGCGCCCAGCAGGAGGGCGGCAGTGGCGCCCAGCAGCAGGCGCCCGTGACGGGGATGCGGCAGGATGAATCTTTTCATGGCGAAACTCTCCGAGTTGGGCGAGGGCCACATCTCGACAATGCATCCAGGCTGGGGGCCGCGCGCTGGCGGTCCTGGTCCTGCACATTGGCAACCCCGCTGCCATGGCGCTTGTGCGCGGTAGGCCGGTGGCTTTGCGTCCCCGCCTTTCGACGGGTTTGCCCTCAGAATTGATCATGCATCGTTATAAACTTCCTGATGCGTTATCAATTCTAGTGAATTTGACAAATAAGTGTTAACTATTCTCAATCAATATTTTTATTTTTACAATAAAATGTGGTAAATTTGTCTATTGATGAGTGGAATCTTGTCAGCTTTATTAAGTCTTAAAAGCAAGGTTATCAGGGGAGTATCGATGCGTTACAGTGTTTTTCCACAGAAACGGTGCTTGTCTTTTTGATTTTTAAATGAATTTAACGAATTTATTGAATATGCGGTATTTTCAGGATTAGTCCTCGAACACCATGCCTGGATACGGCGCCGCGCGGCAGGCCGCCAGCCGCTGCGCCAGGCTGCCCGCATGGGCCTCCAACTGGTGCCCGTCCGGATCGAGAAAATACAGGGAGTCGCCGGCGCTGCGATTTTGCTGCCATTCCACCACGCCAGCGGCGCGCAGGCGGGCGGCAAAGGCGGCGAAGTCTTCCTGGGAGATGGCAAAGGCATAGTGCGTGTAGGCAGGTCTGGCCAGCGCAGCCGTGTCTTGCCCGTCCAGCGCCAGGCACAGCCACAAATCCCCGGCCGACAGATACGCGCCCCTGTCCCAGCGCGCATGCAGGCGCAGGCCCAAGGTGTCGCGGTAAAAAACGACACTGCGCGCCAGGTCGCGCACGGACAGGGTGAGGTGGTTCAGGCCGGTCAACATGGATGGGAGTGTGTCAGGAAGGTGACCCATGGGTTTGGGCAAGTGCCGTCAGACAGGTTCGGCATGCTCCACCATGAGTTGCACCTTGGTCGTGCCATTGTATTCATTCGCATCGAGCCGGAAGGCCACGCGCGTGCGTTCGCCCAAGGCGTCCGTGTGGCCGAACCAGATGGCGTCGAAGCGCACGCCGTTCTTTTCCAGCAGCAGTTTCAAATGGCGCTCTTTTAATATGCGCTGGCTGACGACGCGGAATTCATCGCAGAAGACGGGCGGGGCGAAGCCCTGGCCCCACACCTGGCCATCCATCAGCTCGATGAAGGCCGTCGTGTAATAGGCGTCTTCCAGCGGGCCATCCGTTTCCACGACCCGTTCCAGTTGTTGCTGGCTGAGCCAGGCCTGGCCCACGGCTTCGAAGGCCTGGGAAAATGCGTCGAAAGCGTCGGCGCGGATGGTCAGTCCCGCCGCCATGGCGTGGCCGCCGAACTTGTCGATCAAGCTGGGCGCCCGTTTCGACACGAGGTCGAGCGCGTCGCGCAAGTGGAAGCCGGGAATCGAGCGTCCGGAACCCTTGATCCAGCCATCCGCGCCCGGCGCAAACGTGATGGTCGGGCGGTAGAATTTTTCCTTCAGGCGCGAGGCCACGATACCGATAACCCCCTGGTGCCAGGATTCATCGAAGACGCTGATGGTGCTGCTGTTGGCCGGTTCGAAATCATCGAGGTGCAGCAGGGCCGTATCCTGCATTTCCGCCTCGATTTCGCGGCGTTTCAGATTGATGTCGTTGAGTTGCTGGGCCAGCGCCCAGGCGCGGCCTTCGTCGTCCGTGATCAGGCATTCGATGCCCAGGGACATGTCTTGCAGGCGTCCGGCCGCATTCAGGCGCGGTCCCAGCGCAAAGCCCAGGTCGAACGGCGTGGCGCTGCGCGCTTCGCGGCCCGCCACGCGGAACAGGGCGGCCACGCCCGCGTGCATATTTCCCTTACGCATGCGTTTCAAGCCTTGCGCGACGAGGATGCGGTTGTTCGTATCGAGGCGCACCACGTCGGCCACCGTGCCCAGCGCCACCAGGTCGAGCAGGTTATCGAGCTTGGGTTGTGTTTGCGCATCAAAGATGCCGCGCCGGCGCAGCTCTGCGCGCAAGGCCAGCAGGACGTAGAACACCACGCCCACGCCCGCCAGGTGCTTGGATGGGAAACCGCAGGCGGGCTGGTTCGGGTTGACGATGACGGCCGCGTCGGGCAGGGTGTCGGCCGGCAAATGGTGGTCGGTGACGACCACCTGGATGCCGCGCCGGTTGGCCTCGGCCACGCCGTCGATGCTGGCGATGCCGTTGTCGACGGTGATGATGATGTCGGGCGACTTTTCGCGGGCAGTGAGCTCGACGATTTCCGGCGTCAGGCCGTAGCCGTATTCAAAACGGTTGGGCACGATGAAATCGACGTCAGCGCCCATGGCGCGCAAGCCGCGTATGGCCACAGCGCAGGCGGTGGCGCCGTCGCAATCGTAATCGGCCACGATGACCATGCGCTTCTTGGCGGCAATCGCGTCGGCCAGGAAGACGCCGGCCGCGCCGATGTGCAGCAAGCCGGACGGCGGCATCAGGGCCGCCAGTTCGCTCGACAGTTCTTTCACGTCTGACAGGCCGCGCGAGGCGTACAGCCGGGCCAGCACGGGGTGGATGCCGCCCTGGCGCAGCAGTTCGGATTCGCGGTAGGGGCAGGGACGGGTGGCGATGCGGGTACGGGTCATGATGCTTTCAACTTGTTCAGGGTAATCGCGCGCCAGAATTTGCGCTGCGCATGCTTGCTGGTGGTGCAGGCTAGCCAGGCGTCGCGGTGGCTCAGCACCAGGCGCAGCTGGCCCAGGCGGCCATCTTTCAGGGCCGCCAGCAGGGGCGCGAACCAGTCTGCTTCCAGTGCCTGCAACTGCTGCAGCCACATGCCCCACTCCTGCGCCTGCGCTGCTTCGATCAGGCCGCCCAGCGCGACAATCGCATCCTGTTTGCTTGCCAGTACACTGTTTGGACTGGCATCGCGCCGCGTTGGTTCCGCCAGCGCGGCCAGCCAACCAGCCGCGTCCTTGGTATGCAGGCTGGCCGCGCAGCGCGCAGGTGCCGGTGCAGATTCCGCCGTGGCCAGGCTCCCGCCCCAGATCCAGAATGAGTTGATGGCTTTCAAGCCCCGCTCTTCGCGCGCCGCATTGACGGGATGTTCATGCCACAGCATCTGCACTTCGTTCTGCAGGCGGCGCGCGGCGCGCGCGTGCTCGCCTTCCGGCATCCACACGGACAGGTCTTGCGTGGTGGCGGCGTCCGGCGTGGCGCACTGCAAGTCGCTCCAGCCATCGGCGCGCATGAACCAGGTGCCCGCGTCGCCATACGCCAGGGGCTGGCCGATCTCGTCGAAATACGGACGCGCCGTGTCGAACAGTGTGCGGCCATCGGCCTCGCTCAGCTTGAGCTGGCGCAAGTCTTCCAGGCTGATATGGCTGCGGGCAATGGCCAGGTGGGCCGGATGCAGCAGGAAGTAGCGCGCGCCCGGTTCCGGCACGAGGCCATAGCCGCGCATGGCCTGGGCCGCGAAGGCCGCCTGCGCCGCCTCGCCGTTGGGCGCGGGCGACAGGCCCAGCGCGTGCGCCAGCCACGCTTCGTGCGGCAGCAGGCGGTTGGCGTTGTCAAAAGTTTCCAAATTGCAAGTGGAAGTGCGCGACAGCAGGGCCGCCAGGGCGGGCGCCTGCAAGACCTTGAGCAGGTCGGCAGCCAGTTCGGCATTGGGCAAGGCGAAGGGCAGGACGAGGGTAAGTTGATTCATCCCGAGATTGTAGGCGATTGTGGCGGTAGGGGAGTAGTCTCCGCGGTTTTTCCCTTGACGGCGGGCGCGGGAAAGTGGCGCCACGGTGATGTGTTTCACGCATGAGTGTCATTTGTGTGGCACACTGCGCGCTCGCATATTATCGTTGTCGCGGGAGCGCATGAGCATCATCAAACAATTTCCTTTTGAGTGGCAGGTTGGCGTGCGCTATACGCGTGCCGGGAAACGCAGTGGCCGCAACAGCTTCATTTCCTTCATCTCCCTCATTTCCGTGGCCGGCATCGGCCTGGGCGTGGCCGCCCTGATCGTCGTCCTCTCCGTCATGAACGGCTTCCAGAAGGAAGTCACCGACCGTTTGATGTCGGTGCTGGCCCACGTCGAGGTGTTCGATACCAGCGGCTCCATGCCGAACTGGCAGGAACAGGAGCGCGCCGCCTACGCCAACCCGCAAGTCAAGTCCGTATCGCCGTTCGTGGAAACCCAGGGCATGCTGCTGAACGACGAAACCATGCGCCCATCCGTCGTGCGCGGCGTGCTGCCGCAGCAGGAAGCCACCGTGTCGAGCGTGGCGAACCAGATGAAGCAGGGCAGTTTCAAGGACCTCACGCCAGGCTCGTACAACATCGTGTTGGGCATCGACCTGGCCAAGGCGCTCGACGTGAAAGTGGGGCAGAACGTGACCCTGATGCTGGAACGCGAGCCGAAGGCGGGCGACCCGGTCAATGGCATCGTCATGCCGCGCATGCGCGCGCTCAAGGTGGCCGGTATCTTCGAGGCTGGTCATAATGAACTCGATGGCAGCCTGGCGTTTGTGAACATGCAGGATGCCGAGCAGCTGCTGCAGCTCGATGGCCCGTCCGGCCTGCGTTTGCGCCTGCACGACATGAACAAGGCGCCGCAGGTGGCGCGCGAACTCAAAGCGTCGATGCCGGGCCAGCTGTGGATGCGCGACTGGTCGCGCGCCAGTGCCAGCTGGTATGCGCTGGTGCAAAGCCAGAAGAACATGATGTTCATTATCCTCAGCATGATCATCGCAGTGGCCGCGTTCAACCTCGTCTCGACGCTGGTGATGTCGGTCACCGACAAACAGGCCGATATTGCCATTCTGCGCACCCTGGGCGCCTCGCCGTTTTCCATCATGAAGATATTCATGATCCAGGGCGCGCTGGTGGGCTTGCTGGGGAGTGCCCTGGGCGTGATCGGCGGCGTCGTGCTGGCGCTGAACGTGGGCGTCATCGTGCCCTTCATCGAAGGCATTTTCGGCCTGCACTTCATCTCGAAGGAAATCTACCAGATCAGCGCCGTGCCATCGGACGTGCATTGGCTGGACGTGGCGCAGATCGGCCTGATCGCCTTTGGCCTGGCGCTGGTGGCGACCATCTACCCGAGCTGGCGCGCCGCGCGTGTCAAGCCGGCCGAGGCATTGCGCTATGAGTAAATGGCTGATCAACAAACTGCTGGGGTCAGACCCGGCCGGTCAGACCCCTGAGAATTAATGAATCAATGAGCATGTTAAAAAATATTCCCTTCGAATGGCTGGTCGGCTTGCGCTACACGCGGGCCGGCAAGCGCAGTGGCCGCAACAGTTTTATTTCCTTCATCTCCCTCATTTCCATGGCCGGCATCGGCCTGGGCGTGGCGGCGCTGATTGTCGTGCTCTCCGTGATGAACGGCTTCCAGAAGGAAGTGACGGACCGCATGTTGTCCGTGCTGGCCCACGTGGAAGTGTTTGACAACAGCGGCAGCATGCCGGACTGGCGCGCCGAGGCGGCGCAGGCTTTTAAAAATCCGGCCGTGAAGGGCGCCGCGCCGTTCGTGGAAACGCAGGGCATGCTGTTGCGCGACGATGCGCTGCGCCCCGCCATCGTGCGCGGCGTGCTGCCCGAAGAAGAGCCGAACGTTTCCGACGTGGCTGGCCAGACGCGCATGGGCAGCTTCAAGGCGCTGCAGCCGGGCACCTTCAATATCGTGCTGGGCATCGAGCTGGCGCGCGCCCTGCGCGTCAACCTGGGCGAAAAAGTCACCCTGATGCTGGCGCAGGGGCAGGTCACGCCGGCTGGCGTGCTGCCGCGCATGCGCAGTTTTACCGTCAGCGGCATCTTCCAGGCGGGTCACAATGAATTCGACGCCGGTCTTGCCTTCATCAATATCGAAGACGGCCAGCGTTTGCTGCGCATCGACGGGCCGTCCGGCCTGCGTCTGCGCCTGGCCGACATGAACCAGGCGCCGCAAGTGGCGGCGGAGCTGAAAAAATCCATGCCGGGCGACCTGTGGCTGCGCGACTGGTCCAAGCTGAACGCCAACTGGTTCGCCGCCGTGCAGACGGAAAAGCGCATGATGTTCATCATCCTGACCCTGATCATCGCGGTGGCCGCCTTCAACCTCGTGTCGACCCTGGTGATGACGGTGACGGACAAGCAGGCCGATATCGCGATTTTGCGCACCCTGGGCGCTTCTCCCCGTTCCATCATGAAGATATTCATGATCCAGGGCGCGCTGGTGGGCATCCTGGGCACGATGTTGGGCGTGGGAGGCGGCGTGCTGGTAGCCATGAACATCGACGTCATCGTGCCCTTCATCGAGCACCTGCTTGGCGTGCAATTCCTCTCCAAGGATATCTATTTCATCAGCACCGTGCCGTCCGACCTGCGCTGGCCCGACGTCACCAAGATCGGCGTGCTGGCCGTGATCCTCGCCTTTTTGGCAACCCTTTACCCAAGCTGGTGGGCTGCCCGCGTCAAACCTGCGGAAGCCCTGCGCTATGAATAAACCATTGACTACGACCATGACCGATCTGAACAAACCCGCTTCCAACGGCGCTTCCGCTGATTCTGCCGTGCTTTCCTGCCGCGGCCTGGGCAAGACTTTTACGCAGGGCGCCTACAAGGTGCAGGTGCTGGCTGGCATCGACATCGATGTTCACCGCGGCGAGCGCGTCGCCATCGTCGGTGCCTCCGGCTCGGGCAAGTCGACCCTGCTGCACTTGCTGGGCGGCCTCGATACGCCCACCAGCGGCAAGGTGACCTTGCTGGGCAAGGACTTCGCCACCCTCAGCGAAAAGGCGCGCGGCGACTTGCGCAATGCCTCCCTGGGTTTCGTCTACCAGTTCCACCACCTGCTGCCCGAGTTTTCGGCGCTGGACAACGTCGCCATGCCCCTGATGATACGGCGCATGAAGCGCGCGCCCGCCACCGACCTGGCGCAGCAGATCCTGACGCGCGTGAACCTGGCCAAGCGCGTCACGCACACGCCGGGTGAATTGTCGGGCGGCGAGCGCCAGCGCGTGGCCCTGGCCCGCGCCCTCGTCACGCAGCCAGCCTGCGTGCTGGCCGATGAACCGACGGGCAACCTCGATCACGCCACGGCCGAACAGATTTTCGACCTGATGCTGGAATTGTCGCGCACCCTGGGCACGGCCTTCGTCATCGTCACGCACGATATCGAACTGGCCAAGCGCTGTGACCGCGTGCTGCGCCTGACGGACGAAGGGCTGCAGCCTTATCAATACTGAGCAATACTAAGGAGCCGCCATGCTGTGGATCGACACGCACTGCCACCTCGACGCGCACGAATTCGGCAGCGAATCGCTGCAGGTGGCGGCGCGCGCGCAGCAGCAGGGCGTGGGCATGATCGTCATCCCCGCCGTCGAACGGGCCAATTTTGCCATCGTGCGCGAGCTGGCGGCAGCGGCGCCCAACACCTGCTATGCGCTGGGCATCCACCCGATTTACGTGCCGCACGCCACGGAAGACGATTTGATCGCCCTGCGCGAGGCCGTGCAAGCGGCCATGGCCGACCCGCGCTTTGTGGCCATCGGCGAGATCGGCCTTGATTTCTTCATTCCCATGCTGTGCGAACCGGCCATGCGCGTCAAGCAGGAGCATTTTTTGCGCGAACAGCTGAAAATTGCCCGCGACTTCAACCTGCCCGTGCTGACTCATGTGCGCCGCTCGCAGGACATCGTCCTCAAGCACGCGCGCCAGATCCGCCCGAATGGCGGCATCGCGCATGCCTTCAATGGCAGCTTCCAGCAGGCGCAGGGCTATATAGACCTCGGGTTCAAGCTCGGTTTCGGCGGCGCCATGACGTTTGCCCGCGCGCTGCAGATACGCCGCATGGCCACCGAATTGCCTTTGGCGTCCATCTTGCTGGAGACGGATGCGCCCGATATTTCTCCTGCCTGGATACACCCTGGCCGCAACAGCCCTGAAGAATTGCCGCGCATCGGCGCCGTGCTGGCCGAATTGCGCGGCCTGGAACTTGCCGACGTGGCGGCGCAAACCAGCGCCAATGCGCGCGCCGTGATGCCTCGATTACCCCTGATGGAGTGAGACCATGAACAAGAAAATGCTTGCGGGCGCCCTGGCAGCCTGCCTTACCGGCGCGTTTGCGCCAGCCCTGGCGGCGACGACCAGCGCCCAATGCGACGGCATGCCGCGCCTCGACGTCACCACGCCGGCCGGTTTTTGCGTAGCCGTGCTGGCCGACGGCCTGAAATTCCCCCGTGGCGTGCTGCCGCTGACGAATGGCGACATCCTCGTCACGGACATGGCGGGTTGGGCGCCGAAGCAGGGTAAATTGTGGCTGTTGCAGCCGAAGGCGGCCGGCGCCGGCTACGAGCGCAAGCTCCTGCTCGACAAGCTCGATCGCCCTAACGGCATCGTGCAGGGACCGGACGGCATGGTCTACGTGGGCGAAGTGGGGCGCATCTTCCGCTTCGACATGCGCGATCCCGCACGCGCCACCACCGACATCATCGGCGGCACGGCCAAGACCCCGCGCCTGCCGGGCCTGGGCTTGCACCTGCTGACGAACATGCGCTTTGGCCCCAAGGGCGACCTGTATGTGAACGTGGGCTCAAGCACCGACCATTGCGAGAACGATGGCAAGGCACCCGATCCGGCCAAGGCTTGCCCTTCGGCCGAAGGCCCGGAAGCGCTGGGCGCCATCCGCGAATACAAGATGGCCTGGCCGGCCGGCACGGTGACGAGCTGGCGCACGCATGCGCGCGGCTTGCGCAATTCGATGGCGCTGGCCTTCCATCCGGCCACGGGCGAGCTATGGCAGGCGGAAAACGCGCGCGACGCCATCCAGGCCGCCATGCCACAACTGAAAAGCGACGAGAACCTGCCGCATGAAGAACTCAATTTGATTAAGGCCGACCGGCACTATGGCTGGCCGTACTGCTACGACGACAATGTGGCCAGTCCCGAATATCCGAAGACGGCGTGCGACGCCCAATATGCGGCGCCGCAGCGCCTGCTGCCCGGCCACGCCGCGCCGCTGGGCATGACCTTTTACACGGCCAGCCGCTTCCCTGCGTTATACAAGAATAGCCTGATCATCGGCTACCACGGCTACCGCAGCAATGGCCACCGCCTGGTGGCCCTGCTGCCCGACAAGGCCGGTGCACCGCTGGGCAAGTCCGTCGACTTGATCAGCAACTGGGAGCGCAAGGGCAAGCAGGGCAGGGGCGCGCCCGTCGACGTCAAGCAGGGGCAGGATGGCGATATCTATATGGCCGATGACCACAATGGCCTGGTGTTGAAACTGCACTATGCGGCGGTTAAACCCTGATGTCTGATTCCGGGCGCTGAGATAAAGCCTATTTGAACTTCTTCGAGCGCCCACGTGACGCCGCATTGTGCGCGCGCAGGATGGAGTCGACGCGCTCCGACGCATCGCGTGACAGGTTTTGCGCCACCGCGATATCGGGGAAGAACTC
Source organism: Janthinobacterium salmonicoloratum (assembly GCF_051380845.1). NCBI lineage: Bacteria > Pseudomonadati > Pseudomonadota > Betaproteobacteria > Burkholderiales > Oxalobacteraceae > Janthinobacterium > Janthinobacterium salmonicoloratum. The sequence continues at coordinate 643,187 of NZ_JBNYXV010000001.1, read as the reverse complement.
GGGCAGGCGGTAGCTGAGCCACGCATAGGCGGAGTAGTAGCGGCAGGTGTCTTCCACCTGCTGCAAATTCTGCGTGCCGCCGCCATAGGCGTGCTGACGCAGCGTGCTCGTTTTCCCCTGCGACAGATTCTTCGCCCAGTGTTCCCAGGCCGTTTGCAGCGACGGCACCTTGCTCGATATCGGCACCAAGGACAGGGTGAACTTGTCGGCCACGGACAGGGGCAGGGTGTCGAGCCAGACGGCGCGCTCCTTCTGGTCTTCCGTGATGCGCGGGAAGAAAAAGCCGTCCGGCACGTCGATATTGTGGATGAAGCGGCGTAGCAGTTTTGACAGCGACAACTCGCCCGTCACCGACGAAATGCGGTGCAAATGTTCGAGCGACGGCGCCACGGCAAAGCCGCTGGTGTTCAGCGGGTGCAGCTTTTCCTTCAGCAGGGCGCGCATCACTTCATGCGTCTCGTTGTCGTAGCCGGCCACGAGTCCCTCCTCATGCACGCCGTAGCGGCCCGCGCGCCCGGCGATCTGGCGCGCCAGCGCCGCCGAAATCTCTTCCTCTTCACGGCCATTGTATTTGACGCAGGTGGTCATGACGATGCGCGCGATCGGCATGTTCAGGCCCATCGCCAGCGCGTCCGTGCCGACGACGATATCGGCCGTGCCGTCGCGGAAGCGCTGCGCCTGCGCGCGCCGCACTTCGGGCGACAGGTTGCCGTAGACGGTGGCCACCGACAGCCCCGTTTCCGTGATCATGTCGCGCCACATCAGCACTTCACGGCGCGAAAAGGCGATGACGGCGTCGCCGCGGCGCAGGTTGCGCACCTTGCGCACGGCAGTCGGCTCCATCGACAGGGGCGCCATGCGTTTCAAGACATGCACTTCCAGCGGGCAGTCCAGGCGCTCGGCCAGCGCCTCGATGGCGCGCCGCGCTTCGGGCGCCCCTACCAGGTAGACGGTGTGGGCGGGCGCGCCGCAGACGGCCGCCGTCCACGCGGCGCCCCGGTCCGGGTCGGCCAGCATTTGGATTTCATCGATGACGGCCACCTCGACGACGGTTTTCGTGTCCAGCATTTCCACCGTGCTGGCCACGTGCGTGGCGCCGTCGACGACCCTACGCTCCTCGCCCGTGATCAGGCTCACGGCCAGCGGCTTGCCATGCGGCGCGGCTTCCTGCAGGCGTTCGTAGTTTTCCAGGGCCAGCAGGCGCAGTGGCGCCAGATAGATGCCGCTCTTCGCCTTGACCAGCGCCTCCATGGCGCGGTGCGTCTTGCCGGAGTTCGTCGGTCCCAGCAGGGCGATGAAGCGGCGCGGCAGGCGGCGCGCCATCTCGAACGAGGCGGGATACTCGGCCAGGTTGATGCTCTGGCGCGTGCGTGCCGCGTGCTGTTCTTCCTGCTGGCGCTCAATGGCATGATTGAAACGCTGGCGGATGCGGTCGAAGACCATGCCGGCCGGCTCGGACGTCTGCATGTCGGCCAGCGTGTGCAGGAAGACCATCGGGTCCGTATCGACGTCTTCGCTCAGGCCCGCGATATCGGCGACGAAATCCATCACATGCTGGCGCAGCTCCTCGAAGACGGCCGCGCTGGCCCGTTCGCGCACCAGGGCCAGCTTGGTCTCGCGGTCCATCTTGCGCCACTTGGCTGGCCGCGCCAGCACGCCCTGTGCGGGCACCAGCGCATACGGCACCACCAGGTGGCCCGCCTTGACCACGCCGGAAAAGCGCACGAAGACGCGGCCTTCCATCTTGACCAGGCGGATATGCTCGGCCAGTTCCCCCAGTTCCGCGACCAGAGTGGCGTCGTTATTGTCTTCGGTGCTGTCGGAAATGTCGGTGGAAGTGTCGGGAGGAAGTGCGGAGGAAGTCATGTCATGCCTGGGTGTTGAAGTAAGCGAGGCCGATTATACCGTCGATGGAGGCGGGCGGTAGTGGCCAGCCTTGGCGTTCGCATTTTCAGGCGGCACGCGCGCGCACCAGGCGCAGGCCCCAGCCGGTGGCGATCTTGCCATCGCCGTTTTGCAGAGGCGCCACGGCATCCATGAACGCGCTGCGCAGGCGCTGTCTGGCGTCATCGTCCAGGCGGTCGATATCGTAGGTGTCGGTCAGGGCGGCCCACAGTTCGGCCGGCATGGGCATCCATGGGACGTCGATGTCGTCGGATGCAAGGTCTGCGAAACTGGCATCGAGCAGTTCCCGCCAGCCGGCTTCGGAAGCAGTGCGGCGATCGCCGAAGCGCAGCGGCGGCAGCGCGTCGCTGGCGATGGGTTTGAAGACGCGCATGAAAACGTCGTTGACTTCGCCCAGTAAAAAAGTCCGGCCGACGATGGCCGCGAACTGGCCACCGGGGCGCAGCACGCGGCGCATTTCGCGCACGACCTGCTCGATGTCGTCCATCAGCATCAGCGCCATGTGCGAGACGAGATAATCCACGCTGGCCGATGGCAGGTCGAGCGCCTGGCCGCGTCCCTGCTGCAGCAGCACGGAGGCGGGCAGGGTGGCGCGCGCGGCGGCCAGTTCCGCCTGGCTCATGTCGACGCCGAGCAGATGCAGCCGGGGCTGCCGTCTGGCCGCCAGCAAGCCCAGCAGATGGCCGTCGCCGCAGGCCAGGTCGAGCACGCTCAACGGCGTGTCCACGGCCGGTACCAGGCTGGTCAGCACGTCGTAGGACGAGGCCCAGCTGCCGGTGCGGGAACTGGCTGGCAGATGGGCAAATGCGGCGCTGGTGACGCCCACTTGCCGTTGATGAAAGTCCTGCAAATAGGTTTCGGCCGCTGTCAGTAGGGTCATGCAAGGTCCGTAAAGTCGTGGCGCCCGGGCGCCGGATGACCATCTTAGCATGGGGGAAGTTTCGTCTGCGGTGGTGACGGATGGCGTAACTGAACTTTCTTATTCAGGGCACCATTGCGCCAGATCAGACAGTAAAGAGTAGAAAGGAGGCACAGTTGCTGAGCCTTTTTCGCAGCGAGCCCCCATGCGCACCCTGATACTCGGCTTTGCCGCTGGCGCCGCCTGCTTGCAGACGCAGGCCAGCTTACCATCGCAGGCAGGCGTGTTGCTGTGGGTGGTCGCTGGCGTGTCGCTGCTGACGGCACTGCTGTTGCGCCATCACGCACGCTGGCGTTCCGGCTGGCGTTCCATTATCGCGCTCGCTGCTGGCGTGGGATTGGGCTTTTATTGGGCGGCCTGGCTGGCCCAGGCCGCCATGGCGCCGCAGCTGGCGCTGGCCGATGAAGGACAGGACATTAGCGTCACGGGCACCATCGCCAGCCTGCCGTACCGCTTCGAGCAGGGCGTGCGCTTCAATTTTGCCGTGGAGAAGGCTGTTGGGGCGAAGGTGCCGCCCTTGATCGCCCTGTCCTGGTACGCGGGTTTTCGCGACGAAGTGACGAACGCGGTGGGGGACGTGCAGCCAGGCGAGCGCTGGCGGCTGACGGTGCGGCTGCAGCGCCCGCATGGCAATGCGAATCCCATGGGTTTTGATTACGAGGCGTGGCTGCTGGAGCAGGGCGTGCGCGCCACGGGCTACGTGCGGCCGCAGCCGCGCGCCGATACGCCGAATGTGCGCCAAGCGAGTTTCGTGCCTGGCTTCGGCAATGTGGTGGAAGCCAGCCGCGCGGCCTTGCGTGCCCGCATACTGCGCAGCCTGGAAGGCAAGCAGTATGCGGGCGTGATCGTCGCGCTCGTGGTCGGCGACCAGCGCGCCATTCCGCAGTCGGACTGGCAAGTGTTCAACCGCACGGGCGTGAGCCACCTGATCTCGATATCGGGTCTGCACATCACCATGATCGCGGGACTGTTCGCGCTGGGTGCGGGCGCGCTGTGGCGGCGCTCGTTTTTTACCGACTGGCAACTGCCCCTGCGGCTGCCGGCGCAAAAAGTGGCGGCGCTGGCGGGCGCGCTGGCGGCCTTTCTTTACGTGCTGCTGGCCGGCTTTGGCGTGCCCGCGCAGCGCACCTTGTATATGTTGCTGGTGGTGGCGCTGGCCCTGTGGCTGGGACGCATCACCAGCATCGGCCATATCCTGTGCCTGGCGCTGGGCGTTGTCGTGCTGCTCGACCCGTGGGCCGTGCTGTGGCCCGGCTTCTGGCTGTCGTTCGGCGCCGTCGCCACCATGCTGTACGCGACGGCAGGCCGCACCACGGCACCGATGCCTTTGCAGGCTGGACGCTGGCGCCGTTTGCGCGCCGCCGTGGCGCTGGGCGCCCATACGCAGTATGTGGTGACGGTGGGGCTGGTGCCTTTGACGATGCTGCTGTTCTCGCAAGTGTCACTCGTCAGCCCCGTGGCCAATGCACTGGCCATTCCCATCATCAGCCTGCTCGTCACGCCCCTGTCGCTGGCGGGCAGCTTGCTCCCCGCGCCCCTGTGTGATGGGCTGTTGCTGCTGGCGCATGCCATCGTGCAGATGCTGGCGCAGGTGCTGGAATGGCTGGGCGCGCGCCGCTTTGCCGTGTGGACGGCGCCCGCGCCGCCAATGTGGAGTTTTTGCTGGGCATTTTTTGGCACGGCATGGCTGCTGGCGCCACGCGGGTGGCCGCACCGCTGGGCCGGCATGCTGGGCTGGCTGCCGCTGCTGACGGCCTTGCCATCGAGCCCGCCGCCGGGCCGCATGTGGGTGACGGCCTTTGACGTGGGACAAGGTATGGCCGTGCTGGTGGAAACGCACAATCACCGCCTGCTGTACGACACGGGACCTGCCTACAGCCTCGACTCCGATGGCGCCAGCAGGGTCATCGTGCCTTACTTGCGCGCACGCGGCATCGCCAAACTCGACGGCGTGATCATTTCCCACAGCGACCTCGATCACGCGGGCGGGGCCGTGTCGCTGCTGGAAAACGTGCAAGTGGGCTGGCTGGCCTCGTCGCTGTTCGACGGTCACCCTGCCGTCGAGGCCCGGCGGGCGTTGCGCCGGCCCCATCTGCACTGCATGGCGGGCCAGAGCTGGACCTGGGAAGGCGTGCACTTCGCCATGCTGCACCCCTTGCCCGCCAGCCACACGGACATTGCACTGAAGCCGAACGCCCGCAGCTGCACCGTGAAAATCACGGCAGGCAAGCATGCCATCTTGCTGGCCGGCGACATCGAGGCGGCGCAGGAAGCGCAATTGCTGGCGCGCTCGGCGGAGGGCGAACTGGCCGCCGACGTGCTGCTGGCGCCGCACCACGGCAGCGGCACCTCATCGACGCCAGCGTTCCTGAACACCGTCCATCCGACCTTGGCGATTTTCCAGGTCGGACACAGGAATCGTTATAAACATCCGAAGGCGCAAGTGTATGCGCGCTATGGCGAAATGGGGATTATTCGGTTGCGCACGGATGTGGAAGGGGCGGTGGTGATGGATTTTGGCGAAGATATTGATGTGACGCAGTATCGCGCCAGCCGGCCGCGCTACTGGCATGGGCGCTAGCGCTTTCATGCTACGCTCCCGCTATCATCGTTTCAGGAGTCCTGATTGCACCATTTCAGCCACGCTTATCTTGTCAGCACGGCCCAAGCCGACGACATCGACGCTATCACGGTCTTGCTGCAAGCTAATTCCCCATCGCAGGGCGGTAGCCTGACGGGCGAGTTTTCGCGCGACAAGGTGGCCAGCATGGCGGATGGGCAGTCGCCCGTCATCGTGGCGCGGCGCGTAGCCGATGGGCCTGTCGTTGGCGTGCTGTTCAGCGCGGCGACAGCCACCGCGCAGGCGCCCGTGGTATTGGCCATGCTGGCTGCGTATGCGGCGAGGGAAAACGCCTATGTGTACGGTCCCGTCTGCATTGCGGACTCGGAGCGGGGGCAGGGCTTGCTGGCGCTGCTGTACTCTGCCATGCGCGAGCAGCATGGGGGCGCGGAGGCGGTGTTGTTCATCCGGCGCGACAATATCGGCTCGCTGCGCGCGAATGAACGGCTGGGCATGCGCGAGGTGGCCGCCTTTGTCTTCGATGGCGCGCAGTTCGCCGTGTATAGATATGCCATCGTCGCGCAATAGGCGCTACATTACGCGTTCATCAGGTATCTCCAGTCCTCTCTGCCGCACATACTCCAGAAACAGCCGCGCGCCCTTGGCCATGCGCGAGGTGCCATACACGGCATGGATGCTGGGATCGAGCTCTTTCGACGACGTCAGCCGGTATGCCGTGCAGACCCGGCGCAGGGTGCCGGCGGCGACGGCCGGTTCCGCCAGCCAGCTGGCCAGGCGCACGATGCCGGCGCCTTCCAGAGCGGCCTGGAAGGTGGCGATGCCGGAAGTGAAGCGGAAGCGTGGTTGCACCTGGTAGCGTACGTTGCGCGTAGCAGAGACGAAATGCCAGTCGCGCAGGATGCGCGGGGCCGAATGCATGATGATGTCGTGGCTGGTCAGCTCCTCCGGTTCGTCCGGTGCGCCCATGCGATCGATATAGTCGGGCGAGGCATACATGTAGCGGCGGTAGTTCCACAGGGGATAGCCGATCAGCTCGCTCGATTGGGGAAACGCTCCGCGGATGGCAAAGTCCAGCTTTTCCTGGATGGGATCGATCGACTTGTCCGAGAAATGGATGTCCACCGACACGTTCGGGTAATCGCGCGAAAATTGCGCCACCACCTTCGGCAGAAAGCCCAGCGACAGGATTTCCGGCGCGGACAGGCGCACCCAGCCTTGCGGCGAGTTGCTCAATTCCGCCAATTGGTCTTCCGCCTCGGCTTGTGTTTCCAGCAAGTGCTTGGCCGACGCGTAATACGTTTCGCCGGCCGTGGTCAGGGTGAACTGCTTTTGCGTGCGCAGGATGAGCTCGGCACCGATGGCCTCTTCGAGGAACTGGATGGCGCGCGTGACGGCCGACGGCGAGCGTCCCAGCATGCGCGCCGCATGGATGAAACTGCGCTTTTCGACCACGGTGCAGAAGGCGCGGATTTCCCACATCAGTTTCATCGACATCGCGTGACTCCCGGCAAAAGAGGCCAGTAGACCGCACGGGGCGCATTCCGTCAAGCGTTACGCCTGATTGCGTTTTCCGCAATTTGAAGTTGCATCCGGAAAAATCCACGGCGCCTATACTGCCGCTGTCGTCCATTCCTTACCGCCTATCATGCTGACCATCTCGCTGCTGTGTTTATTTGCCTTCTTTGCCGGCCTGATCGATGCCGCCGTGGGCGGGGGCGGGCTGATCCAGCTGCCGGCCCTGTTCAACCTGATGCCGAACATGGCCTCGACCTCCTTGCTGGGCACGAATAAACTGGCGTCCGCCTGCGGCACCACGTTTGCCGCCCGTTCGTTTGTCGGCAAGGTACATATTCCCTGGCTGCTGGTGCTGCCGGCCGTGGCCAGCGCCTTCGTCATGTCGTTTATCGGCGCGGCCGCCGTGTCCTACGTGCCGCAGCAGGTGGTGCGCCCCATGGTGCTGGTATTGATCATCATCATGGCCATCTACACCTTCATCAAGAAGGATTTCGGCACGACCCGCGAAGCGCGCCCCATCGGACCGCGCGAACGCATCCTTGCCATCGTCATCGGCGGCGCCATCGGCTTTTATGACGGCCTGTTCGGGCCGGGCACGGGCAGTTTTTTGATTTTCCTCTTCATCCGCGTCTTCGGCTTCGATTTCATCCTTGCATCGGCTTGCTCGAAACTGGTGAATATCGCCACCAACGTGGCCGCGCTGGCTTTCTTCATTCCTGCCGGCCACGTGGTGTACGCCGTGGCCGCACCGATGGCCGTGTGCAATATCCTGGGCGCCCTGACGGGCACCTGGATCGCCGTGCGCCGCGGCGCCGCCTTCGTGCGCATCCTCTTCCTCGTGTTGCTGGTGCTGCTGATCGTCAAGTTGTCCTACGACATCTTCTTCAAGTAAGTTTTCAAACGACAACAAGCCATGAAAACCATCCAGGGCGTGCTGTGGGACAACGATGGCGTGCTGGTCAACACCGAACAGCTGTTTTACGAAAGCAACCGCGACTTGCTCTTGCCCTACGGAATAGACCTGACGCCGAAGCAATTCTTTGACTGGTTCCTGGACAATAACTACGGCGCCTGGCATGTGCTGCTGGGGCAGGGCCACGCCATCGAGCTGGTCGAACGCCTGCGGGCCGAGCGCACCGTGCTGTTTGCGCAACGCTTGCGCCAGGCGCGCCAGCTGGCCATGCCAGGCATCGGGCAAGTGCTGGCGGCGCTGCGCCCGCATGTGACCATGGGTGTGGTGACGAGCGCCTACGCACAGCATTTCCAGATCAGCCATGCGGCCACGGGCCTGTTGCAACACTTCGACTTCGTGCTGACGCGTGAAATGTATGGCGAGAGCAAGCCGGCGCCCGACGGCTACCAGCTGGGCTTGCAGCGCCTGGGCCTGGCCGCTGCCGACTGCGTGGCCGTCGAAGACTCGCCGCGCGGCTTGCGCGCCGCCAACGCGGCCGGGCTGGAATGCATCATTGTGCGCAATCACATGAACCGTCACCACGCATTTGACGACGCTTTTTGCGTGGTGGAATCGATGGTGGAGCTGGGCGAAGTGCTGGCCTCGTTCGTGCCCGGCATGGCGTCAGCGCGCTCGCTGGTACCTCGGAAATTAGAGGCCTTCCTCTGATACGTCTTGCCGGCATGCCATTACAATTGTCTATCGCATTCACCGGCTCCGTCCCACGATGACCCTCCCGCAACTGCACTTTGCCCACGCCAATAGTTATCCAGCCGGTACCTACCGCAAGCTGTTTGGCTTGCTGGGCCAGCATTACACCGTGCAGGCGCTCGACATGCATGCGCACGACCCCGCGTACCCCGTCAGCACGGGCTGGCCTGAGCTGGTGCGCGAGTATATCGACGAGCTCGAACGCCGCTACAGCGCGCCCGTGATCCTCGTCGGCCATTCGCTGGGCGGCATGCTCAGCGTGATGGTGGCCAAGCAGCGGCCCGACCTGGTGCGCTGCGTGGTCTTGCTCGATTCGCCCGTGGTGGCGGGCTGGCGCGCCTTGCTGGTGCGTCTGGCGCGCAACACGGCGCTGGGCGAGCGGTTTTCTCCTTCGCGTTTTTCCGCCCGGCGTCGCAAGCTGTGGCCAAGCGCGCAAGCCGCGTATGAACACTTTGCGGCCAAGGACATGTTCGCCATCTGGGCGCCGCACGTGTTGCGCGATTACATAGACAGCGGCCTGGTTCCTCATCCGGAAGGGGTGCAGCTGCGCTTTACGCGCGAAGTGGAAACGCAGGTCTATCGCAGTTTGCCGCACCACATCGGCGGCCTCGTCAAGGATGGCTTTCCCGTGCCCATCGGTTTTATCGGCGGCATGGAATCGGTGGAATGCCGCCAGGCGGGGTTGACGGCCACGCGCAAGCTGGTCGGCAAGTTTTTCCGCCAGGTGCCGGGCGGCCATCTGTTTCCAATGGAAAACCCGGAACTGACGGCGCAAGTGGTGCGCGAGATGATCACGGCATTGCTGGCGAAACAATAGCCTGTCGCCAAGGATTTTCAGGGGAAGGGGGCCAACAGCGGCGGATTTTCGCGTAAAATCCTGCCATCCGGGCCGTGCCTGCAGCAGGCGTGCGGCCCCAGCCATTCCGATATTCTAGAAAGATACCCCTGCGATGACGATTAAAAGCGATAAATGGATACGCCGCATGGCGGAAGCAACGGGCATGATCGAGCCGTTCGAACCGGGCCAGGTCAAGGAACGCGACGGTAACCGCATCGTTTCTTATGGCACGTCCAGCTATGGCTATGACATCCGTTGCGCCGACGAGTTCAAGTTGTTTACCAACATCAACACCACCATCGTCGACCCGAAGGATTTTGACGCGAATAACTTCGTCGATGTGTCGGGCAAGGGTTATTGCATTATCCCGCCGAACTCGTTCGCGCTGGCCCGCACGGTCGAGTATTTCCGCATTCCCCGCAACGTATTGACGATTTGCCTGGGCAAGAGCACCTATGCCCGCTGCGGCATCATCGTCAACGTCACCCCGTTCGAACCGGAATGGGAAGGCTATGTGACCCTGGAGTTTTCGAATACGACACCGTTGCCGGCGAAAATCTACGCCAACGAAGGCGTGGCGCAAGTGCTGTTCTTCGAATCCGATGAAGTGTGCGAAACGTCGTACAAGGACCGCGGCGGCAAATACCAGGGCCAGGTCGGCGTGACGCTGCCCAAGACCTGATTGCTCTGAAGGGCGGCGCGCCAGCCGTCTTTACCTGTCTTTACCTGCCTTTACACCCGCGGCTCTACACCCGCGCCCATGCTTGCCGTTAACCTTGGTATTGAAACACTGAGGAGGCAGTATGGTAGCGGCAATCGGTACAGGCGGCGCGGTCAGCGCGGCCGGTGGCGCCAGTGCAGGCAGCAGTTCGCAGATCGCGGCGCTGCAAAAGCAGATCACGGCAGCGCAGAAGCAGTTGACGGAATCGCAGAAGGGCGAGCAGACGGAAGCGTCGCAAAAGTTGCAGCAGCAATTGGCGCAGCAAATCCAGGCCCTGCAGGCGCAAATTGCCCAGTTACAGGCGGCCGCTGCGCAAAAGGCGGCGCAGCAAGACTCTCAGACGGCCAGCAGCGCCGATACGGCGACGGGTCCGGCCAAATCAAGCTCGTCCACCCTCGGTAGCATCATCGATACGCAGGCGTAACAGCACATCCGCGCGTAAAAAAACGCCAGGCTCGCCGACAGGTCAGCCTGGCGTGTTGACGGGCAACAGCATTTCCACGCACAGCCCGCCGCCGCTGCGCAAGCTGGCCCCGATGCGGCCGCCATGGGCGTTGATGACGTGCTGGGCGATGGCCAGGCCCAGGCCATGGCCGTCCGTGCTGTGCTCGGTATTGCTGGCGCGGAAGAATGGTTGAAAGATGTTGGCCAGGTCGGCGCTGGCCACGCCGGGACCCCGGTCCAGCACGGCGATGCGCAGCCAGTCATGCTGGCGCGACAGCTCCACGTTCACCGTGCCACCATCGGGGCTGTGCTTGACGGCATTGCGCACCACGTTTTCCACGGCGCGCGCCAGCAGTTCTGGCTGGCCCGTGACGCTGGCGTCGGCCGTGGCCGCGTCGCCCGCCAGGTCGATGTCCAGCAGGCGCGCCCTGGCCTCATAGCGGGCGTCGTCCACGATGTCGTGCACGAGGTCGGCGATGCTGACGTCTTCGCTGTGCGTGTGCCCGACGCCCGCTTGCCCTGCGCCCGCTTCCAGCCGTGACAGGGTCAGCAGCTCACCAATCAGTTTATCCATGCGTTCGCTTTCGCGTTCGATGCGCTGCATCGAGGCGCCCATCTTTTCCGGTTGCTGGTGCGCCAGGCCGATGGCCGCCTGCAAGCGCGCCAGCGGCGAGCGCAACTCGTGCGAGACGTCATGCAGCAAACGCGTCTGGCTATCCATGAGGCTGCGCAAACGGCCCGTCATGCGGTCGAAATCGCGTCCCAGATCCGTCAATTCATCGCCGCGCTTGCCGCTGGCGTGAAAGCGCGGCGCCAGGTTGCCGTGCGAGGCGGCCTCGAACGCTTGCCGCAGATCGCGGATGGGACGCGCAAAATACCAGGCCAGCAAAAAAGCGAACAGCAGGCTGGCGGCGATGGCGGCGGCCAGGGGAATGAAGGTGCGGTAGGGACTGTCCATGCGCGGGCCGGGCGGCATGCCGCGGCCGAATTCGCCGCGTGGCGGCGGGGCGCCCGCTTCGTTGGGCCGTGGACCGGGTCCCATGTTGCGCGGGCCGCTCATGGCGACGGCATTGAGCGTGTTGCGCGCGGCGTCCGCTTCGGCATTGCGGAAGCGTTCGGACGAAGGCAGGAACAGCAGGTAGCGCTTGCCATCGCTGCCGGCCGCTTCGCGCACCACGGGATGGGCCTGGCCCTGTTCCAGCATGGCGCGCGCCTTGGCCAGCATGGTCGGATGGACCGTGCGGCCCATCAGTTCTTGCCCTTTGGCATCGACGGCAAACACGCGCATGCGTTCGAGCTTGCCCAGGAATTGCCGCAAGGCCTGGCTGCCGCCCGCTTCCAGAGTGGCGCTGGCGGCCTCGATGATCATTTGCGCTGGCGGACTGGTGTCGATGTCGAGGGCCCGTTCCTGCTGTGCGGCCCGGTTTTTCAGCCAGAAGGTGCCGCCGATGCCGATGGTGGCCGTCACTTGCGCCAGCATGATGCACAGAAAAAACTTCCAGAACAGACGGCCCACGCTTACTCCTTGATCAGCTGGTAGCCGAGACGGTACACGGTTTGCAGGCAGGAGCGGCCGTCGGCCAGGCTGCCGAGCTTGCGTCGCAGGCTGCTCAAGTGCACGTCGATATTGCGGTCGAAGCGGGCCATCGGTCGTCCGAGGCCCAGTTCCGACAATTGATTCTTGCTGACGGGCTTGCCCGCATGGCGTACCAGCACTTCCAGCAGGTTGAATTCCGTGCTCGTCAGCTCCAGGTGCGCGCCGGCCCAGGCGGCGCGGCGCTGCTCGGGCCACATCGTCAGTTGCCCCACGGTCAGCGGCGCCAGGCCTGACGTATCGTGCGGCACGGCTTGCGAACGGCGCAGGATGGCGCGGATACGCGCCGTCAGCTCGCGCGGCGTGCACGGTTTCGTCACGTAATCGTCGGCGCCCAGCTCCAGCCCCACGATGCGGTCCGTATCGTCGCCGCGCGCCGTCAGCATCAAGATGGGCAGGCTGCTGCCGGCGCGGATGCGGCGCAGGGTTTCCAGGCCATTCATGCGCGGCATCATGACGTCGAGGATGGCGATGGCGTACAGGCCCGTCAGCGCTTCGGCCGCACCGCTTTCGCCGTCATGCACGGCACGGGCATCAAAACCTTCCTGCGTCAGGTATTCCTGGAACATGCCGACCAGTTCCACGTCGTCATCGATTAACAAAACCTTGCTCATGCCTGTGCTTTTTTCGGGTGAATATCGCCCGATGATAGCAGTCAAAGGGCGCCGTTCAGGGCGGTTTTACCCGCTTTTACATACGTTCACTTACATTTGCGCACCTTCCTTTACACGCTTTTACGCGGCCCTAACGTTGCTTTACACGCCAGACGCCGACAATCAGGGCTGATCGCCACGAAAGGAAAGCCCGATGAAATACCTGAGTATCGCCGTATCCCTGTTGCTGTTGTCCGCCTGCAGCATGCCGCTGCTGGCGCTGGCCCAGCAAGAATCTGCACCGGACGGCCCGCTAGCGCGCGCCATGGAAGGGCCGCCGCCCGGCTTTGGCCACGCGTCAGGCTTGCCGCCGTTCCTGCATGGCATCGACTTGAGTGAAGCGCAGCAAGACAAGGTTTTCGCCGCCACCTACGCCCAGGCGCCCTTGCTGCGGGAACAGGAAAAGATTGCCTTCAAGGCCCATGCGCAGCTGCGCGCGCTGGCCGGATCCAGCGCCTATGACGATGCGAAGGCCAGCGCGCTGGCGAACACGGCGGCGCAAGCCATGGCGACAATCAGCTTGCAGCAGGCGCGGCTGGAGCAGCAATTGCTGGCCGTGCTGACGCCGGAACAGCGCAAGCAGGCGGAGCAGCGGCGCGACAGCCGCCCCGGCCCGCGCGGCGCCCAATAAGCACAGGAGATTAACCATGAGCATCAGTGCCTTGAGTTCGACCAGCGCCACCAGCCAGCTGAGTGCGTTCAGCCGCCTGGACGGCAGCGACAGTTCCAGCAGTACCAGCAGTGTGGGCGGCACGCGACCGCCAAAGCCTGACGATGGCGCGTTCCTCGACGCCATTAGCAGCGCCCTGTCATCGATCGGCGTGTCAGTGGACGCAAGCGATGGCGGCAGCGATACGGCCACGTCTGAAAGTGGCGCCAGCAGCGACGTAGGCCAAGCGCTGGGCGCCTTCCTGCACCAGCTGATGGGCAGCCTGCGTGCGCAGAGCGGCAGCAGCGCCGGCGGGCAAGAGGAGGGCGCCGAACCGCCTTCGGGGCCGCCGCCCGGCGGTGGCGCGCGCGCTGGCGGTCCCGGCAATATCGAGTCCGACTTGCAAAGCCTGCTGCAAAAACTCTCCGCGTCCAGCAGCGACAGTAGCAGCAGCGACGGCACGGACAGCAGCGTGACGGACTTGCAGTCCAGCTTTGCCAGCCTGCTCAGCGCGCTGGGCGGCGATGCGGGGAGCACGAGCACCAGCAGCAGTAGCAAATTGAGCAGCTTCTTGCAGGCGCTGTCGGGCAGCCTGGGCGCGGCGAGTGCGGGCGGCAACTTGTCCGCCAGCGGCAACCTGGTCAATACAACGGCCTGAACCATGGCACGCAAGCTCGCCCTGGCCGCCAGGAAGGCGCTCTCGCGACATGCGACACAGGCGCTGTACCTGTGCGCCAGCCTGAGCCCCGCCTTGGCGGGCTTGCCCCACTTGATGGAGTATGCATGGACTTACATGATCACGGCCTGGCATCCGACCTCGAAATGATGCGGCGACAGGCGGCTGAGCGGCGGCAAGTCCTGCGCTGGCTGCTGGCCGGCGCCGCCACCGTGCCGTTGATGAGTTGCGGTGGCGGGTCGGACGCCAGCAGCACCGCCGCGAGCAGCGGCGCCAGCACCGGCACATCCGGTACGGCTACGGACGCGACGCCGGCCACGGGCGCCTGCACGGTGATCCCCGAAGAAACGGGCGGGCCGTATCCGGCCGATGGCACGAATACGAATGGCGGCAGCATCATCAACGTGCTGAACCAGTCGGGCGTCGTGCGCAGCGATATCCGCGCCAGTTTTAATGGCGCCACTGGCGTGGCGGCAGGCGTGCCGCTCACTATCAAGTTGCAGTTGCTCAACGCCAGCGGCAGCTGCGCCAGCCTGGCCGGCTACGCCGTTTATCTATGGCATTGCGACCGCGAAGGCCTGTATTCGCTGTATTCGAGCGGCGTGACGGCACAAAATTATTTGCGCGGCGTGCAGGAAACGGACAGCGCTGGCAACGTCGGCTTCACGACCATCTTTCCCGGCTGCTACGCGGGACGCATGCCGCACGTACACTTCGAGGTCTATCCCAGCCTGGCCAAGGCGGCCAGCGCCGCGAACCGCCTCAAGACGTCGCAGTTCACCTTCCCGATGGCAACGTTAAACGAGGCCTACACAGCCAGCGGCTACACGGCCAGCGTGCGCAACCTGGCGCAGATCAGCTATGCCACCGACAATGTCTTCCGCGACGGCACCAGCCTGCAGATGGCCACGGTGACGGGTAATGCCACCGATGGTTATGTGGTGACCTTGACGGTGGCCGTGAACGGTTAGCTTGCCGTCATGAAACCCAGGTCGCGCCGGTTGAAGTTGCCGATATTCGGGAACACGTCGGCCAGCTGGCTGTCGGCCACGCCGAACCACTTGGCCAGCGTGGCGCCGTATTGGTCGACGGAGGTGGTCGGGAGCAGGGCGCCGGAACCCACGTCCAGCGCATGGCCCAGGCCCGTGACGGGGAAGGTGCCGTAGATGTCGCGGCCCTTCACGGCGCCGCCCACGACAAAGTGGTGCGCACCCCAGCCGTGATCCGTGCCGTCGCCATTGCTGCTGAAGGTGCGGCCGAAGTCCGATGCCGTGAACGTCGTCACCTGGCGCCGTACGTCGGCGCCCTGCAGGGCCGCCAGGGTTGTGTCGAAGTACGCGAGCGCATGGGCCAGGCGGGCCATCAGGTCGCCATGCAGTTCCTTTTGGCGGTCATGCGTGTCGAAACTGCCCAGGGTTACATAAAACACTTGCCGTTTCGCCCCCAGGGGGCCGCGCCCGCCGATGATGCGCGCCACCGTTTGCAATTGCACGGCCAGCTGGTTGACGCCGGACGCGCCCGTGTTCGGGTTGACGTAGGGCGGGGGATTGGGCACGCCGCCCGCGCCGGCTGCCAGCATGGCGCCGCTGAGGATGCTCTGGCTGGAAATGGCGCGCTGCGCGACTGCCACGTGTTCCTGTTCGATCAGGTCGCTGCCCGCATCGTTGATGATGGCTTGCAGTGCGCTCGCGCCGCCCGTGCTGCCATACAGGTTGCCGCTCAGGCCGCGGATAGGCACAGCGCCTGCCTGGCCCACCTGGAACTGGCGCACCTGGCGCCCGCTGAGGAAGACGGTGTTGCCCGCGGCGGAAATGGCCGTGAACATGGCATTCGTATTGAGCGAGCCGGCCACGTCGGCCACCCGGCCGCCCCAGCCCACGCTGGCCCCTTCCGGCGAACCCGATTGCCACGTCGATTGCTGGTCGTTGTGCGAGAACAGCTTGGGTGGCAAGGCCACGCTGCCCGCCTTGTACTGCGCCAGGGTGGCGGGCTGGATCAGGGTGCCCACATTGGCCACGATGGCGGCGCGGCCATTGTCGAACAGGTCTTTCAGCGGCGCCAGCTGGGGATGCAGGGCGAAGGTACGGCCCGTTTGCACGGTAGCGGGCACGACTGGCAAGACGCCGCCCGTCTCGCCCACGCCGGGCAGATGGATGGAATCGGCGCCGCCCGTGTTGCGCAGGCGCGAGTATTCATTCCATGACGTGGGATCGGTGGCCAGCACCGTGTTGAAGGCGTCGTTGCCGCCTGCCATGAACAGGCAGACCATGGCCTTGTAGTCGTCGGCCGATTGCGCGGCGGCGTTGCCCATGGCGGCCAGGTTCATGGCGAAGGGGGTGGCCGTGGTGCCGGCCAGGCTCAGCATGGAACCGAGGAAGCGGCGCCGGGAAAATGGGAAGTTTTGCATGTGATCGCTCTTATTTTTGTACCAGGTAGGCCGGCGAGGCCATGGTCAGGAAAATGGCCAGCTTGACGCGGCGGGCCTGGGCGGTGGCTACCTGTGTGGCATTGCTGGCCGTGGCTGCGGGGATGCTGACACCGTTGACGGCGGTCAGGATTTGGCCGCGCAGCCTGGCGGGCATGCTGCCATGCATCAGGAGCAGGTCGACGCGGTCGAGCAGGGCGCCCGTGTCGCTGGCCAGCGCCAGTTCACGCGTGTAGTCGGGCTTGACTTCATTGCCCTCGCCCACACCGCTATTGATGGCTTCCTGCATGAAGTTCAGGTAGCCCGTCACCGACGGTTCAGCCGTGATTTGCAGTTCCGGCGCCACCAGGCCCGCGCTGGCAAGGGCGGAGTTGGGCGGCGTATAGGCGGGGCGGAAAAAACTGAATACGGAAGACGGATTCAAGGGACTCTGGCCCAGGCCGCTCAAAGGGTCGTCGAGGTAATAGAGGCTGTAGCTGCCGCCGGCCGGCTTGGCGTTGAAGGCACGCATCCAGCCAGCCAGGCGCAGCAGTGGCTCGCGCAGCTTGCCTGTGCGCAAAGTGGTGCCGCTTGGGGCCAGCGCCTCCGGGTCGAGCAGCACGGCACGAATCACGGCTTGCATGTCGCCGCGCACGCCACTGCCATTGTTGGCAAACGAGGCGGCCACGCGGCCCACGTAGGCGGGGCTGGGATTGCTGCTGACCAGGCGCTGGATCAGCTGGCGGGCAAAGAACGGTCCCGTATTGGGATGATTGAACAGGGTATCGAGCGCCAGTTTCAGGTCGGCCTGGCCGCTGCTGGCGCCGGAGATGCTCTGGCCCAGGAAACGCTTGTCGCCGCTGGAATGATAGGTCGCGTAGTTCTGCATCGGCTTCCAGTCGCGGTCGGGATCGGTCGTCTCGCCATAGAAGCGCGTGGCGCTCTGGTCCGGGCCGGCCCAGCTCCAGCCCGTAAAGACGCGAGCCAGGCCCGCCACGTCGTCGCGCGTGTAGGTGTCGATGGGCTTGCCACCGGACAGTTTCAGGCTGCCGTCCGGATTCAGCTGGTACAAGCCGATGGTAAACAGTTGCATCACTTCGCGGGCGAAGTTTTCATCGGGCGTGCGCGTCGCCGATTCCTTCTGGTTGCGCAGGTGGGACAGGTACAGTCCCATCATCGGATGCAGGGCCACGCCTTGCAGCAGGTCGCGGAAGTTGCCAAAAGCATGCTGGCCCAGCATGTCGTAGTAACTGGCCACGCCACGCACCTGCGGCCGCACGGACTCATTCTGCATGGAAATAACGAAAATCTCGGACAGGGCAAAGGCCATGCGCTGGCGCAATTGATCCTCGCCGCGGATACCCTGCTGCCAGAAGGTTTCATACACCCCCGTAAAACCCACTTGTTGCCCGCCGGCGGCCTGCGCTGCCAGCATGGCGTCGATATATTTTCGATGCAAGGTTTGCGGCTTGGAAAACTGCGCGCGGAACCAGGCGTCGCTATCGCTGGCGGCCAGCGCGTCGATGGCCGCCATGTCCGGTCCGAACGTGGCGCGGCCCAGGAAGCGCGACGCTTCCTGGCGCGTAAAGGTCGCTGTCTGGCCGGCCGGGGGCGTGGTCAGGGGTGGTGGCGGAATGGTGTCGCCAGGCGCGGCCGTACCGGGGGCTTGCGGATCGCCGGGGGCGGTGGTCGCTGGCGGCACGACCGAGACGTCCGGATTCTGGGTGGAGCCGGTCTTGCT
This sequence comes from Janthinobacterium salmonicoloratum, assembly GCF_051380845.1. Lineage (NCBI taxonomy): Bacteria > Pseudomonadati > Pseudomonadota > Betaproteobacteria > Burkholderiales > Oxalobacteraceae > Janthinobacterium > Janthinobacterium salmonicoloratum. Next base: position 624,884 of record NZ_JBNYXV010000001.1, on the reverse strand, counting down.
GTCGCCGCCACCGCCGCAGGCGGTAAGCAGGCTGAACAAGGTAATGGCCAGCAAACGGCGCAAAGTAGGGTCAGTCATTTAGTTTCTTTCAGGCAATCAATTCTGGCCCGTTAATTGTAGGGCTTGCTAACCAAAATCCTGTTTTCAATTAACTATTTGCGTGTTGGCTACGTTTGTTTTTGCGATGCGTTTACATGGTGTTGATGGTGTTTTCGGCGCGGTAGCGCGAAGTTTATTTTTTAGAAATGAAAAATATTTTTTCCCGGTCACGGGGACTGTGGCGGATAGGCGACGTAATCATTCCTGGAAATTAAGCTTGAGTTAAAGATCATCTTGACAACGAAACCCGCTACGCGGGAACCGATGGTTTTTACGTCATCGGAGAAACGCCGTTCGCCTGTCTTTCAGCGGAGCGCGCGGCGGCCTGAAATGAAAAACGCCGCCTGATTTACATCAGGCGGCGTCCGTGACCGCGGTTCAAGGAAGGGCGATGTTTTTAGACGTTTTCGTCCAGTTTCACACAGTCAACAAAATAGCCACGCTTGCCATCGACTTCGCGTTTCACGAGACCATGCACATCCGTCTCGAAGCCGGGGAAGCGCTCGTTGAAGTCGCGCGCGAAGCGCAGGTAGTCGACGATGGTTTTGTTGAAGCGCTCGCCCGGGATCAGCAGCGGAATACCCGGTGGATACGGCGTCAGCAGGATGGACGTGATGCGGCCTTCCAGTTCGTCGATGGCCACGCGCTCGATTTCGCGGTGCGCCATCTTGGCGAACGCGTCCGACGGCTTCATGGCCGGGATCATGTCCGACAGGTACATTTCCGTCGTCAAACGGGCCACGTCGTAGGCCTTGTAGAAATCGTGGATTTGCTGGCACAGGTCGCGCAAGCCCATTTTTTCGTAGCGTGGATTGGCCGCCGCGAATTCCGGCAGGATGCGCCACATCGGCTGGTTCTTGTCGTAGTCGTCCTTGAATTGCTGCAATGCCGTCAGCAGGGTATTCCAGCGGCCCTTGGTGATGCCGATGGTAAACATGATGAAGAACGAGTACAGGCCGCATTTTTCAATGATGACGCCGTGTTCGGCCAGGTACTTGGTGACGATGGACGCGGGGATGCCCGTGTCGCCGAACTGGCCGTCCAGCGACAGGCCCGGGTTGACGATGGTCGCTTTGATCGGGTCGAGCATATTGAAGCCGGGAGCCAGGTCGCCGAAGCCGTGCCAGTCATCTTCGGCGCGTATCATCCAGTCTTCTTGCTGGCCCATGCCTTCGTCGTTGAAGCTGGCCGGACCCCATACCTGGAACCACCAGTCCTGGCCCCATTCCTGGTCGATCTTCTTCATGGCGCGGCGGAAATCGAGCGCTTCCATGATCGATTCTTCCACCAGGGCCGTACCGCCCGGCGCTTCCATCATGGCCGCGGCCACGTCGCAGGAGGCGATGATCGAGTATTGCGGCGAGGTCGAGGTGTGCATCAGGTAAGCCTCGTTGAAGGCGTCCTGGTCCAGTTTGACCGTATCCGATTCGCGCACGAGGATTTGCGAGGCCTGCGACAGGCCGGCCAGCAATTTGTGCGTGGACTGGGTCGAGAAGATCATCGATTCCTTGGCGCGCGGACGGTCCTTGCCGATGGCGTGCATATTCTTGTAGAAATCGTGGAAGGTGGCGTGCGGCAGCCATGCTTCATCGAAGTGCAGGGTGTCGATCTTGCCGTCCAGCATTTCACGCAAGGTTTCCACGTTGTAAATCACGCCATCGTAGGTCGATTGCGTGATCGTCAGGATGCGTGGTTTCTTGTTCTTCGCTTCGCGCGCGAACGGATTCGCCTCGATCTTGCGGGCAATGCTTTCCGGCGTGAATTCATGCAGCGGAATGGGACCGATGATGCCCAGGTGATTGCGTGTCGGCATCAGGAACACGGGAATGGCGCCGCACATGATGATCGAATGCAAGATCGACTTGTGGCAGTTGCGGTCGACGACGACGATGTCGCCTGGCGCCACGGTCGAGTGCCACACCATCTTGTTCGAGGTCGACGTGCCGTTGGTGACGAAATAGCAATGGTCGGCATTGAAGATGCGCGCCGCATTGCGCTCCGACGCGGCGACAGGACCCGTATGGTCGAGCAGCTGGCCCAGTTCCTCGACGGCGTTGCAGACGTCGGCGCGCAGCATGTTTTCACCGAAGAACTGGTGGAACATCTGGCCGATCGGCGACTTCAGGAACGCCACGCCGCCCGAGTGGCCGGGGCAATGCCACGAGTAGGAGCCGTCGTTGGCGTAGTGCACCAGCGCGCGGAAGAACGGTGGCGACAGGCCATCGAGGTAGGATTTCGCTTCGCGGATGATGTGGCGCGCGACGAATTCCGGTGTATCTTCGAACATGTGGATGAAACCATGCAGTTCGCGCAGGATATCGTTGGGGATGTGGCGCGAAGTGCGCGTTTCGCCATACAGATAAATAGGGATGTCGGCGTTCTTGTAGCGGATTTCCTCGACGAAAGCGCGCAGCGATTTCAAGGCGTGATCGGTTTCCTCGATGGAACCGGCGCCGAATTCTTCATCGTCGATCGACAGCACGAAGGCTGACGCGCGCGATTGTTGCTGGGCAAATTGCGACAAATCGCCGTAGCTGGTCACGCCCAGCACTTCCATGCCTTCTTTTTCCATTGCGGCGGCAAGGGCGCGAATGCCCAGGCCGGACGTATTTTCAGAACGGAAATCCTCGTCAATGATGACGATGGGGAAACGAAATTTCATGCATGTCTCCAAAAAAGCAAGCCGCCCCTGACATAATGAAGGGGCGGACTAGGGCGCGACTTCAGGCGGTGGTACAACCCGGCAGCCGCAGAAAAAAAATAAGAACGGGATTCTCGCAGAAATGCGGCGTCTGCGGGAAAAAAATATCGCAGCTAAGCGTCACACGCTTGCGCTAGCGTGACGCAAAGGTGTGACAGGGGTATTACAGCAACATTCTGGCTATCAATATCACCTTATCAGGCTTTGCGTTGCAGCGTGACAAAGGCGTAAGGCAGGCCGGATTTCTCCGAAACATGCGCCTCGCGCGCGGTTTCTTGCCACACAGCATGGTCAACGGCGGGGAAAAAGGCGTCGCAGTCAAACGTCTGGCCGATTTCCGTGATGATCAAGCGCTGCGCCAGGGCCAGTGATTGCTTGTAGATTTCGGCGCCGCCGATGACATAGCCTTCGGCGCCGTCCAGCAGGGCGATGGCCGCTTCCACCGACGACACCGCTTCCACGCCCTCATGGCGCCAGTCCGGATTGCGCGTGATGACGATGTTGCGGCGGTTCGGCAGCGGACGGCCGATGGAATCGAAGGTCTTGCGGCCCATGAGGATGGGGTGGCCCGTCGTCAGGCGCTTGAAATGCGCGAGGTCTTCCGGCAATTTCCACGGCAGGGTGTTGTCGATGCCGATGCCGCCTTGCTGGTCGGTGGCGACGATGATGGTCAAATGGCTCATTGGTTCTGTGAAAAAGGTGGGGGCGAGGCCCGATGCCCGTCATTATCGTTGAAATTGCCGGCAGCCTCCAGATGCGCACGCATGGCTTGCGCCAGCGCGTCCGGTGCCTCCAGCGGTATCATGTGGCCCGTGTTGTCTTTTAATAAGTGCAGGGTGGCTTGCGGCAGGCGTGCGGCCATGGCGCGCAGATCGTCGGGATCGACGAGCTTGTCGTCTTCGGCGCCCACGATCAGCACGGGAAAATCGAGCTCCGGCAAGCGCGCCATCAGGTCGGGACGGGCGATGGTGGTGATGAATTGGGCCAGCAGTACGTCCTTGCCCAGGTCCAGGCCCATCTGCTGTATCAGTCCCGTGATGGCGATATCGCCCAGGTGCGATGGATGCAGCAGTTCGCGCAGGCGCTGGCGCGTGATGCCCGCATAGGCATTGCGCTCGAGCATGGCGACGATGCGCTGGCGCGCGCTAATTTCCGCCGGCAGCAAACCTTTGGCGGAATTGGCGATCAAAGTGAGGGACTTCACGCGCCGCGGGTGCGCCAGCGCGTGTTCGAGCGCCAGGTAGGCGCCCAGCGAAAAACCCACCAGATGGGTTTGCGGCGCGCTGTGGCTGGCGATTATCTGCTGCATCTGCAGGCGCGTGCGCGCCTGGTGCAGGGGCACGTGCTGTAGCTGAAAGGCGCCGCCCAGGGCAGGCGCCAGGCGCGACCACAGGCGCTCGTCGCACAGGGTGCCAGGAATAAAGTCGAGTCGTATCTTGGTATTGGTCAAGGACAAACCTGGATGAGGGTGAAAATTCTTATCGAGCGGCATTATCCGTCATTTTGCGCATCCGGGCAGTGGCACCGTCTCCCCGTATGGCATTATTTTCAATAGTGCGCGGTTGGCAAGCGGGAACTTTATGGTAGGCTCATGGCTCATCAAGCCGGCGTGCCGGCGACGTGACCTGAAACACCGAATGCAACCCCCACATTAAAGAGGAATTACCATGGCGATCAGTTTGCAAAAAGGCGGCAATGTCAACCTGAGCAAGGAAGCTCCTGGCTTGAAGAAAATCGTGATTGGCCTGGGCTGGGACCCGCGCGCCACCGATGGCGCCGCATTTGACCTGGACGGCAGCGCCTTCCTGCTGAAAACGGATGGCAAGGCCCGTTCCGATGCCGATTTTATTTTTTATAACAACCTGAAGTCGGCGGATGGCTCCATCGTCCACGCAGGCGACAACACCACGGGTGGCGGCGATGGCGATGACGAGAAAGTTGCCGTCGACCTGGCCAACGTGCCTGCCGACATCGACAAGATCGCCGTGGCCGTCACCATCCACGATGCGGAAAACCGCAAGCAAAACTTCGGCATGGTTGGCAAGGCCTATATCCGCTGCCTGAACGGCGACAATGGCGCGGAAATCGCCCGCTACGACCTGTCGGAAGACGGCTCTACGGAAGCGGCCATGATCTTCGGCGAAATCTACCGTGCCGGCAGCGAATGGAAATTCAAGGCAATCGGCCAAGGTTTCAAGGGCGGCCTGGGTCCTCTGGCCCGTTCTTTTGGTATTAATGCTTAAAAAGCATGTTGACGCCTGAAAGGGCGTACCTTTGCCGGGCGGCCACGCTGCCCGGTTTTGCTTCTCTTTTGCACCTCCCTCTTATCTACCTGACTCCATGGAAAACCTGATCAAGGGGCAGCGCCTGGCGCTGTCCGGCCTCGTCACGGGCAATATTGTGCAACTGGGGCTCGCCAGCGCCGGCGTGCCGCTGGATTTTGCCTGTTTCGGCCTCGATGCCAACGGCAAACTGTCCGACGACCGCTACATGACTTTCTTCAACCAGCCGCGCACGCCGTGCGGCGGCGTGGAAGCCTCGGCGCCGTCCGGTGATGCGGCCGGGTTCAGCTATCAGCTCGACCGCTTGCCTGCCGCCATCGAGCGCCTGGTCGTCACGGCCGCCATCGATGGCGCGACCACGATGGCGCAGTTGCGCAGCGGCTGTCTGCGCCTGCTCGACGGCGGGCGCGAGCTGGCCCGCTACACGTACGCGGGCGCTGATTTTGCGCAAGAAAAAGCCGTCATGCTGGGCGAGTTCTACCGCAAGGACGGGGGCTGGCGCTTCATGGCCGTGGGCCAGGGTTTCAATGGCGGCCTGGACGCGCTGGTCGCCCATTTCGGCGGCGAAGTGGCGCACGCGGCCCCCGAAGCTGTGGCACCCAAGATTTCCCTGTCGAAAATCTCGCTGACCAAGGCGGGCCAGACGCACAAGGTGTCGCTGGAAAAGGGCGCGGGCGCGCCGAGCAAGCTCACCGTCAAGGCTACCTGGGTCGATAACGGCGATGGCGACGACGATAACGACGACCTCGATTTAAGAGTCGGTATCCTCTTGCCGAATGGCCAGATGCGCTTTATCCAGGCGCCCGATACGCCCGGCAACTTTGACGTCATGCCCTTCGTGCGCCATCTGGGCGACGTGGCGGGCGCATCGGGCAAAGAGCCGGCCACGGAAACGGTGGAAGTCAATCCCGCGCTGGCGCAACATTACGGCGGCACGGTGGGCCTCGTCTTCAGCGTGTATTCGGCGGTGGCCAACGGCGCCGTGTCGGTCGCTTCCATGCGGCCGAAAATGGTCATGCAATATGGTCAGCAGATCGTCGAGTGCGCGTTCGACTTCCGCCTGTCCAAGGCGGCCGAGGACGATTCCGTCTACACCTATGTGATCGGCATGGCGCGCATCACGCCGGACAGCATCATTCTGGAGCCTTCGGGCAAGACATCGGAGCCCGGCAGCGAAGCGACGCCGTGGCTGAGCTGGCAGGGCGAGAACCTGCAACTGGCCTTTAACGGTCCCGTCGTCTTCAAGGGCGAGGACAAGGAAGATGAAGATGATTTCAATGCGGACAATCCGCGCCGCTATATCGCCTAGGAGAGACGGATGGAAACCTTGAACAAGGGTCAGCGCTTGCCGCTGGCCAATCTCGTTCCCGATGGCGTGCTGCAGATCGGCGTGGCCGCGCAGGGGCTGGCGCTCGACGTCGCCTGTTTCGGCCTCGACGCCCAGGGCAAACTGTCCGACGAGCGCTACATGACCTTTTTCAACCAGCCGCGCACGCCGTGCGGCGGCGTGGAAGCGCGTGTCGGCAGCGGTGGCGACATGGCCGAGTTTGCCTTGCAACTGGCGCGCTTGCCGGCCAATATCGACCGCCTCGTCGTGACGGCGTCCATCGATGGCGGCGGCGTGATGTCGCAGTTGCAAGCTGGCCACGTGCGCCTGCAGGCGGGCGGGCGCGAACTGGCCCGCTTTGCCTTTGCCGGTAGTGATTTCGCACAGGAAAAAGCCGTCATGCTGGCCGAGCTGTACCGCAAGGATGGCGGCTGGCGCTGCATGGCCGTGGGACAAGGTTTCAATGGGGGACTCGACGCGCTGGTGCGCCACTTCGGCGGTGAAGTCGACCAGGCCGCGCCGGCCGCTCCGGCGGCTTCGGCCGTCATGCAGGCGAAGATCAACCTGGAAAAGCGCGTTGAACGCGAAGCACCGCAACTGGTCAGCCTGGTCAAGCAGGCGGGCGTGTCCCTGCAAAAAGTGGGCTTATCCGACCACCGCGCCAAGGTCTGTTTATGCCTGGACATTTCCGGCTCCATGGGGCGGCTGTATAAAGAGGGGCTGGTGCAGCGCTTTGCCGAACGCATCCTGGCTTTGGGCTGCAAGTTCGACGACGATGGCGAGATCGATGTTTTCCTGTTCGGCAAGAACGTCCACCATCCGGCGCCCATGGCCTTGAGCAACTGCAATAGCTACGTGGGCCAGGCCATACAGCGCCATCCGCTGGAAGGCGATACGCGCTATGGTGCCGCCATGCAAGCGATCCGCGCGTTTTACTTCCCCGACGCGGCTGGCGGCGAGCGCACGCTGCCCGTCACGGCGGAATTACCCGTGTACGTCATGTTCGTCACCGATGGCGGCACCAGCGACCAGGCGACGACGGAGAAGCAATTGCGCTGGGCCAGCAATGAGCCGATTTTCTGGCAATTCATGGGCATCGGCAAGGGACGCAAGTCGAAAAGCAAGTTCCTCGCCGCCTTTGCCGATTCCGACTTCCCGTTTCTGGAAAAGCTCGACGAATTGCAGGGACGCCTGGTGGACAACGCCAATTACTTTTCCGTCAGCTCGCCCGATGAGCACAGCGATGCGGAACTGTATGATTTATTGATGACGGAATATCCGGGCTGGCTGAAACTGGCGCGCGGCAAGGGCTTGCTGAGCTAGCGTAAAGGTAGCGCAAAGGTCATCGGATGAGGCTGTACGATCACAAGTGCAAGAGATTTGTAAATTGAAGTAAATAACAATGGTTCGCATTTGCTTTGATCAATGGAGTCGTGGCATGCTTTCACTGTGCCCTGACATGTGCCCTCACGCCGCGGCGTAGTGCCTCATCCGTAGCGTCTCCATTATTTTTTAGCCAAATGCATAAACTCTTTTTTCATTGCCTGGCGGGTAGCAGCCTGCTGCTCGCCAGCGCCGCTGTCCAGGCGCAAACTGTCACCGGCGATACTGCCGTCAAGCCGGCGCCGGCCAAGGCGCCCGCCGTCGATGCGCCGCCATCCGTCAGCGTCACGGCCGAACGTCCCACGGGCCGCATCGACCGGCAAGTCTACGACGTCAAGTCCGACGTGGGCAGCAGCAATGGCACGGCGGCCGATGCCTTGAACAATGTGCCGTCGGTGGCCGTCGATCCCGATGGTTCTGTGTCCTTGCGCGGCAGCAGCAATGTGCAGATATTGATCGATGGCAAGCCATCGGCCATGCTGCAGGGCGATTCGCGCGGCGCTACGTTGAACGCCATGGCGGCCGACGATATCGAATCCGTGGAAGTGATCAACAATCCTGGCGCCCAGTTCGGCAACGAAGCCGGTGGCGGCCCCATCCTGAACCTGGTGATGCGGCGCAACCGCAAGCCGGGCGGCTTTGCCACCGTCAACGCAAATGCTGGCATCGCGGGACGCTACAACAGTTCCGTGTCAGGCACTTATAATGAAGGGCCTTGGGGCTATCAGGGCGGCATCAATGTGCGCCACGATGGCCGCAATTCCGTGGGCGAGGTCAGTCGCGAGCGCCTGGAACGCGACACTGGTGCTTTCGCCCCCAGCAGCCAGCAGTCCAGCAACAATGGTTTGAATGACTCGCTGGGCTTGCACGGAACCGTCAATTACAACCTGAACGCCAACGACACTCTGGCCGCCAGCGTGTCGTATAACGGACGCAGCAACGACCAGCGCTCGCTCGACCGCTATATCAACGGCGACAGCACGGGCAGCACCATCGGCGACTACGTGCGCAGCACCGTGCGCAATGGCGACAGCCGCAATTACAGCTGGGGCGCGCGCTACGACCACAAAGGCGAGTTGCCGGGCGAAACCCTCAAAATTGACTTGCGCGTGTCCTCGTCGACCAACGAGAGCGACAGCGATTACGCCAACACCTACACGGTGGCGCCCGTGAATGCCTTCGACAGCCGCGCGCGCCAGCACAGCGAGACGGGCAACCGCATCGTCGACTTCAGCGGCGACTACGAGCGTCCGCTGGCGGGCGGCACGGCCAAGCTTGGCTACAAGGTGGCCGATAACAAGAGCAGTTTCGACACCCTGTACACGGACATCAATCCGGGTAGCCTGGCGGAAACTGTCAATCCCATGCGCAGCAACCGTTTCGAACTCGACGAGCGCACCATCGCGCTGTATGGCTCCTACCAGATGCGTCTGACCGAGCGCTGGGGCGCGCTGGCTGGCTTGCGCGCCGAATACACGGACTTGAACGTGCGCCAGATCACGGGCGGCATCGAGGCGAGCAACAATTACGTCAACTACATTCCCAGCTTGTTTGCCACCTACAAGGTCAGTGACGAGAGCAATGTGCGCTTCAGCTACGCGCACCGCATCCGCCGCCCGAATGCGGGCGACCTGAATCCGTACGTGGTCTACCGCGACGAGTTCAATGTGTCAGCCGGCAATCCCAAACTGAAGCCCACGCAGACGGACTCGTTCGAGATTGGTTATGAAACGAAGATCGCGGGCCTGGAAAGCAGCTTGCGCGCCTATCACCGGCGCGACACGGACGCCATCGTCGATTACCGTTACTTCATCAGCGATAATGTGCTGCTGACCACGCGGGAAAACGGCGAAGGCAGCCATTCGAGCGGCCTGGAGTTCAGCGTCAGCGGCAAGTTGACGCCATCCCTGACCCTGAACACGAGCGGCAATCTGGCGCGCAGCCAGCAAACCAGCTCGGATGACCTGGGCAACCGCAGCACGCGCACGGCGAATGCCCTGAGCGGCCGTGCGCGCTTGAACTACCAGTTCGATGCGGCGAACCAGCTGCAACTTGCCCTGCAAATGCAAGGCAAGATGCTGTCGGGACAGGGCTACCGCTCGCCGAACAATACTTTGAATGTGAGCTGGCGCCACACGGTGACGCCGCAGTTGAGCCTGGTCATGAATGTGACCGATGTGTTCAGCAGCAACAAGATGGAAACCGTCATCAACAGCGCTTCTCTGCGCGAGACGAGTACGCGGCGCTTCGATGGCCGCATGATTTATGTGGGGCTGTCGTACCGCCTCGGCGGCGCCACCTCGGCGGCGAAAGAGGGCGAACGGGAACCGCGCTTCGGTCCGCCGGGCGGACGCGGGCCAGGCGGACCCGGCCCGGGCGGACCGGGCGGCGAAGCAGGCTAGGCCGCCCGCGCGATTTCGTGCAGGAAGTCGATGAAATCGTCCGTATGGAGCTCGAAACGCCATCCGCCCGTGCCATGTTCGGCGCGGTACACGGGCAAGTCACCGTCGATGCTTCTTTCTTCCAGGTGCACGCAGTACGGGGCGCCGCCCGCATCGGCAATCACCACGAGCTTCGACTGCCAGCTCGCGATGTTGTGATGGTGCACGGCATGGACGGAGTAGCCGTGCTGGGCCTTCACCAGCTGCGCCGCGCCGTACAGATGCAGGCCCACGGGGAAGCGCTTGCCGTCGACATGCACGCGCAACGGCGAATACCATTGCAGGAAGCGGCGGTATATCTCCGGCAAGACCCAGTGCGCGTCGATCTCGGCCATGTCCTCGGCGCTGGCGACCGTCAGCCAGTTCGACGGTTGCGCCAGGTCCTGTTCGCGCTGGCGCCGCAGCGCCAGTTTTCGCTCCAGCAAGGCGGCTGCTATTTCCAGGCGCGACAGCGGCTTGACCAGCGTCTTATGCGTGGCGGGCGCCTTGTAGCCTGCACCGTCAGGGTAGCCGTCCGCTTGCCAGGCAAGCACGGCGTCCAGCCGTAGCTGCTCTGCCTTCCAGTGGCCGGGATCGGACGGCAAGCCCTGGTCAAACGGCTGGCGGCTGAATACGGCCAGGCTCTTGATTGCCTTGGCGCGCACTTCCAGACTGGTGGTGCCGGACGTTGCCAGCGCCACCAGGGGAGCATACGCATCGACACCTGTACTTTTCAGCAAGCCATCCACGGCCCAGTACGCCAGTGTGGGCTGCTCCAATGCCCAGGCGAAAAAGGCCGCATGTTTGCTGCCTTCCACCAGATGCACGATATCGCTCATCAAAAAGGAGCGCCAGTGCAGCAGTTGCCCATCGCGCGCATACGCCATCAGGATATCGAGCACGGCCAGCCGCTCGTCGACGGCATGCTTTTTCAACAGGCGTTCTTTCAGCCGGGCGAACTTGCTGCCATCCGTTTCGTCAAACAGCTTGCGGTGCAGGGCTGCCAGCGGTGAGACCGCCATCAGACGGCCATCGCGGCCTTGATGGGCGCATGGTGTTCGTAGCCTTCCAGCGAGAAATCCGACGGCTCGATCCTTTCCAGCCATTCCGGCTCGTACTTGCCCGTCTTGGCGTAGTCGGGCACGCGGTCGGAAATGACGAAACGGGGCGCCGGGAACGGCGTGCGCTTCAGCTGTTCTTCCACCATGTCGAGGTGATTTTCATAGATGTGCGCGTCGCCGATGAAATAGGTGAACCAGCGTGGCGTGTAGCCCGTCAGGCGCGCCACCAGGTGCAGCAGGGCCGCGCCTTCGGCGATGTTGAAGGGCGTGCCCAGGCCGATATCGTTGCTGCGCACATATAAACACAGGGAAATTTCGCGTGTGCTGGCATTCGGGATGAACTGGTACAGCAAATGGCAGGCGGGCAGGGCGACGGCGTCCAGCACGGCAGGGTTCCAGCCGTGGAACAGGATGCGCCGGCTGCCAGGGTTATTCATGATGGTGTCCAGGCATTCACGCAACTGGTCGACGGCCTTGTACAGCAGCACTTTTTGCACGCCGTCTTCGACGATGGGGGCAACCAGCGTAAAACCGTTCGCTTGTGCGTCGGCAATTTGCGCCGGCTGGTCGGCGGCCAGCAGTTTATACGCAGGCCATTGACGCCACTGCACGCCATACACGGGGCCGAGGTCGTCTTCGCCTTCGCGGTAAGGGTTGGCCAGCCATTGCGCGTTTTCATTGGCGTTCTGGTCCCACACCTTGCAGCCCAGCGCGCGGAATTCGGCCGCGTTGCGTGAAGCGCGCAGGAAGGCGCATAATTCGCCGATCACGGATTTGAAAGCCAGTTTCTTGGTTGTCACGGCAGGGAAGTTGCCGTTGGCCAAGTCGAAACGCATCATGGCGCCCGGCACGCTCAGGGTGCGGATGCCTGTGCGGTTGTCTTGCCAGCTGCCTGTTTCGAGCACGGTCTTGATCAAATCTTGATATTGCTGCATGTATTTCTCCAACGGTAAGGATGGCAATTGTAACGCAGGCGCGACAGGCGGGCTGCGGCCCACACACATAATTACGCTGCTGCCTTACCTGCAAACATGACTCTGTGGTAATTTGTGTGTCCTTGAAGAAATACACAGAAACGGCAGATGCTGCACCATGTTCTTGCGACAATTTGTAAATAATAATAACGCCGCCGTGGTGGAGATGAGCAGGGCCGATTTTCTCAAGGCCAACCTGCGCCTGATCCTGGCCTGGCCCCTGCTGGGACTGATCCTGTGCGCCGTGCTGTGGACGGCCACCTTGCTGCAACTGGAGGCGGAAAAGAAGGTGGCGCAGCAGCAGGCGCTCGACAGCGTGTCTTCGCTGTCGAAAGCATATGGACAGTATCTGCTGCGCACCCTGGAGCAGATGGACCAGCTGACCTTGCAGCTCAAGTATGAGTGGGAAAATTCGCACGGCCATTTGCGTCTCGACCAATTGAAGACGCAGGGGATGTATGCCTTGCCGCAATTTGCCATCGTCGCCATTCTCGACCGCAAGGGCCATCCCGTGACAGCCACGGCGCCGCTGCAGCGCCTGCGGGTCAACGAGCGCAGCGATTTCCTGCTGCGCCATTGGCGCAGCAATTCCAGTGCGCTGCGCATCGCGCTGGGGAGGGCGAATGCGGCCAATGCAGCCAGCGAGGCCACGGCGCCGGGCGCCGATGAGAGCCTCGTGCATTTCACGCGCCGGCTGGAAGACATCGATGGTAATTTTGACGGCGTGCTGCTCATCTCCATCCATTCCAGCTATTTTTCCGAATTCTACAACAGCGTCAGTTTCGGCAAGTTCGGCATGTCGGCCATGGTGGGCGAGGAGGGCGAGCTGTTCAGCACGCGCCTCGGCTCGCGCGTGCTGCCGACACAGAGCGGTGAAGGCACGCCGTTTCTCGATACCAGCTTCCTGGAATCGGAGAGCGGCGCCCTGCATTCGGGCGGCAGGATCGCTTTTTCCGACAAGCAAAGCCGCTATGTGGGCTGGCAGGCCTTGAAAGCCTATCCGTTTACGGCCGTGGTCGGACTGTCGGATGGCGAAATGCTGCACCCCTACGAGGAAACGCGCACCATTTATATCGGCATCGCCCTGGCCGTCACCGTGCTGCTGCTGGCCTTTGCCGCCGTCGCCACCGTGCTGTCGTTGCGCCTGGCGTGGCGCCACCACCAGTCCGAAGGCGTGCGGAATGCCTACCGCATGGCTACCGAAGGCACGAGCGACGGCTTTTACATCATTGCCGCCCTGCGCGGCGAGGATGGCAGCATTCTCGATTTCGAGATCGTCGACTGCAACGAGCCGGGCGCCGGCTACTTCGGCGTGCGCCGCGAACAGCTGCTGGGCATGCGCTTGCAGTCGCGTGCCCACGAGCCGTATTTCCGCGACCTGATTCATAATTACCGGGCCGCCATGCAGTCAGGCTTTTCCGAGGAAGAGATCGAATTGCCGGAAGGTAACCCCTTCAAGCTGCGCTGGATACGCCGGCGCCTGGTGCGCAGTGGCGATCGTCTGGCCGTCACCCTGCAAGACATCAGCACGGCCAAGGAGCACGAGCGCGACTTGCGCCGCCTGGCCAATGAAGATGGCTTGACGGGCTTGCCCAACCGTTACTGGCTGCAGCAATTCCTGCCCGGCGCCCTGGGCCGCGCCGCCATCGCGCGGCAGATGCTGGCGCTGCTGTTCATCGATCTTGACGGCTTCAAGGATATCAATGACACCCAGGGCCACGCCGAGGGCGACAAGGTGCTGCGCGCCGCCTCGCTGCGCCTGAAGGCCGTGTTGCGGCCGGGCGACCACGTGGTGCGCCTTGGCGGCGACGAATTCGTCGTGGTGCTCGACCCCGTGGAGGACGATAGTCGCGCCGAACAGGTGGCGCAGCGCATCGCCATCGCCTTCGACGAACCGTTTTACCTGGGCACCGAGCGCCACAAGATGGGCGCCTCGATCGGCATCAGCCTGTATCCGCGCGATGGGGCCGAGACGGAAGTGCTGCTGAAGAACGCCGATATCGCCATGTACGCTGTGAAGGTGGCAGGCAAAGGCCATCACCGCTTTTTCCAGCCGGAATTGTTCGAAACCATCCGCAACCGCCGCGAACTCGAGCAAAGCCTGGTGGCGGCGCTGGAGCAGGACCAGTTTCTCGTCGTCTACCAGCCGCGCGTCGACGCCATGAGCGGGCAGCTGTGCAGCATGGAAGCGCTGGTGCGCTGGCACCATCCGCAGCACGGCATGGTGCCGCCGCTGGAATTCATTCCCGTGGCCGAAAGCAGCGGCCTGATTTCGCAGCTGGGCGAAGTTGTCATCGAGAAGGTGTGCCTGCAGATGGCGCGCTGGCAGGCCAGCGGACTGGAACTGGTGCCCGTGTCCATCAACGTCTCGGCGCGCCAGTTCGGCCGTGGTGATGTGCACCAGGTGCTGGCGTCGGCGCTGACGCGCCACCGCATCGATGCGCGGCTGATCGAGGTGGAAATCACGGAATCGGCCATGATGGATGAACAGAACCGCGCCGTGGAGCAGTTGTCTGCCATCCGCGCGCTGGGCGTGCGCCTGCTGGTCGACGATTTCGGCACCGGCTATTCCTCGCTGTCGCAGCTGCAGAAGTTCGCCATGGATGGCTTGAAGATCGACCGCGCCTTCACCATGGAGCTGGGCCGCTCGGAGCAGGGCGAAGTGTTCGTGCGTGCCATCCTGTCGATGGCGCATGCGCTGGGCATGAGCGTGGTGGCCGAAGGGGTGGAGACGCGCGAGCAGCTCGACATCCTGCGCGCCCTGCAATGCAACGAGGTGCAGGGCTATTTCATCTCGCGCCCCGTGCCCGCCGAACAGATGCTGTCGCTGATGCATCAACGCTTTCTGATACCACTTCCAGCCCCTGCGCCGGCATCGTAGAACGTCGCGATAGGCGAGGAAAACAACGCTGTTTCATAAAAAGAGCGAACGTTCGCTTTTTTCTAAAAAATATTATATGCTTCGCTCATGCCGTCAGTGAATTGGAGTTCACGGCGGCAAGAAAAGTGCAAGACGGGGCAGCTTGAGATGCCCACGATAGTGTGCCGAAGACAATTTCATATAATAAAGAGAGACTAACTTGAAACATAAATATCTGCCCCTTCTGATCGTTGCCGCTTTCGCCGGCATTTCCTCCACCGCACAAGCATCGGGCTACCGTTTCGGCTCGCAAAGCGTTTCCGCCCAGGGCACGGCCGATGCCAGCGGCGCCGAAGCGGGCGACGCGTCGACCATTTTCTACAACCCGGCCGGCCTGTCGCGCCTGGAAGGCACGCAGTTCGTTGGCGGCGGCACTTTGGTGGTACCGCATTCGACATTCCAGGATAAGAACTCCGTCAATTTCAGGAACAAGCTCACAGGTGGCACGACCAAGGATTACGCGCCAGATGCGGTCTTTGCGCCAGCCCTGTACGCCAGCAAGAAGATCAATGACCAATGGACCGTCGGCATGGGTCTGTTCGTACCTTACGGTGCCAAGCTTGACTATGGCAACAGCTGGAGCGGCCGCTATGCTATCACCAATATCAAGCTCGAAGCCATCGCCCTGAATCCTTCCGTATCGTTCAAGCTGGACCAGCACCACTCATTCGGTTTCGGAGTGACGGCCGAATACATGAAGGCGGAACTGGGGCAGGCAGTGGACGTGCCAGGTTCGGTCTCTTTCTTGCAGCAATATGCGCCAGCCGCATCGACCGCTTTTCTTACGAATATCCTCAAGACCCAAGGCGTGGATGCATTTAATGCTGCCAGAACTGCACTGGGTACAGCCAAAGATGGCCACGCCTCGATGGATGGCGACGATTGGGGTTTCGGCTTCAACCTGGGCTACCTGTACCAGATGAATGAAGGTACGCGTTTCGGTATTTCCTACCGTTCGTCGATTTCGCACAAGCTGAAAGGCGACACGATCTGGGACTTCTCGCAAGTGTCGAACAACGCCGCCGTGAATGGCTTCATCGGCGCCGCATCGGGCAAGGTCAACTCCAAGGCGTTAGTCGAACTGCGTACGCCGGAAACCGTATCGATCAACGCCTTCCACCAGATGGATGATCGGTGGGCCTTGATGGGCGATGTCACCTGGACCCGCACTTCGCGCCTGCAGAACCTGGACATCCAGTTCCCGCCGACGGCCGAAGGCGCCGAGCGCATTCGCCAGAACTGGAAAGATACTTACCGCGTCTCGCTGGGCACCAACTACAAGTATAGCGAAAACCTGCTGCTGCGCGCCGGTATCGCCCATGACCAGGCGCCGGTACGCAGCGCCGAACTGCGTCATCCAGCCCTGCCGGACAGCGACCGCATGCAGTACTCGATCGGCGCGAACTGGAAGCTGAATGCCAATTCCTCGCTCGACCTGGCCTACAGCTTCATCGACTTCAAGGATGCGGAAGTGAACTACACTAATAAATGCGGTCCAGTGCCACCGTTGTCCACTGGCTGCACCGGCAACGGTGAAACCACCAAGGGCCTGTTCAAGACCCGCATGCAGTTGATCGGTCTCGCTTATAACTACAAGTTCTAAGCAGGTAGTGGCGGCCAACCAGGCCGCCATGAAATGAAAAAAGCGCCTTCGGGCGCTTTTTTTTGGGTGTCATAATTGTGGTGGTGTCGGGTTGCGCTACGCTAATCCGACCTGCGCCGATTACTGCCTGGCGCGCATGGCCTGATCCAGCAGGGTCAAGGCCAGCCGGACGGTGTCGTCGGGCATTTCCAGCAACTGATCTCCCACATACCATTCCACCACGCTGTGCCCGGGGAGCACTGCGTGGCTGGCGCGGCCAAACAGCCAGATGCCGTGCTCTTCGGCCATTTGCTTACGGATGGCGAGGGCCCGTTCGCGCGAGACGGGCAAGTGCAGGTGCAGCATGTTCGCTTGCGGGCTGGCGGGATTGACGGCAATCGATGGAAAGTCGCGCAGCACTGCGTACAGCCACTGCGTGCGGGCAAAATACTGCGGCATGGCGGCGATGCGCGCGTCGAACTGCATGGCGGCGGCTACCACGTACGGCGTGCGGTGCACGATATTGCCGCCCTGGCGGCGGAACCATTCGCGCGCCCGTTCGACGAACGATCGGCTGCCGGCCAGCATGGCGCCACCGAGGCCGCCGATGCCCTTGTACAGCGAGACATAGACGGAGTCAAAGCCGTCGCAGATGGCGGGCAGGGGCTGGCCAAAACCCGCTTGCGCTTCCCACAGGCGCGCGCCATCCATGTGCAGATGAATGTTGTGGTCGCGGCAGTGCTGCTTGATCTGGCTCAAGTCTTCCCAGGAAGGGCACTGGCCGCCGATTTCGCGCATCGGCAGTTCGACCTGCACGGCGCCCAGCGCATCGGGCACGGCGCGCAAATCGTCCACCGACCACGGACGGTGCGGGTCGCCGATCATCAAGCCCTTGAAGTGCTCGAGCAATTCGTGGTTGCCCCGTTCGTGGCGCAGGATGTGCGAAGTGGGATGCAGCGCGACCAGCGGCGAGCCGCGGTCCTGGCACGCCAGGCGCAGGGCGGTCACCTGCGTCATGGTGCCCGTGATGCAGAACACGGCCGCTTCGAAGCCGAGCAGGCTGGCGATCTTGTTCTCGAACTGTTCGATCAGCGCGCCTTCGCCATAGGTGTCGTGCGCGATGTCGTTGGCATCGCACCAGGCGGCCATGGCGGCGAAGGTGGCGCCTGGCGTGGGCTGGCGGTGGCCCGGCAGGACGGTATGGCAGCGCTGGCGCAGTTCGAGGTCGGTCAAGGTAGTTCTTCCTTAAAGGGTGGCAGTGGCCAGTTTCGCGCCAAAGCCGATGAACATGGCGCCCACGCCGCCGCCCATGCCGGCGGACAGGCGACGACGGCGGCGGAAGGTGTCGGCCAGACGGGCACCGACAAAGATGATGGCCGTCAGGTAGGTAAAGCTGATCACCTGGCAGATCAGGCCCAGGCCGATGAAGGACAGTACCGGGTTCGGGAAGGCCGGGTCGACGAACTGGATGAAGAAGGAAATGAAGAACAAGATGGCTTTCGGATTCATCAGGCTGATGATCAGCGCCTTGCGGAACGGGTCGCTTTCCTTGACGGGGCTTGGTACCGCAGGCGTTTCGCCGTCGGCCGGCGCAGGCGCGCGCAGCTTGCGCCAGCAGCCTATCAGCATCTGCAAGCCGATCCAGCCCAGGTAAGCTGCGCCTATGTATTTCACCACATAGAACAGGGCCGGGCTGGCTTTCAGCAGGGAGGCCACGCCGCAGGCCGACAGCACCATCAATATCAGGTCGCCGGCGAAGATGCCGAAGGCTCCCTGGTAGGCGGGCCGCACGCCGCGCTGGGCGGCAACCGACAGCACATACATGGAATTGGGGCCGGGCAGGATGACGATGAAGATCGTCCCCAGTAAAAAGGTCCAGAAATCGGTGATACCCAGGTTGGCGTGGAATAAGGCGTTCATGGCGAGTCGTGTTTAGTTGAGTTGTACGTGATGGAATTGCAGGGCGGCCAAATTGGCGTAAATACCGCCCAGGGCAACGAGCGAGGCATGCGTGCCCGTCTCGACGATCTTGCCATCTTCCATGACGATGATGCGGTCGGCCCGCTGGACGGTCGCCAAGCGGTGCGCGATGATGACGGTGGTGCGGCCGACCATGGCCGCTTCCAGCGCCTTTTGCACCAGGCGTTCCGATTCCGCATCCAGCGCGCTGGTCGCTTCATCAAGCAGCAGCAGCGGCGGGTTTTTCAGCAGGGCGCGGGCGATGGCGATGCGCTGGCGCTGGCCGCCGGACAGGCGCACACCGCGTTCGCCGAGGAAGGATTTATAGCCGTTCGGCAGGCGTTCGATGAATTCGTGGGCGGCCGCCATCTTCGCGGCCGCGATGACTTCCTCGTCGCTGGCGCCGGCGCGGCCGTAGCGGATGTTTTCCATGGCGTCGGCCGAGAAGATCACGGTATCCTGCGGCACGATGCCGATGGCGTCGCGCAGGGTGTGCAGGTCGAGCTGTTTGATGTCCACGCCGTCGAGGCGGATGCTGCCGCTTTGCGGGTCATAAAAACGCAGGAACAGCTGGAACAGGGTGGTCTTGCCGGCGCCGGAAGGGCCTACGACGGCCACCGTTTCGCCGGCGCGGATGTCGAGGCTGACATGGTCCAGCGCGTGGGTGTCGGGGCGCGACGGGTACGAGAACATGACATCGTCCAGGGATAGCGCGGCGCCAGTCGCGGCGCGCGCGGGCAGCGGCAGCGGCGTGGCCGGCGATTCGATTTCCGATTTGACGGCCATCAGTTCCAGCAGGCGCTCGGTGGCGCCGGCGGCACGTTGCGCTTCGCCCATCACTTCGGACAGGGCGCCGATGGCGCCGGCCACGATGGATGCGTACAGGATGAACTGGCCTAAATCTCCACCCGTCATCGAGCCTTCCAGCACGGCGCGCGCGCCCAGCCACAGCACGAACACGATGGTGCCGAAGACCAGCAGGATGGCGATCATGGTGAGCAAGGCGCGGGCGCGGATGCGGCGCATGGCCGTCATGAAAGCGCCTTCGACGGAGTCGCCAAAGCGCTTCGATTCGATTTTCTCGTGCGTAAACGCCTGCACGGTGGGCATGGCGTTGAGGATTTCGCCGGCCATGGCCGAGGCGTCGGCGATGCGGTCTTGCGAATCGCGCGACAGCTTGCGCACGCGGCGGCCAAACACGATGATGGGCACGACGACGAGGATCAAGAGGCCGATGATGATGCCGGCCAGCTTGGCGCTGGTGACGAACAGCATCACCAGGCCGCCCAGGAACAGCAGCACATTGCGCAGCGCCATGGAGATGCTGGTGCCGACCACGGCCTGTATCAAGGTCGTGTCGGTGGTGATGCGCGACAGGACTTCGCCCGTCTGCGTGGTTTCAAAGAATGCGGGACTTTGCGTGACGACGTGGCGGTACACGGCGCTGCGGATGTCGGCCGTGACGCGCTCGCCCAGCCACGACACCGTGTAAAAGCGCGCGGCCGTGGCCAGCGCCAGGATGGACGCCACGCCGAACAGGGCGAGGAACACCAGGTCGACGTGCTGGATGCTCTTGGAGCCGGCCGCCCCGCCGAAACCGAGGTCGATCATCTGTTTGAAGGCGGCAGGAATGGCCAGGGTCGAGGCGGCGGCCACCACCAGCGCGATACCGGCCAGGAAGAACTGTTTGCGGTACGGCGTCAAAAAAGGCATCAAGCCCTTGAAGGCGGCCAGGCTGCCTTTTTTCAGTTCGCGGCTGGTGCCGGTGTCAAGAGTTGGTGTAACGGTTGCTGTACTGGTGCTGCCTGTTTCTGTGCTGGTTGTCATTGTTTTTCGCTTTGATTTACATATTCGATGGTGCTGATAACGCTTATAACTTCATCGGCTGCACGTAGCCCGTCATTTCCAGGTAGGCGCGGCCCACCGGCTGGCCGTCGCGCTCCACCGTCACGGCGCCTTCCCAGTATACGGCGCCCGTCGAGCGGCGCGAATCGAGCTCCTGGTCCGCTTGCAGCGGCTTGATCTGCCAGCGCGTGCGGCCAGTGCGGATCTCGGTGGCGACCGGGTATTCGGCTTGCGTGCGGGGCGAGCGCCACAGCTGCGTGGGCGTGAAATCGACGTCGCCGGGGGCGAACTGCGTCATCTTACCGGACGCATCGCGCCATGTTGCGTGCGCCCATAGTTTAGCACCTGTCTTGCTGCGGATCTGGAAGGCCATCAGCGCGCCGCCATCATCGAGGTTGGCGCCTATCCAGTTCCAGCCGCTGGCGTCCGCATCGAGCACCTGGCTGGACCACTCGTGATCGAGCCAGGTGGTGCCCGTCACGGCTTCGGGCTTGCCGCCCGCACGCGCGATCGTGCCACGGGTAGCAAGCTGCGGCTCGCTGTAGTAGTAACTCGATTGCGCGGGCCGGGCGCCCTTGCGCGAGTAGCCGCCTTCGCCTTGCAGCAGCACGGGCTGGGTGGGGGTGAGATTCAGCTGCAGTGCAAAATCGCGCGCGGCCAGGCTAACCCGGTAGCTGCCGTCCGCTTGCCGCTGCATGCGCCAGTCGCCGAGTTTCACGTCCGTGTCGCCCACCTTGGCGTAGGCCAGGCCGAAGCCTTCGCGCGCGCTTTTCTCGTCGTGCAGCAGCTTGCCAACCTTGGGGTCGGACAGGGCCGCATGGCCGATGATCAGCTGTTTCGGCGCAAACGCGCTGGGATTATCCGCATCGGTCGCCGTGGCGCTGCGAAAGAAGGTCACCTGGTAGCCCAGTTGTTCACCGCCGGCCGTTTTTACCCAGCCCGTGGCGTACCACCATTCCGTTTTATACGCGGGATGGGCGCCGAAGTCGTGCGGCATGCGCAGGGTCTGGCCGGCCGGCAGCGGCGTGACGGGGGCGAACGCGGGCGGCGCCGCCAGGGCCGGCATGGCAAGTGCCACTAATAATATGAAAACACGGCGCATTACCAGTCCTCCCTGACGGCGCGGATGGGGCCAGCGGACAGCGCCTGGCGGCCGGCGATGAGCGCCGTGGCGGCGGCCGCCGTCAACAGGGCGGCGGCCACGGTGGCGATCAAGGGCCACGGCAGGTGCAGTTGCATGGTCCAGTGGAACGATTGCGGATTGACGATGAAGACCAGCACAAAGCTGATCAACAGGCCCAGGACAAAACCGGTGGCGATGCCCAGCGCCGTCAGCGCGCCGCCTTCGAGCGCCAGGATGGATAAAATCTGCCCGCGCGTCACGCCCACGTGGCGCAGCATGCCGAATTCGCGGGCGCGCGCCAGGGTCTGCGCGGAAAACGTGGCGGCCACGCCGAACAGGCCGATGACGATGGCGATGGCTTCCAATAAATACGTGACGGCGAAGCTGCGGTCGAAAATCTGCAGGCTCAGGGCGCGGATGGCCGACGGGTTCGATACTTCCAGGCTGGCGCCGAATGGCAGCGCTTTCAGGCGCTGCTGCAGCGCGTCACCCGTGGCATCCTTGGCCAGCCACAAGGCCGCATCGCTGACATCGAGGTCGCCCGTCAGCGCGCGGTAATCGTCCAGCGGCATCTGGACGGCGCCGGAAGAGCGCGCATAGTCGCGCCAGATGCCGGCGACAAAGAACTTGTGCAGAGCGCCGGCCAGCGGCAGGGCTATCTGCTGGCCGGGTTTGACGCTGTACAGGTCGGCCGCCGCTTCGGACAGCCACACGGGTTTCGCGCCATCTGGCACGGGCAGGGCGTCGCCCACCAGCACCATGCTCTTGCCCGTGTCCTGCAAGTTGATGGGGCGCGCCAGCAGCACCACGTTCGGGCGGTCGGGCGCCAGCGACAGCGAGCGCACGCGCTGGAAGTCCACCCTGGCCACTTCCGGCAAGGCGGTGATGCTGGCCTGTTCGCGTGGATTCAGGCCCGCCGTCCCGCCGCTGGCGGCCGTGCGTGCATACACGTCGGCCGGCAAGATCTGCAGCAGCCAGTCGTCGACGGAAACGCGGAAACTCGACACCATGATGGCCATCGCCACCATCAGGCTAAAACTCGACAGCACGCCACCGAGCGCGATGCCGGCCTGGCCCGAGGCATTCGCCAGACGGGCCAGGGTCAGGCTGCGCACGGGCGCGTGCGCGCAGATGTCCGTGCGCAGCCAGGCGCGCTGCAGGAAGCGGAAGACGACGGCCGCCAGCTGCGGCATCAGGGCGATGGCGCCGATCAGCAGCAGGGCAATGGACAGATAGCCGAACAGGGGCAGTTCGAACACGGGCGGCAAGAACGTCAGGGCGCCGGCCAGCAGCAGACAGGCCAGTGCGGGCCAGGTTTTCGCCAGGCGCGTTGTCACGACTTCCTCGCTGCCCGATTTCAGGGCGATGGCGGGGGTGGCGCGCGCCGCTTCCAGCGCGGGCGCCGCGCAACCGAGCAAGGCGACACCGAGGCCCAGGGCGAAGTAGACGAAGGCGGCGACGGGTGTGAACTGCACCTGCGGCTGCACGCCCGCGAAATAGCCTGCGCCCAGGTCGCCGCCGAAAAAGCGCAGGGCGACGGCCGCCATGGCGTAGCCGCCGGCGATGCCCAGCGCAGCACCGACGACACCCAGGCTGGCGCCCTCCAGCAGCACCTGGCGCAGCAGCTGGCCCCGTTCCATGCCCAGCACGCGCAGCAGCGCGAACTGGCCGCGGCGGCGGATGACGGACAGCGCCTGCGTGGAAAAGACCAGAAAGGCGCCCGTAAACAGGGCGACGAGGGCCAGCACCGTCAGGTTGACCCGGTAGGCGCGGCTGAGGTTATTGTTGCGGCTATTCTGGTTTTCGTCATTGGGCTGGCCTACCTGGAAACGCCCCGGGTATTGCGCTTCCAGCGCGCGGGAGAGATCCGCCTGGAAGGCGTCGCGGTTGACGCCCTGGCGCAGTTTCAAATCGATGCGCGACAGCTTGCCTGTTTTATGAAAACGCCATTGCGCCGCGCCGATATCCATCACGGCGATGCGCTGGCCGGCGCGCGCGCGCTGCAGCGAACCGGCCACGCGCAGCGGCACCGTGCCCGTGCCCGATTGCAGGGCAATCTTGTCGCCTTGCGCCACGTTCAGCCAGCGCAAGGCGGCCGGCGACAGGAAGAGGGCGTCGTCGGCCAGGGTGTCGAAAGGCTGGCCTTCGGCGGGCGCGCCGATCAGGTCGGGCGAGATGAAGCCGGCGCGGAAGACGTCGAGCGCCAGGATGTGCAGCGGGCCGCCGTCTTTCTTGCCGGCCACGCCGGCTTGCAGCTCCAGCACGGGCGAAGCGACGGCCACCCCATCGCGCTGCGCCAGCCATGGATAGATAGCTTCATCGAACAGCGCTTCGCGCCCGGCCACCTGTACGTCGGCCTGGCCGGACAGGCTTTTGACGGCCGTGGAAAATTCGTTGAAGGCGGCCGCGTTGATCAAATGAATGGCAAAGCCCAGCGATACGCCGATGGCGATGGCCAGGATGGCGACGAGGGCGCGCACGGGATGCGCGCGCCATTCGCCCAGCAGCAGCCAGCGCGACAGCAGGCGCGTCGTCGCCGGGCTGGCCAGCGGCGCACTCAATTCAGACATTCGACGGCCAGGCGTTCGCCGGCGCGCCGCGCTTTCAGTTGTGCCGCATCACGGTTCTTGTCGCCCGCGCCGACGGCGTCCTGCGCCGCCCATTTTTGTTCCAGGCGCAGCTGCGCACAGTGCTTCTCGTGCATTTCCTTCTGTTTGGCGGCCCGTTCGCGCGCCTGGTCTTCCAGTTTCTCCTGCTTCTTGCGCGCCGCTTCCATCTGGCTGGCCACCCGTTCCTGGCGCGTGGCCGCGCCCTTGTCGACGGCAGGCGGGGGTGAGGGGATTTCCAGGATTTGCAGCTGGCCGCCCGAGCAGGGAGTGGCGCTATAGCTGGTCTGGCCATCCTTCACGCATTTGTAGACGTCCTGCGCAGTGGCCGGGCCGGCCAGCAAGGCCATGGCGCAGAGCAGGATGGATGGCGACTTCACAATATCTTCCCCGGATTCATGATGTTCTGCGGGTCCAGCGCCTGTTTGACAGCGCGCATCAGCTGCAGTTCCAGCGGCGACTTGTAGCGGGCCAGGTCATCCTTCTTCAGCGCGCCGATGCCGTGTTCGGCCGATATCGAGCCGCCGAAGCCATGGACCTGGTCGTGCACGATACGGTTGATCGCGTCCTGGTTGGACAGAAAATCCGTGTCCGTCATGCCGGGCGGCGGCGCCACGTTGTAATGCAGGTTGCCGTCGCCCAGGTGGCCGAAGCACACGAGCTGGCAGCCGGGGAAGGCCGTTGCCAAAGCCACGTCCGTGACGGCGATGAAATCGGCGATGCAGGAAATGGGCAGCGAGATATCGTGCTTGATGTTCTTGCCCGCCTGCGCCTGCGCCAGCGGAATGTGCTCGCGCAGCTGCCACAGGCCTTCGGACTGCGCCACGGAGCTGGCGACGACGGCGTCCTCGATCAATTCGTCTTCCAGGGCTGCGCCGATGCTCGCTTCCAGCAATTCCACGGCATGCGCCTCGGACTGGCTGCTGGACAATTCGAGCAGTACGTACTGACCATGCGCTTCGGGGAAAGGCCGCGGCAGCTGGGGGAACTGCTCCGCCACCAGTTGCAAACAATACTGCGACATCAATTCAAAACCCGTCAGGCTGGCGCCGCAATGGTCCTGCATCAGGCTTAAGAGACGCAGGGCGTGGGCGGGCGAGGGCATGGCGGCCAGCGCCGTGATGCACGCTTTCGGTTGCGGATACAGTTTCATCACCGCGCCCGTGATCACGCCCAAGGTACCTTCGGCGCCGATGTACAGGTCGCGCAAATCGTAGCCGGTATTGTCCTTGCGCAAGCCGCGCAAGCCACTCCAGATCTCGCCTTGCGGGGTGACCACTTCCAGGCCCAGGCACAGCTCGCGCGTATTGCCGTAGCGCAGCACGGCCGTGCCGCCCGCGTTCGTCGCCAGGTTGCCCCCGATGGTGCAACTGCCTTCGGCCGCAAGCGACAGCGGGAACAGACAACCGGCGGCGCTGGCCGCTTCCTGGATGGTTTGCAAAATGCAGCCCGCGTCCACCGTGATGGTGCGGTTGACGGGATCGAGCGCGCGTATGCTGTTCAGGCGCGCCAGCGACAGCACGACGGCCGTGCCGGCCGCATCCGGGATGCTGCCCAGGACCAGGCCCGTGTTGCCCCCTTGCGGCACGACGGGAACTTGCCATTGCGCGCAGGCGCGCAGGATGGCTGCCACTTGCTCCACGCTGGCGGGCCGCAGCACTGCCAGGGCCTTGCCGGTAAACCGGTCGCGCCAGTCGGTGAGGAAGGGCGCCGTGTCGGCATCCAGGGTGAGTACATAGGTGTCGCCCAGCAGGTCGCGGCAGGCGGCGAGGAAGTCGGTTCGGTCAGTCATTTCTTGATGCTCACTTTAGTCACTTTTTCCAGCAGTTCCCTGGCCATGCGCTTGGCCGCCTTTTTATATGGACGCAGATACAGCACGGCGCAGACAAAATAGATGCAGACGATGGCCGCCTCGCCCCAGGCCATCAGGGCCGAGGTGCTGTTCGTGTCGCTGTAGCCGCGCACCACGCCTTCCGTGAAGTACAGCAGGATCACCATCGACGACCATTGCAGGGTGTAGACGTCGCGCTTGATGACGCCATACAGGGGAATGAGCAGGGGCGCGGCCTTCAGCACGACCCAGGAGCCGCCCGGCTGCAGCGGCGCGACGACGGTTTCCCACAGCACGCACCAGGCGATCAGGGTGACGAGGCTGGCGATGGCGCCCCAGTGAAAATACTTGTGCAGTGCGCCGTGCATCATGCGCCTGCCAGTTTCGCGGCGTTTTCCGCCAGGCGCCGGCCCAGGGCGATGGCCAGGCGCTTTTCATCGTCGCTCAAGGCCTTGTCGCCGTCCATGCCCGACCAGTGCGTGGCGCCGTAGGGCGAGCCGCCGGTGGACGTCGTCATCAGTTCAGGATGCGTGTAGGGCAGGCCCATGACCAGCATGCCGTGGTGGAAGAGGGGGATCATCATCGACAGCAGGGTCGATTCCTGGCCGCCGTGCAGGCTGCCCGTGGACGTGAACACGCAGGCGGGCTTGCCGGACAGGCTGCCGGACAGCCAGTCGCTGGCCGTGCCATCCCAGAAGTACTTCATGGCGGCGGCCATGTTGCCGAAGCGCGTGGGCGAGCCCAGGGCCAGACCCGCGCACTCCTGCAAGTCTTCCAGTTCCACGTAGGGCGCGCCGTCAAGCGGGACTTCCGGCGCCGTCGCTTCGGTCACCGTCGAGACGGCGGGCACGGTGCGCAGGCGGGCATCGCAGCCAGGCACGCTTTCCACTCCCTGGGCTATCAACTCGGCCAACTGGCGCGTGGCGCCATGGCGTGAATAAAACAATACGAGAATAATCAGATTGGTTGGCTTCATCATTGGTATTATAGGGCGCTTTACAGCCTGATACGACTGCTGTCATGGCGCCGTTCTGATTTTGCACATGTTTTCAAAATATATACTGCCGTTCTTGCTATACCTGTGGCGCACCCTGAGCATGGGACTGGCCGTCGTGCGCGGCCTGACCTGGTCCGAAACGCGCGACCTGCTGCAGTTCGCGCGCCGCCGCGTGCGTGAGGAAAGCCTGCCGCAAGTGGCCGGCAGCCTGACGTTCGCCACCGTGTTCGCGCTGGTGCCGCTGCTTACCCTGGCGCTGGCCATCTTCACCACTTTTCCCCTGTTTAATACCTTCCGCCACGCGCTGGAAGACTATTTCGTGCAAAGCGTGATGCCCAAGGGGATATCGAACACCATCCTCGACTACCTGACGACGTTCGCCTCGAAGGCCACGCGTCTGTCGGCCATCGGCGCGGGCGCCCTGATCGTCACCTCGGTGGGCATGATGGGCTTGATCGAGCGCGTCTTCAACCGCATCTGGCGGGTGCGTCAGGAGCGCCGCTGGACCAAGCGCCTGCTCGTGTACTGGGCCATCGTCACCCTGGGGCCGCTGCTGGTAGGCGTGTCGCTGACGGTGACCTCGCGCGTCTTCATCGCCACCAGCGGCGTGGTGGGGGCCGTGCCCTTCCTTGGCACCGTGTTTTATACCCTGGTGTCGGTCGGCCTGACCATGCTGGCGTTTACCCTGCTCTACATCGCCGTGCCGAACCGCGACGTGGACTGGCGCGACGCGGCCTGGGGCGGCTTGCTGGCGGCGCTGGCGTTCGAGGTGGCCAAGCGCGGCTTCGGTGAATTCATCCAGGAATTCCCTACCTATTCGCGCATCTATGGCGCACTGGCCGCGTTGCCGCTGTTTCTCGTATGGATATACCTGAGCTGGATGATCACCCTGGTGGGCGCCTTGCTGGTGGCCGCCTTGCCCGTCGTGAAATACGAGCGCTGGTGGTACGAGGCGGCGCCGGGCAGCGAATTCGTCGACGCGGTCGCCATCTTGAAAGTGCTGCACCAGGCTTGCCACTGCGCTGATTCGGCCCTGGTGGGGGCGGCCGAAATTCGCCGCAGCACGCGCCTGGGTTTCGAAGAGATGGAAACCCTGCTCGATAAGATGGTGCAGCAGGGCTGGGTAGGACGGGTGAACGTGGATGGCGCCGTGCGGGTGCAGTGGGGCAAGCGCGTGGCGGACAGTTCCGACCACTGGGTCTTGCTGGGCAATGTCAACCGCATCAGCCTGGCCGATGTCTACCGTTTATTTGTCTTTGGCGGCATGCGCGTGAACTCCGGCTATCCGGCCGGCTCCACCAATGAACGCGATATCAAGGCGGCGGAAGAAGCAGCCGCCCTGGCGGCGCAGGTGGAAAACGCCGTGGAGCAGGGGCTGGGCCTGACCCTGGCGCAGCATTTCGGCGAAGTGCGCTGCGCCTGAGAGGCGATCAGGTATCGAGCCGGTCGTACAGCAGCGCATCGAGCGCGCCCGTCAGCGTATTGCCCTCTTCGTCGAGCAGCGTGTAATCCTGCTGGCTGTCGCCGAGCGAGGCGCTGCCCTCGATGCCGCACACCAGCTGGTACGTGGCGTCATCGATCGCCAGCTTGATCAAGGCCAGGATTTGTTGGCGCTGGCCACCTGCCAGTGCCATCCCGTCGAGCAGGGTGCCAAGCCGGGTCTGTCCCTGCCGTCCCTGCGCATACAAGGCCAGCAGCGATGCATTGGATGCGACGACATCATCGATGAATTTTTTCGCGTGCATGGCTACCTTGTCTTGAACGGGCGTGGCCTCATGGCCGCCGCCGGGTGGAAAAACTACAGCAGCACGGGCCGCAAGGCCGCCTGCAGCGCCAACTTGCTGAACGCTGCCGCATCGGACGCGCGCACCACGCCCAGGTAATACGTGTCTTCGCCGCCGTGCATGTTCACCAGGCGCAGCTGATGCGGCGCCAAATGGGCGGCGATGGCGGCCAGGCCCTCGGCCATCGCGTCGTCATCTTCGCGCTCCGTCCAGCGGAAGTCCCGCAGCGCCGGCAGTTCGATATGATGGCCGATGCGCGGCACTTCATCGACCGATTTCCAGTCCAGGGTGGTGCCGTGGCCCAGCACATCGGCGGCCGTGGACCAGAGCAGGAAGAAGCACGCCGCTTCGGGTGTGTCGCCTTCGTATTCTTCTTCCGGGGCGTCCTCCGCCAGCTCTTCCAAAGTGATGTCCACGCAACGCGCGGCCAGTGCCGCATCACCCAGCAAGAGCAGGGCGGCCATGACGCGCAACTGTTCGCGGTCGGCCCGCGCCAGGATCTGCGCTGGCGTAAAGCTGCGACGCCTGACGGTTTTTTTCTTGCTCAGGCCCAGGGCCGCGCTCAGCTGGGCCGTGACGGCCGCCTTGAAGTTTTCCACGGTATCGAACTGTTCCAGCAGCTGGCCCGTGAAATCCATGCTCCAGGCCATGCCATCCTTGACGACATATAAAAAATCGCTTTGCACGGCCACGCCGCGCAAATGGTGGGCGGGCGGATATAGGGGCGTGAAAGCCTGTTTTCCATCAGGCGTCAGCATGCAGGCCAGGCCTTGCGCATCGATGGCGAAGATCAGGTTCTTGCGCAGCTTGGGCGGCGACGAGGTGGTGGCGCAGTCGATGGCTTCGTACTGGCAGGGCGCCAGCAGCTCGCCCTGGCTATTGACCAGGCCAAACAGGAAGCGCCCGGCTATGCGCTGGCTGACGACGGCGATTTTTTTCTTCGTGCCGAAATCCTGCACGGAGCTGTAGGCCGGTGGCACCACGACCTTGCCCGTGGCGTCGATCACGCCGCAGACATTGTGCTCGTCATCGTGCGTCTGGCGTTCGATATCGATATAGCCATCGTCGCGCTGGCCGATCTGGTGCACGCTTTCGAATAGCAGCGCGCCATCGGGCAGGCGCAGCAAGCGGCTGGCGCCGTCCTGATCGTATTGCTGCACCAGGTGGGGGCTGATCACATACAGGGCGCCGGGGGCGGGCGGCAGCACCACCGTGCCGTTCAGGTCCAGTACGCCGTGCGCATCGGGGGCGTCCGCCGTGGCAAAGGTGATCCAGCCATAGCCCGCGTCGCTGCTGTCCAGGTCAATCACGTTCAGCGACAGCGGCACGATCCAGCGCCCGTACGGCGTGACCAGGCCCAGGATGTCGGGTTGCCCCACCGCAGCCACCTCGTAGCACAGCGCGTCTTCCAGCCACTTGCGCACTTCCAGGCCTTGCAGGAAAGGCAGTTCGTCAGCGCCGAGTTCCTCGACATCGGCCAGTTGCGCGTCGGCCGTGGCCGACCAGTAGCCTGTGACGGGCGAAGTGGCGCCGGCGGCCAGCAGGGGCGCCAGCGCTTCCCGGTCGCCGCGCTGCAGGGCAGCGTGCAAGGCTTGCGCTTCGGCGCGCAGGGCCTCGAGCGCGGCCGCGTATTCTGGCGTGTCGATATCGTACGGGATCAGCTGCACGCTATCGAGGATGATCCATGGCTGGCCACCGGCCAGCAGGGCGCTGATGCCGGCGCGCGCAACAATGGCGGCCGCGTCGCGCGGCCTGTCCATCAGGGCGGACAGGGCTTGCCAGCTGGCTTGCGCCTGGACCATTGGCGCGGCCAGCACGCAGAGGCAGTCTTCGCCATCGTCGTAGATGGGCCAGGCGACGGCTTGCGCGTCGGCGCTGATGAGCAGCTTGAACAGCATGGGCGTGTCCAGCCGCCATTCGGCCAGGCCGGTGATGGCGTCGGCGTCGAAACCGGCCTGGCCGGGTAAAAAGGTGGTGCTGAACAGGGCTGCGGTATTGATCATTGATACTTGTCTAAAAGTGAAGGGGGGTATTCAGGGCGATGGCGGCATGACCCAGTGCGCCAGCGCGCTGCGATCCAGGCTCAGATGCTTGGCCACGGCGGCTGCCTCGAAGGCCCACAGGCCGTAGTAGCCGCCCAGGCCGTGCGCGCGCAAATGGCCGTTGAACCAGTCTTCGCGCACCAGCGCGCCATGCCAGCTGGCCAGGTATTGCCGCAGGTGCTCCAGCTGCTGCGCGGGATCGTTTTCGTCCAGGCAGTCGTACAGGGCCGAATACGGCTCGGCGAAATACCATTCGTCGACGGCGGGCCGCTGCGGATCGATGGTCGCCAGCAGTGCCTCATACACGCCGTCTTCGCCATCGAAGGCCGTCTGCAGGGCGGCGATGCGGGCGGTCAGGTCGTGGCGGCCGAACAGCAGGGTCGCGCCCAGCAACTGCAAGGTGCGTGCGTAATCCGTCAATTGTTCGAAATCAAAGGCGGGCAAGGCATCGTCATCGTAGGCGGCGGCCAGCTCCGCGCGCGCTGTTTCGCAGGCGGCGACGGCCGCTTCCAGCGCACTGTCCACCTCGGGCAAGGGCAGGCCGGCCGTGTAGCGCAGCGAGAATACCTGGTAAGCCACGCTGGCGGCCGCGCAAGCCCAGTAGGCGCTATCGCCACCATCGTCTTGCGCCCGCGCCTGTGCCCGCACATAGGCCGCCAGCAGGGCGTCGAGATAGGCCAGATTGCGGCCGAAATCGAACGGGGTGCCGGACGGCAAGGGCGGCGCCTGGCGCGGCGTGCATGGCCAGGGCGTGGACGAAGTCGGGCAGGTGGCGGCGCAATCGCGCTGGATGGCCCAATCGGCGAAGATTTGCTGCAAATATTCCGCCGTCTCGTCGTCGTGGACGATGGCGCCGACGCCCACCATGGTCGTGCCCAGCAGGGTGTAGCCAGGGAAGCGGCTGCTCTCGTAGGCGATGGTAGTCACGCTCTGGATGGTCCTGCCGTCGCTCAGGTCGCGCACGCGGAAGTACACGTCGTCCCAGCCCGCTTGCGGTGGCGCTGGCGGTTCATTCGGCAGGGTGGCCCAGCTGCCGTCCGGCTGCTCTTCATAGGCCTCGAGCAGTTCATCGAGGCCACCGGGGCGGTCGATGCGGTTGTTGGCATCGTATTGCAGGCCCAGTTCGGCCGCGAAGGCTGCCGCGTGGCGGCCCTCGAAGACCAGGTAATGGGAGCTCGTGGTGCCGACCAGCAGATCCGTGTGCTGGCCCGCCACGCTGAGCGCCTGCGGCAGCCGGCACCATTGGTAGTACGGAATGCCGGCCATGGAGCCGCCTTCGGCCGCCTGAGGGTTGGTGAAGCGCAGTTGTTCCAGCCATTTATAGCGTTCGTACCGCTCCGCTTCCGTGCCGCTGCCTCGGCCAGTCAATTCATCGAGCAGGGTATTTAACAACATCATCTATCTATCCTAAAAAAGTGTGTGTGGCATGGCGTCATGCCGGCGTGCTTTGCGCAAACGCAAACAGCGCGTCGAGCACGGCGTCGGGCTGCTCGGCCATCAATTCGTGCCCGCTGTCGACCTGCACCACCGTGCCATGCGCTATTGTCGCTGTCAGCAGCTTGGTCGATTTGGGCGGCGTCATCATGTCGCGCGCGCCGAAAATGAATAAAGTGGGGCAGTGTACCGAAGCGGCGGCGATGTCGCCGTTCGCGTAGGCATTGCAGGCGAAAAAATCCGTGTGAAACACGTGATCGGGGTTGAGGGCGGCGATGCGCTGTTTCAAGCGACGCGCGCCGCCCATGGCATAGAAGCCCGGGCCGGGGAACGACGGCTTTTGCGCGATCGACGAGTGCGACCAGATATTGACCATGTCGATGGCAGCCTGTTCGTCCTGGAGCGACGTTTCCAGCAGCGCGGGCGAGACCTTCATCGGGTAGGTGGACCCCAGCATGGCCAGGTGGCTGATCCTCCCGGGCGCCAGGAATGCCGCTTCCAGCGCGATCAATGAACCCATGCTGTGGCCGATCAGCATGGCCTTGGCCGCGCCAGCCGCGTCCAGCACGGCCAGGATCCAGTGCGCCAGTGCTGCGACATTATCCTTTGCTGTACCCAGGCTGCGCCCATGGCCGGGCAAGTCGACGGCCAGCACGTTCCAGCCGTGGTGGGCGAAATAGCGCGTTTGCAAGGCCCACACGGAATGGTCGTTCTGCGCGCCGTGGATGAAGACGGCCGTCGGCTGGCCCGGGTTGTATGGTTTGCCGCCCGTGTAGCAGTAGGCCGTGGTGTTCTCGATGGTGAAGTGCATCTCAGGCGCCTTTCTGCGACAGTTTCAGGCTGCGGGCCAGGTCTTCAATTAAGTCGTCCGCGTCTTCCAGGCCCACCGATAAGCGCATGGTGCCCTGCGTGATGCCCGATTGCGCCAGTTGATCGTCGGGCACGCGGAAATGCGTGGTGGAAGCGGGGTGGATGACGAGCGACTTGGCGTCGCCCACGTTGGCCAGGTGCGAAAAAATCTTCAGGCTGTCGACAAAGCGCTGGCCCGCCGCGCGGTCGCCGCGCAGGCGGAAGGTGAACACGCCG
This sequence comes from Janthinobacterium salmonicoloratum, assembly GCF_051380845.1. Taxonomy (NCBI): domain Bacteria; kingdom Pseudomonadati; phylum Pseudomonadota; class Betaproteobacteria; order Burkholderiales; family Oxalobacteraceae; genus Janthinobacterium; species Janthinobacterium salmonicoloratum. The sequence continues at coordinate 591,428 of NZ_JBNYXV010000001.1, read as the reverse complement.
CCCGCGCCTTTCGGCAGCAGGGTTTTCGCCAGTTCGTAGTCGGGATGCGACGGCAGTTCGGGGTAGGACACGGCATCCACAGCCGGATTGGCCAGCAGGAAGTCGATGATTTTGCGCGTATTGGCCACGTGGCGGTCCATGCGCAAGCCCAGGGTTTCGATGCCCTGCAGGATGGCGAAGGCATTGTGCGGGCTCATGACGGCACCGAAATCGCGCAAGCCTTCGCGCCGCGCGCGCAGGGCGAACGGCGCCACCGTCGATTCTTCGGCGAAGACCATGCCGTGGAAGCCTTCATACGGCTCGCACAGTTCGGCGAAACGGCCCGTTTTGTCGTACGCGGCTTGCCAGTCGAAGGTGCCGCCGTCGACGAGCAAGCCGCCGATGGCCGTGCCGTGCCCGCACAGGAACTTGGTGGCCGAGTGGAACACCAGGTCGGCGCCATGCTCGAAGGGGCGCAGCAAATAGGGCGTGGTAAACGTCGAATCGAGCATCAGCGGCAACTGGTGTTCGTGCGCCAGGGCGGCTATCGTCGGGATGTCCAGCACGTCGAGGCCGGGATTGCCCAGGGTTTCCGCAAACAGTACTTTTGTATCTGGGCGGATGGCGGCGCGCCAGGCATCCGCATCGCGCGGGTCGACAAAGGTCGTCTCGATGCCGAAGCGTTTTAATGTATAGGCCAGCAGGTTGTGCGAGCCGCCGTACAGGGCGCGCGAGGCAACGATGTGCGAACCCGCACCCGCGATGGTACATAGGCCAAGGTGCATGGCGGCCTGGCCGCTGGCCGTGGCGATGCCGGCCACGCCCCCTTCGAGGGCGGCGATGCGCTCTTCCAGCACGGCGTTGGTGGGATTCGAGATACGCGAGTACACATGGCCGGCCCGCTCCATATTGAACAGCGAGGCCGCATGTTCCGAGCTCTTGAAGGCAAACGAGGAGGTGAAATGGATGGGCGTGGCGCGCGCGCCCGTGGCCGGGTCGGGCGCCGCGCCCGCATGCAGGGATAAAGTATCGAAACCGGGATATTTCGGGCCGTTCATGGTGTCTCCGCCAAGTTTTATAGTGGCAAGATCATAAGCTGATTTGCAGCGAAGCAAAAGGGCTGCTGTGCAGGGCGCATGGCGCCGTGCTGGCGGGCCGCGCGTGTAACCGGCAGTGTAAAAAAAGTGACCGGCACAGCACGGCGGTGGTAGGATACCGGATCAGCGATATTCGGGCTGTTTGACCTGTGCGCGTGCGCCGCGCCACAGGGAAGGCTGCCACGTGCCAGCGAAATCCTGGGCTTCAGGCGAACTCTCATCGCATGTTCACCAGGAAAGATTTTATGCCCGCAATATCGTTCGACGGCTCCCTTGCCGTACCCGGACCTTCTATCGTCGACGGCCTGTGCCACGCAGGCTGGCTCATGCAAGAGCATTTTATCTCCCCTGAACTGAGCCGCCAGCTGGCCGCCGAATGCGTGCAATCCATGCTCAGCGGCAAGATGAAGGGCGCTGGCGTGGGCAGCGGCCATGCGCCGCTGCTGCAGCCGGACATCCGCGGCGACCATATCGAATGGCTGGAAACGGGCAGGTCTGGCGCCTGCGATAGTTATCTGAGCCATATGGAAGCGCTGCGCCAGACCCTGAACCGCGAGCTGTTCCTGGGACTGGACGAGTACGAAAGCCATTTTGCGCTGTACGCGCCGGGCGCCTTTTACCGCGCCCATCTGGACCGTTTCCGCGACGACGACAAGCGCACCGTGTCCGTCGTGCTGTACCTGAACGACGACTGGCTGCCCGAACACGGCGGCGCGCTGCGCCTGCACCCGCAGGACGGCGACCACGTGGATATCGCGCCGGTAGCGGGCCGCATGGCCATGTTCCTGTCGGGCGAGATGCTGCACGAAGTGTTGCCGACGGCGCGCCAGCGCCTGTCGATAGCAGGTTGGTTCCGCCGCAGAGCGTGAGAAAAACTACTGCGCGTCGCGGGGCACGGCCGGCGATGCTCACGGTACTCGCGTACCGCTGCGCTTCTTGGCCGCGCCGCGCATCCGCTCGCTACGTTTTTCTTGCCCGACAATCCCCTTCGATTTGATTGCGCGCAAGGCTGGATTTTTCCGCAGGCATAGGCTACAGTCGCAGTAAGGGCTAGAATAACTAAAATACCAATCACGCGGACAGGACGGCCAATATGAAAGTATCTGAAATTCTCCAAGTCAAGGGCAACATCCTCTATACGGTCACGCCTGACCAGCCCTTGCTTGATGCGGCCAATACCATGGCTGAAAAAGACATCGGTTCGCTGGTGGTCATGGAATTCGGCGACCTGGTCGGCATGCTGACCTTCCGTGAAGTGCTCAACGCGCTGCATGAAAACGCGGGCCAGATCGGCGGCGGCACCGTGCGCAAGCACATGGATGACCATCCGATCACCGTGACGCCCGATACGGAAGTCAATGAAGTGCGTCGCATCATGCTGGAAAAGCACGCGCGCTACCTGCCCGTCATGAACGCCAAGACCTTGCTGGGCGTTATCTCCTTTTACGACGTCGCGCGCGCCGTGCTGGAAGCGCAAAGCTTTGAAAACCAGATGCTCAAGGCGTATATCCGCGACTGGCCGGCCGAAACCGCCGACTAAGCTTCGCTCATGCAGTAAAAACAACGCCGGCATTGCCGGCGTTTTGCATTGTCAATTCACAGTGGCGCCTACGCGGCACCCTGCAGTGCTTCGTTGTTCAGCCAAGTGCCCAGTGCCGTGGCCGTCATGGGGCGGGCGAACAAAAAGCCTTGCGCCATGGGGCAGCCCAGCGCCTGCAAAATTTGCGCTTGCCGCTCGTCTTCCACGCCTTCCGCGATTACGGCCAGGCCCAGGTTGCGGCCCAGTTGGATGACCATCTCGGCGATGCTGCTGCCGCGCGCGGAGCCCGTGATTTCCGTCACGAAGGCACGGTCGATCTTGAGGCGGTCGACTTGCAGGCGCTGCAGGTAGGACAGCGAGGAAAAGCCGGTGCCGAAGTCGTCGATGGCGATGCTCACGCCCGTCTGCTTGATTTGCCACAGCATCTTGATCAGCAGATCCGGCTCTTCCATGGCCATCGATTCCGTGATTTCCAGCTCGATGAACTCGGGCGGCGCCTGCGTCTCTTCCAGCGCCGCGCGCAGCATTTCCAGGAACAGCGGGTGGCGGAACTGCACCTGCGACACGTTGACGGACATGACGAAATTGCGGTGGCCCTGCTCGCGCAGCAGCACCAGTTCGCGGCAGGCCGTGCGCAGCACCCATTCACCGAGGTCGATGATGATGCCCGAATACTCGGCAATGGGGATAAAGCGGTCGGGCGAGATGAATTTGCCATCCGGGGTCTGCCAGCGCAGCAGTGCTTCGGCGCCCACGGGGCGGCGCGTGCTCAGGTCGATCTGCGGCTGATACACGACAAACAGCTGGCCCTGGCTGAAGGCCGTGCGCAGCGCATGCATCATGCGCACTCTCTCGCGGATTTCGATGCCCATGCTGCGCGAAAAATAGAAGTGTCCGGCGCGCTGCTGGCTTTTCGCCCGTTTCAGGGCGATATCGGCGTCCTTCAGCGCATCGGCGCCCGTGCTCGCATGTTCGCCCAGCCGCACCAGGCCCAGGGTGGCCGATAACTGCACGTCCTGGCCATCGATGCTGAACGGCGCCTGGAACAGGGCCAGAATCTTGGCCGGATTGACCTGCGAAGAGTCGCCCAGCACGCAGAAAATGTCGCCGCCCAGGCGCGCCACCGTCAGTTGCGGACCCAGCTGGGTTTGCAGGCGTCCCGCCACGGCCACGAGCAGCATGTCGCCGAACTGGTGCCCCAGCGCGTCGTTGGTCTCGGCAAAGTGGTCGAGGTCGACCAGCGACAGGGTGGCGTCGTCGCGCGCGGGGCCAGCCAGGGCGGCGTCGAGGATTTCCACCAGGCGCGTGCGGTTGGGCAGCTTCGACAACTGATCGTAAAAGGCGGCATTGTGCAGGTGCGATACCAGCTCGACATTGTCCAGGCCCACGGCGACATTGCTGCAGAATACTTCCAGCAGGCTTTCATCGATGGCCGAGAGGGGGCGCGGCAGCACCAGGTAGGCGGCCGCATCGCGGCTGGCCTTGCCCGCGAAGTACAGGGTGGCGTAGTCGTGCGCGTACACATTGCGCCGCTGCGCCAGGGTGTGCTCGATGGCGGCCATCACGCGCGGGTTTTGCAGGCCGCACAGGGCGCTGTGCGGCAAGCTGGAAAAGCTGCCCGTGCAGGCCGAGACGAGCAGTTCCCGCGAGCCGTTGTCCTGCAAGTCCTGCACGCACAGCACGCCGTCGGCGCGGATGCCCAGCAGGTCGGCGATCTGCGCCAGCACGCCGGCCGAGAAATTCTGCACGCCGTGCAGCGCCATCAACTGCGTGCTGGCGTGGACGATACGGTCCAGGCCACGCCGGCTGCTGCTGATCGAACGGATCTGTTCGTACGAGCGGATGGCCGCCGTCACCGTGGTAAACAGCTTGATGCGCGTCAGTTCGGACTTGGTCTTGTAGTCGTTGATGTCGAAATCGCGGATGGCGTCGATTTCCGGCGCATAGCCTGGCTGGCCCGTGCGCAGGATGATGCGCACGTCCGTCATTTTCAGGGTTTCGCGGATGTAGCGCACCAGGTGCAGGCCAGCGTCATCCTGTTCCATCACCACGTCGAGCAGGATGACGGCGATATCGTCTTCATGCTTGAGCAGTTCGCGCGCCTGGCCGGCCGAATACGCATGCACGAATTCCAGCGGGCGGTGCTGCATTTCCAGGTTGCCCAGGGCGAAAGTGGTGGTGGAGTGGACGTCTTCATCGTCGTCGATGATCATCACCCGCCAGACGCTGCGCGGTGCGACGGCCAGCGGCGGTGCTGGTTGCTCATCGAGGAATACCAGGTCGTCGTGATCGTCCTTGTTGGTGTCAAGGGGGATGATCGGTGCGGGCATGTATAGCTTCTCCAGGATGACTCGGAACGAGATGTGAGCACATCAGAAATGTCCATGGCGTTGTTGCAGCGCCTCGCCGTACTCGCGTACTGTCTTCGGCGCCGCGCCTAGCCCTGGCCATTTCTGATGCACTCAGGGTGCATCGAAAATGCAGCACTCAGGTGCACATTTTCTAATGGCCCATCATCCAAGTATATAGCTATTTAATAAGCAAAATGTTTTTTTAAGTCTATTCTGCGGAGCAATATTTCTTGTATTGCATGATTGCAACTCTTATTTGGTGTTTTTGTGTGAAAAAATACGCAGGATTTTAAAATGGCGAGATGGGTGGGGGAATATCGGGGCTAGTGGCGGCATTAGCGGCATGGCATGCCCCGCAGGCTGGTAGAATTGAGTTTTCCAGTCCTCACACTTCCTACTATGTCCGGCAATTCTTTTGGCAAGCTGTTTACTGTTACCACTTTCGGCGAATCGCATGGTCCGGCCATCGGCTGCGTGATCGATGGCTGTCCGCCGGGATTGATCCTGTCGGAAGCCGATATCCAGCCCGAGCTGGACCGCCGCAAGCCGGGCACTTCGCGCCACGTGACGCAGCGCCAGGAATCGGATACGGTCGAGATTCTCTCTGGCGTGTACCAGGGCGTGACGACGGGCACGCCCATCGCGCTGCTGATCCGCAATGAAGACCAGCGCAGCAAGGATTACGGCAATATCGCGGAAAGCTTCCGCCCCGGTCACGCCGACTATACCTACTGGCATAAATACGGCGTGCGCGATCCGCGCGGCGGCGGGCGCTCCTCGGCGCGTCTGACGGCGCCCGTGGTGGGCGCGGCGGCGATTGCCAAGAAATGGCTGCTGCAGCAGTACGGCACCACGTTCAAGGGCTGCATGAGCCAGCTGGGCGACATTCCCGTGCCATTCCAGTCGTGGGAACACGTGCATGCGAACCCGTTCTTTGCCGCCAGCGGCGATGCGGACCTGATCGCGCGCATGGAAGAGGCGATGGATCAATTGCGCCGCGACGGCGATTCCATCGGCGCGCGCATCGACGTCATTGCGCAAAACGTGCCGGTCGGCCTGGGCCAGCCCATCTACGACAAGCTTGACGCCGACATCGCTTACGCCATGATGGGCATCAATGCCGTCAAGGGCGTGGAAATCGGCGCCGGTTTCGATTCGGTGGCGCAAAAGGGCTCCGAGCACGGCGACGAACTGACGCCGGAAGGCTTTATCGGCAATAACGCCGGTGGCGTACTGGGCGGCATCTCGACGGGGCAGGAGATCAGTGTGTCGATCGCCATCAAGCCGACTTCGTCGATCCGCACGCCGCGCCGTTCGATCGATAAAGAGGGCAATCCCGTGATGGTGGAAACGTTCGGCCGTCACGACCCGTGCGTGGGCATCCGCGCCACGCCAATCGCCGAAGCCATGCTGGCGCTGGTGCTGATCGACCACGCCCTGATGCACCGCGCGCAATGCGGCGATGTTAGCGTGAGTACGCCGAAGCTGAAGTAATGGAATCTTGCCGGATTGGCGTGGCTGGGCCACGCCAATCCGGCACCAAGCGCCTCAAGCCACTTTATTGGCCACCAGCTCCAGCTGGTGGCGCATTTCCACCGACTGCACCAATAACGCCCGGATATCGTTGATCAGGTTGAATTCCGTCTGGTTCAGCTGGATCGGCGGGAAGCTGTCGTCCCAGTCGCCGTATAAAAAGCCCGTGGGGTGGCCGTTGGCCGACAGGGGCAGCACGACGAAGCTGCGCGCCTCCGACAGGGTGGCTTTCCACCATTGCGGCAGCTTGGCGGCAAATTTCGGGTCGCGCGCGTTGTCGATGAAGATCACGCGGTCGCTATTGAGGGCCGCGTGGAAGACGTTCGGCTCATACGCGTCGCCAAACACCATCAGGTCCTGCAGGTCGGCCATGCCTTCGCCCATGCTGATGCGCGCCGAATACAGATGATCCCGGTGGTTGCGCACGAACGCCACCGAGCGTGAAAAATCAAAACCCTGGTGCAGCGTTTCGAGCGCCATCGAAACCATCTGTCCCGGGCTGGCGCTGCCGATGGCGCTGCGCAGGTCGGCCAGGCCGCCAATCAGCACGCGGTTGCCTTCGGCGCGCATGCGCGTCGACGCCAGTTGGCGCGCGCGCCGTTCGGCCGGTTTCGACAGGGGCGCAATCGACAGGTCGGCCGCCGCCATCGCCTTGGCCTTGTCCACCGCCACCACCAGGTCGGTGGCGGTAATGCCCAGGGTGCCCGCGTAGTCGTCGATCAGCGCGTGTACTTGCGCCGCGCCGGCCGCATCGTCATGCCACAGCGAGTCGGCGCAGCGCGCCGCCATGGTCGACAGGCCTGCCATCCAGTCGGCGCCGCTGACGGGGGAATTGTCCGGCGACGGATCCATCGGACGCATGCCGTTGATCAGGTGCTGCGGCAAGCCCCAATGAGCGGCCGTGGCATAGCCCACTTCCGGCAGCGACAGGCCGAGGATTTCGCGCGCGGCGGCCGCCTCGTTGCCGGGACCGGCGTGCGCCTGCATGCGCGCCCAGAAGTCCGTCATGTAAAACGTCACCATCATGCGGCCCAGAGTGTGCAGCATGGAGCAGACGACGGCCTGTTCCGCCTGCAGGCTGCCGGCGCTGGTGGCCACTTGCTGCGCCACCATTCCGGCCAGCACGGCCTTTTCCATTTCCACGTGGGCGCTGACGGAATCGGGCGAAGCCTGCGACAGCTCCTCGATCAGTTTCAGACCCAGCGCCAGGTGGCCGATGGCGTCGATGCCCAGCACCAGCACGGCCTTCGAGACCGTGTTGACCCGCTGGCCGAAGGCCGAATACATGCCGCTGTTGGCCAGCCTGAGCACCTTGTGCGTGAGGACAGGGTCGGACAGCACCGTTTGCGTGATGTCGAATTCGTGGTCATCCTCGCCGCGCATGGCGCCCAGGATGGCGCTGATGGCTTTGGCGAAGCCGGGCATGTCGCCCTGCTGGCGCGTACGGGCCCACAGCAGGTCCAGGGTATTTTTGCCGAGTTGTGTCGGCGCCGTGAAATGACCTGGATTCATTGCACCCCTCCGCGCTGTTCATAGGCAGACGGCGTGGGCACCAGCGCCGCATAGGTTTTGTCGCTCAAGGCCGATAGCGCGGCGTGGGCCGGCATCGGTTTGCCCGTCAGGTAGCCTTGCACATACTGGCAGCCGCGGGACTCCATGAAATGCATCTGCTCCTCGGTTTCCACGCCCTCGGCCACCACGGACAGGTTCAAATGCTTGGCCAGGTCGAGAATGGTGTTGCAGATGGCTGCATCCTTGCTCGATTCGGGCAAGTCCTTGATGAAGGTGCGGTCGATCTTCAGCACGGAAATCGGGAAGCGTTTCAGATACGCGAGCGAGGAGTAGCCGGTGCCGAAATCGTCGATGGCGATGCGCGCGCGGCGCTCCGTCATCTTGACGAGGATGGTTTCCGCATGCACGGGGTCGATCATCAGGGTGCCTTCCGTAATTTCCAGCACCAGGTGTTCGCCGGAGAGCCCCGAGAACGCGATGGCGTCATCGAGCACGTCGAGGAATTTGTCGTTGCGGAACTGGCGCGGGCTGATGTTGACGGAGATGTACAGCGGCCGTTTGGCCACTTCCTGGAATTGCTTGAGCTGCACGCAAGCCGCTTTCAGCGCCCAGGCGCCGAGCAGGTTGATCAGGCCATTGGCTTCGGCAATCGGAATGAAGCGAACAGGCGGCACCAGGCCCAGGGTCGGGTGTTTCCAGCGCATCAGGGTTTCGAAACCCTGGATTTGCCGCGTGTGCGCATCGACGATGGGCTGGTAAAAGAGCAGAAATTCGCCTTCGCGCACGGCGTGGAACATGGCCGCTTCCAGCGAAATATCGTGTTCCGACGGACCATTCAAGCGCGGGCTGTAGACCAGGCAGCGGGCTTTGCCCGTTTCCTTGGCGCGCGACATGGCCGCATCGGCCAGCGCCACCAGGCGCACTTCATCTTCCGCGTGCAGCGGATAGATAGCCACGCCGACGGACGCGCCCACGTAGATCGTGTGGCCATCGACTTCGAACGGCGCCTGCAGGGTAGCCAGCAGGCGGCCCGTCACCAGCTTGATCTGCGCGTCGGTGGCGCTGCCGGGCAGCACGGCGACGAATTCATCGCCGCCCACGCGCGCCAGGGTGTCGCTGTCGCGCAGGGTCTTGCGCAGGCGTGCCGCGGCCAGGCGCAGGACGGCGTCGCCGACGGGGTGGCCCAGGCCATCGTTGACCTTTTTAAAACCATCGAGGCCGATGGTGGCGACCGAAAAACCCTGGCCCGAACGGGCGGCCTGGGCGATCACCATGCGGATGCGGTCCGACAGCAGCAAGCGGTTCGGCAAGCCCGTGAGCGCATCGTGCGTGGCCATGTGGCGCAGCCGTTCTTCCGTATTGTGCTGGGCCGACGTGTCGCGTCCGACCACCAGCAATTCGGCGATGCCGGCCGCGTTCATATAAGAAGACAGGCGCAGTTCGAACCAGATTTCCTGGTCCGGCGTTTGCAGGCGCACTTCCAGGCGGCCAGGTTCTTCCAGGGCGTCTTCCAGCGCCGCTTGCAGGGCCGCGCGCGATGCTTCGGTGGCCAGCGGCAGTAGCAGATGGCCGCACAGGCCCGATGGTGCGCCAAACAGGGTGGCCGCGCGCTTGCTGGCGAAGAGGATCAGGCCGTCCGTATCGAGCCGGAACACGACGTCGCCTGCCTCTTCCATGAGGTTGTCCAACTCGTGGCGAGCCTCGCGGTGGGCGGCGGATGGGGTACTGGAAAACATCGTGCTGGCTTTTACCTTTTTTGTTATCAGTGCCGGCGCTCGCTGCAGGGCAGGGCGTCAACGGAAAGAGTGCATCGTGCGTGACGCGTGCCAAAGTGGCCGAAAGGGCGGCTATCGGAACGCGATCCACCCGAAATGTATCATTGAAAAGCACCCGATTACATGAAATAGAGCAACATTGCTTCAGGTTTTGTAAATATTCCTGCCTTCTATGAAAAAAATCATCCCGCGCGGCATACGCAGGCATTTTCATTCCGCATGGAAACAATTATCTGTGCTTGCTTCCACTGGCGCGCTTGCCCCGCCATGCGCTTTGCGCTAGTCTGGCTGGCAGACGGTGTTGACAGTGCGCCAGCGACGGCAAGGGCGCCATGATAACAAATCGCAGGAGACGCCCATGAATGCCTTTGACACGCATGAAGTTTTCAACCAGGCCACGCCCTTTGAAAACGTCAATCTGTTCGCCTGCGACCCGGCGCTGATCGAGGCGCTGCTGCGCGAGGGCGGCGGCGCGGCGTTGCAGGAGCTTGACGCGCTGGGCGAAAAGCTGGGCCGCGCCGAGACTTATGCGCTGGCGCGCCTGGCCAATATCCACACGCCCGAGCTGCAGCAGTTCGACCGGGCCGGGCGCCGCATCGACGAGGTGCTGTTCCATCCGGCCTGGCATGAGCTGATGGCCATCCTCGTTGGCGCGGGCGCGCACGCTTCGCCCTGGGCTTCGCCCGGTCCCGGCGCCCAGGTGGCGCGCGCGGCGGCCTATCTATTAGTGGGGCAGGTAGAAAACGGCACGCAGTGTCCCGTGACGATGACGTATGCCTCGGTGCCGGCCTTGCGCCAGGCGCTGGATTTGCCGCAAATCGCGCGGCGCTGGCTGCCGAAAATCCTCTCGCACGAATACGATTCCCGCTCCCTGCCGGTGGAACAGAAACGCGGCGCCCTGGTCGGCATGGGCATGACGGAAAAGCAGGGCGGTTCCGACGTACGCAGCAACACCACGCGCGCCGTGCCCGTGCCACCGGACGAGGCGCGGGCCCTGTTTGGCGGCGAGGCCGGCGGCGCCTGGCGCATCGTCGGCCACAAATGGTTTTTCTCGGCGCCCCAGTGCGACGCGCATTTGATCCTGGCGCAGGCGGACGAGGGGGGATTGTCGTGCTTTTTCCTGCCCCGTTACCTGCCCGACGGCAGCCGCAATGCTATCCGCGTGCAGCGCTTGAAGGATAAGCTGGGCAACCGCTCGAACGCTTCATCGGAAGTGGAATTTACCAATGCCTACGGCTGGCTGGTGGGACAGCCGGGGCGGGGCATACCTACCATCCTGGAAATGGCCAGCCACACGCGCCTAGATTGCGTGCTGGGCAGCACCGGCATCATGCGCGCCGCCTTGACGCAGGCGCTGCACCATGCGCGCCAGCGGGCCGTGTTCGGCAAGCCGCTGGCCGAGCAGCCCCTGATGCAAAACGTGCTGGCCGACCTGGCGCTCGAATCCGAGGCCGCCACCGCGTTTGCGCTGCGCCTGGCTCGCTGTTTCGATGAAAAGGAAGAGGCAGGGCAAGCGATGCTGGCGCGCGTGCTCACGCCGGCCGGCAAGTACTGGATCTGCAAGCGCGGTCCCGGTTTCGGCGCGGAAGCCATGGAAGTGCTGGGCGGCTCCGGTTATGTGGAAGACGCGCCGCTGGCGCGCCTGTACCGCGAGCTGCCCGTCAACTCGATCTGGGAAGGCTCGGGCAACGTCATGTGCCTCGACGTCTTGCGCGCCTTCGGCAAGTCGCCGGCCGCGCGCGACGCCCTGGCGGCCGAGTTGGCGCTGGCCGGCGACGATGACGCCGCCTTTACTGATTACCGCGCGCGCCTGCTGGCCGACCTGGACGGACCTCAGACGGATGAGTTTGGCGCTCGGCACTTATCCGAACGCATCGTGCTGGCCGTGCAGGCGGCCTTGATGCTGCGCCATGCGCCACCGTTTGTTGCGCAGGCGTTCCTGCAGTCGCGCCTGGTGCAAGCGCCGGGCGGCGCGTATGGCCGTCTGCCGGCCGGCACCAATTGTGCGGCCATCCTGGCGCGCGCATTGCGTGAGTACTGAGTTTGCCTTGGCTTTGGCATGCAATTATTTCGAAAATTCCGGCCACAGGCGGGCTGGGGGCTGGGATAATGCTGCAATCCATCATTTTATCGATACACAGCGCGCCTGCGGCGATGCTTGCCGCCGCGCCAGAGAGCAGAGAAAGAAAAACAAGATGAAACAAGATCCACGCTTCCCGAATTTGTTCATTACCGATCACCCTTTGATCCAGCACAAACTGAGCCACATGCGCGAACACGACACGTCGACGCGCACCTTCCGTGAATTGCTCAAGGAAATCACCTTGCTGATGGGCTATGAAATCACGCGCGACTTGCCGCTGACGACGCGCGAAATCAAGACCCCGCTGGTGACCATCGACGCGCCCGTCATCGCCGGCAAGAAACTGGCCATCGTGCCCATCCTGCGCGCCGGCATCGGCATGAGCGATGGCTTGCTGAACCTGGTGCCATCGGCACGCGTGGGCCACATCGGTGTATACCGCGACCCGGCCACCCACATGCCCGTGGAATACCTGGTGCGCCTGCCGGACTTGAACGAGCGTACTTTTATCCTGTGCGACCCGATGGTAGCGACCGGCAATTCGGCTGTGTACGCCGTCGACGTGCTGAAGAAGCGCGGCGTGACGGACGAACAGATCATCTTCCTGGCCCTTGTTGCCGCACCAGAAGGCGTGACCGTGTTCCAGAACGCGCATCCGAACGTCAAGATGTTCTGCGCTTCGCTCGATTCGCACCTGGATGACCACGCCTACATCGTGCCGGGCCTGGGCGATGCCGGCGACCGTATCTTCGGCACCAAGTAAGCCAACTCAGGCGAGTATTGCGATGGCAACCTTGATCGACCCGGATTTTCGCGCGCGTTTGCGTGCCCTGAACGAAAAATATGCGGCTGGCGTGCCGGCCCTGATGCAAGCGATCACGCAGGCAAGCGGCCGCTGCGATAGTGTAGGGCCCCGCCTTGAGCCTTTGACAGAGCTGCACCGCGCGCTGCACGCGGTGGCCGGTTCGGCCGCCACCTTCGGCTTTGCTGCGCTGGGCCAGGAGTGCCGGCGCATCGAACAGCTGGTACGCGCCATGCTCAATGCCCCTGCGCAAGCGGTGGCGGATTGGCCCGCCGTGCGAGCACAGGTGGAGGCGCTACTGGACTGGGCCGCGCGCGATGCGGGCGCCACCCATTTCACCGTATGAGCGACAGCGCTATAGATATGTGGTTGCAATGATTCATTTGATGCAACGCAAAGCACCCGCGTCGCAGATTAGGATATAGTGTCTTCATGCCGCTGGTACGGGGCGCCGCAAGACGGGGATTTGGCTATTAAAGTAGTGTTCGCAAGTTTATTTTGCGAAAGAATGGTTTTTCTCAGTTTTGTTGGTATAATTGGGCATCGTTGGATTCGAGGTAGTAGTGCAGTTAGTCTGTCATTTCTTTCTTGCTTCAAACGATATAACGGGCGCAAGCCCAACTTAACTGAAATAGGAAATTGTAATGGCAACTGGCATCGTAAAATGGTTCAATGATTCGAAGGGTTTCGGCTTTATTACCCCTGACGAAGGCGGCGAAGATCTGTTCGCTCACTTCTCGGCTATCCAGTCGAACGGCTTCAAGTCCCTGCAAGAGAACCAACGCGTTTCTTTTGAAGTGACCGCTGGCCCTAAAGGCAAGCAAGCTTCGAACATTCAGCCAATCTAATACGCTGGATCAAACGAAATAAAGAAATCCTCGGTCTCCGAGGATTTTTTTTCGCCTAAATTTCCGTGAGCCTTGGGTTTTACGCGAGTTGCATGGCTCTTTTGCCATGCTTTGCGTTCTTCCAGTCCGGCCTGCAGTGACTAGATTGCCCTTTCACGCCAGTAATCTGGTTGCGAATAGCTATGCCGCAAAAAATCCACAAACGCCCGTATGCGCAGCGGCAAGTGGCGGCGCTGGGCGAACACGGCGTAAATGTCATTGCCCGGCGCGGCAAACTGGTCCAGTACCGTCACCAGCTGCCCCGAAGCGATCTCGGCGCCCACTTCCCACATCGAGCGCCAAGCCAGGCCCTTGCCGGCCAGGGCCCAGTCATGCAGCACTTCGCCATCGTTGCAGACCATATTGCCGGCCACCTTTAAAATCACATTCTTGCCGTTTTCGCGGAAGGTCCAGCCCCGCTGGCTGCCTTCGCTGCTGATCGCCAGGCAATTGTGTTTCGCCAGGTCGGCCGGGATGCGCGGCGTGCCAGCCCGTTTCAGATAGGCGGGCGAGCCGACCAGCACGCGCTGGTTGTCGGCCAGTTTCGTACTCACCAGCGAGGAATCGGACAGGCTGGCGATGCGGATGGCCACGTCGATGCCTTCGCCGATCAGGTCGACGAGGCGGTCGTTCAGGTTCAGCGACACCGTCACGTCGCGGTGCTCGGCCACGAACGAGGGGATCAATGGCGCCACGTGCTGGCGTCCGAAGCCGGCCGGCGCGGAAATGAGCAGATGGCCGCTGGCCTTCACGCTGCGCTCGGCCACGGCCGCTTCCGCCTCTTCCAGTTCGCTCAAGATGCGCTGGCAATCTTCCAGGAAGGCGGCGCCTTCATTCGTCAAGGCCAGCTTGCGCGTCGTGCGCTGGAGCAATTTGACGCCCAGGCGCTGCTCCAGCGCATCGAGGCGCCGGCCGATCATGGCCGGTGCGATCCCTTCCGCGCGCGCGGCCGCCGACAGGCTGCCCTTGGCCACCACTTCCACGAACGTTGATATTTGTCTGAACTGCCCCATGCCGTACTCCCGCGATGCCATCACTTGTGATAAAAACGCATAGATGAAGTGATTTTTAATCTCGTTTCCATGCCTTATAGTGCAATACTATAGAACAAACGCGCCACCTGGCGGAGTGTTTTTGCCTCTCTCCCCTGCGTGTTGCTGCAGTCGTTCAGCTTATACTTGGATCACCAGATTACCTTTGCTTATATTTATTAAAAACCGGAGAACTTCATGACGCAGAACACGATCGCACTTCCCGAAGGCATGCAAATTACGGGTGAAATCAAGCCCGGCTACGAACAGATTTTGACGCCAGCGGCGCTGGCGCTGGTGGCCAAGCTGACGCGCGCTTTCGAGCCGCGCCGCCAGCAATTGCTGGCCGTGCGCGTGGAACGGGCCAAGCGCCTCGACGCGGGCGAGCGTCCTGATTTCCTGCCAGAAACCGCACACATCCGCGACGGCGACTGGAAGATCGCGCCTATCCCGAAGGCGCTGGAATGCCGCCGCGTGGAAATCACGGGTCCCGTCGAGCGCAAGATGGTCATTAACGCCTTCAATTCCGGCGCGGACAGCTACATGACGGACTTCGAGGATTCGAACACGCCGAACTGGGACAACCAGCTGACGGGCCAGATCAATATGTTCGATGCCGTGCGCAAGACGATTTCGCTGGAGCAAAATGGCAAATCGTACAAGCTGAACGACAAGATCGCGACACTCGTCGTGCGTCCACGCGGCTGGCACCTCGATGAAAAGCACGTGCTGGTCGACGGCAAGCGCATTTCCGGTGGCATTTTTGACTTCGCCCTGTTCATGTTTCATAACGCCAAGGAACAGCTGGCGCGCGGCGCCGGACCGTATTTCTACCTGCCGAAAATGGAATCGCATCTGGAAGCACGCCTGTGGAACGATATCTTCGTCATGACGCAAAACGAATTGGGCTTGCCGCAAGGCACGATCAAGGCGACTGTCCTGATCGAAACCATCCTGGCAGCGTTTGAAATGGATGAAATCCTGTACGAACTGAAAGAGCACAGCTCGGGCCTGAACGCGGGTCGCTGGGATTACATCTTCTCGTGCATCAAGAAATTCAAGTTGGACAAGAATTTCTGCCTGGCCGACCGCGCCAAGGTCACGATGACGGCGCCATTCATGCGCGCCTATGCCTTGCTGCTGCTGAAAACCTGCCACAAACGCGGTGCGCCAGCGATTGGCGGCATGGCAGCCTTGATCCCGATCAAGAACGATCTTGAAAAGAACGACATCGCCATGGGCGGCGTGCGCAACGACAAGGCGCGCGACGCCACCGATGGCTACGATGGCGGCTGGGTTGCCCATCCGGGCCTGGTTGAGCTGGCCATGGGCGAGTTCACCAAAGTGCTCGGTGACAAGCCGAACCAGATCGAGAAACAGCGTCCCGACATCGACGTGAAAGCATCTGACTTGCTGAACTTCCAGCCGGAAGCGCCGATCACGGAAGCGGGCTTGCGCTACAACATCAACGTGGGTATCCATTACCTGGGCAGCTGGCTGGCCGGCAATGGTTGCGTGCCTATCCACAATCTGATGGAAGATGCGGCCACGGCCGAGATCAGCCGCTCGCAAGTGTGGCAGTGGATTCGTTCCAGCAAGGGCGTGCTGGAAGATGGCCGCAAGGTGACGGCCGAGATGGTGCGCGCCATGATTCCGGAAGAGCTGGCCAAAGTGCAGCGCGATGCGCCAGGCGGCAACGGCCCGACTTACGTGCGCGCCGGACAAATTTTTGAGGAAATGTCGACGTCGGAATCGTTCGCCGAATTCCTGACCTTGCCGCTGTACGAGGAAATCTGATCCTGATCAAATAGCAGCATGAAAAAATCCCGGCGATGCCACAAAGCATCTGCCGGGATTTTTTATTGCGGAAAGATCGGCTTAAAAATTATTCTTCCACATCCGCAAGGCCGCAAACGCTTCCACGGGCGAGGCGTCGCTGGTCAGTTTGCCTTCCACCTTCAGGCTGGTCAAGATCGCTGGTTCGCGATAGCGCAGGAAGGGATTCGTGGCTTTTTCAAGGGCAATCGTCGACGGCACGGTGGACAGGCCTTGCTGGCGCTTTTCCGTGTCGATGGCAATGCGTTCCTGCAAGGCCAGATTGTTTGGCTCGACGGCGTTGGCAAAGCGCAGATTGGACAAGGTGTACTCATGCGCGCAAAATACCTCCGTATCGTCGGGCAGGGCAGCCAGCTTGCTCAGCGAGTCGGCCATCTGGCCCGGCGTGCCTTCGAACAGGCGGCCGCAGCCGCCCGCAAACAAGGTATCACCGGAAAATAGCCACGGCGCGCCGCTGCGCTCGTCGCGCTGGCGCACATAGGCGATATGCCCCTTGGTGTGGCCGGGTACGTCGATGATGGTCAGTTGCAAGCCCAGCTCGGGCACGTAGGCGACATCGCTTTCGGCAAGCGGTTCCGTGATGGCTGTGATAGCCTCATTGCGCGGGCCGAAGACGGGTACGGCGAAATGCTGCAACAATTCAGGGACGCCACCCGTGTGGTCGGCGTGGTGATGCGTGAGTAAAATGGCGGACAAGGTCAATTGATGTGCTTGCAGCGCATCGAGAATGGCCGTCGCATCGCCGGGGTCGACCACGGCGGCGTGGCGGCCGTCATGGATCAGCCACAGGTAATTGTCGGCAAAGGCGGGCACGGCAAGTACCGATAAAGCGTGTTCAGGGGAGTGTGTCATGAGCAAAAGAGAAAACTGAATGGACAGTGTGGCATCCGAAAAATCCATTATAGCGCTTGACGGCTGGCTGCAGACGCCGGCCGGTCTCTACGTGCGCGCCTGGGAACAGCAATGCCTCGATAGTCTGACCGTCGATATCTTCGGTTTTAACGCCGTGCAGATCGGCTTGCCCCAGCTCGACGCGCTGGCAGCCAACCGCATGCCCAACAAATGGCTGCTTGATGCGCGCCTGCCGTCGCGTCCACCGCAGGAAAGCCGTTTGACCCTGGTGTCGGCCTTCGATGAGCTGCCGTTCGACTCGCAAAGCCTGGACCTGGTGGTCTTGCCGCATGTACTTGAATTTGCCGCCGAGCCGCACCAGGTCTTGCGCGAAGTCGAGCGCGTGCTGATCCCCGAGGGGCGTGTGATCGTCTGCGGCTTCAATCCGGCCAGCCTGTGGGGCGTGCGCCAGGGCCTGGGACGGGTTACGGGCCGTCATTATCTGCCGCAAGCGGGCGAACTGATCTCTATGCCGCGCATGAAAGACTGGTTAAAATTGCTGAATATGGGCGTCAGTCAAAGTCATTTCGGCTGCTACGCGCCCGCCTGCAGGACAGAAAAATGGCTGCGCCGCAACGCCTTCATGGACAAGGCCGGTGCGCGCTGGTGGCCATATCTGGGCGCAGTGTATATAGTGCAGGCGATCAAGCGCGTCAAAGGGATGCGATTGATCGGTCCGGCGTGGACCAAGAAACCGGCGACGGCGCCCGCAGGCGCACCGGTCACGAATAAAAGGCGGGAACAGCAAGATGGATAAGGTTGAGATTTATGCCGATGGCGCATGCAAGGGCAATCCGGGCACGGGCGGCTGGGGTGCGCTGATGGTGGCCGATGGCGCCAAGAAGGAAATTTACGGCGGGGAATTGAATACGACGAATAACCGCATGGAATTGAAGGCCGTGATCGAAGCCTTGACTGCGCTCAAACGTCCCTGCCAGGTAGTGCTGTTTACCGATAGCCAGTACGTGCAGAAGGGCATCAGCGAATGGATCCACGGCTGGAAGGCGCGCGGCTGGAAAACGGCGGCCAAGGCGCCCGTCAAGAACGTCGACCTGTGGCAAGCGCTCGATGCGGCCCAGGCCGTGCATGAAGTGGAATGGCGCTGGGTGCGCGGCCATAATGGCCATCCGGGCAACGAGCGCGCCGATCAGCTGGCCAACCTCGGCGTGGAAACCGTGCGCGCCTGAGAACGGACAAGTAAAGCTACTGCGCGTCGCGCTTTGCGGCCGGCGATGCAGCGCATGATGTTGTAAAAGAAGGGCACAGGTTTGCTATACTGTGCCCTTCGCTTTTTGCTTTTACGACTGAATCTGCCATGCGTCAAATTGTTCTCGATACTGAAACCACCGGCCTGAATCCGCGCACGGGTGACCGCATCCTGGAGATCGGGGCTGTCGAGCTGAACAACCGCATGTTGACGGGGAATAATTTCCACCATTACATCAATCCCGAGCGCGACTCGGAAGAGGGCGCGCTGGCCGTCCACGGATTGACGACGGAATTCCTCAGCGATAAGCCGAAATTCGCGGAAATCGCGGAAGAATTCCGCGCGTTTATCGCCGGTGCCGAATTGATCATCCACAACGCCCCGTTCGATATCGGCTTCCTGAACGCGGAATTCAAACGCTTGAACCTGCCGCCCGTGCACGAGCAAGTGCATGGCGTGATCGATACCTTGGTGCAGGCGAAGGAAATGCATCCGGGCAAGCGCAACTCGCTCGACGCCCTGTGCGACCGCTACGGCGTCTCGAACGCCCACCGCAAGCTGCACGGCGCGCTGCTTGACTCCGAATTGCTGGCCGACGTCTACCTGGCCATGACGCGCGGCCAGAACAGCCTGAGCATGGAAGAAGAAGTGGAAGTGGCTGCCGATGGCGCCGCCCTGGAAATCGTGCCCCTGGCCGAAGTCATCTTCCAGAGCGCCACGGCCGACGAACTCGCCGCTCACGAAGCCACCATCGCCGGCCTTGACAAGGCAGCCAAAGGCCAGTGCATCTGGACCGCCGTCACGGCGCCGCCAGCGGCCGCCTGAGAAAAAGCGGGGGCGTGGCAAATTTCCTGTTGCCAGCCCTTGCAGATGCCGCAACACGTATGCGATAATTCGCCTCGCTTCGGGAGGTTAGCTCAGGGGTAGAGCACTGCATTCACACTGCAGGGGTCGCAAGTTCGAAACTTGCACTTCCCACCAGAATTCGCTTTAATATCAAGCACTTAGAACAAGCCGCCTATCATCGATAGGCGGCTTTTTTTATGGGTGTGACCCGTCCTGGAATAAGTTGACACTTTTTCGATGCAGAGAAGTAGTGTCAAATGGAACAAGGGTTTAGGCGCAGCCAGCGCGATTACAGTCTGGCTTTTAAATTGAGCGTTGTCGAGCAAGTGGAAAAAGCCGAGATGACGTACAAGCAGGCGCAAATGCGCTATGCAATACAGGGGCGGTCGACAGTTTTGGTATGGTGTCGCAACACGGCCTGCAGGATTGGACGCATCCAAGGGGCCGAAACCAACGGAGCGCGATGATGGCAGGCAAGCCGACCAATCCACTGACGCCAGAGCAACGCATCAAGGAGTCGGAGCGTCAACTCAAGGAAGAAAAACAGAAATCCGCACTGTTCAAAGCGGTCCTCGACATCCTGCGTGACGATTACGGGGTGCCGGTAAAAAAGCCTTTGGGCAGGTCATCGCGCGCAAGCAAGTCGAAGGATTAAGCGTCGAGCGGGCCTGCCGCTGTGTCGGCATCAACAGCCAAGCCTATTACCAGCGCCGTCAGCGTGAGCGACAGTGCCTGGACAGGGCACAAACTGTCGTCAAGCTGGTGCAGCCGATACGCCTGCGCCCGCCGCGCATCGGCACGCGCAAGGTGCACAGCATGCTCGGTGCAGCCTTTTCCCGGAAAAATATCAAAGTGGGACGCGATGGGCTCTTTGACATCTTGCGGCAAGATCGGCTGCTGGTGCAGGCACAGCGGGCCTATCATAAGACCAGGGCAGCCATCACCGCTTCCTGCGCCATCCCAACCCTTGAGCACGTCGTCATCCTCGACGTCCTCGCGCACTGGCAGCAGGCCGACCGCAAAAATCAGCGCAACGCGGCCCGGATAGTAGCCGCCCTCGTCGTGCACGAAGCCACGGAACTCCATCAGCTCATCGCTGCGGCCGAAAATCACGAGCAGACCGGCAGCCTTGGCCTGCTGCTCTTCTTCCTTGGCCATTTCGCTGCCGTACTCGCGGCCTGTCAGCAGCCCGGCCAGCAGTTCCTTGCTCAACTTGACGGGCGCCAGCTCGATGGCCGGCGTGCCCATGTTCGTGTAAGGGGGCACTTCCAGGAGTAGCACGTCTATGACCTGCTGAGCAACGCCGACATGGCACGCCGCATTGCGCCAGATGGCCATGCCATCCTGCCCGTGGCCCAGGCTATGGTCGAGGCAGTAACCAAGATCCAGGCACGCGCCCAGCGCACGGGCACTTTCGGCGTCAACGGCGATGAAATGCGCGTGCTGCGCGAAGGCGTCGGCAAGACTATGGTCTTCCTGCGCGGCGTGCCGAACGTCGAAATTGTGCGCGCCATCCTGGCAGCCGTGCGCGAATTCAACTGGACTGGCGTGCTGCGCGTGCACCATCAATAAGCTTTTCGAGGGGAGCTCTGGTAACCTGGCACAACTTCTGCGCATCTGGACGACAGCGGTGACGGGCAAAGGGCGCTCGCGTCGTTGGGTAAAGGCCAACACGGCTTGGGATCAGCAGGCGGCGCAGGTGCTGTATCGGCGTGTGGGATATGCCTCGCTCGCGCACTGGTTAGATGGGAAATGTAAGCAATGCCAAGGGACTAAGATCGTTACAGGCACTGGTACGAAGGGCTTCAAGATGTGTGATTCTTGCGGCGGTACCGGTCAAACGTCCGTTACGGCTGGCGGTTTTGAGCGGGAGAGGATTTGGATATGGTGAACGAATTGGACCAAGTGTTGAATACACACAATGCCAAAGCTCACCGGCATCTACTTCCTAGCGCTTCATTCTGAAGTAAACACGATCAATCCCCGCCGCAGTTTATGTGTCGAAGTGGAGGTTTCGTGGCGATAATACGCCAGAGCCTTTTTCTTAATTTCGGCTCGATAGTTATCTATTTCATCAAAATGCGTATCGAGAAGGCCATCCAGGAGCACTTGATCACTATGATTGCCCATCGAAGGTTTGTATCCATGATCAGCAAGCTCAAGCGCTTGATTGAAGATTGTTTCAGAATCTCTTGCGGGTGCGGCGCCTCCGAAGGTTGTGAAGACGCCGCTCGTATCGAGCATTAAACTTAATCCCTGTTTCATGCCCTTCCTTTGTGAAATTTCCAATATGTAATGATAGCGTTAATTCAAATAAAGTTGAAAACTTGTGAAATTCGGTGTAAGATTTCAATAAATACTCCCTACACTCGTAATGATCGCGCAAGCGGCACCGATAGTGGGGATTCGCAGAGCACCCATCAGCCGATGAATTCGCTCGCGGTAAAATTGTGTAGCTCTCCATGCGGATTGTCATGGAAGTAATATCGAAGCCACCTTTGAGGTGGCTTTTTCTATTGCGCATCCGCTTTCGAGGCCGCTGTGACCGAAATAGCTCATCCGCTGCATTACTTGATACGAGAATACTTGGAGCGGCGATGAAACTTCTTATTTTGAATATGCTCGCCATGACAAATTCTTCTAACTCAGCTCGTTCATCTTACGCTTACCGCAAGTCCCAATATTTTACCGACGCTGGATATGAATTGGAGGTTGGCGATCACCTGATTGTAAGCCGTACGTTTTATACGCATCACGGCATCTATGCTGGCGAGGGAATAGTCATCGCTATTCTGGGCTCAGTGACGGCCTGACATCTGGCCCTGTCGTTTCCGATACACTTGAAACCTTTTCTAGTGGCTGAGAGATAACCGTTCGAGGTTATTCCTCTGCCTCATTTCATGGTAAAGAAATTGTGTGCCGTGCAGAATCGAGCGTTGGCGAGAAAGAGTATGACGCTCATAGCAACAATTATGAAGATTTTTTCTCTTGGACAATAACGGGAAAGGCGAAAAGCGAGCAGGTCAACTTTGTCGAAACTGTAGCGGGTTTATTCTTTCCATTTGTCTCGACAGCTGCGCAGGTGCGAAAGCACGTATCGCGCAAGGATCTACAAGATGATGGTGGGAGCACAACGGGCGACATTACGGAGGTAGTTTTGAAAGCAGCAGCAATTTCCGTGCTTCCTGTTTCTGTACCCGTGCTTGTGGCCGGAGAAGCCCTACGTAGAATCTTTAAGTAGTATCAAATTACAACCCGCTACGGCGGGTTTTTTCATGACCAAATCAAGCCGCCGGGGCAACCAGGCGGCTTTTTTTATGCCGCTAGCGTACGCGAAGCGGTGCACGGCCGGAAGGCCATTCACAAGGGCGGATGCCCAGAAAGCTCTCAAATGAAATTGAAACTCGACGCAAATGTCAACGTGGTGCTGCAAGACGGCGAGCCTGCCTACATTCTCGACGATGGCCGCGAAGTTGCTGATGACGCCGCCGCGACCGTGGCGGAGATTTCCAGCCTGAACGGTGAGGCAATGAGCCACCGGCAGGCAAAAGAGGCTGCCGAAGCCGCGCTGAAGCCATTCAAGGATGCCGCTGCTGCATCGCAAACCATGGCCAACATCAATTCCGGCGACCTGACCACGGCGGCCAAAGTTCAGGAAATCAAGGACGCTGCGACTCGCTCGGCGAACGGCAAGCTCGTTCCGATGGATCAGCAGGGTAATCCACAGGGGCTGTCGTGGTTGTCAGACACGCTAACCGGCATCGACTTGTATGCCGGCGGATTCATTTGCCGACCGACGATCTTTTTTGACCCGGGCGCAACCGCCAGCCTCGGCTATGGCACGATGCAGCACCCATACAGCACGCAGGAGCAACTGGAAACCGCATGCAGGGGCGATATGTCGGGTGAAGTTCTCGGCATCAAGCGCGGCTCGATCACCAGGGTGGCAGGCAAAGGCCTGACGCTGACCGTCCACGGCTCGCCAAGTCGTCCGTTCACGATTTGCCCTTACGGCATCGAATCGGAGGCGCTTCCTGTCATCAGTGGCGCTGTCTTCGTGACCGATTGGACGCTGGTTGACGCTGCCAAGAACATCTGGTCGAATCCGATGGGCGCCAGAGAGTATCCGTGCTGGCAATCCGGGGTTCGGATCAACAATAGGGCATGGGCGGGAAATCCAGCGGCGTCGTTGCCCGCACCAGGCGCCAGTGTGTACCAGGCAGGCGTATTTTATGTGCGCCCATTTGAGGGCGCCGATCCTCGTCGCAGCGCCATCGAAATTGCAAAAGCGGATGTTGCCCTCAATATCATCCTGGACAACGTGGCGGCCACAGGCTACGTGCATGTCTGCGGGATCCAGGCGGTAATGGGCTATGGCTGCGGACTGCGCGTCGGGGCAGATGCGCAGACCAAAATCGCGACCATGGCAGACGTGAGAATTACCGGATGCAGGGCATCAAATATCGGTCTTGACGCAGCAACAGCGCAGGGGCCTGGCGACGGGTTCTGGCTGGTCGGCATCGACAAGGTGCGCATGAAGGATGCACTGATTCAGGGCTGCTATGCCTCAGACTGCACAAATAATGCGTATGAGTTCATCAATACGTCCGGCGCAAAACTCATCAAAAACATGAGCCTCGACTGCTCCGGAAACAGCATCGTCGAACTGTGGTCTGGCAATGATAACTGCCTCATTCAGCACAACGTCGGCGAATTCTCTACTGCATTGCATCGACTCGCTGTTGACCCGGCGCAGGGTGGCGTGTGGTTCTCCAATCAGGCAGTAGATCAGGAAATCGGGATTGAGGACGCCACAAATACGGAAAACTTCAACAACATCGCCAGGTTTAACCTGATCATCAGTCCTGGGCAGCGAGGGTTCGCCGCCGGCGGCGGGCACGGCCATGTATTTCAGCACAACACCGTTATCCTTGACCCGGATGCAACAACGCCCGGCGGCTATTACGGCGCTAATGCATGGTTCACCTATGGCAATGCGCCGACGGGTTTTGTAGATATATCGAACAACCTGTTCTATTGGCGCGCATCAGTCACGACGCGCCACCTATCTTGTGGCGACCTGCGCGCAGGGATTGGCGCCAACAAGTCGAATCCAGTCGGGGATAAAAATATTTATTGCCCAGCGAACCCTGGGAACTACAACTGGGGATTCAACAGTGACGCGACGTATTGGATGGAATGGAAATCGAGACTACTGGCCGCTGGCGTGGCTCTCGATCAAAATTCACTGCTGTACGCCCCGGAGCCGAACGCATCGCTGAAGCGTTTGCAGCTTGGATTTAACGAGCTGACGAACCGGCCGATCTCGGCCATGGCGCGCGGCCTGACCGCTCTCGCGGTTGGATCTCGCTATTGCGATGGACAGCCCTATAGGCCATCTGTTGCGACGATTGGCGCATTGAATGGATATTGATATATGACTATCATCACCGAAATTGGCACCGGCCTGGCCGGTGCCGAATCCTATGCCAGCGTTGCCGCGGCGGACGCGCGCTGCGCCAGCCTGGGCCTGGCCACCTGGCCACCTGGCCACCTGGGCAGCGCTGGTCGAAGCTGACAAGGAAATCGCGCTGCGCAAGGCGATGATCTTCATGGCCACCTACCGCACGGGCTGGGCCGGCCGGCGCGTTTATCAACGCCAGGCGCTGGACTGACCGCGTTACGGCGTGGCGGCCGATGGTTTTACGGTGCCCAGCACCATCGTGCCGGCGGACGTGGTAAATGCCTGTATCGATCTGGCCGTGCGCGCCGGCAGCGGCGAGGATACCGGCAAGCTCGTCGTCATGCAAGCCCGCGATACGCATCTATCCTTCGAGATCGCCGGCCGCAATGGCTAGCAAATGGTTGCACTGGCCGATCAACGGGATGTGCCATGCCGCATCTTTGCGCTTAACCGGGATTGCGAATATCGCCATGTTCGTCAACATAAAAGAGAACGTCATGCCGGAAGGCGTCGCTGCCATGCCTGAAGGTCCGACGCTGGAAGAACGTGTTGACAACCGCGCCTGCGCCGTCGCTGAAGTCACTGGCATTCATGGGGGGGAGGCGCGCGCGTATTGATACCGTCAACGGTTATTCATACACGCCGCTGGCCGCCGTCGAAGCGCTGCGTCTGGCGGCGGCGGGGCAATTCACGCCTGGTTTCCAGACTCCGGCCACCGCGTTTGGCTCCGGTTTTGCCGTTTCGATTGCAGACACCCACATTATTGACATGGCCTGAGGCATCCGCCGGCGTAGTGCGCTAAGTATTGCTATTCCTCGCTCTTGGCTGCGGACTCGGCGCCAGCCAAGGCTTTTTTGTGCATGGCTTCGAGGCCTTGATGCACGAGGTCCAGCAGCTCGATTTCTATGGTGCTGCCATTTTGCATGGCAAGGCGCTTCACGGCGAAGGCAAGCGCGGGGGGAAGCTCCAGGCATTTCAGGATCAGCCCCTCTCCGGCCGGCACTGGCGGGTCGATTTGCGTCTCGCTGGCGACAGGCAACGTCCCGTGCATAAGCCAGGCGGTGCTGACGCCAAGGGCTGCGGCAATTTTCTCTGCCGCTTCCATACGAAGTTTGGCCTTTCCTGATTCGTAGCGATACAGTTGCGTGGGATTGATGCCTGCCAGTTCGGCAAGCAGGACTTGTGAGATACGAAGTTCTTCGCGGCAGCTTTTGATCCGCTCAGAAACATAGGTGTCGCCAGACATACATTTTGCCTTTCAATATACAACGTTCGTGAATGACCTGCTGTGACGCACCTGTCACCGCAAGGATGAAAGGAACGAGAGCGTTTTGCCAGCCATAGTCTGGTCACCAGCATTGATTCTACCGCCCGGGCGGGGCAATGCGGCAGCATGCCTTCCCGTCCGCCTGGATCCATGGCAGCCGCGAAGCCAGCCAGTAGGGCTCAGGACCTACGGTTGGGTACCTGCACGTCGGCGCGGTGCCAGACACGGGCCCAGGTATTTCCTCACGGCATTGCTCGGGAGTACTACTGTTTCTGGGCGGCACAACGATCCACGCGCCGTTTGATGTGCATCATTCATTTTCCTGTAGCAAATCAATATCATTAATGCATGCATCTGTCCGGGTGCCGGGTAACCGGGGGAGGGAACTTTATCATGGCTAATCATCTGACTCGATTCGATCCATTTTCTGACATCGCGCGTTTCGAACCCCTGAACGCCATTGAGGACTGGTTGCGCGATTTTCAGCTTTGCCCCGCCGTGCGCGATTGGAATGTCGGGCCGGGCATCAAGGTAGATGTCGAGGGCGGTATCGCGTCGGTCACGGCTGAATTGAAACACGAGCACCTCGGGTGACGCCGGGCCTCGCCTTCGCTGCGTATCGTCGCCGTGTTGCTGCATCTATCTACCGAGTGAAAGGGGCGAGTCTATGTCTGCTACCGGGCGTTCTGCTGACTACCCACGGGGGATTCTTTTCCGGCATTTTTCCCTGGTCGCTTTGGCGGCGGGATGTGTTGTGCTGGTATGCCTGTCTATCCTGACGCTCCAGCTGTCGACGATATGGCGCGCGCGCGAAGTGCGGCTGCACGAAGCGCGCGACGCGGCGACGAATGTCAGCCAGGCTGTCGCGCAGCATGCCCACGATACGATCAGGGAGGTCGATACGCTGTTGCTTGGACTGGTCGAGCGTGGCGACATGCTGGGAGCGTCAGGCTTCGACCAGTCCCGTATGCAAGCGTTGTTGAAGAGCCGTGTCGCGGAATTTCCCCAATTGCATGCCATCATCGTCTTTGCCGATGATGGCAGACCATTGTTCAATTCCGGCACGCAGATGCCAGTCAATCTCGACAATCCGGAAAATGACTATCTTCATTACCATCGTTTGCATAATGACCTGAAGCCTTATCTAGGGATGGGCGCGGGACGGTTGGCCCATGGTGAATGGATCATGGCGGTGTCACGCAGAATTAATCTTCCCGATGGGAGCTTCGGCGGCGTTGTGCTTGCCACTATCCGCCTCGACTATTTTAAAAAATTCTATGAGGACTTTTCCATCGGTGAGCAAGGAACGATTCTGATGACACATGATGATGCCAGGCTCGTATTGAAAACTTCCTATGATGGCGGGGTGCCTGAAGGTATGGGTTCGCCGTTCAAACTGCTGTCTGAATCCTCGTCGATGGTGAAGATCAAGGAAGCGCACGCCAGTCAGGGCTTGGACGGAAAATCAAGCATCATCAGCTATCGTAAGATCACCGAATATCCGCTGGTGGCCTTGACTGCCTTGTCGCGGGATGAAGTTCTGAGTGGCTGGCGCAATGATGCCTGCCTGCAAATTGCAGCGTTGAGCGCCTTGATCTTGCTCACCGGATTTTTTGGCTGCCGCTTGCTCAGCCAGCTGAGCTCACGCTTGATTATCGAGGAGGAATTCAAGGAAGCGAGCGATGAATTAAAAGTATCTAACCAGCGCTTGACGCACCTCGCCTTGCAGGATGGCTTGACGGCTCTGGCAAATCGACGGAGTTTTGATGACGCATTGATTGTGGAGTTCAGTCGGGCCCAGCGGGCAGGAAATTCCCTGGGCCTGATGATGATTGATGTTGATTTTTTCAAGCAATATAACGACATTTATGGCCATGTGGCTGGCGATGACTGTTTGAAGAAAATTGCCGGCGTGGTCGCCACGGGCATGCGCAGGGCGGGCGATATGGCGGCACGCTATGGCGGCGAGGAAATGGTTCTGCTATTGCCAGGATCGGATATCGACGGAGCCATATCGCTTGCGGAAACCATTCGTCATGGCATAGAGAGTTTAGGCATTCCCCATATTGGCAGTCCCCTGTGCAAGGTGACGGTAAGTATCGGCGTGGCGGTGTTCCCCCTGATTAAGATGGAAACGATGGCCATTACCCTGCTCAATGCTGCCGACCATGCCCTGTACAAGGCCAAGGCATCGGGGCGCAATAACGTATGTACCTGCGATTCGCGCGAAAGGAAGTTCTCCCGCACAACTGCCGTTGAAATCAATGAAAACTGGTGCCAGGAGTATATGAGGCAGGCAGACATATCAAGTTCAGAGAGATGAGGACGGCCGCCAAGCCGATCGGATGGGGCATGCACCATCAATATTGAGGATTTCTGACAACAATGTTGCCTGGGAGACTGATGTTATGCACCTCATTGATGTAGATCATTCCTCGCTCGTGACTGTGCGTACTTGAAACGATACAGTATCCATCAGCAGGCAGCACATTCCCCACCCCCTCGTCGGCAGGTGCTTGGGACGATCCAGGCGCTGCCCTGCGCACCGGGCAAATGCAAACAACAGGAAGGTCACCCATGCATGCAGATATCTGGATAGTTCGGAACGGTAGTGATTATCTCTTGTTGCATGGCCATTTGCGCCTGCACTCCACCTTGAACGCAGCTGGCGCCGTTTTTGTCGAGGTGGCGCACGAAGGCGTCGTCAAGATCACACGCGTATCGGGCTATCTTCAGGTCGATTCTGGCAATGCGCTGTCGCTACTTTGTGTCCAACGGGCAACAGTTAAAGCATTGGGCGAAACCCTGCCTGACGCTTGGTGACGGGCGTATGCCCGGTGAGCACAACGCTGGGCCATCACTTCGATCCACGCAGTCATTCTGGCTGCACATTGTGCAAAAAAACGGCATTTTTTTTTCGCGACTATTACTGAGCTCACTATTGCGCTAATATAAATAATAATTGTTGGTTAGTACACACCATCCACGAACCTTGCCAAGATGTGATGCTGCAGGGGGGAAACTTGCTAACGATGGGTATGGTCAACTATTTATGTGCGCGAAGCGAAGAAAGTCTTTTGCCGTTCCTTTTCAGACTGAGCAATACTGGAACTCATTGCGTCAGCATGCGGAGCTGCGGCTCAAGCTGAAACAGGCGGCGTCCAAGCCCCTTTCTCAAGAGCGTTGTCCCGCGTCGCTGCAAGCAGCGCAGCGCGAGGTGAGTGTGCGCGAGATTGAGCTGGACATGCAGAACGATGAGCTGCGCGCCGCCCAGGCTGCATTGGAAAATACTGGCGAATTGTTTAACCGCCTGTACGACCAGGCGCCCATCGGCTACATCAGCATGGATGCCCACAGTATCATCATGCACTCGAATCTCACCGCATCGGCCTTGTTAGGCACACCGCCAGAGATGCTTTCCGGCCAGCCGTTCACGCGTTTCATTCTTCCTGATGACCAGGATATTTTTTACTTCCTGCGCCAGCGCCTGCTGGACCGCAACACACCGTGTTCCGTCGTACTGCGCATGAAAAAGGGCGTGGGTGACGTATTTTCAGTCATGGCGGAAGCTAAACTTGGCCAGGAGCATTTTGGCCCGGGCGCCGTGTTGTTGGTACTCAATGATATTACCGAGCGCACCGTGGCGGCGGCGCAGCTGCATGCCAGCGAGGAGCGATTTCGCGGGGTAGTTGAAAACGCATCTCTTGGCATGATCATGGCTGACATGCAAGGCCGCTGGCTAACTGTGAATCGGGCGCTGTGCGAGATGTTGGGCTATACGGGGCCGGAATTGCTGGCGATGGGATGCCTGAAACTGACGCATCCCGACGACGTTGACAATAGCGTGCAGTTCGGGCAGCGCCTGTACAGCGGCGAGATCAGCAACTATCGCATCGAAAAGCGCTATTTGCACAAGGATGGCCATGCCATCTGGGCCATACTCAGTGCCACGACGGTGTGCGGTGCCACGGGACTCACCCGGCAGTACGTGGGCATGGTGGAAGATATCAGCGTGCGCAAGCTGGCATTGGAAAAGCTGGAACAGTCGCATGAGAAACTGCGCCAATTCATTGCCCATCAGGAGCGTGTGAAGGAAGGGGAGCGTATTCGCATTGCCAGGGAAATGCATGACGAACTCGGTAGTGTATTAACTGGCGTCAAGGCCCACCTTTCCGTTGCCCTGATACATGACCAGCGTAATGGCGGTACCTTGCAAGCTCGGCTTGAAGATGCCTGCTCCTTGCTCGATACCGCTACCGCGGCCGTACGTACGGTGATCACTGAACTGCGGCCCAGCGTGCTCGATCAGCTTGGCGTCTGGGCGGCGCTGGAGTGGCACGTGGAAGAGGTCTGTGCCAGAGCGGGGCTCATCTGCCACACCCACATTCCTCCTGAGACTGTTCTGCTGGAGATCGACCCCGAGCGCAGTACTGCCTTGTTCCGTATCTTGCAGGAAGCGCTCACCAATGTCGTCCGCCATGCCGGGGCTACGCGGGTTGACCTGCGCGTCAGTCATGCCTACTCGTCGATCCGGATGGAAGTGCAAGACGATGGCAAGGGTATGGATAGCGAGAGCCTGGTGACGGCCAACTCCTGGGGCCTGGCGGGCATGCGCGAGCGCGCCCGGCATTTTGGTGGAGGAATCCGTTTTATGGCCGTTGCGCATGGCACCTTGCTGGTCTTGCAGTTGCCGATACGGGGTGGCGCATGAGATGCGGAAAAATCAGGGTGGTGCTGGTGGACGACCATGTCGTCGCACGCAACGGTATTCGGCTGATGCTGGGCACGGACGACGGCATCGAAGTCGTGGCCGAGGCCGAAACTGCCCGCGCGGCATTGTATCTGCTGCAGGGACAGACATTTGACGTTGCCATTGTCGATATCGGCCTGCCCGATCAGAACGGCTTGCAGTTACTCAAGCAATTGCGCCGCGAGCAGCCACGCCTTGCCGTGCTGATGTTGTCCATGTATGCCGAGACGGTGTACGCTGTGCGGGCCCTGCAATATGGCGCCGCCGGCTATCTGACCAAGAATTGCACTGCGTCCATACTGGTTGGGGCGGTCTACAAGGCTGCAGCGGGAGGGAAATACATCAGCTCGGCGGTGACGGAAGATATTGCTGATATGATCAGCGGCAGCAGGATGGCCTGGCACGAGAAACTGTCGGACCGCGAGCTGGAAGTCCTGCGGCTGCTTGCCGCCGGCGAAGACTTGGCAGATATCGCGCAAATTTTGCATTTGAGTATTAATACCGTGAGCACTTACCGGGCGCGCCTGTTGGAAAAGACGCGCGCCAAGAATAATGTGCAGCTGACTCGGTTCGCCATAGAACATGGCGTCGGTCCGCCGATTCTTGGCGGCTAGCTGGTGGATCGGCACCGAGACAACGCCGCTGTTTTCGGCGCTGCACGGATGTGGCCTTGTTCAGGCACGGCTTGCCGCCTTTGAGATGGAGGACAGCAGCGCCGTGGTTCGCTCCGTGAGTGCATCGATGCTTGCCACTGTTTCCATGGTTTCCCCGTTGGCCAGCGCCTCGATGGCGCCATGATTGAGGATATGCAGGTCTTTGCCGTCCGTGCTGATCCAGCCCTGGCGGCGGAACTTCGACATCAGCCGACTGACGCTTTCCATCGTCAAGCCTATATAGTTCCCGATGTCTTCACGCGACATCAGCACCGTGAAGTCATGGCGCGAGTATCCCCTGGCCGCGAAACGGCTCGACAGATCGAGCAGGAAAGTGGCAAAGCGCTGCTCGGCGGAGTTGCCCAGGAAGCGCATGACGCGCTGGTCGCGATTGATTTCCTGGCTCAATAAACGGTGGAAATGTTGTTGTAGCGCTGGAATGTTGGCGCATAGTATCTGCAGTTGGGCAAAGGGAACTTCGCAGACCTCGCTATCCTCGAATGCCATCGCATTGCTGTCATGAATGCCAGTACTGATGGCGTTCATGCCGAGAATTTCGCCTGCCATGTGAAAGCCCATCACATGCTGTTTGCCATGGGCGTTATCGCGGAACGTTTTGAACTGGCCGCCGTGAATAATGTACAAACAATGAAAAGGCTCGCCCACCCTTAGCAGCAACTCATTGCGCTCCACCCAGTGCCGTTTGCCAATTATTCTATCGAGCTGAGCGACGCTACGCTCGTCCAGGCCGTGGGGCAGGCAACGTTCCCTTGAACTGCATTTCGCGCAGGTATTGCCGCTAGTGTAAATTTTCGCTGGTAACGATTGATAGGTCGAGAGTGGGGCGTTCATGGGTTCCTCTTATTGTAGTTCATGGTGTGCATCAAATTTCTTTGTCTTTCTGACTACATGCCTAATAGTATGTGCGCGCCCAGGCAAGGTGCATATAAGATTAACCCTTGGTCTTGCGTAGCAAATTTCGCAAGCTTTTTGGTAGGGGATCCCCTACATTCATCCTTTGCCAGTACGCACGGGCTTTGTCTGCCGCGCAACTGCGGCTGGTGCAGTCTAGCGTTGACGCCGCTAGCCGTTCGGCGCAGAATCAAATGCATGGAAATCATAGAATCACGCTAGGCAAGGCATGTTCAGGCCCTTGACCATCGAAGCGGGAATCATTCGGGTGCTATTGGTTGACGACCATGCCATCGCACGCCATGGCGTGTCGCTGATGCTTGGCACGGCAGCGGACATTTGCGTTGGCGGCCAGGCGACGTCCTTTGACGACGCGACCGAACGTATTGCGTCCGAGGAATTCGATGTGGCCCTCATTGACATTGCCATGCCGGGAAAAAGCGGCTTGCAACTATTGCAAACCTTGCGCTTGGCCAGGCCGCGCATGGGGCTGATGATACTGAGTCATTATTCGGAAGAAATCTATGGCTTGCGGGCACTCAGCCTGGGGGCATCTGGCTACCTGACCAAGGATGTGTCAGCCGACGTTCTTGTACAGGCCGTGCGCAAGGTGGCGTCGGGAGGGAAATATGTGAGCCCGGCGATGACGGACCGGCTGGCAATGGTGGTGGCACAGGGGCATGTGCGTGTGCACGAGAACCTGTCCGAGCGCGAACTGCACGTGTTCCAGCGCATCGCCGCAGGCCAGTCGCTGGTGCAGATCGGCGCTGCATTGAATTTGCGCCCGAATACGGTCACGAGCTATCGTGCGCGCATCCTGAAAAAAATGAAAATGGCATGTAACGCCGAGTTGATCCGCTATGCGCTGGAACTTGGCATGCTGTAGGCTGCCCAGATATAAACATGAAAAACACCAACAAGGCCACCCTGACCGGGTTGGCGGCCATTCTGCTGTGGAGCGCCATTATCGGTTTAATCCGCAGTGTCAGCGAACTCCTGGGGCCCACGGGCGGGGCGGCGATGATGTACAGCGTGGCGTCGGTGTTCCTGCTGCTGTCCGTGGGCTACACGAGACTGAGCGAATTTCCGCGGCGCTATCTGATCTGGGGCAGCCTGCTGTTCGTCACCTACGAGCTGTGCCTGGCGCTATCGATAGGCTATGCCAGCACGGCCCGTCAATCCATCGAGGTGGGCATGGTGAACTACCTGTGGCCGACCTTCACCAATGTCGCGGCCATCCTGTTTAACGGGCAGAAGAGCAATTTCTTGATCGTGCCGGGCTTCCTGCTGTCCGTCGCCGGCGTCTGCTGGGTGCTGGGTGGCGAGCAGGGCTTCGACCTGGCCAGCACCCTGGCCAATGTGCGCGGCAATCCGCTCAGCTATGGCCTGGCCTTTGCGGGCGCGCTGATCTGGGCCGCGTATTGCACCGTGACGGCGCGCCTGGCGCGTGGCAAGAACGGCGTGACCCTGTTTTTCATCCTGGTTTCCATCAGCTTGTGGATCAAGTACCTGCTGCAAGGGGGAGGCCACATGGTGTTCACTGCCGAGGCCATCACCTACCTGACCCTGGCCGCCGGCGCCATGGGCTTTGGCTACGCCGCCTGGAATGTAGGGATTCTTCACGGCAACGTCACGCTCCTGGCTGGCGCCTCGTATTTCATCCCCGTGCTGTCTGCCGCGCTTTCTTCGCTGCTGCTGCGCACGCCGCTGTCACTGGCCTTCTGGCAAGGCGCGGCGATGGTGTGCGGCGGCGCCATCCTGTGCTGGCTGGCTACGCGTGCAGGACGCACCCGTCCGATCATGAACTGACTCAGCCGGGCAAAAAAACGGCTGAGTACGACATGATTTGCTCAAATATAGTTGTATTTATATATTTGTTTCCATCGGTTTGTACATGTCTTGCGAGCCCGCTTGCGCCTATTTCCCGGAGTAATATCGTCATATTCCCCCGTCCACTTCAGATATTTGCTGTCTTATATAAGATTCGTCGCCATCGGATACACAAACAGCGGCAGGACAGTCTAAAATACGTGGTGGGCAAGCACGGCGTCACCGCCGGCACACTAGCCGTCCAAAGCAAGGCTAACCGTCCTGTGTTTGGAATGAAGAAAGTTAACCACCAGGCATCACCGCATACAAGGGAATGAACATGGCAACACAAAAATCCAAAATCATCTACACGCTGACTGACGAGGCGCCGCTGCTCGCGACGTATTCCCTGCTGCCAATTATCAAAAAATTCACCGCGCCGGCTGGCGTGGACGTGGTCGCCAGCGATATCTCGGTGGCGTCGCGTGTACTGGCTGAATTTCCCGAATTCCTGACGGACGCGCAAAAAGTCCCGAACACCCTGGCTGAACTGGGCAAATTGACCCAGAATCCGGACACCAACATCATCAAGCTGCCGAACATCAGTGCCTCGCAAGGTCAATTGATCGCCTGCGTGCGCGAATTGCAAGGCCGTGGCTACAAGCTGCCGGACTATCCGGAAGATGCCAAGACGGAAGAAGAAAAAGCCTTGAAGGCCCGCTACGGCAAGTGCATCGGCAGCTCGGTCAACCCGGTCCTGCGTGAAGGCAATTCCGACCGCCGCGCGCCGAAAGCCGTCAAAGAGTATGCGCGCAAGCACCCGCACTCGATGGGCGAATGGAGCCAGTCGTCGCAAACCCACGTCTCGCACATGCATCATGGTGACTTCTACCATGGCGAAAAATCGCTGACCCTGGAAAAGGCACGCGATGTCAAGATGGAACTGGTCACGGCCTCGGGCCAGACCATCGTGCTGAAACCGAAGGTTTCCCTGCAAGCCGGTGAAATCATCGACAGCATGTTCATGAGCAAGAAAGCGCTGCTGGAGTTCTACGAGAAGGAAATCGACGACGCATTCAAGACGGGCGTGATGTTCTCGCTGCACGTCAAGGCCACCATGATGAAGGTCTCGCACCCGATCGTCTTCGGTCACTGCGTGCGCATCTTCTACAAGGATGCGTTCGCCAAGCACGCTGCCCTGTTCGACAAGCTGGGCGTGAATGTCAACAATGGCATGAGCAACCTGTACGACAAGATCGAAACCCTGCCAGCGTCGCAAAAAGATGAAGTGCTGAAAGACCTGCACGCCTGCCACGCCAACCGTCCGGAACTGGCCATGGTCGATTCGGCCAAGGGCATCACCAACTTCCATTCGCCGAACGACATCATCGTCGACGCGTCGATGCCAGCCATGATCCGTATCGGCGGCAAGATGTGGGGCGCCGATGGCCGTCCAAAAGACGTCAAGGCAGTGATGCCGGAATCGACTTTCGCGCGCATCTACCAGGAAATGATTGGCTTCTGCAAATGGCATGGCAACTTCGATCCGAAGACCATGGGCACCGTGCCGAACGTGGGCCTGATGGCGCAGCAAGCGGAAGAATACGGTTCGCACGACAAGACCTTTGAAGTGCCGGAAGGCGGCATCGCCAACATCACCGACCTGGAGACTGGCGAAGTGCTGCTGACGCAAACGGTGGAAGAGGGCGATATCTGGCGCATGTGCCAGGTCAAGGACGCGCCGATCCGCGACTGGGTCAAGCTGGCCGTCACGCGCGCGCGCAACTCGGGCATGCCTGCCGTGTTCTGGCTCGATTCCTACCGTCCGCACGAGAACGAAGTCATCAAGAAGGTGCAGGTTTACCTGAAGGAGCACGACACCAAGGGCCTGGACATCCAGATCATGTCGCAAACGCGCGCCATGCGCTACACCCTGGAGCGCGCCTTCCGCGGCCTGGACACCATCTCGGTGACCGGCAACATCCTGCGCGATTACCTGACCGATTTGTTCCCGATCCTGGAACTGGGCACCTCCGCCAAGATGCTGTCGATCGTGCCGCTGATGGCCGGTGGCGGCATGTACGAAACGGGCGCCGGCGGTTCGGCACCGAAACACGTCAAGCAACTGGTGGAAGAAAACCATTTGCGCTGGGATTCGCTGGGCGAGTTCTTGGCCCTGGCCGTGTCGCTGGAAGACATGGGCATCAAGACGGGCAATGCGAAGGCCAAAATCCTCGCGAAAACCCTGGATGAAGCCACCGGCAAGCTGCTGGACAACAACAAGTCGCCATCGCCACGTACCGGCGAACTGGACAACCGCGGCAGCCATTTCTACCTGGCCATGTACTGGGCGCAAGCCCTGGCAGGGCAGAAGGACGATGCGGAACTGGCAGCGCATTTTGCGCCAGTAGCCAAAGCCCTGGCGGACAACGAAGAAAAGATCGTTGCCGAGCTGAAAGCAGTACAAGGCAAGGAAACGGATATCGGCGGCTACTACCTGCCAGATCCAGCGAAGACGGAAGCGGTCATGCGTCCTAGCGCCAGCCTGAATGCCGTGCTGGACAGCATCTGATGCAGTCCTGACAGGCAGTAAGTTCTTTACTGCCTGACAAAAAACAACGCCGCCGGGAGTGATCCTGGCGGCGTTTTTCATTTCCCCTCGGTTTTATTGGTAGTGCTTGTAGACCTCGGTGCTGCCATTGTTCTTGACCAGCAAGACGTCATACGCATCCTTGCGCGGTCCTTCCATGCCAGGCGAACCCATCGGCATTGCCGGCACGGCCAGTCCTTTCGCCTTGGGTTTCTCGCGCAGCAACTGCTTGATCTCGCTGGCTGGTACATGGCCTTCGATGGCGTAGCCGTTGACGAGGCCCGTGTGGCAGGAACCGAGCGCGTCGGGAATGCCTGCCAGCTTGCGGTATTGCGCCGGCATCTCGACATTTTTCGCGCGCACCGTAAAACCGTTCGCTTCCAGGTGCTTGATCCATGCGGAACAGCAGCCGCACGCGGCGCTCTTGTAGACTTCAATGACGGGCAGGGCCGCCATGGCGAACGTGGGCATGCCCAGCATGGCGGCGAAGGCGCCGCGCAATAAGAAATGTTTGATCATGTGTTGCTTTCAGACGAATAAAGTCAATCGTGGCCACACGGGTGGCCTGCTTGCTACTTAAGCGGAAAGCGGCCGCGGGGGCCGGCGCGGGCCGTCGGGAATGAATCCCGTCAGCAAGGTGGCCGTTGCGATGGTGACTTGTTGCGCGCCGGTGCAGGCCGCAGCAGGAAGGGCGAGGCAGGGCGGCATCAGTGCGCCCAGGCAAAAGCTGGAACAGGCGCCGCACGCGGGGTGCTTGGCAGGGGTCTTGTTTTCTTCTGGCGTGCCGGTGCTGTGGGGGACGGCGGATGACTGCGCCGCGTGATGCTGGCAGTCCGCTGTCATCATGGCGGCAGGCAAGGCAGCGAGTGGCGAACACAGCCGCGTGGCGCCTGCTGCGGCCGCTTGCAGCGGCACCGCCGTGATCAGCAGCAGTATCAGCCATGTTTTGAAGAGTCTTAGCATCGCTGGAAAGTATAGCATAGGGGCACTGTCGCCAGGAGCAGGCGCCCACTAGCGCGAGGCGGCGGCAAGCATTTTCGACGCGTACATGGCCCGGTCCGCATGGCGCAGCAGCAACTGCATGGTATCGCCGTCTTCCGGATAGTGGGCCGCGCCGATGCTGACGGCGATCTGCAATTGCTGTCCGTTGCCCAGGTGCAGCGGCGCGGCCAGGGCCGCGTGGATCTTTTGCCCGATCAGGCCGACGTCCACCGGCGTGGCATTGCTTTCCAGAAGCACGACGAATTCATCGCCACCCATCCTGGCCAGGGTGTCTGTTTCGCGCATGCAATCGCGCAGGCGGCTCGCCACTGTTTGCAGCAGCAGGTCGCCGCAGGCATGGCCGTGCTCGTCGTTCACCCGCTTGAAGTTGTCGAGGTCCAGGAACAGCAGCGACAGCCGGCCTTCCTGGCGGTGCGCGCGCGCGAACGCAGTGTGCAGGCGGTCGAGGAACAGGCGGCGGTTCGGCAGGCGGGTCAGCTCATCGTGCATGGCCATGAACTGCATTTGCGTCTGCAACTGCCGGCGTTCGATGGC
The DNA here is from genome assembly GCF_051380845.1 of Janthinobacterium salmonicoloratum. Classification (NCBI taxonomy): domain Bacteria; kingdom Pseudomonadati; phylum Pseudomonadota; class Betaproteobacteria; order Burkholderiales; family Oxalobacteraceae; genus Janthinobacterium; species Janthinobacterium salmonicoloratum. Next base: position 553,077 of record NZ_JBNYXV010000001.1, on the reverse strand, counting down.
GGTGGCAAATTGCTTGGCGACAAATTGCAGCAAATCCTGGTCTTGCTCCGAGCCGATGACGGTGTCCTGGCCGCCTTGCAAGGCCAGCGCGCCGATGCTGCCCATGGAGGAGTACAGCGGCACGGCAAGCCAGCTCGAGGACAGCGCGCAGGCCGCCGTTTGCAGCGCCGCCGGCAGGCCGGCCAGTTGTCCCGCCTGCAGCAGCAGGGGGCGGCCGCTGCGCAGGACTTCGTCGCACAGCAGGCTGCCAAGGGACGACGTTGGCTGGGGTGCGCTATCGTCGGCATGGCTGGTCATGGGAGGCTGTGCGCCGTGTTCGTCATGCAGCAGCAAGGTCAGGCTGCGTGTCGGCAAGTGTTCGCCGATGATGTGCTGGATGCGGTGCAGCAAGGCGGGCAAGTCCTGCGTCGCCTGCATGGCTTCGGAAATGGCGTACAGGGCGGCCTGCTTTGCCTGCGCCTGTTTCAGCAAGGTGATGTCGCGCGCCACCGCCACGCGCAACTGGTCGGCGGCGGACCAGCGGGCGGACCACATGATGTGTGCCAGGCTGCCATCCTTGCGCAGGTAACGGTTTTCAAAGTGCGTCTGCGCGTGGCCATCCATGATGGCTTGCGCGGCGGCAAGGGTGCGGACACGGTCGGCGGGAGCGACCAGGTCGAGCATGAGCTTGCCGATCATTTCCTGCTGTGTGTAGCCGAAGATGCGTTCGCAGGCCGCGCTGACGAAGACAAAGCGCCCCTCCACGTCGACCATGCACACGGCATCGAGCAACAAGTCGGTAAAACTGGCCAGCGGGGCGCGCAGAATCTTGTGTTCCATAGAGGCATTTTAATGGACATTCCCGGCCGTGATTCAACTTGTTGACGCAGGCGAGGCCGGCGGCATGAAAATGTTTCATTTCCCCGACGCTCATGCTTTGCTGTTTCTTGCCGTTAATGCAGTATTGCCATGCAGTACTTGCCACCACGCCAGATAACGTGACGCAAGGTTTGCCTGGCGCCAGGCAATTGTGAAAAACCCAACCATATCGATATTTTATGATGTCCCTACTCGCCACTTGCAAGGTTACAGCGCCATGACCTCCATTTCTCCACTTTCAAGCTGGAACAGCGCCCCGTCACGGGCCTCCGCCGTCACGTCAAACCGCACGGAGGCACCGTCGCCGTCGCCCGCATCCACGCCGTCTTCCATCGTTGCCCTCAGTCCGGAGAGCGTGAACGAAAGCAAGCCGGCGACAGCGTTCGTAAAACCGCCGATGGTGTGGGAAAGCGCGACGCGCGACAAGGTGAGCGAGGCGATGACGAAGAATTTTTCTTCGTATGCGTTTGGCGGCCGCTTCAGCGGCCTGGGCGCGGCCATGCTGGGACAAGCCAAGCTGGGGAACTACAATTTCTCGCAGGCGATGCGGCAACCGCCGCCGAGCACCACGCCGAACATCTATGCAGCGTCCGGCATCGCGCCCGGCAGCCTGCATGGCAATGGCGAAGACAGGGTTTCCCTCAGCATCACCACCAAGAGCGGCGTGGAAGTCAAGCTGTCGCTCGACAGCCAGGGCGATGGCCTGGCCGTGAACATGACGACCAGCGGCGACCTTAGCGACGCTGAAGCCAGCGCCCTGGGCGAGCTGGCGAAAGGTTTCCAGGAAGCCATCGACGGCATGGGGCAAAGTACGCCGAAAATCAAGCTCGAAGGCTTGATGCAGTTCGACCAGCAAGTGCTGGAGTCGGTGAAGCTGCATGCGGAAGTGAAGGTGCGTGGTGAGCCGGAAAGTATTCAAACCCTGGATTTCCAGGCCGATGGCGCGCAGCGCAAGGTCAGCTTCAGCGGCGAGGCCGGCAGCCTGGACCTGAAGGTTGACGCCAGCCAACTCAATACCTTGGGCGGCAAGGAGCGGCAAGCCAAGGCGCTGGGCAGTTATATGAAGCAATTCGACCAGGCGGCGTCGCGCGGCCATGGCGACGCGGGCCTGGTGGCCATGCTCAAGGATAGCTTCACGGCCTTGCACAGCAATGCCGCCGTGCCGCAAGCGGCCACGGACAGTCCCGCGACGGGCAAGTGGCGCCTGGCGGCCGAGGACAAGTCTATCCTGACGGGGCTGGCCGATTTCAGCGCCTCCGTGTCGCAAACCGTGAAATTCAGTAATCCCATGCGCAGTACGGAAAGGGATGGCTTCAATTACGAAGTATCGCAAAAGACGGAGCAGGCCGGCGCCAACCAGGACTCGCGTTCAATCAGGCAGCAGCAGCAATCGAAGCTGAGCGCCAGCTTCCATGAGACGCTGGTCCCCGGCGTGCCGCTGCGCCTGCTGGACAATACGGAATCGCAGAACTACACCTACCACCAGATCGAGGATACGGCCAGCAGCGATGCGCAAGTGGCTTACAAGGATGGCAAGATGGTGAAGGCGAGCTTGCGGCAGGAGGGCAACCAGTCCGAGCACGTCATGAAGTATTTCCTGGGCAAGCTGGAATCGGACAAGACTACGCCGGGCAATTATTCCGTGCTGCGCGACTTGCTGCCCGTGCTGGGCCCCTACAAGACGGGCGAGAAGGACATGACGCCCGAGGCGCGCCTGGAACAGCGCAAGCAGGCGTTGCTGACCTTGAACGATGACGTGCTGCTGCAGTCGTATGCGGGCCAGACCATCAGCCTGTGGCAAGCCGATGTGCTGCCGGAGCAGGACAAGGCCGTCGCCGTTTAGCGATAGAGCGCGCCCAATGCAAAAAGCCCGTCTTCCTGCGAAGACGGGCTTTTTGTTTAATGCGGCGCAAACACCTTACGCTTTGGCCTTGCTTTGCTTGATCCAGTAACCGATGCCTAGCGCGGCGAGCCACACGGGAATCAGGTAGACGGAGATGCGCAGGCCCGGCGTCAGATACATGATCACCAGGATGCCGGCCAGGAAGGCCAGGCACAGGTAGTTGGTAAACGGGTAGCCCAGGCTCTGGAACAAGGTCGTCTTGCCTTCGATTTTTTTCTGCGCGCGGAAGCGCAAATGGATCCAGCTGATCATGGCCCAGTTGATGATCAGCGCCGACACCACGAGTCCCATCAGCACTTCGAACGCTTCGCCCGGCATGAAGTAATTGACCACCACGCAGGCGCCCGTGGCCAGGGCAGATACGCCCAAGGCCACCAGCGGCACGCCGCGGCGGTTCAGGTGCAGCAGCGCGCGCGGCGCATTGCCTTGCTTGGCCAGGCCGAACAGCATGCGCGTGTTGCAGTACACGCCGCTGTTGTAGACGGAGAGGGCGGCCGTCAGCACCACCACGTTCAGGGCCGTGGCCACCAGGTTGCTGTCGAGTGCATGGAAGATCAGCACGAAGGGGCTGCCGCCGGTGACGACGTTTTGCCACGGGTACAGCGACAGCAAAATACCCAGCGCGCCGATGTAGAAAATCAGGATGCGGTAGATGGCCTGGTTGGTGGCGCTTGGAATCGTCGTGCTCGGGTCGTCCGCCTCGGCCGCCGTGATGCCGACTAGTTCCAGGCCGCCGAACGAGAACATGATGACGGCCATGGCCATCACCAGGCCTTGCCAGCCATTCGGGAAGAAGCCGCCGTGCTGCCACAGGTTGGCCACCGACGCTTGCGGGCCCGCGTCGCCGGAGGCGAGCAGCCAGGCCCCGAAGACGATCATGCCGATGATGGCGACCACCTTGATGAGGGCGAACCAGAACTCCATCTCGCCAAAGGCCTTTACATTGAGCAGGCTGATGGCGTTGATGACGCAAAAGAAGATGAGCGCCGAAACCCAGGTCGGTACGCCCGGCCACCAGTACTGCACGTAGATGCCGACGGCCGTCAGTTCGGCCATGCTGACGAGCACATATAGTACCCAGTAATTCCAGCCCGACAGGAAGCCGGGCAGGTGGCCGCAGTATTTGTCGGCAAAGTAGCTGAAGGAGCCAGCGACGGGTTCGTCGACCACCATCTCGCCCAGCTGGCGCATGATCAGGAAGGCGATGACGCCGGCGATGCCATAACCCAGCAGCACTGAAGGGCCGGCCATCTTGATGGTTTGCGCGATGCCCAGAAACAGGCCGGTGCCGATGGCGCCGCCCAGGGCGATGAGCTGGATGTGGCGGCTTTTCAGGCCGCGCTTGAGCTCTTGTGGTTCGGTATTCCCGACTGCCGTCATATGTTTTATCCTGTTTTTACGGGGCTGAGGTCGCTGATTCTAAAGCATGAACGGGCAAATCAGGAGTGAAATGCATGTTGCACTGCGGAGGCGCAAGAAAAGCCCTGCATCTTCGCTGATCGGCGCGCAAAACGGCTGCCTAGGCGTTCCCGTGCTACGCGCTGGCGGCGACGATGGCCGGTTCGTACGCGGCCAAAAACTCAGGCGGCAGGCGGCGCGCGCGGCCGCTGCTCAATTCGATGCAGATCAGGTCCCAGCGTGCGCGCACGACGGTGGCGCCGTCGCTGTCGCGGATCAGCTGGAAGCGCCGTTCCATGCTGGAGCGGCCATCGCTGGCGCACAGCCAGGTGGCCAGGGTCAGCGCTTCGCCGGCCCGCGTCGGCAGCAGGTAATCGTATTCGCCGCGGCGTATCGCCATGGCCCGGTCCAGGCGCCGGTAATCGTCCAGGTCCAGCCCCAGGGTGGCCGAGTGGTGCCAGGCGATATGCTCGCACCAGCGCACGTAGACGGCGTTGTTGGTGTGCTGCAGGCCGTCGATGTCGGCCGCTTCGGGCGTGATGGGCAGGGTGTGAGCGTGCGGGTAATCCCAGTTCAAGTGCAGTCCTTTCGATACGGTGGCGGCTGATTGTACGGTCTTGCGGTGCTTCCTGTCTGCGGCGCACGGATGGAAAAACACCGTTTTTCCAATTGATGTATGATGCATCATAATTTTCAACAATTCAAAAACACGCATGAACCATCAATTGGACAGTCTGGTGCATGTCAACCTGGGCAAGTCCGTGTACGCCATGCTGCGCGAAGCGCTGGCGGCCGGGCGCTTCCAGCCGAATGACCGGCTGCGCATCCGCGAGCTGGCGTTGCAGCTGGGCACCAGCGTCACGCCCGTGCGCGACGCCATGCTGCAGCTGGTGCAGGAAGAGGCGCTGGTGCTGCGCTCGCCGCGCGACTTCCGCGTGCCCGTGCTGAGCGTGGCGCGCTACCTGGAAATCCGCGCGCTGCGCCTGGAACTGGAAGGCCTGGGCGCGTTTGAAGCGGCGCAGCGCATCGACGACGCCACCCTGGCCGACCTGGAACGCCTGCTGCAGGCGAATGAAGAGGCCATTGCGCGGCACGACTTGGCGGCGGCCCTGCAATGCAACCAGGCCTTTCATCTGGGCCTGGCGCAGGCGGCCGGCATGCCGACGTTAAAACGCTTCGTCGACCATCTGTGGATGCAGACGGCGCCCCTGATCGCCGCCGGCTATGCCAGCTTTTCGCCGGACATGCGGGTGGGCCACCACCACGCCATCATCAGCGCGCTGCGCCAGCGCGACAGCGCGGCAGCGCGGCGCGCCATCGAACAGGACATCCTCGACGGCGGCACGCAGATGCTGGCCTATGTCATGCGCCAGGAGCGCATCCACGCCGGCGCAACCGAACAAGGAAAAGAAAAGGACGAGGAAGAACATGACGAACATCAAGCACAAGATTGAACAGAAAACGGCCATCGTCACGGGCGCCAGCCGCGGCATCGGTCACGCCGTCGCGGAACGTTTCCGCAGCCTGGGCTGGCGCGTCATCACCGTCTCGCGCAGCCCGATTCCCGGCGGCTGCCCGCGCAGCCAGGAGCACAACACGCATGTGTGCATGGATTTGTCGGACCTGAGCCAGATCGGGCAGATGGTCGAGACGCTGCGCCCCATGCTGGGTGACTCGAAACTCCACGCCTTGGTCAATAATGCGGGCGTGTCGCCGAAGGGGCCTGGCGGCTCGCGCGTCAATTCGCTCACTACCGACATGCAGACATGGCAGGAAATGTACAACACGAATTTCTTTGCGCCGCTGGCGCTCACGCGCGGCTTTGCGCAGGAATTGTCGAACGCGCATGGCGCCGTCGTGAACCTGTGCTCGATCGCCGGCTACCGCGTGCACCCGTTTGCCGGCTCGGCCTACGCCAGTTCGAAGGCGGCGCTGGCGTCGCTGACGCGCGAGATGGCCAACGACATGGCGCCGCTGAACGTGCGCGTCAACGCGATTGCACCGGGCGAGATCGACACGGCCATCCTGTCGCCCGGCACTTCGCACATCGTCGACACGCAAATCCCCCTGCGCCGCCTGGGCACGACGGCCGAAGTGGCCGACCTGGTGGAGTTCTTGTGCAGCGAGCGCGCCTCGTACATCACGGGTGCGGAAATTCCCATCGACGGCGGCCAGCGCATTTAACTGAAAAGGAAGATCGCATGACACGACATATCGGCATCGTCGGCTGCTCGGCCGAAGGCGCGGCCCTGTGCTACCGTACGATCTGCGAAGAGGGCGCGCATGCGCTGGGAGCGTATGAACACCCGGAAGTATCCATGCACACGCCGCCGCTGGCGCGCTATGTGGCATGCCTGAATGCGGGCGACCTGGCCGGCGTGGCCGAGCTGATGCTGGCGTCGGCGCGCAAGCTGGCCGCCGCCGGCGCCGAGTTCCTGATCTGCCCCGACAACACCATCCACCAGGCATTCGAGCTGATGGCGCCCCGTTCGCCGCTGCCCTGGCTGCATATCGCGGATGTGGTGGCCGCCGAAGCGGCGGCGCGTGGTTACCAGCGCGTGGGCCTGACGGGCACGCGCTGGCTGGTCGACAGCGCCGTGTATCCGGACAGGCTGGCCGCGCGCCGCATCGCTTGCGTGCGGCCCGGCGAGGATGAACGCAGCGCCATCAACCGCATCATCATGGAAGAACTGGTGCCAGGCGTGGTCAAAGGGGACAGCGTGGCCCGCTTCCAGGCCATCATCGCCGGCTTGCGCGAGCAGGGCTGCGACGCCGTCATCCTCGGCTGCACGGAAATCCCGCTGATCATCAGCGATGCCAATTCGCCGCTGCCGACGCTCGATTCCACGCGCTTGCTGGCGCGCGCCGCCTTGCGCAGGGCGCTGGCCGCCTGATTATTTGTCCAGCTGCGCCTGCAGCGCGGCCACCACCAGCGCGTGGTCGTCGGCTTGCGCCAGGCCGGAAACGGTCACCGTGCCGACCAGTCCCACGCCGCGTATCAGCAGGGGGAAAGCGCCGCCGTGGCCCGCGAACTCGATGTCATCGAGGTATTTCACGTCTTCGAAGGTGCTGCCGCGGCTTTTATACGAGATGCCCATGTAGTAGGAGCTGCGGCAAAAGCGCTGCACCGTATTGTTCTTGCGGCGTATCCAGTCCGCCTGGTCCGCCGTGGCGCCCGTCATGGCGTGGTGGAACAGGATTTGACCGTTGCGCGTGATGTTGACGGTGACGGCCTTGCCCCGCTTGCGCACTTCTTCGACGATCCACAGGCCCACGGCCAGCGCGGCGTCGTTGTCGAAGCGTTCGAATTGCAGGGATTCTTCCTGTTGCGCCAGGGTTTGCAGCAAATCGGCGTAATGATCCATCGTGGAGGCGGGTGGTAGTGGCTGGAGACGCTACTGTAGCGCACCATGGGCCAGTCGCGCGCGCTTTTTCCATGCCGGGCCTACAATAGGCGGCATGAACCTGTCCCTGTTTGCCGATGAAGACTACGCCGCGGCCGGCCCGGCGCCGCTGGTGCCAGGCTCGTCCGCGTCGGTCCTGCTGCGCGGTTTTGCGCTGCCGTATCTGGACGAGGTGTTGCCGGCGCTGGACGCCATCGTCCTGGCGGCGCCCCTGCGCCACATGGCCACGCCGGGCGGCTTGCGCATGTCGGTTGCCATGAGCAATTGCGGCGCCCTGGGCTGGATCACGGATGGACGCGGCTACCGCTACGCGCGCCACGATCCGGCCAGCGGCCTTCCGTGGCCGCCCATGCCGCCCGTGTTCCTGCGCCTGGCGCAGGAGGCGGCGCTGGCGGCCGGCTATCCGGGCTTTGCTCCCGACGCCTGCCTGGTCAACCGTTATGCGCCCGGTGCGCGCATGGCCCTGCACCAGGACCGCGACGAATGCGATTTCAACGCGCCCATCGTCTCCGTCTCGCTGGGGCTGCCTGCCACTTTCCTGTTCGGCGGCGCCGAGCGGGCCGACAAGGCGGCGCGCATCGCCCTGCTGCATGGCGACGTGGTGGTGTGGGGCGGCGCCGACCGCCTGCGCTTCCACGGCGTGGCGCCCATGAAGGAGGGCGAACACGCGGTACTGGGCGCGCAGCGCATCAATTTGACGTTTCGCAAGGCCAGCTGATCTGTCAATATCGCCTGGTAATGCAAGATACTGGCCAATGCGATTGTTTTTTCATGATAGGCAATTTGTTTGCATATGGAGCAAGCTTGCTGAAGATTGTTAGTCAACCACCGTGGAGGAGGGCAGCATGCCGGAGAAAACCGCGCAGGAGCCTGGCGAAGGCAGCCTGGAGGACGAAGTGGAACGTGAACGGCGCGAACATGCGCTGATCGACGAGGAAAAGCTGGGCATGGACGAGCTGGAAGAAGAACATTTGAAGCGGGAACGCCAGCCGGGCACGCCGGCAGGGCGCTAGATTGCAAGGCGCAGCGTCAAGGCGATCCATCGTCGCTGGCATCGCGCCGCGCTGCCCGGTACAATTTCGCTTTGTCCTTCTCCCCCAACCCCGGAGGCCCATGAAATATCGCGCATTTTTTCCGTTCATCCTCGGCCTGACAGGTGCCACTCTGGCCCCCTCGCAAGCCCAGGCCGCCACCATCTGCACCGCCATGGCCGACGCCAAAACAGGCGCCGTCTTGCTGCAAGAGGGTAATTGCATCGACCGCGTCACCCCCGCATCCACGTTCAAGATCGCGCTCAGCCTGATGGGTTACGACGCCGGCTTCCTCAAGGACGAGCACAAGCCCAGCCTGCCATACCGCCAGGGCTACGTGGACTGGGGCGGCGAAGCCTGGCGCCAGGATACGGACCCGTCGCGCTGGATGCAGTACTCCGTCGTCTGGTATTCGCAGCAGATCACGCAGGCGCTGGGCGCCGAACGCTTCCGGAAATATGCGAAGGCTTTGCGCTATGGCAATGCGGACGTGTCGGGCGACCCGGGCAAGGACAACAGCCTGGAGCGCTCGTGGATCAGCTCTTCGCTGAAGATATCTCCGCTGGAACAGCTGGGCTTTTTGCGCAAGCTGGTCAATTACCAGCTGCCCGTGACGAAACAGGCGATGGAAGAAACGCATCGCCTGACCCGCCTGGCGGACGTGGGCGGCTGGCAAGTGCATGGCAAGACGGGCGCCGCTTTCCCGCGCAAAGCCGACGGCAGCTTTGACGAGGCGCATGGCTACGGCTGGTTCGTGGGTTGGGCCAGCAAGGGTGAGCGCAGCATCGTCTTCGCGCGCCTGGTGCAGGACGAGCAGAAAGGCCAGCCATCGGCGGGCCTGCGCACGCGTGAGGCCATGCTGAAAGAATTGCCGGCCCTGCTGGAGCAGGCGCAGAAGTGACGGCCCGAGTCGTCGCCGCCACCTTCATCGCGACCGAGGGCGACTACCTGGAAGCGATCATCGAGGTGGCCGGCCAGCGCCTGCACGTGATGGACGAGTTTGGTGGTGGGCAGATGGACGCCGGCACGCAAGTCCAGCTTGAACTGTGGCCCATGCCCAGCGAGATGAACGATTGGGACGCCATCTTTCGCGCCAATCCGGGCCAGGAGAAGGGGCTGCGCCGGCTCGATGGCTGGCGCTACCTGGCGCTGGGCGTCGTGACCCAGGTCGATCCCGTCATCTGCGACTGCGGCCTGCTGCAACTGGAAAACCCGTTTACGACGCATGACGTGCGCTGCGTGGGCGCTTATGTCGGCGTCATCCTGGCGCGCCTGGATGCTTGCCTGGCGTAAAATCCGGCCCGCTTTGTTGCCCGCCCTATATACTTGCTGAAACGGATTTTCCGGCATCAGACAAGGTTATAAGCATGGCATCAGGCATGGAGCAGTTTCAGGAGAAAGCACGGCAGGCATTAACATGGGCGCGCGCGCAGGCCTTGCGCGTGGCGGGTGTGACGTGGGTGAGGGCAGTGGCGCTGTACCGGCGCGGCCACGCGCACTTGATGACCTTGCCTCCCGTGCGGCGTGCACTGGTGCTGGGCCTATGGTCCTTCCTGGCCGTGCTGGCGCTGCTGACTTTATACATGCTGTTGCTGATTCCCCTGACGCCCAGCATCCACGATTTGCGCCAGGCGCGCGCGGCCGCACCGAGCACCATGGTCAGCGCCGACGGCAAGGAACTGGCCCGCTTCGACCAGGGCTTGCAGGAACGGGTCACCCTGAAACAGATTTCGCCGAACGTGATCAGCGCGCTGATCTCGACGGAAGACCACCGTTTCTATGAACACCACGGCATCGACTTCACGCGCACGGCCGGCGCCGTCTTGCACACTGCGGGAGGCAATCCCCAGGGCGGCTCCACCATCACGCAGCAGCTGGCGCGCAATATGTTCCCCGAGGAAATCGGCCGCTCGCGCAACCTGAACCGCAAGCTGAAGGAACTGATCACGGCCCTCAAAATCGAGGCCACCTATAGCAAGACGGAAATCCTGGAAGCCTACCTGAACACGGTGCCTTTCCTGTACAACACCTACGGCATCGAAATGGCGGCCCGTACCTATTTCGACAAACCCGCCTCGCGCCTCGACATCCTGGAAAGTGCCACCCTGGTCGGCATGCTCAAGGGCACGAATTACTATAATCCCGTCGGTAATCCCGAGCGTTCCCTGCAGCGCCGCAACGTGGTGCTGGGGCAGATGCGCAAGCACGATGTCATTGACGAGGCGCGCTACAAACAGTTGATCAAACGGCCGCTGCGCCTGCATTTCGAGCGCCAGAGCGAACGGGCGCAGTCGGACAGCCATTTCACGGCCTATGTGCGCAAGTGGCTGATCGAGTGGGCCGACGAAAATGACTACAACCTGGAACTCGATGCCCTGGTGGTGCACACCACGCTCGACTACGATTTGCAGCAGGCGGCCGAGCGCGCCGTCGAACGCCAGGCGAATGCCTTGCAGGCGATTGCCGACGTGGAATGGAGCCGCGCGGGCGTGCCGTCGTCCACTTCGACGGGCATGTACGCTGGCATGCAGGGCGGCAGCGTGCCGTTCGATTATTTCTGGAAATCCCACCCGGCCCTGCTCGACGCCTTCGTGCGCGAGTCGGGCGACTACCGCAAGCTGACGGCCTCCGGTGGCATGCCCGAGGCAGCGCTGGCGCAACTGAAGGGCGACCGCGCCTTCATGGCGGCCCTGCGCAAGTCGAAGACGCGTCTGGAAGCAGGCTTTACGGCCATGGATCCGGCCACGGGCGCCGTGCGCGCCTGGGTGGGCAGCCGCGACTTTGCGCGCGAGCAATTCGACCACGTGTCGCAGGCGGCGCGCCAGCCCGGTTCCACCTTCAAACCTATCGTGTATGGCGCGGCGCTGGAAAAGGGCCTCAGCCCTGAACACGTGTATCGCGATGAAGTGATGGATATCAAGGCGGCCGACGGCACCAAATGGCGCCCGACGGACATGAGCGGTACCACGGGACGCGACATGACCATGCGCGACGGCCTCGTCTACTCGAAAAACACCATCACGGCGCAAGTGATGCAGGATGTCGGCTTGCCGCCGATCATCAAACTGGCGCGCGCGCTCGGCATCCGCGACAGCAAGCTGGAAAAAGTGCCATCGCTGGCGCTGGGCACCAGTCCCGTCACTTTATTGGAAATGGTCAACGCCTACGCCAGCATCGCGGCCCAGGGCGAAGCGCGCCTGCCATTCGTCGTCACGCACATAACCGACCGCGAAGGCAAGGTCATCGCCCGTTTCGGTGAAGAAAAGCCCAAGCGCGCCATGCAGGAAGCATCGGCCGCCACCCTGACGGACATGATGCGCGGCGTCATCGACCGCGGCACGGGCACGGCCATCCGCAGCCGCTTCGGCATCCGCTCCGACGTGGCCGGCAAGAGCGGCACCACGCAAAACAATGCGGACGGCTGGTTTATCCTGATGCATCCGGAACTGGTGGGCGGCGCCTGGGTAGGTTTCAATGACGCCAGGGTCACCATGCGCAGCAACTACTGGGGCCAGGGCGGCCACAACGCCGTGCTGGTGGTAGGCGACTTCTTCAAGACGGCGCTCGACACGGGCAAGCTGTCGCGCGATGCCATCTTCCCCGGCGGCAAGCCGCCACCGCCGCTGCGCCACGTGGAGCCGGTCGAGGAGCCACAGGACGAAGCGGTGGAAGAGCCGGGAGATATGCTGCAGGAGGGCGCGCCGCAGGCGCCGCTGGCCATGCCGGCCGAAGGCGACGGCGGACAGGAAGCGCATGGCAAGGCGGTACAGGAGCCGGCGCCATTCCCGGCACCGCAGCCCGCTCCTGCACCGCAGCCGGCGCCGCAAGGATAAGCGTCGCCATCATGGCGAATTCAACCATTGCAAAGAATAATCATGACTTCACCGAAGCCCACACTGCGCCTGATACTCGGCGACCAGCTCAATGCGCAGCACCGCTGGTTCACCGAAGTCGATGACGCCACCATCTATGTCTTGATGGAAGTGCGGCAAGAAACCGATTATGTGCTGCATCATGCGCAGAAAATCCTGGCGATCTTCGCTGCCATGCGTGAGTTGGCGCGCCAGCTGCGCCAGCTTGGCCACACCGTGCATTACATCGCCATCGACGACGTGGAAAGCACGCGCTCGATACCGGAGAATATCGAAGCGCTGCTTGGCCACTATGACGCCGGCGCCTTCGAATACCAGGCACCCGACGAGTGGCGCCTCGACCAGCAGCTCTACCAGGCGGGGCGACGCTCGAGCATCCCCTGGCTGATGGTCGACAGCGACCATTTCTATACGGCCCGCCATGAGGCAGCCGATATTTTCGCCGGACGCAAGCAATGGCTGATGGAGTTTTTCTACCGCCAGATGCGCAGCGCGCATCAGGTGCTGATGGAAGACGCGAAAAAACCCGTTGGCGGCCAATGGAATTTTGACCACGATAACCGCAAGCCATGGCGCGGCACGCCCGCCGAGCCGCAGGATCCGCGCACCATGCATGACCACTCTCGACTATGGCAAAGCATCGTCGCCGCAGGCGTGAAAAGCTTCGGCGCGCCGCATGCCGACCGGCTGGCGTGGGCGCTGAACCGGGATGAGGCGCTGCAGCAGCTCGATGCCTTCATCGAGCGGGCCTTGCCGCATTTTGGTGATTTCCAGGATGCGATGAGCGTCAAGGCGTGGCGCTTGTTTCATTCCCTGCTGTCGTTCGCGCTGAACGTGAAAATGCTCAATCCGCGCGAAGTCGTCGCCAGGGCGCAAGCGGCGTATCAGGCGGGCCATGCGCCGCTGGCCGCAGTCGAGGGTTTTATACGCCAGATACTGGGATGGCGCGAATATGTGCGCGGCGTCTACTGGGCCCATATGCCCGGCTATGCCGAGAAGAATTTCTTTGGCCACACACGCCCGTTGCCAGCATGGTTCTGGGATGGCAAGACGAAGATGCATTGCCTGTCGCAGGCGATTACCCAGTCGCTGGAACAGGCCCATGCGCATCACATCCAGCGCCTGATGGTGATCGGCAATTTCGCGCTGTTGGCGGGCCTCGACCCGGCCAAGGTGCATGGCTGGTACCTGGGCATTTATATCGATGCCTTCGAGTGGGTGGAACTGCCCAACACCGTCGGCATGAGCCAGTTCGCCGACGGTGGGCTGCTGGCCACCAAGCCGTATGTCTCCAGCGCAGCGTATATCGACCGCATGGGCGATTATTGCAAAGGCTGCCATTACGATAAAAAGGCGCGCATCGGCGAGCGCGCCTGTCCCTTCAATGCCCTGTACTGGGATTTTTTCCATCGCAACGCGGACACCTTGGAACGCAATCCCCGCATCGGCATGGCGTACCGCCAGCTGGAGAAAATGGACGAGGCGACAATCGCGGCTTTCCGGCAGCAGGCCGCCACGATGCTGGCCAGGCTCGATTTCCTGTAACCCAGGGCAATCTGGCCCGGCACGCGCTTAGAGGGTATTGCGTCGCAAGCCCGCTTCCCGCACGAACACTTGCAGCGCGGGCATGGTTTGCCGGTGCAGCATTTTCATTTCCGCTTGCAGCTTGGGCGTGATGGTCAGGCTGCCGTCGGCTTGCTGGCGCACGGGCAAGCCCAGCGCCTTCGCCATTTCAACCGGGTAATTCGTGAAATCGCCGTACGGGCGCTTGCCGTCGACGGACGGGGTGGGCCAGTAGCCTTCGGCCAGGTAATCTTCCGCGCCAATGCCCAGCATTTCCAGCGTCATCCACGACTGTTGCCGCAGCAGTGACAGATGCCGGGTAGTCAAGGTGAAGGGCGCCTTGCCGTAGACATAGCTGCCCGGTTTCAGATCGGCCATCTGCACGAATTGGGGCAGTATTTGCGACGCTTCTATCAGGCGTTGCGCGGCCAGCGCCGCATCCTTGCTGGCGATGGCTTGCATGGCCAGTTGCAAGGTATCGCCTTTGCCCAGCGGGTACGCCGGATTGAGCATGGGTGCGCCGCTTTCCACGGGCGACCAGCCGATGTTGAAACGCCGTATCAGCGCCAGATGGTGCGCATTGAGCACCTTGGGCAGCGGAGAGTCGAGGGTGGCCAGGATGCGCTGGCGCACGGCGTTGGGCAGGTCGCCGTCGGCCGCGTGCGCGAGCATGGGCGAACACAGCAGGGCGCCGGCGAGGCGCAGCAACTGCCGCCGCATGGGCTGGATCAGGCGCGGCATCATGGTGTCGTCAAGTCCTGGCGCTGGAATTCGATGCGGTTTTCCTGGTAGGCCCACTTGGTGTAGGGCCCGAACACGCGCCGGTTTTCCTTGCTGTCGGCATTCGACAGCTCGCGCTTCATGCGCCGCACAAGGGCGGGGTCCGTGAGCGGCGCGGTCGTGGCGGCGAACACGTCATGCCTCACGCTCTGCTTGGCGTCGGCGCCGCGCGAGATGATGGTGAGCTTGCGTGAGGCGGGATCGAAGTACAGGCGCATGGCGAAGGTATTCATGTCCTGCAGATACAGGCCGTCGTCGCGTTGCTGGGCATAGAAGTAATCGCCGCAGACGGCCTTCGGCTCGCG
The DNA here is from genome assembly GCF_051380845.1 of Janthinobacterium salmonicoloratum. Taxonomy (NCBI): domain Bacteria; kingdom Pseudomonadati; phylum Pseudomonadota; class Betaproteobacteria; order Burkholderiales; family Oxalobacteraceae; genus Janthinobacterium; species Janthinobacterium salmonicoloratum. The sequence continues at coordinate 537,963 of NZ_JBNYXV010000001.1, read as the reverse complement.
TTTCCACTCGCAGGACAGGGCGATCAGCAGATGCCGGTCATCGAGTTGCTTGACCGAAATGCGTCCTTTGGAATAGCCCCAGGTGCTGGCCGGCACGGTCGCCGACGAGGCAAGATTGTATTCGCCTACCAGATTGGTCAGGGGAGCTTGCGCCGAGGCGCCGGCGCAGAAAATCAAGGCGGCTGCCGCTGCGGCGCCGCGTATCTTGGAAAATGGTGTCATGATGGCCATAAAAAAAAGTTGCCATATTATAGATGGCAACTTTCCAATATGGCCACGCGCTTGCCTTTATTTCAGCTTGCTCAGTTCCGCTATGTCGATCTTGACGACCTTGTCGCCCACGGCGGCGACCAGCGCCTTGAAGTGGGGCGTCGCGTCATGCGCCGTCAGCGCGGCTTTGTCGGCCCACTCTTCCAGCATGATGAAGCGCGTGGGAATCTTGTTGTCGACGTGCAGCTCGTAGCGCAGGCAGCCGCTTTCGGTGCGGCTGGGTGCTACGACGGCTTCCAGGGCGGCGCGCACGGCGTCGATATGGTCAGCTTGGGCATCGATGGTGGCGACGACGATCAGGGTCATGGTGGTCCTTGTGGTTGGGGTTCCCGCAGCTTAGCGCATCTGGCGCTTCCTTGCCGGCCGCTCATCCTGGGGCTGCGCCGAAACAGCTTGCGGCGCAGCTGGCAATCGCTTACGCCGCTTGCAGCGCGCCGATCTGTTCGAAAGCGCCCGTCAACGCCTGCGCCCTGGCTGCATCGCTGACCTTGACGCCTTCGGCGCGCACGATCTCGAGCTGCGTGATGCCAAGGAAACCGAGGAAGGCGCGCAGATGGCTTTCCTGGTGCTCCAGGCTGGCCATCGGCGTGTCGGCGCCGTAATAACCGCCGCGCGTCGAGGCGATGATCACGCGCTTGCTACCCAACAAGCCTTCGGGGCCATTGGCGCCGTACTGGAAGGTTTTGCCGGGCACGGCCAGCGCGTCTAGCCACGATTTGAGCTGGCTGGGGATGGCGAAGTTGTACATGGGCGCGCCGATGACGATGACGTCGGCGGCCAGCACTTGCTCCAGCGCGCCGGCCAGCGCTGCGCCGTCGGCGTCGCTGGGGGCGGCCGTAAATTGCGGCAAGGGTTGCGCGGCCAGGTCGCGGTAGTGGGCGGTGGCGCCCGGCGCGGCCGCTTGCAGGCGCGCGACGATGGCGGCGGACAATTGGCGGCTGACGGAATGCTCGCCGAGGACGCTGGAATCGATATGCAGGATGTTCATGGTAGCCTTCTTGAATGGTATGATCGGGTGGTATGTTTTCGTAACCGAGGTAAATATAGTGACTATCAAATGAACGCACAAGAAGGCACTTTTTCCACACTGGGGCACACCGATGTGACTATTGGCGACGTTGCCGCGCAAGGGGCCGCGCTGGAACGGCGCATGCGCGACGCGGGGGGCCATGCGGGTGTGGCGGACTCGTGCCGCCCGATCACGGACATCCTCACGCGGGTGGGCGATAAATGGAGCGTGATGGTGGTGATGTTGCTCGGCAATGGCACCAAGCGCTTCAACGAGATGCGCCGCCTGATCGGCGGTATTTCGCAGCGCATGCTGACCCTGACCCTGCGCGGACTCGAACGCGATGGTCTCGTGACGCGCACCGTGTTCCCCACCGTGCCGCCACGCGTCGATTACGCCTTGACGGACCTGGGGCGCTCGCTGTTGATCCCCATCAGCGCGCTGAGCGCCTGGGCGTACGGTCACCGCGACGCCATCGATGCGGCGCGGCTGGTGTTTGATGCCAGAAGCGCCGCTCAACCGCCCTCAGGCAATTAGATCGGCTCAAACGGCGGCGCGGGAAAGGCCGGATGCATCAGTTCCTCTGCAACCTTCCTATAAGCTACCTTGCATGTCGTGCCGGTAGCGCGCCGGCGGCAGCTCGAACTGGGTCTTGAAGAAGCGGGTGAACGCGCTTTGCGAGGAAAAGCCCAGGCGCTCGCTGATTTCCACCACGCTTAGGCTCGTTTCGCGCAGCAGACGGCGTGATTCGCGGCTCTTGGCGCGCAGTTCCAGCGCGCGGAACGAGGTCTGCTCCTGCTGCAGCTGGCGCTGCAAGGTCCAGCGGTTCATCGCCAGGCCATCGCACAGGGCCGGCAGCAGCGAGGCGCCGTCGGCATCGCCTGCACCTTGTCGGTCGAGTAAATCGATGATGGCTTGCTCCACGCGGGCCGAAAACAACTGCGCTCCCTGCAACTGCTGCAATTGCCCCTGCGCGTGCCGCAGCGCGTGCGGCGCCAGCATGGCGTTGAACTGGGCGAAAGGCCGGTCCAGCGCGGGCGCGTCAAACGTCAGCGTGTTGCGCGCCTGGCCAAAGGTGGCGGCGGCGCCGAAGCACTCGGCAATGGCCGGCGCGAACCACGGCGCCTTGCCCTGGAAGCCGGCGTGGAAGGCGGTGGCCGCGCCATCGTCATAGGCGCGCGCCACCAGCGACAGCATGCGGAAATTGGCCAGCGCCTGCATGGCGCCCCCTAGCGGGCAAAACTCGGACAGGTATTCGATCTCGATGCGCGTGCCATTCTCGCTCATCAGCATGAAGTCGAATTCGCCGATCAGGCCCCGCAAGTGCAGCAGCTCGTGCAGAGCGCTGCGCAGGGTGGGGCGGTTGAAGCAGACGTGGGCGATGCCCGAGTAATGCGCGAACCAGTGCGTCACGTCGAGGTCGAGAATGGCCCGGTGCTGCGGCAGTTGCTGGGCGTAGGCCGTCATGCGGCGGTGCCGCTCGGCGTTGATGCGGCCACCGGGCTCGTCCAGCTGCGCCGGCGTGATGCCCGTGTGGCGGAAAAAGTCGGCGGGGTCGTGGCCATCGGCTTGCATGGCGCGCGCGCATTGCTGCGCGATCCGGTTCGAAACCGTGCGCGTATCGGGTTTGTGCAAGGGTGTCTCCTGCTTGTTGTAGTAATTTTTCACAAATATTAGCACTTTGTAGGAGATTGTTGGTTGTCGTGCCGTCTAACCAAAAATTGTTCTCGCGGGTATAAAACGCGTGCTGTGCGGTCAAGAAACTCACGCATTCTCACGCTATATTGCTTTCGGGCTGGCCCTGATGCCACCCGGATACCTACAAAAACAGTCTTGGAGATAATGATGAATTGCACTATGAAACCGATGGCCCGCGTGGTCGCCGGCTGCGTCGCCACGCTTGCCCTGGCCGCCTGCGGCAATAACGACAGCGAGCAATACACGCAGCCCGTATTCGGCGCCACCACCTACAGCCAGCTCAAGGTCGACGGCTATACCTTCAAGGATATGAACCGCAACGGCAAGATCGACCGTTACGAAGACTGGCGCCTGCCGGCCGAGGTGCGTGCCGATGATTTGCTGTCGCGCATGAGCCTCGATGAAAAAGCGGGCTTGATGATGCACGGCACGGCGCCCACCGTGGCCGACCCCACCGGCATCGGCCAGGGCGGCGCGTATGACTTGACGGCCCTGCAAGACCTGATCGTCAAGCAGTACGTGAATACCTTCATCACGCGCATGGCGGGCGACACGGCCAATATGGCTACGCAGTACAACAAGGTGCAGGAACTCAGCGAAACGTCGCGCCACGGCATTCCCGTGTCCATCAGCACGGATCCGCGCCACCATTTCCAGTACACGGTGGGCGCCAGCGCCGGCACCAAGGGGTTTTCCCAGTGGCCGGAAACCCTGGGCCTGGCCGCCATCGGCGACGATGCGCTGGTGCGCCGCTTCGGCGACATCGCGCGCCAGGAATATTTGGCCGTCGGCATCACGCAAGCCTTGTCGCCGCAGGCGGATCTGGCTACCGAGCCGCGCTGGTCGCGCATCAACGGCACCTTTGGCGAAGACGCCGACCTGGCCAAGCGCATGGTGCAGCACTATATCGAGGGCTTCCAGGATGGGAACACAGGCCTGCATGACGGCAGCGTGGTGGCCGTCGTCAAGCACTGGGTCGGCTACGGCGCCACGAAAGAGGGCTTCGACGGCCACAATTACTACGGCCGCTACATGACTTACCCGGGCAATAACTTCGCTTACCACGTGAAACCGTTCGAGGGCGCCTTCACGGCCAAGGCGGCCTCCGTGATGCCCACCTACGCTTTGCCGGATGGCAATATCACGATCGACGGCATCACCCTGGAACAAGTGGCGGCGGGTTTCAGCAAGACTATGCTGACGGATCTGCTGCGCGGCAAATACGGCTTCGAGGGCGTGATCCTGTCCGACTGGGGCATCACTTCCGACTGCGACGCCAACTGCCGCAACGGCACGGCGCCGGGCGTGGCACCTTCCTTCATCGGCTTCGGCACGCCGTGGGGCATGGAAAACGCCACCAAGGCCGAGCGTTATGTCAAAGCCGTCACGGCGGGGATGGACCAGTTTGGCGGCGTGACGGAAGCGCCGTACCTGACGCAAGCCGTGCAGCGGGGCCAACTGACGGAAGCGCGCATCAACGCGTCGGCGCGGCGCATCCTGATCCAGAAATTCAAGCAAGGCCTGTTCGAGCATCCGTTCGTCGATGCGGCCAAGGCGGCCACCACGGTGGGCAAGGCGGACTTCATCGAGGCGGGCCTGGACGCCCAGCGCCGCTCGCTGGTCCTGCTGGAAAACAAGGACAAGGTCTTGCCGCTGGCGGCTAGCGTCAAGAAGGTCTATTTGTACGGCATCGACGCGGCCGTGGCGAAGCAGTATGGCTACACGGTGGTCGCCACGCCACAGGAAGCGGACGTGGCCCTGCTGCGCGTGGCCGCGCCATATGAAATCCTGCATCCGAACTACATCTTCGGCAGCATGCAGCACGAAGGACGCCTGAACTATGTCGATGGCGACGCCGACTACGAGGCGATCAAGAACGCGGCGAAGTACGCGCCGAAGACGGTGGTGACGGTCTACCTGGACCGCCCGGCCATCCTCGGCAACGTGCAGGACAAGGCCAGCGCCATACTCGCCAACTTCGGCGTGAGCGACGGCGCGCTGTTCGATGTCTTGACGGGCAAGGCCAAGCCGCAAGGCAAGCTGCCGTTCGAACTGCCATCGTCGATGGCCGAAGTGCAGGTGCAGAAATCGGACGTGCCATATGACACGGCCCATCCGCTGTACAAGTTCGGCTACGGTCTGGTGTATTGACAGGAGTGGGACGGGCCGCCCGGCGCGGCCTGTCCCCGCCCGATTGACAGTACCGGGATGCTCGCCGATACTGGCCGCTTCGTTCGCCGATTCTGCCAGGAAGGAAACCCCCGATGTCCGTCATACCGAAACTGCACCAGACCGTGCTTGCCGCGGCACTGTCCATCGCATTTGCCATGCCCGCCATGGCCGCCGCCCCTGCAGCGCCCAATGCGGCATCGGCCTGGGTCGAGGCCAGCAACCGCAACGCGGCCATCGTGCTGGCGGCGCAGGCGCAGTTTTCGCCCGAAAACGCTTCCGACACGGGCCTGGCGCAGTACGACGGCCTGGCCGCCGACCTGGGGCCGAAGATCACGGAACGTTATGTGACGGCCATGCAGCAGGCGCGCGCGCAATTGCAGCAAAAGCTGGCGGCGGAAAAAGATGAACGCATCCGCCAGGATCTGGAAATCCTGACGCAGGCCGTCGACCAGGAAATCGCCGGCGCCCGGCTGGACGCCAAGTACACCTTGCCGTGGGTCGATGTGCCGCAAATGGTTTTTGGCAGCATGCAAAGCCTGCTGCAGGAACAGCGTCCGGCCGCGCGCCGCGCCAAGGCGCTCGAACGCCTGCAGCGCTACGTGGGCCAGTTCCCGGGCAGCACGCCGATCACGCAGCAGGCCAAGGCGCGCTTCACGGAAAAGATCGGCAAGCCTGGCCTGGCCGGACCCGTGCGGCTGCAGGTGGAGCAGTCGCTGGAAAACGTGCCGACGTATATCGCCGGCATCCGCAAGCTGTTCGCCGACATGCAGATCACAGGCGCGGAAAGCGCGCTGGCCGCCATGGAGCAGCAGTTGAACGAGTATGCGGCATGGGAAAAGCAAGTAGTGCTGCCCCTGTCGCGCACGGATTTCCGCATGGCGCCCGAGCTGTATGCATTTCGCCTGAAGCAGGTGGGCATCGATATCGAGCCACGCATACTTGTCGAACGGGCGCAAGTGGCTTACCTGGAAACGCGCGCCGCCATGCAGGCGCTGGCGCCCGTGGTGGCGGCCAAACTGGCCTTGAAGGGCGTCGACGGCAGCGACTACCGCCAGGTGCTGCGCGCCCTCAAAGTGGACGCCATTCCGAACGAGCAGCTTGAAGCGCACTACAAGGGCGTCAATACGCAGCTGGAAGAGCGCATCGCACGGCAGCGCGTGGTCGATATTCCCGCGCGCGCCATGACCATGCGCCTGGCGTCAGACGCGGAATCGGCGGCCCAGCCGGCGCCGCATATGCGTCCGCCTCCGCTGATCGGCAATACGGGAGAACACGGCCAGTTCGTCCTACCCGTCAGCAATCCGGCTGCCAGCGGCAAGGGCGAGGCCTATGACGATTTCAATTTCGCGGGCGCCGCCTGGACCCTGAGCGCGCACGAGGGCCGTCCTGGCCACGAGCTGCAATTTAGCGCCATGGTGGAGCGGGGCGTGTCGCAGGCGCGCAGCCTGTACGCGTTCAACAGTGTCAACGTGGAAGGCTGGGCCCTGTACGCGGAAGCGGAGATGATTCCCTACGAGCCGGCCGAAGGCCAGTTCATCGCGCTGCAGTTCCGCATGCTGCGCGCGGCGCGCGCCATGCTCGACCCGCTGCTGAACCTGGGGCAAGTCACGCGCGAGGAAGCGGGCCGTATCCTGACGGATGAAGTGATGTTGTCGGCGCCGATGGCACGCCAGGAGCTGGACCGCTACACCTTCAACATGCCGGGCCAGGCGGGCAGCTATTTCTATGGCTATACGCGCATCCTGCAGTTGCGCGCGGAAACGGAGCTGGCGCTGGGCGCGCAATTCGACCGCCTGGCCTTCAATAACTTCCTGCTGGGGCAGGGTTTGCTGCCGCCTGACTTGCTGGCCAAGGCCGTGCGCGAACACTTCATCCCCGCGCAGAGAAAAGCCAGGGGCTGACGCCATTGCATCAAGCGCGCCAGGGAAGGGGAATTTTGCCGCTATTGTCCTCGGGCGAGTCGTATAATTACGCTAATTGTGCTGGCCACCCTGGAGTTCCACTTGCAGCTACCGATCCGTTATCCGAATATGCCGCAACTGCTGCTGAAGGCCCGCGACAGCCTGCTGCAGCATTTCCGTCCCATCCTCAATCACTTCGGCGTGACGGAGCAGCAGTGGCGCATCATGCGTGCGCTGAACGAAAGTCCGACCCTGGAGCCGCGTGAGCTGTGCGAGATCTGCCAGATTTCCAGTCCCAGCATGAGCGGCATCCTGGCGCGCATGGAAGAAATCGGCTTGATCGGGCGCAGCAAGTTCGAAGGTGACCAGCGCCGCCGCAAGGTGCACCTGTCGGAAGCGGGCGCCAGCCTGCTGCTGCAGATGGGTAAGTTGATCGACCTGCAGTATGCACACCTGGAAGCGGCCTACGGCAAGCAAGTGTTCGAAGACATGCGCCGCACCCTGGAAGCTTTTATTGCCCTCGAAACCCTGCCGGTGGCGCCCGCCATCCTGCGCTGAACCCCTTCCCCGCACACCACTTCTCCTTGCCTGAGCATCGACCGGGCGCGTGTTTTTCGACACGCGCTGTCGCTGCTTTCCCCATGCCTGTTCCGTGCATTTCCGCAGTCTGCCGGGCATGTGTCCGCGCGCCTGTCGGTTTTGCTATAAGACACAAGAAAGTTTTGCTATAAGACTACGCCTTATAGTCAATCACTTACATGTGAGTAAATGAGCGTATAATTTGCTTCACTTGATCCACATCAAGAAGAACAGCGGACGCCCCATCAACGGATGGGGCTGCAACGCGGCGCCACGCCTGTATTTCGCCGTCACGGCGGCAATACTGACCGGGCGTACAATAAAACAGGAAAGTCAGGAAAAATGAACACACCATGCATGCGCGCTGCGGCGCTGGCCGTCTCCACACTCATCGGCGCAAACGTTTGCGCCCAAAGCAATGTCACCATCTACGGCGTGGTCGACGCGGCTACCGCCTACGCGAGCAACCAGGGCGGCAAGTCGAATACCTACATGCGCAGCGGTAACTTATCCGCCAGCAAGATCGGTTTCCAGGGCGTGGAAGACCTGGGCGGCGACCTGAAGGCGCTGTTCCTGCTGGAAAATGGCTTTGAAAGCGATACGGGCGCGCAAAGTTCCGCCAGTTCCCTGTTCAACCGCCAGGCCTACGTGGGCTTGCAATCGAAGGCCTACGGCACCTTGACGGCCGGACGCCAGTACACGCCGTACTACCTGCTGGTGGGTTCGCTGGCGTCGAGCAACGTCTTGACGGGCGCCACCGGTGCACACCCGGGCGATATCGACGGCCTCGATACGACCGTGCGCATCAGCAATTCCCTGACCTACAGCATGCCCGTCTGGCGCGGCCTGCAGGCCAGCGCGCAATACGGCTTTGGTGAAGCGGCCGACGGCAATGCCGCGGGCAGCAGTTTCAGCGCCGCCGTCAAGTACAGCACTTCGCCCGCCGAATTCGCGCTCGGCTATCTGAAACTGAAAAATGGACAGAATGGCGCCGGCTGGAGCGATAACGCATCCGGCAGCTTCGGCATCTCCGCCGTCAACCGGGGCTATGCCACGGCGGACAGCATAGCGTTCATCGCCGCCAGCGCGCGCTACACCATGGGCAAGTGGATGGTGGGCGCCAATGCCAGCAACGTGCAATACCAGGCGGGCAGCCGCTCGGCCTTCCGCGACACGGCCATCTTCAACACGGCCGGCCTGATCTCGAGCTACCAGCTGACGCCGCAGTGGTTCCTGGCCGCCGGCTACAGCGACACTTTCGCCAGCCAGTCCAACGGCGTGTCGGACCGCGCGCGCTACCGCCAGCTGTCGTTCGAACAGAATTACGCGCTGTCGAAGCGCACCGCGATCTACCTGATCGAAGCGCGCCAGCTGGCGCGCGGCCAGACTCTGGGCCAGGACGGCGCCATCGTCAAGGCCGTTGCCTCGGTCGGCGATTCGCAAAACGGCACGCCGTCGTCGAACGGCGGCCAGACGGTGGTGATGGTCGGTCTCAAGCATTCTTTCTGAACGGTTGCTGAACTCACGGGAGCTTCAATTGGACGCTACACATCACAAGGAGGGCCGTGGCCCTCTGAATCCCGGCCGCCGCATGGTGCTGGCTGGTTTGCTGTCGGCTTCGGCCGCGGCGCTGATTCCCTGGGCGCTGGCCGAACCGGTCGCCAATGCGGAGCAGGGCGCTTTCCTGGGCGTGTCGGCCATGCTGGTCGGGCGGCAAGTGCTCGACCCCGTGCTGGCCAGGCGCCTGTATGACGCGCTGGTGGCGCAGGACGCCGCCTTTCCCGCCAAGGTGCGCGCGCTGCTTGCCCTGATCAATGCGCAGGGCTTGCAGGCGGCCGGCCTGCAGGAAGCGCTCGACGCGCTCGACCCGGCCCAGGCGCCGCTGGCGGCCCTGCCGCGCCAGATCGCCAGCGCCTGGTACCTGGGCATCGTCGGCACGGGCGAGGCGGCCGTTTGCGTCGCCTACGAGCAGGCTTTGAACGCGGCCGTCGTGGCCGACGTGCTGAAGCCTCCCACGTATTCCTACGGCGCTTACGGCAGCTGGGCCAGAAAACCAATTTAAGGAGCCATCATGGCTGAAGAACTCTCCGCCGATTACCTCGTGATCGGCTCCGGCATCATTGGCTCCCTGGCCGCGCGCAAGCTGGCGCTGGCCGGCGCCTCGGTGCTGATCCTGGAAGCGGGGCCGCGCGTGTCGCGTGGCGAACTCGTCGCCCGCTTCCGCAACACGACGCGCCGCAGCGACTGGATGTCGCCGTATCCCTCGGTGGCCACGGCGCCGCACCCGATTTACCAGCCGAAGGATAACGGCTACCTGGTGCAGGCGGGCCCGTATCCTTACCCGGCCGAATACATCCGCCAGTTCGGCGGCACTTCATGGCACTGGGCCGCGCAGGCGTGGCGCAATGTGCCTAACGACTTCCGCATCCATACCCTGTACGGCGTGGGCGTCGACTGGCCCATCAGCTACGAAGACCTGGAGCCGTTCTACCAGGAAGCGGAAGACATCATGGGCGTTTCCGGTGCGGAGAACACGGGTTCGCCGCGCAAGCAGGCCTTCCCGATGGACCCCGTGACGGAGCCGTACGCCATGCGCCGCATCCGCGAACGCCTCGACCCGTCGTTCAAGGTGGTCGGCAATACGGTGGCGCGCAACAGCGTCAGCTACGATGGCCGCCCGGCCTGCTGCGGCAACAACAGCTGCCAGCCGATCTGCCCCATCGACGCGCAATACCATGGCGGCATCGCCGCGCAGCAGGCCGAAGACGCCGGCGTCAAGATCGTGTGCAATGCCAACGTCTACAAGCTGGAACACGATGCGCAGGGCCGCATCTCGGCTGCCCTGTACTATGACGTGGATAAAAAAAGCCACAGGGTCACGGCCAAGACCTTCATCCTGGCCGCCAACGGCATCGAAAGCCCCCGTTTGCTGCTCGTTTCCGCCTCGGACAAATACCCGAACGGCCTGGCCAACAGCAGCGACATGGTGGGCCGCAACCTGATGGACCACCCGAGCACCTCGATCACCTTCGACGCCGATGAAGACCTGTGGCTGGGCCGTGGCCCGCAAAGCCCCAATTCCATCAACACCATGCGCGATGGCGATTTCCGCAGCCAGCATTCGCCATACCGCCTGGACTTCACGAACATTTCGCGCGTGGACGGCGCCTCGAAAGAACTGATCGGCAAGGGGGTGTTTGGCGAAGCCTTCGAACAGCAACTGCGTTTCCGCTCGGCGCGTGAAATGAGCCTGAAAAACGTGCTGGAAGTGCTGCCGAACCCGGAAAACCGCATTGCCCTCAGCAGCGAGAAGGACGCCATGGGCATCCCCAAGCCGCAAGCGCATTACTCGATCGACGACTACACGAAGCGTGGCCACGAACGCTCGAAGCAGGATTTCGAGAACATCGCGAAGCTAATGGGCGGCACCAATCTGCGCCACAGCAAGGAAGGCGTGTTTGCCAACAACCAGCACATCTGCGGCACCCTGTCGATGGGTTCCGACCCGGCCAAGGCCGTGTGCGACCAGTGGGGCCGCACCTTCGACCATGCCAACCTGTTCTTGTGCAGCACCGGCGTGCTGCCCACGTCCGGCACCTGCAATTCGACGGAAAACGGTCTGGCCGTGGCACTGCGCACCGTCAAGCACATCCTCGACGAACAACAGGGAGGAACAGCATGATGGCGACCTTCAGAATGGCGACCGGCGCCGCCTTGCTGTCACTTTTCAGCCTGCCAGTGCTGGCGGCGCAAGCACCGGGCGCCGACGTGCAGGCGATCGAGCGTGGCCGCTACCTGGCCACGGCCGGCGACTGCATCGCCTGCCATAGTGTGCCTGGCGGTCAACCGATGGCGGGCGGGCTGTCCCTGGCGACGCCGCTGGGCGCCATCATCGCCACCAACATCACGCCGTCGAAAACGCATGGCATCGGCAACTACACGCTGGCGCAGTTTTCCGATGCCGTGCGGCACGGCGTGCGGGCCGACGGAGCGCACCTGTACCCGGCCATGCCCTACACGGCCTACGCCAAGGTGACGGATGACGACACGGCCGCCCTGTACGCCTACTTCATGCACGGCGTGGCGGCGGTCGATACGGCGCCGGCAAAACAGACGGACTTGCCATTCCCGTTCAATATCCGCTTGTCGATGGCGGGCTGGAATGTATTGTTCCTCGACAAAAAGCCCTTCGTGGCCGATGCGTCGAAAAGCATGGAGTGGAACCGCGGCGCCTATCTGGCGCAAGGGCTGGCCCACTGCACCACTTGCCACACGCCGCGCAATGCGCTGATGGCCGAGCAGCTGTCGAAAGAGTTGGGCGGGGCCGACCTGGGCACGTGGTACGCGCCGAACATCACGTCGGACGTCAACAGCGGCATCGGCAGCTGGAGCCAGCAGGAGTTGGCCGGCTACCTGCGTACGGGCCGCGCGGCCAACAAGGCGCAGGCTGCCGGACCCATGGCCGAAGCGATCGACCATAGCCTGAAGCACCTGAGCGATGCGGATTTGAACGCCATCGCGCACTACATCAAGAGCGTGCCCGCCATCCGCGACAAGGCGGACACGCAAGCGGTGACGCAATGGGGACAAGCGGGCGACGAGTTGAGTGCCATCCGCGGCGTGCCGCTGCCGCAAAACCTGAACAAGATGTCGGGTGCGCAGCTGTACGATGCGCAGTGCGCCAGCTGCCACCAAGCCAGGGGCGAGGGCAGTTTCGACGGCAGCTTGCCGCCCCTGTTCCACAATTCGGTGACGGGCCGCAGCAACAGCAATAACCTGGTGATGGCGATACTCGATGGGGTGGAGCGCCAAGGCGGCAAGGGTAGTCATGCTGCGGGCCACCTGATGCCCGCCTTCCGCCAGACCCTGTCGGACGAACAGATCGTCACCCTGGGCAATTACGTGCAGAAGATGTACGGCAATCCCGCAATCAAGGTGACGGCGGAGCAGGTGACGACCCTGCGCAACGGCGGCGCGCCGTCAAACCTGATCGGCCTGGCACGCGCGGGCATCATCGTCGGCGTGCTGGTGCTGCTGGCTTTGCTGGTGTGGTGGCGGGGGCGGCGCAAGGCGGTGTAATCCTGAAAGCATGGCAAAGGCTGGGGTCAGACCTGACAGGGTCTGACCCCTTTTTTATGCTTCATTATTGCAACTCGTTTGCATGTGCGATGAATATGTACTATCATTAGTTACATGAGACGCGACAGCAAACTATCATCGATTCTCCATGTGCTGCTGCACATGGCCCACGCGGGACGCCCGATGACGTCCGAGGAACTCTCCGGTTACCTGGACACCAACCCCGTGCTGGTGCGGCGCGTGATGGCCGGCTTGCGCGAGCGCGGCTACGTGGTGTCGGTCAAGGGCCATGGCGGTGGCTGGCGCATCGTCTGCGACTTGCGCAGCGTGACCCTGCAAGACATTTACGTGGCCGTCGGTTCGCCCACCATCTTCGCCATGGGCAATCGCGTCGATCAGCCGGGCTGCCTGGTGGAGCAAGTGGTCAACCAGTCGCTGGCCGGCGCCTTTGACGAAGCCGAGGCGCTGCTGATCCAGCGCTTCGGCGCCGTCACCCTGGCCGACCTGGCCGAACGTTTCAGCCAACAATACGCCATACATCGAGGAGCACCCCATGCACATTCCTGAACCCCGGGGCGCGGACAGCGCCACGATCTCCGCCCCGTTCGATGCCATCATCGTCGGCGGCAGTTATGCAGGCCTGTCCGCCGCCACGCAACTGGCGCGCGCCCGCCGCCGCGTGCTGGTGATCGACGGCGGCCAGCGCCGCAACCGCTACGCCAGCCATTCCCACGGCTTCCTGACCCGCGACGGCAGCGGGACGGCCGCCATCGCCGAAAAGGGTAAGGCGCAGCTGCTGGCATATGCCACCGTCACCTGGCTGGACGGCACGGCCGCGCAGGCGGCAGCCTGCGGCGATGGCGATGGCGATGGCTTCAACGTGACCCTGGCGGACGGCAGTGTCGTTCACGGCCGCCGTCTGGTGCTGGCCACCGGCGTGATCGACGAACTGCCGCGCGTCGAAGGCCTGGCCGCGCGCTGGGGCAGCAGCGTCTTTCACTGCCCGTATTGCCACGGCTATGAGCTGGAGCAGGGCGCCATCGGCGTGCTGGCCACCGGGCCCCTGTCCATGCACCACGCGCTGATGCTGCCCGACTGGGGCACGGTCACCTTTTTTCTCAATGACGCGTTCGAGCCCGATGCGGCGCAGCTGGCGCAACTGGATGCGCGCGGCGTGACGGTGGTGCGCACGCCCGTGGCGCAGATTGACGGGGTGGCCGATGTAGTCTTGGCGGACGGCAGCCGCCATGCGATGGCCGGCCTGTTCGTGGCGACCCGCACCCGCCTGGCCAGTTCCCTGGCTGGCGAATTGGGCTGCTTGCTGGAAGAGGGCGCCATGGGTCCGTTCGTGCGCACCGACGAGCAAAAGGCCAGCAGCGTGCCCGGCGTCTTTTGCTGCGGTGACGCGGGGCGCATGGCTGGCAGCGTGGCGTTCGCGGTGGCTGATGGCGCCATGGCGGGCGTGGCAGCACACCGCTCGCTGATGTTCGGACTGGATCAGGCGGCAAAACCGCCGTCGATCTTCAGCCCGGCGCCCGTGACGAATGCCGCCTCCGCGCTGGCCAAATAGGCCACCATGCCCGCGATTTCATCGGCCGTGCCGTGGCGGGGCAGGGCCATCAGACCGTGCATCAGATCCGCGAAGTCGCCCGTCGGCGGGTTCATGTCGGTGGCGACGGGGCCCGGCTCCACATTGTTGATGGTGATGCCGCGCGGGCCCAGGTCGCGGGACAGGCCTTGCGTCAGGCCGCTCAGCGCCGATTTGCTCATGGCGTAGGCGGCCGCGCCACCGAACGGCATGCGGTGCGCATTTGTGCTGCCGATGTTGATGATGCGCCCGCCCGTCTGCATGTGCGCCACGGCCGCCTTGATGGCGACGAACACGGCGCGCACATTGACGTTCAAGGTCTTGTCGAAGTCTGCCAGCGAAAAGTCGTCGATGGCGCCGGGCAGGAACACGCCCGCGTTGTTGACGAGGATATCGAGACGGCCAAACTGCGCCGCTACCTTGTCGATGGCGGCTGTCAGGGCAGTGGCGTCGGCCGCATCGGCCTGCACGCCATGCGCCTTGCCGCCGCTTGCCTCCACCGTGGCGGCCAGCGCCTGCGCTTCGGCGGTGGAGCTTTGATACGTGAAGACGACGTTGGCGCCCTGGCTGGCAAGGCGGCGCACGATGGCGGCGCCGATGCCGCGCGAGCCGCCCGTCACAAACGCGATCTTGTCTTGCAGTGGCAAAGAGGTGCTGGTGGTGGCTTGGGTTTGCATGATGGGCTTTCTGTGTGAGGAGTCGAGGAAGCCAGTATCTGCCTTTCATTCCTGCCGCGCTAGCCATGAATCATGACAATCAATTTCAACTATAAGTATCAGATGACCGGGTAGAATAGGCGTATGGAAGCCCTTAATCACTTGCAATCCTTCGTGCTGTCTGCCGAGCTGGGCAGCTTTTCGGCGGCCGCGCGCCGTCTGGGGCTGACGCCGGCCGCTGTCAGCAAGAACGTGGCGCGGCTGGAAGCGAGCCTGGGACTGCGGCTGTTCCAGCGCAGCACGCGCCGCCTGACCCTGACGGAAGGGGGCGAGCGTTTCCTGCAGCAGATAGGCGGCGCCCTGTCCACCTTGCGCGAAGCGATCGCCGGCGTGGCCGAAGAGGGCGGCCAGCCGGCTGGCATCCTGAAAATCAGCATGGCGCCGTCATTCGGGCGCAGTTATGTGGTCCCTCTGCTGGGCGACTTTATCGCGTGCTACCCGGGCGTGATTCCCGACTGCCATTTCGACAACCGCCAGGTGGACTTGATCGGCGAAGGGTTTGACGTGGCCATCGGCGGCGGCATCGAGCTGACGCCGGGCGTGGTGGCGCGCGAACTGGGCCACGCCCACATCGTCGCCACGGCATCGCCCGCCTTCATGCAGGGCAAGGCCATGCCCGTGCATCCGTCGGAGCTGGCGCACTTCGATGGCGTGGCGCGCCGCTCGGCCGGCAGCGGGAGACTGCGCAGCTGGATATTGCGCAATGGCTCGGGCGGCGAAGGCGTTGCCGAATGCCGGCCGCGCGCCATCTTCGACGATCCGGAAGCGATGGCGCAGGCAGCCATCCTGGGCGTCGGCGTGGCGCTGCTGCCCATGCCGCACGCGCTGGCCCATTTGCGCAGCGGCGCCTTGATCCGCTTGCTGCCAGGCTGGCATGCCGATTCCGGTCCCTTGTCCGTGTACTATCCCAGCAAGAAGCTCTTGCCCGCGAAAACGCGCGTGTTCGTCGATTTTTTGCTGGAGCAGTTCCGCCAGCGCGATTTCGCCGCGCAGATACGGCCCGATTAAACAATGAAAAATCTCATGCCTAGTAATTACAGCCTGTTTTACACCTTTGACGGCGATCAACCGGCCCGCTTCCAGGAAGCGCGCGTCTTCAACACGACCGTGTGGACGGCCGCCGGCGGTGCCATGACCTGGGGCGAAGAGAGGCGCGACGACTACGCCAGCGAGGCGCAAGCGTACGCCGCCTACGACGCTCGTTGCCAGGCAGCGCAGGCCGACGGCTATACGCTGGCGCGCGCCACGCTCATCGACCCGGCCGTATTTGATTTCGCGCTGCTGCAAACGCTGGTGGCGGACGCCGCGCGCCTGGCTTTCGACGCCGTGCGCCGTGCGCATCCCGAGCAGCACATCAACGCTTTCGCGCTGGTGAGCGACGACAGCGCCATGACCATCGGCCCGATGGCCAACAGCCGCGAAGCGCTGGCCGCCTCGGAATATGGTGAAGAGATGCTGTGGAATCCGGCCGAATGGGCGTTCGACGAAGGTGGCGCGTACTTCGACAGCGCCTACCGTTTGCTCTTGCAGGCGAACCGCGAGCTGCCGTTCGACGTCGATTTCGACAATTTCCGCAGCGGTGTGTTTGACGCTTGCATCGCGGCGCTGGCGCAGCTTGACGCCCAAGGGGTATTCGGTACGGGCGCGCAGCGCGACGAGGGTGTGCTGCTATTCGAGGTCAGCGACAGCGAGCCAGTGGAAGGCGCGATGGCGTGCTTGAACCCGCCAGTCGTGGTGGCGCGTTTCGAGGCGTGGATGGCCAGCTGGGCGGAATGAGTCTTACGCCGCCACCAGCCTTAGCCTCGTAATCTCCGCCGGCGCGCCGATGCGCTTGGGCGGGCCCCAGTAACCGGTGCCGCGGCTGACGTAAATCCACAGGCGGCCGCGCCGGTGCAGGCCCGCCACGTACGGCTGCTGCAGCGGCACGAACAGGTTCCATGGCCAGAACTGGCCGCCGTGCGTATGGCCCGACAGTTGCAGGTCGTAGCCGGCCGCTTCGGCCTCGGGCGCGCTGCGCGGCTGGTGCGCCAGCAGGATGCGGGGGATATCGGCGGGTGCGCCGGCGATGGCCGCTTGCGGGTCGCTTTTCTGGGCGGGATCGAAGGCGGCGGCGTTGAAATCGGTGACGCCGGCCAGCGCCAGGCGCGCGCCATCGTGCTCAAGCAGCGTGTGTTCGTTCATCAGCACACGCAAGCCCAGGCGGCGGAATTCCGCCACCCAGGGCGCGGCGCCCGAATAGTATTCATGGTTGCCCGTGACGAGGAAGACGCCATGGCGCGCGCGCAGCTCGCCCAGCGGCGCCGTATGGCCGCCCAGCTGCGCCACCGTGCCGTCGACCACATCGCCCGTGATGGCGATGAGGTCCGCCTGCAGGCCGTTGGCGCGCGCGACGATGGCTTCCACGTAGGCGCGCTTGATGGTGGCGCCCACGTGGATGTCGCTCAGTTGCACGATGGTCAAACCCTGCAAGGCGGCAGGCAGGCCGGTGACCGGCACGTCAACCTCGCGCACGCGCGCCACACGGCGGGCATTGATGAAGCCGACGACGGTGGCCAGCAACGCCAGAAGCAGCACGGCCACGGCGGACGCCTGCGTGTGCAGGCGGACGGCAGGAATCAGCATCAGCAGTTCACGCAGCACGGTGAGTATGAACAGCGAGGAAAAAAAGCCCATGCACAGCGAGCCGGCCCAGCTCAGACGGTCGGCCAGGCGCGCATCGTTGGTGACGGCACGGGCGAAGATCGTCATCGGCATCAGCATGGTCGACGCCAGCAAGACCAGGCCGCCCAGCAGCCAGCCGGCCAGGCCGACGGGGAGCGAAGGCAGCAGCAGCCAGCCCAGCAGGGCGTGCAGGGCGCCCAGTATCATGGTGATGCGCAGCAGCGGCGTGCGGGTTGTCATGTCATGGTTCCAGTGGTGAGGCGGCCGCCGATTATAGCCGACGCCCTGGGACCAGGCAGCCGCGGCCCCGCTCAGGGTGCGATATGCAGTCCCAACATGGCCAGCTTGCCGAAATCGACAGGCTTGGCGAAGTGCTCGTTGAAGCCTGCCTGCAGGGCGGTCTGGCGGTCGTGTTCCTGGCCATAGCCGGTCAGCGCGACGAGCAGGAATTGCTGCGGTATCGGCAGCTGGCGCAATTGGACGGCTACGTCGTAGCCGCTCATGTCGGGCAGGCCGATGTCGAGAAAGACGATGTCGGGCTTGAATTCCAGGGTGCGCTCGATGGCTTGCGCCCCCGTGTAGGCCGTGCGCACCGTGTGACCGTACATTTCCAGCAGTTCGGCCAGGGTGTCGGCCGCATCGCAGTTGTCGTCGACGACGAGGATGCGCTGGCTGCCGCCGGGCGCTGCCTGCGGCGCTGGCGCGGCCGGCAGCGGCACGTTGGCGTCGAGCGGCAGGATGACTTCGAAGGTGCTGCCCAGCCCCACGCCGGGGCTGCGCACGCTGACCTGGCCGCCATGCAAGGTCACCAGCTTGCGCACCAGCGACAGGCCGATGCCCAGGCCATCCTGCACCCGGTCGGGCGAGTGGCCGCTTTGCTCGAACAGGCCGAAGATGCTGTCGATGCTGGCGGCGGCGATGCCGATGCCGTTGTCGCTCAGGCTTATGCGTACGTTGTCACCTTCGCGCACGGCGGTAATCACGATGCGCCCGCCCGGCGCCGTGAACTTGGCCGCGTTGAGCAGCAGATTGGCGACGATCTGCGACAGGCGCACGGCGTCGCCGCAGACCCACAGTTCTTCCAGAGGCAAGTGCACGTCCAGTGCATGGCCGCGCGCTTCGACGCTGTGCGAGCTCGTTTCCAGCGCACTGCGGATGACGCTGGCCAGGCTCACGCTTTCCCATTGCAGCGAGATTTTGCCCTGCGAAATGCGCGACACGTCGAGCAGGTCGTCCACCAGCCGCACCAGGTGATCCGTGTGGCGCCCGATGGTGCGGCGCGCATTGTCCTGCACTGCAGGCACGACAGGGTCGAGCTTGCACAGCAGGGCCAGCGCCGTGCGGATGGGGCCCAGCGGGTTGCGCAATTCGTGCGCGAGAGTGGCCAGGAATTCATCCTTGCGGCGGTCCACGTCGCGCAGTGCGCGCTCGACCCGGCCCAGGCGCAGCAGCGCCTTGACGTTGGCGATCAGTTCATCCGCCTCGATCGGCTCGACCAGGTAATTGTCGGCGCCGCCGTCCAGGGCGCGGATCTTATCGGCCGTGCCGATGCAGGAGGCCGACGTCTGCAGCACCAGGATGGTGTTCGTTTCGGCGCCGCCCTTCAACTGGCGGCACACTTCCAGGCCGTTGATGTCGGGCAGCTTGACGTCGAGGAGGATCAGGTTGGGGTGGTCCTGGCGGGCGCGCAGCAGCGCGTCGCCCCCGTTCGAGGCTTCGATGACCTTGAATCCGGCCCGTTTGAGGATGTGTGACTTGGCGTAGCGTGCGCCATCGCTATCGTCGACGTTCAGGATCAGAGCATCGCTGTTGTTATCCGGTAGCATGCGTATTGTCCCATGTGGTTGTGCCTTGCGGCGGAACCGGCTCTTGCCGGTGGTGTGGATTGCCGATCAGCGCGCGCAGGGTCGCCAGCAATTGCTGGCGCGACAGCGGCTTGACGTAGTAGGCGTCGGCGCCCAGGGCCAGACCCTTGCGCACGTCGTCGATCTCGGTGGCGACGATGACGGGCACCTGGCGCCGCAGCGGGTCGTTTTTCAGCTCGGCCAGCCAGTGCCAGGCCGTTTCGCCATGCAGCATGATGTCGAGAATGACGGCGGCGGGACGCTGTTGTTCCCAGTGTTCCTGTGCCTCACGCACGCTGCGCGCCGGGACCACGCGAAATTCGCTGCCGGCCAAAAATTTTTCATACAGCAGGCGGATGGGCGGGTTGTCTTCCACCACGAGCACGGGTATGCGCTGGTCGTTGCCATTGTCGTTGGCCGGCGCACACGGCGGCAGGCTGCCCTCGGGCGCATGATAGCTGGCTGGCAGCACCACGGAAAACAGCGATCCGTGGCCCGGCGTGCTTTCCACGGACACCGTGCCATTGAGCAGGGTGGCCAGGTTACGGCACAGGGGCAGGCCCAGGCCCGTGCCCTTGACCTTGCGCTGCAGGTGGTTTTCCACCTGGCTGAATTCCTCGAAGATCAGCTGCACGTCTTCGGCGGCGATGCCCAGGCCCGTGTCGGAGACGGAAAAACGGATGGCGTCCTGCTCAGGCAAGGGCGTGGCGCTGACGACGATGGCGCCGGCCTCGGTGAACTTGAGGGCGTTGGCGATGAAGTTGCGCAGGATTTGCGACAGCTTGCCTTCATCCGTGTGGATGTGCAGCGCCGGATCGGGATCGATGAAAGTGAGCGTGAGCGAATCGGACACCAGCAGCGGGCGCAGCATGCCGCGCAGGGCGCTGAACAGGTCGGTCACCTGGAAGCTGTTGGCGTGCACGTCGACCTTGCCCGCCTCGATCTTGGCCAGGTCCAGCAAGTCGTTCACCAGGTCGCTCAGGCCGACGGCGCTTTGCAGGATGAACAGCACCTGCTTTTCCTGTTCCTCGGACAGCTCGCCGTCGATGCGGTCGAGCAGCAGCTTGGACAGGGCGCGGATGGAGCTGAGCGGCGTGCGGAATTCATGGCTCATGTTCGACAGGAAGCGCGATTTCATCTGGTCGGCGCGGCGCAGGTGGTCGGCTTTTTCATCCAGTTCCGCGAACAGCGCCACCACGCCCCGGTTGGTGTCTTCCAGTTCGCGCGTCAGCTGCAGCAGGTCGTCCTGGCGCGTTTTCAGTTCGGCCAGGGTGCTCAGCAGCTCGCGATTCTGCTGCTGCACTTCGGAGAGTGTGATATCCGGAGGCAGCGCCTGCAGGCTGCCGGACAGCACACCTATCATGGCTCCGTCGAGCAGGGGCGCGTCGCGCGGGAACAGTTTGTGCAGCGTGATGTGCGTGCCGTCGCCTGGCGCGCTGTGGATGTGGCAGCGGTCCATCAGGCGCTGGGCGCCCAGGATGCCCAGTTCCAGGCCCGTACGCGAGCGGTAGGTGCCGTCCAGTATCCGGTCGAGCTGCGCGATGCCGGGGCCCTGGTCCTCGATGCGGATGCTGAGCACCTGCGGCGCCGTCTGGCCATCGATGGCGAATTGCACCTTGCCATTGCCGGCATAGTTATAGACGTTGCGCGCCAGTTCCGACACGGCCGTGGCGATGCGCACCTGGTCCTGCACGCCGAAGCCGCACAGGGCGGCGATTTGCCGCGCGCGCTGGCGTGCCCCCACCACATCGAGTTCGCTGCCGATATGGGCTGTCAATATGCGTTGTGTCATGCCGCACCTGTTCCTTCTGCTGTTTTTGCTGTTGTAGCCTGGTGTTCCTCATGTTGGCGCAGCACCACCACCGTGACGTCGTCGCGTCCGCGCGCAAAATCGCGGTACAGCACGGCGGCGACGAGGCTGGGGTGGCAGTGCGCCAGGCCCGGGTACTGTTCCAGGTCCCAGCGCGTGTGCAGGCCGTCCGAGTGCATGATCAACGTCGTGCCCGGCTGCCATGGATAGCAAAATTCCTGCACCTTGCGCAGATTGCTGCCGACGATGCCGTTATGCGACAGCAAATGCCGGCGCTGCTGCGCATCGAAGGCGCAGGCGGCGATGTTGCCCACGCCGGCATAGCGCAATTCGCGGCGCGCGCTGTCGATATGCGCCACGGCCATGGCCGCGCCGCGCGTGGCGCGCAGGGCGCCGTGGGCCAGCTCGATGAAGGGGGCGGGCAGGGGCGGCAAGCCAGGCGTGTCGTCTTCCAGCAGCGCGCTGGCGCGTTCCGACGCGCGTGCCGCCAGGGGGCCGTGGCCCAGACCATCGGCCACCATCAGACTCAGTTCATGGCCTTCGCAGACCACGTTCCAGGCGTCGCCGCACACCTGTTCCGAGGCCAGCGGCAGGCATACTGCACCGATCCGCCAGTTCGGATGGGCGGGAATGGCGCTGCTGGCGTGCTGCCCCCAAACCACCATCATCAGTACCGTGCCCTTGCCGGGCGCCGTGTACAGGTCGAATTCCTGGCTCAAACGGCGTATCGCGCCCAGTCCCACGCCGTAGGTGCCCGTGGTGGAATGGCCATCCTGCATGTGCTGGCGCACATTGGCCATGCCGGGGCCGTTGTCGATGGCCAGCACTTCGATGCCGCTGGTGCCGCCGCGCAGCACCTTGCGCAGCAGGATTTCACCGCGCTGTGCGTGCTTGACGATGTTGGTGGCCGCCTCGCTGATGATGATGGCCAGCTGGCCCGTGCGCACGTCGTCGAAACCGATGCGGCGCGCCAGTTCGTTGCCGGCGCGGCGGGCCGCGGCGATCTCGCTCGGTTCGCCGATGGGAAAACTGCGTTGCCTGGCAATGTCAGGGGACGGCTCTTGGTGGTTCAAAACAACTTCCATTTCGCGATAGTGACGGTGGTGCCCGCGCCGGGCGCCGTGTCGATGTGAAAGGCGTCTGCCAGGCGCTTGGCGCCACCCAGCCCCAGTCCCAGCCCGCCGCCGCTGGTATAGCCATCGGTCAGCGCCAGGGCGATATCTTCGATACCCGGTCCCGCGTCGACAAAACGCAGTTCCAGTCCCTGGCGCGCGCCATCGCAGACGCGCGCAATGCTTGCTTCGCCACCGCCGCCGTAGCGCAGGGTGTTGCGCGCCAGTTCGCTCGCCGCCGTGATGATCTTGGTCTGTTCGATCAGGCCAAAACCCATGGCGACCATGCTGTCGCGCACCTGCTTGCGCAACCGCACGACGTCTTGATCGCTGTGCAAGGGCAGGATCTGCGCGTGCTTCTGTGCCTGCGCGCCTAGCACGGCGCTCCCGTCATGCGCATGCGCCGCCCCGTTCCAGCAGTTTGATGCCCAGTTCCACGTTGAGCGCCGTGCTCACGCCTTCCAAGGTCAGGCCCAGTTCCACCAGGGTGATGGCGACGGCCGGCTGCATGCCCACGACCACGGTGTGCGCGTCGAGGATTTTCGCCATCGCCGCCGTATTGCTGATCATGCGGCCGATGAAGGAATCGACGATGTCGAGCGCGGAAATGTCGATCAGCACGCCAGTGGCGCGGTCGGTCACGATGCGCGTCGTCAGATCGTCCTGCAAGGTCATCGCCAGGCGGTCATGCATGTCCACCTGTATGGTCACCAGCAGCAGCCGGCCCATGCGTAAAATGGGGATTCTTTCCATAGGCGCCTCAGTGTGGGTGCTGCTGGTAGGTGATGCTGGAGCCCGTGCGTTTCAGGGCTACGACGAAGGCGTCTGCCAGGGTGGCCTTGGTCATCACGTCCTCCAGGTTCACGCCCAGGTGCACGATGGTTTGCGCGATCTGCGGGCGGATCCCGCTGATGATGCAGTCGGCGCCCATCAGGCGCGCGGCGGCGATGGTTTTCAGCAGGTGCTGCGCCACCAGGGTGTCGACTGTAGGCACGCCCGTGATGTCGATGATGGCGATCAAGGCGCCTGTGTCGACGATCTTTTGCAACAGGCTTTCCATCACCACTTGCGTGCGGGCGCTGTCGAGGGTGCCGATCAGGGGCAGGGCCAGCACGTTTTGCCACAGTTGCACCACGGGCGTGGACAGTTCCAGCAATTCCTGCTGCTGGCGCAAAATTACCTGTTCGCGCGCCTTCTGGTAAATGGCGATGGTCAGCAAGCCCAGCTCGTCGAACAATTTGCTGGTGCTGACGATGGCGTCGCCCAGTTCCTGCGGCTGCGCCGTGATTTCCTTGCGCAGGTAGGCGAACAGCGGCTCCTTGAGGGCGAACATGAAACTGGCCGTGTCGATCGGCGAATAGCCCTGGCGCACGCGCGATTGCGATATTTCCGCGATCAGCTGGCGCGTGTCGTCCCAGGCGCCGCCTTCGAGGTCGAAAGAGTCGCCGCTTTCCAGCGCGCTGGCCAGCAGCGGCAAAAATTGCGATGCCTGCTGGCGCAGCTCGTTTTCCGCGATCTTGTCGCGCCGCACCAGGCGGGCGATCAGGCCGGCCATCCAGCCGTCCAGCAGTTCCGTGTGGTGCTCGTTGATGATGCCGGCCAGTTGTTGCGCCTGGCCCAGGCCCGTCTTGACCGTGTCCGTCTTCATTCTCATGCTCATCCTTGGCTGGAGTGGAGGGTGCGGCACGGTCGAAACGGACCCGCGCTGTGATGAATAAATTATAGGCAGACGTGGCCGTAGCCTGTGTTCTGTGCCGCACATAGTGGCGCATGTCGATCCAGATTCCCGCAGGAAACACTTACGCCTTAAAGATGCATCTATTTTGCATGTTTAAGCGAATTCCGCTACACTGGCAACACTCAACAAGAGAAACACGCCATGAATATTGATAAATTCAAACAACAGCACCTGGCCATCCTGTCCGCCATCGACGATTTGCGCCAGCTGGCGCGCGGCGGTGTCGCCGCGCAGGCGCAGGCCATTGCCGAACAAATCATCGCCATGAGCGGCTTGATCAAGCTGCATCTGTCCGTCGAGCAGCGCTACCTGTATCCGGCCGCGCAAGCGTCCGGCGTGGCCGAGGTGGCCCAGTTGGGTCGCCAGTACGAAAACGAGATGCAGGGCATCGCCGGCGCCTACCTGGATTTTGCGGGCCGCTGGAATACGCCCGTGCGCCTGGAAGCCGAACCGGAAGCCTTCCGCAGCGAAGCCAATATCGTGCTGCACGCGCTGTTCCAGCGCATGCGGCGCGAAGACCATGAGTTATATCCAGCCGTTGAAACGCTGGCCTGATACCGCTTACTAATCTACACAGGAGTTTTACATGCTGACCCAAGAACAACGCGCCATCATCACTGCCACCGTCCCCATCCTCGAGCAGGGCGGCGAAGCGCTGACGCGCCACTTCTACAAGAATCTGTTCCGCGACCATCCCGAAGTGCTGCCGTACTTTAACCAGGCGCACCAGCACAGCGGCGACCAGCAGCGCGCGCTGGCCAATGGCGTGCTGATGTATGCCAAGAACATCGACAAGCTTGCCGCGCTGGGCGACCTGGTGGCCACCATCGTCAACAAGCACGTGGCCCTGCAGATCCGCGCCGAGCACTATCCGCTGGTGGGCGCCAGCCTGCTGCAAGCGATCCGCGAAGTGCTGGGCGCCGAGGTGGCCAGCGACGCCGTCATCGATGCCTGGGGCGCGGCTTACGGCCAGCTGGCCGACATCCTGGCCGGCGAAGAAGGGCGCATCTACAAGGCGCAGGCCGCCGCGCCTGGCGGCTGGAGCGGCGCGCGCGATTTTTTAGTGCGTAGCAAGACGGTGGAAAGCGCGGAGATTACCTCCTTCCTGATGGCGCCCGCTGATGGCCAGCCCGTGCTCGACTTTGCGCCAGGCCAGTATATCGGCGTGCTGGCCAGCGTCGATGGCGTGCCCATGCGCCGCCAGTATTCCCTGTCCGCCGCCAGCAATGGCCAGACTTACCGCATCAGCGTCAAGCGCGAAGAGGGCGGCAAGGTGTCCAATTTCTTCCACGACCATGTGCAGGCGGGCGACACCGTGCAACTGACGCCGCCGTCGGGCGATTTCGTGCTGCGCGACAGCGACAAGCCGCTGGTGCTGATCAGCGGCGGCGTGGGCATCACGCCCACCCTGGCGATGCTGACGGCGGCCCTGCGCGGCAAGCGTCCCGTGCATTTCATCCACGCGGCGCGCAACCACGGCGTGCATGCGTTTCGCGCGCAGATCGACGCACTGGCCGCGCAGCACCCGCAGCTGCAGCGTTATTACTGCTACGCGGAACATGGCGGCGAACAAGATGCGCCGGACGCCGTCGGCTTGCTCAATAAAGAGCAGCTCGGTCACTGGCTGCCGGCCTCGCGCGATGTCGATGCCTACTTCCTGGGGCCGCAGCCGTTCATGCGCGCCGTCAAGCAATACTTGCGCGAACTGGGCGTGCCGGAACAGCAGACGCACCATGAGTTCTTCGGACCGGCAGCCGCGCTGAACTGATCTTGCCGCAAGCCTGCCTGGTGTTGCTCCTGCGAGAAAAAATCGCTGCCGTAAGGGGCGGGTAAGTCTCGCGCCGTATTGTGAATGCAAGCTCGCACAAAAGAGCACGCTTTTACATAACAGGAGGCAACACAATGCATGACGATCTGGTTCAAAAAATCAAGGGCGACCCCAACTATCATCAGTTGGTCAAGGTGCGTTCACGCTTCGGCTGGGCACTGACGGGCCTGATGATGCTGGTGTACTACGGCTACATTCTGCTCATCGCCTTCAACAAGGAATTTCTTGCCACTAAAACGGGCGCCGGTGTCATGACCTGGGGTATGCCGATCGGCCTGTTTGTCATCGTCTTTACCGTGCTGATCACCGGCATTTATGTGCGCCGTGCCAACAAGCAATTCGACGACCTGACCAGCGCCATCCAGGCACGGGTGCAAGCATGAACCGCAGCCCATCGACGCAACGCAAATTTTCCTGCCTGGCAGCCCTGACCTTGCTGGCGAGCGCCAGCAACAGCGTGCTGGCGGCCGGCGCTGACCTGGGCCAGGCAGTCAAGCAGCCCACCAACTGGACGGCGATCACCATGTTCGCCGCCTTCGTCATCTTCACCCTGTTCGTCACCAAATGGGCGGCCGCGAAGACCAAGTCGGCCTCCGATTTCTACACGGCCGGCGGCGGCATCACGGGCTTCCAGAATGGCCTGGCCATTGCGGGCGACTATATGTCGGCTGCCTCCTTCCTCGGCATTTCCGCCGCCGTCTTCCTGAATGGCTACGATGGCCTGATCTATGCCATCGGCTTTCTCGTCGGCTGGCCCGTCATCACCTTCCTGATGGCCGAGCGCCTGCGCAACCTGGGCCGCTATACTTTTGCCGATGTGGCCGCCTATCGCTTCAAGCAGGCGCCGATCCGCATTTTCTCGGCGTCCGGCACCCTCGTCGTGGTGGCCTTTTACCTGATTGCGCAGATGGTGGGCGCGGGCCAGCTGATCAAGCTGCTGTTCGGCCTCGAATACTGGATCGCCGTCGTCCTGGTCGGTACACTGATGATGATCTACGTGCTGTTTGGCGGCATGACGGCCACCACCTGGGTGCAGATCATCAAGGCAGTGATGTTGCTGGGCGGCGCCACCTTCATGGCCGTGGCCGTGCTGGCGCAATTCAACTTCAGCCCGGAAGCGCTGTTCGCCAAGTCGGTGGACGTGCACGCCGCCAAGGAAGCCATCATGGGCCCCGGTTCCTTCATCAAGGACCCGATCTCGGCCATCTCGTTTGGCATGGCGCTGATGTTCGGTACGGCTGGCCTGCCGCATATCCTGATGCGTTTCTTCACGGTGCCGAGCGCCAAGGAAGCGCGTAAATCCGTGTTCTGGGCCACCACCTGGATCGCCTACTTCTACATCCTGACCTTCATCATCGGCTTTGGCGCCATTGTGCTGGTGAGCACCAATCCCGAGTTCAAGGATGCTGCAGGCAAGCTGCTGGGCGGTAATAACATGGCGGCCGTGCATCTGGCCAAGGCCGTGGGCGGTAATGTCTTCCTCGGTTTCATGTCGGCTGTCGCGTTTGCCACCATCCTGGCCGTCGTGGCGGGTTTGACCCTGTCGGGCGCGTCGGCCGTGTCGCACGATCTGTATGCCACCGTCATCAAGAAGGGCAAGGCCACGGGCGCCAACGAATTGAAAGTGTCGCGCGTGACGACGATCGTGCTGGGCATTATCGCCGTGGTGCTGGGCATCGCCTTTGAAAAGCAGAACATCGCCTTCATGGTCTCGCTGGCCTTCGCCATCGCCGCTTCGGCCAACTTCCCCGTGCTGTTCATGTCGGTGCTGTGGAAGGATTGCACCACGCGGGGTGCCACCATCGGCGGCTTCCTGGGCTTGACCACGGCCGTCGCGCTGACGGTGGTGTCGAAGTCCGTGTGGGTCGACGTGCTCGGTCATCCGGAGGCGCTGTTCCCGTATGCTTCACCGGCGCTGTTCTCGATGACGGCCGGCTTCGTTGGCATCTGGCTGTTCTCGGTGCTCGACAAGAGCCCCCGCGCGCGCATCGACCGCGCCGGCTACGAAGCGCAGCAAATGCGTTCGGAGACGGGCATCGGCGCCGCTGGTGCCAGCGCGCATTGATGGATTAGTTCGTTACTGAAGGAAGCAATGCCCGGTTCGCCGGGCATTGTCGTTTTTAGCGCACGGTGTAATGCGCTTACTTTGCCAGATGCAGGGGAATCACGCCCGCCGCCAGCGCGGGTACATTGCCTGCGGGCTCAAGGATGGCTGCCAGGGTCACCGTGTCGAGCACGGCCAGGAAGGCGCCTGTGGCCTGGCCCAGCTTGGCTTTCAGCAGGCAATCCGGCGTCAGCGGGCAAGTATTGTGTTCCTTGTTAAAACACTCCGCCATGAAAAAATCGTTCTCCGTTTCGCGCACCACCGTACCGATATTGATCTCGGCCGGGTCGCGCGCCAGGCGCAGGCCGCCGTTGCGTCCACGCACCGTTTCCACGATGCCTGACAGGCCCAGCTGGTGCACCACCTTCATCAGGTGATTCTTCGAAATGGTATGCAGGTCGGCGATGTCCTGGATGGTCACGAGCCGGTCGCGGTGCACGCCCAGGTACATCAGGGTGCGCAGGGTGTAGTCGGTATAGGCAGTCAGTCGCATGGGGTATCGTTTCTAAAGATGTGGATTACATCCTTGTTTCAGCCGCCAGCATACAGCAGAGCGCCTGGCCATGTGTGTTGTGCCGTCACTTTTCAGCCTCGAAAGACAAAAGTTGGTTGCCTTTCGCTTAAATGCGTAGTAAATTTTCATATTGTTGCCCTGGCAAACAGCTCGCAAGCCCTTTGTGGCCCTTTTGGCGTGGATTTTATTGATGAAAATCAAGAGGATGGTGAGACAATAAGGTAAATTTACTACAAAATGGATGATGGGCGTTTCCCGGGCCGGGAAGCGCGTACTACGCAATCTGTGCGGTGCCGCCGTGGCCGCCCCAGGAAATGAATACCATGCAAATGAATGAAGTGAAAGACGAGCTGCTGAGCAGCGATATCCGCCAGCTGGGCCGTCTGCTGGGCGACGCCATCCGCAACCACCTGGGCGACCCCGCCTTCGAGCGCATCGAACATGTGCGCCAGCTGGCCATCCGTTTCCGCCGCGACAATGATGAAGTGGCGCGCGCGCAGCTGTCGGACGCCTTGCAAGCGCTGTCGCAGGAAGAAACCACGCAGTTGACGCGCGCTTTCAGCTATTTCTCGCTGCTGGCCAATATTGCGGAAGATCAACACCACATCCGCCGCACGCGCGCCCATTTGATCGCCGGTTCGCCGCCGCGCCAGGGTAGCCTCAGCCATGCCGTTGGCAACGTGTTTGACGCGGGCAAGGCCGATGCGCTGGCATCGTTCTTTGAAGATGCCTTCGTCAGTCCCGTCTTCACGGCGCACCCGACGGAAGTGCAGCGCAAGAGCATCCAGAATTGCCAGATGGCCATCGCGCGCCTGTTGAGCGAGCGCGACCGCGTACAAATGACGCCGGAAGAGGCCGAGCAAAACGAGGAAGCGCTGGGCCGGGGCATCGTCACCCTGTGGCAGACGCGTCTGTTGCGCACCAGCAAACTGTCCGTCATGGATGAAGTGGCCAATGGCCTGTCGTTCTACGACCACACCATCCTGCGTGAACTGCCGAAACTGTATTCCTCGCTGGAAACCATGCTGGCCCAGCGAGATGCCCGCTGGGAAGATGCGGAATTGCCCAATTTCATGAAAGTCGGCAGCTGGATAGGCGGCGACCGCGACGGCAATCCGTTTGTCACGGCCGACATCCTGCGCAGCACCCTGCAGACGCAGGCTGACAAGGTACTCGATTTTTACCTCGGCGAATTGCGCAAGCTCGCCTCGCAGCTGTCGCTGGCGCAAATCCTCAATGCCTGCAGCGAGCCGCTGCGCGCGCTGGCCGAACGCTCGGCCGATGCGTCGCCGCACCGCGTCGACGAGCCGTACCGCCGCGCCCTGCATGGCATCCATGCGCGCCTGGAAGCCACGCGCGTGGTGCTCTCCAACAAGGGCAAGCAGGCTGAAGGCGTGCAGCCCTACGCTGCAGCGGCCGAACTGCTGGCCGACCTGGACGTGGTTCAGCATTCGCTCGTCAGCAATGGCTTGCGCGCGCTGGCGCGTGGCCGGCTGCGCCAGCTGCGCCGCGCCGTCAAGGTCTTCGGCTTTTCTCTGGCACCGCTCGATCTGCGCCAGAATTCTGACGTGCATGAGCGTGTCGTGGGTGAACTGTTCGCTGGCGCCCAGCCGGGCCTCTCGTATCTGGACCTCGATGAAGAACAGCGCATCGCCGTGCTGCTGGCCGAACTGGAGTCGCCACGCTTGCTCACGTCGCCGTATGCGCAGTACTCGGAGGAAACCACCTCCGAACTCGACATCTTCCGCGCCGTGCGCGAAGCCCACGTCAAATACGGCCGTGAATCGGTACCGAACTGCATCATCTCGAAGGCGGCCAGCGTCTCGGACTTGCTGGAAGTGGCTTTGCTGCTGAAAGAAGTGGGCTTGCTGCGCCAGGACAGCCGCGAAGTTGATGTCAACATCATCCCCCTGTTCGAAACCATCGACGACCTGCGCGCCGGCCCCGCCATCATGGCGCGCGCCTTCGGCTTGCCGTTCTATCGTGGCTTGCTCGCATCGCGCGCGGACCAGCAGGAAGTCATGCTCGGCTATTCGGACAGCAACAAGGACGGCGGTTTCCTTACGTCGGGCTGGGAACTCTACAAGGCCGAGATCGAGCTGGTGACGGTCTTCAAGCAAGAGCAGATCAAGCTGCGCCTGTTCCACGGCCGCGGCGGCTCCGTCGGCCGCGGCGGCGGCCCCAGCTACGAAGCCATCCTGGCCCAGCCGGCCGGCGCCGTGCAGGGACAGATCCGCCTGACGGAGCAGGGCGAAGTCATCACGGCCAAGTACGCGAACCCGGAAGTAGGGCGCCGCAACCTGGAAGTGCTGGTGGCCGCCACTATCCAGTCGACCCTGCTGCCGCAGGCACAGCTGCAACCGAAGGCCTCGGCCGGCGCGGGCCACCTGGCCGCGATGGAAGAACTGTCCGGCACGGCCCTGAACGCCTACCGCGACCTCGTGTATGGCACGGAGGGCTTCGAACAGTATTTCTGGGAATCGACGGTGATCGCGGAGATTGCCGCCCTGAACATCGGCAGCCGTCCCGCGTCGCGCAAGAAATCCACGTCCATCGAAGATTTGCGCGCCATTCCCTGGGTCTTAAGCTGGGCGCAATGCCGCTTGATGCTGCCGGGCTGGTTCGGCTTCGGTTCCGCCGTGCAAGCCTACCTGGCCGCCCATCCGGCGGACGGCGCGGACGTGCTGCGCGGCATGTACACGGACTGGCCATTCTTCACGTCCCTGCTGTCGAACATGGATATGGTTCTGGCCAAGAGCGACATCGCCATTGCCGGCAAGTATGCGGAACTGGTCAAGGACAAGGTCTTGCGCGATGCCATCTTTACACGGATACGCGCCGAATACGCGGCCACCCTGGACGCCTTGAAGCTGATCACGGGCCAGGAAGAGTTGCAGCAAGCCAATCCGCTGATGCAGCGCTCGATACGCAACCGTTTCCCGTATATCGACCCGCTCAATCACGTGCAGGTGGAGTTGTTGAAGCGTTTCCGCGAAGGCAAGCAGGACGCGGCGGCGCGCACGGGCATCCATTTGTCGATCAACGGCATCGCGGCCGGGCTACGCAACAGCGGTTAATTCATTCAAACAATATCAAGGAGACAGCATGACCATCAAAGTTGCCATCAATGGCTATGGCCGCATCGGCCGCAATGTCTTGCGCGCGTTTTATGAAGGCGGCAAGCAGCAGGATATCGAAATCGTCGCCATCAACGACCTGGGCGACGCCAAGTCGAATGCGCATTTGACGCGCTACGACACGGTGCACGGCAAGTTTCCCGGCGTCGTCACCATCGACGGCGACAACATGCTCGTCAATGGCGACCGCATCCGCGTCTTCGCGCAGCGCGACCCGGCCCTGATACCCTGGGGCGAACTGGGCGTCGACGTGGTGCTCGAATGCACGGGTTTCTTCACGACCAAGGAAAAAGCGTCGGCCCACCTGAAGGGCGGAGCGAAAAAAGTCATCATCTCTGCCCCTGGTGGCAAGGACGTGGACGCCACCATCGTGTTCGGTGTCAACCAGCATGTGTTGAAGGCATCCGATACGGTCATTTCGAACGCATCGTGCACGACGAATTGCCTGGCGCCATTAGTAAAGCCGCTGAACGACGCCATCGGCATCGAATCGGGCCTGATGACCACCGTGCACGCCTATACGAACGACCAGGTGCTGTCCGACGTGATGCATGAAGACTTGCGCCGCGCCCGCTCGGCCACGCATTCGATGATCCCCACCAAGACGGGCGCGGCCGCGGCTGTCGGCCTCGTCTTGCCGGAACTGAATGGCAAGCTGGACGGTTTTGCCATCCGCGTGCCGACGATTAACGTGTCGCTGGTCGACCTGTCCTTCATCGCCAAGCGCGACACCAGCGTCGAGGAAGTCAACGCCTTGCTGAAAACGGCGTCGGAAGGCGCGCTGAAGGGCATTTTGACGTACCAGACGGAACCGCTCGTTTCCATCGATTTCAATCACAACCCGGCCTCGTCGAACTTCGATTCGACCCTGACCAAGGTCTCGGGGCGCCTCGTGAAAGTGTCGTCGTGGTACGACAACGAGTGGGGTTTCTCGAACCGCATGTTGGACACCACGGTCGCCCTGATGGCGGCCAAGTAAGAAGGAACCACCGCTGATCCAGCGCACCAGGACGGCCGGCCCACAAGGCTGGCCCTTGTAGCAACTCATTATAGAAAGCAGCACACCATGACCATGCAAGTACAGCAACGCGCCACCAAGATCGTTTCCACCATCGGCCCCGCTTCGAACGATATCGATACCCTCGTGCGCATGTTCAAGGCCGGCGTCGACGTCGTGCGCCTGAACTTTTCGCATGGCAAGGCGCAAGACCATATCGACCGCGCCCGCATGGTGCGCGAAGCGGCAGCCCTGTGCGGCCGCGAAGTGGCCATCATGGCCGACTTGCAAGGCCCGAAGATTCGCGTCGGCAAGTTTGAAGAAGGCAAGATTTTCCTGGAAAACGGCGCCAAGTTCATCCTCGACGCGAAGTGGGGTGAAAACGGCGAACTGGGCAACATCGAGCGCTGCGGCCTCGACTACAAGGAATTGCCGCGCGACTTGCGCACGGCCGACGTGCTGCTGCTCAACGATGGCTTGATCGTGCTGACGGTCGATAAAGTCGTCGGCAGCGAAATCCACACGACAGTGAAAATCGGCGGCGAATTGTCGAACAACAAGGGCATCAACCGCCAAGGCGGCGGTCTGTCGGCGCCGGCCTTGACAGCCAAAGACATGGAAGACGTAAAAACGGCGATGAGCTTCCAGGCCGATTACGTGGCCGTGTCCTTCCCGAAAAACGCCACCGACATGGTGATGGCGCGCCAGCTGGCCAATATCGCCGGCGAAGCGTGGGACCACAAGCCGATGATGATCGCCAAGATCGAGCGGGCGGAAGCCATTCCTGCGCTGCAAGAAATTCTCGACGCTTCCGACGGCATCATGGTGGCGCGCGGCGATTTGGCCGTGGAAGTGGGTAATGCGGCCGTGCCGGCCTTGCAAAAGCGCATGATCAAGATGGCGCGCGCGTCGAACAAACTGGCGATCACGGCCACGCAGATGATGGAATCGATGATCGTCAACGCCGTGCCGACCCGCGCGGAAGTATCCGACGTGGCCAACGCCGTGCTCGATGGCACGGATGCCGTCATGACGTCGGCGGAAACGGCCTCGGGCCGCTACCCGATCGAGACGGTGGAAGCGATGGCCGCCATCTGCCTGGACGCGGAAAAATGGGATACCTGCAAGCTGGACGCCGATTTCCTCAACGCCACGTTCTCGCGCATCGACCAGTCGATCGCCTACGGCGCCCTGTTTACGGCCCATCACCTGCGCGTGAAAGCCATTGCCACCCTGACGGAATCGGGTTCCACGGCCTTGTGGATGAGCCGTTGTAACATCGACATCCCCATCGTCGCGCTGACCCCGAGCGTGGGCACGCGCCGCAAGCTGGCCCTGTACCGCAACGTCAGCACCCTGGAACTGACGTCCGGCACCGACCGCGACAAGGTCTTGCAACAGGCGGAAGACTTGCTGCTGGAACATAAAGTCGTGGCCAAGGGCGACACCGTCGTGCTGACCTGGGGCGAGCCGATGGGCAAGGTCGGCGGCACGAACGCCTTGAAAATCATGAAGATCGGCCAGCACTGACCGTGTATTATTGAACACATCGCTGGCCGACCGCCGTCTGCAGCCTTAAGAATGGCTGAAAGAGTGGCGGTTGGCCGGCCACCGCAATGGCAGGTGCCCAATCTGCCATTGCGGTGAGCACATTTCCGTGTCAGCATGGTTTCCTGCCTTCCAAGGCGCATCCGGAGTTCATGATGACTACATACTTGCCTGCCTTGATCTGGTCGCTGTCGGCCTTCGCTTGCCTCTTCATTGCCAAACGCCGCTCCTTGAAAACAACTGCTGTCAGGGCCATCCTGGTGGTGTTTCTGGGGCCGTTTGCCATTCCCTTCGTGCTGACCGCAAAGCCAGAGAAACGCCATCTGGCAT
The DNA here is from genome assembly GCF_051380845.1 of Janthinobacterium salmonicoloratum. Taxonomy (NCBI): domain Bacteria; kingdom Pseudomonadati; phylum Pseudomonadota; class Betaproteobacteria; order Burkholderiales; family Oxalobacteraceae; genus Janthinobacterium; species Janthinobacterium salmonicoloratum. The sequence continues at coordinate 503,328 of NZ_JBNYXV010000001.1, read as the reverse complement.
AATCGCCCGCGACCGCCATGTACGGCTAAGCGTGTGGCCTGCGGGCATTCCTCTTTGCTATATTCAAGTTTTTAGCCGAAAGAGCATGCCCATGAAGCGCAGCGCGACCCTGTTCCTGATGACTATCCTTCCCCTGTGCGCGGCCACGTTCGCCTCGGCGGCCGAGCCTGTGCAGCGCCTGCAGCGCGCCACGGGGCTGTGGAAGGTGACGCCCGCCACCTCGCCGTTTTCCTGGGAAATCTGTGTTGACCAACAATACGACCGCCTGATCGAAGATGACTTGTGGACCGATTTCGAGCAGGAATGTCAGATCGCGTCGCAAAACCGCCAGGGCGACAGTTACCACTTCCAGTCCAGCTGTCCGGGTGCCATGCTGGCCGGCAGCTTCAAGGGCGACCTTGCCAAGGGATACACGTTGATCGCCGACACCACGATGGAATTGAACGGCAAGACCGAGGTGCAGCGGACTGAACTGACGGGGGTGTTTCTGGGCGCTTGTCCAGCAGGACTGGCGCCGGGCGCCAAGAAAATGCGCGGCGGCATGGTGATGAAGAGTCTGTATATAGACCGCCAGCAACCACGCTGAAACAACAGTTTCCAGGGATAGGCAGGCGCCGGCATTGACGCCGAAGGCAATGATTTGTGATAATGAGAATTATTATCAATTAGACGCGCCTTGCCATGAGCGCATCGGAGTCCCTAGTGAACATTGCGCAGTCCAGCGAGTCGATAGCAGGCATCTACAGCAGCCACCACGGCTGGCTGATGCGCTGGCTGCGCGCCAAGCTGCAGTGCGCCGACCATGCGGCCGACCTGGCGCAGGATACCTTCGTGCGCCTGTTGACGGCGCCGCCGGAAGGCCGGCAGACCCTGCGCGAACCGCGCGCCTACCTGACGACCGTGGCGCAGCGCCTGCTGATCGACCATTACCGGCGCGTGTCGCTGGAGCAGGCGTGGCTGGAAACCCTGGCGCAGCAGCCCGATCTGCTGATGCAATCGCCGGAAGAGCGTTTGCTGGTGCGCGAAGCCTTGCAGCGCATCGACGCCATGCTCGACGGCTTGCCGCCGCTGGTACGCAGCGCCTTCCTGCTGGCGCATGTGGACGGCCTCGCTTATGGGGAAATCGCCCGGCGCCTGGCCGTGAGCGAGCGCAGCATCAAGCGCTACATGGTGCAGGCGTTTGAACGCTGCATCCTGCTGATCCTGTGAATGCCAGCATGACCGCCATCGATCCCCGCGTCGCGCGTGCGGCGGCGCAATGGCTGGTGCGTTTGCACGGGGGCGCCTTGACTCCCGACGAGCAGCAAGCTTTCCAGGCCTGGCGTGCCAGCGATCCCGCGCACGAAACGGCCTGGCAGCGTGCCGAACTGGTGTGCAGCACGCTGGCCAGCGTGCCGCCCGCGCTGCGCCAGACGGCGGACGCGGCGCCGCAGTCGCCGCACCGGCGTGCCGTGCTGTACGGCTTGGCCGGGCTGATCGCGGCCGGGCCGGCGCTGTGGCTGGCCAGCCGGTCGGCGCCTTGGCAAGCGTGGCGCGCCGCCATCCGCACGGCCAGGGGGGAAATCCGCCACATGACATTACCTGACGGCACGCAACTGGTGCTCAATACGGACACGGCCATTGATATGCATTACGGCGCGGCATTGCGGCTGGTCGTGCTGCATGCCGGGGAAATTCATGTCGCCACGGCGCACGACGGGGCCGTGCCGGCACGTCCGTTCCTCGTGCGCAGCAGCAATGGTGCCGTGCGTGCGCTGGGCACACACTTCAGCGTGCGCCACGCTGGCACCGTGCTGGCGCCGCGTACGCAGGTGAGCGTCAGCGAAGGCGCCGTCGAGATGCAGCCAAGTGAAGCGCCCGGCGCCTTGCGCAGGGTTGATGCGGGGCAGCAGGGCAGTTTCGACGATCATGCCGTTTCTGCCTTGACGCCGCTGGCGCCGCACGCTGCCGGCTGGCTGAAAGGCGTGCTGATCGCCGAGCGCATGCCGCTGGGCGAGCTGCTCGGGCAGGTAGCGCGCTATCGCTACGGCGTAATCCGCTGCGATCCGGCGCTGGCTGCCATGCCCGTGGACGGCATCTTCCAGCTGAACGACCCGGACAACATCCTGCTCTTGCTGCAACGTTCCTTGCCGATCCGGCTGGCGCGTCGCACGCGCTACTGGATCAGTGTCGAGGCTGCCTGAAGCAAAATTTTCCGTTTGCCTGTCCCTTTTTTCAGATTGCTCCGTCATACAAGGTAGAGAACGAACAATCCGAATCATCGAAAGGGCTTACATGGCTTTGCAGCACCGCATCCTTGCACCATTTTCTCCAGCGCGAATGACGCTCCATCCGACTACGGGCGCCGTGCGCGCCGCGCTGGTCCTGCTCCTCGCCGTGGGCGCCGCCGGCACCGGCTTGCCTCAGGTGGCGCTGGCTGCCGAGTCCAGCCCGGCCGCCAACGTGCGCGACTACAATATTCCTGCCGGCAGCCTGCGCGGCGCGCTGGCGTCGTTTGCCATCGCCGCCGGCGTCAACCTGTCCACCCAGGGCGTGGCGCTCGACGGCCTGGCGACGTCAGGCTTGCAGGGCCGCCATGGCGTCGTGGCCGGCCTGCAAAAACTGCTGCAAGGCAGCGGTTTGGAAGTGACGGATAGTGGCAATGGCAATTACCTTTTGCGCAAGATCAATGTCAGTACGGCCGATGGCGGCCTGGACAGCATGCCCGCCGTGGTCGTCAGCGCCGAGGCGGACCGCGCCACGGAAGGCACGGGTTTATACACGTCGAGGAATCTGTCGACGGCCACGGGCTTGAACCTGTCGCAGCGCCACACGCCGCAAACGGTCAGCGTCATTTCGCGCCAGCAAATGGAAGATTTCGACCTGACCACCTTGCAGGACGTGGCGCGCGCCACGCCCGGCCTGTATGGCAAGACGCAAGGCGTGTCCGACCAGGAAACCACGTATTTCGCCCGGGGCTTCGCCTTGAGCCACGTGAATGTCGATGGCTTGCCGCTCGATGTCACGGGTTTTAATGAACGCAACGTCTCCGCCGACATGCTGATGTACGACCGCGTGGAAGTGGTGCGCGGCGCCACCGGCCTGATGGAAGGGGCGGGCGCGCCGTCGGGCAGCATTAATATGATACGCAAGCGCCCCACGGCTACGCCCTTGCTGGACGCCTCGGCCCACCTGGGCAGCTGGAAGGACCGGCAATTGACGGTGGACGCCAGCAATGCCCTGAACGCCTCGGGCAGCGTGCGCGGCAGGGTGGCGGCCAGCTGGCGCGACAGCGACAGTTTCGTCGACGTGGTCAACAACACCAACGGCACCGTGTATGCGATCGTCGAGGCGGACCTGACGCCGTCGACCACGGCCGGCATCGGTTTCTCGCGCCAGCACAGCCGCACCGACGGCGTGTTCGTCGGCCTGCCGACCTTGCCTGATGGCCGACACATGGACTTGCCCCGCTCGACTTTCCTGAACAACGCCGATTCCTTCCAGAAACGCGACAACAACGTGTTCTTCGCCGACCTGGAAACGAAACTGGAGAAGGGCTGGCGCAGCCGCTTCGCCATCACGCGCATCGATGCCTCGTCGAGTACGCGCAATACCACCAACAGCCGCGTCGATGGCGAAACGTTTCTGCTGGAACAGTCGGAAACGGGCTGGAAGTACAACACGCAACAAGTGGTGGCGGACTGGCGCTTGAGCGGCCCCGTCACCTGGTTCGGCCGCCAGCATGACGTCATCGTCGGCGCCAGCTACCGCCATGACGATTCGGACGCGGCGCAGAGCTGGGAAGGTGCGGGGAAGCGCGTGATCGACATCCGCAGCTGGAATCCGCGCGCCTACCGCATGAATGGCGCGCCATTTGAGCCGTACAACTGGGGCCGCAAGACGGATGAGAAGGGCCTGTATGCGGCCGGCAATTTCAGCCTGGCCGATCCGCTGCGCCTGGTGCTGGGCGGGCGTTTCGGCTGGTATGCGCAGGATGTCACGGGCTGGTATGCCACCAATCCGACGTGGCGCCGCGACCTGACGGAAAACGCGAAGTTCACGCCGTACGCGGGCCTGGTCTACGATTTGGATCAGCACCATTCCGTGTATGCGAGCGGCACGCAGATCTTTCAGCCGCAAAGCGTGCTCGATGTAAAGGGCAACACCTTGCCACCGCTGAGCGGTACCAATCTGGAAGTAGGCGTGAAGGGCGAGTATTTCGGCGGCAGGCTCAATGCCAGCGGCGCCTTGTTCCGCATCAAACAAAACAACCGCGCCATGGCCGATGAAGTCAATTGCCCCACGGGCGGCGCCATCTATTGCGCCCGCGCGGCCGGGCAGGTGCAGAGCGAAGGCGTCGATCTGCAATTGTCGGGCTCGCCATTCCCGGGCTGGCAGATCGCGGGCGGCTACACCTATGTGCTGGCCAAGTATACAAAGGACAGCGTGGCCGCCAACATCGGCCAGCGCATCGCTACCGATGAACCGAAGCAATTGTTCAAGCTGTACACGAACGTGCAGCTGAGCGGCAGCCTGGCGCAATGGAATCTGGGCGCCTACGTGACTGCGCAGGACAAGATTTACCGCCGCGACAAGGCTTACCTGACGCAGCAGGGCGGCTACGCCATCGTCGGGCTGACGGCCGGCTACCGTCTCAGCGAGCAGCTGCAACTGCGCGTGAATGTCGACAACGTGCTCGACCGCCGCTACTACCAGGGACTCGGCTACTCCTGGTCGGGCGGGCTGGAACGCTACGGCGCGCCGCGCAGCGTACTTGTCTCGCTGAACTACAAGATGTAAAGGCTGTGCTTGCAGAACGCGTCCCTCGCGGCGCCTCTGCTACACTGCCGCCGTCTCCATTTTTTACTGTCCCCATGTCCGCCACACCAGTCCTCACGCTCCTGAAAAGCGCTTTCCAGCAATCGCGCGCCGAGAATAACATCGAGCTGATTCTGCCCGAACTGCTGGCCGCGCAATTGCATGTCGTCATCGGAGGGCAAAGCGAGCAGATCGACCTGTTCCTCGTGCCATCGCCCAATCCCGAGCGCCAGTGCGTGACGGTGGCGGAAGACCCGGCTTTCCTGGACGGCATCGCGTTCCCCAAGATTCCCGTCACAGGCGCGCAACTGATCGCTTCGATTCCTCCCGAGATCGAGATCGTCATCCTGCATGGCGATGGCGCCAATTACCTAACGCGCGAGCAGCTGGCGTGGTTCCGCGGCATGCTGGCGCCGACCGCTTGAGCGGAGATATGGCGCGCAAGCTGAAAGGGGCGCGCGCGGAGTGGATATGCTTTGCACCAGCCGAGGGTGCGGCTGCCGAGGCGGCGTTGATGGCGCATATGCATCCCGTGCTGTCGCGCAGCGTGCTGCTGGGCGGCTGCGCCCTGATCCTCGCCTTTATCGGGCAAGCCGTCTGGCGCGACGTGCCGTATGCGGGCGAGGCAGTGTTGTTCGGTCCGCTGGCGCTGGCCGCCTGGATTGCAGGCCTGGTACTGTTTCCCGGACGCAGCCTGCTCTTTCATGTGGAACTTGACGATGCGGGCCTGTTGCTGCGGCGCCATGCGCGGCGCCTGCCGGGCTGGGATAAAAGCGTACAGCTGGAGTTGGTGCAGCTGCAGCGGGTGGAAGTGGTCAGGTATGGAGGCGCGCTGCAGGTCTACCGGGCTGCGCCACCGCTTGCGCGCGTGGAGCTGCTGCTCTACACGACCCTCACGGACTGTCCGCTGATCCGCATGGTGGGCCTGGACTTGCCCGTGCCGCAGCGCTGGTCGCTGTGCCAGATCAAGGACGAACTCAGCCGCCGCTGTAGACTGGCCGGTATCCCTGTCAGCGAGACGGCTGGCCCGATCAGCCAGCAATCCGATGCCATCCGCGCGCGCTGGCCGCAGGCATAGGCGGGCCATTGTCGCATCGCCGCCGCAATTACTATCATTTTTGATAACTGTATTGCTGAAGTCCTATGAATATGTTCGCAAAGCAACTATACTCGTGGCTCTTTAAAAAATCATCGTCACGCTGGCGGCCAGACATCCGCGCCAGAGTTCGTACGCATTCCGCTTTTTCTCTCTGAACAAGCACCTTTCCCCCGCGCGGCAGGCGCGGGCGTGATGACCGAGCCTTGCCCTGGTCGACTGCTACCGTTGTCATTTCCGCTGTGTTGCCGCTTTAGTAAAAAGCGTGGCGCCGGCGCACGGTGCGCCGTCATGTTTTGCGACGTCACGTTTCACTCACCTTATGCCACGACAGTATGCTTAGTTCCATGTTTGATGTATCGGACAACACGCTTGCCTATATCTATGGCACGCACAATGTCTGGCTGGTGCTGTTTTCCATCGGCATCGCCATTTTCGCCTCGTTCATGGCCCTGCAGATCGCCGGCATGGCGCGCAGCAGCGAGCGCGGCTTCCAGCGCCAGACGGCCATCATCACGGGCGCCATCGCGCTCGGCGGCGGCATCTGGTCGATGCACTTCATCGGCATGCTGGCATTCGATATCTGCACGCGCGTTTCCTTCGACCCCGGCCTGACCCTGCTGTCGATGCTGCCCGGCGTGGCCGCTTCGTGGGTGGCGCTGCACTTGCTGGCGCGTCCGCGCATCAGCTGGCGACAACTGGTGGTGGGTGGCGCGCTGGTGGGCGTGGGCATCGGTTCCATGCATTACAGCGGCATGGCCGCCATGCTAACTTCGCTGACCCTGCATTACCAGCCGTGGCTGTTTGTCTTGTCGCTGGTGGTGGCCGTCACCATGGCCATGCTGGCGCTGTGGATACGCTTCGGCCTGAACGCCATGCGCCAGCGCCTGAGCCCCCTGGCATCCTTGCTGGTCAGCAGCGTCGTCATGGGCCTGGCCATTTCCGGCATGCATTACACGGGCATGCTGGCGGCGCGCTTTTCCGGTACGCCCACGGCAGGCGAGAATACGATTACGGTACAGGCCTCGTTCGTGGCCCTGGCCGTGGCCCTGATCACCGTCACCCTGACCGTCTTCGTGGCCGCCGCGAACGGCTTGCTGCGCTACCGCCAGCTGCTGGGCCACGCCAGCGTCAGCGAATCGCGCCTGCGCGCCATCGTCGACACGGCGGCCGATGGTCTGATCACCATCGATGGCCAAGGCAAGGTACGTTCCTTCAACCCCGCCGCGGAAAGCCTGTTTGGCTGGCGCGAAGCCGAGATCGTGGGGCGCGACGCCAGCGTGCTGCTGCAGCCGGCCGACGCGGTCGAATACGAGGGCTATCTGCGCGATTACCTGGAGACGGGCGCCTCGCGCATCCTCGACAGCGGACGCGAACTCGATGGCTGCCACAAGGATGGCGCCGTGCTGCCCATGCGCGTGGCGATCGGCAAGATCGACACGCCGGGCCAGCCCCTGTTCGTGGCTTTTGTCACGGACATGCGTTCGTCGCGCAGCATGGAGCAGGCGCTGAAGGACAGCGAGCGCCAGTACCGCACCCTGATCCGCAATATCCCCGGCGTGTCCTTCCACTGCAGCTACGCGCCCGCATGGCAGATGATTTTCATCAGCGATGCCGTTTTCAACCTGACGGGCTGGATGCCGCAGGATTTCATCGAAGGGCGGGTCAGGCTGTTCGACCTCGTACATCCGGACGACCGCCAGCGCGTCAACGACACCTGCGTGCAGGCGGCCGGCGAGAAGCGCGATTTCGAGAACGTCTACCGCATGATTCACCGCGACGGGCGCGAACGCTGGGTGCGCGAAAGCAGCGGTCCCGTGCTCGATAACGATGGCGTGGTGCGCTGGGTCGATGGTGTCATCCTCGACATCACGGAAAGCGAATTGCGCAACGCCGAATACGAAGGCAAGGTGACGGCCATCTCGCGCGCGATGGCCGTCATCGAGTTCGACCTGCAGGGACGCATCCTGGCGGCCAACGAGAACTTCCTCAACCTCGTCGGCTACCGGCTCGACGACGTGCTGGGCCTGCACCACAGCATCTTCTGCGAACCGGGTTACGTGACTTCGCCGGACTATATGGCGTTCTGGCACCACCTGGCGCAGGGTGAATTCAATACCGGCGAGTACAAGCGCATCGACAAACATGGTCAGGAAGTGTGGATACAGGCCTCGTACAACCCGATCTTTAACACGGACGGCAAGCCGTTCAAGGTGGTCAAGCTGGCCACCGACGTCAGCGAACGGCGCGCCATGCAGGAAAACCTGCGCGCGGCTAAAGACCGCGCCGAGCTGGCCGCCGAATCGAAGACCAGCTTCCTGGCCAACATGAGCCATGAAATCCGCACGCCGATGAACGCCATCATCGGCTTTACGGAAGTGCTGCTGGGGACCGCCCTGGACAGCCTGCAGCGCCGCCATCTGGGCACGGTGCGCCAGTCCGCCCGTTCCCTGCTCGAGCTGCTCAACGACATCCTCGACATGGCCAAGTTGGAAAAAGGCGCCACCGAACTGGAACTGGTGGACTTTTCGCTGCCTGACCTGGTCGACCACGTGGCCGCGTCGCTGCGCATCACGGCGCATGCGCGCGACCTGGTGCTGCATGTGGATGTCGATCCCGGCATGGGCCAGTTCTTCCTGGGCGACGCGCGCCGGGTACAGCAGGTACTGACGAATCTGATCGGCAACGCCGTCAAGTTCACGGAAGTGGGCCATGTGCGCGTGGCCGTCGGCACGCAGGGCGAGCAGGTGCATATCGCCGTGCACGACACGGGCATCGGCATCCCCGCCGACCGGCTCGATAAAATCTTCGCTCCCTTTACGCAAGCCGATTCCTCGATGAGCCGCCGCTTTGGCGGCACGGGCCTGGGCACGACGATTTCACTGCAATTGGTCGAACTGATGGGGGGCACCATCACGGTGGAAAGCACCCTGGGCGTGGGCAGCGTGTTCCACGTGCTGCTGCCGCTGGCGCCGGGCAAGGCCGTGGCGCGCCGCAGCGAGCAGCCCGTGGTGGCCTTGCCGCCGCTGCGCATCCTGGCAGCCGACGACGTGCCGCAGAATGTGGAGCTGCTCCTGATCAGCCTGGGCGCGGCCGGCCACCAGGTGATCGCCGCCAGCGATGGCGAGAGCGCCGTGCGCGAGTTCAGCAAGGGCAGCTTCGACATCGTCCTGATGGACGTGCAGATGCCGCGCATGGATGGCCTGGAAGCGACGCGCCTGATCCGCGTGCACGAGCGCGAACAGGGCCTGAAGGCGACGCCCATCATCGCCCTGACGGCCAGCGTGCTGGAACAGGACCGGCGCGCCGCGCAGACGGCCGGCATGAACGGCTTTGCTTCGAAGCCGCTGGAGATGCACAAGCTGACGGCGGAAATCGCCCGCCTGCTCGACATCGCCGTGGCCATGCCGCCGCCGGCGGCCGGCGCGGTGGCGCGTGCCGCCGCTGGCCAGGTGGACTGGCAGCGCGGCGTCGCCCTGTGGGGCGGCCGCGAGGCCTTGCAGCGCGCCATTGCGCGCTTCGTGCAGGCCAATGGCGACTGCGCCGCGATGCTGGCGGCGGAAATGGAACGCGGCGGCGGCAGCAGCGTGGCGGGCCATTTGCTGCACCGTATCAAGGGCGCGGCGGGCAACCTGTGCCTGGTGCAGGTCGAAAGCCTGCTGGGACGCATCGAGCAAGCCATCGCGCGCCAGCTGCCTGTGACCGAATTGCTGGTGCAACTGGCGGCCGCCTTCATGGCGCTGGCCGGCGAGCTGGAGGCGGGCGCCGAAGCGCCTTTGGTGCCGGCGGCCGAGGCACTCGCCAGCGCGTCGCTCGATGCCTCCGCCTTTGGTGCCTTGCTGCGGCAAGCCATCGCCAGCCTGGAAGGCGGGCAGCTGGACGACGCCTTGATGGCGCAGATCGCCGCCATGCTGGCGCCGCACGGCCAACAGCAGCGACTGCAGGCGCTGGCCAGTGCCATCGACGACTTTGAATTTGCGCGCGCCGCGGGCGTGCTGCGCCAGTTGCTGGCGTGGCTGGATGCGCCGGCGCCCGCCGACCTTTCCTGATATTGGGCTACAGATGACCTTACACGAAGACAAACCGATCCTGCTGCTGGTCGATGATGAAGCGACGAATCTGCAGGTGCTGCGCCAGATTCTGCAGGACGACTACCGCCTGCTGTATGCGAAGGACGGCGAGAAGGCGTTGGAACTGGCGCAGAACAACCCCGTCGAACTGATCCTGCTCGACATTATGATGCCCGCCATGACGGGCTATGAAGTGTGTCGCCAGCTCAAGGCCATGCCGGTCACGGCGCCGATTCCCGTCATTTTCGTCACCGCCCTGTGCGACGTGAAGGACGAGGCGGACGGTTTTGACGCTGGCGCCGTCGACTACATCACGAAACCCGTCAGCCCGCCCATCGTGCGCGCCCGCGTGCGCACGCATCTGTCGCTGGTCGACGCCGAGGAATTGCGCCGCTCGCGCCTGCAGGTGATCCAGACCCTGGGTCAGGCGGCCGAATACAAGGATAACGAGACGGGCATGCACGTCATCCGCATGAGCTATTACGCGCGCCAGCTGGCGCTGGCGGCCGGCTACAGCGCGGGCAGGGCGGAAGACCTGCTGAACGCAGCGCCGATGCACGACGTGGGCAAGATCGGCATCCCCGACGCCATCTTGCAAAAGCCCGGCAAGCTCGATGCGGACGAATGGAAAGTCATGCGCAGCCACGCGGAAATCGGCGCGGCCATCATCGGCGAGCATGCGGGCGGCCTGCTGAAAATGGCGCGCACCATCGCCCTCACGCATCACGAGAAATGGGATGGCAGCGGTTATCCGCAAGGCTTGAAAGGCGAGGAAATCCCCCATGAGGGCCGCATCGTCGCCATCGCCGACGTCTTCGACGCGCTCACCAGCGAACGCCCGTACAAGCCCGCCTGGACGGTGTCGGACGCGATCGCCACCATGCAGCGCGACAGCGGCACGCACTTCGACCCGGACCTGCTGGCGCTGTTTGTCGAACACTTGCCGGCCATGCTGGAGATTAAGGACAAATGGCGCGAGCCGGCATGAACAGGCTACCTGCCCGCCTGTCTCTTATAGTAGTGTCCTGACCCTCATCTCAGGATTACCCATGGATTACCAGAACCGCATTGCCGACTATTTTCGGCAATGGTCACTGCGCGCCGATGGTGTGCCCGTGCTGCAGGGCGGCCAGCCGGCCATGCTGAAGCTGTCGACTGGCGACGATGAGCGCCGCGCTGGCGCCGTGCTGCGCTGGTGGGATGGTGACGGCACCGTGCGCGTGCTGGCCGCGTCATCCGATGATGATGTCTTGCTGCTTGAGCGGGCGATGGGCTCCCGTTCGCTGGCCGCGCTGGCGGGCACGGGGGAGGCGGGCGATGCGGCCGCCACCGGCATCCTGTGCGCCGTGGCGTCACGCCTGCATGCGCCACGGCCATCCGCTCCACCTTTGCCTCCCTTGTCCGGCTGCTTTGCCGCGCTGGCCGCCGCTACTGCGCTGGCGGCCTTGCGGGCGTGACGGGGCCTAAGGCAGGCTGTCAGGCAGCCGCAAAATCCGCCGTATCTCCAAAATCGCCTGCGGGCTTTCCTGCACGCTGTGCCACGAGGGGATGACTTTCTCCGACAACGCGCCATCGAGGTGGGCGCTGGCGTAGGGCACCACGCCGTCGCTCGATTCCGCCAGGGGTAGGTCCGGCGTGTCGTTGCCCATGATGGAGTAATAGCGCACTTTCGGGCAGATGGGCAGGTCCGCCACCAGGCGTACGAATGGGTCCTTGTCGCTGAGGTTGTCGATGCTGTTGGGGATGCGCAGTGGCTCGCTGCTGCCCGTGTCCAGCTGCGCCAAGCTGCCGGCCGCGTCGGACAACTGGTCGAGCATGTTGATGGGCAGTGTGATCAGGTTGGCGATCCAGCGCGCCACCTTGTGGTTGGCGAACGAGGTGCCGCGGTGCGGCGCGGCGATGAAGATGGCGCGGTTCACCTGCGGCATGGCCGTGAAATTCAGGTAGGGCGCCAGGCCGGCGCGCACCTTTTCCGCCTTCTTGCCCTTCAAATTGTATTCTTCGGTGATGGCGTCGAGCAGGGTGTTGCTGGCATCGGACACCATCAGGCGCGCCAGTACGCCGCCCATGCTGTGGCCGATCAAGACCATGTCGTTCGCGGCGTCGGCCTTGGCCGAAGGGGCGAATTGCGCCAGCGTCGCGTTCAGCGCCTGGCGGATGGCGACATTGTTGGCCGCCAGTGGCGCATTGCTCGGGTAGTACACCTGCCATATCTGGTAGCGGCGGCGCAGCTGTTCGTCGCCCATCAGTTCATTCGCCACATTGATCCACGCTTCCGGGCTGCTGGCCAGGCCATGCAGCATGACGATGGTGCGCTTGTTCGGGTCGTAGGGCTGCATCAGGTGCACCTGCGGGCGCGAAATGCCGTCGGCGCGGCCGAACAGGGTGCGCAGCGCCTGCACGCCAAAGCCGGAACGGGCCAGCCACAAGCCATAGCCGGCCGTGAAATTGGCGGCAACGGGCAGTTCCTGGCCCGCCATGCGCGTCGATTCGCTGCGTGTCGGGTCGACCAGCATCACCAGCAGCTGCTGCGTGGCCAGCACTTCCTGCAGGCTGTTGCCGTCGAAGCGGATCAGCGCCGTGACGACGGGGAAGCGGGTTTCCTGGTAGGGCACATACTCGCCTTTCGACGCCTGGGGCTTGGGCATGACTGCCACCAGGTCGGCGCCGAAGCCGTCGCGCCGGTACACATTGCGCAGGCCGGAAAACGACAGCGAGGTGGCCGGCAGCAGTTCCTCGGGCAGGGTGCCGTCGTCGGGCAGGCGCAGAGCCGACAATTCGCTGTCGATTTCCCAGCCGGCGACGCGGATCACATGGCCGTCGGGACGGTATTCGCCGCGGTGGCGGAACAGGTTGCCGACGGCCTTTTGCACGGCATAGTTATAGTAGTCGCGGATTTGCGTCTGCCGCTCTTCGAAGGCGCGCTGGCCCGGCGTGCGCGTCGTGTAAAACAGGTAGGCATACGCATAGCGGGCCGATTCGAGCCAGGCGGCCAGCCGTTCGGCGCTCGGGTGGCCGCCCTGTTTTTCTTCCGCCAGGGCAGTTTCGAGCCACAATTCGGACAGTGTGGCCAGGCGCTGCTCGTCGCTGAGCAGCTCGGAGCGGGCCAGGTCGGCGCGGCAACTGCCCGTATTCGCTTCGCAGGCGGCGATGTCGCTGCCGATGATGCGCAGCACTTCGCTGGCCGAGGCACTGAGCTTGCCCGTGGTGAGGATGTCGCCGCGCCGTTGCTGCAGGTAGTCGGCTGGCGAGATCGCGCTGACGGTGACGGCGGCGCAGCCGCTCAGCAGCGCCGCGGCGCACAGGAGGGCGCATACGCGCAGTCGCCGCATCAGCGTGGCCGGCATCTCAGAACGAGTAGACCAGGGTCAGCGACGTCTGCGTATCCGTGTTCTTCTTGTCGTCGGGTACGCGCGTATCGTTACGGGCGCTGAAGGCGGCCTTCATCTGCATGGTGCCGTTGATTTTCGTGCTGAGGGCCGTTTCGGCGATCGAGTGGGTGTTCGAGGTGCCCCGTTCCACGCTGATCGTCTGCGTAAACATGGCCGACTGGCTGATCTTCCACTTCATGGCGGCTGCGCCGCGTACCGTCAGGCCGTGTTCCGATTCGCCTGCATCGTTGGTGCCGCTGAAATAGCCCGGACCGACTTCCACGTCGACGCTCTTGTCGCTCGACTGGTACCAGCGCGAGCCATGACCGACGGCCAGGGTCGAGTACTTGGTGTAGGCGCCGAACTTGTCGTTCACGTGCGAGGCCAGCACGAACAGTTTTTCATGGTCAGCCATCAGCTTGTAGGCGGCCTTGGCGGAGGCGGAAAAGCGTTCGGCCGAGCGTTCGCGCACTTTCTCGCCGTCGTCGTTGGTCGTTTCGTCTTCCTTGAAGTAGCCGCTGAAGATGTACTGGTTGCTCCAGTCATCGAGTTCCTGGCGTGCGTCGATCTTGCCGGTGACGGAGGTGCCGACCGTGTTGCCCGAGGTGGTGATGGCGCCCAGTTCGGCGGAAGTGCTCCAGCTGCCGATGGGGATTTCATCGAACAGCATGCTTTGCTTGGTGTCTTTGGCGGCGGCGCTGCCGCAGGTGATGGCCATGGCCAGCGCCAGTGCGAGAGAGTAGGTCGATTTCATGGCTGTATTTGTCTGTGGCGCGCGTCAGGCGTGCCTGCTGTTCGTTAATGGCAGTGGTGGCTATGCAGGCCGCGGCAAGCCGCGAGGCGCCGATAAAACCTGCGCACATGCGCGCGCGGGCGCGGCGAAAAATTGTCGAGGCTGTATTGTACCCGACCCTGTCATCGTTCGCCGCACGTGGCGGCGCGTTGCAAGCGGCCCGTGCCTGGCGTATGCTGCGCGTATCTGCTGCCCTGACTTTTACAAGGAACCTCCGTGCGCTGCCTGGTCATCGAAGACGAAGCTGAAACTTCCCGCTATATCTGTGCCGGCCTGCGTGAGGCGGGCCACGACGTCACCGCCTGCGACAATGGCATCGACGGCATGCGCCTGGCCTGCGGCGAAGACTGGGATGCGCTGGTGCTCGACCGCCTGTTGCCCGGCGAGATCGATGGCCTGGCCATCGTCGCGCGCCTGCGCGGCATGGGCAGCAACACGCCCGTGCTGGTGCTGTCCGCCCTGTCCAGCGTCGACGAGCGCGTGCGCGGCCTGCGCAGCGGCGGTGACGATTATCTGTCGAAACCGTTCGCCATCGCCGAACTGCTGGCGCGCATCGAGGCGCTGCTGCGGCGCGCCGCGCCCGTGCCCGAAGCGACGCAGCTGCAGGTGGCCGACCTGGTGCTCGACATGCGCACCATGCGCGTGACGCGCGCCAACCGGCAAATCGCCCTGCAGCCGCGCGAGTTCCGCCTGCTGGAATACCTGATGCGCCACCAGGGCCAGTCCGTCACGCGCGCCATGCTGCTCGAAGCTGTGTGGGACTACCATTTCGACCCGCAGACGAACGTCATCGACGTGCAGGTGAGCCGTTTGCGCACCAAGGTGGACAAGGAATTTTCGCCGCCGCTGATCCACACGGTGCGCGGCGTCGGCTACACCCTGGGCGTGATCGATAGTGCGTAACTGGCACCGCTCGATCGCGGCCCGCCTGGCGCTCGGCTATGGCGTGCTGGTGGTCGTCTCGATCAGCATTGTCTGCGCCGTGTTCTATTTCGGCACCATCGGCGTGCTGGACCGCAGCGTGGACCGCAAGCTGACCTTGCTCTCGGAGCGCCTTGCGGCTTTGTACGAGCAAGGCGGCAGCAGCCGCACGACGGCGGAAATCGCCCATTTGCTCACAGACCGCACCGACAGCGACACGGAGATTTTTTTGCTGGTGGGCGCCGATGGCCGCCGCGTGGCGGGCAATCTGTCGTCGTGGCCCGACCTTGGCAGCCCCGTGGACCGCTTGCTGCACCGCGACGTCACGCGCGAAGGACGCAGGGTGCCCGCGCGCATGCTGATCCGCGACCTGGCGGGCGGCGCGCGCCTGTTCGTCGGACGCGACATGGAGGAGGGCAAGTCGATCCGCACCCTGGTGCTGCGCTCGCTGGCCTATGGCGGCGGGGTGGCCATCCTGCTGGTGGTGGCAGGCGCGTGGCTGTTCCGGCGCCAGCTCGAAGCGCGCATCGGGCAGATCCGCCGCACGGCGGGGGAAATCGAGGCGGGGGACCTGAGCCGGCGCATACCCGTCTCCAGCGAAGATGAATTTGGCTTGCTGAGTCGCGATATCAACCGCATGCTCGACCGCATCGAGCACTTGATGGAAGGCGTGCGCCACGTGTCGAACGCCATCGCGCACGACCTGCGCACGCCGCTGGGCCGCATCCGCAACAAGCTCGATGGCGCCTTGCGCCAGCAGCAGGGCGTGGCCGGCTACGAGAGCGCGGCGCAGGCGGCCATCGACGATATCGACGACCTCACGCGCGTGTTCGACAAGCTGCTGCAGATCGCGGCGGCCGAATCGGGCATGCGCCCGGAGAATTTCGACGACATCGACCTGCAGCAGATCGGCGCCGACATCGTGGAAATGTACGAAGCGACGGCCGACGAGCAGGGCGTGCTGCTGGTGCAGATGTATGGCGAGGGCGTGCCGGCGCGCGGCGACCGCAACCTGCTGGGCAGCGCCCTGGCCAGCTTGGTCGACAACGCCATCAAATACGCGGGGCGGGGCGCCACGGTGGAAGTGTCGGCCGGCAGCGATGAACAGGGCAACTGGCTGGCCGTGCGCGACAACGGCCCTGGCGTGCCAGCGGAGGAACTGCCGAAGCTGACGCAGCGTTTTTACCGGCTCGACAAGAGCCGCCATTTGCCCGGCAATGGCCTGGGCCTGTCCATCGTCGCGGCCATCGCGGCCCTGCATGGCGGCAGCCTGGAGATCGAGGATGCGGCGCCGGGCTTGCGCCTGCGATTGCGGCTGCTGCGCTAAGCTGCCAGCGCCAGTGGCCGGCCGGCACATTACCAACTTGTAACCCCCTTCATTTTCGCCTCCCCCTATCATCCGCTCTACCCGGAACAGGCGGCAGCATGCGCGCAGCCGCCTGTTCCGGGCTGCCCGCGGCCCGCCGCGGCTTGCCTGTCCCGACCCGTCGCAGAGCCGTTTTCATGCATACTTTTACCGCTACCGGCGACAACGCCGCGCCGCAGCAGGCGCCACTGCGCCAGCATGGGCACCGCCTCAAGGCCGCCCTGGGCGCCATCGTCTTTCCCGTGCAACGCGCACGCTGGCAAGCGTTCATCGCATTGATGCCTGGCCTGGCGGCGCTGACGCAGGCCCATCCCAGCCTGCGGTACAAGATTTATCGTCCCTATGCCAGCCGCCGGTTTGGCTGCGCGGCGAGGGTGGACCTGCTGTGCGGACATTACCGCTTCCTGTGGCAGGCTGGCGCGCGGCCGCTGGTCGAATACGCGGCGCGGCGCGCGCTGGTGCTGGCCACTATCGAGGGCAAGGATGGCGCCAGCTACCGCTTGCAGCTGACGGCCATCCACGACAGCCACCGCGAAGGGGAACTGTGCCTGCGTCTGACGCGCGACGGCGTCCCGCTATACCTGGCCAGTTTCCTGTTCCGTCCCCAGTCTGGCGGCACTGTCATCCAGCTGGGCGCCTTGCAGGGCTTGCGCTCACCCGCCGGTGCGCAGGCGGTGAAAGAGGCCACACGGGCGCTGCATGGCTGCCGGCCGAAAAACCTGATGGTGGCCGCCTTGCGCGACCTGGGCGACTTTTTCGGCTGCGGCCACCTTGACCTGGTCAGCAACGCCAACCGCATCGCGCTGAACTGGCGCCGGCGCCGACACATCTCCTGTGACTACGACCTGGCGTGGCAGGAACTGCATGCGCTGCCCACCAGCGACGGCAATTTCCGCCTGCCATGCGGCCCTTGCCGGATGCCGGACCTGGAGCTTGTGCCGTCGAAAAAGCGCGCCGATGCGCGCCGCCGCGGCGCGATGCTGGTGCAACTGGCGGCGGACATGCGCTGGCAAGTGGCGGCCCTGCTGCACGCGCAATGAAGGTAGAACGAAGCGTTTCTTGACCTGCGCGGCTTTTTTGCCGGGCGGCCCGGCGCAATCGGCGTGATCGGCGTATACTTATCGGCGTTCTTAACCTGAAGCCAGTCACCCCATGCCAGCACAATTCCCCACTTCGCGCATGCGCCGCCTGCGCGCGACCCCGCAACTGCGCGAGCTGTTCCGCGAGACCGAGATCAATCCGCGCGACCTGGTCCTGCCGATCTTCGTCGATGAAGGGTCCAGCGATTTCATCGACATCAAGTCCATGCCCGGCGTGCGCCGCATTCCCGAAGCGAAGCTGGCGCAGGAAGTCGAGCGCTACGCGCGCGCCGGCCTGCGCTCCGTCATGACCTTCGGCATTTCGCACCACAAGGATAGCCATGGCACGGACACCCTGAACCCGGACGGCCTGGTGGCGCGCATGTCGCGCATCATCAAGGACGCCGTACCGGAAATGGTCGTCATGTCCGACACCTGCTTCTGCGAATACACGGACCACGGCCACTGCGGCATCCTGCATGGCGACACGGTCGACAATGACAGCACGGTGCTGAACCTGGGCAAGCAAGCCGTCATCGCGGCCCAGGCGGGCGCCGACATCATCGCCCCATCGGCCGCCATGGATGGCCAGGTAGCGGCGATCCGCAGCGCGCTCGACGCAGCCGGTTTCCACGACACGCCCGTGATGGCGTATTCGACCAAGTTCGCCTCCGGCCTGTACGGCCCTTTCCGCGACGCCGCCGGCAGCACCCTCAAGGGCGACCGCAAAACGTACCAGATGGACCCGATGAACCGCCGCGAAGCGGTCCGCGAGTCGCTGATCGACGAAGCCGAAGGCGCCGACGCGCTGATGGTGAAACCGGCCGGTGCCTACCTGGACATCATCCGCGACCTGCGTGAGGTGACACGTTTGCCGATCGGCGCCTACCAGGTCAGCGGCGAGTACGCGATGATCAAGTTCGCCGCACAGGCGGGCGCCATTGACGAGCGCCGCGTGGTGCAGGAAACCCTGGGCGCCATCAAGCGCGCGGGCGCGGACATGATCTTTACTTACTTCGCGATGGATGTGCTGAATAATCCGTACTAAGTAAACATGGGGCAGTGCGGCCGCCTTTTCAGCTATCATGGCGCGCTGCCCAACCGGGTTTTATTTGTAGCTTGTTTATGCCCCTGAAAATCTCCCGCATCCTGCACGCCGGCTATGTCTTCGAATGCGAAGGCACGGCCATCGCCTTCGACCCCATCGTCGAAAACCCGTTCAGCCGCAACTGCCACGCGTTTCCGTCCGTGCGCTTCGACCTCGACGCCGTGCGCCGGCTGCGCTGGGATGCCGTCTTCATCTCGCACTTCCACGACGACCACTGCTCGCTCGACAGTCTCGACGTGCTCGACCGCGCCACGCCCATCTACCTGTACTGCGTCTTCGACGAGCTGTTCGCGATGATCCGCGCGCTGGGTTTTACTGCCGTCGAGCGGCTGCACGTGGACGTGCCCGTGCGGGTGGGCGCCATCGAGGTGATTCCGCGCCGCGCGCTGGACGACGATGTCGATTCGCTGTTCCAGGTGCGAGCGGCGGGACTGAACGTGCTCAATGTCGTCGATTCCTGGATCGGCCCGGAGACGCTTGAGCAGCTGGCCGCCTTTGCGCCCTGGGACATGGTCTTGTGGCCATTCCAGACCATGCGCGAAATCGCCGTCATCGCGCCGTCGCTGGCAGCGCGAGGACCAGTGGATTTGCCAGACGACTGGGTGCCGCAGCTGCGCGCGCTGGCGCCCCGTTACCTGGTGCCCAGTTCCTGCCAGTTCGTGCAGGAAGACTGGTCCTGGTACAACCATGCGATGTTCCCGATCACTTACCGCCGGTTTGCCGATGAGATCGGCGCCGCGCTGCCGGACGCGCACATCTTCCGCCTCGACCCGTCGACGGCCGTGCTGCTCGACGCACACGGTTTACAGACGGCCGTGCCGCTGCCGTGGGTCATTCCCGTGGGCCCGCAGGACGTGGATTTCGACTACCGCCCCGAGGCGCCGCCGCCCGCCACGGCGGACATCGCCCGGCGTTTCGCGCCCTTGCATGCCGACGACACGGCGCTGGTGCTCGATTTTTGCCGGAACGGCTTGCTCGAGCGCTACCGCGACATGGAATTGCCCGAGGATAGCTATTTCCAGGCGCCGCGTTTGTGGCGGCTGTCGCTGTCCGGCCAGGATGGCGCCGCCACAGTCCTGCATTACCGTACGCATGGCGATTTGATCGACCTTGTGCCGGACACGGGCGAAGCGCCGGGCTGGACCACCGAGGTGCCGCTGGTGAAATGCCATGCGGCGCTGGTGCTGGGCGAATCGCTGACGTCGATGTACATGCGCATCAACGATGGTCCTTTCGATGCCGAGGCGCGGGCCGAACTGGAGGAGGCCGACATCGTCGACGATCCCTTGATCCGCTGCCTGTTCAACGACGCCATCGGCGCCTACCAGGCGGCGCAGCTCAAACGCTTGCTGGCCCGCTGAAGAAAGTCGCGCGACAGAGTAAGATAGCTGCTTCTGACTAGAACGGGAAAGACACCATGGCACAAGACAAGGAAACCGCGATCCTGGCGGGCGGCTGCTTCTGGGGCGTGCAAGACTTGCTGCGCCGTTATCCTGGCGTGATCGCCACGCGCGTGGGCTACAGCGGCGGCGACGTGGCCAACGCCACCTACCGCAACCACGGCACGCACGCGGAAGCGATCGAGATCATCTTCGACCCGAACACCATCAGCTACCGCAAGATCCTGGAATTTTTCTTCCAGATCCATGACCCCAGCACGCCGGACCGCCAGGGCAATGACCGCGGCACGAGCTACCGCTCGGCCATCTTCTACACGAACGAAGAGCAAAGACGGGTCGCCGAAGACACCATCCGCGACGTCGACGCCTCCGGCCTGTGGCCCGGCAAGGTGGTGACGGAAGTGGCGCCGGCCGGCCCGTTCTGGGAAGCGGAACCCGAGCACCAGGATTATCTGCAGCGCTTGCCACACGGCTATACCTGCCACTACATCCGGCCGGACTGGGTCTTGCCGCAGCGCGCGCAGTAAGCGAAGAGGAAGAGGGGGAGCGGGCATGCGTTACTGGCGCGTCGAGCGGCGGCAGGCGGAAGGGCAGCTGGACTTCGGGCGTACCCTGGAGCTGATGGCGGCCATCGGCCATGCCGACGTGAATGCCGTCGCCGGGGCCATCCTGAAAACGGTCAGCACGGTCGCGCCCATTGCCCAGTGCACGATTTTTGCCTATGAATTTGGCAACCGCCCCCGCACTGTCGCCGTGGCCGACCGGCGCGGCGGCCGTTTCCTGCAAGACATTGCCGAGAGCTACGCGCGCCACTACTACGCGCTCGATGGCAATCAGCGCGTGATTGTGCCGGCGCCGGGGCGGAAACTCGATCCCGCCATCGTGCTGCACCAGCAGGCCAGCGACGAGATCGATCATCCGGGCTACCGCGCCGTTTGCTACCAGAAACCGAATGTCTCGGACCGTTTATCCCTGCTGGTGCAGCCAGCCGGTGACATCTGGCTGTCCGTCAATTTCTACCGCGACAGCAGCCAGGGCCAGTTCCTGCCCGGCGAAATCGCCGCCGTCGAAACCCTGTCGCCGCTGCTGGCGTATGCGGCGAAACACCACTACAGCCTGAAGGGCCAGCCCGCGCAAGGCGTTTCGCCCATGATGCTGGCCCGGTTGCACCAGCATGGTCCGCAATTGAGCAAGCGCGAACTCGATGTGCTGCGCGGCGTGCTCGAAGGGCTGACGGCCGTGGAGATCGCCGACAGCATGGGCGTGCAGCCTTCCAGCGTCATCACCTATCAAAAGCGCGCGTATAAGCGCCTGGGCATTTCCAGCCAGCGTCAATTGTTTGCGCTATGTCTGGGGCCGCCAGCGATATAGATCGCTGGCTAAGCCCGCATGGCGTGTACAGCACAAAATTGCTGAAATTCAAGGCAATAATGTGAGCATATTGGCACGAAAATAAGGACTATGCTGTCGGCAGAGTGTTGATGCGCCGCTAAGTAACGGCCATCGGCAAGGCTGATAGCCAGTGCCTGTCGCCGCGCGCGATCTCCACCTTTTCATGGCTCAGGAATCATTCCCCGAAGGAGTCCATTGTGTCCTCAACTGAACTGAATGCGGTAGAACACGTCTATCTGATCGCCGGCAATCTCGGCCTGCCTGGCGCACCCATCCTGAATCTGGCCCTGTTTTACAATCCCGCTGACGGCAGCGTCAGCGGCGAAGCCCTGATTACGCAGTCGATCGCACCACCGAATGGCCGCGTTGTGATCCGTCCCGTCAGCGGTCCCGTGCACGGCCTGGGCATCGGCGGCGCCACGCGCGTCTTCAGCCTGAGCGGCGAATACGTGGTGTCCGTACCGCCACCGGCCATCGGCAGCTACCTGGCCAAGTTCGAGGCGACCTTTGTGACCGACAACAACTGGAGCGGCCACGGCTCCTTCATCTATGGCAACCAGAAGATCGACAACGTGCCCATCAAGAAACGCGGCTAGGCACGCTGGCTAGTTCTTTTGGCCAAAGGCTGTCCCTAAAATGGGGACAGCCTTTGGCGTAGTCGTCTGCATACTGTGTTGCAAGCCGGGATCACCCGGCAGCTCTTACCCAAGAACAACAACAAGGGGAGGGCGACACCTTATGGAGACAAGCATGACCATCACCCAGGCGGCTCCCCCCGCCATTTCCGCTACTACTGCGCCCGTTCCTGACGCGGCCACCGTCCAACTTGAACAGCAAGTCATGCGCAAGGTGTCGCGCCATTTGCTGGGATTCTTGTTCCTGCTGTTCGTGTTTTCCTTTCTTGATCGCATCAATATCGGCTTCGCCGGCCTGACCATGATGCAAGACCTGGGCCTGTCCGGCACCCAGTTCGGCTTTGCCACCACCCTGTTTTATATCGCCTACATCGCGTGCAGCATTCCCAGCAACATCGTGCTGGCCCGCATCGGCGCGCGTAAATGGATAGGCAGCATGATGATCGCCTGGGGCCTGGCCTCGACGGCGACCCTGTTCGCCAGCGGCCCGGCCAGCCTGTATGCGCTGCGCTTTCTCGTCGGCGTGACGGAAGCGGGCTTCCTGCCCGGCATGCTGCTCTACCTGACCTACTGGTTCCCCAGCGCCTACCGGGCGCGCGCCAATGCCCTGTTCATGATCGCCATGCCCGTCACGGCCGCCATCGGCTCGGCCTTGTCGGGCCTGATCCTGGGCCTCGATGGCCACTGGGGCTTGAAGGGCTGGCAATGGCTGTTCTTGCTCGAAGGCATGCCTTCCGTGCTGCTGGGCCTGGCCGTGTACGGCTACCTCGATGACTCGCCTGGCAAGGCGAACTGGCTGGGCAAGCTGGAACAGCAAGTGCTGGCGCGCATGCTGGCGGCCGAACACAAGCCTGCCGCGGTGCACATCGCGCCACAGCAAAAGATATCGGTGCTGGCGGAAATGCTGTCGCCCACCGTGCTGAAATTCGGCATCGCCTATTTTTGCCTGGTCAACACCCTGGCCATGGTGGCCGTGTGGACGCCGCTGATCGTGAAAAGTTTTAATAGCAACGCCAGCAACACGCAAATTGGTCTGCTGGCCGCCATTCCGCAAGTGTGCACCGTGATTGGCATGATTCTGTGGGGCCGCCGCTCGGACCGCCTGCAGGAGCGCCGCTGGCATATCGTCTGGCCCATGCTGCTGTCGGCCAGCGGCTGGCTCTTCACCGCGTATGCCGGCAATCCTGTGGTGCAGTTGCTGGGCGTGTGCATGGCCTCGACGGGCGCTTACACGGCCATGTCCGTCTTCTGGACGACACCGGACCGGGCGCTGAGCCTGGGGGCGCGCGCCATCGGTATCGCCGTCATCAATGCCACGGGCAATATCGGCTCCGCCCTGAACCCCGTCGTCGTGGGCTGGCTGAAGGATTTGACGCACAGCTTTGCCACGGGCTTGCTGTACGCCAGCGTGCTGCTGGTGGCCGGCGCGGCCATCGTGCTGACCCTGCCCATCGCGCGTGCCGGTAAAACACATTCTTGAAGAGGAACCCATCATGAGCGACACGTTTCACCCTTATCCCCATGTGCCGAAGGTGTATCCGCCCGGTAAAGCAGTTGGCTCTGGCACGCAGCATGTGCCGGTCCTGATCGTCGGCGGCGGGCCCGTGGGTCTGGCCACGGCCCTGGGTCTGGCCCGCCACGGCGTGCGCTGCGTGCTGATCGAAGCGGACGATGGCGTCTGCACGGGCAGCCGCGCCATCTGCATCTCGCGGCGCAGCCTGGAAATCATCGAACGCCTGGGCGCGCTGGACGGTTTCCTGGCCAAGGGTTTGCCCTGGGCGGGCGGGCGCAGCTTTTACCGCGATGCGGAAGTTCTGCACTTCACGATGCCGCAAGACGCGAACCAGAAGCTGCCGCCCATGGTCAACCTGGCGCAATACCATATCGAGCAATTCCTGCTCGACGCGGCTGAACGCTTGCCGGAGCTGATCGATATCCGCTGGCAAACGCGGGTCACTGGCGTGGACCAGCGCGCGGACGGCGCCACCGTCACCGTGGCCACGCCAGATGAAACCTACAAAATCGAGACGGACTGGCTGGTGGCGGCCGATGGCGGGCGCAGCGTGGTGCGCGAGGCGCTGGGCCTCAAATTGCAGGGCACCAGCTATGAAGGCCGCTATGTGATCGTCGACATCCACCTGCAGAGCGATCGCCCGACGGAGCGCCTCGCGTATTTCGACCCGCCATCGAATCCCGGCTCGACCGTGCTGGTGCACAAGCAGCCCGACGATATCTGGCGCATCGACTATCAATTGCGCGACGACGAGGATGCGCAGGCGGCCGTGCTGCTGGAAAACGTGGCGCCCCGCGTGGACAGCTTGCTGGCCATGATGGGAGAAAAGGCACCGTGGCATCCCGTGTGGATCACCATCTATAAAGCCAACGCCTTGACGCTGGATAAATACCGGCACGGCCCCGTGCTGTTCGCGGGCGACGCGGCCCACCTGGTGCCCATCTTCGGCGTGCGCGGAGCGAACTCGGGCATCGACGATGCGGACAATCTGGCCTGGAAGCTCGCTTATGTCGTCAAGGGCCAGGCGCCGCATACCTTGCTGGACAGCTATTCGGACGAGCGCGTGTACGCTGCCCGTGAAAACCTGCGCCACGGTACGAAAAGCACGGAATTCATGGCGCCGCCCACCTTTGCCTTCGAGCTGATGCGCACGGCCGTGCTGGGCCTGGCGGGCAAGCATGCGCACGTGCGCTCCCTGATCAACCCGCGCCAGACCAGCGCCATCGCCTATGCGCAGTCGCCCCTGAATGCGCCAGAGAGCGAGACGTTTGCCGCCGGCCCGGCGCCGGGTACGGTCTTGCCGGAATGTCCGCTGGCGCTGCCGCACAACGGCGGACAAAAAGCGGGGTATATTACCGATCTGGTGCAGCGCACCGATGGCGATTTTACGGGACTGTACTTCAGCGACGATGGTGCCGTGCCCGCGGAACTGCTGGCGCTGGGCGACATATTGCCGTTGACGACGGTGGCGATCGCCCGCAGCGGGGCGCAAGGGTGCGCCTGGGACCACACGGTGCAGGTATTCTCGCTGTTTGATGCGCAGCCAGGCACGTTTTACCTCGTGCGTCCCGATGGCCATGTGCTGGGCCGCTGGCGCGAGGTGCAGGCGGGGCAGGTGGCGGCGGCGCTGGCGGCGGCCGGCATCGCCCAATCAAAGTAACAAGGAGACAATATGACCGATATCGAACTGGACAATCTTTACACTGAGCTGTGCCACACCATCAGCGGCCTGGGCGAACAGCGTTCGCCCCTGTTTCTGGCCCGCTTCGCCTTGCTGGCCATGGGCGCCATCGGCCAGGCCGACGTGGTGCAGCGCTTGCTGCGCGACGCGGCCGACGGCTTGGCGGAGCCGGCATGATAGGCGCCGGCTACCAAAGCGGCTTCGGCAACGAATTTGCCACGGAAGCCGTGTCCGGCGCCTTGCCACAGGGGCAGAATTCGCCGCAGCAGGCGCCGTTAGGCCTGTATGCGGAACAATTGTCGGGCACGGCCTTTACGGCGCCGCGCGCGCAGAACCGGCGTTCCTGGCTGTACCGCATCCGTCCCGCCAGCCAGCATCCGCCATACACTTTGCTTGCCAACAGCCGCATCGTCAGCGATTTCCACGCCATGCCGCCCACACCGCCGAACCAGTTGCGCTGGGACCCGCTGCCACTGCCCGACGGCAGTACGCCAGTGGACTTCATCGATGGCTGGCAGACGATGGCTGGCAATGGCAGCGCCGAAGCGATGAGCGGCTGCGCCATCCACGTGTATGCGGCCAACCGTGCCATGCAGCGCTTCTTTTATTCGGCCGATGGAGAATTGCTGGTCGTGCCGCAGGAAGGCCGGCTGGCGATTGCCACGGAACTGGGTTTGATCGAACTGGAACCGCAGGAAATCGCCGTGATTCCCCGCGGCGTGCGTTTCCGCGTGACCCTGCCCGATGGCGTGGCGCGCGGCTATGTGTGTGAAAACTTCGGCACGGCTTTCCGCCTGCCCGACATGGGGCCCATCGGCTCGAACGGCCTGGCCAACAGCCGGGATTTCCTCACGCCGCACGCGGCCTATGAAGACATCGATGGCGAGTGCGAACTGTTGGCCAAGTTCGGCGGCCATTTGTGGCGCACGACGCTCGACCATTCACCGCTGGACGTGGTGGCCTGGCATGGCAATTACGCGCCGTATAAATATGATTTGCGCCGTTTTAACACCATCGGATCGATCAGTTACGACCATCCGGACCCGTCGATCTTTCTCGTGCTGCAAGCGCCCAGCGAAAACCCGCTGCTGGGAGCCATCGACTTTGCCATCTTTCCGCCGCGCTGGCTGGCTGCCGAGCATACCTTCCGCCCACCCTGGTTCCACCGCAACGTGGCCAGCGAATTCATGGGCCTGATCCACGGCGTGTACGACGCCAAGGCGGCCGGCTTCGTGCCGGGCGGCGCCAGCCTGCACAACTGCATGTCCGGCCACGGTCCCGATGCGCAGACCTTCGAAAAGGCGTCGCACAGCGACACGTCCGCCCCCGTCAAGGTGGGCGACACCATGGCCTTCATGTTCGAGACGCGCACCATCCTCAAGCCGACGCCGTTCGCCCTAAGCAGTGAGCTGCTGCAAAACGACTATTTCGAATGCTGGCAAGGCTTGCGCAAGCATTTTGATCCTGATCCAAGCTAGTCTGGCCTTGCTCAGGCGGCCCGCGCCCCCGCCACCGTGTGCGGGTTGGCGGGCCGCGCCAGTCCCAGATGGCCGCGCGAGGCAAAATACTCGCCCTGGAAGTTGAGCGCATGCCCTTGTGCGGGCGCGTAAAACTGGCCGCCGGCGCGGTCGGGCTGGTCGAGGGCGTCGTCATCCCAGCTATCCCACAGGGCCTTGGACAAGGCGACGAATTCATCGGCGCGCGCGTAGCGGGCCGCGTGACTGCGTGGTTCAAGAATGCCGAAATTGCGCGCCGTATGCTCGCCAAACGAGGAGACGACGTTCCAGCCAGCGCGCCCGCCGCTCAGGTGGTCGAGCGAACTGAATTTGCGCGCCACGTGGTAGGGGTGTTCGTAATTGGTGTTGATGGTGGCGATCAGGCCGATATGGCTGGTGACGGCGGCAATCGCCGACAGCAGGGTGAAGGGCTCGAAGGGCAGGCCGATGGCGGCGCGGCCCGTGTCGGGCGTGACGGCGCCGGAGCGGCCGATGAAGTCGGCGATAAAGAAACTGTCGAACCTGGCCGCCTCGGCCAGTTTGGCGGCGCGCAGCCACCAGGCCAGGTCGGGCCGCCCGCTGGCGCTGGCGGATGGCTGGCGCCAGGCGGCCGGATGGTGGCCGTGGCGTTGTAAAAACACATTCAGGCCAAGCTGGCGTGCTGGCATGGGGGCTCCGTGGTGGGCAGGCGACATTGCCTGCTCCTTTGCTGCAGCAAGGTTCGGGCCAACGCCCCACATATGCAAAATCCGGATAAGCTAGCGCGGCACCATTCGTTCACGCCTGGAGATGGAGCGCGGTATAGTCGGCTCATGGAACTCTTAGCCCACAATTTCAGCAGCGATTTCGCGCGCAGCGCCCACCTGGCCCGCGGCGCGGGCGATGACGGCGATAGCGAGGCGCTGGTCGCCTTCCGCGACCCGCAGCAAATGAGCTTGTTGGTGCGCGCCACGGCCTTTGTCTTTGCCGACCCCCGTTCGCGCCAGTTGCATGAGCTGATCGAGCGCATCGCTCCCAGCGAGGCGACGGTGCTGATCACGGGCGAAACGGGTACCGGGAAAGAGTTGATCGCGCGCCATGTACACGGCTTGAGCGGGCGCGCCGAGCAGACTTTTGTGGCGATTAACTGCGGCGCGTTTTCCGAAACCCTCGTCGAGAGCGAACTGTTTGGCTATGAAAAAGGCGCGTTTACGGGCGCGCAGCAGGGCAAACCTGGCTGGTTCGAGACGGCCAGCGGCGGCACCCTGTTCCTCGACGAAATCGGCGACTTGCCGCTGGCGATGCAGGTCAAGCTGCTGCGCGTGCTGCAGGAGCGCGAAGTGGTGCGCCTGGGGGCGCGGCGCGCCATCCCCATCGACGTGCGCCTGATTGCCGCGACCAATGTGGATCTGGCCGAAGCCGTGCGGGCCGGGCGCTTCCGCGAAGACCTGTATTACCGGCTGCAGGTGATCGGCCTGCCGCTGCGTCCTTTGCGTGAACGCCCGGGCGACATCATGCCGCTGACGCGCCACTTCATGGCCATCTATGCGCAGCGCTTGCACTTGGGTGAGGTGGAGCTGGGCGCTGACGCGCAGCAAGCCTTGCTGGCGTACCCGTGGCCGGGCAATATCCGCGAACTGGAAAACGTCATCCACCGCGCGCTGCTCGTGTGCCGCAGCGGCGTGGTGCGCGCCGAGGACCTGAGTTTGTCGGGCTGGCACCGCGCACTTGCCACCACTCCCGCGCCAGCGCCCGCATCCGCTCCTGTCCCCGTGCCGGACGCCTGGGCCGGCGGCGCCGATATCGCCTACGCGGCCCACGGCGCGGCCGGCCAGGACGACTTGCTGGCCGCCGAACGTTTCGCCCGCGCCTGGCAAGCCTTGCTCGACTCGGGCGAAGCCGTGGAATTTGAGGCCATGCAGCAGGAACTGGTGCGCGCCGCGTGGGAGCGCAATGAGCGCAACCAGGTGCGCACGGCGAAGCATTTGAATCTGAGCCGTAACATCCTGCGCACCTTCCTGAAAAAGGCGGGCGCCATCGACTAGGCGCATGACTGACCCCGTGGAGCCGGAACCGCAGTGATGCGGCTCCGGCTTTTTTCATGGCTGCTGCGCGCGCAGCACGCTGCTGCCATGGATGCAGCGGATTGCTGCCAAATCAACAGCGAATGGCGCTGGCGGGCGCACGCAGCATGGCATGTTTTCTGCGAGGAGGGTAGGGCAGACCGCTGCGCGCAAGTATGGAAAGCGCGCCCCGGCCCTTTCTTCGACCCACGACAGGAGTCCATGCATGACCATTGAATTCATCTGGCAATTACCCACCAGCGGCGATGGCCGCTATGCGGCGCCCGGCATCACGCGCCGCGGCGAACGGGCGGCAGGCGCGCCCAGTCCGCTGCAGCCGGGCGTGAGCGACCCACGCGGCGCGCGTCCGCCCTTCAACTATTTCGATTACCTGCACCAGATCGCCCGCGCGGCCGACCTGTCCGGCTTTGACGGCATCCAGGTGCGCCACGATACGCAAGGTGATGAAAGCTGGATCGTCGCCGGCTACCTGGCGCGCAGCACGCGCCACCTGAAGCTGATCGCTGAATTCGACGCGGCCTGGGGTTCGGCCGTGTACGCGGCAAAGAACGCCGTCAGCTTCCAGCGCTTCACGGGCGGGCGCTTCGCCTGGCAGATCAGCCAAGGTGGCGATGCGGCAGCGCGCCGGCGCCAGGGCGATGCGGCGCCGGACGCCGATATCCTCCCGCGCATCGATGAATTCATCACGGTGGCGCGCGGCGTGCAGAACACATCGCCGTTTAGCTTCAAGGGCAAGTTCTTCGAAGTGCAGGACGGCGGTTTCAAGGGCCCGCTGGCGAACCACCCCGTCAACGGCATCTATTTGACCGGCGATAGCGCCGAGGCGCTGGCGCTGTCGGCGCGCCAGGCCGACGTGCACGTGTTCGATGCGGCGCCGCTGGCGGACTTGCAGCCTGCCATCGACAGCTTGGCCGCGCAGGTACGCCAGCTGGGCCGCACGGCGGCGGCGGGCTTGCGCATCGACGTGCTGGCCCGTGAAACCTTCGACGAAGCCTTGCGCGACGCGCGCCGCTACCGCAGTGGCGCGGCGCTGCCCGGCGAACTGCCATCCGACGGCAGCACGGCGGTCTTCTGGCCCGGCTTTGCGCAAGCGCAAACAGGCGCCCATGGCGCCCTGGTCGGCAGCTATGCGCAGGTCAGCGCGGCATTGCAAGCCTACGCGCAGGCCGGTGTGTCGAGCTTCGTGCTGGCCGCCATCCCCCATTTCGAGGAAGCCTACCGCATCGGCGAGCACGTGCTGCCTCGTGTGCGGGCAGCGTTGAGCGCGCAGCTGCAAGCGGCTTGAGTTTCTGTATCCAACCTACTGAAGGAGTACCTTGATGGCAATCGATTTTTTCTGGCGCATCCCCACGCATGGCGAACCGAGTTCGCACCGCGCCCGCACGCCGTTTCGCGGCGACTGGTTTCCCGGCAATGACAACCTGCGCCAGGCCGGCCTCGGTGGCGGCGGCGCCGACGGTTTTAGCTACATCGACTACCTGGCGGAAATCGCCCGCGCAGCCGAGATATCGGGCTTCCAGGGCGGCTTGATTCCGTCCTTTCCGATGACGGATGAACCGTGGGCCATTTCCGCGCTGCTGGCGCGCGAGACGAGCACCTTCCGCTTCATGATCCCGTTCCAGCCCGGCTTTTTGAACCCCGTGGTGGCGGCGCGCATGACGGCCAGCCTGCAGCGGGCCACGGGCGGCCGCGCACTGTACAACGTGATCACGGGCGGCGGCGGCCCGGCGCAGCTGTGGTGGGGCGATTCGGCCGGCCACGACGACCGCTACACTCGCACAACGGAATTTCTCGACGTGGTGCGCGGCGTGTGGCGCGGCGGGCCATTTTCCTACCAGGGCAAGTTCTACCAGGTGGAAGACGCGGGCCTGGCCACGCCCCTGTCGGAGCAGGACTTCCCCGAGATTTACTTTTCCGGCTCGTCCGACGCGGCCCTCGGTTCCGCGTCGAAGCATGCAGATTACTACCTGACGTGGCTGGAACCGTTCGAGCAGCTGCGCGAGAAATTCGCCCGGGTGCATGAAAAGACGGCGCTGCTGGGGCGCAAGATCAAGTGCGCCGTGCGCGTCGACATCGTGGCCCGCGCCACGGAGGAAGAGGCGTGGGACGAGGTGCGCAAGGGCTTTGACGCCGTCGATGCCGCCACCCTGCGCCAGTTCCTCGGCACGGATGGCGGCAATTCCGTGGGTGCGGCGCGCCAGCGGGGCAACCGTCCGACCACCCTGAACAGCTACAAGGACTTGATCACGGCGCCGAACATCTGGTCCGGCTTCAATCTCCTGCGCGGCGGGCAGACGCAGGGCATCGTCGGCAGCTATCAGCAGGTGGCCGAACGTCTCGATGAACTGGTGCAGCTGGGCGCCGACGCCTTCATCCTGGCCAGCACGCCGCATCTGGAAGAAGCGTACCGGGTGGGCGAAGAAGTGCTGCCCCTCGTGCGCGGACATACGGCAGCTTTGTTGCGCGCCGCCTGAGTATCCCCTGTTGCCGCGACAGCAGCGCCACCGCCTGCTGTCGCGCAGGCAGCATGCGGCAGCAGCGCTGCTGCCAAATCAACAGCACTATCATGTCGATAGTCTTCCTTTTAAATCAAACACTTAAGTTAATTTTTCTGCGCTGCGGCAGCGGGCATGCGCCTTGCAATAACAGTCATCACCATCTCGCGTTTTGACTTTACTCAAGGATAACCACCCATGCGCCGTTCGACTGCCCCCGCCGCCTTTTCTTCCTTTCCCTTTCATCTGACCCCGCTGCGCCGCGCGTTGCGCTCGGCCTTCGCCATCGGCGGCTTGATGCTCGTCCATGGCATGGTCCACGCGGAAACGCCTGGCGCCGACGTCATTGCCTCGGCCGACGCCAACGGCGCCGGCGAGGGCGCCTCCTTGCAATCGGTGACGGTGACGGCGCAAAAGCGCGAGGAATCCGCGCAAAAAGTGCCGAGCGCGATCACGGTCCTCGGTGGCAAGGAGCTGCTCGATACTGGCATCGGCCGCTCGGCCAGCGAAATCCTCAATTACGTGCCGAACGCCTCGGCCGGCACGCAGCAGCACGGCCGTCCGCGCTGGTGGATACGCGGCGTGGGCGCGGGCCAGCAGCAAATTGATTTCCCGAATCCCGTCGGCTTTTACCTCGATGACGTCTACATCAGCAATTCCAGCGCCACGGGCTTTCCCCTGTTCGACCTGGACCGGGTGGAGGTGCTGCGCGGCCCGCAAGGCACCCTATGGGGCAAGAATACGACGGGCGGCGCCATCAATGTGATTTCGCGCAAGCCGTCCTTCAAGTCCAGCGGCTACGCCAAGCTCGATTACGGCAGCTACGACACCACCCTGGCCGAAGGGGCCATCGGCGGCGCGCTGGTCGACGAAGTGCTGGCGGGGCGTTTGTCTTTCCACACGGAGCAGCAGGACAAGGGCCGCTTCCACAACCAGTTTACGGGCGAGCGCGATGGAAAACTCAAGGATAGCGCCATCCGCGGCCAGCTCAAGGCCCTGATCGGGCGCGACCTGACGGCGAACCTGAACCTGCATTACCGCGACTACACGACCAAGGGCGCCACCACCACCGTTGCCAGCTACGGCGCCAATGGTGTGTACCGCAACGGCTACGTCCCCAGCACCAATCCCGATGATGTCAGCACGAATGCACCGGCCGACAGCGACGTGAAACAGGGTGGCGCCCAGCTGAACCTCGAGTACGCGCTGGGCGAGCTGACCCTGACGTCGATCACGGGCTATGAAAACTTCCGCAACGAAGCGACGGGCGACAGCGACAACACGCCGCTGGAAGTGGGCCGCAGCCGCTCGAAGGCCAGCAGCCGGCAAGTGTCGCAGGAGCTGCGCCTGACGTCGCCGCAAAACGGCGCCGTGAGCTGGGTGGCTGGCCTGTTCTACTTCAATGAAAAGATCGATTCCGATTCGGCCGGCGCACGCCTGCCCAATGGTACCGTGCCGGCGCTGGCGGGCAGCACCCAGCCTGTCGGCTACAACCGCACCGTCTACCAGCACAAGGCGCGCAGCGCGGCCATCTTTGGCAGCACCACCGTCAACTTCAGCGAGCAGTTCCTGTCCACCTTTGGTTTGCGCTGGACCACGGAAACCAAGGACCTGGACTTGCAGCGCGTGCAGGCCGCATCGAACACGGTGACGTTTGGCGATGCGTCGAACTGGTGGAACACGGTCCGGGGCGGCAATTACACGGCCGCTTTGGTCGCCAACAACAACTTCACGTCGAATCCGTCCACCACGTGGAATGCGCTGACGTATGACGTGACGCCCGAATACCGCTTCAGCCGCACCTTGCGCGGCTACCTGAAATACGCGCACGGCATCAAGTCGGGCGGCTACAACACGAGCGCCACGGACGTGCGCGCATTGAATACGGTGAAACCGGAAACCCTGAACTCGTTCGAGGCGGGACTGAAATCGGAATGGCTGGACGGGCGCCTCAATTTCAACGCCAACGTCTTCCATTACGATTACAAGAACGTGCAGGTGAATATCACGGGCGTGTACAACGGCGACCCGACGCAAAGCGTCAATTACCTGCAGAACGTGCGCAAGGCGCATGTGAACGGCGCGGAATTCGAGATCGAGGCGCAGCCGACGGACAACCTGCACATCAACGCCAATATCGGCCTGCTGCGCACGGAATTCGACGATTTCGCCATTCAAAACAATGGCGGCGACCGTTCCGGCAATGAGTTCGTGCGTTCGCCCCACGTGACGGCCTTGCTGGCGGCCGATTACCGCTACCCGCTGGGCAATGGCGCGCAGTTGGTTTTCAGCGGCGACGTGCGCTACACGTCCAAGCAGTACTACTATGTCGACCCGCAAAATGCCGCTCGCGACTTGCTGAACCAGGGCGGCTTCGCGCTGGCCAATGCGCGCCTGTCGTATGTGCTCCCGGGCGGCAAGCAGCGGATCACGGCGTATGCGAACAACCTGGCCGACAAGGTTTACCGCAACCACACGCTCACCAGCTTCGTGCCGGGCGCCGTGAATGGCGACACGGTGATCATCGGCCAGGGGCGCACGGTGGGTGCGTCGTACACGGTGCAGTTCTGACCGCGCAGGGCAGGGGCAGGGGCGATATGCTGTAGTCGCCGGGCGTGGCTGCCGCACCCTGTGCGCTGGCCGCGCAACGTTCTCAGGGCGGGGTGCGATTCCCCACCGGCGGTAATGGCATACGTGCCTAGCCCGCGAGCGCTTGCCGGCATGGTCTTCGGGGCTATGACGACAAGGTCAGCAGACCTGGTGTGATTCCGGGGCCGACGGTATAGTCCGGATAAAGAGAGAGCGGGATGGAACCATTGTGTTGGTGTCGGCATATGCCCGGTGCATGGACGGCCTGTGTTTGCCGTCGGTGCGCTGGCGCGCGTGCCTGCATGCGCAGTTGGGCGTGGCTTTCGCGCGCCTGTCATATCCCCTTCGATTCTATGCCCTGTTTTTATCATTCTTGAAAACAGGAGTCTTACATGTTACAAACGTTACACGCAGCACCCGGCAAGCGCATCGCCTTCATCCAGGCGGGCTGGCACCGCGACATCGTCGCGCAATGCCGATTGTCCTTCATCGCCGAAATGGCGACCCTGGGTTTCACGCAGGACGACATCGATGTCATCGACGTCGCCGGCGCCTTTGAAATCCCCCTGCATGCGCAAGTGCTGGCCAGGAGCGGCCAATACGCGGCGATTGCAGCTTCCGCCCTGGTGGTCGACGGCGGTATCTACCGGCATGACTTCGTGGCCGATGCCGTCATTTCCGGCATGATGCAGGTGCAGCTGGCGACGGGCGTGCCCGTGTTGTCGGCCGTGCTGACCCCACACCACTTCCATGCGGGCCACGAGCACCAGGAATTCTACTTCCAGCATTTCAAGGTCAAGGGTGTCGAACTGGCCACGGCTTGCGCGGCCACCATCCACTCGCTGCAGCGGCTGGCGCAACCGGCTAGCGCGCCGCACGAGGCCTTGGCCGCCTAGGGCGCCGTTTGCCTTGACGCCGTAGTACCCGTGGCCAGCGCAATTCGTGCGCCGGCCCCGTTTCTTTATGCCGCCTGCTGCAGCAGCGCGTCGAGGCGCCGCTGCGCTTCCTCCAGCGGCCGGCGGTCAATCCAGCTATCGATATCGACGTCGCGGTCGAGAAAACCGTGCTGCAGCTGGAAATCCTTCTGCTGGCGGAACAGGGCCACCTTCTCGTCGGACAGGTCGGGCGCCAGGGTCAGGTGAAAACCAGCGCGGTAGGCTTCGGCCACGGCGTCGGCGCCGGCCCGCGTTTCGCCCTGCAGGATGGCCAGCACGTCGGCCTGGTGGCTGCGCGCCCAGTGGGCGGCGCGCAGGGTCTGCGTCAAAAAGCGCACGACCAGCTCGAAATGCTGTTCCAGCATCGTTTCATGCACGGTAATCGGCCGTGGCGTGCCGTTATTCACGCGGAAGCGCCGGTCGGGCAGGGCGTCGATGTCGACGCCCACTTCCAGCCCCGCCGCACGGGCCGCCTCGGCCGCCGCCGCGCCTTTCACGTAGACGGCGTCGACTTCGCCGCACAAGAGCGGCGCGATGCCTTGCCACAGGCCCGCGCCCAGATTGGCCTGCGTTGGCGCCTCGCCCCCCACTTCCACCAGCCGCACATCGTCCAGCGTCAAGCCGGCCGAGGCCAGCACGCCTTTGTAGCCGGCCAGGCTCATGCCGCGCGCGATGCTGCGCCCGCGCCGGTTCTCGCGCAAATCCTCGGCGCGAAAGGCGGGTAGCGCCAGCCGCTTGCCCTGCAGCTGCGCGGGCGTCGTGATGCCGGAACCGGGGCGCACGAGGATAGCTTGCCATTCGTCGATCCAGGTCAGGCCGACCAGGCGCGTGGGCGCCCCTTGCGCGCGCGCGGGCAGGGCCAGCAGGTTGCCCCCTTCGCGCACGAGCGTGGACAGGCCGTGGTCGTAATGGTGGCGCGCCAGTTCGCCGCCTACTTCCTGCAGGGTTTTCAGGGCGATGCCGTCGCGGGCGAATTCCTCGTCCAGCCAGCCCAGTTTGTAGGCCAGGCCCGTGGCTGTGGGCACGGGGCAGCGCGTGAACCAGACGGTATCGACTGTATCGATGGGAGCGGAGCTTGCGTTAGTCATGGGATTCCTTCGTGGTGAGTGGGAGCCTTGAGCCGTGCAGGAAACGTGCCCGCAGCGCTTGCTGGCTTGCCGACAGTGCCTGCGTCTAGCGCTGCTGCCGCGCCAGCAGCCGCTGTTGCGCAGGCAGCAGCCGTCCAGCATTGATGCGGCCCAGGCGCTGGCACGCGTCTTGCGAAAGCAGGAGGTAGACAAAACCCGGTCTCAACCTTTTTACCGAATGGAGCATGACATGACGGACGTGGCACAAGCGGAAGCACAACAAGTACAGGTGCAGGAATTGACGGTAGCCGAACAGGCCTTCGTGGAGCAGGTGCGGCGCGATGCGCAGACGGCCTTCGACGGCCTGCGCGAGACGGGCAGCCTGACGGCCAACGGTACGGTGGGCTTTGTCGAGCGCACTCCTGGCGGTGACAAGGTCGTGGTTGTCAACGACCCGGGCCCGTTCCGCCGCGGCCAGCCCTTGAAGGCGGCCGTGCTGGCGCTCGATGGCACGGTGATCGTGGGCGACGCCAACAACGGCGGCGCGCGCTATTTAAAATTGTTCCGCGAACGGCCCGAGGTCACGTCGATCTCGCACGTGCATTCGCCGTCCTTGGGCGCGTGGGCGCAGACGCACCGCACCCTGCCGATCCGCTACGTGCCCGTGCAGCGCTTCCAGCTGATACGCGAAATTCCCATCTATATCGACCGCCGCCAGCCGGAAGTCGATTTCATCCTCGGCGAAATCGCGCGTAACACGCACGCGACGGCCATCCTGGAAGCGAATGGCGGCGCCACCGTATGGGGCAAGCAGGGTTTGCTGAAACTGGCCGAGTTCATTCTGCTGCTGGAAGAGGGCGCCAAGATCCAGATCGCGGCCGAAGCCATCGGCGGTTCGCGCGATTTCGGTCCCGGCGTGCTGCTGCAGCAATGGAAGATGAGCAAGCTGATCGATACGGCTCGCGCGCTTTCACTGCTTCCTGCCACCGATCTGGTGTAACCCTTTCAAGAACAGGCCCGAGATGTCATTGAAATTCTTACGTTTGCGCTGGCGCAAAGTATTCGCCACCGCCGTGCTGGCCAGCCTGCTGGCGCCCGCCATCGCGCTGGTGGCCGCCGCCGAGCCACTGCCGGAAGCCGTGCGCATCGCCGTCGTGGCCCGCACGGCGCCGTCCGGCAAGACCGTGTTTGCCGGTTCGGCCGCCCAGGTGGCATCAACGGGCTGGCTGGCCGCCGAACTGGGCAAGCTGGGCGTGAAGCTGGAATGGGTGCCCGTCACCACCAATTCGGTGGCGACGCAGGTCAACGAGGCATTTGCCAATCACTCGATCGACCTGGCCCAGTATGGCGACTTGCCATCGATTATCGCCAATGCCTCGGGCTTGCAGACGCGGCTGATTCTGCCCGGCGGCAGCGCCAATAACACCTATCTGGTGGTGCCCAATGGATCGACGGCCCGCTCGATCAAGGACTTGAAGGGCAAGAAGATCGCCCTGCACCGGGGGCGGCCGTGGGAATATCCATTCGCGCGCCTGCTGGAAGCGAACGGCATGACCTTGCGCGACGTAAAAATCCTCAACCTCAATCCACAGGCGGGCGCGGCGGCCGTGGCGACGGGCGGCGCGGACGCCTTCTTTACCCTCAGCGACGCCTTCCTGCTCGAGGATAAAAAGGTCGGCAAGATCATCTGGACCAGCAAGGCGCCGCCGCAGGACTGGAAGATGCGCGCGGAACTGTGGGCTGACAGCGGTTTCCTGCAACGCTATCCGCAGCTGGCCCAGCTGGTGGTGACGGCGTATGTGCGCGAACACCACCGGGCCGCCGGCGCCGGTGGTGAAGATGAATATGTGCGCAGCGAGGCGGCGGCTGGGCAGGTGGAAAGCGTCGTGCGGCGCGAACTGGCGGGCGACCATACGCCGTGGCAGGCGCGCTGGTCGCCCTTGTTTACGGCCAGCCTGCGCCAGCACTATGTGGGCGAGGCGGCGTATGCGAAGAGCGCGGGCCTGATCGGGCGCCCCCTGCAAGTTGACAGCCTGTTCGCGCCCCAGTTCGTCAACCAGGCGCTGGCGCAGCTGAAGCTGCAAACGTACTGGTCGCCATGACTTCCCTCGTCAACGCAATCGCCTTGCCGCGCGCCCCGGCGCCAGCGCGTGCAGCCTCTGTCCCCTTGCTGCAGCGCTTTATCCGTTCCCCCTGGTCCGTGTGGGCGTCGTCGTTCGCCTTGCTGCTGCTCTGGACGGCAGCTACCACGTTCGAATGGATGCCTGCGCATATTTTGATGTCGCCCTGGCAAGTGCTGCTGACGGCCCGCGACCTGGCCGAGAGCGGCGAACTGGGCCAGCACCTGGGCATCAGCCTGTTCCGTCTGCTGGCCGGTTTCGGCCTAGGTGCCAGCGCGGGCCTGGCCTTCGGCGTCGTGCTGGGCCTGTCGCCTGGCTTGCGCAGTTACGTCGACCCTACTTTCAATGTCTTGCGCCAGCTGCCCACCGTGGCCTTGATCCCCCTGTTCATCTTGCTGTTCGGCATAGGCGAGAGCTTCAAGGTGTTTATCGTGGCCAAGGCCAGCTTCTTCATCGTGGCGCTGGCCGTGCATGACGCCATCCGCAACCTGTCGCAGCGCTACTTTGAGGTGGCGCACGTGTATTGCTTTTCGCGCTGGCAGCGCATCCGCCTGATCGTCTTGCCGGCCATCGTGCCGGCCGCGCTGACGGGCATGCGCATCGCCCTGTCGCGCTCGTGGATGGTGCTGGTGGGCGCGGAATTGCTGGCCGCCGACAGCGGCCTGGGCCAGATGATGGAAATGGGCCGGCAAATGTTCCGTCTCGACGTGGTGATGGTGGGCGTGGTGCTGACGGGTGTGATCGGCTTTGGCCTGGACCGGGCCTGCCACGCGCTGGAATCGCGGCTGATGCGCTGGAAGCGCGACGGGGAGTCCGCATGAAGCAACGTTTGAGTTTGATCCTCAAAGGCGCGCTGTTGCCGCTGGCCTTGCTGGGCGCCTGGCAATGGGCATCCGGTCAGGGTGCGGCAGCCGCCTATATCTTTGTCTCGCTGGGCGACCTCGCGCACAGCTTGCGCGACCTGGTCGTGACGGGCGAATTGTGGGTGCATTTGCGCGCCAGCCTGGGCCGCACTCTTGCCGGCTTGCTGCTGGGTGGCAGCGCCGGCATCGTCACGGGCGCGCTGATGGCGCAGTCGCCGTTGGCTGACAGATTGATAGGCCCGCTGTTCCACAGCATCCGGCAAGTTCCCTTGCTGGGCCTGATACCCTTGCTGGGCTTGTGGGTGGGCAATGGCGACGGCGCCAAGCTGCTGGTGATCGCCATCGCCGCCTTTTATCCCACCGTGCTCAACACGTATGCGGGCATGCGCCAGGTGGAAGGAAGATTGCGCGAAGTGGGGCAGGTGCTGACCCTGACGCGCTGGCAAACCTTGCGTCAGATTTTGCTGCCGGGCGCCATGCCGGCCATCGTTACCGGCGTCACGCATGCGCTGGCGTTCGCCTGGCTCGCTTGCCTGGGCGGCGAACTGCTGTTTTCGGCCGGCCCCGGCATGGGTTCCTTATTGCTCAACGGCGAAGTGTCTGGGCGCATGGATGTCGTCTTGCTGGCCGTGCTGGTGATCGCGCTCCTGGCGCAAGCGATGAACGTGGCGTTTGCGCGGCTGGCGCGCCTGCTGGTGAAGGGGCGCAGCAGTGAGTGACTCGATGCATTTACAAGCGGACGCGGCCGTCAGCGCGCGCGAAGGCGAACTGCGCGCCTTCTTGCTGCGCTTTATCGGCCTGACCTTGCTGTCAGGCGTGACCATCGGCATGAACAAGGTGCTGGCCACCTTACTGGGCTTGCATTTGCACGTGAGCAATTTTCAGCTGGCCGCGATCAGCAGCGCGGAAACCCTGGCCATGGCGCTGGGCACCATACCGGCCGGCTACATTCTTTCGCGCGGCAATCCGAAGCACTTGTACGCGGGAGTCAGCCTGAGCCTGGCGCTGGCTTTTTGCGTGCTGCCGTGGCTGCCTGGCTGGCAGTGGGTGGCTTTGCTGATGTTTTTGGTCGGCCTGTGCATTTCACTGCGCATCGTGGCCATGAGCACCGTGTTTCTCGTGCGCCTGCCGGAACTGGGGCAGGGCAAGGCGGGCTGGTACAAGGGGACGTTGATCTTGGGCATGCAGTTCCTCGGGCCCTTGTGCGGCAATTATCTGATTGCGCAACTGGGGCTGAAGGCAGGCTTTTTGATTTCCGCGCTGATGTTCGCCATCCTGGCCGTGCTGGGCTGGCAAGTGTTGCCCGACAACACGGCGCCGCGCAAGCAGGGGGGATATGCTGCCGTGCCCGGTGCGGCCAGCCTGCGCGAGCTGCTGCGCCTGCCTGTCGTGCGCGTCACGTATCTGTTCGAGATCCTCGCCAGCTTCACGGCGTCCAGCGTGGGCGTGTTTTCCATCTTGCTGGCCATCCGGGTGCTGCACTGGCCTGCGCACCATTCCGTCTGGCTGATGGCCGTGCAGGGACTTAGTTGCGTGCTGGTGCTGCTGTTCCTCGGGCGCTTCGTGCTGGCCAGCCGCTACCGCGAACAGCTGTATGGCGGCGCGCACCTGGCCATCATGGTGGCCTTGCTGATCCTGGGTTTGTGGCCCAACAGCATTGCTTATCTGGCCGCCTCCGTGTTGCTGGGCCTGGGCCTGGGCGTGAATAACCTCGTCAATACGGACAATATCGCCCGCGCGCCCGTCGACAAGGCCAGGGTCTCGGCCCATTTGACCCTGTTCGGCATGGTGGGCGGCACGGCTGGCGCGCTGGCGGCGGGCCGCCTGGCTGACCTGACGGGCTTGCGCAATGTGTTCCTGATCTGGCTGGCTCCGTGGCTGGCCGCCTGGCTCTATTTCCACGGCAGCCGCTGGCTGCGCCGGGCGCCGCCCGCCGCCATTCCTTCCTTCGACCCCACCGCAGAGAGTGCGCCATGAATGATTTCGTTTCCCCATCGACCTTGCTGCCACAGCGACAGCACCTGAGCGGCGGTCTGCAAGTGCAACATGTGAGCAAGTCGTTTTCGCTGAAAGGCGCACCGCTGCTGGTGCTCGACGACATTTCCCTGACGATTGCGCCGGGCGAATTCGTTGCCATCGTGGGCGCGTCCGGTTGCGGAAAATCCACCCTGCTGCGCCTGCTGGCGGGTCTCGATACGGATTACACGGGCTTGCTGCTGCACGATGGCGTACCGATACGCGGCACGGATTTGCACCGTGGCCTCGTGTTCCAGGATCACCGCCTGTTTCCCTGGCTGACGGTGCAGCAGAACGTGGCCGTGGCTTTCAGCAATACCAAGGTGCCATTGGCCGAGCGCGCATCGCGCGTGGCGGCGGAAATCACGCGCGTGGGCCTCGATGGCTATGCGGATGCCTACCCGCATCAATTGTCGGGCGGTATGTCGCAGCGGGCGGCGATTGCCCGTGCCCTCGTCGGGCGGCCCGATGTGCTGCTGCTGGACGAACCGCTGGGCGCGCTCGACGCGCTGACACGCTTGCGTTTGCAGCAAGAGCTGCGCCGCCTGTGGCAGGACGAGGGTATCACCATGGTGATGGTCACGCATGACATCGATGAAGCCGTCTACCTGGCCGACCGCATCGTCGTGCTCGATGCGCGCCCGGGCAAGGTGCGCCGCGTGCAGGACGTACCGCTGGCCCATCCGCGCCAGCGCGGTTCACCGGGCTTTGTCGCCATCCGCGACGGCTTGCATGCGGATTTCAGCGACCTCGACGACACGCACGCGCCCGTGGCGCAGGACGAGGTACACCCCAGCAGCTCATGGGATGGCAATGAATGGGCGCGCAGGATGGCGCTGTAGTTGACATGTCTGATCGATTCACCCACCAGGAGATAGCAAATGAGCAATGACAATCAAGCACTCGATACCCTGTGGTACACGCGCTGCCCCGTCCCCACGGGACTGGGGATAGCCCTGCAACAAGGCTGGTTGGAAACAGCCTTGCGCGTCGACGGCACCAGCTTGCGCTCGCTGCGCGAGTCCGAGCAGGAAGCCGTGCGCGAATCGCATTTCGACCATACCTTGCAAAATTCCGTGCGCCACGGCGGCAATATTCCCGCCCTGTGGGCGCGCGCGGCGGGGCGCGAGACGCGCGTGATCGGGCTGTCGTGGTCGGACGAGACGCAGCTGATATTGACCTTGCCCGACAGCGGCATCAAGACGGTGCGCGACTTGAAGGGACGTCGTTTCGGCTTGCCATTGTGGGCCAAGGCGCAGATCGACTTTGCGCGCGCGCAAGCCTTGCGTGGTCTGGAAAATGCGCTGAGCCTGGAAGGTCTGGCCGTTGCGGACGTGGAACTGCTTGATTATGTGATCGCGGCGGGCCAGAGCGAATCGCCGCCGGAGCAGGGCGCGGCGACGAATCTGTTCAGCGGCGAGCGGCGCGGCGGGCAAAGTCCGGAGCTGCTGGGACTGCTGCGCGGCGAGGTGGACGCCATCTTCCTGAAAGGCGCTTCCGCCGCGCAGCTGGCGCAGCAGTTCGGCTTGCATGCGGTGATCGACACGGGCATCCATCCGGAACCCCTGATCCGCGCCAACAACGGCACGCCACGCACCCTGAGCGTCGATGCCCACTTGCTGGACCATCATTTCAGTTCCGCCGTCACCCTGGTCGAGCAGGTACTGCGGGCCGAAGCGTGGGCGCGCGGCCATGCGGACGAGACGCGGCGTTTCCTCGCGCGCGAATCGAATGCC
This sequence comes from Janthinobacterium salmonicoloratum, assembly GCF_051380845.1. NCBI lineage: Bacteria > Pseudomonadati > Pseudomonadota > Betaproteobacteria > Burkholderiales > Oxalobacteraceae > Janthinobacterium > Janthinobacterium salmonicoloratum. The sequence goes on along the minus strand of NZ_JBNYXV010000001.1, from coordinate 460,726 downwards.
AGCGAGCACTGGGTGCAAGTGGCTTACGGCAAGGATGCGCATTTGCGCCTGGACACGGACCTGGCGGAAACGTCGATCGCGGGCTTGCAGGATTTCAGCGACTTTTTGTTCCGCTGGAACTTCCTGCCAAGCAAGGTCGACGTGCGCGCGTGGATCGATCCCCGTCCTTTCGAAGCGGCGCTGGCGCAGTCGCGTCGTGCGGCTTGAGCGGGAAGCACGTCAACAGTGGCCATGATTGATGATGAGGAGAATGCGATGCGGCGACGCACGGTGATGGGCGGGCTGGCGCTGCTGCCCCTGGCGGGACAGGCAGTGTCGGCGGCGAAAGCGGGGGCGCCACCGGCGGCCCTGCGCATCGCCTCGACGGGGTTTGCGGAAAACGGCAGGGCGGAACTGGGCGGCATCGCTTATCGGGTGCAGCAGGAAGGCTGGCTGGCGCGCGAACTCAAGCAGCGAGGCGTGCGGCTGGAATGGCTGCCCGTTACCGGTGACACGGGCGCCACCATGAACGAGGCGTTCGCCAGCGGGCGCATCGACATGGCCGCGTATGGCGACTTGCCGTCCGTCATCCTCAACGCGGGCGGCGTGCGCACGCAGGTGATCGTGCCAGCGGGACGGGGCACGGACCAGTTCCTGCTGGTACCCAGCAGTTCACGCGCCACGTCATTGGCCGACCTGAAGGGCAAGCGCATCAGCGTGCACCGGGGCCGGCCATGGGAACTGGGCTTGCGCCAGCTGATCGCCGACCAGCGCATGTCGCCCACGGATTTTCGCTTGATTAATATGGACTTGAAACCGGGCACGGCCGCGCTGGCCACGGGCGCCGTCGACGCCTTGTTCATGATCAATGGCTATCCGCTGGAAGACAAGGGCATCGGCCGCATCATCTGGTCCAGCAAGGGCTTGCCGGAACGCAAAATGCGGGCGGAACTGTGGGCGCGGCGCGACTTTACGCAAGCCCATCCCGACATCGCCGAACTGGTGGCCACGGCCTGGCTGCGGGCCCAGCACTGGGCGGCGCTGGATGGCAACCGCGAAGCGGTCATCAGGGATGGCACGCGCAATGGCACGCCCGACAGCGTGGTGCGGCGCAGCTATGACGATCCGGGCTTGCAGTGGAAGGAGCGCTGGTCGCCCCTGTACGACGACGCCGTGTACCGCCATTACCGGCGCGTGCTGGCGTTTGCGCAGGAACAAAAGCTGATCCGACTACCGTTGACGGCGGAGGAATTGCTGGAACCGCGTTTTGTCGCGGCCGGCCTGAAAAAGCTGGGGCTGGCCAATTACTGGGAACCGGCCAAGGTGTAGCGCTACCGTGGGGGGCGCTTCAGTGCGGCAGACACACGCGTCCCACCAGTTTTACGCCCGTATCGCCCGCATGCGCGCGCAGTTGCAGCAGCATCAGGGCCACGCCCAGCATCAGCGCGGCTGCGCAGAGTTTCTTGTGCATCGTCTTTTCCGTTTTCACTATTTTTATGGAGGTTTGCGACAATATTATTGCCGAAATTCAGCGTGCGGATGATCGAATTGCTAAGCGTGCTCTACAATTATGCATCTTGCGCATCCGCGCCATCTGAATTCTATGCATAGTATGTGAAGGGAATGACAAGCCTGTGACTTCCAAGCCGATCAAGATCGCCGCCACCGTCGTCGTGGCACTCGCCGCTGGGGCCGGCATTTATACCTACACCCGTCCCGCCGCCACCGCTGCGCCGGGCGCTCCCGCTTCGGGCAGTCCGGCCGCCGCGCCCCAATCCGCCGTTGATACGGCCGCCGTGGCCAGCCAGTTCCGCGACTTGCTGGGCAATTTCCGCAAGATCATCGTGCTGCTGGCCGACGAGCAAAGCTTGCCCGAAGGGGCGCGCGACGAAGCGCGTAAAGTGGGGCAGGCGCTGTTCCATGAAAACCAGGAACGCATCGCCAAGCTGGACGCGGCGCTGGACCAGCTGATGGCGCCCACCAATCCCGGCCGCTTCGAGGCGCTCGACAGTCTGTTGACGTATATCGAATCCGATCCCGGCCTGTACGATGCGGACCGCCTGGCTTTCCGCGAACTGCTGCAAAGCATGCTTGCCGACGTGGCCAAGGATTCCTCCTTGCCGGCGATCAAGCTACACAAGCGCATTTCCGAAGACCTCGATGCGCTGGGCGAGATCGAGCGCAATTACGAGAAAGAAATCCGGCAAATCTTCGGCAACCTGGGCCAGCGTGCCATCGAACTCAAGCGCGAGCGCTGGGACGATTACGTGGCGCAGCTGAAAAAGCTCTACAGCCGCGAACAGATTTTGAAGGAAAACGGCATCGTCGTACCGTATGCGGTGCCACCAGCCGGCTCCCTACCCGAAGCCAAGCCGGCGCCAAAAAAAGATGAGACGGAAATCTTCGGCCTGGGCTTGCCGAAGAAAACCATCGTGCTGACCTTCGACGACGGCCCGCACCGCCGCTACACGGAAGAAATCAGCGCCATCCTGAAACAGTATGGCGTGCCGGCCGTGTTCTTCAACGTGGGCCGCAACCTGGGCAGCCTGGACGCGGAAGGTCACGCCAAGCTGAACGCGGGCGCGGAAGTGAGCCGCAAGCTGATGAAAGAAGGCTATGCCGTTGGCAACCACAGTTTCAGCCATGCACAGTTGTCGAAACAGACGGGCGACAAGCTGAAAGGCGAAATCCTCGGCACCGACACTTTATTGAAAGCCATCAGCCCCGAGCGGGCCGCGCTGTTCCGCTTTCCGTATGGCGCACGCAACAGCGAAGGCATGGCCGCGCTGGCCGATGCGCATTTGAAATCCGTGATGTGGAATATCGATTCGCTGGACTGGGCCGACCCCGTGCCCAGCTCGATCACCAACCGGGTGCTGGCGTCCGTCGACAAGGCGGGGCGCGGCATCATTCTGTTCCACGACATCCACGAGCGTACGGTGAAAGCCTTGCCAGCCGTGCTCGACAAGCTGATCGCCGAAGGCTATCAATTCGCGGGCTGGGATGGCACGAGCTTCCAGGTGGCGAAAAGCACGGCGCCCGCGCCGGAAAAAGTGCCCGTCACCACCGGTTATGCCAATTCCTGGGCCGTGGTAATCGGCATCGATGACTACGCGAAATGGCCGAAACTGCAATATGCGGTGCGCGATGCGCAAGGCATCCGCGAAACGCTGATCGAAAAGTTTGCATTCGCGCCCGAGCGCGTCGTGACCCTGAAGAATGGCGAAGCGACGCGCAACAATATCCTGGCCGCCTTCCACGACAAGCTGGCGCATGGCGGCGTGCAAAAGAACGACCGCATCTTTGTCTTCTTCGCCGGCCACGGCGCCACGCGCAAGCTCAGTTCCGGGCGCGACCTGGGCTACATCGTGCCCGTCGATTCCGACCCGGCGCAGTTCGCCACGGATGCGATTCCGATGACGGAAATCCAGAATATCGCGGAGTCGCTGACGGCCAAGCACGCGTTTTTTGTCATGGATGCCTGCTACAGCGGCCTGGGCCTGACACGGGGAGCCGGTTCCAGCTCCTTCCTGCGCGACAACGCCAAGCGCATCGGACGGCAAATGCTGACGGCCGGCGGCGGCGACCAGCTGGTGGCCGATGGCGGGCCGAACGGCCACTCCGTATTTACCTGGACCCTGCTGCAGGGCCTGGCTGGCAAGGGCGACCTGAACGGCGACGGCCTCATCACGGCCACGGAACTGGCGGCCTACGTAGCGCCGGCCGTCTCCAGCGTATCGAACCAGACTCCCGCGTTTGGCAGCTTGCCCGGCTCGGAAGGGGGCGATTTCGTCTTTGAATTGCCGGGCGAGACGGAATTCCTCAGCCCGAACACGACGCAACTGTCGACGGAAGCCATCGCCCTGAACAGCAAGCTGGACGCCAAGCCGGCGGCCGCCAGCGTGACGGTGAAGGATTTGCAGGGCGGCGAACAGAAGATCGTCACGCCGGGCGCCGTGCCGACCTCCACGCGCCAACTGGCGCAGCGGGCCAACGACCGCGGCTTGCAGCTGTACAAGGAGAAACAATATGCGGCGGCGGAAGCGCAATTTACGGAAGCGCTGAAATTGCGCCCCGACTTCGCGCTGGCGGCCAACAACCTGGGCTTTGTCTTCTACAAGCAGGAAAAATACCGCGAAGCGGCCCGCTGGTTTGAAAACACGGTCAAGATGGACCCGTCGCGCGCGATTGCCTATTTGAACCTGGGAGACGCCTATGCCAAGGCTGGCGATGCCGCCAAGGCCAAGGCCGCATACAAAACCTATCTGGAGCTGGCGCCGACGGCCTCGACAGCGCCGGCCGTGCGGCAAAAGATGGAGAAGCTGTAAGCGTGTGCTATAGCGTGCCCGTCGTCCACGTGTTTGCCTGCAGCGGGCGCTTTCCCGACTGGGAAGCGCTGCAGGCATATTTGGCGCCCACGTACACGGAGGATGGCGATGCCGTGCCGTCGCCATTCTTCCTGGAAACGGGGCTCATGCATGACGAGCCGGCCTGTGTTGAAAGCGCGATGCTGGCGTCGCCAGTGCCGCTGGCGCAGCTGCTCGACGGCGTGTCGTATGGCGACAGCTGGCTGCCACAGGCGTGCGCGGATGCGCAGGCGCAGGGCGTGCTGGCCGACACCAGCGTGTGCGTGTTTGCGCCGAACCAGCTGGCGCATCCGCAGCGCAGTTCGCTCCATTACGTGGGCAGCTACCGTTACCGGGTGGATTGATCGCCGTCCCGGCGTTCTTCATGCAAAAGCTTGTTGACGGCCGCCAGCAGGCTGGTGCCCGAGGTGGTGATGAAATGGGCGCCCGCCGCTTCCGCTTCCACACCGTAACTGGCGACCGTATCTTTGCTGCAATATACGACGATGGGTAGCGCGGGCAGCGCCTGACGCACTTCGCGCACCGTGCGCACGCCCGCATCCTTGATGCGCCGGCGGTTTTCCACCCGTGCCATGTCCGTGATGAACAGCGCATAGGGCTGCTGTTGCAGCATGGCCAGCGCCTGCTGCGTCGAGACAGCCTGGTCCACCTTGATGTTTTCCCGTTCCAGTTGCTCCACCAGCAAGGTGTTGTTGCGCGGATGGTCATCCAGCCACAGCACCAGGCTGACGGGCTTTTTCTCCGCCGGTATGCCGGCCAGGGCCGTGACTGCCACGCCCCCGTCCGGTGGATGGGCCAGCAGCAGCTGCGTCACGGCTTCCTGCATGTCCTCGAGCGATTTTTGCTGCAGACGGCTCAGTTCCGTCACGTCGATTTCCTTGCCGCTCTCCAGGCGCACGGATTCGTTTTTGACGAGGCTGTCGGCGCGCTTGATCATGATGGACAGATAAATGCGCGTCAGCAGGTAGCCGATCAAAAAACCATGCACGGAAAAGAACAGCATGATGCCGCCCACCACGGCCATGGCTGTGCCCGTATCGGTAGCGAGGCTGGGTGCGATGAAGGCGGCCATGCTGCGCGCGCTGCCGGGCAGGCTTTTGAGCTCGATCAAGCCCACGCCGACAATGATCTTGGTCAGCCAGTCCGATACTTCCACCAGGTTGGAATTGATTTCCATCGGCGCGGGCGTGCCGAGGAAGAGCGTGTTGCCGGTCCTCCCGTTAGCGTTCTCGTCCGTGCTGTGTCCCTTGCCGTTCGGGCGGTCCTCGGCTTGCGCCATGTTGACCATGCCAGAGGGCAGGGTGCGGGGAATGCCGAACAGAAATCCCAGCAGCATGCCGCTGACGCAAAAGCCCAGGCTCCACAGCAGGGCCGGCACGGCGTGGTAGTGGGGCGCCAGTACCGCCCCCCCTATCACTGCCAGCAAGCCCGCCAGCAGGATGTATAGCAGGATGAATGGCAGCGCATCTTTCTTGCGCACCGCTGCCAGCGCACTGGCGCCGGCGCTGCTGGTTTCCGGTTTGTCCACGGCCTCCCCCAATGGATGCGGCATTGCACAAGCTGCATATGCTCATCATAGGGAGTAGGGCGGCCGTGGCATTGAGACGGCGCAAAGCGGCGGCATCCCGGCTGTGCCAGTCTTTGTCAGCCGCCTCCTTGCGCCAGCGCCGCTTCGCGCGCCACCCGCGTATAGGCATTGGCCAGGTCGTGCCATTGCTGTTTCGCCGCATTCAGGTGCAGCCGCTCGAGGAAACTGCCCAGCTTGTCGTTCTGCGCCGCCTTGAGCAGGTCGAGGATGGATTGCATGTCGGTCTGCGAGGTGACGACAGCGCCCAGCAGTGCGGCCAGGCCGGTCTCGGCGCCGCGGCTGCTGTTATCGAGCTGCTGGAAAGCTGCCGAGATGCTCTGGATCGAACGCTTGAAGTCGTCGCGGATGGCATTGAACTTTTGCGGCAAGCCATCCTGGCAGTGATGCGACTGGGCCGCCTGTTCAATCTGCCGCAGCGCTTCCTGGGCCGAGCGGTCGGCCCCCTCGATGGCCAGGCGGATCTGTTCGCGATAGGCGCTTTGCTGCTGCAGCGACACCGCCAGCGCCTGCGTGCCCGCCTTCAGCTGGGCCGAACTGCGCTCCATGTCGCTGCTCAGCTGTTGCAGCGCCTGCGTCGCCGTTTGCCGCTGCTGGTCGTTGGGCCCGATTCCCTGGCGAATCTGCTCCTGCACCGCCAGCACGCGGTCGGCGTTCGCGTCAAAGGCGCGGCTAAAGGCCGGCAAGCTGTCTATCCACGCCTGGGTGGGAGCATAGGCCGTGCCCAGGTTGCCCGCATCGCGTTCCGCGCGGGCCAGCACTTGATCGAGCTGATTGCGCGTCCATGTGAAATCGACATTCTGCGACCATGTTTCCGTGGTCGTCTTGGTGCACATGCCCAGGCCCCACCACGCGTGCTCGCTGCACCAGCTGCACTGCGTGTACAGCGGGTACGGGCCCAGAGGCTGGCGCACGGTATTGCGCATATTCGCCACTTCTCGCTGGAATTGCGCCAGCTGGCGCAGCGCGTTTTCCAGCGCGGCGGTATTGCTGTTTTGCGCCATGGCGGGCGCATGCAGCAGTCCCAGCGCGAGGGTGGCCATGGCCAGCAGATGCAGCAGACGTGCGGCGGCGCGCCTCATGGCTGCCGTCCCGCCGCGGCGGGCGGCGCGGGGAAGTCGACCAGCGAGTTGCTGGCGTAGCGTTGCGCGGCGGTGATGAGCGCCTGCCACAGGGGAAAGGCCATGGCGCTGGCCAGTGTTTGCGCCAGCCAGCTGTCGTTGCCCAGTTCCGCGTCGTTGGCGTCGGCTGCCAGCTGGGTCGTACCGGAACCGAGAGCGCTCCACGCCGTGCGCAAGGCGTCCAGCCAATGGATAAGCTCATCGATAGCCGCTTCCAGCCAGCCGCCATTGGCCAGCAGCAGGTTGACGCCTTCCAGTTGCAGTCGCAGCTGCTCGGACAGCGCCGTGTCGCGCGCCAGCTGCTCGCGCAAGGCGTGCAACTGCGCTTCCAGTTCCTTTTTCTTGTGCCCGCTGAACAGGCCCAAGTGCGCCAATTGTTCTTCTATCGATGCGATGGCTGCCTGCAAGCGCCCCAGCGCCTCTTGCTGCGCCTGCAGATCGGTGCCCGTCTGTGTTGCCAGCTGGGCCAGCGCCGCATTCGCCGGCAAGACGCCATCCTTCCATTTGTTCAAGCCCTGCATCAGGGGGGCAATGGACGCGCGCGCTTCTTCCACCATCGGTCCCAGCGCATGCAGTATTTCGCGCCTGTCGCTGGCGACAACACCTGCCTCCAGCAGTGATTGTTGATACGACAGCATGCTGGCAGCCGAACTTTTCAGGCGCAAGACAAACCACACCAGGCCAGCGTACAGCATGGCCGGCGGCGTGTTCTGCGCCAGGGCGTCAGGCGAGGTGACCAGCAGGGCACGCAAGCTTTTCGGCGTGCCAAAGCGGGCGGCCTCGTCCGCTACGGCTTGCGCCGCCGCTGCCAGCGGCTTGTCCGGGCCGGGCTGCTGCTTGTCCGCCTGGACTATGTAGTACGTGAGGTGATCCCAGGCGCTGCCGCCTTCAAACGCCAAATGGGGATCGCCATCATCAACAGTTTGCCGCAGCGCCGCCTGTTGCACTGCCAGCGGATATCCGAATTGTCTCGACATGGTGTTTGCCTTTCTGTAAGCCAACGATCGGTATGTTTGCCCCCCGGTGCCTGAGCCGGGGGGCAACTGTCATCAAGCGGCGCGCTGGTTTTCCGACAAGTGCTGGCCGAATGCGAGGTTGTCGTAGTCGACCAGCGACTGCACGGTAAACTGCTTGGCGCTGTCATCGATGGCTTGCCAGGAATCGATGGCCAGCTTGGCTTTCGCCTTGACGAGGAAAGGCATGCTGCCCACGTTCGATTCCGTGATGCTGTTGCCCAGCGTGATCATGTCCGTATTCATCTGCACCCACACGCCTTCCACCGTTTGCAGGCTGCCGAGGAATTTGGACATGGCCGGCCCCACGCGCGCCATCTGCGTGTTGAAGTCGCCCAGGTCGCTGCGCAGCCGCTGTTTCTTTTGCAATTCCTGCGTCTGGCTGCTGATCTGTGTGCAATATTCGTTGTAGGCGGCGCGGTTCTGCGCCGCCTTGATGCCCAGCCCGACGCCGGTGGCGATGGCGGCTGCGCCGCCCACCAGCAGCGAGACGCCGCCCGTGAACGGCGCCAGCAGGCCGCCGATCAGCGCGCAGCCGACGGACGCCGTGACGGCGGCGATGGTGAAGTCGCGCCAGGCCTTGTAGGCTGCATCGCGCAGTTTCTCCAGCTCCACGATCTTCGTTTCCAGGCCGCCGATGGTGCGGTTTACATTCGCGATCATCGTCGACGAACTGCTGGTAAATGCCTGCAGTTTGCTGTTGTATTCATTCATTTTCTGTTCGAACAGACCCAGCTTCCTGATCAGTGCCGCCACTTCGGCCGACATTTTTTGCGCCAGCGGTATCGGCCCCATGGTCTGGTCGAACAGATAGGCTTTCAGGTTCTCCACCTGTTCCTTGGGAGGCAGGCCCGGCAGTTCATCGATCACGCTTTGATAGCCGCTCACCAGCTTGGTCGAGGTGTCATGCACGCGCTGGCCCAGCCATACTGTGTGCGTGTAGATTTCTGTCGGCGGCGTCGGCGTGGCCAGCAGGCCGGGATTCTTGATCAGGGCCGCGCGCAGGCTTTTCGGGTTGCCGAATTCGGTGGAGGCGTTTTGCACGCTTTTCATTGCGCCGATGCAATCGAGTACCGTCTGCGAGCCATCGACGGCGCCGTACTTGCTTTCGAAATCGCCTTTGGTGATGGGCAATTCGGTGGCCGAACCCACATAGGCTTGCAATTCGATCCAGCTATCGCTGAACAGGGCAAACTGGCTCTTTTGGCCGGATTGGGGATTGGCCGGCGTGGTCAAGCCTGGCGGCGGGTCGATCGATGGCGTGGCGGCGGTATTGGCGGTATTAATAGCGGTAACACTCATGGTAGTTCCCTTCAGTGATCAGGTCAGACTGCGTGGAAGTACGGAAAACAGCTACTGAAAACGCTGGCGTCAGGCGGCGAGCCTGCCCGCCAGTTGCTGCTGCCAGTCGGGCTGGTCTGGCGGCAAGCTGGCGCCAAAGCCGATCAGATTGGCATCGACAAAGGACCCGGTAACAAACGCCTTCAAGGCGTTGTCGAGCGTGCGCCAGCCATCGGCAGCCTTGACCATCTCGGCTTCGCGCAGCCATGGTCCGGTGTGCAGGTTGTCCACGCTCAAATCGCTGGCGCGCGCGCCCAGTTCCCGCGCCGATGCGCTCCAGGCCGCTTGCACGCTGCGCAACTGGCCCAGGATGCCGTTCGATGCCGGCAGCGAGAATTTCATCAGTTCATCGAGCGCGCCCAGGTCGCTGCGGTAGCACGCGCGCTTGGCGAGGAAGGCGCTCTGCTCGTGTACTTCCTGTACCAGACCATCGTATTTGCCGCGCGCCACGCCGGCTGCCGCGCCCAGCGCCGCTGCGGAGAGGGCCACGCCGCCGCCCGTGACGGCCGAACCGATGGCAAAGCTGCCGCCGCCCGTGGGTACGGCCAGGATCACCATGATGGCAATGCCGATGATGCCGATGACGGCGGGCACGATGCAGGCGGAAATAGTCAATGCCAGCCATTTCGAATAGGCGGCGTCGCGCGCGCGCTCCAGATCCCCGATTTTCTGCCCCAGGGCGCCGATTTCCTTGTCGAGTTCAGTGCGCGTCTTGGATGAGCGTTCGGTGAAGGTGCGCATCAGCAACTGGGCTTCGTCCAGCGCTGTTTCGATTTGTTCGAACTCCGCGATCAACTCGCCGATTTGCGCGATGGTGTGCTGCATATTGTCGAGTATCTGGCCATTGTCGAGGAACAGGCTCTTGATGCCGGCCGTGGCGTCGGCCGCCGATTCGTGGCGCGCCATCTCCGGGATGCTGCGCAAGGTCGACGACAGCGTAAAGGCATCGCGGTGCGCCCGCTCCACGGTCCAGACGGTAGCGGAAAAGGCATCGTTTTTCGGACGCGTGCCGCTGGCCAGGAAATTCGGGTCGTGCAGGATCTTTGCCCGCAGGCTGCTGGGACTGCCGTAGCGTTCGGCCGTCTGGCGCAGCTTGCGCATGGCGTCGAAGCATTCCTTCATTTGCGAACCGGACGAAGCGTCGCCGTAGCGCTGTTCGTATTCGCCGATATCCGACGGCAGGGCCAGCACGGCCTGGATGCGCGTCTGCAGGTCGATCCACTGCTGCGAGGCCAGCACGAAGCGCTGGCCATCCGGATTGTCGCCCGGTATCAGCAGAGTGGAAGAGGGCAGGAACAATGTCATGTAGTTCTCCAGTTCAAAGTGGTCGCCAGGCCGCGCCGTGCAGGCGTGCCGGTGTCTGACAATATGGAAAAAACCAAAGACTTTGCCGCAGCTGCGCCAGCCTGCATGGTCGACATGGCAGGGCGTCGCGTAGACGGCGAAATCACAGCGACAGCCCTGATGCGCGCGGCGGTGCGGCGCGGGCGAAAGAGCGGCAGGCATGGCAGGAGATGCTGGCGGGCCGGTCTTGTGCGCGGATTCTGAGAGGTAGTATGCACTTTTTTATATGGCGACATTCTCTCTAAAGATAACCTCTCGTCTATTTATTTTATTGTTTGAAAACATGTGTTTTGCAGCTTGATTTTGCGCAAATGTTTGAATCCGAACGCCGGTGTTTTGCGTATCTTCAGAGGCGAGTCACAAGCAGTTGTTTTCAGGATGAACGGGAGAAGAAATGCAATCGAGGAAAATCCCTTTGGCATTGGCCTGGCTGGCCATCCAGGCCAGCGCATGGGCGGAGCCGCCTGCCGCCGCGGTGCCTGATGCCGTTGCCAATGAGGCGCGCACCGTACGCGTGACGGGCCACTATGACAACGCCGTCGGCACGTCGGACGCAGCCAGCCAGGGCGTCATCACCAGCGAATTGATCGTCAACAGGCCCGCCTTGCGCACGGGCGAATTGCTGGAATTCGTGCCGGGGCTGATCGTCACCCAGCACAGCGGCGACGGCAAGGCCAACCAGTATTTCTTGCGCGGTTTTAATCTCGATCACGGCACGGATTTCGCTACCCACGTCGACGGCATGCCCGTCAACATGCGCACGCACGCGCATGGGCAAGGCTATTCCGACCTCAATTTCCTCTTTCCTGAGCTGGTACAGCGCATCGACTACAAGAAGGGACCGTATTTCGCCGACGAAGGCGATTTTTCCTCGGCCGGTGCTGCGCGCATCCGCCTGGCCGATAAATTGCCGCAAGGCCAGGCCAGCGTGTCCATCGGCCAGCACGGTTATGTGCGCGGCGTCGTGGCCGATTCTTTTGATGCAGGACAAGGCAGCTTGCTGTACGGCCTGGAAGTCAACCGCAACAACGGTCCCTGGGACGTGCCGGAAAAGGTGCGTAAATATAGCGGCGTGCTGCGCTACAGCCAGGGCACGGCGGAGGCTGGCTTCAGCGTGACGGGCATGGCGTATCACAACAGCTGGAACGCCACCGACCAGGTGCCGCTGCGTGCCGTGGAGTCCGGCCAGATCGGCCGTTTTGGCAGCCTGGCACCCAGCGACGGCGGCGACACGTCGCGCTACAGCCTGTCGTATGCCATGCGCCAGCGCACGGAGAACCGCTTGTTCGAATTCGATGCGTACCTGATCCGCTCACAGCTGGAACTCAATAGCGATTTCACCTACTTCCTGGCCAAACCGGCCACCGGCGACCAGTTCCAGCAAAGCGAACAGCGCACGGTGGCCGGCGTGAACACCAGCGAAAGCTGGACCACGCAGCTGTTCGGTCTTCCCCTGCGCAACAAGCTCGGCGTGCAGGCGCGTGTCGACCGGCTGTCGCCCGTGGGCCTGTACAACACGGTGCAGCGGGTGCGGCAAGGCACGGTGCGCGAAGACCGCGTGCGTGAGGCCAGCATCGGCGTGTATGGCGAAAACACGGTGCAATGGCTGCCGTGGCTGCGTTCGGTGGCGGGCTTGCGCTACGACGCCTACCGTTTCAAGGTCGACAGCAGCGTGGAGGGCAACAGCGGCACGGCACAGGACCACGTGGTGTCGCCGAAGCTGTCCCTGATCCTTGGCCCATGGAGCAAGACGGAATTCTTCGTGAACTATGGAAAAGGTTTTCATAGCAACGATGCACGGGGCACGACGCAGACGCGCCTGCCCGATGGCGAGGCCGCCACGCCCGTCACGCCCCTGGTGCCGACGAAAGGCATGGAGCTGGGCGCGCGCACGGAATGGCTGCCGGGCTTGCAAAGTTCGCTGGCCCTGTGGCGTCTCGATATCGCATCGGAACTGCTGTTCGTCGGCGACGCAGGCGAGACGGAAGCGAGCCGCGCCAGCCGCCGCCACGGCGTCGAGTGGAACAACCATTATATTGCCGCGCCGTGGCTGCTGTTCGACCTGGACTTGGCCGCCTCGCGCTCGCGCTATACGCAACATGATCCTGCCGGCAACCATATTCCCGGCGCCATCGGCAAGGTGGCCTCGTTCGGTGTGACGGTGACGGACCAGGGCCCGTGGTCGGGTGCCTTCCAGCTGCGCTACTTCGGCCCCCGTCCCTTGATCGAGGATAATAGCGTGCGTTCCGAATCGACCACCCTGGCGTATGCGCGCGTGGCATATCAGTGCAACCGCAAGACGCGGCTGTCGCTCGACGTGTTCAACTTGTTCAACAAGCGCGCCAGCGACATCGATTACTACTACGCGTCGCGCCTGCCCGGCGAGGCGACGGACGGGGTGAGCGACCGGCATTTTCATCCGGTCGAGCCCCGTTCCGTGCGCCTGACCTTGTCATATGCGTTCTGATAACGGTAAACTGGGGCATGACAGATCATTTAGTAAATACCAGTAAATTTCTTTCCCTCATACTGCGCCACGCGCCTGAAAAAATCGGTCTCGTACTCGATGCCCAAGGCTGGGCCGATATCGGCCAGCTGCTGGCGCAAGCGGCCCAGCATAGCCGCCGCCTTTCCCGTGAACAATTGGATGACGTCGTGGCGCGCGACAGCAAGACGCGCTACGCCATCAGTGCAGACGGCATGCGCATCCGCGCCAACCAGGGCCACTCGCTGGCCGCCGTCGATATTGATCTGCCACCTGCCACGCCGCCCGCCGTGCTGTACCACGGCACGGCCAGCCGCTTTGTCGAGGCGATCCGCGCCGGCGGTTTGCTGCCGGGATCGCGCAACCACGTGCACCTGTCCAGCACGCACGAAACGGCCGTGGCCGTCGGGGCGCGCCATGGCAAGCCCGTCGTGCTGACGGTGGATGCGGCCGCCATGCAGGCGCAGGGGCACATGTTTTATGTGTCGGACAATGGCGTGTGGCTGGCGGACGCTGTGCCGATGGGGTTCATCGGCTTTCCCTGATTAATGAATGAGGGCCTTGACCTTCGCCTTGCCCTGGCGCTTACGACGCCAGATCAGCACGCCCGTCACGCTGAGGCCCGCTACCAGCACGCCCATGGCGCAAATGAACAGTTTGAAAGGCCAGCCCCACATCGAGGCCATGTGCAGGGCGCTGATCCAGCTGCGGATGGTGTCGCCGCTGGCCGCGCCCGTGGGCAGCCAGGTGGCCAGCTGCCGGCCGCTGGCCGCGTCGAAAAAGACGGTGGTGAGACCCTTGTGGGCGCGCACGTCGCGGCTGCTGCGTACCTGATAGCTGTACACGCCCAGTTCGCGTTCATAGGCCAGCGCGTTTTCCTCGAGGATGGCGAACGCGTGCCGGCGCGCCAGCTCGTCCATCAACAGGCGGCCTTGCGCGCGCGCGGCCGGCCAGTCCAGGTGCGGCCCCGGCGATGGCGTGTGCCGCGCCACCACTTCCTCGGCCCCCTGGTGGGGAAATAGCGGATGCATCACGGCCGCATATGCGCCGTACAGGTTGAAGGCGACGCCGCTCCAGGCAAACACCAGCAGCATGGCCCATAGCCACAGGCCGCCCGCGCGGTGCAGGTCGAACACCAGTTTATAGTTGCCGCCATGGCGGCGCAGCAGCCACGATGGGCGCCAGCGCAGCAGCCAGGGCTTGCTGCCCGGTGAGCGTTTTTTCAGGCGCGCGGGGAAGGTCAGGGCGGCGCCGATGAAGCAGTCGACCGTCCACACGATGGCGATGAGGCCGAAAATCAGCAAGCCCGTATCGCCCAGCGCCAGCGCGTAATGCAGGCGCTCGAGGAAGGGCAGCAGGTTGATGGCGCCCTGGCCGATTTCGCCCCAACGACGCTGGCCCAGCACGGCGCCCGTGTAGGGATCGACAAACACTTCATCGCTGGCCAGCGGCGAGTCGCCCGCCGGGCGCAGGTAGAACACCATGCTGTGGCCTGGCGGCGCCGACAGCGGGGCGTAGCGCACCTGCGCCCGGGGAAAGCGCGTGGCGATCCTCTCGCGCAGCAGCAGGGCGTCGAGCGGCGCGGCGCCTGGCAAAGGCGGCACCACGCGGAAGACGGCGGGCAGCAGGGCCGCCTCCAGTTCATCCTTCCACGCCAGCGCGCTGCCCGTGACGCCCGCCACGACGAGGAAGCCGGCCATCAGCAGGCCGGCATAGCGGTGCAGCGCCGCCAATGCAGGGCGCATTTGCAGCGACGGCATCAGAAGCGATACATGGCGCTGACGTTGGCCGTGCGTTCGGCATTGCGGTAGCACAGGCCCGGCAGGTAACCGCAGTCATACAGGGTCTGCTTGTTGAGCACATTGTTGACGTTGAGGGCAAACTGCCACGGCCCGCGCGACACGCCCAGCGCCGCATCCCACTGCGTCAGGCCGCCATTGCGGATGTTCAGGTTGTCGCCGTCGGAGTTCGAGCGCATGGCGCCGAGAAAGCGCATGCCCAGCGCCGCATACGCGGGTAGCGCCGTGCCCAGGTTGAAGGACTGGCGCGCCCAGGCCGAAGCGCTGTGGCGTGGCGCGCCCGATTGCTGCAAGCCCAGGTCGCCGTTATTGCTCTTCCTGACCTCCGTATCGAGGTAGGTGTACTGCGCGATCAGGCTCAGACGATTGGCGAACTCCGTGCGTGCTTCCAGCTCCACACCGCGCGAGCCCACTTGACCCGTTTGCTGCAGGCGGCCCGGGTTGCCGATGTCGGAGGTGGTGACGTTGTCGCGCACCAGGTCGAATATGGCGGCCGTGTAGCTGGCGCGCTGGCCCACGGGTTCGTAGCGCACGCCCGCTTCGAACTGCTTGCCGCGCGACGGCTTCAAGGCGTCGCCGTTTGCCGTGATGCCCAGTTCGGGCGAGAACGAAGTGGCGTAGCTGACATACGGCGCCCAGCCGCCGTCGAACAGGTAGACGGCGCCCAGGCGGCCCGTGGTGGCCGATGGCGACTGGTGGTAGTCGGGCTTCACGGTGCCGCTATTGAGGTCGGTGACGTCGCGCGACTGCGTGACCTTGTCGCGGCGCAGGCCTGCCGTCACGACCCAGCGGTCCCATTTCAATTGATCCTGCGCATACAGGCCCAGCTGGCGCGATGGCGCGTCGGCGCGCGTGGGCGCCTTGGCCGCAACCAGGGGCTGCTTGCCATACACGGGCTGGTACAGGTCGAGCGGCTCGATAAAACCCTTCTGGTGGCGGTAGTCGTCCGTGTTGCGGATATTCGCGTAATCGACGCCCAGCAGCACCTGGTGCGCCAGGCCGCCGGTGGCAAACTGCGCCTGCAGCTGCGTGTCGGCGAACAGGCTTTTCGACGCCGTATCGACGGGCATGAAATAGCGTTCCACCGTGCCATCGTCATTCAAGCCCAGGGGGAACATATCCGTGCGGTCGTTCTTCAGGCGCGTGTAGCGCAGGTTCTGGCGCAGCGCCCAGGTATCGTTGAATTTATGTTCGAACTCGTAGCCCAGCATGGTGTTGCGGCGCTTGAAGCGGTTGTCGTCGCCCATCAGGTTCACACCCGGATTGACCTGGCCGCGCGAGCCCGGCGCCAGCAGCTGGTTGGGAAACGCGTACTGCTGGTTGTCCTGCTCGTAGCGGGCCAGCAGGGTCAAACGCGTGGCGGGACCCGCCTGCCAAGTCAAGGACGGGGCAAGATACAGGCGGTTGTCGCGGTCGCGCTCCAGTCGCGTGTTCGCTTCGCGGCCCAGCATGACGACGCGGTAAGTCCAGGCGCCTTGCGCGTCCAGCGTGCCGCCCACGTCGGCCTTCAGCTGGCGGCGCTGGTAGCTGCCGTACTCCACGCCCACTTCGCGCACGGCGTCGGCGCTGGGGCGCTTGCTGATGGCGTTGACCATGCCGCCTGGCGGAATCTGCCCGTACAGCACGGACGCGGGGCCGCGCAGCACTTCCAGGCGTTCCAGGCCGTATGGCTCGATCGAGGCGCCAAAGGTGCGGCCCGAATTGCGCAAGCCATCTTGCAGGATGCCGTTCGTTTCGATGGTGAAGCCGCGCAGCAGCGAGGAATCGTCGCTGCCCAGCGGGCGCTGGTTCGGCGTCACGCCGGCCGTGTAGCGCAGGGTTTCGTCGAGCGATTCGGCATTGCGGTCGCTGATTTCATCGGCCGTGACGACGGATACGGATTGCGGGTTTTCATTCAGGGCCGTATCCGTCTTGGTGGCCGACGCGGCGCGCCGCGCCACATAGCCGCGCACGGGGCCCGTGGCCGTTTCGCGTTCGCTGCTGGCATTGATGGTGATGGCGGGCAGGGTGGCGCTGGCCGGCGCCTGTGCCGCCTGTGCACCTGCCGGCGTTGCCGGTGTCTCTGCGCGCAGCGCATACGCGCCATTGGCGCCCGCCACCACGCGCACGCCCTGGCCGCGCAGCAGTTCCTCGAAACCCTGGCGCACGGTGTAGTTGCCCGTCAGGCCGCCGCTGCGCTTGCCCTGCAACAGGGCCGCATCGGCCGACAGTTCCACGCCGGCGGCGCTGGCGAACGTGGTCAAGGCCCTCTCCAGCGATCCGGCGGGAATCGTGAACTGGCGCTGCGCTTGCGCATTCTCAAACGTCTGCGCGTGGGCGGCGCTGGTCGTGACGGCCAGGGCGCCCACGACGGCGCCTGCCAGGAACAGGGCCTGGATGGCGGTGGCGAGGGGGCGCGGACGCAGCTTGCGCGCGGGTGGGGTCAGGCGAGGGGGCATGGTACAAATCCTTGGAAAGTGGCAGGAAAAAATTGCTTCTTCCCGTATTCCGAACGAAAAGTCAAAACCCTCAACTTTTTTTCACTTATTTTGCATTTATTTTTCAGGAGGCCTGGCGCGGCCTCACGCTGACCCAGTAGCGCGTGCGGTAGCTGAGCTGCACGGGCAGGCTCAGGGCCAGGTTGGCCAGTGAGCGGTCCGTGTCGCGCAGCGAATACACGCCCGTCACGCGCAGGCCGGCGATGGATGCGTCGCAGCGCAGCACGCCGTGACGGTAGCGCCCCAGCTCTGCCACCAACTGGTCAAGGCGCATGCGTTCGGCCACCAGGCTGCCATCCGCCCAGGCGGCGGCGCTGTCTTCCACCTGGCCGATGTCTTGCACGTCCAGGCGCGTGTAGCCGGCCCGCTGGCCCGCCTGCAGGTGCAGGGAGGGGGCGCCGTCCTGCGACGGCTGCAGCGCGACGGCACCATGGAACACGGCGACCTTGCTGGCGTCAGCATCGAGGCGCACGGAAAAACGCGTGCCCAGCGCCGTGGCCGTGCCCTGCGGCGTTGCCACCAGCAGCGGGCGGTAGGTGGACGTCGCTTCATGGGCGCTGGTGACGAGGATGGCGCCCGCGCGCAGCACGATGCGCCTTTCATTGGCGCTGTAGTGCACGTCGATGGCACTGGCCGTGTCCAGCACCACCTGCGTGCCGTCGGCCAGCACGATGGCGCGCGTCTCGCCCACGGCCGTGCGGTAATCGCTGGCAGCGCGCTGCCACAGGCTGGACTCGTGCGCCAGCAGGGCCGTGCCGCCGCCCGCCGCGATAAGGCCCAGTAGCTGCAAGGCGCGCCGGCGGCCGATGGCATGGCGCGGCGCTGGCGCCAGCGCGCCGCGCGCCACGTCCCGGGGCAAAGCCTCGAATTGCCGGGCGAAGCGCTGCAGCCGTGCCCAGGCCCGTTCGTGCTCCGGGTGCGCGGCGCGCCAGGCGGCGCAGGCGTCGGCATCGGCCGCGCTGGCGTCTTCCGCCCACAGCCGCGCCATCCACTCGGCGGCGCGCTGCAGCACGGCGGGGGCGATGGGCGCGCCGTCCAACTGGGGGCTCATGCGAATTGTGCCGCGCAGCAGGCCAGCAAGGCGCGGGCGATGTATTTCTCCACCGAGGAGACGGAAACCTCCAGGCGCGCTGCGATGTCGGCGTAGTTTTTGCCTTCCAGTTTGCACAGCAAAAAGGCGTCGCGCACCTTGGCTGGCAGGCTGGCGAGGATGGCGTCGATCTCCATCAGCGCTTCGACGATCAGCGCGCGCATTTCCGGCGTCGGCACGAGCGCTTCCGGCTGCGCGGCGATGGCGTCCGCGTAGGCCGATTCGATATGCCGGCGGCGGAACAGGTCGACCACCAGGCCGTTGGCGATCTGCGCCAGGTGCTGGCGCGATTCCACGGGGGCGGGCGCGCGGCCCCGCGCGAGGATGCGCAGATACGTGTCGTGCGCCAGGTCGGCCGCATCGAAGGCATTGCCCAGCTTGCGGCGCAGCCAGCCCTGCAGCCAGCCGTGGTGGTCGCTGTAGAGGACTTCGATTTGTCGGTGCAGTTCCAGTTCGGGGCCTAGCATGCAACCTTTCCATGCCATGGTCCGCGGGACAGTCTGGCCTTGATGCGATTGAGAATTGTTCGTATTGTAGCCCGATTGCGCGCTCTTGTGACTGGCTAGTGGCGGCCCAGCAACGCTAGCGGGCAGCCATCAAGCTGAAATCAGCTTGATATCGGCAACTCTCTCCACCAGCCACACGCACGCCACCAGCGCGATGGCCAGCGAACCGACCGTCAGCACTTGCTGGTACAACCATGTCTTGCGCAGCAGCCAGGCGAGGGGCAAGAAGGCGGCGACGATGGCCAGTTGTCCCAGCTCCACGCCCACGTTGAAGCCCAGCAGGCTGGCCAGCAGGGAGCCTTGGGGCAAGCCCAGGTCGCGCAGCACGCTGGCGAAACCGAATCCATGGATCAGGCCAAAGGCGAAGGCCGCCACGGGGCGTTTGCCCCGGAACAGCGGCAGCAGATTGTTCAGCGCGGCCAGGATCACGGAAACGGCGATGGCTGACTCGACCCAGCGCGAGGGCAGGGATACGAGCGACAGGCTGGCCAGGCTCAAGGTGATGGAATGGGCGAGTGTGAACGCCGTGACAACTTTCAGCACATCATAGAAGGCCGCCTTCAAGCCCTGCTGTTGCTCGCGCAAGCCCGGCAGCAGCACGGCCGGCAGCAGCAGAGACAGTAAAAACAGGATGTGGTCGTAGCCGATCCAGATATGCCAGATGCCGTGCTTGACGTAGGCGCCGAACTGCGCCAGGCGGTCGGGCGTGGCAAGTGAAATCGTCTGGCGCGGGCTGTCCGGATCGAAGATGGCCGTTTGCGTGTTGCCATCGCTAGCGAGTTTCAACAGTCCCTTGTGCTGTGGGTCGAGGTCGGCGAACAGGGTGTAGCCGATGGTGATACTGGCCGGGGCAGCACCTGGGCAGCTGGCCTGGAAGCGCAGCACGCTGTAGGCGCCGTCCGTATGATGGTCGATCAGCTGCTCGACGGCTTTCAAGGGGCAGACGCCCTGGTCGCTAGCCACTTGCAGGCGCTGCAGCGCGTAGGCGGCAATCGCCTCGTGGCGCGCGCGGAGTTCATCCCACGTCAGGGCGCCGTCGCCATTGCCATCGAGGCCGATGGCAAAATCGAGGTCGCGCAGGGCGATATCCCATTGCCCCTCGACTTGCCGGCCGTGCACGCTCAGGCTCAAATAGCTGTCGCTGGGCTTGTGGGCTTGCGCGGGGGACAGCCAGGCGCACAGCAGCAGGATGAAAAGGCAGCGTTTCACAGTACACCTGCTTTCTTTGCTGCACTGCGTTTCTGCCCATCCTGCGGCCCCAGCTGCCTGACGAGGCGCTGCAGTGCCACGTCTTCCACGCCATTGGCCGCGATCCAGGCCAGCACGGCTTGCGCGGCCCCGTAATTGCGCGCGGCCAGGGCCGCTTCGAGCAAGATGCGCATGTCGGGCACTTCTTTCTGGATGGTCCAGTTCTGCTGCGCCAGTTGCAGGGCGGCGGGGATATCCTGTTGCAAAAACAGGGTGTAACGGGCTTGTTCGCGTTGGTGTACGGTGTCGCCCCGTTGCATGGCGGCGTTGAAGCGGGCTGCCAGTTCCGCTTTTGCCGCCAGGAAGGCGGTCTGCCGGCCGGGCAGAGATCGCAGGGCCAACGCGTAACGCAGCAGCAGGGCGTCGATGCGCTGCTGGTCTTTCAATAAGGTGACGACTTCCTGCGGGCGCTGCCGGTCGAGCAGAAAATCCGCATAGGCGCCCAGCAAATAGCTGTCGCGCGGCTGCCGCGCCAGCGCCTGCTGGTAGCGCGCTTCGGCGATGGCGCTCTCTCCGCGCCGCGTGGCCATTTCCGCCAGCAGGGTTGCGGCCCAGCTTTCCAGTTCGGGTGCCGCGCCGGCGCTCCTCTGCAAGGTCAGGTCCAGCAAACGCTCGCTGCTGGCGGCGCGGCCCGTGACGCTGGCGATATTGGCAAGGCAGGTGACGGTGACCAGCTGTGTTGTCAGGGCGGACAGGCGCGCGCAGCTGGCCGTCGCTTGCGCGTAGTCGCCTTGTACGGTGAGCACGGTGGCGCGCGTAAGCCAGGCCTGGGCGTTTTGCGGCTGCTGCGCGATGACGGCATCGAGGTCTTGCAAGGCGGGGCCGAAATGATGGGTGCTTTGCAAAATGGTGGCGCGTAGCAGCCGCACGGCCACGGGCGCCGCCGCCTGCCGCCACCAGGGCGCCAGTGCAGCTTGCGCATAGCCCAGGTAGCGCGGGTCCGTTTCGCTGCGCGCCAGGGAAATATAGCGCTGCGCCAGGCTGGTGGCCAGGGCCAGGTCTTGCGGCGTCGCATCGAGTTGCTGGCGCAGGCCGCGCAGGGCGAGTTGCGTGGCGTCGGCGCGGCGCGGCAGCTGCTCGACGACGGCGCTGCCATCTTTCGGCGTGTAGGGCGCGGCCCATGCCAGCAAGGGCAGGCAGGCGCACAGCAGGGAAATTAGTGTTTTCATCGTGGACGCCATCGACAGGAATTTGCACAGGCGCCGGAGAGTCGCCTCTCCGGCGCCTGCAGAGGCTTACAGCGGCACCGGCTCCGTATTCTCCGGTGACGTCGCCACGATGGCGTCGATGGCCACGCCATCCTTGTCATCGCTGGTGGTCATAATGACGTTGTTGACGGCCACATAAAACGCATCGAGCAAGACCACGGGTGGCGGCGTGCTGCCGCCATTGTCGCCGCCGTGGCTGCCGCCGCCACCGCAGCCGGCCAGCAAGGCCGTGAGCGCCAGGGCGCCGTATACATAGAGCTTTTTCATCGCGTTCTCCTTGTTACAGCTGCGGCGAGCCGGCCACGGGTGTTTTCAGGTAAGGGAAACCTGCCGTGAACGCGGTTTCATCGAGGAAGGCGCCGTCCGTGAAGTGCAGGCCGCCGGCGGGTGCGTCGGCCGGGGCGCAGCCGATGTTCAGGGTGCACAGCTTGCCCATGGCCACGCGCAATACCACGTCGACCACGTCATCGCCGGGGCGGCGGCCGTTCGGGAAGCCCGCATTATCGCCGCCGATGACGCCGAGGCGGTTTTGCGCGCCGACGTTGGTGGCCGCGATCGAGGTGTTCAGGCGCAGCATTTCAGACGCGACGACCGTTACTGGCTGGTTCACGCCCTTGATGCCCGTCAGGAAAGTGGCCACCAGGTCGTTGCGGGGGAAGTTGGTGGGCGCCTTGGCACCTGCCGAGCCGAACAGCACTTCCACCAGCGCCGGCGCCGTCGGGTTGGTGACGTAGTCGGCAAATTGCGCGTCGCTAGAGGGCTTGCTGGCGTTGAAGCGGTCCTTGTCCTTCAAGCCGATGACCAGTTCATTCACCAGCGGCATGCCCAGGCGCGACACTTGCACCCACGCGCCACCTTCCTTCGACGCCGCGGTGGTGCCCGGCGCCGGGTTCAGCAAACGGCCCTGGCGCAGGCTGGCCGTGGTCCAGCCGCCGATGACGGGGTCGCTGCCAGCCGTCAGGCAGGCGGTCGGCACTTCCATCTCGATGGCCGTGACGTTCTTACGCGCCAGGTCATCCTTGGCAGCGGACTCCGCATTCGCGGCAAACTCCGTGGCGGGCGCCTTGATGTTGATCAAATCGAACGTTTCGCCCAGATTCACCACGAAGGGGTCCTTGCGCTGGCCGACGAACAGGCGCGCCGGCGTGGTGCAGCCGGGGATATTCACCGTATAGACGTGCTGTGCGGCATACGCGGCATAGTTGGGGATGGCCTTATTGCCGATATTGTCGACGGGCTTGTCGAAGGTCGTCCCGCCACCGCTGGCGTTGGTGACGGCGCTCCTCGTGCCCGTGCGGCGGTCGCCCCGCACCACCGTCACGCTGTAGGTTTCGCGCACGTTCAGGCCGGCCGGATTGACGGAATCGATGGCGCCGCCGTTGATCACCAGCGGAATCGAGACTTTCTTGCCGCCCACGGTGAACTGGCCATCCTTGATGGTGTTGCTAAAGCGGAACTGGAAGGTGAGGTCTTCCTTGCCGTCGCCATTGTTGTCGATATGGATTTCATACAGGGCGTTGGGATCCATGGCGAAGTAGTTCGGGCCGCCGTAGGCGTCTTGCAAGGGAATATAGTCGGCCACCAGGGTGGTGTAGGCGCCGCGGCCCGCTTCATAGCTGCGGAACATATAGAAGTCGGTGGCGTCGACTTTGGGGTTTTGCGTGATGAACGGCGCTTCGCGGTGGCTGGAGGCAAAAGCGGGCGGGGCAATGGCCGCCGCCAGAAAATTGCCCAGGATGGCTGCGCCAAGCGCGGTTTTCGATATTGACAAAGACATTTCGATTCTCCCGATTTTTGTTAGCGTTGACAGACAAGTCCAAGAAACTGCAGGCTGCCTGACTTGTACGAACGGGGGGAGAGAACGGATTCAAATCTTTGGCAAGGGCCTCCAGTGCCTTACCAGGCCAGCACTTTGGGGCCGATGGCCGCACCGATGGCCGTCGGCACCAGCATGCCCAGCACGTACCAGAAGCCGACGAAGCTGGCCGCCAGCTCCGGGCAGTGCAGGCAGTACACGAGCGCCGCCATGGCGCCGGCGGCAAACCCTGCAGCGGCCCCCGCCAGGCGCAGCCGCGTGGGAGCCAGCTGGCGCATCAGCCGCAGCACGGCGGCCAGGATGGGCAGCGAGAGCAGGGCGATCAGCCAGGGGCAGCTGCGCCAGGTGGCGCCCCAGAACAGCTCGGCGCGCTGCTCGGGCGGGGCTTCGTTCAGGATGATGGCGCCCAGCGCCCACATCAGCAGCAGCGGCATGGCGAGCAGCAGGGGCAGGGCGCGCGTGTTGGCGCCCGGCACGCACAGGCGGCGGCTGACCTGCCAGGCCGTCAGGCAGAGGCACGCGACAAAGCCCACCTTGATCCAGAAGTCGGGCAGCAGTGCTAGTTGTTCCAGGTTGGGGCGCATGCCCAGTAGCATGGCCATCAAGGCCACGCTGGCCAGCACGCCGGCGCCCAAAGTGCCTGCGGCGCGCCAGTGCGTGCCGGGCGGCGGTGCAGCGGACACGTCGGGGCCGCTGGCCAGCATGGCGATCAAGTCATCGGTTTTCATGGTGCGCTTCCTTCACTCCTTAAATTGGCTGCCAGTGCCTTCAAGCCGCGGTGCACGGCCACCTTGACGCTGGCTTCCGACATCTGCATGGCGGCCGCCGTGTCGCGCACGGACCAGCCGTCGAGCTTGGTATGCACGATGGCGTCGCGCTGCTGCGCCGGCAAGGTAGCCAGCAGCTTGCCCAGGTCGCGGCTGGCCTCGTTTGCCTCGGCATCGGCGCTGGAAAACAGTTCCTGCGCGCTATCTTCTTCGTCATACGGCAAGTGCTGCGCCTCGCGCCGCCCATGCCGCCGCAGCCAGTCGATCAATTTGTAGCGCGCAATCGCATGGATCCACGACGTCAGCGGCACCCCCGTGTCATACGTCAAGCGCTGGTTGTGGATGGCCAGCAAACATTCCTGCACCAGGTCTTCCACCTCGTCCGGCCAGCGCTGCAGGCGGCGCCGCAAAAACGCGCGCAAATGGCTGCTGGTGGCCTGCAAGAAACTGCGATACGCCGCCGCATCGCCATCGAGCCCGCGCAGCATCAAGCCATGCAGCCGCAATTCCGTGCCGTGCAACTGCTCGCTAACGGGTATTCGTTGCATGCAGGCCTTTGGTGACAGGCGTTGAAAAAAATAACTGGAATTATTTTCTGGCGGCTGTAACCAATCCGCAGGGTGCGGCGAATTGACAGGCAAGCACGCTTCTTCATTCAATATACCGGTGAAAGACCATGGACATCAAGCACCGCCTGGCAATACTTCTACTTCCCGTCCTGGGCATGAGCGTGGCGGCCGGTCAGCGCTGCGCCGTGCAAAGCGGACCGCAGACGGCGGCGCTGGTGGAGCTGTACAGCAGCGAAGGCTGCTCCAGCTGTCCGCCCGCCGACCAGCGCCTGAACGCCTTGCGCAAGGAAGCGGGGACGGCCAGCCTGATCGTGCCGCTGGCCTTGCACGTCACGTACTGGGACCAGATCGGCTGGACGGACCCGTTGGCCCAGGCGCAATTCGATGCGCGCCAGGCCGAGCTGCTGCGCCACCAGCCGCGCCATGTGGCCTACACGCCCCAATTTTTCGTCGGCGGCACGGAGTTGCGCAGCTGGGATACGCAACTGCCGGCCGCCATCCGCCGCATCAACGCGACCGCAGCGCCCGTCGCTATCGGCCTATCCGTCACGCCGGGGCCGGGTGGGAAATTATTGCTGGAAGCTAATGCCAACGCGCCGGACGCGCAGATGGGCGGCCAGTTGTACCTGGCCATCAGCGAAAGCGCCATCGTCTCGAAAGTGCTGCGCGGCGAAAACCGGGGCGCCACCCTGCATCACGATGCGGCCGTGCGCTTGTGGCTGGGGCCAGTTGCGCTGGCGCAAGGCCGCGCCCAGTTGCGCCGCGAAGTCAATCTGCCCGCCAGCTGGCGCCCCGAGCAGCTGCAGGTGGTTGCCTTCGTGCAGCGGGCCGACAGCAGCGCCATCCTGCAAGCCGTTAGCACGGCGCCATGCGCGAAAGGGGTACTGTGATGCATGAGCCTGCCGTTTCCAGCGCCGTGATCCACCCCGCCTGGCTGCGCCTGATGCACTGGCTCAATGCCGTGGCCGTGGTCGTGCTGGCCAGCAGCGGCTGGCGCATCTACAACGCGGCGCCATTCTTCCCGTTCGAACTGCCGCGCGCGCTGACCCTGGGCGGCTGGCTGGGTGGCGCCCTGCAATGGCATTTCGCCGCCATGTGGCTGCTGGTGGCCAATGGCTTGCTGTATCTGGTGATCAACATCGCCTCGGGCAGGCTGCGGCGCCAGTTCTTTCCCTTGTCTCCGCTCCTGTTGCTGGCCGATTTCATGGCTGCCCTGAAAGGCAAGCTGGCGCATGCGGACCCACGCCACTACAACATGGTGCAGCGCGCCGCCTATCTGTTCGTCATGCTTGACTGCATCGTGCTGGTGCTGTCCGGCCTGGTGCTATGGAAATCCGTGCAGTTTCCCATCCTGCGCGAGCTGATGGGGGGCTACGAAAGTGCGCGCCGCGTGCATTTCATCGCCATGGCGCTGCTGGTGGGCTTTGTCGGCGTGCACTTGCTGATGGTGGCGCTGGTGCCGCGCACCTTGGTCGCCATGCTGCGTGGGCGCTAAAGGAGATGAGCATGAAAAAAACCATCATTGTGCAGGAGCAGGGCCAGGCCATGCTGGCCGACGCCTTGCGCCAGATCAAACAGCCGTCGCGCCGCCTGTTCTTGCAGCGCAGTTTTACCCTGGGGGGCTTGTCCCTGCTGACCGGTTGCAACATCAAGGACCCGTCCAGCATCGAGACAGCCCTGACGGCAGTCTCGCGCTTCAACGACAGGGTGCAGGGCTGGCTGTTCGACCCGCATAAACTGGCGCCGACGTATCCCGATTCCATGATCACCCGGCCGTTCCCCTTCAACGCCTATTACGGCGAGGATGAAGTGGAAGAGGTCGACGGTGAGACCTGGCGCCTGGAATTGAGCGGCTTGATTGCCGACAAGAAGCCCTGGAGCTTGCCGCAGCTGCGCGCCCTGCCGCAGGAAACGCAGGTCACACGCCACATCTGCGTGGAAGGCTGGAGCGCCATCGGCAAGTGGGGCGGCGTGCCGTTTTCGCACTTCCTGAAGCGGGTCGGCGCCGACACGACGGCGAAATACATCGGCTTCCAATGCGCCGACGATTACTTCACCAGCATCGACATGGCCACGGCCCTGCATCCGCAAACCATCATGGCCTTGACGTATGACGGCCAGGAATTGCCGCCCAAGTATGGCTACCCGATGAAATTGCGCATGCCCACCAAGCTGGGCTACAAGAATCCGAAACATATCCAGGCCATTTTTGTCACGAATACCTACCCGGGAGGGTATTGGGAGAATCAGGGGTACAACTGGTTCGGCGGTTCCTGAACACTTTTGGCAACACCTGCAGCACCGTAGTCGCTTTCACACCGGGCACTTGCCCATTTAACCTAGAGACAAGGACATATCATGAAAACCACCATCACCGCCATCATCGCTTCCGCCATCCTCATGTCGGGCGCTGCGTTTGCCCAGGATGCGATGAAGAAAGACCCGATGGCCAAGGACGCTTCAGCCGATGCCATGCACAAGGATGCGATGGACAAGGACGGCATGAAGAAGCCGATGGCCAAGAAACACATGAAAAAGGATCACATGGCCAAGGATGGCATGGCGAAAGACGGCATGAAGAAGGATGAAATGAAGAAGGATGAAATGAAGAAGGACGAGATGAAAAAGGATGCGATGGGCAAGTAAGGCAGGAGCAGTTCGGGGGCGTGGCGACTGCCTGTCACCACGCTGCCGGGTCAATCACGCCGATGGCCATCAGCGCCGGTTTGCAAAATAAATATCCCTGCATCAAGTCGATGCCCATCTCCCTCAAGCAATCGCGTTCGGCGGCCGTTTCGATGCCCTCCGCCAGAACCGTAATGTGGAGTTCCTTGCAAATGGCGATGATGCCCCTGACGATGGCCTGCTTGGGTATGCTGGCTTCGATGCCGCGCACCAGTTCCATGTCGATCTTGATGATGTGCGGCTGATATTCCGCCAGCAGGCTCAGTCCCGCGTAGCCGGCGCCGAAATCGTCGATGGCTGTCTGGAAGCCGAAGCGGCGATACTCATGGAAGATGTTGACGAGGTGGGGCCGGTCGCGCACTTCTTCGCCCTCGGTCACTTCGAAAATAATGCGGTGGATGGGGAAATTGCATTCGCGCGCTGCGGCAAGAGTAGCCTGGATGCAAGCCTCGGGGCGATATACGGCATTCGGCAGAAAATTGATGGACAGATATTCCTGGATGCCCAGACGGGCCGCGCCCTCGATGGCGCGCACGCGGCACGCCTGATCGAACACATAGCGGTTTTCGTCAGTGACCTGGGACAAGATCGAGTAAGCCGATTCGCCGTTGGGGCCGCGCACCAGGGCTTCATGGCCAAAGATCGCGCGCGTGGACAGCTCGACGATCGGTTGATAGGCAAAGGTGAAGTCGAAGTCCAGTGGCTCGGTGTCCCGGCACTGGCTGCAGCCTGTTTTTTTCCCGGCTTGGCCCGAGGTATCGCTGGATGACGTCATGGTCGCGCTGGCCTCTGATAAAGAATGTACAAATTTCACACCGCCGTTATACCACGACCCTGCGCCAGTGGCGCTATATTTATGGCGCAAAGAGATAGACGGAGGACTATGTCTGGCTCAAAAAGGAACAAGCAGGCGACCAAGATGCCAGTTTGCAATTTGTAGTAAGCTGGTCGCCTCCTGATTTCCTGCATGCACAGTCATGACCGAACCGTCCGCCGCCGCGCTGTCCCCCGCAGCAAATCCCTCCGACAAATCGATCCGCCGCCGCTCGCTGTTCGCCGCCTGCAGCGCGCATGCCGTGCATGACGGCTTGACGGACGTGATCTATGTGCTCCTGCCCATCTGGCAGGCGCAGTTTGCCATCAGTTACGCCATGGTAGGCCTCTTGCGGGGCTCGTACTCGGGCATGATGGCAGGTTTTCAGTTGCTGGCCAGCCGCCTGGCCAGGCGCTGGGGACGCGAACGCCTGCTGGTGGGCGGCACGGCACTGGCCGGGGTCGCCTACCTGATCGCCGGCCAGGCGGGCGGCCTGGCCGTGCTGCTGTTCGCCTTGCTGCTGGGCGGCCTGGGCGCCAGCACCCAGCATCCGCTGGCCTCGTCCATCGTCACCGACACGCATGAGGCGGGCGGCGGCGTCAAGGAGGCGCTGTCGCACTACAACTTTGCCGGCGACATCGGCAAGACCCTGATTCCCGCGCTGGTGGGCTTGCTGTTGCTGGTGTGCAGCTGGCAAGCCAGCGTCTCGCTGCTGGGACTGCTGGGCCTGGCGGCGGCCGGTTTGCTGTGGTGGCTATTGCCGAAGCCGGGCGAGTTGCAGGCGGGCGCGAAGAAGGCGGGCAAGAGCATCGTGGGCAGCGGCTCGAAGGCGAGCTTTCGCGCGCTGCTGGCCACGGGCACCCTGGACAGCGCCGTGCGCATGGGTTTCCTCACCTTCTTGCCATTCTTGCTGAAAAGCAAGGGTGCGGGCACGGCCGGCATCGGCGTGGCGCTATCGCTGCTGTTCGTGGGCGGCGCCTTCGGCAAGCTGCTGTGCGGCTATCTGGGCGCGCGCATCGGCATGATGAAGACCGTGTGGCTGACGGAATCGATGACGTCCGTGCTCATCGTCGCGGCCCTGTGGCTGCCGCTGGCCGGTGTCATGGCCATGCTGCCCTTGCTGGGCTTGGCGCTGAACGGCACTTCATCCGTGCTGTACGGCGTGGTGCCGGAACTGGCCGAGCCTGGCAAGCGCGAGCACGCGTTCGCCCTGTTCTACACGGGCAGCATCGGTGGCGGGGCCCTGTCGCCCGTGCTGTTCGGCGCGCTGGGCGACCATACCAGCGTGAACACAGCCTTGCTGGCGCTGGCGGGCGTCTTGCTGCTGACCTTGCCGCTGGCGTGGAAAGTACAGCGGGGCCTGGCGCACAGCGGCGCCACATGACACGGAGCAACCATGCAGGCACGCCCCGCAAGCCTCTGCCATTGCCACGCGACAAACACGATACGCAGAATGCGCAAGCCCTCATCGCCTTGAGCTGGGAGGAACTGCATCCGGCCATGCCGCAGATACTCGC
Source organism: Janthinobacterium salmonicoloratum (assembly GCF_051380845.1). Lineage (NCBI taxonomy): Bacteria > Pseudomonadati > Pseudomonadota > Betaproteobacteria > Burkholderiales > Oxalobacteraceae > Janthinobacterium > Janthinobacterium salmonicoloratum. The sequence goes on along the minus strand of NZ_JBNYXV010000001.1, from coordinate 430,995 downwards.
GTGGATTCAAGATGTCAATTGGCCCGTGGCCGGCGTGCTCCTGCCGTATCTGGCCGGCATCGGTGCTCGTCTGGTCCCCTATATAAAAACGGTGCTGGACAGTAATGACGGACAGTGGAAATATTTTGTTTTGCAGGGCATCGTTCGCCACTCATCGGAACTGGCATTCGAATTAGGCGGGGAATTGAAACGATTGGCCTCTGCGCCAACAATTGAAGAACTGGAAGAAGGCGTGGCCGAGGTGGCCCGGGCAATTCTGGCATGCCAGACAATCACTGTGCGTGATCAATAATCGGGGCTATTATTGGAGTGCATCAGTATTGCATGTGCGTGCGTGTGGCCATTCCCGCAATAGATAGGGGACAATCCGGTCCGAATATATATCGACATCCGGGTTTTGAAAACTCTCTATCATTTAACAGGAAGATTACATGGGCCATTTTAGTATCCCGCAAACCAATAAAGCACTCGCCGTGTATTTACATGGCAAGACAGCGCCCAGGCTCTTTGCGGTATTTGCGGCCATATTGGCGGTAGTGGCGGGTTTTGTGCTGTATCTGAGCACGATCCTGCCGCAGAAAACGCTGACGGAATCTTCGGCCCTGGCGCTGCGTAATGGCGCCAAACTGGGAACGCACAGCAATCTAACTATTCTTTATGGCACGGCGGCTTTTCTATTGCTGATCGCACTGCTGGTGCTGGTCATGCGCGCGGTCATGCTCAAACGGCGCAAGAGCCGTTTTGAATTGCATGAAGACGGCGTGGTGCACGAATTGGACGGCATACGCAGCTACGCAGCCTTTGCCGATATCGAAGATCTGTATCTATTCGCCGGCGGCTCCACCGCAATGACCGGCATGATCAATAACTTAGCCTATCGCACGGGCGTCGACCAGCCCTGGATATGGGCTACCGGAGAACTCAAGCGCTTTGACGATTTCATGGACGCGTTTCGTTCCCGCTATGTTTTGCACCGCATGCCCGTCTTAAAGCAAAAGCTGGCAGACGGCGAGCGCGTGAATTTCCGCTACATCAGTAGTGGCGACGTGTACAAGAAACGCTTGTTCGGTAATTTCCTCAATTTCAAGACACAGGAACTGGCATTGTCAGCGCAGGGCTTGCATGTGGATGGCGTCACCTTTCCTGGCAGCAGCCTGAAATGCATGAATCTGAGTGACTGGACCGAGAAAGTGACGATCAAGGATGCGGCGGGCACCACGGTGTTTTCGTGCATCGGCACGGGTATCCTGAGTTTCGATCTGTTCGTCAATATGATAGACGACGAGATTAATCAGGCCGGGTAAAAATCCGGCGAAAAATATGCCTCCCTATACTGGGAGGCTTGCGACCGGGCTATCCCGGTCGGCTGTCAACTTCAGATAAAAATGACAATACATTTACTGTCGAATGACGAATATCAAAAAACGTTTCATGCGCCTGTGGCATGACTTGCCCGCCAGCACTCCCATCGTCTACACTCGCCGCATGAAAAATTTTGAAAAGCGGCGCGACCGCTATGACTTGTTCCGGGCGTTTGACAATCCCCTCGTCAACATCAACTTTCAGCTCAATGTGCCGGATTTCCGGCCCTGGTGCAAGGAACGGAAAATCCCCGTATTCCACTTCTTCCTGTTTTGCCTGCTCAATACGGTCAGGGAAATTGACAATTTCATGTACCGCATCTACCAGGGCGAAGTGATCAGGATCGACGATTTTCCCGCCTCGTACACCGTCATTAACGGCGACGACAACCTCAATTACACGCGTTTCACGATGACGGACCAGCTCGATGTATTCATCGCGCGCAGCCTGGAAGCCAAGCGCCTCGCCGAAGCGAGCTCCGCGCTGATCAACACGGGCGAGGGCGAAAGCGAGCGCGAGCAGCGCAACAATATTTTCATCACCTGCCTGCCGTGGCTGGACCTGGCGGCCATCGAGCACCCGATCTACCGCCACCGCGACGCCGATATCCCGACCTTTACGTGGGGCAAGTTCGGCCCCGCGCAGGAGGATGGCCGCATGCGGCTGCCATTTTCCGCGCAGGCCCACCATGGTTTTGTCGACGGCTACCATGTGCAGAAACTGGCGCAGGCGCTGGACAAGCGCATCGCCGCCATCATTGCCTAGTTCGACAGATAGTCGCTGGGCGCCTGCCCCAGCACGCGGCGGAAGGCGGCCGTGAAGGCGCTGGGGCTGGCATAACCGAGATCGAGCGCGATGCGGGTGACGGCTTGTCCTTCGGCCAGGCGCGTGATGGCTGCCAGCAGGCACGCTTGCTGGCGCCATTGGGCAAAGGCCAGCCCTGTCTGGGCGCGGAATTGCCGCGTAAAGGTGCGCCGGCTCATGCCGGCCTGCGCCGCCATCGCATCCAGGCTGCTGTCCAGGCTGGGCTGGCGCAGCATGTCCATGCACAGCCGCGCCAGCCGGGGTTCCTGCGGCAGGGGCGCGCTCAGGGGCAGGGGCCTGGCAGCGGCAATCTCATCGAGCAGCAAGGCCATCAATCGTCCGGCGCGCGACGCTTCCGTATACAAGGCATCCACGGTCACGGCCTCGGCCAGCAACTGGCGCAGCAGCGGCGAGGCGTCCAGCACCTGGCAGTGGGACGGCAAGCTCGTCCCGGCGATGGCGGGTGTGTCGATAAACACGTTGTGCATGGTCACGGCGCCATGCATGCGCATGCCGTGGGATAGCCGGGCCGGCACCCAGCAGGCGCGCTGCGGCGGCACCAGCCAGTTGCCTTGCGGCGTGTGCACGCTGATGACCCCGCGCGCCGCATAGGCGAACTGGCCCCGCGCATGGCTATGGCTGGGAAAGACGGTATCGGCGGCATGGTCGCGCGCCGTGGCGATCAATGGGCGTGGTACTTCCGTATAAAAATCATCCATGGCCCGTACTCTACAGTATTTGACCTGGCATCGAAGGCGGGCCGCTTGATCTCCCCTTACCATCCACTCTTTTTCAGGAGTGTGTATGCACAATACCTATCATCGCGTGGGCCATGGTCCCCACGCCGTCATCGTCCTGCACGGCTGGTTTGGCGATGCGCACGCGTTCGCGCCGATGGAAGCGGCCCTCGATGGCGGCGCTTTCAGCTATGTCTTCATGGACAATCGCGGCTATGGCGGCATGCGCGGCGCGGCGGGTGAATATTCGATGGAAGAGGTCGCTCGCGACGCGCTGGCGCTGGCCGATGCGCTGGGCTTTGCGACGTTCAGCGTGGTGGGACACTCCATGGGCGGCATGGCATTGGAACGGCTGGCCTTGCTGGCGCCCTTGCGCCTGCGCAAACTGGTGGCCGTGGCGCCCGTGCCCTGTTGTGGCGTGGCGCTTAAAGCGCCGGCGCGCGCGCTATTTCTCGACGCCAGTGGCAATCAGCAAGCGCGGCGCGCCATCATAGCCCGCAGCACGGGCGAGCGCTTGCCCGCCACCTGGCTGGACTGGAAGGCGCAGTATTCTTGGGAAACGTCGGATCCAGCGGCGTTTGCCGCGTATTTCCTGGCGTGGAGCGAGACGGATTTCAGTGAGGAAATCAAGGCGGCGCGCGTGGCACTGCCCTTGCTGGTGCTGGTGGGAGAGCACGACCCCCGCTTCGACGCGGCCCTGATGCGCCGCACGTATCTGGCGTGGTACCCGCAAGCCCGGCTGGAAGTGCTGGGCAATGCGGGACACTATCCGATGAATGAAACGCCGCTGGCCCTTGCGGCCAGCATCGAGGCGTTTTTACTGCAGTAGTAATGACCAGTAATTACGCTGCCTTGCTGCGCAGGCGCAGCAAGCTCAGGCCCAGCAAGACGAAGGCGCCGCCCGTGATGCGATTGAACAACTTGGCGCGGCCCGGCGTGGCCAGCTGGGTTTTCAGCAGGCGCGCCAGGTTGGCGTAGAACAAGTGGGCCAGCATGGCGCAGGCGACAAACGAGGTCGTCAGCACGGTGAACTGGATGGCGACGGGTTCGCCTGGCGTGATGAATTGCGGGAACAGGGCCGAGAAGAACAGGATGGCTTTCGGATTGGTCAGCGCCACCGTCAAGCCCTGGCGGAAGAGTTTCCAGAACGAATTAGGATTCGCCGCGCCAGCCTCCACGGGGGCATCGGCCACGACGCTGGTCTTGCTGCGCCATTGCTTGATGCCCAGGTACACCAGATACAGGGCCCCAGCCAGTTTCAACAGCATGAAGGCCGTCGCCGAGGTGGCCAGTATGACGCCCATGCCGGCCATAGCCACGCCGGAAATGATGAACAAACCAAAACCGTTGCCCATGCTGCTGATCATCGCGCGGCGCGGGCCGACGGCGATGGCGTTCGAGATGGCCAGCAAGACGGCCGGGCCGGGAGAAAACGTGACGAGCAGGGCGACGCTGCAGAAAAGCAGCCAGTTCGAGAGATGCATGGATGTTCCTGGGTGGGGCCGAAGCCGGATTGAGAGTAAAAACACCCATATTGTACGAAGTTTTCGACTCCCGCGTCAGCGGCCCCGGCTTGAATCAGGCTCAGCGTCACGCAAACAGGCTGGCGACCACATGGTTGATGGCGGCGCCACCGGCGATCAGCCAGCAGAACAGCAGGCCGGCCAGCAGCAGGGGCTTGATGCCGGCGCGGCGGATGGCTGACATGTGCGTCGTCAAGCCCAGGGCCGCCATGGCCATGGCCAGCAGGGCCGTGTCGAGCTCGGTGATGGTGGCCACGGTGCTTGCTGGCAGCAGGCCCAGCGAATTGAAGGCGACTACGCCGATAAAGATGAAGGCGAACCAGGGAATGGCCAGCTTGGCTGCCTTGTCGTGGCCGCTGTTGCCGGCCTTGGCCTTGCCGCGGGCCAGCACCGCCGACAGGATGACGAGGAAGGGCGCCAGCATCATCACGCGCACCATCTTGGCGATCACCGCCGCGTTCGCCGCTTCCTGCCCGATCGACTTGCCGGCCGCCACCACTTGCGCCACTTCGTGCACGGTCGAGCCGATATACACGCCGAAGGCGGCAGGCGTGGCGCCCAGCACCTGCCAGCCCAGATTCAACTGGTACAGCAAGGGATACAGAAAGATGGCGATGGTGCCGAAGACCACGACGGTGGAGACCGCTACTGTCACATCCTCGCTGCGCCCCTTGACGACGGGTTCCGTCGCCATCACGGCCGCCGCGCCGCAGATGGAACTGCCCGCGCCGATCAGAATGGCGCTGTTGCGTTCCAGCTTGAACACCTTGGTGCCGAGGAACATGGCCAGCCCAAACGTGGACGCCAGCACTAGGGCGTCGATGGCGATGCCGGCCAGGCCCACTTGGCCGATATCCTGGAATGTCAGGCGGAAGCCATACAGGATGATGCCAAGACGCAATAACGTCTGCTTGGAAAAGGCCACCCCCGCGCCGCAGGTGGGCGCCAGGCGGCCATACATGCTGTTGCCCAGCACAATGCCCAGCATGATGGCCAGGGTCAGCGCGCTCATGCCGTGGCTTTGCATCCATTCCAGCTTGCCCAGCGCGATGGCGCCATAGGCGATCGCACCGCTCAGCAGCAGGCCCGGCAGAAGGCGGCCATAGCGGTCGCTGAAACTTGTTGTGTTGCTTGTTGAGAGGGATGACATGCCGTACTCCATGGTTACTGGTTCGTATGGCATGACTGTACAGTTCGCCGATTAAATGGTAAAACGGATTGTTTTTGTATGTTCAACCTGAAAAATAGGTATATGGGAGGGAGATAGCGTGGCTTTAACCTTGCGGCAATTGCAGATTTTTCTGGCCGTGGCGGACACGGGCAGCACCAGCGCGGCGGCCGAACACATAGCGCTGTCGCAATCGGCCACCAGCGCTTCCCTGAATGAACTGGAAACCTTGCTGGGTGCACAAGTGTTCGATCGGGTGGGCAAGCGATTGCTGCTCAACGACAATGGCCGCCTGCTATTGCCGCAGGCGCGGCAGATGCGAGACGGCGCTGCCAGCATCGAGCGCCAGTTCGCGGGCGCCGACCCGTCCGTGCCCGTCAGCCTGCAAATCGGCGCCAGCACCACCATCGGCATCTATCTGTTGCCGCAGATCCTGGCCCAGGCGGCGCAGCAGTACGGGCGCAGCATTCCCCAGGTGACCATCGCCAACACTGCCGACATCGCTGCCGCCGTGGCGGAGTTTCGTGTCGATATCGGCCTGATCGAAGGGCCGTGTCACGAAGCGGGTTTGCTGGTGGAACCATGGCTGACGGACCAGATGCTGATCGTGGCCGCGCCCACGCATCCGCTGGCGCAGCTGCGCCATCTGCTCAGCTTTGCGGAATTGAACCAGGCGGGCTGGCTGCTGCGCGAAGCGGGCTCGGGCACGCGTGAAGCCGTGGAGCAGGCGCTGGTGCCGTATTTGCATTATCTGCGCCCTGCGGGCGAGTTCAGCAATTCGGAAGCGATCAAATATGGCGCCGCGGCGGGGCTGGGCATTGCCTGCCTGTCCCGCGTGGTGGTGGCCGATCTGCTGGCCAGCGGGCAACTGGTGGAACTGGAGACCATGCTGCCGCCATTGGAGCGCAACTTTTACCTGATACGCCAGTCTAAAAAAATACTCTCGCCCCGTTTGACGGGTTTTCTGGAACTGTGCCGCCACGCTACACGCATGGCGGGGTAGATACGCGCGGCTTTATTTCGGCCGCGGAGCTTGTAATGTCGCATCGGGCGGCGCCAGCGTGCCTGCGCGCAGCCGTTGGACGGCTTCGGCCACGGCGCGCGCCACGTTGCGCACTTCTTCCTGCATATTGGTATCGCGGTCCAAGGTCTCATGGCTTTGCGCATAGCTGTCGTAATAGCCGATGTAGCGGTCCAGCCGTGATTTCGCGCCCGCATCGACCAGGCCCATCCAGTCCAGCCAGTCCGACAGGCCACGCCGTACCCCTTCGATGCCGGCCACGTCGCCGTGCACGACCAGGCCATACGCGCGCCCGGCCAGGTGTTTCGGGTAATTCCAGCCTTGCAATTCCAGGGCTTTCGCTTCCACGGCTTTCTTGCCGTGCGTGGACGTGGGGTCCGGGTTGCCGCCGTCAGCGCAGACGAGCCGGTCTATCATCAGTTTCAGCACGCTGGGCGTCTGATACCAGTACACGGGCGTGACGATGATGACGGCGTGCGCGGCCGTCCAGCGCTCGTAAATGTCCGCCATCCAGTCATTCGTTTGGCGTTCGCCATGGTTCGGGTAGCAGCTGCACGGCCAGTGGCACAGGGGCATGGCCGTCGAGACGCAGCCCTTGCATGGATGAATGTGCAAGTCATACGCGGACGTCAGCAAGCTCAGGTCCAGCACGTCCGCTTCGATGTGCTCTGCCTGCAGCACTTCTTTCGCCCATTGCGTCATGCGCCAGGTCTTTGAGATTTCTCCTGGGCAAGAGCCGTCGTTGCGTGCCGCGCCGCAGACCAGCAGCACGCGCGACGGCGTGGCCGGATCTTTCTGGCGCACCTCGGCGGCCAGCAGGCGGTCGCGCGTGGCGACCCACTCCACGGATAAATCGTAGTCGGGGTCGATAAAACCCGGTCCTGCCTTCTGCGTGACGGGCGCCTTGCGGCCATCCTGGTAATTCTTCCACGCCACTTCTTCCACCTGCACCAGGGCGCCGCGCACAGTGTCGAACGTGGGGTCGGCAAACGAGCGGATGAATTGCAGATGAAATTCGACCCTGCCCAAAGGCGCGGGCGCCTGGCCCTGGCGCGGCTGGGGAGTGGGGGGAGTGGCGGACATGGCTTCTCCTTGAAGTGGTGGCGCCATGGTGCCTGGAGTCCGGGTGCGGGTCTGTGCGTTGAGCAACTCATCGACGATTGCTTGCCAAATTCCCGTTGGTGGGATAAATTCCCATATATGGAAAGTAGAGAATTGACTGATAACGATACGGAACAGCGCCTGGCGGCGCGTTTAAAGCAGTTGCGCGTGGAGCGGGGCTGGTCGCTGGACCAGCTGGCCAGTGCCAGCCAGGTCAGCCGCGCCACCCTGTCGCGCCTGGAAAATGGCGAAGTCAGCCCGACCACGGTCGTGCTGGGCAAGCTGTGTGCCGCGTATGGCCTGGCCATGTCGCGCCTGCTGCGCATGGTCGAGGACGATTTCCCGCCCCTGCTGCTGCGGGCCCAGCAAAGCGTGTGGACGGACCCAGCTACCGGTTTTATCCGCCGTTCCGTCTCCCCCCCTTCGCGCGCCTTGGCGGGCGAAGCGCTCGAATGCGAGCTGGGCGCGGGCGTGACGATCGCTTACGCGGCCTCGCCGCAGCCCGGCATGGAACACCATCTGTTGCTGCAGGAAGGCAAGCTGAACGTGACCGTCGATGGCCGTTCGCACGACTTGCAAGCCGGCGACTGCCTGCGCTACCAGCTGCACGGCGCCAGCGCGTTTACGACGCCGCCAGACAGCGGCGCCCGCTATTTTCTCTTTCTTGTCTGAGGTCGCCATGCCCGCATCGCTACGCCACTTTTCGTCCACCGATATTCTCGAACGCTTGCCGGAACTGGGCGCCTTGCTGCAAGACTGCGTGCATGACGGCGCCAGCATCGGTTTTATCTTGCCGTTCGACACGGCGGCCAGCCAGGTGTTCTGGGTGGATAACGTGTTGCCGGCCGTCACGCGCGGCGTGCGCCTGCTGCTGGTAGCCGAGGTGGACGGGAAGGTGGCCGGTGCCGTGCAGCTGGACTGGGACACCAATCCCAACCAGGCGCACCGGGCCGAAGTGCGCAAACTGCTGGTCGCGCCCGCTTTCCGCCGGCGCGGCCTTGCGCGCCAGCTGATGCAGGCGCTGGAAGAGCAGGCGCGCCTCCTGCAGCGCAGCCTGCTGACCCTGGATACGCGCAGCAGCGACCATGCCGAACCGTTCTACTTGTCGCTCGGCTACGTGGCGGCGGGCAGCATCCCCGGCTATGCGCTGGCGCCGACCGGCGACCGGCTGGACGCCACCACCATCATGTACAGGCAGCTATAGCGACTCTATGGCGGGGAACTCAGGCTTTCAGCCGCGCTCTAACGCTTGCGGCAGGCAGGTTTGCCGGCGCGGTGACGATGTGCGGGGCGTGTGTGGCCACCAGGCTGATGTCGTGCGCCGCCTGGGCGGGTGCCTGGTCACGGCTCAGCTTGAAGATGTCGACAGTGCCCGACAGTCGCGTGGCGCGCTGCTGCATGCCGGCCGCCGCCGTCGATGCCTGCTCCACCAGGGCCGCGTTTTGCTGCGTGACCTGTTCCATCTGCACGATGGCGGCATTGACTTGTTCGATGCCGGACAATTGCTCGCCGCTGGCCATGCTGATTTCGCCCATGATGTCCGTTACGCGGTGCACGCTGGCCACAATCTCGCGCATGGTGGCGCCGGCAATGTCGACCAGGCGCGCGCCTGCGTCGACACGCTCCACGGAGTCGCCGATCAATTGCTTGATTTCCTTCGCCGCACCGGCCGAGCGTTGTGCCAGGGTACGGACTTCAGCGGCCACGACGGCAAAACCGCGCCCTTGTTCGCCGGCCCGTGCCGCTTCCACGGCCGCGTTCAAGGCCAGGATATTCGTCTGGAAGGCGATGGCGTCGATGACGCCGATGATGTCAACGATTTTTTTCGACGAAGCGTTGATCGAGCTCATGGTGTCGACAACTTGCGCCACCACCGTGCCCCCTTTGCCGGCCACTGCGGCGGCCGATTGCGCCAGTTGATTGGCTTGCCGTGCGTTATCGGCATTTTGCTTGACGGTGCCAGTCAGCTCTTCCATCGAGGCGGCCGTGCGCTCCAGCGAGCTGGCTTGGGCTTGCGTGCGCTGCGACAAGTCCTGGTTGCCAGCCGCAATCTCGATTGACGCGCCCGCGATGTCGTGTGTGCCGCTGCGCACCTCGCCCACGATACTGATCAAGCTGGCATTCATGTCTTTCAGGGCCTGCAGCAATTGCCCCACTTCATCACGAGAATCGACGCGGATATGCTCGCTCAAGTCGCCGCCAGCCACCTTGCGCGCCACTTTGACGGCATGCCGCAAGGGCCGCACGATGCCGCTGCTGATGAACCAGGCCGTCGCCAGGCTCAACACGCCTCCGACCAGGCCCAGCGCAATGATCAGCACGCTGGTATCGCGCGCGCGGGCCATGGCCGCCTCGGCCGCCGTACGCATTTGCGCCGATTGCGTGGCGATCTGCTGGTCGAGCTCGCGCAGGGCAGGCTGTTCTTGCGTGCTGTTGCGCGTAGCCTGCAATTGCGCGATGCGCGCATAGCGCTGGTTCACGCTGCTATCGATTTCCCCGCTCACGGTCGACAACTGCCACGTGCTGATGACCACCACCACGGCCAGTAAAAGCGAAGTGAGCAAAAAGCCTGTGGTCAGGCGCACACCGATACGAATGTTTGAAATATTCATGTCCCCTCAGCTGTTGTCCCATGGTGGCCGTTTTCCATGCCTGCGGCATGACGCGGCGCCTGTCCCCTGACGTTGCTGGGGTGAAATGAGTGTAGCAGCGCGGTACTAAGTAATCTATAAATATTTCCATATTGGAATTAGTTACTGCTTGTTTGGCAACAGTGGCAACTTCCATCGAAATGCATCGCCTCGTTGCATGGCGCCTTGCTTGTTACCAGATAAAATCACCCGCCTTATTACAGACTCGTCCTACCTCGATCCCGGGCATTATCCGACTGGCGTATACCGGTGCTGCGCCTACACTGTTTATTGCACAGACCCGAAGGCGGGTCCTTTCTTCTTACAGGAGGCTGATATGGCGAATATCCAGGCAGGATCGGACGGTGCGGCAAACGAAGAAATGACGGCCAAGCGCCTGAACGTGGTCGACTGGATCTCCATGATCCTGCTGATCGTGGGCGGTTTGAACTGGGCGCTGGTTGGCTTGTTCGATATCGATATCGTGGCCCGCATCCTCGGCGCCATGTCGACGGCGTCGCGCGGCGTGTACGTGCTGGTGGGGCTGGCGGCGCTGTATTCCATCTATCTGTGCGTGCGCAAGCTGCCAGCGAAGCCCTAAGGGAAGCATATGCCTGTCGGTGCCAATACCCGGCGCGAACGCGAATTCAAGAAGCTGGAACGGGATTTCAGGCAGGAAGGACGCTACCCGGGCCGTGAGGAAGAAGTCGCGGCCCGCATCGTGAACAAGCAAAGGGCGCAGGCGGGTGAAACCCGGGCGGACGGGGAAAAAACCGATCACGCTGTCCCGCACGCGTCAGAGCCGGGCTTGCCCATCGCCGGCTACCAGCATTTAACGGTGGCGCAGATCCGCGACAAGCTGGGCGGCCTGTCTGCTGCCCAGCGCAAGCATCTGCGCGACTATGAAGCGGCGCACAAGAAGCGCAAGGGCGTGCTGCAAGCGCTGGAGGTTTGATCTGGGGTCATGGACTTGAGGCGCTTTGCCTAGCTGCATGCCTGATGACGTGTGAAGGGCGGCCAGTGCACGGCCAGCTTCCTTGCCAGCAGCAGCGTGGGTGCATGCCTTGTTGGTGCAGACCTTATTCCTGCGCTAAGTGGCGGTGCTTATTGCGTGCGCAGGTAGGCCAGCAAATCGGCCACTTGCTGCGCATTGCCGATGCCCCAGAAGCGCATGTTATTGCCGGGAATGAAATCGCTCGGTGCTTTCAGGAAGCCGGCCAGGTTTTGCTCGGTCCAGACCATATTCGCGTTTTTCATGGCCGCCGAGTATTTATAGTCGGTGGTGGCACCGGCCTTGCGGCCGATCACGCCCGTCAGCTTGGGGCCAAAGCCGCCGCGCGCCGATGGCCCCACCTGGTGGCACGAGGCGCACTTGCGAAACGCGGCTTTGCCCGCTTCGGCATTTCCCGTGAGGACGGCAGGAGCGGCTGCCTGTGCGGCGGCGAGCGGCGCCAGCAGCAAGGCTGCAGCGGCAAGCGCGGAGGACCAGCGAAAAAGAAATGGGTATGTCATCGGTGAGGCGGAAGTGCGTGATATGGCAAGGGATGACGCATTTTACAGGCGGGCATCAAAAACTGCCCGTCAGCTGCGCAACCATGCCAGGCAGCGCAACAGGAAGCGGCAGAGGATGGAATGAATACCGCTAGCGCTTGCCGCCCTGAGCACCGAGTGCCGCCATGGCCGACGCAAACACGATGCAGGCGATGGCCAGCCACTGGGTCAGGCTCAGCAGTTCCCCCAGCACGGCCATGGCGGCCAGCGCGCTGACGGCCGGCGCCGCGCTGCTGAACATGCCGAACACCCCTTGCGGCAAGCGGCGCAGGGCAAAAATTTCCAGCGAATACGGCAGGGCGCTGGACAGCATGGCAATGGCCAGGCCCATCAAGGCAATTGATGGCGCCAGCAAGGCCGTGCCCGAATACGCGACGCCGATGGGCACCGTCACCATGGCCGCCACCGTCATGCCCCAGGCCACGGCTTGCCCGCCTTGCAAGGTCGAGGCGCGCTTGCCGAAGATGATATACAGCGCCCAGCACAGCGCCGCCCCCAGCGCATACGCCACGCCGACGGGGTCCAGGCTGCCCGGACTGCCTTGCAGCGGCAACAGCAAATACAAGCCGAACACGGCGCAGGCCACCGCGAGCAAATCGCGGGGCCGGCGCGACGACAGCATGGCCACGGCCAACGGCCCCGTCACCTCGATGGCCACGGCGATGCCAATCGGTATCAGCGCAAACGCCCGGTAAATCAGCAAGTTCATCAGCCCCAGCACGGAACCGTAGACCAGCAAGTTCAGCACATCCTTGCGCGTCAGGCGGTAACGCCACGGCCGGAAGATCGCCAGCAGGATCAGCGCCGAAAACCCCACGCGATACGCCGTAATCCCTTCGACCCCGATGACAGGAAACAGATTCTTCGCAATCGCCGCCCCCAGATTGACGGAAATTTGCCCTCCCAGTACGGCCAGGGAGGGGAGCAGGATGCTGTCGGGGAGGGAGGTGGTCGAGGCGGGGGAGGTCATGGGACGCCATTTTAATATGCCTGAGGCTGGCAGTCGCTGGCAGATTGGTAAGCTGCTCGAGGTTTAATGGGGCAGTTGCAGCCGTTTCTGGTGTATCGCGACCTAATTTTCGTTATCATGTTGCAAAATACGCTACAGTTATAGAATCGTTTGCTAGTGGTCAGAAGCAGCCGTTCCTAATCGAACAGCTTTTATCATTTTGAGCCTAAAGACTTTCGGGAGCTAGCATGCAAATGGTTCGAGTAAATTCCAGTGCCATTGTTGCGATTGGTTACGACGAGCAAACAGCTCGCATGCGTATCCAATTCCAGCAAGGGCATAGTTATGATTTTTGCCGAGTACCTTCGAATGTGCATGCTGCGTTCATGCGTGCCTACTCCAAGGGTATTTACTACAATGAGCACATCAAAGACCGATACCAATGCTAGTCGGTATTTGGCCAAAAAGAGTCGGCAATCGGCCAGGAGCAGCCATTTAATCGACAACCTTTTTAAACTGACCATGTTGGAAATACCGAAGCTAATAGAGCCCGTCTTTCGAGAAGCAGGCTGGAAGGGGCCGAAGAGCCAAGCCCCGCTAGGCAAGACGCCAGCGTCTGCCTATGCCATCGCCAATCAAATAGTTGATGAGTTCGGAGGGTTGACTGTAGGCACATGTGGCTTAGGAGCAGAAATGGCATCGAGCGACGTGCGCTTCTACGAGCGTCTTCGTTGCGGTCTGTTTCAAGCTTGGGCAGAACAAATTGGTGAGGTTGTCGCATTTGCCTCGGCCCACCATGACCACATGATCTTGTCAGTCGGCACTGATGGGACCTATTATGTATTTACCGATCCTGACGGCCAGCTATACCAAGGCCCGCAGAATTTCGGAGAGCTGATGCGTCGTTTGCTTTGGGGCTATTCGTACGGTTCCACAATTTCAAAAGACGCGTACCAGTTCTAAGTCACCGTCCGCAATGGGGCGGAACCTGGCAACTATGGCAACCGGCCACAAGCGGACTTAAGAACTGCATGAAAATTGATAAATATTTGACCACACGACTGCCAAAGAACGGTAACGATGTGGACGGGGCCAAAGAACTGTTGGCCTTAGAGCAAGATGTCCATTCGGGGCAATAGTGGTCGTTTTGCGAGGCTACTTTGAGCCGAGGTGCTCGAAAGCAAAGGCTCGCTTACCCTGTCGCCCCTGTTGAATGTCCGCTCAGTTTATTTAAGGAAGAATTGATGTCAAAAATATCTATATCGCTCGCAATGCCAAGTAATAATTTGGATGCTGTGAAATTGATTCATAAGGTAACGGGGTTGCCACTTGGTGTGGCAAAAGAAAAAATTTTGATGGGAGAAAAGGGAGTATTTTATTTTACTGAATTGTTCCTTAATGATCACGTCACTAGGGACAAGGAAATTAGAGCAATAATCCATGGATTTCATGAAATTGGTCTCGATTTGTATATTGCTGAAATACCTTATGATCAAGATTGGGATGCTGCAGTTGATATCGATCGTATAGATGAAGAAATATTGGAGAATATGTTAGATAGCGCATACGATTGAAAAGGAGCAAGAAGGCCAGCCCTGTCGCTCCTGCGGGAATATGCGTCAGGTGAGCTTCCGCTTCGAGGCGGAAGCGGACGTTACAGGTTTTGCCTGTTTTGCGGAGTAAGCGGCCTTTTCTTGCATTCGCCAGCATTATTGAAAGCGGTGAAGTTCGACGCCATTGCGGCGCGCGTTGACGATGGTGGCACGAACATGGTGAAAATAGAGCATCAGCGCGGTAGTCGTAATTGCCGGATTTATCCGTCTGGTATACTGACCGACGTGGCTGCCCTGCATTCCTTGCTGCCTGTCGCACCACATATTTACCAGTAACTCGGGAGTATTATTAAATGACTGTTTTTAGTATCGGTGACACCAATTTTGAAGTGGATGTAGCGAAATCAAGCATTAGTCTGGAAGCTCATGGTAGCGGCATGCTGGAGCTCAATATCGATATCCACGGCGATGATGATGTGTTTATGCGCTTGACCGAGCCGGAGGATGCGGAATGGTCGTGGGCGCTGTATCCGCCAGCCTTTTTCCTGCACGGCTTGCGCATACCGGAAGGGCAGGGAGGAGCGTTTGCGATCGGGATGCTGGATACGCATCCCGAGGCGGAGGAATCGGGTATCTATATGATGGAATATGGCGACGTGTCGGCCGTCAATATTATCGAATTATCCGCACGGCGCCTGCTCGTGTCTGGCATGGTGGACTTGTGCGGCAAGCGCATGCCATTTCATATTGATCTGCCGCGCAGCTAGTGCCGGGGCAGGTCTCCTCGTGATTGGAATGCACCCCATTGACGCGCATTCCCCAGCAGGCCCAACCCCGTTCCTGCCTGATTACTCCAGCTTCAACGCCTTCGCCACATCCCCCCACGCCACATACTTGAAGTTCTGCGGGCCGTCCGGCAAGCGCTTGTAGCCGTCCTGGATCACCAACATGCCTTGCGCATACGCGCCGCCCAGGTTGGCGGAGGTGACGTCGAGGCCATCCGTTTCCGACGTGCCGTCGATGCCGGCAGGCAAGTTGAAGCCTACCTTGAAGCGGCCGCGCGCCTTGTAGGGGGCTTGGGCGTCGAGCACGACGTAGCTGCTGTCGCCCTGGCTGGAAACGATCAGGTAGCCGGTGTTGGGTGCGCCCCCCGGCTTGCGGTAGATGGCCATGCCTTCCACGTCGGCGCTCAAGTGCGCTCCCACGGGCAAGACCATGGAGAGGGCGTCCGGCTTGGCGGCGTCGGCCGAGGTGGTCCAGATGCCGCGCGTTTCCTCGCCCAGGAACAAGCGGGCGTTGGCGTCGTCGGCCACGCAGCCTTCCGGTTGGGTGGCGACCTTGAAGCTGCGCAAGAGAGTGGCGCTGAACTGCTTGCCGCTCATGCCGCTCATTTCGATCTTGTACTGCTGGAAGGTGCCGTCCTTGTCGTTGATGAACGCTTCCACGCCACCGCTGGCCGGCTGGTACAGGCACATGCCGTAGATGCTTTTCAGACCGGTAGGAAAACGGCCCGCTTCCGCCACGTCGCCGCTGGCATTGATGGTGAAGAGCATCATGCTGTTGTCGTCGCGCTGGGTGGCCACGGCCAGGTCGACCTTGCTGCCGCCAAGACTGATGTTCTGGCGCACGTCGACGTTGTTCAGGCGACCCACTTCCAGCAGCTGCGTTTGCTTGCCCTGCAGGTCGTAGACGAGCAGTCCTTGCTTCTTGTTGGTGCCGAGGATGCGTGCGTCGGCAGGGTTGCTGGACAGCCAGATGGCTGGATCGTCTGCCGCGTCGCCCTGGCGCGCCATCGGCTCTGTCTGCGCTTGCGGGGCGATGATGGCCACCGCAGGCAACGTTTCCGCTTGGCCAGCCCATTTCAAGGCCCGCACTTGCCAACCGCTCTTGCCGCGCAACATCAACGAATTCCCGTCGAGCGCCAACTGGCTGTCGCCCTTGCGCACGTTCAAGGCCACGGCTTGCGGCGGCAGGGCCGTCCACTGCCCGCCCTGATGGGCGAACAGGTGCAGCTTGTCCGCCTTGCCGTCGAGCACGGCCACGCCACCCGGCAGCACGGCCAGCGCGCCGGCGCCACCGTCCAGCTGGCCGTACGGCTTGCGCAGGGCGACCACTTCACGCTTGCCCATGCCTTCGGACTCGGCGTCATACGCCCATACACCCATGTTCGACTCGTTCACCAGCAGGCGCTGAGCGCCGTCGTCGACTCTGCAATGCTTCGCGTGCGGCGGCAAGGCGAGTTTACGCACCAGGCTGCGCTGCTCGCCCTGCATCACCCATTGTTCCGCTTGCCCATCCTTGCCGATCAAGAACAGATGGTCGAGCTGCTGGGCGTCGCGGTACAGGCAGGACGCTTCCACGGAAAACGTCGGTACGGGAAACGGCGCCAGCTTGACCAGCTTGCCAGCCTGCAAGTCGACGGAGACGGGCAGCGGGCGCTGCGTGTCCGCTTCCAGGAAGACAGCCAGGACCTTGCCGTCATCGATGCGCGTGTCGAGCTGCTTGGCGCGCACGGCGATGCGGTCCTGTTCCTTGCCGGCCGGATCGAACAGGCGCAAGCCGTGCTTGTCCAGGGTCAGCCAGCCGCCACCGGGCAGGCGGGCCAGCTCTTCGGCCTCTAGCGCGAAGGCAGGCACAGCGTTAGACGCGACCGGGGCGGCCTGCGCCGTGCCGGTGAGGCAGAAAGCAGCCAGCAAAGCGCTGCAAAGTACGTTTTTTTTCATGTTATTTGCAATCATCATCAGAAGGCGCTGGCTTTCAGGCTCACTTTAAAGGTGCGGCCATATTGTTCGTTCTGCACGTTGTATTGCTTCGTACCCTGGTAGACATAGTATTTCTCGTTGTTCAGGTTGGCCGCCTCGAACATCAGTTGGAACTGTTTATTGATCTGGTACGACAGCGAGAAATCGAGCTGCTTCTGGCCGGCGACGATATGGTCCTGGCTTTGGTCCAGGATGTCGCCGCCCATTTCCAGCAGATAGGGCGACTTGTAGTTGAGGGCCAGGCGGGCGCTGACCGGGCCCGTTTCATAGCCCAGCATCAAGTTCATCACCAGGTTCGACTGGCCCGGCAGGCGGATGTCACGCTTGAGTTG
Source organism: Janthinobacterium salmonicoloratum (assembly GCF_051380845.1). Classification (NCBI taxonomy): domain Bacteria; kingdom Pseudomonadati; phylum Pseudomonadota; class Betaproteobacteria; order Burkholderiales; family Oxalobacteraceae; genus Janthinobacterium; species Janthinobacterium salmonicoloratum. Next base: position 413,502 of record NZ_JBNYXV010000001.1, on the reverse strand, counting down.
CTTGTTCGTTGCCTTGTCGAAGCGGCCGATTTGCGCGCTTGAGGTGCTCAAGGTGCCATTCACGCCGACAAGAAACTTGTTGAATGGCGCCGGCAGCATGCGCAGCGGCTGCATGTAAGCCAGTTCGATGCCTTTGACCTTGGCCGCATCGCCATTCGCATACGAGGTTGCTGTCGTGTAGCCTGTCCATTGACCCGTGCCAGCCAGGTTGGTCGTGTAGGTAAAATTCTTGATGTCCTTGTAGAAACCGTAGGCCGACATCACGCCGTCGTTGCCCAGCACGCGCTCGATGCCCAGATCCAGATTGTTTGCCTTCAGCGGCTTCAAGTCCGGGTTGCCGATCACGGCTTCCGTGTTGCTGGCCAGGCTGATGCCGGGTGCCAGCTGGCTGAAGTTGGCGCGCACGACGGCTTGCGTCCAGGCGGCCCGCACGCTGGTCTTTTGATCTACGTCATAACGGGTTTGCAGGTTTGGCAGCCAGTTGGTGTACGAACGTTCGCGCGTCAGTGCCGTGGCCACGCCTGCGCTGTCCACTTGCGAGCCGGCTGCTTCAAAGCTGGTGCGCTCTGCGCGCACGCCGCCGAGGATATGCCAGGCGTCGAAGTCGTAGCTGTTCTGCACATACATGGCGTTGATGTCTTCATGCATGCGGTAATCGTTGATGATGGACTCGGTGGCCAGGCGCGCCTTGCTGCGGTCCAGGCCCGCGACTCGGGCGCGTATCAGGGCCGGATCCAGCGCCACGCCGATGTTGCCCAGGTCGTAGTCGAGGTTGTGGCCTTGCACGAAGTTGCTCATCGAGGTGGAGCCGGCGCCCCAGTAATTGCCGCTCGATGCCTTGCTGCTGTTGTAGGCCCATTGATCCGTGTCATTGGTTTTTTCACGGCGGCTGACTTTGGCGCCGAATTTCAGGGTGGCGATGTCGAACTTGCGCGCCAGGTCGATGCGCGCGTGGTGTTCATTGTCCTTCGAGTAGCGCTTCTGCAGGGTGATGGCGTTCAGCGCATAGTTGGCCGGATCGTACAGCGAGGCGGGGCCGCTCAATTTCGGCTCCTGCGTATCCGTGAAACTGATGCCGGCGAAATTGCTTGTGCCGCGGAAACGGCCGTCGTTCAACGATTCCGGCGTGTCTTCCGTGGCGCGGCTCATGCCGCCTTTCACGTCCAGAGTCCAGTCGCCCGATTTCTGCTGCGTGCCCAGCACGAGCGAGCGCACTTGCTGCGTGTACTTGCGCTGGCGGATGCGGCGCTCGGCGCGCGCGCTGGCAGTTGCTCCTTCGGCCAGGCTGCCGCCCGCGATATTGCTGATGGTCAGGCGGTCGCGCACTTCATCGTCGGAAAACTCGCTGACGAAGGAGCGCAGGAACCAGCTGTTGCCCGCTTCGGGGCGGTAGTCGAGGTTGACGGCCAGGGCGCCGCGCTTGCGCACGGGCAGGTAGTCGCGCAATTCCAGGCCTGACAATTTACCTTTGCTCCAGGCGCCGCCCGTTTCCACGTCATCGGAACCGAATGAACGCTTTTCCGCGCTCAGGCCGGCTGCCACGCCCAGCTTGCCGTCGAGGAAGCGCTGGGCCCACAGGGCGCCGCCGCTGGGGCTGGTCTTGCCCGTCTTTTCATCGTAGCTGGCGCCCACGTTGGCCGACAGCAGCTTGCCCGGCAAGTCGAAGGCGGACAGCGATTTGACTTCGATGGTGGCGCCCAGCGAGTTGGCGTCCATTTCCGGCAGCAAGGTCTTCGACACTTCCAGCGTGCGGATCAGGCCGGCAGGCAGGATGTCCAGCGCCACGGCGCGGCGGCCCGCTTCCGGCGATGGCACCAGCGCGCCGTTGATGGTGACGGCGTTCAGGTCCGGCCCCAGGCCGCGCACCGTGATATAGCGGCCTTCGCCCTGGTCGCGCTGCACGGACACGCCCGGCAAGCGGGCCAGCGCTTCGGCCGCGTTCTTGTCCGGCAAGCCGCCGATATCGTCGCTGCTGATGACGCTGATGATGTTGTCGGCTTTCTCTTGCGCGGCGATGGCGTTGCGCAGGCTGGCGCGTTGGCCGCTGACGACCACGGTGGCGGCTGGCTGGCCGTCCGCATCTTGCGCTTGCGCATGGCTTTGACCGCTGAAGACGGCCATGATGCCGAGGGCCAGGGCCGTCAGGCGCAGCGGGGAGGGGGACGAAGTGTGCATGGTTTTCATGTGGGACTCGGTTAGGGGAAGGAACCGGGCGGATTCTAGGCAGCAAATATGACGGTTGCGTGACAGGCAAGGGCTTGCCACTCTGAAAACAACGGCATGGGAACGCTTTCCGGCCGGAAATGAACCATGGTGAGCTGAAATGACCTGCCAGCGCAGGGCGCATGGACGATCGCTTGCCGTATTTGCATCAGCTGCGCTGGTAATGATGAGCCGTTTGCACCTGCCGCACGGGCTTGGGGTATGTCATCGTGCCGTCATGGGCGGGCGCTATCGTGGCGACAGCACCACTTTTAAAGGTTCCCCACATGCTGCCGTTGCACCGTAACAGCCTGATCGCCGCCGCGCTGGCATTGCCCCTGTTCTTATGCCTGTACGCCACACTGGGGCATCCTAAACCGTTTGCCATCTGGAAGTGGATGGATATCGTCTGCGAAGGCGGCACGGCCGTCATGGCGGGCATCTGGTTCTTGTTTACCCTCAGCAGCCGGCCGCGCGGACGGGTGACGAGTTTGATCGCTGGCGGCCTGTGCGCCATCATGCTGGGTTCCTGGGCCGATTGCCTGGACGAATTCTTTGCCGTCGATAAGAGCGCCGTGTGGGATAACTGGCTGGAAGCCTTGATTCCGTTCGGCATGCTGGTGTTGACGATCGGCATGTACTACTGGCGCCAGGAACAGTTTCGCTTGAACGAGCACCTGCAAAAGCGCGAACGCCTGTTCCGCGACCACCGCGCCTTCGACCGCATCACGCAACTGGCCGACGCCAGCTACCTGCGCACGCAGATGCGCCTGGAACAGGAGCGCCGGCCCGGCCTCGATTGCGCGCTGGTCTTGCTCGATATCGACAGTTTTCACCTGATTAACCGCGAATACGGCCACCGCGAAGGCGACCGCGTGCTGCAAGCCGTGGGCCACATGCTGCTGTTGAACTTGCGTAATGACGATTTGCTGTGCCGCTATGCGGGTGACCGCTTTGCCGTGCTGATGCCGGGCGTATCGCGCGAAGATGCGGCCGTGAAGGCGCGCCATCTGTGCGCCATGGTGGGGCAGATGCGCCACCACGCCAACGACAACCGCGAAATCCGCTTGAGCTTGCGGCACGCGTGCTCGCTCACCGATGGCGTGCCGGAAGTGGTGCTTGCCGAGCTGAGCCGGGCCGTGGAAACGCCGGGCCGGAGCGCCAGTTCCAGGGCCAGCGCCGCCGCGCCTGCCTGATGCCGCTGAACCAGCAAGGCGACCCCAGCATCGCGGCCCATCACCAGCCGGCGCTGGTGCTCGACTACGCGCGCAGCCGCGACCTAGCCACGGCGCCGCTGCTCAAGGGCACGGGCCTCGATGGCGGCGCGCTGCCGTCCGAGGAAAGCCAGGTCAGCGCCGCGCAATATTTGCAATTGCTGGCCAATGTGGCGCGCGGCCTGGACAGTGCCGACACCAGCTTCATGCTGGGCCAGCAAATGTTGCCCGGCCATTACGGCGCCGCCAGCCACGCCTTGCTGCAGGCGCAGAATCTGCGGCAGGCCCTGACCATCCTGTGCGATTTTCATACCTTGCTGTGTCCGCTGTTGCAACCGCGTTTGCGCGCGGCGGGCGACATGCATGTGCTGTACTGGGTCGATGCGTTCGGCGCGCCGAGCCAGCTGCCTTTTTTGGTGGAAATGCACATGACGGCGCTGGCGGCCATGTGCCGCTGGCTGGCGGGCGAGGCGCTGCCGTGGCGCTTCTGCTTCAACCGCGCGCGGCCCCGCCACGTGGAGCAGCACGAGGTACACCTGGGCCAGGCGCTGCGTTTCGATTGTCAGGTCGACGCCATGCTCATCGATTCCAGCTGGCTCGACAAGCCCTGGCCACGCGGCAATGCAACGGCGGCCGCACTGGCCTTGCGCGCTGCGGCCGTGGCGCCCGTGCCGGCAGCCAGTCTGCTCGGTGCGCTGTACGACTACCTGCTGGCCAATATCCGCTGCGCGCCGACCCTGGAGCGCACGGCGCAGGAGTTTGGCGTCAGTCCCGCCACCTTGAAACGTCACCTGGCGCGCCATGGCACGCATTTCCAGGCCGAGCTGGACCAGGTGCGCGCGCACAAGGCCATCTACCTGTTCCAGGCGCACGGCTACGACAATGATGCCGTGGCCGCCTACCTCGGCTTTCATGATGCCACTAACTTTCGCCGCTCGTTCAAGCGCTGGACGGGGCAAACGCCGCAGCTATTGCGTCACGCGCTGGCCTTGTTTGTGGCTGGATGATCGACGGCGTTGCGCGTTAGCGCCATGGACTGTCGTTCCAGAGGGAACAATTGCCCGTTCTGCTACATCCATAGTACACTCGATCAGAGAGCGAACAGACGCGCTTTGAGGCGCTCCGGCACAGCGTCACGCGACGCTGCAACGCCGCCATTTCGATGGCGGGCCGGCGGCAGACGACCGGTGTGCCGTGCCTTAACCCAGCCTGGAAATTGGCGTGCCCCGTGTGGTGCGCCGGAAACCGGGCAACTTGATAATGCTCAATCGTGTATTCACAATCGCAGATCGATCCAGTCGTCAGCTTCCGCAACACCCAGGGTGAGGCGGTGCGCGGCACGATTTTCAACTTGCAGCGCAATTCGCTGGTCATGGAAATCTACAATCCATACTCGATTGTGCAGGTCAGCGAGGTGCTCAATGACGTGACGGTGCGCATGGGGGCGAAAAACGCCTACGTCGGCAAGGCCGTCGTCATCAGCAGCGTCAACACGGGCCTGACCGCCATCGTTTCCGTGACCCTGATCGACGAGTGGCGCGAATTGAGCGACGTGGTCGTGGTCAAGGGCGCCGTGGCGAAAGAGTCCAGCGCCTTTGTCGCCGGCTGGGGCGAGCGCTTCCGCATCCGCCGCGACTACCAAATCGTCGTCAACGAAATGCGCGCTTTTTTATCGGAAGTGGCGCGCTGGGTCGAGCAGGTCGACTTGTCGGACTCGCTGCCGAAGGAAAATGGCCGCCTGCGTCCCGATATCTTCGATGAACTGGCCTTGCCGCTGATGGAGCAGACCCAGCTGTACTTGCGCCAGCTCGAGGTGGAAGCGTCCCTCGTCGAAGAAGAGCGGGCGCCGGCCCACCGCGCATTTGCCCAGGCCGCCTTGCACCCCCTGATCCTGCGCGCGCCTTTCGTCTTCCGCACGTTTACCAAACCGCTCGGCTATGCGGGCGACTACCAGATGGTCAACCAGCTGCTGGACGATCCACGCCAGGGACCGAGCACCTATTTTCAGATCGTCAATGCGGCCTTTTTGCAGGCAGCCGTGGCGACGGCGCACCGCAACCGCATCGATATCCTGACGGAATTCCTGTCGCAGAAAGCGGCCGCGGCGCGCGCGGCAGGGCGCGTCTACAAGGTGCTCAACGTGGGCTGCGGCCCCGCCATCGAGGTGCAGCGTTTTCTCGAGACTTGCCCGGATGCGCAATGGCTGGCGTTCGAACTGGTCGACTTCAGCAGCGAGACGCTGGACTGGACGCGCGCGCGCCTGACCACCATCATGCAGCGCACGGGGCGCGTGGTCGAGATCGATTATGTGCACGACTCCGTGCATAACCTGCTCAAGCGCCGCCATGGCTCTGGTATCACGGGCTTGCCCGGCAGTTTCGACGCCGTGTATTGCGCCGGCCTGTTCGACTATCTGTCCGACAAGGTCTGCGCGCGCCTGCTGATGCACTTCGCCTCGCGCGTGGGACCCGGTGGGCGCCTGCTGGTGACGAATGTGCACGCGAATAATCCGGGCAAGTTCGGCATGGAGCATTTGCTGGAGTGGCATTTGATCTATCGCAATGAAGAGGGCTTGTCGGCCTTGCTGCCCGAGCACGCAATGGATCCCTTGATCTATGTCGACGCCACGGGCGTGAATGTGTTTGCGGAAGTGAGCATTCCTTGATGGATACTCCAGGCCTGCACGCCGGCTACTCGGCCGTTTTGCGCGACTTCCGCCTGGAATTCAGCCGCGGCGGGGCCTACACGGGCATCGTGCTGATCCTGCTGGGCATGGGCCTCGATTCGGCCCTGTATCCGGACAAGCAGTCGGCGTTCACCAGTGCGCGCATCCTTGTGTCCGTGCTGATATTTTGCGTCGTGCTGGCCATGCGCACGCGCTGGGCGCAAGACCGCATCCAGGGGCTGACTTTTGTGTGGCTGATCCTGCCGCAAATCATGATCGCCTGGATGATCGCCGTCACGGAAGGCGCCACCTCGATCTATTATGTGGGCATGACGCTGGCCATCTATTCGTCGGGCATCGTGCTGGCCTTCGGCTTGTGGCAAAACATGGTCTTCGGCGCCATCTCTTGCCTGCTGTACGTGGCCGCGTGCGCCTGGCATGCGGGCGGCTTCGACTTGCCGGGCACGTTTGTCGTCAATTGCTTGTTCCTCATCATGTCGGCCAGCATCAGCGCCGTCTTCACCTATTTCAATGAGCGTGCCCGCTTCATGCTGTTCCAGCTGAAGGCGGAAGTGGCGCAAAAGAACACGCAGCTGGAAGAAACCAACAAAAGCCTGGCCGATATCAAGGGACAGATGCTGCAGCAAGAGAAAATGGCCGCCATCGGCACCCTGGCCGCCGGCATGCTGCATGAAGTGAACAATCCCGTGAACTTCTGCATGATGGCCATCGAGGTGGCTATCGAAGACCCGGCCGCCAAGCAAAGCGCCCTCATCAGTGAATGCCTGGCTGACGCCAAGCAGGGCATGCTGCGCGTGCAGCACATCGTATCCGACTTGAAGACCTTTGCCTACCGCAAGAGCGGCAACCAGCTGGAAACGGGGCATTTCCAGTTCCGCAGGGCGCTCGATGCGGCCATCCGCCTGGTGGGGCATGAAACGAAAAATGTCAGCATCAGCCACGACTTGCCCGTCGACACCCTGGTGCGCGGCGACGAAGCGGCCATCGTGGGCGTGCTGATCAACTTGCTGGGCAATGCCGTGCTGTCCATGCGCAAGGGCAATGCGCCGCCGTTCGAGATCCGCATCACGGCCCACTGGGATGAAAACCGCCTGCGCATCAGCGTGCGCGACAATGGCCCCGGCATCGCCCCGGAAAACCTGGCGCGCGTGTTCGAACCGTTCTTCACCACGCGCGAAGTGGGGCAGGGCCTGGGCTTGGGTCTGAGCATCAGCTATGGCGTGATCGAGCGCCACGGCGGCACCCTCAGCGCAGAAAGCGAGCTGGGCGAATGGGCCAGCATGAATTTTGACCTGCAGCGCTCCGATTGGGAGGGCCGCTAGCATGGACAATGATAGCCGCGCCTGCGTACTGTACGTGGACGATGAAGAGCTCGCCTGCAAGTATTTCGAGCGCGCCGTCGGTCAGCGCTACCGCGTGCTGTCGGCGCAGAGCGTCGATGCGGCGCTTGCTCTGCTGGAAGACGAGGCCGCGCAGATCGACGTGCTCGTCACCGACTACCGCATGCCGGACCGCCTGGGCAGCGAGTTGTTGCAGGAAGTGGCGCAGCGCTACCCGCACATCGTCTGCATGCTCGTCACCGCGTATGCGGACAAAGACGTGCTGCTCGAACTGATCAACGGCGGCACGCTATTCCGCCTGCTGGAAAAACCGCTCGACTTGCCCGCCATGCTAACGGCGCTGCAACTGGCCGTGCAGACGGGACGCGAGCGCGCCGCGCGCCGCCAGGGTCTCGTGGCGATGGAGGAATCGCTGGCCTTCCTCGCGCATGAATTGAACACGCCGCTGGCGGCCATCGCCAATTTTGCGCGCGGCATCGCGCGGCGCGCGCAGGCGGACGCCGCACCGCAGGCCGAGATCGGCGAAGCGGCCGCCTTGATGCACGATAATGCACGCTATTGCCTGTCTGTCCTGGCCAGCTTTATCGATACGGTGCGCCTGGCCAGCGCCGGACCGGGCATGCAGGGGGGGCGCCGCGCCGGCAGCGCGCGCCAGCTGCTGGCCGCCTTGCTCGACAGCTATCCCTTGAGCACGGCTCAGCGCGCCGCCATCAGGGTCGAGCAGGGCGACGATTTCTCCATTGCCGAGTCACCCAATTGCGTCGCGCTGATTTTATCGTCCGTGCTGGCGAATGCCTTGCGTTCGGCCGGCGAGCAAACCCATCCGGCGATCGGCATCCGCATCGATGCCGGCCGCATCACGGTGCGCGACAACGGCGCCGGCATCGCCCCCGAGATTGTCGAACAGCTGTTGATCGACCCCGTCAGTGCCAGCGGCGGCGAAGGCAAGGGCTGGGGTATGGTGTTTTGCCACCGCATGATGCAGTCCTTCGGCGGCAACCTCGATATCGCCACCGAGTTCGGCAGTTCCACCACGGTAACCCTGAATTTCCCAGTACATATAAGGAACGAGCATGATTGACGCCAATCTGCGTTTACCGGCTCAGCGTGAGTCGGCGCAAGGCTTGCCGACGATACTCTATGTCGATGACGAGGCCAACGCCCTCAAATACTTCCAGCGCGCGATCGCGCCGCTGGCCGACGTACTGACGGCCACTTCGGTCGAGGAGGGCAAGCGCATCCTCGACGAGCAGGCCGACCGCATCGCCGTGCTGGTATCGGACCAGCGCATGCCCGGCGCCTACGGTAACGAGTTGCTGTCCTATGCCTGGGACCGCTATCCGCATATCGTGCGCATCCTGACCACCGCGTATTCCGAGCTGGAGCACACGGTGGAAGCCGTCAACCAGGGGCAAATCCACCGCTACATCCAGAAGCCGTGGGATATTGCGGCGCTGCGCATGGAATTGAAGCAGGCTTTGGAACTGGCGCGGCTGCGCAATGAACACGCCCAGTTACTGCGCGAAAAGCTGATGGTGCGCCAGCGGCAAGCCGTCGCCAACCGTATCGGCACCCTGTACGCCTTGTGCGCCAGCCTGGCAGGTCCGGAGCAGCAGCTGCCCGTGGAAGCGTATTTGTCGGCGGCCCTGACGGCCGGCGTCACGCCACCCGAGCCGAACTGGCTGTTGATGGATTATGCCGACCTGGTCAGTTCGGAAGCCTTCCGCGGCACGGCCTTTGCCGCCGCCGTGCGCCAGCAGCTCGACACGCTCGAGCGCGAGCATCCTGGGCGTGGCGTGGAACAGGTGATCGACATGCTGCTGCCCGTGTTTGGCGCGGCACTGCAAAATCAGGGCGGCACGGCGCTGTTTCTCGATGGCCGCCTGCTGACGGAATTCCTGGAAACACCGACCACCACGCCTGTCTCGTCCATCCACTCTTTCTGGCTGGCCAGCTTGCTGTGGCTGGCGCGGCGCGGCTGGTCCTTGCAGCTCAGTAAGACAGAAATGGGCTTGCAAGGCAAGGTGGTGCAGGCTGAACCGGCGCTCACGCCGGACCACCTGGCCGCCTGGATCGAGCAGTTCTAAGCTGGCGTCGCCTATTTGGTTTCTGGTTCCCATACGTAGGCGACGGTGGCCCATTGCTGCACTGGCTGGCCGTTCTGTTGCGCTGGCGTGAAACGGCAAATGCTGAGGGCCGTGCGCGCCGCTTCGTCCAGTTTGGGGTGGCCGCTACTACGTTCCAGCTGCGATTCCAGCACTGCACCATCGGTGCCGATCAGCAAGGCCAGAAAAGTCGTGCCTTGCGCCACCTCTGGCAGCGTACCCGGTGGGTATTTCGCCTTGCTGCAGTTGCGCATGTCTACCACGGCCGCTTTGACAAGACCCAAGTCGTCAGCGGCAACGGGCGGGGCTGTGGCGGGCGCAGCATGGGTATGGGCGGTGCCGGCGCAGGCCGCGAGCATGAGAGGGGCCAGCAGGCAGTCGCTTAGGGTGAGAGGTTTCAAGGGGACTCCAACAATGATATTGAAAAAAACAGGGCCGCGCGGGCCCCGTGTAGTGGCGCTGGGCGCGCTTAGCGCTCCGCAGCTGCCTTCAGGTTGTTCAAGCCTTTTTCAAAATCCTTGCCGATCATCCTGTCCATGCTGACAAACACCGTCATGACCTTGCTGACGTAAGGGCTGGGACCCGTCATGGTCCAGTTCACCTTGGTGCTGTCGCCTTCGGGCGTCATGCTAAACGTGGTGGTGTTATGGCTTTCAAACGGCTTGAGGAAGTCCAGCTTGATGACGGTGCGTTCGGGCTGGGCCGCTTCCGTGATTTCCATCCGGCCGGCGCCCACCTTGTCATTGCCTTGCCATGCATATTGTGCGCCCAGGCCATTGGTCGGCCCTGAAAACGTGCGGCGCATGGCCGGATCGAGCTTTTCCCACGGCGACCACGCGGCCCAGTAATGGAAGTCCGTGATCAGGGCGGCAATTTTCTCGGGCGGGGCCTTGATGGTGATTTCGCGCTGGACACTGAAGGTGTCGGGTTTGGTGGTGGCATAGCCGAGGATGGCGGCGACGACGACAACGATCAGCAGCAGGGTTTTTTTGATCATATGCTCTCCAAATCTTGAATGGTCGATGCGAACAAATCAAGGCAATCTTAGCAGATATGAATGGCTGTGCGCGGGCTGTTGGTCTTTATTTGCGCCAGCTCTGCGCAGGGCCGCCTGCACACCCGTTTCCCGCCGCGCACAGGCGCGCACGCCAGGTTTGTGCAGGTTTGTGGTGAGGGCCGCCGTCCGCTAGAATGCTGGCCTGCAAAGATTTCAGAGGGAAATATGATTCAACGTTCGATCGCCAGGCTGACCCTGGCGTGCGGCCTGCTGGCTTCCGCCTTTGCCGCGAACCTGGCGCATGCCGATGCCTGTCCCGCTCATTATGTGGATGGCCGCAAGCCGGAAATCACCAACCCCAAACTGGACGTGGCGACCAAGGAGCTGTGCTACAACGTGTTTGGCGTGATGCATTCGGGTATTACGCGTACGCCGTTGTGGTCGGCAGAACATTTGACGGCGAACAACCTGGAAGCGGCACAGGAATTGTCGCGTGAAAATTCCTTCCATGCCGAACGCAAGCTGCCCGTCGCCCAGCGCGCGGAATTGGCCGATTATGCGCGCAGCGGCTTCGATCGTGGCCACATGGCGCCCAACGGCGACATGCCGGACCGCCAGAGCCAGCGCGACAGCTTTACCCTGGCCAACATGGTGCCGCAAGATGCGCGCAATAACCGCTATGTGTGGGCCGGCATCGAGGGCGCCGTGCGCAAGATGGCGAAGAAAGAGGGCGACCTGTACGTGATCACGGGGCCGGCTTTTATTGGCGGCAACCTGCGCAAGGTGGGAAGAGTCATTGTGCCCAGCCATCTGTACAAGGCCGTGTACAGCCCGCGCCAGCGCGCTGGCGCCGCCTACTTCATTGAAAACGTCGACACCAAGACGTATGAAGTGCTGAGCATTGCACAACTGGAAGACAGGATAGGCATCGATCTGTTACCGTCGCTGACGCGGCAGCAAAAGTTGCGCATGCTGAGTTTGCCGAAGATCAATAGCAAGTCCAGGAAATAAGACCGTCAAAAAGGAAATCCCATGTGCGCAAAGAAATTCGTCCCGTATGCCAATGAAAGCGATGTGCTGGACATTGGCAATCTGACCATCGAAAACAGGATCGACCGTATCAGCATCAGCGGCGACATCGACCTGACCCTGGACAAGCCGGGCCTGGCCCTGGCGAAACAGCTGCAAAAACTGCTGGCCGACGTGGTGGCGCAGCTGGAAAAGCAGGAACTGCCCGACCAGCTGCCGCCGCCCGATGTCACATCGGTGGCCAATCCCTTCGAATGAAGCGGGCGGGGAGGCCTACTGTGCCGCTTTGGCGGCGCGATAGTAGCCTTTCCGGCTGAGCTCTTCCGGGGCATTTGCAACTTCATACGCGGTCAGGGCGATCGCGATGGCGGAATATTGCTGCGCCGAGCTGAAAGGCAGCACGTTCTCATACGTGTCGAGCACCGTGTGATGCACGCGGGGATAGTCGAAATCGCCGAGCACGGTAAATTTCGGCGTCGGCACGCCATGCAGGCTGAAGACGGCGTCATCGCTGCCCGCCCACGCGTTCATCGCCTTGCTGGCATCGCGCAGCGCGTCCTGGATGGTCGCGGCGAAGCCGAACACGGGATGGACGTCTTGCAAGGCCTGTTCGACCCGGCCAAACACGGGCTTCCAGGCCGAGGGAATCGCGATGCCGTCGATGGCGCCAGGCCGGCCATCGCGGTTGAGCATCATGACGATATTTTTTAATTCACCCGCATGCCGCTCGGCGAACGCGAACGCACCCTTGCGGCCGATTTCCTCCGCGCCGAAGGCGACAAGCATGATGCTGCGGCGCGGCTTCGCTTCGGATAGCGCCAGCAGGCGCATCGCTTCCAGCATGGTGGCCACGCCGCCGCCATTGTCGGCCGCACCGGTGCCTCCATCGTAGCTGTCGAGGTGGGCGCCGATCAGTACGACTTCGTCTGGCTTTTCCGTGCCCGGAATGCGGGCCACGACATTGTGATACGTCACCGGCCCCGGATAAAACCAGTTGCGGATGTCAAACTCCAGGGTGACCGCTACACCGCGCGCCAGGCGCTGGCGGATGTCGGCGTATTGTGACGCAGCCAGCTTGATGTCGGGCAAGGTCGGAAGGGTCGCCCAGGTGGCGGGCGCCGCGCTGGCGGCATACAGCGGTTCCTCGCCAGACTGGATGGTACCCAGGGCGCCGGCCTCCATCAGCACCCGGGTGATGGCCCTGGGCTGGTGGATGGTCGTGCCATCGCGCCCGCCACCCCCGCTTTCGCCGCCCGTCAGCACCCATGTGCCCTTGAATTGCGCGGCGCGTTCCAGCGCCTCTTCCAGGGTAGCCGGTCCCAGGGTGACCAGGCCCTGCTGCACGCCACGCGTGCCAGCCGTGTAGGCGGGCGTCGCCATGCGCAGGGCTTGCTCCTGGGGCGCCAGCATCTTGCCCGACCAGGGACCGCGATTGAAGCCAACGGGTATCTGGCCCGCTTCTTCCAGTTCGGCTTGCACGCCCCATTGCTGCAATTGCATGCGCGCCCACTGCGCCGCATGCGTGTAGGCGTCGCTGCCGGCCATGCGGCCGCCGAAGCGGTTGCTCAGGATGTCGAGCCAGTCCATCGCGCGCGGTTCGCTGGTGCCCAGCGCAACAATCCGGCGCGCCGTGGCGTCGCCGGACGGCGAGGGCGCGGCCTCGATGCCGGCATTCCTGCCGGACAGCGTGGCCAGGAAGGCGGGCAGCCTGTCTTGCCGGCGTGCCGCCAGCGCCGCGTCCAGCTTCGCTGAGCGATAGCGGCTATCCTGGCGCAGCAGGGTTTCGTAGGCGTGCAGCACGCCCTGCATGCCCGCCAGGTCGCTGGCGCTCTGCTGCCCGGTCTGGTCCGGGTGTTCGATCTTGAAGGCCATCACGCTGGCCAGGTACTGGAAGCGCAGCGCTTCGCGCGTGGCAGCCCTGGGAGCGATGTTCAGCCAGCCATCGAGTGCGCTTGCCTCGAGCGTGAGGTCGGGAATGTCATCGATCCATGCGCTGAGCCAGGCGCCGTCGCGCTGTTGCAGCGCCAGCGGATCGTGCTGCGCGGCCATCTGCACCACGCGCGCGCGCTCGGCCGGGGTCGATGGGCCGCGCGCGGCGCTGTCTGCCGTAGCCGCCGGCAGTGCGGCCGGCAGCGTCGGCGGCACATAGCGCTCCTTGAGCCGCGTGCCGTTCACAGGCTTGGGTTCGTTCTCATCGGTTTCGACCAGGCGTTCGCCGCTCAGCACCTTGCCTTTGGCTTGCAAGGTCCAGCGTATCGTTACCTCCGTGCTGATATCCTTGCCGTTGCGCCCCGTGCTGACACGCTTGCCGCCGTGCCGGAAGACGGTACCGGCGGGGCCGACCGTCCCGTTGACCGTGCGCGGCGGCGTGAGCTGGCCCCTTTCGTCGAGCCACGCGATCGTCGCGCGCATGCCGCCTTGCTCTTCGGTAATGTCGAGTATGCCCGTGTCGATCAGGTCGACCTCGACGCCATTCGTCGTGGTCGTGCCGGTCGCCGTCTGGAATTGCCACTGTCCGACGAGGGCAGGCGTTTGCGCGTACAGGGTGGCCGGTAGCGTGGCAGCCACGAGGATGCACGTGGCGTAAAGGTGGGGATGGAGCAGGTGCATGGTTGTCCTTGTCATGGTTTTCACTCGGGAAGAGTCGAAAAACAGTATGGGGATAACCAGATTGCCAAGATGCTACTTTCCGACCAAGGCCGGGATTTACGGACTGAAGGCGCATTTGGCCGCGCCAAATACCAGATCAACCTCGTCCGATGCGGCTTGCCGGACGAGGTTGCTCTGGCAAAACGCTTACTTCGCGAAGGCTTGCGCCGCCGGCGTCACGGTGACGGCTGACGGGTTGATGTTCAGCTTCATCGCGCCGATGACCTTGTCTTCATCGAGCAGGGCCTGCGGCTTGTTGCCGTCGTACTTGATGGGAGAAAACGCATCGCTGACGAGCTTTTCCTTCAGGCCAGCCGCATCCTTGGCAACGATCACCACGGACAGGTTCTTCGCCGACAAATGCTGTTTGATGGCGCGGTTGACGTCGGACACCGTCAGTTTCGACAAGCCATCACGCATCAGCTTGGTAAATTCCGGCGTGCCATACCATTGCGAGTCGAGCGCATAGCCCAGTTGCTGGTCCTGCGTTGACGTCATGACGAAGACGTTCTTCATCAGGTAATCGCGCGTGGTGGCGAAGTCGTCCTGCGTCAGGCCGTTGTCGATGAGCTTGCCCAATTCCGTCAGGGCCACGCGCAGGGCGAAGTGGGCGTTGTCCGGCGCCACGGGACGGATCCAGATTTCGAACAGCTGCGCCTTGCGGCCCAGGTTCGGGTTCGGGAAGAACTGAACCATACCGCGCGGGAAGGCTTCGATATACGCGTAATCGCCGTAGTTCATGCCGCGAATTTCACGGATGCGCTGGTACAGGTAGGAATTCGAGGCGCGGTGCTCGCCCAGCCAGGTTTTCGCCAGCCACAGGGCGGGGAAGTCCGGGTGCGTGCGCGTCACGTCAAGCGGCAGGCCGAAGGAAATCGCTGTGGCGCGCGTGTTTTTCTCGAGGATTTCCACTTCCAGGCCCTGCGCCTTGCGGCCTGCGGGTTTCACCGTGGCTGGCAAGCCGGGGCCGGCCGGCAGCGTCGCCAGCGCCTGCGTCAGTGTAGCCGTCATGGCGTCGGACACATCGCCGGAAATGCCCACCTTGACGGCGCCTTGCGCATACGCGCTCTTCCAGAACTGTTTGACATCGTCGAGGGTGATGGCGTCGATGCCGGCGAGCGTGCCCAGCACTGGGTGGCCGTAAGGCGTCCCCGCATACACATTGGTTTGCAGGCGTTCCTTGGCGAATTCCTCTTCGTTATTGTCCTTCAGGTCCAGCAACAACGCGTTCTTTTGCGCATCCTTCAGGCGGCGGAAGTCGTCTTCGCGGAAACCGGGCGAGAGCAGCAGCGGCAGGGCGATGGCGTTGAACTGGGTCCAGTTATCCTTGTGGATGGAAGCCGTAAACGTCGTCATTTCCTTGTCCGTCTGCTGGCTGAAACTGCCGGCCAGCGGGAACAGGGCCTGGTTGACTTCGTCGATCTTGCGCTCGGATGAGCCGCCGGACGCCACCATGGCGGCCGTCAGCGCGGCCAGGCCTTCCTTGCCTTGCGGGTCTTGCGCCGAGCCGGCCGTAAACAGCAGCTTGTAGCGGATTTGCGGCAGCGCGGACTTTTGCACCAGCACGTCGAATTTCGCGTTCGACGCGGCCGGCAGCAGGCTGGCCAGTTTCGGCGTGGTGGCGATGGCGGCCGCCATCGGCTGATGCGACAGGGTCGTCACCACCAGGCCGTCGTCCGTCAGGTATTTGCGCGCGGCCGCCTGCAGGTCGGCCGGCGTGAGCGTGTCGATCAGGCGGTAGTACTGGTTGATGGTGGCGTACGAGCGGTCGAAATGTACGAAGGACGCCAGGGTGCCGGCGATCTGCTCCGTGTTGTCGAGCGAGCGGATCAAACCGTATTTTTCGGCCGACTTGGCATCCGCCAGGTCTTTTTCGCTCACTAGCGTGTCGCGCAGCTGCGCCACGGTGGCCAGGATGGCGTCGCGCACGTAGACGGCGTCATCGATGTTTTTCACGCGCGCGCCGAGCACGGCCAGCGTCGGGTCGACCCGGTCCGGCGTCATGTCGAATAACTGATCGACTTTTTGCTCGTTCTGCACCAGGCGTTTATACAGCGGCGAGGTGCGGCCGAACGACAGCGACAGCAGGGTCGCCAGCGCGGCCTGATCCTTGTCCTTCACGGAAAACGCGGGCGCGTGGAAACCCACGGCCACCCACGGCAGGGTCGGCGTGGGCCAGGCCACGTGCTTGTAGACGGGGCCGCGCGGCGCGGGTTCCACGGGCACGGCCGCTTGCTGCTTGCCGCGCTGCCAGCTACTCCAGTATTTTTCTACCAGCGAGATGGCTTGCTGCGGTTCAACATCGCCGGCGATGATGATGGTCGTGCGCTCGGGACGGTACCAGCGGTCGAAGAAGATCTTCGAATACGCGTACTGGTTCGGCATGTCTTCGATGTCCTGGATGAAACCCATCGTCGTATGCTTGTAGGTATGCGTCGTGTAGGCGCTGTCGCGCATCACTTCGAACAGTTTCGAGACGGGATTGGCGCTGTTCTTGTTGTATTCGCCCAGCACGGCCCGCGATTCCGTCTTGAACGCGTCTTCCGCGTAATCGAGGTGCTGGAAGCGGTCCGCTTCCACCTTCAGCACGGTTTCCAGGTCTTGCTTGGCAAACGTGGTGTGGTAATTGGTCAAGTCGTCGCTCGTATACGCATTCTGGCGCGCGCCGGCGCGCGTGATGACTTCCTGGTATTTCTCCGGCGGATAGGCTTTCGTGCCGCGGAACATCATGTGCTCGAAGAAGTGGGCAAAGCCGGACTTGCCCGGCTCGACTTCATTGCGCGAGCCCGTCTGCACGGGAATCTGCAAGGAGACCAGGTTGGGGAAGCCGGTTGGCACGATGATGATCTTTAAACCGTTGGCCAGGGTCTTTTCCGTGGCCTTGAATGGCAGCAAATCGGCCTTGCTGGCGGCAGCGCTGTGGGCGGCGGCCGGTTTGACGGGCGCGGCGGCCAGGTTCGACGCGGCCATGGCCGACAGGGCCAGGGCGAAAGCAGGTAATACATTGGGCATGATTCTTGACACGAAGGCTCCTTCTTTTTTTGGAATGTGGAAAGTGCAACGCCGCAGCATAGAATATTCGTGCCGCCCTGCATAGGGGCAGGAGGCTTTCGGGCAGGTGCTGCGGGGTGGATTAAAAGTCGGGCCGCAGGATGCGTGCCGTCAGGTGGGTCAGGAAGTCGCGCCGGGTGGGCAGGAACATGCGGATATACACGATGTCGTGCGCCCGGTCATGGTGGTAGACGACGCGGATCTCTTCACACAGGCGTTGCCGCACATCCATACCGACTTCGCGGGCGGCCGCGACGGGCGTGCCGCTGTCGGGGAAAGCTTTGAGATCCGTCAATAGCTGCCGGAAAGCCGAGAGGAACTGCGAATGGGCGGCGGCCGTATGGTGCGCCTTGAAGTCGCTGCGTAATTCCTCGAAATCGGCTTGCGCGCTTTTCAGTACGATGATGCGCGCCATCTCAATCCTGGTCGAGGCTGGCCAGGAAATCTTCTTCGGACACCACGTCGTCGCGCGCGATCTCCCGGTTGCCCATGGCGATCAGCTTCATGAACGCGTGCTGTTCCTGCATCTGCCGCGCTTGCCGTTTGCCTTCCTGATACGCGTGCATGGACAGCACGACCATCTTCGCTTCGCCATTTTGCGTGATGATGATGGGCTCGTCCTGGCCCGCGTCAAAGCTGTTGACGATCTCCGTCGTATTGGCCTTGAGATAGGAAATCGGCTTGATGCGTTCCTTGAGGTTCATGGCGGCTCCGAATGCGAAAAAACTGTGACAGGACTAAATATACACCAAATTTGGTCGTGTCGCGTGTCGCTGGCACTTGTTCATTACGTCAGCGTCGCTTCCGGCAGACTGATGCGGTTGCGGCCCAGGTGCTTGGCGCGGTACAGGGCGCAGTCGGCCGTGTGGATCAGTTGTCCCAGTTCCGTGTCGGGGCCTGGCAGGGCCGTGGCGGCGCCGATGCTGACGGTGACGCAGGCGCCGTCGGGACGCTTGCGCGGCAGTTGCAGCCGTTCCACGCGCTGGCGGATGCGTTCGGCCACGATGGCCGCGCCCTTGAGCGACTGGTTCGGCAGGATGACGGCGAATTCTTCGCCGCCATAGCGGGCCACCAGGTCGTTCGTGCGCATCTCGCTGGCCACGGCGCCGGCCACCTTGCGCAGGCACAGGTCGCCGCCCTGGTGGCCGTGGCTGTCGTTGTACTCCTTGAAATTGTCGACATCGACCATCAGCAGCGACAGGGGCTGGCCCTGGCGCTGGGCACGCTGCCATTCGGCAAGAATGGTATCGTCGAAGCAGCGCCGGTTTGCCAGGCCCGTCAGGCCGTCGCGCGTGGCCAGGCGTTCCAGTTCCACGTGTGCGCGTTTTTCGTCCGTCATGTCGCGCAGGGTTTCGACGACGGCGATCAGTTCGCCGTGATTGCCATAGATGGGGCTGGCATCGACGGCCAGGTAGCGCCGCCGTCCCGTGCGCGGCATGTCGCACCAGTTTTCCGCGCACAGATTGCTGCCCGTGCTGCTGCGATATTGCTGCTGGGCATGCAAGGCGCGCATATCGCCGCCGCGCCCGGCCAACAGCAGGTCGGCCAGGGTGGGGCGCTCGTCGTTGTAAAAGCAGCGTCCCGGCTCGCGCGTGCGCAGCACTTCACTTGCCGGCACGCCCGTCAGCTGTTCGCAGGCGCGGTTCCAGATCATCACCTGGCCATGCACGTCGAGGACAAAGGTGGGCACCACCAGCAATTCCATCATCTTGACGGCGAAACCCTGGGCTTCATCGCAGGGCGATGCGCTGGCCTGTGCATGGCTATCCGGCATGTAAGCATCCTTCTTGGGGTGAATGGGAGTGGCTCGCTGGCCATGATGCAGCGTGGCGGGCCGATGATGTTGATATTGAGCAACATTTTCAGTGATGAAGCAGGGGTATCTCCTCGCAGGCGGCCAGTGGCAGTGACAGGTGCAAGGTGGTGCCGGTGCCGCTGTGGCTGTCGATGTGCAGGCTGCCGCCGGCGGCGGCCACGCGCTCATGCATGCCGGACAGGCCGCAACCGAGACGTGGTGGCGAGCCCGACAGCCCGACGCCATCGTCGCTGATGTGGCATGCCAGGGTGGCGCCCACTTGTCGCAGGCATAGCTGGACATGCGTGGCATGCGCATGGCGGGCAATGTTCGCCAGCGCTTCCTGCAGCGCGTGATACAGCAGGTGGCCATGCGCGTTGCCGGCGGCGGCGTCGCAGCGGTAATCGCAGCTGCAATCGATGCCCGTGGTGCGCTTGAAGTCCGCCAGCAAGCCGTCGCAGGCCGCTTGCAGGCCGGCGTCGAGGGCGGGCGGGCGCAGGTCGTGGATGACGCTGCGCAGCGCCGCGATGCTGAGGTCGACATTGTGCGCCATCATGGCCAGTTGCCGCGCCAGCAAGGGCGTCGCGCCATGCGTGCTGGTCTGCAGCATGGTCAGGTCGATTTTCAGGGTCAGCAGATGCTGGCCCAGGTCGTCGTGGATGTCGCGCCCGATGCGCAGGCGTTCCTGCGCGCGCGCCTTGCGCTGCTCGCTGGCCAGGTGCGCCTGCTCGGCATCCGTGCGCAACTGTTCCAGCGCTTGCAGGCGCAGCGCCAGGCGGTGCTGGCGCCACAGCAGCAGCGCCAGCGCGCCGAGCAGTATGGCGCAGGCCAGCATCAACGGGAATAGCGGCCTGGCGGCATGGCCGGCGTGCACGGAAGCGAGTGCCCCGGCCGCCAGGCAGGCCAGAATGCTCAGACGGTACGGCGGGCGTATCCAGCGTTGCACCATAGCCATGCTCCCTAAAAATATTTTCCAATTGGCAATGCTCTTACGGAAAATATATTAACCTGGGGCTATTTATATTGTCTAAACGCAAAATCTGCGCAGTTATGCCTGGCAGCGTGGCTTTCTTGTCTCTGGATGCCGCAGCGGCAGGTGGCGGGCACGGCATTTGCACGGGAAGTGTCGTGGCGGCATATAATAGAGGGTTGTCAATCGGCTTTTGCGGTGACGGCGCGTTGCGCCGGCCTCGATGCGTTCGCCCTGCGCGATGACGCCAGCCAGCTCTTAGGAAATACAGTGACTTATAGCATCAAAGAGATTTTTTATACCCTGCAGGGCGAAGGTGCGCACGCGGGCCGTCCAGCCGTGTTTTGCCGCTTTTCCGGCTGCAACCTGTGGACGGGCCGCGAAAGCGACCGCGCCACGGCCGTGTGCCAGTTCTGCGACACGGATTTCGTCGGCACGGACGGCGAGCTGGGCGGCAAGTTCAAGACGCCCCAGGAATTGGCCGCGCTGATCGACAGCCTGTGGCCAGCCAGCTACGCGCCCAGCAAATACGTGGTGTTTACGGGCGGCGAACCGCTGCTGCAACTGGACACGGCCCTGATCGACGCCATGCATGCGGTCGGCTTTACCATCGCCATCGAAACCAACGGCACCTTGCCTGTGCCAGCCGGCGTGGACTGGATCTGTGTCAGCCCGAAGATGGGCTCCACCCTGGTGGTGCACAAAGGTAATGAAATTAAGGTGGTCATTCCCCAGTTTCAGCAAGACCTGGCCGCCTACGAACATTTGGATTTCGAGAATTTCTTCGTGCAAGCGATGGACGGCCCCCTGGCCGCGCACAATATGCAGCTGGCCATCGAGACGTGCAAAAGCAACCCGAAGTGGAAGCTGAGCCTGCAAACCCATAAACTCCTGCAAATACCTTAATAAAACAATATGCTGACTATCACACGCAAGCTCGAATTCGACGCGGGCCACCGCATTCCCGACCATAAAAGCCAGTGCCGCAACCTGCACGGCCACCGCTACACGGTGGAGATCACCCTGGTCGGCAAGGTCATCGAGGCGGAAGGCAATTCCGACAATGGCATGATCATGGACTTTTCCGACGTGAAAACCCTGGCCAAGCAGCACCTGGTCGATGTCTGGGACCACGCCTTCCTCGTGTATGAAAAAGACACGGCCGTGCGCGACTTCCTGGCCAGCTTGCCCGACCATAAAACCGTCGTCATCGACCGTATTCCGACCGTGGAAAACCTGGCGCGCATCGCCTTCGAGATCCTGAAAGCGGCATTTACCGACCATTTCGGCACGGGCTTGCACCTGCATAAGCTGGTGCTGCATGAAACGCCGAATTGCTGGGCAGAAGTGACCGATGACTGAAACGCACGATAGCGCGCAGGACGCGCGCTACATGCAGCTGGCCCTGGAGCAGGCCCAGCACGCATGGGACCTGGGCGAGGTACCCGTCGGCGCCGTCGTCGTCAAGGATGGCGAAGTCATCGCCGTGGGCTACAACCAGCCCATCGGCCGCCACGACCCCACGGCGCACGCGGAAGTCATGGCCTTGCGCGCGGCCGCCGAAAAGCTGGGCAACTACCGCTTGCCCGGCTGCGAGCTGTACGTGACCCTGGAACCGTGCGTGATGTGCTCGGGCGCCATGCTGCATGCGCGCCTGGCGCGCGTGGTGTACGGCGCGGGGGACCCGAAGACGGGCGCCTGCGGTTCCGTGCTGAACCTGTTCGAGCAGCCGGCGCTGAACCACCAGACAGCCATCGAAGGCGGCGTGCTGGCCGACGAATGCGGCGCTTTCCTCAAGCGTTTCTTTGCCGAGCGCCGCCGCGCGCAGGCGGAAGCGCGCAAGCTGGCCAATCCGCAGGCCTGACACCAGCCCTGACAGGGCAGGGCCGCCATGGCCTTGCCGTGCATGACAGCATGCCAGCCATGCCAGCCATCGTGGCTGGCATTTTTTATAACTGTTGCGAAATAACATCTGTCTGGACCACTTTGCCATTCTCAAATGAGAATGATTCGTGTTACAGTATTGTTTTCGCCAGCAAACTTCCCTTGCGTATCGTTATCGATCCGGGTTCAAGAGCCAGCCTTTACTCTTAGACCGGATCATCATGACTACAGTGCCTACGCAGCGCTCCGCTGCCCCCGTTGTTCCTGCCACTCAACTGCCAGTCCGCCGCCACAACCTGGTGCTGCGTGCCGCCTTGCTGGGCCTGTTCGCCGCGCCCCTGCTGCCCGTGGCCGCGCAAAATGCCGCCGTCAACGAGGGCACTGCCGCCCAGGAACCGGCCAAGCTGCCTGTCTTCCCGGAAATCATCGTCAATGCCAAGCAGGATTACGAGCGCCGCGCCGGCACCAAGACGGTGATCCGCAGCGACGACCTGGAACGCCGCAACGTGACGGACATGGCCGGTATCGTGCGCTATCAGCCGTTGATCAGCACGCCAATGGCGGCCTCGGGCGGCGGCGGCATCTGGGATGGCGCGGGCAATACCGGTTACAACATCCGTGGCCTGGAAGGCAACCGGATCAGCCTGGATGTTGACGGCATTTCCCTGCCGGATGCCGCGCCGAAGCCAGATGGCACGGCCCTCAATGCCTTCGGCACGGGCCGCGATTATTTCGATCCTGAAACTTTCCGTGAAGTGCGCATCGATTCGGGCACGACGGCCGCCAGCGGCGCCAATCCCGGCCTGGGTGGTGGCGTGGCTTTCATCACCAAGTCGCCCGAGGATTACCTGGGCGAAGGGCAGGACCATTACGTGGCGTATAAATATGGCCGCGCGACCGCCGACCGCAGCAATGCGCACACCCTGACGGGCGCCGCCAAGATCGGCGCCAATCTGCAAGGCCTGGCCGTGTACGTGCACCGCGATGGCGAGCAGCTTGATAGCCGTGGCAGCGCGCCCGTCAACCCGGATGACTGGCATTCGAACGCCTTGCTGTCGAAGCTGGTATGGGCCTTGCCGGGCGAACAAAAGCTGGACTTGACGGTCGACATGTTCGAGCGCAAGAACAAGCGCGATCTGCGCAACAAGGTCAGCGCCCTGTATCCGGACGGCGTGCAGCAAGATTCCACCACCAAGCGTACCCGCGTCAGCCTGGGCCACGATGTGGTGCTGAAGGATTTCGCCCTGTTCGACCGCCTGAGCTCGAAAGTTTATCTGCAGAACGCGAAGATCGACGACAAGAGCAAGGGACGCTATACCTACCGCGGCAACTTCCAGCGCGCCATCGACACCAGCTTCAAGAATGACAGCATCGGCCTGACGTCGGAAGCGTTCAAGCAGCTCAACGCCGACAACGCACTGCTGTATGGCGTGCAGCTGGAGCAGGGAAAATCGCGCCGTCCCTGGATGGAGGACCGTACGGCGGTCGCCACGGGCGCACACGAGATCACGCGCAAGAACCGCATGGCCGACATGGACAGCACCAAGCTGGCGCTGTATGTGCGCGACGACTACAGTTTCAATGTGGCCGGCAAGAAGGCGGTCCTGACGCCGGGCTTGCGCGCCGACTACCGCAAGAATGAGCCGAAAAACCTGCAAAACTATGTGACCGCCGTGCCAAATGCGGCCAAGGAAGTGCGCAAGGAAAGCGACAGCTATTTCACGCCGAGCCTGAGCCTGTCCGTGGAAGTACTGCCGCAAATCAATGCTTATGCCACCTTTACCCGCGGCACGCGCTTGCCAACGCCAGCCGAGCGCACGGGCACCTACGATTCCTTCAGCTACACGAGCACGAATGGCTATGCCATCCTTGGCAATGCCAATTTGCGCAAGGAAACCAGCAAGGCCTACGAGCTGGGCTTGAAGGGCGATGTCGCCAAGGGCCTGAGCATGCATGCCTCCGTCTACCAGACGGAATACAAGGGCATGATCGAGTATGTGATGCAGGAAGATGATCCGGAGAACTACCCCACCATCACCCAGGGCTTGTACCGTCCCGAAAACATCGGCAATGCGCGCACCTGGGGCGCTGAGCTGAGCCTGCGCGCGGAGTTGGGCATCTGGTTACCGGCCATGCAGGGTTATCGCGTCGACCTGGCCACGGGCGTGGCCAAGGGCCGCTCCTTCAATACCCTGACAGGCGAGAGCGGCGGCCTGGCCTCGGTGGCACCGGCCAAGACGGCGCTGACCTTCGGCTATGACCACACCAACAAGCTGTTCGGTCTGGAACTGACGGCCCTGCATGCCGGCGACAAACAGGCGCCGAACGACTTGCTGACGGGCACGACTGCGCCGCGCTTCAAGGTGCCGTCGTACACAATTTTCGACCTGTCGACCTACTGGAACGTGCACAAGAACGCCAAGATCATCGTCGGCGTATACAACTTGACGGATCGCAAGTACTGGGATTACGCCGCGGCGCGCAGCCTGTCTGCCGGCACCACGGTGGCTTCCCGCACGGAGATCGAGCGCTACGCCAAGCCGGGCCGCAACGTCGCCGCCAGCCTCAGCGTCAACTATTGATTTTTACCGGGGAGGGGCGCTTGTCCCTCTTTTTTCCATGTTTGATTGAATGGTCTCTCTATGAAGTTTTCCAAACTCGTTCTATCCCTGCTAGGCAGCCTGTTGATTGCAAACGCAACCGCGGCCCCAGCCACCTTGGCGGAACGCTGGTCCACCTTGCGCACGGAACAGCCAAAGCTGCAGATCCGCGATGCGGCGCGCGCGCTGGGTGTGTCTGAAGCGCAATTGCTGGCAACCAATATCGGCAAGGGCGTGACGCGCCTGCAGGCGGACGGCAACCAGCCGCGCGAAATCATGCGCGCGGCGCTGGACCTGGGCATCGTGCAAGCGATCACGCGCAATGAAAACGGCGTCATCGAAACGACGGGCACGGCCAGCAAATTCAAGCAGGCGGGCGACAAGTCCGAGCAGGCCGACGCCAAGCAGGATCCGGAAACGGAAGCGCGTCAGCGCAATATTGCCGGCGGCTACCTGGGCGGCCAGATCGACCTCCGTTTCCACTTTGAACACTGGAAATACGCATTTGCCGTGGAACAAGCGGGCCGCGACGGCAAGCCGACCCGCAGCCTGCAATTTTTTGACGCCAACGGCACGGCCGTGCACAAGATCTACCTGCGCAACGAACCGGGCGTGGCCGTCTACGACAAGCTGGTGGCGACCTTCCGCATGCCCCAGCAAAGCGCGGAATTGAATGTGCTGGCCGTGGCGCCGAAAGCGGCGGAAAAACCGGATGCCGAGATCGACGTCAAGGAATTCCAGCTGGCCTGGAAAGACATGACGGACGTGCACCAGTTCGCGCAAATCATGCGCGAATTCCATCTGACGCGCGAACAGGCGCTGCGCCTGGCGCCGGCCGGCGTGGTCGAGCGCGTGACGCCGGCAGCGCTGCGCACCCTGCTGGAAAACGCGGCGAAGGACAAGGTGGCCATCATGGTGTTCCTGGGCAATGAAGGCTTGACGCAGATCTACAGCGGCAAGATCGAGAAAACCATGGCCGCCGGCGGTTTCTTCAACGTGCTGGATCCGGACTTCAACCTGCACATCCGCGACACGGCCCTGCGCAGCGGCTGGGTCGTCAAGCGCGGCGGTGTCACCTCGGTCGAGTTCTTTGATAACGACGGCACGCAAGTGGTTTCCTTCTTCGGCGTACGCGAACGGGGCAAACCGCAGCCGCAAGCGTGGGTCGATCTGGCTGATTCCTTGCCAAAGGCCAAGTAAGCAGCACCGTTGATTCGGTACAGTTGTCGCGCGCCGTACCGGCGCGGCAACACTTCAGCTGAGTGCCGCGTGCCGGTCTCATGTCTGAAGCACAATAGTGGTATGCTGAGTGCAAGGCCGCAGCGATCGTGTCTGCGTGCTGGTTCCTGAAGAGAGGCAATCATGGCAACCATCATGGCGAACGGCCTCAACATAGCTTATGAAAGCCACGGCGACCCTGACGATCCGTGCGTGCTGCTGGTCATGGGCCTGGGCATGCAACTGATCGCCTGGCCGGCGGACTTCGTCGAAGGCATCGTCGAGCAAGGTTTTCGGGTTGTGCGTTTCGACAACCGCGACAGCGGCCTGTCGAGCAAGATGGCGCTGGCGGGCAAGCCTTATCTGCCGCTGGCCTATGTGAAAAACCTCGTCGGCTGGCCCCTGAAAACTTCCTACACCCTGAATGACATGGCGGACGACGCGCTGGGCTTGCTGGCGGCCTTGCGCATTGCCCAGGCGCACGTGATTGGCGTGTCGATGGGCGGCATGATCGCGCAAGTGATGGCGGCGCGCGCGCAGCAGCAGGTGCTCAGTCTGACCTCCATCATGTCGAGCAGCGGCCGTCGCGGCTTGCCCGGCCCCACGCGGGCGGCGCGCAATGCTTTATTGCAACGTCCTAAACGCAATGCCAGCCGCGCCGAACTGATGGCGCACATGGCGGCCACCGTGCGCGTCATCGGCAGTCCCGCCTATCCCGTCTCGGAAAAACTGCTATACCAACGCATCGAAGCGGCGCTGCAGCGGGGCAGTTGCCCGGAAGGTGTGGCGCGGCAAATGGTGGCCATTGCCGCCTCGGGCGAGCGCACGGCCTTGCTGCCAAGCATCAGCTGTCCTGCGCTGGTGATCCATGGCGCAGCCGATCCCTTGATCCCCGTTGCCTGCGGCATCGATACGGCGGCGCTGATTCCTGGCGCCCGGCTGGAAGTGATCGAAGGCATGGGGCACGACATGCCGCCCCAGTTGATCGAGCGTCTGCTCGCCTTGATCGATGTGCATCTGCAAGGTAAGATGGCGCCCCAGATGCGCTCCCAGCCAGCCTAGGCGCGCCCATTCTTATTTACGTGCGGGCATATTTTGAAGACACCTGAGATTGGCATCGCCATCGTCGCGCCGGGCGGTTGTGCGCCCGACGAAGCGGCACTGGCGCGCGGCATCGCCCGCTTGCAGGCGCAAGGCGCCACCGTCCACAATTACTACGACCCCGAGCACACATTCCAGCGTTTCGGCGGCACGGATGCGGGGCGCCTGGCGCAACTCCATGCCGCAGCTGCCGACCCGGCCGTGCAAGTGGTGATCGCCTTGCGCGGCAGCTACGGCATCAGCCGCATCCTGCCCGAGATCGATTTCCAGGCCATGGCCGACAGCCGCAAACTGTTTGTCGGCTACAGCGATTTCACGGCCTTCCACATGGGCTTGCTGGCGAAAACGAGCCGCGCCAGCTTTGCCGGCCCCATGATCTGCGACGATTTCATCCGCGACGAGCCCGAGCAATTTACGCTCGATCAACTGTGGTCGTGCCTGGCCGGCCCCACGCACACGGTCACGGGCACGGCAGCGGGCAATCCGCAGGTCGAGCTCACGGGTAAATTATGGGGCGGCAACCTGGCCATGCTGGTCCACTTGCTGGGCACGCCATATTTCCCCGAGATCGATGGCGGTATCCTGTTCCTGGAAGACGTCAATGAACACCCGTACCGGGTCGAGCGCATGCTGCTGCAATTGCTGCACGCTGGCGTCATTGACCGGCAGCAAGCGGTGGTGCTCGGTGATTTTTCCGGCTACAAATTGAGCCCGATGGACAAGGGCTACGATGCTGACGCCATGCTGGCCTACGTGCGCGAACGCTTGCCTGTACCCGTGCTGACGGGGCTCGAGTTCGGCCATATCCGCCGCCGTGTCACCTTGCCGTTCGGCGGCCAGGCGCGGCTGCGATCGGATGCGTCCGGCTTCAGCCTGCAGGTGAGCGATTACCCCACCCTGGCGCGCCCCTGAACGCCCTGAACTCCATGTCCGCCAAGCCCGGCAGGTTGCTGCAGCTCGATGTGCTGCGCGGCATCGCCGTGTTTGGCATCTTGCTGGTGAATATCTGGGGCTTTGCCTGGGGCACGATTTCCTTGCGCTACGGCACCTTGCCGGCGCAGCCGCCCGTGCTCGACCAGCTCGTCATTTTTCTGGTTGCGGCGCTGGCGCAATTCAAGTTCTATCCCATCTTCGCGTTTCTGTTTGGCGCCGGCTTTGCCTTGCAGACACGTTCCCTGCAGCGCCAGCTGGGCAGCTGGGCGGCCGCGCAAGCCGCCTACCGGCGCCGTTTGCGCTGGCTGCTGGCATTCGGCCTGCTGCACGGTTTCCTCATCTGGAGCGGCGACGTGCTGACCTCGTATGCCGTCGCCGGTATGCTGATCCTGCCCCTGGCATCAGCCAGGCTCAGTCGCGTGCGCACCCGCGCGTGGTTGGTGGCGGCCGGCTTTTTGCTGTTCATGTGCCTGCTGATTCCCGTGGGCCAGCAGGGCGGCGCGCCGGACATCGCACGCGATCTGCAAGGTTTTGCGGACCGCTACGCCATCTACACGCAAGGCGGCGCGTGGGCCGTGGCGAAGCTGCGCGCCAACGATTTCCTCGTGTCCTTGCTGTACGCCGCTGTCATGCTGCCGCATATTATCGTGCTGTTCCTGCTGGGCATCTTGTCCGTGCGCTGTGGCTGGCTGACGCAGCCGCAGCGCCACCAGCGCCTGTGGCGCCGCGTGCGTGCCGTGGGACTGGGCCTGGGTTTGCCGTTCAGCCTGCTGGCGGCGGGCGCCATCGCCTGGCAAGTGGCTGACCCGTATCAAACCGTTTTCGACACAGCCCTGTTCGAAGTGGGTCTGTTCGCCGGCGGCCCCGTGCTGGCGGCCGGCTATGTGGCCGCACTGATGCTGGCCAGCCCCTTCATGCTGCGCTGGCTCGGCGCATGGCTGGCGCCCGTGGGACGCATGGCGCTGAGTAATTACTTGTTGCAATCGCTGCTCGGCACCTGGCTGCTGCAGGGGCCGGGCCTGGGCTGGGGCGCCCGTTTGCGTCCGGTCGAGATGCTGGGCCTGGCGGCAGTGCTCATGGCAGGGCAAGTGTTACTGAGCCGCTACTGGCTGCAGACCTTTCGCCAGGGACCGATGGAAGCGCTGTGGCGCCGGCTGGCGCGCCTGCCTTAATCCGTTCCCCAATCAAACGTGCTTTGCGCTGCGGCCGCTGGCGGTGCCTTGGCCTTGGCGGACGGCACCAGTGGATTATCGACGGCATGCCACTCGAACAGGTCCGTATCGAGCATGCAGGTGCGCGCCAGGTGCAGCGCTTGCTCGGGAGTGAGTGTGGGATCTAGCCAGCGGTGCGCGTCTTCCAGGCTGACGGTCACGGGGCGGCGGTCGTGGAGATCGACCATGCCGCCCAGGCTGTCGGCCGTCACCAGCACGAAACCGGCTTCCTCTCGGTTGACCTTGTACGGCCCGAACTGCGCCAGTGCCAGCAGGAACAGGCGCGCGCGATCCTTGCGGTGGATGTGCCAGGGCTGCTTGCTGCCTTTCTCTCCCGTCCATTCATACCAGCCGGAAACGCTAACGACGCCGCGCCCTGCGCGCAGCAAGGGCTTCCAATAGGCGCCAGCCAATTTTTCCAGGCGGGCATTGATGGCGATGGGGATTTTTTTCTTGCCGGGGGCGGGCACGGCTTGCGCGGCCCAGGCGGGGCGGTAGCCCCAGAAGACATCGTCGACCCGGTGCACCCCATCCTGGATGTGCAAGATGGGCCGGTAAGTGCCGGGCGAGACGTTCAGGTGCGGCTCGGCTTCGCTGTCGAACACCGCGTCGGTCCAGCCGAAGGACGACGCCATCACGCGCGCCGTGTCATTTTGATCGAATCGTCCACACATGCTGAAATCATACCCGATCGCCTGGCGCCACGCGGGCGTGCGCGTGCGCGCTTCCTGTGTGTGGTCAAACGTACAGACTGTGGGCGGCAACTGGCGCACAGTGGAGGCCAGTCAGGTTCCTGACGTTATTCTTATATCGGAGGAATTATGTCTTTTGAAAATCCCACCATCCACAAAGGTTTTACCATCAGCGCCACGGCCAGCCAGCGTCGCGATGGCCGCTGGGTCGGCTCGTATGTCAGTCAGAACCAGGCGTGTGGCGCGTATGCGGACACTTGTGACTATGACGATTGCAGCAACGAAAAAGAAGCGCAGCAACTGGCACTGTCCATCGGCTGGCGACTAGCCGATGGCGTGCCGGTACGCTGAGCGGCCTTAGCGCTTGCCGCGCTTGCCGCGCAGGGCCAGCAGCAAGCCTGCGAACGGTAGCAGCAGGGCGGCGCCCAGCCGTACGGAGGTCAGGGAAGCGATCTCCACGCC
The DNA here is from genome assembly GCF_051380845.1 of Janthinobacterium salmonicoloratum. Classification (NCBI taxonomy): domain Bacteria; kingdom Pseudomonadati; phylum Pseudomonadota; class Betaproteobacteria; order Burkholderiales; family Oxalobacteraceae; genus Janthinobacterium; species Janthinobacterium salmonicoloratum. The sequence continues at coordinate 383,363 of NZ_JBNYXV010000001.1, read as the reverse complement.
CAGCACATGGGGCAAGGCCAGGAGCAACAGGGGGGCGGGCACGGCAATCGCGAAGAAAAACAGGTACCACGAGTAGCCATTTTTTTTGGCCAGCAAGGCGATCAGTGCGCAGCCGACCAGGAAGACCAGCGGTAAATTCACAAATTCCATGGTTCTGAGTTTTCATCCGGGAAAGCGCGTCATTATACGCGCCAGCCCGGCTGGCCGGATGGGCTTGCCAGCGTCAGTTGCCGACGAAATCCGGCGGCTGCGGCGTCTGTTTGCTCGCCATCGGCGCATCGACCGGCAGCAGCGCGTTGATGGCGCCGTTATAGATGAGTTCCTGAGCATACGCCGACGCTTCGATCAAGGCCGCGTGCACGGATTTGAAACTGCTCAGCGTTTCAATCAGCACGGGCTTGGCGTACACCTGCAGCGTATCGCCGCGCTTGCTGATCAAGATCATGCCCCGGTAGCGCCCATCCTTCTCCAGCGCCCCGGCCACATGAAATTCATAACCCCTGATCTGGTGTTTTTGTTCCTGATCCATGTCCCCCGCCTCCAGACCTGACTGTCATGGCCCAGACCTTTTCTACGCGTATTGAACGGTCGAGTCTTTGATCTGATCAATACTGTCAGCCATGGTTCAACTAGCGTCATTACCCAGCGCGAATGGCGCGGATCTGCTGGGCCGTTTCCTCGATTTCCCGATACGCTTCCTGGATATAGCCATTGATCGGATGCCCATCCATCCACTCGAAATAGGCGCGCTCGTCGTGTTTGATGGCAAAAGGGACGTGGTGATCGCGTATTGACTCGGCCGTTTCGCGTACCAGCGAGGCAAAAATAAGCTCCAGAGTTTCCATGATGGTCACCTTGCGAGACATGAATGCAGAGTGTTGAATGTAGCACAAAGTGGAGCTTGGTCCATGCCGCTTGCCGTGGCGTGCGCAGGCTTTACGGGGTTTCAGGCCGGATGACCGATATGCTCGTACAGGATCACGCAGCCGATGACGATCAGCACCAGGCCACCCACGAGTTCGGCGCGCCGTCCCGCCACCGTGCCCAGCACGCGGCCCAGCATCACGCCCAGCGTCACCATGACGAAGGTGGAAAAGCCGATGGCGGCCGCCGTCACGACGATATTGGCGCCCAGCAAAGCCAGGCCCGCGCCGACCACCATGGCGTCGATGCTGGTGGCCAGGCCGGTCACGGCCAGCACCCAGAACGAGTGCGATTGCGCCGGCGCTTCGTCCTCGTCGGCGTCGCCAAGGGCGTTGCGTATCATCAACAGGCCGATGATGCCCAGCAGGCTGAAAGCGATCCAGTGATCCCACGCTTCCACGTAAGGCGCTGCCACGCTGCCCAGGGCCCAGCCGATGATGGGCGTGATGGCTTCGATGACGCCAAAGATCAGGCCCGTGCGCAGGGCCTCGCGCCATTGCGGCTTGTGCAAGGCGGCGCCCTTGCCCACGGCGGCCGCGAAGGCATCGGTGGACATGGCAAGGGAGAGGGCGGCGGTGGCGGCGAAATTCATCGTTGGCTTTCTGTAAAACCTGGCTGGGATGATAGTTAACACAATAACGCCTAAGAAAACCGTAGCGAGCGGAAGGGAGTTATGGTCGAGAAGCGCAACTGTACGAAGGTACAGTGAGCATCGCAGGCCGTAAATCACGACGCGCAGCAGGTTTGATAGGTGTTTAACGCAAACCCGGCGATTTTACCCTAGGTACAACACCACCAAGGAGGCCAGCAGGCAATACGCGCCAAAAAAATGCCAGCGGCCCTGTTCCAGCCAGCGTGACAGCCAGCGCAGGGCCAGCAAGCCAGCCAGGAAGGAAAGCAGCATGCCCAGCAGGCTAGGACCGAGCAGGTGCAGCAGACTGTTGCCGTGTTCCAGATGGTCCAGGCTGCCATTTGCCACGGCCTGGTAGAAGCGCCAGCCTTCCTTGACCAGCACGGCGGGCGTCAGCACCACGGCCAGGGCAAAGCTGAATTCCTCGGCGCGGCGCTGCGGCACGCCCATGGCGATGCCGGCCGAAATGGTGGCGCCCGATCGGGAAAAGCCGCGGAATGGCAGGCACAGGCCTTGCACGGCGCCGATCACCATCGCCTTGCCGATGGACAAGGTGCCGTGCTGGCGCGCTTGCAGGCGCGAGGAAACGATGATCAGCACGCCGGCGGCGGCCAGCGCGGCGGCCATCAGTTTTGCGTTGCCAAACAGGTGTTCGATTTCAAAGCCGGGCGCATCCTTGCTCATGACGTGGGTGATGCCCTTCAGCAAGCCGAAGCCGACGAGGCCCGTCAAGGCCGTGGCGGCCGCGAGCAGCAGAACATTGCTGCGGAAGGCGGTGACCGAACTGAAGTACGTGGCGCGCCAGGATTTCCAGAAATACACGATGACGGCAAACATGGTGCCCGTGTGCAGCATCACCAGCAGCATGGTCAGCTCCGGCGATGTGGGGTCCAGGCCCATCAGCTTTTCCGCCATGATGACGTGGGCGGAGCTGGACACGGGCAGCAGCTCGGCGAAGCCCTGGACGATGGAAAGAATAAATAGTTGCAAAAAACTCATGGATATCTGTTCTCGGGCGGGGGAAGAAGGGTTGCCGATTTTACCCGCCAGATGCGGCGGGCACGCCCTGCGCCAGATTACAGTTTGTCCATCTTGTTATTGGCTGGCTGCTCCTTGCGGCTTGAACACGGTGCGGAAAGCCCGCAAGGCTGCCGGGTGATAGATCGTGCCATGGCTTTCTTCCGGCATCTTTTCCAGGTGCCATTGCAAGCCGGGTGGCGCCTGCTTTTGCAGCACCTCGGACAGGCGCTGCACTTCGATGGCGATACCCGCTTCGCTGCTGGACGCCAGGTACAGGCTATGCTTGCCTGGCGCGCCTTTCTCCAGCAAGGCTGCCGCCTGGCGCGGCAGGGCGCCATGATTCCACCACAGGCTGGGGTCGAACGCCAGGTAATGGTCGAACAGTTGCGGTTCCAGCAAATAGGTTTCCACCACGAACAGGCCTGCCAGCGATTCGCCGACGATGGCCGTCTCGCCCGTCGTACGGTAACGGCGCCTGACTTCCGGCATCAGCTCATCACGGATAAAGGCCCGGTAGGCGGACGCGCCGCCCACCACGGGGGCGATCTTGCGGTCTTGCGCATTTTCGGTCGGGCCCGTCAAATCGCGCCGTCGCTGCGTGTTTTGCATGCCGACCAGCATGAAGGGGCGCATCGTGCCATTTGCCACCGACACTTGCAGCAAGCCGGCCACGTGTAAAAAGTCTTCCGCCACGCCGCCGTCCGGCATGTACAGCACGGGCAACGGCGCGTCAGGCGGTGTATCCCAGGCGCGCGCCATGTACACATTGATGTGGCGCTTTTCCTGCAGCGCCTGCGAATCGATGACAAAGCTTTCGCCGATGACCAGCGGCGTGGCCGCGCTGGCGGCGGCCGGTACGGCATGGGCAAGGTGGACGACGCTGCCGGAAGAGAGCAGCAGGGCGGCGGCAAGGTGCAGTGCAAAACGTGAAAGGCGCATGTTTTCCTGTGATAAGTAGTTGGATCGATGGCGTGCGACTCGTATAGACATGCCATCGGGCAATTCTATCTTATCTTTGAAACAGCCTTACTTGATCGTCAAGAGTTTTCGCTCGCGCACGATACCCGCCTTGTCGACCGTGTAGGCGACCAGCAAGGCGCCATCGTCCGCGCAGGCATGGCAGCTCTTCAGGGGCGTAGAAAACAGCACGCTCTGGCCGCCATCGCCGGTGGCCGTGCTGCCGACGAAGTCGGCGGGCGCAAACGGGACAGAGTCTGGATGGGCGGCGGCAAATACGCGCCAGGCCGGTGTGGCGCGGTCTTCCTCGCGCACGGAGTCCTCGTCGACGTCGATGGCCGCGCCATCGCTGCCGATCAGCAGGCTGCCTTCATTCGTGTTGGCACGGAATGGATAGGTGACGGTGGCCAGGGCTGCCTTGCCCAGCGGGCGCCAGGCGGAGATGAAGCCTGCCTTGTTCGCTTTAATGAGCATTTTGGCGGCGGCGATGGCTTGCGGGCGTGCGCCGACGCGCTGCATGGTGCGCAGCAGGCAGACGTCGGGTGCGGTGGGCGACTCTTCGCTGCGGCAGGCCGACAGCGAGCGCTCCTGCCACACGGCGCGCGCATCGATGGGGCCTGTCGGTTGGGACTGGGCATGGGCCGCCTGCATGGTGGCCAGAGCGGAGAAAACAAGTGCGGCGAAGCCGCGGTGGGAAAATCGTGTGAGCATGGGGGCTTTCAATAGCGGAAACAAGTAAGCCTCCGATTATAGGAGGGGGCCGGCGTGCTTGCGCGCACGGCTGGCCTTGCTGGCAGCCGGCTTGCGCCTCGATTAACGCTTCTTTGCCGCCGCCTGGCGCAGCGCCTTGGCTTCCTGCTTGTTGAGAATGTGCGGGCGCGTGGCCAGCTCAGCCTTGACGGCAGCGATGGCGGCGCCGAACTGCTGCTCGGCCTGCGCCGGGCTGGCGCCTGCATAATCGTGCTCGTTGGATTGCGCCGCACGCAGCCGGCGCAGCAGCGCCAGCAATTGCTTGCCGTGCAGGCTGGCCAAGTCCTGCGCCAGCACTTGCTTGACCAGCGCGCCTTCCACATGGTCGGGGTCGAGCAGGCGCAGCAGGGCCAGGCCTGCTGGCTGGGCGACTGGTGTCAGTTTGGGTTTATCCACCGGCAGTTTATAGATGAGTGAAGGATTACAGGTATTCCCAGATTTCATCGAAGGTTTCGCGCGCGAAATCGTTGCGCCAGGCTTCCGAGTTCTTTTCACGGCTGACGGGAAATACGGCGCGCCAGGTCTGCTTCGGCGAGCTCGTGTAGGTTGCGGCGATCTTTTTCAGGCCGGCCGTGCATTGCTCGACCTTGCAGCCGCTCTTCGCCAGTTGCTGGGCTGCAGCCGCCCATGCCACTGGCACTTTGACGACCTGGCATTCGAAGCTGACGGCGGCCGTCTGCATGCCGTTTTCCACCGTCACGGGGTCCGCTTTGGTGGCTTGGCACACGGCGCCATTCTTGGCGGCGATGACATTCGCGGCCAGCAGTTCGGCGGCCGGCTTCACTGCCGCTTGCATGGCGGCCGGGAACAGGTCGGCGATCAGCTTGCCAGTTTCCGTTGGGAACTTGGCGTCCGCTTCCTTCAGGCCGCTGTACGACGCATATTCGGCGCTCTGGTGGCCCGCCAGACGCGTGGGGCGCAGGTAGGCGTTGAGCTTGGCGACGCTGGCTTCATCCTGGTTGATGATGGTCTTGATGTACAGGTTGGCCACGTCGACTGGCGCCAGCTCCACGGCTGTTTCAGTGGCGATAGCGGGCTGGGCCAGCGCCACGGCAGCTGCAAAGGTGGCTGCCAGCAGGGATGTGCGCGAGGTTTCTTGTGTTTGATGCATGTATTTTCTCCACGATTCGATGTCAGGCGCCAAAAGATGCCTAGCGGCAATTCTGGCGCGCGCATTATATATGGTGAAAGTCATAACGTTGCGCACTTTAGGCGTCCGCCTTGCTTGCCGCTGCCAGCAAGGCCAGCAGCAGCTCCTTGCGCCGGCCTTCCGCCTTGCGCGCCAGGGCTGCCAGTTTTTCCAGTTTGCCCCAGACCGGATACAGCATGTGCTCCACCAGATAGCCTTCCAGCCCTTGCAATTGCTGGTAGAACAGTTCCAGTTTCTCTACCTCCTCCAGTTCTCCCTGGATCCTGACCTTTGCGTTATCCGTGCACGCGCGCAGGCACGCCGCCAGCACGGGAGTGGACTCGCGCGTCACGCCATGTCTTTCGGCGAAGGCGGCCGTGAACTGATCCTGCACGGACTGGTGCTCTTCGTCGACGTTGGCCATGTAGTGCTGCACCAGCGGGAAATAGCGAGAGTCGAGCAAGCCCAGGCCAAACGTGGCATAGCTGCCGGGCATGCAATTCTTTTCGCCTTCCGTATCGGCATAGAACTCGAATTCTTCGATGGCCGCGCGCGCATATGCTTCAAGTTGCGGCTGCAGGGACGCATAGGCGAGGGCGTTGGCAAAGAAGCGGTGCGTGTCGGACCTGGCCAGGCCTTTCAAGGGAAGATATTCCTTCACCTTCGATTTGAGCTTGATCTGGTAGCCTTTTGGGAAGCCGTTTTGCAGCAAATGCGTGATGAATGCCAGCGCCTGCGCATACGCGTCTTCCTCTTCCCGGGCAATCGTGATGCTGATGGTGGCAAACACATCGTTGGCGCGGCATTCCAGCAGCGCATTTTTCAAGTGGATGTCGTCGTTGGGGAAGGTGCCGCTGCCTTCCTTGAGCATACGCACGGCCCGTTCGCTGCCCAGTTCGCGCGCGATTTCCAGGAATTTCAGGCCCTTTGATTTGGCGTAGTTCGGTTCGTGGCGCAATATCATCACGGCGCCATACAGCAGCAGATCGATCGGCTGCAGCCCTTGCGTATCGGGCGCCGCGCCCATTTTCAAGGTGTATTCCGTGGTGCAATAGGCCGATTTCTGCACATCATAGAACTGCGGCAGAAATTGCTGCTCCGCCCAGGCCGACACGGCCTGGATGATATCGCTGCGATGTTCTGCCAGCGCCTGCGGCCGGGACTTGTTCAACTGCTCGATGCGTTCGAATTGCGCAATCGTCCAGGCGATATCGGGCTGCGGAAACAGATAAGGATCGAGCAGGTGGCGCGTCAGGAAAAACGTTTCCAGCTTTTTTGTCTGCCTGCTGCCGCGCTCGAGTTTTTGCGTGACGTAGGTGTGTATGCGCTCGAGCAAGGTTTGGGGCTTGCCTTCGTTGACGTAGTCGATCAGCTTCAGGTGCAGCTTGCCCTGTGCCGTCTGGAATTTTCCGCGAAAGCTGAAGCGGTAGTCGATCAGGGGCGTGTCGGCCAGTGTCTCCAGCTTCGCTAGTACCATGGCAACCAGCTGGGGCGCGATGGTGTCGCGCACGACGGCTTCATCCAGGCGCGATGACGTCCTTGGTGCGAACTCATCGTTATCGGTCAGCTGGAAATCGTCGGCCGTCGTGCGTCCGGGTTTGTAGTCGAGCAAAAGATCATTAAAGATACCCATCTGCAAGGTGGTCCGGTTCACGGCAGCTTCCAGGTCGGTACGCTTCAGGCGCTCGACAAACCACGCCTCCACGGCCGCCATCATTTCCGCCGTTGCCTGCTCTAAAAGTGTGTTCATTGACTTCCTTGCATTGTGCGTGACAGCGCCACCGCTTGTCGTTACGGACATGTTTAATATAAAGCACTATTTTAGGTGCTCAAGCCTGGCCGCAACAAGGGCCGCACGAGCGTCAGGAGGGGGCGGAGAGGAAGCGCGCGTCGATTTCGTCGGATTGCGGTCCCACGGTGATGGTGGTGTGCCAGCCGGACGGCTTGTCGTTGCCATCAAACAAGGCGATGCGCGTGTGGATGAACAGGACCGAATACACGCCGGATTTCATGTCGCGGTTCAAGTCCCAGTGCATGAGCTCAACGGCTTCGCCCATGCGCGGCAGATGGGCGCCCGGCGGCAGCAGGATGTTCTGATTGACGAATTCCCGGGTCGGGCCCGGTTCCTTGTGGTGCGGATCGATGTAGCGGAACGACACGCTGGTAACAATGTTTTGCATGCTTGACACCTGCTTGATTAAGTACATGATGACAATAGCACAGTGGATGGCCGATGCGTGCGCTGCAGGCGCCATCAGCTACGTACGGTAACAGACGGAGTTTGACCGGTCGTCGCGCTAGGCTTGCGTATTCTTAATCATTGAGATTGCTGAAAACGTCATGATGCATTTATTCCTAGCGGAAAATCGCGCCGAGCTGGAGCGCCGTTGCCGTGACAAAGTCGCCAAGCGACCCCTGCGTTTTCCGACCGAAATACAGTTAAGAGAAGGCATCCCCATCTTTCTGGAGCAGCTGATCCGCACCCTGAAGGCGGAAGAGGCCGGCAAGCTGGCGCAAAGCCTGGCCATTTCCGGTCCCGCCGACGGCAGTGCGCAGGGCACATCGGAACTGGCCAACAGCGCCACCGCCCACGGCGGCCAATTGCTGGCGCTTGGCTATTCCGTGAGCCAGGTCGTGCACGATTATGGCGATCTGTGCCAGGCTGTCAGCGATCTGGCCGTGGAGCTGGACGAGGAATTTGCCGTCGAGGAATTCAGGACGCTGAACCGTTGCCTCGACAACGGCATTGCCGAAGCCGTATCGGAATTTACCCAGCGGCGCGACGTGCTGATTGCCAATGAACAGGCATTGGCACTGAGCCAGCGCATCGGCTACCTGGCCCATGAACTGCGCAATCACTTGGGAACGGCCGGCCTGGCCGTCGCCGCGCTCAAGCAAGGCGGCATGGGTGTGGCAGGCGCACCTGGAGCCGTGCTCGACCGCAGCCTCGTGGGTTTGCGCACCCTGATCGACCGCTCGCTGGCGGACGTGCGGGTGGAGGCGGGCTTGACCTTGCAGCGTTCGGTTTTCTTCCTGAGCAACTTCATCAGTGAACTGAGCCATTCGGCCAGCCTGGAAGCGAACTTGATGCGCTGCACCCTGGTCGTGGACGAGGTCGATCCCTTGTTGCAGCTCCACGCGGACCAGGATTTGCTGCTCTCCGCCGTGGGGAACCTGCTGCAGAATGCCTTCAAGTTTGGCGCGCCGCATGGCACGGTGGTGGTGCGCGCGTATGGGAACGGCGAGCGGGCCAGGATTGAAGTGGAGGACAACGGCGCCGGCCTGTCGCCGGAGGCAGCAGATGACCTGTTTCTGCCCTTTACGCAAGGCGGCGCCAGCAAGACGGGCCCTGGACTGGGCCTGTCGATCGCCCGGCGCAGCGTGGAGGCGAATGGCGGTACCTTGAGCATGGAAAGCGTACCTGGCCATGGCAGTGTCTTCATCATCGACTTGCCCCGGCATGACGATCCTGCGCTCACGTTCGCCACATAAGGGGAGCCCCATCCATGCCCTATGAGATCCTGCGCGACAGCATCGCGCTCGAAGCGGCGGGCGACGCAATCCGCTTTCATTTGACCGTTTTCGGGGCGGAAAAGACCTGCCGCATCACCGTGACGGCCTTGCACAGCCTGAATCAGGGGCCGGGTGGCGATTTGCTGGCCATCTTCGACACGCACCGCCTGCGCATCGGCCAGCGCGCCTTCGCTTATCTGAGCCGTGATCTGCTGGTCAGCACTGTGGTCTTGCGCGCACTTGATTTTTAGTTACTATTTCCTGTGCCGCCGTCCGTGCCCAGGCCAGATATGGTATTTCCGCACAGATCGTCAAGTAAATGCAGGTATGGCTGGACGGAAATGTTACATCTGGGTATTCTGCGCATCTGATACTTATTTCTATACAGAAAAAGGTAAGAGGGCGGTTCGTGCCGGCGGCAACGCGGTGCGCGCTGCCAGGCAAGGTCAGACATGCAAAGGTGAAGTCGTCCGCTTGCTGAGCGAAATGGTCATGTTTCGGCTCGCGGTGGGCAGGGAACAGTGCTGTCATCTTTAAAATAGTAGGAGAGGTTGCTCATGGATGCAGAAAAGGATGTTGTGTACGGTACAGAAGATTTGTTGATGAGTTTGTGCAACTCGGTGGTTCGGGTGCTCAACGTTGCAACGCAAAGTAAAGTCAATTATTCAGGCATGGTGCAGCGCATCACCAAGACCGGCCTGAAGCCGGACATCGGTTGCTTCGTGATGTTCGATGGTGGTTTCACGGGCCTGGTGGTGCTCAATTTTGCCGCCGATACGGCGATGGAAATCTACGAGCGCTACATGTTGCACATGGGTATGCCGAAGTCGGAGCTGGCCAGTTTTTACACGTCGGACGAAGTGTCGAACATCATGGGCGAGCTGATGAACCAGATCGTGGGCGACTTCACGGGCAAGGTACGGCGCGAGCTGCAAACGAATATCACCCAGAGCCAGCCGAAGATGCTGGTGCTGAACAAGCAGGTGATGCTCAGCGTCGACACGCCGCTGGACCGCCCGGAAATGCGCCGCGTTACTTTCTACACGGAAAAGAACAATATTTTCTATCTGGAACTGGCGATCGACCGTACCGAGTTCATCAAGTTGCATGATTTCGATTCGCGCGAAGTCGATGCCGATTCGCTGATGGATACGGAATACGCGAACCGCGAACGGGATGCCGCCCCGGCGCCTGCAGCGGAACCGGAAGACGACGACAACGCCGACCTGCTCAAGTCCTTGGGCATGTAAGCGGGCCTTGCCACTAGCGGCGGCATGCTTGCCGCCGCTAGTCGATGATGTTTGCCTTGCGCAAGCTGTCTGGCAAAAATATAGCCCCCAGAATACCAAACACAACAAACAGCGGGCCACCGATCCACGTAAGAGCCGTGCCTGACGTCATGTCAAAGAACATGCGGCACAGGGACGCGATCAAAAAAGCATATAAGCCCGCTGTCCCCAGCACGGTGCTAGTGATGGCGACGGCATTTCTTGCTGTCCTGATGATCTTGTTGGAATTCATTGCTTATCTCATTTCCGGCCATGCCAGCACATCGTGCGCGCCGCCGCGAGGCTGGGCGGGGGGCAACGAAGATACTTTTTCAAGCCGCCGTTCTCCCGCGATGCCGGGCTGCTTGCCATCATCGAGCGACCAGTACTCGAGCGCATATACATAACTGCCGTCGATGATGGTCAGCGTTTCCTTCTGGCGGCCGTTGGGCGCCTTGTAATACAGGCGCCGCGCGGGCCTGCCATCGACGCGCTGATTGAACGATTGCGCCGATATGGTCGCGCGCTTGCCCGTCTTGCCCGCCATCGACATTGCCGTGATCGTCACGTAAGCCCGCTCCGGGCAGCGGGCCAGCAGGTGGGCGCCGCTCAGGACGGTGGGATGCGTCTGATCCAGCGGGAAGCCGAACGGCTGAACGCCGGCGATATCCTGGCAATCCATCTGCCGCGCCAAGGCCGTCAGCGCGGCCGGGTCGAGCGCGCTGGTATGGTGTTTTTCAGCGGCCTGCGCCTGGCCCAATGCCAGGCGGCGCTCCAGCTCGGCCAGCGAGATGTCGCTGGGAACGGGCAGCGGCGCGGGGGCATCGGGATCGGCGGCCTTCGACGTTTCCGCCTGCATGCGCGAGGCGACGGAGTGGCTGCGCTCGGCGTGCTCAAGGGGGCCGGCAGCCAGACCCGTGTTGGCGAGGCAGGCGGTGATGGCCAGCGTAAAAACATGTTTTGTCAGCATGGGATATCGTGGAGGCGCGCAAACACCATCTCTGGAAAACGGCAGTGTATATTGGTATGGAGACGTTGGAATTTCTAAATTGAAATTATTTGTGCTGATTTGACGTCTATGGAAAATGCGCTGTGGTAAAAAATATATAATCGCTAAAAAAGAAAAGTATTTTTTAGCATCACAGTGATATACATCAATAAGATTGTCACAGATATACACAAATCTCGCTACCCTGCCAGAGAGCTGTTCCATCGTGTGCGTCTCTTTGCCGGTCCTTATCTTGAGTCATTGATTCTTAAGGATGCCATTCGTTGCGGATAGTTGACTGTGCAAGCTGCCTGTTTTTATTTTGCTGATCGCGCCATGTGGGTTTCTGAAAAGCACGATAGGTTTGCATGAGTGCGACAGCTTATCTGGCTGCCCTGCAGGGCGCTTCTTCTTGCGGGACGCAGTGGCGCGATGTTTTCTGACGATCACAGTCCCTTTGGAGGCTGGATGTTGAAACGACAGTTATTGTGTATTGATTTGAGTGGCAATGGTTTGCTGCATGGGGCAGGCATGCAGCAGTTTGCTGTGGCGTGGGAAGGCTGGCAAGTCTGTACCGTGACAGGCCTGGCGGCTGCGGCACGTGCGCTGCGCACGCAGACCTTTCCGGTTGGCGTCTTGATTTCTTCGTTCGACGGGCTGGGAGAAATCGACAGTTTCTTGCATCATCATTGGGAGATGCAATGGGTGGGCATTTTTCCACCACCCGCTTTGCAGACGGCCGCATGCCGGCGCTTGGTCCGTGACCATTGCCATGATTACCACACTTTGCCTGTCGACATGCTGCGGCTGCGACATACCCTGGGCCATGCCTACGGCTACGCCACTTTGCGCGAGATGCCGGACGCGCCTCTGTGCGCGCTGGAACAGGCTGATATGGCGCTCAAGGGCAATGGCGTCGCCATTGGCCGTTTGCGGCGCCAGATAATCAAGGTCGCTGCTGCCAGCGCGCCGGTGCTGATCTGGGGCGAGTCGGGCAGTGGCAAGGAACTGGCAGCGCAAGCCATACATGTCCATTCAGCGCGGGCGGCAGGTCCCTTCGTGCCCATCAACTGTGGCGCCATTCCGGCCGGCCTGGCGCAATCGGAGCTGTTTGGCCATGAACGGGGCGCCTTCACGGGAGCCACGCGCGACAAGCGGGGCTTGATCGAGTCAGCGGCCGGAGGCACGATATTTCTTGACGAGATAGGCGACTTGCCGCTCCCCCTGCAAACCAATTTGCTGCGCTTTCTACAGGAAAAAACGATTTACCGTGTCGGCGCCACGCAGAGCACTGCTGTTGACGCGCGCGTCATTGCTGCTTCGCATGTCAATTTGCTGGAGGCAGTGCAGCAGGGGAAATTTCGCGAGGATTTGTACTACCGGCTCAATGTGCTGGCGCTCGATGTCCCTCCTTTGCGCGACAGGAAGGAAGACTTGATGTTGCTGGCAAATCATTTTTTTGCCACCTATGTGGCGGAGCGGGCGCCGATGGTCAAAGGCTTCAGCAACGCTGCCGTCGAGGCGATTTGCAATTATGCCTGGCCGGGCAATGTGCGCGAATTGATCAACCGGGTGCGACGCGCCATGGTGATGGCGGAAGGCCGGGCGATCATGCCGCAAGACCTGGGCTTGTCCGTTGCGGACGCGCCAGGCGCCGATGTCGCACTCGGCAGTATTCGCTTGCGCTCGGACCGTGACGCCGTGCAGGCATGCCTGGCCAGTGCCGGCAGCAATGTCAGCAAGGCCGCACGCGATCTGGGCGTGTCTCGCATGACGCTGTACCGGATGATCAAAAAGCTCAATATCGAATGTTGAACCTGACGCCTCAGGGGACGTTCTTTGTCCTGCGTGTGGATAGCCGTAGCGAAAACGGTGTAACATGATTGATACAGTCGCAGGACGGGTATGATGTTCTGCAAGTGCTTGATTTTAAATGAGTATTTCTGTTTTTGCAAGGCGGTTCTGAAAAGTGGGTGGCGCACAGCTGTGACAGTTTTTCGTTTTTTGTTTGCCAAGTTTCCTAGGGGAATGCCCTGTAAGCCGAAGCTCATCGAATAAGGCGTTGTAATTCAATGGCTTGGCTCAGTGCTTTATCGCTGGCACCAAATTTGCTGTGAAGCTATGGACCCGACGAGTCAGTCTGGTGCCAGCATCCTGATTAACTTTTAAAGAGGAACTGCAATGAAAAAAACTCTCATAGCGGCAGCGATCACGCTGGCCTTTAGCTTCAGCGTCCATGCCCAGAACAATGGCTCGACCAGGGTCGATGATGTCACGGGTGTCAATACCCAGACGGCGAGCAACACCACGACACTGTCTGGCGCCGGGCCCGGGGCGAACGGGCATTCCACCGCTACGCAAGATAATAACTCGGACCAGAATAACGACAAGAGCACAGGGCAAAACAATAGCAGCGGCAACGCGAATGCCAGTGCGCTGGGCGCATCCGCAGCAAACAATGGCGGCACCAGCACCAGTAGCGCGGCAAATGCCTTCAATACTTCGACGGCAACGGCAGCGAGCACCCTGAGTGGCGCGGTGTCGGGCAACCAGGTCAGTAACATCGGCAATTACGCCACCAATAGTGGCAATACCAACGGTGGTACAGGCAAGGGTGGCATTGGCGGCAGTGCACTGGGCGGCAGCGCCTTTGGCAAGGGCGGCTCGGGCGGCGACGCCACCGGTGGCGCAGGTGCCGCGGGTGCGAGCGGTGGAAACGCCAGGAATGGCAGTGCCATCAATGGCGCAGCGGTCGTGGGCGACAGCACGGCCGGTGCAGGTGGCGCAGGCGGACTGGCCAAGAATGCCAGTAGCGGGGACGCCGGTGCTGGCGGAGCAGGCGGCGCAGGTGGTCGCGGTGCGGCCGGTGGTGATATCTATGGCGGCAACGGCGGCAGGGGTGGCTTGGCAGGCAGTGCCACGGGCGGCGCTGGCGGCGATACTGGCCGCACGTCAGGCGGCAACGGCGGCGATAGCGGCCAATCCATCGGCGGTGCAGGTGGCGACGGTGGCTACAGCCGTAGCGCCGCTGGCGGCGATGGCGGTAGCGGCAGTGCCAACAGCCACGCCAGGAATGCGGGTGGTGGCGTCTCCACTTCCACCGGTGGTACTGGGACGGGCGGTGCCGGTGGTGCCGGTGGCACCAATACAGCGGGTGCAGGTGCCGCAGGCGGCGGAAGTGGCTCAGGTGCCGGTGGTGCTGGCGCTGCATTGACGAGTACGGGTGGCGCCGGGGCCGCGGCAACTGGCGGTGCCGGTGGTGCCGGTGGTGCCGGTGCGGGTGGTACCAGCACTGGCGGCAGCGGCGCCGCTGGTGCGGCGGGCGGCAGTGGTGGCAGCAGCGGGCTGGCGCAAAACACGGGTGGCGCCGGTGCGGCTGGCGGCAGTTCCAGCAATGGCAGCGCAACAAACGGTTCGCCTTCGAACGGCAGCGCCAATGCCGGTGCTGGCGGCGCTGGCGGTGCCGGCGGCGGCGGCAATACCGGTGGCGCTGCCGGTAGCGGTGGCACGAACACTGCCGGCGCGGCAACAGGCGGTGCGGGCGCTGGCGGCACGGGTGGTGCTGGCGGTACGGTGGCTGTCAATGCAGGCACCTTCGACATGTCCAACACCATGACCGGTACCGCGCAGTCGGCGGCCGGCTTGCTGGTCATCAGCCAGAACAGCGGTATTTCTTCGCTGATACAGCAAAGTGTGACGGTGCAGGCCAATCTGGCAGTGGGACACTAAGCTAGCGGTTGCTTGGTGTCAGGCTCCGCCGCGGCAATGCTGCGGCGGAGCATCGCAAGTCATGAACAAGGGGATGAGCATGCGCCTTTTTTTTCATTCGATATGCTGTGCCAGCCTGGTCTGTCTTTCCACAGGCGCCATGGCTGCACAGGAAGCAAGGGCGCTGCCCTTGCTTGCCGGGCCAGAGTTGAGTCTACAGATTATTGCTCTGACGAACACTTCGCTGACGGCGCTGATGCCGTTGACGGCGGATAGAACCTTTGCCGGGAGCCTTGGCCGGCCCGCTGGCGAATACGCGCTGGATCAGGCGCGTGGCGGCACCGATACCGTTACCAATGAAGCGCGCCTGAGTGGCTTTGTCACTGGTAACTCGGCCAGCTACATCAGCACGGGGGCCAACACCATCGATGGCGCCGCGTTTGCCAACGCTTCCGGCATCCCGATCGTCATTCAGAACTCGGGCGCCAATGTGTTGATCCAGAACGCCACCATCATCAATTTGCAGTTGCGCTAGGCATGACGATATCCAGCACATTCTCGCTGTTCATGCTGTGCCTGCCCTTGCTTGGCGGGCTGGCATCCCCAGACGCTGGCGCGGCCGATATCGGCGCCTTCGGCAGCGCGCGCTTTGATGTGCCAGTTATCAGCATGCGCGAGGCGCGTTTCCAGCGCACCTTGCATCAGCAATACGACTTCAGTTGTGGCTCCGCCGCGGTGGCCACCCTGCTGACCCATCATTACGCCGATCCTGTGACGGAGGAGTTTGTTTTTGAGCAAATGTACCAGCAAGGTGATCAGCAAAAGATCCGCCGCGAAGGATTTTCCTTGCTCGATATTAAGCGTTTCCTTGGGACCCGAGGCTTTCTGGCCGACGGGTTTCAGTTGCCGCTGGATAAGTTGGTCGAGGCGGGCTTTCCCGCCATCGTGCTGGTGGCCGAGAAAGGCTACCGGCATTTTGTCGTGGTCAAGGGGCTGAACCAGAGCCGCGTGTTGATCGGTGATCCGGCCGGCGGCACGCGGGCCATGCCGCGCGCCGGTTTCGAGGCGATCTGGCAGGGCCGTTTGCTGTTTGTGATCCATGGACGCGCGACGCCTGCCACACCGGGCCCGGCGGCGGCTGAGGTGGCAATGCAGGAGGCCCGCTTCAACGATGTCGATGACTGGCGTGCGGCGCCGCAAGCGCCACTGGGGATGGCGATCAGCCGCAGCGGCCTCGATCAGGTCACCATGCCGAAGAATGATGGTGGGAATTTTTAATGGCGGGCAAACGCCGCGCTGGAGGATGTATGCACAAGAAAGAGCGGTGGATGGCTGCCAGCCTGGCGTGCCTGCTTGTTGCCGCGCAGAATGCTCACGCTGCACTGCCGGAAGCGGGATGGACGGCGGTCAGCGAGGAAACGCTGGAGCAGGCACGGGGCGGCTTCGACATGCCAGGTGGCTTGAGCCTGTCTTTGGGAATCGAGCGCCTGGTCAGCATCAATGGCAACGTGGTTTCCAGCGTGGCGTTCACGATTGCCGATGTGGCGCACCTGAGCGTCGAGGAAGCGAGCCTGGCGCGTACGGCAATCACGTCGATGAATGTCTTGCAAAATGGCGCCGGCAACGTATTCTCACCAGGCCCGATGGCGCAAACGATGGCCGCCACCGTGATCCAGAACAGCTTGAATGACCAGGTCTTGCGCACCCAGACGATCGTCAATAGCAGCGTGAACAGTCTTGCATTGCTGAAGTTGGCGAACTTTCAGGACACCTTGCAAAATGCGCTAAGCACGGTGGCAGGTCCCAAATAGGGTTTTCAGCAAGCCGCCTGGATTCCCCGGGCGGCATCGTGCAGTAGCGCCGGGCCTTTGCGGTGGTGTTGCCAGGGCCGGCTACTGACAGGCAGGGCTTGTCATCGGGAGAGACTATGCGGCATCTTTACTTATTGCGATTCGGTACGATGGGTGTGTCGGCGTTGCTGCTGTGTACGGCCGTTCAGGCCCAGCAATCGCCCGGCACCGGCCAGGATGATCTGGTGGCGCAGTTGGCAAGCCTGAAGGCGCAACTGGCCGAACAGCGGCAGCAGCTGGAACTACTGCGTGCATCGATGCAAGAGCAGCAGCACCGCATTGAGGTGCTGCAGGGTGCTGCGCCTCTCGACAATAACCTCCTGGCCAGGCAGCGGGGCACGGGTTTGCGGGGGGCATATCTGTCGCTGGCGGAGGTTCAGGACACCGCGTCCGCTCCAGAGACGCCGCCGCCATCGACGCCCCAGCCGGTGGGGCAAGCTCCCAGCCCCCCCATCCGGCCGCCTGAGGTGGCGCCGCTGTTCGAACAGCCAGGCGTGCTGACGCCCAAGGGAAAATATGTGCTGGAACCGTCGATGCAATTCGGTTACTCGTCCAGCAATAGGGTTGCCCTGGTCGGCTACACCATTATTCCCGCATTGTTGATCGGTTTGATCGATGTGCGCGAAGTCAAGCGCAATACCTTCACGGCCGCCCTGGCCGTGCGTACCGGTTTGAGCAACCGTCTTGAAGTCGAAGCCAAGGTGCCCTATGTCTATCGTTCTGATGCCACCGTCAGCCGCGAACTGTTTACGGGCACGGCCGTAGAGCGGGTTTTCGACACCAGCGGGCGCGCCTTGGGCGATATCGAGGTGGCCGCCCGTTACCAACTGAACAATGGCGGCACCGATAAGCCATACTACGTGGCCGGCTTGCGCTTCAAGTCGCGCACCGGACGCGATCCGTTCGAGGTCGTCACCGATTGTACGCAACGCTGCGTGGGCGAGAATGTGACTGGTACGGGCTTGCCGATGGACTTGCCCACCGGCTCCGGTTTCTATTCCCTGCAGCCCAGCCTGACCTGGCTGTTTCCCTCTGATCCGGCCGTATTCTTTGGCAGCATCAGCTACCTGCACAGCTTCAAGCGCACCGATGTCAGCCGCCTGGTGCTCAATGGCGTGCGCGAACCTCTGGGCACCATCGAGCCTGGGAAAATTTTCGGCGTGAATTTCGGCATCGGCCTGGCGCTGAATGAAAAGGCGTCGCTCAGCCTGGGCTACGATCACAGCAGCGTTGGACGCACGCGTCAAAATGGCGTGACCGTGCCCGGTTCCGTGCGCACGCAGCTTGGTACCTTGCTGATGGGGTTTTCGTATCGCCTTAGCAAGGACCGGAGCTTGAACGTGTCGGTGGGCGCCGGTCTGACGCGCGACACCCCGGACGTTTCCATTTCGGTCCGGGTGCCGATGACCTTTTAACGGCGGGCGGGGAGGGCAAGGCAGCCCCGACAGGCTGCCGCTCGCTCGCCCCTAGCGGCCAGCCATCGCCGACGCAATCTCGATCGAACTCAGTTTCCAGCCCCACACGCCATGGCGAAGCAGGACCAGCGCGCCTTCCTGCGCATTGCCATCCTTCGCCCGCACGACGAAGGTGTTGACGCCGGCATAGCCTGCGGAATAGTCGGCCTTCTTCTGCGCGCCATCGGCGGGCGCATCCATATTCGCACTCGTATTCGCATCTGCTTGCGGGCTGACCGCGCTCTTGTTGACCAGCGCGACGACGCCGGCAGGCGAGACCATGGTGTCGACCATCTTGCCCAGCATGGCGCTGGCGATCGACTGGCCCAGGGCGGCCAGCGGGTTGCCGCTGCCGGCTGTCGCTTCGATGCTGCTGGCCATGCTGGCCTCCAGCTGCGTCTTGACGCTGGTGCGCAGGGCGGGGAAGTCCACGTGCGCGGCCAGGGCGTCGGCGTTGCGCTCGGCCAGCGCGGTCTCGATCTGGTGCAAGGAATAGTACGGCGAAGCGTAGACGGTGACAGCGATGACAATGTCGGCCGCAGCGGCGGCAATGGTAATTTTTTTCAAGTGATGCCTGTGCGGTGAAAAGGGAGAAATGATATCGGCGTGCCGGCATGCGCGTCAGCGCCGACTGTGCCACGGCAGCGTATCTGTTAAATGAGGAATTAGCAATAATATTTTTTTATTATCACCTTGCCTGCGTTGTCCGTCATGGCGGCGCTGATCTTGAAGATGGGAACGACGTTCGCGCCCAATGGGTGCGTAACGCCAAAACCGTACATCGGCACGGAGATCGTGATCACCGGCAGGCTGGCATTCTCCGGTGTTGGGGCGGCAAGCGAGACTTTCCCCGACTCGCGCAGACGGTTTCAAATTCCTCGCGGACGATGGTTTCGATCGATATTGAATTGTCCTTCAGATAGTTGCCGAAGGATGCCAGCACGTCGACAGGGGATTGCGATGACGTTGAGCCTGCTACGTTTTGCACCAGTGTGCCGCCAATCGCGCCGCCAATGGCACCAAACATCATGCCAGGATTTGCGTAGCTGTTGGCAGGAAATCAATGAGAATGTATTTTTTTTGCCATCGATGTACGGATGCGATCATCGCAGGCGGCGGCTGGTCATGGTCGGGGAGGCGGGGGCGCGGAGGGTGAATCCGCCATTGCGGCGGCTGCCGTCCCCAGCGGCCACTATAGAGGGAAGAGGGTGGGTGCTGTATAATGGGAGAAAAGTACTTAACTAGCTGTTTTAACTGAATAAAGACCCAATATCACATGCTATCTACAGCTAACATTACGATGCAGTTTGGCGCCAAGCCATTGTTTGAGAATATCTCCGTCAAGTTCGGCGACGGCAACCGCTATGGTTTGATCGGCGCGAACGGCTGCGGCAAGTCGACGTTCATGAAGATCCTGGGCGGCGACCTGGACCCGTCGGGCGGCAATGTCATGCTCGATACCAACGAGCGCCTGGGCAAGCTGCGCCAGGACCAATTTGCGTTTGAAGACATGCGCGTCCTCGACGTGGTCATGATGGGCCACACGGAAATGTGGGCCGCCATCCAGCAACGCGACGCGATCTACGCGAATCCGGAAGCAACGGATGACGACTACATGCAGGCAGCCGATCTGGAAGGCAAAGTCTCCGAATACGACGGCTACACGGCCGAATCGCGCGCCGGCGAACTGCTGCTGGGCGCCGGTGTCGCCATCGAGCTGCATCAAGGTCCGATGAGCAATGTCTCGCCAGGCTGGAAGCTGCGCGTGCTGCTGGCGCAGGCGCTGTTCTCGAACCCGGATATCCTGCTGCTCGATGAGCCGACGAATAACCTGGATATCAACACGATTCGCTGGCTGGAAGACGTGCTCAACGAGCGCAACTCCACCATGATCATCATTTCCCATGATCGCCACTTCCTGAACCAGGTCTGTACCCACGTGGCTGATATGGACTACGGCACCCTGAAGATTTATCCAGGCAATTACGACGAATACATGTTCGCTTCGACCCAGGCGCGCAACCAGCAGCTGGCCAACAACGCGAAAGCGAAAGACAAGGTTGCGGAGCTGCAGGAATTCGTGCGCCGCTTCGCCGCGAACAAATCCAAGGCCCGCCAGGCCACGTCGCGCGCCAAGCAGATCGAAAAGATCAAGGTCGACGACATCAAGCCATCGTCGCGTGCCTATCCGTTCGTGCGTTTCGACGGCGAAAAGAAATTGCATCGCCTGGCCGTGGAAGTCGAGAACATCTCGAAAGGTTTTGACCGCCAGCTGTTCAAGAATTTCAGCATCATGGTCGAGGCGGGCGAGCGCATCGCCATCATCGGCGCCAACGGCGCCGGCAAGACCACCATGCTGCGCTGCATCGCGGGCGACATCGCCGGCCTGCAGCCTGATCAAGGCCGCGTGAAGTGGGCGGAAAACGCCAACGTCGGCTACATGCCGCAAGACCCGACGGAAGATTTCGCCAAGGACACGAACCTGACCGACTGGATCGGCCAGTGGACGAAAGAGGGCGACGACGACCAGGCCGTGCGTTCCATCCTGGGCCGCTTGCTGTTCGGCGGCGACGATGTCAAGAAGGCCGTCAAGGTGTTGTCCGGCGGTGAAAAGGGCCGCATGATGTACGGCAAGCTGATGTTGGGCCGCCACAACGTGCTGATGCTCGATGAACCGACCAACCACATGGACATGGAATCGATCGAGTCCTTGAACATCGCGCTGGAAAAGTACGCGGGCACCCTGATCTTCGTCTCGCATGACCGCGAATTCGTGTCTTCGCTGGCCAATCGCATCATCGAGATCAAGGAAGATGAAGTGGTCGATTACCGCGGCAACTACGAAGACTATTTGAAGAGCCAGGGTATTGATTAATATCTAAGGCAATATGCCGGATGAGGCGCCAGTCGCGCATCCGGCAGCACCACACCGACGCGCCGCGGTTTTTTCGTTCCGGCGCACTTGCTTCATTGCGTTCGTGCCGGTCTATCCCGTTTTTGTTTGACACAGCCATGCAAACTTTAGCCATCAAATCCGTCGAGTATGAACATCCACAAGACGGAGCCAGCTGCACTGCCCACGCCTGGGCACGCACGCCAGCGACGCCTTCCCCGGCTGAAAAAGCCGAACTGATCACGCGCATCAAGCGCCTGCTGATCGAGCGCGAAGCCGTGCTCGTTGCCCACTACTACGTTGATGCCGACCTGCAAGACCTGGCGGAAGCCACGGGCGGCTGCGTCTCCGATTCCCTGGAAATGGCCCGTTTCGGGCGCGACCATCCGGCCAAGACCCTGGTCGTGGCCGGCGTGCGCTTCATGGGCGAAACGGCAAAAATCCTCAGTCCCGAGAAAACCGTGCTGATGCCCGACCTCGACGCGACTTGTTCGCTCGATCTCGGTTGCCCGGTGGACGAATTCACGGCCTTTTGCGACGCCCATCCGGATCGCACGGTGGTGGTCTACGCCAATACCAGCGCGGCCGTCAAGGCGCGCGCGGACTGGATGGTGACGTCGTCCATCGGCCTCGACATCGTTGCCCACCTGCATGCGCAGGGCAAGAAAATCCTCTGGGCGCCAGACAAGCACCTGGGTTCGTATATCCAGAAGGAAACGGGCGCCGACATGCTGCTGTGGCAGGGTAGCTGCCTGGTGCACGACGAATTCAAGGGCATCGAACTCGATCTGCTCAAGGAAGAGTATCCGCAAGCCAAGGTGCTCGTGCATCCGGAGTCGCCCGCGAACGTGGTGGCGCTGGCCGACATGGTCGGTTCAACGTCGCAAATGATTGCGGCAGCGCAAACCATGGATACGGATACCTTCATCGTCGCCACCGACAACGGCATCCTGCACAAGATGCGCGCGGCCGCACCGGGCAAGCGCTTCATCGAAGCGCCCACGGCCGGCAACAGCGCTACGTGCAAGAGCTGCGCGCATTGCCCGTGGATGGCCATGAATGGCTTGCTGAACCTGGCGGAAACGCTGGAAAACATGCACAACGAAATCCACGTCGATCCCGCCGTCGGCCAGCTGGCCGTGCGCTCGATCAATCGCATGCTCGACTTCGCTGCCGCCAAGAAGGCGGGCCTCAAGCCAGGCGCGGACCTGGCAAAAGAAACCACATTGTTCCAAGGAATCGGTCCAGCATGAGTACCCTCGTTAATTCTTTCGCTCCCTTCGATCCGGCCCTGGCGCGCGCGTTCGAAGGCAATTTGCTGGCCGCCTTGCTGGAAGACGTGGGCCAGTGCGACCTGACGGGCGAACTGGTGCCGCCTGACCATATCGTCACGGCCAGAGTCATCGTGCGCGAAGCGGCCGTGCTGTGCGGCGCGCCGTGGTTCGAAGGCATCATGAAAAGCCTGGACCGCAGCATCGATATCGCCTGGCATTACGCCGAAGGCGACATGATGACGGCCGACAGCGTCGTCTGCACGATCCAGGCGCCCGCGCGCGCCTTGCTCACGGCCGAGCGCAGCGCCCTCAATTTCCTGCAACTGCTGTCGGCCGTGGCCACGGCCACGCGCCAGTACGTCGATGTGGTCGCCGGCACCAAGGCGTCCATCCTCGACACGCGCAAGACCCTGCCTGGCCTGCGCCTGGCGCAAAAGTATGCGGTGCGCGTCGGCGGCGGCAAGAACCAGCGCCTGGCCCTGTACGATGGCATCCTGATCAAGGAAAACCATATCGCGGCCGCGGGCGGCGTCAGCCAGGCCCTGGAAAATGCGCGCAATCTCGATGCGGGCGTGCCCGTGCAGATCGAGGTGGAAACCCTGGCGCAATTGCAGGAAGCGCTGGACGCGGGCGCTGTCTCCGTCTTGCTCGATAACTTCAGCAACGACATGATGCGCGAAGCCGTGGCCTTGACGAATGGCCGCGCCTTGCTGGAAGCGTCGGGCGGCATCAATGTCGACACCGTGCGCGCCATTGCCGAAACGGGCGTGGACCGCATCTCGATCGGCAGCCTGACCAAGGATGTGCGGGCTACCGATTACTCCTTGCGCATCGTCGGCTGATGAACAGGGCAGGGCGGCGCCTGCTGGCTTTGGCGCTGCTGTGGCCGGCATTCGCCGTGCCAGTGCAGGCACGCGAGCTGCTGGCCGTGGGCGCGCAGTTCGAGCGCGTGTTCGAATACCAGGATAGCGGTGAATATGCTGGCCTGGGCGCGGACCTGCTGCGCCTGATGGCGGCGCGCACAGGTCATACCGTGCGTTTTCGCATGGTGCCATGGGCCCGCGCGCAAGCCATGCTGGTGCAGGGCCAGGCCGATATCCTGATCGGCCCCTACAAGACGCCCGAGCGTATCGCCAGCATGGCGTTTTCCGACAAGCCGTTTTACCAGGACCAGATGGTCTTTTATGCGCGCCAGGACGCCAGCTTCGGCTGGGATGGCGACTACGCGGTGCTGAAGAACCGTCGGGTGGTGCTGCTCAATGGCTGGGCCTATGGCGCGGACTGGGAGCGTGTGCGACCCGGCTTGCAGGTCAGCGTGGCCAACAATGTGGAAAATGGCTTGAAGATGCTGGTGCACAATCACGTCGACGTGTTCGTCAGCAACCGCCGCAATACCGACCCCGTGATTGGCCGCCTGGGCTATGGCCGCCAGGTGAAACCTTTACCCAAAGTCATCGACATACAAAACGGTTATTTCGCTTTCCCCCGCTCGCCCACCTTCGACAAGCTGCGCCTGCAGTTCGACCAGGAGTTGAATGGCCTGATCGACAGCGGCGAACTGAAAAGACTGGGCAAGCGCTACGACGTCAGCGTGCCCTGATTGATGCGCATGCCGTCCCGCAGGGCGGCATGCATGGCTTCCATTTACAGCTGGCGCGCTTCAAACGTGTTGCACTGGGAAATCTGGCCGCTTTCGATGCCCTTGCTGAACCAGCGCACGCGCTGTTCCGAAGTGCCGTGCGTAAACGAATCGGGCACGACATGGCCTTGTGACTGGCGCTGCAGCGCATCGTCGCCGATGGCCGTGGCCGCCTTCAGTGCCGCTTCCACGTCGCCCTGTTCGAGGATCTTGCGATCCTGGTTCGCGTGATACGCCCACACGCCGGCAAAGCAGTCGGCCTGCAATTCCAGGCGCACGGACATGGCATTGGCCTGGCGTTCCGATTGCGTGCGGCGCGCCTTGTCGACCTTCTCGGACAAGCCCAGCAGGTTTTGTACGTGGTGGCCCACCTCATGGGCGATCACATACGCCTCGGCAAATTCGCCCGAGACCTTGAAGCGCTGCTGCATCAGATTGAAGAAATCGAGGTCCAGGTAGACTTTCTGGTCACCGGGGCAGTAGAAGGGCCCGCTGGCGCTCTGGCCCGTGCCGCAGGCCGTCGGCGTGCTGCCGGAAAACAGCACCAGCTTGGGTTTCACATAGCTGCCGCCTTCGGCCTTGAACAGGGCGCCCCACGTATCTTCCGTATCGGCCAGCACGGTTTTGACGAAGCGCGCCATCTCGTCCGATTCGGGCGGCTGGTGCGCCGGTGCCTGGCTTTGCTGGGTGCTGACCTGGCCACCACCGCCGCTGAGCAAATTCAGCAAGGTCAAGGGATTGACTCCCAGCACATACGAGCCGACGAGGGCGATGACAATGGTGCCGATGCCGATCGAGCGGCCGCCAAAACCAAAGCCGCCGCCACCGCCGCCCCCACCACTGTCTTCACCACGGCGGTCTTCCACATTGTCGCTTTCGCGATTGCCATCCCATTTCATAATATCTACTCCTGCTGCGATTTGCGATTGATTGGTGACGTTTAAAGATGCCTCTTGGGACGAATCTTATAACGAGTCTTATAATTATCGCAGCAAACCGCGCCGCGACAGGAGCGACAGTGTTACGCTTTGCAACTTTCCAACCATTCCACAACAGGTGCACGCATGGCGCTTGCCAACGATACACGCATTTCACCCGCAACGCTGGTCCAGGCCCAACTCGACGCTTATAACGCACACGATGTGGCTGCCCTGCTGGCCATCTATGCGGATGACGCACAGCAATTCCAGCATCCCGATACCTTGCTGGCCACGGGCAGCGCGCAAATCGGCCCCCGTTTCACGGACCGTTTCGCGGCCAGCAAACCGCGGGCGCAGTTGCTTAACCGTATCGCCTGCGGCAAGCTGGTGATCGACCATGAAATCGTCCATGGCGACGCGCCGGACGGTGTTTCCGCGCAGGAACTGGTGGCGACGTATGAGGTGGAGCAGGGACGCATCGCACGTGCCTGGTTCAGCTTTGGCGCCTTGACCAGCTTGCGCGTGGCGCTGCCGGCCGATGTGCCTGCCATGAATGCGCTGATCGCCCGTTCCGGCGTGGCACTGAGCGCGGGGTTTTATACACCCGAGCAAGCCGCAGCCGTGACGCGCCACGTGTTTGGCGTCGATACGCAGCTCGTTGCCGACAGGACGTATTTCGTGATAGAACGCGATGGCGTCATGCTGGCCTGCGGCGGCTGGAGCCGGCGCGCCACCCTGTATGGCGCCGACCGCGCCAAGAGCGGGCCGGACCCGCTGCTCGATCCGGCCAGCCAGCCGGGGCGCATCCGCGCCTTCTTTGTGGAGCCCGCAGCCGCCCGCCAGGGCCTGGGCAGCATGCTGATGCGCCATTGCGAACGCCAGGCGCTGGCCGCCGGTTTCAGTGCGCTTGAACTGGCCGCCACCTTGCCCGGCGTGCCCTTGTACCTGGCCAGCGGTTTTGCCGTGACCGAAGAGTTTCATCTGGACTTGCCCGATGACATCAAACTGCCGCTGGCGCGCATGCGCAAGCGGCTATAAGGGGCGGCCTTACCTGTCATGTTTTACCAGGGCAGCGGCGCCTTTTCCCCGTTGGCGTGTTCGCCGTAGTACAGCGACGGCAGGAAGCGCGACAGATAGGTAAATTCGCTGTAGCAATGGCGCAGCAGGTTCAGGCCAAGCACATCGGGCACATCGCGCACGGGATCGAGGCTGTTACGACCCAGCAGGAAGCGGCTGCGCAGCACGCAGCCGGTGGGCGTGTCGCGCGTCAAGTGCAGCATTTCGCCATCGAGCGGGTCGCCTTGCGGGTCCAGTTGCACGTGCTCGCCGAAGCCGATGCGCGCGCAGATGGCGGCCGACAGGGCGCCGCTGTCCTTGGCCTGCTGCAGTTGCGCTGGATCAAACACGTCTTTTGGATCATGGAACTTCAGCTTTGCTTTCACGGGCGGAATGTCGCCCAGGGATTCCACCGCCTCGATCGAGGCGCCGTAATAACTCTCTCCCTTTTTCCACGCGCTGTTCCAGCCGTGATGGGCCACGTGATCGTGCGGGTGCCACCACTTGATGTGCTGCGTCGTCTCGAAAAACGTAAACCACCAGTCCAGCATGCGCCCGCTGCAGCCGTGCAGCTCCGTGCGCGCCGCCACCAGCAGGCAGCCATTATCCAGGCGCGCGATGCCCGTTTCCAGGTGCAGGGGAAATGGGTCGAGCAAGTCGCCCGTGCCGGTGATGTTCCATGGGAATTCAATATGCTTCGTCATGTCGTTCTCCTTTGTTAGGGTGAGGCAATTATATATTAAAGAAACACATAACGTTTCCTAAATATGTTTCAGTGTAAAATTGCCCATCGATCAAGCTTGGAGTCGGCATGCAGGAAGAAGAGAGCAAGGCTTTGCGTGGGCGGGGCCGTCCGGCGCGTCCACCCGAGGAGGCGCGCGAGGCGGCCGTGCAGGCGGCCACCTGGCTGCTGCTGCACGAAGGCTATGCGGCCACGACCATGGAAGCGGTGGCGCGCCACGCGGGCATGGCAAAAAAGTCGCTGTATCAATATGCTGCGAACCGCGAAGAACTGGTGGCCCTGGTGGTGCGCGGCTGGACGGATGCCTTCCTGCCGGCCATGGCGCACGATGCGGCCGCGTCTGGCGAAGTACTGCCCTTATTGAAGGAGATCTTGCAGGCGATGGCGGCGCGCGTGCTGACGGCGGACGCCGTGGGCCTGTTCCGCCTGCTGTGCACGGAGTTTCCCGCTCGAATGGATTTACTTGCCGTGTATCAGCGCAACGGCATCGAGCGGGGCACGGCCTTGCTGGCCGAGTGGCTGCAGCGTCAGGCGGCGCGCGGCCATCTGCTGCTGCACGATGGGCACGATGGGCACGAAATGGCCGGCTTGCTGCTGGCCATGGTGATCGCCGAGCCGCTGCGGCAGATGGCGCTGGGCTTGCTGGCGCCCGTGCCGGCCTGGGATGCCGCACCGCGCATCGATGCGGCGCTGCGATTGCTCGGTGGGCAGGCGTTCAAGGTGGTTGATGCTTCAGCGCTTCGCGGTAGCTGAGCGGCGATAGTTGCTGGCGGTGCATGTTGGCAAACGCCGTCACGGCCTCGGGCGCGTGGCGCGCGTAGTCGCGCAAGGCCCAGCCGATGGCCTTGCGGATGAAAAACTCGTCTTCATGGGCCAGCGCCAGGGCCGCGTCAAATAGCCAGGCGGCATCCGTGTGGCCGCGCCAGCCCAACTGGTGCAGCATGGCGATGCGGCGCAGCCAGAAGTCCTCATGGTGCAAGGTGCCATCCATGTGCGCATGGCCGTCGCCGCCGCGCTGTTGTTCCGCTTGCAACACCTCGCCGACGATGCCCGCCATGCCGTCGACGCTGTCCCACCAGGCGCGCTGGCGCGCCAGTGCCAGCAGGGCAGGGATGTGCTCCGGTAGTAGTTGCCGCCGGTGCAGTGCCAGCATGTCGAGCGCCACATGCTGGTATTCGCGTTCCGGTTGCTGCCACAGCCGTTGCGCGTGTTCCAGCAGCGTCACGGGATCGATGCCCTTCAGGCCCGTCAGCAAATTCCTGGCGGCCAACCTGCGCTGCGGCGCTGCCACGCCCAGGAACACGAACTGGTCGCGCATATAGGCTTGCATGGGCGCGGCGCGGCTGGGATCGGCGGCCGTTTCCAGCGCGGCTTTCAGTTCTGCATGTAGATCCATCGCATCTCGCTTTTTTTAGGCGTAAAAAAAGCGCCCCCAGGGAGCGCTTTTTCATGCCTATCCAATATTATTGAATCTTGGCCTTTTTCATCAGTTCGTCGCGGTAGGCGGCGAGTTTTTTCTGTTGCAGCGACTCGGCCACTTGACCCTTGACTTCTTCCAGTGCCGGCAGCTTCGTCGGACGGGTTTCTTCCAGCTTGATCACGTGGAAGCCGAATTGCGATTGCACTGGCGTTTGCGTGACCTGGCCTGGTTTCAGGGCGACCATGGCGTCGGAGAATGGCTTCACGTAGGAAGCTGGGCTAGCCCAGTCCAGGTCGCCGCCGTTGGCTGCGGAACCGTCTTTCGATACTTTTGCCAGTTCTTCGAACTTGGCGCCGCCTTTCAGCTTGGCGATGATGTCTTTCGCTTCCGCTTCGGTGGCTACCAGGATGTGGCGTGCATGGTATTCCTTGTCGCCGGCTTGCGCCTTGAACTTGTCGTACTCGGCCTTGATTTCAGCGTCCTTGACGGGGTTTTTCTTGACGTAGTCGGCCAGCAGGGCATTGATGATGATGCTTTGACGGGCATTGTCGATTTGCGACTTGACTTCCGGACGCGTGCCGTAGCCTTGCTTGTCGGCTTCCTGGATCAGTACTTCACGGCCGATCAGGTCTTTCTTGATGGCTTCGCGCAGTTGCGGCGAATCCGCTTGTTTGCCTTGGGCGACGACTTGCTTGACGACTTGATCGACGCGCGACGATGGGATGGCCTTGCCATTCACGGTGGCCACGTTTTGCGCGAACGCAGGGATCGCTACAACGGCGACCAGGGCTAAGATCAGGCGGGCTGGCTTCAAAATCATGTTCATTCCTAATAAATTTACAAAAACTGATACAAGAGATCGCGACTGCCGTGCAGTTCGCGTTCAGGCGCAGAATACACGACCGGCGCCGAAAGGGGCGCCGGGGAGGTCAGTTCTTACTGAACTTTCGCTTTTTTGATCATTTCTTCCTGATACGCTTGCAATTTCTTTTGCTGCAGCGCTTCGGCGATCTGTGGCTTGACTTCTTCCAGGGTTGGCAGTTTTGCCGCGCGGGTGTCGTCCAGTTTGATCACGTGGAAACCGTTAGGCGTTTGCACCGGGGTGTCGGTGACCTGGCCTTTTTGCAGTTTCACGAAGGCGTCGGAGAACACTTTCGGGAAGGACGATGGTGCTGCCCAGTCCAGGTCGCCGCCGTTGTCGGCCGAGCCGGCATCTTTCGATTGCTTGGCCAGGTCTTCGAACTTGGCGCCGCCTTTCAGCTTGGCGATGATGTCTTTCGCTTCGGCTTCGGTAGCTACCAGGATGTGGCGCACGTGGTATTCCTTGTCGCCGGTCTGAGCTACGAAGCGGTCGTATTCAGCCTTGATTTCAGCGTCGTTGACGGGATTCTTTTTCAGGTAGTCGCCGACCAGGGCGTTGATGACGATGGCCTGGCGTGCGTTCTCGATTTGCTGCTTGACGGCTGCATCTTTACCGAAACCTTTGTTTTCCGCTTCTTGCATCAGCACTTCACGGCCGATCAAGTCCTTCTTGATCATTTCGCGCAGTTGCGGCGAATCCGGTTGCTGGCCTTGGGCGACGACTTGCTTGACGACTGCATCAACGCGCGACGATGGGATAGGCTTGCCATTAACAACGGCAACATTTTGCGCAAAAACAGGTACCGCGACAACGGCGAGTAGTGCGATCAGCAAGCGGGCTGGCTTAAAAGTCATTATTAAATCCTGTTAGGGAAAGTTTCGTAAAAAACGCATGGAAAGAAATCCAGACATGGCGCCAGGTGCAATGGCATACCCAAGTGATCCGGGTACGCCAAAAACGCCATCCTTATGCTACCTCGGACGGCGCCAATGCCACAATCGCCAATGCATGTATCTCATTATGCATCATATCGTGCACGGAATCATACACCAGTCGATGGCGCATGACGAGCCTGAGCCCTTCAAATTGACTAGAAATAATCCGCAGATTGTAATGGCCTCCGCCTGAGGCGGCGCCCGCATGGCCCCGGTGGCGTGCCGAGTCGTCTTCCAGCACGCATTCCAGAGGGGAAAGTGCTGTTTCCAGGCGGGTACGAATACGCTGCATCCGCGTTTCCGGCGAAGTGTTCTCGGTGGTGGTATTCATCATGCGTCTTCCTTGATATGTTTGGCCAGGAACAGGGTTTGCGCCACGATGAAGGCAAAGAAGATGCCCGTCGCACCAAACGCCTTGAAACTGACCCAGGCAGCCATGTCGCCCTTGTACAGCACGAAGGCGACGAACAGGTTCAGCGCGCCGATGGCGCCGAAGAAAATGATCCACGCGGCCAGCAACTGGTTCCAGACGGCATCAGGCAATTGCACTTGCGCTTCCATGGTTTTGCGGATCAGGTTTTTCTTGAAACCCACGTGGGCGATCAGGAGCGCCAGGCCGGACAGCCAGTAGATCAGGGTCGGCTTCCATTTCAGGAAGAAATCGTCATGCAGGTAAATGCTGGCGCCGCCGAACACGACAAAGATGAACAGCGACAGCCACAGCATACCGTCGACCTTGCGTCCGCGCAGCAGCAGGTAGCTGACCTGGCAGGCGGTGGCGACGATGCCGACGAGGGTGGCGAGTATCCACGGCGCCTGGTCGGCCTTGATCAGGCCGCCTGATACGAAGCCGGACAAATATTGCTGCACGAAATCGTGCGTGGCCGCTTCATACATGCCGCCCAGTTTAAATGCGGCGAAGAAGGCGATCAGGGGGAATAGGTCGAATAGAAATTTCATGGCGAGACTTTACACTGGTCTTATTAGAATCATCTTAGGAATGGCTTAGGAGCAACGCCCAAGCCGTTGCCGGCATCAAGGCTGCGGATCGAAGCGCAAGGAGGCTGAATTGATGCAATAGCGCAAGCCGGTTGGCGGCGGGCCGTCCGGGAAGACGTGGCCCAGGTGGGCGTCGCAGACGGCGCAGACGATTTCCGTGCGCACCATGCCGTGGCTGCGGTCGACGATCTCCGTTACATTGGCCGGATCGAGGGCCTGGAAATAGCTGGGCCAGCCGCAGCCGGAATCGAACTTGGTATCCGAGGCGAACAGGGGCGTGTTGCAGCAGACGCAGGTGTAAATGCCATGTTCATGGTGGTCCCAGAACTTGCCCGTGAAGGCCCGTTCCGTGGCCGCATGGCGCGTGACTTCGTATTGCATCGAGTCGAGCATGGCGCGCCATTCGGCGTCGGTTTTTTTGACTTTATTCGTGGTCATAATGACTCCTCAGGATGAGCAACTGACTTCAAGGTGGCTGGCCCAGTCGGGCGGCAGGGCCGCATAGTGCTGGTGTTCGGGCTGTTCGTCAAATGGCTTTTGCAAAACTTCCAGCAATGTCGCCACTTCCGTGTAGTCATGCCGCTGGGCTTTCTCGATGGCTACTTGCGCCAGATAGTTGCGCAGCACGTATTTCGGGTTGACCTGGTTCATGGCCGCTTGCCGCTCGGCATCGACACTGTGCTCCTGCCGCAGGCGGGCACGATAAGTTTCTGCCCACGTATCGAAGGCGGGGCGGTCGATGAACATGTCGCGCAGCATGGTGTCGTGCTCCGGCGCGGCCACCTGCAGCGTCGCCAGGGCACGGAAAAAGTTGGTGAAATCCACGTGATTGGCTTGCATCAGTGCAAACATGCTGTCGAACAGTTGCGTATCGTCGTCCTCGCTGGTCTGCAAGCCCAGCTTGGCGCGCAGCAAGGCATTCATCTTGTCCGCGAAGGCGGGCTGGTAGCTGTCCAGCGCGGCCTGCGCCTCGGCCACTTCGCCGATCAGGGGCAGCAGGGCCTGGCCCAGGGCATAGCAATTCCAGTGACCCACTTGCGGCTGGTTGGCATAGGAATAGCGGCCCTGCTGGTCCGTATGGTTGCAGATGTGTTCCGCGTCAAACGCTTCCATGAAGCCGAAGGGGCCGTAATCGAGCGTCAGCCCCAAAATCGACATATTGTCCGTGTTCATCACGCCATGCATGAAGCCTACTGCTTGCCACTGCGCAATCATGTGCGCCGTGCGCACGCACACTTCGGCCAGCAAGGCTTGATATGGATTTGATGCGGCGCGCAAATGGGGATAAAAACCGTCGATGACGTAATCGGCAAGGATTTTCAGCTCGTCCGGCTGCTTACGGTAAAACCAGTGTTCGAACGAGCCAAAGCGCACGAAAGTGGGCGCCATGCGCGTCACGACGGCCGCAGTCTCGACTGTTTCGCGCATGATGCCTTGCTGCGAACCCATGATGGACAGCGCGCGCGAGGTGGGAATACCCAGCGCCGCCATGGCTTCCGAGCAGAGGAATTCGCGGATGGACGAGCGCAGCACGGCGCGACCGTCGCCCATGCGCGAATACGGCGTGGCGCCGGCGCCTTTCAGCTGCAACTCCATCGGACCATGTTCTGTGGCGATATCGCCCAGCAGGATGGCGCGGCCATCGCCCAGCTGGCCGGCCCAGACGCCGAACTGGTGGCCCGAATACACGGCGGACAGGGGCAGCGAACGCTCGGCCACCGTATTGCCACTCAGCAGCGCCACATAATCGGCTTGCGCCAGGCGCGCGGCATCGAGGCCAACCAGGCTTGCGGCCGGCGCGCTGGCGGCCACGAAATACGGGGCGGGCAGGGGTGTGGGCATCAAGCGCGTATAGAACGCGGGCGGCAATGCCGCGAAGGCGTTATCCAGTGGTAAGGTATGAGCGGTGATGGCGATTCCATTCAAATAAGATGTAGCGGCAAGGTGCGCCAGCCTGGAATGCGATTTTACCGCACAGCGCCAAGGCGTGTGGCGGATGTCCGGGCGGCTAAAAAACGGAATCAAAAATTCCATGCTGCAATGCAATATCGAAATGCGTTGACGATTTCCGCACGACCGTACGAAACTAAGGAAAGTCTGTAAATTCCAACAATAACCGAGTATCCAAACCAGGAGACACGATGTCGGCATTCCCCTTGAGTCCAGTGATGGGCCAGATGATGAATCAGCCCCTGCTGATTTCCAGCATTATCGAGTTTGCAGCGCGTCATTATGGGGGCAGCGAAATCATTTCGCGGCGTGTGGAAGGCGATATGCACCGCTATACCTACCGCGATTGCCACCAGCGCGCGCGGCGCCTGGCGAACGCCTTGCATGGCTTGGGGGTGGGCATGGGCGACCGGGTCGCCACGCTGGCCTGGAATGGTTACCGCCACCTGGAAGCATACTATGCCGTGTCCGGCTCGGGCGCCGTGCTGCACACCATCAATCCGCGTTTGTTTCCCGACCAGATCGCCTACATCTCGAATCACGCGGAAGACCAGGTTTTACTGTTTGATTTAACCTTCCTGCCCGTGGTGGAGAAAATCGCCGCCGACTGCACCAGCGTGCGCCACTTCGTGCTGATGTGCGACCGCGAGCGCATGCCCGCCAGCAGCAGCATCCCCGACCTGCTGTGCTATGAAGACTTGATCGCCACGCATTCCGACGATTACGCATGGCCCTTGTTCGATGAAAATGCGGCCGCGACCCTGTGCTACACCTCGGGCACGACGGGCAACCCTAAGGGCGCCCTGTATTCGCATCGCTCGACCGTGCTGCACGCCTATGCCTCGGCCATGCCCAGCGCGCTGAACGTGCGCGCTTCCGATACCGTGCTGCCCGTCGTGCCCATGTTCCACGTGAATGCGTGGGGCTTGCCGTATTCCGTGCCCCTGTCCGGCGCGCGCATGGTATTTCCCGGCGCGGCGCTGGACGGCAAGTCGCTGTACGAATTGTTCGAGGCGGAAAAAGTGACGTTCTCGGCCGGCGTGCCCACCGTCTGGCTGGGCCTGCTGAATCACGCCTTGCAGAATGACTTGAAATTTTCCACCTTCCGCCGCACGGTGATCGGCGGCGCGGCGTGCCCGCCGGCCATGATGGATACCCTGATCGACAAGTTCGACATCGAAGTCATCCACGCCTGGGGCATGACGGAAATGTCGCCGCTGGGCACGGCCGGCGGCTTGCAGACCAAGCACCTGGACTTGCCGAAGGATGAGCAGCGCAAGATCCTGCAAAAGCAGGGCCATGCCATTTACGGCGTGGACATGAAGATCGTCGACGATGACGGCAAGGAATTGCCGTGGGATGGCGTCGCTTACGGCCATTTGCTGGTAAAAGGACCGTGGATCATTTCTTCGTACTACAAGAACGAGGGCGGCGAAGTGCTGCAGGATGGCTGGTTCCCCACTGGCGACGTGGCCACAATCGACTCGGACGGCTACATGCAGATCACGGACCGCAGCAAGGACGTGATCAAGTCGGGCGGCGAGTGGATCGGCACCATCGACCTGGAAAATCTGGCCATGGCGCACCCGGCCGTGCTGCAGGCGGCCTGCATCGGCGTGTTCCACCCGAAATGGGATGAACGGCCCGTGCTGGTGGTGGTGTTGCGTCCCGGCATGACGGTCACGCGCGACGCCTTGCTGCAATTCTTCGAGGGCAAGATCGCCAAGTGGTGGACGCCCGACGACGTGCTGTTCATCGACGCCTTGCCCATGGGCGCGACGGGCAAGATCCAGAAGAACAAGCTGCGCGAGCAGTTCAAGGGCCACCAGTTGCCCGGCATGTAGCGCTACGCCGCTTTACGCGGCCTGCGGCAGCGCCGACCCCAGCTTTTCCAGCAGATGATCGCACTGGAAGACGGACAGGGTCTGGCGCTGCGCCTCCGTGCCGATATCGATCATTTCATCCATTTCGCTGCGCAAGTCCTCATGCTCGCCCGTGCGGATGATTTGCGGGGCCGCAAAGCGCTGGCTGTCGGAGATGGTCATGATGTTGTCGACATGGTCGACGAGGAAGCCGTAGCGCTCGGCGCCCCGTTCCACGATCAAAATCTTGCCCGCGCTGGCGTCTGGCAGGGCCGGCATGGCGTACAGCTGGCGCAAGTCGATGATGCTGATCATTTGCTGGCGTAAATTCAGCATGCCACGCATGCAGGCCGGCATGCCCGGTGGCGTGGTGATGGCGGCGCTGAAATCGATGATTTCGCGCACTTGCCCGATTTCCACGGCGAAGCGGGTTTCCACGGTAAAAGTGATGTAGACGCGGCGCTGCGCCTTGCGCGTGGCGGCGGTGGCTGTTTCCGTAGCGGCCGGGTACAGACGCGCGTGGCCGTCGCGCATCTCGACTATTTCGGCCTGCGACAGGATGCCCTTATGGTCGAGGAAGATGATGTCGCCCAGGCCCTCTTTCGTGATACAGCCGGCAAACATGGCGGCGCGCGCCTTGCTCAACAGGGGAATCGGCAGCACCTCGTCGCCAAAGAAATGCACGATGCTGTCGACGGAATCGACGAGGAAGCCTACGGTCGTGTCATCGAGGCGCACGACGATGATGCGCTGGTCGCTGGTCGCCGTCTTGCCGGATCCGGCCGCCTGCAGCAGGGCGCCGAAGTCGATGACGGCCACCTGGCTGCCGCGAAAATGCATGCGCCCCAGGCATAGTTCGCTATTCAGCAGGGAACTGTGCAGTTCCGGCACCCGGATGATTTCCTGGATGGCCAGCATTTCAAAGGCAAACGTGGCGCCGGCCGCATGGAAGCTGACGCACTGCCGGCGTTCGCTTTGTGCATGGTAGCGTGCCGTGCTCAGTTTGGCGCCCGTCGCCTGCAGGGCCAGTACATGGGGCACGTTTTCGATGCGCAGCAGGGCGTGCGGGTCGAGTACTTGCAGCAGGCGCGCGCCGCCATCGAGCAAGATCGTGCCGGCGATGACGGCGTGGCTGTCACCGGCCGCATATTGCAGGGCGCTGCGCGCGCTGGCGGGCACGCGCAGGATTTCGCCCGTATCCTGGAAGACGATGCCGATCAGCACTTGCTGGAAGTCGAGGATGGCGATCTTGTCCGTGGGCACGGCGCGCGGCGCATCGGCGCGGAACAGGCGGCCCAGGTTGACCACCGGAATGACGCTGCCGCGCAAGGTGAACATGCCTTCCAGATACGCCGGCGACAGGGGCAGGGCGGTGACTTTGGCGGGATAGTTGACCACTTCGCGGATGCAACTGGCGGGCAAGGCGAATTCATCGACGCCCAGATGGAAGGAGCCGAACAGTTCGGTGGCCGTGTCGCGCTCTTCATGCATAGCCATATGCGCCTTCCTTGTGTGGTATCAGTTCGGGTGGCGCCACCACATCGGTGACGGCATAGCTGTGCCGGGCGCAATCGATCAGCAACTGGCGCCCGTGGCGGCCGCCCAGCGCGCAAAAGCTCACGTGCAAGCCGCACTGGTCCAGGTATTTTTGCGCCGCTTCCACGTTTTGCCGGCCCACCTGCAGGCGCCCATTGCGCGGGCCAAACATGCTGGCGCCGCCCGCCAGCACCACTTCGATGTCGGCGTAATCGGCCTGACGCACACCCATCAAACGCAGCAGCGAGGGCACGGCCCGGCTCACATAGCGTGCATTAGGGGCGCCAAGGGCAGTGTCGGCGCCCGGCGCTTCCGGCAGCAAACAGTGGGCCAGGCCACAGCAGGGGCCATTCTTCCAGATGAAGCCGATGCCGATGCAGGAGCCGAGCAAAGCTTGCAGCCGCTCGCCATGCGTGCCCACGCAAAGTTGCCCCATGCCAACATGTTGCAAGGGCGCGTCGTGTTCGTTGAGTAGGGTGATGCTCATGCCGTGCCTGCCTTATAAATCATGGGAAACTCGAATTGATAGCCGGTACCGAGGCGCGCGATGGTTTCCGACTCGCCCAGGATCAGCCTGCCTTCATCCTTGAGGCTCAGGCGCGCCTGGCGCAGCACGGTTTCCTGGTGCTCGGCGTCGAAATAAATCAGCACATTGCGCAAGAACACCAGGTCGAACTGCCGGGCAGGGCGTAGCGCATCGAGCAGATTGTGCTGCGCAAAACTGACGTGTTGCCGCAGCTCTTCGTTGACCTTGACGCCATACGGCGAGGGCGTGAAATATTTGCGCAGCAAGTCCGGGTGCGACAATCGGATGCGCTCGACGGAGCGGCCGCTGTATTGGCCGGCCCGCGCCGCGCCCAGGATTTGCTGCGAAATATCGCTGGCCAGGATCTGGTAACGGAAAGCGGGCGTTTGCAGCTTGAATTGCTCGCACAGCATGGCGATCGAATACAGCTCTTCGCCGCTAGCGGCCGCCGCAGACCAGATTTCCAGACAGCCATCCGGATGGGCGCGGGTCCAGGCGGGCAGGTAGCGGTCGCGGAAGTAATCCCAGATCGATGGCGTGCGGAAGAACAGGGTGTCGTTGGTGGTCACCAGGTCGATGAAATGGGCCACCTCGTCGCGGTCGCTGGCCACCCGTTCCAGGTAAGCCTGGTAGCTGGGCAGGGACAGCGCCTGCAGCCGAGGCTGCAAACGCCGTTCCAGCAATACGCTCTTGCGCGCGGTCATGGCGATGCCCGTATGCTCGCGCACCAGCGCGATCAGGGTCGTCAGCACTTCGGGCGTCAAGGTGGCCGCGTGGCTCATGGCCTATACCACGAAGCCGGAGACAGTCTGGTTCAGGCTGCCCGCACGCTCGTTCAAGCCATCCGTCGAACGGGCGATGCTGTCGCAGTTGGCGGCCGACTTTTCCGTTTCCTCGGCGATGTACTGGATCGCCGTGGAGACTTCGCGCGCCGTCAGCAGCTGTTCATTGGCCGCCTTTGAAATATCCGAGATGGCCAGCGTGGTCTTCGCCACGCCCGAGACGATCTTGTCGAAGG
Source organism: Janthinobacterium salmonicoloratum (assembly GCF_051380845.1). NCBI lineage: Bacteria > Pseudomonadati > Pseudomonadota > Betaproteobacteria > Burkholderiales > Oxalobacteraceae > Janthinobacterium > Janthinobacterium salmonicoloratum. The sequence continues at coordinate 345,539 of NZ_JBNYXV010000001.1, read as the reverse complement.
CGTCACTGGCCTGGCGCGAAATCTCGCTGCCCGTCGAGACGCGCTTGACGGACTCGTTGATCAGCTTGGAGATTTCCTTGGTCGCTTGCGAGGACCGCTCCGCCAGCTTGCGCACCTCGTCGGCGACGACGGAGAAACCCAGGCCGTGTTCGCCCGCGCGCGCCGCTTCGATGGCCGCATTAAAGGCCAGCATATTCGTCTGGTTGGCGATTTCGCTGATGACCTTGACGATCTCGCCGATGTCTTCCGACGAGCGGTTGATCAAGTCCATCGCCTCGATCGACTTGGCGACGGCGCGCGCGCCCGCTTCCGCTTCCTGCTGCGTGGCTTTCGCCAGGAAGTCGGCGTTTGAGGTGTTTTCCGCGATGGAATTGATGGAGAACGTCAGGCCGTCGATCGAAGCGTTCATTTCTTCCACCGTGGCGCCCAGCGCCTGCGTGCCCACAGCCACGCCCGTGGCCCGCTCGGCGATCGCGTGCGAGGCGTCGGCAAAGCCGTTGGCGGCCGACACCACATTGCCGATCACGCCGCGCAAGTCGACGATCATCTTGCTGATGCCGCCCGCCAGCAGGTCGATCGGCTCGTCGCCCTCGGGCACGATATTGCACGTCAGGTCGCCTTGCGCCGCGCGCGCCACCGAGTCGAGCAAGGCATTGACCTTGCGGCTGTCGTTGGCGGCCTTGGACTGGATGCTGTTTTCCAGGTTCACCTGCTCCGTGATGTCGATGGCGAACTTGACGACTTTATACGGCTTGCCGTTCAGGTCCAGGATGGGGTTGTAGGTGGCCTGTATCCACACCACCTTGCCATGGTTGCCCAGACGCTTGTAGCGGCCCGCGTCAAATTCGCCGCGGTTGAGCTTTTGCCAGAATTTCTTGTACTCGGCGTTGCTGGCATATTCGGGCTCGCAGAAGGTGCGGTGGTGCTCGCCCTGAATGTCGCTCAAGTCGTAATCCATGACGGCGAGGAAATTGTCGTTCGCGTCCAGCACATTACCCTGCATGTCGAATTCGATTACGGCCTGCGCCTTGCCGATGGCGCTGACCTTGCCTTCGTATTCGGCGTTGCGCTTTTTCAGGGCCGTGACGTCGCTGGCGAACTTGACCACCTTGAAGGGCCGGCCTTCCGCATCGAAAATGGGATTGTAGGTGGCGTTGAGCCAGATTTCGCGGCCATCCTTGGTGACGCGCTTGTATTCGCCCGCTTCGAACTGGCCTTGCCCCAGCTTGTGCCAGAACTGCGCATAGTCGTCGCTGTTGGCGTACTCGGCCAGGCAAAACATGCGGTGGTGCTTGCCCTTGATCTCGTCGAGCGTGTAGCCGACGGACTTGAGGAAATTCTCGTTGGCGTCGAGGATGGTGCCGTCGAGGCGGAATTCGATCACGGCCTGGGCCTTGCTGATGGCGTCGATCTTGCCTTCGTAATCGGCATTGCGGCGCTTGCTGGCCGTGATGTCGGTGGCAAATTTGATGACTTTATATGGCTTGCCATCCGCGTCGAGGATGGGGTTGTAGGAAGCGTTGATCCACACTTCGCGACCATCCTTGGCGCGGCGCTTGTATTCGCCCTGATCGAATTCGCCGCGTCCCAGCTTGGTCCAGAAGTTGGCGTATTCCGCCGTTTTGACATACTCGGGGTCGCAGAAGATGGCATGGTGCTTGCCTTGCACATCGGCCAGGGCATAGCCGAGGACGTGCAGGAAATTGTCATTCGCATGCAGGATGGTGCCGTCGAGTTCGAATTCGATGACGGCCTGGACACGGTTCAATGCAGTATTTATCGCTTGTAAGTCCAGATCCTGGGAGTGGCTGACATGGCTGGCTGCGTCCATAGTATTTCTTTCTGTGTGAGAAGAGGAATGGGAGAGATCAGGCCGCTTTATTATTTTTTCTGCTATCCATATAAGGCAGGAATGTTATTGCATGGGGCGACATCTGGTGATAATCGGTGAGAATGTGCGTAATCAACAGCCGCCAGTGTTTGCCCTGCGGTTCGCCTTATAGTGGATAAATTGTAGAGTATTGATTTTTATCAACAATTTTATTATTCCCCAGCATCTGGCGAAAAACAAGGGGCGGGAATAAATAATGTAAAAATTGTCGCAATTGACCCATGCCGGCATATAACAAACCCATTCTTTTAGATAATAAAACGACGTTATTATTATTGTATTTTTATTATTTAAATGAATATCCAAGTGATAGCTTCTACTGGAACGTGCTGCTTGCAGCAGAATCTTTCCGCAAACGATGTTGTACCATGGCGTACCATGCTGGCAGCCACGTAGGCCATGACATTAGCCACAAAAATAATACGAGCGTTCTTTTTATGCGGTATAGTGAAGCTTCATCCCTTGCAACCACCTCATCGCTAAGCAAAAGTCAATAAACCTATAAGGAAGAGACATGAGTGCTGAATATCAAGTGAACGGCGCCGTTGCCGTCATTACCCTGAATAACCCACCCGTGAATGGCCTGGGCCTGGCGACGCGCACGGCTGCCGTGGCCGGCATCCGCCAGGCGCTGGCGGACGAGGCCGTCAAAGCCATCGTCATCACGGGCGCCGGCAAGGCCTTTTCGGGCGGCGCCGATATCAAGGAATTCAATTCGCCCAAGGCGCTCACGGAACCGACCCTGCACACCCTGATTAACGTCGTCGAACAGTCGACCAAGCCGGTGGTGGCGGCCATCCACAGCGTCTGCATGGGCGGCGGCCTAGAGCTGGCGCTGGGCTGCAACTACCGCGTGGCCGCGCCGGGCGCGCAGATGGCCTTGCCTGAAGTTAAGCTCGGCATCTTGCCGGGCGCGGGCGGCACGCAGCGCCTGCCGCGGGTGCTGGGCCTGGAAATGGCCCTCAACATGATCGTCTCCGGCACGCCCGTGGCGTCCGAAAAACTGGCCGGCACGGCCCTGTTCGATGAAGTCATCGCACCCGGCGCCGACTTGCTGACCTCCGCCGTGGCCTTCGCCACGAAAGTGGCCGACGTGCGCCCGCTGCCGAAAGTGCGCGAGCGCAAGGTCGATTACCCGAACCACGAAGCGTTTTTGCAATTTTCGCGCAATACGGTGAAAACCATGTCCGGCCCGTTCCCCGCACCGCTGAAATGCGTCGATGCCGTGGCGGCCGCCGTGACGATGAAATTCGACGATGGCTTGAAGTACGAGCGCGAACTGTTCATGCAACTGGTGCAGTCGCCCGAATCGAAAGCCTTGCGCCACGCCTTCTTTGCCGAGCGCGTCGCCAGCAAGGTGCCCGATGTGCCGTCCGACACCCCCGTGCGTACGATTGCCAAGGCGGCGATCGTCGGCGCCGGCACCATGGGCGGCGGCATCGCCATGAACTTCGCCAACGCGGGCATCCCCGTCACCTTGCTGGAAACGAAGCAGGAAGCGCTGGACAAGGGCCTGGCCACCATCCGCAAGAATTACGAGAACACGGTGAAGAAGGGCAAACTGACGCAAGAGAAGGCCGAGCAGCGCATCGCCCTGGTGAGTGGCACCTTGGCCTATGCGGATATCGCGCAAGCCGACATCGTCATCGAAGCCGTCTTCGAAGAGCTGGGCGTGAAGGAAACCGTCTTCAAGCAGCTCGATGCCGTCATGAAGCCGGGCGCCATCCTCGCGTCGAACACCTCCACTCTGGACCTTGACAAGATCGCCGCGTTCACCCAACGTCCGCAAGACGTGATCGGCACGCATTTCTTCAGTCCCGCGAACGTCATGAAGCTGCTGGAAATAGTGCGTGGCAAGGAAACGGGCAAGGATGTGCTGGCGACGGCGCTGGCGCTGTCGAAAAAGCTGAAAAAGACGGGCGTCGTCTCGGGCGTGTGCGACGGTTTCATCGGCAACCGCATGATCGAGCAATACAGCCGGCAAGCCGGCTTCCTGTTGGAAGAAGGCTGTCTGCCGGAACAGGTCGACAAGGCGGTCGAGAAATTCGGTTTCGCGATGGGCCCGTTCCGCATGGGCGACCTGGCCGGCAACGACATCGGCTGGGCCATCCGCAAGCGCCGCTATGTGGAAAAACCGGAAGTGACGTACTCGAAGACGGCCGACCTGCTGTGCGAACTGGGGCGCTACGGCCAGAAGACGGGCGCCGGCTGGTACGACTACAAGGCGGGCGACCGCAAGGCGTATCCGTCGGAACAGGTCAACGCCATGATAGTCCAGCATTCCGCCGACATCGGCGTGGCACGGCGCAAGATCAGCGACCAGGAAATCGTCGAACGGCTCGTGTACGCGCTGGTCAATGAAGGCGCGCGCATCCTCGAAGAGGGCATCGCCCTGCGCGCCTCGGACATCGACATGGTGTATTTGACGGGCTACGGCTTCCCCCTGTTCCGCGGCGGCCCGATGTTCTACGCGGACACGGTGGGCTTGCCGAACGTGCTCGACACGATTGCCGGTTACGCGAAAGGCCGCCACGGCGAAGCGTGGACGCCGGCGCCGCTGCTGGTGAAGCTGGCGGGCGAGGGCAAGGGCTTCAATAGCTGATGCACGCGCGCTGAATGAAAAAGGGCAGATTTCTCTGCCCTTTTTTTATTTCTTTTTCGCCACCATCTTGACCGCCTCGTTGACGATGACGGGGTTGTCTTTCTGGATGTAATAGCCGGCGCCCGTGATGCGCTCGATGGCGGGCGCGCCGGACAGGCGCTGCCAATCCTTTTCCTGGGCCCGCACCACGTTTTCAAACGAGCCCATTTCCTCGATGCCGAACTTGTCGCGCACCAGCAGCATGGCGGGCACGCGCAGCGGGCTGCTCATGTCGACATGCTGCAGGCACTGCGTCTGGGCATCGAATTCGGCCGATTCCGTGCTGTTGAACATCAGCTTGCGCCGCGTCTTCACGAGCATGGCGTAGGTGGACGCGTCCGTCTGCATCCGGCTCCACTGCTGCGGGTGCGTGGGATCGAGCAGGACCAGGCCGGCCACGTCCTGCGGGTACAACCTGGCATACACATACTGGTACAGACCGCCCAGGCCATGGCCGACCAGCACATACGGCGGCTTCAAGCCCGCTTGCGCCAGCAGGGCACGCTGCTGGGCGGCAATGGTGCAGGGATCGCGCGGCGTGGTGGTTTTTTTGCTGTCGCCGTAGCCAGGACGGTCGTACACGAGCACGCGGTGCTGTTTGGCCACCTCGGGCACTACCTTGGCCCACACATCCTTGCCGTCGCCCATGGCCGACTGGAAGACCACGGGCAAGCCGCTCTGGCCGCTCAGGGTGTAGGCGATGCTGGCGTCGGGCAAGGCGGCCGTGGCCGGTACGCCTGGCGTGGCAGGCGAGGACGGCAGCAGGGAGCAGCCGGAAAAACAGCCTGCCAGCAGCAAGCCGGCGCTGGAGAGGAGCATGGTGCGCGCGGGGCGGCCGACGAATAGATGATGCATGAATCTCCTTCTTGGTGCAGGGACCGGGGACTGGTATGGCGTGCCAGCCATTATAGGCAAATCGTCTCGAAGTGGAAATGCCGAACAGAGGCGGATTTCCCGTCCTGTCAGCCGGCGTCGGCGCGATGGCAGACGGCTTCGATGCGGTTGCCGTCCGGATCGAACAAAAAGGCCGCGTAATAGCTGGCGTGATAGTGGCGCAGGCCGGGCGCACCCAGGTCGATGCCGCCGTGCGCCAGCCCCGCATGCCAGAACGCTTCCACGGCTGCGCGCGAGGGGGCCTTGAAGCAGCAATGGCGGCGCGGCGCGTCGTCGGGCGCGGGGCCCAGGCGCACGGAAAAATAGCTGCGCTCGGGGTGTTCCGCATCGCTGCGCTCGCCATAACCTATCCACGCGTGGGCGTGGTCGCTGCCCACCTTGGGCACGCCGAGTGCGGCGAAGATGGCGTCGTAGAAGCGCTCGGCGCGTTCCAGGTCGTTGACGGTGAGGGAAACGTGATCGAGCATGGGCACTCCACTGTAAAAACAAGGACGGCCATAGCATAGCCCGGATCAGGGCGTCCGTGGGCGGCAGTGACCGAGTGACACTGCCGGTGGCCGACTGCCGGTTAAGGAGGGCTGGCGCACGAGCAGGGTGCCGCTGGCGCTCCTGCAGACGCAGCGGCCGAGCAGACGGGGCAGCTTGTTGCCGGGCGCGCGAGCCGGGCCACGATACTGCGGGTGAACAATTGCACGCGGGGCGCGAACAGCATCACGGCGCAGAAGGCCACGGGCCAGGCGGCAAAGAACGCATGGCGCCAGCGGGGCAGGAAGTCCGCTTGCAGGCCGATATTGAGCCAGGTGACCCAGGCGCTCATCAGCAAGGTCATTATCAGCGACATCAGGAAGGCAAATACGCAGCGCAGGCGCAGGGCTTCGGACATGGGGCACTTTCAAAATTATAAGGATAGGGCAGCGTAACGACTTGCAGCAATCTATACTAGAGCCATATTTTTAATTTCAAATTCCGAAAATGCAATCATGCTCGACGAATCATGCTTGATGACCTAGCCCTGTTTGTCGCCATCGTGGAGGCGGGCAGCCTGCATGCGGCGGCCGTCAAGGAAGACTTGCCCGCCGCCACCGTCACGCGCCGGCTGCAAAAGCTGGAAAGCCAGCTCGGTTACCGCTTGCTCAACCGCAGCGCGCGCCGCCTGCAGCCAACGGCCGAAGGCTGGCAATACTTCGAGCAGTGCCGTCCCTTGGTACACGCCCTGCGGCAAGCGACGCAGCAGCTCGACGCCAGCCTGTCGGCCGTCTCGGGCAGCATCCGCGTGCTGGCGCCCGTCAATTTCGCCAGCGGCTTGCTGACGCCGGCCTGGGTCAGCTTCATGCAGAAGTACCCGGACATCCGCCTGGAGCTGGAGCTGTCGAACCTGCTGCAAGACCTGGTGGGCAGCGGCGCCGACCTGGCCATCCGCGTGGGCGCGCTCGACGATTCTTCGCTGATGCAGCGGCGCCTGGGCAGCGCCGCGCTGGTGATGGTGGCCGCACCCGCCTACCTGGCGCGCGCCGGCGTGCCGCGCGACTTGCAGGAGCTGGCGCGGCACGAGCTGATCGTGGCCGAGCCGCTGCGCTCCTGGCGCTTGCGGCGGCCCGGCGACGGCGCCGAAATGGTGATCGAACCGCAGGCGCGCCTGCGCGTCAACGAGATGCGCCTGGCCGTGGAAATGGCCGACGCGGGCATCGGTATCCTGCTGTGTCCGCTGCTGCAATGCCGCGACGAAGTGGCCAGTGGCAGTCTCGTGCGCGTCCTGCCCGACTGGATGCCGCAGCCGCGCCACGTGTATGCCGTGTGGACGCAGCGGCGCTACCTGCCGGCCCGCGTGCGCGTGTTGCTCGAGCATCTGGCGGCGTTTGCGGCTGGCAATCCGTTGTTGAACGAGGAGCAGGGCGTTTAGCTCGAATGTTGCTGCGCCAGCCATTGCGTGAACTGGCGCAGGGCTGGCGTAAAACCGCTGGCTGGCGCGGCGCCGGGCCTGGCCTGGGCAAGGAAATAGGCCATTGGCGCCTGCATGGCGGGATAGTGCCGCAGCAACAGCGCCGCGTGCTCGTCCAGGCTGGCGGGCCAGCAAGGATCGCCATCCTGGCGCAGGATGTTGCAGGAACGGATCAGCTTGCGCGACGCTTCGCGCTGCAGGCGATGCTGCCATACAAGTATATGCTGTCCAGCAAGTGACCGGCTTGCGGGGCCAGGCTGGCGCAGACGTCCTGCAGCAAGGCGTCGAAATGCTGCTGCAATGGGGCGCAGGGAGCGGGGGCAATGGTAGTCATGCCTGGGAACGAGTCCGGTGAGGGAAACTTCCACCATAGCATGCAGTGGGGTGCGCACACAGGCGAATCCTTTCCATTCAGTAATACCGAGCGCTTGTACTTTCCGTCAAGATCGCGTTAAGATAAAGCTGCCCGCTTATCCAGTGGGCAATCTGGTGTTTTTTCGCGCAATCCCGTTCCTATCCATGAGAGTAGCAATGAAATATCTGATCGTTCCCTTCTTGCTGGCCATGACCGGCTGCGAAGTACTATATGACGCGAACCGGGACAAGATCGGCGAGTATTGCAACAGCCTTAATAATTTTGACGACCGCAATGCATGCCGCAAGCGCAACCAGACCAGCTACCAGGAATACGTGCAGCAGCGCGACCAGTTGAAAAAGAGCAAGAGCGACAAGTAAGTTCGCCGCCGCATACGCCGCATACGCTGCATAAAAAAACAAACGCCGCTGACCAGTCAGCGGCGTTTTGCTTTGCGGACCCCGGCCTTGCGGCCGGGGCTTGCCTCAGGTTAATCGTCGGCGTAGATATTGTTATCCTTGGTTTCTTTGACGAACAGGGTGCCGATCACGACAGTCGCCAGGGCGATGACGATCGGATACCACAGGCCGTAATAGATATCGCCCTTGAAAGCCACCAGCGCGAAGGCCGTGGTCGGCAGCAAGCCGCCGAACCAGCCGTTACCGATATGGTAGGGCAGGGACATCGAGGTGTAACGGATACGGGTCGGGAACATTTCCACCAGCATCGCGGCGATCGGGCCATATACCATGGTCACGTACAGTACCAGGATGAACAGCAGCAAGACAACCATCGGCTTGTTGATCTGGTCAGGGTCCGCTTTGGCCGGGTAGCCCGCTTCCTTGATGCCGGCGCCGATTTCTTTCTTGAACGCGGCTTCCTTGGCTTTGCTGTCCGCATCGAAATTCAAGCCGTCGGCCGTCATGACGGCGTTAAACGAGGTCAATTCCTTGGCGCCTATGCGCACTTTTGCCACGCTGCCGGCCGGTGCATCTTCCTTCGTGTAGTTCACCGAGCTGTTCGACAGGAAAGCCGTGGCGATGTCGCACGACGATGGGAACTTCTTCTGGCCCGTCAGGTTGAACTGGAAGTGGCACGATGCGGGATCTGCCACCACCACCACTGGCGAGTTCTTCAGTGCCGCTTCCAGCTGGGGATTGGCGAAGTGGGTCAGGCCGTTGAAGATCGGGAAATAGGTCGCCGCGGCGATCAGGCAGCCGCCGAGGATGATGTACTTGCGGCCGATGCGGTCGGACAGGCTGCCGAAGAACAGGAAGAACGGCGTGGCCAGCAGCAGGGCGATGGCGACGAGCACGTTGGCCGTTGCCAGGTCCACTTTCAGGGTCTGGATCATGAAGAACAGGGCGTAGAACTGGCCCGTGTACCACACGACGGCCTGGCCGGCGGTCAGGCCGATCAGTGCCAGAATGACGATCTTCAGGTTTTTCCACTGTCCGAATGCTTCCGTCAACGGGGCTTTCGAGGTTTTGCCCTCGGCCTTCATCTTGGAAAATGCAGGCGATTCATTCATGGCCAGGCGGATCCACACGGAAATACCCAGCAGGATGACGGAAACCAGGAACGGGATGCGCCAGCCCCACGCCTCGAAATCCTTCTCGCCGGTCGCCAGGCGGGTGCCCAGGATGACCATCAGCGACAGGAAGAAGCCCAGGGTTGCCGTCGTTTGTATCCACGCCGTGAACGCGCCGCGCTTGCCTTCGGGCGCGTGCTCGGCCACATAGGTGGCTGCGCCGCCGTACTCGCCGCCCAGCGCCAGGCCTTGCAGGATGCGCAGGATGACGAGGATGATCGGTGCGGCGATGCCGATGGAGGCATGGCCCGGCAGCAAGCCGACGATGAAGGTGGAGCCGCCCATGATCAGGATGGTGATCAGGAAGGTGTACTTGCGGCCGATCATGTCGCCCAGGCGGCCGAAGACCAGCGCGCCGAACGGACGCACGATGAAGCCGGCGGCAAAGGCCAGCAGCGCGAAGATGAAGGTGGTGGTGGGGTCGCCGATGAAGAATTGCTTGGCGATGATCGATGCCAGCGAACCGTACAGGTAAAAATCGTACCATTCAAAGACGGTGCCCAAGGATGACGCAAAGATGACCTTGCGTTCCTCTGGCGTAATCGGCGTTCCTTTGGTGGAAATTTTCCGTACGTCGGCAGAGCCGGATGGTGATGCCATGGTTTGTCTCCCTATGTTTTATAGTGAACTGTTGCCGCGGTCTTTTTGACCATTCTTGCAACAGCTTGGAGGCGAGTGTGTTCTCCGAACCTTACGTCATGCTTGCTTGAAACTTACGCCAAGCTTACAAACTGGCAGTCACCCGAACTTTGCGAACGACCGTACTTAAATGTGCTATTCTAATTCCGCAGATACCCACCCCATAATATTCCCACAAGGAGACACAGCATGAATGAAGCCGTCATCGTATCGACCGCCCGCACGGGCCTGGCCAAGTCCTGGAAGGGCGCGTTCAACATGACGCATGGCGCCACCCTGGGCGGCCATGTGCTGGCGGCCGCCGTCGAGCGCGCGCGCATCGAGGCGGAGGAAGTGGAAGACGTGCTGGTCGGCTGCGCCTTTCCCGAAGGCGCCACGGGCGGCAATATCGCGCGCCAGGTGGCCTTGCGCGGCGGCTGCCCCGTCACCACGGCCGGCATGACCGTCAACCGTTTCTGTTCTTCGGGTCTGCAAGCCATCGCCCTGGCGGCGCAGCGCATCATCGCCGGCGAAGGCGATATCTATGCGGCGGGCGGCGTGGAATCGATTTCCTGCGTGCAAAATGAAATGAATACGCATATGTACCGCGACGTCTGGCTGCAGCAGCACAAGCCGGAAGTGTACTGGCCCATGCTGCAGACGGCCGAAACCGTGGCCAAGCGCTACCACATTTCGCGCGAACGCCAGGATGCTTATGGCGCGCAAAGCCAGCAGCGTGCCGCCGCGGCCCTGGCCGCGGGCCTGTTCGACGCGGAAATCGTGCCGATGACCACGATCATGGGCGTGGCCGACAAGGCCAGCGGCATGCTGGTGTCGCGCGAAGTGACGATTTCCGCCGACGAAGGCATCCGTGCCGACACGACCTACGATGGCGTGGCGAAGATCCGCCCGGCCATTCCTGGCGGCGTCATCAGCGCCGGCAATGCCAGCCAGTTTTCCGACGGCGCGGCGATGGCCATCGTCATGAACGCGAAAGTGGCCGAAGCGAAAGGCTTGCAGCCGCTGGGCATCTTCCGCGGTTTCGCCGTGGCCGGCTGCGAACCCGATGAAATGGGCATCGGCCCCGTCTACGCGATTCCGAAACTGCTGAAAAAAGCAGGCTTGACGGTAGCCGACATCGGCCTGTGGGAACTCAATGAAGCGTTCGCCGTGCAAGTGCTGTATTGCGCCGACACGCTGGGCATCCCCATGGACCGGCTGAACGTGAACGGCGGGGCGATTGCCGTCGGCCACCCGTACGGCGTGTCGGGCGCGCGCCTGACGGGCCACGCCTTGATCGAAGGCAAGCGCCGTGGCGTCAAATACGTGGTGGTGACCATGTGCATCGGCGGCGGGCAGGGCGCGGCAGGCCTGTTCGAAGTGCTGTAATGGTTGCTTGACAGCCGGTGTATGGGCGGCCAGAGTGCCGCCCGTTTTCTTTCCATGGCCACTTTCTGCAGAGCGCGCCGATAGCGGTTACAGTAATGCTTCATTTATAAACAACCAGCCTGCCATCATGATCAAGCACATCGTTTTCTGGAAACTGTTAGACCACGCCGAAGGCGCCGACCGCGCCACGAACGCCTTGAAATTGAAAGCCCTGCTCGACTCCTGCTCGGACCTGGTGCCCGGCATCCTGAAATTCGAGGCAGCCGTGGCCCAGCCTGGCCTGGAAGCGACCTACGACATCGTGCTGTACAGCGAGTTCGCCAGCCGCGAAGCGCTCGACGCCTACCAGAACCATCCCGAGCACGTGAAAATCAAGCCATTCTTTGGCGCAGTGCGGGAAGCGCGACAGTGCATGGATTATGAGATTTAATCGTTACGCAACAGACACCCGGGGTCAGACCCGGCGGGTCTGACCCCAGCCTTCCGCTGATCCTACCTATCGTCAAGGAGCATCATGAGCACCTACCAACGCATCGTCCTCGCCTCGCGCCCTGCCTCCAATGAGGAAGTCCAGCCGGCACATTTTCGTCTGGAAACTAACGATATTCCCGCCATCACGGAGGGCCAGCTGCTGGTGCGCAACCAGTACCTGTCGCTCGACCCGTACATGCGCGGACGCATGAGCGCGAATAAAAGCTATGCGGCGCCGCAGGCGCTCGATGAAACCATGATAGGCGGCACGGTGGGCGTGGTGCTGGAATCGAAGCATCCGAAGTTCGCCGTGGGCGACACCGTCGTGGGGACTTTGGGCTGGACGGAAGTGGCTGTATCGGACGGCACCATGCTGCGCAAGGTCGATACGACGCACATCCCTGCCTCGGCCTACCTGGGTTCCGTCGGCATGCCGGGCATGACGGCCTGGTATGGCTTGAACCAGATCATGGCGCCGAAAGCGGGCGAAACAGTCGTCGTGTCGGCGGCCAGCGGCGCCGTGGGCAGCGTCGTGGGGCAGCTTGCGAAATTGAAAGGTTGTCGCGTGGTCGGCATCGCCGGCGGCGCCGACAAGTGCGCGTACGTCGTCAAGGAACTGGGTTTTGATGCCTGCGTCGACTACAAGGCGGGCAACCTGGAAGCCGACCTGGCGGCGGCCACGCCGGACGGCATCGACGCCATCTTTGAAAACGTGGGCGGCGCCATCTTCGATGCGGCCCTGGCGCGCACCAACGCGTTTGGCCGCGTGGCCGTGTGCGGCTGGATCGCCGGCTACAACGGCGAACCGACGCCGCTCGACAATGCGCGCCTGATCCTTACCAACCGCCTCACTGTGCGCGGCTTCATTGTCTCGGAGCAGCCGGAATTCTGGCCGCAAGGCCTGGCAGAACTGGGTACATTGGTGGCGACGGGCAAGCTGAAATTCCGCGAATCCGTCGCCGACGGCCTGGCCAGCGCGCCGGAGGCCTTCATTGGCCTGCTGAAAGGGCGTAACTTTGGCAAGCAATTGGTGAAGCTGGGCTGACCTTCCTTCCTCAAGGCGGGCCGTGCGACAATTGCGGCCCGTCTCTTATTACCGCATACCATGACCAAGCACACCATCCGCCTCGGCGACTGGGCCACACTGGGCCTTGACGCCACCGCCATCCGTTTTGAAGTCTTTGTCGATGAACAGAAAGTGCCGGCCGAAATCGAACTCGACGACATGGACGCCGTCTGCCTGCACGCCGTTGCCTATGACGACGCGGGCAACGCCATCGGCACGGGCCGGCTATTGCCAGACGGCCACATCGGCCGCATGGCCGTGCGCCAGCCGGGCCGCAGCACGGGCGTGGGCGGCGCCATTTTGACCTTGCTGATGGAGAAGGCCCGTGAACGGGGCGATGCAGCGGTGGTGCTGAACGCGCAAACCGTGGCCGCGCCATTCTATGCGCGCCACGGTTTCGTGCAGCAGGGGGAAGTGTTTGAAGAGGCGGGGATCGCGCATGTGGAAATGCGCTTGCAATTTTAAGCGTTGCTCGGGATGTTGTCGGGTTAGCGCACAGAGCATAACCCGACACACCGCCTCGCATCAATTCTGAGCGTGTGACTGGCGCCATTTATCCAGAATCACCGCCAGCACGATCACGACACCTTTCGCCACATACTGCCAGAACGACGACAGTCCCAGAATCGTCAAGCCATTGTTCATCACGCCGATGATCAGGGCGCCGATGACGGTGCCCCAGACGGAGCCCACGCCGCCCATCAGGCTGGTGCCACCGAGAACGACTGCCGCGATGGCGTCCAGCTCATAGCCCGTGCCCCAGTTGCCGTTGGCCGCATACAGCCGGCTGGCTGACATGGCGCCGCCCAGGCCAGCGAACAGGCCGCTGATCGTGTAGACAAACATCAGTACGAGGCCGACTTTGATACCCGTCAAGCGCGCCGCCTGGATATTGCCGCCGACAGCGTAGATATGCAGACCCAGGGTCGTCTTGCGCAAAATAAACCACGTCAGCACGACGACGGCCGCCGCCAGCCAGATCAGCCAAGGCACAGCCAGGAAGCTGCCGTTGCCCATCCATTCGAAGCTTGGGATTTCCGTGTTCAACACGCTGGTGCCGTCGGCCAGCAGATAGGCGGCGCCGCGCAGGGCCGTCATGGTGCCCAAAGTCACGACGAACGGGTTCAGGCCGACGAGGGCCACCAGCACGCCATTCAGCGCGCCCAGCAGCAGGCCGACGATGAGGAAGGTGGGAATCGAGAAGCCGGCAAACTGCGCCGACAGCGACATCAGCATACCTGCCACGGCCGACACGGCCAGCACGGAACCGACGGACAAATCGATGCCGCTGGTCAAAATGACGAAGGTCATGCCGGACGCCAGCACGATATTGATCGATACCTGGCGGAAGATGTTCATGGTGTTATTGCTGGTCATGAACGTGGACGTGCCGTCGGCCGAGAAATACACGGTCAGGCCATACATGGCCAGGTACAGCACGACTAGCACGGGCAGCATGCCCATGCGGCGCATCAGGTTCGAGGCATTGAAGGGTTCGCCGGCGCGCGCGGCGCCGCTGGTGGTACTCGTTGTCATGGTCAATCTCCTGAGTGATTATTCTAATGCGTATTCTTACGCCGCTTCCAGCTGCGTGGCGTAGGCGAGGATGTTTTCCTGCGTGATATCGTCGCCCGTCACTTCACCCGTCAGGCGTCCTTCGCACATCACCATCACGCGGTCGCAGATGCCGACCAGCTCGGCCAGTTCGCTGGAAATGCACAGTACGGCCGTGCCCGCATCCGCCAACTGGTGGATGATCTTGTAAATTTCGCTCTTCGCGCCCACGTCCACGCCCCGCGTCGGTTCATCGAGGATCAGCACTTTCGGCGCGATGGCCAGCCAGCGCGCCAGCAAGACTTTCTGCTGGTTGCCGCCGGACAGTCCGCCGACGATGCCTTCCGGACCCGACACTTTCACGTTGAGGTTGCTGATGGCCTCGCGCGTGAGCTGCGTCAGGGCGCCACGGTTGACCACGCCCACCGTGGAATGCTTGGACAGGATATTCATCGACATGTTTTCCATGGCCGACAGCTGCATGAACAAGCCCAGGCTTTTGCGGTCTTCCGGCAGGTAGCCGATGCCGTGGCGGATCGCAGCCAGCGGCCGCTGGATGTGCACTTCCTGGCCATCGAGCCACACTTGCCCTGATTGCTTCTTGTCGGCGCCAAAGATCAGGCGCGCCAGTTCCGTGCGGCCCGCGCCGACGAGGCCAGCCAGGCCCGTCACTTCGCCCGCATGCAGGGCGAACGAGGCGGGCTTGACCTTGCCGCCGCCCACGTTTTCCACGCGCAGGCGCTCGGCGCCCCGCGTGGTGCGCCGCTGGTGCGCATAGAAGTCGTCGGCGGGGCGGCCCACCATCATTTGCACGACTTTCTTTTGATCCAGCTCATCCTTGCCCAGTTCACCCACATAGGCGCCGTCGCGCAGCACCGTGATGCGGCGCGCCAGGCGTTCCACCTCGGCCATGCGGTGGCTGATGTACAGCACGGCCAGACCCTTGTCGCGCTGTTCTTCGATGATGCGGAACAATTGTTCGGTTTCCCGGTCGGACAGGGCCGCAGTGGGCTCATCCATGATCAGGATGCGGCTTTCGTGCACGAGGGCGCGGGCGATTTCCACCTGCTGCTGCTCGGCGATCGACAATGTCGAGACCATGGTGTCGGCGTCGAAACGGGAGCCGAGGTCGGCCAGGATGGCGTTGGTGCGCGCGCGCATTTCGCCGCCCTTGACGGTCCAGAACGGTCCTTGCGGCTCGCTGCCCATGAAGACGTTTTGCGCCACCGTCATGTTCTTGGCCACGCTCAGTTCCTGGTAAATCAGGTTGATGCCGAGTGCGCGTGCCTCGCCCGGGTTACGGATACGAATCGGTTTACCGTCGAGGATGATTTCGCCCGCGTCCGGTGTGTACACGCCGGACAGGATTTTCATCAGGGTGCTCTTGCCGGCGCCGTTTTCGCCCATCACGGCATGGATTTCGCCGCTGCGCACCGTCAGGTGCACGCCGCGCAGCGCGCGCGTGGCGCCAAAGCGCTTCTCGATGCCGCGCATTTCAAAAATAATATCGTCGCTCATGACTGTCCTTCCTTGCTTGTGAAACTGGCGCCGCCTGCCAACTGGCCGGCGGCGCCACGTGGTTCAGGTCAGGCAGATCAGTTCTTTACCCAGCCCGTGTAGGTGGCGACGTTTTCCTTGGTGATGGCCGGGGTCGGCAACAGCACCATGGTCTGTTTCGGCGTGCGGCCGTTCATGATGTCGTAGCCCATCTGCACGGCGTCGGTGGCCATGCGGTACGGGTTTTGCGCCGAGGTGGCGGCAAACAGGCCGGCCTTGTTTTTCAGGGCGTTCTGGCCATCGGGCGCGCCATCGACTGCCGTGATCAGTTTCACGTCCGTGCGCTTCGATTGCTTGATCGCCAGTTCGGCGCCGATGCCCGTCGGATCATTGATGGCGAATACGCCGTCGATCTTCGGATGGGCCGTCAGCAAGTTCGACATCACGGTCATGCCGCCGTCACGGCTGCCGCCCGCGTTCTGGTTGTCGGACAGGATCTTGATATCCTTGAACGCGGCCAGGGTTTTCTTGCAGCCATTGACGCGGTCGATCACGGACGTGACCGGCGGGCCGTTCAGGATCACCACATTGCCCTTGCCGCCGATCTGCTTGGCCAGGTAGGCGCACGACACGTCGCCAGCCATGGTGTTGTCGGACATCACGGTCGCCGAAGCGCCCACGGCGCCCACGTCGACAGCGATCACGACCACGCCCGCATTGCGCGCTTTCTTGATGGCTGGCGCGATGCCCTTGGAGTCGACGGCGTTCAGGATGATGATGTCGGTTTTATTGGCGATGAAGTTCTCGATCTGGTCCACCTGGGTGTTCAGGTCATACTTGCTGGAAACAGTGGTGACTTTCACGCCAGGGCCGCCCAGCTTTTTCGCGCTTTCTTCCGCGCCGCGGCCAATGGCCACGAAGAACGGGTTGGCCAGGTCGCCCACGCTGACGCCAATCGATTTCAGCGGTTTGTCAGCGGCGAAAGCGCCGCAGGCGACGGACAGCAGCAGGGAGGCGGTAATGACTTTTTTCATGAGGATCTCCAAGGGTTTTTATTGTGAAAAACAAACGGTGCTACGGGTAAAAACTTAGTGACTACGTAATTTCTCGATCATGGCGTCCAGCTTGCCCGCATCGACGGCGAAGCCGCGGATGCCTTCGGCCAGCTTTTCGGTGGCCATCGCATCGTCGTTCAATGCGTAGCGGAAGGCCGCCTCGTCATACGTGATGGCCGGCTGCGCCGCGCCCAAGTCGCCGCCCAGGGCGCGCTCGAACGGCGCATCGGCCGCTTCCAGCTTGGCCAGCAAATCCGGGCTGATGGTCAGCAAGTCGCAGCCGGACAGGGCCGTGATCTGCCCCACGTTGCGGAAGCTGGCGCCCATCACTTGCGTGGCGATGCCGTGTTGTTTGTAGTAATTGAAGATGCGCGTAACCGACTGTACACCTGGATCGTTGGACAGGCTGCGCGCCGCTTCGTCCCATGCCGCACCCTGCGACTTCTTGTGCCAGTCGTAGATGCGGCCCACGAACGGCGAAATCAGGCGTACTTTCGCATCGGCGCAGGCGACGGCCTGGCAAAACGCAAACAGCAGGGTCAAGTTGCAAAAGATGCCATCTTTTTCCAGTTCACGCGCTGCCTGGATGCCTTCCCAGGTGGCGGCGACCTTGATCAGCACGCGCTCGCGGCTGACGCCAGCTTGCTCGTACAGGGCGATCAAGCGGCGTCCGCGGGCGACGGTGGCGTCGCGGTCAAAGCTCAGACGGGCATCGACTTCCGTCGACACGCGGCCCGGCACGACCTTCAAGATTTCCAGCCCGAATCGCACCAGCACCTGGTCGACGATATCGTCCAGCGCAGCGTTCTTGTGCGCGGCGACCGTGTTTTCCAGCAAGGGTGCGTAGTCGGGCTGCAGCACGGCCTTCAGGATCAGCGACGGATTGGTGGTGGCGTCTTGTGGCGCGAAACGGGCCAGTTGCAAGAAGTCGCCCGTGTCGGCGACGACGGTGCTGTGCTGTTTCAATTGTTGCAGCTGATTCATTACTATTCCTTATCACTGAGTTGGTGCAAGGCTTGCACGGCGGGAAACAGGCTACGGTAGCGGCCGTAACGGATGCTCAAGGCTGCGCTGTGCGCGGCATCGGGCAGGAAAGTGTTTTTGATGGGCAAGCCCTGCGTGAGCAGGCTGGTGTCGCCGATGGCGGCAAAGCCCAGCTTGGCAGCGCCCAGGCTGGCCGACAGTTCGCTGTTGTGCAGGGTGCGCATTTCACGGCCCAGCACATTGGCCAGCAATTGTGCCCAGTACTGGCTGCGCGCGCCGCCGCCCACCAGCATGCAGTGGGGCACCACTGCACCGGTCGAGGTGACGGCCGCCATGGCATCGCGCAAGGCAAAGGCCACGCCTTCGAGCACGGCATAGCCGAGCTGCGCCGGCGTGCTGTCGTGGCCCAGTTGCAAAAAGGCGCCGCGCACTTGCGGGTCGTTATGCGGCGTGCGCTCGCCCGACAGGTAGGGCAGGAACAGGGGCGCGGACGGTGCGATGGCCGTATCGAGCGGCAAGCCCGCTTCCACCAGCGCCAGCAGGGCCGCCTCGTCGGGCTGGCCCAGCACGCCCGTCGCCCAGCGCAAGCAGCTGGCGCCCGACAGGATCGCGCCCATGGCATACCAGCGCCCGGGCAGGGCGTGACAAAAGCTGTGCACGCCGCCGGCCGGGTTGCCCAGCGGTGCTTCGGTGACGGAAACGATGGCGGCGCTGGTGCCCAGTGAGATAAAACTGTCGCCACCATTGACGGCGCCGATGCCCACGGCCGAGACGGGATTGTCGCCGCCACCACCGGCCACCACCACGTCCATGGGCAAGCCCAGCTGGTCGGCGATGGCGGCCAGCACGGTGCCCGTGGCGGCGTCGCCTTCGGCCAGCGCCGGCATTTGTTCCAGCGTCAAGCCGCAGGCGGCCAGCATGGGTGCGTACCATGCGCGCCTGGCCTCGTCCAGCCACAGGGTGCCGGCCGCGTCGGACATGTCCGTGAGTTTGATCCCTGTCAAGCGCAGGCGCAGATAGTCTTTCGGCGACAGCAGGCAGGCGATGGTGGCGAAAGCGTCAGGCTCGTGCGTTTGCAGCCACAGCAGTTTCGGCGCCGTCAATCCCGCCATGGGCAGGCTGCCCGTCACGTCCGCATACGAGGGATAGTCGCGCGCGAGGGTGGCCGCTTCGGCTTCGGCGCGCGCATCGTTCCACAGGATGGCGGGACGGATTACGCTATCGTTGGCGTCGAGCAGCACGGCGCCATGCATCTGGCCCGACAGGCCGATGCAGGCGATCTGCGCATAGTCCTGCGGCCAGCCGGCGCGCAGCTGGCCCAGCGCGTTGACGCAGGCGGCCCACCAGTCTTGCGGCGCTTGTTCGGACCAGCCCGGCTGCGGGCGGCTGACGTCCAGGCGCACGGAAGCCTGGCCGCGCACCTTGCCCGCGCTGTCCATCAGCACGGTTTTCAGTTCGGAGGTACCGAGATCGATACCGAGGGAAATAGCTGGATGCATATTGTTTACAGTAAAAGGTCAGGGGCAGCCGCAGGAATTGCGTACGCGCAGGGTCGGCGACAAGCGCTGTACATGCTGGGCGCGGCCCGGATTGGCGATGCGGTCGATCAGCAGGTCGACAGCCATGGCGCCCAGCTCTTCGAGCGGCTGCGCCATCACGGTCAGGCGCGGGCTGAAGTAATCGGCCCAGTCGAAATCATCGAAGCCGGCCAGGGCCACGCCTTGCGGTACCGCAATGTGGGCGTCACGCAAGGCATGCATGGTGCCGATGGTCATCAGATTATTGCCGGCAACGATGGCCGTGGGACGCTGTGCGGCGGGCAGGGCCAGCAATTCGCGCGTGGCCGCGCCGCTGCGTTCCAGGTTGGAGTCGCCCGAGCGCAGCAGATCCGCATCGAAGGCGATATTGGCGCGCTGCAAGGCCAGGCGGTAGCCTGCAATACGCTCGTCCGTCGTGGACAGGCCCGGCGCGCCCGCGATGAAGCCGATGCGGCGGTGGCCGTGGGCCGCGATCAGATGGCTGACCAGCTGGGCCGTCGCCTCGATGTTTTCCACGCCCACCTGGTCGAATGGTTGCGGTGACATGCGGTCGACCAGCACGGACGCGATCTTGTTGCTGTTTAAGTACTCGAGGGCGCGGTTGTGGGGATCGCCGGACGGCGCCAGCACGATGCCGTCGACCCGGCGCTGGTGCAAGTTCTGCACCACTTTCAATTCCTGCTCGGGATCATCATGCGTATCGGAAAACAGCATCATCAAGCCATGGCGCGTGCAGGCTGCCTCGACGGCGCGTACGGTTTCGCTGAAGTAATGATTGGTGAAAGCGGAAATGGCCACGCCGATGGTGCCCGACGAGGAGCCGGCCAGGGCGCGGGCCAGCATGTTCGGCACATAGCCGATCTGCTGCATGGCCGCGTTGACTGCGGCGACGGTTTTTGGGCTGACCTTGCGGGTGCCGTTGAGTACGTGGGAAACGGTCGACAGCGATACGTCCGCCGCCCGCGCTACATCTTCCATGGTGGCCATGGTGTCTCCTGAGGTTTTTTTATTATTGTGTGCTGCGATTGGGTACGGCTGTGTCGCCGCGTTTGAATCTATCGTAAACAAAAGAAAGCGCTTGCGCAAGCGCTTTCTTTTTTTGCGCGAACGATATTTTGCCTAGACAAGAAAGCCGTGCAGGAGGGAAGGGATGCGGAAAACAGGGCGGAGCCGGACGGTGCCGGCCCCGCAAGAATTACTGAATTACCAGCTCATGCAGTTCGCCGGGAGAATCCGGGAACAGTTTCACGACGGTGGAAGTGCGCGTGCCGTAGCCCGGTGTTTCGATGCAGACGGCGGAGAGTACGCGTTCGAGGTCGAGCGGCACGCCCGTGTCCGGCAAGCGGAAGTCGGGCGCGCGCGTGGTGTCGGCCAGCATGTCGAAATACGCTTCATCGGGCGCTCCCTGGCACAGCAGGCTGGCGAACTGGGCTTTGGTCTTCAAGACTTTTGGCCACGGCGCGTCCAGCAGGGCGTTCGACAAGCCGTAGATACCCGGCTCCAGGGGCTGGCCATTGCGCGCATCGCCATCGCCCCGGTTGGAAAACCAGATCAGCGTATGCGCATCGCCCAGCACCAGATTAAAACCGTTGTAGGCTTTGCATCCGGGGCGGATTTGCGCGATGTAATCTTGTGGCGACATATTGCCGGCCAGATAGTCAGCCACTAGGGCGCCGCGCGAGGGGGCGTCCGGGTTGCGGTCTTGCGGACTGCGGATATTCGTGATGGCGGCAAAGCGCGAGCTGCCGCTGCCCGCCTGGGTGATGCCCATCCAGCTGCCGCCCGCCTGCAGGTCGCGGCCCGCATACACTTGCGGGTGCTCGGGCCAGGCGCCGGCGGGGGCGCTGGCGCGTTCATAGAATTCGTCGCGGTTGGCGGCGGCAATCAGCGGGATGTGCGGATTGACTTTCCAGGCAAAAACGATCAGGCACATGGAGGCAAATCCATGAACACTTCCGTATGGCGCGCGCCTGCCGTCAGGGCCAGCAAGCCCGCCTCGTCGGCGGCCGTGGCCAATAGTTCGGCAAAACCTTCGCCGACGACGGGATAGATTTCCATCCACGTCTGCAAGCCATCCTTGCTGTCAGGGCGGCGCTTGAGTTGCGGCGCCACGCCCGAGGCGGCCGCCAGTTTCGCTTGCATGGCACGCACGCGCGCTTCCAGCGCCTGGGCGTGCTCTTCCTTCACTTGATAGTAAATGTATAAATCTTTCATGGCATTCTCACAAGTCGAGTGCGTCGAGCACGTAAGGCATGGGCAGGAACTGCACGTGAGCGCCCTGGGCCGAACCGTAGCGCACGGCGCCGGCTGCGCTTGAACCTTCTGTTATCGCCCCCAACTTCATTTCAACGAGGGCGTCGATACCGCCGCTGCCGTTGGGCGCCGCGTTGACGACCATGCCGCAAGGCTGCTCCGGGTCGCTGACGGCGAACAGTTCGCCACCGGCCACTGCCGACGCGTCATCGATGCTGACGAGGGTGGTGCGGCGCTTGAGCTTGCCCAGGTACTGGCTGCGCGCGACGATTTCCTGGCCCGGGTAGCAGCCTTTCTTGAAATTGACGCCGCCCAGCAATTCAAAATTGACCATTTGCGGCACGAATTGCTCTTGCGTGGCGGCCGTGATCTGCGGGATGCCCGCATGGATTTCCGACAGGCGCCAGGCATCCATCCCGCCCTTGGCGAGAGTGCCGGCCAGCTGCGGCCACACGTCGCGCGCCGTGGTGGCAGAGGTCAGCCATTCATAGCGGGCGCTGCCAAACGCATCGGCCACGCGCAGCAGGGTGCCCAGCGCATGCTCAATTTTGCTGAACGGCGTGGCGGGCAGAGTGGGAAACAGTGCGGACAGGGCCGCGCTGGCCCTTTGGCCGCCGAGGCCCAGGATGACCTGGTTGGCTTCATCAAAGGATGCGTCATGCAGCTTGGCCTTGGCGCGCAGCACGAACATCTGCAGGCGCTTCTGGATGGCTGGCTGTATGGCGCGCGGTAATTGCAGATAAATGGTGGTGGCGTTGCGCCACATCAGGAAACTGGCCAGCAGCCGACCCTTCGGCGTGCAGTAACCGGCCAGGCGCACTTGCTCCTGGCTCAGGTGTTCCACATCGTTGGTCAGCTGGCCATGCAGGAAACTGGCCGCCTCGTCGCCGTTCAAGCCGATCAAGCCCTGGTCCGTGATGGCCGCGACAAAACCTTCTTGCAGCTGGGACACTGTCAGGGACTGGCCGAAATCGTGAATAGGGGCGGCGGCGATGGGGGCGGTGCTGTCAGGCGCGCCATCGATGGCAGCGGGACGGGCGCCTTGTGCTGTTAAAAATTGATTCCAGTTATTCATAATTTCCATTAGATCAGCGATTAAGCATTATCATTACGGGTTCATTATAGTGATGTCGCGCAGATTGCGTCGGCAGCGGCAAGTTTGCCAGTGTTGGCGCCGCTTTGCGCGCACTTGCTTCACAAATGAACGATCATAACAAGCGGACGTTGGCCATCAGCGCCCGCATCACAAGAATCGGAACAATGGCTTTCTTTAAAAAACTTGTAGTCAGTTCAGTCATCGCCGCCATCGGCGTCGGTGGTACTTTTGTGTACTGGGCGCAGCAGCCCATCACCACGGACGGCGAAGCGATTCCGTTTACGATCGCGCCGGGCAGCGGCGCGCATGCGGCCGGCCAGCAGATCGCGGACGCGGGCGTGCCCATCGTGCCCATCCTGTTCAACATGCTGGCGCGCATCGAAGGCAAGACCTCGAAGATCAAGGCCGGTTCCTACGAGTTGAAACCGGGCACCACGCCGCAGCGCCTGATCACGCAGCTGGCGCGCGGTGAATTCGCGCAAGAGTCGCTGACCATCATCGAAGGCTGGACTTTCAAGCAGATGCGCGCCGCGATGGCCAACCACCCTGGCCTCAAGCACGATACGGCGGGCCTGTCCGACAAGGAGCTGATGGCGAAGATCAGCCCGGAATACATGTTGCCGGAAGGCTTGTTCTTCCCGGATACGTATCTGTTCGCCAAGGGCGCCAGCGAAATGCAGATCTTCAAGCAAGCGCACACGGCCATGATCGGCCGCCTGTCGGAGGCGTGGTTCAAGCGCGATCCGGCCTTGCCGTATAAAAACCCGTACGAGGCGCTGATCATGGCTTCCATCGTGGAAAAGGAAACGGGGCAAAAGTCCGAACGCGCCATGATCGCCGGCGTGTTCGTCAACCGCTTGAAAACAGGCATGCTGCTGCAGACGGACCCTACCGTGATCTATGGCATGGGCGACAACTACCAGGGCAAGATCCGCAAACGCGACCTGGAAGCGGACACCCCGTACAATACCTACACGCGCGGCGGCTTGCCGCCCACACCGATCGCCCTGGCTGGCGCGCAATCGCTGACGGCGGCGCTGGCGCCGGCCCGCACGCAAGCGCTGTATTTCGTCGCACGTGGCGACGGCACCAGCCAGTTCTCGGCCAACTTGCCCGACCATAACCGCGCCGTAAACCAGTATCAGCGTTAATATCATTACAAGATTAAGAGTTTCATGACACAACAATATCAACCCCGCTTCATCACCTTCGAAGGCATCGATGGCGCGGGCAAGTCGACGCATATCGGCTTTGTCACCGACTACCTGCAGCAGCGGGGCGTAAGCCTCGTGTCGTCGCGCGAACCGGGCGGCACCAGCCTGGGCGAAAAGCTGCGCGAACTGCTGCTGCATGAAAAAATGCACCTGGAAACGGAAGCCTTATTGATGTTCGCCAGCCGCCGCGAACACATCGCGCAAGTCATCGCGCCTGCCCTGGAGCGTGGCGAGTGGGTCATTTCCGACCGCTTCAGCGATGCCAGCTTCGCCTATCAGGGCGGTGGGCGTGGCATGGACTTGGGCAAGATGGAAGCGCTAGAAGCATGGGTGCATCCGCATTTGCAGCCGGACTTGACATTCCTGTTCGACGTGCCGCTGGCCGTGGCCCGTGCCCGCCTAGACGCCACGCGCGCGCTCGACAAGTTCGAGCAGGAGCGATCGGACTTCTTTGCCGCCACACGCAACGAGTACCTGCGCCGCGCGGCGCAGTTCCCCGGACGTTTCCGCATCATCGATTCCACGCAAAGCATCGCTGATATCCAGGTACAGCTGGCAAAACTGCTTGATGTATTGCTTGAGAAAAGTATTGCAAGCCACTGATTGACAAGGAATAAAATGAACAGTCCTCTCTATCCGTGGCAACAGGACGCCTGGCAGCAGTTGCAAGCCCTGCGCCCGCGCATGCCGCATGCCATTTTGTTCCATGGCGCGCAGGGCATCGGCAAGGCCGACTTCATCGAGCATTTCGCGCAGGCCTTGCTGTGCGAAGACGTGCGCGCCGACGGCCATGCCTGCGGCGCCTGCGCCTCGTGCGGCTGGTTTAGCCAGGGCAACCATCCCGATTACCGCAGGGTCCGTCCGGAAGCGCTGGAAGACGAGGTGGCCGACGACGGCGAAGATGGCGAAGGCGCGAAGAAAAGCGCCAAGACCAAGACGCCGTCGAAAGACATCAAGATCGAGCAGATCCGCAACCTGGCCGACTTCATGAACATTTCCACGCACCGCCAAGGCTTGCGCGTGGTGGTGCTGTACCCGGCCGAGGCGCTGAACACGCCCGCGTCGAACGCCTTGCTGAAGACCCTGGAAGAGCCGCCGCCGGGCACCTTGTTCCTGCTGGCCTCGAACAGCCTGGATCGCTTGCTGCCGACGATCCTGTCGCGCTGCAGGAAGTTTGCCTTGCCCATGCCCAGCCATGAGCAGGCGTTGACCTGGCTCAAGCAACAAGGTTTGAACGATGCGGACAGCTGGCTGCGCGAGCAGGGCGGCGCGCCGCTGGCCGCGCTGGCCCAGTCCGAATCGGGCGGCCGTGAAGAAACGGAACAATTGCTGCAGGTGCTGGCCAACCCGGGTGTGGAAGCGGCCCTGAAAGCCGCCGACAAGCTGCAGAAGGCGCCTCTGGCGCCACTGGTGGCATCGCTGCAGCGCTGGCTGTATGACGTGTTTTCCGTCAAATTGTCCGGCACCATCCGCTACTACCCGCGCCACCGGCGTGAACTGGAAGCGCTGGCCGGGCGCATCAACGTGAGCCGTTTGATGGCCGCCATCAAGGCCGCCAACGAACGCCGGGCGATTGCCGAACACCCCTTGTCGCCCAAGCTGTTCCTGGAAGATATGTTGATCGATTACGCATCAAGTTGCCAATAAAATCAAAGGCTTGCATTGAAAAGTTAATCTTAATTATTGTATTCTTGGCGTGTCTTTCTTATCCTGGTCAAGCGCGTTGGCGCAAGCTCTCCGCGCTGTTTGCCATGTCCGGGGCAGGGTGTTACAGTCAAGGCACTGGACAACAACGGAGGCGTGCATGAAACGAGTGACTGGCATCGGCGGCATCTTTTTCCATGCACAAGACCCGGCCGCGCTGCGCGCCTGGTACCAGCGCCACCTGGGCCTGGACGTGCAGCCGTGGGGCGGCGCCGCCTTCACCTGGACGGACGCCGATGGCAAGCCCACTGGCGGCACCACCATCTGGTCGGTCGCGGCCGATGACAACGAGCAATTCGCGCCTGGCAAGGCCGCCTTCATGATCAACTACCGGGTCGACGACCTCGACGCGCTGCTGCAGACTCTGCGCGACGAGGGCTGCAACGTGCTGGAAAAGGCGCCCGACTCCGAGTATGGCCAGTTCGGCTGGGTCATCGATCCCGAGGGCAACAAGGTGGAGCTGTGGCAGCCGCCGCAGGGGCAGTAGGCGAACCGCGCGGGAGTAACGTGGGAGTAGTTAGCGGCAGGACGGATTTGCTCCTTCCCCCTGCCAGATTTCGCTCCCTCCGGTACAATCCCGCCTTATGTATATCGATTCCCATTGCCATATCAATTTCCCCGAGCTGGCTGCTCGCATGCCCGAGATCCTCGCCAAGATGGCCGAGAACAAGGTGACCCACGCCCTGTGCGTGTCCGTCGACTTGCCGGACTTTCCACAGGTGCTGGCCCTGGCCGAGCAGTATCCGCACATCTTCGCCTCCGTCGGCGTGCATCCCGATTACGAGGACACGCCTGAACCGTCCGTGGAAGACCTGGTGCGCCTGGCCGATCACCCGAAGATTATCGCCATCGGCGAGACGGGCCTCGACTATTTCCGCCTGACGGGCGACCTTGAGTGGCAGCGCGAGCGTTTCCGCACGCACATCAAAGCTTCAAGAATCACCCGTAAGCCCTTGATTATTCACACAAGAGCGGCCAGCGAAGACACCATACGCATCATGCGCGAAGAGGGTGCTGGCGTGTCGGACGGCGGCGTGGCCGGCGTCATGCATTGCTTTACTGAATCGCTGGAAGTGGCGCGCGCCGCCATCGACATGGGTTTCTATATTTCCTTTTCCGGCATCGTCACGTTCAAGAGCGCGAAAGACTTGCAGGCCGTGGCCCTGGAAGTGCCGCTCGAGCGCATCCTCATCGAGACGGATTCGCCGTACCTGGCGCCCGTGCCCTTCCGCGGCCGCATGAACGAGCCCGGCTATGTGGCCCACGTGGCGGAATACCTGTCGACCTTGAAAGGCATCCCCCTGGAGCAGGTGGCGCGCCAGACGACGGATAATTTCTTCAAGTTATTCAATCAGTTGCCATAACTTCTTAAGGTAAGACATGATGAAAAAATTCGCTGCTGCGATGCTGCTGTGCTGCGCGACGGCCAGCCAGGCGGCGCCGGAACCGGACGCCTTCTTCCGCGCCGTGTCCGTCAATAATGTCAGCGGCGTGCGCAGCATGCTGGCGGAGGGCATGAATCCGAACCAGCCTGACGCGCAGCGGGGCGACATTCCTCTCGTGCTGGCCTTGCGCGACGATGCTGACAAGGTATTCAAGCTGCTGCTCGACTCTCCCGGCATCGACCTGGAAGCCCGTTCGGCCAATGGCAATACGGCGCTGATGATGGCGGCCTACAAGCACAAGCAGGACGCCGTGCAAGCCTTGCTGGCCAAGGGCGCCAAGGTCAACCAGAGCGGCTGGACGGCGTTGCACTATGCGGCCTCGGCGGGCGACTTGCCCATCATGAAGGTTTTACTGGACCGCGATGCCGTGGTCGATGCACGCGCGCCTGCCAACATCACGCCGCTGATGTTTGCCGCCCGCGAAGGGCAGGAAGGCGCCGTGAAGCTGCTGCTGTCCTGGGGCGCGGACGCGAGCCTGAAGAGCGACCATGGCTGGACGGCCGTGCAGTTCGCCCAGGCGGGCGACAAGCCCGGCGTGGTCGCCATCATCGAAGCGGCACAGAAGGCGCGCGCCGCACGTAAATAAGTACACGCAAGTAATGCATCTTTAGTAATACTTTCCATGCCAGCGCTGAAACTGGCATGGAATTGCCTCTCACCTCAGCCCTTTGTTCTCCTTGCCGATTAACGATAATGATCGTGTCGCATTAATCAGGAGATACCTCGCATGGGTCATCACATCACCGTCAGGCGCCGGCTGTATTGTCGCCGCCCCTCGCGCAGCCCGTGCGATATCACTGCTTTCTGGAATGACAAAACCGATAGGCCATCGGAGCCAGACTCCAAGAGGACAGACATGCTGAATGAACGAGAAATCGAGAGTTGTTACCTGGGGCAATTTATCCCCGTCCATTACCATCACAATATGCTGATGGACCAGAACCGCATGCACGGGTTCAAGTCGGCGATCGATTACGCGGTAAAACCCGGCATGAAGGTGCTGGAGCTGGGCGGTGGCACGGGCGTGCTGTCGTGGTTTGCGGCTGCGCGCGCCGACAAGGTCTGGTGCGTGGAGTTCAACCCGGACATGGTCAAGGAAGCGCGCAAGATGCTGGCGCTCAATCCCAACGGTGAAAAAGTCGAAGTCGTTCACGCGGACGCCTTTGAGTACCTGCCGCCCGAGCCTGTCGATGTGGTCATTTGCGAAATGATTCATGTCGGCATGCTGCGCGAAAAGCAGGTGGAAGTGATCGAATCGTTCAAGCGCCGCTATCTGGCCCGTTTTGGCGGCCCGCTGCCCATCTTCCTGCCCGAAGCCGTCATCATGGCCGTGCAGCCGATGCAGCAGGAATACGATTTCGAGGGCTTTTATGCGCCCATCGTGCAATTCCAGGAAACCACGGCCATTCATCCCGGCGTACAGGAACTGGCGCCGCCGTCCGTCTACAGCATCATCGACTTCAGTCAGCCGACGGACAGCGTGTTCGGTTTTGACGGCAAGTTTGTCGTCGAGCGCAGCGGCACCCTGAACGCCTTGCGTTTCGTCACCAAGAATATCCTGGCCGTGGTGCCCGAGCGCTCGACCACCATCGACTGGCTGAACCACTACATGTGCTTGCCGCTGGCCGCGCCGGTGGCCGTGAAGGCGGGCGATGTGCTGCAAGTGAGCTTCCAGTACCGCGCCGGCGGCTCGATCCCTTCGCTGGAAGCGTCGATCCGCGCGCAGGTGATCTATGACGTCAACCTGCAGCCAGTGATACAGAACGCCGTCTACGCATAAGCATCGTTAATCCCAAGGCAACGCCGCAGCGATTTCGTCCTGCGGCGTTTGTCCATTCAGGGTATATTTCGTCTTTTACCCACTGGACAGCTTTACTATCATGGAACAGATCGATCAGCGTTACCTCGTGCAACAGAACAAAATCAGCGATGGCGAGACCAGGCCTCCCGTGTTTGCCAAGGTAATGCGCAGCAAGGAAGGCGTGTTTGAAGGCGTGTCCTTCATCAAGTCGAAGGAAAAGGCCACCATCTTGACCATCGAAGAGGCCAATCAGGCCATCAAATGGGCCGCCAACAAGAAGCCGAACGCGCACGAGTACATCACGAAAGTGATTTGCGTCGGCCAATAAGCTGCTCGCCAACTACCGTTCATCCCCGTTTTTACCCAGTCCATCCCCGCTTTGTGCCGTTCATCGCATGGCCGTTGCCGCCGTCGCGGCGCTTTTATATAGTGTAGCGGGGCAAGCACGGCTTGCTCCGCACATTTCATTTGAGGGGAACGAGATGCTGGGATTCGTGCTGTGGTTGCTGCTCTTGCTGGTGTGCTGGCCTCTGGCCCTGCTGGCCCTCGTGCTGTATCCGCTGGCCTGGCTGCTGTTGCTGCCATTGCGCTTGATCGGCATCGGCGTGGAAGGCGTGTTCGAATTGCTGCGCGCCATCGTCATGCTGCCGGCCCGTGTGCTGGGCGGTGGCCGGCGCTAAACCAGATATTCCCCAAAAAAAATGGCGCCCTCGGCGCCATTTTTGTTTCTGTCATTGTGCCGCTTACAGGTCGACCATGAAACCGGCGCCGATCGATTTCTGCGAATAGTTATAGTCGATCAAGCTCTGACCATAGCCGGAGAACAGTTGCAGATAGCCTTTCAGGTTGGCCTTCAATGGGAAAGCCCAGCTTGCCTGCATGGAGCCATGCTTCTTGCTGAAATTGCGGCGCGCGGTCACCGCGTATTCATGCCCCTTGTTGCGGTAGCTCACGCGCAAGTCGCCATGTCCCATGTAATCGGTGATATCGATATTGTCATTGTCGGTCTTGCTATTGTCGAGGCGGTGCCAGACGCGCGTCGTGACGGCCAAGTTGTCTTTTTCCATGCCCAACTCGGCATACACGCGGTTCCAGCTGCGCGACAGGGTCGACGTCTGCCCATTCGACTGGTGCACCAGGCCCAAGTTCAGGTAATTGACTTCCACGCCCGCGAAATTTTTGTTGATCGGCAAGATCAGCATCAGCTCCGGCTGGTAGTTCGTTTCGCGGAACGGGCTCGATGCCTTGCGGTTATACGCCTGCCAGAAACTTTGCTGCGTGTAGCCGAACCACATGTCGATGGGCGTGCCGGCGATGTCTTCCAGCAGCTTCATCTTGAAGCTCAGCTGGAAGGTCAATTCCACATGCTGGCTCTTGATGCCGCCGGGCGTGAAATCCTGGAACGGTTCGTCGTTGGACGCATCGCTGTAATTGGCCAGCAACAGATAGGTGTCGCGGTGCGGACGGAAGTTGAACAGGCCACGCTTCGAAGCGTTGTTGAGCTCCCAGGATTGCTGCGTGCGCGAAATCGGCGCTTCCGGTGGCGCCGCGCCAGCCTGCGCGATGGCGGGAATGGCGGCATTGACGGCGTCCGGCGTGGCCACGCCTGGCGGACTGACTGGAGTGAGGGGAGCGGCCTCTGCGGCTGCAGCCAGGGTGACGGCCGCGGTGGCGGGGTCGCCGCCGGCCGCGATGGTGGCCTTTTCCGCCGCCTTGGCCAGGGTGTCGAAGCAGCCCAGTCGGGCGCTGGCGTCGCCAAGCACGGCGCAACGCTGCATTTGCTGTTCCAGTTCACCGGCCATGGCCAGCGCTGGCGACGCCAGCAGGGAGGAAAGGATTATTTTTCTTAGTTGTATAGTCATAGGCTGAGTGTGGCATGTCGTTCGGTGCGCACCTGGGCTGGCATGCCGGCGGCGTCGCCTTGCATGGCAGGATGCCATGCGTTTTGATTTTTATTAATCTTTGTTTAATTAAAGTTCAAAAATTAAAGTCTGGGAAGTATAGCCGAATCCGCAGATAGCTTCCGTGCGCCTGACGTGCGCGCGACCGTCAGTGTTGTACGCGTGGTAAACGGTCCGCTGCCGTGCCGCCCAAATCGATGTCTGCTACACTGGAAAACCGGGTGCCGGGGCTAGCCATGGAGATTGTGATGACCCGCAAAACACCTATCGAGCGCTACCGCAACATCGGCATCAGCGCCCATATCGACGCCGGCAAGACCACCACCACCGAGCGCATCCTGTTTTATACGGGGGTCAATCACAAGATCGGCGAAGTGCACAATGGCGCCGCCACCATGGACTGGATGGAGCAGGAGCAGGAACGGGGCATCACCATCACCTCGGCCGCCACCACTGCCTTCTGGAAAGGCATGGCGGGCAACTTCCCCGAACACCGCATCAACATTATCGACACGCCCGGCCACGTGGATTTCACGATTGAAGTCGAGCGTTCGATGCGCGTGCTCGACGGCGCCGTGATGGTCTACGACGCCGTCGGCGGCGTGCAGCCGCAATCGGAAACCGTGTGGCGGCAAGCCAACAAGTACCATGTGCCGCGCATCGCCTTCATCAACAAGATGGACCGGGTGGGCGCGGACTTCCTGCGCGTGCGCAAGCAGATTGCCGACCGCCTGAAAGGCGTGGCCGTGCCCATCCAGCTGCCCATCGGCGCCGAGGAGCATTTTACGGGCGTGATCGACCTCCTGAAAATGCGCGCCATCACCTGGGATGACGCCAGCCAGGGCGTGCAGTTCAGCTATGGCGAGATTCCCGCCAGCTTGCTGCCGCAGGCGCAGGAGTGGCACGAGCACTTGGTCGAACACGCGGCCGAAGCGACCACCGAGATGACGGAACGTTACCTGAATGGCGACACGTTTACGGAAGCTGAGCTGAAACAGGCATTGCGCGCGCGCACCATCCGCAATGAAATCGTGCCCATGCTGTGCGGCAGCGCCTTCAAGAACAAGGGCGTGCAGGCCATGCTGGACGCCGTCATCGAGTACCTGCCGTCGCCCATGGAGGTGCCGCCCATCATGGGCCATGACGAGCACGACA
Source organism: Janthinobacterium salmonicoloratum (assembly GCF_051380845.1). NCBI lineage: Bacteria > Pseudomonadati > Pseudomonadota > Betaproteobacteria > Burkholderiales > Oxalobacteraceae > Janthinobacterium > Janthinobacterium salmonicoloratum. Next base: position 313,487 of record NZ_JBNYXV010000001.1, on the reverse strand, counting down.
ACGAGGTGGAGCGCCATCCGACGGACGAGGAGCACTTTGCCGCGCTCGCCTTCAAGATCATGACGGACCCGTTCGTGGGGCAACTGACCTTCTTCCGCGTGTATTCCGGCGTCGTGAACTCGGGCGACATGGTCTACAACCCCACCAAGAGCGCGCGCGAACGGCTGGGGCGCATCCTGCAGATGCATGCGAACGAGCGCAAGGAAATCAAGGAAGTGTATGCAGGCGACATCGCCGCCGCCGTGGGTCTGAAAGCCGTGACCACGGGCGACACCCTGTGCGCCATCGACCACATCATCGTGCTGGAAAAGATGATTTTCCCGGAACCCGTGATTTCCCAGGCGGTCGAACCAAAGACCAAGGCGGACCAAGAAAAGATGGGCATCGCCCTGAGCCGCCTGGCCCAGGAAGACCCGTCGTTCAAGGTGCATACGGATGAAGAGTCTGGCCAGACCATCATGTCCGGCATGGGCGAATTGCACCTGGAAATTTTAGTGGACCGCATGCGGCGCGAATTCGGCGTGGAAGCGAACGTGGGCAAGCCGCAGGTGGCGTATCGCGAAACCATCACGCGCACGGTGGAGGATATCGAGGGCAAGTTCGTCAAGCAGTCAGGCGGAAGGGGTCAGTACGGCCACGTCGTACTCAAACTCGAACCGCAGGAGCCGGGCACGGGCTACCAGTTCGTTGACGCCATCAAGGGCGGCGTGGTGCCGCGCGAATTCATTCCCGCCGTCGACAAGGGCATCGCCGAAACCCTCAAATCGGGCGTGCTGGCCGGCTACCCGGTCGTCGATGTAAAGGCCACCTTGACGTTCGGCTCCTACCACGATGTCGATTCGAACGAAAATGCGTTTCGCATGGCGGGCTCCATCGCCTTCAAGGATGGCATGCGCAAGGCCCATCCCGTGCTGCTGGAACCGATGATGCAGGTGGAGGCGGAAACGCCGGAAGAGTTCATGGGCAACGTCATGGGCGACCTGACGGCCCGCCGCGGCATGGTGCAGGGCATCGACGACATCCCCGGCGGCGCGGGGCGCATCGTCAAGGCCCTGGTGCCGCTGGCCGAAATGTTCGGCTATTCCACCACCTTGCGTTCGCTGACCCAGGGCCGCGCCACCTACACGATGGAATTCAAGCACTATGCAGCCGTGCCCAAGCATATATTGGATCAGGTGGCGGCGGCGGGGAAGGCGAAATAGGCGTCAGTCTGTCGAGTTTTGCGCAATGATCGCATCGGCCATCTTCTCCGCCTCTGCCACCGGCTGTGCCAGTGCCCTTGTCGTGTAGACGGTGGACGCCACCATCGGCTGGTCCAGGGTCGCCCCTTCGCCATGGCTGGTATCGACCGTCACCGTGGTGGACAGGCCGATGCGCAGCGGATGGGCGGCCAGCTCCCTGGCATCGAGCGTGATGCGCACGGGCACGCGCTGCACCACCTTGATCCAGTTGCCCGTGGCGTTTTGCGCTGGCAACAGGGAAAACGCGCTGCCCGTGCCGGCCGACATGCCCAGCACCTTGCCGTGATACACCACCTTGCTGCCATACAAATCCGTTTCGATGGTCGCCGCCTGGCCCACGCGGATATTGCGCAATTCGGATTCCTTGAAGTTTGCATCGACCCATAACTGGTCCAGCGGCACGATGGACATCAAGGGCGTGCCCGGCGTCACGTGCGTGCCCAGCTGCACGCTGCGCTTGGCCACATAGCCGGACACGGGCGCGACCACGGCATTGCGGCGCACGGCCAGCCATGCCTGCAGCACGTCGCTCCGGGCGGACAAGACGGCCGGATGGCTGGCCAGGTGCACGCCGGCCACGCCCGATTTTGCCGACTCTGCCTGGCGCTGCGCCACCGTCAAGGCCGCTTTCGCATCATCGACGGCCTGTTTCGCATGGGCCAGATCTTCACCCGAGATCGTGTGATCCAGCGCCAACGGCGCGCGGCGGGCCAGGTTGCCCTGGGCCGTGGCCAGTGCCAGGCGGCGCTGCTCGATGATGGCGTCGTACTGCGCCACGTTCGCATAGCGCTCGCGCTCCTGGCGCACCACGTTGCCCAGCCGCGCTTGGGCCTGACTCAGGGCCAGGTTCGCATCGATGCCGTTCAGCGTGATCAGGGGCGCACCCGCTTTCACCATTTGCGTCTCGTCGGCGCGGATTTCATCGACATTGCCCGTCACTTGCGCCGACAGGGTGACGAGGTTGCCACCCACATAGGCGTTGTCCGTGACTTCCTCTTTGGCCAGCACCAGCTGGTAATACGCGCCCCAGGCGGCGCCAGCCACGACAAAGGCGGCCGTGATGGCGATGAGGACGGCCTTGCGCTTGCCCGGCTGTTCTGTTTGGGTGGTCATTGCTGTGGTATCGCTGCTCATGATGTGTTCCGTAATCGATTGTTATTGTTTGCTGATGCTGGCCGTGCTGGCAAAGTCGCTGCTGCCCCGGTAGCCGCCCCCCAGCGCCACTGTCAGGTTGATTTCCGCGTTCTGGCGCTGGTTTTGCAGCTGCATGCCCAGGTCCACCTGGCCGCGCACGGTCATTTCCGCGTTCAGTTGCGTGGCACGGTCGGCCAGACCTTGCTTGAGCCGCGCATTCGCGTTGCGCAGCTGCGCCTCGCTGGCGCGCAGGTTTTCCTGCTGCAGGCGCAGCTGGTTTTCCACGCCTTGCACCCTGGCACCCGCCTGCGCCACGTCGCGCACGACATTGAAGACATTCTGGTTATAGTCGGCGATCAACTCATTGCGTTCGCTGCGCGCACCACCGAGCTGCGCCTGCAGGCGGCCGCTGTCGAACAGGGGCAGCGACAAGGCCGGTCCGATGAACAGGGTGCGGCTGCCCGACTGCAGCAGCTTGCCCAGCTTGATGGCATCGAGGCCGAACGAAGCGCCCAGGTCGATATCGGGGTAGAACGACGCCTGCGCCGCCTCGATCTTGCTCATGGCCGCCTGTACCCGCCAGCGGGCCGCCTGCAAGTCGGGCCGGCGCGCCAGCAATTCCATGCCCAGCTTGCCTGGCAGCGCATGCGGTAGCGGCTGCGCCTGTTTCTGCTGCAAGCTGGCCAGCGCCGTGCCGTCGGCGCCGAGCAGGGCGCGCAAGGCTTCCCGTTCCGTGACGATCTGCGTTTCCAGCACGGCGATCTGCTGTTGCAGCAAGCTCAGGCGCGTTTGCGCGGACAGATGGTCGTCGCTGACGCCGAGGCCGTTGACGATGCGCTTTTCCTTGTCCAGCACCAGTTGCTGCTGCAACTTGACCAGCGCATGCAGGTTGTCCATGCGGGCCCAGCCGTTTTGCATGCTGAAGTAGTGGCGGGCGATCTCGGCCGCCAGCATCTGTTCCACCATCGCGTATTCGGCGCGGCGGGCGTTGACTTCGCCCAGGCTGGCGGCGATCTGCGCCTTGTGCTTGCCCCACCAGTCCAGGTCGTAATAGGCTTGCACGCCCACGGTGACCTCGTTGTAGTAATTGCCGCCGATGGGGGCGGGCATCAGTCCATTGCCCGAATAGCGCTGGCGGCTGGCATTCGCGCTCGCATCTATCCTGGGGCCGCGCTCCGCATGCTGTGCGTCAAACGCGGACAGGGCCGAGCCGATGCGGGCATTCGCCACGTCCAGGCCGGGGCTGGCGGACAGGGCTTGCTCGATCAGCTGGTCCAGCTGAGCATCCTGGAACTGCCGCCACCACTGGGCGGCGGGCCAGCCTTCGCTGGCTAGGTGGATGTCGGCCGCCAATTGGACGGTGGCCAGGTCTTGCTGCGGCAACTGTTGCGTGTCGGGCGGGAGGCTGGCGCAGCCGGCCAGGGCCAGCGTGACGCCGAGGGCCAATACGCTCAGGGGGAGTTTCATCGATGTGTGCATGAGGGTTATTCCATGGCCGCGTGGTCGACCACGACAGGCGCATTTTTCTTCGGTGGTTTGATCAGGAGCAAGAGTGGCAGCACGAGGATGGTCAGCCACATCATCAGCCAGAAGTCGTCGAGGTAGGCGATCATCGACGCCTGCCGCGTGATTTCGCCATTCAGCGCGGCCATGCCGGAAGCTGTACCTAAGTTGTAGACGCTGGCGATGGCGGGGTCATGCAGGGCCGGATTGGCGATAGTGATGTGTTCCGTCAGGGACGCATGGGCGATCTGCGTATTGCGCACCAACAAGGTTTGCACGAGGGCGATGCCGATGCTGCTGCCGATATTGCGCACCAGGCTGTAAATCGCCGTGCCTTCCGCCCGCATCTCGGGCGATAGCGTGGCAAAGGTGGCCGCGCTCAGGGGTACGAACACGAGGCCCAGGCCGATCCCCTGGATGATGCCGTTCCACACCACGGTCTTGGGCACCAGGTCCAGGGTGAAATTGGCCATCTGCCACAGCGAGAACGCGGTAATCGAAAAGCCCACGCCCAGCAGGATGCGCGTATCGATCTTGCCCGTCAGCTTGCCGACGATCAACATGGCCAGCATCGTGCCCAGACCGCTGGGCGCCGTCACCAGGCCGGCGATGGCGGCCGGGTAATTCATCAAGCCTTGCAGCATCGATGGCGTCAGCGCACGCGTGGCGAACAGCACCATGCCGACGATGAAGATGAACAGCAAGCCGCTCACATAGTTCGAGTTTTTCAACAGCCGGTAGTCGAGGAAAGACTTGCCGGCCGGACGCAAGGCCGTGTGGGCAATGAAGTAGCACAAGCTCATGGCCAGCACGATGGCTTCGATCCACGTTTCCGTCGAGGAAAACCAGTCGTTCTGTTCGCCCCGGTCCAGCAGCATCTGCAGCGCGCCGATGGACAGGCTGAGCGTCGCAAAGCCGAACATGTCGAAGGTCATGCGGCCCTTCGGTGCATCCTTGCGGATATAGCGCCAGATGCCGTAGAAGGCCATGGCGCCGATGGGGATGTTGATGAAGAAGACCCAGCGCCAGCTGTAGCTGTCCGTCAGCCAGCCGCCCAGGGTCGGTCCCAGGATGGGGCCGATCATCACGCCCATGCCCCAGATGGCCATGGCCGAGCCATGTTTCTCGCGCGGGTTGATGTCGAGCAGCACCGCCTGCGACAGCGGCACCAGCGCCGCGCCGAACACGCCTTGCAGCAAACGGGCGGCAACGATTTCGGACAGGGTGCCGGACAGGCCGCACAGGACGGAAGCGAGCGTAAAGCCGGCAACCGACACCAGAAAGGTATTTTTCTGGCCGTAGCGGTCGCACAGCCAGCCCGTCAGGGGCGTGGCGATGGCGGCGGCGACGATGAACGAGGTCAGTACCCAGGTGATCTGGTCTTGCGAGGCGGACAGGCTGCCTTGCATGTGGGGCAGGGCGACGTTGGCGATGGTGCCGTCGAGCGCCTGGATGATGGTGGCGAGCATGATCGAAATGGTGATCATGCGCCGGTTCAAGGTGGGGTCCTGTGAAGCGGGCAGCGCCGGTGCGGCGCTGGCTGTGGCCGAACTCATGCGGATTTCTCCGTGGCCGCCTGCAACGCTTCCAGCAGCTCGGTGGCGGCCCGCAGCTGATCGGGAGCTATGCCCTGCAGCAGCTCCTTGCGAAAGCTGTCCGCTTCCTTGCGCACCGTGTCATATACCTGCATGCCCGCTTCGGTCAGCACCACCAGTTTGACCCTGCGGTCCGTTTCCGATGGCTGGCGCTGCACGAAGCCCGATTTCACTAGCCGGTCCAGCATCGACACCATGGTGGGGTTTTCCACGCCCAGCTGATGGGCCAGCTCGCTTTGCGAGGGCGGCTGCGGCGACTTGGCGATCATGGCGATGGCCATCCAGCTCGCTTGCCCCAGGTCCAGGTCCTTCAGTCGCCGGTCGATGGCATGGCGCCAGCCGCGCGCCGTCTTGTGGAGCGCGGCGGAAAAGCGCTCTTCGATAGAAATCATAAGGTACGTCGTCTAATGGTTAGGTGTCTAACTAATATTCTAGCATGCCGGTTTGACAGGCGTACAGGCCTTCCCGTTTATCGGCACCGCTGGTACATTAACAGTCTGCCCACCACCCTCAGGAGACAGCATGACGACGGAAAAACAGAAGCAGGACGGCCAGCACCGCGACAGCAGCGACTTTGTCATTACGCAAACTTTCGACGCGCCGCGCGAGCTGGTGTTCCAATCGTGGGTAGAGCCGGAGCGTCTGGCCCAGTGGTGGGGCCCCGTAGGCTTCGAATTGAGCGTGCTGGCGCTGGACTTGCAGCCGGGCGGCATCTTCCACTACGGCATGCGCGCCGACAATGGCTACGAGATGTGGGGCAAGTTCACTTACCAGCAGATCGAAGCGCCGGAAAAGATCGTCTCCATCCTGTCATTCGCAGACAAACAGGGCAACCCCGTGCAGCACCCCGTCAGCGCCACCTGGCCGCTGGAATCGTTCAATACCATGACCCTCACCGAAGAAAATGGCAAGACGACGATGACCTTGCGCTCCACGCCGCACAAGGCGACGGATGAGCAGCATGATACTTTCCTGGAAGGGCATGAGTCGATGACGCAGGGGTTCAAGGCTACTTTCGCCCAGCTGGCACAGTACCTGGCGCGTGTTCAGTAATATTTAAGAATAGCGGGCCGGAGTCGCGGGCCTGAGAAAATGCCCATGGCTGCGTTGCTTGGGCTCGCCGTACATGCGTACTGTCTTCGCCCGCGCGCCTTGCCCTGGCCATTTTTCAGGCTCGCTGGGCCCGGGGAGCCTGGGTTTGGGGCGCGGGGTGTTCTTGCTATCGTTGGCAGTTTGCGATTGAGGAAGGTCTGCTTTCGCCCCAACGCGGACATTGCTCAGGGATTTGTGTGGCGGAGCTTTTCCAGTTCTTCAGTCGCGTGGCGATTGCCTGGATCTAAGGCCAATACCTTGGCATAGCCGGCGCGAGCGCCTTCGCGGTCTCCCGATGCAAGCAGGGCTTCAGCCAAACTATCGTGGACGTTATGGCTAAGGGGATGGGCTTCTGCATTCCAGCGAAAGACCTGGATAGCGGCTTCCGGCTGGCTCTTGCGTAATAGGCTATAGCCAAAAGCGTTGAGTGCAGATTCGCTCACATCGTACATTGTGGACTCGCGTACACCTAAGCGGATGTAGGCGGCACGCATTGCGTCCAGGCCTTCACGAAACAAGATTGGACTGAGGGCAGCCTGCAGGCTGCGTCGCGGCAAGGCCACCGGTTTGCCATGCACGAGGTCGGCAATGTCTCTTGCCATCGCGACCACCGTCGCCCCCTGCCAGGCATTGTCAAGAATGACGATAGCCACATGATCGGATAACGAGCGCACAAATATACTCTGGTAGCCAGGAATGCTTCCGGTATGCAGAACAACGGGAAGTGGCGTATCTGTGCGTACGGCCCAGTTCTCGACCTCCCAGCCGTAACCATAGCCCTTGCCTCTATTTGCATACATTTCGCGCTGGGACGTCTGGTTGAGTAGGCGGCCACCGGCCAGCGCAGAGTCAAAGCGCACCAAGTCCAGCGCCGTCGAATACAGGCCAGCCGCAGAATAAGAGACGGATGGATCGATATAGGGGGGCATTACGCGCGTGCCATCGTCGGCCTGCACGGTTCCCTGTGCAAGTTTCGCGATAATTGTGCGGCCATCGAATACGCCACTGTCTTGCATGCCTGCCGGTGCAAAGATATATTGTTTCATATTCTCGGCATAGCTTTTTCCGGTGGCCGCTTCAACAATCATTCCGAGCAAGTAATAGCCGTTGTTGTTGTAGCGCCAGATCCCGGGTTCGCTTGCCAGTGCACCGGGAATCCATTCGCTTGCGAATTCTTTGGGCGTGTAATGACGGCGTGCGTCTTTGCTCCAGAATGGATCGGTGTAGCGAGATGGCAGATCGGCCAAGCCGGACGTATGTGCCAGCAGTTGTCGCACCGTTATTTTCCCCGCGTCAGTACCTGCATACGCGGCTGGGAGGTAGGTGCCAACGGTTTCATCAAGGTTGATACGGCCAATCTCCACGAGTCGCATGACCAAAGTCGCAGTGAGCGGCTTGCTGAGTGAACCGATACGAAATACGCTATCGTCGGTGACCGCTACCTTCCAAGCTGGCTGTGCAATGCCAAAAGCGGCTTGGTAGATGGGCTGGCCATCGCGCGCGACTAGCACTACGCCGCTAAAGTCGCGCTGTTCAGCGTAAGCGCGAACGAGTTGGTCCAACGTGGTTGCCTGGACATTAACAGCGGCAATCAAGGCGAGTACGACCGCACATATTAGACCTATCGGTTTCTGCATTGTTTCCCCTTATTTGGCAGCGGAGTGCCCGCCGCTCATGATAGAGGCTTAACAATACGCTGTGATTTTTCACCGCTTAACAGGCATGCGACGGGCCGCTCGAAAAGAGGTACAGAACGCAAACTGGCCAGATATATGGAAGTGGGTCTATTGCGCCATTATCGGTCGGCAACTAAATTCGTTGATGCAACTGCATAAGGTATGTTAACTGTCGTGCTTGCGCCTTGTGCAAACCTGCCAAGCAAACACAACAATGCCTGCGACGACACATCCGGCCAGGCTAACGGCGACACCAAAAATGTACCACGCCACATCGACTCCGTGACTGTAGAGTGTTCCGACAAATAGTCCACTCACTAGCCAGATTAACACCGCTAATTTAAGCAGAAAGTATTTTACTTTACCGATGGGGCGACCAAGGCGCATTTGTTGAATAGCGGCCATGCCCATGACTAAACAAGCCAAACTAGTCGCAATTATCAAGCGTGAAAAAGAATACGCCATGTCGCAACCTAACTTTTTGCTGAGCCAGCGGGCCCAGAGATTAAAAGACCGAGGAGCTTTGCGGCCTGCCGCGTCCATCATTCCAGTATCGCGCCAGGTCGCGTTCATCAAGCAAGCGACATCCGCCCACGTGCGGGCCTTGAACGCTACCTTTGTCATGTCGCCTGCTACAGGCAGCACTGTCATCGTTGCGCGTCCATCCCCAGCAACTGCCTAATCACGGGCAAAATCATCTTCCACGCATTCGACGTGGCCGCGATCTCGTCGTAGTGGCTGGCGCCGGGCAAAATCAGCACCTCCGCATGGTCTCCGGCCTTCACTGCTTTCGCCGCGTAATCGTGCGCGACTCGGGGCGGGGATATGGTGTCCAGTTCTCCCGTGGCCAGCACGGTGCGGCTGCCGTTGGGGATCAGATCTGCCGCGTTGGTGTCGCTGTACATGTCGGGGCGCTCGGTGCTGGCGCTGCCTGCCAGTTGTGCGATGTCGCGCTCGCAGCTGGTCTTGATCAACTCCTTTTCATGGCGTAGGTCGGCCAGGCCGCCCAGGCTGAGGATCTTGTTCACCGGCAGGAACTTGTCGCGGTACAGGGGGCTGGTCTTTGGCAGTTTTTCCCGGCCGGCGATCCATTGCACCAACTGGCCGCCGGCCGAATGGCCCATGGCGAGGATGTGGCCCGTGTCGAGCTGGTACTGGTCTGCGTGCTGCTGCAGGCTGTCCAGCGCAGCGTGCATGTCTTCGTAGGTGCCCGGATAGCCGCCGCCTTCCTCGTCGACCCGGCGGTACTCGACATTCCACACGGCGATGCCTTGCGCAACGAGGGCGCCGGCCACGTTGCGCATCTGCTTGATGCCGCCGAAGGCCACCGTCCAGCAGCCGCCATGCACGAGCACGACGACGGGGAACGGTCCGCTGCCTTCAGGCCGGAACAGCTGTGCGTATTGTGACGGCGCGGGGCCATAGGCGATCTGCGCCGTGTGCGGGGGGCCGTTCAGGGCCAGGTAGTCGTCCAGACTCATGGGGGCGGCGACGGTGCCTTGAATGGAGGCGAGCAGGGCGGTGGCGATCAGGGAGGACGGCAAGGAGGTAGGCATGCTGGGATTCGCTTGAGAAGAGAGCAATACTTTAGCATAGGGCCGCGTGGAGGCAGAGATCAAGCACTGCGCTGTTTTCCTCCTGCAAGAGGGGTGGCACATGGTATATTCGGGCATCAGTTTTCCCCTTATCGACACGGTGCACGCAAACAACATTCTTTCCTTGCTGGACGCCGAGCATAGTGCGCTGGGCAGCATCGCGGCAGGTGCCGACCTGGCCCATGCACTGGAACACTTGTTGCTGGCGCTGCAAGACCTGGCCGAGGGCGGCGCACATGCCTGCCTGCTGCTCATTGACGAAGCCGACCGCTTTTGCGGCTTGTCTGCGCCCAGCCTGCCACAAGACCTGTGCCTGGCCCTGCGCCACGGCGGCGACCAGCCATCTCCCTTCGGCACGGCCGCCTTTTCCGGCGCGCCCGTGTATTGCGGCGACATCACGCGCGACGTGCACTGGAGCGCGGGACGCAAGGAAGCCATGCTGCACGGTTACCGCGCCTGCTGGGTCGCTCCCGTCTTCGGCGCCAAGGGGCATATCCTGGGCGTGCTGGGTCTGTTTTTCCAGGCGCCGTGCCATCCTACGCAACCCGAGATCGAACTGCTGGCGCTGGCCGCGCGCGTGGCCGCGCATGTCATCGAGCGGGGCCAGCTGGAACAGGCATTGCACGACAGCCGCGAACATTTTCATTACGCCATAGAACTGAACACCCAAGTGCTGTGGACGGCCGATACCGAAGGCAAGCTCGATTACGTGGCGCAGCGCTGGCGCGAATGGACGGGCGGCAGCGGCCTGGGCACCAACTGGCTGGAAGCCATCCACCCCGAGGATGTGCCCCATTCCTTGGCGGCCTGGAGCGAAGCGGTGGGCAGCGGCCAGCCTTTCGACCAGGAAATGCGCGTGCGCCGGCAGGACGGCCAGTACCGCTGGGTGCATTCGCGCGCGTATTGCCGGCAAGACGAGCGCGGCCAGCCCGCGAAATGGTATGGCTCGTGCGAGGATATCGATGAACACTGGCAGGCGCGCAACGCCTTGCTCGACAGCGAGGCGCAGTTCCGTTCGCTCGCTTCCACCATGCCCAACCAGGCCTGGCTGGCGCATGGCAGCGGCGCCACCTACTGGGTCAACGAGCAGGTCTGCGAATACACGGGGCAAGCGATGAAGTCGCTGGTGTCCAGCGGTTTCCGCCACTGCGTGCATCCGGACGACGTGCAGGCCTCGCAGAAAAGCTGGGAACGGGCCGTCACCACCGCCAGCGCCTACGAACACGAGTTCCGCATGCGCCGCGCCAGCGACGGCGCCTACCGCTGGTTCCTGGCGCGCGCCTTGCCCCTGTTCGACGAGGCGGGAAAGGTGCTGCGCTGGGTAGGTACGAATACGGACGTGCAGGAACAGAAGAACGTGCTGGAAAAGATGGCTTACCTGAATTCCTCGCTGGAAGTGGAAATGGCCAACCGTACGGCCGACCGCGACCGCATGTGGCGGCTGTCCACCGATATCATGCTGGTGGCGGACCTGGCCGGCATGATCATCGCCGTCAATCCCGCCTGGAGCAAGATCCTCGACCGCCCTGAAATCGAGTCACTGGGCATGGATTTCATCAGCCTCGTGCATCCCGACGACCGCATGGCGGCCTTGAAGGACTTGTCGTGCCTGGCCCACGGCGCGCCCACCTTGCGCATGGAAAACCGCTACCGGCGCCGCGATGGCGGCTACCGCTGGATTTCCTGGACGGCCGTGCCGGCGCAAAAGCTGATCCATGCCATCGGCCGCGACGTCACGGACGAAAAAGAGGCGCGGCTGGCGCTGGTGCGCAGTGAGCAAGCTTTATTGCAGGCGCAAAAGCTGGAATCGATCGGCAAGCTGACGGGCGGCGTGGCCCACGATTTCAATAACGTCCTGCAAATTATCTCGGGCAATTTGCAGTTGCTGAAGCTGACCGTGGCCGACAATCCGCAGGCGGCCAGGCGTCTCGCTTCGGCGGCCTCGGCCGTCGAACGGGGCGCCAAGCTGTCCTCGCAACTTCTGGCCTTTGCGCGGCGTCAACCTTTGAGGCCGCTGGTGACGGACCTGGGGCGTTTGCTGCGCCGCATGCATGAGCTGATCCGCCGCGCACTGGGCGAAGCTGTTTCCGAGGAAACCTTCATCAGCGAAGGCTTGTGGCATACCCTGGTCGACCCGAACCAGATGGAAAACGTGCTGCTGAACATGGCCATCAACGCGCGCGATGCGATGGACAAGGGCGGGCGCCTCACTTTTACCTTGAGCAACGTCACGCTCGATGCCGCTTACGCCAGCCTGCATGCCGACGTGTTGGAAGGGCAATACGTGCTGCTGACCATCACCGACACGGGCCATGGCATGGAGCGCGACGTGATCGACCAGATCTTCGAGCCGTTCTTCACCACCAAGCGCGAGGGCGAGGGCACGGGACTGGGGCTTTCCATGGCCTACGGCTTCATCCGCCAGAGCGCGGGCCACATCAAGGTGCACAGCGCGCCGGGCGCCGGCACGACGTTCAAGATTTACTTGCCCCGTTCGCTGGAAAAGCTGGCAGAGCCGCCACCGGGCCTGACGGGCCCCGTGCTGGGCGGCAGCGAGACCATCCTCGTGGTGGAAGACGATGCCCCCGTGCAACATACGGTGGTCGACATGCTGCGCGGCCTTGGCTATGACGTGCTGCATGCGGACGATGGCGCCTCGGCCCTGGCCCTGCTGGGTACGGGCGTGGCCATCGACCTGTTGTTTACGGACGTGGTCATGCCGGGGCCCGTCAGCAGCAAGGAGATGGCGCGGCAGGCCAGGCTGCTGCTGCCGGAACTGGCCGTATTGTTTACCTCCGGCTATACGCACAACGCCATCATGCAGGGCGGGCGGCTGGACCCCGGCGTGGAGCTGTTGAGCAAACCCTACCAGCGCGAAGACCTGGCGCGGCGCATCCGCCACGTGCTGGCCGACCGCCGCCTGGTGGGCGCGCCCGACCCGTCCGGGCGGCGCATCCTGCTGGTGGAAGACAATGACGATGCGCGCGAAATGACGACCGAGATGCTGAATATACTGGGGCATACCGTGCACGGGGTGGCCAGTGCCGAGGAAGCCTTGCCCCTGCTGGCGATGCCGGGCCTGGACGTGCTGGTGACGGACATCAGCCTGCCTACCATGTCCGGCCTGGAACTGGCGCGCCATGCGCGCGCGCACTGGCCGCAGCTGGAGGTGGTGTTTGCTTCCGGGCACGACTGGGGCGCCAGCCTGATGCAGGACGCCAGCGCGCGCTTCCTGCGCAAACCCTTTGGCCTGGACGAGCTGGCAGGCGCACTGAAGGCGCGCCGGATCGACGTTTACTAGCTTACCGGGCTGGCGCCTGCAAGGCTTGCTGCAGTTGCTCGACGGTAAATGGTTTCACGAGGAAGCGCGCCTGCGGGTCCAGCACGCCGGAATTGGCCGGTGCATGGCCGGTGGAAAACACCACTTCCAGTTGCGGCTGCTCGCGGGCCGCCAGCTCGGCCAGCTCGACGCCCGACATCTGCGGCAGGCTGATGTCGGTCAGCAGCAGTTCCAGTCCCGGCGTGCCCAGCAAGGGCAAGGCTTCCTCGGCCGTGCCCACGGCCAGCACCGTGTGTCCCAGCATGGCCAGCAGTTCGCTCGTCATGGCGCGCGCGTCCGCATTGTCTTCCACCAGCAAGATGTGACGCATACCCGGCCGCGCACCCGGTAGTGGCGGCATGGACGGCTGCGGCGCCAGTTGCGCGCGGTACTGGTGCAGGGCCGTCACGTGGCGGCCGTTGGCCAGCAGGTGGCGGATGCGCCGCGCCAGGTCTTCGCGCCGGTAGGGTTTGCTCAACAATTCCACGCCCGGCTCCAGGCGGCCGCCCTGCATGATGGCATCCTGCGTGTAGCCCGACGTAAACAACACTGTCAGCTGCGGCAGCAGCACGCGGGCCTGGCGCGCCAGTTCCGTGCTGGCCACCTTGCCCGGCATGACCACATCCGTAAACAGCAGGTCGATGGGGGCGCCGCTGCCGATGACGGCCAGCGCGCTTTCTCCATCGCTGGCGCGCAGCACGCCATAGCCGAGGCCGCGCAGCATGTCGACCACCGTCGTCTGTACCTGCACGTCGTCTTCCACGACGAGGATGGTTTCCTTGCCACCCAGCACCGGGCCGCTCAGCTGCAGCGGCAGTTCCGTTTCCGCTTCGAGTGAGCGCGGCAGGTAGATGCGGAAGGTGCTGCCATGGCCGGGCAGGCTGTCCACCGTCAAGTGGCCGCCGCTCTGGCGCAGGAAACCGTACGCCATGGACAGGCCCAGGCCCGTGCCTTCGCCTTTGGTCGTGAAGAACGGTTCGAAAATCTTGTCCAGCAAGTCGGCAGGAATGCCCGTGCCCGTGTCCGAGACGGCCAGCTGCACGTAGTCGCCGGGCGCCACGTCCGCATGGCGCGCCGCATAGTCGCTGCCCAGCACGCTGTTGCTCAGTTCGATGGTCAGCTGGCCCTGGCCATCCATGGCGTCGCGCGCGTTGATGGCCAGGTTGAGGACGACGTTTTCCAGCTGATGCGGGTCGACCAGGGCGCGCCAGCAGTCATCGGCCAGCAGTAAACGCGTTTCGATGGTTTCGCCGGTGGCGCGTCGCAGCAGCTCTTCCGTCGCGCGCAGCAGTTGCGCCAGGTCCGTCACCAGCGGTTTCAAGGGTTGGCGCCGCGCAAAGGCCAGCAGCTGGGCCGACAGCTTGGCGCCCCGTTCCACGGCGGCCGAGGCGCTGGCGATGCGCTTGGCGGCCTGCGGGTCGTCGTCCAGGCCCAACTGCAGCAACTGCAAATTGCCGGAGATAATTTGCAGGACGTTATTGAAATCATGGGCCACGCCGCCCGTCAGCTTGCCCAGTGCTTCGAGTTTTTGCGATTGCAGCAGGGCCATTTCGCTGTGGCGCAACGATTCCTGCATGCTGCGCAAGGTGGCTTGCGCCTCTTTTTCCATGGTGACGTGGCGTCCGGTGGCAAACACCAGGTCACCTTCGGGCGCCGCCACCCAGGACAGCCAGCGGTGGCCACCATCGCGGTGCCGGTAGCGGTTTTCAAAGCTGGGCATGGCTTCCTGCGTCACTTGCGCCAGCGCCAGGCGCGTGGCGGCGGCATCCTCGGGCAGCACGAAGTCGAAGAGGCTGCGGCCCAGCATTTCCTCGGGCAGCCAGCCCAGGATGGTGCTCGCGGCCGGGTTGACGGCGGCAAAGCAGCCTTCGGCATCGATGGCCACCATCAGGTCCTGTGCGCTGCGCCACAGCCGCTCGCGCTCGCTGTTGCGCGCGGCCAGGTCCGCTTCCAGCTTCTTTTCCACGGTGATGTCGCGTGCGCTGCAATATACCTTCTCGCCCTCGGGCACGGCCACCCACGACAGCCAGTGCCAACCGCCCAGCTTGTGGCGGTAGCGGTTTTCGAAGCGCAGCGCAGGCTGGCCCTGGTTGGCCGCGTCCCAGGCCGCATAGGTGCGCGGCAAGTCGTCCGGGTGGATCAGTTCAAAAAATTTCGTCGTGCGGATTTCCTCCACCGACCAGCCCAGAGTGGCTTGCCAGGCCGGGTTCGAGTGCTCGAAATAGCCGTCGAGGTTGAGCACGCCCAGCAAATCGGGGCTGACGTTCCAGGTGCGGCCGAACTCGCGCGTGCGCTCGGCCACCTGCGTTTCCATGCTGGCACTGAGCGTGCGCAGGCGCGATTCCGCCTGGGCCCGCAAGATGGTCGACCAGACCCGCTCCGACACTTGCACGGCCAGTTCGATTTCGTCCGCATGCCACAGGCGCGCCGCGCTGCTGTGCACGACGAACAGGGCCGCCAGCCGGCCCTCCTTGGCGATGGGAATGTTCAGGAAGGCACGGATACCCAGGCGCGCAAACGTGGCCAGTGCGGCCGGCATCGCCGTGCGCGGGTCGCTCGCCACATCGCTGACAGCGAGCGCCTGGCCGGCGGCCAGCGTATCGGCCAGGCGGGCGGCATAATCACCGAGGAAATACTCGCCGGCGGCGCCGGGCGCCAGGCCATCGCTCCACGCATGCTGGAGGGTGGGGCATTGCAGGGTCTGGTCGATATCGAAACAGGCCACTTGCTGGGCACCCAGACGCTGTCCCAGCAGCTGAGCCGACAATGAAAGGATATCGCCCGTGTCTTGCAGCAGGCGCAGCCGGCGTTCCAGTTGCAGCAGAAAGGCCACGCCGCTGGCGCCGGCCTGGCTGCTGTTGGCAGGAGTGCTGCTCATGCGGCCTCAGCTACCGGCCAGCGGCAGGGTGACGCTGAACAGGGCGCCATTGCCGGGCTGGCTTTGCAGGGTGATGGCGCCGCCATGCGCATCGACCAGTTGCTTGGTAATGAACAGGCCCAGGCCCAGGCCGCCCGTGCGGTCCTGGTACATGACGCGCTCGAAGGCGTCGAAAATGCGTTCCTGGTCGCGCGCATTGATGCCGATGCCATGGTCGCGCACTTCGATGACGGCGCTGTTCTGTGTGTGCGCCAGGCTGATTTCCACGGGCTGGCCCTGGCCGTAGCGCACGGCATTGCTGATCAGGTTGACAACGATCTGCTCGACGCGGAAGGCATCCCAGAAACCCTGGATGGGTTCGAAGGCCATCACTTCCAACACGCTGCCCGTCGTGGCCGCATACGGGCCCAGGTCGTCAGCCACCCGGCGCACCAGGCTGGTCAGGTCGACGGCTTCGCGGCGGATCGACAGCTTGCCGCTGGTGATGCGCGAGACGTCGAGCATGTCGTCGATCAGGCGCACCATGCTGCGGATTTGCCGCCCGTCGCGCGCCACCATTTTGCTCAGCTTTTCCGGCTCGAAGGCGGCCAGGTTGCCCCGCTCCAGGTTGACGGTGCGCATCTGCGTTTCCAGGAACAGCGTGTTTAGCGGCGTGCGCAGTTCATGCGCCACCATCGACATGAATTCGTCGCGCAGGCGAAGCGAGCGCTGCAGTTCAGCCTGGGTGGCGCGCAATTCCTTCAGCAGCGCTTCCTGCTGCTGGCGGCTGTGCTCCAGCGCCTGCACCTGGCGCCGCGTTTCGCTGCGCTGCTGGTGCAGGGCGACAAAGACGTTGACCTTGCTTTGCACGGCATTGATGTCGAGCGGCTTGTGCAGGAAGTCAACGGCGCCGCTTTCATAGCCCTGGAAGGCAAAATTCATTTCCTTGCCAGCCGCCGTGACGAAGACGATGGGAATATGGCGCGTTTTTTCCGTGCCGCGCATCAATTGCGCCAGCTCAAAGCCATCCATTTCCGGCATTTGCACATCGAGGATGGCCAGCGCGAAATCGTGTTCCAGCAGCAGGGCCAGCGCTTCTTCCCCCGAGGATGCCTGGTAGACGCTGCGGTCGCTCTCACGTATCAGCGCATTGAGCGCGCGCAAGTTTTCCGGCAAGTCGTCGACGATCAATAGTTTAGTGCTTGTTTCATTCATCATGTTTCATTCCTGGCATGACCATGCCGTCCAGCGTAGTGGGAGGCGGCGTGCGACGTTGCACGCTTGCGGTAGAGCTTTTCGGGACCCGGCAATGGCTCGAAGTCGGCGGCAAAGCGGGTGAAATGCGTACTTTCCTTGCTGCCCAGTCCCAGGAAGCCCCGGTGGCACAGCGAGTCGTGGAACAGGCCCAGGGCCCGTTCCTGCAAGGTTTTATTGAAGTAAATCAGGACGTTACGGCAGAAAATCAATTGCGTTTCAATAAAGACGCTGTCCGTGGACAGGCTGTGGTCGGCAAAGTTGATACTGTCGAGCAGGCGTTGCTGGAAATGCGCGGTGGCATGCTCGACCGTGTAGTACTCGGCCAGCTGGCCCAGGCCGCCCGCAGCCAGGTAGTTGTCGCTGTAGTCGGCCATGCGGTGCAGCGGATACACGCCGCGCGCGGCCGTGGCCAGCGCTTGCGGATTGATGTCGGTGGCGTAAATCGTGCTGCGATCGAGCAAGCCTTCCTCGTGCAGCACGATGGCCAGCGACAGCGCTTCTTCTCCCGTGCAGCAGCCGGCCACCCAGATCGTCGGCGACGGATAGGTTTTCAGCACGGGCACCACCTGTTCGCGCAAGGCGAGAAAAAACGCCGGATCGCGGAACATTTGCGTGACAGGCACGGTCAAAATCTGCAGCAGCTTGCCAAAGGCGGCCGCGTCGTCCAGCACCAGTTGCTGCAAGGTGGGCAAGTCGGCGCAGTGGAAGCGTTCGAGCGCCTGATTCAGGCGGCGCCGCTGCGAGGGCAGGGAATAGTCGCGAAAATCATAGCTGTAGCGCTGATAGATCGCGTCCATCAGCGCATGCAGTTGCGCGTCCGTGTAGTGCAGGGACATCACATGCGTTCCATCTTCGGCATCCACACGCGCAGCAGCGAATACAAACGGTCGAGGTCGATCGGTTTGGCCAGGTAATCGGACGCGCCCGCCTGCAGGCATTCTTCCTGGTCATTCTTCATGGCCTTGGCGGTAATCGCGATGATGGGCAGCTTGTTGTAGCGCCCATCAGCGCGGATCAGACGCGTCGCTTCCAGGCCATCCATGCCAGGCATCATGACATCCATCAACACCAGGTCGATATCGTCAACGCTGTTGAGCTTGCTGATGGCTTCGAAGCCGTTGCGGCCGATTTCCACCACCACGCCTTTTTGTTCAAGCGCATTCGTCAGGGCAAAGATATTGCGCACATCGTCGTCCACCAGCAAAATCTTGCGCCCTTCAAACACGCGTTCGCGGCTGCGCACCTGCTGCAGCATGCCCTGGCGCTCGCTCGACAGCTCCGACTCCACTTTGTGCAGGAACAAGGTCACTTCGTCGAGCAGGCGTTCGGGCGAGCGGGCGCCCTTGATGATGATGGAACGCGAATACTTCATCAGGTCCGCTTCTTCCTCGCGGCTCAGGTTGCGGCCCGTGTAGACGATGACGGGCGGGAACGAACACAGCTCTTCATGTTCCATGCGTTCGAGCAATTCGTTGCCCTGGATGTCGGGCAGCTTCAAGTCGATGATCATGCAGTCGAAAATCTGCGTTTTCAGCAATTCCAGCGCCTGCTCGCCCAGAGCCACGGCCGTGATTTCCACGTCGTCGTCGCTGATCAGGTGGACCACGCTTTCGCGCTGGCGTTCGTCATCCTCGACCAGCAGGATGCGTTTCATCTTTTGCGTGAATTTCGATTCGAGCTTGCGGAACACTTCCTTCAGCTGCTCGCGCGTGCGCGGCTTCGTGGCGTAGCCGATGGCGCCCAGCTGCATGGCTTCCTGGATCTGGTCATTGCCGGACACGATGTGCACGGGAATGTGGCGCGTCAGCGGGTTTTCCTTGAGCTGCTGCAAAACCAGCAAGCCGGGGCGATCCGGCAAGCCCATGTCGAGCAGAATGGCGTCGGGCAGGAACTCTTCCGCCAGGCGCAAACCTTCGTCGGCGCCATGCGCCACCAGGCAGCGGTATTGCATTTCATGGGCGAGGTCGAACAGGATGCCGGCAAACGACGGTTCATCCTCGATCACCAGCACGGACCGCTGGCCGGTCTTGACAGCCGGCACGCTATTTCTGTCATCCTGGAAAGTGGGCAGTGGCACGGGCTTGGCGGCAAGTGCCGCCTTGGGTACGGCGGCTGCCGGCACTTGCGGCGCGGCGGCCGGCGTCACCGCCGCTTCCACCGCGCGTTCCGGCATGACGGCCGGCAGCACCAAGGTAAACGTGCTGCCCTGGCCTGGCGTGCTGGCCAGCTCGATGCTGCCGCCCAGCAAGGCTGCCAGGTCGCGCGAAATCGACAGGCCCAGGCCCGTACCGCCATAGCGGCGGCTGGTGGTGCCGTCGGCCTGGTGGAAGGCGTCGAAAACCTTTTGCTGCTGGTCGTCGGCAATACCGATGCCCGAATCCTGCACCTGGAAGCGCACCTGGCCGTCCGCAGCGGTACCCACGTGCAGGGACACCGTGCCCGCATCGGTAAACTTGATGGCGTTCGACAGCAGGTTTTTCAGGATTTGCTCCAGGCGCTGGCGGTCGCTGACCAGCGACGGCGGCGCATCCGGCGCCACCTTGACGTCAAAAACGAGTTTCTTTTGCTGCGCCTGGGCGCCAAACAGCATCTTCATGCTGCTGAGCAGTTCGTCGAAGGGCACGGCTTCCGGCGTCAATTCCAGCTTGCCCGCCTCGACCTTGGAAATGTCGAGGATATCGTTGATGAGGGTCAATAAATCGTTGCCGGCCGAATAAATGGTTTGCGCAAACGTCACTTGCTCCGGCGTCAGGTTGCCGCCGCTGTTATCCGACAGCAGCTTCGACAGGATGAGCGAGCTGTTCAGTGGCGTGCGCAGCTCGTGCGACATATTCGCCAGGAATTCGGATTTATAACGGCTGGCCCGTTGCAGCTCCTCGGCGCGGGCTTCCAGCTGGGCGTGTGCCTCGCCGATGGCCATGTTTTTCTGGTCCAGCGACAGTGCTTGCACGGCCAGTTGCTCGTTCGACTGTTCCAGCGCCGCCTTTTGCTCTTCCAGGTGGGCTTGCGACTGTTCCAGCACGCGCGACTGCTCGCCCAGCTCTTCGTTGGCCGTGCGCAGTTCTTCCTGCTGCACTTCCAGCTCTTCATTCAGTTGCTGGGTTTCTTCCAGCACATTTTGCAGGCGCTGGCGGTACAGGGCCGCTTCCAGCGAGGTGCCGACATTGGCGGCAATCAGGTTCAGCCATTCCTTGGCGCGGGCGTTGACGGGATGTGTAAAGCCCAGTTCGATGACGCCGTTGACGACGCCTTCGTTGTTGACGGGTATCAAAACCAGCTCCAGCGGCGCGCCGCGGCCCAGGCTTGACGTCACGGTCAGATAATTCTCGGGCACTTGCTGCACATGCTTGAGACGCTTTTCGCGCGCCGTCTCGCCTACCAGACCTTCGCCCAGTTTGAAGACTTGCTTATCCTTCACTCCCTGATCGTTGAAACCATATACGGCTGTGCGGCGCAGGCTGCCATCGTCGTCGACGACGTACAGGGTGGCGACGGCCACGTCAAGGCGATGGGCGAGGAAATCGAGCACGTGCCGTCCCAGCTGCGGCAAGCCCAGCTGGCCGCTCGTGTGGGCTGCAAGTTCCGTCTGCCCCGTGCGCAGCCATGCTTGTTCCTGCAGCACCTCGTTATCCTTGCCGCGCTGTTCAAGCGCATCGTTGTAGATATCGGACAGGCGCAGCAGTTCACGCCGTCCAAGGTAGGCCAGCAGGCCCGACAATCCCAGGCTCAGGACCAGGAACACCACCACGGCCAGCATGGTGCGGCTCTCGGCCGTATCGGCCCGTTCCTGGCGCAGCCGCTGTTCCATGGACAGGAAGGTGAGAAATTCGCGGCGGATTTCGTCAAATTCCAGCTTGCCTTCGCCTTGACGCACGCGGGCGAGGAATTCCTGGTTGCTGCGGCGTTGGGCGATCACGCTTTCCGCATAGGCCATCCACTGGTTTTGCAGGGCGCGGATGCGGCGCAGACGGTCCGTCTGGATGGGACTGTCGGACACCAGCTCAAGCAGCGTGTTCATTTCGACGGCAATCTTCGCCTTGCCCGATTTATACGGCGCCAAAAACGTTTCATCGCCCGTCAGCAAGTAGCCGCGCATGCCCGTTTCCAGGTCGACCGACAACTTCATGACTTCATTCGCATTGCCTATCACCCGTTCCGAATGCTCGACCGAGCGCAGGGCCGAGAGCAGGTAGGCGATCAGGCCGACAAACACGAGGGCCGTGACGACCCCGATGACCAGCGGCAAGGTGACGTTACGGGCGAGAATGCGGCGAAAGCTGAAGGAGTCGATCGGGGTCTTGGTATTCATCATGTCCGTGTAAGGCTGTCGCGAAAAGTCAATTTTAATTGAAATGCAAGTTTTCTGGTGGTCAAGCAAAGTGTGCGCTAGCATAACAGCCTTGCGATAAATTTCCGACTTGTAAGGCCGTGCAATGCGGGGCAGCGCACAGATGAGGTTGCGTGGCTGCCATGCATAAAAAAACGCCGGACGGTGCCGGCGTTTTTTAGTACTGCGCGCGCTGCGCTGACTATATATGTCAGTCGCGAATCTCCAGCGCCCGGTTCAGGCTCAGGGCGGCCAGCGAAGCGACGGCGCCCGACAGCAGGTAGAAGCTGACATAGGCGAGACCGAAGTTGGCCGACAGGCCCAGCGCCACGAGCGGGGCGAAGCCGGCACCCACCAGCCAGGCCAGGTCGGACGTCAGGGCTGCACCCGTGTAGCGGAAGCGGGCAGGGAAGTTGGCCGTCACGGCGCCGGCTGCCTGGCCGTAGGACAGGCCCAGCAGGCTGAAGCCGACGAGGATGAAGACGTCCTGGCCCGTATTGCCGCCGCCCATCAGGGTCGGCACGAAGGCGCTGAAGATGGCGATCAGCACGGCCAGCACGCCCAGGGTGGTGCGGCGGCCGAATTTATCGGCCAGCAAGCCGGAAATCACCACGCCGACGGCGGCCAGCACGGCGCCCACCATCTGCACTTGCAGGAAGTCGGAAGCGGAACGCGTCTGGTAGACGGAAATCCACGACAGCGGAAACACGGTGACCAGGTGGAACAGGGCGTAGCTGGCCAGCGCGGCGAGGGCGCCGATCAGCACGTTGCGGCCCTGGCCGCGGCTCATTTCAAACACGCTCACGGGCTGCAGTTCGCGTTCGTCCAGCAGGCGCGCATATTCATTCGTCGATACGAGGCGCAAACGGGCAAACAGGGCTACCACGTTGATGGCGAAGGCGACATAGAACGGATAGCGCCAGCCCCAGTCGAGGAAGTCTTCATCCGTCAGGGTGGTCAGCATGAACCAGAACAGGCCGGCGGCGATCAGGAAGCCGGCGGGCGCGCCCAGCTGGCCCAGCATGGCGTACCAGCCGCGCTTGTTTTCCGGCGCGTTCAGGGCCAGCAGCGATGGCAAGCCATCCCACGATCCGCCCAGCGCCACGCCCTGGCCGATGCGCAGCACGGACAGCCAGATGATGGCGGCAAAGCCCAGGTGCGAATAGGTCGGCAGGAAGGCGATGCCGGCCGTCGACACGCCCAGCAGGAAGAGGGCGATCGTCAGCTTGGCGCTGCGCCCCATGCGGCGCTGGATCTCCATGAAGATCACGGTGCCGAACGGACGGGCGATGAAGGCAAACGAGAAAATCAGGAAGGCATACAATGTGCCCTCCAGGCGTTCTTCAAACGGGAAGAAGACGCGCGGAAACACCAGCACCGAGGCGATGGCGTAGACAAAGAAGTCAAAGTATTCGGAAGCGCGGCCGATAATCACGCCGACGGCGATCTCACCGGGGTCGATATGCGATTCGACCGTGCCGGCCCCGCTTGCGTCGCGCAGGGAATGGGGGGAAAAGTCGGCGGGTACATCCCCGCTGTGTATGCGCGTGCTGGACATGATGATCGTCTCCAATATAGTTTCGAGTTCGGCCAACGCGTAACATACCCCGGGTGTCTCACGCCCGGAGTAGGACTATTCATCAGGTAGTCGTAGGAAAACTCCTCACGTACCCAGTGAAAATCCGAGCAAGGGGTAGGACAAAACGTCCAATTGCCAACGCGCTCCAGTGAGAATACAGTACCATATCTTCATCCCCTGTACTGGACTTTCCTGTATGTTTTCATTAAAAGTTCGTCGCGGACTGTTTCTTTTACCTCTCGCATTGTTGGCTGGTTGCAATACGGTGGTACTGAATCCGTCCGGTGACATCGCAATTCAGCAAGGCAATCTGATTGTCATCTCGACATTGCTGATGCTGCTGATTATCGTTCCGGTAATCGCCCTGACCCTGCTTTTCGCATGGCGCTATAGAAAAAACAATACCGCGGCCAAATACGAGCCGGACTGGGACCACTCGACTCGCCTCGAGCTGATCATCTGGGGCGCGCCCCTGTTGATCATCATCGTGCTGGGCCTGCTGACCTGGATCAGCACCCACACCCTCGATCCTTATCGTCCGCTGAGCCGTATCGACGCCAACCGTCCGATTCCTGCCAGCCACAAGCCGATGATCGTCGAAGTCGTGGCGCTGGACTGGAAATGGTTGTTCATCTACCCGGAGCAAGGCATCGCTTCCGTGAATGAACTGTACGCGCCCGTCGATCGTCCGATCCGCTTCAAGATCACCGCCTCGTCCGTCATGAACTCGTTCTTCATCCCCGCACTGGCAGGTCAGATCTACGCCATGCCGGGCATGGAAACGCAGTTGAATGCCGTCATCAACAAGCCTGGTGTATACAAGGGCTTCTCCGCGAACTACAGCGGTGCCGGTTTCTCGGGCATGCGCTTCAAGTTCCACGGTGTCAATGATGCGGACTTCGACAAGTGGGTGGAATCGGCACGTGCCGGTGGCGGCGCGCTGAACCGCGACGACTACCTGTCGCTGGCCCAGCCTAGCGAACGCGACCCGGTTCGCCGCTACAGCGCCGTACCTAACGATCTGTACAAGGCAATTCTGAACCGCACCATCGTTTCCGACGCCCTGTGCGTGACGCCGGTCGAGCCATACAAATTGACGATGGCAAATAGCCCGGTAGCGGCCGTAACGGCAGTAGTCGCTAGCGATGCAGTGGTTGAAAAGGGCGTTCAAGCCAAGTAACAACTGCATGAATCCCGCAGCGCATTGCGCTGCAGATACTGGCGCCGCTTGCCTGGCGCCTCCCTTTTTTCTCTGAGAGTAACAATGCTAGACCATATTGATCTGACGAAGCTTATATTCGGCCGTCTGACTTGGGATGCAATTCCATTTCACGAACCTATCCTGCTGGCGACCTTTGCAATGGTCGCCCTGGGCGGTATCGCACTCGTTGCGGCACTGACGTATTTCCGCGTCTGGGGTACCCTGTGGCGCGACTGGATCACCAGTATCGACCATAAAAAAATCGGTATCATGTACATGATTCTGGGCTTGGTCATGCTGCTGCGCGGCTTTGCCGACGCGCTCATGATGCGTACCCAGCAGGCGATCGCCTTTGGCGACAATGCCGGCTTCCTGCCACCGCATCACTACGACCAGATCTTCACCGCCCACGGCGTGATCATGATCTTCTTCGTCGCGATGCCTTTCGTGACGGGTCTGATGAACTACGTGGTGCCGCTGCAAATCGGTGCGCGCGACGTGGCTTTCCCTTTCCTCAATAACTTCAGCTTCTGGATGACCACCATGGGCGCCGCCCTGGTCATGGCTTCGCTGTTCGTCGGCGAATTCGCCCGCACGGGCTGGCTGGCGTATCCACCGCTGTCGGGCATCGTCGGCAGTCCGGACGTGGGGGTAGACTATTACATCTGGTCCTTGCAGATTGCCGGGGTCGGGACGCTATTGTCCGGTGTCAACCTGATCGCCACCATCGTCAAGATGCGCGCGCCAGGCATGACCTGGATGAAAATGCCAGTCTTCACCTGGACCGCACTGTGCACCAACATCCTGATCGTCGCCGCTTTCCCGGTACTGACGGCCGTATTGGCCATGCTGTCGCTGGACCGCGTTGCCGGCTTTAACTTCTTCACGACGGAACTGGGCGGCAACGCCATGATGTACGTCAACCTGATCTGGATCTGGGGTCACCCAGAGGTCTACATCCTGATCCTGCCACTGTTCGGCGTGTTCTCGGAAGTCGTCGCCACGTTCAGTAGCAAGCGTTTGTTCGGCTACGCCTCGATGGTGTACGCCACCTGCGTCATCATGATCCTGTCGTACCTGGTATGGCTGCATCACTTCTTCACCATGGGTTCGGGCGCCAGCGTCAACTCGTTCTTCGGCATCACGACGATGATCATTTCGATCCCGACGGGCGCGAAGATCTTCAACTGGCTGTTTACCATGTACCGCGGCCGTATCCGCTTTGAACTGCCTATGCTGTGGACGATCGGCTTCATGGTCACCTTCACCATCGGCGGCATGACCGGCGTGCTGCTGGCCGTACCACCAGCTGACTTCGTGCTGCATAACAGCTTGTTCCTGATTGCCCACTTCCATAACGTGATTATCGGCGGCGTGGTGTTCGGTGTGTTCGCTGCGATCAACTACTGGTACCCGAAAGCCTTCGGCTACAAGCTCGACTCTTTCTGGGGCAAGTGCTCGTTCTGGTTCTGGTTCGTCGGCTTCTACCTGGCCTTCATGCCGCTGTACGTGCTGGGCCTGATGGGCGTGACCCGTCGTGTCAACCACTTTGAAGATCCATCGCTGCAAATCTGGACCATCATCGCCTGGTTTGGCGCCGTCTCGATCGCACTGGGTATCGCTTCCATGCTGATCCAGTTCTTCGTCAGCTACCGCAACCGTCACGCCCTGCGCGACGTGACCGGTGACCCATGGGGTGGCCGTACCTTGGAATGGTCGACGTCGTCGCCTCCGCCAGACTATAATTTCGCCTTCACGCCACAAGTGCACGAACTCGATGCATGGACTGATATGAAGAAACACGGTTACCAGCGTCCGACGTCCGGTTTCACGAAGATCCACATGCCGAAGAACACCTGGGCTGGTTTCGTGATCGCCGCACTCTCCGCACTGGTCGGTTTTGGCCTGATCTGGCAAATGTGGCTCGTCGCCAGCATAGGCTTCGTGATCATGATGGTCACCATCATCATCCATACCTTTAACTACAAGCGCGATTACTACATTCCTGCGGAAGAAGTGGTCCGTACCGAAGACGCTTACACTAAATTGCTGAGCAGCCATGTCTGATACCATCGCCCATAACACCGGCGCCGCTGGCGCCGCACCAAGCACGCGCAGCTACTTTGTGCGCGAGCACCACCCGGAAAACGGCAGCTTGCTGGGTTTCTGGCTCTACCTGATGAGCGATTGCCTGATCTTCGCCTGTCTGTTCGCCACGTACGCCGTGGTGGGCCGCAACTACGCGGACGGCCCGACGGGCGCCGCGCTGTTCGACCTGCCGCTGGTGGCAGTCAACACGGCCATGCTGCTGCTGTCGTCGATCACCTACGGCTTCGCCATGCTGGCCATGCAGCGCAAGCAATTGCGCAGCACCCTGGTCTGGCTGGGTATCACGGGCCTGTTCGGCCTGGCCTTCCTGTCGCTGGAAATGTATGAATTCATTCATCTGATCCACGAAGGCGCCGGTCCGCAACGCAGCGCGTTCCTGTCGTCGTTCTTCGCCCTGGTCGGTACCCACGGCTTGCACGTGACGTTTGGCGTGATCTGGCTCGTGACCTTGATGTTCCAGTTGAACAAGCATGGCCTGACCCCGGAAAACGGCCGTCGCATGATGTGCCTGTCCTTGTTCTGGCACTTCCTGGACGTCATCTGGATCGGCGTCTTCACCTTTGTCTACCTGATGGGAGTGCTGCCATGAGCGACCACCACACACACGGCGATAGCCACCACCATGACCATCACGATCATGGCAGCCTGAAAAGCTACGCCATTGGCTTCATCCTGTCGGTGATCCTGACGGCCATTCCTTTCTGGCTGGTGATGACGAAAGCCATCACCAACTCGGGCACCATGGGCCTGGTCCTGCTGGCGTTCGCGGCTGTTCAAGTGGTCGTGCACATGGTGTACTTCCTGCACATGAACACCAAGTCCGAAGGCGGCTGGAACATGATGGCGCTGATCTTCACGATCATGATCGTGGGTATTGCCATGGCCGGTTCCCTGTGGGTCATGTACCACATGAACCACAACATGATGCCGGATCTGATGCCTGAGTACATGCATACGAAAACGGCTCCATGATGAGTAATACGCGCCCAAGCAACACCGGGCGCGCCCCTGGCGCCGCATCGCAAGATGCCGCGCCAGGCCCACGCGGCATGGCTGTGCATTATTCAAAAATTGCACTGGCCTTGCTGGCGGGGATCGTTTTTGCCGGTTTCTGTGCCCTTGGCACCTGGCAAGTCAAGCGCCTGTTCTGGAAGCTTGATCTGATCGAGCGCGTCGAACAACGCGTACATGCGCCCGCAACGGACGCACCTGGACCCGCAGCCTGGGCCAGTATCACGCCACAAACGGATGAATACCGCCACGTGCGACTCTCCGGTACCTATCTCCCCATTTTCAATACCCTGGTGCAAGCAACGACGGCACTGGGCAGCGGTTATTGGCTGATGACGCCATTGCGCCTGGCCGATGGCAGCACCGTGCTGGTCAACCGCGGCTTCGTGCCGAAGCGCGAAGGCATCGCCGCCAGCACCCCGGCCGGCATCGTCAACGTCGACGGCTTGCTGCGCATCAGCGAGACGGGCGGCGGTTTTCTGCGCGAAAATAGTCCAGCCACGCAGCACTGGTATTCGCGCGACGTGGCCGCCATCGGCGCCTCGCACATGCTGACCAAGGTGGCGCCGTATTTTGTCGATGCGAAGGAAAAGTCGGAAACGGCCAGTGACGCGCCCGTCGGCGGCCTGACCGTGATTTCCTTCCACAACAACCACCTCGTGTACGCCTTGACGTGGTTTGCGCTGGCCTTGATGGTGGCCGGCATCAGCTGGTGGATCGTGCGCGAGGACAAGCGCCGCCGCGCCCGTGGCGCCCAGCGCCAGGAAAGCGACCATGTCGGGCAGGATTGAGATCCTGCCCAACCGCGAAGTACTAGAGCGCGGTGCGGTGGCGGCCGAGATGGAACATCCGGCTGGTCACCAGAACATGAAGCTGCTGATCCAGCTGCGCTGGCTGGCCGTGATCGGCCAGATCAGCACAATCTTCGGCGTGGGCGTGGGACTGGGCATCGCCTTGCCCGTGCCCTACATGCTCGAAGTGCTGTCCTGCCTCATCGCATTCAACCTGGCCAGCCTCTTGCGCTGGCACGAACGCCAGCCCGTCTCGAACACGGCCCTGTTCCTCGCTCTGCTGGTTGACGTCACCGTGCTGACGGCCCAGCTCTACCTGAGCGGCGGCATCAGCAACCCGTTTGCCTTCCTGTATCTGTTACAAGTCATCCTCAGCGCCGTGCTGCTGGAAGTGTGGTCGACCTGGATCATGGTGGCCATCACCAGCCTGTGCCTGGCCGGCCTGGCCTTGCTGCCCGGCCCCTTGATCTTGCCGATCGACCCCGAGCGGGGTTTTTCCAGCCTCTACGTGCAAGGCTTGCTGATCTGTTTCATCTTGAACGCCGCCTTGCTGGTGGTGTTCATCACGCGCATCAACCGCAACCAGCGCGCCGGCGACGCCAAGGTGGCCGACTTGCGCCAGCGCGCGGCGGAAGAAGAGCACATCATCCGCATGGGCTTGCTGGCCTCGGGCGCCGCGCACGAGCTGGGCACGCCGCTGGCGACCCTGTCCGTCATCCTCGGCGACTGGCGCCGCATGCCGGAACTGAGCAAGAACAGCGAATTGCTGGAAGAAATCACGGAAATGCAGGCCCAGTTGCAGCGCTGCAAGAGCATCGTCAGCGGCATCCTGCTGTCGGCGGGCGAGGCGCGCGGCGAATCGTCCGTGAAAACGACGATCAATACCTTCCTCAACGACCTGGTTGACGAGTGGCGCACCAGCCGGCCGATCCAGGATTTCGAGTACGATAACCGCATCGAGCATGACGTGCCCGTCGTCTTCGATTCGACCCTGAAACAAACCATCTGCAATGTGCTCGACAATGCGCTGGAAGCGTCGCCCGACTGGCTGCGCTTCGAGGCGACGCGCGAAGCGGATGCCCTGCACCTGGTCATTACCGATGCGGGCCCCGGCTTCGAGCCGTCGATGCTGACGCACCTGGGCAAGCCGTATCAAAGCAGCAAGGGTAAACCCGGTGGCGGCCTCGGTCTCTTCCTGGTGGTGAATGTTGCGCGTACCCTGGGCGGTACGGTGACGGCGCGCAACAGGGTGCAGGGCGGGGCGGTGGTGCACCTGGCCTTGCCGCTGGCGGCCATCAAACTGGAAAGAGAAAGCGACCAAAATGCAGGATGACCGTCTGTTACTGATCGTGGAAGACGACGCCGCGTTTGCCCGCACCCTGGGCCGCTCGTTCGAGCGGCGCGGCTACCAGGTGATCCTGGCCACCAATTTCGACGAAGCAAGCGCCTTGCTGGAACAGCATTGCCCCGACTACGCCGTCGTCGATCTGAAACTCAATGGCAATACTTCCGGTCTGGCCTGCGTGCAGATGCTGCACCAGCACGACCCGGAAATGCTGATCGTCGTGCTGACGGGCTACGCCAGCATCGGCACGGCCGTCGAAGCCATCAAGCTGGGCGCTTGCCAGTACCTGGCGAAACCGTCGAACACGGACGACATCGAAGCGGCCTTCGGCCACGTGGCCGGCAACGCCGACATCGAACTGACCAACCGCGCGACCAATATCAAGACCCTGGAATGGGAACGCATCCACGAAATGCTGGCCGAGACGGATTTCAATATCTCGGAAACGGCAAGACGGCTTGGCATGCACCGGCGCACGCTGGCCCGCAAGCTGGAGAAGCAGCGGGTGAAGTAGGCACTGCGATAGCCCCTGCGCGGTCTAATCGTTTTCGAACGTCAGTTCCAGCACGCTGTCGTCGCTCCAGTCCTGTTCCCGTAACGGTGGCGTAAACGACGAACCGCTGAAGGGCACGGGCGCGCTTTTGCCGTTAAAGTTGATCGTTGCAGTGGCGATACGCCGCGGTTCGGAAAAGCTGTAGGTGCCTTTTTGCGACACGAAATTGCACGGCCCGCCCATTGCGCTCATCGCCGTGCGCATGGCGAAAGGCAAGGTTTCCTTGTCGATGGCCCAATGCACTTCGCACGCCAGCCGCAGGTCGCCCAGGCGGCGGAGGGTGTCGCTGGTCGCCGTGCTCCTGACGTAGGGAATCCACCTGACCGACCCCGCCTTGCGGTTCACGGTCAGCTCGGCCTTTTCATAGAGAGGTCCCTGCTCGACGGGCAAGGTGAAGACATTGCGTTCCCCCAGCGGTATCGCCATGCCTGCCTCATCGCTTTCAAGCCGCAGCGCGATGGCGTGCATGTCGACATCGGCACGGCGCGGTTCCAGGATGAAGCGCAACTCGGCGCCTGGCGCCAGCGCATGTTTTTCCTCAAACCGTTTGACGCCCTTGAGCATGGCACTGTAGGGTTTCCAGTCCGGATCCCGGATGCCCTTCACATTGACTGACGCTGCCGCATCCTGCCCGGCTTGCTCCACGGCTTGCGCCGTGTCCGCCTGGGCCTGTACCGCCGCGCCGTATAAACACAGCAGAAGACCAGCTATTGCACGCATATTCATCCTGTTCATTAATCTCAAGTAATTGCTTGTCAAACTCAGCTTGGCATAAGTGTAAAAAGAAACAGAAACGCCAGGCGGTTTTTAAGACAGAGTGTCAATTGGGATGAATGAAGTGCTTGAAATCGCAGTTTTGCAGCGTCGTCATCAATGATCTGCGGCTTTCACGGCGACGCCCGAGGTGACCAGGACTTCATGTTCATAGGCGCCCAAATGGCCATAATGACCTTTGGGGCTGAGATAACCGACAATCCGTACCCGTGGCTGCTCATATATTGAATTGGGCGCCACCAGGCCGACGTCCTTCCATGCAACGCCGCCGAAGGAGTCAAGCCACCATGCGCCGGCGTCAGCGTCAACATGGGCCGCTTGGAAAACGCTCTTTTCAAAGCTCCGCGACCAAGTGCCTTCGCGCTCGATGGCAAGGTAGCCATAGCCGGCCATGATATTGGCCCGTTCGGACGGATGATCGCGCCAATAGCGTTGACCATTCGTGTAGGCCTCGCGCATGACCGCCGATTGCGTCACGATCCCGCCCGCTGGATGGATCAAACCTTGAAAGAACCACTGCGCGTATTCGGCTGGCAAAGTGGGGGACGTGGGCAATTGCTTGTCCGCCGCCTGTGTTTGAGCGAAAGCACTCGCGTATTCAAGAACGATATCTGGAATATTGCCAGCCGCCGCCTTGCCGGCAAGGGCAGTTATTAATAGCAGGAGTGTCGAAATGGATCGTCGCATCGCGGTGCATCCTTGCAGTTTGTAGACGTGATGATTGAACAGGCCGCCTGCGTTCCATTGCCGGCTAGGTTCACTGCCGGGAGAAACGGAAATTGCAGTGGCTCGCGCCGCCAGCCAAGGTTTGCGTTCTTTCCAGGATTTCGGCCATGCTCCACATCCTTAGCACATCGTCTGTTGCAAGCATACCTGACAATCCAGCGCACAGATGCGTTGTAGGCCAGCGCCCGCTTCACCGAGACCAGGGCGCCTGTTTCGATGTCAACCGGGCATCCGTAGTGAGCCCTCGGCAATGCATTCATCGCAGGCGGGACGCCACTCCATCTTTTGCACCTGGATATGCGGATGGCTTTCCAGCGCTTCCCATTCAGGTAAAAAGACAAAGCCCTGTTTCTGGTAAAACGCGGCCGCGCGCGTATTCTCCGGCGCCACATCGAGCACCAGCCGCGCGTGGCCATTGTCGACGGCGCGCTGTTTGACGGCCTCGACCAGCTCCTGCGCCACGGCCATGCCCCGGTATTGCTGCGCTACCCACATGGCGATCAGGTGGCATTCACCATCGGCGGCCACCACTTGCGCGGCGAGGCCTATGGGTTTGTCGCCGTCAAAGGCGAGGAAAAACGTGCGCTGGGGCGTGCTGATGGCGCGCTGTTGCCAGTCTGCATCGGAAAAACGGGCCGCGCTGGTGTGGCTGGCGCCAAAGGCCGTGGGGGCGTCGAGCAGGGCAGCCAGGCGCGCGGCTTTCAGGGCTGGCCAGTCGGCGGCGCTGGCGGGGCGGATGATCATGTTGTTCAAATCTGCAGGCGTCCTTAACTGGTCGGCGCGGCCGTGGACGACGAAATCTTTTTATACGCTTCAGCCAGCATCGTGACGGTCGCCACACCGTTCACGCTGCGCGCCTCGATGATCGTCCCGTCCGTAGCGATGGTGACATCGCCGTCTGCATAGCTGGCAGGAAAGCGCCGCTCGGTGATCTTGTTGCTGAGGACATTGCGTGCGTAGCGCAGCGCCACGAGCCGCTCGCCTTCCTGCTTGATGACGACATAATTCGGGACGGTGGTGCGTTCCAGTTTCCACGTGCCGATAAAGTCTTCGACGGGGGCGGCGCTGGCGTGCAGCGCACAGCAGGCGGCGAGGGCGCCCAGCAGCAGTTTTTTCATGGTATAGACAGCCTATGCAAGAGTGGCCTGCGGCGCAGGAAAATACGTCCATCATGCTTGAATGGCATGGCAGCTCTCCATGGGATGGCGCCAGTCATTGAAGTATTTGGCAATATTAACAGGAACCCAAACTTGCGCATTCGTATTTCTTGCGTGCGACTTAAGATTGATCCCACACTTCGATGGTGAGCAACTGGCCTGGCACGCAGGCGGCAATGCGTTCCGGATGCACGGTAATGCAGCCGGGCCAGCCCGTTAGCCGGTCCTGTGGAAATTCGCCATCCTGCGCTTCGGCAATGCCCGCCAGCAGCAGGGGTGCGATGATGTCGGCCGAGGCCGTGTAGCGGTTGGGGAAACCGTTGAAGGTCAGCTGGGTCGCCTTGCCTTGTGTGCACAATTGCGCGATCCAGTCCGCGCCGAACAGGCCCGCTTCCCAGCTGGCCAGGAAGGCTTCCTTGTTGACTTTCGTCATATCGGCCAGCTGTTCCTGCGTTTGCGTCGAGATAATGGTCCACCAGCCTGACATGGGCATTCCTTGTAAAAAGTGAAACGAATCAGCGGGTCATGGCGCGGCGCAGCAGGTAGCTGAGGCCATCGACGGCGGCCACCATCAGCAGCATGGCGACGATGACGGTGGCGGCGTTCTGCATCTGGAACAGCGACAGATGATATTTCAGCATCTGCCCCAGGCCGCCCGCGCCGACGACGCCGAGGATGGCGGCGGCGCGGATATTGTTTTCCCAGCGGTACAGGGTGTAGGACATCATTTGCGGGCTGCATTGCGGCAAGGTCGCGTACAGGAAGGCCACGGCGGGGCGCGCGCCATTGATGCGCAAGGTGGCGGCCGGCAAGGGCGGGCAATTTTCGAAGGCATCGGCAAACAATCGGCCCAGCACGCCTACTGTGTGCAGAGCCAGCGCCAGGGTCCCTGCGAACGGGCCCAGGCCGGCGGCGATCAGTAAAATCGAGGCCCACACCAGTTCCGGGATCGAGCGCAGCACGTTCAGGATGGCGCGCGTGGCGTTGCGCGCCAGGTTGCCGAAACGGCCGCTGGCGGGCAGGGCCAGCAGCGCACCCAGAAGTGCGGCGATGACCGTGCCGATGGCCGACATGGCCAGCGTCTCGAACGTGGCGACGCCGACTTTCATGAGGAAGGGGCTGGCCAGCTCCGGCGGGGCGAAGCCGTGCAGGAAGTCGGCGCTGGTGCGCACGGCGTCGGCACTGAAGAATTCATCCCATTTCAGGGGCAAGGTGGCGAAGCTGGCGATGACCAGCAGCACCAAGCCGGCCAGCAAGGCCCAGGTCGACCAGCGCACGGGAGCCGGGACGGGCAGGGCGGGCAACATCGGTTCCGTCTTCATGCCAGCCTCCGGCGCAGCATGGCGGAAACGGCGTCGGCGCCCGCCACCAGCAGCACGAACACCATCAGCATGGTGGCCAGTTCACTGCCCGCCATCATCTTCATCGATTCATCCATGCGTTGGCCCAGGCCGCCCGCGCCGACAAAACCCATGACGACGGAGCCGCGGATTGCACATTCCCAGCGGTAAATCGTGTACGACACCAGCTCGGCGGCCGATTCGGGCAAGGCACCGTACAGCAGGGCTTTTAATCTGCCGCTGCCGTTGTGAAGCAGGGCGTTGCAGGCGGAAGCGTCCGACGATTCGAGGATTTCCGCATACACCTTGCCCAGCATGCCGCAATAAGTCAGCGCGATGGCGATCACGCCCGCCGTCGGTCCCAGTCCCACGATGCGCACCAATAACAAGGCCCAGACCAGTTCCGGCACGCTGCGCAGCAGCACCAGCAGCGCACGGACTGCGTGGCGCACGGTGGCGGCCAGCGGTGAAACCTTGCCGCTGCCGATGCGCGAAATCGACAGGCGCTCCGTCACCAGCAGGGTCAGAGGGATGGCGCCCAGCATGGCCATCGCCATGCCAGCCGTGGCCATGGCGATGGTTTCCCAGCTGGAAATGGCCACCAGTTGCAGGAATTCCAGCGAGTGCGCGGGCGGCACGAAGCTGGCAAGGAATTGCCAGGTGGCCGCCAGGCTTTGCGCATCCCATAAAATCCACGGCTTGAACTCGGCTTGCACCAGCATCGGCCACAGCACGAGCAGCACGACGGCAGCGGTGGTCAGGCGCCCGCGCCAGGCAGGATCGCGCGGCAGGGTGGAGACCTTCAGCAACGGGGCCTCGCCGCGTTGAGATCGACGTCCACAGGCTCGAATGCGGGCGCCGGATCGGCCTTGTTGCGGTACAGCTTCTCTATCATGGCGTCGCTGACCTCGCTGCTGGGCAAGTCGAAGACGACCTGGCCGTCGCGCAGGGCGACGATGCGCGTAAAACAGGCGCGGGCGATGTCCACCTGGTGCAGGCTGCAGATCAGGGTGGCGTTGCGCGCCGTCGCTTCGGCCTGCAGCACATTGATCGTCTGCAAGGCCAGTGTGGGGTCGAGCGCGGACAAGGGCTCGTCGACGAGGAAGACCTCGGCATTCGACACAAGTGCGCGGGCCATGCCGCAGCGCTGGCGTTCGCCGCCGGACAGGCGGTCGACTCTCGCATACAGCTTGTCCTGCAGGTTGAATTTGCCCAGGGCTACCCACGCGGCGCGCGGATCGACGGGCGCCAGCAGCGAACGGATGGCCATCCACAAGCTCCATTGTGGCAAGCGGCCCGCCAGCACGGCGTTGACGACCCGCTGGCGCGGCGGCAAGGGCGGCGTTTGCGGCGCCAGGAACAGGCGCGCGCGCAAGGCGTGGCGCTCGGCGCTGCCGACTTGCCAGGGCGAAGCGCCCAGGATGTCCAGGGTGCCGGACTCGGGGCGCAGCGCGCACGCCAGCGTGTGCAGCAGGCTGGTCTTGCCGGCGCCGGAAGGGCCGATCAGGGCGATCTGTTCACCTTGGGCCACGTCCAGGTCCAGGTTGCGCAGGGCCAGCGCATTGCCGGCGGCGCCCGCGTGGTGGACGCTGACCTTGTGAAGTTGGAATGTCATGCGATGTTTCGGTGTGGGGGAGTGTGTCGGATGCGTCCGCAGGACGTCATCCGACAAGTTTCGGCAGTTACTTCAACAGCTTCGCATCGCGCGCGGCCGCTTCGATATCCTTGTAATTCTCGGCCTTGGTCGGAATAAATTTGGTGGCGCGCTGCAACTCGAGGATTTCCTTGCCTTCCGGCGTGGATGGGTCCAGCGCCAGGAAGGCGTCCGTCAGCTTCTTGCGCACGACGGGATTCATGTCGGCGCGCACGCTCCAGTTGTAGTCGTAGTAGCCGGGCGTCGTGTAGAACACACGCACCTTGCTTGGATCGACTTTTTTCGCTTCGACCAGCTTTTCCCACACGGAAATGTTCAAGGTGCCCGCATCGACCTTGCCGCCGGCCACTGCCGCCACGGTAGCGTCATGCGCGCCGGAAAACGCGATGCGCTTCATGTCGGTGTCCGGGTTGATCTTGGCGGCCAGCAAGTAGTAGCGTGGCATCAAATGGCCGGAGGTCGACGATTCCGAGCCGAACGTGAAGTTCTTGCCTTTCAGGTCAGACAATTGATTGATGTCCTTGCTGGTGGTGACGAACACGGAGCGGAATTTCGTGTCTTCCTCGCGCTGCACCAGCGGCACGATCTTGCCGCCGCTGCGCACGTTCGCTTGCACGAAAGTAAAACCGCCGAACCAGACCATGTCGAGCTTGTGATTGATCAAGCCTTCCACGGAGGCCGCGTAATCGGTGACGGGCGTAAATTCCACCTTCATGCCCAGCTTTTTCTCCAGGTAGCTCCCCAGCGGCTTGAACTTGCGCTGCAATTCCGTCGGCGCTTCGTCGGGGATGGCGGACACGCGCAACACTTGCTGCGCCTGCGCCAGGCCACTGTGGATGGCCAGGGTGGCGGCGACGGTGGCCAGGATGGCGGGGAACTTGTTGAATGAGTTGGAGAACATGGTCATGGGACTACCTTTAAAAAATTGTTCATTAATATACGGAAACCCCGGTACTGCCTTCCTGCATCTCGCCGATGACGACGGCGTCGCCAAAGCCTTCGGCACGGAAAATCGCCAGCACTTGCTCGACAGCTTCCGGCGCACAGGCCACCAGCAGGGGGCCGGCCGTTTGCGGGTCCGTCAGGATCGCCTTGTCCATGGCGCTTAAACTGTCGTCCAGCGCCACTTGTGCGCCGTAGCCCTGCCAGTTGCGGCCGGAAGCGCCCGTGATGTTGCCATTCTGCGCCAGTTGCTGCACTTGCGGCAGCAGCGGCACGGATGCCATGGCGATGCGCGCCTGCAGCTTGGCGCCGCGCGCCAGTTCCAGGGTGTGACCCAGCAAGCCAAAGCCCGTCACATCCGTCAGTGCATGCACGCCGTCCAGCAGGGCCAGTTTCTTGCCCGGGGTATTCAATTTGGTGGTGTTGGCTATCAGCGAGGCGTAGCCATCCGCATCCAGCGCATTTTTCTTCAGCGCGGCCGACAAAATGCCTACGCCGATCGGCTTGCCCAATACCAGTTTATCGCCTGCGCGCGCGCCCGCGTTGCGTTTCACTTGCGACGGGTGCACCAGGCCCAGCACAACCAGACCATAGATCGGTTCCACGGAATCGATGGTGTGGCCGCCCGCGATGGGGATGCCGGCCTGGGCGCAGATGGTTTCGCCGCCCTTCAAGATGAGGCCGATGGTTTCCACCGGCAGCTTGTTGATCGGCATGCCGACCAGGGCCAGCGCCATGATGGGCGTGCCGCCCATGGCGTACACGTCGGAAATGGCATTGGTGGCGGCGATGCGTCCAAAGTCGAACGGGTCGTCGACGATGGGCATGAAGAAGTCCGTCGTGGCGATCAGCGCCTGCTCGTCGTTGAGCTGGTAGACGGCCGCGTCATCCGAGGTTTCTATGCCGACCAGCAATTCCTTCGGCAGGGGAAAACCGCCGCTGCCTTTTAGAATGTCGGCCAGCACGCCGGGCGCAATTTTGCAGCCGCAGCCGCCGCCATGGGCAAATTCGGTCAATCGGATGGGTGTATTGGGTGTTGCTGCGCTATCGGACATGGTCGTCATCCTGCTCAAGAAGTCATTAAAAGCTGCGCCAGCGCTTACGCGGCGGTGGCGGTACGGGGTTCGCCGACGATAGCACATAATGCGCGCGCGGCTTGCTCAAAGGCATGTTCTGAAATGTCGGGCAAGACCAGCGGCGTCGCCTGGGCGTAGCGGATGAAGTTGCGGGCGATCGATTGCCGGTAGACGGGGTCGTAATGCTGGACCAGCAACGCTTCCACCAGCTCGGCCATGCGGCCAGACGCGGCCAGTTGCTGCCAGTTGGCAATTTTCTCCTTGCCATGCAGCTGCGTCAACAGGGCCAGCTGCGCATTGAGGCGTGCCGGATCGCCGACGAAATGCGCATAGTCTTGCATCAGCAATTGCACGCGTTCCCCGATGTCCAGGCGCACGTCGGTGCAATCGGCCGCGCGCATCTTTTCCATCAGTGCGTCGGGCACGCGCAAACGGCCCACTTTCTTGCTTTCCGATTCGATGAAGACGGGCAGTTGCGGGTCGAAACGGCGCAGTTGCTGCCACAGCGCGCTTTCAAACGCTTTTTGCGAGGGCTGGTCCGCGTCCGGCAATCCGCCCAGCACGGAGCCGCGGTGGGCCGCCATATCTTCCAGGTCGATCACTTGCGCGCCTTGCCTGTCGAGCACCTGCAACAAACGGCTCTTGCCGCTGCCCGTGGGACCGCACAGCACGTTGATGAAGTCGAAGCGTTCGGGCAGGGTGGCCAGTTCGGCGTTCACGTGGCGCCGGTAATCCTTGTAGCCGCCCTCGAGTTGCGTGACGGGCCAGCCGATGCGCGCCAGGATGTGCGCCATGGCGCCGCTGCGGTTGCCGCCGCGCCAGCAGTAGACCAGCGGCTTCCAATGCTGCGGGTGGCCGAGAAAACCCTCTTCGATATGCCGCGCAATGTTCTTGGCGATCAGCGCCGCACCCAGCTTCTTCGCTTCGAAGGCGCTCGTCTGCTTGTACAGCGTGCCGACGCGCACGCGCTGCTCGTCGTCCAACACGGGCAGGTTGATGGCGCCCGGCAAATGGTCTTCCGCGAACTCGGACGGGCTGCGCACGTCGATGACGGCATCGAACTCGTCCAGGCGGTGCAAGAGATCGCTGAAAGGCTGAACTGCAGGGTATTTCATCGTGGCGCGGCTGCTTGGAAAGGGGAAAGACGTATTATCCCCGATAAATGCCGCTGGCGTGGCGGTTTAGCCCAGCAGATGTCCCAGCAGCGGCGCCAGCAGCACCGTCACGACGCCCGAGAAAATCATCGTCAGGCTGGCAACGGCGCCTTCTTCCGTACCGACACGGCGCGCCACGGACAAGCCGAAGCCATGGGC
Organism: Janthinobacterium salmonicoloratum; assembly: GCF_051380845.1. NCBI lineage: Bacteria > Pseudomonadati > Pseudomonadota > Betaproteobacteria > Burkholderiales > Oxalobacteraceae > Janthinobacterium > Janthinobacterium salmonicoloratum. The sequence goes on along the minus strand of NZ_JBNYXV010000001.1, from coordinate 274,320 downwards.
CGCCGCGCCATACGGAGCGCCACGGGCGATGCGCATGCGCAAGGGCAGCAGTTTCAGCAGCGGTTTGCCGAGCATCAAGCCGAACAAGCCCGTCATGACGACGAAGATGCCCGTCAGCTGGGCCGAGCCGCCCATGTGGCGCGACGCTTCCAGCGCGAACGGCGTCGACACGGAACGGGCCAGCAGGCTGCGCGCCATGTCGCCATGCACACCCAGCAAGCGGTCCAGCAGCAGGGTGGCGGCGACCGATGCCACGATGCCGGCGCAGCTGCCCAGCGACAGGGCCAGCCAGTGTTTGCGGATCAGCTTGCGCTCCTGGAAGATGGGCAGGGCGAAGGCGATGGTGGCGGGGCCCAGCAGCCACGGCAGCCAGCGCGTCTCGCCGAAATACGTGGCGAACGGCGTCGAGGTCGCCTGCACGACGACGATCAATATCGCCGAGGTGCAGATGGCGGGCGTCAGCAAAAAATGCGGATGGCGGCGGTGCACGGCCTGGTTGGCGTAGAACAGCACCAGGGTCAGCAGCAAAAACAGCAGCGACAGGAGCAGGGTGCTCATGCTTGCGCCCTGGCTGCGCGCTGGCGCAGCAGTTTTTGCAGGCGCAGCTTGCGCTCATAGCGGCACACCCATTCCACCGTCAACGCCGTGGCCAGCATCACGCTGGCAAAGCCCAGGCCGATATTCACGAACAGCATCAGACCTTGCGACTTCAATAATTGTGTAAATTGCACCACGGATACGACCAGCGGAATGAAGAACAACAGCATGTTGGCCAGCAGCCAGTTCGCGCCCAGTTCGATGGCGGCAGGCCGCACCCAGCCCGCCAGCAGCAGGGCCACCAGCACGAACAGGCCCACCACGCCGCCGGAGAACGGCAAGTGCAGGGCGGAAGCGGCCTCGTCGGCTAGCCACCATGCGGCGATCAGCACGCCAACTTGCCACACGGTATGCACGGGCCGGCGCCAGGCGGGGGCATGCATCAGGGGCGTGGAGACAGGGTGTTGCAGGGCTGGGGCTTTCACGGCGGGCTTTCAAACGGCTGGGGGACGTTTTCATTGTAGTGACCCAACATCAAAAGATAAAATGACTTAAACTCATGATTATCATTCGATATTGGAATGCATCATGGATATCCGCTCCTTGCGCTACTTCGTCGAAGTGGTCGAGCAAAACAGTTTTACGCGCGCGGCCAGCAAGTTGCACGTGACGCAGCCCACCGTCAGCAAGATGATCGCGCAACTGGAACAGTCGCTGGACCTGGCCTTGCTGGACCGCGCCGGTAAACGTTTTACCCTGACGGACGCGGGCAAGGTGGTGCTGTCGCGCGCGCATGAGCTGCTGGCCCTGCACGCGGAACTGAAGGTGGAATTGCGCGACCTGCAACATCTGGAACGGGGTGAACTACGGGTCGGCGTGTCGCCGCAGACGCATTCCACCCTGGCACCGTGGCTGGCCGAATACCACCAGCGCTATCCGGGCATCGAGCTGAAAATGTACGAGAGCGGCACGCAAGCCATCGAGCGCGACTTGCGCACCGGTACGGTGGAACTGGGCACCATGCTCGACTATCCGGGCAATGCGGCCACGTGGCAGGATTTCGAGGCGCTGCCGCTCGTGCGCTCGCCCCTGTGCCTGCTGGCTGCACCCGGCTCGCCGTGGCAGGGACGCTCTTCCGTGGCCCTGGCCGAGCTGGCCGACAGTCCCTTCATTTTCTACGGCGCCGCCTTCGCCTTGAATGACATCGTGCTGGACGCCTGCCAACGGGCCGGATTCGCCCCGCGCATCACGGGCCGCAGCGGCCAGTGGGATTTCATTGCCTCGCTGGTGAGGCTGGGTGTGGGCATCTGCCTGCTGCCGAAGATGTATTGCGACACCCTGGAGCCAGCGCAGTTTGCCGTCATTCCCCTGGCCGGCCCGCCCGTGGAGTGGAATTTGATGCTGGCCTGGCGCCGCGGCGGACGGCTGTCTTTCGCCGCGCGCGCCTGGCTGGAGCTCGTCAGGGCGCGCATGGCGCAGCCAGGGCGATTACAATAGGCGCTCGCCAACCACCGCCAAGAATATGAAGAACACAGGTAAAGCCAGACTGAAACGCACGGCAGGCTCGCTGCTGCTGGGATTGCTATGCACCATGGGCCTGATGAGCGAAATGGGCCATGCCCAGGCCGCCATTCCCGTGTATGGCTATTTCGTCAAGAATGCCTATCCGCACGACACCCAGGCGTTTACCCAGGGCTTGCTGTTCAAGGATGGCCATCTGTATGAAAGCACGGGCCAGAACGGCCAGTCTTCGCTGCGCAAGGTGGAATTGACGACAGGCAAGGTGCTGCAGAAAAGCATGCTCGATAAAACAGTGTTCGGTGAAGGCATCACGGACGTGGGCGATGAAATCCTTGGCCTGACGTGGATGTCGCAGACAGGTTATGTCTTCGACCAGAAAACCTTCAAACTCAAGCGCAAATTCAGCTACCAGGGCGAAGGCTGGGGCTTGGCCAGCGACAGTCAATTCGTCTACATGAGCGACGGCACCTCCGCCATCCGCGTGCTCAATCCGAAAACCCTGGCCGAGGTGCGCCGCTTCGAAGTGAAGGCGGAAGGCCGCCCCATCGAACGCCTGAACGAGCTGGAAATGGTTGACGGGGAACTGTTTGCCAATGTGTGGGGCGCGGACGTGATCGCCCGCATCGACCCTGCCAGCGGTAAAGTTGTCGGCTGGATCGACCTGACAGGCTTGCTGCCGCCCGGCCAGCGGGGCACGGCCAATCCCGACGCCGTGCTCAACGGTATCGCCTGGGATGCGCGCGGCAAGCGCTTGTTTGTCACGGGCAAACTGTGGCCGAAGCTGTTCGAGATCGAGCTGATCGAAATCCAGCGCCATTGATGTTTCCTACCGGACAGTGTTGCTGACGAGGAATCGTCTATGATGCTAATCCTTCGCCCAGTGCGACCTTTACAGGATGCCATGCTGTCCCTTTCTTTTCCCCTGCGCCGCCTGGCGGCCGCCGCCAGCCTTGCTGTCGCCATCTTGCCCGCCGCGCAGGCGCAAGCGCCGTATGTGCCGGTGAGCAAACAGTACGGCGACTTCGTCGTCACGCATGACCGCTTCGACCCGCTCGTCACTTTGTCTTTCCGCCAGCACGGTTACTGGCCCGGCGGTGCGCGCGAAGTGGTGGAAGTGCGGCCCCTCAAGGCCACGCGCGAAGGCCAGCCCATGCTGCTGGCCTTTACCAAGGGCTATACGGGCCAGGGCACGATCCTCATCGGCGTGCAGAATGGCGAGCCGCTGATGCGCCCCCTCAGTCCCATGCAGCGCGACAACATGGTGCGCACGGAGCGCGACCCCGAATGGGGCGTGCCGCAGCCGGGCCGCAGCGAAGTGCTGCTGTTTGCCCGCGACGGCCGCGCGCTCGATACGGGCACGGGCGAACTGTTGTGGTTTGACGTGCAGGACACCGTTACCGGCGATTACGCGCCCGCCATGCTGGTCTCCGTCTCGCCCGACGGTCGGCGCGGCGCCTATCTCGCCAGGAAGCTGACCAAGCTGCAGATTATCGTTGCCACGCGTGACGACGGCGTGGCCGGCGTCCTGGCCTTGCCGCCCGACACCTATCAACGGTGGCTGAAGCCCTTGTCGGAAGCCGCTTCCGAACAGGCGGGCGCCGCCATCAAGGCGCGCCAGGGCCGCACGGATTCGAACCGCATCCGGCGCGAGCTGGAACTGGCCTGGTTCGGCCAGCAATTTCAATGGAAACAAGGCAAGAATGGCTGGCAAGTGACGGGGCTGGGCCTCGCTTCCGCGCCGCCGGAGGGAAAACAGCCATGACAAACCCTAAACTTATCGCCGGCTGCTTCGCCGCCTCCTTGCTGGCCGGCTGCGTGCACGGCGAAATGTTCCCCAAGGACTATCTGGCGCAAGATATCGACAAGCAACAAGCGTTGCTGGAACTGGACGTGGTCTTCGGGCAAGTTCCCGATGACAAGCTGACGTCGAGCGTGACGGCCCGCAATACCGTGGAATACACGGGCGCGCCGCATATCGTCGTGCCGTTTTACCAGAAGGGCCTTGGCTTCGACCAGGGTTTTGCCGGCACCTATATCTTTGCCGTCGTGTATCCGGTTGCCAAGGTCGAGACGGCCACGGCCAGCAGCCGCGTCTTTGGCCAGAAACTCGATGGCCAGCAGCCGGGCAGCCCGCGCTACCGCTTCCGCGTGCCGGGCAAGGCGCAGTGGAACAGCAATGAAACCTTCATGCTGAGCTTTGAGCGCAAGGGCCGCCGCGAAGAAATCACTTTCCGCTTCAGCAACGAGCAAAGCTGCCCGTCTGCCTTCCTGGCCACCACGCCAAAATTTGGCTTCCCCATCAAGGTCGTCGCCACCTTCAAGGATAATAAAGGCTGCCTGAAAGTGTGCGACAGCCGCGACCAGTGGCCGGGTTTTTGCGCCTTCCAGCCGCCGCCGGCGGCTTGAGCGGCAATGGCGACAGAGTAATACCTGCAGACGTAAAAAAGGCCGATGAAAATCGGCCTCGATGACATTACATGTGTTGCTTAGCGGTAAAACGCTTCGACTTTGCCCTTCAGCTTGATCTGCAGCGGACGGCCGCGGCGGTCGAGGGACTTGGTGGAAGCGACCTTGATCCAGCGTTCGCTGATGCAATATTCTTCTACGTCAAGACGTTCCTTGTCGTTGAAGCGGATGCCGACGTCATTCTCGAACACGGCTGCAACGTGGTAAGGGCTGCTAGGGTCGATCGACAGGCGATCGGGCAATGGGGGTAAGGTGGTGGTATCGTTCATGGGCGTAATTATCACCCAGAATGCCGATCCAGACAACGGGGAGCGCAAGCTTATCTGGGCGCCTGCGACATGGCGCAGCCGTATTTCCCGTCCCGGCCTTGCTTCTGCCTCTACAGATGCCGCGTTTCCTGCGGCGGCGTGTCCCACTCGTCATGCCAGCCATCGACAAAGGTGACGGGCACCCGGGCCAGTTCGGCCACCGAGGCATCGTCGAGGCAGTTGACGCTGATGCCGACAAACGGGCCGCTGCGCGCAGAATCGCCGCGGCAAAACGGGCGCACGCCACAGTGGCGGCAAAAATAGTGCCGCTCGCGGCCCACGCCGAAGCGGTATTCGCTCAAGGCCGCTTCACCGGCCAGCAGGCGGAAGGCCGTGGGCGGCACTTGGCTGGCCCAGCAACGGATTTTCAGGCAATACGAGCAGTTGCAGCGCAGGCTGGGGGCCGCCAGGTCGATCTCGGCCGCGAAACGCACACTGCCGCAGTGGCAACTGCCATGGTAGGTTTTTTTCATCGTGGCCCACTTTACAGCGTTGCCGTACTGTCATGCAACTGCTGGAATTGCGACAACTGCTGCTGCATCAGCCGCGCATACTGGCCGCCAGCGCGCAGCAGCTCGGCGTGTGTGCCTTGCTGGCAAATCCTGCCCTGGTCCATGACGATGATGCGGTCCGCTTTCACGATGGTGGAGAAGCGGTGGGCGATGATGATGGTGGTGCGTCCTTGCATCAGCGTATCGAGGGCGCGCTGCACCTGCTGTTCGCTGGCGGCGTCGAGGGCGCTGGTGGCTTCGTCCAGGATGAGGATTTTCGGCGCGCGCAGAATGGCGCGGGCAATCGCGATGCGCTGCTTCTGCCCACCGGACAATTGCACGCCCCGTTCGCCCACCAGGGTCTCGTAGCCGTCAGGAAAGGCCGCAATGAAGTCGTGGGCGTGCGCCAGGCGCGCCGCCGCGACCATCTCTTCGCGCGTCACTTGCCGGTCCGGCACGGCAAAGCCGATATTGTCGCCGATGCTGCCGGAAAACAGGGCCGGTTCCTGTTCCACCACGGCCATTTGGCGGCGCAGCTGCGCCACACCGAGCACGCGCGCATCGATGCCGTCGAACTGCAGGCTGCCCGCGTCAGGCTGGTAATGGCCCAGCACGAGGCTGGCGATGGTGGACTTGCCCGCACCCGAAGCGCCGACCAGGGCGATTTTTTCGCCCGCACGTATGGCCAGACTGACGCCGTCGAGTGCCGTGACCTGCGTGCGCTCGGGATACGAAAAGCGCACCTCGCGCAGCGCGATATGGCCGGCCAGTGGCGGTTGCGGCGCCGCCTCGGACACGGCACGGTGGCTGCGCAGAATCTCGAAGATGCGGTCGGTCGAGCCCATGGTGCGCATCCAGGTGTTCCAGAATTCGCTGATGGAGCCGGCCGTGTCCGTCACCATGCTGGCATAGATGACGAAGGCCGTCAGCTCGCCCACGCTCAGGCTGCCCTGGCCGATCAGGTGGGCGCCGAAGCACAGCGTGGTCAGCAGCGCAACAAAAGCCAGCAGCCCTTGCGCGCCCTGGAACACAGCCAGCAGCCGCGTGCCGGCCAGGGATACGCCCAGCAGTTCTCGCATGGCTTGCGCGTAGCGGGCCATGGCGCCGCCTTGCTGGTTGAACGCTTGCACCAGGCGCGCATGGGCAAAGTATTCCTGCGCCACTTTGCCGCTGGCGGCCAGGCTGGCTGAAATGGTCCGCGCGCGCTGCCGATAATTGCTACCAGACAACTTGCCGAGATACAGGCTGATGGGAATGAACAGGGCCAGGGGCAGGCTCAGCATCGGTGACAAATGCAGCAGCATGGCAATGCCGCCCACAAAGACGCACAGCGAGCGCAGGGCATTGGCCGCGCCGATGGTCAGGCTTTCATGCAGTGCCGACACGTCGGACGTGAGCCGGCTGTTCAGTTCGCCACCATGGTGCTTGTCGAAAAAAGCGATGGGCTGGTTGATCACCACGTCGAACAGACGCCGGCGCACGCCCATGACGATCATGTGGCCGCTTGACTGCAGCAGGTAGAAGCGCGCGGCCGAGGCCAGCGCATACAGCAGGCTGAAGACCAGCATGGCGGCGACCATGCCCGACGTGACGCCGCGCCGCGTCAGTGCCGCCACGTTGTCGATGAAATACGCGATGGCTTGCGGGAAGGCCAGCTGCGCACCCACGGTGAGGGCCATGCACAGCAAGCCGGCGGCAATGCGCCAGCGCACGAGATACAGCAGGCGCAGGCGTTCAAAATGCGGGCCGAAGTGTATATGCCTCATGCGGCGCGCTCCTCTGCCGTATCGTCAGCCAGTTGTCCGACTAGGGCCAGCCAGTCTTCGTCGCCGATCAGGCCGGCCGCTTCCACTGTGCCCAGGTGACTGACGAATACATAGGAGGGCGAGCTCATCAGCGGATTTACTCGCCGGTAGTCGCGCAGCGCAAGCTGTGCCGTGACGGCCCGCAGGCTGGTGCCGGGCAAAAAGGCGCGCAGCCGGCGGACCGGCTCTTCGCTGAGCAGCCACAGGGCCAGGCCAGCTTTCCGCGCCAGCGGCAGCAGCCGTTCGATGCCGGCCAGCTTTTCCTCGCATTTCGGGCAGCGGCTTGCCAGGAACAGCAGCACGGTCGCCTGGCCGCCGGCGCCTGGTTGAAAACGCGCGCCGCCAGCCAAGGGGCGGGCTTGCACGGCAGGCAGGGGCTGGCCCTGCACCAGCGCCGTGGGCGCGATGCGTTCGCGGCGGCTGGCGCGCAGCACGGCCAGGCTGAGCCAGATATTGCCGGCAAGGGCAAACGCCAGCGCCGCCAGCACCAGTTGCAAGGTCGTGGAATCCATCAGTCGGCCTTTGCCAAAGTGGCGATCTCGTGCAGGGAAATCGTGACCACGCAGACGATGGCCGCCAGGCCGGCGGCCAATACGGTGGTGGCGACGGGCAAGGCCGTCTCCTGCGCCAGGGCAAAGTAGGCGCCGTTGATGCCGACCACCAGCACATTGCGCAGCAAATCGTAGCGCGAGACGGGACGCGCCGCTTCGCCAAAACAACTGCAGCGCAACACGCTGTGGGTGAAGTAACGGTAGATCAGGATGGCGGTGAGCGTGCTCAGCAGCAATAGCGACAGCAACATCGGCAGGCGCGTGCCGCCGGCCAGCAGCCAGCAGGCCAGCAGCAGCTCTGCCGCCACCAGGGCGGGCGCGGCCACGCTGGCGGCGGCGGGCGCCACGCCAAACGAGGTAGCCAGATTGTCGCGGAAGGCGGCATAACTGCGCAGCTTGCCCACGCTGGCCGCCAGCAGCAGCAAGGCGATGCTGCAGCGCGCGATATCGGCCAATAACGCGGACAGAAGGGGCGTCAGCATGCGGGCGCCACTTGCGTGCTCCACAGGGGCGCGAATCCGCCCGGACGCTGGCGCCGCAGTTGCACGCCGTCGCGCGACGCCAGCAGGGCGTCGTTCCACGCTTCGTCGGGCGCGCTGCGCAGTGCGCCACCTATGCTCGCCTGCAATTGCGTCGAGATGGCCCAGCCCAGCCGTTCGGCGTGAGCATCGCGCGCCATGTGCAAGCCCAGTTGGGCCAGCTCTTCGCGCGTCAAGGCATAGTTATGCGAGTGATACCCGGTCACCAGTTGCGCGACGATGGCGCGCCGCGCCTCGGGTGTGGCCTCGGGCAATTGCCAGGCCAGCAATTCCTCGCCGATCTGCGCCAGCTCCAGGGTGGTGCGGTAAAAGGCCGTCAGGGAAGGGGGGAAGATGCTGCCGCACAACAGGGACAGCGATTGCTGGCGCGCTTCGCTGGCATCCACGCCGAACCACTGTTGCGCCATGTCGCCGAAAACCTTGATGTCGAGGCTGGAAAAGGCGCCGCCGTCGACGCCATCGAGCTGCGGGTCGATGGGCGAGAACAGGGCCAGGTCGCCGGCGATGATTTCATCCGCGCCCAGGGCCAGCAGGGTGGCGGCCGACTGGCAGTGGAAGGGCACGATAAAGCTCAGGTGGCGCGCATGCTGGCGCAGCAGAAGGGCGATGCGGCGCGCCGCGTTGACGATGCCGCCACGTCCGTGCAGCACCACGTCGAGGCGCGTCACGGGCCCGATGCCCTGGCACAGCTCGTACAGGGCCGGCAGCAGTTCCATGTCCAGGTGGGAGGCGGCCAGGACGATGGCCCGGCTGTCTCGTACCTGTTCCAGTTCGCGCAACTGGTGGGGAATCTGGCTCAGGTCTGGCTGCGGCATACGGCTCCTTCGATCAGGGATGCGGCCACGCTTTCCAGCAGGGGCAAGGCGGGCACCAGTTGTTGCACATATAGAAATTGACCAACAGGATTGTTTTCGAGGAAAACATACTCGCCGTCGGGTGTGACGATGAGGTCCAGCGCGCCATACTCAAGGCCATAGCTGTGCACAAAATCGAGGCAGCGCTGGCGTATGTCGTCCGGCAAGGTGCACGCTTCATAGCGGATGGGGGCCGACATGTCGCGCGAATCGATGGCCGTGCGCGCATCGTCCTGGGAATACAGGCGCGCGGCAAACAGTTGCTTACCGATTACGGTGATCCGCAGTTCGTATTGCTTGGCGATATATTCCTGGAACTGGCAGCTCAGTTCGCTGACGGCGTCCAGGCTGTCGAGCATGGCATCGTCGACGATGGTGGTGCCGATGCCGGCGCTGACCCTGTCAACGTCCTCGACGGCTTCGGCGGCCAGGCTCGGCGTGGACATGCTCTTGAAAATGATGGGACCTTTGACGGCCGCGCGGAAAGCGCGCACGTCGTCGGGTACGTTGGTGATCACGGTGGCGGGCACGCGAAAGCCCATGCGCGCGGCCCGCGCAAGCTGTTCGCCTTTCCATTGGGCACCGCGCAGGGCCAACGGATGGCTGAGCCAGTAGCAATCGAGCCCGTACAGCACGCTGAAGATGGCTTGCTCCGTTTCCAGCCGGGCGTAGGCGCGTTCCTGCAGTGTCAGCTCGGCGCTGGCGTAGGCATAGTCGGCCGCCTTGCGCAGCCAGACGGCGCCCACTTGCTGCAAGTCAAGCCAGTTGCCATCGGGCAAGTGGCGCAAGCGCGTGCTGGCGCGGCCGTCCTGCAGACGCTGGCACAGCTGGTAATCGCGAGGAAAGGCGTCGAGGTCGATACGGAAGGGGGCATGGCCGCGGGCGGCGAGGATGGATGCGACCAGGTCGACGTGCAGATCGCCGCTATGGCTGATAATCAAGACCTTTTTGTGCATTTCGGGGCCTGCGGTAAAGGAAGAGGAAAAAGCCTTGCCATGGCAAGGCTTTCAGCTGGCGCAAGTATCAGCAGAACTCGCCGCCGTCACTCGAACCGATACGTGAATAGCGGTATTGCTCCTCGCTGTCGACAGCCGTGCAGCCGGCCACGGCGACACCGTCGCGCACCTTCCAGGGTGCAGGACGGGCAGGCTTTTCTTCTTCTTTTTTTTCCGCCAGTTTGAATGCGAACAGCTTGGTTTCTTTTTGCTTATGCATGAGATCCTCTATTAATGGTTGTGTTCCTATTTTTACCGATAACTACTTTTAAAAAATTGAATCACCAATTGAAAATTGAGTGTGTGGCATTATTCGTGGCGCAATTCCTTGCGCGCAGAAAAGCCGCCCCCGAATTGGCGCCAGCGCCAGTTTGAATATAAGGGAATATATAAAACCCCCACGCCTTGCGGGGGGTGTCGCTTGCCGGGAATCAGCAATACTGGCCGCTATCGTTCGGCTTGAGTCGCGAAGAGTCGCGATATTGATCATTGCTGCCGACCGCAGTGCAGCCGGCCACGGCGACGCCGTCGCGCACTTTCCAGGCGGTGGCGGGCGCCGCCTGTTTTTGTACCTGTTTTTCAGCCAATTTAAACGCGAACAATTTTGGGTGGTTTTGCATTGTACTATCCTCTTATGATGGTTAAGTACTGCTTGCGCTGTATGCCATGGTATATGGCCATTCGATCTTAGCGCCGGAATAAATAGGCGTCAACTTGAAAATCAATCGTATTTCCGATTATCTTCGTGCAATACTCACGAAATATCACGCTGGCCGATTATATTATTGCAGTGCGATAAGTAAAGGGCGCCGATTTAAATGAGCGGCATGCCGCCTGAGTATTGTGTGCAAACGGATCGACTATGCCCGCAGCCACGCACTATAATGGCGCCTCTTGAATGGATAAGGCAGGAGTGACTCTATGGAAATGGCCATCACAGATAGCCTGCGGAACCTGGCATACGCGCAGGCCGCAGCCTTCGTGCAAACGTTGGATCGGCGCGATCCTGTTGCGTTGCAACGCGACTGGGCCCTGCCGCCGGCCGTGGCCGAGGAGATCGTCGAGATGCTCGACAGCTATTTTGAGGCGAGCCAGGCGCTGTCCCTGGCGCCGCTGGCGCGAGCCTTTGTGCCGGGCAAGGGCGGCCGTCCCGCCATCGACGTGTATGCCACCGACGCCGGACCGCTGGGCCTGGAATGCCAGCTGCTGGCCGATGGCAAGCCGGGCGAAGCGATCTTGCACCTGGAAATATCTGGCCACGATGGTGCGCTGCGCCTCCATTACCACTACCTCGGATCCTGAAAACAGCATGACCACACCGATCAGCGAAACACAGCAGCGCATCTGCGACAAATTCGGCTTGCCGGCGCAAGCGCCCGAGCCCATGGTGGCCCTGGCTATTGGCAGCCTGGCGCAGTCGCCCATCTATGGCACGCGCATCGTGCTGCCGGAAAACGGCACCATCAGCTGGTTCATCCACTGCGGTGAGCACGACGACGCCAGCGGTTTTTACCAGCCCCTGCATGCCGACCACCTGCACGAGATGCTGCCACAGGTGGTCGATTACCTGGCCTTGCCCAGCGGCGCCAAGTTCATCCTCGATCGGGAAGGCTATGAAGACGTGTGGCTGGAAGAGTAACTTTCTAGCTGGCAAGATTGTCGTTGACGTTGATAAATAGGTATGGGATGCTGCGGTTCCGTTTTCTTCCGCCGAAAGCCGCATCTTGAACTCACGCCTTCCGTCTGTCCTGCTCGTCATGGCGCTTGCCGCCGTTCCCGTCGGCGTCGTGGCCGCCGCCCCGGCCACCCAGTCCCAGGCACTGCGCACGGAACAGGACATTGCCGCCTTCGTGCGTGGCGAAATGCAGGAGCGCCAGATTCCAGGGCTGCAACTGGTGGTGATCCAAGGTGGCAAGGTTGTGCTGAAGCGCAACTTCGGTCTGGCCAGTCTGCAATACCAGGTACCGGTGACGGACGCCAGCCTGTTTTCCATTAATTCGGCAACGAAAGCGTTTGCGGGCGTGGCCGTGATGCAACTGGTGCAGCAGGGCAAGATCGACCTGGCGGCGCCGATCGGCCAATACCTGACGGGGCTGCCAACGGCCTGGCAAGCCGTGACGGTCACGCAATTGCTCAACCATACCTCGGGCTTGCCCGATGTGCTGGATCAGCGCAGCGGCAAACTGGTGGGTCCGCAGCCAGACGACGCCGACGCGGCGTGGCAAGCCGTGCAGGCGCTGCCCGTGGAAGCCCAGCCTGGCGAGCGCTACCGCTACAACCAGACCAATTACGTGTTGCTGGCGCAATTGATCGAGCGGCAAAGCGGCCAGCCCTTTGTCTCCTTCGTCCAGCGCCAGCAGTTTGACGTGGCGGGCATGCCGCACAGCGGCTTTGGCGACGCGAAGGACGTGGTCGCCAACAAGGCCAGTTCCTACATGCTGGACAGGGGCGGCAAGGGCTACCGTAACGTGAACGAAGACTTTCCTGTGTTCATGCGCGCGGGCGCCGGCATCAACAGCAATGCGGGCGAGCTGGCGAACTGGCTCATCGCGCTGCAGTCTGGGCGCCTGCTGGCGAGCGCTAGTGTAGAACGGCTGTGGCAGCCCACCAGCTTGAACGACGGCAAGCCGGCGACCTGGGCGCTGGGCTGGCCCACCATCGGCCGCGATGGCCACCGCGCCGTGGCCGGCATCGGCGGCGCCCGCTCAGCCTTTTATGTGTACCCCAACGATGGCCTAGCCGTCATTATCCTGAGTAACCTGGCCGGCGGCCAGCCGGAACAGCTGATCGATACCGTCGCCGGCTTTTACATTCCCGCCCTGCGCCAGCAGCGCGGCGGCGCGTATGCCGCGCACCTGCTGCGCAACAACGCTGCCAGCACAGGCTTTGAAGGGCTGGACAAGAAACTGGCGGCCATCCGGCGCCAGCATGGGCTGCCCGAGCCCACAGAAAACGACTTGAATGCCTGGGGTTACCGCCTGCTGGGCCGGAAGCAGCCGAAACAGGCGGTAGCCGTCTTCCAGCTGGGCGTGCAGCTGTACCCGCAAGGAGCGAACGGCCACGACAGTCTGGCCGAAGCGTACGAGGCGGATGGCGCCAAGGCGCTGGCCATCACGCATTACCGCCGTTCGCTTGAGCTCGACCCGGCCAACACGCATGCCGTGGCGCGCCTGCGCGTGCTGGACGCCGACTAGCGAGCCATCTTGCCGTGCTCGGCACCGTGCATGGCCAGGTAGGCGGCCAGGTTTTCATCATCGATGCCCAGGGCGCGCAAGACTTCCTTTGTGAAGCTGACGGGCGCCGTGCCGGGCGCCGTGACGATGCGCTGGTCGGCCACGGCCCACGGCACATCCTGGTACAGGGTGGCGCCCGCATAGCCGGTCTCTGTCAGGTTGTCGGCGGAATTGGACGTGTGGCGCACGGTGTCGAGCACGCCCGCCTGCGCCAGCACGCGCGTGCCGTCGCAAATGCCGGCCAGCACCACGCCCTTGTCACGGGCGGCGCGCAGCAGCGGACTCACGTCGGGCGCCTTGCCGCTTTGCCAGTGACTGCCACCGCATACCATCAGCAAATCGAGTTCCTCGAGCACAATCTCTTCCAGAGCCAGTTGCGGCGTGACCAGCATGCCCCCGGACGAGGTGACGGGCAAGCCGCCCGGCGTGGCGAACTGTGTGTAAAAGCCATAGTACAGGCGCGCCGTGGAATTGATCAGGGCGGTTTCCCAATCGGCAAAGTTCTCGGTCAGAATGGTGATGGCACGTGTCATGAAAGAATCCTGTCGCAGGTGGAGATATCAATAGTACAGGCTGGCTAGCCTGCTGGTGCCGAAAGCATAATAAAAAGCACTGACAATTTCTGTCAGGAGCGCACGAGAAATGATGGTACAAGTTGCAACAGGCTGCGCTACAATCGCGGGCTTGTCTGCGCATGCCTGTCCCTGTTCAATATCTATTACCCATCGCCTCCATGCTGATTCTGTTTTGCCGTGTCCTATTCAGCATTGCTGGCCTGCTGCTTTTCTTCCTTCTCGATCAATTAAGCGCGAACGAATGCCTGAAATTGAGCGTCTTGCTGGCGGCTTTCCTGCTGGGCGTAGGCGGCGTGCTGCACGCCTGGCGCTGCAGCGCCAGCGCGATCACCGTCCTGATGCGCGTCGTCGTGCCCGTGTTTTATCTCGACGCCGCCATCAAAGGGTTTTTGCGTGGTTATTTTGGCATGCGGCCGAATCCCAATGCAGTTTTACAGGCCATGTTTGCGACAGATCAAGCGGAAACGGGCGAGTTTTTCCTGCACAACAGCGTCGCCCTGGCGCAGGCGGCCGGCTGCTTCCTGCTGGTGACGGCGGCGGTACTGCTGGCCGACCGCCAGCTGCAGCGCTGGCAGGCGGCGCGCGATGTTGCGGCGCCGGGCCTGCCGGAAAAATGCTTTGCCGTCAGCATGGCCGTCTTTCTCGCGCTGCTGCACGTCAACACCACCATGCGGCGCGAAAATCCGGCCCTGTTCTGGCCGCTGCGCTACCAGCAGTACAGCGCGCAACTGGAAGCCATGCAATCGATGCAGCATGCGCTGACGGCGGCCATGGCCGCGCCGCGCGACTGGAACGTGCGCTATGCGGGCGAGGATGCCCGCACCGTTATCCTCGTTATCGGCGAGAGCACGAACCGCGCCTCGATGTCGCTGTACGGCTATGCGCGCGCCACCACGCCCCAGCTCGACGCCATGCGGGCCAAGCTGCTAGTGTTCAATGACGTGATTTCGCCGGCCGCCAGCACGGTGGAATCGATGATGACGATGTTGACGCCCGCCGATATCGGCAACCCGGACGCGTGGATGGTCAAGCCGAATGTGCTGATGCTGGCCGAGGCCGCCGGCTACAAGACGTTCTGGGTCTCGAACCAGACGCGCAACGATGGCTGGATCGGGCTGCTGGCGGGTCAAGCCGATGAAAGCGACTTCATCAACTACGGCACCGGCCGCGGCGAAAACAATTTCGATGGTAACCTGTTCCAGCCATTCGCCCATGCGCTGCGCGACGCGGCGCCGAAAAAGCTCATCGTCGTGCACTTGCTGGGCGCGCATCCCAGCTACGATATGCGCTATCCCAGCCGCTTTGCGCATTTCGACCGGGCCCACGACGCCGTCAGCGCGCAGATGGAAAACCAGGGCAGGTCAAGCTGGATACGCAACCAGCGCGACGAGTACGACAACGCCATCCGTTATGGCGATTACGTGCTGGGCACCCTGATCGGCATGGCGGAAAAGGCCAAGACCGACCACGCCGCTTCGCTGCTGTTCGTTTCCGACCATGGTCAGGAAGTGGGCTACAGCCGCAATCATGCGGGCCATTCCGCCTCGGACAAGAGTGGTTATGAAATCCCCATGCTGATCTGGAACAACCAGCAAGCGCCGCAATCGGCGGCAGCGCGCGCCGCGTTGGAAAGCCGGCCATATCAGACGGACAAGCTCGATGCGACCGTGCTGGGCTTGCTGAAGATCGAAACGCGCTACTACGCGGCGCAGGACGATATCCTCAGCAGTGCCTTTACGCCCGTACGGCGCCTCATGAATGGCTTGCAGTACCAGCGCGGTGCGCCGCTGGCCCGCTGAAGCGCCAACGAAAAAGGCCCGGCGCCGCCGCAGGAAGCGGCGGGGCCGGGCCCCTGGAGCGTTGCGGATTACTTCTCGGCGAACGCGCGCTCGACAACGAAGTCGCCAGGCGTCGAGGTATTGCCTTCCTTGAAGCCACGCGCTTCCAGCATTTCTTTCAGGTCGCGCAGCATGTCCGAGCTGCCGCAGATCATGACGCGGTCTTCGGCAGGATTGAGTGCCGGCACGCCCAGATCTTCGGCCAGCTTGCCGTTCTCGATCAGTTCGGTGATGCGGCCCATGTTGCGGAAGTCTTCGCGCGTCACGGTCGGGTAGTAGCGCAGCTTGTCGCTGACCATTTCGCCCAGGAATTCATGCTTCGGCAGATGCTCTTCCAGCAAATCGTGGTAAGCCAGTTCATCGACTTGGCGCACGCCGTGCACGAGGATCAGCTGGTCGAAGCGCTCGTAGATGTCCGGATCGCGCACGATGCTGAGGAAAGGCGCCAGGCCGGTGCCCGTCGACAGCATGTACAAGCGCTTGCCTGGCAGCAGGTAGTCGGACACCAGGGTGCCCGTCGGCTTGCGGCCGACGATGACGGTGTCGCCCACTTGCAAGTGTTGCAAACGCGACGTCAAGGGACCGCCCGGTACCTTGATGCTGAAAAATTCCAGGTGGTCTTCGTAATTGGCGCTGGCGATACTGTAGGCACGCAGCAAGGGCTTGCCGTCGACGCGCAGGCCGATCATGGTGAAGTGGCCATTCGAGAAACGCAGCGACGGGTCGCGCGTAGTGGTAAAGGAGAACAGGGTATCCGTCCAGTGGTGCACGCTTAATACGCGCTCTTCATTCATCGAACTCATAGTATTTGTTGGCTGGTCAAGAAAATGGTTAGTTGCTGGCAACTGCTGGCAAAAGTGAAACCCTGTGTAGGCCCAGACGCTATTGTACCGGCCTCCACATGAAATTGTTACCGTCTATCGCCGCCAATGCTGCCGCACGCGGTGCCAACATTATAGTGCGGTTGGCAAGTTTGGGCTGAAAACCACCGTGAAACGCGTAGGCGACATGCGGACTCTTGACCTGGCTCACTTTTCAGGGCGCCGCTCCTGGGCTACCGCCCGCGCGTGCAGGCGCGGCCGTTACGCCGCGGCGCCAGCGCTGACGGATGGCGGCATTGGCCGGTTCGGACACGTAGCGGGCGACAAGGGCGGCCGCCAGCGCCGTCGCAGCCAGGAAGAGCGCCAGCCACGGCAGGCGCTCGGCGTAGCCCAGGCCCGTCTTGTCGACCACGTTGCGCATGGCGGCCAGCACGATGATATGGAACAAGTACAGCTCATAACTATGCCGTCCCAGCCATTGCAGCGGTCCGGTGCGGGCCTGGCTGGCCGCCTGGCCCGCCGTGGCGCCCACGATGTAGGCGGCGCTAGCCAGCGCGATCGCACTGAAGCCGAAGACTTCATGGCCGCCGATGCCGCGCACGTACAAGGCCGCCAGGGCCAGGCCCGCTGCCCAGCGCAAGACTTGACCGGTACGCGCGCCAGCTTGCCAATGTTGTGTCAGCAGGGCCGTCAGGCAACCGATGGCGATGGCGTCGAAGCAGGCAATATAGCCGTACATGAAGTAAATCTCGTTATCGGCGTGCAGGCTGCGGTAGACGGGGCCTGCGACGATGGCGGCGCCGCACAGCAGCATGATCCAGTGGCGCCGGCGCAGGATGCGGCACGACAGCGGCAGCAGCAAATAAAACATTTCCTCGACGGATAAGGACCAGTACACGTTCAGGCAGTAATTGAAATAGCCGGCGCTTTGCATCAGCACGTTATGCCAGAAAGTCAGCACGGAGGCGATGGCGATGAGGAAATAGCTGGCGGGCAAATCCTTGCCGCCGTCCGAGTTGGCAAAGTAGGGCACGTCCAGCACGCCCAGCAGCACGATGATGGACAGGGCCAGCAGCAGCGCTGGCAGCAGGCGGGCGATGCGGTAAAGATAGAACGCCGCCAGATCGATGCGCGCGAGGCTGCCCCAGCGGTGCAGCGAAGTCGAGGTGATCAGGTAGCCGGAAATGACGAAAAACATGGTCACGCCGTAATTGCCCTGGTAGGCGGCGCGCAGCAGCCAGGAGGGCAGGATGTTGAGCGGGCTGTTCTTCAGGCCGTAGGCGAGGGCGAAGTGCAGCAGCAGCACGCACAGGATGGCCGCGCCGCGCAAGGCGTCAATATGGTGGTTGCGGGTTTTCAATGTGTTTCCTTGTCATCATGTCCTGCGACTTATGGGGGCATAATGCGACATATGTCGCTTGCCGGTCAACGATTATGCAGATAGTGGGTGTCGAACGTGGCAACGGGGCGGGGACAGGGAAGTCTTGCGTGTATGATATTGCCGAACAGAATTGTTGGGCATCAGTCATCTTGCGGGCTCACTTCTTGTGCCTTTCAGCCCATGAATCTGCGTGCACGATTCCGACCGCCACGATGCCTGACCCACAGCGAAAGGTAATAAAGATGTATAAAACAGTGCGCGACATGTTCCTGCATTTCAAGGAAGCCGTCCCATTCCGCCTCGTTCCCGCCCTGATCTGCACGGCCTTGCTGGTGAGCATGCTATTGCTGCCGGCGCCGGACGGCTTGACGCCCAAGGCCTGGGGCCTGGTGGCGATTTTCCTCACCACCATCCTGGCGATCATCCTGAAAGTCATGCCGATCGGCGTGATGGCCATGATGGCCATCGTTATCGTGTCCTTGTCGCAAGTGACGTCGACCTCGTCCAAGGGCGCCATCACGGATGCGCTCAGCAGTTTTTCCAATCCCCTGATCTGGCTGATCGTCGTGGCGATCCTGATTTCGCGCGGCCTGAAAAAGACGGGACTGGGCAGCCGCATCGGCCTGCTGTTCATCTCGCTGCTGGGCAAGAGCACCATGGGCATCGGCTATGGCCTGGCCATCTGCGAACTGGTGCTGGCGCCCTTTACGCCGAGTAACACGGCACGGGGCGGCGGCATCGTCCACCCCGTCATGAAATCGATCGCCAATGCCTTCGATTCGGACCCGGCCAAGGGCACGGAAAAGAAGGTGGGCACCTATCTTGCCCTCGTCAATTACCACGCCAACCCCATCACGTCGGCCATGTTCTTGACGGCCACGGCGCCCAATCCGCTGGTGGTCGATTTCGTGGCCAAGGCCAGCGGCCAGAGTTTCCACCTGACGTGGACCACCTGGGCGCTGTGCATGCTGCTGCCGGGCCTGGTCTGCCTGCTGGTCATGCCTTTGATCATCTACTGGCTGTCACCGCCGGAACTGAAAGCCACGCCCGACGCCGTCACCTACGCCAAGGCGGAATTGAAAAGCATGGGCCCGCTATCGCCGTCGGAAAAAGTCATGCTGGGCACCTTCGCCTTGCTGCTCTTGCTGTGGGCTAACGTGCCCGCCATGCTGTTCGGTCCCGCGTTTTCGCTCGATGCGACGGTGGTCGCCTTTGTCGGCTTGTTCGTGCTGATCATTACCGGCACCATCGACTGGGACGACGTGCTGTCGGAGAAGAGCGCCTGGGACACCCTCGTATGGTTCGGCGCGCTGGTGATGATGGCCGAGCAATTGAACAAGACGGGCGTGATCGCCTGGTTCTCGGCTGGCATGAAGGCCGCCATCGTCGCCAGCGGCATGGACTGGCTGCCGATTGCCGCCGTCCTGGTGCTGGTGTTTGTTTTCTCGCATTACTTCTTTGCCAGCACGACGGCCCACATCAGCGCCATGCTGCTGGCCTTCCTGACGGTGGGCCTGCACCTGATCCCGGCCGAATACCACGTGCCGTTCATGCTGATGATGACGGCCGGCTCAGCCATCATGATGACCCTGACCCACTACGCCACGGGTACCTCGCCCATCATCTTCGGCAGCGGCTTCGTGACGATGGGTAACTGGTGGCGTGTCGGCTTCATCATGTGCGTGGTGGAACTGCTGATCTTTGCCGTCGTCGGTACGACGTGGTGGAAGGTGCTCGGCTACTGGTAAGAGGTGGCGGCGTCCCGCAACCGTGGGCGGGCTTCGTCACGGCAACTGGCCGCGCACGACATGCAGCAGATATTCGCGCGCCGCGGCCCGTTCCATGCCTTTTTCTTGCAGCAGGGGCAATAAGCGTTCAAACAGGAGGCGACGCTGCTGATAAGCCTCCGACGTGCCGCGCCGGTCCGAAAAGAAATCCATCAGGGTCGAGCCGCACAGGCAATTGCGGTAGACCTCCACGATGGCCACGTTGTTGTCATCGAAGCTTTGTTTCAGTCCGGAGACATTCTGGCGCAGCGCCTGCGTCTGCTGTATGAACTCGTCCGCCGTGGCGAAGACGCGTCCACAGCAGGCGCAATGCTTGGGAAAGGCGGCTTCGGCCAGGGCGCGCAAGCCTTCGAAGAACAGTTGCTCCTGCATGATGGCTCCTGGTGGCACGCCTAAGCGGCACGGTTGCGGATCTCGACGGTATGGGGCCCCTGCGGCGGCCGCTGTATGCCCGATTCGAAGCGCAAGAAGGCCTCGCGCAAATGGTCTTTCAGCAAGGTCTCATCCCAGGGCTTGGTGATGAACTTGTATACCGAACCTTCGTTGATGGCCGCCGTGACCGAATGCAGTTCGGGATAGCCGGACAACATCACGCGCACGATCTCGGGGTACAAACCCTTGATGCGGTGCAATAGTTCGTTGCCGGACATGCCAGGCATGCGCGCATCCGTGAGTATCACGCCCACCGTATGGGTGGCCACTAGTTCCAGCGCTTCCTGCGGCTTGCTGGTGCTGAGTATCTGGTAGCCCTCCTTGCGCAGCGAGCGGCGCAGGGAGGACAGGATATGCTCTTCGTCGTCCACCAGCAGCAGCACGCGTTGCAGTGCTTCCGCATGGCAGTTCTCGGGCGGCAAATGGGTACCTGCATGCAATAGCAGGTCCATCTCGGCACCGGGTAGCGGGCGGCTGAAGTAATAGCCTTGCATGGCGTCACAGTGGTTGGTATTAAGAAACCCCAGCTGGCCTTCCGTTTCCACGCCCTCGGCCACCGTGGTCATGTGCAGCGACTTGGCCATGGCGATGATCGACCTGGTCAGCGAAGCGCCATCCACGCTGTCGGTCACGTCGCGGATGAACGATTGGTCGATCTTGACGACGTCGATGGGGAATTGCTTGAGATAGGACAGGCTGGAGTAGCCGGTGCCGAAGTCGTCCAGCGACAACGTGACGCCGATTTCCTTCAACTGTTCCAGCGCCCCCACCACGTGCTCCCGGTTTTGCATCAGCACGCTTTCCGTCAGCTCCAGTTCCAGGCAGTGGGCCGGCAGGCCGCTGGCGGCCAGCACTTCGCGCACCAGTTCCGGCATGTCGACCTGGCGGAACTGGCGCGCCGACACGTTGACCGCCATCGTCAGGTGCGCAAAACCGTAGGCATGCCAGACGCCAAGTTGCGCGCAGGCCGTGCGCAGCACCCATTCACCGATGGGCACGATCATGCCCGTTTCCTCGGCCAGGGGAATGAAGCGGTCCGGCGGCACCAGCCCGATGCCTGGCCGACGCCAGCGCAGCAGCGCTTCCATGCCATAGATTTTCCCGCTGCTGAGGTCGACCTTGGGCTGGTAGTGCAATTCCAGCTCGTCCAGCGCCAACGCCTGGTGCAGCGCGTGTTCGATTTCGGCCCGCTCTTCGACCAGCACACCCATCTTGTGGTTGTAGAACTGATAACCGTTACGCCCCTTGTCCTTGGCGCTGTAGAGGGCCGCATCGGCCGTTTTCAGCAGCAAGTCGCCGCTGTCGCCATCGAAGGGAAACACGCTGGCGCCGATACTGGTGCTGACGTGCAGGGTATGTTCGCCCAGCTGGAAGGGATCGGCGAACACCGCCAGCACTTTTTTCACGATGTGCTCGGCCGTCTCGATATCGGGCAGGTCCGTCAGCAGGATGACGAACTCGTCGCCGCCCTGACGGGCCACGGTGTCTCCGGCGCGTACCGCCATCTTCAGTCGGCGGGCCACCTCCTGCAGCAGCGCATCACCCACCGGATGGCCATAGCTGTCGTTGACGAACTTGAAACGATCGAGGTCCAGCATCAGCGTGGCCAGGTGCAAACGGGTGCGGTGGGCATGGGCGCAGGCCTGGCCGATGCGGTCGTTCAGCAACTGGCGGTTGGGCAGATCCGTCAGCGCATCGTGGTTGGCCAGGTACTCGATGCGCAATTCCTGCAGCTTGCGTTCCGTGATGTCCTGCACGGTACCGCGCGTGAGCAGCACCTGATGGCCTTCGCGCACGGCCTCGGCCTGGTGAAAGACGATGCATTCGCCGCCATCCGGCCGCAGCACCTTGTGTTCCAGGCTGTAGCCGGTGCCGCTGGCATGCAGTTCCATGAAGGCATCGAGCAGCAGGGGCCGCTGCGCTTCCGGCAGGCACTGCAGCAGGCGGTCGAAGCTGGTGGGGCCGCAATCGGCCTCCAGGCCCAGGATGCGCAACAGTTCCGGCGACCAATAGCCATCGCCGTCGGCGACCCGGTATTCCCAGTTGCCGAGGCGGGCCAGCGCCTGTGCATGGCTGAGGCTTTCCTGGATACGGCTCAACTCGGTTAGCGCGCTGCTAGCCCGCAGCAGGTAGCGCAGCCGGTGCGCCAGCAAACGCCATTGCATGGGCTTGGAGATGAAATCGCTGGCGCCCGCTTCCAGTGCCTGCTTGATGGAGTCATCGTCGTCGTTGCCTGTCAGAACGACGATGGGCACATGCGCGCCGCCGGGCAGCCGGCGCAGCTGGGCGCAGCACTCGAAGCCGCTCATGCCGGGCATGGCGACGTCGAGCAGGATCAGGTCGGGCACGCCACGCTGGAAGGCGGCTAGCGCTTCCGGGCCGCTGGCCGCTTCCTCGATGCGGAAACCTTCCGGCTCCAGCGCTTCCGTCACCAGGATGCGCGTCATTGTGTCGTCATCGACCACCAGGACCAGTGCTTGCGGGGGCAGTGCGGTATTCATATGGCTTCCTTCTCAATGGCCAGGGCGGCGAGGACACGGTCGAGTTCTTGCTGGATGCCGCGGATATGCTTCAGCGCGCTGCCGACATCATTGCCGCGCGCATATTGTTCGATTTCACGGCAGGTGGCCGACAAGCCCAGCGCACCCACGTTGGCGCAGCTCGACTTGAGCGTATGCGCCGCCAGTTGCAGGGCTGCGGCATCGCTGGCCCCGGCGGCCACTTCCAGCTGCCCCAGCAGGCGCGGGGCGTCGCTGTAAAACAGGTCGATGATGCGGCCCAGCACGTCGGGACGGCCGGGACGGCGCATGGCGCGCAGGTTTTGCAGGGCGGCGGCGTCGAGGATGGCGCCGGAAGCCTCCGCCGTCACTTTCGACGTCTGCGCGGCCGCCGGCGCGGCGGGCGCCGGGCGCCAGCGGGCCAGCACCGCCAGCAGGGCGGCGCGCGTGTACGGCTTGGCGAGGTAATCGTCCATGCCCGCATCCAGGCACAGTTCGCGGTCGCCCAGGACGGCATTGGCCGTCAGGGCAATGATGGGCGTGCGGCCACGGCCTTGCTGGACTTCCATGCGGCGCACATGCCGGGTCGTTTCGAAGCCGTCCATTTCCGGCATCTGGCAATCCATCAGGATGACATCGAAGGGGTGCCGTTCCCACAGGGCCAGCGCGCGCCGCCCGTTGTCGGCCGGCGTGGCCTCGTAGCCCGTATCTTCCAGCATGGCCAGGGCAATTTCCTGGTTGATCGCGTTGTCTTCCACCAGCAGCATGCGCAGCGGCGTCTGGACTGCGACCGCGGCTACGTTATCCGGCGGAGCGGGCAGGGCATGCATCGTTGGCGCCAGGGTACCGAAGCCACCGACGGCTTCGATGCAGTGGCGCAGTTCCAGCGCCCGGACGGGCTTGGTCAGGCAGTATTCCACCCCCAGCGCCGTCACCTGGCGCAGCTCGGCCGAAGCATCCAGCGAACTGAGCATGATGATTTTCAGCGCCGCCATGCCGACGTCGGCCTTGATTGCCCGCACCAGTTCGGCGCCATCCATGACGGGCATGCGCAGGTCGATGATCGCCAGGTCAAACGGGCGTCCGCTGCGCAGCGCGCCTTGTAGCAGGCCCAGCGCTTCCGCGCCGTCTGCGGCGCTGGCCGTGGCCATCTGCCACTCGATTGCGTGCTGCAGCAGGATGTTGCGGTTGGTGGCATTGTCATCCACGATCAGCACGCTCAAGGCGCCCAGCGATACGCGCGGCGCCGGCGCCGGCGCCGCGTCCTCGGGCGCCACCTTGCCCACGACGACGGTCACGGCGAAGCTGGAACCCTGTCCCGCCACGGATTTCAGCACAATGTTGCCGCCCATCATTTCCGCCAGTTGCTTGATGATGGCCAGGCCCAGACCCGTGCCGCCATATTTGCGCGAGGTGGTGCTGTCGGCCTGGCGGAAGGGCTGGAAGACGGCCGCCGCCGCTTCGGGCGCCATGCCGATGCCCGTATCGCTGACTTCCAGGCGGATCTTGCCGGCAGCGGGGCAGCTGACATCGACGGAAATTTCGCCCCGTTCCGTGAACTTGGTGGCGTTATTGAGCAGGTTGGTGAGGATCTGGCGCAGGCGCACGGGGTCGCCGCGCACGTGCTGCGGCACGTCGGGCGCGATGCGGCAGGTAAATTCGATGGCCTTGCGCTGGATGCCGTCGGCAAACAGCGCCACGACATCGTCGATCACCTGGCGCAGGTCGAAGGCAATATGTTCGAGCACCAGCTTGCCCGCCTCGATCTTGGAAAAGTCGAGGATGTCGTCGATGATGCTCAGCAGGCTTTCGCCGGAACGGTGCACCGTGTGCACGAAACGCTGCTGTTTGGGACTCAGTTCCGTCCGCTGCAGCAATTCCGTCATGCCCAGCACGCCATTCATCGGCGTGCGGATTTCATGGCTCATCTTGGCCAGGAATTCCGACTTGGCGCGGTTGGCGGCGTCGGCCTCGGCCTTGGCCTGCTTGAGCGACAGGTCGCGCTGTTCGACGTGTTCAAGCATGCCGTTAAAGCCCAGGATCAATTGTCCCAGTTCATCGCTGCCATGCTGCGGCACGCGCACCGACAGCGCCTTGCCGCCACGGATATGGGCGATGGCGTGGGACAGGCGCGCCAGCGGCCTGGCGATGGAGGCGCTAATCAGTCCCGTGATGGTCACGCAGGCCAGCAGCAGGACCAGCGCGATGCCGAGGATCAGCACGAAGGCATGCCGCACGCCATCGCGCACCTCGGTCACCGCGTCCTGCTGCTGCCCGGTGATGCGCGCCACCTGCTGCGCGGAGTAGGCGGCCTGTTCGCGCTCGAAGGCGCGCACATGGTCGCTGACCTCGTCCAGCGCCTTCTGGCTGTCCAGTACGCTGCCCTTGGCTTGCACCAGCCGCTGTCCCGACCGCGCCACCGCGTCCAGGTAAGTATTGACGGTCCTCGTTTCGGCCAGCAAGCGCAGCTGGCCTATGCTTTGCAGCAAGGTTTGCATGGTGGCCATATCGCGGTGCAGGGCGCTGATGCGCTGCGCGATATCGTGGCCCAGGTGCGTGACGTCGCCGGCTGCCGTGGCAAGCATGACTTCGCCCACATCGATGCTGATGGCATCGACGGCAAGGTTGATTTCGCCGCTGGCATCCTCGATGTGGGCCGAGGTGCGCATGTAGCGGCCAGCTTCCGCCATCCGGTCGCGTCCCATCGCCAGCTGCAGTTCGATGGGATCGAGCTCCTCGGCCAGGCGCAGGTGGGCCGTGGCCAGGGCGGCGCTGGTTTGTTCCTTGAGGGCAGCATATTGCGCTTGCTGCGCCGCGCTGGCGCCGCCCTCGGCCAGCATCCCGGCGCGCAGGGCCACCAACCCGATGGCTGGCGCAAGCATCTGGCGCGCCGTGGCGAGCAGTGTCGCCCGCAACGCTTGCTGGGCCGGGCTGATGTCGCGCTCGCTGCTTCCCGCCAGGCGCGCGGCTGCCGCGGTCAGCCGATCGCGCACGGGGGCAATCCGAAAACGACTCTTCACGGCCTCCGTTTCGGCCAGTGAAAGCTGCATGTCGAAGATGCTCTTGCGCAGCTCGGTCAGGTAGCGGGCGTTCTGGTTCAGGCGCTGGCTTTGCAGCTGCACCTCGGCTGCCGTGGCCTGGGCCTGGCTGTCGACCAGGCGGATCTTGCCGCGCGCGCTTTTGGCGGCGGCCTTGATCTGCGCCAGCACCTGGCGTATCTCCGTCGCCTGCGCCTTGTAGTAGGCCTCGTTTTCCAGGCGTTTGCGCACGGCGACGCGCATGCGCTGGAATTCCTGTTCGAAGGCCGCGTGATAGCGGGGCGGCTGCGACTCGCCATGGCGGCGCAAATCATTGCTGATGCTCTCGGCGGTCTTGATATTGGCGACGATCTCGTTTGACACCTGCTCCAGCTGCGCCAGGTCTTCCGCCTTGCCCAGCTCGAAAAAATCCGATGCCATATCCTGCACGGTATAGCGCAGGCGCAGCACGTCCGTGTAAAGCGGCACGGTCCGGTCGGTCAAGCCGTGCACATGGGTTTCAATGCCTTTTACCAGCAGCAGGCTGGCCGCCGCCATGGCCACCACCCCCGCCAGCAGGACGCTGCTACTGATGATCAGCTTGGTCCTGATTTTCATGCCAGGCTCCAGGGGAAAGCGGCTGGTGGGCAGGAGGCGCGCATCACTTCGCGCCAGGCCCGGGGTCCACCGGAACGATCCTGCCGTCCACGATACGGGTCAGGAAGACGGCCGTCGACGCCTGGTGCTCGCTTGGTCGCAGCGTCACCCGCAAGCCGCCGAGATCGAGCCGGTCGAACGTTTCGAAGCTCTGGATCAGGCGCTCGCGCGTGAGGTCGGCGCCTGTGCGGCGCAGCGCCGCCACCATCAGGGTGGCCGAGATGCAGCCTTCGAAACTCACAAAAGAGAGCCTGGCCGCCGGCACATGCCTGGCCAGCAGCGCGGCGCAGTCGGCGGCGATGGGCAGCGTATGGTCGTCCGGCAGGGGCACCACTTGCGAAATGACGAGCTTGTTGCCTTCCGTGCCCAGCAGTTGCAGCAGGCTGTCCGTGCCGACAAAGGAGACCGTCGCCAGGGCCGCCTTCAGCCCGGCCTTGCTGGCTTCGCGCACGAACGCGGCCACCGGGGTGTAGGGGCCGGCCATGACCACCGCTTGCAAGTCATGCCCGATCAGGGCCGCCAAGCCCGCCTTGATGGCCGTGGTGCCGCGCTGAAAGGAACCCTTGGCAACGAGCTCCATGCCGCGCCGTTGCAGGGCGCGCGCGGTGCCGTCGAGCACGGCATTGCCGAAACCGTCGTCCTGGTACAGGACGCCAAAGCGCTTGACGCCGCGGCTGGCGAAATACTGCACCAGGGCATCGGACTCATCGTCATAACTGGCGCGGAAGTTGATGACTTCATGCACCACGGGGCGGCGCAAGGTCATCGCGCCCGTAAACGCGCCCACCAGTGGCACCTTCATTTCCTGGACGATCGGTATGACGGCATTGGTGGTGGGCGTGCCCACGTTGCCGAACAGGGCGAATACCTGTTTTTCCTCGAGCAGCCTGAGCGTTTCGCTGATGGCGCGGTCCGGATCGTAACCGTCGTCCGCGACCACCAGCTCGATGCTGCGGCCATGGATGCCGCCGCGCAGGTTCGCTTCCTGGAAAACGGCCGTCGCGCCGTCGAGCATGGCCCGCCCCAGCCCCGAGGCCGCCCCCGTTTGCGCATTGACCATGCCGAGCCGGACTTGCGTATCGGTGACGCCCGGTTCGGCGGCGTGGCCGATCCCGGCTACGAGGGCGATAGCGAGCCAGCAGCATTCCGGGGGAAAGCGCATGAGCTACCTTTATTGAGGTTGACCGATATCAACAGGCACGGGGTTGACAATGAGTATGGAGGAAATTACCAACGCAAAACTCACACATAGTCACAGTGCCGAAAGCAATCCAAAGGCCACTCAGGCAACGGGCATCCGCACCACCACCTTGCCCCGTGCGCGTCCCTGCGCCAGGTAGGCCAGCGCCTGTTTCGCTTCGGCAAAAGGAAACACCTGGTCGATGACGGGACGGATGGTTCCCGCTTCGAGCAGGCCGGCGATCTGCGCCAGCTGGCTGCCGTCGGGACGCACGAAGTGGAAGGCGTAGCGGGCGCCGCGCCGCCGCGCCAGGCCGATGATCTTGCGGCTGAGCAAACCAAACACCAGCTTCAGCACCACGTTCATGCCGCGCGCGCGGGCGAAAGCGGCGTCTGGCGGACCGACCAGCGAGACAACCTGGCTGCCTGGCTTGACGATGCGCAAGGCCTTTTCCAGCCCGTCGCCGCGCACCGTGCCCAGCACGGCGTCGTAATCGCGCAGCACCTCCTCGAACGGCTGTTTCTTGTAGTCGATGACTTCATCGGCGCCCAGGCCGCGCACCAGTTCCACATTCGCCGTGCTGGTGGTGGTGCCCACGCGGGCGCCCAGGTGCCTGGCCAGCTGGATGGCAAACGTGCCGATGCCGCCGGAACCGGCCGGGATGAACACTTTCTGACCAGGCTGGAGTTGCATGCGCTCGTGCATGGCTTGCCATGCCGTCAGACCGACCATGGGAATCGAGGCTGCCTGCACGAAATCGAGGTTGGCGGGCTTGAGGGCGGCCGCCTGTTCGGGCACGACGGCAAATTCGGCCAGGCTGCCGTGTGGTGTGTCGAAAATACTGGCATACACGGCGTCGCCCACTTTGAAGCGCGTGACGGCGTCGCCTACGGCCACGACGACGCCGGCCAGGTCGCTGCCCAGGGTGGCCGGCAAGCGCAGTTTCAATATCGGCTTGAAGTCGCCTTTGGGAATCAGGTTGTCGATGGGGTTCAAGCCCACGGCGCGCACCTGCACCAGCAGTTCGCCGGGGCCGGGCGCGGGGCGGGGGAGTTCGGCAAACGCGACATGATCGAGGCCGCCATATTGTTTGAGTTGCAATGCTTGCATGATGTTCTCTCTGAAGACTGGAAAAAATGCTGGCGTTCAGGCCAGGCGCAGGTCCTTGCGCAAGCCGGCGTCCATCAGCGCGGCGGGCATGAAACGGCGCATCAGGCGCAAGCGTGCCGCCAACGGCCCGGCCGCGTAGCGCAGTTTCGGCTGGCGTGCCTGCGCCGCCGCCAATATGGTATCGGCCACGACGCCAGGGTCATCGGCGCCGGCCATCAGCGCTTGCAGCCGGCGCGTGACGGCCGCGCTGACTTGCCGGTAGGCGGACAGCGGGGTGTCGGGCGCCAGCAGATTGGCTTCGAACGTGGTTTTCGTATAAGCCGGCTCGATGACGCTGGCGCGGATGCCCCAGCCGCGCACTTCATGGTCGAGTGATTCAGTGTAGCCCTCAATGGCGTGTTTGGTGGCGGAGTACAGCGCGCCGTAGGGCATGGGCAGGAAGCCCACGACGGAACCGATATTGAGGATGCGCCCGCCGCCCTGGGCCCGCATGTGCGGCAGCACGGCCAAGGTCATGCGCAGCACGCCATAGAAATTCGTGTCGAAGATGGCTTGCGCCTGCGCCACGCTGCTTTCCTCGGCGCCCGCCGGCGCCACGCCGAAACCGGCATTATTCACCAGCAGGTCGATGCGGCCTTCGCGCTGCATCACCTCGGCTACAGCGGCAGCCACCGAAGCATCGCTGGTAACGTCGAGCGCCAGCATCGCATGGTCGACTCCGGCCGTTTGTGCGCCGCGGCGGCTGGTGCCGTACACCGTGTAGCCCGCTTGCGCCAGGCGCTGGGCCGTGGCCGCGCCGATGCCGGACGAGGCGCCGGTGACCAGGGCAATCTTCTTGTTTTTCATGGCAGTTCCTTCAGTGGTTGACAGCTTTGGATGTAAAATATGATGACCATCATATCGCAATTTTCAAAATGGCACAGGGCCTGTAGCGACAAGTGCTGCGGCAAGTTGTTCGCTTCCTGGCACGAACGGCGCTACGATGCACTTTATCGACAATCGACCAGGAGCGAAAAATGGCACCTATTCCAGCGGCAACGACGGAACACCTGTTTTCCTACGGCACCTTGCAGCAGCCCGGTGTGCAACTGGCCACCTTCGGGCGGCTGCTCGACAGCCGGCCCGACCAATTGCCCGGCTACTGCCTGGCGTTGCTGGCCATCGAGGATGCGCAAGTGGTGGCGACCAGCGGCAAGACGCATCATCCGATCGCTTCGCGCGGCGAACCGACGGATGGCGTGCCGGGCGCCGTGCTGGCCGTCTCGGCCGAGGAATTGCGCCAGGCGGATGGCTACGAGGTGGCGGCCTACCGGCGCGAGCGCGTGACCCTGGCGTCGGGCAAGCAAGCCTGGGCCTACGTGGATGCGCGCGATGCGCCGCAGTGAGGTCCGCGCGCGCTTTTCCGAACAGAGTGAATATTGTTTGACCTAAAACAATCAATTACCGCCATCCCCAATGGCTGCCTGCTGTCATTGGGGAGAAACGCCCATGCCGGCGCGTTTCATGGGGCGAGTGTCAAGCTCAGGCCAGCTTGCGCTTGCCTGCTGACACGCGGTTCCAGCCATAGCCGGCGACGATGATGGCCAGGATGGCCGCTTGCGCCAGCAAGGTTTCCAGGGTCGGCAGGATGCCCAGGAGATCAATGCGCATGAAATCGACGGGGGTGACGCCGACCCAGCCCGCTTCTTGCAGCGCGGCCACGCCTTTGCCCATCAGGATGACGGCCAGCACGGCCACGAAGGCGGAGGTCAGCGAGAAGAATTTGCCGATCGGCATGCGCGCGCTGGTGCGCAGCAAGGCCCAGGCGATCACGACCAGCAGCACGATGGCCACCAGGAAGCCGCCCAGCAGGGCGCCGCCATTGCCGTCCGCCGCCAGGGCGGAATAGAACAGCACGGTTTCAAAGACTTCGCGGTAGACGGCGATGAAGGCCAGGGCGAACAGTCCCCAGGCGGAGCGCCGGCTCATCGCCGCCGTGAGTTTCTCGTGCAGGTATTCCTGCCAGCGCCCGGCGCTGCTCTTCTGGTGCATCCACAAGCCCACGCTGAGCAGGACCAGGGCTGCAAACACGGAACCAAGACCCTCGCTCACTTCACGGCTGGCGCCGCTGATAGTCACCAAATACGTTGCCGCCACCCACGTCAGGCCGCCTGCCACCAGCGCGCTGGCCCAGCCAGCATGCACGTAGGGCAGCACATCGTTGCGCTTGGCCTTGCGCAGGAAGGCGATGATGCCGATCACGATCAGCAGCGCTTCCACGCCTTCGCGCAGCAAGATCGTCAGGGCGCCGATAAAGGTGGTCATCGGCTCGGCCTTGGCGTCGCTCAGTTCCGCTTCCACGTGGGTAAACAGTTGCTGCAGCTTTTCGCCCGCCGCATCGGCATCGG
This sequence comes from Janthinobacterium salmonicoloratum, assembly GCF_051380845.1. Lineage (NCBI taxonomy): Bacteria > Pseudomonadati > Pseudomonadota > Betaproteobacteria > Burkholderiales > Oxalobacteraceae > Janthinobacterium > Janthinobacterium salmonicoloratum. The sequence continues at coordinate 243,337 of NZ_JBNYXV010000001.1, read as the reverse complement.
CCACCGTGCCCTTGGCAACGGCGGAACGGTAAGCCAGCATGGCGTTTTCCACGGCCAGCAGCAGCGATTTGTTGCGCGCGCCAACCATCGGCTCGATCGGCTCGAAGCCGTCCAGGTAGGCCGACAGGCCCAGGCGCGTGGCGCCCGCGCGGTCGCCAGCGTGCATGGCGGCAAGGCTTTCCGCCAGGCGCAGACGCGACAGGGCCAGGCCGGCCGGCTTGTGCGCCTCGGCCTGGCCAGGGTTGCTGCGCAAGTACGCCGTCAGCGCTTGCGACTCTTCCGCGCCCAGCTTGGCGGCAGCCGCTTCCTGCGTCAGGGTCGTCACGGCAGCCAGGTCCGCGTACAGCTTCTTGGCCCGTGGATCGTCCTGCCACAGCTTTTCGCCGCGCGCGCTTGCCGCCGCGTCGTGCGACATGCCGCCAATATAGAAAGCCAGGTCCCAGCGCTCGTTTTCGGACAACTGGCCGAAACTGGCCATCGACGTGCCGGCCACGCCTTGCGAAATGACCTGGTACAGCGCCATCAGGCTGCGCGACTGCGCCCGTTCACCGTCCGTGAAGGCGATCGGTTTCGGTTCCAGGCTGGTCGCCAGCGGACCATCGCCGCCGCCGGCCACGCCGTGACAAGAAGCGCACTGGGCCGCATACAGGGCCGCGCCGCGCGCCAGGTTGGGCAGCACTTTCGGCGCCACGGGAATCGGGTAGGCGGCAATCAGCAAGCCATTCGCATGGTGCGCCAGGCGCTTGACTTCCACGCCATCCGCCTTGGCGACGACGGCCGCGCGCAAGTCGGCGATGGCGGCGGCAATGGCCGCTTTCGAAGCGTGGGCGGGCAGGGCGGCGATCTGCGTCGTCGCGTTGTCCGTGAAGTCGAGCATTTCCGCGTATTCCGCCTCGCTGACCACTTTGCCGTGCTCGACGGCGCCGCTGTAATCGACGGCAACGTAGTCAATCAATTGCCACAACTGCTTGGCGCCGGCGTCCTGGTCGGCCACTTGCGCTTGCGCGCCTCCGGCCAGCAACAGGCTGGCGGCCACGAGCGGATAGCATACGAGCCATTTCTTGATAGAACTGAACATGATTCTCATTCTCATTTGTCGTTAACCCGGCGACTATAGGACAGACCGTGCGGGGTGTCAACGGCGCACGGGCGTGCGCGTACGGCCCTGGTCAGTATTCTTGACCAGGGCAACGTGCCTGGAGAGTGGAACGAGGGGGGAATGAAGACTATTGCTTCGCTGCCGGTTTGGCGTACAGGCCCCTGGCCAGGCCATTGTCCGCATCGTCCACTTTCAGGCCACCCTTGACGACGCGCAAGGCCAACTTCTGGAAGGCCTGGCCTTGCAGCCACTGGCGGTCGGTGACGGCGAATGCGGCGAGGCGTTCCTGTGCGCGCTCGGGGGGCACGGCCAGCCATTGATAGTCGGCCTTCGAGCCCTGGCGGCGCAAGCCTGCCCGCACCCAGCGTTCCGACGCCGGCATGCGGACGATGGCGTCGCCGTTCGCCACGCTGACGGCCGTGGCCGTCTTTCCGCTTTGCGCTTCGAACTTCACTTCCACGCCGGCCATCGGCCCTAGCTGGGGGAAGCCGACGATGGCCACCCATGCTCCCGCTTCGGCGGGTTTCTGGATGCGCATTTCCGATTCCTCGAATACGCGAAACTGCGGCTCCTTGCCGCCATTGCCCGCCACCAGGGTCACCATGTCGCCGGCAACGCGCCACTCGCCGCTGGCTTGCTCGTCGGTATTGCCATAACTGAGCATCCATTCGAACTTGCCGTCTTTTTTCAGCAGCAGTTCGGAGCCCACTTCCATGACGCCTTGCAGATAATAGTGTCCGGGCAGCGAAGGTGCAGCCTCGTCGGCCGCGCTGGCCTGAAACGGCCAGGCGAGGGCGGCGCAGGCCAGAAGGCCGGAGAGGGATTTTTTCATCGGTGTGTCCTCGGTGTGTCCTTTATGATATGCCATCATAACAACATCATTCCCGTGCCGTCGCGCACCAGGACACACCTTGCAGCCGCCAGCCGGCGTGCCGCTCAGTTGCGACTCAATTGCGGCTGAAATCGAGCACCACGCGCGAGGCAACCTTGCCTTGCTCCAGCCGGCTGAAAATTTCATTGATGGCAGACAGCGGCTGCAATTCAATGCCGGCCTTGACCTTGCCAGTGGCGGCGAAGGCGAGCGCCTCGGCCATGTCCTGGCGCGTGCCGACGAAGGAGCCACGTATCGTCACGCAATTGGCGACCACATCGAACAGTGGCGTCGGGAAGTCGCCTGGCGGCAAGCCCACGAGCACGCACGTGCCGCGCTTGCGCGTCATCGCCACGCCTTGCTGGAAGGCGTCGATCGACGGCGCCGTGATCAGCACGCCGTGGGCGCCGCCGCCCGTCGCTTCGCGCAATGCCGCAACGGGGTCGCCCTGGCGGGCATTGATGGTCACTTCGGCGCCCAGGGCGCGCGCGTGCTCCAGCTTGCCTTCATCGATATCGACGGCCGCCACGCGCAAGCCCATCGCCAGCGCATATTCGATGGCCAGGTGGCCCAGTCCGCCGATGCCGGATACGGCCAGCCACTGGCCCGGCCGCGCCCCCGTTTCCTTGATGCCCTTGTAGCTCGTTACGCCGGCGCAGATGATGGGCGCCGCTTGCACGGCGGACAGTCCGGCCGGAATATGCGCGACGTAGCGCGGGTCGGCCAGGATGTACTCGGCAAAGCCGCCATTCTTGGTGTAGCCGCCAAACTGCGCCTCGGCGCAGACGGTTTCCCAGGCTGCCAGGCAATGTTCGCAATGGCCGCACGCCGAGTAGAGCCAGGGCACGCCGACCCGGTCGCCCAGCTGCACCTCGGTCACGCCCGTGCCCACGGCCACCACCAGGCCGATGCCTTCGTGGCCGGGAATGAACGGCGGCGACGGCTTGACGGGCCAATCCCCGCGCGCCGCATGCAAGTCCGTGTGGCAAACGCCGCAAGCTTCCGTCTTGACGAGGATCTGTCCGGGACCGGGCACCGGTACGGGAACCTCGCGCAGCACCAGCGGTTGGCCCAATTGCTCGACAACAGCGGCTTTCATGGTAGTGGGTATCATGTTATTCCTTATGAAGTTGGTCATGCGTGGTGCAGGGCGCAGGCGCGAGCGCAGGGCTGGAGACAAGGCACGTAGTGTGGATTGCTGCGCCAGTCAAGCGCTCTGCCATGGTCTATTCGACAGAGCCTTGCGCATGCTCATATTCTGCTGCACACAGTAGGAAAATTGATTGATCTACATCAATGTATACCGGCACGACGGTGAGGATGCCAGGTACTTTCGTACGCCGGCAGCCTTCTACGGGACATAGTCAGACCGGGGCATTGATGCGTTTGTCCAGCGGCCTCTCGTTGAGCGCATCGGTGGCCCGGTCCACGAACTGCCTGACGTCGCCCACCTCGGCAAACAAGCCGGCATAGGCCGCTCGAATCAGCACCGTGCAGTGTTCGAATTTCGCAAGCTGCGACAAGCCTTCCTCAGTGGGCTTAAATATCCGTCGCCGGCCATCATTGTCATCGTTCTGATACTGTATGAGGCCCAGACGGAGCAGCTTGGGTATCTTTTGCATGACCAGCTGGTGCGAATGTCCGAGTTCGCGCGCCAGATCCGAGGCGGAGGCCGTACCGAGCGTGGCAAGAACAGTCATCAGCGAACACGAACGAACGGGGATGACGATCCCCATCGTATCGAAGACCATCTTGGATTGCTCAGCGATCAGGACGCTCAGCCGTTCGACAGCGCGGCCGAGAAACACGGCGTCATCGATCGCGGCCGGGTGAGGTGTTCCCTTAGTCAAGGCGCTTGTACCTCTGGATGCTGCCGTCCTTGTTCACGCGTTCCAGCGCCGTCACTTTTCCGCGCAAAGCGTTCAAGCGGTATCGGAAATCGGACACGCCTTCCACCGCGAACAGATCGGGGCCGATCGGCTCAAGCGCGACCCGAAACCGGTCGCGCCAGATATAGTAGAGCGTGCCATTGTCCAGGATGAGCTGGCGGCCTTCATATTTTCCGGCGGCTTTCGTCAGCATCCCGGCATCGACGTGCGGGCGCTCGATGGCGGCCGTCAAGCTCGGCAGCAGCCAGGCAAATTCGGTTCGCCTGGCGTCATCGGCCTTCGCCAGATTTTCAAGCGCCAGCTTGTGCGCCAGAGGCAGCGCGCGAATAGAGGGGCTTGGGATATCAGCTTGCACGCCGGCTCCTTCGAAATCGCCATGGTCCACGGGATCCTGGATCTGGCCGATCGGCACTTGCACGAAAAAATCGTCGTTGAGCGGCTTGCGCGCAACCGGATGCGCACCGCCGGCGGTCCGCTCCCCGATCAGTGTCGCTCGCCCGAGTTTCTTCATCGCATAGGAAAACCATTCCGCGGAGGAAAACGACGTGGAACCGGTCAGGATATAGACCGGCTTGTCCACCATGCGCTTGCCCGGCAGGCCCGGCAGCACCCATTGCCCCCGCTGGATACGCTTACCATCCTCATTGTAATAGTAGTCGAAGAGCAGCTGGTCTTTCTCGCTGGAGAAGAAATAGCTCGCTAGAAATTGCGCCATTTCCAGATGTCCGCCATTGTTATAGCGCAAATCGATGATAAGGGCATCCGTATTGCCGACGAAGCGCATAACGGACGCGGCCGTATCATAGGCAAGTTCCGGATCGGCAAAATAGCTGAAGCGTATATAGCCGATATTTCCCTTCAGGCGAGCGACCTCGTCGAAACCGAAATTGCTCTCCTCGAGCCTGCTCGACTCTTCTTTTCGTATCTTGGCCTTGAGCGCCGGGTTGGCCTTCGCCTTGAATTCCGCGATCCATTTTGCGTCGGCACCCACGAAGAAATGCAGGTCGCCGCTGACTTTGATGAGATCGTCGGTCAGCTTGCTCGCAAACTCGGCCTGCGTGGCCGCCGAGTCATAATTTCCCTTTTTCAGACGCTCCTGAAGCACAGGCGCAATTTTTCGTGCGATGTCCGGAAACGGGTAGTTCGCACTCAAGGTGCTATCGAGGGAGGCGATGATCGCACCCTTTTCGTCTCGTGAGATGCCCGGCGCCTCGGCAAAAGCGCCCGATGCGCACACGATGGACAAGGCCGACAGCGTTTGAAGCAGACATAAGTGATAGCGCATTTTAAGGCCCCCCCTCGGTGAGACCCGATCATACAATATATTGTGCAATATGTTGTAAAAAAATAGCTGAACTCGATTTGCATTGCACCGACGGCCTGCAGGCCTGGTGCAACAACAATCTCGTTCAGTTATCTCGTGGCGATTCAGCCTATCGACTTACGACCGCTTCGGCATCTTGAAGTTGCCCGCCGCCACCGAGCGCCTTGAAAAGCGCCACCGCCGCGCGCGTGGATTCGGTTTGGGCCTGTGTCCGCATGTCAGAGGCCTGTAGCAGCTTGTCGTCGGCCTGAAGAACTTCGATCAGGCTGACAACGCCTTTCTGGTAAGCGGCAAACGAGGATTTTCTCGCCAGCCTGAGCGAGTCGACGCCGTGTGCCAGTATTCCAGCCTGATCTTCGCGCTTCACCAAGTTTGACATCGCGTTTTCGACGTCTTCGGTAGCACGCAAGGCGGCAAGCCGGTAAGCCGCCAAGGCCTCTGCTTCCTGGCCCTTGGCCTGAGCAATCTGTGCATTGATGCGACCGAAGTCGAACAGCCGCCAGCGCAATCCCAGCACTGCGGCGCTCTGGCTGGCGCCACCGGTGAAAAGATGGCCACTGGAAAGCGAGGTCGCGCTGCCAATCAGTCCACTCAAGGACAGCTTCGGATAATATTCGGAGACCGCGATGCCGATACGTGCGTTCGACGCAGCAAGGCGGCGTTCCGCCACGATCAGATCAGGACGGCGGCGGAGCAAATCGCCGGGGGATCCTGCTGGCGCAATCTGCGGAGCCGCCGGAAGAGGGCGCACCGTTGCCAGTTCTTCTCTGTGCGTGCCAGGCGGCGTGCCCAACATCACATCCATTGCATTCATGGCGGCCTCCAAACCTGCTTCGAGCGCCGGCACCGCAGCCTTCACTTGAGCCAGCGCGCCCTCGACCTGTCGCACTTGAAGTTCTGCCGCCAGGCCCTTCCCATACAGCAGATTAATCGTCGCCAACAGTTCTTGTTGCGTCCTGACCTGGCTGCGTGCGATATCCAGACGGGTTTGCAGTCCGCGCATGCTGATGTAAATATCGGCAGTCTGCGCCGCTACCGTCAAGCGGGTTGCTGCCACTCCGGCTGCCGAAGCCTGATACTCGGCAATAGCGGCTTCCCGTTCGCGACGCAAGCCACCAAATATATCGAGCTCCCAGCCGACGCCGAGGCTGGCCTCGTAAGCGTTGCCGTAACGATCAAAATTCGGCTGTGCGTTGAGAACCTGCCCTAGCGGGGTTTCTACCGATGAGTAGGCGCGTGCCGCCTGAGCACTGACGGCGCCAGAAGGAAGGAGTGCGGCATTAGCTGCCCCGAGTCCTGCCCGCGCCTGGGTCGCGCGCGCAGATGCTTGCGCCAGATCCAGATTTTGCTCCAATGCAAGCGTGACCAGGCGGTTAAGCTGGGGATCACCGAAACCCTCCCACCATTTGGAGAAATCGGCACCGGTGCCGGCATTGGCATACCTTTGCTCAACTGCCGCTTGGCCCAGGTATCGTTCTGGCAGATGCGTTTCTGGGCGAGTGTAATCAGGTCCGACAGTACAAGCTGTAGAAACACCGGCGACGGCGCACATAATGAGGGTACGTTTGAATAACATGTGACCTTCCACGTCAGAGAAAGAGAAAGTATTTTTAGTGACTATATCACGATATAGTCACTATTTGTGCAAATCTACAACTAGGGGTAAGCTGTAGGGCATGATTAAAGCAACCACCATTCCGGGTTCTGCCCGAGGCCCCGTCGACCATGAAGTGCGGGATCAGATCATTTCCGCCGCGACTGCGCATTTTCGCCTCTACGGCTACGAAAAAACGACGGTGTCAGATCTTGCCAAGTCCATCGGTTTTTCCAAGGCATACATCTACAAGTTCTTCGAATCCAAACAGGCCATCGGAGAGCTGATCTGCGCAAATTGCCTGAGCGAAATCGAAACCGACGTCAGGGCGGCCGTTGACAGCGTTGAACGCGCACCCGAGAAGTTGCGGCGGATGTTCAAAGCGATCGTTGAGTCCAGCCAACGGCTGTTCTTCGATGATCGCAAGCTATACGATATTGCGGCCTCGGCCGCTATTGAGCGCTGGGAATCGGTGCGTGCTTACGAGGTTCGCATCCAGCACATGCTGCTGGAAGTGATACGCCAAGGACGCGAAGCCGAGGATTTTGAACGGAAGACCCCGCTCGACGAGGCGGTGAATGCGATTTACCTGGTCATGCGACCTTATCTCAATCCCTTGCTTTTGCAGTACAGCTTGGACCATGCCGAAGATGCACCTGCTCAACTATCCAGCCTGGTACTGCGAAGCTTATCAAGATAGTCAGACTTTAATATGTGACCATTGACTTAATTGGTCACTGGTCTCAAAATGAAATCCTGTTTAGTTTTTTACGGGATTTCTATGCTGCGCCGTCGACTCGCTTTCTCTGTTGTCATCTCTGTATTGCCATTGGCCTTGATCGCCTGCGGCGAAAAGAAGCAATCTGATCCACGTAACGAAGCCCCGCTCGTGCGGGTGGCAACCGTCCGCGATGCGACGGCTGCGTCCCGTGCATTCACCGGTGTCATTGCTGCCCGAGTGCAAAGCGATCTGAGTTTCCGGGTCGCCGGCAAGGTGCTGGAGCGCCTCGTGGATACCGGACAGTCCGTAAAGCGTGGACAGCTGCTGATGCGCATCGACCCCGTGGATCTGCGGCTTGCCGCACACGCCCAGCAGGAGGCGGTGGCTGCTGCACGTGCCAGGGCGCAGCAAACAGCGCAGGACGAGGCGCGCTATCGCGATTTGCGCGGAACTGGCGCGATCTCGGCTTCCAGTTATGACCAGGTCGCGGCGGCCGCAGCGGCGGCCCAGGCCCAACTCAATGCTGCCGAAGCGCAGGCCGAAGTGGCCCGTAACGCCAGCCGTTACACCGAACTGCTGGCGGACGCCGACGGTCTTGTCATGGAAACATTGGCCGAATCCGGCCAAGTCGTGGCCGCTGGGCAGGCTGTGGTGCGCGTGGCCCACACGGGGCGCCGCGAAGCACTCATCCAGTTGCCAGAAACCTTGCGTCCTGCGGTCGGCTCGGCAGCGCTAGCCACGCTGTTTGGCAAGGAGGGCGCTACCGTTCCGGCGAAATTGAGGCAGTTATCGGATGCCGCGGACCGGCAGACCCGTACTTTCGAGGCACGCTATGTGCTGGACGGCGAGCTTGACAATACGCCCTTGGGCGCCACCGTCACCATACAAATATTGGACGCACAGTCCGCCAGACAAGGCGGCATGTCCGTGCCAATCAGCGCACTGTACGATGCGGGGAAAGGGCCGGGAGTCTGGCTTATCCAGGGGCAGCCCGCAAAGGTGAGCTGGCGGCCGGTAACGGTCCGCAGCCTGGGTGACAACGAGGCGGGGATTGCAGCACAGCTCAAGCAAGGTGACAGGATCGTTGCGCTTGGCACGCACCTGCTGCACGAAGGCGAGCAGGTACGTGTAGCCGATCAGTCGGCCACGACGGCAGGAGCGCGCCCATGAGCACCGGCCGTTTCAATCTGTCGGCGCTTGCCGTGCGCGAGCGCTCCGTCACCCTGTTCCTGATTTGCCTGATCTCATTGGCTGGAATTGTTTCCTTTTTCAAGTTGGGCCGAGCGGAAGATCCTGCCTTCACCGTCAAAGTCATGACGATTGTTAGCGCCTGGCCAGGCGCTACGGCACAAGAGATGCAAGATCAGGTCGCTGAAAAAATCGAGAAGCGCCTGCAGGAGTTGCGCTGGTACGACCGTAGCGAGACCTACACCAGGCCAGGCCTGGCCTTCACGACACTGACGCTGCTGGACAGCACACCGCCGGCGGAAGTGCAGGAGCAGTTCTATCAAGCGCGCAAGAAAGTTGGTGATGAGGCGAGTACCCTGCCGCCAGGCGTGATCGGGCCGATGGTCAACGACGAATACGCGGACGTCACTTTTGCCTTGTTCGCGCTGAAGGCCAAGGGCGAAGCGCAACGCTTGCTGGTACGCGACGCGGAGACGTTGCGGCAACGTCTGTTGCACGTCCAGGGCGTCAAAAAGGTCAACATCGTCGGTGAGCAGTCCGAGCGTATCTATGTCGAGTTTTCGCATGCACGCCTGGCAACGTTGGGTGTCAGTCCGCAGGAAGTCTTTGCGGCCCTGAATAGTCAGAATGTCCTCACGCCGGCCGGCTCCGTGGAAACCAAGGGGCCGCAAGTGTTCATACGCCTGGACGGTGCTTTCGATGAATTGCAGAAAATCCGCGACATGCCCGTCGCGGCGCAGGGGCGCACCTTGAAACTGTCGGATATCGCCACGATCAAGCGCGGCTACGAAGACCCTGCGACATTCATGATACGCAACGGTGGAGAACCAGCTTTGCTGCTTGGCATCGTCATGCGCGATGGTTGGAATGGACTCGACCTTGGCAAGGCGCTGGAGAATGAAGTCGGTGCGATCAATGCAGAGTTGCCGCTGGGAATGGGCTTGAGCAAGGTCACCGACCAGGCCGTCAACATCGGTTCATCGGTCGATGAGTTCATGATGAAGTTCTTTGCCGCGTTGCTGGTGGTCATGGTGGTGTGCTTCGTCAGCATGGGCTGGCGAGTAGGCATCGTGGTTGCTGCGGCCGTGCCGCTGACTTTGGCTGTCGTTTTCATCGTGATGGCCGCTACCGGCAAGAATTTCGACCGCATTACGCTGGGTTCCTTGATCCTGGGGCTGGGCCTGCTGGTTGACGATGCCATTATTGCCATTGAAATGATGGTGGTGAAGATGGAGGAGGGCTACAGTCGCATCGCAGCCTCGGCCTATGCGTGGAGCCATACTGCTGCGCCGATGCTTTCGGGCACGCTGGTCACGGCGGTCGGCTTCATGCCGAATGGTTTTGCGCGTTCGACCGCGGGCGAATACACCAGCAATATGTTCTGGATCGTGGGTATTGCCCTGATCGCATCGTGGGTCGTCGCGGTGGTATTTACTCCCTACCTTGGCGTCAAACTGCTGCCCGAGCTGAAACGGGTCGAAGGTGGCCACGACGCGCTCTACGACACTCCGCGTTATAACCGCTTTCGTCAGTTGCTCAAGCGCGTCATCACGCGCAAATGGCTGGTAGCAGCGACAGTGGTGGGCCTGTTCACCATGGCCGTGCTGGGTATGGCGGTAGTCAAGAAGCAGTTCTTCCCCATCTCGGACCGCCCCGAAGTCCTGGTCGAGGTGCAGATGCCTTATGGCACGTCGATCGTACAGACCAGCAGCGCCGCGGCGAAGGTCGAAGCATGGCTGGCCAAACAGGCGGAAGCAAAAATCGTCACTGCCTATATCGGCCAGGGCGCGCCGCGCTTCTATCTGGCCATGGGGCCCGAGATGCCCGATCCGTCGTTTGCAAAGATCGTCGTCCGTACCGATAGTCAGGACGAGCGTGACGCCTTGAAGCAGCGGCTGCGCGAGGTGATTGCCGCAGGTCTCGCGCCGGAAGCGCGCGTGCGTGTCACGCAGTTGGTATTTGGTCCCTATTCACCGTTCCCGGTCGCCTACCGGATATCAGGCCCGGATCCTGACAAGTTACGCAACATTGCGGCAGATGTGCAGCGGGCCATGGAAGTCAGTCCGATGATGCGCACGGTCAATAATGACTGGGGGACGCGCACGCCTGCATTGCACTTCACCTTGCAGCAGGATCGCCTGCAAGCCCTTGGCTTGACCTCCAGCGCTGTGGCACAGCAACTGCAATTCCTGCTGAGCGGCGTGCCATTGACTTCTGTGCGTGAAGATATCCGCACGGTGCAAGTAGTGGCCCGATCCTCCGGCGACAACCGTTTTGACCCGGCCAAACTCGTGGACTTTACGCTGACAGGTGCAAGCGGGCAACGTATTCCGCTATCGCAAGTAGGCAAGGTCGACGTGCGCGCTGAGGAACCGATCATCCGCCGACGTGACCGGATGCCGACCATCACCGTGCGCGGCGACATTGCCGATGACTTGCAGCCCCCGGACGTGTCCAGTGCCATTAGCAAGCAGCTTCAGCCGATCATCGACAAGCTGCCGGGCGGCTACCGGATCGAACAAGCCGGCTCCATCGAGGAATCGGGCAAGGCGACGACCGCCATGCTGCCCTTGTTCCCTATCATGCTGGCGATCACGCTGCTTATCCTCATTTTCCAGGTGCGTTCGATTTCGGCGATGGTCATGGTGTTTCTGACCAGCCCCTTGGGGCTGATCGGCGTGGTGCCGACGCTCATCGTGTTCCAGCAACCGTTCGGTATCAATGCACTGGTCGGGCTCATTGCACTGTCTGGCATTCTGATGCGCAACACGCTGATCCTGATCGGCCAGATCCACCATAACGAGCAGGCTGGACTGGATCCCTTCCGCGCGGTGGTCGAGGCAACCGTGCAGCGTTCCCGTCCCGTAATCCTGACTGCGCTGGCAGCCATCCTGGCCTTTATCCCGCTGACCCATTCCGTTTTCTGGGGGACGCTCGCTTACACGCTCATCGGCGGTACTTTTGCGGGCACGGTACTCACACTGGTGTTTCTGCCGGCCATGTACGCCATTTGGTTCAAGATTGTCCCGACAAGCAAGGTCCAAGCGAACTGATCTGCCGTTCTTCACCATTTGTCTCAAAGGATTTGCCATGTCGAAGTCTATTGTTGTCGTTGTTACCGGGGTGTCGTCGGGCATCGGGCGTGCTGCTGCGGAACAGTTCGCCAAGCGCGGCTGCACGGTGTTTGGCACCGTGCGCAGTCTCCTCGACGCAGCGCCCCTGGCCGGCGTTGAGTTGCTTCAGATGGACGTGCGCGACAGCGCATCCGTTCAGGCTGGAATTGCACTAGTCATCGCTCAGACCGGCCGTGTGGATGTGCTGGTTAACAATGCGGGAATGAATATGTTTGGCGCGATTGAGGAAACCTCAGCCAGCGAAGCCGCAGCACTATTGGACACCAACGTACTTGGTATACTACGTACAGTCCAAGCGGTGCTGCCGCACATGCGTCAGCAGGGTCACGGCAGGATCGTCAACGTCAGCTCGGTACTGGGCTTTCTCCCTGCGCCGTACATGGGACTGTATTCTGCCTCCAAGCACGCGGTCGAGGGGTTGTCAGAAACGCTGGATCATGAGGTGCGCCAGTTTGGCATTCGCGTCACATTGGTCGCTCCGCACTACACCAGGACCAATCTGGAGGTCAACTCGCCGCGGGTCAAAATGGTCATCAACGGCTATGATCACGAATGCAACGCTGTTGCGAACACCGTGGCTGCAAGTATTGAGAGCGCGCCAGGACCGGCCCTGGTGGCCAGCACCATCGTCGAGGCGGCGCTGGGCGCCTGGCGCATGCGCCGCATGCCATCCGGAGAGGCAGCACTTTTGAGTAAACTACGCCGCTTCATGCCCGCCGGCCCAGTCGATTCCAGCCTGAGAAAAAAGCTGGGTCTTGAATGAAATGGGGGACTGTGGAAATGAAGCCCACTCCACGCATGTGGAGCGGGCGCATCGCGGATAATTTACTCGTGTGGCTGCGAGAAATCCTGCCGAGGGTGTCGTCGGCAATCAGCCGTTAAGCGTGCGGCCGCCGTCAACGATGATTTCGGAACCGACAGTCCATCGGGACTCGTCGGAAGCGAGGTACAGCACCGCCTTGGCCACTTCCTCCGGCGTGCCGAAGCGGCCGAACGGAATGGTTGCGGCAATGTCCTTGTTGACCTGGTCGCGGTAGGCGGGGGGAATGCCGAGCTTGTCGTACAGCGGCGTTTCAACCGGGCCAGGACTGACGGCGTTGACGCGAATGCCGCGTCCGAGCATTTCGCTCGAAAGCGTCTTCGCCATGTTCAGAAATGCGGCCTTGCTTGCGGCATATACCGACGAATTCGCTGCGCCGACGTGCGCGTTGACCGATGTATTGAGCACCACCGATGCGGGGTTCGCGAAGACAGGCAGCAGCGCCTGGATCAGGAAGTAGGGGCCCTTGACGTTGATGTCGAAGGAGCGATCGAACATCTCTTCCGTCCACTGTTCGATCGGTGCCCAAACGGATACGCCGGCGTTGAGAAAGGCGATATCGAGCTGACCATAGTGAGCCTGAACGGCTTGCGCCAGCTCCTTCTGGGCGGCCACGTTGGCTGAGTCGGCGCGCAGCACCAGGACCTCGGCGCCAAGCTCTGCCTTGGCCTTCGCAATGGAATCCGGATTGACGCCGGTGACGATGACGCGTGCGCCTTCGGCGAGGAACTGCTTGGCTGTTTCGAGGCCGATGCCGCTGGTGCCGCCGGTGATGAGTGTACGTTTGCCTTGTAAGCGGGACATAAAAGTTTTCCTGTCGATGATTCATGGTCAGCCAAGGTTGGCTGACTTACCGTGAGGAGAACTATGCGCTCATGCTTGAAATTCGATAAGATCGTATCTTTGCATATGTTTCATGCTTCTATTGCATGAATGAAGGGATAAATTGGACCGATTTCTTGTGATGACATGCTTCGCGCGTGCGGTGGAGACTGGCAGCTTTTCCGCTGCCGGCCGCGACTTGGGCCTGGGGCAGCCGAACGTCAGCCGCTATGTGGCGGCACTGGAAGAGCATCTACAAACGCGACTGCTGCACAGGTCAACACGCAAACTTGCCCTCACGCCAGAGGGGGAACGCTACTATGCGGAAGTGCGGCGCATCCTTGACGCCGTGGCGGAGTCTGAATCGTCCTTCAGGGAGAACGTCGATCCATCCGGATTGCTGCGCGTCGCCTGCCCAACTGCTTTGGCCCATGCATTCGTGTTGCCGCATGTCCCTGCATTCCTGGAACGCTATCCAGGGTTGTCGCTGGATCTCCAGATCAATGATCGCTATGTAAGCCTGGTCGATGAAGGTGCTGAACTGGCGATTCGGATCGGCCATTTGGACGACAGCGCACTACGCGCCCGGCGCATCGGTCTGTTCGAGCGCGTATTCGTGGCCAGCAAGGGCTATCTCGCCAAACGCGGCGTTCCCGTCACGCCCGATGATCTGCGCGGACACGATTGCGTGATCTACACCTTGCTGTCGTCAGGTGCCACATGGCGCTTCCGGGATACCGAAGTTCCGGTATCGGGCAGGCTCCGGGTCAACTCGCCCGAGGCCGTACGCGAATCGGTCAATGCGGGACTAGGGATCGGACATGGACCGGAATGGCTTTTCGAGGAGGGGCTGAAGAACGGTAATTTGCAGTTGCTGCTGACGCAACACACCGCCCCTCCGGTCCCGGTGCAAATCATCTATGTTGCAAACAGGCTGCTACCGACGCGCGCCGTCGTCTTCATGGATTTCATCGCCGAAGCGTTTTCAAAGGTGCTCGCACTCAACGCACGCCATGAGCTGCCTCTGGTGCGATAAGGCTCTTGTGATGAGGTGATTGACGGCGGAGGTGAGGGCGGCCAGTCCTGCGATGGGATCATCCCGATGGGCAAAAAGACGTGATCGCTGACGGTTGGCCTCCTTGCGCTGCGGCGGCGTCGACGACACCAGTTCCAATCGCATTGTGGTTGGTATTCGGTTTTTTTTTGTCGCAGGGTCGGGACGGCGGTCAATCCTTACTGAATGTGTTACCGTTGAAAAGTGGGAATCGCAGGATCGTCTGCTGGCCTTTGAGTTATCGCCTTTGTCGTACCGCTTGCTTTCAAACGAACATACTAGAGCGACGCTATGCCGGACATCAACCTGATACATTTTGACCAACTCGGACTGATCGACGCCCTGATGCTGTCGACCGATGCGAGACTGGATGAACTTACATTTGGCGTGATAGGATTTGACGGCGAAGGCGTGGTGCGCCGTTATAACACATTCGAATCAGCAATCTCTGGTTTGTCTCCCAAGAACGTGCTGGGCTGCCCCTTATTCACGGACGTTACACCGTGCATGAACAATTTCATGGTCGCCCAACGCTTTGAAGATGCGCGTGAGCTTGGCACTGACCTTGATGACACCATTGACTATGTCCTTACGTTGCGCATGCGTCCGATCCGAGTGTCATTGCGTCTTCTGTCGACAGTTGCCGGACCGATGCGCTTCATACTCGTCAAGCGCGTGCCATGAATGCACTTTTTCCGTCGCCGGATTTGGTTGCGGAGCATGAAGCATTGTTACAATTTCTCTATCTGGCGCCGGTTGGCCTGATCCAGACGACCTTAACTGGCGACGTGCAATTTATCAATCCCTTGTCGGCGCAACTGTTAATGCCGCTGTCGAAGGACGGCGGCCTGTCCAATTTATTCGACGTGCTGGAATCCGTAGCGCCAGAGTTGCGCCTGATGGTGTCCGAATTTCCACAAGCGAGAGGGACGGTTTGTGAATGGTTCAGGGCGCAGTTAACATCCGGAATTCGGGGAAAACTAGATGCCCGCGTACTGGGCATCAGCCTGATCAAACTTGACGACCAGCGCCTGATGGCCGTGCTTAGCGACCTGACTCGACAAGTGGCGCAGGAGCAGCAACTCAAGTACAGTGCCGCGTGGTTGAATGCAATTACTATGGGAATTACTGATTATGCGTTGATACCGCTCGATGAAAATGGTTTTATCGAAGA
Organism: Janthinobacterium salmonicoloratum; assembly: GCF_051380845.1. NCBI lineage: Bacteria > Pseudomonadati > Pseudomonadota > Betaproteobacteria > Burkholderiales > Oxalobacteraceae > Janthinobacterium > Janthinobacterium salmonicoloratum. The sequence continues at coordinate 227,647 of NZ_JBNYXV010000001.1, read as the reverse complement.
ATGGAATCCAGGAATTGCCCGCATCACCCGGTTCTGCGCCGAAGAGATAACCGGACAGCCTTTTTCAATCTTTTATCCGGTCGATAGTATATCGACGGACAGAATGTCCGATCTGCTCAGCGAAGCCGAGGAGGGTGGCTGGAGCCTTACTGAAGGATGGCGGATCAAGGCCGATGGCGACCGCTTCTGGTGTAGCAGCATGATCGTCCCGATTGAGGAAATTGAAGATTTCAAAACCGGCACCGCACTGTTCAATCATAAGGCAAGGGGCTTCGCCCTGATTTTGCGCGACATCAGCGATCAGAAAAAAAATGTTGGCGAACATGTCCGCACCATGTTCAACGATTACCTGACAGGCTTGTCGAACCGGCGCGCACTATTCGAGGCCGCCGAAGTCGAGCTGAAACGCTGGCATCGCCACCCGCGTCCGCTCTCGCTGATCATCATCGACGCAGATTACTTCAAGAGAGTCAACGATACATTCGGACATGCGGCGGGCGACCAGGTCTTGCGCCAGATTGCAAGTGAACTCCAGGGATCGGCACGCGACATCGATACCGTGGCGCGGATCGGCGGTGAAGAGTTCGCCGCCCTGTTGCCGTCAACCGATCTCGCGGGAGCGGTGGCGATGGCGGAACGTCTGCGCAAGAGGGTGGAGGCGGCATGTACAAACTTCGATGGAACCGACATCAGATATACCGTGAGTATTGGCGTGAGTACGATGGATGAGACGGTCACAAGTTTCGATGATTTGCTCGAGCGCGCCGATAAAGCGCTGTTCGATGCCAAACATGGCGGGCGCAATCGCGTTGCGAGTGCTGCCAAACGGGAGTGAACTATCTTGCTTACGGACCGGAGCGGCATGAAGCCAAGTAGCAACTGCAACGTCACGGCGTGGTGGGAAGACCAACAGCTTATGCGGCGTTTCGCCTGTGATTTCATCGCCGCCGAACTGGCCCATCTTCGCCCCGGCAGCATGCCAGCGGCAAGCCGCCATTGGACCGCCGATACCGACATCGGACTGGACCTTGGCGCAGATTCGCTCGAATTACTGTCTTTGGCTACCGCGTTTTCTGAAGCGCTGCATTTGCATCAGTCTGGCGTCGCGGACGACTTGCTCGAGCGCCGGCGCGTGGACGATTGGGTCTACATCGCGCAGCAAGGTTTGCGTCGATTTTCAGATGCAATTACTTTTCGTACATCCGGTAGCAGCGGCCCTGCCAAGCCATGCACGCATCGTAGCGACGCGCTCTGGCAGGAATCCCGCCAATTGGCACAGCTGGTCGGGGCGCGGCAGCGGATTTTGTGCGCCGTACCGAGTCACCATATTTACGGTTTTCTATTTTCCGTGCTGTTGCCGCGCGCATTAGGGCCGCATCCCGTTCCAGTCATTGACTTGAGGGGCGGTGCTCCAGGATTGCTGGCGCATGAGCTGCGCGCGGGCGACTTGATCGTCGCCCATCCCGATTTCTGGCGTGCAGCCTTGCGGCTGGCACCGGCGATCGGACCCGACGTCATTGGTCTGACATCGACGGCACCGTGTCCGGATGAACTGGCCAATGCATGGGCATCGACAGGCTTGGCAGCACTGCTACAAGTCTATGGCAGTTCGGAAACGGCCGGCGTAGGGTGGCGTCAACGCGCGGGACAGCCGTTCCAGTGTTTCCCGTATTGGCAGCGCGATTCACTCGACAATACAATGCTAGTGCGCTCACTCGACGATGGGACGCAGCAGCGTTGCAGCGCACCAGACCACCTCGATTGGATTGATGGCAACAGCTTCCTGCCTGTGGGACGAATCGACGAAGCGGTACAGGTGGGCGGTGTCAATGTATTTCCGCTTAGCATCGCTGCATGCCTGAAGCGCCATCCTGATGTGCTCGATGCCGCCGTGCGCTTGATGCGCAGCGACGAAGGAAGCCGGTTAAAGGCATTTATCGTGCCCCGCGCGGACGTGACGGCTGAACAGCTGCGGGTAAGACTCGATGGCTGGATCCAGAACAAGCTCACCAGTGCGCAGCGTCCGAAATCGTTTTCGTTTGGTCCGCAATTGCCAAGGGACGCAAACGGAAAGTTATCGGACTGGATTATTCTCAGTCTTTCCGAAGCGCGCACAAGTTTTGGTGAGTAGTAGCAGAGTTCAGGTAATCAGGGAGGGGGGCACTGGGATGATGTTTATCGCCAGAGATTGCTGCGTACACTGCCTAATTGACGATCCAGCTGAGTGATGCACGCCCAAATGCGCGCTGGCGGGACGGCTTCCAGATGTGCGGTTTCCTCGACCGCCATCACCACCACCTGCAGGGGAGTTTCGTCCAGGAAGTGCATTAACTGCGATTGATGGTTGGTCGGCACTTGTCCGGTAGCCAAGGCTTGTTGCAGTTGGTCTATGGGAAGCTCGCTCCTGTAACTGACGCTTGCGTTTTTTGCTGCCATCCACAAACCGCGTTTTTTCTCCCTGGCCTTGATCGTCGGTGGGGCAAAACTGAGTCCAAGCACCCCCAGCAGATTCACCACGCGTCCAAAACTCAAGTCGGCAATAGTTCCAGCCTCCAGTTGCTGTACCGTCTGGCGCGATAGACCAGCCAGCCGCGCCAGGCGTAGTTGCGTCAACCCAAGCGCCAGGCGACGGATGCGGACTGCTTTGCCGACTTCGTAGAGGTTCATGATCTGCCGTTCTATGAATGTACAAAATATTTTACATCCATTTGCAGCTTCAGTGCTGCCAACCGATGGCGCCGAATAGCAGCGACGGATCAGTGGGCCAATGCAGGAAGTAGCCTGGAACGCGCGACAGCAAGTTGATCTTTTCTGCCTAAAACCCCAAGTACCTAGAATGCTGTCGTTGGAGTAACTAGAACTCCTCCCTCCATCATTTTACATAATATAAATTATGCGAAGTTACGGATGGATTTGAGAAAACTTCCATTTTGACAACTCCCCAATCGCAAATGCGATTTTCGCCCTCTGCGCGCAGCTACCATTGTTGCGCGCCCTCGCTTGAACTAGCTACATGAATACCGCTTGTCCCCGTCCTTGTTCGGTTTGTTTACGCCCAGGTTGGCGTGCCGGTGCAAGTCTGGTGCTTCGATGATGCTGGCGATCAGGTCTGCCACGCTCCTGCGCGATAACACGGTGCCTTTGAATGGCGCGTGGCGCGTCGTCAATTCGTAGTCGACTTCGTCTGCGTCCGTCATCTAGGCTGGGCGCACGATGGTGTATTCGAGACCCGACGCTTCGATGGCGTCGGCGGCGCGGCGGAATGGTTTCAGGTGTTCCGCCAGCCTGGCGCTGTTCCATTCGCCGAATTTGCCGGGAACTTCATCCTAAATGCCCATCGACAGCACGAAAAGCAAGCGCTCGACACCGGAGGCGCGCATGGCGGCGATGATGCTGTTGGCCTGGTCTTCCATGTCGTCGCCCACCAGATTGGCATAGACCAAGTCGTGACCGGGCATCGTTTGGCGCAGCATTGATTGGTCCAGCACGTCGCCGGCCAGCACGCTGCCGTTGGCCGGGACTGGCGTGGGCATTTGCCGGGATTGCGCAACAGCAGCGTCAAGGCAATGTTGTCACGACCCGCGAAGGCGCGGATGACCCACTGTGCTACCTGTCCGCCTGCGCCCAGTATTAATATCTTTTTCATCATTGTCGCTTTCATCATGGCACGCTGCCATGCAGGAAGTTACTGGCTTTCTGAAAGGAAAGGAACACGTCGCGCTGGAAAAAAACATCGCCCGGTGATGCGTGCCGGCAGATCGCCTAGTCTCGTGGTAAATTGCCGCCCGCAGCAAGCTTTCCATCGTCAGCGATATCGATAAAATCTGCAATTAAATCAGGCATTTCCCAACTATTTTGAATGAAAAGTCTCAAGACATCCATGACCCAGGCACCTCCACGCACTGCGCTACCTTTGTATGAACGCCTGGCGCGCGCCGGTGTCAAACAACTGCACCCGTGGCCTTGACGCAAATGCTGCTGGACCTGTCGCGCGTGCCGTATGCCGATTTGCGCAAGGAAACAACGCCGTAGCCGCCCCAAGACCTTGCCTGGCGTCCTCCTCCCTTCCCCGCCCTGCTCCCGGTACCATTCCGGACACCATACCAGCGCACCGGAAAACAGGCACTGGTATGGCCCGCATCGCCCACCTTCTGGGGTAATGCCACAACTGGTATTGTGATCTTGCGCAAAGAATAAAACCAGTTGACTACCACCTGCAATGCTTGCACTCTGAAAAATCGGACGGTGTCCAGCCGCCCGGCCATGAAAAAAATACACAAGGAGATGCAAGTGAACCGGACAGTCATGAATACCCTCATCCTTACCCTCTTCGGCGGCACTTTGGCCGCCTGCGGCGGTGGCAGCGGCGACGGATCCAGCGGCGGCGCGAGCCAGCTGCTGGCCGCTTCGACGGAAGCAGCCGCCTGTTTTACGCCGTGGAGCAGCGGCACCGCCTACAACGGCGGCGGCAAGGCCAGCTACAACAATGTCAATTACACGGCCAACTGGTGGACGCAAGGCAATAACCCGTCGACCAGCAGCGGCGGCGCCGGCAGCGGCCAGCCCTGGACGGCGGTGGGAGACTGTGGCACACCGACTCCTACGCCAACTCCGACACCCACGCCTACCCCAACACCTACGCCGACTCCCACCCCTACACCAACTCCAACGCCAACGCCGACTCCCACCCCTACACCAACTCCAACGCCAACGCCAACGCCTACCCCGACTCCAACACCTACACCTACACCTACACCGACCGGCCCGGCAAAGCACGCGCTGATCGGCTACTGGCACAATTTCACCAACCCCAGCGGCGCCACGTATCCGATCAGCCAGGTCAGCGATGACTGGGATGTGATCGTCGTCTCGTTCGGCGACAACGCGGGAGGCGGCAATGTCAGCCTGACCATCGATCCGGGCGCGGGCACGGAAGCGCAATTCATCGCCGACGTGGCCGCCAAGCGCGCCAAGGGCAAGAAGGTCATCCTGTCGCTGGGTGGCCAAAACGGTTCTGTTTCCGTCGGCAACACGGCCGAAGCCACCAATTTCACCAACAGCCTGTATGCCATCATCACGAAATATGGCTTCGACGGCATCGACCTGGATCTGGAAAATGGCGTGGCGCAAGGGGCGGCCATCCAGACCTACCTGCCGATCGCCGTGAAGAACCTGAAAACCAAGGTCGGCAGCAGCTTTTACCTGTCGATGGCGCCGGAATGGGTGTATGTGGAAGGGGGATACACGAGCTATGGCAGCATCTGGGGCGCCTATATTCCCATCATCAATGCCTTGCGCAGCGAGCTGACGGTGCTGCATCCGCAGTACTACAACAATGGCGACATCTACACGCCGTACGCCACGGGCGCCATCAAGGCAGGCTCGGCCGACCAGCTGGTGGCCACAGCGCGCATGCTGATCGAAGGGTTTAATTATGGCGGCAACACCTTCGCCGGCCTGCGTCCGGACCAGGTGGGCTTTGGCGTGCCATCGGGGCGCAGTTCGGCCGGCTCGGGCTTCACGACGAATGCCGACGTCAGCAATGCCCTCAATTGCCTGACGCGCCTGCTCAATTGCGGCACCATCAAGCCGCTACAGGCGTATCCGGACTTCCGCGGTGTGATGACGTGGTCGATCAACTGGGACCGTCACGACAGCTATAATTTCTCCGTGCCGACGAAGAATGTACTGAAAACCTTGCCGTAACAGCCTTTGCCCCACTGCGCATGGGAGCTTCCCCGCTCACATGCGCAGCAGCGCCGCTCCCAGCAAGCGCATGTGCAGCGCTATGCCCTGGCGCAAGGCCTCCCCTCCCCCTTGCGTGTGCTTGATGCCATCCATGGTGGCCACCAGCAGGCCTGCCACTTGCGCGGCACTCGCGTCCACCCGGCGCAGCGCGATATCGCCCGCCGCTTCGGCTTGCTCCAGTGCGCCGGCCGTTGACGCCACCAGGGTTGCCCGCGCGTTCAAGGTGATGTCGGCGGCCAGGGTCATGTTGGCATCGAACAATTCCTGTCCATGCGCGCTGGACGAAATTTCCACCATCAAGCCCTGCTGGAATGCCAGCAGCGCTGATTCGATGCGCGTGAAGACGGGGCCGGGTTCGGCCAGCGCCGCTGCCACTTGCGCCATGACGGTGGCATGTGCCCGTTCAGAGCCGGCACGGAACACGTCTTCCTTGTTCTTGAAGTGCAGGTACAGCGCGGCGCGCGACATATCGGCCGCCTGCGCGATGTCGAGCATGGACGTTTTGCGATAGCCGTAGCGGCAAAACACGGCCAGGGCCGCATCGAGTATCCGCTGGGTTTTCAGGGTGTGGAGTGACATGCTGACATGTTGATACTTTGAATATATAGTGTCAACATGGCTTTTGGACAAATTACGTAAAAGTGTCAGCTTCACCTTACGAAAGGATGGAATCATGGAAGCACAGGACCCTGGCCGCCAGGCGCTCATACAGGAACAATTGCGCGACATCGAACGCAGCCGCCTGCGCGCGCTGGTCGACGGCGACCTGGCAGTGGCGCGCAGCTTGCACGCCGATGATTTTTAGCTGGTCACGCCCATCGGCAGCATGCTGTCCCGGGAAGAATACTTGGGCGCCATCGCGGCAGGCCACATGCGCTATCTGAGCTGGGAGCCGGGCGAGATCGCCGTGCGCCTGCATGGCGATGCGGCCGTCCTGCGTTATCAGGCCCAGCTTGAAATCAATTTCGGTGGCCAGGCCGTGCCCCGCTCGCGCTACTGGCATATCGATAGCTATGAGCGGCGCGAGGGACGCTGGCAAGCCGTGTGGTCGCAGGCGACGGCGATACGCTGACGGCAATGGCTGCTTCGGAATGCACCTGCAGCAGGGGCTATTGATATTTCTCAATCCATAGATGCAATCTATGGATTCAGTTGAAATATTTTACTTCCTTTTGTAAATGAGAATCGTTACTATCTAAATCAAGAATAAGCGAATTCAACAGAAAGGAGCATCCCTTGTTCACAGCCATAAAAACATTCAGCCAGGTTTGCACGCACATGTCGATCGCCTTCGGCCTCGCCTATTTGCTGACAGGGTCCCTGGCGCTCGGTGGCTTGGCCGCAATCATCGAACCGATCATCAACGTCGCCTTGCTGCCATGGCACGAAAAAGCCTGGCACGCGATCCGCCGCCGCTACGCGGCCAGCCGCCTGGGGTTTGCCGCCCTGGCCGGCGAAAAGCTCAGCCAGACGACCCTGCACATGGGCGTGGCCTTCGGCGTCATGTACTGGGCCACGGGTTCCATGGCCTTTGGCGGCTTGCTGGCCGTGGTCGAGCCGATCTGCAACGTGATCGTCTTGCCCTTCCACGACCGGTTGTGGGAAAAAGCCCGCTTTCGCCTGGAAAGCCGGGGCGCGGCCCGCCTCGCCGCCCTGTAATCGTCCTTCTTAATTACCTGCCCACACGGGCGGCCGCCGTTGCCCCCATGGCGCCGCCCGTTCCAGCTGCCCTGCCAGGCGCAGCAACACGCCATCGCTGGCGTAGCCCGCCATGAACTGCATGCCGATCGGCATGCCTTCTTCCGACATGGCCAGCGGCACGGACATGGCCGGCAAGCCCGCCACGTTCGCCAGCGGCGTGTAGGGCGAATGCTCCAACAGGCGCGCCGTCCAGCCAAAACCGTCGAGTTTTTCCTCGTCCTTGCCATAGCGTCCCAGCTGCCATGGCAAGTCCGGCATGGTTGGCGTCAGCAAGACGTCGTACTGGCCGAACACGGCGCCGGCGTGGCGCGTGACCGTGTTGCGCACGTCGAGGGCGGCCACGAAATCGACGGCGGAGACCATCTGACCATGGCGGTAGCAGGCCAGGGTCGCCGCTTCCAGTGTCTCGAGCGACACGGCGCGCCCGCTTTCCTGCGCCAGGGCGTCTATCCACGGCACCAGGTTGGCGCACCAGATGCTGGCGTTGGCGTGTACGAACGCGTCCCATGACACGCCCAGCTCTGCTTGCACCTCTTCCACGTGGTGGCCCAGGCTTTCCAGCAGGCGGACGGTGGCGTCCAGGGCGCTATCCACGGCAGCAACAGGATGGGCGCCATTGCTGGCGGCGCGCTGCACGCCGATGCGCAGCTTGCCCGGCGCCACGTCCACTTGCGACAACCAACTGTGGCCCGGTGCACTGGTCACATACGGCTCGCCCGGCAATATTGCCTGCACGCAATCGAGCAAGGCGGCGCTGTCGCGCACGGTGCGGCTCACGCCCAATTGCACGCCCAGGCCGCTGAAGATCTCGTCCATGGCGGGACCGTTCGAGACCCGACCCCGGCTCGGTTTAAAGCCGAACAGGCCCGTCGAGGCGGCTGGTACGCGGATCGAGCCGGCCGCGTCTGTCGCATGGGCCAAGGGCACGATGCCGGCAGCCACGGCCGCCGCCGCACCGCCGCTGGAGCCGCCCGCGCTCAGGCTGACGTTCCAGGGATTGCGCGTGGCGCCGTACAGGACCGGTTCCGTGGTGGTGGCAAAGGCCATTTCGGGCGTGCTCGTGCGGCCAAACGTTAGCAGTCCCGCCCGGCGGAACTGCGTCATCAGATGAGAGTCTAGCGCGGCGACATGGCCGGCGCCAAGGCGGCTGCCCGCTTCGCTGCGCTGGCCCGCCATCGTCACGGCCACATCCTTGATCAAAAATGGCACGCCGGCGAACGCCGCAGTGCTGACTGTGCTGTCGATGGCAGTCAAATCCGCTGGCCACAGTTCGACCACGGCGTTGAGCTGCGGATTCACGGCGGCGCAGGCGCGCACGGCGGCGTCGTGCAATTCGGCGGCCGAAACGCTGCCTTCACGCAGCAGCTGGGCCAGTCCAAGGCCATCAAAGCTCGTATATTCATGGAGTTGCATCGTGTAGTTCCTGTAATAGATGAGGAGTGGATATCACAGGAACTACTGTAGGGCTTGCGCTATCATAGTGGAAATGAATAGTTGATATACAAGGTATAGCCATGAACAATTTCTATAAGCTGGATTTACACAAGCTGGACTTGAATCTGCTGCTGACCCTGAACGCGCTGTTGATTGAACGTAACGTCACGCGAGCGGCCGCGCGGCTGCACCTGAGCCAGCCTTCCGTCAGCGTGCAACTGGGCAAGTTGCGCGCGGCCTTCGACGACCCGCTGCTCTTGCCCGGTCCGCGCGGCATGCTGCCCACAGCCCGGGCGCTGACCCTGTTCGCGCCCTTGCAAGCCGTGCTGGCCCAGCTGGAGCAGGTCTTGCAGCCGGAACAGGCGTTCGACCCGGCCACGGCCGAGGTGCGCTGGAACCTGGCGGCGGCCGACGCCACCGAATATGCGATCTTGCTGCCCATGCTGCCCGCCCTGCGCGAGCAGGCGCCCCTGTCGCGCATGGCCGTGTTCGAAGCCGTGCCGGCGCGCATGGCGCAAGAGCTGGAAAGCGGCCAGGTCGACCTGGGTTTCCTGGCGCAGGAAGAAGCGCCGCCCGGCTTGCGCCACCGCACCCTGTTTACCGAACACTACGTGCTGGCGGGCCGCCACGACCACCCGCTGCTGCAGGCGCCGCCCGACCTCGATCAATTCTGCGCGCTCGAATTCATCGTTGTCTCGCCCAACGGCGGCGGCTTCCGCAGCAACGTCGATACGGCGCTGGATCAGCTGGGCCGAACGCGCAAGGTGGTGCTGTCCGTGCCGCATTTCCTTATCGTCCCGCCCTTGTTGGCCGCATCAGACATGGTGGCCCTGCTGCCATCGCGCCTGCTGAAAAACGCCCTGGGCGGGCTGCGCACGTGGGAGCCGCCCGTCAGCCTGCCCGATTACGAGATGGCCATGGTCTGGCATGAGCGCATGCACCTGGATCCGGCGCACCGCTGGTTGCGCGAGCGCATCATGGCCAGCTTGTAAGCGGCCTTACACGATTTTCCAGGCTAAAACACTAGGGAAGATTACCTAGTTAATCGAAAGAAACTCCCAATTTTCGCCGTGGTGACGTATGCGTATGCTTGCGCGTAATAATAAAGGGTCACCATGAACGCCATTTCCAGCCTGCTTCGCGGGTCGCACCGCTCCCACACTTCTTTCTTTCCGAGAACTACCTGGCTCACGGCAATGCTGTTGCTCCTGGGCATGCTGGCCTGCTGCGCCAGTGCCTGGGCCGCGCCTGCCGCGACGCCCGCCAAGCCCACCGCCTCGGCCGAGCTGATCAAGCGCGGCGAATATGTCGCCCGCCTCGGCGACTGCGTGGCCTGCCACACCAGCCCGAACGGCGCCGCCATGGCCGGCGGCCTGGAACTGAAAACGCCGTTCGGCACCATTTACAGCACGAATATCACGCCCGATACCAAGACGGGCCTGGGCACGTATACCTACGCGCAGTTCGACCGCGCCATGCGCAAGGGCGTGGCGGCCGATGGGCGCAATCTGTATCCGGCCATGCCCTACCCTTCCTACGCGAAGATCACGCCCGACGACATGCAGGCGCTGTACGCCTACCTGCAGCGCGGCGTGGCGCCCGTGGCGCAGCAAAACCGCGAAACGGACATGAAATGGCCATTCAGTATGCGCTGGGGCTTGTCGCTGTGGAATGCCGTCTTCCTCGACGACGCGCCGTTCAAGCCCGACAGCGCCAAGTCGGCCATGTGGAACCGGGGCAGCTATCTCGCCCAAGGGCTCGGTCATTGCGGCTCCTGCCACACGCCGCGCGGCGTGGCCTTCCAAGAAAAAACCATGGGCCAGGATGGCGGCAGCGGCAAGCTCTACTTATCCGGCTTCACCTTCGACGGCTGGCATGCGGTGAACTTGCGCAATCTGTGGACGCCAGGCGACATCGTGCAATTGCTCAAGACTGGCCGCAACAGTTTCGGCACGGCGGCCGGCAGCATGACGGAAGTCATTACCCATAGCACGCAGTACTTCACGGATGGCGACCTCGACGCGCTGGCCCATTACCTGCACAGCTTGCCGGCCAAGGACGGGGCGGCCGCGCCGCCGAAGAAAACCGCGGCCGTCGCGGTAGCCAGCAACGATGCCCTGTACAACACGCGCGGCGGCCTCGGCTACCTGCAGTTTTGCGCCACCTGCCACCGCCGCGACGGCCGTGGGGTGGAAAACATCTTCCCGCCGCTGGCGCAGAACGACTCGGTGCTGTCGAAAGATGCCACCTCCGTCATCCATATCGCGCTGACGGGCTGGCAGTCCGCCGTCACGCAGCATTCGCCCCGTTCCTTCGGCATGCCCGCGTATGACCGCCTGTCGGACACGGAACTGGCGGAAATCCTCACCTTTGTGCGCGGCAAGTGGGGCAATCACGGCGCGCCCGTCATGCCTGCGCAGATCGCCAAAGTGCGCAAGGAGCTCAAGCTCAAGGCGCCGGACGCGGGCGGCTTCGTCACGCCCCGCTTCGCGGCCCTGACGGCCGATCCGCATGCCAGTCAATTGATCCACGGCATGCAGCTGATGACGGAAACGCGCGCGCGCCTGCCGCAAAACGTGGGCAACGACCTCAATTGCAGCAGTTGCCACCTGAATGGCGGCACGGTGGCGAGCGGTTCGCCCTTCCTCGGCATTTCCGCCTTCTTCCCGTCGGAAGCGCCGCGCGCCGGCAAGGTGATCAGCTTGGGCGAGCGCATCAATGGCTGCTTCCGCCGCTCCATGCACGGCAAGCCACTGCCCGTAGACGGCCCCGACCTGCAAGCGATGGTCGCCTATATCGACTGGATGAAGGGCGCCACGCAAGCGAACGACAAGGTGCCGGGACGCGGCGTGGCCAAGATCGATCGCAATCTGCTGCCCGATCCCGTGCATGGCAAAAAAGTGTATGCCGAGCAATGCGCCGTCTGCCATGGCGCGAATGGCGAGGGCATCAAGGGCGCCAACGGCGTAGTGGCCTTCCCGCCGCTGTGGGGCGAGCGCTCGTTCAATATCGGCGCCGGCATGGCCCGCACTTACACGGCGGCCGGCTTCGTCAAGGCGAACATGGTGATGGGCCACGGCCAGAAATTCCCGCTGGGGCAAGGCAACCTGTCCGACCAGGATGCCGTCGACGTGGCCGAATATTTTACGCACATGCCGCGCCCGGACTTCCCCGACAAGGTGAAGGACTGGCCAAAGGGCGGCAAGCCCAAGGATGCGCGTTACTGATACAAACGTAGGCAGCTGGACGCCGCCCGCCTGTGATACGCTGCTCGCACCACCACACAGGAGCCACGCATGCACACCGACAGCGCCCGCGCTGACGCCGTCCGCCAGCAGGCGGCCCCATCCGACACCTGGCTGGGCAAGCTGGGCCCTGGCCTGATCACGGGCGCGGCCGACGACGACCCCAGCGGCATCGCCACGTATTCGCAGGCCGGTGCCCAGTTCGGCTTCGGCATGCTGTGGACCGTCTGCCTGACGTTTCCCCTGATGCTGGGCATCCAGGTCATCAGCGCCAAGATTGGCCGGGTGAGCGGGCACGGGCTGGCGACAAATATCCGGCGCCACTATCCCCGATCCTTGCTGTACGCCATCGTTGGCTTGCTGCTGCTGGCTAATGTCATCAATATCGCCGCCGACGTGGCCGCCATGGGCGATGCCTTGACCCTGATCATCGGCGGTCCCACCCACTTGTACGCCGTGGGTTTCGGCCTGCTGTCCCTGCTGCTGCAAGTCTTCATTCCCTATCAAAAGTACGTGCGCATCCTGAAATGGCTGACCCTGGGCTTGCTGGCCTACGTGGCCACCGTGCTGACCGTGCACATTCCCTGGGGCGAAGTGGCGCTGCGCACCGTCTGGCCACAGTTTACCTGGTCGGCCGCCTCCGTGACCATGATCGTGGCCGTGTTCGGCACCACGATCAGTCCCTATCTGTTTTTCTGGCAAGCCTCGCAGGAAGTGGAGGACTTGCAGGCAGATTCCAGCGCGCAAGCCTTGCGCCGCACGCCCGAGCTGGCGCCACGGCAATTCCAGCGCATCAAGATGGACACGGCCATCGGCATGGGCTTTTCCAACCTGGTGGCATTTTTCATCATGCTGACCACGGCCGTGACCCTGGGTGCGCAAGGCATCACGCATATCGACACGTCGGCCCAGGCCGCGTCCGCCCTGCGCCCCATCGCCGGCGAGTTCGCCTTCGCCCTGTTCAGCCTGGGCATCATCGGCACGGGCTTGCTGGCCATTCCCGTGCTGGCCGGCTCGGCCGCCTACGCCATGGCGGGCGCCTTTCACTGGAAAAACAGCCTGGAACTGGCGCCCAGGGCGGCCAAGAAGTTCTACGGCATCATCGTCACGGCCACCTTGATCGGCGCGGCCCTGTGCTTCACGCCGCTCGACCCCATCAAGGCGCTGTACTGGAGCGCCGTCATCAATGGCGTCATTTCCGTGCCCATCATGGCTTTGATGATGGTGATGGCGTCGCGCCCCGCCATCATGGGAACCTTGACCATTTCGCGCCGCCTGCGGGTGCTGGGCTGGCTGTCCACCATCGTCATGGCGACGGCCGTGCTGGCCATGTTCGCCACCATGGCGTTCTGATACCTACACCGCTTTCGGCTTGAGCATGCCTTCCACGATGCCCAGCACGGTTTGACGCGGCAGCAGGCGCGGCAGCCAGGCGAGTAGCCGGTTGGGCCGGCCCGCCACGTGGCTGCTGCGGCTCCGGTCCAGGGCGCGCAGCGCTTCGTCGACCACGGTTTGCGGCGCCATGCGCTGGCCCACGGCCGCTTCGGGCGCGGCTACCACGTCGAAGAAGGCCGTGTCCGTGGCGCCCGGGCACAGGGCCAGCACCCGCACGCCACGGCTGCGGTTTTCCGCCCACAGCGCTTCCGAAAACGACAGTACGAAAGCCTTGCTGGCGCCGTAAATCGCCATGTAGGGATCGGGCTGCAGGGCTGCCGTGGACGCCACGTTGATGATGGCGCCCCGCCCCTGGGCCAGCATGTGCGGCAAGACGCAGTGCGTAAGTTCCATCAGCGCCGTGCAATTGACGGTCACTTCGGCCGCCTGGCGCGCAAGATTGATGTTTTCGAAGCGGCCATGCGTGGCGAATCCCGCATTATTGATCAGCACATCGGGCGGCATGCCCAGCGCGCAGGCTTGAGCATGGGCGTGGGTGGCCGCGCCGGGCAGGCTCAAGTCGGCCACCAGCGCGTGCGCGCGAATACCGTGGCGCTGGGAAAGCTCCCTGGCCAGGCTGTCGAGCACGGCGCCGGAGCGGGCCAGCAGCAGCAAATGGGCGCCGCGTGCGGCCAGGGTTTCTGCAAAGACGCGGCCAATGCCGGACGAGGCGCCCGTGATCAGCACGGTCTGCTTGGAGTAATTGAATGCGGTCATGGCAATTGAATCGTAGTGAAGAGAAATTCACTGTAAACTGTGGTCTTTAGTCCACGGTCAAGAGGAATCGATGCGCATCGGAGAAATCACCCGCCTGACAGGCGTCAGCAAGGACACGGTGCGTTTTTACGAGCGCCAGGGCTTGTTGGACGAAGCGCCGCAGCCGGGCATGACGAATAATTACAAGGAATACTCGGCGCAAGCCTTGCGGCGCATCGAGCTGATCGGTCACGCCAAGGCGCTGGGTTTTACACTGAAGGAAATTGCCGAAGTCATTGCCGTCTGGCAGGAAAATGCCCTCGATGCGGCTACCAAGCGGGACATGCTGCAAACGAAAATTGCCCAGATCGACGACAAGGCCCGCTCGATGGCCGTGCTGCGCGCGGGCCTCGTCGATGCGCTGGCCAAGGTGGAGACGGGCTGCAACGATGTGGCGCCAGTGCATATACAAGGATAAAGACAAGGACTATCAATGAGCAACCATTACACGCAGTACCGTCATCTGGCAATCGAGGGCGCCAAGCCAGCCCCCACGGCGCAGCAGATCGCCGCCATCGAAACCTTGCTGGAGGCGCCCTTGCCGCCGGCCTTTCTGGCTTTCCTGCAAGTGGCCAACGGCGCCTGGTTCGACTACACCTGCGATGTGCCGGACGGCAATGGCGGTGTGGAAAAAATGGGCTTCAATACCTTCTTCAGCGCTGAGGAAGGCGATTTCTGCGATGAAACCCTGGTTGGCGAAATCCGCTCCGAGCGCAAGAATATGGACATGCCGGTGCGCATCCTTCCCTTCGCCCGCGATGGCGGCAATTCCATGGTTTACCTGGATCTGACGGAGGAAGGCGGCGGCCGGGTGCTGGCCTATGTGCAGGAGTTACCGGATTGGACGGGCAAGCGCGCCCACGGCATGCTGGAACTGGCGCCTTCGTTCGACGCCTGGCTGGACAGCCTGTATATAGACCGGGACACGGTGCTCGACGAACTCGAACACAGCGTCTCGGAGCCAGCCCACCTGGAGGCGATGGCGCAGTGGCTCGATATCGGCATGCCCGCCTGGCGCCGGGATGCCGGCATCACCGCCTTGTTTGCTCTAAAACAAGTGGAACTGTGCCCTAACGAACAGGACTAGTCCTACGGGAAGCATCGCACGCGTCCTATGGGTGTGCGCAGCCTGCGGGCTTAACATTGCCATCAGCCTGTAGAAAAAACCATACCCGAAAGGAATCCCATGCGTATCTCCACCACCAGTTCCCGTACCCCCTCGCTGAAGAGTGTGGCCATCGGCGCCGCCGTGGCGCTGCTGAGCGGCATCGCCATCAGCAGTATCGCCGCCGCCGCGCCGGGCGCGTACGACAAGCAATTTCTCAGCAAGGCCGCTGACGCGGGCAGTACGGAAATTGCCGCCAGCAAAGTGGCGCAAAGCAAGAGCAGCAATCCCGAGGTAAAGAAATTCGCTGATGCCATGGTCACGGACCACACGAAAGTGGCCGAAGAATTGAAGCAGCTGGCCAGCAGCAAGCAGATCAAGGTCAGCGACCAGCCCGGCATGAAGCACCAGGCGCAGATCGACAAGCTGGGCCGTCTGGAAGGCCAGCAATTCGACAAGGAATATGCGGCCAGCATCGGCGTGGCCGCGCACAAAGAGGCCGTGAAACTGTTTACGGATGCCGGCCAGAAGGCCAGCGACCCGGACATCAAGGCCTTCGCCAAGAAGACCTTGCCAGCGTTGCAACATCATCTGGACATGGCGAACGCCTTGCAGGCGGCATTGGCGAAATAGACTGCAATACGCAGCTAAATACTCGACGTACATGCTGTACAGCAAGTATTTCTGCACTTGACATACAATGCAGCAACTTCGTTTTCGGCCATGCCATGACCTCATGCAGTTACTCAAGAAAACCGGCCTGATCGCCGCCGCCTTCCTGTTCCTCATTCTGCTGGCAGGCTGGCTCTTCATCAAGGTGAGCGCGGCGCGCAATGCCACCGTGTACACCCAGCAGTGGAACGACCAGGGCACGTGCGTGATCAAGACCTATGTGCCGCACTATGGCAATGGCGTGCCGCAGAACATCGTACGCGCGCTGAGCACGTCCACCTTCTTCCGCGTGTACCACAAGGATGGCACCTTGCTGGAAAGCACGGAATGGGTGCTGGACATGCATGAAGACGGCATCCTCGACCATGCCCGCTGGGGCCAGAACCGCGCCATCTACCCGACCGACATGGGCTATGAAGGCTGGACCTTGCCAGAGTGCGCGTAATCCACATGATGCCGAAAGCTAAGCCCACAGGCCTGCGCAGCCCCTGGGTAGACGTGCCGTATGAGCCCACGCTTTACCATTTCCTCGGCCCCTTCGATGTGTATGACCGCGAAGAAACCCTGGGCGTGGAACTGGACACCTGGGACATGAATGATGCCAGCCAGCGTGCGGCGCTGATACGGCGCGACATCACGTCGCAGTACAAGGAGCTCAGCTACCGCCACCGCCATGCTTTGGTGGCCGTGCTGGCGCAGGCGCTGCAAGACCCTGATTATGACTTCCAGGCCATCCTCGAACATGATCCCGAGAGTACTTACGCCCTGCCCGCCCGGTGGGATGACATGGCCGACCCGCGCGCCTTTTTTACCGATATCTATCACTTGGCGCAGCAGGACTGGCACGATGACCTGGCCCGCGCGGCGGCGGAAGACCCGGCCGACTGGTAGCCGCTTGAGCTATGCCTTCCGCCTGGGCGATGGCGGCCCGCCCCTGCAGCCGCGTTAGCGCGGTGACTGCATGGCCGCTGCCGCGCAGTCGAGCATGCGCTTGCCTGCCGCCTTCAGCGCCGGATCCTCCTCGTCCTGCAGCAGCATCCCCACGACGCTTTGGTCGGTAACGCTGCCCTGCATGGCGGCCAGGCGCGCCACGCGGTCTTGCGTGGCGCCATCGCCGATGGTAGGGGCAGTGAAAAAGCTGTACAGGCCAGCGATTTCGCGTTGGTGCAGCCATTCCATCAATTGCACCAGGCGCGCCTGCTCCACATAGCTCAGTTCGCTCACCTTGCGTTCCGCCAGCGCGTAATACACTTCCAGGAGCGCCATCCAGTTGCCCTGTGCTGCAGCCGCAAGCAGCTGGTCCCAGACGGCACCGGCGCGCAGCACGGGCAGCGGCTGCAGCTGATAGGCCAGCACGGCTTGCTGCTGCGGCAAGGCGCCATAGGCCGTGGGCGCCTTGCAGACGAACTGGCGTACATCGGGGCCGCCTTGCCGCAAGCCGCTGGCGATATGCCGCTGGATCTTGTCGCCGATGGACAGCAGACGCTTGGCGTGTTCCTGCATCGACCACTGCGGCGGCAATTTGCCCAGCCAGGCCAGCGCATCGTCGTTGGCCTGGGCCGCCAGTACATAGGCCGCCGCCTTGGCCTGTTGATCTTTCTCTCTGGCCAGTTTTGCCGCATCCTGTTCGATATCGTATAGGCTGGCGCTTTGCTTGAGTTTCAGGCATGACTGGAAGGCGGCAGGCGTTTCCTGCCAGCAGCGAGCCGGCACAAGGAAGGTCCAGCGCATGCTGAGCGTTTCCAGGACATACGACTCTTCGCCCTCCTCTCCCTTGAGATAGGCGCGGCCGTCGGCCTTGGTCACGCCTTTCGTCAGTTGCTTGCCGCCGACCGTGCTCCAGGTATACGGGTCATCGTCCAACGGCACGCCGGGCACGGCGTACAGGGTCAGGTAATGGGCGGCGGCAGGAGCATCGGCGGCATGGGCCAGCGGCGACAACAGGGACAAGGTGAGTAAAGTACTTCGAGGTATCAGTTTCAGCATGCAGCAATCGGTTCAATGAAGTTCGGTATGGCAGGCGCAGTCGTGGCCGCTGGCCGCCTCGGACAGGTTTTGCAGGATGGCGCAGTCCTGTGACGGCTGCGGCTGGTCGCACTGGTGGCGCAAGGTCACCAGTTGCTGCTGCAAGGTTTGCAGGTTGGCCATTTGCTCGGCGATGCGCAAGATATGGTGGTCGAGCAATTCGTTGACGCTCTGGCAGCCTTCGGCCGGATTGTTCTTAAATTCCAGCAAGGCGCGGATATCCGTCAAGCCGATCTGCAGGGAGCGGCAATGGCGGATGAATTGCAGCCGTTCCTGGTGTTCTTCGCGGTATTCGCGGTAGCCGGCACTGTTGCGGCCCGGTTCCTGCAGCAAGCCCGCCTTTTCATAGTAACGCACGGTTTCCACGTCACAATCTGTCCGTTTGGCCAGTTCTCCGATACGCATGGCATCCCCTTTTCATTCTTTCGTGCAAATTCCGCTTGACCCTGTAGCCGCTACAGGGTTTCTAATGGAAGCATACACGAAACCGGAAGGATGATGCGATGCCGCACGATAGCCATAACCACGCGCAGGGCCACGATCATAAGCACGACCATCAGCACGATCACAAGCATGCGCACGAAGCAGCCCCGGCCGCTGCGCCCAAGGCAGCCAGCTGCTGTTCCAGCCAGCATGCGTGCTCGGCCACGCCTGCCGCACCATCTGGCCCAGCGCTGCCCAGCAAAGCCATCGCCGGCGCGAACACGGCCAAATACCGTATCGCCAACATGGATTGCCCTACGGAAGAACGGCTGATCCGCAACAAGCTGGCCAATATGGCTGGCGTGGTGGGCCTCGATTTCAACCTGATGAACCGGGTTCTCGACGTGCACCACACCCTGCCCTCGCTGGCCACGGTGGAAGCGGCGCTGCACGGCATCGGCATGCAAGCGATTCCCATGAAGGCGGACGCCGTCGTCGCGCGCGATCCGGATGAAGGCAGCCTCAGCAGTCTGCAGAAAGGCTTGCTGGTCGTCTCCGGCCTGGCTGCTGCCGGCGCCGAAGCGCTGGCGTGGACCACGCATGAAGACAGTTCGCCCCTCGTCATCGCCCTAGCCCTGCTATCGATCGCCACGGGTGGCTGGCCGACCCTGAAAAAGGGCTGGATTGCCCTCAAAACGTTCACCCTGAACATTAATTTCCTGATGAGCCTGGCGGTGTTTGGCGCCATCGCCATCGGCCAGTGGCCAGAAGCGGCCATGGTCATTTTCCTGTTCGCCATTGCCGAGCTGATCGAAGGCCTGTCCCTGAACCGCGCGCGCAACGCCGTGCACAGCCTGATGCAACTGGCACCCGATACGGCGACGGTCGCCGACGCGAGCGGCGCCTGGCAGCAAGTAGCCGTCGCCACGGTAGCCATCGGCACCATGATGCGTGTCAAGCCGGGCGAACGCATTGCGCTCGACGGCGTGGTGGCCAGCGGCGCATCGTCCGTCAACCAGGCGCCCATCACGGGCGAAAGCATGCCGGTGGACAAGGCCGTGGGCGACGTCGTGTACGCGGGCACCATCAATGAACGGGGCTTGCTTGACGTCACCGTGACGGCCAACAGCGGCAACAGCACCCTGGCGAAAATTGTCAAGGTGATCGAGGAAACCCAGGGAAAACAGGCGCCGACGCAGCGCTTTGTCGATAACTTCGCCCGCTACTACACGCCGGCCGTGGTCGTGTTCGCCATCCTCGTGGCCGTGCTGCCGCCACTGCTGCTGGGCCAGCCCTTCATGCCCTGGGTCTATAAAGCGCTGGTGATGCTGGTGATCGCTTGCCCATGCGCGCTCGTCATTTCCACGCCTGTTACCGTGGTCAGCGGCCTGACGGCGGCCGCGCGCCGCGGCATACTGGTAAAAGGCGGGCAATTCCTGGAAACGGGCTACCGCATCAAGGCCATCGCCGTCGACAAGACGGGCACTTTGACCATGGGCAAACCGGCCGTGACGGACGTGGTGGCAATGGAGGGCAGCAGCCGCGACGCCATCTTGCTGCTGGCCGCCAGCCTGGATGCCAACTCGGCCCACCCGCTGGCCGCCGCCATCGTCAAGGCGGGCCCGCCCGCCGGCAGCCATTTGCCCGTCAGCCAGTTTGCCGCCCTGCATGGACGCGGCGTGCAAGGCAATATCGATGGCCAGACGTATTATCTGGGCAATGCGCGCCTGATGACGGAATTGAAGGTCTTGACGCCGGAACTGCAAGCCATCCTGGCGCGGCTGGAACAGCAAGCGTACACGGCCATGGTGCTGGCCACGCCAGCCGGCGCGCTGGGCGTGATCGCCGTGGCCGATGTGCTGCGCCCCACGGCGGCGTCTGCCATCGCCAAATTGAATGCCCTGGGCGTCACCACCGTGATGCTAACGGGAGACAATTTGCTGACGGCGCAGCGCATCGGCGCCGAAGTGGGCGTCAGCTTGGTCAAGGCGGAATTGCTGCCGGAAAACAAGCTCGATGAAATCAAGGCCTTGCAGCAAGAGTTTGGCGTGGTCGCCATGCTGGGCGATGGCGTCAACGACGCTCCTGCCCTGGCGCAAGCAGACATCGGCTTTGCCATGGGCGCGGCCGGCAGCGACACGGCCATCGAAACGGCGGACGTAGCCTTGATGGATGATGAACTGGGGAAATTGCCCGAATTCATCAGCCTGAGCCAGCGCACGCGCAGCATCCTCGTGCAAAACATCAGTTTTGCCATCGGCATCAAGGCCGTCTTCTTCGGCCTCGCCCTGGCCGGCACGGCGACCTTGTGGATGGCCGTATTCGCCGATGTGGGCGCCAGCCTGCTGGTGGTGGCCAACGGTTTGCGCTTGCTGCGTAACAATAAGCAAGCATAGTCCCACACAGAAATATTTCCATCTGGACAATTGCTGTAAAAAACGCTACTTTGGCGCTTGATCTCCACCGCCGCCAAAGTAGCCGATGACCTTTCTGCCACGCTTGCCCCTCATGGCCGTGCTGCTTGCCAGCGCCGGCCTGCATGCCGAACCCCTGTTTTTCACGCCTTGCTCCGATACGGCCGCTCCCGGCAGCCTGTGCTCGGGCTTGAACGTACCCGGCAGCTACGACGCCCAGGGGCGCGCCGTCGGCGACAAGGATGCCATGCACGTCTTCGTGCGCAAGTTTGCCGCCGATGTGCCTGCCGGCAAGCCCGCCAGGGGCACCTTGTGGCTGGTGGCCGGCGGCCCTGGCGAATCGGGCGCTTCGTTCTACAGCTTGCTGCCCACCTTGCGCCGCAGTTTTCCCGGCTTTGAATTCCTCATCCCCGACCATCGGGGCACGGGCCACTCTTCTCGCCTGTGCAAGGTGGAAGAGTCCGAACAAAGTCCTGGCGGCCGCGCCCTGGCCGGGGCCGAATGGGGCAGCTGCTTTGCCGGCATCAACTTGATGCCGGAATACGCGGGCCAGTTTTCCATCACGATGGCCGCGCGCGACTTGAAAGCCTTGATCGAAGGCGAACGCGGAAGCAAGAAGCCGCCGGTCTATGTATATGGCGTGTCCTACGGCACGCAACTGGTCTTGCGCACCTTGCAGCTGGGGCCGCTGCCCGTCAAGGGCGTCATCCTCGACTCGCTGGTGCCGCCGCAAACGGATGCGCGCCGGGACTTGAGCCAGCGTTCGCACGTGGTCAACACGGTCGGCGTGCAGGTGCTGGCCCAATGCGACGCGGATGCCGCTTGCCATGCGGCATTGGGTGAGCCGGCCGCAACCCTGTACCGCCGCGTGCTGGACAAGGTGCAGGCCGATCCCGCACTGCTGGCGAAGATCCCCGGCAAAAACCTGAAAAACTTCCTGGGCGGCATGCTCGACGTGCCGGCCGCGCGCGCCCGCATCCCGTATCTGCTGCACGACCTGGACCAGGGCGGCGAGGCGGAACTGGCGTCCGTGCGCGCCATCCTGACGCAGGCGGCAGCTGGCCTGGGCAGTTATCCCCAGTCGCCGCTGTCGATACCGCTGGTCAATATCATCAGCAACTCGGAAAACAATCTGCAACCTTCGTTGCGCCCGAACTGGGCCACCACCGACATCGACCGCGACGAGGCGGACTTGCTGTTTACCAGTCCATTGCCCCGCATCTTGCTGGGAGGCGGCTTGCCCACCTACCCGCGCGACGCCTATTTCGGTGCCTTGCCGATGAAAGTGCCACCCACCCTGGTGCTGCAGGGAACACTGGATCCGAAGACGCCGTACGCGGGCGCGCAGGCACAAGTGCAGGCTTTGACACAGAGCAAGGCCGGCAAGGTGGCGCTGTCCGCCGTGCACAACGCCCCGCATTTCCTTTTATGGACGGCGCCCACCTGCTTTGAACAGGCCAGCACCCGCTTTATCGCAGGCAAGACGGCGCAGGATTGCACGCTGCAGTTCCCACCCACTATATAGAAGAGGACGATATGCGCATCACAGGCTTGGCATTGCTGCTGTTATCTTGTTTCGGCTTGGCGCAAGCCGCGCCACCCGCCTCCCCGTCTATCTGCACCTCGCCCGCACAGCCCATCCGCGAGCAAGGCTATGTGCCCATCAATGGCATCGAGCAGTGGATCACGATCACGGGCGCCGCCTGCGGCAATCCCGTGATCTTGTTCATCCATGGCGGCCCCGGCAACGCGCTGAGTCCGTATGCGGATTCCATTTATGCGGGCTGGGAACGCCACTACACGCTGGTGCAGTGGGACCAGCGCGGCGCGGGCATGACGTATGCAAAGCAGCGCCCAAGCGAAGATGTGCCCTTGACAGTGGCGCAGATGCGCGACGACGGTATCGCCGTGGCCCGCTATATCGAGCAGCGTCTGGGCCAGCAGAAAGTCATCCTGATGGGCAGTTCCTGGGGATCGATTCTGGGCGTGCACATGGCCAAGGCGCAGCCGGAGCTGTTCCACGCGTACATCGGCACGGCGCAGGTGGTCAATGCGCGGGACAACGAGACTGGCATGTACCGGGAAGTGCTTGCGCTGGCGCAAGCAGCGAAGGATGCGCCCACGGTGGACAAGCTGACGGCGCTCGGTCTCCCGCCGTGGCGCGATCCGCGCAATTTTGGCATCTTGCGCCGCTTCGACCGCAAATATGAAGGGATGGTAACGGATGCGCCGCCCAAGCACTGGTGGCAACCGGCGCCGTTCTATGCCACGCCGCAAGCCCTGGCCGATGCCGAGGCTGCCGACGACTACTCGTACATCCAGTTCATCGGCATGCGCGGCGACGGCATGTTTTCGACGGTTAACCTGCCCGCGCTGGGCACGCACTTTAAATTACCCGTGTTTTTCATCATGGGCGAAGCGGACTTGTTGACCTCGCCCGTCATCGCGCGCACGTACTTTGACAGCATCACGGCACCGGCCAAGGATTTTACCGTGGTGAAACGGGCCGGACACGACCCCAACCAGGCCGTGCACGACGCCCAATGGACGGTCTTGCGCGACAAGGTGGCGCCGCTGCTCAAGCGCTGACCGAGCAGATCGCGCGGCGTGCCCGCAGATGCAGGTGGCGGATGGTGGCCGCGGCCGCCATCAGGATGGCGGAAGCCGTTGCCAGCACGACAATAAACGCCTTGTCGAAGGCCGAACGGGCCAGCTCCGACACTTGCAAGCCCAGTTCGGCCGGCAATTGCTCGGCGGCCAGCAGCGCCGCATCGAGGGTGTCATGGGCATTCGGCAACAGGCCCGCGCTTTCCGGGATCACCAGGGTGGCGCTGTAGACGGCCGACAAGATGGTGCCCAGCACCGTCACGCCGATCACGGCGCCCAGTTCGTACGACACTTCCTCGATCGAGGCGGCCATGCCGGCCTGCTGCGGCGCCACGTTCAGCATCACGGCGCTGGACGCGGCCGTCATGACGGCGCCCAGGCCCAGGCCCAGAATCACCAGGCTGGCCACCTGCGCCGAGACGGCGGCGTCATGCAGCAGCAAATACGACGCCATGCCAATGCCGGACAGCAGCAGCGAACCCCACAGTACCTTGGCCTTGTCGGCACGCGGCAGCATGAATCCCGTCAGCGGGCCCGCAAATACGGACGCCAGCGGCAACGGCAGCAGCAGCAAGCCTGCTTCCAGCGGCGACAATTCACGCACCAGCTGCATGTGCTGGCTCAGCGCCAGTTCCATGCCGATCAGGGCGGCAGAGGCCACCATGGCGGCGGCCACGGCGCTGGAAAACGGCAGTTCGCGGAACAGGGCGAAGTCGATCAGCGGCTTGGCTTGCCGTTTCTGGCGGCGTATGAATTTCAGCATGAAGAAGGCGCCCACGGCGAACGAAGCGGCGGCCAGCGCATACGACGGTTGCGACTTGCCCAGCTCCTTGATCGCATACACGCCACCAAGCAGACCCATCATGATTTGCAAAGAGCCCGCCAAGTCCCACGGCTTGTCGCGGTTACCGGCCCGCTTCGGCAGGACGACGGTGGCCAGCACCAGGGTAAGCAGCACGATGGGCACGTTGATCAGGAAGACGGAACCCCACCAGTAATGTTCCATCAAGAAACCACCGAGCACGGGGCCAAATGCGGCGCCACCGGAGGCAATCGCCGCCCACACGCCGATGGCGAACGAGCGCTCGCGGTTATCCGTAAACGTCAGGCGGATGATGGACAAGGTGGCCGGCATCATCAAGGCGGCGCCGATTGCCAGCAGGATGCGCGAAAAAATCAACAGTTCCGGCGCGGGCGAAAACGCGGCGCACAGCGAGGCGATGCCAAACACGGCGAGGCCGGCAAGGAAAACGGGTTTGTGGCTGAGGCGGTCACCGAGGGTGCCGAGGCCGGGCAGCAGACCGGAGACGACCAGCGCGTACACGTTGATGATCCACAGTTTTTGCGAGGAAGTTGCCTGCAAGTCGCGCGTCAGCGCGGGCAAGGCGGTGTAGAGCACGGTCATGTCGACCACGATCAGGAACAGGGCGCTGGAGACGATGGCCAGCGTCAGCCATTTTTTCATTGGATGCATAAACAACTCATGTATTATTTAACAACTATCGGTTTGGATAAAGCGGGTGCTGCGCAAATATTTACGTTCCAGGCTGCCACGGGCCTGGCCTTGTCGGGGGCGGCGGGCGTCAGCCACGGTCGCCATCCTTGTCATCCACAGCAGCGCTTACCGCTGGCACGTCGAGTTCGCGCAGCATGACGACGGACACTTGCTTGAAGCCCCGACCCTGGAAGAATTTCTGCGCCGTCAGGTTGTGTGCGCCGCATTCGAGGAACAAACGGGCGATGCCGTGGCTGCGCAGCTCGTCGGCAACCCACTCCACCAACTGACTGCCGATGCCGCTGCCGCGTACGGAGGGCAGCAAGACCAGGTCGTCCAGCGCGGCGAACGATTTCGAGGCGCGCTGGCGCGTATCGATGGAAACAAGGGCCATGCCGACGATGCTCTCGCCTGACGTGGCGACGGCCAGCAGGGTCGAATCGCCATGCGCCCAGTCATGCGACAGGGCGGCGCGAATTTCGCCGCGGATCACCTCAGGCAAGTCCGCGCGCCAGTTGCCGGGCGCATCGGCGCGCTCGCCCTGCAGCTCCGAATGGGAGATATAGTCGGCGCTGACGTTATCAAGATATAACTTGCACAGCGTATCTTCGGCGGTGGCGTCGTGACACCAGCTGAAGCTGATGGCGGGGGTATGGGCTTGAGCGTTTTTCATGGCGGATCTCGTATTGTTGAAAATGTAAATGCATTTTATGTCGCCCCTGAATGGCATTCAAGTTAAAATCCATCTGTAAAACAGATAGGTTAATGCCATGCAATGGACTTTGGAACAAATGCGCTACTTTGAGGCGGCTGTCGCGGCCGGTTCTTTCTCGGGCGCGGCGCGCCGGCTGGGACGCGCCCAATCAGTGGTCAGTACCTCGATCGGGCTGCTGGAAGCGGAATTCGGCGTAGAACTATTCGACCGTTCGCGCCGCAGCGCCGTGCTGACGGAAGCAGGCAAGGTGATGCACCTGGAAGCGTGCGAACTGCTGCGCCAGGCCGAGCGCTTGCAGCTGCGCGCTCAATTGCTGAGCGAGGCGCCCGAAGCGCAGCTGACCCTGGCGCTGGACGAAGCCCTGCCCTACCTGGCCATCAGTACCCTGGTGAAGGAGTTGGCGGCGCGCTACCCGGCGCTGGAACTGGTGATGCTCAACGCCACGGCGTCGGAAGTGGCGCAATACGTGGAGCAGCAGCAGGCCGACGTGGCCTTCCACTTCGACCGTGGCCCGATATCACCCGTGCTGGAACAGCAGCACATTGGCAGCGTGGCGCAAGGGGTGTTCGTGGCGAAAGGCCACCCGATGGCGCACGGCCAGGAAGTGAGCCGCAACGAGCTGACCCGCTACCGCCAGTTGATCATGGATTCCGAGCTCAACCGTGAACACGCCTTCAGCCCCGCCGTCTGGTTTTCCGACAGCTTTTACAGCATCGCGGAGATGGTCGCGGATGAGCTGGGCTGGGCCATTTTGCCTCTGAATATCGCCAACTACGACAATTACAAGGGCTATCTGCAGGAAGTCCCCTGCCCTGCGCTGGCGCTGTCACGCTTGCCCGTGCGGCGGCTGTCGATCCACGGCAAGAAGCTGAGTGAGACGAGTTTGTGGCTGACGACAAGGCTGGCGGAATTGTTACTGGATGGGCCGAGGGGCTAAGGCGTACTGCGGCTATTCCAGTAATTTAATGAAGGAAAAGCTGGTACCTGCAGCATGTAATACCATCTCACTCACAACCGGAACTGGCGGCATTAAATTACACTATATGGCGATACCGATATAACAAAGTGAAGGAATACAGCATGGATTTCGATTGGCACGGTGGCATCATCACCCGGCACACAGTCGTTGATGCCAATTACCGGAACACGCAAAACGTCAGGCGTTTCCTGTTTGACCAGTGCAGTCCCGAATTCAAGCTTGACCGTGATTTCATGGCCTGGATACGCAATGGCGACACCAAAACCATGGGCGAAGTCGCGGATGAATGGATGCGTCGGCATAATCAAGCCGGTGATGTGTCAATAAACAAATTAAACAAATATTAATAAGTACTGAAAGCTTTACATAATGCACTCAACTGTCGTAAGCAGCTGGTTCGCCATGGCGAAAGACGATGCCGTGGAAATTGATCCCGATAACATCAATCACGAAGCGATGACTAATATGTGGAGCTTTTCGCCCACGGACGAGGAAACGCCGCAGATTCATGCGGCGGATATCGTTGAATTTATCGACCAGGTGATTGCGGCCCGCAGCAGCGCACTCAAAGGCGAGGATATGCTGTTCTATTGCTGGCATGATGCGCAATGCCGCCAGTTGCGCTTCAGCCTGGTGTCGCGCTCGCATGGCCGCCTGCCGTTTCGCCGCGAGGTGCGCGAAACGCAGGATCTGGCGCTGATCGTCGACCGGGTGGTGAACGGGGACTGGCGCAACGCGCATTTTATGCAGGCACCGTCGGAGGAAGGCGATGAGCAGGAGCAAGCGCCGTTCGTCTTGCCCGTGTTTGTAGTGCCTGTGCCGTAGAAGTCAGCGCGGCATAATCACGCCTGGAAACGCGCGGGCCGGCAAGCCTCCAGGGCTGACGCTGGCTGCCCATCGACGATTTCCTCGCTGGCAAGCTGGCCCACGATGGCCGCCAACACCACGCCCGGATGCATGGCGCACACGTACGCACCCTCGACCTGCGGCAAATAGCCGATGATGGGCACGCCGTCAAAGGGCATGGGACGCAGGCCGACACAGGCCAGTTCCAGCGCGATGGCGTCGGCTCCTTCCAGTTCATTGCGGATCGCACTGGCCGCGCGCCGAGCCATGGCGGCAGGCTGATTTTCCGGCGCCTCATCCACGTAGTCTTCCGCCGCCAGCAGTGTTCCATCCGCGTTTTGCCGCACTTCCATTGCATGGCTGGAAATAATGCCGCGCACCAGGCCGGGCGGCGCCTTGTAGCGCATGAAGATCGCGGGCGAGGCGTGAATCGGTAGGCTGGCGCCCAGTTGCGCGGCCAGCGCAGCAGTGCCCGTGCCTGCCGCAAGGACGATCACGTCCGCCTCGATGACGCCAGCGGCCGTTTTCACGCCCGTCACTCGCGCGTCCTGGACGGTAAAGCCCAGCACGGGCGTGTGCGTGCGGACAGTCGCACCGAGCGCCTGCGCCACTGCCAGCAAGGCATGCGTGGCGGCAACGGCGTCGAGGGCGCCCTGCGCTGGCTCGTACAGCGCTTGTTCCGGCGGCTGCCGCAGATGTGGTTCAAGCTGGGCGATGCGGGAGCGGTCTATCAATATGGACGCGGGCGACACCCGCCCGTCCGGCGTGCCGTACGACAAGGCGCCATGCCAGCGCACCGTCAGGCCGGGCACCTGCGTTTCCAGCCGGCGGTAGGCAGCGATGGCGCCGCCGCGCAGTGCCGCAATGGGATCCGGCCCCGTGCAGGACGTGTTAATCCAGGCAAACGATGTTCCCGTCACCCCGGACGCGATGCCTTGCGCCTCGACCACGGTGACTTGCGCGCCCTTGCTGGCCAGGTGATACGCGAAGGACGCGCCCACGATGCCGGCGCCGATGACGACGATGCGTTGCGGTTTTTCATTAATCATATACTACGACCTTGTTGTCGACGGGAAGCGCCGTCACGCCAGCCGCCCGCAAATTCAACGCGTAGGCATGGCCATCGACGATGTTACCGGCCACGGTGGCGATATCGGGCACGGCCATTCCCTGCACGAAACCGCAGCGTTCCAGCACGCGGATCGAAGCCGCATTGCCGTCGATGGCGTAGGCACACAGGCTGGCCAGTTGCCATTCGTCTTGCGCCAGGGCAATCAGGTGGCGCAGCGCGGCCGTCGCCAGGCCCTTGCCCGCTTGCTGCTCGCCGATGCGGTAGCCGACTTCGGCCGTTTGCGCCTGCCCGTCGATATCCTTGAGGTTGGCGCGCCCGATCAGCTCGCCGTGTTCGTCCACGATGACGCAGGGGTGCATGCGTCCCTGTGCGTGCTCGTCCAGGAATTGCGCGACGTGCGCCTGGATGCCGTCAACACTGTAAAAATCGTCCGGGCGCCGGTCGATATGGCGCTCGAACCAGGTCCGGTTGGCTTGCTCAAAGGCCAGCAGTGGCGCGGCGTCGTCCCGGCGCAGAGTGCGGATTGCGTATGTGCTCATGGATACTCCTGGAAAGGCATCAGTCTAGTGACGCGCCACCCGGCCCGTCAATCTTGATTCCATCAATCAATATAAAGTGACAAACGCTACAATGGCGGCCATGAACAACGATCTGTCCGCTCTTGACGCGGCGCGCCTCTTGGGCGTCAGCCTGCCCACCCTGTACTCCTATGTGAGCCGGGGCCTGCTGGCCTCCGTCAGCAATGGAGCGTCGCGCCGCAAGCGCTATCCGCAGGAAGACGTGCTGCGCCTGGCGGCGCGCAAGAATGACGCCAAGCGGGGCGGCCAGACGGCCGTGGCCGCCATGCACTGGGGCTTGCCCGTACTCGAGACGCAGATTTCCCACATTCTCGATGGCCAGCTGCTGTACCGGGGCTGCAATGCCACGGCGCTGGCGCAGCACGCGACCTTGGAAGCGGGCGCCAGCCTGCTGTGGGACGATGGCGCAAGCGATTATTTTCAGCAAGATCCTCCTGCCCTGCTACAAGGACCGGCCAGCGTGCCGGACGCGACGCCGCTGGCGCGGGCCATGCTTGCCATGGCCATGCTGGCGTGCAAACCTGCGACTATGCCCGCAACCATGCTGCAATCCGGCCCGGCCGTGATGCGCATCCTGGCCGCCGCCCTGCTGCAGGCGGCGCCGTCCTCCCAGCCCCTGCACCAGCAGCTGGCCCAGGCATGGCTAGCCGACGCGGAGCAGGCTGAATTGCTGCGCGCGGCGCTTGTGTTGCTGGCCGACCATGAATTGAATGCGTCGACCTTTGCCGTGCGCTGCGTCGCGTCGACAGGCGCCAGTCTGCCTGCCGCACTGGGTGCCGGGTTGGCGGCCTTGTCCGGCGACAAACACGGCGGCGGCAGCGCGGCGGCCCGGCGCATGTTGACGCAGGCCCTGGCCGCGCCAGACGCCAGGGCCGCCATCGGCGCCTATTACACGACCATCGCGCCGGAATTCTCCGGCTTCGGCCATCCGCTGTATCCGCACGGTGACCCGCGCGCCGCATATCTGCTGGACCGTTTGGCAGCGCTGTCGAACGAGCAGCCGCAGCTGGGCGCCATCCTGGCCGCGTGCGCCATGGCAGGCGAGCTGCTCGATGCGCGCCCGAATGCCGACCTGGCCCTGGCCGCCATGGAGCTGGCGTTCGACTGGCCCGAGGGCGCCGGCATGAGCGTGTTTGCCCTGGCCCGTTCGGCCGGCTGGATCGCGCATGCGGCCGAGCAAGCCGCCAGTGCGGCCCTGATCCGTCCCCGCGCCCGCTACGTGGGACGCCACCAGCGCGACTAACAATAGCCGCTTGATTTATTACGCATACGTAGTAGTATACTTCGCATGCGTATCAATACATCCCCCCAGCCCGACCTTTCCGATACCGCAGCAGCCTGCCCGCTGGGCGAGCGTTCGCCGCGGCTGTTCAACCTGCTCAACCTGGCGCGCCAGAACCTGTTTCGTTCGGCCGATGCCGTGTTCACCAGCGAACTGGGCTTTTCCGGAACGCAAGTGGTCGCCCTGTTTGCCCTGAAGGGCGAGGAAGGCTGCCAATTAAAGGATCTGGGGCGGGCGCTGCAATTGAAAAACTCGGCCGTCACCGGTCTGGTGGCGCGCATGGAAGAAAACGGCCTGATCGTGCGCGGCCAGTCGGCGCTCGACGCACGCGCCGGCACCCTGCACATGTCTCCCAGGGGCGGCGAGATATTGGCCGCCGCCCTGCCCCTGCTCGACAGCCTGAATGAACAACTGAAGCAAGGTTTCAGCGAAGAAGAACTGGCCGTCGTCGCCCGCTTTCTGCTGCATGCCTCGCGCCTGCGTTTCCAGCAAGACGTCTGACTCATCCCCACATCACCACCACAGGAGTTACCCATGCACCCGAAAGACATGACCGGCTTGCAACTGATGCAAGCTTTCGCGCAAGGCCTGTTTCCCCGGCCCGGCATTTCCAAGACCATGCCCATGGATGCCCACACGGTCGAGCACGGCAGAGTCATCTTCACGGCGACGGCGAATGAAACACATACCAATCCCATGGGCGGCGTGCATGGCGGTTTCGCGGCCACCGTGCTCGACACGGTCACGGGTTGCGCCACGCACACGGTCTTGCCGGCCGGCGAAAGCTATGGCACGACGGACCTGAACATCAAGATGTGCCGTCCCCTGCCCTTCAACGTGACGGTCTACGCGGAAGGCAAAGTGATCAATGCGGGGCGTAACCTGGTCATTTCCGAAGGCACGATCCGCGACGAAGCGGGCAAAGTCTACGCGCACGCGACGGCCACCTGCATGATCATCCGCCCCCGGGAGCAGGCGGCTGCATGATCCGGCTTGGCACCATCGAGGAAGCCTGGCACGTGCTGCAGGCTTGCAATGGGAGCAACAGCACCATACACTGAGCCATTTTGGCCGAGGTCAAATAATGGTTAAAAAGATTGCTTTTATTATCCTCGGGTTCCTGCTTGGCATTGCCTTCGATATGCTGCCTCGTACGTTTGAGGTCGTTGCAAAGACCAACGTTTGTCGCGAATCATGTTCCAAATCACTAAGTGTCGTGTCAGTCGTCCTCTATGCGATCTTGCCATTAGCTTGGGGCGCGCTCTTGGGGGGCGTGATCGAAAAGCATCACGCAACCCGGATACTGTTGACCAGTGCGCTATTCTCTCTGTTTATCATGGCAGTATTAACCTGGTTTCTCTACAAGCAGCAACACCCATGATTTTCAAGCTCAATGTTTTTTTGGGGCGGCCTCAGCCGACCGGTTTCGTCTTCCGATGTCATGCCAGAAGAGTAACAAACCCCGGGCAAGCGGCCAAGAGCAGATCATATAGTGATAAGCTATGCAATTGTTTTTTTGAGAACATCTTATGGCCGGACAAACAGCCTTGATCATTATTGACATGCAAAAGGGTATGGGCAATAGCGCACTTCCGTCGAGAAATAACCCACGCGCGGAAGACAACATGGCACGGCTTGCCGCAGCTTGGCGCGAGGCGAAACAGCCGCTTGTCTGCGTGCGCCACGTCAGTCGTTCTCCCACCTCCGTGTTCGCTCCGGGCCAGAGTGGCATTGAGTTCCAGGAGCGCTTTGCACCATTGCCGCATGAGCACGTTGTAGAGAAGAATGTTCCGGATGCCTTGATTAACACTGGACTCGAGCGCTGGCTGCACGCGCGTGGAATTGAGCAAGTCGTCGTTGTCGGCGTAAGCACCAACAACTCGGTTGAAGCTACCGCACGTACGGCGGGCAATCTTGGTTTTGTGACGACAGTCGTAGCGGACGCCACCTTTGCCTTCGAGACGCAGGACTATGCCGGTAACGTGCGCAGTGCCGAGGATGTCCACTTGATGGCCTTGTCAAACCTGCATGGTGAATACACCGAGGTATGCACGACCGACAAAGTCTTGATTGCATTGGGAGCCTGAACGAATGCGAATCGCACTCCTTTCCGACATCCACGGAAGATGGCCGTGCTTGAAACGCTACGTTTCCTGATTTGGGAGGTCAAGTGAAACGTATTGGCTTGTCGGTCGGGTTTCTCATTGTTGGACTGCTAACAACCTGGGCTGCAATGTTCGCCGGCAGTCACATGTCGTTCAGGTTTCATATCAAGCTGTTACACCACGACTCCAGAGCTTGCTATGAAATAGGGCCGTGTTCGGTGTCTTGGTGGGTCACTGCCGCGCTTGTAGCCTATATTCTCGGCCCATCGTTAATTTTTACGTTGACGGGATGGGTTAGCGGACGGCCCGGCGTTACCACATCTAAAAAACTGAGCAGACTCTTGATGCTAACAGTCCTTACCGTGCTACTGTATTTGCTAGGGTATGTCATCAGTTGAATGTGGCATGAACATGTGCGAATGTGTGATTTTCCGCAGTAAAAAAT
Organism: Janthinobacterium salmonicoloratum; assembly: GCF_051380845.1. Lineage (NCBI taxonomy): Bacteria > Pseudomonadati > Pseudomonadota > Betaproteobacteria > Burkholderiales > Oxalobacteraceae > Janthinobacterium > Janthinobacterium salmonicoloratum. The sequence continues at coordinate 194,566 of NZ_JBNYXV010000001.1, read as the reverse complement.
TTGTTATTGCTGATGGCGGACGGCACGAATTCAACCGGTCAACGCAACACACTGTTCAAATCGTTGTTGGCGGTCCGCCGCAAGGTGTTCTCGGGCGCCCTCAGCCCGCCGCAATCTTCTTCGCCTTCAATAAACTGCCAGCCGCATTTTCCTCGAAACGCCCCGCCTCTTCTATGTAGCCGTGCACCGTGCCATCGTGGCGCCAGCCGCCCTGGCGCTTGATGGCCTGGAAATCGGCGCCAGCCCGGTGGGCGCTGGTGGCCATGCCGCGGCGCAGGCTGTGGCTCGACAATTCCGGCACGTAATCGAGCTGAGCCAGCCTGGCGCAGCCTTCGAGTATCGTGTTGATGCTGCTCGCGTGTAACGCTTTCACACTCACATGGCCCCACTGATTGACGGTGCGCAAGAGCGGCCCCGTGCGGATATGCGCCGCGGCCAGCCAGGTGCGCAGGGCCGTGGCCGGACAGCAGACGCCGTCGCCAAACGGAATCGCCTTGACGATGCCCTCCCCCAATTGATCCGTTTTCGAACGGGGCAAGGTGATCACCATGCCCTGCGGCTCCCAGCTCACGTCTTCCAAGGTCAATCCCACCAGTTCGCTGCGCCGAAAACCGCCAAAAAAGCCCAGTTGCAGCAAGGCGCTGTCGCGCAAGGCCTTGACGCTGCCCAGCGCGGCCAGCCTGGCGATGATCAACTCCAGGTCTTCCAATGGCAAGGCCTTGGCCTTCTTCTTCGGCTTGCCGTGCAGGCGGGCGATGCCGGCCAGGGTCTTGCGCACCGTGGGCGTGGACGCCGGGTCGGCGAAGCCCTGGTACACATGCCATTGCGACAGGGCCGTCAGGCGCAGGGCCAAGGTGCGCGCGTTCAGGCTGTCCGCATACGCCATCAGATAGCGGATGACGGTGGACTCGTCGGCGGGCAGCGCCCCGCCCCAGGCCTGGAAGTGGCGGATGGCGGAACGGTAGGTGCGGCGCGTGTTGTCCGAGGTGGCGGCGGCGAGAAAAGCCTGGTGGCGCGCGGCCAGCTCCGCATCGATCAGGGCGCCGTGTAACGGGATCGCAGCGATGGCGGCGTTTTTCGAAGGGGCAATACGGCGTTTCGAGAGGGGCAAATCGGGCATGGCGGTGGCGAAATCGCATTTTTGTACTGTGAGATACGCAGAATAGCATGCAAACCACCCTCATAACACACGATAAGCAATCTTATAGAGTCTTATTTTTTCAAGAATCATTAAAATTTATATCGTAATATTATCTCATATTACGTATCATGTAATACGTTACTAAATTTCACTCATAGGTGGTTTTATGGCCCGCACCGGCATTTTGTACTCTGATGTTATGAAAGCAGCCCAAATCGTCGCTGCCGATGGGCGCAATCCCACGGTCGACAGTGTGCGCGAAGCGCTGGGCAGCACGGGCAGCAAGAGCACCATCGCGCCCTTGCTCAAGCGCTGGAAGGAAGAGTTCCAGGGTGCGGGCGCCGTGAAAACGGAGGCAGGCTTGCCGGCCGAGCTGATGGAAGCGATGCGCGGCGTGTACGACAGGCACCAGCGCGACGTGGCGCAGCAGCTGGAAACGGGCATGCAGCAAAACCGCGCCGAACTCGACGCGGCGCTGGAAAAGCTGAAAAAGACGGAAACGGAACGGCTGAAGCTGACGGAGGTGCGCGCCGCCCTCACCCAGGAATTGCGCGCCACCCAGCATGCGCTGGCGCAACTGAAAGAAGAGCACCATTTTCGCGCCGTCACCCTGGCCACCTTGCGCAGCGATAACGCGGGCCTGACGCAGCGCCTGGCCGACCGCGGCGAGGAAATCGCCGCTCTGAACCGCCAGTTGGCGCAGGTGCGCTCGCAGTTCGACCATTACCAGGAAGCGGCCGCCACCCAGCGCAGCGAGGAGCGCGCACAGGCGCAACAACGGATCAGCCGGCTGGAGCAGGAAAACGCCCAGCTGCAGCACCGTTTGCAAGCCCAGCAAGCGACTCTGGTGCAGCAAGACATGCGCCTGGCCCAGCTGCAGGCGGAGCAAACGCGCTTATCCGGCGAAGCGGCCGCCGACCGCGAAGCGCTGGCCACCGTGCGTCCCGAACGCGACCAGTTCGAATTTCAATACTTGCAGGCGGCCGCGTCCGCCGACGCCTTGCTGGCCAAGCTCGATACGGCCCTGCTGGCGCTGAACGACGCCAAGGTGGCGCTGGCCGCGCAAGACCGCCAACTCGACATGCTGACGGAAAACGCGCAAGCGGCGAAGCAGAAGACGGAAACGCTGGCACAGGAACGCGACGGCTTGCTGCGCGACAATGCTGGCATGGCGGCCAGGCTGGCCCTGCTCATGGATAGCAAGGAGAAGCGCGATGTTTGAACCTGTCTACATGGTTGGGATATCTACGATGGCGCCAGGACGGACATCGCCAGTTTTCAAGGTTTGTCCCATTATTTTGCCTGCCTGATGACGGCCAACGGGAACGAGATGCACAGCAGTTTCACTGTCCCTGCCTGGCACGGTAGCGCACTCTTATCCACGCACCGATGGCGTCCACGCCGCAGTCCGTCGCCTCTTCGACCCAGCCCGCGCGCGCGTAAAAGCGCCGCGCGCCCGTATTGCTGAGCTGCGTCTTCAGGCTCAGATGGGGACCGAAGCGCGCCACCACGGCCGCCAGCAGTTGCGCGCCGATACCCAGTCCGCTGTGCGCCGGGTGCACGTACAGGTGGTGGAGAAAGTAGTCGGGGGCGTCGCCCGTGTGCACGGCGGCAAAGCCGACGACGATGCCGCCGCGTTCGGCAACGAAGATATCTTCGCCCTGCGTCGCCGCCGTGAACGCGGCGCTGTCGGCGACAGGGCCGAATGCGTCCCGCCCGGCCAGGGCCAGGATAGCGGTGCAGGACGCCGTGTCCGCGCTGGTGTAGGGACGAATCAGGCTCATGGCTGGTGTGCTGTGGAGTGACTAGAAGCGTCGCTACAGGCGACGGTTCAGCACGCTGTCGATATCGTGGGTTTTCAGCTCCACCTGGAGCGCGCCGTTTTGCAGCCAGTAGCCGTCGCCTCCCTGTTGCAATGCGTCCATATCGAGCGCGCCCAAGGCTGGCGGGATGGCGCCGGCGAGCAGCGCCGCCACGTCGTCCCATGCCGCATACAACAGCTTCAGGTACCAGCCGTCGTCGTGGGCAAAGGCGAGGAAGCGGCTGCGCAAGGCGGGAAGCGGCCCGAGTGCGCCACGGTGGTCGAGCATCGCGGCCACGTCCAGATCACGGGAAGCGGGCGGCTTGCCCTGGCAATCCTCCTGCCAATCGGCCCAGGCATGACTGCCCCAGGCATACATATCCTCATGTGCCAGGGCGGCCAATGGCTGCCGGGCCAGCACCTGGTAGACGGCAGGCTTGCTGGCCGTCCCGGCGCTGCCCTTGCGCAGCACGATGCCGTCCGCGTCCAGCAGCGCGGGGATGACATCCTTGAATTCGATGCCGGAAGCGATCAGCATGCGCTCGGCCGGGTCGTGCCAGATATACAGATAATGTCTCACTTGTTCGTTCGCTTCGGTTTGGATGATGTATTTACGGCCACGGCAGCGCGTATCAGCGCCCTGAACGCCGCGCCGTCCCCGGACTCTGCGCCTGGCTCACTGCGCCGTATCGGTCATGCAGGCGGCCAGCGCGGCTATGAACAGCTCGCGCAAGGCCTGGTACTGCGCATCCGTCGCGAATTCCCGTTTATCTGCCGGTTGATTGAGCAGGTAGGCGGTCGCGACCGTCCCGCTGGCGGCATGCAGCAGCGTGTATAGACTGATGACGCCGGACGATTGCGTGATCTTCGGGTTGTTCAATCCTAGCACTTCCACGCCCTGGCGCGTGTCCGTTTCCAGCGGCACCAGATGGGGCGGCTTGCTGTTGGCGGACATCTGCTGCATTTGCGCCACGATGGTGTCGCGGTCGGCGACAAATCTGCCTTCGGCGCTGCGTTCGATTTTCAGATTCACGAAGGGCAAGCTGCCCTTGTGAAACAACATCAGCCGATAACCATCGGCCACCGATACCTGGCCGTCTCCCGTCGCCAGCTTGACGCTGCGCGTCGTCACATGCGCTGGCAAGCGGTCCTGCTGGCGGAACTGGAACTGGCTGCGGTTGATGCATTGCGCCAAGGGCCCCAAAGGATAGGCCGTGCGGTCTTGCGCCTGGGCGGCCAGAGCGGCAACAAGCATGGGAATGGCAAGCAATTGGCGGTGCTTCATGGAAGACATCAGTCATCGGGTTGGCGAGCAGGGAGAATAAGCGTCAGTATTACTAAAAGGCAAATGTTTAGTTGCCATCCTCTAAATGTGCATGAAAACAGCTTCTTAATATGAACTTCACCTGGCCCACGTAGCATTCAGATTGGCAAGGCTCTCATTGTGCAGCGCCTGCCCTTTTCTGGCTGAATCATGAATGACATCGCTTTACCCCTGCGCCACGGCGCCGCCCTGCCGCACCCCGCCAGCGGACACCGGCTGAAAGCGGCACTGGGCGCCCTCTTCTTTCCCCGTCAGCGCACGCGCTGGCAAGCCTTTCTGGGCAGCATGCCCGGCTTGCATTCCCTGGCGCAGCTGCATCCTTGCCTGCGCTTCAAGATTTACCGACCATACGCCTCGCGCCAGCTGGGCTGCGCGGATCGCCTGGCCTTGCTGGAAGGGCATTACCGTTTCCTGTGGCAGGCCGGGGCGCGTGCCCTGGTCGAGCGCGCCGCGCGCCAGCCCGTCGTGCTGGCCGCGTTCGAAGGCAAGGATGGGGCACTGTACCGCTTGCAGCTGACGGCCATCCACGACAGCTACCGCGAAGGCGAATTGTGCCTGCGCCTGACGCGCGACGGCCAAGCCTTCTACCTGGCCAGTTTCCTGTTCCTGCCGCGCGCCGATGGCGTGTCCTTGCAGCTGGGCGCGCTGCAAGGCTTGCGCTCCGAGGCGGGCAAGCTGGCCGTCAAGGAAGCCACGCGGGCGCTGCACGGTTGCCGCCCGAAAAACCTGATGGTGACGGCCCTGCGCGATTTCGGTGATTTTTTTGCCTGTAATAACTTGTTTTTGATCAGCAATGACAACCGCATCGCCCTGAATGCGCGGCGCCGGCGCCATATCGCCGCCGATTACGACTTGGCATGGCAGGAATTGCATGCCTTGCGCATGCGCGATGGTAATTATCACCTGCCCTGCGCGCCTTACCGTGCGCCGGACCTGGCCGACGTGCCGTCAAAGAAACGGGCCGATGCGCGCCGGCGCGGCGAATTGCTGCAATGCATGTCCGCCGACATGCGGGCGCAACTGGCGGGCTTGCTGGAAGAGCCGATGACTGAAAATTGAGCAAGCGCAGACTTGCCATACTGGCAAGCATTAAACTCAGGCAACCTTCATGTTGGGGCCGTATCCTTCCCTAGGCATGCCAGCCACCTTAGTCTGGCGCCGGCGTGCCTTCGACCCACCCTGGACAAGGCTCCCATGACACCCACTTTCGCCCTCCTCCCCCTTTGCCTCGCCGGCACCGCTGCACTGGCCGCACCCGTGCTGGACGACGCCGTGCGTCAGCGCGCGGAAGAACTTACGCGCACGGGCATGCACGCCAGCATCGTCATCGCCGTAATCGACGGCAAGGACAGCGCCGTGTACGGCTTTGGCAGCGTGCATGCAGGCAAGAGCGCCAAGCCTGGCGCCGACACCGTCTACCAGATCGGCTCCGTCACCAAGACCATGACGGCCTTGCTGCTGGCCGATGCCGTCGTTGATGGCAAGGTGAAACTCGACGAGCCCATAGCGACATTGTTGCGGGGTTATACGGTGCCCGCCTTCGACGGAAAAATGATCAGCCTGCTCGACCTGGCCACGCATTATTCTTCGCTGCCGCGCCTGCCCGACAACTTCGCGCCGAAAGACCCGGCCAATCCGTATGCCGATTACACGGCAGCAAAACAGCGGCAGTTTCTCGCCGCCTACCATCTGCCCCGCGCTCCGGGCACGGAATTTGACTACTCGAACATCGGCTACGCCGTGCTGGGCACGGCCCTGGCCGCACAGGCCGGCAGCAGCTATGAAGCGTTGCTGCAAAAGCGCATCGCCGTTCCGCTGGGCATGCGTTCCACGTCGAACAAACCCACGCATGGCATGCTGGCGCGGCTGGCGCCCGGCCATGTGCTGTCGGGCGAACCGACGCCGGCCTGGGATTTGAATGTGGTGGCGCCGGCGGGCGGTGTGTATTCCAGCGCGCGCGACATGATTTCCTACCTGCAAGCGTACATGTTCAAGCCGCTGCGCCCGTATGCGCTGGCGATCAAGCCGCAGCGGCCGCTGGCACCGGACAGCGACACGAAAATCGGCCTGGCCTGGCTGCTGGAGCAGAAACAGGGACACAGCTACGCCTGGCACAGCGGCCAGACGGGCGGCTACGCCAGTTATGCGGCGTTTACCACGGACGGCAAGCGGGGCGTGATGGTGCTGACGAACACGGCGCGCGATGTCGATGCCCTGGGCTTGTCCGCCCTGCTGCCCGGCACGCCCTTGCCCCCTTTGAAAAAGCCGCAAGCCGCCATCGTAGTGCCGCGCGCAACATTAGCTGAGTATGTGGCCGAATATGTGCTCGAGCACTCCCCAGGCGAGAATTTTATATTGACGGTGTCGTTAGGCAAGCAAGGGCTGGAAGCGGCCGGCACGGGCGTCGGATCAGCCCCCCTGTTTGCCAGCGCGAAAGACCAGTTTTTCTTCCGCGCCATCGACGCGGAACTGGCGTTTACACGCGATGCGGCTGGCAAAATAATCAGCGCAGTGCTCAAGCAAGGTGGGCAGGACGTGGTCTTGCCGCGCAAACAGTAAAACTCAAGCTGCCGGGTCTTGCATGAATTGCCCGACCCGCTCGACAAACTCCGCCTTGCTGCGCGTGCGAAATTCGCCCAGGAAGGCGTCGCTGCCCTGGACGATCTTGCCGTGGCGGTCGTATTCCACCTTGCCCATCTCCAGCACGAACTCGCCGGCGGGATCATCTTCCGGCTCGAAGTGTGAATTGAAGCAGTAGCCGGTGTCGCGGCAATGACCCCACAGCAGCAGCGCGCTGCTGAACCATTGCATGGTATCCGGGCCGGGGTCCACCTCGAACAGGGTATTGACGGTGAGATGCCAGCCGCCCGGTACGCGCAGCGGTTGCAAGGGATAGGGAAAGCGAGACTGTTTCATTACGTCGATGGCGCGCGGCGCGCCCGGTAAAAGGCCAGGAATTCTGCGGCCGGCAGCGCTTTCGCAAACAGCCAGCCCTGGCCGAATTCGACTTTGCGTTCCAACAAATAATCGGCTTGTTGCTGCGTTTCTATGCCTTCGGCCACGATCAGCATGTTCAAGGTGCGGGCCATGGCGATGATGTGCGGCGTGACGCTGCTGGTGGCGGCATCCGTGCCGATGGTGTCGACGAAGGATTTGTCGATTTTCAGGGCGTCGAGCGGCAGGTTTTGCAGGCTAGACAGGCTGGAATAGCCCGTGCCGAAGTCGTCGATGGCCACGGCGTGGCCGCGCGCTCTCGCCTTTTCGATGGTGGCGCGGGCCGCGTCCACGTTGATGAAGCCTCGCTCCGTTGCTTCCAGCCAGATCTGCTGCGCCTCGATGCCGGTGCCGGCCAGAGTCCGCTCGAGCACATCGAGCACCCTGCCCGTTTCAATGTCGCTGGCGCACAGATTGATGGCGATGTGCAGTTCGCGGTCGGCCAGCAGCGCGGCGCGCATGTCGGCGATGACGCAATCGATGACCTGGTCGGTGATGGGCAGAATCAGCTCGCCTTCCTCGGCCACGGGGATGAACAGGTCGGGTCGTATCATGCTGCCATCGGGACGGCGCCAGCGTATCAGCGCCTCGGCGCCCACGCACACGCCCGTGTCGAGCGCGATGATGGGTTGATAATGGACAAAGAATTCGCGCCGCTCGATGGCGATCTTCAGTTCGCCCATCAGGGACAGACGGCGGCGCGACAGCCACACGACGATGCCGACGATGAAGGCGGCCATTAGCAGGCCCAGCGGCAAGAGCAGCAACTGCTCGCGTCGCAGCCTGTCGTTCAGCTTGCTGCGCGGCTCGATCATGACGGCTGTCAAGCCATCCCGGTACAGCATCGCATGGATGCTGCCGTCCTGGGTGGCGCGGCCCGCCGCTGGCTGGCCGGCGAGCAGGGCGTGCACCTGCGCGGGGTCCGGATGGTGCAAGGTGTCGAGCACGCCTTCCTTGCCGATGGCCACGGCCATCTGGATATCGCTGTCGACGATGACGTCGGAAAAGCGCACGGGATCGATCAGCACTTTATAGGCGCGGTAAGTCAGTCCCACCATGCGCTTGCCGCCGCTGACGACGGGGCGCAGGTTGAAATCGATGCCCATGCCATTGGCCATGGTGAAATCGGCGGGCGTGATGGCGATGCGCTCGTCCTCCATGCCCGTGGACGTGCATTTGAGCAAGCCATTTTCCACATAGCCGATATCGTCGATGCTGCGCGTGGTGATGGTGATGCGGCGCAGTTGCTGGATATGCGCTTCCGAGCACGGCGCCAGGTCCAGGGCATCGGCGCTGCGCAGAGCCATGCTGGCCGAGGCGATCGAACGGTGGGCGCGCTCGAGCGCGTAGCCGGCCAGCAGCCGCAGGCGTTCCTGCTCGCCCTGCTCGGCGCGCACGGATGACAGGTAGAAGGCCAGGCTCAGGGGAGCGGCCACACCGATGACTGCGACCAGCACGCTCGTAACAATAATGCGTTTTCTGCGCATGCGATTACCTGTGGTAGTTATATGATTGCCATGTATTTCCTGATGGCATCATATTACAAGCAAAGGCCGTGTACTTGAATATTGATGAACAGTTACACTTTTCCCACTTTTTGCACCGGCCTTGCCAGCACAAACACCAGCGCCGCCACCACGGCCGCCAGTCCGCCAGCCAGGTAGAGCACGCTGGCAAAGCCGTCGATGAAAGCGTGCCGGGCCGCTTCCTGGGCCACTGCCTGCATGGTAGGCGGCAGCTGGCCGAAGGCCTCGGCCGCGTTGCCGGAGACGATGCGTCCTATCATTTCAGGAGATGCCTTCAAGCCGTGCAGCCACGCCAGCTTGTCGAACGAAGCCGCCGTGCGCATGGCCAGCACGGCGCCCAGCGCGCCCACGGCCAGCACGATGCCGACAAAGCGCGTGGTGGTGCTGATGCCGGACCCCATGCCCGTGCGTTCGCGGGGGATGCAGGCAAGGATAGCCTTTTGCGTCGTACCATTGAGCAATCCGGCGCCCGCGCCCGTGACGACCATGCCGGCCGCCACCAGGCCGTATTGCAGGCTGGCGGCGGCCAGCGCCGTGGCGACGTTGCCCACAGCGACGATCAGCAAGCCCGTCACGAGGATGCCGCGGTCGTCCAGATGGCGCATGGCGCGCGGCGCCAGCCGGGACAGCACCACCATGGCCACGGCAAACGGCAGCATGGCGCAGCCGGCCAGCACGGCGGAAAAGCCGAAGGCATTCTGCAAATACAGCGGTAAAAACGTCATCATCACTTGCGCGGCAATGGCGTAGCCGAACATGCCCAGCACGGCGCCGACGAACACGCGCCGGCCAAACAGGGATAGATCGACCATGGGCGCGCGCTGGCGCCGTTCCACCATCACGAAGACCACCAGCAGCGCCGCGCCCGCCAGGAAGCGCAGCACGGTGGCGTGGCTGGCCCAGCCGGCCACGCTGGCGTCGATCAAGCCCCAGATGATGCAGAACAGGCCGGCGGAAAACAGCAGCGCCCCAGACGGGTCGAAACTGGCGTTGGACGCATCCTTAGATTCTTCCACATGCTTGCCTACCAGCAGCATCAATATGGCGACGACGGGCAGATTCAGATAGAAAATCCAGCGCCAGTTGATGGCGCTCGTGATCAGGCCGCCCAAGAGGGGCGCCACTGTCATGGCCACGCCCATGGCCGCGCCCCACACGGACCAGGCGCGCGCCCTCTCCTTTTCCGCATGAAAGGTGTGGCCAATGACGGCCAGCGCGGAGGTAAGCAGCAGCGCCGCGCCAAGGCCCTTGATGGCGCGCGCCACGTTGAGCACGAACGGCGTCCACGCCAGGCCGCACAGCAGGGACGCCAGCGCGAACACGGCCAGGCCAAACAGCATGACCCTGCGCCGTCCCAGGCGGTCGGCGATGCTGCCAGCCGGCAGCAAAAACGAGGCGAACGCCAGCATGTAGGCGCTGACCACCCATTCCACGTCGACGAAGCTGGCATTGAGCGAGCGGGCGATAGACGGCAAGGAGACGGCCACCACGTTGGTGTCGAGCATGATCAGCGCACACACGCCCGAGCACGTATATAAGGTCCAGTTGGTATTTTTCATGCCTCGATTGTAAGCAGGCTTGTATTATTTCCTGTTATAAGATGATCGCCTTATAATTTACTCATGGTGAATATAGTCAAAGACATGGAACTGCGGCATTTCCGCTGCGTGCTGGCCGTGGCGCACAGCCTGCACTTCGCGCGGGCGGCCGCGGAACTGGGCATTTCGCCGCCCGCGCTGACCAAGCAGGTGCAGGAAACGGAACAGTTGCTGGGCACGCGCCTGTTCCAGCGCAGCAAACGCGCCGTGGCCCTGACGGCGGCCGGCGAGCTGTTCGTGCTGGAAGCGGCGCGGGCGCTGGAGCAACTGGCGCAGGCGCAGGAAGTGGCGCGGCGCGCGGGGCGGGGCGAGCTGGGACGGCTGGAAATCGGCTACGTGGCCTCGGCCGCCTATTCCGGCGTGCTGCAAGACCAGTTTGCCCGCTTTCGCGCCAGCCACCCCGGCATCCATATCGGTGCGCGCGAACAGGCGATGGATGCCCTGCCCGGCTTGCTGGACCAGGGACGGGTCGACCTGGCCTTCGTGCGCCCGCCCCTGCACTTGCCGGATGGCATAGACAGCGTGGTCTTGCTGCGCGACCGCTTCGTGCTGGCCGTGCAAGCAGACAGCGCTCTGGCCCGGATTGACGTGGCGGGGCCGGCCACGCTGGCGCAGCAGGCATTCATCGTGCCGGAACAGGAATTGGGAACCCTGGAAGTGAGCCGGCGCGGCGGCTTTGCGGCGCAGGTGGTGTCGCGCCCGGGCAGCCTGGTGGCCGTGCTGACGGAAGTGTCGCTGGGCGTGGGCTGCGCCATCGTGCCCCACTCCGTGATGGCCAGCGTGCAATTACCCGGTGTGGTGTTCCGTGAGCTGGAAGCACCGCAGATCAGCTCGGAAATCGCCGTGGCCTTCCGCCGCCACGAACAGGCGCCCGCCGCGCGCGCCTTCATTGCCCAGCTGCGCGCGGCGGCGCTGGCCTGAGTCAAGCCCGGTGATTCGGCCGCTCAGGCGCTTTTCAGCACGGCCACGGCGTAGGTGCAAGCAGTGGCCGTTTCATTCCTGAATACGCAGTCGGCCGGAGGACCCAGCTCCAGGCAATCGCCCTCGTCCAGCACGTGCCGGGTATCGCCTTCGATGAAGACGAGGCTGCCGCTGAGTGACCAGATCAGCTGGCGCCGCGATACATAGGCGGCGGCCGGCATGGCCACCACGGCACCCGGCGGCAAGGTAATATGCACAAGGTCGAGCGGCATGTCGGATGCGGGCGACACGTGCCGCCGCACATAGCCGCTCTGCGGGTCGATCCACACGGGCTGGTCTGCCTGGCGCAGCAAGCGCCCGGCGCGCATTTCGGCGCGGGCGATCAGTTCGGACATGCTCAGGTCGAAGGCGCCCGACAGCCGGGCCAGCAAGGTGGCCGTGGGGCTGCAGTCGCCCCGCTCCACCTTGTGCACCATCGCGCGCGACACGCCAGAACGGGCCGCCAGGTCCGTCAGCGACCAGCCCAGGTTTTCCCGCTCGAGGCGCACCCTGGCGCCGATGCGCTGGTTCAATTCGTCTGGTTTAGTGGACATCTATAGGATTTTATTGGACAAGCGGCGGGTGGCAATCTATGATTTGTCCATTATAGTAGACGCTTGGCAAGGAGAGCAATATGCAGATACGCGACGCCCATGCGGGCGACATCGAGGCAATTACGGCCATCTACAACGATGCCGTCAGCCATACCCTGGCCATCTGGAATGAACGCACGGTCGATGCGGCCAATCGCGCCGCCTGGCTGGCCGACCGGGAACGGGCCGGCTATCCGGTGCTGGTGGCCATCGATGCGCAGCAGAATGTGGCCGGCTACGCCTCGTTTGGCGACTGGCGCCCGTTCGAGGGTTTCCGCCATACGGTCGAGCATTCCGTGTATGTACGCGCCGATAGCCGCGGCGCGGGCGTCGGCAAGGCCTTGATGGGAGAGCTGATACTGCGCGCCCGCAGTCTGGGCAAGCACGTGATGGTGGCGGGCATTGAAGCGGGCAATGCCGCCTCGATCGCCCTGCACAAGCAGCTGGGCTTCGAGGAAGTGGGATTGATGCGGCAGGTGGGCACCAAGTTCGGCGCCTGGCTGGACCTGGCGTTTTTGCAACTGCAGCTTGATACGCGCAGCGATCCGGACGGCATCACGCCGTCCAGCTAAGCGCAAGCAGGCATCAGAGATCGATCTCCGGCGGCGGACGGCGCAGCGCCATATGTTCCCACACAGCCACCAATACCAGTACGCAGCTGGTGATGCAGGCCAGGGTCAAAGGCGAATACAAGCGGCCGTAGGCCATCGGGATCAAGGCCAGGATGATCAAGATGCCCAGCAGATGCGACAACGGCGGCGTGGCGCGGTCGTTGCTGACCCATTTGAATAGCGCATTGCCCAGCAGATACAGGATCGGGCCGCCCAGCAAGGCGCTGATGCCGGCGAAGCTCGCCTCGTCCGGGTGCACGAGGGCCAGCTCATCGGCCACGGCGCTGACGATCACGCCGCCCACGATCAGCACGTGGATATACGTGTAGGCCTTGCGGGCGATGCGGCCCGGGTCCTTCGAGTGGGCGATGCGGTGATGACCCGCTTCAGCCCCCGTGTCAAAGTAAATCCACCACATGGCGATGCTGCCTGCCAGGGCCGACAAAAAGCCCAGCCAGTTGCCAGGCGTCCATTCCAGGCCCGCGAACGTGGCGCCCGTCACCAGCAAGGATTCACCGAGGGCGATGATGACGAACAGGCCACAGCGCTCGGCCATGTGACCGCCATCGACATCCCAGTCGGCGATCGTCGAGCGGCCCAGGCCCGGCATGCCGAATTGCATCCAGGGGCCCGCCAGGTCGATCAGCAGGGCCGCGCCCCACCAAAAGATGCGCTGCTCGGGCGACGCGAGGCCGCCGGCGATCCAGAAGATGCCGGACAGCACGGCCCACAGGGCGATGCGCTGGAAATTGCGGCGGCGTGCCAGCGCTTCATGGCGCACGGCCCACCAGGCAAACAGGGGCCGGCCCACTTGCATGGCCACGTAGGCACCCGCAAAGCCGAGGCCCCGCGTGCCGAACGCTTCGGGAATCGAGGCCGACATGATCAGGCCGCCCAGCATCAGCGCAAACAGGCTGATGCGCACGGGAATGCGCTCTGGGTCGAGCCAGTTGGTAATCCACGATGTGAAAATCCATACCCACCAGACGGCCATCAGCAGCAAGCCCGTCTGCAGCCAGCCCATGGCGCTCAAGTGGGCCAGCAAGCCGTGCGAAAGTTGCGTAACGGCAAACACGAACACCAGGTCGAAGAACAGCTCGATCATGCCCACCTTGCCGCTGTCCTGCCCGCCGCGCGGGCGCAACAGCGATTTTGTCAATTCCATAAATACTCTTTCATCGTCAATCCTGGCCGTGCTGGCGGTGCTGCCCATGGGCTGGCGGCTCAGGCGCGTTGTAAACGCCACCACAAAAAACCGGCCAGCAAGGCTGGCACGGCAAAAATTACTGCAAAAATCGGTAGTTCCTCGGCGATGGAATAGCCGGCTACGAGCACGCCCACCGCCATGTTGATGCCGGCGCCCAGCAGCCACAAGGGAATGAAAGCCAATGCCGCGTGCGCCATCGCGCCCTTACTCCACCCCAGCAGCAGGCAAAGTGCCAGCAGCGCAAAACCTGCGCCCATCACCAGTATCGTATGCATAGCCGCTCCTTCATCCATGTAAAAATGCCACTACATGATGTTAATGCATTTCGCTGGCGCCAGAAAACGATACGCTGTACGTGGCGGGCGGCTAGGTCTTTACTGGCGTGAGCAGGGGCAAGCCGGCGAAGTGTGCGGCCAGATTATCCACCACCAGTTGCCCCATCGCATGGCGCGTTTCCACGGTCAGGCTGCCCACATGCGGCGTCAGCACCACGTTCGGCAAGGCGCGCAAGGCGGCCGGTACGCGCGGTTCGTCCGCAAACACGTCGAGACCGGCCGCGCCCAGGTGGCCATCCTGCAAGGCGGCGATCAGGGCGTCTTCATCGATGAGGGCGCCACGCGCGATATTGATCAGGGTGCCTTGCGGGCCCAGCGCATCGAGCACGCTGCGGTCGATGATCTTGCGCGTGGCCGGCGTGCCCGGCGCGCAGACGATCAGGTAATCGCTTTCCTGCGCCAGGGCCAGCAGGGATTCCGCGCGCGGCACGCTAGTGCCGGCAATGGCGCGCGGCTGGAAGTAGCGGATCTGGACGCCGAAAACGGCCAGGCGCAGCGCGATGGCTTGCCCGATCTGGCCGAAGCCGAAGATGCCGGCCGTCTTGCCGCGCAGGCTAGATGCGGGGGCGATGGCCTCACGACGTTCCCAGCCGCCATCGCGCACGAAGCGGTCGAGTGTCACGATATGCCGCGCACTGGCCAGCAGCAAGGCCAGCGCCACGTCGGCCACGTCATCCGTCAGCACGTTCGGCGTGGTGGTGACGGCGATGCCGCGCTCGCGCGCCAGGTCGAGCGCCACGCCGTCGAGACCGACGCCATTGACGGCGACGATTTCCAGCGCGGGCAGCAAGCCCATATCGGTGGCGTTCAAGCCCAGCGCGCCCGTCGTGACGACGGCGCGGATGGCTGGCGCGCGCTGGGCCAGCCAGGCGTGGCGCTCGTCCGCCGGCACTTGCCAGGCGTGGTGGCAGGTATATTGCTGTTCCAGCTGCGCGTTGACTGCAGCCGAAGGACTGGGAGCGAGGATGAGGAGTTCGGGTGGCATGGGCGTCCTGGGTCGTGTCGACATGAATTGCAGACGCAACTTAGCATATTTGATGCCCGGCCGGGGGTGACTGCCCCGGAATCGCCGTCAAAACCCTGCCATCGACTCGGCATTTAGCCTGGGCAAGGCACGCGTTTCACCTTGCCGCCCGTCTTGAACGGGTCGGCGCCAGCGCCTGGGTTTGCATCCATGCCGTAGCACGTGGCGCCGCCGGCGCTGACGACGCGCGTGGCGGGCCGGCCATCGGCCGTCAGGTATTCCTCCACGCGGATGACGGGGCCGCCGCGCCAGGCGGAGGCAACCAGCTTCTGGAAGGTGCTTTCGCTCTTCAGGTCGGCTGCGGCCAGCCATGGCTGGTCTTGCTTCAGCTCGCCGCGCAGGGCCTTGTCGGCGGCGCCCGCAGCCAACCGGACGCGCGTGCGCAAGTCTGCGCCAGACGGCGCGGTGGCAGGCGCGTCGAGCAATTCTTCGGCGGGGACGGTAATGGTTTGTGCCGTCACGGCAGACATGTCAGGGACGGCGGGCGGCGCAGTAGCCCGTGCGCGCGGCATGGGAGCCGGCATCGGCATCGGCAAGGCCATCGGCGGCGCCTGCGGCGTTGGCCGGGGCGGCAGCAAGGTCATGAAAGCCACTTCCGTATATTGCTTGAGCTGCCTAGCCGGCAAGAGCAGGAAATACAGTCCCAGCGCGTGCATGGCCAGGATCAGCGCGACGGCCGCGCCTTTCAGGCTCAAGCCGCTCCGTATGCGCATGCGCATGGAAGCAGACTGTAGATGGCGGTGCAATGGCATGCGGTTTCCTGTAGGCGCCGGGCGCGATGGCCCATTTTAGCGAAACTGCGCAACGAGCATTAATAAATCCACAAGGTATCGTGTGGCGCACCTTTTTCCGCCAGATTCCAGTGCCTGGCTACCAAGTGTTGTACAAATGGCGACTTTTTTTATGGCATTCTCACACTTTCTCACACCCCGCGCCGCGCTGGAATATAATGATAATCATTCTCATTAATATCCAGATAATACCATGCGCACCTTCCGCCTAGCCCCTACCCCGTTCGCCCTGGCCGCCTTCCTGCTGGCCAGCGCCGCCGCCCAAGCCCAAACCACTGCTGCGACACCGGCCAGCGACGCGCAAACCATGCCCACGGTGGTCGTGAATGCCTCGGCAGATGCCTCGGCGGAAGGCTTGTCCAAAGCCTATGCGGGTGGCCAGGTGGCGCGCGGCGGACGCACGGGCATCCTCGGCGCCGTGGACATGATGGACTCGCCATTCGGCAGCACCAGTTACACGCAACAATTCATTGCTGACCAGCAAGCGCGCAGCGTGGGGGACTTGCTGCAAAGCGATCCGGCCGTGCGCATGTCGCGCGGCTATGGCAATTTCCAGGAAGTGTATGTGATACGCGGTTTCGCCCTCGATTCGGACGACGTGGCGTATAACGGCCTGTACGGCGTGTTGCCCCGTCAATATGTATCGCCGGAACTGCTGGAGCGCGTGGAAGTGTTCCGCGGCGCCAGCGCCTTCCTGAATGGCGCGGCACCGGGCGGCAGCGGCATCGGCGGCGCCATCAACCTGATGCCCAAGCGTGCCGGCAACACACCGCTGACGGAATTGACGCTGGGCGTGGAATCGGGCGGCCATGCCTATGCGGCCATCGACGTGGCGCGCCGCTTTGGCGAGCACCAGGAATTTGGCGTGCGCGTGAATGCCGCCAAACGCCAGGGCGAGACCAGCATCAAGCGCGAAGACCACGACGTGGGCATGTTCTCGATGGGCCTCGACTATCGTGGCCGCGGCTACCGCCTGTCGGCCGATGCCGGCTACCAGAATTTCGACTTGACGGCGCCGCGCCCTTCCATCAGTACCGGCAGCCTGACGGCCTTGCCAGGCGCGCCCGATGCATCGAAGAACTTTGCCCAGCCGTGGAGCTATTCGAAGGAACACGATGTGTTCGGCACGGCGCGCGCCGAAGTGGACCTTGCCAAGGATGTGGTGGCATGGGCCGCGTTTGGCAGCCGTTCGACGAAGGAGTCGAACAGCCTGGCCCAACCGACGTTGAGCTCACTCAATGGCGATGCCAGCGTGTACCGCTTCGATAATGCGCGCAAGCAGGAAATCCGCACGGGTGAATTGGGCATCCGGGGCAAGGTCCGCACGGGCACCGTCCGGCACACCCTGGTGGCCAGCTGGTCCGGTCACTGGAATGAAGCAAAGAATGCGTACGCGATCAGTGACTACGCGGGTTTGCCGACGAATATCTACCATCCGCTGGACGTGGCCATGCTACCCACCCTGCCCCCGAACTCGGGCGGCGTGATGAGCGACCCGCGCCTCACCCAGAAAACCATCCTCAACAGCTATGCCGTGGCCGATACCATGGCCTTCCTCGACGACAAGCTGCTGCTGACCGTGGGCCTGCGCCGCCAGCAGATCCGCGACGCGGCGTATGCCTACGGCACGGCCGTGCAGTACTCCAGCTATGACAAGAGCGCCACCACGCCCGTGGCCGGCATCGTCTACAAGGCCAGCAAGAACGTGTCGTTGTACGCCAACTACATCGAGGCGCTGGTCAAGGGACCCGTTGCCAGCGGTACCTATTTTGATGGCAAGAACGACCTGCCGTTGAGCAACAAGGGCGAGGTATTCTCGCCATACAAGTCGAAGCAGAAGGAAATCGGCATCAAGTACGACGGTGGCAGGCTGGGCATGAGCGCCGCCCTGTTTTCCACGGCCAAGCCTTTGCCGGCCGTGGTCGGCTCGCGCGCTACCCTGTCGGGCGAACAGCGCAACCAGGGCCTGGAACTGTCACTCTTCGGTACGCCAATGGCAGGGGTGCGCCTGCTGGGCGGCCTGACCTGGCTCGATACGGAACAGCGCAAGACGGACAAACCGGCCAACAATGGCAAGGATGCCATCGGCGCGCCAAAAACACAGCTCAGCGTGGGCGGCGAATGGGATGTCCCCGGCACGCCTGGCCTGTCGCTGAACGCCCGTACCGTCTACACCTCGACACAGTATGCGGATCTGGCCAACAGCAAGCAGTTGCCATCCTGGACCCGCGTCGATATCGGCGCGCGCTACCTGACGCAGGTGGCGGGCCGTGACGTGACCTTGCGGGCGCGCATCGACAACGTTGCCGACCGCAGCTACTGGGCATCGGCTGTCTCCTCGTTCGACGCCGGCAGCCTCGTGCTGGCCGCGCCGCGCACCTTCGTCCTGTCGGGCAGCGTGGCGTTCTAACTCAGCCTCCGCCAGCCTGCGCCAAAGCTGTCCCATGAACGGGGCAGCTTTTTTTTCGCGTGCGCGCCTGTGCCGCAAGGCGCGCTTCGGCGACAATGCCCGCATGAAACGACTCCCTGCCCTGTTGCTCTTGCTGTGCCTATCCCTGCCGGCCGCTGCCCAGAAGCAAGCCGCCTGCCCGTATGCCGCCTGGAAAAGCGGTTTCAAGGGCGATGCGCGGGCGCAAGCCACGTGCTTGCTGCGCCCTGTGAAACTGTATGCGCGCCTGGGCGACAGTGCGCCGCTGCCGGACTTTCTTGCCGCCCGCATCGGCCAGCGCACGGGCATCGCCCCGGCCCGCCTGCGCGCCTGGCTGGCCGAGCAAGGCATCGTCGAAGCTGACGTGGGCGGCGCCGTCGACGCTCCCCTGTCGCGCGCCGTGGGCCGGCTGGCCGCGCCCATGGCCCGCTATTTCGTCATCCATGACACCAGCTACCCGAATTTCTTGTTAGAAACCATTCCCGGCCATATCAACGACGCCAGCTGGGACTTCAACGACTTTACCTTGCGCAATCCGGCGCTGGGCGGCGGCCCGAAAGGCCATGTGTACGTGAACCGCCTCGGCGATTCACTGGCCGTGCGCGACTTTGGCACGCCCGGCTACGCCAGCAAGCTGGAAAAGGACAAGCCTTCGCTGACGGGCCTGTTTCTGCACGTGGAACTGGTGCAGCCGCGCCACTCCGTGCCTGGCGGCGGCAAGGGCAACGATGGCCTGGCTCCTGATCCCGGCTTTACGCCCGCGCAATACGAGCGCCTGGCCCTGCTGTATATCGCCGCCAGCGTGCGCAAGGGCACGTGGCTGATCCCCGCCTTCCACGCCGTGCTCGATACGGGATTTGCGAACGGTCATGACGATCCGCAAAACTTTTCGCTGGCCGACTGGTCAGCCTCTCTTTCCCGTCTGCATGCGGCCCTTTGGCAGGCCGATACTGGACAATAAGGCGTTTCCCTGGCGGCGGATTAGGCGCATACTATTGAAAGCATAGCCATTCCTGTCAGGGAGTTCAGGTGAGTATTACCACGGATCATCAGGCGGATCGCCAGGCAGGCGCGCGCCATCCACTGCAGCGCGCGCAGCGCCTCTTTGCCATGCGCGACGCCGTCCTCAGCGTCTGGGAACAGCGCGTGCGCGCCAGCGTACAAGGCGCTGACGAGTTGCTGACACCCATACTCACCAATACCTTGCCGGCCTTTTTCGATAACCTGGCCGAAGCGCTGACCCCGGGCCACCCTCGCGAAAATGCCACCAGCAACAGCAACGTTCCCGCCGTGCATGGCAACGAACGGGCGCGCATGACCAATTACGGCCCGGAACAAGTGATCCAGGAATACCAGATTTTCCGCGACTGCTTCGCCGCCGTCGCACATGAGTCCGGCATCAGCTTGCGCGGCAAGGATTGGCAAGTGATCAACGCATCGATCGACGTGGGCATCCGCGAATCGATACGCGAATTTACCAGCATGCACGAAGGCTTCCGGCGCCGCATCGCAGCCGGCCTGTCGCACGACATGCGCAATCCCCTGGCCGTGATCAGCACCAGCGCCCAGCTGCTGCTCAGGCTAGCGGACCCGGAACGGGTGGTATTGCTGGCGCACAAGATTGCCGAGCACAGCAAGCGACTCGACAGCATGATCGAGGAATTGCTCGATGGCCTCAGCTACCACCAGGGCCAGCAACTGCCGCTGGCCCTGAGCCAGTTCGATGTGCTGCCCCTGGTGCATGCCGTGGCCAGCCAGGTCAACCTGCAGCAGCCGGACAAATGCCAGGTCAGCGGGCAAGCCGTCGTCGGCTGGTGGTGCGAGAATTCGCTGCGGCGCGCGCTGGAAAACCTGCTCGGCAATGCACTCAAGTATGGCGACGACACGCCCATCAGCGTGCATGTGGAAGCGGTCCACGAACGCCTGATCGTCACCGTCCACAATGGCGGCCCCGCCATCGCGCCGGAACAGGCCAAACGCATCTTCGACTACCTGCGCCGCGAGAACGACAACCCCGCGCCAGGCTGGGGCATCGGCCTGCCCTTCGTGCAGAACGTGGCCGAAAGCCACGGCGGCAGCATCGCCGTCGACAGCGCACCCGAAACGGGCACCAGCTTCATCTTCGACGTGCCCGTCGATTGCCGGCCCTTCGTCCAGCCCGCTGACGTCCCCAAGAGTGACACCTAGCGCACCGAATTGGTGCGAGTGGCGGCGCAACGCCACAAAAATGGTCATATTTGCACCTGTTCACGCCCGCCCTGTTGGCACGCTTCCTGCTGAGCTATACCTAGACACGGCTCAAGGGAAATCACAACATGGCAAATTTTTTCAATGAAATGACTGCGGATGAAGTGGGTACGGACAGCAAGGTGCGTGAACACTATCGTGAATTTGACAATTGGCTGGCGCAGCAATCCCCCGAGACCATCGCCCGCAAGCGGGCCGAAGCCGACCTGACGTTCCGCCGGGTCGGCATCACGTTCGCCGTCTACGGCGACGATGCCGGCACGGAACGGTTGATACCGTTCGACACCATCCCCCGCATCATCCCCGCCGCCGAATGGGCGCAGATGCAGACGGGCCTGGTGCAACGCGTACAAGCCTTGAACATGTTCATCCATGATATTTATCATGAGCAAAACATCATCAAGGCGGGCATCATCCCCGCCGAGCAAATCTACAAGAACGCGCAATACCGCCCGGAAATGCAGGGCATTGCCGTCGCCTCCGACATTTACGCGCACATCGCCGGCGTCGATATCGTGCGCGCCGGCCAGGGCGAGTTCTATGTACTGGAAGACAACTTGCGGGTGCCGTCCGGCGTGTCCTACATGCTGGAAGACCGCAAGATGATGATGCGATTGTTCCCGGAACTGTTCGCCCGCAACCGCATCGCCCCCGTCGACCATTACCCGGACATGCTGCTCGACAACCTGCGTTCCGTCGCCCCCATGGGCGTGGACGACCCGACTGTCGTCGTCATGACGCCCGGCATGTACAACTCCGCCTACTTCGAACATGCCTTCCTGGCCCAACAAATGGGCGTGGAACTGGTCGAAGGCAAGGATTTGTTCGTCAACGACAATTCCGTGTACATGCGCACCACGCGTGGCCCCAAGCGCGTCGACGTGATCTACCGCCGGGTCGACGACGATTTCCTCGACCCGCTGGCCTTCCGCTCCGATTCCTCGCTGGGCGTGCCGGGCCTGCTGTCCGTGTACCGCGCGGGCCGGGTGACTTTGGCGAACGCCATCGGCACGGGCGTGGCCGACGACAAGTCGATCTACCCCTTCGTGCCCGACATGATCAAGTTTTACCTGTCGCAGGAACCGATACTCAACAACGTACCCACCTATCAGTGCCGCAAGCCGGCCGACCTGTCCTACGTGCTGGCGAACCTGGCGAAACTGGTCGTCAAGGAAGTGCATGGCGCGGGCGGCTATGGCATGCTGGTGGGACCGGCGTCCAGCTTGGCGCAGATCGAGGATTTCCGCCAGCGCCTGCTGGCCAATCCGGGCGGCTACATTGCCCAGCCCACCCTCGCCCTGTCCGCCTGCCCCACCTATGTGGACGCCGGCATCGCGCCGCGCCATATCGATCTGCGCCCGTTCGTGCTGTCCGGCAAGACGATTTCCATGGTGCCCGGCGGCCTGACCCGCGTGGCGCTGGGCGAAGGCTCGCTGGTGGTCAATTCCTCGCAAGGGGGCGGCACCAAGGATACCTGGGTACTGGAAGCCACATCCGCTTTTGCAGGAGAGAAAACATGCTGAGCCGCACTGCCGATCATTTGTTCTGGATGGCCCGCTACACGGAGCGGGCGGAAAATACGGCGCGCATGCTCGACGTCAACATGCAAACGTCGATGCTGCCCCAGTCCGAGCAGGACGCGGAACAGGGCTGGCGCGCCACCCTGGGCATTTCCGAGCTGCAAAGCGCATACGACCATAAATATGGCCGCTTCCACACGCGCGACGTGCTCGACTTCATGGTGCGCGACCCGAACAATCCGTCTTCCATCCTCGCCTGCCTGACGGGGGCGCGCGAAAATGCCCGTGCCGTGCGCGGCACCCTGACGACGGAAGTGTGGGAAATCCAGAACGCCACCTGGCTCGACATGCAGAAACGCCTGAAAAGCAATTTGCTGGAAACGGACCCCAGCCAGTTCTTCGAATGGGTCAAGTACCGCTCGCATCTGTCGCGCGGCGTGACGTTGGGCACCATGCTCAAGGACGAGGCGATTCACTTCATTCGCCTGGGCACCTTCCTCGAGCGGGCCGACAACACGGCGCGCATCCTTGACGTGAAGTTCCACGGCGCGCGCGACACGTCGAAAGACATCACCCAGCGCGACTTTTACTACTGGGCGGCGCTGCTGCGCTCCGTTTCCGGCTTCGAAATCTACCGCAAGGTCTACCGCGACGTGATCACGCCGGCGCGGGTGGCGGAATTGCTGATGCTGCGCGGCGACATGCCCAGGTCATTACTTGCATGCATGGATGACGTGGTGGAAAACCTGAAACATATCCGCAACGATGTCTCGGCCGATACGGAACGCTTCGCTGGCAAATTGCACGCGGAGCTGAAATTTGGCCATATCGACGACATCATGAAGGCTGGCTTGCACCATACGTTGACGGAGTTTCTGGAAAACATCTACGACCTGGGCAACCGGGTCAGCCGCGACTTCCTCGTTCCCTTGGCGGCCTGATGCAGCTCACTATCCGTCACGAAACCCATTACGCCTACAGTGCGCCGCTGGCCTACACCATCCAGCAGCTGCACCTGACGCCGCGTATCGAGCCGCAGCAGCGCGCCTTGTCCTGGCAAATCACCACGCCGGGCCAATGCCACGCCTATACGGATGCCTACGGCAATCTGTCGCACATGCTGACGATTAACGGCAGCCATCATTCCCTGAGCCTGGTGGCGCATGGCGTGGTGGAAACCATTTATCCGCACAAGGGACGGCTGAATCTGATCGATACCTTGTCGCCGCTGTTGTTTACGATGCCCACGCCGTTGACGCAGGCCAACCCGGCCATCCTCGATCTGGCCGCCGCCAGCTTGCCGGACCAGCGCGTGACGGCGGGCACGGGCCATCTGCTGCGCCTGGCCGAGCACATCGTCGGCAAGGTGGCGTATGAAAGCGGCGCCACCATGGTCACCACCACGGCCGGCGACGCGCTGGCCCTGGGGCGCGGCGTGTGCCAGGACCATGCCCATCTGTTCCTGGCTTGCTGCCACGCCTGGGGCATCCCGGCCCGCTATGTGTCCGGCTATATCGATCCGGGCACGACGGGCCACGCGGCCAGCCACGCCTGGGTCGACGCCTGGACGGAAGACACGGATTTCACGGGCTGGGTCAGCATCGACGTCACCCATGCGCGGCTGATGACGGATGCATATTGCCGCCTGGCCATCGGCCGCGACTATGATTCGGCGGCCCCGGTACGCGGCGTGCGCCAGGGGGGTGGCACGGAAACCTTGAGAGTCGATGTGCAGATCGTGCCCGTGTAAACCGGCAGGAATGAGGCTGGCCGGGCCTTGCCAGCAGGTGGCACGGTCCGGCTGGTGTAGAATGCTCCCCCTTTTGACTTGATTTACGACGATGACTTATTGCATAGGCATGCGCCTCAACGAAGGCCTGGTCTTCCTGTCCGACTCCCGCACCAACGCCGGCGTGGACCAGGTGGGCACCTTCCGCAAGATGAGCGTGTTCGAAAACCCGGGCGACCGCATGCTTGTCCTGATGACGGCCGGCAACTTGTCGATCTCGCAGGCAATCCGCCAGATCGTTTCCGAACACGTGGATGCGGATGGCCGCAGCATCTGGAACGTCGCCAGCATGTACGACGCGGCGCGCATCGTGGGCGAAGCCGTGCGCACCGTGCACCTGCGCGAAGCGAAGGCCTTGGCCGACTGCGGCATCGATTTCAATGTCAGCATCATTCTGGGCGGCCAGATAGGCGCCGAGCGCTGCCGGCTGTTCCAGGTGTATTCGGCCGGCAATTTCATCGAATCGCACGATGAGAACACCTATTTCCAGATCGGCGAAGCGAAATATGGCAAGCCCATCATCGACAGGGTCATCAACCCGTTTACGCGCCTGGACGAAGCGGCCAAGTGCGCGCTCATTTCCATGGATTCGACCTTGCGCTCGAACATTTCCGTCGGCTTGCCGCTCGATCTGCTCGTCTACGAGACGGGTAGCCTGGCTGTCACGCGCTTCGTCACCATCGATGAAAAGAACCAGTATTTCCGCATGATCCGCGACACCTGGGGCGAACAATTGAAACATGTGTTTGAAGGCATCGTCGATCCCGTGTGGAATGCGGCGCCGGAAACCACCACGAACGTGCTGTCCTCAAGCAATATGCACAGCAAGCCCGTGCGCGTGGCCATCCCCGACCACGTGAGCCGAGGCGGTCTGACAGTGGCGCCCTTGCAATCGCTGGCGCAGCAGTTCAGCGACGACAAGCAGCATTGATCTGCCGCGCACCGCCTGCGCGCGGTGCTGGACAAGTCGCTTTGCGCGTGCTTTTATGGCAATATGGGTTGACATTTAATCCAGATTGACCTGAAAGGCAGGTGGCGCATGGACTTGATTACTTCCGCTGTCGTGGCGGCCATCGGGCATGGCGCGCCCGGCCACGCGCCCGAAGTCATCGCCAGTCATTTTCAAAGGCTCAAGCAGGCCATCGCCAAGTTCGACAGCGCCGCCACCATCCTGGCCGCCATCGCCGCGCTGGAAGCCGAGCCTGACGATAGCCAGCTGCAATTGGCCCTGTCGGCCGCCCTGTCCAGCGCGAAAGTGCCCGATGACATGGAAACCCTGTTTGCGGCGCAAGGCTTGCTCGATGCGCTGCAGCGGCCTGTCCCCCAGCTACCCGAAGTGCAAGCCGCGCCCTCGCCGGCCGATAAAAGCGCCGTCGTATCCAATTATGCGGTCGTCAAGGTGTATTTCGCCACGGACCGCCAGCGCGACGTGGGCAAGCCGCCGGCCCAGCGGTTCAGCGGCGAACGCAGTAAAGGAGTGAGCAGCGGCAATGGCGGCGGCGATGGGCCGCTCAGCTATGGCAGTTGCGACATCAGCATCCCCCGCGACCACCGCATGGGCCAGCTGGAATCGCCGTCGCTGTGGCGCCTGGAGTTTCGCGACGACCCGGCCAAGCACGTGCTGCTGCTCGATGCCGAGGTGCAAGACCGCGAGCTGTTCTTTGCTGCATTAACGGCCCAGATCCGCGCCTCGGCCGGCAAGAGAGCCTTTGTCTTTGTGCATGGCTATCACGTGAGTTTCGAGGATGCGGCGCGGCGCACGGGACAGATGGCCTACGACCTGGGCTTCGACGGCGCGCCCGTGTTCTACAGCTGGCCGTCGCGCGGCGACCTGGCCGCCTACACCATCGATGAAAACAATATCGAGTGGAGCACGCCCCACCTCACGGCCTTCCTGGCCGACTTTCTCGCCAACACGGAGGCGGCGCAAGTGTACCTGGTGGGACACAGCATGGGCAACCGGGGCCTGGCGCGGGCCGTGGCCGACCTGCTGGCCGCGCAGCCGCAACTGGCGCAAAAGATCACGGAAATCATCCTGTCCGCGCCCGATATCGACGCCGCCATCTTCAAGCACGATATCGCGCCGAAACTGGCCGGCGCGCGCAACCCCGTCACCTTGTATGCCTCGTCGCAAGACCTGGCCCTGGCCGCCTCGAAAGCCGTGCACGGCTATCCGCGCGCGGGCGACAGCGGCGCCGGCATGCTGATCGTGGCGGGCGTGGAAACCATCGACGCCACCGGGGTCGACACGAGCTTCATGAAACATGCGTATTTTGCGGAAAAGCGCTCGGCCCTGTCCGACATGTTTTATCTGATACGCAACCATGCGCGCGCGGACCAGCGCTTTCTCGACCCCGTCGATACGGTCGCCGGCCGCTATTGGACGTTCAAACCATGACGCCGTTCCATCCGGTGCGGCACGCATGCTAAGATACGGCCCAGAGGGTGGCAACGGGCACGGCGATGACGCCGCCAGCCGATCCCCCCGCAAGCAGGCCTATCATGTTGACATCATCTTCTACACCGCAAGCCGAATCGCTGATCCGCAACACCAACGCCCGCGTCACCAAGACACGCGTGAAGGTGCTCGACTTTTTAATGACGCAAAGTCGTTCGCTGACCCACCACGAAATCCAGCAAGCGCTGTCGCAGGACAGCGATATCGATTCCGTCACCTTGTACCGGGTGCTGGAATGGCTGACGGAAAATGAACTGGTGCACCGCATCGCGGGTGCAGACCAGGTGTGGCGCTTCAGCGCCGGCGCCGGCCACCAGGCGCACGAGCACGCGCACTTCCAGTGCACCAAATGCGCGAACGTCACCTGCTTCAATGAAGTCAAGCTGCCGCCGCCCGTGCTCTTGCCGGAAGGCTTCAGCGGCGGCGAAGTCGATTACCTGATCAAGGGTGTGTGCCCCCGCTGCAAGTAAGCGGTGCCAGCAGCATTACCTGATCAATAAAGCCAGGTGATGCTCGTCATAAAACAAGTCGCCCACGCGCATCGAGCGCGGCTCCGTGCCATAGGCGATAAATCCCAGCGATTCATACAGTTGCCGTGCGGCATTGTTTTCCGCATTCACGCTCAAGTGCACCTGCATGACAGCGGGATCGTGTTCGGCCTGTTCGATGCAGGCCTTCACGAGACGCCGCGCCACGCCCTTGCCCCGCTGCGTTACATCGACGAACACGCCCCATAGCAAGGCCTTGTGCCACAGTTGCCGCAAGGGTTCGCGCCGCAAACCGG
Organism: Janthinobacterium salmonicoloratum; assembly: GCF_051380845.1. Classification (NCBI taxonomy): domain Bacteria; kingdom Pseudomonadati; phylum Pseudomonadota; class Betaproteobacteria; order Burkholderiales; family Oxalobacteraceae; genus Janthinobacterium; species Janthinobacterium salmonicoloratum. The sequence goes on along the minus strand of NZ_JBNYXV010000001.1, from coordinate 167,435 downwards.
CAAAGCCGACCAGGCGCGCGCCATCGAAGGCGCCAAAACCGCGTTGCATGGCGCCGCCGGCGATGCGCTGCGCGTGTTCTTCCGGCGTGCGCGCCAGTTCATCCTCGCGCGACGAGGAAAACGAACTGGGCGAGTCAAGGATGGCGCGCAGGCGCAGCGCGCAAAAGGCGGCGGTGTCTGCTGGCGTCAGCAGGCGGATGACGATATCAGGTGCGGGCATGGTGGAATTCGGCAGTTTTTTTCCATTATACCCACGCCCCCGTCTCAGGCACGCACGCGGCGCAAGACTAGCAAGCTGCGCGCATTCAAGGCGGAGATCAACAACAGCAAGGCGATGGGCAGCCATGCCAGCCAGCCGAACAGCTTTGGCGATGGCGTAAATTGCCGTGATGCCAGCGCCGCCACGGCCACGATGGCCAGCACGGTGACGCCATGGCCCAGCGCAAACAGCGCCCCCATCCACGGTCAGCGCCATGGCGGGCAAGCCCGCTTCCACGCTCATGCGGCCACCGGGACTGGACTGGCCACGCAGCGGTCCAGGCCCTGCGTCAGCATCTGCTGCGGCAAGTCGCGGCCGATAAAGATGATCTTGCTGGCGCGCGTTTCACCGTCGCGCCACGGCGCGCCCAGCTCCGAGCCCATCAGCATGTGCACGCCCTGGAAGACAGCGCGGCATGGCGTATCAGCAATGTACAAAATGCCCTTGTAACGCATCAGCTGGGTGCCAAACAGCTGCACCACGGCATCGAGAAAGTTTTCCACCTGCAGCAAATCGAGGGGCTGGGACTGGTGGTAGACGAACGATTGCACGCCGTCGCCATGGCGGTGGCCCAGTTCCCCCAGGAAATCCGGCTCCAGCTCGACGATGGCGTTCAGGTTGAAGCCGCGTATGTTCAAAATGTCGCGCAGCGGCACATTGCCAAAGCGCACTTTCTGTATGCTGGCGCGGCCGTTGATGGCGATCAAACGCTGGCGCAGCGCGGCCAGCTCGTCCTTGCTGACCAGATCCGTCTTCGACAACAGGATGCGGTCGGCAAAGCCCACCTGCTCCTGCGCTTCCCTGTGTGCCGTCAATTGCTGCTGCGCATGGCGCGCGTCCACCACCGTCAATATCGCGTCCAGCATGTAGCACTCGCTGATTGACGGCTCCGCAAAAAAGGTTTGCGCCACGGGACCCGGCGCGGCCAGGCCCGTCGTCTCGATGATCACGTGATCGAACGCGATGCTGCCTGCTGCGCGCCTGGTGTGCAGCTCGCCCAGGATGCGGATCAGGTCGCCGCGCACGCTGCAGCAGATGCAACCATTGTTCATTTCCACGATCTGCTCGTCGCTATCTTGCACCAGCAAGCCATGGTCGATGCTTTCGGCGGCGAATTCATTTTCGATCACGGCGATGCGCACGCCGTGATCGCCCTGCAATATGCGCTTGAGCAAGGTGGTTTTCCCGCTACCGAGAAAACCCGTGATGATGGTGACGGGGATCAGTTCTGTCATCTTTCTTTCCTATCGATGGTTAATCTTCAAGTTCTTCCATGCGCTGCCATTGGGGGAACGGGTCGGGCAGCTTGCGCCAGGCGGCCATGCCCTGGCGCGTTTCCGTGTAGTTGAGTTGACATTTCTTCAAGCCCGCCTCGATGGCGGCCTGGTCCATGTCCTGCCCGATGAAGACAAGCTCCTGGTAGCGATCGCCATACGTTTCGCTCCATCCCGCTTTTACTTCCGCCAGCGAGGCCGCATCCGTGGGCCAGCGCTCCCTGGGCACGGACACCCACCACAGACCCACGGGTTCGATATTCATCAGCTTGCCCGCGCCGGACAGGCTGGCCACCCATTCGGGCCGGCTGGCCAGCCAGAAATAGCCCTTGCTGCGCACCACGCCCGGTATCGGCTGCGCAATATAGTCATGCAGGCGCTGCGCGTGGAATGGTTCCTTCGCCCGGTAGACAAAGCTGCTGATGCCATAGGTTTCCGTTTCCGGCGTGTGCACACCGGCCAATTCCTGGGCCCAGCCCGGTATGCTGGCCGCCTGCTCCAAGTCGAACAAGTTCGTGCCCAGGATCGCGTCGAGCGGCACGACAGACTGGTTGGTTTCGATAATGCGCGCGCCGGGATTCAGGGCTTTTAAAATGGCCAGCACCCGCAGGCGCGCGTGCGCATCGACCATGTCGACCTTGTTGAGGACGATGACATTGGCAAACTCGATCTGTTCCGTCAGCAAGTTGGCCAGTTGGCGGTCGTCGCCCTCGCCGGCGATTTCACCGCGCTGTTCCAGGCTGTCTTCGCTATGAAAATCGTTCAGCAAGTTGGCGCAGTCGACGACGGTAACCATGCAGTCGATGCGCGCCACGTCGTTCAGGCTGTCGCCGTGCTCGTCTTCGAAGTTGAAGGTGGCCGCCACGGGCATCGGCTCGCCCACGCCCGTCGATTCGATCAGCAGGTAGTCGAAGCGGTCCTCAAAGGCCAGGCGCCGCACTTCCAGCAATAAATCGTCGCGCAGGGTGCAGCAGATGCAGCCGTTCGACATTTCCACCAGTTTCTCTTCCGTGCGCGACAGGGCCGCGCCCGCCGCCTCGGCGCTGTCCTTGACGAGCGAGGCATCGATATTGACTTCGCTCATGTCGTTGACGATGACGGCAACGCGCTTGCCTTCGCGGTTGCGCAGTATGTGGTTGAGCAAGGTCGTCTTGCCTGCGCCGAGAAAGCCGGACAGGACGGTGACGGGGAGTTTGTGCTGGGGCATGGGAATTCCTTCGGCTGGCTGAATTACTGGGTTGGCGATTCTCTCGCTAATACAAATGAATTGCGTTTTAGAATTATAATGCAACTAACTTGCATTTGCGTAGCAATCTTTGCCTGCCAACTTGAAAAGAGAGCCGTGCGCCACCTCGCTGCCATGCCAGGCCATGACATGCCCGACGTGCTACAGTGGAACTTTACCGCTCATGCTATCGACACAAGCGCATGGTGGCTCGACGTTTAAATTTTCACAATCACCAAGGAAACGATGTTCTTACGCAGCTCCACAACGCTTCTTGCCTTACTTGTTTTGATGATGGGCAGTGCCATTGCGGCAGACATAAGAAAGCCGATCAAGCACTATCTTTACTTCAATCACCGCGAACTGAACGGGGAAAACATCACCTCGGATAAGGCCTTAAGCGATCCCCGCTTCAGCGGCGCGCAAATCGTGTACACATGGCGTAACCTGGAGCCGGAACAGGACCGTTATGATTTTTCGGCGATCCGCCAAGACATCACCTATCTCGATTCAATCGGAAAAAAGTTGTGGATACAACTGCAGGAAAAATCCTTCACGCCACGCCATAATGTGCCGGCCTATTTGCTCAGTGATCCTCGCTACCAGGGTGGCATCATCAAGCAAAGCATGCTTTCCGCGCCGGAACGCGACCCGCACAAGCCGGTGACGGATGATGAATATGGCTGGTCGCCAAAAATGTGGGAAGCGCCGGTACGCGAGCGTTATCAACGCTTGATCCAGGCGCTGGGCAAGGAATTTGACGGGAAAATCGAGGGCATTAATTTCAGCGAAAGTTCGATCGACATTGGCGTTGAGGATAGCAAAGGAAATACTACTTTCCCCGATGATTTCAAGCCGCAAAAATATGTGGATGCCATCAAGGAAAACATGCAGGTACTGGCCGCTGCTTTTCCCCACACCACCACCATGGTGTATTTAAACTTTCTGCCCGGTGAATGGCTGCCGTGGAACGACAAGGGCTATATGCGCAGCCTGTTTGCGCAAGCGCAAACGCTGCATATGGGCGTGGGCGGTCCTGACCTGATGCCGTATCGAAAGAGCCATATGGGCCAGAGTTACGCCTTTATCAAGGACTACCCTGCGAATCTGGTCAAGGGCATGGCCGTACAGGACGGTAACCTACGCCAAATCAATCCCCGTACCAGGCAAAAAAATTCAGTCGAAGATTTGCTCGATTTTGCCCGCAATTACCTGGGCCTGGACTATATTTTCTGGGTAGAAGACGAGCCTTACTTTAGCAATGAAGTGCTGAAAAAACTGCCGGCGCATTGACAGACAGTCGCGCCATCGCGCGGCAGCGTGCATCCATGCGCCTTGCACGGCTGTCATCGCCGCGTCATATGGCGGCGTTACAGTCGCGTCCTTTGAATCTTTCCGAGGGCGGTAATGAAAACAAATTGGGTCATGCTGGCGGCGCTGGCAAGTGCGGGTCTCGTCGGTTGCAACGGCAGTTCGAATACCCCGGCGGCGCCGGCCATTCCCGAAGGCGCGACGGTCACCGTTGCCTTGCTGGAAACTACCGATATCCACTCGAACGTCCTCAGCTATAACTATTACGCGCTGGCCGAAGACACGAGTCTGGGCCTGGAACGCACGTCGACCCTGATCCAGGCGGCGCGCGCGGAAAATCCGAACAGCGTCTTGCTCGACGATGGCGACGTCATCCAGGGCACCTTGCTGGCCGATTTGCAAGCCGTAGCCGCGCCCGTGCCCTGCTCCGGCACCCTGGCCGTGCACAAAGCCATGAACGCGCTGAAGTACGATGCGGGCGGCATGGGCAACCACGAATTCAACTATGGCTTGCCCTACCTGAGCCAGATCACCAATACGGATTTCGGCATTCCCGGCGTGGCCAAGCCGACGGGCACGTGCGGCGCGCCCGCCTTCCCTTCCGTGCTGAGCAATGTCGTCGGCGTGTCCAGCGGCAAGCCGATTTTCCAGCCCTACACCCTGCTGCCCCGCGATTTCGCCGCCACGGCGCCCGATGGCAGCAAGCTGAGCGTGAAGATCAATGTCGGCGTGCTGAGCTTTGTGCCGCCGCAAATCCTCGAATGGGACCAGAAAGTGCTCGCTGGCAAAGTCAGCGTGACGGGCGTACAGGAAGCGGCGAAACAGTACGTGCCGGAATTGCGCAACAAGGGCGCCGACCTCGTCGTGGCCCTGTCGCATGGCGGCCTGGACACAAGCGCCTACAGCCCGAAGATGGAAAACGGCAGCTATCACCTGACCAGCACGGGCATCGACGCGCTGATGATCGGCCACTCGCACTTGATCTTCCCGAAAGGCAAGGAAGAAGGCGCGGCCGCGCTGGACGCCTCGTTTGCGGCCTTCCCGGCCAGCGCCAAGATCGACGCCGAAAAGGGCTTCGTGAACGGCGTGCCGACCGTCATGGCGCAAAGCTGGGGCCGCCGTCTGGGCATCATCAAGCTGACGATGGTGTATCAGGGTGGAAAGTGGGTAGTGCAGCCGGCCAAGACGACGGTGGAATCGCGCGGCTTCAAGTATACGGATGGCAAGACCCTCGTGAAAGCCGATCCGGCCATCGCGCCGCTGGTGGCCACCGAACACGCTGCCACTATCGCCTACGCCAAGCAGCCGCTGGGCATCAGCACGGATTTCGAGATGTCCGCCTACTTCGCACTGGTGGGCGACGTGAGCGCCATCCAGCTGGTGAACCAGGCGCAGCTCGATTACGTGAAGAACTTCATCGCCACCAGCACGGATGCAACCTTGTCCAGCTACAAGAACATCCCCGTCATTTCCTGCAGCGCGCCATTCAAGGCGGGCCGCAACGGGCCGTCCGACTTCACGGACGTGGCTGCGGGCGCGACGCCGGCCGCGCCAATCGGCTTGCAAGTACGCAATCCAGGCGACTTGTATTTGTATAGCAATAACAACCTGCAAGCCGTGAAGATCAAGGGCGCGGACTTGAAAGCGTGGCTGGAAACGTCGGCCAAGCAATTTGGCCAGATCGACCCGACCAGTAGCGCCGAGCAAGACCTGGTGCCATCGTATGGCACGATCTATAACTATGACGTGTTCTATGCGGAAAACAATGCGCTGACGTACCAGATCGACGTGACGAAAAAGCCGGGCAACCGCATCGTCAACCTCACGTACAAGGGCGCACCCGTGGCCGATGGCGATGATTTCATCGTCGCCACCAACGATTACCGCGCCGGTGGCGGCGGCGCCGTGCCCGGCATCGATGGCAGCAAGACCATCATCAAGTCACCCGATGCGAACCAGGCCGTGGTCAGCAACTACCTGGCGGCGCTGAGCACCAAGGGCGGCAAGGTGACCCTGGCAGCGAATGGCAGCGCGCGCAGCTGGAGCTTCGTCAAGACGGCCACGGCCGGTCCCGTGATCCTGCGTTCGGCGCCGGGCCATCTGGCATTGGCGCAAGGCAGCGGCATCGCCAACGTGGCAGCCGAAGGCGGACTCGACGCCAGCGGTTTCGCCAAGTACCGCATCGACCTGAGCAAATAAGGTCCATGGGCCGGGACTGCGGTGGTTCCGGCCTGTTTTGATGAAAGGTGATCCAGATGAAACACGCACTTTCTCTCCCCGCCGTCGTGCTGGCCGCTGTCCTGGCCGCCTGCCAGTCTTCGCCACCGCCCACGGCGGCGGAAATCGAAGCCGTCGCCATGCATGCGCGCCAGGCGGGCGACCAGCAGGCCGAGCGCCGTGTGCGCAGCTGGGCCAGCAAGGACATGCCCGTCGCCGAGCGCGAACTGGCGCTGATTTACCAGCCCCGGCCCGAGCGCCGCGCCGAGGCTCTGGCCCTGTTCGAACAGGCGGCCCGCGCCGGCGACACGGAAGCGGCCTTCGAACTGGGGCAGATGCTGCGCGCAGCTACGCCCGGTCAAGCCTGGCTGTGGTACCGGCAAGCGGCGCAGCAAGGCCATGCGAAGGCGGCCTTGATGCTGGGCTTGCTGGCGGCGAATGGCGAAGGCGTGCCGAAAGATCAGCATGAAGCGGCGCACTGGCTGGCCAAGTCGAGCGAACTGGGCAATCCACACGCCATGTTCCTGCTATACAACGCCTACCGCGAAGGCCGCGGCGTGCCGCGCGACCTGGCCAAGGGCCGTGAATTGCTGGAAGAAGCGGCCCACCACGAATACCCGCCCGCCATCCAGGAACTGGCCATGACGGTGCAGGCGAACGACGCGCTGCGCGCCGGTCACCTGATGAAGGAAGCCACGGAACACCGGCATAACAATTGGAACCGCTTTTAAAAACTGGGTTTTACAACCTGGACAAAAGGCCAGTGGCGTGAGCTAGGCCAGCCTTTATATACTTGCAACTTGCAAGCGTGCGGGAGTGTCAGCCATTCGGCGCTTATGATACAAGGATGCCGCCCGTGCTTGCATGGGCGGCGTGGCAAGCCGTCTCGCACAAAAAGATTTACACTGATTTGCATTTTAGAAATTTTACTCTGGACCAGCCCCGGTGAATGTTCATTCAACCCAGCCAGTGTTTGAGTAGCGCCGGTGCGTCCATTGCTCTGCCTAGCCATGAAAGAAAGAGTCCAATGAAAAAGCTGACCACCGCCTTTGGCGCGCCTGTAGTCGACAATCAAAACATCCAGACGGCCGGCCCTCGCGGCCCCGCCCTGCTGCAAGATGTCTGGTTCCTGGAAAAGCTGGCCCACTTCGACCGCGAAGTCATTCCCGAGCGCCGCATGCACGCCAAGGGTTCCGGCGCGCACGGCACGTTTACCGTCACGCACGACATCACGCGCTATACGCGCGCGAAAATCTTTGGCGAAGTGGGCAAGAAAACGCCGATGTTCGCGCGCTTTTCCACGGTGGCCGGCGAACGAGGCGCGGCGGACGCGGAACGCGATATCCGCGGCTTCGCCCTGAAGTTCTACACGGAAGAAGGCAACTGGGACTTGGTCGGCAACAATACGCCCGTGTTTTTCATGCGCGACCCATTGAAATTTCCCGATTTGAATCACGCGATCAAGCGCGACCCGCGCACGGGCTTGCGCAGCGCCAACAGCAACTGGGATTTCTGGACCTCGCTGCCTGAAGCTCTGCACCAGGTAACGGTGGTGATGAGCGACCGGGGCTTGCCGCGCAGCTTCCGCCACATGCATGGCTTCGGCAGCCATACCTTCAGCTTCCTGAATGCGCAAAACGAGCGTTTCTGGGTCAAGTTCACGTTCAAGACCCAGCAAGGGATTCAAAACCTGACGGATGCGGAAGCCGAGGCGCTGGTCGGCAAGGACCGCGAAAGTTCGCACCGCGACCTGTATGAGAGCATCGAGAACAAGGATTTCCCCCGCTGGACCCTGTACGTGCAAATCATGCCGGAAAAAGAGGCAGGCACGTATCACCTCAACCCCTTCGACCTGTCGAAAGTGTGGCCGCACGGCGACTACCCGCTGATCGAAGTGGGCGTGCTGGAACTGAACCGCAATGCCGACAATCACTTCGCCGAAGTGGAACAGGCGGCCTTCAACCCGGCCAACGTGGTACCCGGCATCAGCTTTTCGCCGGACAAGATGCTGCAGGGCCGGCTGTTCTCGTATGGCGACGCGCAGCGCTACCGCCTCGGCGTCAACCACAGCCATATCCCCGTCAACGCGCCGAAATGCCCGTTCCACAGCTATCACCGCGACGGCCAGATGCGGGTCGACGGCAATCAGGGGGGCACCTTGGGCTATGAACCGAACAGCGAGCAGGAGTGGGCCGAGCAGCCGGACTTCCGCGAGCCGCCCTTGAGCCTGGAAGGCGCGGCCGACCACTGGAACCACCGCGTCGATGAGGATTACTATTCGCAGCCGCGCGCGCTGTTCCACCTGATGACCCCGGCACAGCAGCTAGCCTTGTTCGACAACACGGCGCGCGCCATCTCGGGCGCCTCGGAACAAGTCAAGCAACGCCACATCGGCAACTGCACCCTGTGCGACCCCGCTTATGGCGCGGGCGTGGCCGAAGCGATCGGCCGCCTGAGCAAATAAGGCAGGCTGATAAATGACGAGGAAGGCCTGGCAACAGGCCTTCCTCCGCAGCACTCTGCGGCGATGGCCCGACCGCCCAGCTCGCTTGCCTAGCAGCGCTGGATATCGATATGGCCCGTGATGCTCGTCTCCACCGGATAGCCATCGACCTGCAGCGGTACGCGCCGCTTGACGGACGAGTCGCGCAGGTACACGACGAGCGCTTCCTTGCCCACGGTCGTGCGCCCCAGGCTGACGCCTTCCACGCCATCGATGGCCATCAGCGCCCGCTCGTTGCGCCGCCTGGCCGCTTCCAGGCGGCCCTGGGGCGCGGCAGGGGCGTACTGCCCCATGCCCTGTCCAGCGGTCTCATCCGGCAAATACGGCATGGCGGCGTCTTCGAAGACGGCATATGGCGATTGTGCGAATTTACTGTTTGACATGACACACCCTCCTGATGCATTCCATCATACACCCGCCCATCCGGCCTTGTAGCACCCTTCGCCGTCCCGCACCGTGCGTGGCCGCTGCCCAAGATCATCATCGTGCAAAAAACAGCGTTAGGCAAGGCGGCGCGACGCCGCCTCAGCAGGTCCTGGCAGCGTGCTCAGGTGTATAAATTGATGTCGAGCGCCACCACCACCCGCCGCATCTGATTGGCAAAGGTAATGTTGCCGCCGCCGGCAAACAGCAAGCCGACGGGATTGCGCTGCTGGTTCCAGGTCCAGATGGACGAGCCGGAATCGCCGCCCGCGCTGAACGCCCCGCTCACGCCCGTGATGGCGATCTGGTCCTGGAATAGCGCGATCCTGCCGCCGCCGTAATTGACGTTGATGGTAGCGCCCAGGCCCGTGATGCGCCCCTGCGTCAATTGCGTCGTGCGGCCGGATTTGCCGACCATCATGCCCAGCGCGGGCGCCACCAGCGCACTGCTGATGCGGAAGTAGGCCGGCACGCCGCCGCTCAGGTAGACCAGTTCGGGACGCACGCGGTCTGGCCAGGCCCAGCCGGTGGCGCAATCGACAAAATTGACGCCGCCGCTGAAGTTGATGGGCACGAAACGCTCGAGCACGGCCACCTGGTCTTGCGGGCAACGGCCGCCATCGATGGGGCCCGGCTGCACGATGCAGTCATTGAACACGCCGCCGTTGGTATTGGCCAGCACATGATTGTTGCTAAGTATCATCAAGCGGCTGTTGCGCGGCGCGCTGCGCCCCACGGCCAGGCAGCCGATGGTGCCGGCCGTGATGCGGAAATGCCCGACCGACACGCCGCCCGGCGCCGGACGCAAGCGGAAACGGTGCGGTTGCGCATCGATCACGCCCGTGACGACGATATTGACGGGCACCCTGTCGCTGGCCACGGCGCGCACGCCCATGGCCCCCACGATGGCGGCCTTGGCGCGGTCGACAGAGGTGGGCTCGGCCACGTACAAGGTCAAGGCCGGCAAGCCCGGCTCGCCGGACGAGCTGTCGCTGGCGCCCTCACCCAGGCCGATGGACACGCCCTGGATATTGCCGCCGTCGCTGAAGGCATCGGCCGCGCGCACGCCGCCCGCCTGGGAAATGGACTGGCGCATGCCGTCTTCGATGCTGCGCTTGATTTCCAGCAATTCCATGCTGACGCCGCTCAGGGCGTCGGGTACGTCCGAGACGGATGCGCTCTCGATCGTATTGTCTTCTTCGCCGGGGACGGAAAATTGGCCGACGGCCTCTTCATCGTCCGCATTTTGGCCCCTGCCGCTGCTGCCAGGCGGGGCGCTGAAACCATTCTCGTTGCCTATCATCACGTTCTCCTCGTGGGTCACTGCAAAGTACCAGTGTGGACGGGCCGCGCGGGCCGATATTGATCTGGATTGACCCGCGCAGGCGCCTGACTGCCCTGCCCATCCGGGCCCAGCAAGGATAAAAATAGTTCCCGCTTCAAGGTTGAGCGAGATCAGGCGTGCGGGCAGAGGCAGCGCCGTATACTTGGCCGACAGGCTGGTACTGGGCCTGCTCCACGGCAGCAACGCCAGCAACGGTATGGATGGGGAAACGATGACGAGCCCTGGTATGACACGCCACGACGACGCGCCTGCGGACGAGCAAGCAGGCCACCGCGCCACAGATGCAGATGGCGCAGGCCAGCATGCCGACTTTATGCACGGCATGGCGGCCTGGGCGGCAAAACACCGCATCAGTCCCTGGGGCGGCAGTTTTGCCGACTTCGTCGAGCAGATCCTGCCCGGCCGCGCCGCCCTGCTGACGCGCAGCGCCCACCAGTACCTGTGGGACATGATGCGCTGGAACGGCCAGACCGACGACGCCGGACGTTTCCGCTGCCGCCTGTTCGACGACGAGCTGTTCGGCATCGACGAGGCGATCGACCGGGTTGCCGCCTACTTCAAGGCAGCCGCCGCCGGCTCCGAGGTGGGCCGGCGCATGTTGCTGTTGCTGGGCCCGCCGTCGGGCGGCAAGTCGACCATGGTGATCCTGCTCAAGCGGGGGTTGGAAGAATATAGCCACAGCAGCGAAGGCGCGCTGTACGGCATCGCCGGCTGTCCCGTGCATGAATCGCCGCTGCATCTGGTGCCGCACAGCATGCGCGCCGACTTTCGCGCCAGCTATGATGCCGAGCTGCATGGCGAACTGTGCCCCCATTGTCGCGCCCGCCTGGAAGAACAGTATGCGGGCGACTTCCTGCGCATGCCCGTCGAGCGCATCCACCTGTCCGAGGCGGGCCGCTGCGGCATCGGCACGTATGCGCCGCACGATCCCAGCACGGCCGACCTGGCCGACCTGGTGGGCTCCGTCGACCTGTCGAAAGTGGCGCAATACGGCGACGAAGGCGACCCGCGCGCCTGGTCATGGTCCGGCGCCGTGTATGCGGCCAGCCGCGGCATGCTGGAAATGATCGAGATCCTCAAGGTCAAACGGGAATTTCTCTACTTGCTGCTGACACTGACGCAGGAAAAGAATGTCAAGGTATCGCGCTTTCCCCTGATTTACCTCGATGTAGCCATCCTCGCACACACGAATCTGGCCGAGTTTCGCAAATTCCTGCAAGAAAGCGAAAACGAGGCGCTGCTCGACCGCATGGTCATCGTGCAAGTGCCGTATACACTCAATTACCGCGAAGAAGCGCGGATTTACCGCAAGCTGATCCTGGCGGCCGCACCCGCCTTCCGCAATGTGCACCTCGATCCGCACGTGCTGCATGCGGCGGCCGTGTTTGCCATCCTCAGCCGCTTGCCCGAAGGCGACGACAAGGAAGCCGAGCTGGTCAAGAAACTGCGCATCTACGCCAACGAAGACGTGGACGACTTGCAGCCTGCCGACATCCGCCGCATGCGCGAGCGCGACAAGGCACCCGACGAGGGCCTGTCGGGCGTGTCGCCCCGTTTCGTCATCAATGCCCTGTCGCACGCCATCATTTCCGCCCAGCACAACAGCCTGTCCACCATGGACGTGCTGCTGGCCCTGAAGGACGGCATCGAAAGCGATGCGCGCATCGAACCGCGACGCAAGCGCAAGTGGGTCGATTACCTGGTGCTCACGCGCAAGGATTTCTATAACCGCTGGGTCAAGGCCGACGTGCACAAGGCTTTATTCGTTTCGTTCGAGCAAGAAGCGCAAGACTTGCTGAACAAATATCTCGATGAAGTCGAAGCCATGCTCGACAACCGCCAGATCCGCGATCCCATCACCAGCGAAGAGCGCCGCCCCGACGAACGCTTCTTGCGCGCCGTGGAAGAAAAAATCCACATCAGCGATTCGGGCAAGCAATCGTTTCGACAAGAAGTGGTGCGCAAAGCCATGAGCGCCTTCAAGCGGGGCGAGGCGTTTGGCCTGGGCAGCCATGCGCAACTGCACGACGCCATCCAGCAATATCTGTTCGAGCAGCGGCGCGATGTGCTGCGCCTGGTCAGCTCGGCCAAGCGCCCCGATGACGACGTGCGGGCCAGGATCTCCGCCGTCGAGCAGCGTCTGGTCGACGACTATGGCTATGACGCCCATAGCGCGCGCGAAGCGCTCAACTACGTGACCACCTTGCTGGCGCAGGAATAACCATGGCCGCCACGACCTCGCCAGGCAGCGGCAATCAGCATGATCCTCCGGTACGGGGCGGCCCCGCAGCTGCGGCAGTCACGGCAAGCGAGGTAAATTCCGCCGGCGCGGCGGCGTCGCAAGCGGGCGCCGCGCCGGCCCTGGCCCAGCCCTGGTACGCGTTGTTCTCGCGCGGCGCGCGCGACTGGCTGCGCCACAACCAGAAAGTGCGCGATGCCGTGCAGGCGCACTTGCCCGAGCTGATCGCCACGCCAGACCTGATCGGCGGGCCGCAGCAGCGCACGGTGCAAGTGCCCATGCGCCTGCTTGAGCATGCGCGTTTCCGCCTGGCCCCCGCGCGCTACAGCATGGGCGCGGGCCAGGGTGATGGCAAGCCCGGCGATCTCCTGCGCGCGGCGTGCCCCACCGTCACGGGTGGGGCCGGAACGCAAGGCGATGGCGGCGATGGCGAGGGAACGGTGCGCCTGCTGCTGGAGTTTCCCATCGACGATATTCTCGACTGGCTGTGGGATGCGTTCGAACTGCCGCACCTGAAGCCGCGCCACCTGGGCGCCATCGACGAGGCACGGCTCGTGCGTAGCGGCCTGGACCGGCATGGCGCCCGTTCGCGCCTGGACCGGCGGCGCACCGTCAAGGAAGCGATCAAGCGGCGCGCCCTGCAAGCGCAGCCCGTGCCCTTTACCAATGATGACTTGCGTTACCGCCAGGTACTGCCTCAGCCCCATCCCAGCACGAATGCCGTCGTGTTTTTCGTGCTGGACGTGTCGGCCAGCATGGCGCAGGCCGAGCGCAAGCTGGCCAAATCCTTCTTTTTCTTTGTCTTGCAAGGCTTGCGCCGCAGGTATGCGAGCGTGGAAACACGCTTCATCGCCCATACGACGCGGGCCTGGGAATTTTCCGAAGCCGAGTTCTTCCAGGTCAATGGCATGGGCGGCACCATGGCCTCCACCGCCTTTCGCCTGAGCCGGGAGCTGCTGCAGCAACACTATGCGCCGCAGCGCTACAACGCCTATTTATTCTATGCCTCCGATGGCGAGAATTTCAGCGAAGACCGGAGAGCGGCCAGCCTGGCTCTCTGTGAACTGGCCGCCTTGCTCAACTATATGGGCTATGTGGAAACCTTGCCCGGCGTGACGCGCAGCCTGGAAACGGAAATGCACAGCTTGTGCGCCGAGCTGGAACGACGGGGCTTGCCCTTGCACAGCAGCATCCTGAGCCGGAGTGACGATATCTGGGCGGCCATCCGCACCTTTTTTCAGCACGAGGCGGCCGATACGGAAGAAACAGCATGACGTTGCATGACGCACAGCCCCACGGCGGCACGGCAGACACGGCAAACACAGCCAGCCTGGACGGCTACGCGGCGCGCATCAACGCGCTGGCGCGGGAACTGGGCCTGGAATTTTCCGCCGTCGAGTTCGAGCTGGTGCCGGACAGTTTCATGGCCGAGATCGCCATTTATGGCTTGCCCGTGCGCATGCGTCACTGGTCGTTCGGCGTGCGCTACATTCAACAGCTCGTACATCAAAAGATGGGCAACTCGCATATGTTCGAAGTCATGTTTCCCGGCGACCCTTGCCATGCCTACATGGCAGAGCGCAATTCCGTGGCGGAAAACACCCTCGTCACAGCCCACGTGTTGGGCCACGCCGATTTTGCCAGCCGCAATGCGCTGTTCCTCCGTTTCGGCGCCATGGCGGGCCAGCGCATCCTGGAACAAAGCGCGGCGCGGGCGCAGCGTCTGGAGATAGCGCTGCGGCGACACGGGCAGGAGCAGGTGGAAGCTGTGCTCGATGCGGCACTGGCGCTGGAGCAGCATGTGGACATCCACGCCGAGCTGCACCGCCCGGCCTATGCCGCCGTATCGGGGCCATCTGCTGCGGCGGGCACGCACGATGGAACCAGCATGGACGATCCTTTTGCGCAGCGCTACCGGCGCTTGCCGGGCGAAGCGGCCGTCCTGGCGGCGCACGACGCGGCACGGGCACGCCTGGCGCAGCGCCCGCTTGTGCCGCCGCAGCCCGAGTACGACTTGCTGTGGTTCATCGCGCAACATGGGCCGGAACTGGCCGATTGGGAGCGCGACATTTTCCTGGCTGTGCGCGAAGAGTCGTTTTACTTCTATCCCGTGTTCGCCTGCCAGATCATGAACGAAGGCTGGGCCTCGTACTGGCATGCACGGCTGCTGCGCGAAGCCGACTTCCTGCCGCCGGCCCTGTATCTGTCCGCCATCAAGTCACATTCGGACGTGGTGCGTCCTTACGCGGCCGAGCACCAGCAGGCGCTGGCCGTCAACCCGTATCACCTGGGTTTTTGCATGTGGGAACACATCATCGATCGCGAAGGACTGGCACGGGCGCGCCAGATTTGCCGCGACGACGATGACTGCAGTTTTATTCGTAACTATCTGGACGCCGAACTGGCTGACCGCCTGGGCCTGTTCGTGCATGAAAGCCGCAGCGACGGTGAAACGCGCCTGGCCAGCCGCGACTTGCGCGCCATCCGCGAAGCCATCCTGACGCCCAGATACAATTATGGCGCGCCGTGCATCGCCGCCACCCTGCTCAACGACGACGGCAGCCTGGTGCTGCGCCATGATCACCAGCGCGATGGGCGCGGACTCGACCTGGAGCGGGCCGAACAGGTGCTGGCGTATATCGCCCGCGTCTGGCGCCGCCCCGTCACCCTGCATACGACCGATTTCCGCGGCACACCCCAGATTCTCAGCAGCAAGACCGATGGTGTACCCGAGCCGCCCGAGCCGACAGCGTCAACAACGCCGACAGCGGCGCCCACGCAACGCTAGATGGCGGGCGCGAACCGGCGACTATCGCTGGCCTGCCTCGCGCAACTACCAGGCAGGCGGCTGCCAGGCGCCAGGTGCCGGTTGCCGGGCCGCGGACAGCGGGACACCCATCAAGCGTGGCTTGCTTGCTGCACGTACCAGGCGATGGTTTGCCGCAAGCCTTGCGCCAGGTCGTGCGTGGGGACATAGCCCAGCAAGCGGGCCGCCTTGGCGATGTCCGCCTGCGAATGGCGCACGTCGCCGGCGCGAAACTCGCCATACTGCGGCGCCTGCGGCACGTGTTGCGGGCGCACGGCCAGCAGCATCTGCTGCATGGTGGTGTGCAGCTGCGTCAGGCTGGTGCGGGCGTTGAGGGCCACGTTGTAGACCTGGTTCACGGCCGCCGGATCGGTACCCGTGGCGGCCAGGATATTGGCTTGCACGGCATTGTGCACAAAGCAAAAGTCGCGGCTGGTGGCGCCGTCGCCATGGATGTGCACGGCCTGGTTGTCCAGCATGGCGGCGATCCAGCGGGGAATGACGGCCGCATAGGCGCCCAACGGGTCCTGGCGCGGACCGAAGACATTGAAATAGCGCAGCCCCATCGTTTGCATGGCGTAGCAGCGCGCGTACACCTGCGCATACAGTTCATTGACATATTTACTCAGGGCATATGGCGACAGGGGCGCGCCGATGTGCTGTTCCACTTTCGGCAAGGCCGGATGGTCGCCATACGTAGCGCTGGAGGCCGCATACACGAAGCGCTGCACGCCCGCCTCGCGGGCGGCGGCCAGCATATTCAGGAAGCCGCTGACATTGACGGCGTGGCACAGCAGCGGGTCTTCCAGCGAACGCGAGACGGAACCGAGCGCCGCCTGGTGCAGCACGTAATCGACGGCGACGGGGCCACCCGGATCGAGACGGCCGCGCTCGGCCAAGCTGCTGCCGCTGCCACCATAGGCCGCATTTGTCTCACCGCCTGCCTCACCGTCGCCGGCCCTGGCGGTCTGTACCGGGGCACCGCAGGCGCGTGCGCACGCTTGCGGGTCGCGGATATCACCTTCGATAAAGGTGAAGCGCCGCCACGCCTGTTCGCCCACGCTGGCGCGCACCAGCTCCAGGTTTTGCCGGTGGCCCGTCAGAAAATTGTCCAGGCCGCGCACTTCCTGTCCCAGTTGCAGCAAGGTTTCCAGCAGGTGTGAACCGATGAAGCCGGCCACGCCCGTCACCAGCCAGCGCCGCGGCGTTTGCACCAACCGCGCGCAGGCTTGCCCATAGGCGCTGTCATTCGCGCTCAAGCCCGTCAGCGCGCCATCCAGCCCCGTAACCACGCTCGCCTTGCCATCTTCGGCCGCCATCACAGCCGCCACACGTGCAAGCCGCCATCCTCCAGCGGACGGGGGTCGAAATGCGATTTGATATCGATGAAGCAGCCGTTTTCCAGCACTTTGGCCTGGAAGTCGGCCAGCGGGCGGGCCAGCAGGGCCTGGTGCGAGACGGCACTGATGATAGCCTCGGCGCGCGGCAGCTGTTCCCAGCTTTCCAAGGTCAAACCGTATTCTTCCAGCGCTTCGCGGCCATCGGCGACGGGATCGTGGACGTGCACCTGCACGCCGTACGATTGCAGTTCGAGGATCATGTCGACCACTTTCGAGTTGCGCAGATCCGGGCAATTTTCCTTGAAGGTCAGGCCCAGTACGTTCACGTGCGACCCTTTCAATTTGAAGCCTGCCCGCACCATTTCCTTGATGGTCTTTTCCGCCACGAACTTGGCCATGCCGTCATTGATGCGGCGCCCGGCCAGGATCACGTGCGGGTGGTAGCCCAGCATTTCCGCCTTGTGCGTCAGATAATAGGGGTCAACGCCGATGCAGTGCCCACCCACCAGCCCGGGCCGGAATGGCAGGAAATTCCATTTCGTGCCGGCCGCCTGCAACACTTCCAGGGTGTCGATGCCGATGCGGTCGAAGATGATGGCCAACTCGTTCATCAGCGCGATGTTCAGGTCGCGCTGCGTGTTTTCGATCACCTTGGCCGCTTCGGCCACCTTGATGCTCGACGCCCGGTGCACGCCGGCCTCGACCACGCCTTCGTACAAGGCCGCCACCTTGTCCAGTGTGGCGTCGTCGTCGCCCGAGACCACCTTGCGGATGCTGTGCAGGGTGTGGTCCTTGTCGCCGGGGTTGATGCGCTCAGGCGAAAAGCCCACATGAAAGTCTTCTTTCCAACGCAGGCCCGAGTGCTGTTCCAGGATGGGGATGCAGATTTCTTCGGTGGCGCCCGGATACACGGTCGATTCGTAGATGACGATGGCGCCGCGCCGCATGTGCCGGCCGACGGCCGCGCTGGCGCCGGCCAGGGCCGAGAAATCGGGATTGTGCGCGCTGTCGACGGGCGTGGGCACGGCAACGACGATGAAATCGGCCAGTTGCAGCTCGGCCGGGTCGCAGCCGACGCTCAACCCTTGCGCCGCCAGCAACTGTTCATGGCTGACTTCTCCCGTCGGGTCGATGTGGCGCCGGTAGCTTTCCACCTTGCGTGCCGACAAGTCAAAGCCGATCGTGCGCTGGCGCATGCCAAACGCCACGGCCAGTTGCAAGCCCACATAACCGAGTCCTACCACCGCCACCACGCCCGCTTTGCTATTCACATTGCTAAGCACCTTGCTGTCCATATGCATTGCTCCGAAGGGTTGCGGCCTGAGCATCGCCGTCCGGGAAATTCTACGGTTGCCGAAACGGCCATTCTTGAGCGGGAACAAGAAACACGGGATGGAGGCCGGCAGGCGCGCGGACAATCGGCGGCTTGTTGAGCCCAATCAAGAAGACCGGCGGCCATCTTTTTAAGCTAGGCCATGCCGATCCCTTCTGCACGCCGCTACCGGAGACTTCCATGGCCCGTTCCCTGCCCCGCCCTTTCCCTGGCCTGCCGGCCGCCGCGCTGTGCTGCACCCTGCTGCTGCCCCTGCTGACGGCGTGCCACGGCACGCAGAGCAGCGAGACCCTGCTGGCCGACGCGCAGCAATACCGCCAGAAAGGCGAGGCGCGGGCCGCCATCATCCAGTTGAAGAACCTGCTGCAAAAAGAGCCGGACAATGCCGCCGCGCGCTTTCTGCTGGGCAGTATCTATATCGACACGGGCGAAGCGCTGTCGGCCGAAAAAGAATTGCGCAGGGCAAAGTCGCTGGGCCTGGCGCCGCAGCAAGTGATGCCACTGCTGGGCAAGGCCTGGCTGATGCTGGGCCAGTTCGACAAGGTGCTGGCCGAGATCGCCGACGATGCGGCGCAGCCCGCCAGCGTGCAGGCCCTGCGCGGCGACGCCTTGCTGGCCCTGGGTCGCCAGGACGAGGCGCGCGCCCTGTACGCGCGCCTGCTCGAAGCCCATCCTGACCAAGTCGAGGCCTTGCTGGGTCTGGCACGCCTGGCGGCGCTCGGGCAGCAGGTAGCGGCGGCCGAACTGCTGCTGGCGCAAGCCTTGAAAAGCGCGCCTGCCAACCTCGAC
Organism: Janthinobacterium salmonicoloratum; assembly: GCF_051380845.1. NCBI lineage: Bacteria > Pseudomonadati > Pseudomonadota > Betaproteobacteria > Burkholderiales > Oxalobacteraceae > Janthinobacterium > Janthinobacterium salmonicoloratum. The sequence goes on along the minus strand of NZ_JBNYXV010000001.1, from coordinate 148,371 downwards.
GCCTTGCGCCTGCAGGGCGACCTGCTGCGCCTGCAAGGCAAGAACGGCGCTGCGCGGCGCGCCTACATGCAGATCCTCAAAATCAAGCCGGACAATACCCAGGCGCACATCGACCTGGCCAACCTCGATATCGTGGAAAAGCGCTACCTGGAAGCGGGCGCGCAGCTGGCCACGGCGCGCAAGACGGCGCCCAACAGCCTGGGCTTGCTGCAAGCCCAGGCGCTGCTCGATTTTCGCCAGGGCAAGAACAAGGCGGCCTTGCAAGCCCTGCAACTGGTGCTCAAGGCGGCGCCCGACCACATGCCGTCCATCCTGCTGGCCGGCGCCGTGCAACTGGCGCTCGGCTCGCCGCCCCAGGCGGAAAACTACCTGCGGCGCTTCCTGGCCGTGTATCCCCGGCATCTGTATGCCGTCAAGATGATGGCCTCGATCGAATTGATGCGCAACAAGACCGACGCGGCCATCGACTTGCTGCAACCCATGCTGGCCGCCTTTCCCGACGACGTGGAATTGCTGTCGCTGGCCGGCGAAGCCCACTTGCGCGCGCGCCAGTACGACAAGGCGACAAGGTATTTCGAACAGGCCAGCACCCTGGCGCCGGACACGGCCAGGCTGCACGCGGCACTGGGGATCAGCCGCTTGGGCATGGGCGAGAACAGCCGCGCCATCAATGAACTGGAACGCGCCAGCATGCTCGACAAGAGCACGCCGCAAGCGGGCACCATGCTGGTGATGACCTTGCTGCGCGACAAGCAGAACGACAAAGCCCTGGCCAGGGTCAAGATGATGGAGCAACAGCAGAAAGGCACGAATCCCTTGCTGCTGAACCTGAAAGGCGGCGTCTATCTGGCCTTGCGCGACTTGCCGGCCGCGCGCGCCAGCTTCGAGCAGGCCCTGAGCATGGACCCCGTCTATTTACCCGCCCTGAACAACCTGGCGCAGATCGACCTGGCCGAGAAAAAACCGGAGCAGGCGAAGCAACGCTTCGAGCGGGCGCTGGCGAAGGCGCCGAAAAATGCCGACCTGTGCGCGGCGCTGGCCAAGCTGGCCGCATCGGAGGGCAAGACGGATGAGGCGCGGCGCTGGCTCGAGCGGGCCAACCGCGACAATCCCGACGCCGTCGCGCCAGCTCTGCTGCTGAGTAACTTTTACCTGAAGACGGGCGCACCCGACAAGGCGCTGGAGCTGGCGCGCACGCTGCAGACGGGCCATCCGGGCGACGCCGATGCGCTTGCCCTGCGCGCCCAGGTGGAGTACAGCGCCGGCCAGGCGCCGGCCGCGCTCGACAGCTATACCAAGCTGGCCAGCCTGCAAACCACGTCCGCGCCCTTGCAGATGCGCATCGCCAGCCTGCATCTGGCGCTGGGCGAGCATCATGATGCGCTGCAAGCCGTCAAGCGGGCGCAAGCGCTTGACCCGGCCCTGCTCGAAGCGCGCGTGGTGGAAGTGGCCCTGCTGCTGAACCTGAACCGCCAGCGCGAGGCGCTGGCCGTGGCGCGGCAAGTGCAGGAACAGCAGCCCAAGCTGGCGGCTGGCTACAAGCTTGAGGGCGACGTGCTGATGGAGCAAAAGCTGCCGCAGCAAGCCGTCAAGCTGTACCAGCACGCCTTCGGGATCAGCCCCATCGGCCCTTTGCAGGTGCAGCTGTACCGCGCCTTGAAGGCATCGGGGCAGGAACGCGAGGCCGATGCGCGCATGGCCACCTGGCTGAAAGAGCATCCGGAAGACTTGCCGACGCGCACTTACCTGGCGAGCACCCGGCTGGCAGCGAAGCAATACCGCGCCGCCATCGGGCACTTCCAGTATGTCGTCGCCAAGGATGCGGGCAACGTGGTGGCGTTGAACGACCTGGCCTGGGCGTATCAGCAAGAAAAAGATTCGCGCGCGCTGGCCACGGCCGAGCAGGCGCTCAAGCTGGCGCCCGACAATCCCGCCGTGCTCGATACTCTGGGCTGGATCGTCCTGGAGCAAGGCGACGTCAAGCGCGCCACGGCCCTGCTGCGCAAGGCTGCGGGACTGGCGCCGCAGTCGCCCGAAGTGCAGTATCACCTGGGCGCGGCGCTGGCGAAATCGGGCGACAAGGGCGGCGCGCGCAAACAACTGGAACAACTGCTGGCCGCCAACCAGGACTTTCCGCAGCGGGCCGCAGCGCAGGCCTTGCTGACCCAGTTGTAGGCCATGGCTGTGCAAACAGCCATGGCCGGCCTGGCGGCGCGGCCTTTGGCCCTGTTGGCGGGCGCGGCCTGCGCGCTGGCCCTGAGCCAGTATCCGCTGGGCCACGGCTGGCCCGGCCTGCTGTTCGCCACCCTGCTGCCCGCGTATTTCCTGCTGCTGTGCTGGCGTCCCGCCTGCTGGCTGTTCTGCGTGCCCGCCCTGCTACCCGTGCTGGACCTGGCGCCATGGACGGGCTGGTTCTTCCTCGAAGAAATCGACGTGCTGCTGTTGCTGACGGTGGCCTGCGGTTACTGGCGCCTGGGAAGACCTGCCCAGCCGGCAGCGGCGCGGCTCTCGCCCGCCGCCCGCGCCTGTTTGCTGCTGTGCAGCCTGGCCTGGCTGGCGGCGCTGCTGCGCGGCGTCCTGCCACTGGCGCCCCTAGACCTGAATGCCTGGGATAATTACCTGAGTCCCTACAACAGCTTGCGGCTGGGCAAGGCCTGGGCCTGGAGCATGCTGCTGCTGCCGCTGCTGCTGCGCGACGCGGATACTCCCGCCTTGCGCCGCTACGCGTTGCCGGGCATGCTGAGCGGGCTGACCATGGTGTCCCTGTTCGCGCTGTGGGAACGGGCCGTGTTTCCCGGCCTGCTGAACCTGTCCAGCGACTACCGCATCACGGCGCCGTTTTCCGCCATGCACACGGGCGGCGCCGCGCTGGACGGCTACCTGGCCCTGAGCTTGCCGTTTGCGGGCCTGTGGCTGGCGCGCGCGCGCAGCCGCTGGCAGGCGGCGCTGGCCTTGCTGCTTCTGGCCCTGGCCCTGCACGCCGCGTTTACCACCTTTTCACGGGGCTTGTACGCGGCCCTGGCTACGGCCATGCTGCTGGCCTTTTGGCATGTCTTGCGGGCGGCGCCCGACCCGCAAAGACGCCCGCCGGGCCAGCCCCCCGTGCGCAAACTCTCGCTAGGGCTGCTGCTGGCCGGCCTGGGCACCGGCCTGCTCGTATACATGTTCAGCCTGGCCGGCTACCGGGGCTTGCTCGCCGCCGTCGTCCTGCTCGCGGCCAGCTTCGTGCTGGCGGCGCGGCCCTTGCCGTGGCGCCTGGCGCCGGCCAGCCTGCTCTGCGCACTGTGCCTGCAGGGCTTGCTGGCTGCCTGGTGGCCGGAACCTGCCGGCCAGCAGACGGCCGGCTGGCTGAAAGGCCCATATTTCCTGTTCCTGCTGGCCGCCGTGCTGCTGGCGGCCGTGCTGCTGCCCAGCCCCCTGTGGCCGGGCGGCAGCGCCGACAAAGGGCCGGCCAGGCTGGGCCTGGCGATGATGGCGTGGACCATGCTGGCATGCAACCTCGCCTGGATCGGCTGGCACTGGGCGGGACCACCGGCACTGCTGCCGGCCGGCCTGGTCGTGCTGCTGGCCATGCTGATGCTGTGCAACGGACGCTTGCGCACACCGCTATGGCGGCTGGACCGGGCCAGCCTGAGCATGGCGGGCGCGGCCGGCATCCTGTTGCTGCTGGCCATCCCCGTCTCGGCCAGCTATTACGCCACCGAACGTTTCGCCACCACGGCCTTCGATATGCAAGGCCGCTTGCGCCATTGGCGGCAAGTGCTGGCCATGCAGCCGTCCGACCCGGCCAATCGCCTGTTCGGCCAGGGTATCGGCACTTTTCCCGCCACCTATTACTGGCACAATCCCCAGCGCGAGGTGCCGGCCAGCATCGCGTATGCCGAGGAAGGGGAAAGCCCGGGCAAGCCGGGTAACCGGTATGTACGTCTGGCCAGTCCCGGCTACAGCGCCGGCTATGGCGAACTGCTGCGGCTGCTGCAACGTCTGCCCGTGCAACCCGCCACGCGCTACACCCTGGCGCTCGACGCGCGTAGAAGCGGCCCCATGCCCGTGCTGCTGGTGCGCCTGTGCCAGCGACAATTACTGTATGCACAAAACTGCGTGAATATCCCTCTGCGCCTGCGCCCCGCGCCGCCTGGCACGCAGGCCAGCGCGTGGCAACATCATGAAGTATCGTTCGACAGCGCCTGGCTGGGCGCAGGCAGCTGGCTGCTGCGTCCGCCCGTGCAGCTGGAACTGGCGGCCAGCGGCACGGCCACCTCGTCCGTGCTCGAACTTGACAATCTGAGCCTGCTCGCCCCCGATGGCGAGGAACTGATCGCCAACGGGGGCTTTACGCAGGCCAACAATTACTGGTTTTTCAGCAGCGACCATCATCACTTGCCGTGGCATATCAAGAGCATGGCGCTGCAGTTGCTGGTCGAAACGGGCTGGTGCGGCGCACTGTCCATGCTGGCCCTGCTGACCCTGGCAAGCCAGCGCCTGCTGCGCCGCGCCGCGCGGGGCGACCCAGCCGCGCTGGCCTGCGCCGCCGCCCTGCTGGGTTTTCTCGTCGTCGGCCTGTTCGACAGCCTGCTCGACGTGCCACGCATCGCCCTGCTGTGCTATCTAATGCTGCTGTGCGCGCTGCTGCAGCCCCCGCGACCTCCTTCCATTGAAAGCGCGCCGCCATGAAAGCGTTGACATTATCCTCCGCCCTGCTGTCCAGCCTTGCCTTGCTCCTGTCCAGCACATCGTGCCGCGCCGACGCGCCGCTGGCGCAAACCATCGCGCGTGTGAAACCGTCCATCGTCGGCGTGGGCAGCCTGCAAAAGACACGCACGCCGCCGATGAATTTCATCGGCACGGGCTTCGTAGCGGGCGACGGCTTGAGCGTGCTGACCTGCGCCCATGTGATCCAGAAACTGCTCGACGCCAATCCGAACGAAGTCATCGGCATACTCACGGGCCAGGGCGAGGCGGCGCAATTTCGCCCCGCCAAAGTCCAGACGCTGGACACGGAACACGACCTGGCCTTGCTGCGCCTGACGGGCGCCCCCCTTCCCGCGCTGGCGCTGGGCGACTCGGCCGCGGTGCGCGAAGGCCAGGCCATGGCTTTTACGGGGTTTCCGCTGGGCACCTTGCTGGGTTTACACCACGTCACGCACCGCGCCACGGTGTCATCGCTGACGCCGGTGGTCATGCCCAGCGAAAACGCACAGCGCCTCGACGTGCGGCGCCTGGCGCAACTGCAAAAGGCGCCGTACACCGTGTTCCAGCTGGACGCGACGGCGTATCCGGGCAGCAGCGGCAGCCCCCTGTTCGATCCCGAGACCGGTCTCGTCTACGGCATCGTCAACATGGTGTACGTCAAGGGCTTGAAAGAGGCGGCCGTCAGCGCACCGAGCGGCATCACCTATGCGATACCGGGCAGCCACATGCAGACGATCTTGCTGAAAAATAAATGAGTCAGTTGCGCCCCTGCCGCAGCCGGTCGGTAATGCCAGGCTCATCCCATGTTGGAAAAAAAAAGGGGTAAAACGATCGTTCACCCCCATGCTGTTCCATCATGCCGCCGTACTTGCGGATCTGGGCCCCCATGTAATCGAGGTCCAGCCGCAGCAGCACGGCCGGCGCCCCCACGCGCGTGCACTCGCGCTCGCCGCCGAAGTCCTTGAAACCCAGCATGCGCTTGTAAAACACCACGTGACGCGGATTGACTTCGATCACGTAATCCGTAAATTCGTGAATATTGTGGGCATAAATATAAGAAATATGAATCAGCGCCGCAAACACGCGCTTGCTCACGCCCTTGTCGATGGCCAGGCGCGACGGTTCGCACAGGCGCCGGCCCTCTTCACGCAGCACGTCGAGCTTGTCGCGGAAATTTTCATCGGCAGGCAAGCCCGTCTCATCATTATCCAGGCACAGGGTCATGGTGCCGACGGTGCTGCCCGCCGTTTCCGCAAACAGGGTGATTTTATTCAGGGCATGCGCACTGCCGGGATCGACGGCATAGCCTCGCCAGCCGTACATCTTGCGGATCAGCAAACTGGCCGCTTCGCGCCGGCCACGCGAATTGGCCATGCGGATATGAAAGCGCTGCAGGTCCAGCTCGTGCTCCATGGCAGGATCGATCTGCCCCTCGCCCACCACCAGGTCACTGAGGGTACCTGGCGTGTCGAAGGAAATAATGGGTTCATCTTGAAAGCTCATCTTGTCCTCACGTTCATCGGCAGCCGTCGAGACGGACTGAAGCCAATGCCTTGTGACAAGAGAAAAACTGAAGAAGTTCCCACACCCGGCAAAAAAAACAGAAGAAATATGCTATTCAGTCGCAAATTTACACGCTGAAATTTGCCGAAAAGTATAAAAAGACAAATATAAGTGCTGTTTTGATATTGTTGAGATCGCTTCTAAAAGAAGCTCTCCGGTATCAGCAGCACGTCACCCGGCCGCATCATGACATTGGCGGAAATATCGCCTTCTTTCAATAAATCGTCGAGCCGGACGCGCAACTGCTGCTGGCTGCCTTCGCGCATGCGGATGATGCTGGCCTTGTTGCCGGCCGCAAAATCGGTGATGCCGCCCACGGCGATGAGCACGTCCATCAGCGACATGCCCAGACGGTACGGCAGCGCCTGCGGCTTGGCCGCCTCGCCGATCACCCGGATCTGCTCGCCATACGGCCCCGAGAAATTGGTGACGATGACCGTCACCACGGGCTGCTGGATGAACTTGCTCAAGGCTTGCTCGATGTCGCGCGCCAGCTGGGTCGAAGTCTTGCCGCTGGCGGCCAAATCCTCGACCAGCGGCGTGGTGATCTTGCCGTCCGGCCGCACGGCCACCGTCAGGGACACTTCCGGGTTGCGCCAGACGATGATGTTGACGGAGTCACCCGGTCCGATCAGGTAGTCATGCATGGGCGCGCTGTCGTCGGCCGGTGCCAGCGGAGGGGACGTGCGGCAGGCGCCCAGCAGGCTGCCAGCCAAGGCCAGGCCCAGCGCGTTACAGACAAATGCACGGCGAAACGGATTCATGCGGAGCCTCTTCGAGTCGATGGCGCGTCCATGGCCGGCCCCGCAGAACCAGCCTGGGCCGCGAACCTCCTATGATTATTAAAACCCGGCAAGTGAACCTTGAGGCGTATCAAGAAGCAATCATCTTGGGAAATCTTGCCTCACAGCCGCCCTATACTTTGCTTACCCAACAGGCAAGCATTTCTTGCAAGATACCGCCGTTGTCCGCGCCGCGAACCCATCTACCGTGCAGCACCGCACCGTCACCTGAAGGAAGCGACATGGAGCAATTGATACAGCAACTGCTTTCCAGCCTGAAAGGCATCTGGAAATACCGCTGGCATGCGGTCATGGTGGCGTGGCTGGTGGCCATCGTCGGCTTCATCAGGGTGATCACCCTGCCAGACGATTTCCAGACGTCGGCACGCGTGTTTGTCGATACGCAAACCATCCTCAAGCCGCTGATGGCCGGCATGACCAGCGTGCCGAACACGGAACAGCAGGTGGCCATCATGAGCCGCACCCTGCTCAGCCGCCCGAATGTGGAGCGCGTCATGCGCATGGTCGACCTCGACCTGGACACGAAGACCGTGCGCGAGCACGAGGCCCGGCTGGATGAACTGATGAGCCGCATCAAGATTACCGGCACCAACGCCTATGACATCTACACCATCAGCTACAGCGGACGCGACCCGAAGCTGGTGCGCGACGTCGTGCAAAGCCTGCTGACCATCTTTGTCGAAGGCAGCTTCCAGGGCAAGAAAGGTGATTCACAGAAGGCGGTGCAATTCATCGACGAGCAAATCAGGAATTACGAGGACAAGCTGAGCGCGGCGGAAAACCTGGTGAAGGAATTCAAGATCCGCAACAACCTGCTGCTGCCGCGCCAGGGCATCGACTATGGCAGCCAGCTGCTGATGTCGTCCGATAGCCTGAACAATGCCAAGCTGGAACTGGTCGAGGCGGAACAAGCGCGCAAGGCCATCCTGAGCCAGATCGAGGGCGACGAGCCCGTGCTCGATTTGGAACCGAACGCGGCGGCCATCACGAATCCCGAACTCGACGAACGCATCGCTTCGCTCAACAAGAACCTGGACAGCTTGCGCATGCAATTTACGGAATTGCATCCTGACATCATCTCCTCGAAGCGCCTGGTGGCCCAGCTGGAAGAACGCAAGATCGAGGAAAGCAAGCTGAAAACGGCGGCCGGCGACCCGGGCAAGAACTACAGCCCCATGCTGCAGCAGCTGAAGGTGGCGCTGACGGACGCGGACGCGAAGGTGGCGGCCATCAAGGCCCGCGTGCAGGAATACAACGCGCGCAATGAGCGCCTGCTGGCGCAGAGCAATGCCGTGCCCGAAGTGGAATCGCAGCTGGCGCAGCTCAACCGCGACTACATCATCAACAAGGAAAACTATGAAAAGCTGATCGGCCGGCGCGAAGCGGCCAAGCTGTCGGGCGAACTCAGTTCCACCACCGAAATGATGGCCTTCAAGATCATCGACCCGCCCACGGTGCAATATGCGCCCGTCGGCCCGAACCGCCCGCTGCTGTTCAGCGCGGCGCTGGGCGCGGCCTTGGTGGCCGGCGTCGCTACGGCCCTTCTGATCAGCCAGGTGCGCCCCACCTTCCTCAGCCCCGCAGAACTGCGCGACGCCACGGGCTTGAACGTGCTGGGCACGGTATCGATGAACTGGACGGCGCTGCAGCAGGTGCGCCGCCGCCGCGCCCGCTATGGCTTCGGCGCCTGCCTGGGCAGCCTGTTCGTGCTGTACGGCGGGGTCATGACGGCCGCGCTGCTGAAATTCTAGACCACGCCACGGGAGCGACGATGAGCAGCAAGAACAGCGGCATGCAGGAACCCACCATTCTGGGCGTAGCCGAGGCCAGCGTGCCCTATGGCACGGATGGCACGCATGGCGCGACTGCGGCCCAGTCGCCCCGGTACCGCCCCCTGAATCTGGCCCGGTTGGCGGAGCAAGGCATGCTCACGCACGATGGCGGGCGCAGCTCGGTGGCCGAGGATTTCCGCATCATCAAGCGCCCGCTGCTGCGCCAGGCGCGCGCCAGCGGCGCCGAGGCCATCCGCCACGGCAACCTGATCGTCGTCACCAGCGCCATGCCGGGCGAAGGCAAGACCTACTGCGCCGTCAACCTGGCCATGAGCATTGCCATGGAAATGGATATCACGGTGCTGCTGGTCGATGCCGACGTGGCGCGCCCGTCCGTGCTGAAAGTGCTGGGGCTGCCGTCCGAGCCGGGGCTGATGGACGTGCTGCTCGACCCCCAACTGGCCATGGGGGACGTGATCCTGAAAACCAACGTGGCCAACCTGAGCATCCTGCCCGCCGGGCGCAGCAACAAGCACGCGACGGAATTGCTGGCCAGCCGGGCCATGAGCCGCCTGCTGGCTGAAATCGCCAGCCGCTACAGCGACCGCGTTGTCGTCTTCGATTCGCCTCCCCTCCTGATCACCAGCGAGGCGCACGCGCTGGTGGGGCAGATGGGACAAGTAGTGATGGTGGTCGAGGCCGAAACGACGACTCAGCACGCCGTCAAGGAAGCGCTGCGCCAGATCGAATCGTGCGAACACATTCATTTGATCTACAACAAGACCAAATCGTTCCCCGGCAACGACTACTACGGCTATGGCCATTACGATTAGCCGCCGGGGGCCGCTGCCGCTGCTGCCATTGCTTTCCCTGCTGCTGCCCATGCCGGCCGGCGCGGTCGACTGGCTGGTGAAACCATCGCTGCGCCAGCGTATAAGCTATACGGACAATGCCTTGCGTGCGCCGCCAGGCCAGGCACAATCGGACTTCATCACGGAAATCGCGCCCGCCATCGCCCTCATCGGCACGGGCCCCCGCCTGCGCATGCACCTCGATTACAGCTGGCACAAATACCTCTCGGGCCAGCGCGCCGATACGGATAACCACGATCTGCACGCCTCGGCCGACGCCGAGCTGGTGAAGGACTGGTTCTTCATCGATGCGGACGCCAGCGTGAGCCGGCGCAACATCTCGCCGTTCGGCCCGCAACTGATAGCCGAGCTGCCCGACACGGACAATGTCAGCACCGTGCGCACCACCGGCATCAGTCCCTACCTGCGCCACCGTTTCCGCGGCCTGGCCACGGCCGAGCTGCGCTACACGCGCAACACGGTCGACAGCGGCGGCGCACTGCTGTCCGTGCACAGCGATGAAATGGAATTATTGCTCAGCGGCGAGCCCCGCGGCAACGGCTGGACCTGGAACGCCAGCCACGACGTGCGCCGCACCCAGGACAGCAAGCTGGCTCCCGTGCGCATGCAGCGCAGCAGCGTGGGCCTGCGCTATCCGCTCAACAGCAAATGGGCGGCCACGGCCAGCGGCGGCACGGAAAAGGAAGGCTATCTGTCGTCCACCGGCAAGGCGCCGGCGGGCCGCTTCTGGTCGCTGGGCGGCGTGTGGACGCCATCGCCGCGCACCAGCGTGGCCTTCAGCACGGGCAAGCGCTTTTTTGGCACCACTTATAGCCTGGATGCCACTTTCCTGCAGCGCCATACCAACTGGCAACTCAATTACAGCGAAAATATCACCACCATGCCCACGCAGTTTTCGCGCCTGGGCGACCGCGACGCGGGCCGGCTGCTCGATCAATTGTGGCGCGGCATCTTCCCCAATGCGCGCGACCGGCGCTTGCGCATCGATGCCTTCCTGCGCTACGCCAACAGCCTGGGGCCGGAACGGGGCGCCATCAACTACTTCAGCCACCGCTATTTCCTGCAAAAGCAGCTGAAGCTGACGATGGCGCGCGCCACGGCGAAAAGCACGATGATCGTTGGTGTCACCGCCGTCGACCGTACGGCGCAAACGGCCAGCGGCATCGATAGCGGCCTGTTGCCTGGCGTGGAGTTCGGCAGCGAAGACCGCACGCGCCAGATCGGCGGCAATCTGGGCTGGAGCTGGCAAGCCAGTTCGCGCACCAGCATGAATGTCAATGCCGGCTATGCCAGCGTGCGCTCGCTGAGCGCGCCCCGGCGCGACAACAACATCACCTTGACGGCTGGCTACACCCGCATCCTGCAGCCGAACATGACGGCCAGCATCGACGTGCGGCATACGCGGCACGCCAGCAACCGCGGCGGAGACTACCGCGAAAACGGCGTCAGCGCCACGCTCACCATGCAATTCTAAGGAGGCCGCAGCATGTCCGAACTCTCTCTCCCGTCCGCCGCGCCGGCGCATCTGCTGTGCGTGGTGGCCGCGCGCCCCAACCTGATGAAGATGGCGCCCATCCTGGCCGCCCTGGCGCGCCAGGCGAGCGCCGTGCGCGTGACATTGTTGCATACAGGGCAACATTACGATACGGCCATGAACGGACAACTGTTTACGGATCTGGACATGCGCCCGCCCGATATCTGCCTCGACGTCGGCTCCGGAAATCACGCGCAGCAGACGGCCGAGATCATGCGCCGCTTCGACGCCGTGCTCGACGCGCAGCCGCCGCTGGCGCCCGATTGCGTGCTGGTGGTGGGCGACGTCAATTCCACCCTGGCTTGCGCGCTGGTGGCGGCCAAGCGGGCCATCCCCGTAATCCATGTCGAGGCTGGCTTGCGCAGCGGCGACCGGCGCATGCCAGAGGAAATCAACCGCGTGCTGACGGACCAGTTGTCCGACCTGCTGCTGACCAGCGAGGACGGCGCGCGCGCCAACCTGCTGCGCGAAGGGATCGCCCCCGAACGCATCCATTTCACGGGCAATGTCATGATCGACAGCCTGCGGCAGCAACTGCCGCGCGCAGTCAAGCCCGCCGCCACCCTGCGCGCCCACGGCCACGCCTGCCCGCCCGCGTATGGCTTGTTGACCCTGCACCGTCCCTCGAACGTCGATGACGGGGAACAACTGGAAGCGCTGCTGCAAGCGCTGGGGCAGTTGTCAGCACAACTGCCGCTGCTGTTCCCCATCCACCCGCGCACCCGGGCCGGCTTGCGCCTGGCGGGCCTGGAACCGCTGCTGGCACGGCATGCCATCGTGTGCCTTCCGCCGCTGGGCTACCTGGAAATGCTGGGCCTGATGCAGGGCGCGCGCCTGGTGCTGACGGATTCGGGCGGCATCCAGGAAGAAAGCACGGCCCTGGGCGTGCCCTGCCTGACCCTGCGCGCCAATACGGAGCGGCCCGTCACTGTCAGCGATGGCACGAATACCCTGGCAGGCACGCAGCCGGCCGCCATCCTGGCGCTGGCGCGCGCCATCCTGGACACGGGCGGCAAGCGGGGCCGCCTTCCGCCCCTGTGGGATGGCCACGCGGCCACGCGCATCGCCGCCGTCATCGCGCCCTGGCTGGCGGCGCACCGGGGCACGCCATGACGCCGCCGCCTTCATCTTTGATATTGCGCAATGCGCTGACCATCGACGTGGAAGACTATTTCCAGGTGTCCGCCTTTGCGCCGCACATCGCGCGTGCCGACTGGCCGCGCCTGGAATGCCGGGTCGAAGCGAATATCGAGCGCATCCTGCTGCTGCTGGAGGCGCGGCGCATCCACGCCACCTTTTTTACCCTGGGCTGGATCGCCGAGCGCTATCCGGCCATGCTGCGCCGCGTGGCGGACGCCGGACACGAAGTGGCCAGCCACGGCTATGCGCACCTGCGCGCCTGCGATCAGTCAGCCGCGCAGTTCGCCGACGACGTGCGCCACAGCAAGACCATCCTCGAGCAAGTGACGGGGCTGGCCGTGCGCGGCTACCGGGCGCCCAGCTTTTCCATCGGCGCGGCCAATCTGTGGGCCTTCGACGTGCTGCAGGAAGCGGGCTACCGCTACAGTTCCAGCATCTACCCGATCCGCCACGACCATTACGGCATGCCGGACGCTCCCCGCTTCGCCTGGCGCCCGCGCGGGCCGCACGGCATGCTGGAACTGCCCGTCAGCACCGTGCGCCTGCGCGGGCGCAACCTGCCGGCCGGCGGCGGCGGCTATTTTCGATTGATGCCGTATGCACTGTCGCGCTGGCTTTTGCGACGCATCAATTCGCGCGACGGGCAAGCTGGCATATTCTATTTTCATCCTTGGGAACTCGATCCCGGCCAGCCGCGCCCGCTTGGCCTGAGCCCGAAGACGCGCTTTCGCCACTACCTGAACCTGGGGCGCATGGAAGCGCGGCTGGCGCGCCTGACGCGCGATTTCTCCTGGGACCGCATGGACCGTATTTTTCTGGAAAGCACATGATGCACGAGGCCAGCCTTCCGTTCGACCCGGCACCATCCCGCGCCTCCATCGCCGTGCGCTCCCTGCAAGGGCACGAGCATGCGCGCTGGGATGCCTTTGTCGACACGTGCCCGGAAGCGACCTTCTTTCACCGTGCCGGCTGGCAAACCATCATGCAGCAAGGTTTTCACCATGACAGCCATTTCCTGTACGCGGAACAGGATGGGCGCATCGCCGGCGTGCTGCCGCTGGCCCATCTGCGCAGCCGTTTGTTCGGCTCCTCCCTCGTCTCGCTGCCCTTTTGCGTGTACGGCGGCATCGCCGGCGGCAGCGCGGCCGTGCGACTGGCCCTCGACGATGCCGCGCAGGCGCTGGCGCGGCGCCTCGGCGTAGGACACCTGGAATACCGCTGGCGCGAGGTGCCAGAAAATACGCAACTCAGCCCGGACGCGTCTTGGATACACAAACCTTTGTACGCGACCTTCCGCCGCTCCCTGCACCCGGATGCGGAACAGAATCTGCTGGCGATTCCCCGCAAGCAACGCGCCGTCGTGCGCAAGGCCATCGCGGGCGGCCTGCACAGCGCCATCGACAATGATATCGAAGGTTTCTACCCTATCTACGCGGCCAGCGTGCACCGGTTGGGCACGCCCGTCTTCGCGCGCCGCCATTTTGCCCTGCTGCGCACGGTTTTTGGTGACGCCTGCGACATCCTCACCGTGTATCACGGCCGGCAGGCGCAAGCCAGCGTGCTGCTGTTCTATTTCCGCGATGAAGTGCTGCCGTACTACGGTGGCGGCACGCCGCTGGCGCGCAGCACGGGCGCCAACGACTTCATGTACTGGGAAGCGATGCGCCGCGCCAGCGCGCGCGGCTGCAGCCAGTTCGATTTCGGCCGCAGCAAGCTGGGTACCGGGGCATACGACTTCAAGAAGAACTGGGGTTTTATTGCGCAGCCGCTGCCGTATGCCTACAAACTGGTGCGCGCCAGGGCCTTGCCGGAAGTCAATCCCCTGAATCCGAAGTACGCGCTGTTCATCCGCGCCTGGCGCCGCCTGCCGCTGCCGCTGGCCAACCTGCTGGGGCCGCACCTCGTGCGGCAACTGGGCTAAGCAAGGGGACACACTATGCGCGAACTGCTCTTCCTCGCCCACCGCCTGCCGTATCCGCCCAACAAGGGCGACAAGATACGCTCGTGGCACATGCTGCAATACCTGAGCCGGCATTTCCGCGTGCACCTCGGCTGCTTCATCGACGATGACGACGACTGGCAGCACGCGAAAACCGTGGCCGCCCTGTGCGCCAGTACGCGCTACATCGACTTGCAGCGAGGCACGGCCCGCTGGCGCGCCATGCAGGCGCTGCTGTCGCGCCAAGCCATGAGCGTGCAGTACTACCGCGATGCGCGCATGCTGCAATGGGTCGACGGCCTGCTGTCCGGCGGCAAGGTGCGCCACGCGCTGGCCTTTTCCGGGCCCATGGCGCAATACATCGACGGCAGCGCGGGCCGCGCCCTGCACCGCGTGATCGATTTCGTCGATGTCGATTCCGACAAATGGCGCCAGTACGGCGACAGCAAGCCTTGGCCCATGTCGCAACTATACCGGCGCGAAGCGCGGCTGCTGCTGCAGTACGAGCGCCATATCGCCCAGCAGTTCACGGCCACCAGCTTCGTCTCGCCAGCCGAAGCGGCCCTGTTCCGCCAGTGCGCGCCGATGGCGCGGCGCAAGACGGGATACTTCAATAACGGCGTCGACTCGGCGTATTTCACGCCCATGCCGGCCCAGCCCGGCGTGTATCCACCCGGCGTGCAGACACTGGTGTTTACGGGCGCCATGGATTACTGGCCGAACATCGACGCCGTGCAATGGTTCGTGCGCCACGTCTGGCCCGCCCTGCGGCGCCAGTTTCCCCAGTTGCAGTTCTATATCGTCGGCAGCGCGCCCGTACCCGCCGTGGCGGCGCTGGCGCGCGTGGCCGGCGTGGTGGTGACGGGCAAGGTGCCCGACATCCGGCCTTACCTGGCCGGCGCTGCGCTGGCCGTGGCGCCCCTGCGCATCGCCCGCGGCGTGCAAAACAAGGTGCTTGAAGCGATGGCGATGGGCAAGATCGTGCTGGCCACGCCGCAGGCGCTGGAAGGCATCGCCGCCCAGCCGGGCCTGGAACTGCTGCTGGCGCGCGACGATGCCGAATTCATCCACCATGCCGCGCGCGTGCTGCGCAATGCCCAGGGCGACGCGGCCGAAGGGAGCGGCGCGGCCATGGGCGCGGCGGCGCGCCAACTGGTCTTGCAGGATTACGACTGGGAACGCAATCTGCGCGGCCTGGGGGCCATGCTGGGCCTGCCTGCCGATGCGGCTGCCAGCGCAGCTGCGCCTGTGCACCCCGTGCCGGAGATATCCACATGAGCTTGCAGCTCGAGCAGGTGGCCCACTTGCCGGATGCGGCCGTCTGGCCGCGCGGACATAGCCCGCAACAAGCCCTGAGGGCCTTGCTGCTGTCCCTGGCCGCCGTCGTGCTGTTGTACCACGCCACTTTCTGGTCGATGCTGGAACTGTGGGCCCGCTCGCAGACGTTCGCGCATGGTTTCCTGATCGTGCCCATCAGCTGCTGGCTGGCCTGGCGCCAGCGTAGCCGCCTGGCCGCGCTGGCACCCCAGCCGTCGCGGCAGGGCTTGCTGCTGCTGGGCGCGCTGGGCCTGGCCTGGCTGCTGGCCGATGCCGCCAACGTGCCTGTGGTGGAACAATATGCGGCCACGGCCATGCTGCCCGCCTGCGTGCTGGCCATCCTCGGCTGGCCAGCCGTGCGCCTGCTGGCTTTTCCACTGGCGTACCTGTTTCTCGCCGTGCCGTTTGGCGAAGTCTTCCTCGATCCCCTGATCGACTTCACGGCCGCCTTCACGGTCACCGCGCTGCAATGGACGGGCGTGCCCGTGTTTCGCGATGGCAGCCATTTTTCGCTGCCCACCGGGAACTGGTCGGTGGTGGAGGCCTGCAGCGGCTTGCGCTACCTGATCGCCGCGCTGGCCCTGGGCGCCCTGTACGCCCACGTCAACTTTCACAGCACACAGCGGCGCCTGGCCGTCATGGCCGCCGCGCTGCTGGTGCCCATCCTCGCCAATGGCGTGCGCGCCTACTTGATCGTGATGCTGGGCCACCTGAGCAACATGCGCCTGGCCGTGGGCGTCGACCACCTGATCTATGGCTGGCTGTTCTTCGGCCTGGTGGCGCTGCTGCTGTTCTGGATTGCCGCGCGCTGGCGCGAATTGCCGCTGGCGCGCGCCGCCTTACCGCCCGTCCTGCCCGCCGCGCCCGTGCGCCTTGGCGCCGGCGCGGCCAGCCCGCGCGCCGTCGTGCACGCCAGCGTCGGCTGCCTGCTGCTGGTGGCGCTGTGGCCGGCGCTGGCCCTGGCCAGCCACCGCGAGGACGGCGCCATACTGCCTGCGACCGTGCTGACCTTGCCTGATCCGCCCACTTGGCGGCGGCTGCACGCTGCGGTCCCCGCGTGGCAGGCGCCGTATGCGGGCGCGCCCGCGCTGTTTGCCGCCACGTATGCGCGCCAGGACGGCGATGGCGCGCCGGTGGGGCTGCAACTGCACTGGTATGCGCGCCAGGTGCGCGATGCCGAACTGCTGACGCATCTATCCTTGCCCTATGGCGCGCGCTGGATGCCTTTGGCGCAGCGCATGCAGCACGTCAACCTGGCAAGCGGCGCCTTGAGCGTACGCGAAAGCGTGCTGGCTTACGGCGGCGAACGCCTGCTGGTGTGGCGTGTGTACCGCCAGGGCGGCATCGTCACGGCCAGGCCCGTGCTGGTGAAACTGCTGCTGGCGCAAGCCAAGCTGCTGGGCAGGCGACAGGATGGCGCCGACCTCATCGTCTTTGCCGCCTACGACGAGCTGGCGCCGCCACCGCGCGCGCATCTGCAAGCGTTCTTGCAGGCGGCACTGCCCCTCATCGAACAACGCTTGCAGGAGCTGCCGCATGGCCCTTGACCTCGATACCTGTGGCACTCATGCGGCCAGCACCGCCCCCCTGATCGTGCACGTGATCCACCAACTCGATGTGGGCGGGCTGGAAAACGGCTTGATCAACCTGATCAACCATTTGCCGCCGGAGCGCTACCGGCACGCCATCGTCTGCATGAAGAATGCCACCGCGTTTCGCCAGCGCCTGACCACCCCTGGTGTCGATATCATCAGCCTGGACAAGCGCGATGGCAAGGACTGGCGCCACTACCTGCACCTGTACCGGGTACTGAAACAGCTGCGTCCAGCACTCGTGCACACGCGCAACCTGGGCTGCCTCGAAGCGCAGCTGCTGGCCTGCCTGGCCGGCGTGCGCTTGCGCGTGCATGGCGAACACGGGCGCGACATGAGCGACTTGCATGGCACCCGCCGCAAATACCGGCTGCTGCGCAAATGCATGTTGCCGCTGGTGCAACACTTCATCGCCGTCAGCGCGGACCTGGGACGATGGCTGGTCGATGCCATCGGCGCGGCGCCCACGCAGGTGTCGCACATCGGCAATGGCGTCGACAGCGTGCAATTCCATCCGCGCCTGGGGCCGCCGGCCGCCGTGGGGCCGCCCGGTTTCCTGTGCAATGGCGCCTTCGTCATCGGCAGCGTGGGCCGCATGGCGGCCGTCAAGGACCATGCCTCGCTGGTGCACGCCTTCCTGCTGTTGCTGGCGCAACCGGGCGCCCGCGCGCGCCTGCGCCTGATCATCGTGGGCGACGGGCCGTGCCGCCAGGCCTGCCTGGATCTGTTGCAGCAGGCCGGCGTGGCCCATCTTGCCTGGCTGCCCGGCGCGCGCGATGACGTGGCGCAACTGCTGCGCGCCATGGACCTGTTCGTGCTGCCGTCCCTGGCCGAAGGCAGCTCGAACACCATCCTCGAAGCGATGGCGACGGGGCTACCCATCGTCGCCACGCAGGTGGGCGGCAATGGGGAACTGGTGCAGTCTGGCTGGAGCGGCACCCTGGTGCCGCCCGATTCGCCCGAGATGCTGGCCGACGCCATGCTCGACTACTACAGCATGCCCGAACTGGGCCCGCGCCACGGCGCCCGCGGGCGGCGCCAGGTGCTGGCCGAACACAGCCTGCCCGCCATGGCCGGCGCCTACCTGGCCGTGTACGACCGCCTGACCGGCGCGCGCCAGCCATCCCCCCTGTCTACCACTCCCTGAAAGGCCTCCCATGTGCGGCATCAGCGGCATCTTTGATTTGCAGGGCCAGCGCGACATCGACGTGCAGCTGCTGGCGCGCATGAACCACAGCCTGCGCCACCGGGGGCCGGACGAAGGAGGATTGCACCGCGAGCCTGGACTGGGCCTGGCGCACCGGCGCCTGTCCGTGATCGACCTGGCCAGCGGCCAGCAGCCGTTGTTCAACGCCGACCGCAGCATCGCCATCGTCTTCAATGGCGAAATCTATAACTATCGCAGCCTGATGGCCGAACTGCGCCAGTTCGGCCACACCTTCCGCACCAGCAGCGACACGGAAGTCATCGTCCACGCCTGGGAACAATGGGGGGAGCAATGCGTGCAGCGCCTGCGCGGCATGTTCGCCTTCGCCCTGTGGGACCGGCGCCGCCACCTGCTGTTCCTGGCGCGCGACCGCCTGGGCGTGAAACCGCTGTATTACGGCGAGGCGCAGGACGGCACCCTGCTGTTTGGCTCCGAACTGAAAGCCCTGCTCGCGCATCCGGCCATGCCGCGCGCGCTCGATCCGCTGGCGGTGGAAGAGTATTTCGCGTACGGCTACGTGCCCGAGCCGCGCAGCATCTTCCAGCACGCGCGCAAGCTGCCACCCGGGCATACCCTCTCCATTCGCGCGGGCCAACTGCTGCCCGCGCCGCAATCGTACTGGGATATTCCGTTCACGCCGAATCCGCCCGCCAGCGAGGCGCAGGCGGCCGACGAACTGCTGGCGCGCCTGCGCGAAGCGGTGCGCATCCGCATGGTGGCCGAAGTGCCGCTCGGTGCCTTTCTGTCGGGCGGCGTCGATTCCAGCGCCGTAGTGGCGCTGATGGCGGGGGCGAGTTCCACGCCCATCAACACCTGCTCCATCTCGTTCGGCGACCCGGCATACAACGAAGCCCGCTACGCCGACCTGGTGGCGCGCCGCTACGCCACGGCGCACCACGCGCGCCAGGTGGAGCAGGACGATTTCGATCTGATCGACCTGCTGGCCAAGCTGTACGACGAACCGTTCGCCGACAGTTCCGCCATGCCCACCTACCGCGTCTGCCAGCTGGCGCGCCAGCGCGTCACGGTGGCCCTGTCGGGCGACGGCGGCGATGAAAGCCTGGCCGGCTACCGGCGCTACCGGCTGCACACGCGCGAGGAAAAAGTGCGCAAGGCGATGGACCCGCTGCTGCCGGCCGGCTTGCGCCAGTCGCTGTTCGGCACCCTGGGCCGGCTGTACCCGAAGGCCGACTGGGCGCCCCGCTTCCTGCGCGCCAAGACTACCTTCGAAGGCCTGGCGCGCGACACGACGGACGCGTATTTTCATGGCGTCAGCCTGCTGGGCGACGCCATGCGCGCGCGCCTGTTCAGCCCCGAGCTGCGCCGCAGCCTGCACGGCTACCGCGCCGTGGAAGTGTTGCGCCGGCACGCGCTGGCCAGTCCCGCGCAAGACCCGCTGTCGCAGGTGCAGTACCTGGACTTGAAAACCTACCTGCCCGGCGACATCCTCACCAAGGTGGACCGCGCCAGCATGGCGCATGCGCTGGAAGTGCGCTCGCCCCTGCTCGACCATGAACTGGTGGCATGGATGTCGGGCCTGCCGCCGCAATTCAAGCTGCGGCGCGGCGAAGGAAAATACCTGCTGAAAAAAGCCCTGCGCCCGCTGCTGCCCGACACCCTGCTGTACCGCCAGAAGATGGGATTTTCCGTGCCGTTGGCCGACTGGTTGCGCGGGCCGCTGCGCCAGCGCCTGCAACAGCGGCTGCTGGGACCCACCCTGGCGCAGTGCGGCCTGTTCGACATGGATTACGTGCGCCTGCTGCTCGATCAACATGCGAGCGGCCGGCGCGACTACAGCGCGCCACTATGGTCGCTGCTGATGTTCGAAGCATTCCTGCGCCAGGTGCTGCCCGTCGATGGCCACCCTGCGCCGGTGCAGGTACCGGCCATGGCAATGGAGTGAAGCCATGCGCATCCTGCACATCCTCGACCACTCGCTGCCCCTGCACAGCGGCTACACCTTCCGCACGCTGGCCATCCTGCTGCAGCAGCGTGCGCTGGGCTGGCACACCATGCAGCTCACCAGTGCCAAGCAGGGACCGTCCGATGGCGCGCAGCAGTTGGTCGACGGCTGGCATTTCTACCGCACGGTGCCCGATGCACGCTGGTGGGCGCGCCTGCCCGTGCTGCGGCAAGTGGCCGTCATCATCGGCCTGGCCGTGCGCCTGCGCAAGCTGGCGCGGCAAACCAGGCCCGACATTCTGCATGCGCACTCGCCCGCCCTGAACGCCATCGCCGCCCTCAACGCGGGCCGCGCGCTGGGCATTCCCGTCGTGTATGAAGTACGCGCCTTCTGGGAAGACGCGGCCGCCGACCATGGCAGCAGCCGGCCCGGCGGCCTGCGCTACCGGCTCACGCGGGCGCTGGAAACCTACGCGCTGCGCCGCGCCGACGCCGTCACCACCATTTGCGACGGCTTGCGGCGCGAGCTGTGCGCGCGCGGCGTGCCTGCGCATAAAATCACCGTGATTCCGAACGCCGTCGATGCCGGAGCCTTCAGCATCACGGCGCCCGAAGACCTGTGGCTGGCGCACAAACTGGGCTTGCATGGCCACCTGGTTATCGGCTTCATCGGCTCGTTTTATGCCTACGAAGGGCTGGCCCTGCTGCTGCGCGCCATGCCGCGCCTGCTTGCGGCGCAGCCGGCGCTGCGGCTGCTGCTGGCCGGCGGCGGTCCACAGGAAACGGCGCTGCGCGCGCTGGCGTCGCAATTGGACGTTGAACACGCCGTCGTCTTCGCGGGCAGAGTGCCGCATGCGCAGGTGGCCGCCTATTATCGGCTGGTCGACATCTGCGTGTATCCGCGCCTGCCCATGCGCCTGACGGAGCTGGTGACGCCCCTGAAACCGCTTGAAGCGATGGCCCAGGGCCGTCTCGTGGTGGCGTCCGACGTGGGCGGCCACCGCGAACTGATCGAACATGGCAAGACGGGCATGCTGTTTCGCGCCGGCGACGCCGAGGCGCTGGCGCAGGCAGTATTACACCTGCTGCTGGCGCCCGCCAGCTGGCCGGCGCTGCGGCGCCAGGCGCGCACTTTCGTCGAGACGGAGCGCAGCTGGGGCGCCAGCGTGGCCCGCTATGCGCCCGTGTATGCGCGCGTGGCGGCGGGTGCCGTCGGAGTCATGCCATGATCTTCACGGGCCTGCGCATCGCCCTGGTCGGCCCGCTGCCGCCGCCGGCAGGCGGCATGGCGAATCAAACGCAGCAACTGGCGCGACTGCTGCGCGAAGACGGCGCGCAAGTGCAGCTGCTGGCCGTCAACGGACCGCATCTGCCCCCGTGGCTGGCGCGCATCCGCTACCTGCGCGCCGCGCTGCGCCTGCCCGTGCACCTGTGGCGCCTGTGGCGCACGGCCAATACGGTCGACCTGTTCCACATCATGGCCAATTCCGGCTGGTCCTGGCATTTGCAGGCCGCGCCCGCGCTGTGGATCGCCAGCCTGAAAGGCAAACCGGCCCTGCTCAATTACCGGGGCGGCGAAGCGGCCGCCTTTTTGGCCCGCTCGCCGCGCCTGGTGGCGTTCAGCCTGCGCCGCGCCAGCGCCATCGTCGTGCCTTCGGCCTACCTAGCCGGCATCTTCGAGCAATATGGCCATACGACCCACATCGTGCCGAACGTGGTGGATTTGCAGCGTTTTACACCAGACACATCCGCCGCGCCACCATCCGCCGATGGCCCGTGCATCCTCGTCGCGCGCCACCTGGAAAGCCTGTACGACAACGCCAGCGCCGTGCGCGCCTTCGCCCTCGTGCGCCAAAGCTATCCTACGGCGCGCCTGGTGCTGGCCGGCGGCGGGCCGCAGCGCGCGGCGCTGGCGCGCCTGGCCAGGTCTCTCGGCGTTCTGGACTCCGTGCGCTTCGCCGGCCCCGTCGACAATGCCGCCATGCCGGCGCTGTACCTGGCCAGCGACATCGTCCTCAACCCCAGCCTGGCCGACAACATGCCCAATTCCGTGCTCGAAGCGCTGGCCTGCGGCGTGCCCGTCGTCAGCACCAACGTGGGCGGCATCCCCGCCCTGCTGCAGGACGGCGTGACGGCGCTGCTGGTGCCACCCGGCGATCCGGCTGCCATGGCGCACGCCATCGTGGCGCTGCTGCGCGCCCCGCCGCGCGCGCAGGCGCTGGTGGACGCGGGCCTGGCGCACGCCGCCACCTTCGGCTGGCCCGGCATCGCGCCCAGGCTGGCCGCGCACTACCGCCGCATCCGCGCCACGCCGCGCCCGGGCGCCTACACGCGTTGCGTGGCACGCTGGCTGTTTTCCCTGCATGAATGGCTCAAGGGCCACCACAGCGCGCGCCTGTTGCACCGGCTGGAACGCTCGCAATGGTGGAGCGTCGAACAGCTGCAGGAGTGGCAGCTGGCGCGCCTGCGCGCGCTGCTGCGCCATGCGGCCGAGCACGTACCGCATTACCGTGCGCTGTTCGCCCGCAGCGGCTTCGATCCCGGCGAAGTCAGGCAACTGAGCGATCTGTCTCGTTTGCCGCTGCTGCGCAAGCGAGATATTGCGAGTGCGCGCGACAGTTTCAAATCCGCCCGCGCCGTGGGCTTGCGCCCGTTCGCCACGGGCGGCTCCAGCGGCGAGCCGCTGCAGTTTTTCCTGGGACGGCGCAGGATCAGCCACGACATCGCCGCCAAGTGGCGCGCCACGCGCTGGTGGGGCGTCGATATCGGCGACCGCGAAGCCGTGTTGTGGGGTTCGCCCATCGAGCTGCATTCGCAAGACCGCGTGCGCCGCCTGCGCGATGCGCTGCTGCGCACCACCCTGCTGCCCGCGTTTGCCATGTCGCCCGCGCGCCTCGACGGCTACGTGCGGCAATTGCGCCGCTGGCGTCCGCGCATGCTGTTCGGCTACCCGTCGGCCCTGTGCCGCATCGCCAGCCACGCCAGCGCGCGCGATTTGCCGCTCGACGGCCTGGGCGTGAAAGTGGCGTTCGTCACGGCCGAACGCCTGTACGACGAGCAGCGCGCGCAGATCGCCGCCGCCTTCGGCTGCCCCGTGGCCAACGGCTACGGCGGGCGGGACGCAGGCTTCATCGCCCACGAATGCCCGGAAGGCGGCATGCACATTACGGCCGAAGACCTCATCGTGGAAATTGTCGATGCCCAGGGCCAGCCGCTGCCGCCAGGGGCCACGGGCGAAATCGTCGTCACCCATTTGGCCACGCAGGACTACCCGTTCATCCGCTACGCCACGGGCGACGTGGGCGCCCTGGGCACGCAAGCGTGCGCCTGCGGCCGCGGACTGCCCCTGCTGCAAAAAATCGAAGGGCGCAGCACGGATTTCCTCACGGCCGTGGACGGCACCGTCATGCACGGCCTGGCCCTCGTCTACATCGTGCGCGAACTGCCGCAAGTGCGCAGTTTCAAGATCATCCAGGAAAGCCTGCTGCGCACACGCGTGCTGCTGGTCTGCCTGCCGCGCCTGGACGAGCCCACCCGCGCCGCCATCGTCACCGGCTTCCAGGCCAGGCTGGGCGCGCAAGTGGACATCGCTATCGAGGAAGTCGACGAAATTGCGGCGGAGGCGTCGGGGAAGTACCGCTATGTGGTGAGCGAGGTGGCGTAGGCAGGCTGCCCACAATTAGCTTACCGCGAGGCCAGCTGGCCGCGATTCATCGCTGGAATCGCGCTGCCATCTTAATGCTCGCGCCATGGCTTGGTACGTCCGTTTTCGCCCCATAGCGGAAATTCGCCCTATTCTTTTCCTGTGCGAGCGCTATTTTCCAGCTTCTGCGCCATTGCCTTGATTCCGCGCGAATAAGCCAGCCGAATTTTTGAGCCGACGGCGGCATCAGCTCCGGCGTTGATAAGCTGGCTTTCAAGCGCCTTCATTGATTTTTCGAATGACTTTCTTCCTTCGGTGTGTTGATCTACGGTAACGGAGCTCATGTGCATCACCTTGTTTGTCAGTGGTAATGCATAGGTGAGCCGCCTCGGACGGAATGCTTCGCGCTGTCACGATGAAGTGCAAAGGAAGGCGGGCGCGGCCAATACTCAGGACTTGCCCTCGATGCTGGCGGCGCCGCTGGCGCGGGCCAGGCTTGAGCGCGCGCCAGCCACTGCGCGCAGGCGTTCTTCAAGGTAGGCGCTCACGCGCGGATGCTGGCTGAAGGCGACGTTAAAGCGGATGTGCTGGTTGGGCATGTCGTTGGCCGAGAACGCAGCGCCGCGCATCATCAGGATCTTGTTGCGGTAGGCGTCCTGCACCAGCAAGTCCACATCCAGTCCTTCGGGCATGCTGCCCCACAGGAAAATTCCTGCGTCGCCGGGCTGTTCGAACAGCACGCCGGCCGCGCTCAATTGCCGCGTGCTGGCGTTGCGCGCCAGCATGATCTTGCGTTGCAGCCGCTCCAGGTGCTTGCGCAGGTTGCCGGCCTTGAGCACTTCCAGCAGAACGTATTCATTCAGCGCAGGCAAAGTCATGATGGCGTGGATCTTGGTTCGCATCAGCAGCTTGAGCAGGGCGGGCGCCGCGGCCAGATAGCCCATGCGCAGGGCCGGACTCAGCGCCTTGCACAGGCTGGAGTAATAGATCACGCCGTCCAGTCCGGACAGCGATGCCAGCCGCATGCTGTGGCCCGGCTGGAAATGGCCGTGCACATCGTCTTCGGCGATCAGAAAGCCATACTGCTGCGCCATGATCAGCACCTTGTGCAGATTGGTGGCGCTGCTGCTCCACCCGGTGGGATTGTGCAAAGCCGTCTGCATGAACAGCAGGCGCGGACGGTGCACGCGGCAGGCGGCTTCCAGTTCGTCCAGGTCGAGGCCATCGGGACGGCGCTTGATGGGTACCAGGCGCACGCCGTCCTGGCGCAGCCTGCCGAACATCAGGAAGTATCCGGGGTCTTCCACCAGCACCGTATCGCCGGGCTGCAGAAACGTGCGGCAGATCAGATCGATTGCATGGGTGCCGCCGAAAGTGGTGAGGATGTGGCTGGCGTCCGCAGCGATGCCGATGCCGCGCAACAGCAGCGCGATCTGCTCGCGCAGTTCGGCCAGCCCTTGCGGCGGACAGCGCGAGGCCATACCGGCCGCGCTACGCGCCAGGCCACGTTGCACGGCGGCCGCCGGCAGCGCGTCCTGCAGCCAAGTGGGCGGCAAGGCGCCGCTGCTGGCCAGCAGCACGCCCGGCCGCTGGTCGTTCACTTGCTGGCTCAGCCAAACCGGCTCTTGCTCCTGGCCCGCTTCCAGCGCCACCTCGTCGGGAATGACGCGGCTGGCGTCAGTTGGTGCGCAGACGAAGAAGCCCGCCGTGCCGTGCGTATCGATGACGCCTGCGGCCACCAGCCTGTCATAAGCCACCACCACGGTGTTGGTGCTCACCGCGAGCTGCGTGGCGAGCTGGCGGATCGACGGCAGCCTGGTCCCGCCAGGCAGGACGCGTTGCGCGATCTGCTGACGCAATGCTGCCTCGATTTGCTTGAACAGGGCGATGGGTGAGGAGCGGTCGATGGCGAACATGGGTGGAAGTCTAGCGTAAAAACGTCACGGCGAGGACCAGCAGGATGGCACCCATCGCCAAATTGAATATGCGCTGGTTGCGCGGCGCTTTCAGCACACTGCGGATCGAGACGCCGAACAGCGCCCACATGGCGTTGCACGGCATGCCCACCACGGTGCCGATCACGGACACCAACAGCGCGCTGGCGAGCATATTGCTCTGCGAAGGCATGAAGACCGACGCCATGGTGATCGCCTTGAGCCAGCTTTTGGGATTCAGCGCCTGAAACAGCGCCGCCTGCGCAAACGACACGGCCTTCGGTGCGCTGGTTCCCGCCACCGAGGCGCCCGCAAGCTTCCAGGCCAAAAACATCAGGTACAGCGCGCCCGCGATCCGCAGTACCTGCTGCACCATCGGGTATGCGACGAACACGCTGCCCAGCCCCACGCACATGAGCATGGTCTGCACAAAGATGCCGACCTGGATGCCGAGGATAACCGGCAGCGCACCGCGATAGCCAAAATTGGCGCCGGTGGTGGCCAGCATGACGTTGTTCGGACCGGGCGTGGCGGACATTACAAAACAATAGCTCATCAGGGGTAGGAGTTCGGTCATGGTATGCAGTCGCAGCGTGGAGAAGCCCCCAGTCTAAAAGCGCGGCACGGCAGGGACAAGGCACAAGGCGCCGCGTACAAGCACATGCTGTATCAGTCGAACGACTGCTACAGCGGCGATACAGGTCGCCCCGCCCGGACAGACTCCAGGGGCCGAGAGTCGATTTCGACTCGTCATTTGCTATGGTTTCATTCATTTATGTGTGGAACGTACCTGCTGGACAGTCTGCTACTGGCGTAAAGCCCAGATAAATTCAAAGGCAAAAGGGAATAATTACTCCCTGAACATCTGTTCCAGCCTTGGCTGATCCCCCGCCGCCACAAAACACCCCGCCTGCCAGCGCTGCGTGCGCAAGGCCTGGACAGATTGGGGCGCGCACCACGGCGGATACACGCGCAGCGCGCGTTTGCCGCCTTGGCCGGCGCGCGACATCACGCCCCGTTCCAGCAGCACGCTGCGCGAAAAAATGAAAAAGCCGTGCTGCACGCCGTCGTCGTCGTCGGCCACGGCGATGATGACGACATCGACGGGGTCCGTTTCGTCCAGCGGGGCGATGTCGGCATCGGGATGGGGGCGCTTCCAGACGGTGACGAACTGGCCGGTTTTCGTCGGCGTGGTTTTCGCCACGCGCAAGACCAGGCGCTTGCCATGTAATTCAGCACGGCAGGCGCCGTACTCCGCGCTTTCCGCTTCCGGCGCAGGGGCTTGCGGCAAGCCTAGGAAAGCCCACGGACTGGCCTTCATTGGGCGCTGAACTCGGCTGCGGCCTTGGCCGCCCACAGCGCTTCGGCGTGGCTGGCGAACGGGCTGTCATAGCCGTCGACGGTGCCATCCTCGTCGACAAAATACAGCCACCAGCCGTCGGCCTGTTCGCGGATGGCCGTGTGGCCCGGTGCGCAATGGGTTTCGATGGGGTCGCCGGCGGCCAGGGTGGCGATGCGGATGCCGCGGTGAATAATATGCTCGGGTGTCATGGGAAAAGAAGTCATGCGAAAAAATCAATGGCCGTAGTGTAGCCTTGCCAGCGAATCCTGGCCAGTGCGCTACACTGTTCTTTCAAACGGAGGACGACATGGCATCACAGCAAGGCACGGTGGATTTTTTGCTCGACCAGATGGCGGGCGCGGGCAGCGTCAGCGCGAAAAAAATGTTCGGCGAGTATGGCCTGTATTGCGACGGCAAGATGTTCGCCATCGTCGCCGACGACCAGCTCTTCATCAAGCCCACGGACGCGGGCCGCGCCTGGATCAGCGCACAAGGCACGCTGCAGGAAGCGCCGCCCTACCCGCAAGCCAAGCCGTATTTCCTCATCGATGGCGGGCTGTGGGACGAGCGCGACTGGCTGGGCCAGTTGGCGCGGCGCACGGCCGATGCCTTGCCGCTGCCGAAACCCAAGCCGCCGCCCAAGCCTAAAAAACCGGCGTCAGCTGCTTAGTACGCTGTTTTCGCATACCTTGCCCTGCAGGAAACACGCCAGGTTGTGATACGTGATGGCGGCGATCTCGCGCAGCGCTTCGATGGTAAAGAAACCCTGGTGGCCCGTCACCAGCACGTTGGGGAACGTCATCAATCGCTGGAAGATATCGTCGTCGATGATGTCGGACGAGCGGTCCTGGAAGAACAGATTGCTTTCCTGCTCATACACGTCGATGGCAAGGGAACCCAGCTGGCGCGATTTGAGCGCCTCGATGACGGCGCCCGTGTCGATCAGGCCGCCGCGCGACGTGTTCACCAGCATGGCGCCCTTCTTCATCAGCGGCAAGGTTGCTTCGCTGATCATGTGGCGCGTACTGTCCATCAAGGGGCAATGCAGGGAAACGATGTCGGATTCGGCCAGCAGCTGCGGCAGCTCCACCATCGTGCCCAGCTCTGCGAACGCAGGCGCCGGATACGGGTCGTGGCCCAGCACCGTGCAGCCGAAGCCCTTGAAAATGCGCGCCGTGGCCAGGCCGATCTTGCCCGTGCCGACGATACCCACCGTCTTGCCGTGCAAGGTGGCGCCCAGCAAGCCGTCGAGCGAGAAATTGCCTTCGCGCACGCGGGCATACGCGCGGTGCGTATGGCGATTCAGGGTTTGCACGAGGGCCAAAGTGTATTCGGCCACGGCTTCCGGCGAGTAGGCGGGCACGCGGGCGACGAACAGGCCCAGGCGCTTGGCCGCTTCCAGGTCGAGGTTGTTGTAGCCGGCGCAGCGCAGCAGGATGGCGCGCACGCCGTAGCCGTGCAGCGATTCCAGCACTGGCGCGTCGAGCACGTCGTTGACGAAGACGCAGACGGCCTGTGCGCCTTGCGCCAGCACCACGGTTTCCTGGCTCAGCAAGGCGCTGTGATAGACCAGTTCGATGCCGGCGGCGTCGGGCTGGGACGGCAAGGCTTCATCGAAGAAACGGCGGTCATAGGGCTGACTGGCAAAGAAGGCGATTTTCATGGGGTGTCCTGGAACTTGCTGGATGGCAAAACATCATCATAGCGCAAGCGCCCTGCCCCACGCTATACGCCTGGCACCGATAGCCCCCTATTCGGGTTCGCGCGGCAAGGTCAGCACGTGGCGCAGATACGCCGTTTCCTCCGCGTGCTGCGCGTGATAGCGTTCGCGCGCGGCGCGCACGGCCGTCTGGTGGGCCGCGATGCCGTTTTCCGTCAACTCCACGCCGAAGTCCGCCGGCGGCGGTACAGGGCCGCCGAACAGGCGTGCCAGGATGAAGCGCCCCACATTGTCGCGATAGTGCGACGCTTCCCAGTAATAGCGCATCGCGCGCGCCCCCGTCACCTGCGGGATCGCCTCGCTGGTGATGCTGTTGAAACCGGAAAAATCATACAGGCGCACGTTGCAGCCCAGGCGCCGGTAGCGTCCGGCCAGCTGCGCCAAGTCCCGCTGCCATGCTTCCATGGCGCCCCATTTGCCGCGCCAGTACAGGGCGTCGAGCGTGAGCGCGTGCGTGGGATTGATGTACAGGCGCAAGCGCGTGCCGCCCCGGCACAGTTTGCCGACACTGGCATCGAAGGCCTGCAGCGCGGGCGCCGTCGGCCCCAGGCCGTCGCCAAATTCCTGCAGGCGCGGCGTGAAGGCGCGCGCCGTGCCGGTCCAGGTACGGTTGCGGCTGGTAAGGCAGGACTCGTCGCGCTGGCCGTGCAAGGCCAGGCTGGACAGGCACACGCCGTCATAGCTGCCGCTGAGGATGCGCCAGGTGTCGCGCGTCATGTCGACAGTCAGGCCGCGCTTGATATTGAGCAAGGCACGGCGCGCGAAAAACGCGGGGCCGGCGGCCGTCAGGCCCGGCTCCACGCCAGCCGAGCCCAGTTCCAGCGAGAACGAGGGGGCATCGATGCCCCACACCATGGTGTCGACATGGCTGACCCTGGCCGCGTGCTCGGCCAGGCGGATAGCCTCGCCGATCGAGGCGCCGGACACCGCGCTGTTGAACACGCTCTTGCCATCGAACAGGGCGCGCACGCCCGTCGGCAAGCCCATTTCCGTGCGCGAATTGCCGATATACACGACGGCGGGCCGGTAGCGCGCCACGGCATACGTCTTGCCCCACACGCTGAGTTTTTCGGTCGTCGGCCGCAATCGCTGCAGCAGCGGGCTGTCCCACTGGTGCAGCAGATACGGGTCGACGTGGTAATTGACGGCGGAAACGAGGGCCAGCGCGGCCAGCACGCAGGCAAGGAAGATGGCGAGGTAGCGACGGGCAATGGTATCCATGGTCAGCACTGGAAGTAGAGAAATGGCGTATGCGGCGGCTTACATCATCGCCGGATCAGCGGCCCGTCCAGCACCCGCTGCGCATAGGCCGCCTCGCGCGCGTGTTCCACGCGATAGCGGTCGCGCGCGGCGCGCGTGGCGGCCTGGTGGGCATCGATGTTGGCCTGCGTCAGCTCCACGCCGAAATCGGCCGGCGGCGGCGTGCCACCGCCGAACAGGCGCGCCAGGATCAAACGGCCCACATTGTCCCGGTAATGCGACACTTCCCAGTAATAATGCATCTCGGGCTTGCCGCTGACGAGCGGGGTCGCTTCGGTCGTGATGCTGTTAAAACCGGAAAAATCATACAGGCGCACGTCGCAGCCCCGCTGGCGGTGGCGCTCGACGAGCTGCACCAGGCCGCGCTGCCAGGCCTGCATGGCATCCCACTTGCCGCGCCAGTGCAGCGCGTACATCGTCAGCGCGTGCGTGGGGTTGATGTACAGGCGCAGGCGCATGGCGCCCCGGCACAGCTTGCCGATGCTGGCGTCAAGCGCGAGTGTCGAGGGCGGCGTCGGCCCCTGGCCATCGCTGAATTCCTGCAGGCGCACGGGAATGGCGTCCTTTGTTCCCAGCCAGTGCCGCATGCCTTTGAGGGTGCAAGTCTCGTCGCGCTGCCCATACAAGGCCAGGTTGGAGCGGCAGACATCGCCGGCATTGCCGGTGAGGATGCGCACGCTGTCCTCCGTCATGTCCAAGGTCAGGCCACGCTTCAGGTTGACCAGGGCGCGCCGGGCGAAAAAGCCGTGCTCGGCGCCCGTCAGGCTGTCTTCCACGCGCGCCGCCCCCATGTTCAGGGAAAATGTGGGCGCGTCGATGCCCCACACCATGGTCTCGACGCGGCTGACCCTGGCCGCATGCTCGGCCAGGCGGATGGCGTCGCCGATCGAGGCGCCGGACACCGCGCTGTTGAAGACGCTCTTGCCGTCGAACAGGGCGCGCACGCCCGTCGGCAAGCCCATTTCCGTGCGCGAATTGCCGATGTAGATGATGGCCGGCCGGTAGCGCGCCACGGCATAGGTCTTGGCCCAGGCGCCGAGTTTTTCATTCAGCTGGCGCGGGCGCTGCAGCAAGGGGCTGTCCCACTGGTGCAGCAGGTAGGGATCGACCTGGTAATTCATGACCGAGACGGAGCCGAGCACCAGGAAGACGCAGGCGAAGAAGCAGATGAGGTAGCGGCGGCCGGAACTGTCCATGGTCAGAACTGGAAGTAAAGAAATTCGGTGACCCGGTTCATGCCGAAGATGCAGGCGACGAACAGCGCGGCAAAGCCCAGGCTCCAGCGGGACGTGGGGCGCCAGCTGAAGGCCCAACGCCCTGCGGGTTGAAATATTCTTTCAATGGCTGGTTCGTAGAGAAAGAATATTTCTTGCGTGTTCGGCGCCTTGAAAGCCAGCAGCATCGCCGCCAGCAGCGTGGGCAAGCCGGGCCCGGCCAGTTCGATCCAGCGGATGCCGTCGAAGGCGGGCTGCCAGCCCCACTGCGCCAGGCTGGCCGCGTGACTTACCAGGCCGCGCGGCAAGCTCACGCCATTCGCGCCCACCAGCGCGCCCGTGATGTCCCAGGCCGTGGCCACGTCGGGCGCGCGGAAGAAGATCCAGGCCAGCATGACGGCAAGAAAGGTCAATACGCCAGGCCACCAGCGCGCCTGGATCGAGCCGAACGCGCGCTGCCACGCCTGTTGCAGCACCAGGTACAGGCCGTGCAAGCCGCCCCAGATGACAAAGGTCCAGCCGGCGCCATGCCACAGGCCGCCCAGCAGCATGGTCAGCATCAGGTTGCGGTAGCGCATGGCCTCGCCACGGCGGCTGCCGCCCAGGGGAATATATAAATAGTCGCGCAGGAAACGCGACAAGGTCATGTGCCAGCGGCGCCAGAAGTCGGCGATATTGGCCGCCTTGTATGGTGAATTGAAATTCAGCGGCAATTTCACGCCGAACAGGCGCGACAGGCCAATGGCCATGTCGGAATAGCCGGAAAAGTCGAAATACAGCTGGAAGGTGTAGGCAAGTACGCCGATCCAGGCCTCGATCAGGGTCGGCTGGGCGCCGGCCGCGAAGACGGGGATGGCCAGCGGCGACAGGTTGTCGGCGATCAGCACCTTTTTGGCCAGGCCAATCGTAAAAATCGACAGGCCGATGGCGAAATTGGCGGCGCGCGGGTGGGCATTGGCCGGGTCGGCGAACTGCGGCATCATGTCGCGGTGGTGCAGCACGGGGCCGGCGATCAGGTGGGGGAAATAACTGACGAACAGCACGTAATGAATGAAACGGTATTCGCGCACCTCGCCCCGGTAGCAATCGACGAGGAAGGCGATCTGCGTGAAGGTGAAAAACGAGATGCCGATCGGCAGGATGATGTCGAGGCCGTGCCACGGCAGGCTGGCAGTATCGGCACCGGCAGCGATGGCGACGGCGTTCACGCTGTCGATGAAGAAATTCGCATATTTGTAGTAGGCGAGCAAACCCAGGTTCAGCGCCAGGGCCGCCAGCAGTGCGCGCTTGCGGGCCGCGCCCGCGCAGGAGCCGATCAGCCGCCCGGCGCCGTAATTAACGCAGATCGACGCCAGCAGCAGCGGCAGGTAGCGCACGTCCCACCAGGCATAGAAAAACAGCGAGGCGCCGGCCAGCCAAGAGGCGGGTCCCAGGCGGCGCCAGCTGGTAGTGGCGCCGGCGGCGGAGGCCCAGCGGTCCAGCAGAAAATAGCCGGCCAGCACGATGGGCAGATAGGCAAACAGGAAGGCGAAGGAATTAAACAGCATGCTGCCTCCTGGCAGGCAAGGACTGCAGCTGGTAGTAACAATCGGCAATCTGCGCCGCCACCCGTTCCCATGTAAAGCGTTCCACCAGGGCTTGCACACGGCAGCGTTCGGGCTGCAGCGCCAGCAGTTCAAGGATGGCCTGGCGTTGCGCGGCGCCGTCGTCCCAAGCCACCTTGCGCAGCGCGAACGCGGAATCGGGCAAGTCCAGTGCACTTTGCGCCGTCATGACGACGGGCGTGCCGGCCGCCAGCGCTTCGAGCACGCTCAAGGGAAACACTTCGCCCTGGCTGGGCAAGGCCGCCACGGCCGCCGCATGGTAGGCGCTGGCCAGCAGCGGGTCGGCGTGGTCGAGCGCGCCCAGCCAGCTGACGTGCGGCAAGTCCAGCAATTGCTGCAGATACGCTTGCTGTTCGCGCGGCGCGGCGCCGATCAGTACCAGGGGCAAGCCGGCGCCCGCCAGCGCCTGGGCCAGTCCCAGCTGGTTTTTATACGGCGAAATGCTGCCCGTCATCAGCACGAACGGCCCGGCGATACCCGTCTCGCGAAGGAACAAATCGCCATTGGCCGTGAAGAAATGCGGGTTGATCCCATTCGGCAAGACGCGGATGGCGTCGGCCCGCATGCCGAAACCGTGCACGATGGCGTCGCGCTCAGCCTCGCCCAAGGCGATCACCACGTCGGCCAGCTGCAAGGCGCGCCGCGTTTGCGCATAGCTCGTTTGCACCATCCATTCCGTCAGGCGCCCTGCCAGGCGGTCGGCCAGCCGCGCGCGCCAGGCGCTGGCGCGGCCCCAGCCCGGCGACAGCAGCGGCGACAGCACCACGGGCACGCCTTGCTCGCTGGCCATTTCCATGATGCGGTAAGTGCCATTACTCGCCGAAAACACATGCAGCACGTCGAAATCGGCCAGCCGCTCATGGTTGGCGTCGACCAGCTGCACTTCCAGGGCGCGCGCCGCCTGCTGGGGCAGCCGGTTCAGCGCGGCAATGGTTTCGCGCACCTGGATCTGCAAGCCGCCGTCGCGCTGGAACAGCATCGGGTAGGACAAGATACCGACACGCATGGTCATCCTTTCGTGCGTTCGCGCCGATACCAAAGGCTCAGTGCGGTGATTTGACTGCCAGCCAGCGGCCAGCTAGCTTGCGTTGCAATAACAAAAATTCGCCCGCGAGTTCATGCCTCAACAGGAACAGGCCGGCCAGCCAGCACAGCAAGGTGGCCAGCGCCGTGCCCGTCAGCGCCAGCAGCGCCGGTGTCTCCGCAGGCAGCCACAGCAGCGAAGCGATGGGCGCGACGCCACTGAAGCCGCAGAGCAGCAGACTCTTGCGCAAGGCCCGCGCCAAGATGCGCCAGTCCAGTGCACTCAAACGGCGCAGGCTGCCGTAGTTCAGCCAGCTGCGCAGCACGCTGCTGAGCACCACGGCCCAGGCCACCGCCACCAGACCGAACGGCGCCGCGGCCAGCAGCAGCGCCACTTTCAAGCTGCCGGCCCACGCATCGAGCCGTACCTGCGCATGCAACTGGCCCGTCGCCACGAACAGGTAGCGGGCCATGCTGAACATGCTATACACGGCCGAGGACAGGCACATGATGCGGATCAAGGGCACACAGTCCAGCCATTGCGTGCCATACAACACCTTGACCAGGGGCAAAGCCATGCAGGCGAGGAAGAGAAAAAACGGCCAGGCCAGCGCCGTCATGTAGCTGATCGTGCGCAAATACACGAGTTCCGCCCCGCCCTGTCCGCCCTGGCCTCCCCCTTCCCGCGCGCGGACCGCGAACAGGGGAAACACCACGGGCGAGATGGCGCTGGTGATGGCCTGGTTGAAAATATTCAGCACGCTTTGCGCCTTGCCGAACAGGGCCAGGCTTTCAATGCCGATCAGCTTGCCGATGATGAGGTCCGGCGCCGCCACGCCCGCCTCGTCGACGAGACCGCCACCCGTCGCATACGCGCCAAAACGGGCGATGGCGCCCATGCCGCGCCGCCCCGGCAGCCACGGCAGTTCGCCCGGCCGCACCAGCAGGCTTACCAGCAGTGACGCGCAGGAACCGGCCAGCGCCGCCCATACCATGCTCATATAACTGTAGCCATACAGCGCCAGCAGCACTGCCACCAGCAGGTTGACCACGCTATTGGCCGCGTTGATGGCGTAGATGGCGCGAAAGCGCAGCTGCCGGCGCAGCATCGGCAAGGTCAAGGCGCTGAACGGGATCAGAAGGAAATTGATCGCCAGCAAACGCAGCACCAGGGTCAGCCTTGGCTCGCCATAGAAATGCGCGAGCGGCGCGCTGGCCAGCAGCACCAGGCCGGCCAGCAACCAGGCGACGAGCAGGCTGGTAGCCAGCGCGGCGCGCAATTTCACGGCATCGAGCTGCTTTTCCTGGATCAGATATTGCCCCACGCCAAAATCGCGCACCACTTGCGCCAGCGCCACCAGCACGGCGCCCAGCGAATACACGCCTACTTCAGCCGGCGTAAGCAGGCGCGACAGCACCATGGTGGCGATGATGCCCAGCAGCAGCACCGTGTATTTTTCGGCAAACGAAAAGAAAAACGAATGGCGGGTGGCGCTCATGCGGGCCGCCCGCGCCTACACGAGGCCGGCATAGAATTGGCGCAACTGGCGCTCCAGGCGCGGCATCGAATAGCGCTGCACGGTTTCCTCGCGGGCCAGCCGTCCCATGCGCGCGCGCCGGGGCGCATCGGCCAAGAGCTGCGCCACGGCCGCGCAGGCGGCGTGCTCGTCGTCGAGCGGCAGCAGCATGCCGCCTGCGCTATCGTGCAGGATATCGTGGGTGCCCGGCACATCCGTGCCCACGGCCGGCACGCCGCAAGCCATGGCTTCGATGGTGGCGATGCCGAAGCCTTCGTTTTTACTCAGCAGCACATGCAGGTCGAAGGCCGGCATCAGCAGTTCGACGCGCTGCTGGAAGCCGGCAAACACTACGCGATCCTGCAAACCCGATTGTTGCGCCTGCAACCGCAGCGCGGCTTCCAGCGGCCCCGTGCCCACGAGCACTAAATATAAGTTGGGAAACTGCGCGGCCAGGCAGGCAAACAGGGCCAGCAGCGCTTGCGGACGCTTTTGCGCGGAGAGTCGCGCCACGGCCCCCAGTACCAGCGCGTCCGGCGGCAGCCCGAGTTGCCGCCGTGCCTGCACTTTCCGTTCGGGCGAGATGATAAACGTGTCCGTATCGACGCCGTTGGGAATGACGGCCAGCCGCGTTTCCGGCGCCAGCATGTCGCGGTACAGGTCGAGAAAATGCCGCATGGACGAGGCCGACACGGCATACACGCCTTTGACGCTGAGAAACGCTTCCTGCAAGCGGGGCCGCTGCCAGTCGCTGAACGGCTCCAGAGGAAACGCATTGTGCACGCTGATCACGGCCGGCAAACGGCATTGCCGGGCCAGCCACAGGATGGAAGCGCCATAACTGGTCCAGCAAAACGCCACGTGGACGAGGTCAGGCCGCAGCCGCCGCAGCCGCCAAGCGCCCGTCAGCCTGGCGCGCAGCCAATTCCAGCGGCGCCAGGCCCAGTGTTCGAGAAACAAGGGCGGTTCATAGACGCGCACTTGCAGCTGCTGCGCGCGCAAGCCTTGCACCCATAGCCTAAAACCGGGAAAGCGCCGCAGCGCCAGCACGCTGTCATAGCCGTTCGCGCCCAGCATTTTGGCCTCTTGCGCCATGCGCAGCTCCATGCCCCCCAGCTCGCCCGAATAACTGCTGATGACGATGCGCGGCAAGCGTTTGCGCCGTCCCCGCCAGGCTTCATGGAAGAAACCGCGCAGCCAGGCCCGTTCCCACTGGCGCAGGAACAAGTCGGCGTGGTCGCGCCGCAGCCAGGCCCGCACGGCGCCGAGGGAATCGCGCACATATCTGCCCAGCATCCAGCGGGGCACGCCGAGAAACTCCACGCTGGGCGCAAAGGTCGCCAGCCGGCACTGGCCCCGCCCAAACAGCATGGCGCGGCGCAGTATCCAGGCGCGCTGCACTTGCGGGACGCGGATGATGTGCGCCACTCTGGCTTGCGGACAGAACCAGGACGGATTGCCGGCCGCATGCATCTCCAGGTTGAGCCGGGTTTCGCTGCCCATGGCGTAATTGGCCCCCTGCGGGCCGATGCTTTCGTCATAGCGGGCGCCCGCCTCGAAGATGCGTCGGCGAATCGCCATGTTGGCGCCCCACACGAGGCCAGGATAGATGGGGGCTTCGCGCAAATCGGGGCTGGTGATGCCCCACGTCAAGCCAACGGGGGTCAGGCGCAGCAGCCAGTGGGCCGGTTGTTCGCGCCAGGCGGGCACGATGGCGCCGCCGAACAGGGCGTAACCGGGGTGGCTGCGCGCGCTGTCCTGCAAGCGGCACAGCCAGTCGGAAGCCGGCATGGCGTCGTCGTCGCCAAACACGAACAGTTCGCTGCCGTCGCCTCCCTGGCGCAAGGCATGCTCGACGGCCCCGTTCAGAGCGGGGCTGCGGCCGCGCCGCGCCACGTAGACGGAACTCAAGGGCAAGCGGCCGCGGAAGGCGGCGATCACCTGGGCGGTGGCGTCCGTGCTGCCATTGTCGGCGATGAGCAGGCGCCAGCCGCCCACGGGCGCACGCAGTCCCATGTAGGCGCGCAATACCTGGGGCAAAGTGCCGGCGCCATTGTAGGTCGCCATGAGAACGGTCAACAAGGACATGCCTCCTTGGTCTTACCATGACAAAACGATGTAAAGACTCAACAACGTGCTGGACAGTGTTGAACCAGTGTACTGAGCCTGCCCGCCAGCCCGTTGACAGGCATCAAGACCTTGCCAAGCCGGGCAAAAACCAGGAGCGTCCCCTTCATGCGCGACATACTGATTACCATCATCATCCTGGGTTCACTGCCCTTCATCCTGAAGTCGCCAGCCATCGGCGGCCTGATGTGGGTCTGGGTCAGCGTGATGAATCCGCACACGCAAGCCTGGGGCTTTGCCACCCACTTGCCGTTCGCCTTCATCATCGCCATCGCCACCATGCTCAGCCTGCTCATGACGCGCGAGCCGAAAAGCTTGCCGCTCACGCCCGTCAGCTTGCTGCTGCTGCTGTTTGTCGTGTGGATGAATGTCACGGCCCCGTTCGCCCTGCTGCCGGAATCGTCGTGGGTGCAGTGGAACAAGGTCATGAAGATCATGCTGATGAGCTTTGTCATCATGATGGTGATACGCACGCGGCGCGACATCGTGCGCCTCGTGTGGGTGCTGGTGGGCTCGATCGGCTATTACGGCGTGAAAGGCGGCATCTTCACCATCCGCAGCGGCGGCACGGAGCGGGTCTGGGGACCGGAAGATACGTTTATTGGGGATAACAATTCCTTGGCCCTGGCCCTGATCATTACCATCCCCCTCATGTATTATTTGCAGCAAAACACGGACAAGCGCTGGGTGCGCCATGGCTTGTCCGCGGCGATGCTGCTGTCAGCCCTGGCCGCGCTGGGTTCGTATTCGCGCGGCGGGCTGCTGGCCATTGCCGCCATGGGCCTGTTCATGTGGCTGAAAAGCGACCGCAAGCTGGTGCTGGGCGCGCTGCTCGGTGCGGTCGCGCCGCTGCTGCTGGCCTTTATGCCCGAGCGCTGGGCCGAGCGCATGGACACCATCAACACGTATCAGGACGATGTTTCCGCCATGGGCCGCGTGAATGCCTGGCGCATGGCGTGGAACCTGGCGCGCGACCGTTTTCCTGGCGGCGGCTTCGACGTTTCCGACGCCGCCATCTTTGCCCGCTATGCGCCGAACCCGATGGATGTGCATGCGGCGCACAGCATTTATTTCCAGGCGCTGGGCGAACACGGCTTTGTCGGCTTGCTGATTTACCTGGCGCTCGGCATCGCCACCTGGCGCTCGGCGGCCGCCATCATCCGCCGCACGCGGGGCAAGCCGGAACTGCGCTGGGCGCACGGCCTGGCCACCATGAGCCAGGCCAGCTTGATCGGCTTTGCCGTGGGCGGCGCCTTCCTCAGCCTGCTATACTTCGACATGCCGTATTACCTGATGGCCGCCCTGATCGCCACGCGCATCGTTGTCGAGCAGCAGGCGCCCACCCTCACCCCCACCTCTACATCGCGTCAGGCCAGACCCCGGGCCGCCATCGCGGAGCAGCCATGACGGCCACCTTGTCCATCTTGATCTACCACCGCGTGCTGGCGCGGCCAGACCCCCTGTTTCCCGGCGAAGTCGATGCGGCCCTGTTCGAGCGACAGTTGCGCCTTTTGAAACGTTTCTATACGCCGCTGCCGCTGAATGATGCCGTGCAGCGGCTGCAGGATGGCAGCCTGCCGCCGCGCGCCGCCTGCATCACCTTTGACGACGGCTACGCAGACAATGCGCAAGTGGCCCTGCCGCTGCTGCAGCGCCACGGCTTGCACGCCACGTTTTTTATCGCCACGGGCTACCTGGATGGCGGACAGATGTGGAACGACACGGTGATCGACGCCGTGCGCCAGGCGTCCGATCCCGTGCTGGACTTGCGCGAACACGAGCTGGGGACCTTCCCCGTCGCCAGCCTGGCGCAGCGGCAGGCGGCCATCGCCACCTTGCTGGGCCAGCTCAAATACCTGCCGTTCGCCCGGCGCCAGCAGCTGGCCATGCAGATCCGCCGCCATGCGGGCGCCACGGCGGGCCCGCCAGCCATGCTGAGCACGGCGCAACTGCGCCAGTTACATGCGGCCGGCATGGCCCTAGGCGCACACACGGCCAGCCATCCGATTTTGTCCACCTTGCCGGACCACGCCGCGCGGCTGGACATCGCCAATGGCAAGCGCCAGCTGGAAGCGCTGGTACAGACACCCGTCACCCTGTTTGCTTACCCCAACGGCAAGGCCGGACGCGACTATGGCGCGCCGCACGTGGCAATGGTCAACAGCCTGGGATTCAAGGCGGCCGTGGCGACGGACTGGGGCGTGGCGCGCCCCGGCGCGGGACTCGACCTGCTGCAACTGCCCCGCTTTACGCCGTGGGATCGAGGACGCCTGGCGTTTCTGTGGCGCATGCGGCAAAACCGCCGGCAAGCGCACCCAGCGCGCCCGGATGCTGGCTGAGCCACTGTTCCAGCATCAGCAGCAGCCACACCATGGTGCCGTGATAGGCCGGATGTTCCGCCAGCAAGCGCCCTTGCAGATCGTCGATGAAGGCAGGCCGCACGATGCCGCGCCCGCGCAGTTGCGTCAGATTGTCAAACGCAAATTCGCGCAGCGGCGCGTGGCTGTGCAACCACTGGCCGAAGGGCAAGCCGAAGCCATGCTTTTTCTTGCGCACGATGGCCGGTGGCAGGATTTCCGCCAGCGCCCGCTTGAAGAAGGGCCGCAATTGCCTGCCGTCGAGCTTGTCCCGCGGCGCCAGGCGCGCAGCAAACGCCACCATCGCGTCGTGCAGGAAGGGAAACGCCGCTTCCACGCCAGCCAGCTCGCAGGCCTTGCGCACCTTGAACAGGTCGTTGTCGGCCAGGGTAAAGCGCATGTCCAGCGCCAGCAGCTCATTGATCTGGCTCAAGCCCTGGCCTTGCCGTTCCCAATAGGCGCCATTCACGCAGCCGGGCGCCATGCCGGGGGCTATGGTATCGATGAAACCCGCTTCCAGCACCGTGCTGTGGCCATGGCGCAGCAGCAGATTGTAGCTGTCGAGGCGGGCCGGCAGCGGCAAGCTCGCTTGCTCGATGTAGCGGCGCGCCTTGTCGCCCAGCCGCCACGGCTTGCCCCTTTGCTGGCGGAAGAGCAGCGGCTCGATGATGGCCTGGCGCAACATGACGGGCAAGCGCTCGTACTGCGACAGCAAGGCCTGGTGCGCATAGCGCTCATTGCCACCAAATAATTCATCGCCGCCGTCGCCGCCCA
This sequence comes from Janthinobacterium salmonicoloratum, assembly GCF_051380845.1. NCBI lineage: Bacteria > Pseudomonadati > Pseudomonadota > Betaproteobacteria > Burkholderiales > Oxalobacteraceae > Janthinobacterium > Janthinobacterium salmonicoloratum. The sequence continues at coordinate 107,523 of NZ_JBNYXV010000001.1, read as the reverse complement.
GGAGGCGCTTCACGCCATCCTCGCGCGCCATCTGCGCGCAATAAAAGGCGGGAATGGCCGAGGCATTGCCGAAAGGCTGGTCGAAAATGGCCGCCATGGCGGGAATCGCGGCCAGCACGTCATTTGGTGTCACGTAGCGCTCGTGGTGGATGCTGCCCGCATGGCTGGCGGCCAGGCGCGCATACGCCATTTCGTCATAACCAGGCGCATCAAAGCCGATGGAATACGTGCGCGCGGGCCGGCCCGTCACCTGCCCCATGATGGCGGCCAGGGTGGAACTGTCCGTGCCGCCGCTGAGAAACGCGCCCGTGTCCGCGCCATCCGCCCCCAGGCTGCTTTCCACGGCCTGGCGCAGCAAACGCAGGAATTCCTGCTTGTTGCTGGCAAAGCTGGCCCGCGTGCGCGCCGCTGCCGGCTCCTGGAAGGTCAGCTGCCAGTAGCGGCCCTTGCATTGCTTGCCGCCCCGCACATGCAGGTATTCGCCGGGCAGCAAGCGCTGCTGGCCCAGGTAAGCCGTGGCCGGGCCAGGCACCATGTGGAAGAACAGGTAGTGATACAGTGCTTGCGGATCGAGCGCGCCCCGCACGGACGGATGGGCCAGCATGGCATCCATCGAGGAGGCAAAGAACAGGCCTTGCGCATTGCTCGCATAGCTGAGCGGATGCATGCCGGTGCGGTCCACGGCCAGCAGGGCCGAGCCGGAAAAGGCGTCGAGGATGGCCAAAGAGAATGGCCCGGACAGGCTGGCGCAGGCGGCCACGCCCCGGCTCAGCCACAGGGAAGCGAGGCGGCACGCCACATCGTCGGCCGAACCGTCGAGCATGGGCCGGCCCCAGATGGCCACTTGCAAGCCATCCTGCTGATACACATGGCGGCTGCCGTCGATGGCGGCCACAGCCACGCCGCCCACGTCGCTCAAGCTGGCGGCCAGGGGCGCGCTATCGAAACGCGACAAGGGCGCGGCCATGCTTGCCAGCGCGGTCTGCGCGGCGCTATCGGCTGCAGGGCCACTGTGCGCGGCGGCAAGGCCGGAAGCCCCGCCCGCCGCCCCGCCAGGCGCCGCCAGCCAACCGCACAGGCCGCTCATACGAGCACCTCGGCCGGCAGCGGATGGCCAAGAAAGGCCGTCGGGCTGGCCGTCAAGCCATACGCGCCCGACTGGAACACCGCCACCAGGTCGCCCTCCTCGGCGCGCGCCATTTCCATCTGGTCGGCCAACAAGTCCAGCGGCGTGCACAACGGCCCCACGACGGACGCCACTTCGCGCGCCCCGCCGTTCAGCCGGTTGCCGATGGCGACCGGGTAATTCTTGCGGATCAGCTGGCCGAAATTGCCCGAGGCCGCCAAGTGATGGTGCAAGCCCCCGTCCGTCACCAGAAAGACCTGTCCATGCGAGACCTTACGTTCGAGCACCTTGCATACATACACGCCCGCCTCGGCCACCAGATAGCGGCCCAGCTCCAGGTTCAGGCGCGTGCCGGGCGCCGCCTGTGCCAGGATGGCGAGCTGCCGCTGCAAGCCTGCCGCCACGGGCGCCAGGTCGAGTGCCTGGTCGCCAGGAAAATACGGCACGCCAAAGCCGCCGCCGATATTCAAGGTGCGCATGGGCGACGGCGCGCTGTCGGCCAATTGCAGGGCCAGCTGCACGCTGAGCGCCTGCGCTTCGGCCAGGGCCGTCGCCGACAGGCTTTGCGAGCCTGCATACAGGTGAAAGCCGTGAAAATCCAGCCCCAGCTGGCCGATGCGGCCCAGCAACGCCGGCACCAGGGCCGCATCGACGCCAAACGGCTGCGCGCCGCCGCCCATGCGCATGCCCGTGCGGCGCAAGGCGAAGTCGGGATTGACGCGCACGGCCACCCTGGCCATCACGCCCAGCCGTTCACTGGCCAGCGCCAACCGTTCCAGCTGGGCGCCGGATTCCACGTTGACCAGCACACCAGCGGCCACGGCCCGCGCCAGTTCGCCATCGCTCTTGCCCGGCCCCGCGAAACTGATGCGTTCCGGCGCCATGGGCGTATCGAGTGCGGTGGCCAGTTCGCCGCCCGACGCCACGTCGATGCCATCGACCAGGCCCGCCAGCCACTGCACCACGGCCGGCATCGGGTTGGCCTTCATGGCGTAATGCACGTGCACGCCAGCGGGCAAGGCGGCGCGCAGTTCGGCCATGCGGCGCGTGATGTGCGCCCGTTCATACGCATAAAACGGCGTGCTGCCCACCCTCTGCGCCAGCTGGCGCAAGGGCACGCCGCCGACCTGCAGCATGTCGTTTTCCACGACGAACTGGCGTAGAGGTGGGTGCGACGGCAATTCCGTGCTGTTCGAGCGGATCAAGTCCTTCATGCCGCATCTCCTGATTTGACCGCATACGCGCGCGCCAGTTCCCTGGCCAGCAAGGGGCGATCGATCTTGCCGTTCGGATTGCGCGGCAGCACGCCGTCGCGGATCTCCACCCACTGCGGCACCATATAGCTGGGCAGGCGCGCGCGGCAGACGGCCAGCACGCTGTCGCGCACTAATTCCACCCCAGGCGCAGGCGTGACGAGCAAGGCGATGGCCTGGCCCAGCACGGCATGGGGCAGGCCCAGCGCCGCAGCCTCGCCCACCAGCCCGCTCGCATACGCGACTTCCTCCACCTCGGCAGGGCTGACCCGGTAACCGGACGTCTTGATCATGTCATCGCTGCGCCCCACGAAATACAGATAGCCGTCCGCATCGCGGCGCACCGTGTCGCCCGACCAGACGGCCAGTTCCGGCAGCACCAGGCCGCTTGCCTGCGGCGGCAGTGGCTTGAAGCGCTCGGCCGTGCGCGCCGCATCGTTCCAGTAACCGAGCGCCACCAGCGCGCCACGGTGCACCAGCTCGCCCGGCTCGTCGGCGTCACACATGCTGCCGTCCGGACGCAGCACCAGCACTTCCGCGTTGGGGATCGCCTGCCCGATGGAATCCGGGCGCCGTTCCAGCTGTTCTGGCGCCAGATAGGTGGAGCGGAACGCTTCCGTCAAGCCATACATCAGATAAACCTGCGTGCGCGGCAGCAACTGGCGCAGCCGGTCGAGGGTGGCTCGCTGCATCACGCCGCCCGAATTGGTGATGTAGCGCAAAGGCGTGGACAAGGGCCAGCTCAGCTGCGAAAGCTGCACCCACAGGGGTGGCACGGCGGCCAGGCCCGTGATGGCTTCCTGCTCGACGGCTTCGACGATATCGCGCAGCAGCAGATAATTCATCAGCACGGCGCAGGCGCCACTGGCAAACGCCGTCGTCAGCTGGCTCAAGCCATAATCAAAGCTGAGCGGCAAGACGCACAGAATCCGGTCTTGCGGCGTGTTGCGCAGGTAGCCCGACACGCTGAGCGCGCCCGCCAGCATGTTCCTGTGCGACAGCACCACGCCTTTCGGCCGCCCCGTGCTGCCCGAGGTATACAAGATGGCAGCCATGTCCGTGTCGATCGCCGCGTGCCATAGGGGTGCGGGCGCGCCAGCGGCGGGCATGGCGTTCCACGGCAACAAACGCACCTTGCCCAGGCTCGCGTCCGCATCCCCCTCGCCCGTCAGCAGCACCGTCTGCAAGTCCGGGCAGGCGGCCAGCGCGGGGCCCAGCTGCGCCAGGCGCTCGCGCGACGTGACGAGGATGGCCACGTTGCAATCGGCCAGGATGTACGCCACCTGGTCCGGCCTGAGCAGCGGATTGACGGGCACGAACACGCCGCCAGCGGCGGCCGCACCAAACATGGCGCTGACGTTTTCCGGGCGTTTTTCCAGGTACACGGCCACGCGCGCGCCACGCTGCAAGCCCAGGGTCAGCAAGGTGCTGGCTGCCTCGCGCACGGACTGCGCCAGCGCGCAATAGCTCAATTGCTCGCCCTGCCATGACAAGGCAGGCGCCTGGGGCGCGCGCTGCGCCGATTCAAAGATCAGATCGTGTATCAGTGTCGCCATCGTTTCGTCCCCGGGTTGCCATGATTGCCATGCATTCCCCTATGATTCAGACAAACGGCCACAGCGGTCTTGATTTTGATCAATTAACAGTTTCAGCAACACAGCTTGAGCCGGCGCAAGACCGACGCTGGCCGCTGCGCTCTAATGGACAGCGTTGGCTGCAAAGCCGCCCCATCCTTGACCGCCATGGCCAGCTTCGCCCATTTCATCCATTTCCCCCGCTTGCACCGGCTTGCCGCCAGCCTTCGCCAACTGGGCTGGCGCGACAGCGCCTGGCTGGCCCTGGCGCGGCTGCTGGCGATGGTGCCGGGCGGACGCTGCGCGCTATACCGTTATCAATTCGTGGCGCAAGCCGTGGCGCCCGGTTCGCTGTGCCGCGGGCGCGGCCAGTCGATTGCCGTCACCCCCTGCCTGGCGGAGGCGGACTTGCCGCCCGGTCCCGAGCGCCGGCCCGGCGCGCTGCACGAACGCTACCGGCAGGGCGCGCAATGCCTGGTGGCCCGCAGCGCGCATGACGCGGGCAAAGACACGGCCAAGGCCAGCATGGCTGGCTGGATCTGGCTGCTGCGCCATGGCTGCCAGGAAGACGAGGTGCGCGCCCGCTATGCGCTGGCGTCGAAGCAGTCGTCGTGGGACCTGGACGTGTGGGTGCATCCCGACCAGCGCGGCGGCCTGGTCTTCGCCCGCCTGTGGGAAGAAGCCAACGCTGTACTCTATGCGCAGGGCGTGCGCTGGTCGTGCAGCCGCATCTCGCGCTTCAACCGCGCCTCGCTGGGCGCCCATGCGCGCCTGGGCACGCACGCGCTGGGCACGGCCACCTTTATTCGCTGCGGGCGCTGGCAATGGATGGCCGCCAGCCTGCCGCCCTATCTGCACCTGTCGCGCCGCCCGGACGATATCGCCTGCCTGGCCTTCGATACCAGCCGCCTGCCCCACTACCCTTCCCTGGAGCTGACATGCCGCATCTTGAAGCAGTAAAACACATCCTCGACACCACGCTGGGCTTGAACGGCCGCGTGCTGGAAGCCCACACGCCGCTGCTGGGCAGCGTGCCGGAACTCGACTCGATGGCCGTGATCGGCGTGATCGCCGCGCTGGAAGACCATTTCGGCATCTTTGTCGCCGACGACGACATCCATGCGCGCCACTTCGCCACCGTGGGCACCCTGCACGATTTCGTGTTTGCAAAGCTGCGACCATGAGCTGCGCCTCCCTCGACGCCTTGCCGCTGCTGCCCTTCTTCCTGCCAGCCAGCGGCGGCCAGCGCTACTGCCTGCTGCACCTGCCGCCGCCGGGCCGCAGCGCGCGCGGCGGCATCCTCTACGTGCATCCGTTTGCGGAAGAACTGAATAAAAGCCGCCACGTGGCCGCCGCACAGGCGCGCGCCTTTGCCGCAGCCGGCTACAGCGTGCTGCAGATCGACCTGTTTGGCTGCGGCGACAGCAGCGGCGACTTCAGCGAGGCGCGCTGGGACATCTGGCACAACGACCTGCACCTGGCTTGCGCGTGGCTGGCGCAGCGGGTCGATGGCCCGCTAACCATGTGGGGCTTGCGCCTGGGCGCCCTGCTGGCCCTGGATTTCGCCAACCGCGCGCCGCTGCCCCTGGCACGTTTGCTGCTGTGGCAGCCGGAACTCGATGGACGGCGCAGCATCGACCGCTTCCTGCGCCTGCGCCTGGCAACAAGCATGCTGGCCGGCGGCACGCAGGAAGCCCCCGGCCAGGCGCGCGCCGCACTAGCGCAGGGTGCAGCTGTGGAGGTGGCCGGCTACCGGCTGGCGCCCGAGCTGGCGCAGGCCATCGAAGGCGTCAGCGGCTCCGCGCTGCTGCCGGCGGTGCCCGTCTACTGGCTCGATTACCAGGGGCCGGAACAGGCAGCCGCACCCTTGCCGCCCCTTGCGCGGCAATGGCGTGAACACGGCGCCCCTGTGCACGTGGCCAGCTTTGGCGATGGCCCGTTCTGGCATAGCGGCGAGCTGCTCGAGTGTCCGCAACTGCTGGACGCCACGCGTGCCCTGTGTCGCGACTGGCTCGATGAGGAAAGGACGTCGCCATGAAGCGCGACAACAGTCAGCAGCACCTCGCGGCGCCCGCCGTGCGCGAACTGGCCCTGCGCTTTCGCAGTGCAGCTGAAGACGATGAGTCGCAGGCGCGCATGGTCGGCATCCTCAGCCTGCCCGACGCACCAAGCCCGCGCGGCGTCTTGATCATCACGGGCGGGCCGCAGTACAGGGTGGGCAGCCACCGGCAGTTCGTCCTGCTGGCTCGCGCCCTGGCCGCGCGCGGCTTGCCCGTGCTGCGTTTCGACTTGCGCGGCATGGGTGACAGCGAGGGTAGCGCGCGCGATTACCGCGCCGCCGGTCCCGACATCGCCGGCGCGCTGGCGCAATTCTTCGACGCCGTGCCATCGCTGCGCGAAGTGGCGCTGTGGGGCTTGTGCGACGGCGCCACGGCGGCCGCCTGCCATGCGCCAAACGACGCGCGCATCGTCGCGCTGGTCCTGCTCAACCCGTGGGTGCGCAGCAGCGCCGGCCTGGCGCGCGCCACCTTGCGCCATTATTATCTGCCACGCCTGCTGCAAGGTGGTTTCTGGCGCAAGCTGGCCAGCGGCGGACTGCAGCTGGGCGCCAGCCTGGCCTCGCTGCGGCAGGTGGCGGCCGCCACGCAGGTGCAGGCGCAGGCAACGCAGGACGGCGACGCGCCCGCGCCGGCCCTGCTGCGGGCGCTGACGCAATTCCAGGGCAAGGTCTTGCTGGTCCTCAGCGGCGACGACCTGGGCGCGCGCGAGTGGCAAGCCCTGCTCGATGGGGATCCTGCCTGGCGCACCGTGACCGCCCGCGCGCAATGGACGCAGGCGCAGGTCAACGGCGCCAACCACACCTTCGCCAGCGCCGCCTGGCGCGCCGAAGTCGAACAGCTGTGTGCACGGTGGCTGCAGTCATGGTAGCGATCACGCCGAACGCGGCCCGACCGAACGTGGCCCGACCAAAACGGGTGTTGATGATCGCCTACCATTTTCCGCCGCTGCAGGGGGGCAGCGGCATCCTGCGCACCCTGGGCTTTGCGCGCCATTTGCCCGAATGCGGCTGGCAACCGCTCGTGCTCAGCCCCAGCGCCCTCGCGTATGCGCAGCGGGGCGAGTCGCAGCTGGCGCAGATCGGCGCGCAAGCCACCGTGCGGCGCACGCTGGCGCTGGACGCGGCGCGCCACCTGGCCATCGCCGGGCGCTATCCGCGCTGCCTGGCGCTGCCCGACCGCTGGAGTTCCTGGTGGCTGAGCGCCGTGCCGGCCGGCCTGCGCATGATCCGCGAGTATCGCCCCGACGCCCTCTGGTCGACGTACCCGATCGCCACGGCGCACCTGATCGCGATGACCTTGCAAAAACTCAGCGGCCTGCCGTGGATCGCCGACCAGCGCGACCCCATGCTGGACGATAGCGATCCGCTGGCGCCGTATCCGCCCGAAGCGCGTTTGCACCGCATGCATGCCTGGATCGAACAGCGCATCGCGGCGCGCAGCGCGGCCATCGTCTGCACCACACCGGGCGCCATCGCGGCGCACCAGCGGCGCCTGGCGCAGCTGCCGCGCGAGCATTTCCGCCTGATCGAGAATGGCCATGACGATGATGGGGGCGCCGCGCCGCTGGACGGATTGCGCGGCCACCGCAGCCGTTTTCTGCTGTTGCACAGCGGCGTGATCTACCCGTCCGAGCGCGATCCGCAGCCGCTGTTCGAAGCTCTGGCCCGGCTGCGCCACGACGGCGTGCTGCATGCGCGTAATTTCCAGCTGGTGCTGCGCGCCACTGGCCACGATGCGTGGCTGGCGGGATTGCTGGCGAAATACGGCATTCTGGACCTGGTCAGCCTGGAGCCTTTGCAGCCGCACGGCGCGGCGCTGCAGGAAATGCTGGCCGCCGATGGCTTGCTGCTGCTGCAGGCGGCCAACTGCAACGCGCAGATTCCCGCCAAGCTGTATGAATACCTGCGCTGCCGCCGGCCCATCCTCGCGCTGACCGACCTGGCGGGCGACAGCGCGGCCAAGCTGCGCCACTGCGGCATCGACACCATCGGCCAGCTGGCCTCGAGCGGCGACTGCGCGCGCGCGCTGCTGCGCTTCCTGGAACTGGCGCGCCAGGGCCGCGCACCGCTGGCCAGCCCCGCCGTCATCGCCCTGCAATCGCGGCAAGCCCGCAGCAACGCCCTGGCCGATTTGCTGGACCAGGTCAGCCACAGGAGCCCACCATGAAGCATCCCTTGTTTGCCTGCGCCCTCGCCGCCTGCTGCGCCAGCGCCGGCGCCGCCGAGTGCCCGCCCTACGTCAAGCACACGCCGGGCGGCGACTACACGAGCGCGGAAGACCGCTCCGGCCTGTCCGTGGTCGAGAAATTCCATTTTTCGCGCGCCGTGGAAACGCTCACGCAAGGCATGACGGGCAGCCTGGGCGGCGACATCAGCTACACGCTCGAACACTTTCCGAATCACCACCGGGCGCTGGCCTCGATGGCCAAGCTGGGCTTGCGCCTGAAAGGCGCGCAGCCGGCAGGCGCCCGCTACACGGTCAGCTGCTACTTCGAACGGGCGATCGCCTTCGCGCCGCACGACGTGACGGCACGCATGGTGTATGGCAATTATCTGCTGGCCACGGGCCAGGATGCGATGGCGCTGGAACAACTGGATGCGGCCGGCCGCCTGGCGCCCGACCAGGCCACCATCCAGTACAACCTGGGCCTGATGTATGCAAAGAAAAAAGAATACGAGAAGGCCAGCGCGCACGCGCAAAAAGCCTATGCGCTGGGCTTTCCCCTGCCGGGGCTGAAGAACAAGCTGAAAGCAGCGGGCAAGTGGCGCGAGCCGCCGCCGGCGCCCGTCGCCGATGCTGTTACTGTTGAAGCGGCGGCCGCCACAGCGGAAGCACCGGCCGTGCCGCCAGTGGAAAAGCCTAGCGGGGAATGACGGCCGGCCGCCTGGGCACACTCAAATGCCCGGTCGGCGAAGCAGCCAGCGCGGCGGCCAGGTCGCGCCGCGATTGCGCCTTGTCTTCGGCCTCGCTGATGTACGCCAGTTCGGCCAGCTGCAGCACAGTGGCGGTGAGCAGCATCACTTCGCCATACGGCGTGGCGAAGGATGGCGGAATCGTGGCCGCGCCCTGGGCCAGCAGCACGCCCACCTGTTCGTTTTCGTCTTCCAGACCCTCCGGCGCATGCTGCACATCCAGCACCATCGAAACGCTGCCGTGGCGCTGCATCAGCAAATCGATGGAGCCATGATCGGCCACGTTCTGGCTGACCTGGTAGACCAGGTCAAAGAGCCAGGAACGCGCCACTTCCTGGCCGTCGAAGGCGGATAGCGGCGCCTCGATGCACACTTCCAGCAGGTGGCCGCGCGGGACAAAAACGTCGTCGTCATCCTCGAACGGATCGCTCAAACCATCGCTGGCGATCAGCATGGAGTCGGCACGGCGGATCACGCGCCAGGCCTGGCGCAACGATGGCCAGCGGGGGCCGCCCATGAAGGCAGGATTGACCAGCGGCGCCAGCACGTCGGCGTCCATGACGCCCAGGGTGGCATAAAAAGCGTCGCGCGCGTCGCAGGCCGTGGCCAGCATCTGCGCGCCCGCTTCCTTGCCGACGACGGCGTCGTCAGGTTGCGGTACTTGAGGGATAGCGTTTTCAGGCATGAGAATACTCTTTGAATTAATCGGCGGGTGGAAAATCGTGATAGTTGCGGGGCAGATAGCCCCAGATGCGCACCACCCGGTCCCGCACTTCGAAATCGAAGCCCATGCGTTCCAGTTCGGGCACGATCCACACGCCATGGTCGATGATTTTTTTAGACAGCAGCATGCCCACGTGTTCTTCCGAGGTCAGGCTGATGTCGAACCATTCCACGCCCAGGAAGGGAAACGGCGGGTGGTAATCCCATTCCGTATCCCAGCGCGAGACATAGCCGGTGACGGAACCGTAACGGTACGATGGCGCCCAGTCGGGCTGCCCGCGCATGAAGGCCAGCAGTTCGTTCCACTTGCAGTCGTTGGCGGCGCCGGCCAGGTTGCGCCGCGCGATGTGGCCGCGCAGCTTGCGCTTGATCTCGTCGCCGCCGGCGTCGGCCAGCGGCAGGCTGGCATCCACCATTATTTAGCCACCGGCTTGACTTTGGACGCGGCCAGCACGGCGCGCGCGCGGGCCGTGTCGATATCGTCGGCCGTGGCCAGCGCCACGCCCATGCGGCGGCGGGCGAACGATTCCGGCTTGCCGAACAGGCGCAAGTCCGCACCCGGCACGCTCAAGGCGTCGGCCACGCCTTCGAAGGCGATGCCTTTCGCTTCCAGCTGGCCGTAGATGACGGCCGAGGCGCCGGGCGAACGCAGCGCCACGTTGACGGGCAAACCGAGGATGGCTTTCGCGTGCAGCTCGAATTCGCTCTGCACCTGGCTGGCCATGGTGACCATGCCCGTGTCGTGCGGACGGGGGCTCACTTCCGAGAACCACACCATATCGTCCTTGACGAACAGCTCCACGCCAAACAGGCCCAGGCCGCCCAGGTTGTCCGTCACCTTGCGGGCGATCTCGCGCGAACGCTCGAGGGCCAGCGGCGCCATGCGGGCCGGCTGCCACGATTCCACGTAGTCGCCATGCACCTGCAAGTGGCCGATCGGCTCGCAGAACTGCGTTTCGATCTGCCCCGAAGCGCCGACGGCACGCACCGTCAGCAAGGTGATTTCGTAATCGAAGTCAATAAAGCCTTCGACGATGACCCTGCCCGTATCGACACGGCTGCCGCTGGCCGCATACGCCCACGCCGTTTCCACGTCAGCGGCGCTATCCAATTTGGACTGGCCCTTGCCCGACGACGACATCACGGGTTTCACTACGCACGGAAAACCGATCTCCTGGCAAGCGGCCTGCAACTCCTGCAGGCTGCTGGCGAAGCGGTACGGTGACGTCGCCACGCCCAAGGTTTCGGCCGCCAGGGTGCGGATGCCTTCGCGGTTCATCGTCAGCACGGCCGCGCGCGCGTTCGGGATGCACGTGATTTGCCCGGCCGCTTCCAGCGCCGCCAGAGTGTCGGTGGCGATGGCTTCGATTTCCGGCACGATCAAGTCCGGCTTTTCCAGGGCTATCAGGGCGGCCAGCGCCACGCCGTCGCTCATGTCGATCACGTGCGAGCGGTGCGCCACCGGATGGCCCGGCGCGTTTGGATAGCGGTCGACGGCAATCACTTCCACGCCTAGGCGCTGCAGCGAAATGATCACTTCCTTGCCCAGTTCACCGGAACCCAGCAGCATGACTTTGATGGCGGTGGAAGACAGGGGCGTGCCGAAGGTGCGGGGCGCGATGGTGCTGCTGGTGCTTGAGGTCATGGCAGGGTCTGTAGGCGGATGGAAAGATGGCTGGGACTATAACAAATGCCGGCCCTCTTGGACAGGGCGGCCCGCTGGCGTGCGGCCGCCCTTCCCCGCCCGGCGGGCCGCACTAACCGGCGTACGCCCGCTTGATCTCTTCGATGTCGATCTTTTTCATGCCCATCATGGCTTTCATCACGCGCTGGGCCTTGACGGGATCGGGGTCGGTCAGCAGCTTGATCATGAGGGTGGGCACGATTTGCCAGGACACGCCGAACTGGTCCTTGAGCCAGCTGCATTGCTGCGCTTCCGGCGGCCCGCCTTCGGACAGCAAATTCCAGTAATGGTCAACCTCGTCCTGGGTTTCGCAGTTGACCTGGAACGAAATCGCTTCGGAAAACTGGAACAGGGGGCCGCCGTTCAAGCCCGTGAACGTCTGGCCATCGAGTTCGAACGCTACCGTCAAGACGCTGCCCGGCTCCTGGCCGTGGATTTCCTTGCCCTCCTCGCCATAGCGCAGGATCTGGCCAATCTTCGAATTGGGAAATATTTCCGTATAAAAACGGGCCGCCGCCTCCGCCTTGCCGTTGAACCATAAACATGGGGTAATCTTTTGTACGCTATGCATGATGTCTCCCTAGTCCGAAACAGGAACGCCTTCCCTGTGCGGGAAGGACAACCACCAATATAGTCATCTTTGCACAACCATGGCGCGCAATGCGGCCATGTCATTGACAAACACAGCGCAGGCATCGTCCAGCGTCAGGCCCGGCCGGCTGGCCGCAAAATCGGCCCACGCTGGCGCGAGGCGGGTGGCCTCGGCAGTACCGTTCTTGTCATCCAGATACAGTATGGCCGCCATCGCCTGTGCCTGCTCAAAATGCAGCTGCGGCTGGCGCAAATAGTGTTCGAGATAACGGTGCAGATAATCGCGGCTGGCGGGCGTGTCGAAGGCGACCAGCGCCAGGCAATAGGCGCTGCCCGCGTAGCAGACCTCGCTGGCCAGCAGCAAGCCGCCCAGCTGGTCCGTGAAGGCGGGCCGCTCAGTCAATGCGGCCAGATAGGCGCCCGCCGTGCGGCTGCGCCAGTCGAATTGCCCCAGCAGGCGCGCGATGACGGTGTCGTCGGCCAGCGCCAGCCGGGCCACGCATGCGCGCGCCTGAGGCTGGTGCAAGCCCATGTACAGAGGCCGCACCCAGTCGTCGCGCAGGGACGCCGTCAGCGGCTCTTGCGGCGGCAGCGGCGGCACGGGAAACGGATGCTCGTGACTGACGGTGACGCCGGCCACGTGGCGCTGCAGGCCGGCAACGGTATGGTCATCGCTCAAGGCAAGCCTCCAAAAGTACGCTCCTGCAATTGCGCCACCATGAAATCGATAAACACACGCAGGCGCGGCGGCAGGTGGCGGCTGGCCGGCCACAGCAGCCAGAATGCCGTGTGCGCCTGCGTATGCTCATCCAGCAACGAAACCAGTTGCCCCGCCGCCAGCTCGCGCTGCACGGCAAAGGCAGGCAGGTAGGCGATGCCCTGCCCTTGCACGGCCAGGAAGACGCGCATTTCCACGCTGTTGCAGATCATGCCGGACGCCGGCCGGGCAGTCTCGTCCAACAGCGGCCACTGTTCCATTCGGCCCGTGGCGGGAAAGCGGTAGTCCAGGCGCGCGTGCCGCAGCAGCCCGGCCCCATCGGCAGGCCGGCCATGGCGCGCCAGGTAGGCTGGCGACGCTACCAGCAGGCGGCGGAACGTGCATAGTTTGCGCCGCATCAAGCCCGAGTCGGCCAGCTCGCCCGTGCGCACGGCGGCGTCAAAGCCGTCGCTGACGATATTGACCATGGCGTCAGAGAAATCGAGATCGAGTTCGATGGCGGGATAAGCTTGCATGAAGGCGCCGATGGCAGGCTCGAACAGGCCGCTGTAGCGTGGCAGGCTGAGGCGCAGGCGGCCGCTGGGTCCGCTGCTGGCCTCGCTCAATTCCCGCTCGGCCGCTTCCACCTCGGCCAGGATGCGCTTGCAGCGCTGCAAGAACTTTTCCCCTTCCGCCGTCAGCGCCAGATGCCGCGTGCTGCGCTGGAACAGGCGCGCGCCAAGCCGCGTCTCCATGCGCGCCACGCTCTTGCCCACAGCCGATGATGACAGACCCAGCAGCCTGCCCGTAGCCGAAAAACTGCCGCTGTCGGCCACCTGCACGAACATGGCGATGCCACCCAAGCTATCCATTTGCACTCCATTCAAGACATTGGTGTCCGATATGTTGATCAGTTTAGCCCATTTTTCTTCAATGACTGGCGCGCCATACTCTCCCCTCTTTCTTTCAGACCTGACACCCATGCCTACCACTTCACGTCTTTCACTCCCCCTGCAAGTGCTGGCCGCCTGCCTCTCGGGTTTGCTGATACCCCTGTGTTTCACGGGCCCGGCCGTGGCGCTGCCCGCCCTCGGCGCCGAATTGCACGGCAGCGCCGCCGCGCTGAACTGGGTCATCAATGCGTATATCCTCAGCTATGGCAGCGCCATGATGGTGGCCGGCAGCCTGACGGACGTGCTGGGACGGCGCCGGGTCTGGCTGGCGGGGCTGGCGCTGTTTTGCATGGCGACCCTGGCCATTGCCGTCGCGCCATCGGTGGCATGGATCGCTGCGCTGCGCTTTGTGCAGGGCCTCGGTGGCGCGGCCGCGTTCGCCGCCGCCATGTCCTCGCTGGCGCCCCTGTTCCACGGCGCGGCGCGCAGCCGGGTGATGAGCGTGCTGGGCACGACGTTCGGCCTGGGCCTGGCCTTCGGCCCGCTGGCGGCCGGCGCCATGCTGGCACTGGCCCGCTGGCCCGCCATCTTTTACACCACGGCCGCGCTGGGTGTCATCGGCATGCTGCTGGTATGGCTCAGCGTGCCGGCCGATCCGCCGCGCGGCAAAGGGCGGCTGGACTGGACCGGCGCCCTCAGCTTCAGCACCGCGCTGGGCCTGTTGACCCTGGGCATGCTGCTGGCACCCGAACACGGATGGCGCAGCGGGGCCGTGCTGCTGTCCATCGTCTCGTCCTTGCTGCTGTTCCTCGCCTTTGGCGCGATCGAGCGCAGGACGGCGCAGCCCCTGCTGGATTTATCGCTGTTCCGCCAGCGCCGCTTTATCGCCGTACAAGTGCTGGCCGCCTCGCCCGCCTTCCTGTTCATCGTGCTCATCGTCATGCTGCCGGGGCGCTTCATCGGCATCGACAACATGTCCGCGCTGGCGGCGGGCCGCCTGATGGTGGCCCTGGCCGCGCCGCTGTTGCTCGTGCCCATGCTGGCGGCGCTGCTGTCGCGCCGGGTCAACGTGGGCGCCCTGTGCGCGGCGGGATTGCTGCTGGCCGCGGCGGGCCTGGCCTGGCTGGCGCAGGTGCTGGGCCATGGTACCGCCGCGACGCTGGCCGGCCCCCTGCTGCTGATCGGCGCCGGCATCGGCTTGCCGTGGGGCTTGATGGATGGCATGGCCTTGAGCGTGGTGGAGACTGAGCGGGCCGGCATGGCGACGGGCATCTTCAATACCGTGCGCATCAGCGCCGATGGGGTGGCGCTGGCCCTGGCGGGCGCCGTATTGGCCGGCCTGATCGGCACAGGGCTGGCGCGGCAGCTGCCCGCCGATCTGCCCGTGCTGGCGGCCGCCAGCCGCGCCGCGCTCGGTGATATCCAACAGGCAACACAGCTGCTGGGCGGCCAGGAAGCGCTGCTGCGCGCCAGCTATGACGCCGCCTTCCGCCAGCTACTGAACGGCTTGGCGGGGCTGGCCGTGGCGCTGGCGGCGCTGGTGCCGTATTTGCTCAGAAAGGAAGGGACTCAGGCGTCGAGGCCGTAAAAAACGGCAATGAGGATGGCGATGTTATTGCAAGCGCGGGAAAAGGTCGTTGTCGCGTAGGCAACCGCTACGCCGGGCGCGCGGTAGCGCAGGTAGACAAAGCTGAACATGGCGCCCGAACCGAGCGCGACGATGGCGTGCAGCAAGCCGCCGCTGATGAAATGCACGATGGCCCACAGGATGGCGCCGATGAAGATGCTCAGCTGGCGGCTGGCGCCCAGGCGCCTGAGGATTTCCAGCGGCAGCAGCTGTCCCAGGAAGGTTTCAAGAATGGGAGAATAGATGACGACCCAGAACACCAGCAGGGGCAGCGACATTTCGCGCTTGAACTTGGTCAAGCCTGTATGTGCGCCCCAGTATTCGGGCGGCAACAACCATTTGGTGAGGAACAGGATGGCGAAGCACAGCATGCAGGTGAGTAAACCCCAGCCGAGGCCGGCAAGGGCCAGCTGCAGCACGGGCGGCGCCGGTTTGTCGTCGTCCGGGCTGGATAGATCATGGCTGCTGCGCACTTGCATGAGTAGTCCTGGCGGTGATCCAACTTTCATTGTAGCGCGTAATAGGACTATTGGCGCATGGCTGGTGACGCACCGCGCTGCGCTGCGGCGCATCCGGCGTCAGGCCGCCAGGCGCAAGGGAGCGTTGGCCGGCGGAGCCAGCTTGAAGATACCCACTTCCTGTTCCAGCTGCGCCGCCTGCTGCTGCAGTTCGTGCGCGGCCGCCGCAGCCTGCTCGACCAGGGCCGCGTTTTGCTGGGTGACGCGGTCCATGTCGACGATGGCACGGTTGACTTGCTCGATGCCGGCGCCCTGCTCCTGCGTGGCGTGGCTGATCTCGGCCATGATGCCCGTCACCCTGCCGATGCCGGCCACCACGTCGTGCATGGTGGCGCCCGCCTGTTCGACGAGCACCGTGCCCGTGCCCACCTTGCTGACGGAATCGTCGATCAAGGCCTTGATTTCGCGCGCGGCGGCCGCGGAGCGCTGCGCCAGGCTGCGCACCTCGGTGGCGACGACGGCGAAACCGCGTCCCTGTTCGCCCGCGCGCGCCGCTTCCACTGCCGCATTCAAGGCCAGGATATTCGTCTGGAAGGCGATGCTGTCGATGACGCCGATGATGTCGACGATCTTGTTCGACGAGGCATTGATGAGGCCCATGGTGTGCACCACTTCGGCCACCGCCTTGCCGCCCTGCTCCGACACCTCGGACGCTTCACGCGCCAGGCGGTTCGCCTGCTGGGCGTTGTCCGCATTCTGACGCACGGTGGAAATGAGTTCTTCCATCGATGAGGCGACCTCTTCTAGCGAGCCGGCCTGCTGCTCCGTGCGCTGCGACAGGTCGCGGTTGCCGGAAGCGATCTCGGTCGAGGCCGTGGCGATGCTTTCCGTTCCGTGACGCACCTTGCCGACGATGGCGGCCAGGTTGTCGCGCATGGTCTTGATCGCAAACAGCAAACTGCTGTCGTCTCCGTGGCGTGTGTGCACGTCGATGGCAAGTTCGCCCAGCGCGATGCGCCCGGCAATCGTGGCCGCATACGCCGGTTCGCCACCCAGCTGGCGCAGCAGGCCGCGCGTGATGACGGTGGCCACCGCAATGCAAATGAGCACGCTGAGCGCGGCCAGCACGCCGATCCAGCGCAGCGACTGGCCGTAAATGGCGCGCGCGGCCACGCTGGCCTGCTCCGATTCGCGCTGCACGTTTTTCAGGACGGCATCGATATCGGCGACGATCTGGCGCCGCAGGGGGCTGCACTCTTCGACGAGGAAGGTGCCGTACTGCTCCATCTGCCCCGTGGCGCGGAACTGGCGCGGACGCTGCAATTCCTGCGCCATGGTTTTCAAGCCCCTGCTGACTTTCTCGAATTGCGCATCGCCGGCGAACTTTGGCGCCAGCCGGTCTAGCGCTTCCAGGTACAGCGCTTTCTGGCTGTCGAGGATGGCCAGCTCCTTTTCGGCGGCGGCCTGGTCATGGAAGATATACGCGTTGCGGGCGGCCAGGCCCGTCTGGTCGAGCGCTTCGCGCGCCACGTACAGCGGTTCGAGTTTTTCCAGTTGAACTTTTTCTTGCGCGTCCATGGCGCCGGAGATGGCGCCGATGCGCAGCAGTGCGAAAGCCGCCAGCACCAGCATGAGTAAAACCAGCAGCCCGAAGCCTGCGCTCAGGCGCGCGCCTATCGTCAAACGATTGAATGACATCATTGTTGTTATTGCCCTGTCTAAAGTTGATTGTTGCTGGTTACTTGGAACCAGCGATCTGCTCGCCGTCGTGTTGCCTTTCCTGCATGGCGCAGGATGGGTCTCTAACTGGCGTTTTTTGGGCAGTCAGCTTCTAATTTCGGGCAATATAATCGCGCGGGAAGAAACCTCGCGCGATTACAACAGCACACTGGATTATAAGCGAACAGCGTTATTTATGATTTCACGCGCTCGCTTTTAATGCTTTGATGCAAGTCAAGGGGCGCCGTATCAGCCCGCGCCCGGGGCGTCGATGACGGCCATGGTAATGCGCGAAATGCAGCATAACTTGCCGTCGTCGCCGCTGATGCGGATTTCCCAGACCTGGCTGGTACGGCCCCGGTGGATGGGCGTCGCACGCCCCGTCACATGGCCGCCGCGCACGCCGCGCAGGTGGTTGGCATTGATTTCCTGGCCCACGCTCACATGACGGCTGGAATCGAGGCAGGCATTCGCGGCCATGCTGCCCAGGGTTTCGGCCAGCAGCACGGACGCGCCGCCATGCAGCAGCTTGAACGGTTGCATGGTGCGGTGGTCGACGGGCATGGTCGCCTCGATCCAGTCGGGGCCGAAGGCCGTGAATTCGATGCCCAGGTGGCGCATGGCCGTGCCCTCGCTGGCGGCGTTGAGGGTGGCCAGGTCGAGCGGTGCGTGCCAGATTTCCATTGTTACCTCGGATAAGTGTGGAGTAGCACTATTGTAGGACAGAGCGCCCGCGCGCGCCGCTTCATCTTTCCTTCACCGTGGCACGGGGTGGCGGTGGCATTAACTGGTTATAATTGCCCCATTCTTAAAAAACGAGGTTGTATATGAAGTGGGCCTTGCTGGGCATATTTGTGTTTTCTGTTTTACATATTCATTTTCGTGGCAAGGTGCGCCTGCCGTTTCGCCGCCAGATCTTCGATCACTCCTCGTTCATGGCGCCGCTGAACCTGTTCATGCACACCTTTTCCAAGGTGCCGGCCACGCCCTATCTTTCCGTCGATCAATTTCCGGAACTGGCGCCGCTGCAGCAGAACTGGCAAATCATTCGCGATGAAGCGCTGCGCATGCAGGAAATGAAAAAGATCAAGGCGGCTGAAAAGAACAATGACGTGGGCTTCAATTCCTTCTTCAAGTATGGCTGGAAGCGTTTCTACCTGAAATGGTATGACGCGAATCACCCGTCGGCGCAGCAGATGTGCCCGCAAACCTATGCCTTGCTGCAATCGATTCCCTCGATCAAGGCAGCCATGTTCGCGGAATTGCCACAAGGCGGCAAGCTCAACCCGCACCGCGACCCGTTCGCTGGCTCCCTGCGCTACCACCTGGGCTTGCAGACGCCGAACGACGACCGCTGCTTCATCGACGTCGATGGCGAACGCCACAGCTGGCGCGACGGCCAGGCCGTGATGTTCGATGAGACGTATATCCACTGGGCGCGCAACGATGCCGACAGCGACCGCATCATCCTGTTCTGCGACATCGAACGCCCGATGCGCTACCGTTGGGCGCAAGGCTTGAACCGCTGGCTGGGCCGCACCCTGATGACGGCCGCCGCCTCGCCCAACGAACTGGGCGACCAGGTGGGCGGCGTGAGCAAACTGTTCCAGATTTCCTGGACCATGGGCCAGTACCGCCGCCGCTTCAAGGCGTGGAACAAGACGGCGTACCAGCTCACCCGCGTGGCGCTGGTCGTGGGCGTGATCGCGCTGATCTACTTTATCTAGACGCCTGCAGCGTTCGTTGCCACATAAAAAACCGCCTTCGGGCGGTTTTTGCGTTTCCGGACACCTGGAAAAATACATAGCCAGCTATGATCATCAAAATCATGATAGCATGCTATATTGTTTTCACCGGGGATGTTCGTGATCAACTTCCAGAAAGAGCAGTCCGCAGGCCACATGACCAGCCGGGCTGCACGCCTGTTTGCCAGGATCATCGAGCGCAAGCTCAAGCTGATCGCCATGGCGCCGGGCCAGTTACCCGTGTTTTACGAACTGGCAAATGGCGCGCAGCAGACGCAGAAAGCACTGACCGTCGCCGCTGCCGTCGAGCAGCCGACCATGGCGGCTACCCTGGCGCGCATGGAACGTGACGGTCTGGTCAGCCGCCAACCCGATCCCAGCGATGGACGCAGCAGCCTGTTCGGCCTTACCCCGGCCGCATTACAGCAGTCGCCCCTGATCAAGGAAGCGATTCATGCCAGCAACCGGGAAGCCCTCGCCGGTTTCAGCGCCGAGGAAGAGCACGCCTTGCTGGACATGCTCAGCCGCATCATCGCCAATCTCGACAGCAAGTCCACCACGCCAAACTCGGGCTGAGCATCCCGCCAGCGGGCGTGCGTTTGCCCTCGCCCGAACGGGGGAACCGAGTCTTGGTCATTCAGCATCACCGGGCGGCGCCTGGCCGCCCGGTCAACAATAAAAGGAATCATCGTGAACCCTTCCAGTTCATCTACATCCGCAACGCGGAGTCAAACAGCCTCGCCGCTGCGCTACCTGCCAGCCGTGCTGCTCATCTTGTCCGGCCTATTCCTCGCCATCGGCGGAGCGTACCTGGCGTACCTGGGCGGCAGCTGGTTTTACCTGCCGATGGGCATCGCCACGTTCGTCTCTGGCATACTCGTCTGGCGCAGCAAGCCGGCCGGCGCCCTGCTGTTCGGTGCCGCCTTTATCGTTGCCCTGATCTGGGCACCCATAGACGCGGGCTGGAACTTCTGGCCGCTGGTGTCGCGCCTGTTCGTCTTTGGCGTGCTGGCCCTGCTCGTCGCCCTCGCCTATCCCGGCCTGCGCCGCGCAACCGGTGTGCCGGCGGGCAAGAGCGCCTTCGCGCTGGCGGGCCTGATCGCCATCTGCCTGGCCATCACGGGCGTCAATTTCTTCTTGCCCAAGTCCGTCATCGAAGCCGATGTCGTGGCGGGCGTGACGCCGGTCGCCCCTGGCGCGCAGCAGAAAAACTGGCTGCACTGGGGTAACACCACGGCCGGCAACCGCTTCGCTGCCCTGGACCAGATCAACAAGGGCAACGTCGGCCAGCTGAAGCTGGCCTGGACGGCGCACACGGGCGACATCCCGCAAAGCAATGGTTCCGGAGCGGAAGACCAGAACACGCCGCTGCAAGTGGGCGACACCCTGTACGTCTGCACGGCCTACGGCAAGGTCGTGGCGCTGGACGTCGATACGGGCGCCCAGCGCTGGAAATATGACCCGAAAGGCGCCGCGCCAAACTGGCAGCGCTGCCGCGGCCTGGGCTACCATGAAGCGCCCGCCGCGCAGCCGCTGCCGGCCAGCGCCGCCAACGTTGCCGCCCCGGCCGCCTGCCGCAAGCGCATCTTGCTGCCGACCATCGATGCGCGCCTGATCGCGCTCGACGCGGCAACGGGTGAGCCTTGCGCCGATTTTGGCGAGCGTGGCATTGTCGACTTGAAGGTGGGCATGGGCGAAGTCAAGCCCGGCTACTACCAGCAAACGTCGACGCCGCTGATCGCGGGCGATCTGGTCGTCGTCGGCGGCCGTGTGGCCGACAATTTCTCCACCGGCGAGCCGCCGGGCGTGGTGCGCGCGTTTGACGTGCGCAGCGGCGAACTGGCGTGGGCCTGGGATCCGGGCAACCCTGCCATCACGAAATTGCCGCCGGAAGGCCAGACCTACACGCGCGGCACGCCGAACGTCTGGTCGGCCATGTCGTACGACGCCCAACTGGACACCATCTACCTGCCGACCGGCAATGCCACGCCCGACTTTTTCGGCGGCACGCGCACGGCTCTGGACGACAAGTACAGCTCGTCCATCGTTGCCGTCAACGCGAAAACGGGCAAGGTACGCTGGACTTTCCAGACCACCCACCACGACCTGTGGGACTTCGACTTGCCGGCCCAGCCGCTGCTGTATGACATTCCCGACGGCAAGGGCGGCACCCTGCCCGCGCTGGCGCAAGTGACGAAACAAGGCGAAATCTTCCTCATCAACCGCGTGACTGGCCAGCCCATCGCGGCCGTAGAAGAGCGTGCGGTACCGCAAGGCAACGTGCCTGGCGAGCGCTATTCACCGACGCAGCCGTTCTCCGTCGGCATGCCGTCGATCGGCAACGCCACCTTGCACGAGTCCGACATGTGGGGCGGCACCGTGTTTGACCAGTTACTGTGCCGCATCGAATTCAAGGGCATACGCCACGAAGGCGTCTACACGCCGCCAGGCCTCGACCGTTCGCTGCAATTTCCCGGCTCGCTGGGCGGCATGAACTGGGGCAGCGTTTCCGTCGACCCGACCACCAACTACATGTTTGTCAACGACATGCGTTTGGGCCTGGCCAACTACATGATCCCGCGCGCCGCCATTCCGAAGGGTGCCAGCGGCATCGAGATGGGCGTCGTGCCGCAGGAAGGCACGCCGTTCGGCGCCATGCGCGAACGTTTCCTGTCGAAAGCGGGCATTCCCTGCCAGAAGCCGCCGTTCGGCACCATGTCGGCCATCGACCTGAAAACCCGCAAGCTCGTGTGGCAGGTACCGGTCGGCACCGTGCAGGATACGGGTCCAATGGGCATCCGCATGAAAATGCCGATTCCCATCGGCATGCCTACCCTGGGCGCGTCGATGTCGACGCAGTCCGGCTTGCTGTTCTTTGCCGGCACCCAGGATTTCTACCTGCGCGCCTTTGACAGCGCCACCGGCAAGGAAATCTGGAAACAGCGCCTGCCCGTGGGCAGCCAGTCCGGCCCGATGACGTATGTCTCGCCGAAAACGGGCAAGCAATACATCGTCGTCAGCGCCGGCGGCGCGCGCCAGTCGCCGGACCGTGGCGACTACGTGCTGGCATACGCCTTGCCTGACAAGAAGTAAGCGGCAACGCAGTGCACACAGAAAACCGCCTTCGGGCGGTTTTTTTCATGCTTTGCCGGATGGTGTGCCAACTGCCGTGGC
Organism: Janthinobacterium salmonicoloratum; assembly: GCF_051380845.1. Classification (NCBI taxonomy): domain Bacteria; kingdom Pseudomonadati; phylum Pseudomonadota; class Betaproteobacteria; order Burkholderiales; family Oxalobacteraceae; genus Janthinobacterium; species Janthinobacterium salmonicoloratum. Next base: position 85,287 of record NZ_JBNYXV010000001.1, on the reverse strand, counting down.
GCTTGCGGTACGATGGCGCCTCTATCAGACAGTCACTGCGCATGGGGGAAAGGAAAAATGACGGAACGCGACCATCAATACGATATCCAGATCGCCGAAGGCGTATGGATCGAGTACATCGATATCGGGGAGCGCTATGCGCAAGCCGTCGGCATCGACGAGCACCTGGACGGGCTATGGCCGCTGCTCTGCCGCCTGGAAACCCATTGCGCCGCCGGCTGTTGCGGCATGGATGCCTTCGATTTCACGCACGAAGCCATCGATACGGCCCTGCTTGAGCTTGACCGCGCGCAACTGCATGCCGCCTGTACGCAGGCCCGCAGTGCCGTGGCGGCTGCCGCCAGCGATGTCTTTACGAGCGACACGATGAATCACGTGGCGGATAAACGCGTGTTCCTGCAATTGCTCAAGCATATCGAGCGTTGCATTGCGGTCCCCTAAACCGGCCAGCCGGCAAGCCAGCCGCGCCAAGATCGGCGATAATACCGGCTCACACCACTCTTTTCTTTTATTTATGCGCGACATCATTGCCGGATTTCTACGTTTCCAAAAAGAAGTCTTCCCTGAACGCCGAGAGTTGTTCAAGACACTGGCCACGGGACAGACGCCCAAGGCCTTGTTCATTTCCTGCTCCGACAGCCGGATGGTGCCGGAACTGGTGACGCAGCGCGAACCTGGCGAACTGTTCGTGATCCGCAACGCGGGCAACATCGTGCCTTCGTTTGGCCCGGAACCCGGGGGCGTGAGCGCGTCCGTCGAATTTGCCGTCGCGGCCTTGAATGTGACGGACATCGTCATTTGCGGCCATTCCGATTGCGGGGCGATGAAAGCCATCGCCACCTGCACCTGTCTCGAACACATGCCGGCGGTCAAGAACTGGCTGCGGCATGCGGATGCGGCGCGCATGATCAATGAATCCATCGAGCACGCCACGGAACAGGAGCGCATCGACGGCATGGTACGCGCCAATGTCGTGGCCCAACTCAACAACATCCGCACTCACCCCTCGGTGGCCCTGGCCATCACGCAAAAACGCCTGACCCTGCATGGCTGGGTATATGACATCGAAAATGGCTCGCTCGATGCGCTCGACGAGTCTACCGGCCAGTTTGTCCCGCTCGCGGAACATCCGGCATCGAAGATGTAAGGGCAGGAAATCCCCGTCAGGCGCAACATTGCGCTTGACCTTATCCAGGCGGGAAGGTTCAAGGTAGCGATACTCAAGGAGATTATCGTATGCCAACAATCACTGTGTTACCCCATCCCGAGCTGGCCCCCGAAGGCGCTGTGTTTGACGCGCCGGAAAACACGAGCATTTGCGACGCATTGCTGCTCAATCAGATAGACATGGAACACGCCTGCGGCCAGGTCGGCGCCTGTTCCACCTGCCACGTGGTCGTGGTGCAGGGTTTCGATACGCTCAATGCACTGGGCGACAATGAAGAAGACATGCTCGACCAGGCCTGGGGCTTGCAGCCCCACTCGCGCCTGTCCTGCCAGGCAAGAGTGAGCCACCAAGACCTGACGCTCGAACTGCCCAGGTACACGCTCAACCACGCCAAGGAATAGTCCCCGGCGTGGTTGCCCTTACCACATGATCACGCGCTGTTCGGGCGGCAGATACATCGGGTCGCCCGGCTTGATGCCGAACGCTTCGTAGAAACCGGGCTGGTTCTTCACCGTACCTTTGGCGCGGAATTCGCCCGGCGAATGCGGGTCGCTCTTGATCTGCGCGATCGCCGCTTCGGGACGCAATTTTGCGCGCCATTTCTGCGCAAAGCCGATGTACAGGCGCTGTTCGCCCGTCAGGCCGTCGAGCACGGGCGACGGCTTGCCGTTCAAGGAACGCTGGTAAGCCTTGTAGGTGATAGACAGGCCGGAATTGTCGCCGATGTTTTCACCCAGGGTCAGCTCGCCATTGATGTGGTAGCCAGGCACGGGACTGTAGGCGCCGTATTGCTTGACGAGACCGGCGGCCAGCGCCTTGAAGGCCGTGCGGTCTTCTGCCGTCCACCAGTTGCGCAAGCGGCCCTTGGCATCATATTGACTGCCGGAATCGTCGAAGGCATGGCTGATTTCATGGCCAAAAGTGATGCCCAGCAAGCCGTAATTGACGGCATCTTCCGCTTTCACGTTGAAGAATGGCGGCTGCAGGATGGCGGCCGGAATCGTGATCGCGTTGAGGGCCGGGCTGTAACTGGCGTTGACGGTTTGCGGCGTCATCGACCATTCGTCGCGGTCGACAGGTTTGCCCAGCTTGGCCAGGTTTTGCTGGCGGCTCCACACGCGCGAGGCGCGCACGTTGGCGATCAAGTCGTTCGGCCGCGTCTGCATGCTGCTGTAGTCGCGCCAGGTATCGGGATACGCGATCTTCGGCTTCAAGGCTGCCAGCTTGAGCTGGGCTTCCTTCTTGGTTTCCGGACCCATCCAGTCGAGCTGCTCGATGCCATCTTTGAACGAGGCGACGAAATTGTCGAACATGGCCATCACGCGGGGCCGGGTTTCCGGCGGCAGATACATTTCCACGTAGCGCTTGCCGATGGCATCGCTGATGGCGCCATCCGTGAAGCGCAGCGCCAGCTGCCACTGCGGTTCGCTTTGCGGCACGCCGCGCAGCACCGTGCCGTCGAAGGCGAAACGCTCCTTGACGCTGGCGCTGTCCAGGTAAGAGGCATAGCTTTCGATGATGCGCCAGTTCAGATAGCTCTTCCAGGATTCCAGCGGCACGGCAGCCAAGGTTTCGGAAAAACCTGTGATGAAGCTGGGCTGGCGCACCACGGCCGACGCTGCCTTCGGCGCCAGGCCGGCGGCGGTAAAGTAGGCGTTCCAGTCGAAGGCCGGCGCCAGTGCCGCGAATTTGTCGAAATCGACGCGGTTGTAGGACTTGACAGGGTCGCGCATCTGCACGCGCGTCCACTGCACGACCGCCAAGCGCGTTTCGACATCGAGAATTTGCGCCGCGTGTGCGGCAGCGGCCTGGTCGCCGCTCATGGCCAGCATGGTTTCGATATGCTTGAGGTATTTGGCGCGCACGGCTTGCAGCTTGGCGTCGTCCTCCTTCAGGTAGTAATCGCGGTCAGGCAAGCCCAGGCCGGACTGGCTGATGTTGACCGTGTAGCGCTCGGGGTCTTGCGCATCGGGCGCCACATAGGCGGAAAACGGCGTGACGATGCCATTGCCTTGCAGGTAGGCTAACAGCACCGGCAAGTCTTTCTTGTCTTTGACGGCGGCGACGCGGGCCAGTTCGGCGCGCAGAGGCTTGAAGCCGGCCGCATTGCGCGCCTTGTCGTTCATGAAGCTCGTGTACAGGTCGGCGATCTTGTGCGCTTCGCTGCCAGGCTTGCCAGGATTCTTGACGGTGGCATCGATCAGGCCGCGCAACTGGCCCTGCGCGATTTCACGCAATTCGATATAGGTGCCCCAGACAGATTTGTCGGCCGGAATTTCCGTATTGCGGGTCCAGACGCCGTTGACGTAGCCGTAGAAATCATCCTTTGGGCTGATGGCCGGGTCCAGGGTTTTCAGGTCGATGCCGGAGACGGGAGCGGCGGCGGTAGCGCCTTGCTGAGCGTACAGCGATGATGAGGATAAGGCGAACAAGGCGCAGCAGGCGGCGCTGATAAGTGAACGTTTCACGAAGATTCCTTTAATTGTTTTAACTTCATGTTGGTGAACATGCTGTGTCCAGGCATGAGAGGCTGGATTATAGTCGGCCAGCCTGCGGGGCAACAATGACGGTTGAACAACTCCGGTGATCCGATATGTTCGCTGAAGCACGCCTCAAGCCCGCGCCGATGATCAGCAAATGTTACCATCTAGCAATAGCCATACCTATCGCTCGCCACATATTTTTGCCTGGCTCTTGACTGGAGAAGTTTGATGCAGGAATTCAGATTCAATATTTTCGGCACGCTGATTGGCGTCCGGGAGAGTCAGGGCGCCTGGCGCGCCTTCTATCTCGGTGCGGAAGGCAAGCGCAGGCCCGCCGATTTCATTATTCCGGACGATATTCAAGCAGACGCGCTGTGCGAGTACCTGGCTGACCTGTTCCATGAAGAGGCGACGCCGCGCAATAACACGGCAACGCAATTCGGCGCGCCCGCGTTCGAGGCCTAGCCTACTTCACCGGCTCAAACGTCACCGTCAGCCCATTGCCGGTAGTCCTGATCTGCGTCGGCACGAATTGCACGCCCGCATAGCGCAGTTCGTCGGGCTTGAAGGTGTAGATCGGCGTTTCATGCATGAGCTGGTCGGCCACCAGGCTGGCGACCTTGGCGAACTGGCGCTGCTGGGCTTCATCCATGCCGTCGATGGTCACCTTGTCCACGCTCGCTTCGCTCAGGTAGACGGCGTTGCGCTGGGCGTCCAGCACCAGGCGGCCCGACATGGCCAGGCTGCCGCGCCAGGTCTGGCGGATGAAGGGCGGCAGAACGCTGGCGTCCACGCTGAGGGCGACTCTTTCGCGCTCGGGCTGCAGCGACAGCTGCGGATGGGTCAGCTTGACGTCCAGCACGGACAATACGCGCTTGTCGATGGGAAAGCGGCGCTCCAGGCCTTGCTGCATCTTGCTTAGCGACACATTCACGTCGCGCGGGCCGATCAGGGTGGAACACGAGGCCAGCACCGTGCAGGCAAAGGCAGCGATGGCGGCGGTTTTCAGCAAGGGACGGAAAGCGGTCACATTCATGGATAGTCTCGGTGGAAAGATGGCGCCATCTTACACATGCGGCCGCTTTCACGCAAAAACCGGCGCCCAACTTGTAGCGGGCGCCGGTTCTCATGTTTGCCTTGTTAATGTACGAACAGGGCGATCAGTATGACGATGGGCAATGGAATGCCCAGCAGCAGCAAGAGGATGGAACGCATGGCACTCTCCTAGATTGAAATGGATGATTTAAATGGTCACGTGGCGCAGCACGCGCTCGTGGTCGCGCTGGCGGCCGCCAAATGTTGCCGCCAGGCTGGCCACGAAAGCGCCCAGCAGCAAGGCGACGAACATCCACAGCGCAGTGTGGGCACCAGCCTTGCGGGCCGCTTCGGCCGCTTGCTGGGCATGAGCCTTGGCATCGGCGGCGGCCTTGGCGGCGCGAGCGTAGACGGCGTCGACTCGCGCTTCCGCTTCAGCCTGCGTCAAGCCCGTGCGGCTGGCCACGACCTGGCCCAGGTAGGCCCGGTCATCGGCGGCCAGGCTGCCCGTGGAAATGCCCGTGGCGAAGATCTTGCCGATTTCCACGCGCTGGTCGGCGACGCTGACATTGGCCGAGGGCGCTGCCGGAGCCGGCGCGGCGCGCAGCAGCATGTCCGAGAAATAGTCGAGCGGATTGGCACTGCTGCCGCCCTCGCCCGCCTTGGCGCCGGCAGCCCCGGCACCTGCCGCTGCAGCCGGGCCAACTACCGCCGCCACGCCGCTGCCCGCATCGATGGCGCCGCTCAGCACGGCGCGCGTGCCGCCGGCCAGTACGGCCACGGTGATCAGGGTCGCTACGGCCCAGGCCAGCAAGCCGTGCGCCGTATCGCGGAAGTGCACTTCATCCGTGTGGATGGCACTCCATTTCACGCGCAGACGGCCTGCCATGTAGCCGCCGATGCCGGAGGCGGCCAGTTGCATGAAAGCCAGCCAGGCGATCGTCGACACACCGATGGCCGCGGCGTTGAACGACCACGGCGACACGGACGACAGGCCCAGGCCCACGCCGAGGATCAGCAGGATGAAGGACAAGGCGGCCGCAGCGGCGGCGCCCGCCAGCACAGCGCCCCAGGACACGCCCGGATTGTTCAGGTCCGATACGGACAATTGTGTAGCTTGCATGGAATACTCCCTTGGTTGTTGATTTTTTAAACCGGTCAGGCGGCCACACCCGTCAGCTGTTCCTTGCGCGCGGCCATTTCCCGGCCCAGCGCGTCGAGATCGACGGCCGTATGGCGCACTTTGGGAAACATGTCGCCCTCTTCTTCCTTGACGTGGTGTTCGATCTGCTCGGACAGCACCTTGACCTTGGCGTCGAACAGGTCGTCGGCGGGATCCATCGCTTCGAGCTGCGCGATGAGTTCCTTGGCGCTCGCGTGCTCAACGAGGGCTTCATCCATCAAGTCGCCATCGTGGATGGGCCGGCGCACGGCCGGGTAGAAGATTTCCTCTTCCAGCTGCGTGTGCACGGTCAATTCCTGGCATATCTGGTCGGCCAGTTTTTTCTTGGTGGCGAATGAGCGGTCGCTCAAGCCTTCATATTGGGCAAACAAGGCTTTGACGGCCTTGTGGTCCTGCATTAATAAACTGATCGCATTCATGGCGCCTCCTTGTTGTAGATGAAACAAGGATGCGCCATAGCGGCGCCAGCGTATGTGCGACGCCTTACACAAACTTGATATTCAATTCATATCAGTATCTCGCGGTTACTTGATGCCGTGATGTCCCATCAGGTCGTACAAGGTGGGCCGGCTCACGCCCAGCAGCTCGGCCGCCTTGGCGATATTGCCGTCGGCCCGCGCCAGCGAGCGCACCATGACCTTGTATTCGGCCCCTTCGCGGGCCTGGCGCAGGTTCAGCGGTTCATCCTGGGGCGCCTGGGCGCTGGCGGGCAAGCCCAGGTCGTCGGCGGCGATCTGCGGCCCGTCGCACATGATCACGGCCCGCCTGATGCAGTTTTCCACCTCCCGCACATTGCCGGGCCAGCCATAGCTTTCGATCAGTTGCAGCGCATCGGCGCTGAAATGCAGGTGGCTCCGGCCTTCGCTGGCGCAGAACTTGTTCTTGAAATGCTGCGCCAGCAAGGTGCAATCGCCGGCCCGCTCGCGCAGCGGGGGGATGCGCAAGACGATCTCGCTGAGGCGGTAAAACAGGTCTTCGCGGAAACGTCCCTGCTCCGCCAGCACTTTTAAATCCTGATGCGTGGCGCAGACGATGCGCACGTCGACGGCGATCTCGGTGCGACCACCGACCCTTTCGATAACTCGCTCCTGCAGGAAGCGCAGCAATTTCGCCTGCAGCGCCATCGGCATGTCGCCGATTTCATCGAGAAAGAAGGTGCCGCCGTGGGCCAGTTCAATCTTGCCCAGAGTTTGCCGCGCCGCGCCCGTAAACGCCCCCCGCTCATAGCCGAACAACTCGCTTTCCAGCAAGTTGTCGGGGATGGCCGCGCAATTGATGGCAACGAAACGCTGGGCGTGGCGACTGGACAGCGCATGCAAGCCCCGCGCAATCAGTTCCTTGCCGCTCCCCGAATCGCCAAGCAGCATCACGCTGGCCGACGAGGGCGCCACTTTTTCCACGCTGCGGCACAGTTTGAGCATGCCCGGGTCGCGGCTGATGATACCCGCCAGGGGCGAGTCCGCCTGCGTCTGCAGCATGCGGCGGTTTTCCTGCTGCATCGCGTGCAAATAGAACGCGCGGGCGATGACCAGGCCCAGCATGTCGGCGTCGAATGGTTTCTGATGGAAATCGTAGGCGCCCAGCGCAATGGCTTTCAGGGCATGTGCCCGCTCCTGGTTACCCGAGAGGATGATGACTTTCGTGTCTGGCGCCAGCGCGAGGATTTGCTGCAGGGTGGCCAGGCCTTCCGTGGCGCCGTCCGGATCGGGTGGCAAGCCCAGGTCCATCGTCACGACGGCCGGCTGGTGGCGCCGCACCAGCGCCAGCGCCGCCTCGCGCTCGCCCGCCAGCAAGACTTCGTAGCCGTCAAAACTCCAGTGCAACTGCTTTTGCAGGCCGGGATCGTCTTCGATGACCAGCAGTTTTTGTTTGCCCATGGCACTCCTTTGCTATGCCGCGTGCAGCGGCAGGATCACGCGAAACGTCGTGCCCACTTGCGGCTCGCTGTGCACTTCCAGGCTGCCGCCCACTTCGCGCAGATATTCGCGGCTTTCAAACACGCCAATGCCCATGCCCGCCGTCTTGGTCGTGTCGAACGGTTTGAACAAGCGCTCGCGGATGAACTGTTCGCTCATGCCCTGCCCTGTATCGTCGAGCTCAACGATGGCCGTGTGCTGTACACGCCGCAGCCGCACGGCCACCTTGCCATCGCTGGCCGTCGCCTCGATGGCGTTCTGGATCAAGTGGCCCAGCACGCGCTCCAGGCGCGCGCGGTTGGCCAGCACCGTCAACTCGCCATCGACGATTTCCAGGCACGGCGCCGGCGCCAGGCTGGCCTTGGCCGCCACGGCCTGGCGCAGCAAGCCATCGAGCAGCAGCGGCGCCAACGCTTCCGGTGCCTCGCCGCGCGCCAGCTTTTGTAGCAAGGTCTTCATTTTCTGCACGGAATGGTCCAGCGTGCCCAGCATGTCTTCCTGGAAGGCGGGATTGGCGCGGTGCTTTTGCGCATTGCTCAATAGCAGGGACAGCTGGAACACGAGGTTTTTCAAGTCGTGCACGATGAAAGTGGACATGCGGTTGAACGAGTCGAACTGACGCGCCACCGTCAGGGTATCGAGCGATTCGCGGTGCGCCAGATAGCTGGCGGCCTGGCTGCCGGCAATTTTCAGCACGTCGAGGATTTCCCAGTTCAGGCCGATACGCGTGCGGGGCCGCGCCAGCGCGACAAAAGCGAACAGCTGGCCATGCAGCATTAAAGGCACCAGCAGCCACACATCGGGCAGGGCCAGCAGCGCCGGGGGCAAGCGCAAGCCGCCGTATTGGTGCGGGTTTTGCTGGCAGTCCGGAACGTCGATCACCCATAGTCTTGCCTCCAGGAACTGGCACAGGGGACCAGACGCCGGCTCGCTCCACGTGCTCGGCGGCCAGTTCCAGCTGGCGGCCGGGGCAAACTGCCCCTGTTCGCGCAAGATCCACAACGCGCCGGCGCGGCTTTCCACCAGTTGCGCCATGGCCTGTATCGTGCGTTCGCCCAGCGCCGGCCCGTCTTCCGACAAGGCCCGCGTAAAACGCAGCCATTCTTCGCGGTAATCGAAGATGGCATTGTAAAAATGTTTATTGATCGTCACCTTGAGCTTGGCCCGCAAGCTGCCGGAAAACAGCACGCCCGCCAGCAGCAAGGCTGCGCCGCCCAGGTAAGCCATCTGCATCAAGGAACCCCAGGTACCGCCGAAATAGCGCAAATAGTAGGCGCTGGCCGCCATGGCCAGCAGGTAGATGGCCGAACCCAGCAAGGCGGCCGAGCGGTACAGCATCTGGCGCGAGACGGACAGGCCCAGCGCCCAACCCGGATTGCGCGCGGCCGAGACGGCCAACAGCGGCGCGCACAGCGCGTCGACGATGCCGCGCGCGGCCCAGATGTCATCGTTAATCGTGCGAAACAGCAAGGCGTCGCTGTACAGGTAAAAATCGTAGGCGAACAGGCCACCCACGCCCAGGCACGCAAACTTGATGCCCCAGCGCTTCAGGGGCGGCGTGTTGCGGTACCACTGTTCCACCAGCAACATGCCCAGCACGGCCAGCAGCAAACGGCAGACACTGGCGATGAAACGCGCCGGCAAAGGCAGCGCCAGCCAGGATGAGGCCATCGAGAACAGCCATGGTGCCAGCGCCGTGAGGGCGATGCCGGCCAGCACGAGGCGCAAGCGGGGCCGCGACGGTTCGATCAGCAGCAGCAGGAACACCAGCCAGGCCAGGGTGCGCAGCAACTCGAGCGCATCGCCGGCCAGCGCGATGCGCTGGCCCAGCAGCACCAGCACCACCGTGCCCGTGGCCCAGCCGCCCGTCGCCAGGCAAGCGACCAGCAAGGCGCGCACGTTTTGCCGCGCGCGCCAGTTGCTGATGAGTAGCAGCGCCAGCACGAAGAAGGCCAGCGACGCCAGGCCGTGGCTGAGGGCCGCCGCGTCGGCCGCCGCCAGCCAGTCCGACTGCGCCCGTATCATCGGCTGCCCTTGCCAAACAGCACCACCTGCACCGTGTCGAGCAAGATCAGCAAGTCGAGAAACAAGCTATTGTTTTTCACATAATACAAATCGTACTGCAGTTTTTTCATGGCATCGTCGACGGAGGCGCCATATTGATAGCGCACCTGCGCCAGGCCCGTGATGCCTGGCTTGATGCTGTGACGAATGTTGTAGTACGGCACCTGCTGTTTCAATTGCTCGACAAAATACGCGCGCTCCGGGCGTGGTCCCACGAAACTCATCTCGCCGCGAAATACATTGAGCATCTGCGGCAACTCGTCAATGCGCAGCTTGCGGATCAGCTTACCCACGCGCGTGATGCGCGCATCGTTGTCCAGCGCCCAAATGGGCTTGCCATCGCGCTCGGCGTCGCAACGCATGCTGCGAAATTTCAGCACATTGAAGGGCAAGCCGTCGCGCCCCACCCGCTCTTGCTGGTAAAACACGGGGCCGCCGTCTTCCAGGCGGATGCACAGGGCCGTCACCAGCATCACGGGCAATGCGGCCAGGCAAATGACGCCGCTGGCGGCCAGGTCGAACAGGCGCTTCGAGGCGGCGCGGAAAAAACTCTGGTCGAAGCCGCCGCCATAGATCAGATAGCTGGGCTGCAAGGAATCGATGCGGATCTGGCACGCTTCGCGTTCGAAAAACGTGGCCGCATCGATGACCCTCACGCCACCCAGCGCGCATTCCAGCAGTTGCTTGGCGGGAAACGCGCTATTGCGCCGGTCGCTGACGGACACGACGATCTCATGCGCGGCATGGCGCTGGGCCATGGCCAGCAGCGACGGTTCGGCCGGCAGCAAGGCAGAGGCCGGCACGCAGCATTGCTCGCCAGCCACATCGATGCAGCCGACCACCGTAAACTGGTGGAAACCGATCTTGCTGGCCGCCAGGTCCATGCATTCGCGCGCCAGCGCCCCGCCGCCCACCAGGATCAGCCGGCCTTCCATCAGCGCCGATTGCGAGGATTTGAACACCACGAGGCGCGCCAGCAACACGCCAATGGCGCTCAGGCTGAAGATCAGCACGCTGCCGCGCCCGAAATGCAAGGAAGGGACAAAACGAATCAGCACGCTCAGCACGGCAAAGCCCAGTGCGAACGACGGCAAGATGCGCAACAGGGTGTTGCGGATGTCTTCGCGCGAGCGGTGCTGGTACATGCCCAGCGCGCTCATGCTGAAAACGATGACCAGGGCAAAGATCGAGGAAGACAGGTAGACCTCGCTCACTCGCACCAGACGGCTGCCATCTGCCAGCCACAGCAAGGATGTCAGGGTAGCCGACAGCAGCAGGATCATAATTTCCAGCAACAGCAGGATAAACGCTGTTTTCGAGACGTAATGGCTGAAGATGCGGATCATGGGGCCTCCTGCGGCAAAGGCAGCAAGTCGCACACAAGGCGGCTTGCTGCCGGTCTTGCCATCATGGCGAACTGTTCCAGCAGGATATTGATGCGCCACAAGCTACGGCCCCAGCTATCTTTCGCTGGCAGAATTTATCTCAACACATTACCGAATGAGGGGAAATGACATATAGTATGCTTCCCCTAAAAGAGATAAATGTCATGAAATTTGATGTAGCGATTGTCGGCAGTGGCCTGGCGGGTTTATCGGTTGCACTGCATTTAGCTGAGACGCGCACTGTCGCGATCATTTCCAAACGCGCGCTGCTCGATGGCGCCAGCAACTGGGCGCAAGGCGGGATCGCGGCCGTGCTGGACTCGGGCGACAGCCACCAGCAGCACATCGAAGACACCTTGATCGCGGGCGGCGGCCTGTGCGACGAGAGCGCCACGCGCTACATCGTCGAGCACGGCCGCGAAGCCATCGAATGGCTGATCGAGCAAGGCGTGCCGTTTACACGCGACGCCACGGCCGAGCTGGGTTTCCACCTGACCCGCGAAGGCGGACACAGCCAGCGCCGCATCATCCACGCTGCCGACGCCACCGGGCACGCCGTGCAAGTGACGCTGGAGGAAAAGGTGCGCGCCCACCCGAACATCAGCCTGTTCGAGCACCATTGCGCGATCGACCTGATCACCTCCGACAAGCTGGGCATGAAGCCCGCGCAGCGCAACGCCCAGCCCCATTGCCACGGCCTGTACGTGCAGGATGAGCAAACGGGCAAGGTGCACACCTTTGCCGCCGAGCACACCGTGCTGGCCACGGGCGGCGCCGGCAAGGTGTATTTATATACCACCAACCCGGACACGGCCAGCGGCGACGGCATCGCCATGGCCTGGCGCGCCGGCTGCCGCGTGTCGAACATGGAATTCATCCAGTTCCACCCGACATGCCTGTACCACCCTTACGCGAAATCGTTTTTGATCACCGAAGCCATCCGTGGCGAAGGCGGCTTGCTGAAACTGCCACCTGAAGCGGGCGCGGCAGCTGGCACGCGCTTCATGCTGGCCCACGACGAGCGGGCCGAACTGGCGCCGCGCGACGTGGTGGCGCGCGCGATCGACTTCGAGATCAAGAAACGCGGCCTCGACTACGTGCATCTGGACATCAGCCACAAGCCGGCCGCATTCCTCATCGAACACTTCCCGACCATCTACGCGCGCTGTCTGGAACTGGGCATCGACATCACCAAGCAACCTATCCCCATCGTGCCCGCCGCCCACTACACGTGTGGCGGCGTCGTCACGGACTTGTCCGGCCGCGCCGACTTGCCGGGCCTGTATGCGGTCGGCGAGACGGCGTGTACGGGTCTGCATGGCGCCAACCGCCTGGCGTCGAACTCCTTGCTCGAATGCATCGTCATCGGCCGCGCCTGCGCGCAGGATATCGAAAGCAAGGAAAAGCTGGGTACGCCGTATCTGCCCGACTGGGATGAAAGCCGCGTCACCGATGCGGATGAGGAAGTGGTGATTTCCCACAATTGGGACGAGCTGCGCCGCTTCATGTGGAATTACGTGGGCATCGTGCGCACGACGAAACGCCTGGAACGGGCCCAGCACCGCATCGCCCTGCTGAAGGAAGAGATCGACGAGTACTACCGCAACTTCCGCATCACGCACGACTTATTGGAATTGCGCAATCTGGTCGACGTGGCCTCGATGATCGTCAACAGCGCCCTGTCCCGCCGCGAAAGCCGCGGCTTGCACTTCAGCCGCGATTATCCGGAAACGTTACCCAAGGCAATCGCCAGCGTGCTGACGCCGCCGCATAGGTAGACGACAAACCAACCGCCTCCAGATTCTGAAAGCAGGCAATTTGTGCGATGAGTCATTACGGTATTCCGCTATCAGCCAGAAGCGGCCCCGATATAGGCATCGAGCAATCACCGAAACTGAATGCAAATGTTGAATAGTAGACTTTTTGATGCCATTGCATCTGCGGTGGACTTGGATGACCCTGCAGAACAATTTTTAGCTCAGCAATTCATGATTGAGGCTATTGGAAGTGTGACTTCACAATTGCCTGAGGTTGCCAAGTCAGCAGCAGCTGTGGCGAATCGATTCATCACTGGTGAGGCCACGGCTGAGGAAGTTATTGGGGAGCGTGTACGCCTATGGCGAGCAATTGAAGGGCGAGACCAATCGGACGAGCCAGACGTTTTAAAAATAAGAACTGCCATATGCGTCTTGCATCCTATGGATATTGGCGCCCCTGCAGAAACATTAGAGTATTTTTTCTATTTTTGGCAGCAAGGAGGCTTGTCGCAGGCTGAGCTTGAGGCCGCTGTTCAGAACAAGTATGGAATTTGAGGTGGCTTCAAGTATTTGCATACAAAGCAAATAATCGGCAGCAATGAAGATGCCTATACTCGTCCTGCTGGGACTGGATGAACTCTGGACACCATCCAGTGTCATCGCCAGTACCTGTACATGCCCCGCAAAACGGCTGGCTGCGCATCAATAATCGCACGGCAACGACTTCCCCGGATCACGGTTCCGGCAGCTCGACTTCGATGCCATCCTCCGTGTACGACATCTTGGCAGACGCCCCCGTACACGCCCCCTGCGGCGCGTCCGCCACATAGCGGCACTCGCTTTCCAGGCTGCCATCTTCACGCCAATGGCGCGTCCAGCCCTGGCGCTCTCCATCCATATAGTCGATCAGTTGCCTCGGCTTGCCATTGGCATACCACGAACGCAATGCGCCCTCCTCGCGCCCGCCCGCGTTCCACAGTTTGTGCACGATCAATACGCCGGTCCGGCTGAAGCGCTGTTCGCTGCGCAAGACAAAGTGGCCGCTGTGCGTGCGCTTGCTGGCGACTTTACCGTCCGGATAATATTCGACGCTTTCACCGACAGGCTTGCCGTCAACGTAGTTGGCAGTGCGCTGCACCTTGCCATCCGGGAAATATCCGGTGCTCGGTCCCGTCATGATGCCGTTGTCATGCTGGCTGCGGCTTTCCACGCTGCCGTCCGGGTAGAACAGCAGCAGCTCGCCCTCCGTCTGGCCCTTGACCTGGGTCGTGCGCGTTTTCAGCTTGCCATCCTGGTCGAACGTTTCCACCACACCATCGGCGCGTGCGCCCTTGCGGTAGGTGCGCGACTCGATCAGCTTGCCATTCTGGTGATAGGACTGTTCCTCCCCCTCCTGCATGCCATTGCGCCAGGTGGCGCGCATGGCCAGCTCGCCACCCGGGTGATACCGCGTCTGCACGCCTTCCTGTAGGCCGCGCCCATCTTGCTCCACCTGCATTTCCAGCTGTCCATGCGGGTAATACATGCTGTAGTTGCCCACAAGCTTGCCGCGCAGGTAATCGGGAGCGTTGACTTGGCCCGTCAGCCGCCTCGGTTCGCCTTCCCGCACATGATAGATCTCGACTTGCCAGGTGCCAGGCATCTTGCCGGGCGGCAGCGGCAGGAGCAGCGCATAGCGCGCCTGTTCCATCACCTCGCCGCGCGACAGGTTGTGGTTCAGGTAAAGACGGGCCTTGCCGTCGGCACAGTGCTCATCGCAGCCGCGCAGCATGTGGATGACGGGAATGGCATCGGCCCCAGTCTGGTCGGGCGCCGGGCAGGCACGCAGGCGTACCAGCAGCGGGTTCCTGTCGCGTATCATGTTGGCCAGCTCGGCCTTCATGACACCATACTGTTCCTCGCTCAGCCCGACCGACGCGGCATCCATGCGCAACTGCCGGCCGCCGCAGCCGGTATCCTCGTTCACGGTCAACACATCGCCGCTACCGGGCGCGGCCGTAATCGCAGTAATCACTTGCCGCTGCACGATCTCGGCATGGGCCAGCGCCGGCAACAGCAGCATGGCGCCAAACAAATGTTTCAAAGTGCGCGCCATGCCTGCTCCTTGCGCAACAATTCCGGCGCTGGCGGCGCTTCGCCGCAATCGCCCTGCGCCTTGCCGGCCACATACCGGCATTCATTTTTCAGGCTGCCATCCTCGCGCCAGACGCGGCTCCAGCCGTCGCGCCTGTCGTTCACGTAGTCGATCGATTGCTCGGGCTTGCCGCTTTCGTACCACGAGCGCGACGTGCCCTGCTCGCGCAACTGCGCATCCCACCGTCTTTCCAGCACCAGCACGCCCTGCGGGCTGTAGCGCTGGATGCTGAGCAGCCCGCCTTTGTCGGCATACTGCTGGCGGCTTTGCACCTTACCGTCCGGATAGAATTCCAGCGCCTCGCCCGTGGGCAAGTCATTGCGCAAGGTCATGGTGCCGCGCACGGCGCCATCAGGGTAATAGTTTGTCGTCAAACCATTGTATTTCCCCTCTTTCATTGCGGAGCGGCCGGAAATGCTTCCATCAGGGAAATACGTGAGCATCTCGCCTTCGATCTTGCCGCCGCGCAGTACATAACTCGTGCTCGGCTTGCCATTTTCAGCCGATATCTGCTTGGGGCCGTCCAGCTGCTTGCCATCGCGGTAGCTGCTCGTTTCGCGCAGCTTGCCCGTGGCGTGATACAACTGGTGTTCGCCTTCAGGCAAGCCGTGGCGCCAGTTGCCGCGCTTTTCCAGGGTGCCATCCGCAAAATACTGGCTGGTAACACCGTCCTGGCGCCCCTGTCCATCCTGCGCCACCTGTTTCTCGATCTTGCCATTCGGGTAATACGTGACGTAGCCGCCCACCAGCTCGCCGGACGCATAATCGGCGCGGTTGGCCTGGCCGGACAGGCGCAGCTTGTGGCCGGCGACGCTATAAATATCCACCTTCCACGTGCCCGGCGATTTACCTTTCGGCAAGGGCAACAGCAGCACGTTGGGCGCATTCTCCTGCTCGATGGGGTAGAAAACTTCGTGCAGGTACAGCCGCGCCCGGCCATCGGCACAGGCGGCTGGCGTGCAGGCGGCGATCTGGCGCACGATGGGCACGCTTGCATCCTCGGGGCATTTTTTCAGGGTGACGAGCATGGGCGTCTTGCTGCGGATGTGCCGGGCCAGATCGGCTTTCAGCGCGTCGTACGGCGCCTCGTCCAGATTGACCGAGCGGGCATCCATGCGTATCTGCTTGCCGCCGCAGGCCGTCGTGCCGGCAATAGTGAACACATCGCCGCCTTCGCTGTCGGGTTCGCTGGCCATGCTTGTCAGCACCTGGCGTTGCACGATGTCGGCCTGCGCCATGCCCGGGGTCAGCAAGCAGGCGCCCAGCACGGCGCATAGGGTCTTGATTTTCATGCTATTCCTTTAATTTTCCGTCGTGGCGGCCACACCGGCCGGCACAAAGCTGACCCGGCCGTTGCGGTAGCGCACCAGCACCACCACCTTGGCATCCCGCAATTGACCGTGCTGCACGGCCGGCAAGTAGGTCCAGCGCTTCACGCTGTCGAGCAGCACCTTGTTGAGCATCGGCTCCATCGGCAACTCGGCCGCCGCATAGCTCAGCGTGCCGTCGGCGGCAATGGTCAGGGTCAGGCGGTTTTCACCCGTTGCATGCTTTTCGTCCAGCACGCCATAAGCAACCGTCGTCATCGTCTCGCGCTGCACGCCGCCGACCTGGTCCCGCAAGGGCGGCATGGCCTTGAGCCTGGCCGCCAGCAGCGCGCCATCGGCCAGCGCCTTGTCCCAGCGCTTCTGGTAAGCCCCCCCCTGGGCCAGGCGCAGCACCTTGGCGGCCCGGTCCATGCGCTGCGCCGTGGCGGCGACGCCATTGTCGGCCGGCTCGCCCGGGTCCGTCGGCATGGCGTTCTCCACCGCGTAACGATAAGACGTCAGCTGTGCCAGCGCCACCATGTTGACGGCATCTTGCTCGTCGCCGCCGCGCAGCAGCGCCGTGGCCGCGATGCCCAGCCAGGCCACGCCATCGGTCGGGCGTGCCCAAACGGCTTGCTCGAAATACTGGCGCGCCGCCTGCGGTTCATTCAAACTCAGGTGCATGCGGCCCATGGCCGCCGCTGCCAGGTGGTCGCGCGGGTTGGCTTGCAACTGGTCAAGATAGGTTTTCGCCAATTCGGGGGCGTAGCCGGGCATCGCGCCCAGGCCTTCCATCAAGGTGGTACGCAGCCGGGCGCGCACCTTGTCACCCTCGTAGCGCGACGACTTGTCCTCTCCCGCCCGGTATAGCAATTGCAAGCCGCGCGTGACGGCGTCGTCGTCGCCCTTGCTGACCGCTCGCGACAGGCTGTGCACGGCCTCGCGCGCGTCCGACTGCTGGAAACCGGCCGTCTTGCGCTGGCGCCAGCTAAATACTTCCAGGCCAGCCGCCTGGTCGGCTTGCGCCTGCAGGCTGGCCTTGTTATTGACTTCGTCTGGCGACGAAGTCCAGGCCGTAAAGCCGATCAGGAACAGCACGATCAGCACTACCACCACGGCCCAGCCCTTGCCGGTGATACCACCGCCCGTGTTGCCCGCCATTGGGATGGTGACCGGCGCCGGCGCCTGCCCCGGGGCCGTGCGGCGAACACTGCGCTGCTGCGGCAGCGATTGCTGTTGCGGTTGCATCTGCTGCGCCTGCACGGATGCCTGCGCGGCCGCGCTGATGACCTTGTCGCGTGCGCAAGCCGCGCAACCCTGGCCCACAAAATGCTGGTGCTCAGGATTCACGGCGCAAATGAGCAACTTGCCGCCGCTGCGCTGGGCATAGCCGCGCAGCAACAGCGCCCAGTCGGCCGCCGATGGCCGCTGGGGCTTCGGTGAAGGCGAAAAGGCGCGGTCGAACATGGCGCGCAGTTCGGGCGGCATCAGCGCATGGCCGCTGGTGGCGTTCGGCGCCAACTGCTTGTGGCGTTTGACACCATACGCATAGCAGCCGTCGCGGATGCGCCCGGGAATGTCGGTTGCCACTTGCGCATTGCCGGGCCGCCCGCTGTACGGGTGGATACCAAAGTTGAGCAATTGAAAGATGACGACGGCCAGGGCGAAGCGGTCTTGCGCCATTTCCGTGCCCGCCGGCATGCCCTTGCGCTGGAATTCCGGCGCCAGGTAGTCGGCCGTGAATTGCTCGGCAGGAAAACGCTCCGCATGGCCCTGGATGCTGAAACCGTCGCAATCGAGCATGGCGATGTACAGCGAGTCGCGGTAAAAGCGCAGATTCACGGGTTTTAAGTCGACCACGTAATGCTGCTGCTGGTGCAGCGCATCGATGACGGCGGCCAGGTTGGCGGCCAGCGTCAGCTTGGGACCGAGTCCCGTGGGCAGGCCGGCCGCGCGTGCCTGGCGCTCCTGCATGATCTGTTCCAGCTCGGCCGTTTGCGCCATGTCCAGCAAGGGCATGACGAAACCGGCAAAGCCGCCCTGGCCGTCGAACACGGCCGCTTGCGGCCAGGCGATCTGGACGTAGCGCTTGCCGTTTTCCAATTGGTCGGGCAGCTCGGGCGACAGTTCCAGCATCGCTTCGAGCTTGCGCCGGTTGGCGGCCCGGTCCAGGTGCGGATGGTACAGCTTGGCGACCTGCGCGGGCGCACCGGGCAACAGGTACACGCTGCCCGCGCCGCCGCTCTTGACGAGTTTTCCCAGTACCAGACTTCTGACTTTATCCAGCCAAATTTTTCCACCCGGACTCAGCCCGGGTGTCACACCTTGCTTCTTGCTCATGCGCGCAAAGCCAGCAGCAGGGTCTTGTCATCGCCCGTGATCTGGTGCGTGCGCGGGTCGGCCAGGGTGGACGCCAGCGCCGCATTACCCAGTTCCACGCTCCCGACCGTGCGCAGATAGCCTTGCACGGCATCCATGAATGGCGCGTAAAGGGCCCCATTGTTCTTGCTCATGGCAAAGGGCATGCAACCATCGGACATCAGCACGACGCCGCGCACAACTTGCGGAATCGCAAGCAGGCGCAGCTGTTCGCGCCAGCGCTCGCCGCTGATGAAATAGGTTTCGTTGGCGTATTCGCCGTTGGCAGGCAGCGAGATGAGCTCGCCTCCATCGCCCAGTTGCGCCACGCCCAAGCCATCGCCCAGGTGGAAAAAGAAACCGCTGTCGCTGCCCATGACCACGCCCACCACGGTGCTGGCATAGTCGTCCAGGGTGGCGTTGGCGGCGCGGGCGATGTCGTCCAGCGCGGCGCGAATCTGCGCCAGGGTGCCCGCCAGCGCGCCGTCCACTAAATCCTGCACGGTGGCGCCCTGCTTCAACCGCCCGGCCAGCGCCTGCACGGTTTGCGCGGCAACAAACTGCGCGCCCTGTTCGCTGAGACGGGCCGAACCGGCACCATCGCAGACGATGGCCACCAGGACGTCGCCCACGACGGCGTGCGCGTGCGCATCCTGGCAAGGGATATCCTTATCCAGGTGCGCCTTGCCCGTGACGGACGCGCCGAACACGCGCCAATGCTTGTTTACTATCGCCATGGATCAGCGGGCTTTCACGTATTCACGACAGACCAGCCGTCCGTCGAGGCCAGCTGGGCCTGCGCACCGGGACGCGATTGCGACACTACTTGCATGCTGGCGCTCAGCCACAGGAACAGTTCGCGGAACTGCAAGCCTTTCAGTTGCTTCACACCACGCTCGCCACGGCTGGAAAACTGTCCCAGGGTATCGATATTCGCATGATCACCCACGGCGATGGGGAAGATCGCCACTTTATTGGCCTGCTCGGCCACGCGCGCCTGTTCGGCACCCTGCTGCCAGCGGTCTGTCGGCTCGCCGTCCGACATCAGGAACAGCCACGGCCGCGTATATGCCACGCCCGCCTGGCGGAAACGCTGCTTTTCCTGCTCGATTTCGGCCAAGGCCAGCTCGACGGCCGCGCCAGTCGGCGTGGTGCCGTTCGCTTCCAGACGGGGCGCCGTGAAATCCATGGCATCGCACCAGTTGCTGGCCACCACGGCTTCATCGTGGGCGCCATATTGAATCACGAGGATGCGCACGCGCTTGGCGGCGATCACATCGGACTTGAGTTCCTGTTCCAGCAAGGCCAGGCCTTCGTTCAGCAGCGAGACGGGTTCGCCATCCATGCTGCCGGAGCAGTCGAGCACGAGCACCAGCGGCGTGCGTTGTTCGGTATTGTCGACCAGGGCGACGTCGGGAATCATTATGGAGGTCATGTAATTTTGATAGAGTTGCGAAATAGCTTAGGCCCGAAGCTTACCCTATGGATATGTTTTCCATGCGTCCGATTGCTTGGGACCCCACCATGCGCTATCAAAGCGATAACTTTTTGGGATTTTTTCGTCCCTCACCCATCGCTCGTCCGACAGACCTGCTCTGAAAGCAACAACCTCGTACACTGCGCCAGCATGTGACACGGCCATGAAAAGCCACAGGAAACCAATCAGCAGCGGTTTCATCGAAAGAAGATTCTTTACCATAGGATGCCCTCAGCAATCGCGTATGAATGGCAGCCTCAATTCTGCACTTTTGTCAGGCCTCAACGGCTTCCTATTTCGCCGCATGCGCATCCCACAACGGCGGCCCCGCCTCCCAGACGGTATTCGGCAAGGCGTGCAAGGCGTCGTAAAAGGCATCCAGCGAGGCGCGCGGATTTTTCATCAGGGCCACGAACTGCGGCTGTTCCATCGCCTTGCCCGACATGTAGAGCGCCAGCAGCACATATTGCGTCTGTCGGTCCAGGTCATCGATTCCCGCGTCGAGCGCGCGCTACTGGTATTTAGCAACGAACGCATTGAGTATGCGCGGCGGCGTGTCATTCGTTTCATCGGTGATCACGCGCCTCAGATGGCTGACCAGCTTGGCGGTATCGGCGGGTTTGACTTTGACATGCCGCGCTCCGCTGGAGGCTTGTGGCGCCGCCTTGTCGGCAGCCTGCGCCATGGCGTTGCTGCCAATAAACGCCAGCGCCACGCACAGGGCCAGCGCCGGGAGAGCCATCGAATAATGCTTGCATGGTGGCATAAAGACTTTCGCTCAGTGAATGACCTGCGACTCCTGTCCCATGCCTAAGGTTTATATTTTTGACAATTTTTTATTGTATCGGGGAATTTTTAATCCAGGAGCACGATTGCATCGGCAGTACCGCATTGCGGTGGTCCCGTGTTTGTACTATCTTGAAAGATGCTCAGGCCAGATGGCAGCGACCATCCCTTCCTCACAAAGGTGGGGCGGATCGCTGCGCCACCCTGCCCTTATCCAGTTCCGCACCTGTAAGCCCGCGGCACACTGATGTGTGGAGGAAATGGGGGCAAGCATGAGTACCACAACGGATGTTGGCAAACTGATAGGCGCCATGTACGACTCGGCCTGCGGCGCAGGCGACTGGCCGCAGCTCGACAGCGCTGGCTTGAGCGGCCAGCAATGGCAGCAACTTTTGCCGCATCTGCAACGCGCGCTGTGCCTGCAGCAGCGCCTGCGCGAGGCGCAGCTAGCCAGCCACTGCGCGCTGGCGGCGCTCGACGCCATGGGCGCTGCCGTGCTGGTGCTCGACGCCAACCTCGGACTGCGCTTCGCCACCCCCGCCGGCCACGCCCTGCATGCGGCACAGCTGGAACACGCCGCCCCGCCCGCCCTGATGCGCGCCGTGCGCCTGGTGATCGCCAGCGCCGACGGCGCAGCACAATGCCAGTCGCTGCGCCTGGCGCGCAAGCAACAGGGGCCGCTGGCCGTGACCGTCACACCGCTTGCCGATTGCCAGCCTCCATGCGCGCTGCTGATCGCGCGCGACCCCACACAAGCGAGCACGTCCGTCCCTGCCCTGCGCCAATTGTTTGACTTGACGCAAGCCGAAGCGCAAGTGGGCAAGGCGCTGGCCCAAGGGGCCACCATCGAAGAAATCGCCGCGCGCGGCGGCATCAGCGTCAACACCGTCAAGACGCATCTGCACCACACCTATTTAAAGACGGATACGCGTCGCCAGGGCGAGCTGATCGCGCTGATCCACGGCGCAACGGCGCACCTGGCCGTACTTGATGCCTGAGGCGTGTCATCCGATCGGATGATGCACGGTGCATATTGATTGCCTACACTGGCAACACCGGTTGTCCACGCCTTGCCAGTGTCATTCACAACGCACGCGGACAAGCCGGTTCGATTTCCCTGGCACCCACATCAACATCGCCGCCCCGGCAGCGGACGGCGCCACATTCAAGGATGGGCTGGAAAATGAAAACATGGATCTTGGCCGGCACCCTGGGCGTCTGCGCCCTGCTGGCAAATGCGCAAACGCTCCCCGACAGCCAGACCGTCGTCATTCCAGGCGGGCGCCTGCAGACGATCGAACTGCCGGCACACAAACATTTCATGAGTGCAGAAACGTTTTCCCCGTTCCGCGGTGGCTATGAACTGTCGAACGGGCAAGTACTCTACCTGCGCAATGCGGGCAGCATCGGCGCCATGATGTATGCGCGCATCGATAACCAGGAAGAGCACCGCATCATCGCCACCGGTAGCGACAGCTTCGTGGCGCTCGACCAGCAGCTGGCGATGCGCATCGACTTGCGCGATGATGGCAGCGTGGGCGGCGAAGTGCTGATGCGCGTACCAGCCGAAAAACTGGCCAGCGGCGAGATCGTGCCGGCCCACGTACAAAGCATGAGCCTGGCATCGCGCTAAGGCGGCAAGCCACATTCGACATGGGTGACAGCCATGAGCAAACAGTACTCGGTCCAACAGCAAAATGCGCTGACCCAGGCCGCCATCAAGCAGACGGCGGCCTGGTGGCGCGCCCGCCCCTTACCCGATGCCTTGCGCCAGTGCGCAGCCAGCCATGGCGTGGCGCTGGGTGCGGCCCTCATGCTCGAGCTGCAACTGGCCTACCCCGGCAAGCCCGCCGTGTATGGCAAACTGCTGAGCGTAGACGGTCACTTCATTCATTTCGAGATGGATCTAGACGACGCCTTGCGCCCCTTGCCTGGCAGCGTGGCGTGGGACGACATCAGCGCCGGCTACGACCTGGCCGCGCACAAACGGGGCACGGGCGTGGGGTACGGCGAGCTGTGCAAGAAGGTGCTTCAGGAAATGAATCACTGTGCGCGGTAGCATGGTCCCGCTGGCAGTCAGCGCTGCATAAACCACAGCCATGCAATGGCGCGCCACGCAAAATATCAAGGCCTTTCTCCATCGAATGAAGGATGCGCATCGCCAAATCCGCACCTAGACTGATTGCTGCCCAACGCCCGCCCGCATCATGTGCCAGAGGCTATCAACCAACGAGGACAACAACATGAAAACCATCATCTTGAGCACGCTCGTGTGCCTCGCTGCCGCCAATACGGCAGCCACCGCGCAAACCCTGCCGCCGGAGCACACTGTCACCGTGCCGGGCAACTCGCTGCGTATCGATGTGCCGGAACACCCGCGCTACATGATGCGCCAGGATTTCAAGAAATTCGTCGGCACCTATGATCTGTCGAATGGCGACACCCTGGAACTGCGCCTCGCTGGCGCTGTCAAGTATGCGCGTATCGGCAAGCAGGAAGAGCACCGCATCGTCGCCACCGACCACAACGCCTTCGTCGCGCTGGACCGCCAGTTGAAGGTACGTATCGACCACAATGATGACGGCAGCGTGGATGGCGAACTGGTGATGGTGGTGCCGTCGCAGAAACTGTCGGGTGGCGACATCGTGCCCTCTCGCGTGCAAAACATCGGCCTGGCTTCGCGTTGAGGCGGCTGGCTGGCGCGGCAGGCCCGGCGCGGGGCACGACCTGCCGTGTAAAAAAGTCCTGCAAGAAATGAATAGCGCTACACCGTAGCGCGGTTCCAGAGTGTTTCGCGCTGCCATTGCGTGCTATTATCGCCGCCAAATTCCTTGAACGAATGGCAACGGCCCATGGAGCGCAATGCAGACACCAGACAGTAATCCGATATTCACCGTGCTGCGGCGCGGCTTGCGCCTGCTGGCCTGGCCCTTGCTGGCCCTGGTCAGCGCCGCCTGCACCAGCACCACGCGCCATCCTGCCAGCGAACCCACGCAAGTCGTCCTGCGCTTTACTTATGACGACGGCAAGCCGATGCGGCATGACAATTACCTGGCCCAGGCGCGCCAGGAAACGTATATCAAGTACTGCAGCAAGATAGGCAGCACCCGTGTCTGCGACATCGGCTCGGATCCACTCTTCATGGGCGGCGACGCCCCGCTGGACGCCAACGGCGAAGTGCGCGTCACCCTGCACTCGACCGGCCCCATCGGCAACTATCCGACCGACCTTTGCATCAAGGGCAAAGGCTACGTCTTTGATTCCGGCAACTGGAGACGCGGTCCGTTTCACCATGGCCAAGTGATCGAGATACGCTACAGGATTAACGAAGTGAAAATGACGTGCCCCTGGTCGTCGGCCACGCCGCCGTGGTGGGACAAGGATTAAGCTAGCCAGCCGGGGGCGGCTGGCTAGGCAGTTACTGCAGCTCGAACTCCGCAGGAGTCAAGCCCAGCTCGCGCGCGATCTTGCTGGCCACGCGCTGCTCGTTGGCATCGAAATTGCCGTCCGACGAAGCGACGGCGATGATCATGCGTACCAGCAAGCGCGACGCCTCCACATTCGACTTCATCTTGCCCAGCGCCTGGTAGGCCTTGGCTTCGCCGATATCCTTGTCGAACTCCAGCTGGCCGACATATTCCTGGAAAGCCTTGATCACGTCCGTGGTGGTAAACACGGATAGCGCATCATTGCTTTCAATAAATTTCACCATCTTCTGCTTCTCTTCCGCACTGACACTGCCGTCCGCCATGGCGATCAGGGCCGAGCCCGCCATCGCGGCGTTCAGGAAATCCTTGTTCTTGTACTTCAAGGCCTCGGTTTTCAACTCGCTTGCCTTGGACTTCAGCTTGGACAAAAAAGAATCGAAACTCATGGTGTACCTCCGGTTTGGTCATTGATCAGTGCGGCAAGACACGCCGCCATGTGCGGTAGTTGAGGGTGCAAGCTTAAAATACAAGCAAGGGACGAGCAACAAGCACGCAACTGAGCGCGCCGCCTTCGCCCATCGCCATGCTTTGCTCTCAAAAACGACTGCAACGCCACGCCAATTGAGCAAGGCGCAACGTTAAATAATTTGCAGTTGAAAAATAAGTAACTCCATGGCAGCATGGAATGACTTTTTCTTTACTGCAAGGTTGTGATGGACAAGCAATTGCTGTTGATTTGCGCACTGACGTTCATCATCCACATCATCGGCACCCTCGCCTACTCCGTGCGCATCGCCGGCATCCGCACGCGGCGCATCGCCGTATCGCTGGCCCTGTTCAGCATTTTGATGCTGCTGTCGCGCACCTCGAATTCCTTTCTCGGGCCATTCCTCGCCAAGCGTGTGGAAACGGGCATCGACCAGCATGTTGCCGCCAGCACGCTATTGCTAGACTTCCGCTGGCTGCTATTCTCCGCCAGCCTGGCGACCATCCTCGGCGCGATACTGATCCCCACCTTCCAGCGCGCCTTCTGCCGCGCCGTCGAACACTTCCAGGTGCACCGCTCCGTGCCCAAACTGCTGTTGCACGCCGTCTTCAAGGGCGGCTTGTCCTACCTGAAGACCTCCGCCAGCCTGCCCAAGCCCGCCAACGTCACTGGCCTGCGCCAGAAATCGGGCGTTTCCGTCTCCATGACCGCCATGAACGTCATCGCCACAGCCCTGTGGACGGTGGGCGTCTTCGCCGCCCTCTACGCAGGCGTGCTCGATCCCAGCGTGCGCGTCACCTCCAGCACGCTTTCATCGATCATCAACGGCGGCGCCACCATCATGATGGCCGTCTTCATCGACCCGCACATGTCAGGCATGACGGATGACGTCATCGAAGGCAAGATCGAAGAATCGCAGTTTCGGCGCGCGGTGGTGTGGCTGGTGGGGAGCCGGTTGGCGGGAACGCTGATTGCGCAGTTTTTGCTGGTGCCGTCGGCGGTGGTGATTGTGGGGGTGGCGAATGGGTTGTAATATCATTTACTCTGAACCTGTTAGCGTGAAGTTTTTTAAACCACCCATAGATAAAATGAAATTCTCACCGTCTACAATTCGCCATTATCACTCCTTCAGCTCTCAACCTCCAAAATTCATGCAATAATATTTTTTCACCAAAAAACAGATAGCTATGACAACCAGAATTATACAAAAATCTGAAAAGACAAAAGATCCTCGAAAAGAATTGATTGAAGCGATTGACGCTGTCGCAAAGCGCGGAGGAATTTCACGTGACCGAGCCATTGCTGCATGGTATGCAACAACCTTACTTGGCATAGATGAGGATGAGGCAATCGATGCAGCCTCAGTAGATGGTCCAGAGGATGGTGGCTGCGATTTTATATATGTGGATACTGATCAAGAGACGGTGTATGTCCTACAAGGTTATGTGGCTGAACGAGCTGATAGGAGTGCACCTTTAAAAAAATGGAATGCACTAGTTGCAGCGGTTTCAAGCATAAAAGATCCAATATCTTTCCAGCATGCAGGTAGATCTGACATTCAAGCAAGACTACAAGAACTTGATATTCAAAATCTAAATTTAGTATTTGGCTTGGTAACATTAGCAGCCAAGTCTGATCAAATTGCACGGCAAAGGGAATCAACAATACGATCGAAGACATATGGTTCCGAAATGTCTTTCTTCTACGAACATCAGGATACGCTATATGACAAATATGTCATTGCAAAAACCTCCGATCGGACTGTACCCGAGGACACTTTAACTTTTGGAACTCCCCTTTCCGAAATCCGTGGTGATTTTGGCCATGCAATTATTGGATCTGTCGCAGCGAGCGAATTAGCCCGGTGGTATGAGAAATATCCAAACCAACTTTTCGAGGGGAATGTACGTTTATTTATTGGTCAAAGAAAAGGCGGAATAAACGAAAAAATAATAGAAACAGCAGTTAATAGACCTGGCGATTTCTGGGCATTAAATAATGGAATAACAATTGTTGCCGATAGTATTGAAGAAATCACAAAAAAGAAATTTACTCTAAGACACTTCTCAATTGTGAATGGTTGCCAAACAACGGTTAGCTTAGCAAAAGCAATTGCAAGTTCAACCACTGCGGCAAAGGCACAGGTATTGGTAAGAGTTGTAGGGGCAAAGAAGACTATCTTGACTGACATTGTCAGGTACAACAATACTCAAAACCCTGTTAAATTATCAGCAGTTAGGTTACTTGATCCAATCCAAGAAGGTTTAAGAAATTCTTTTCTCTCCATAGACTATTCATATGCTCCAAAACAAGAAGGCGCACGGGCTATTAAAAATCCAAAACGAATAGAACTAGATAAAATTGCACAGTACTTAGCAGCAATGTCAGAAGAAACCATACTTGATGCAGTCCGTCGCAAGACAGAACTTTTTGATAAGGTTTATAAGACAATTTTTCCAAGAGGGTTACAAGCAGAACGTGTTTATCTCGCTTGGCTATTGGCCCAACAAGTAGAAGCCGAACGCATGACATTGCTTAAAGCAAATGATTCCCCAGATACCGTCATAAAAACAATACTTGGGATTCATGGAACCCCATGGGGAATATTTGTTGCAAGCACGCTTATTGATCAATCAGGATCAGATTTATCTAAATTCACGCTAGAAAAAATGAACACAGTGGAATTTAGCAATGCGATTGCAAAGTACGCAAAAAAGGCAATGGAACTATATTCCGAGATTGCCGTACAAATTGTTGACTCTGAAGGTGAGAATGAAAATACTCGAAATGAAATACGTATAAAACCTTTTTTAGACAAGCTTAAAAGAACCTTAGCCTTAAGAATGTCAAAAATTTCAACCTGGAAACTCCCAAAACTCCAAAATATTACTAGCTCAACATAAATCTTAAAGCAATGTAGGACACTGTAAAACACTGAATATACTGTGAATTTTTAGTGCAATAAGTTCATTAAAAAAAGCCGCCATCACCCGACGGCGGCTTACTCATTCCCACCCCAGTAATATCTTGCACCAAGACGCCGCTCCTGAAAATAGCCACATTATCCACAATCAGCGCGTGATAGTGTGACTGCTGGGAAGCCGCATGCGGGACAATCCTTGTGCATTTTTTTGCTGGGAAAATCTGCAATGGCGATTGTTGGGATAGCTAAGTTTTTATAATACTCATATAAATATCGCGATACAGAACTAATTTCAACAAAACAATTACAGGAGTTATTGTGTCATATCATGAAATTGAGAATCTTAACGAAATTTCAAGGCTCGGCAAAAAATTACAAGATAGCCTCTATTCCGCCACTGTTCGCACGCAGAAAAGAACAATTGGTTTCCCCGGAAACAAAGAGGTTAGAGAAATTTCATTTCTAACTGACAACGGTGCGGATTCCTTATGGTTTGCCAACTGGGAATCAATTCGCACACCGGGAAAGATAGTCAATCTTTTCGGGCGAGGAGATCCTCATGAAGATACACAACTAACGATCGACGTACAATTTAATTACAATACGGAGAAATTCACCAGGCAATTAGGCGGTGTTTTTCTAAAAGATATCGATAGCGGAGAAATCATAGTCGCACATCGAGGAATAATTACAAAAAAAAGTAGAATAGAGCTTGATATTGTATTTGAGGTGATGGCAGCAGATGTGATTGAGGGAGAAAATAGCGACGGCTTAAGAGATTACCTTTTCATAACATTGTTAAATTCAAAAAACCTAATTTCTGAAATTGGGGAATTTTCCCAAAATCTTCGCAAGTCTTTTCAAGATCTAGATCTAACATCAATGAGTGGTGCGAACCCTGATAAAAAGCTGATAAATCCAGGGAGCCGAGCCAGAAATTTAAATGATCTTCGTCCATATTTTAAAGAATTTAGTGGCAAACGACGTTCATTTACACCACGGAAAGTATTCCCGGATTGCAGTCATGGAAAAGTCGTTAATGCTCTTGAGCAGGAGTTCTTTCTATCGGCGCAGACATTAAAATCAACAGCTGTTGATCTTGTGGTTAATGGAAAGACATCATCTATCCTTTTTGAGGTAAAAACAAATTCCGGCACGCAAAGCATTTACACCGCAGTCGGGCAACTTACTGTGCATATGCCCAAGGTGGCAGAGTTTACGAAAAAAATCGTAAGCAAAGTTTTAGTTATTCCGGAGAAACCATTGAAGGAACTGGAGAAAATTTTAGAAGCAGAACTAAACATATTGATAGTTACGTACGATATCTCTGCAAAAGGAAAAGTAACTTTCAACGGATTGGAGAAGATATGAAACATCGAACGCTTCAGAACCATTTTCCAGATTTAATTCCGCCTTAATCTCGACAAATATTTCTCCATAACAGATACAGAAAAAAAGCCGCTGTCTCCCGACAGCGGCTTTCTCATTCCTACCCCAGCAGCAGCGCCTTGAACCAGACGCCGCGCCACAACTAGCTTAATTACCCCACAAACTTCCGCGCATTCCTGAACATGCGCATCCAAGGCGAATCCTCACCCCATGCTTCAGGATGGTAAGACTGCTGTACCGAACGGAACACGCGTTCTGCATGCGGCATCAGCACGGTGAAGCGGCCGTCTGGCGTGGTCACGGAGGTGATGCCTTCCGGCGAGCCGTTCGGGTTGTACGGATACGCTTCCGTGGCGGCGCCCTTGTTGTCGACGAAGCGCATGGCTTTGGTGACCTGGGTGATGTCGCCCGTTTGCGAGAAGTCGGCGTAGCCTTCGCCGTGGGCGATGGCGATGCCGGCTTGCGTGCCGGCCATGCCGTTGAAGAAGATCGATGGGGAATCCATGACTTCGACCATGGCAAAGCGGCCTTCGAATTTCTCCGACTTGTTGCGCGTGAACTTGGGCCAGGCGTGGGCGCCGGGGATGATGGATTTCAAATTGCTCATCATCTGGCAGCCGTTACAGATACCGAGACCGAAGCTGTCCGTGCGGTTGAAGAAGCGCGCGAACTGTTCCGCCAGGCTGGCGTTGAACAGGATGGTTTTCGCCCAGCCTTCGCCCGCGCCAAGTACGTCGCCGTACGAGAAACCGCCCACGGCGATGACGCCCTGGAAGTCGTCCAGTTTGACTCTGCCCGCAATCAGGTCGCTCATGTGCACGTCGACGGCCGTGAAGCCTGCCTGGTGCATCACGTACGCCGTCTCGATGTGCGAGTTGACGCCCTGCTCGCGCAAGATGGCCCCACGCGGACGCACGCCCGTGGCGATGAATGGCGCGGCGATGTTCTCGTTCTGGTCGAAGGTGACGATAGGCGACATGCCCGGGTCTTGCACGTCCAGCAAACGGTCGTATTCAGCGTCCGCGCAGGCTGGATTGTCGCGCAGGCGGGCGATGCGCCAGCTCGTTTCGCTCCACAGGCGATGCAGAGCCGCGCGCGGCTGGGTGTAAATCAGCTTGGCGTCGCGCGTGAATTCGATGACGTCGCGGTCGTTCAATTTGCCGATGATATGGCTGCAGGCGCCCAGGTTGAAGGTGCGCAGCACGTCCATGACGAGCGACTTTTCTTCCGCACGCACCTGGATGACGGCGCCCAGCTCTTCGCTGAACAAGGCGCGCAGGGTCAGTTCGTTGCGGCGTTCCGCTACCTGGCCCGTCCAGTTCTTGGCGTCGCCCCAATCGCTCGAGTGTTCGCCTTCCATGGTCAGCATGTCCAGGTTGACGGACATGCCCGCGTGGCCGGCGAAGGCCATTTCCGTCAGGGTGGCGTACAGGCCGCCGTCCGAACGGTCATGGTAGGCCAGCAGCTTGTCGTCGCTGTTCAATTTCTGGATGGCGGCGAAGAAGCCTTTCAGGTCTTCCGCGCTGTCCACGTCCGGCGTTTCATTGCCCAACTGGCCCATGACTTGCGCCAGCGCCGAGGCGCCCAGGCGGTTCTTGCCGCGGCCCAGGTCGATCAAGATCAGCGAGGTGTCGCCCTGGTCCGTCTTCAGCTGCGGCGTGAGCGACTTGCGCACATCAAGCACTGGCGCGAACGAGGACACGATCAGCGACACTGGCGAGGTGACGGATTTGGCCGCGCCCGTGCTGTCGTCTTTCCACGTCGTGCGCATCGACAGCGAATCCTTGCCGACGGGGATGCTGATGCCCAGTGCCGGGCACAGGTCCATGCCCACGGCTTTTACCGTGTCGTACAGGGCTGCGTCCTGGCCAGGCTGGCCGCAGGCGGCCATCCAGTTGGCGGACAGCTTGATGTCGGAGATGTCGGCAATCGCTGCGGCGGCGATATTGGTGACGGCTTCGCCCACGGCCATGCGGCCCGAGGCGGCGGCGTCGATGACGGCCAGCGGCGTGCGTTCGCCCATGGCCATCGCTTCGCCCAGATAACCTTCAAAGCTCATGGTGGTGACGGCGCAATCGGCCACCGGCACTTGCCATGGTCCTACCATCTGGTCGCGCACGGTCATGCCGCCTACGCTGCGGTCGCCGATGGTGATCAGGAAGGATTTGTCGGCCACGGTCGGCAGCAGCAACACTTTTTGCGCCACATCCACCAGGTCCATGCCCGTCAGGTCGATCGCCGGGAAATCGTTGGCAACGTGGACCACGTCGCGCTGCATCTTCGGCGGTTTGCCCAGCAAGACGTCCATCGGCATGTCGACTGGCTCGTTGCCCAGTTCCGGGTCGATCAGTTTCAGTTGACGCTCTTCGGTGGCCACGCCCACGGCGGCGAACAAACAGCGTTCGCGTTCGCACATGGCTTTGAATAAGGGCAGGCTTTCCGGCGCGATGGCCAGGACATAGCGTTCCTGCGATTCATTGCTCCAGATTTCCTTCGGCGCCATGCCCGATTCTTCCAGTGGCACTTTGCGCAGGTCGAAAATCGCGCCGCGCTTGGCGTCGTTGGTGATTTCCGGGAACGCGTTCGACAAACCGCCCGCACCCACGTCGTGGATGGAGATGATCGGGTTGTCGGCGCCCATTTGCCAGCAGGCGTTGATGACTTCCTGGGCGCGGCGTTCCATTTCCGGATTGCCGCGCTGGACGGAATCGAAGTCCAGGTCGGCCGTGTTGCTGCCGGTGGTCATCGACGAGGCGGCGCTGCCGCCCATGCCGATGCGCATGCCCGGGCCACCCAGCTGCACCAGCAGGCTGCCGACGGGGATGTCGTTCTTGTGCGTGTGTTGCGCCGAGATATTACCGATGCCGCCCGCGATCATGATCGGCTTGTGGTAGCCGAATACGGCGTCTTTGTCCGTGCCGACGTTCTGTTCATACGTGCGGAAGTAACCACCCAATACCGGACGGCCGAATTCGTTAGAGAACGCGGCGCCGCCCAATGGGCCTTCGATCATGATTTGCAGGGGCGAAGCGATGCGTTCCGGCTTGCCGTATTGATCTGCATCAGAACGCGATGCCAATGGCGCCGTCACGGAAGCGGCCGTTTCCCAGCTGCGCACGGCATCCGGCAGCGACAAGTTCGATACCGTGAAACCGGTCAGGCCAGCCTTTGGCTTGGCGCCGCGACCCGTTGCGCCTTCGTCGCGGATCTCGCCGCCCGCGCCCGTGGAGGCGCCGGGGAATGGAGAAATCGCCGTCGGGTGGTTATGCGTTTCCACCTTCATCAGGGTGTGCGTCAGTTCCGTCGACGCCGCATATTCGTGATTTGCACCGCGCGGGTAGAAGCGCGAGACGGTCGCGCCTTCCATGATCGAGGAATTGTCGCTGTAGGCGACGACGGTGCCCTTCGGCTGCAATTCATGCGTGTTCTTGATCATGCCGAACAGCGATTTTGGCTGCGCCACGCCGTCGATGGTCCAGTCGGCGTTGAAGATCTTGTGGCGGCAATGCTCGCTGTTCGCCTGCGCGAACATCATCAGTTCCACATCCGTCGGGTTGCGGCCGGCCTTGGTGAAGGCGGTGTCCAGGTAGTCGATTTCGTCTTCCGACATCGCCAGGCCCAGTTCCGTGTTCGCCGTTTCCAGGGCACGCTTGCCCTGCCCCAGCAAGTCGATCGATTCCAGTGGACGCGCTTCCAGGGTGCGGAACAAGTCCTTGGCGTCGTCGGCGCTGCGCAGTACGGATTCCGTCATGCGGTCATGCAGCAGGTCGGCCACAGCTTGCACCTGCTCGTCCGTCAATTTGCCGGCGCCAATGGCGCTGCCCAGGATGCCCGATTTCAGGTTGATGCGGAAAGCGATGCCGCGTTCGACGCGCTTGATGTGCGCCATGCCGCAGTTATGCGCGATGTCGGTGGCTTTCGAAGCCCACGGCGAAATCGTGCCGAAACGGGGAATGACGAAGAATTCTTCGGCAGCGCCTTCCGTATTGTCAGCGTGGGCCGGCTCGCCGTACGTCAGCAAGGCGCCAAGGCGCGTGCTGTCGTCGTTGGTGAGAGGCGCGCTGGCATCGATGAAATGGACATAGCGTGCTTGTACGGCAACAATCGCAGGCGAGACGGCTTGCAGTTGGCTTAACAGACGGTGGCTACGGAAATGGGACAGGGCATTGGAACCCGGCAGTATCAACATGATTGGAAGGTGGTTGATGCAGCGTGGCTGCGGGTTAAAGGTAGGTATGACAATATCTTTCGTACGGCAAATTTCCTTTGCGCGCATTATACCCGTTTTACCCCTGCCTTATGACCGGAACTTGGGGCTTTGCCACCCTTTTGCCCCGCAAAGCGGCAGTTTTTGACACCGCAACAACAACCTCAGGCGATCACATAGCGGTTCTTGCCTTGGCGCTTGGCCAGGTACAGCGCCTCATCGGCCAGCCGGTAGCTGTGGCCCAGCTCCTTGTCCCGGTCCAGCTCGGCCACGCCCACGCTGATCGACACGAACTGCGCGGCCAGGAACGCCTGGCTGACGGCCTCGACCAGGGCGCCCGCAAAGGCGCGCACGGCCTCGCGGTCGCCCGCGTAGACGACGCCGAATTCCTCGCCGCCCAGGCGCCCGCACAAATGGCCTTGCGCCTTGTCGGCGATGATGGCGGCCGTGCGGACGAGCACCTCATCGCCCGCATCATGGCCCTGCTGGTCGTTGATGATCTTGAAATCGTCGATGTCGATCATCAGGAAATGCAGCACGCCGCCGTGGAGCGCGCCATGCATCTGCTGGGCGCGCTGCGTGAACATGCGGCGGTTGTTCAAGCCCGTCAGGCCGTCCTGGAAGGCCAGCCGCGTCAACTCCACTTTGGAGTGATAGTTGCGCAAACGCAATAAGCTGAAACTGACATTCAGCGCCAGCCCGAACAGCACGCTGACGGCGATCATCAGCGGCGCCCAGGATTGGTCGGGCAAGCCCGCGTTCACCGGGTACAGGCCGTGGCCCACGTTCCACCACACGCCCGCCACCACGGCGAGGTAGCTGAGGCCGCCATTGAAGATGGAGGCGATGGCCAGGGTCATGAAGACGCCCACGGGCAAGACCCAGAAGCTGGCGTGCTGCACGGCGTCGGCCATGGTGCGCAAGCCGAAAGTCAGGGCCAGCACGGCGCAGGCGCCGGTAATGGTCAGCACGGGCAAGGTGGTGCAGCGGTAGCGCACGACCAGGCTCGTCAACATGCCCAGCAGCGCGAGCACGGCGTGCGCCAGGTTCGGATGATAGGGATCGGGCATCAGCAGCCAGGTCAGGCTGTAGGCGATGATGCCCAGCAGCTGCGTGACCATGCCGACCCGGTGCAATTCCGCGAAATAGGTATGCTGCTGTTCGCTGTTGCCGCCAAATGCGAGGGGAACGGCAACGCGCCGCAAGGTAGACAGATCAGGAACGCGCATGACGGGTATCGACACCAGAAAGGAATAAAGCGCCCGGTAAAGCCTTGCGCATGCCTGGCCGCGACATGGCGCGGCATGCAATAAGTGTTGCATTTTAGAATACTATCACGCTAGTCAAGGAATTGCCGGAAAAACAGGTGCCAGCGCCATTGCACGGGGCGTGCGTGTCATGAAATACAACGCTGGACGGCGCCCGACACGCCTGCCCTCGCGCAGCGTGCCTGATTGCATGCATTTTGCTGGCAGTGTCGCCCGGCTTTGCAGTATGCTGATAAAAAACAATACTGCCAAACAGCGACATATAAGAAGAGTTCCCGCAAATGACCGAACAGATGAACGAGAGCTGAACCATGCCAGAAACTAGCGACTTATCTGTCCTGATCGTCGACCCGAACCCCAGCATGCGGGGCAATCTGCACAATATGCTGAACCAGGCCGCCATTACCAAGGTGGAATATGCCGTCAATTCCGGCACGGCCATCCGCCTGCTGACGAAGAAACCGTTCGACATCATCCTGTGCGAATACGATCTTGGTAGCGGCACGGACGGCCAGGACGGCCAGCAGTTACTGGAAGACTTGCGCCACCACAAGCTGATCGGCCTGTGGACGATCTTCATCATGCTGACCTCCGAAGCCATCCACAGCAAGGTGATCAGCGCAGCCGAACTGATCCCGTCCGACTACATCCTGAAACCGTTCACCGTCGACGTGCTGAGCGGACGCATCGCGCGCGCCATCGAACGGCGTGCCATTTTCCTGCCCACGTATCAGCTGATCGACAAGGGTGACTTGCGCGAAGCCGTGAAAAGCTGCCGCGCGGCCGAACTGCAGCACCCGCGCCTGGCGGCCGATTTCACCCGCCTGCGTGCCGAACTGCACATCGCCCTGGACGAATGGAAGGA
This sequence comes from Janthinobacterium salmonicoloratum, assembly GCF_051380845.1. Taxonomy (NCBI): domain Bacteria; kingdom Pseudomonadati; phylum Pseudomonadota; class Betaproteobacteria; order Burkholderiales; family Oxalobacteraceae; genus Janthinobacterium; species Janthinobacterium salmonicoloratum. The sequence continues at coordinate 49,667 of NZ_JBNYXV010000001.1, read as the reverse complement.
AGCGGAACAGCTGTACGCCGACATGCTGGCCACGCGGCCCATGGCCTGGGCCCATCTGGGCTTGGCGCGCACCCTGTTCGAACAGCAGCGCCACGAGGAGGCGCAGGATTCGCTGCTGGAACTGGTGGAAACCTATCCCCGCTTCATGGCCGCCTACGACCTGCTGGCGCAAAACCATGAAGCCATGGGCCAGCAACTGCAGGCGAAGAAAATCCTCGAAGACGCGGTGGCCATTTCACCGCACATGGTGCGCCGCTTGCGCCACCTGGGCGGCATCGCGTTTGACACGGGCGATATCGGCGCGGCCGAGCGGGCCTACAAGCAGGTGGTCACCAAAGCGAAGTACTCTGAATTCCGCGATCCGGAAGACCACGTCAACCTGGTCAAAACGCTGGTCAAGAAAGGCGATGCGCCGCAAGCGAGCGGCGTGCTGCGCGACATGGAGCGCTCCCTGCGGGGCGGCGCCAACGTGGAAGCGTGCCGCGCCATCTCGGCCGCCATGCTGCATGAATTGTCGGGCAACGACATCGCCGCCGCCAGCGAACTGCAATTGGCCGCCGCCGCCCTGGACACGGCGCGGGGCCTGTCGACGCAGCTGAAAGTGGGCCTCGTGCAAAGCTGCCTGAAAAACAATCTGGAACAGGCCGCGTCCGACGTCATGATGAAACTCGTCAACGAAGCCGACAGCGAAGTGACGATGGAAGCGGCCGTCGATGTATTTGAAAAGGCCGGACGCCATGACTTGGCGCAAGGCATGGGCCAGCAGATCAGCAACCAGGTGCAGGAACTGATGCAGGATGCGGCCAGCAAGTCGGAAAGCGGCGAGCTCAAGGGGGCCGTCTTCGTGCTGCGCCAGGCCCTGCGCAAAACGCCAGGCAACCTGCCCGTGCTGTTCGCCTCCGTCGAGGCCATTTTGCGCCAGCTCAACATGCTGGGCTGGGAAGCCCCGCTGGCTGAACAGGCACAGCACCAGATGCAGGTAATCCGCAAGATCGATCCCAAGCATCCGCAGCTGGAGTCACTCAAGCAGCAGTATGCGGCCACGCAACACAAGTATGGTATTGCTAGCTGACTATTGCCGTAAGCTGATGGCTTGCCGATGCATCGTCCCGCAGCGATGACTATGGGCCGAAGCGAGCTCTGACACGCCTGCCGATGCTGCCCGAGCCGCATCGGGGAATGGCTGCCGCATCACTGGATATCGGCAGACTGTTCTTTGCCATCAGGGGAGGGTCATATCCAAACCGACCATCCTGACAACAAAGAAGGTGACAATCCCCAAGGCCATGAGCAAAAGCACGAAGCCTGCGACCACCTTGCCGCTCGCGCGCAGCACCGCGCGATTCTGCTTCGCCTTATCCTTATCCTTCTTCCCTTGATCGTAATGCCACTTGATGGCGAAGAACATGCCCGTGCCGAGCACGAGAGCCTTGAACGTAACGAAGACTATAGGGGTCCAATCCATCATTTTGCGTATTTCCAGTCTATTACTTGACACTATCTATCGTGGGGAGCGCTACCTCAAAACACTGCTTCAGCAGCGTCTGTTCAAGGTTGGAGTTGCTGCACGCTTTGATGCATACTACTTTAAAACAATTTCCATACATTGAGACAAAATGTCCCAGTTGCAAACAATGCAAGATGAAAACCGGATGGCTCGGGATATTCTGGCGGGACGGTACAGCGGCGCGGCAGACGGCCTGCATGTATGGCGCGAGTTGCCGGCATATTGGAACTCCTCACGGCTTGCGCGTGCCGCCGCTAGCTGCAGCATCGCTTCACGCCGGCCACGGCATTCGTAACTGGCAGCGTATCCGGGTATGCGATTCGCGAGATCACGCCAGCCGGATTGCAACCCTTCCGGGGCTAATCCGAGCTACGCTCCACCCGCGCCACCACCAGCTCGATCAGCTCCGCAATCAAGGGCCGGAACGTGGCAGCATCGCCGCCCTGCCCCAGCATGACGGTGCGCGTGGTCAGGTGCGAGAAGACGGCGTCGAACAGGATTTGCGGCAGGTTGGAAAACGAGGTATCGGGAGCGATGCGGCCCTGGGTGCGCTGCTGCTCCAGCAGGCGCAGGATCAGCGCATGCCACACTTGCGGGCCGTGCTCGTACCAGGCCAGTCCCACGGCCGGCACGGCGGCCGCGCCCGTGACGACGAGACGGTAGAAATCCACGTGGCGGGGGCTGGTGACGACGGCCACCAGTTCATCGAGGATCAGCTGCAAGCCTTGTTCCAGGCCCGCTTGCGAGGTATCGAGCCCGCGCAGGTCGATGATGAAATCGGCGCACAGGTATTCGACCACGGCCACCAGCAGCTCCTGCTTGCTGCCAAAGTAACGATAGGCGGTGGCTTTCGAGCCGCCCGCCTCGGCCACGATGGCGTCCATGCTGACGCCGTCGTAGCCGGAGGCGAGGAAGAGGTCCGCCGCCGCCACCAGCAGCTTGCGGCGCCGCTCCTCGCTTCGGGTACTGGGGGAAGCTGGAACGGTGCGCAACTGGGGCATGAAGCAAACTCTTACTGTGTATTGGGAAGCGCGTATGCTATCACGTAATCTCCCCGATCCGGGCTCTGGCGGGCGCCGCCCGCCACCACCACGACGTACTGGCGGCCCGACCTGGGCGACACATACGTCATCGGCGTGCCCTGCGAACCGACGGGCATGCGCGCCTTCCACACTTCACGGCCCGTGGCGATTTCCATGGCGCGCAGATAATAATCCTGCGTGCCCGTATAAAACACCAGGCCCGACGCCGTGCTCACGCCGCCACCGAGGGTGGGCATGCCCAGCGGGATGGGCAGCCGCGCGCGCACGCCGTTGATGACGGCATCCTGCACCGTGCCGGCCGGACGCTCCCACACTTTCGTGCGCGTCTTCAGGTCGATGGCGGCAAACACGCCCCACGGCGGGCTTTGGCAGGGTATGCCCAACGGAGAATTGAAGGCCTTGTGGTCGATGATGAACGGCGTGCCATCCATCGGATAAGTGCTGCCCACGCCGTGGCCCGACGTCAGCTTGGCCACGTCCACCGTCTCGCGCGGCACCAGCTTGACCACTTGCGGCATGCGGATATCATTGACGAACATATAGCCATTGCTTTCATCGACAGCCGCGCCGCCCCAGTTGAAGCCGCCGTAGTAGCCCGGATTAATCAGGGTCTCTTTTGTGCTTGGCGCCGTGAATTCGCCCTGGTAATTGAGCTTGCGGAAGCTGATGCGGCAGGCCAGCTGGTCGAAGAAGGTGGCGCCCCACATGTCGCGCTCCGTCAGCGTTTCCGCACCGAGGGCCGGCATGCCGGTGGAGTATGGCTGTGTTTTCGACACCCAGTCGCCGGCCGCGTGCTCCTGCGGCACGGTTTTTTCCACCACGTCCGCGATCGGTTTTCCCGTGCGACGGTCCAGCATGAAGATCTGGCCCCGCTTGGTCAGTTGCACCAGCGCGGGGATCGTGCCGCCCTTGCCGTCCGGGACGTCGTACAGGGCCGGCTGCGCGGCCACGTCGTAATCCCAGATATCGTGGTGAACGGTTTGATACGTCCAGCGCTCGCGGCCAGTGGCCATGTCGAGTGCAACGATGGCCGACGCATACTTTTCCGTCAGCGGTGGACGCTTGCCACCCCAGAAGTCGGGCTGCTCGTTCCCCGTCGGCAGGTACACCAGGCCCAGTGCATCGTCGAACGCAGGCGTCGACCACATGTTCGGCGTGCTGCGCGTGTAGGTCTGCCCTTCCGGCGGCAGCTTGGTGATGGCCGGATTGCCCAGGTCCCAGGCCCACACCAGTTCACCCGTGTCGGCGCTATAGGCGCGCACGACGCCCGATGGTTCATCGGTGGAGCGGCCGTCGAACACCCAGCCGCCGAGGATGATCAGATTGCGCGCCACCGTGGGCGCGGACGTGTAGGCGTAGTACGGCACGTTCATTTTCACCTTGCCCAGGCCGACGGTGAGGTCGACGGAACCCTTGCCGCCGAAAGCCTCGCACTGCTTGCCCGTCTGCGCGTCAATCTCTATCAGGCGCGCATCCATGGTCACTTGCACGATGCGCCTGGCGCACGCGCCCGCCACCGGCGCGCTGGCCGCCTGCATGCCCTCAAAACGGAACGGCTTATCCACCTTGGCCGGCTCGTAGTAGCCGACGCCGCGGCAGCGGTTCCACGTCCTGGTGTTGGCCGGCTTGGGATCGAAGGTCCAGCGCTCCTTGCCCGTGTCCGCGTCCAGCGCGATGACCTTGCTCATCGGTGTGCACGTATAGATGGTGTCGCCGATCTGCAGTGGCGTGTTTTGCGATTCGGACGCGCCTTCGGCCAGCTCGCCCGAGCGGTAGGTCCACGCCACTTCCAGCTTGTCGACATTCTGCTTGTCGATCTGCGTGTACGGCGCGAAGCGCGTGCCCTTCGGCCCATAACCGTAGTGCGCCCAGTTGGCGCTGCCGTCGTTGACGGCCGTCACCGCATCCTGCTGCGGCTGCGCGGTGGCGTCCGTCACGCCGTGCGGCTTGAACATGGCAGCGAAGCCGGCTACCAGCACGACGGCAAACAGGGCCGCGAAACCGCGCGACTGGCCAGCGTGACCACGGCCTGCCAGCCAAGGATGCAGCAAGGCGGCCACCAGGCCGATGACGAGGAATGGCGCCAGGCGCGGCACCATGGGCCAGAAAGCAAAACCGATTTCCCACACGGCCCAGGCCACGGTGGCGATGACCAGCGCGGCGATGATGCTGCTCGCCAGCGGCTTGCGGCGCAAGTACAGCACGCCGGCCAAGAGCAAGCCGAGTCCGGCCAGCAGGTAATACCAGGAACCGCCGAGGGTAATCAGTTCAATGCCGCCCGCCGCCAGGGCCAGGCCGGTAAATCCAAGAAACATGCCGAAAACCGTCAGGGCAAGCCGCTTGCCCCTGAAGACCGCCGGGATCGCCGGCGCTCCTTTATTTACTGAAGTGTCCATTTTTTATCCATGACGCCTCCCCTGCCCAGGCAAATACGCCGGGGATGGCTGATTTTTTAAATCTACGTAGCGAAACTGTACTGTACGGTTTCATTTTAAGCCGATTCTTGACTCAAGTAAAGAAAGTGATGTCTGAGCTTGATTTTTTGCGGGGATGGGATGGATGAGATGGCGAACCGAATCTAAGAATCTGGTCTTGGCTTTTCTGCTAGCGCTCCTGGAACGCCCGAAAAACGCCCAGGGCTAGGCGCCGCGTCGAAGACAGTACGAATGTACGGCGAGACGCGGCAACAACGCCCTGGGCTTTTTTCGGGTGTTACAGAGAGGCCATGTCGATGACGAAGCGGTAACGTACATCGCTCTTGACGACGCGCTCAAACGCCTCATTGATATCCTGGATGCGGATGATCTCGATGTCGGACACGATATTGTGCTTGCCGCAGAAATCCAGCATTTCCTGGGTTTCCTTGATCGATCCGATCATGGAGCCGGACAGGCTGCGACGCGCGCCCACCAGGCCGAAGGCGCTGATTGGCGGCACGGCGCCTTCAGGGATGCCGACGATGACCATGCTGCCATCGACTTTCAGCAGGTTGATGTACTGGTTCCAGTCGATAGCCGCGCCCACGGTGCAGATGATCAGGTCGAAGGTGCCGGCCAGTTTGCTGAACGTTTCCGCATCGTTGGTGGCGTAGTAATGCTTGGCGCCCAGACGCAGGCCGTCTTCGCGCTTCGACAAAGTCTGGCTCAGCACCGTCACTTCGGCGCCCATGGCGTGGGCAATCTTGACGCCCATGTGGCCCAGGCCACCCATGCCCAGGATGGCGACCTGCTTGCCAGGGCCGGCCTTCCAGTGGTTCAGCGGCGAATACAGGGTGATGCCGGCGCACAGCAGCGGTGCGGCGGCGTCCAGCGGCAGATTGTCAGGAATCGACAGCACATAGCCTTCCTTGACGACGATGCTGTCCGAGTAACCGCCCTGCGTGGCCGTCTTGCCGTCCGCTTCCAGGCCGTTGTAGGTCTGGATCAGGCCTGGCATGTACTGTTCCAGGTCCACGTTGCGCGTCTTGCAGGTGGTGCAGGAATCGACGAAGCAGCCCACGCCCACGTGGTCGCCCACCTTGAACTTGCTGACATTGGCGCCGACGGCCGTGACGACGCCGGCGATTTCATGGCCGGGCACCATCGGGAAGGCGGCGCCGCCCCATTCGTCGCGCGCCTGGTGGATATCGGAATGGCACACGCCACAGTATTTGATCGAGATGGCCACGTCGTCTTCGCGCGGGGCGCGGCGCTCGAACGTGAATGGTTGCAGTGCGGAGGTAGGGCCCAGAGCGGCGTAGCCTTTGGCGATGGTGGTCATGAAAACTCCTTGGGTAGTGTTAGGAACGAGAGAGGCGAAGAAGCGCGTGCAGTGCATGCGATTGCACAAGTGTGCCCGAGAAGCCCGCCCGCCGTTACCGCGATCCTGCAAGACCTTTGCACGATCCTCCAAATCTGCGTAAGATCAGCCCCTGCCCTTCCTCGCCTCACGCATACTGACCTCCATGTCCACACCACTCACTCCGCAAGACGAAATCGCCGCCCTGATCAGCCGCCACGCGCCGCGCACGGGCGACTACACGACCGCCATCGGCAACCTCACCTTCCACCGCCAGTCGTCGGTCACCGAGTCCCTGTTCCATGCGGCGCGCCCCAGCGTGGCCATCATCGCGCAGGGCGCGAAAGACGTCACCCTGGGCAGTGAAACCTTCCATTACAGCCGCATGCAATATCTGCTGACCTCCGTCGACTTGCCGGTGCAGGTGCGCGTGGTGGAAGCGAGCGTGGACAAGCCGCACCTGTGCGTGGTGCTGGGCATCGACATCGCCGACGTGGCGGCGCTGCTCGATAGCGAAAGTAACGGCGTAAGCGCGGCGCAGCAGAAAATCCTGCCCGCCACGCGCGGCATTTCCGTCAGCGACGTGTCGGCCGAGCTGCTCGACGCCATGCTGCGCCTCGTGCGCCTGCTGGACAAACCGGAGGAAATCGCCACGCTGGCGCCCTTGATCCGCCGCGAGCTGACCTATCGCCTGCTCAATGGCCCCGTCGGCGCGCGCCTGCGCCACATGGCGCTGGCCAGCAGCCAGTCGCACCAGGTGGGGCAAGCCATCGACTGGATCAAGCACAATTATTGCGAGCCGCTGCGCATCGAGCACCTGGCCGGCATGGCGAACATGAGCATGTCCTCGCTGCACCACCACTTCAAGGCGATTACCGCCATGACGCCGATGCAGTACCAGAAGCTGCTGCGACTGCAGGAAGCGCGGCGCTTGATGCTGGTCGAGCAAATCGACGCGGGCACGGCCGGCTACCGGGTCGGCTATGCCAGCGAATCGCAGTTCAGCCGCGAATACAGCCGCCAGTTCGGCCGCGCGCCCATGCGAGACGTGGGCCAGGTGCGTGCGCAGCTGAGCGGCGCCAGTGCCAGCGCCGGCACCGCCTATTCCATCTTGCCGTAACCGCCGCCGCCCGGCGTTTCGATGACGAAGACGTCGCCTGCTTGCATGTCGGTCTTGCCGATATGCGCCAGGTGCTCCACCGTGCCGTCCACCCTCTCCACGTAATTGCGCCCCAGCGCGCCCGGCGCGCCGCCATCCATGCCAAAAGGAGGGTGGATGCGGTTGTTCGACAAGATCGCTGCCGTCATCGGCTCGAGAAAACGCACCCGGCGCACGCCGCCATTGCCGCCGTGCCAGCGCCCCGCCCCACCCGAACCTGCGCGGATGCTGTAGCTGTCCAGGCGCACGGGGAAGCGCCACTCGAGGATTTCCGGATCCGTCAGGCGCGAATTGGTCATGTTCGTCTGCACCACGTCCGTGCCGTCGAAACCGGGGCCGGCGCCAGAGCCGCCCGATATCGTCTCGTAGTATTGGTACTTGGCGCTGCCAAACGTGAAATTGTTCATCGTCCCCTGCGAGGCGGCCATGGCCCCCAGCGCGCCATACAGGGCGTTGGTGATGCAGGTCGAGGTTTCCACATTGCCCGACACGACGGAGGCCGGGTACTGCGGCTTGAGCATGGAGCCGGACGGGATGATCACGCTCAAGGGCTTCAGGCAGCCCGCGTTCAGCGGGATCTCGTCGTCGACCAGGGTGCGGAATACGTACAGCACGGCCGCCATGCAGACGGCGGACGGCGCGTTGAAATTGTTCGGCAGCTGGCTTGAAGTCCCCGTAAAGTCGATGGTGGCGCTGCGCTCGGCCACGTCGACCTTGATCGCCACCTGGATGCGCGCGCCGTTGTCCAGGTCCAGCGCATAGCTGCCATCCTTCAGGGTCTTGATGACCCTGCGCACGGCTTCCTCGGCGTTGTCCTGTACGTGGCCCATGTACGCTTGCACCACGGCAAGGCCGAAATGCGCGACCATCTTGTGCAATTCTTCGGCCCCCTTCTGGTTGGCCGCCACCTGGGCGCGCAGGTCGGCCAGGTTTTGCCGGGGGTTGCGGGCCGGCCAGCTGGCGCCCGCCAGCAGGGCCAGGGTCTCGTCTTCGCGCATCACGCCCGTGGCGCCGTCGACCAGCTTGAAATTGTCGATCAACACGCCCTCTTCCTCGATGCGCGTGGAGTCGGGCGGCATGGAGCCGGGCGTGGTGCCGCCGATGTCCGCATGGTGGCCGCGCGAGCCGACATAGAACAGGATGGCGTCGCCCGCTTCGTCAAACACAGGCGAGATCACCGTCACGTCGGGCAAGTGTGTGCCGCCGTGGTACGGGTCGTTCAGCATGAAGACGTCGCCCGGCCGCATGGCGCCCGCATTGCGCGTCATGATCGTGCGGATGCTCTCGCCCATGGAGCCCAGGTGGACGGGCATGTGCGGCGCATTCGCGATCAAGTGGCCTTGCGCGTCGAAGATGGCGCAGCTGAAGTCGAGCCGCTCCTTGATGTTGACGGAATGGGCCGTATTTTGCAGCCGCAGGCCCATCTGCTCGGCAATCGACATGAACAGGTTGTTGAAAATTTCCAGCATCACGGGATCGGCATTCGTCCCGATGGCGCGCCGTGCGGGCAAGGCGGCGACCCTGCGCAAGATCAAATGGCCATGCGCCGTGACGTCGGCGCGCCAGCCCGGTTCGACGACGGTGGTGGCATTGGCGTCGCTGACGATGGCCGGGCCGTCTATCGTATCGCCGGGGCGCAGGCTGTCCGCCCCATACAGGCCGCTGTCGCGCCACGCACCGGCGCAGTACATGGCCACCGTCTGCAGGGGCGCCAGCGCGCCCGCACGTGCCGCATAGGCCGGCACGGCCACTTGCGGCGCATCGGACGCGCCGATGGCTTCCACGGAAATGGCTTCGACGATCAAGGCGCGCGCCGGCATCAAAAAGGAAAAGCGTTTTTTATACGCTGCCTCAAACTGCGCCTGCATGCTCGGTACCGTATCGAACAGCACGACGAGGGCCGAATCCGTGCCCTCATAACGCAGGTGGACGCGCGACACCAGCGCGATGCGCTCCCCTTGCACGCCCTGGCGCAGCAAGTCGCCCCGCGCCAGCTCGCCCAGCGCCGCGAAATCGCGCGCCAGATTCACGCCCAGTGCTGCCTCGATGGCCTGCTCGCGCATGGCGCTCTGGTCGGCCAGGCCCATGCCGTAGGCCGACATCACACCTGCCAGGCTGTGGATGAACACCGTGCGCATGCCCAGCGCATCGGCCACCAGGCAGGCGTGCTGGCCGCCCGCGCCGCCAAAGCTGGTGAGCGTATATTCCGTGACGTCATGACCGCGCTGCACGGAAATCTGCTTGATGGCGTTGGCCATATTGCCCACGGCGATGGCGATATAGCCTTCGGCCACCTCTTCCGGCGTGCTCGCCACGGTGCGCGCCAGCGCCGCGAACTGGGCGCGCACCGTGGCTGCGTCCAGCGCTTCGTTGGCGTCGGGCCCGAAAACGCGGGGAAAGAACGCGGGCTGCAGTTTGCCCAGCATGACATTGCAGTCGGTGACAGCCAGCGGACCGCCGCGCCGGTAGCTGGCGGGCCCCGGGTTGGCGCCCGCGCTGTCCGGCCCCACCTTGTAGCGGGCGCCGTCGAAGTGCAGGATGGAGCCGCCGCCCGCGGCCACCGTGTGGATACTCATCATGGGCGCGCGCATACGCACGCCGGCGATCTGCGTCTCGAACACGCGCTCGAATTCGCCCGCGTAATGCGACACGTCCGTCGAGGTGCCGCCCATGTCGAAGCCGATGACTTTATCGAAACCGGCCAGCGCGCTGGCGCGCACCATGCCGACGATGCCGCCGGCGGGGCCGGACAAAATGCTGTCCTTGCCCTGGAAGGCACGGGCATCCGTCAAGCCGCCGTTCGACTGCATGAATTGCAGGTGCACGCCAGGCAGTTCGGCCGCCAGCTGGTCGACGTAGCGGCGCAAAATCGGCGACAGATAGGCGTCGACCACCGTGGTGTCGCCGCGCGCCACCAGTTTCATCATGGGGCTCACTTCGTGCGACACGGACACCTGCGTAAAACCGGCCTCGCGCGCCAGCTGCGCCACCCGCGCCTCGTGCGCATGGTAGCGGTAGCCGTGCATCAGCACGATCGCGATGGCGCGCACGCCGCGCGCATAGGCCTGTTCCAGCGCGGCGCGCGCGGCGGCTTCATCGAGCGGGCTCACGACGTCACCCTGGGCGCCCACTCTTTCATCGATCTCGATCACGTCGCCGTACAGCAGTTCGGGCAAGATGATCTGGCGCGCGAACAGCTGGGGGCGGTTCTGGTAGGCGATGCGCAAGGCGTCGCGAAAACCGCGCGTGATGGCCAGCACGGTGGACTCGCCCTTGCGCTCGAGCAGCGCATTGGTCGCGACCGTCGTCCCCATCTTGATGGCGCCCACCAGTTCGACGGGCAGCGGCGCGCCAGGCGCAAGCCCCATCAGCTGGCGCATGCCGGCCAGCGCCGCATCGCGGTACTGGCCCGGGTTCTCCGACAGCAGCTTGTGCGTGGCCAGGCTGCCGTCAGGACGGCGCGCCACGATGTCCGTAAAGGTGCCGCCCCGGTCGATCCAGAATTGCCAGTCCATCGTGCTGCCCCCGTACTTATGTGAGATGGCTATTGTAGCCGCCAAACAGAGGCGCGTTTCAGGCGTGCGCGCCTTGCCTTTCGCCCGCTTCGGCCTTATGTTGAAGACATGCTGACTAACGGAACACGCTCCATGCCCCTGATCGACTCTGCAACACCGCTGTACGCCATCGCCGAACTGCGCGCCATCGAACAAGCGGCCATGCGCGACCTGCCGCAAGGGCTGCTGATGCAGCGCGCGGGCCAGGCCGCCGCCAGTGCCGCCCTGAAACTGCTGCACGCGCACGAAGATGGCGACAGCGCGGGCCACCGGCGCGTACTGGTATTGGCCGGCCCCGGCGACAACGGCGGCGACGCTTTGGAAGCGGCTGCGCACCTGGCCGGCAGCGGCACCGAGGTGCTCGTCTGGCTGGCGCCCGAGGCGCAAGCCACGTCGCCCGAGCGCGAACAGGCGCTGAGCCGCGCACGCAACAGCACCGCGCGCTTCATGGACGCGACGACCTCCATGGCATCGGCCGCAGTGGGCGCGGCGCCATGGCACCTCGTCATCGATGGCCTGTTCGGCATCGGCGCATCGCGCCCGCTCGACGGCGAATGCCGCGAAGTGGCGCATCTGGTCAACAACCTCGCATGCCCCGTGCTGGCGCTCGACGTGCCCAGCGGCCTGCACGCCGATACGGGCGCCATCGACGGCGTCGCCATCCGCGCCACGCATACGCTCACCTTCATCGGCGACAAGCCGGGCCTGCACACGGCGAATGGCCGCGACTACGCGGGCGAAGTGGAAGTGGCCGCGCTGGCCATCGATCCTTCCCTGCTGCCGCCCGCCAGGGCCCAGCTGGGCGGCCTGCACCTGTTCGCCAGCCAGCTGCAGCAGCGCCGGCAAAACACGCACAAGGGCAGCTACGGCAGCGTGGCCGTCATCGGCGGCGCGCAAGGCATGGCCGGCGCGCCCATCCTGGCGGCCCGCACGGCCCTGCATGCGGGTGCGGGTAGAGTCTACATCGCCTTTCCCGACACACCGCCCGCCTTCGACAGCGGCCAGCCGGAACTGATGTGCCGGCACGCCAGGGACGTGGATTTCTCGGGACTGCACTTTGCCGCGCTGGTGGCCGGCCCCGGCCTCGGTGACAAGGCCGGCACGGTGGAATTGCTGCAGCGTGCCATCGACAGCGACAGTCCCCTGCTGCTGGACGCCGATGCCCTGAACCTGATGGCGGCCGAGCCGGAGCTGCAATCGGCGCTGGCCGTGCGCACGGGTGCGGGGGCGACGATATTGACGCCCCATCCGCTGGAAGCGGCGCGCCTGCTCGACATGACGGTGGCCGAGGTGCAGGCCGACCGCCTGGGCGCGGCGCGCCAGCTGGCGGCGCAACTGGGCGTCATCGTCGTCTTGAAAGGTTCAGGTACGGTGATCGCCGCGCAGGATGGCACCGTGGTGGTCAACAACACGGGCGGTCCCGCGCTGGCGACGGCTGGCACGGGCGACGTGCTGTCCGGCCTGTGCGGCAGCCTGCTGGCGCAAGGCTGGCCGGAATGGGAAGCGGCGCTTGGCGCAGTCTGGCTGCATGGCGCGGCGGCCGATGCGCTGGTGGCGGCAGGCAGCGGCCCCATCGGCCTGACGGCGGGGGAATTGATCCCGGCCATCCGCAAGCTGATCAATGCCTTGTCGGCATCATCATTGCACTAGATCAAGCGTCCAGCTGAAATGGTAATCGTGCGCCCGCAGCGGGCCGCGATCGAACTGTCATGCGTGACCAGCACCAGGGTCGAGCCACGTTCGCGGTTCAGCTCGAACATCAGCTGGATCACGGCTTCGCCCGTGGCCGCATCGAGGCTGCCCGTCGGTTCGTCGGCAAACAGCAGCGGCGGCTCCGTGACGAAGGCGCGCGCCAGGGCCACGCGCTGCTGCTCGCCGCCGGACAAGTATTTCGGATAGTGTTTCAGACGGCTGCCCAGGTTCACTCTGCCCAGCATGGCTTGCGCCTTCTCTTTCGCGTCCGGGTCGCCGCGCAATTCCAGTGGCAGCATGACGTTTTCCAGCGCCGTCAGGTGGGCCAGCAGCTGGAAGGACTGGAACACGAAACCGAGCTTTTCCTTGCGAAAACCGGCGCGGCCATCTTCGTCGAGGGCGAAGATATCGGTGCCATCGAGGATGACCTTGCCCTCGCTGGGCGTGTCCAGGCCGGCCAGCAAACCCAGCAAGGTGGACTTGCCGGAACCGGAGGCGCCGACGATGGCCAGCGTCTCCGCCGTTTGCACGGTAAAATCGACTTGATGCAAGATGGTCAGCTCACCATCGGCATCGGGTACGCGCTTGGCCAGTTGGACCACTTCGATGGCCGGCTGGGCATTTTGGCTGTGGGGTGCGGCGGGCCGCTGGGCCGCTGCTTCTGACGGAAGAAAACTGGTGGAAGTCGCTTTAGGGAATTCGGGCATGCTGATCTATCTTAAAAAATTTCGTGAACAAATAAGTGTCAAGGGCAGCAGCCGCATGCGGCGGCGCACGCTATCCTTGCTTCCTGCGGCAGCCCTGCTGCTGGTATCCGGCATGGCGAACGCCTATTCTGCACCAAAAACGCTGCTGGTGCTCGGTGACAGCCTCTCGGCCGAGTATGGGCTGGCACGGGGCACGGGCTGGGTGGCGCTGCTGGAACAGCGGCTGCAAGCGCAAAAGAACGACACGCGCATCGTCAACGCCAGCATCAGCGGCGAAACCACCAGCGGCGGCCGCGCGCGCCTGCCCGCCCTGCTGGCCAAGCACCGGCCAGATGTCGTGCTGATCGAACTGGGCGCCAACGACGGCTTGCGCGGCTTGCCCGTGGCGGCCGCGGAAGCGAATCTGCGCGCCATGGGCGAGGCGGCCAAAAAATCGGGCGCGCAAGTGGTGCTGGTGGGCATGCGCATGCCGCCCAACTATGGCCGCGCCTATGGCGAGCAGTTTTATGGCGTGTACGGCAAGCTGGCCAAGGAATGGAAGGCGCCGCTGGTGCCCTTCATGTTCGAAGGCATCGCCGACCAGCCACAGCTGTTTCAGGCCGACCGCATGCACCCGAATGCGCAGGCCCATCCGACCATCCTGAAAAACATCTGGCCGCAACTGGCGCCATTGCTGAAAGCCAGGTAAGCCTGCGCCAAGCCAGCACATGCTGCAGACAAAAAAATAGCCGCTCGAGAGCGGCTATTTTTATGCGTGGAAACTAGATCTTACGGTGCTGGCGCTGCGGCGGCTGGGGCGGTGATCGGCTTGACGATCTTCACCTTGGCCTTGGCTTTCAGGTACTCGACGTAATCGAACATTTCCTGTTGTGCCAGGATGCCGCTGATCTGGTCTTTCTCTTGCTGGCGGCGCGCTGCGTCCACCTCCGCCGGCTGCTGCACCTTGGCGATGCGGTAGATGCCATAACCCAAGGCTGGCAGGTCCACGCCCACATAGGCTGGCAGCTTGCTCGTGTCCGCTTTCATGACTTGCGCGATGGCGGCACGGTTGATGCCGTCAAGCTTGCTGCGCGACACCCACTGTGCGGCGCCGAAACCAGTTGCGTCACCCGAGGCTTTCAAGGCGGCCAGCTTGGTCTCGCCCGCTTTCTTGGCCAGCTTTTCCGCTTCTTCCAGGGTCACGCGCTGACGGATCATCGCTTCGACCTCGGCCAGCGGACGCTTCGTTGCTGGCTTGAATTCCACCACGCGGCCGGCGATCAGCACGTTCGGTGCGACGGTCACGGCTTCCGTGTTGCGCTTGTCTTTCAGCGAATCGTTCGAGAAGATGGCCGCGAGGAACTTGGCGTTGTTGAATGGCGCCTTGCCCAATGCTGGCGACGGCGTGCGCGACAGATTGGCGACGGTCTCCACTTTCAGTTTCAGCTTGTCGGCCACCGGCTTCAGGCTGTCCGATTGCTCGTAGACCGTGTTGGTGAACGTTTCCGCCATTTCCGAATACTTCTTGGCAGCAAATTGCTTGCGCAGGTCGGCCGTGATTTCGCCGCGCACTTCATCCAGCGCACGCACATGCTGTGGCTTGAGCGAGGTGACCGTCAGGATGTGGAAGCCGAAATCGGAAGCGACGACATCGCTGATTTCGCCTTGCTTGAGTTTCGCTACGGCATTGAGCAACGGCGCAGGCAAGCCATCCTTGCCAATCACGCCCAGGTCGCCGCCCTGCTCTGCGGATGCCGGATCTTCCGACTTGGCTTTCGCCACGGCGGCAAAGCTGGCAGGCGTCTTGCGCACGTCAGCCAGGATGGCTTCGGCCTTGGCCTTGGCGGCTGCCTTGTCGGCGGCCGAAGCGTCTTTCTTGACGGCTACGAGGATATGGCTGGCCTGGCGCGCTTCTTCCGTCGTGTAAGCTTTCTGGTTCTTCGCGTAGTAGCCGGTCACGTCGGCGTCGGTGACGTCGACTTGCTCGCCGGCGGCGCTGTCGTCCAGCACGACGTATTCGATCTTGGCTTGTTCCGGGATTTCAAAGAACTTGCCGTTCTTGTCATAGAAAGCCTTGATCATGGCGTCCGTCACTTTGACTTCCGGCACGTACTGGGCGATCGGCAGCAGCAGTTCCTGCACTTCACGCTCTTCCGAGGTGATGTCGGACAGGCGCTTGGAGACGGTGCTCGGCGCGAAGGCGGTGCCTTGCACGGCACCAGCCAGTTGCTGCAGGGCCATGTCGCTGCGACGGCGCGCATCGTACATCTGCGGCGTCATGCCTTGGGCGGCCAGCATGGCCTTGTAGCGTTCCAGGTCGAATTTACCGTCCGGCAAGGTCAAGCCTGGGATTTCCAGCACTTCCTTTTGCAGCACGGCATCGCTGATGACCAGGTGGCTACGGCCCACTTCGGCGGCCACGGCGCGCTCGGCGATCAGGTTGTCGAGGATGCTCTGGCGCGCTTCCGGCGTGTCAAACATTTTCTGGTCGAACTGCTCGCCCATCATCTGGCGGTAGCGGTCGATCTGCTGGCGTTGCGCTTCTTCATATTGCTGCTGCGTAACGACCTGGTCGCCGACCTTGGCGATGGTGTTCGCGCCGTCGCCGAAGCTTTGGTAGCCGCTGATACCGACCAGTGCAAAAGACGGGACGATGACCAGCATCAGGAGAAACTGCATCAAGCGTCGATGGGTACGAATAAATTCAAACATGGTCAGCCAATTCGGGATGAGTGGATCACTATAAAAAAAGGCGAACATGCGTTCGCCTTGATTTCTTCGGCGGAATGGACGGGACAGATGTCCACTTCCCCTTTAGATTCAACAACTTGGCGCTGGAACTAAAGCAGGATTCTGACGCCCAAGCCATTATCTCCTGATTCTACAATGCCCATAGCGCTATAGCAAGAGTAAATCAGGGCGCGCGCCCTGCCCTGGCGCCGCATGGACGACAAGGCGCCAAGCTCGAACATTTAACCCGATGCAGCTTAAAGCGGATTTAAACGCAGGCATTTTTATTCAAAACGGCAGGATGGGATTTTAAAAAGCGGTACACCGAGATAATCTGGCGCTGAAAAAGAAAAACCCGCGCTACTTATTCAGCAGCGCGGGCTTCTATATTCTGGCGGAGCGGACGGGACTCGAACCCGCGACCCCCGACGTGACAGGCCGGTATTCTAACCAACTGAACTACCACTCCTTAAGAGC
Source organism: Janthinobacterium salmonicoloratum (assembly GCF_051380845.1). Lineage (NCBI taxonomy): Bacteria > Pseudomonadati > Pseudomonadota > Betaproteobacteria > Burkholderiales > Oxalobacteraceae > Janthinobacterium > Janthinobacterium salmonicoloratum. The sequence continues at coordinate 33,042 of NZ_JBNYXV010000001.1, read as the reverse complement.
GCATTTTTTGGCGGAGCGGACGGGACTCGAACCCGCGACCTCCGACGTGACAGGCCGGCATTCTAACCAACTGAACTACCACTCCGAAAAATACACAGTACTGCTTGCATTTGTATCCAGGGTTGCGATTCGTAGAACTTCAACCCTGAAATCGCGGCACCCGAAAGCGCCGCCAAATGTTTCCGGTGATTGTCACCTCACCGAAGTCCGTTAGTTTACAGCATCCTTCAAAGCTTTACCAGCTTTAAATTTTGGAACTTTTGCAGCTTCGATCGTGATCGCTTCTTTCGTACGCGGATTGCGGCCGGTACGCTCAGCGCGTTCGCTGACCGAGAAAGTGCCAAAACCAACCAGCGTCACGCTGTCGTTGTTTTTCAAAGTTTCCGTCACGCCGCCGATAACAGCGTCGAGTGCGCGCGCAGCGGCGGCTTTGGAAATGTCAGCTTTTTCAGCAATGTGGTCGATCAATTCAGTCTTGTTCACTAGCATCCCCAATTACAAAGGTATAAAACGTTTACCGTATCGTTGCGGCACTTTTGGCACCACAGCTGTCCGGCGAAAAAAATGTGCAGGCGTATTAAACAAGCCACACTGTATATGTGTCAAGCGCTTTGGGGGCGCAATTCACGTTTCAATATAAAACAAGCGCTCTAAAAGCGCTTGTTTGGGGAAAACAGGGGTAAAACGTTAGTGTTTTACTACCTCGCCGGCCGCGTCAGGCTTGGCCGCGGCGGCCGTGACAGCCTCCACCGCAGCGACATCCGCCAACGCTTCAGGCATGCGTTCGAGGGCGATTTCCAGCACTTTGTCGATCCAGCGCACCGGCACGATCTCCAGTTTGTTCTTGACGTTGTCCGGAATGTCGGCCAAGTCTTTCACATTTTGCTCTGGAATCAGGACCGTCTTGATACCGCCGCGATGGGCCGCCAGCAGCTTTTCTTTCAGGCCGCCGATCGGCAATACTTCGCCGCGCAAGGTAATCTCGCCCGTCATCGCCACGTCGGCGCGCACGGGGATGCCCGTGAAGACCGATACCATCGCCACCGTCATCGCTGCGCCAGCCGAAGGACCGTCCTTCGGTGTCGCGCCTTCCGGCACGTGGATGTGGATGTCGCTCTTCTCGAACACGTCCGCCTTGATGCCCAGGCGCTGTGCCCGGCTGCGCACCACCGTGCGGGCTGCCTCGATCGACTCTTTCATGACGTCGCCCAGGGTACCCGTGCGGATGATGCCGCCCTTGCCCGGCATCGACACGGCTTCGATGGTCAGCAGATCGCCGCCCACTTCCGTCCATGCCAGACCGACCACTTGGCCCACCTGATTTTCTTTCTCTGCGACACCGAAATCATAGCGGCGCACGCCGAGGAATTTATCCAGGTTCTTCGAGTTGACGATGACTTTCTTGTCGGATTTCTTCAGCAGCAGCATCTTGACCACCTTGCGGCAGATCTTCGACACTTCACGCTCGAGCGAACGCACACCGGCTTCCCGCGTGTAGTAGCGGATGATGTCGCGCAAGGCCGACTCGGCCACCGAGATTTCCTCTTCCTTCAAGCCATTGTTCTTGATCTGCTTCGGCAGCAAATAACGCTGCGCGATGCTGGTCTTTTCGTCTTCCGTGTAACCGGACAAACGGATCACTTCCATGCGGTCGAGCAAGGCTGGCGGAATGTTGTACGAGTTCGACGTGGCCACGAACATCACGTCGGACAAGTCGAAATCGACTTCGATGTAATGATCGGAGAACGTGTGGTTCTGTTCCGGATCGAGCACTTCCAGCAAGGCCGACGAAGGGTCGCCACGGAAATCGGCACCCATCTTGTCGACTTCATCAAGCAGGAACAAAGGATTGCGCACGCCGACTTTCGACAGCGATTGCAATATCTTGCCCGGCATCGAGCCGATGTAGGTGCGGCGGTGGCCGCGGATCTCGGCTTCGTCGCGCACGCCGCCCAGGGCCATGCGCACGAACTTGCGGTTCGTCGCGCGGGCGATGGACTGGCCCAGCGAGGTCTTGCCCACACCAGGAGGACCGACGAAGCACAGGATAGGCGCTTTCAGCTTGTCGACGCGCTGTTGCACCGCGAGGTATTCCAGGATGCGTTCCTTGACCTTGTCGAGGCCGTAGTGGTCGCCCTCGAGCACTTTTTCCGCATTCGCCAGGTCGTTATTGACCTTGGATTTCTTTTTCCAAGGCAAGTTGACCAGGGTATCGATGTAGTTGCGCACGACGGTGGCTTCGGCCGACATCGGCGACATCAGCTTGAGCTTTTTCAACTCGTTGGTAGCCTTGTCGAGCGCTTCCTTCGGCATCTTGGCCGAAGCGACTTTTTTCTCCAGCTCGTCGAGGTCGGCACCATCTTCGCCCTCGCCCAATTCTTTCTGGATCGCCTTGACTTGCTCGTTCAGGTAGTACTCGCGCTGCGATTTTTCCATCTGGCGCTTCACGCGACCGCGGATGCGCTTTTCCACCTGCAGGATGTCGAGCTCGCCTTCGAGCTGACCCAGCAGGTGCTCGAGACGCTTGGCCACGCTGAAAATTTCCAGAATGACTTGTTTTTGCTCAAGCTTCAGGGGCAGATGCGCGGCCACCGTGTCGGCCAGGCGGCCGGCATCGTCGATGCCCGACAGCGAGGCGAGGATTTCTGGTGGAATTTTTTTGTTCAGTTTGACGTACTGGTCGAACTGCTGCACGATCGCGCGGCGCATGGCTTCGACTTCCGACTCGTCGCCCGGCTCGGACTCGAGCGGCGTCAGGTCGGCGATGAAGTGCGTCGGCGCATCGCTGATGTGGTTGATACGGGCACGCTGCGCGCCTTCGACCAGCACCTTGACGGTGCCATCGGGCAGCTTCAGCATTTGCAGAATATTGGCAACGCAGCCAATTTCATAGATATCCGAAGGAGACGGCTCGTCCTTCGCGGCTGCTTTTTGAGCGGCAAGCATGATGCTCTTGCCCTGCTCCATCGCAGCTTCCAGCGCCTTGATCGACTTTGGACGGCCAACGAACAGCGGTATCACCATATGCGGGAAAACGACGACATCCCGCAACGGCAATAACGGCAGTTGAGTTTGCTCAGTTAATTTGGAAGTTGTCATGGCGTACCTTATAGAAAGCGTGTTTACGATGTTGGCGCTCGCTGCCAAAACACAAGACCGGCGAGAATAAATAATTCTGTGAAACAAACATAAAGTCTATTTCGCAAAACACACCCGCATGACTGTAACAAATGCAGTTTTAACAGTAAAAAAGCCACGCGCAGCTAAGCGCCGCGAGTGGCTTTACGATTGAAGCCTGCACTCATTGATTTAAATTGTACTGCCATGCATTAAGGAATCAAAACCCTTTTTATGCATTTGTCTCGGCAGTTTTCAATTTTCTCCGGAGGCCTTGGCAGTCTCTTGGTAAATCAACAAAGGTTTAGCACCACTGGTGATGGTATTTTCGTCGATGACGACCTTCACCACATTTTGTTCACTCGGCAGTTCGTACATGACGTCCAGCAAAGCGTGTTCCAGGATGGAACGCAGACCACGGGCGCCGGTCTTGCGCGCCAGCGCCTTCTTGGCGATCGCATGCAGGGCGGCCGGACGAATCTCCAGTTCCGCGCCTTCCATCTCGAGCAGCTTCGAATACTGCTTGATCAGCGCATTCTTCGGCTCGACCAGGATCTGGATCAGCGCCTCTTCCGTCAATTCCGCCAGAGTGGCGATGACGGGCAGACGGCCGACCAGTTCCGGGATCAGACCGAACTTGACCAGATCTTCCGGTTCCGCTTGCAGCATCAGTTCACTGGCCGAGCTTTGCGACTTGCTGCGCACCGTGGCCGAGAAGCCGATGCCGCTCTTTTCGGAACGGTTGGCGATCACTTTCGACAGACCGTCAAAGGCGCCGCCGCAGATGAACATGATGTTGGTCGTGTCGATCTGCACGAAATCCTGGTTCGGATGCTTGCGGCCGCCTTGTGGCGGCACGGAAGCCATCGTGCCTTCGATGAGTTTCAGCAAGGCTTGCTGCACGCCCTCGCCCGACACGTCGCGCGTGATGGACGGATTGTCGGACTTGCGCGAAATCTTGTCGATCTCATCGATGTAGACGATGCCGCGCTGGGCTTTCTCGACGTCATAGTTGCAGCTTTGCAGCAGCTTCTGGATGATGTTTTCCACGTCCTCACCCACGTAACCGGCTTCGGTCAGGGTGGTGGCGTCGGCGATCACGAACGGCACGTTGAGCATGCGCGCCAGGGTCTGTGCCAGCAGGGTCTTGCCCGAGCCGGTAGGACCGACCAGCAAGATGTTGCTCTTGGCCAGTTCGATGTCGTCTTTCTTGCCCAGGTGCTTGAGGCGCTTGTAATGGTTGTACACCGCCACCGACAGGATGCGCTTGGCAGTCTGCTGGCCGATCACGTACTGATCGAGCAAGGCGGCAATTTCTTGCGGCGTCGGCAGGTCGGATTTGGTACCGGTCACCGTCTCGATGCTCGACGTTTCATCACGGATGATGTCGTTGCACAGGTCGATGCACTCGTCGCAAATGAAGACGGACGGGCCGGCGATGAGTTTCTTCACCTCGTGCTGGCTTTTGCCGCAGAACGAGCAATACAGTAATTTTTCGCCGCTAGAGGATTTTTTGTCTGACATAAGGCATTTTGGTTGGAACTGCATTAACAATATTGCAAAATCGCAAGCCGGAGTGCGGTAGTTGCCCGCAAAGGCCGCTACCCATGGCGCAAGTCAACAACGTGCACAAGCTCCATGCTACCCGAAATAAAAGCGAAACGCCCGAACGTTTGAGCGCCCGGGCGTTAACTTACGTACTTAGCAATACCGGTAGGGGCTCATCAAGCGCGGCTGGTCAACACTTTGTCGATCAAACCATACTCAACGGCCTCGTCGGCGGACATGAAACGGTCGCGGTCGGTGTCCTTGGCGATCTGTTCGATCGACTGGCCCGTGCGCTCGGCCATGATGCCGTTCAAGCGGGTGCGCAGGTAAAGGATTTCCTTCGCCTGGATCTCGATATCGGACGCCATGCCTTGCGAACCACCGGACGGCTGGTGAATCATGATGCGCGAGTTCGGCAGCGAGAAACGCTTGCCCTTGGCGCCAGCGGCCAGCAGGAAAGCGCCCATCGAAGCAGCCATGCCCGTGCACAGGGTCGAGACGTCCGGCTTGATGAACTGCATGGTGTCGTAGATGGCCATGCCGGCCGAGACCGAGCCACCTGGCGAGTTGATGTAGAGCGAGATTTCCTTTTCCGGATTTTCGCTTTCCAGGAACAGCAGCTGGGCGACAACCAGGTTGGCCATCTGGTCATTGACCGGGCCGACCATGAAAATCAAGCGTTCCTTCAGCAGGCGCGAGTAAATATCATACGAGCGCTCGCCGCGACCGCTTTGTTCCACCACCATCGGCACCAGGCCGAGCATCTCTGTGTCCAGCGCTGGATTACGGTTCATACCTGTCATTTCATTTCCTTGTGAAGCAGTTAGGGGATGCCGCCACTACCTTGCGGCAAGCGCCGGCACCCGGATACCAACTGGTTTACGCTTGTGCGTTGCTTCCCATCAGTTCGTCGAAAGCAACTGCTTTCGTCGTGACTTTCGACAGGCCCAACACGTAAGTGACGACGTTTTCTTCCAATACAAGGGCTTCGATCTCACCCAGACGACGACGGTCGCTGTAGTAGTACTTCAGCACTTCGCGTGGATCTTCGTAGCTTTGAGCGAAATCTTCGATTTGCGCCTTTACTTGCTCAGGCGTTGCCTGCAGATTGTTGTCGCCCACCAGCTGCGACAGGATCAGGCCCAGGCGTACGCGACGCTCGGCTTTTTCTGCGAACAGTTCTGCTGGGAAAGGCACATCCTTGACGTTCATGCCGCGCTGCGCCATGTCTTGACGGGTCATTTCGGCCAGGCGCTCGGAATCCTGAGCGATCAGCGTTTTTGGCACTTCCAGCTCAGCAACTTTGATCAGCGCGTCCATGACGGCTTCCTTGTTGCGTGCTTTCACGCGGCCAGCAACTTCGCGTTGCAGGTTGACTTTGATGTCTTCGCGCATTTTGGCCAGGTCGCCATCGGCAACGCCCAAGGACTTTGCGAATTCAGCATCGACTTCCGGCAGGTGCGCCCATTCCAGCTTTTGCAGGGTGATGGTGAACGAAGCGGTTTTGCCGGCGACGTCCTTGCCATGGTAGTCCTCTGGGAACGACAATGGGAAAGTCTTAGCTTCGCCCACTTTCAGGCCCAGGGTTGCTGCTTCGAATTCTGGCAGCATGCGGCCTTCGCCCAGCACGAAAGCGTAGCCTTCAGCTTTGCCGCCTGGGAATTCAACACCGTCGATCGAGCCGACGAAGTCGACGGTCACGCGGTCGCCGTTGGCAGCGATCGGCTCACCGCCGTCGCCGTGTTCGCCAGCTTCGCCCTTGGTGTGGAAGTGCACGCGCTGCTTGCGCAGGATGTCGATGGTCTTGTCGATTTCGGCTTCCGACACGTCGGCTTGCACGGTTTCGATTTCAACGGCGGTCAGGTCGCCGATGGCGACTTCCGGATACACTTCGAAGGTTGCATCAAAAGCCAGCTGGCCTTCGGCTGCTTCTTCTTTCGGCACGATGTTCGGGAAACCGGCCACGCGCAGATTGTTTTCGTTGGCGGCGTCGTTGAATGCGCGGCCGACTTTGTCGTTCAGCACTTCGGATTCAATTTGGTAGCCGTATTGTGCTGCGACCATTTTCAACGGCACTTTGCCCGGACGGAAGCCCGGTGCCTTAGCCGTACGGGCTTGCACTTTCAGGCGCTTCTCAACTTCCGTGCGGACGTCCGTCAGCGGGAAGGAGATCGTGATACGACGTTCGAGTTTGCCCAAGGTTTCGACTGCAGTTGCCATGTAAAAAATCGTCCAAAAAATAAACACTGTTGGTGCGAGAAAAGAAGACCCGACCCCTTGCGCCATCACTGGCGGCAAGACATGGGTCCAGCTTCACTCGCTCGCATATTCATCTGTAAAAGCACTGAAAGCAGGACAATGGACCTGGTCTACCCGGCTGAGGGAAAACCCGCACCAGGCACCAAACAATCCGCCGCTTCCAGTACTGCGACAGGGCTCCGAGCGTCCAGCCTTGCTGTTAAGTAAATGCAAGGCCGGCCATCATTCGGTAAAGCGTGGCATTATAACAAAGGACTTCGGGAAAGTGGCTGGCTTTGCAGCCCGGCCACAGAGGATACCAGCGGCAGCGAACGAATCGCTACAGCCTGGATGGCCCTGTCTTTACTCTTGCCCCGGCATTCTTTATTTCGCCAGAGACAGGCTTTCCAGCCTGCTTCGTTCATTAGTATATGCGAACTGTCGCTCCGTCCGAAACAAAGAAATGCGCTCTTGGCGAAGTTTTCGGGCAAAAAACCTTTGATTTACCTCAATTTGGCCATTTTCCAGGCAAATCTCTACCCGGGCCCTGCCCGGCCGCCCGATCTCTGGCGAAAAATAGCGCAAACAAAGACATCCCGAATGACGGAAATACAGGAAAGACAACGTAAAAACAAGAAAGACGCCTGCAACGAGGCTGAAGAACAACTTGATGGTGCTGCACGTCCGGGCTGGAACAACCCGGATTGGTGCGGATGGGGAGACTCGAACTCCCAAGCCGAAGCACTGGCTTCTAAGACCAGCGTGTCTACCAATTCCACCACATCCGCATTTTGTACTACTTGCCGCAGGCTACACACCCGCCGTTGCTGATTTTAACAACTCGGGAGCGATCTGGCTACCGTGAACTAAACGAGCAAGCCCTCGGTAAAGCAAAGGCGGCATTCTACTGGATTTCCCAGAGGAATGCCGCCTTTTTTATGACTGCGCCTTGGGGCTGGCTCCTAGCCTTGTTTTGCCGTCACCGGCTCCGGCTTCTTGACCCGGAACCAGGCCGCATACAGGGCCGGCAGGAACAGCAGGGTCAAGGCCGTCGCGAGTATCAATCCACCCATGATGGCGACCGCCATCGGGCCCCAGAACACGGAGCGCGACAAGGGGATCATGGCCAGCGCCGCGGCTGCCGCCGTCAGCACGATGGGGCGGCAACGGCGCACGGCCGAGTCGATGATGGCATCCCATGGCGCCGAACCATCCTTGATGTCTTGCTCGATCTGGTCGACGAGGATCACCGAATTGCGGATGATCATGCCGAACAGCGCGATGACGCCCAGGTTGGCCACGAAGCCCAGCGGGCGATGCAGCAGCAGCAAGGCAAACGCGGCGCCCGCCACGCCCAGCGGCCCCGTCAGGAACACCAGAAGCGAACGCGAGAAGCTATGCAACTGCAGCATCAGCAAGGTGAAGATGATGAAGATAGCCAGCGGCAAATTCGCCGCGATCGACGCTTCCGCCTCGCCGCTGTCGGCCGCCACGCCTTTCACGGTGATGCGATAGCCGGCTGGCAACTTGGTCCGCAAGGCGTCGAGCTGCGGCGCCAGCTGCGTCGACACGGTGGCGCCCTGGATGCCGTCGACCACGTCCGATTGCACGGTAATGGCCCATTCACGCTTGTCGCGCCAGACCACGCCCGGTTCCCACACAAAATGCGCGCGGGCCAGCTGAGAGATGGGCACGGACTTGCCCGTTGCCGTCGGAATATTCGTGTCATTCAGCACGGAAATCGTCGCCCGTTCTTCCAGCGGCTGGCGCACCTGGATATCGATCAGCTTGTTGTCTTCGCGGAACTGGCCGATGACCGTGCCCGACAGAATCGTATTGGCCGCCTGCATCACCGTTTTCGAGGTGACGCCCAGCGCGCGCATCTTGTCCTGGTCCAGGTCCAGGCGCAGCACTTTCACCGATTCATTCCAGTTATCATTGACGCCCAAGGTGTTCGGATTGGCGCGCATGATGTCCTTGACCTGGTCGGCGATGGCGCGCACGCCCACCACTTCCGGCCCCGTGACACGAAATTGCACGGGATACGGCACTGGCGGCCCGTTCGGCAACAGCTTTACCCTGCCCCGCACTTCCGGGAAATCCTTCTTGAAGACATCGACGATTTGCTGGCGCAAGCGTTCGCGGTCGGCCAGGCTCTTCGGCAAGACCACCACTTGCGACACGTTGGTTTGCGGGAAGATCTGGTCCAGCGGCAGGTAGAAACGGGGACTGCCGGTGCCCACATAGCTGGTCACGCTATCCACGCCGTCGAGCTTGCTGACGAACGCCTCGAATTTCTTCACCTGCTTTTCATTCGCGGCAAAGGTCGTGCCCTCGGGCGACCACAGCTCCACCATCAGTTCCGGACGGCTGGAATCGGGGAAGAATTGCTTCTCGATAAAGTTAAAGCCGTAAATACCCAGCGCAAAGATGGCCAGGGTGGCGACAATCGTCGTCTTGCGCCATTCCACGCACCAGGTGACAGCGCGGCGGAAGCGGCGGAAGTTCGGCGTATCGAACAATTCATGGTCGTTATGCGCGTGCGGTTTTACTTTCAGCAAGACGTAGCCGATGTAGGGCGTAAAGACGACGGCCACCACCCAGGAAATGATCAGGGCCAGCGCATTGACGGAGAACAAAGAGAACGTGTATTCGCCGGCGGCCGACTTGGCCAGGCCGATGGGCAAGAAACCCGCCACCGTGATCAGGGTGCCCGTCAGCATGGGCATGGCCGTCGACGTGTAGGCAAACGTGGCCGCATCGAAACGCGACATGCCCTCTTCCATCTTGCGCACCATCATCTCGACGGCAATGATGGCGTCATCGACCAGCAAGCCCAGCGCGATGATCAAGGCGCCCAGGGAAATCTTGTGCAAATCGATGTCGAGCAGGCGCATGAACAGGAAGGTGACGGCCAGCACCAGCGGGATGGTCAGCGCCACCACCAGGCCGGGCCGCACGTCGATGCGCAGCGGTTTCGTGTGCAAGCCCAGCGCGACAAAGCTGACGGCCAGCACGATCAAAATGGCTTCGACCAAGGTATGCACGAATTCGCCCACGGAAGCGGACACGGCTTCCGGCTGGTTCGACACGCGCTGCAACTCTATGCCGACCGGCAATTCTTTCTTCATGCGCGTGACCGTTGCCTGCAGGGCCTTGCCCATGTCGATGATGTTGCCGCCCTTTTCCATCGACACGCCCAGGCCGATCACTTCCTTGCCATTGAAACGCATCTTGTCCTTGGGCGGATCGACAAATTCACGTTTCACGGTGGCAAAGTCGCCGAGGCGGAAGGTGGTGCCGTTGGCGCGCAGCTCCAGGTTTTCCAGGTCCTTGACGGTCACCATGGCGCCCGTCACGCGTACTTGCAGGTTATCCGTGGGCGTCACCAGCACGCCCGTGGCGTTGATGCTGTTTTGCTCGGACAATTGCTGCACGATGGCGTCAAAAGGAATGCCCAATTGGGCGAATTTCTTGTGCGAAAAGATGATATTGATCTTTTCGTCTTGCACGCCGAACAGCTCCACCTTCGACACCTGCCCCACGGCCAGCAGCTCCTGGCGCACCTTGTCCGCGTAATCCTTCATTTCCGCGTAGGTGAAACCGTCGCCGGACAGGGCGAAGATGGAGCCATAGGTGTCGCCGAACTCGTCATTGAAGAACGGGCCCACCACGCCGGCCGGCAAGGTGCCCTTGATGTCGCCGATCTTCTTGCGCACCTGGTACCAGGCGGCAGCCGTTTCCTTGGGCGGCGCCGATTCGCGCAGCTCCAGCAAGATCAATGTTTCACCTGGCTTCGAATAACTGGTGATTTCATTGATGTAGGGCGTTTCCTGCAGCTTCTTTTCCAGCTTGTCCGTCACCTGCTCGGCCATCTGCAGCGCCGTGGCGCCGGGCCAGTACGCTTGCAAGACCATGGCGCGGAAGGTAAACGGGGGGTCTTCATCCTGGCCCAGGCTGGCATAGCTGAGCATGCCGCCGATCAGCAGCACGGCCATCAGGTAGCGCGTCAGCGGGATGTGTTCGAGGGCCCAGCGCGACAGATTGAAACCGCCCTTCATTTGGCCGCACCCACGCTGACTGCGGCAGCGGCGACATCAGGCTTGCTGGCCAGTTCGGCGCCGAGGATGGATACTTTCTGGCCAGGCTTGAGCAGGTTGACGCCGGCCGTGACCACCGTCTGCCCCGCTTTCACGCCCGAGGTCAGCAGCAACTCATTGCCCGCCACGCCACCCACCGTCACCGGCACCAGCTTCACGGCGCCGTTTTCCACCACCCACACGGAGCTTTGCGACTTTTCATTGAACAGGGCCGTCAACGGTACCTTGATTTGCGGCGTGGCCGTCTGCGAGGCGAACTGCACCACGGCCGTCATGCCCAGGCGTGCCTGCGGCGCGTCCGGGATGCTGACCTTGGCGATATAGGTGCGCGTGGCGGCATCAGCCACGGGCGACACTTCGCGTATCTTGCCCGGCAAGCCCTGTTTCGGGTCGGCCCACAGGCGCACGACCACATCCTTGACGCCGCGCAGGGTTTCAACCTTGTCTTCAGGAATGCCGATCACGACTTCCTTCTCGCCGCTCTTGGCCACTTGCACCACGGGCGCGCCTGGCGCCACCACCTGCCCCACTTCGGCCTCGATGCGCGTGACGACGCCATCGACGTCGGCCAGCAAGCTGGCGTAGCCGGACTGGTTCGCCTGGCCCCGGTACAGGGCCTGGGCCGCTTCCACGTTCGCCTGCGCCGCCTTGTAGGTGGCATCCTTGCCATCGAGCACGGCCTGGCTGACGAAATTTTTCTCGCGCAAGTCCTGGTAGCGCTTCAATTCCGAGCGCGCCAGGTCGCGGCTCGTTTCCGCGCTGACCAGCGACGCCTTGGCCTGTGCCTGCGACAGTTGCAAGTCGACAGGATCGAGCTGCATCAACACTTGCCCCTTCTTGACGCTGGCGCCCACGTCCACCTTGCGCGCCACGATCTTGCCGCCCACGCGGAAGCCCAGCTGCGATACGACACGGGGCACGACCTCGCCCGCCAGCTCGGCACTCACGTCAACATTACTGCTAGACAACACGATCGCACGCACGGGACGCACGTCTTCCACTTTGACGGCAGGCTTGGAACAGGCCGCCAAGGTCAGCGCCAGGGTAGCGGCGGCAATCAGCCGCAGGGCAGGAAGTGCGGATGCGCCGGTCTCGCGGCGCGGGGTTTTCAGGGCAAACAAGGTATTTTCCTTTACTATGCGGGCTGTAATATTTTTATGCGGAGAAACTTTTTGCTTGCCCTTTGGGCCAAGCCAAACTTTTTCGCACGCGATATCCTTAAATTTGTGACAATATCAGCTTGGTCATGGCGGGAAGCAAATTTCCCCTAATGACTTTCTGGTTATTAATTATAATCGTGCGTAAAAGTTTTTAGTGACTTATGCGTCATTAATCTTGAGACGTACAACGTCCGGCCACATTCCAGCATTGCGGGGTGCCGGGCAAAACTGCAAGACTAGAGAAGTGTGTTCATGCCTGTAGACCATTACGAAAATTTTCCTGTTGCATCATTTTTACTGCCGCGCCGCCTGGTGCCCGCCGTCGAAGCCATCTATGCCTTCGCCCGCAGCGCGGACGACCTGGCTGACGAAGGCGACGCCACGCCGGCTGAACGCCTGGCCTCCCTGCACGCCTATGAAGCGGCGCTGGGCCGCATCGCCCGCCAGGAAGGCCATGCCGGCGAGAACGCCGCCATGTTCGAACGCCTGGCCGCCGTCATCGCCAAACACCAGTTGCCGCTGAAGCCGTTTTACGATCTGTTGTCAGCCTTCAAGCAGGATGTGGAAACGACGCGCTACGCCAGCTACGACGACCTGCTCGACTACTGCGCCCGTTCCGCCAACCCCGTGGGGCTGCTGATGCTGCACCTGTACGGTGCCGCCGATGAACAGAATGTACGCGATTCCGATGCGATATGTTCAGCTTTACAACTAATTAATTTCTTGCAAGACGTCGCCATCGACCAGCAAAAAGAGCGCATCTACCTGCCGATGGACGACCTGAGCCGCTTTGCCGTCTCCGCCGCAGCCTTCGAGCGGCCCGAGGCGCACGGCAAGTGGAGCGCCCTGATGCGCTTTGAAGTGGCCCGCACGCGCGCCCTGATGCTGTCGGGCGCGCCGCTGGCCCTGCGCCTGCGCGGACGCATCGGCTGGGAACTGCGTCTGGTGGTGCAAGGCGGTTTGCGCATCCTCGAAGCCATCGAAGCCGTCAATTACGACGTGTTCCGGCGCCGGCCCAAGCTGGAGAAACGCGACTGGCTGATCATTTTCTGGCGCGCCCTGCGCATGTCGCGCAAAAGCTTGCATCAAGAGACACAAGTAAAAACGGCTTTTCCCCCGTCGCCCACTCTGTAAGACGATAGAATAGCGGCTTCGATCTGCAACCCTTGCTCTTTTGACTATGTCTCCCGACGAATACTGCCAACAAAAGGCCGCCCAGAGCGGCTCCAGCTTCTACTACAGCTTCCTGTTCCTGCCTGCCGAGCGCCGCAAGGCCATCACGGCCCTGTACGCCTTCTGCCGCGAAGTCGATGACACGGTCGATGAATGCACGGACGAAGCCGTGGCACGCACCAAGCTGGTCTGGTGGCGCAAGGAAGTCAAGGCCATGTACGAGGGCATCCCCACGCATCCCGTGATGCGCGCGCTGGAGCCGCATCTGGCCATATATAAACTGGAAGAAAAGCATTTGCAGGCCATCATCGACGGCATGGAAATGGACTTGAACCAGACCCGTTACCTCGACTACCAGGCCATGAGCCGCTATTGCTGGCATGTGGCCAGCGTGGTGGGCATCCTGTCGGCCAGCATCTTCGGCGCGACCCGCCCGGAAACCCTGCTGTACGCGGAAAAACTGGGCCATGCCTTCCAGCTGACCAACATCATCCGCGATGTGGGCGAAGATGCGCGCAAGGGGCGCATCTACCTGCCGATCAGCGAATTGCAGCAATTCAATGTGACGGCAGCCGACCTGCTGAACGCGCGCCACAGCGAAAATTTCGAAAACCTCATGCGTTTCCAGGTGGCACGCGCGCAAAAGGCCTACGACGAAGCCTTTGCACTCTTGCCAGCCGAGGATCGCCGCGCCCAGCGCCCGGGTCTGATCATGGCCGCCATCTACCGCACCCTGCTCAATGAAGTCGAGCGCGACGGCTACCACGTGCTGAAACAACGCATTTCGCTCACGCCGATCCGCAAACTGTGGCTGGCCTGGAAGACCTGGGTTCGTGGCTGAGAGTAACGTGAAGCAACGCTACGCCGTCATCGGCGCCGGCTGGGCTGGCTGCGCGGCGGCCATGGAACTGGCGCGCGCCGGTCACTCGGTGACCGTGTTCGAGGCTGCGCGCACCCTGGGCGGGCGCGCGCGCCGGGTCGAACGCGAAAGTACCGTGCTCGACAACGGCCAGCATATCTTGCTGGGCGCGTACACGGAAACCTTGCGCCTGATGAAGCTGGCAGGGCAAGATCCCGGCGAACTGATCCTTAACCTGCCCCTGCAGATGCGCTATCCAGCCGGCTCCGACGGCATGGATTTCATCGCGCCCCGGCTGCCCGCGCCGCTGCACCTGGCATGGGCCCTGCTGCGCGCCAAGGGATTATTGCGCGCCGACAAGCTGGCCCTGATGCGCTTTTCCACCGCCATGCGGTGGATGGGCTGGCAACTGTACAACGATTGCACGGTCAGCGAACTGCTGCAGCGCTTCGACCAGACGGACCGTTTGAACCGGCTGATGTGGCACCCGCTGTGCCTGGCCGCGCTGAATACCCCACCCGAGCGCGCCTCGGCGCGCGTCTTCATCAATGTGCTGCGCGACAGCCTGGGCGCGAGCCGCCGCCGCGCATCCGACATGCTGATCCCGAAAAGGGATCTGAGCAGCCTGCTGCCCGACGCGGCAAGCCGCTACCTGGCGCAGCATGGCGGCGAAGTGCGCACGGGCGCCAAGGTTGCCGCCTTGCGCGCCCTGCCCGATGGCCGCTGGCAACTCGATGACGGGGAAAGCTTTGATGGCGTGATTGTGGCCACCTCGTCCGTGCAGGCCGCCAACCTGTTGCAAGGTTTGCACGACGCGCGCCTGGACGATGCTATTGACCGCATGCAAGCTTTCACACCGGAAGCCATCAGCACCTGCTATCTGCAATACGACGCCTCCGTGCACCTGGACTTGCCCTTGTACGCCCTCGTCGATGCGCCGGAGCAGCAGCACTGGGGCCAGTTCGTCTTCGACCGGGGCCAGCTCGACAGCAACCAGGCGGGCTTGCTGGCCGTCGTCATCAGCGCCTCTGGCCCTGCCGCCGAGCAAGGCCATGGGCCGCTGGCCCAAGCCATCGCGGCGCAGCTGGCGCAGGTGTTGCAGCGTCCGGAACTGGCGCAGCCCGTCTGGACCCAGCTGATCACGGAAAAGCGCGCCACGTTTGCCTGCACGCCGGAACTACGGCGCCCCGGCAACGCCAGCGGCGTACCGGGCTTGCTGCTGGCCGGCGACTACACGGCCAATGAGGACCGGACACAAGACTATCCGGCCACCATCGAGGCGGCCGTGCGCAGCGGCGTGGCGGCGGCAAAGGCCGTCACCACGGGCAAGGTGGCAAAGTAGACTTGACGGTGCATCCTCCCCTGGTGTCGCTCGCCCCCGCGAAATTGCATTCTGTCGCACCGCGCTGGTGCGCTCGCGTGCGCTTGGGTACAGTCTGATCATCGACAACGGCCATGCCACGGGGAATACCATGCACACCACCTTGCACTTGAAAAACAGCTTGAAAGCCCTGGCCTTGCTGGCTTGTGTGGTGCTAGCCACCTTGATCGTCGTTCAGGTACAGCAGGCGCCACAAGCGCCATTGCTGCTGAGCCAGGCAAGCATGCTGCTGCCGGCAATGGGCTGAAGCGGCGGACAGGAAGAATATGATGAACAAGCAAGATTATCTCGACTCTCTGCGGCGCGCGCTGGCAGGCTTGCCACCGGACTTGGTGGCCAAGACTCTCGATTATTACGAACAGACCTTCATCGAAGGCGCTGCGGCCGGCCGCAGCGAGCACGAGATCGCCGACGACCTGGGCGACCCGAAAAAAATCGCCCTGACCTTGCGCAGCAGTACCCACCGCCAGGCTTTCGAACAGAAGAAAACCCCCGTCAACCTGCTGCGCCTGCTCGTCTCGCTGGTGGGCCTGACCATCTTCAACCTGTTCATGGTCGTCCCTGCCGCCGTCTACGCGGCCCTGCTGGCCGCCCTGTATGCCGTCGGCCTGAGCTTTTACCTGGCCGGCATCGCCATCACGGCCAGCGGCTTGTCCGGCGCCAACGAATTGGTGCTCGATGGCCCGTTTCGCCACGTCTTCGTTCAGGACGATGAGGGCGGCGAGCGGCGCGAAACGCGCATCACCATCGGCGACACGGGCATCGAAGTCGATCACCTGCCCGGCCCCGTCAAGGCTGAGTCAGAACCCGAGGCGCCGGGCGCGTCGTCGCGCGTGATGGAGCGGGCCGAAGCGCTGGCCGGTGGCGGCATCCGCATCTCCACCGACATGGACCGCGATGCGCGCACCACGCAAACCATCTTCGGCGTGGGCATGCTGCTCGGCGGCATCGCCATATTCCTGCTCAGTCTGGTCGTAACGCGCTATACCTTGATCGGCATCAAGCGCTACGTCGCCATGAATGTCTCCCTGCTCAAAGGTCACTAGAAAGGCTGCCATGAAACGCTTGCTCAAAGTTGGCCTGTCCATGCTCCTGCTGGCACTGGTCCTGATCGCCATGTCGTATGCGGCGCTGCGCGCCAAGGGGATCAGCAATCCCAGCAGCGCTGCCGGCCGTGCCGTGCGCAGCGAAACGCGCCCGATTTCCGCCAATATCACCAGCATCGACCTGGCCGGCCCCATCGACCTGGTGCTGCGCCGTGGCGCCACGCCATCGCTGAAGGTCAGCGGCGAGCAGCGTTTGCTGTCGAACGTCGACACCACGCAAGATGGCACGACCCTGCATATCGGCCCGAAAGGCATGCTGTTCCACCATCGCCAGCCCCTGCAGGTGGAACTGGTGCTGCCAGCCCTCGTGCGCATGGAAGTGCACGGCAATGGCGACAGCAAGATCACGGGCTTTTCCGGCGACAGTTTTATCCTGGAATTGACGGGTTCGGGCGACGTCAGCTTCACGGGACGCTACAAGCAGGTACAAGCCACCGTCAACGGCAGCGGCGACCTCGACATCAATGGCGGCAACAGCGACAGCGTGGTGCTGGAAATGGTGGGCTCCGGGCGCATCGCCGCCAGCGGCAACACGAAATTCCTGCGCGCCGACCTCAGCGGTTCGGGCGACATCGATGCCGAGCACCTGGCCGCCGACAAGGCCAGCGTCAGCCTGCAAGGCTCGGGCCAGAGCACCGTCTTCGTGCGCGACGCCGCCAACCTGACCCTGCGCGGTAGCGGCGACATCCACGTCCACGGCAACCCGCGCCAGCGCGATGCGCAGAAGAGCGGATCAGGCGATATTATCTGGCATTAACTTTCTCTTCCAGCCAACTGACCGCCTGCTCGCCGGCCGCCTTGCCTTGCGCCAGGCAGGCCGTCAGCAGGTAGCCGCCCGTCGGCGCTTCCCAGTCCAGCATTTCACCAGCGACAAACACGCCCGGCATCGCGCGCAGCATGCTGCCGTCGATGCCGTCGAAGGCCACGCCGCCGGCGC
Source organism: Janthinobacterium salmonicoloratum (assembly GCF_051380845.1). Lineage (NCBI taxonomy): Bacteria > Pseudomonadati > Pseudomonadota > Betaproteobacteria > Burkholderiales > Oxalobacteraceae > Janthinobacterium > Janthinobacterium salmonicoloratum. Next base: position 15,423 of record NZ_JBNYXV010000001.1, on the reverse strand, counting down.
TGCTGATGGCTTCATCGATGGGGCGCGGGCGCTGCAAGGTGACGGGCAGCAGCTTGATGGCAGCAGCCAGCTTGGCTTCGTCGGCAAAGTCGGCCGCGCCCAGGCATTCGCGCAGCAAGCCCGATTTCACGCCCTTGATGCCCAGCCGGCTTTGCAAATGGCTGGACATGGAACGGGCACCACGGGGACGCGTGACTTCCTCGAACACGCGTTCATGACTATGGTCAGGCGCCAGGTCGAGCCAGATGGTGGTGTGGCCCTCAACCGCGATCTGCTCGCGCAGCGCGGCCGACAGCGCATAAATCAGGCTGCCCTCGACGCCGCCCGCCGTGATGACAAACTGCCCCTGACGTTTGATCATGCAGCCGTCGATGTCGCGCGCCGTGATGGCCACGGTCGCCAGCGGTTCGCCCGCATGGCGGCTGCTGAAATGCTCGCTCCAGTCCACGTCGAAGCCGCAATTGGCCGGCGCCAGCGCTGCCACGGCCACGCCCTGCCCTTGCAGCAGCGGCACCCAGGCGCCGTCCGATCCCAGCCGCGCCCAGCTGCCGCCGCCCAGGGCCAGGATCACGGCGTCGAAGGCGCGCAGGCGTTCGCCGTCCGGCGTGGCAAAGGCCAGCTGGCCATCGCGCCAGCCCATCCAGCGGTGGCGCATGTGGAATTGCACGCCCGCTTCGCGCAAGCGGTGCAGCCAGGCGCGCAGCAAGGGCGCGGCCTTCATGTCAGTCGGGAAGACGCGGTTCGACGAGCCGACAAAGGTCTCCACGCCCAGGCCGTGCACCCAGTCGCGCACCTTCTGCGGGCCGAACTGGTCCAGCGCCGGTTTTACCCTGTGCGCCTGCCTGGCGTAGCGCGAGACAAAGGCCTGGTAGCCTTCCGCGTGCGTGATGTTCATGCCACCGCGCCCCGCCAGCAGGAACTTGCGGCCGACGGAAGGCATGGCGTCGAACAATTCCACCTGCGCCCCCTGGTCGGTGGCCGCCTGGGCCGCCATCAGGCCGGCGGGGCCGCCGCCGATGACGGCGATGTGAAACGGAGGGGAACTGGAGTTGGTCATGGCAAGCTGGGAAGACGGTGAAAACCCCGGCATTTTAGTCGAGATTGGCCCGGATATGGCCCGCCGATGGCGATCGCGCCCAAAAATGAGGCATACTGCGCCAGGCATGCTGCAACGATCGGCAGTTTCATATCACTTGACGACAAGACACGAGAGGAGAAACACATGGGCGCAGGATTCTGGATTTCCCGCTATTTGCTGGCCAGTTCGATTTTATTCATCATCCTGACAGTGGTCGAGTACAGCAAGGGCACCACCAGCCAGGCAGATATCCTCAGCGCGCTGGCCTGGTCGCTGGTGGCGTCGGCCATCTTCATCGGCTCGAAATACTGGCGCTACAAGAAAGCCATCGCCTGCGCGACGTGCAGCGGGGACAAGCCAAAAACCAAGTCGTCATAAAAAAATGGCCGCTTCAGCGGCCATTTTCTCAAGTGGGCATTCTCAGCCGCCCGTCACGGGCGGGAAGAACGCCACCTCGTCGCCTTCGCCTATCACGGTATCGGCATCGCACATCACCTGGTTATGCGCCATGCGCAGCGCGCGGCCTTGCGCCAGCGCGTATTCCCAGTTGCCCCCGCGGGCGATCAGGAAAGAGCGCACGTCACCAACCGTCCGCAAAGGCTCGCTCACCTCCAGCACTTCCTGGGACGAGCCCACCAGCTCGCGCACGCTGGCGAAAAAACGCAGATTGATCTTCATCGATACTTCCTTAGTACAGCAATTCGTTAAACGGGATAAAACGCAGCATGTCGCCGCGCGCAATCGACAGCCCCGGCGGGCAGTCGATCAAGCCATCGCCCCACACGGTGGACGTCAGCACGCCTGAACTCTGGTTGGCGAACAGTTCCAGTTCACCCTCGTCATTGACCTTGGCGCGCAAGAACTCGTTGCGCTTGTCCGCCTTCAAGCGTTCAAACGCGGCCGGCAGCTTGTAGCTGCGCGGCGCCAGATTCCCCGCCACGCCCTGCAGGCGCAAAATGAACGGGCGCACGAACAGTAAAAAAGTGACAAAGCTGGACACGGGATTGCCGGGCAAGCCAACAAAGAACGCATCCTGCACTTCACCGAAGGCCAGCGGTTTGCCCGGCTTGACGGCGATCTGCCACATGTTCAGCCGCCCTACCGCTTCCACGGCCGGCTTGATATGGTCTTCCTCGCCCACGGACACGCCGCCCGAGGTGATGATGAGATCATTGCCCTGCGCCGCCTGGCGCAGCACGGCTTTTGTCGCTTCCAGGCTGTCGGGCACGATACCCAGGTCCGTGATATCGCAGCCGAGGTTTTCCAGCAAGCCGCGCAGGGTAAAACGGTTCGAGTTGTAGACGGCGCCCGGCGCCAGAGGTTCACCGGGCATGGCCAGCTCGTCACCCGTGAAAAACACGGCCACGCGCAGCTTGCGCAGCACCGGTACTTGCGCCAGGCCCACCGAGGCGGCCAGGCCCATTTCCTGGCTGCGCAGGCGCCGGCCCACGCCCAGTATCTCGCCGCCGGCGCGGATATCCTCGCCCTGGCGGCGCACCCACTCCCCGGCTTTCGGCACGTGATTGACCGTCACCACGCCATCGGCCACCGTGCACTGCTCCTGCATCACGACGCAATCGGCGCCGTCCGGGATCAGGGCGCCCGTAAAGATGCGCGCCGCCGTCCCCGGCTGCAAGGGCTGGCCCACGTGGCCGGCCGCAATGCGCTGCGACACGGGCAAGCTGGCCGCGCCGCTGGCGCAATCCTGCGCGCGCACGCAATAGCCATCCATCTGCGTATTGTCGCGCTCGGGCACGTTCAGTGTCGACGTCTGCGCGGCCGCCAGCACGCGGCCGTTGGCGCGCATGGTGTCGACCAGCTCCACTTCGGCCACCGGGCGCGCCGCGCCCAGCATGAAGGCTTGCGCCTCGGCCACCGACAGCATCGGTTTGCGTACAGTGCTGGCGTCTGTCATCACAGTCCCGTGTTGGCGGCGATATACGCCTTCATTTTTTCCACGTCCGCATCCATCACGACGAACTTCTGCGGCAAGTCTTCGATGTTCTCGAAGCCACTTGGCCGTTCAGCGTCCACGCCCAGCGCTTCGAGGATGGTTTCGTTGAACTTGGCCGCCAGCGCCGTTTCCAGCACGATCATCGGCACGTTGGGTTCCAGGTGCTCGCGCGCCACCTTGATGCCGTCGGCCGTGTGCGTGTCGATGGTGATGCCGTAATCGTCGGCCACGTCGCGGATCGTATCGAGGCGGTCCTGGTGCGTGGACTTGCCCGACTTGAAGCCATACTTGGCGACTTGCTTGAATTCGTCGCCATCGCTGCCAGGCTTGCCGGACAGGTCGAAGCCGCCGTGGGTTTCCACTTTCGTGAACAGGGCGCGCACGCGCTCGCTGTCGCGGCCCACCAGGTCGTAGACGAAGCGCTCGAAATTCGACGCTTTCGAGATGTCCATCGACGGGCTGCTCGTATGGTAGGTCTCGGCGGACTTGCGCACGCGGTAGACGCCCGTGCGGAAGAATTCGTCGAGCACGTCGTTTTCATTCGTGGCCGCTACCAGTTTCGAGATCGGCAGCCCCATCATGCGGGCGATATGGCCGGCGCAGATATTGCCGAAGTTGCCCGACGGCACCGTGAACGACACTTTTTGCTCGTTGCTGGTAGTGGCCGCCAGGTAACCGCGGAAGTAGTACACGACTTGCGCCACGACACGCGCCCAATTGATGGAGTTGACGGTGCCGATTTTCTGTTTCGCCTTGAACGGCAAATCGTTCGACACGGCCTTGACCATATCCTGGCAATCGTCGAACACGCCTTCGACGGCGATGTTGTAGATGTTCGGGTCTTGCAGGCTGAACATCTGCGCCGTCTGGAAGGCGCTCATTTTCTTGTGCGGCGACAGCATGAAGACGCGGATGCCCTTCTTGCCGCGCATCGCGTATTCGGCCGCGCTGCCCGTGTCGCCGGACGTGGCGCCGAAGATATTGAGTTCGGCGTCGTGCTTGGTGAGCGTGTATTCAAACAGGTTGCCCAGCAACTGCATGGCCATGTCCTTGAAGGCCAGGGTCGGGCCGTTCGACAGCGCCTGCAGCATCAGGGTGGTCTGGCCGCCCTTGACGACGTTTTCTTCGAGCACGCGCAGCGGCGTGATGTCGGCCGCGTTTTCGCCGGCGCGGGCGTTCTTGTAGACTGCCTTGGTATAGGTTTTCGCCGTCAGTGCCTTCAGGTCCGCGGCCGGGATATCGGTGGCGAACTTCTTCAGGATTTCGAATGCCAGGTCGGCATACGACAATGTGCGCCAGGCATTGAGCTCGGCACCAGTGACTTGCGGGTAGTGTTCAGGGAGATACAGTCCGCCATCGGGGGCCAGGCCGCCCAGGAGGATGTCGGAGAATTGCTGCAAAGATGACTGTTGCGACTGCAATGGCGCTTTATCAGCGCGGGTAGACACGTAATGCATAGATTTGAAGAGTCCAGTTGAGCTGAGAGCGGTTGATCATGAATGGCAGCGGATATTATAGTGCCAGCCGCCGTCCAAGGCGAATCGCGTGGCGCCAGCCAGATCAAGATGTGACAATTGGAGAGCTTGAATGTTATCAATCCAGCCATAATGGTTGGGATCAAGCCAGGTGAACATGGCCGGTGTAAGCACTGGCGTGCGCCGCCGATTTGCGCCACACTGTGCTGAATGTTCCTGCCATGACTATTGATGGAGTCGAAAACCGGCCATGCCGATCAGTAAAAAACCGTATTTGCAAAGCGCCGCGCTGCGCCCCGACGTTGCCGTCGACCTGGACCACTATCCGTTCACCATCCCCGCCATCCGCGACTTCGTGCACATGGACTTCCACCGCGATGTGACGTTTTTCGTGGGCGAAAATGGCAGCGGCAAGTCGACCATGCTCGAAGCGCTGGCCGTGGCGCTGGGCTTTGGCAAGGATGGCGGCACGCGCAACGTGCGCATCGCCCTGCCGTCGGACGAAGAATCGGGCTTGCACGCACACTTGCGTTTGAGCAAGAGCTACAAGAAGCCCGATGACAGTTATTTTTTGCGCGCCGAGAGCTTTTTCAACGTCGCCACCTACATGGACGACATGCCCGAATACCTGGGCAGCTACGGCGGCAAGTCGCTGCACGCGCAATCGCACGGCGAAGCGTTCATGGCGACCTTGATCAACAAGCTGCGGGGAAAAGGCTTGTATCTGCTGGACGAGCCCGAGGCGGCGCTGTCGCCGAGCCGCCAGATGGCGGCACTATCGGTGATCCACCAGTTGGTGCAGGACGACTCGCAGCTGATCATCGCCACCCACTCGCCAATACTGCTGGCCTACCCGAACGCGAAAATCCTGATGTTTACGGGCGGCGGCATCCACGAAGTGGCATATGAAGACACGGAGCACTACGCCGTGACGCGCGATTTCCTGAATAATTATCCAAGAAGGCTGGAGCAGCTGTTTGAAGAGGAGTGAGGGTGCAATAAGACGCAGCGGAAATCTGAGGTCAGACCCGGCGGGTCTGACCCCGGCACTTAGCAAGCGGCGTGGTTGACGGTGATCACGTGCACGGCCAGCCCGCCCAGAGACGTTTCCTTGTACTTGTCCTGCATGTCCGCACCCGTCTGGCGCATGGTTTCGATGACTTCATCGAGGCTGACGAAATGCGTGCCATCGCCCTTCAGCGCCAGCGAGGCGGCCGTAATCGCTTTCACGGCGCCCATGCCATTGCGCTCGATGCAGGGGATCTGCACCAGGCCGCCGATCGGGTCGCACGTCATGCCCAGGTGGTGTTCGATGCCGATTTCGGCCGCGTTCTCGATCTGTTCATTCGTGCCGCCCAGCGCGGCCACGAGGCCGGCCGCCGCCATGGCGCACGCCACGCCCACTTCGCCCTGGCAGCCCACTTCGGCTCCCGAAATCGAGGCATTGCGCTTGCACAGCATGCCGATGGCGGCGGCCGTCAGCATGAAGCGGCGCACGCCGCCGACCGGGTCGCTGGGGCGGCAATCCTGCGCATAGTAGCGCAGCACGGCCGGGATGATGCCGGCGGCGCCGTTGGTCGGCGCCGTCACCACGCGCCCGCCGGCCGCGTTTTCCTCGTTGACGGCCATCGCGTACAGGCTGACCAGATGCACGGCGTCGTGCGGCAAGTCGTTGGCGCGGTTGTCGGACGCCTTCGCCTCCTGCGCCAAACGCCATAATTTCGCGGCGCGGCGCTTCACGTTCAAGCCGCCCGGCAGGTTGCCCGTCGTTTCCAGGCCGTGCGCGATGCAGTCGCGCATGACGTGCCAGATGCGGTCCAGGCCTTCATTGAGTTCTGTCTCGCTGCGCTTGACGCACTCGTTCGCGCGCAGCATTTCAGGGATCGACAGGCCGCTTTCCACGCCATGCGCCAGCAACTGCTCCATGGTGTCGAAGGGGAAGACGACTCTTGCGCTGGCGGCCGACTCCACGGCGGCTTCCGCCTGGGCTTCGCCTGCTTCGCGGATAAACCCGCCGCCGATCGAGTAATACACCTTGTCGATGCGGCTGCCGTCCGCCAGTTTCAGGGTGAAGCGCATGCCGTTCGGGTGCTCGGGCAGCGACTCGCTCTTGTGCCAGATCAAACCCGTGGCAGCCGCAAACGGCACGACGTGCGTGCCCAGCAGCGCGATTTCACAGGCCGTCTCGATGGCGGCCAGCTTGCTGTCGACTGCATCGGGCGCCACGTCCTGTGGCGTTTCGCCCATCAAGCCCAGAATGACGGCCTTGTCCGTGGCATGGCCCACGCCCGTCAGCGCCAGCGAGCCATACAAGGCCGCTTCGACGCCCACTACCTGGTCCAGCGAACCGTATTCGACCAGAAAACGCCGCGCCGCCACCATCGGTCCCACCGTGTGGGAACTCGACGGCCCGATGCCGATTTTAAACAGGTCAAATACGCTCATGTCCATGTAGTGTCTCTTTACTTGTGTTGTAGTTATTTATATGGTGATAGTGCGCGTTCAGGCAGCCTTGGCGGCATGCCCCACGTCGACATTGGCCAGCATGTCCGTGACCATCTGCTCGACGCCGATCTGCGCCTTCCAGCCCCAATCGGCGCTGGCCTTGCTGTCGTCCAGGCTTTGCGGCCAGCTGTCGGCGATGGCCTGGCGGCTGTCCGGCTTGTAGCTGATCTTGAAGTCCGGCACCATGTGCACGATGGCTTTCGCCAGCTGCTCGGGGTTGAACGACACGCCCGCCACATTGTACGAAGAGCGGATCTTGATCGATGCCGCCGGCGCGTCCATCAGTTCGATGGTGGCGCGGATCGCGTCGGGCATGTAAATCATTGGCAAGGTGGTGTTCGCATCGAGGAAGCAGTCATAGCGCTCGCCGCGCAAGGCTGCATGGAAGATGGCGATCGCGTAATCGGTGGTGCCGCCGCCCGGAGGCGATTTGTAGCTGATGATGCCCGGGTAGCGGATGCTGCGCACGTCCACGCCATACTTGTTGAAGTAATACTCGCACAGGCGCTCGCCGGCCAGCTTGCTGATGCCGTACATCGAGGTCGGGTCCATCACCGTCATTTGCGGCGTGTTCACTTGCGGCGTGTTCGGGCCAAAGGCGGCGATCGACGATGGCCAGAAGATGCGCAAAGGCTTACCTGCTTCGCCCCGCTCGCGCGCCAGTTCCAGGATATTGAGCAAGCCGTCCATGTTCAGGCTCCACGCCTTCAATGGCGCCGCCTCGCCCGTGGCCGACAGCATGGCCGCCAGCTGATACACCTGGGTGATGTTTTCATCGGCGATGATGGTCGCCAGGCCGTCCTTGTCCAGCACATTGAGCTGGGCATAGCGCTTGGCCTGGTACAGATTATTCGTGCCGATGTCGCTGGCGATGACGTTGTCCGCGCCGTGCTGCAGCGCCAGCGCGCCCACCAACTCACTACCGATTTGGCCGTTTGCGCCGATGACTAAGATGCGTTCCATGCTATTTTCCTGAATTCTTGTTAATTAGTAGTGGTGGTAGTGGTCAGCAGACCGAGTTCCTTGCCTGCCTGCTCGAAGGCGGCCAGCACTTTCACCAGCTGTTCACGCGTGTGCGCGGCCGACAGCTGCACGCGGACACGGGCCTGGCCCATCGGCACGACCGGGTAGAAGAAGCCCGTCACCAGCACGCCCAGCTCATACAGGCGGGCGGCGAATTTCTGCGCCACGGGAGCGTCGAACAGCATCACCGGCACGACAGGATGGGTACCCGGCTTGATGGTAAAGCCGATGCGCTCGATTTCGCTGCGGAAGAAAGCCGTGTTGTCATGCAGGCGGTCGCGCAGTTCCGTCGACTTGGCCAGGCGTTCCAGTACCGACAGCGAAGCGCCGGCGATCGATGGCGCCAGGGTGTTCGAGAACAGATACGGGCGCGATTTCTGGCGCAGCGTGTCGATGACTTCCTTGCGCGCCGAGGTAAAGCCGCCCATGGCGCCGCCCAGGGCCTTGCCCAGAGTGCCCGTGATGATGTCGATGCGGCCCATCACATTGTGGTGTTCGTGCGTGCCGCGGCCCGTCGCGCCCATGAAGCCGGAAGCGTGGCACTCGTCGATCATCACCAGCGCGCCGTATTGGTCGGCCAGGTCGCAGATCTTGTCGAGCTGCGCGATCGTGCCATCCATCGAGAACACGCCGTCCGTGACGATGACTTTATGGCGCTTGCCGGCGGCAATCGCCGCTTTCAGCTGCACTTCCAGGTCGGCCATGTCGTTGTGGGCGTAGCGGTAGCGGCCAGCCTTGCACAGGCGGATGCCGTCGATGATGGAAGCGTGGTTCAGCGCGTCGGAGATGATGGCGTCGTTTTCATCGAACAGGGGCTCGAACACGCCGCCGTTGGCGTCGAAAGCGGCCGCATACAAAATCGTGTCCTCGGTACCCAGGAACGCGGAAATCGCCTGTTCCAGTTCTTTATGTACGGTTTGCGTGCCGCAGATGAAGCGCACGGACGACAGGCCGTAACCATACTTTTGCGTGGCGGCAATGGACGCTTCCTGCGTCTGCAGGTCGCCGGACAGGCCCAGGTAGTTGTTCGCACACATATTGATCAGGGTACGACCATCGTCGCACACCACTTCGGCGCCCTGGCGCGAGGCGATCACGCGCTCGGGCTTGTACAAGCCCTGCTGGCGCAGTTGATCGAGATTCTGTTGCAGACCGCTGAAAAAGGTGTTCTTCGCTTGCTCGCTCATGATGATCCTTGTGTGTCCCTGTTGTATGTGTGGTATCCGGGTGACCTCAGCCGCCATAGGGGGAGCGGCAGCTTGACCGGTGCGCGCAGTATGCTGTACCGTGAAGCGCTGTTTGAAGTCTACACGTTTCCGTGTTTTTCCTCCAAATCCACTATTTCGAACTGAAATTCAATATAGTGGATATTACCCAAGCCTTTTGAACTTTGCAAGCCACCTGCCGATGAAAACCAGCGTTTCGACCAATTCTCCCCCTGAAGTGGGTGCCACCCTGCAACGGCTGCGCCTCGCGCGCGGTCTGACACTGGAGGATTTGTCGCGCATCGCGGGCGTCTCGAAGTCCATGTTGTCGCAAATCGAGCGCGAAAAAGCTAATCCCACCATCGCCATCACGTGGCGCCTGGCCAACGCCCTGGGCGTGCAGATCGGCGAATTGCTGTCCAGCGCGGAAAAAGCCGTGGAAACCATCCGCATCACGGATGCCCACGAAACCCCCACCCTGCCCGGCGACCACGCGGGCTATGTGCTGCGCATCCTGGGGCCGATGGAACTGGCCGGCAAATACGAATGGTATGAAGTGACCCTGGCGCCGGGCGGCGAACTGGCGTCGCAGCCGCACGACCCGGGCACCACCGAGCATTTGACGGTGATCCATGGCAACCTGGAGCTGGAAGTGGGTACAGCGAAGAAAAAGGTCAAGAATGGCGGCACGGCACGCTATCCGGCGGACCAGCCGCATACCATCCGCAATCTGGGCAAGACCGAGGGCAAGGCGCTGCTGGTGGTGATTCATCGATAAGCGCCGCCAGCAGTGCGCAATATGCATAAATGTCTATGCTAAGATTTTAGAATAGACAAGATTTCCAGGCCTGGATGTCTTCGCAGAGCGTCGCGGCACCTCCCGGCTCGTCCCAGCTCCGCCACACCGCGCGCGGCATCCAGGCATCCACTGTTTTTACGGAGCCCCCGCGATGACCATTTCCGACAGCACCACCACCTTCCACAACAAGAAAGTCGTCCAGTACGACCCTGACTTGCCCTTCGACGCCTCGCCCGACATCGTTTACCGCCTGTCGCTCGAGTATGACGACGAGCGCAAGATGGACGAGCTGATCGTCGGCTTCCTCGCCAGGGCCGACAAGAACGCACTTGAAGCGCTGATCATCGGCATGTGGGGCGATCCGTACGAATCGGGCGCCGACGAAGTGATGGCCGCGCTGATCGCCCAGGCGCCGCAGCTGCCCAATTTGCGCGCCCTGTTCATCGGCGACATGACGTACGAGGAATGCGAAATCTCGTGGATCGTGCAAGGCAGTTACAAGCCTCTGCTGGATGCCTTCCCGCAGCTGGAAGAATTGCGCATCCGCGGCGGCAATGAGCTCGTCCTCGAACCGTTCGCGCACCAGCACCTGCGTCGCTTCACCATCGAAGCGGGCGGCCTCGATCAAAAGATCGCCGAAGCGCTGGCACAATCAAGCATGCCGCAGCTGGAACACCTGGAACTGTGGCTGGGCACGGACGACTATGGCTTTTCGGGCGATGTCGCCCTGTATCGCAAGGTGCTGGCGCAGCTGACCGTGCCGACGCTGCGCTACCTGGGCTTGCGCGACGCGGAAATCGCCGACGACCTGGCCGTCTGGCTGGCGGAAGAACCGCTGGTGGCGCAGCTCGACACCCTGGACCTGTCGCTTGGCACCATCGGCGACCTGGGCGCCGTGGCCGTGCTCAATCACACGCAGCTGGGCAAGTTGAAGCGCCTGGACCTGTCGCACCATTACATTTCCGAGGAAAACCAGGCGAAACTGAAGGCGCTGCCTTTCGAAGTGGTGCTGGACGACCCGCAGGAAGAGGATGAAGACGACGGCGAAAGCTACCGCTACGTGGCCGTCGGCGAATAAGCGGGTTCCCACTTTGCCTACGCCTCTCACCCTGCTGGCCACCGCCTGTAGCAAGCGCGTGCGCCTGATGCAGGCGGCGCGCATGCAACTGCGCCTGCCGCCTGCGCAAGTGCTGGAGTGGCGCGACTGGCTGGCGCAGCCGGCGCTACTGGAGGAGGCATTGCGCCAACCCTGTTTGTTCAAGATCGAACCGCCCGGCGACGATCCTGCCGCCCATTTTCTGTTGTTGCAGGCGGGCTGCCGGCTGCAGGACCGTCCGCCAGTCGCGGCGCCCGCACATGGCGAGCTGCTGGCCATGGATGCCTGGTTTGCCGGTTTTACAGCTGCCATGGCGTCCCTGACGGCGCAGCTGGCCGAGCTGCCGCAGGCGCGCGTATTCAATGCACCGGGCGAGATCAGTCTCATGACGGACAAGCTGGCCTGCCAGCGCCATTTGGCCGCGCACGGCGTGCCCATACCCGACTTGCTGGGCCCCGTGGAGAGCTACGGGCACCTGCAGTCGCTGCTGCGCCAGCATGACCTCGACCGCGTGTACCTGAAACCGCGCTACGGCTCGTCCGCGTCCGGCGTCGTCGCCTACCGCAGGAACAAGACCGGCTGCCAGCAAGCCACCACCTCGGCCAACTTGTCGCGGGTGGACGGCCAGACACGTTTGTTCAACGTCAAGCACATGACGCGCTACGAGACGCAGTACGACATCGCCGCCCTCGTCGACGCGCTGGCCGCCCAGGAACTGTACGCGGAAGCGTGGCTGAACAAGCCGCGCTGCGGCGACAGCCATTACGACCTGCGCGTCGTGACCCTGGCGGGCCAGCCCGCGCACCGGGTGGCGCGTATCGGACAGCACATGATGACGAACCTGCACCTCGACAACCGGCGCGGCGACGCGGCCGGCCTTTTGAGCGAAGCCGACCTGGCGGCGCTGGAAGCAACAAGCGCCCAGGCCGCGCGCGCCTTCCCCGCCAGCCACGTGACGGGCTACGACCTGGTGGTACGCCTGGGCCAGGCCCATGTGCTGGAAGCGAATGCCTTCGGCGACCTGCTGCCCGGCTTGTTATGGCAAGGCGCGGACACTTACGCAGCCCAACTGACCCATGTTTAAAGACACACCGGCAATCCCCGACATGCACGCCATCGTCGGCAGCCACGACCTCGTCTTCCTCACGCTCGACACCCTCCGCTTTGACGTGGCGCAAGCCCTGTATGAGGCGGGTGAATTGCCCGTGCTGGGGCGCTTCCTGCCGCCGGGCGGCTGGGAACGGCGCCACTCGCCCTCCACGTTCACGTATGCGGCGCACCAGGCCTTCTTCGCGGGCTTTTTGCCCACGCCGGCCGCGCCGGGACGCCATCCGCGCCTGTTCGCCAGCGCTTTTGCGGGCAGCGAAACGACATCACCGCACACGTTTGCGTTCGAGGAAGCGGACCTTCCCGCCGCGCTGGCCGCACGCGGCTACCGCACCATCTGCATCGGCGGCGTGGGGTTCTTTAATAAACAGACCGCGCTGGGCACGGTGCTGCCGTCGCTGTTCCAGGAAAGCCACTGGAGCGCCGGCATGGGCGTGGCCAGCCGCCACTCGACGCAAAAACAGGTGGCGCTGGCCATAGCCCGCCTGGCAGACGGCGCCCAGCGCACCTTTTTGTTCATCAACGTGGCCGCCCTGCATACGCCGAACCGCGCCTACCTGCCCGGCTGCCGCGCCGACAACCTGGACAGCCATGCGGCGGCCCTGCGCTACGTGGATGGCGCGCTGGCGCCATTGTTTGCCGCCTGTGCCGCGCGCGCCCCCACGTTTGCCATCGTCTGCTCGGACCACGGCAGCGCGTATGGCGAAGACGGCTACCGGGGCCACAGAGTGGCCCACGACAGCGTGTGGAACGTGCCGTATGCGCACTTCTTCATCGCCCCCGATACAGATACAAATTCCCAGGAGTCCCCACCGTGAACCCCGCCGAACAAGCCGCCACCCTGGCGCAGCGCATGCGCCACACGCCCTACCAGGCGTATTCGTACTCGTACCCGCACAAGGCGGCCTACCGCGCCTTGCCGCAGGCGACGCCGCTGGCGCCCCTGTGGGCGCGGCAGGACCGCTCCGCCCTCTTCGCCTACGTCCACATTCCGTTTTGCGAAATGCGCTGCGGCTTTTGCAACCTGTTCGCCATGGCCCGTCCCAGTGCGGACATGGTCGAACGCTATGTGCAGCAGGTGCTGGTGCAGATGCGCGCCCTGGCCGGCGCGCTGGGCGAACGGCGCTTTGCCCGCTTCGCGCTGGGCGGCGGCACGCCCACCTACCTGTCGCCGGCGCAGCTGGATACATTACTGTGCGGCGCGCGCGACATCCTCGGCATCGACCTGCAGCACACGCCGGCCGGCATCGAAGCGTCGCCCGAAACCATCACGTTCGAGCGGCTTGCCGTCTGTCGCGCGCACGGCATCGACCGGGTCAGCCTGGGCATCCAGAGCTTTGCCGCCGGCGAAATGCGCGCGCTGGCCCGTCCGCAGCAAAACGCCACCGTCCATCACGCCATCGGTCTGATACGCGCAGCGGACTTTCCCACCCTGAACCTGGACCTGATCTACGGCATCGCCGGGCAAACCGTCGCCAGCCTGCTGGCCTCCATCGACAGCGCGCTGGCCTTCGCGCCCGAAGAAATCTACCTGTATCCGCTCTACGTGCGCGAACAGACGGGTCTCGGCAAGGTGGCGCGCCGCCAGGGTGCAGTGTCGCTCAACCCCATCATGCTGGCGCAGGGCGGCGACTGCCGTTTGACCCTGTACGCGGCCGCGCGCGACCATTTGCGCGCGCAAGGCTACGAGCAGGTCTCGATGCGCATGTTCCGCGCGCCCCATGCGCCGGAACAGAACGGTCCCTCGTACTGCTGCCAGAACGATGGCATGGTGGGCCTGGGCGCGGGCGCGCGCTCCTACACGGCCAACCTCCATTATTCAAGCGAGTACGCGGTGGCGCGCACGGACACCATCAACATCATCGAACAGTATCTGGCGCTGGACGAGGCGCGCTTCGCGCAGGCCGAACATGGCTATGTGCTCGACGATGCAGAACAGCGCCGCCGCTACGTGATCCAGTCGCTGCTGACCGAACCGGGCCTGGACCGCGACGCCTACACGGCGCGCTTCGGCAGCCGCTGCGAAGAAGACTTGCCGCAGCTGGCCGAATTGCACTCCTTGGCTCTGGTGCAAGAAGATGGCCCGCTGCTGCGCCTGAATGACCGAGGCTACAGCTACGCCGACACCGTCGGTCCGTGGCTGGCGTCCGATACGGTGCGCGCGCTGATGGCCGAAGGCGGCCAGGCGTGCTGACAACTGAGCCTGGCACTTTGTCCCTGCTGTACCGGGGCACGCTATCGAGCTGCAATTACGCCTGCGGCTACTGCCCGTTCGCAAAAAAGCGAGACAGCCGCGCCGCGCTGGCCCGCGATGCACGCGAAGTGGCGCGCTTCACCAGCTGGGTGGCACGCCAAACGCGCCCCATCGGCATCCTGTTTACGCCATGGGGTGAAGCGCTGGTACGGCGCCACTACCGCACGGCCATGCAAACCCTGGCAAGCCTGCCGCACGTGCGCCAGGTGGCGCTGCAAACCAACCTGTCCGGCCCCTTAGGCTGGCTGGATAACATGGACGGACTGGAAAAAATCGGCCTGTGGTGCACCTACCACCCGGACCAGACGACACTGGCCCGTTTTCTCGAACGCTGCGCGCGCCTGGACGCCATGGGCGTGCGCTATTCCGTCGGCGTCGTCGCCATGACCGAGCACCTGGAGGCCATCCGCGCCCTGCGCGCGGCCCTGCCAGCGCACGTCTACCTGTGGCTGAATGCCTACGACCGCCGCGGCCCTGGCTACTACAGCGTGGAAGACCTGGCCTGGCTCGACGCCATCGACCCGTGGTTTGCGCAAAACCGCCGTCCGTCGCCCTCGCGCGGCAAGCCGTGCCTGGCGGGCGAAGCGTCGCTGTCCGTCGATGGCGATGGTGAATTGACGCGCTGCCATTTCGTGCCCGAGCGGCTGGGGAATCTGTACGCGGACGACCTGGCCGACCTGCTGCAGGAGCGCCCCTGCCCGCGCTTCAAGTGCGACTGCTATATCGGTTATGCGCAGCGCAAGGATTTGCCGTTTCAGTCCACGTTTGAAAACGGCGTGCTGGCGCGCATCGCGCCTTTGCATCGGACGTAAATCTATGGTCACCCTCCCTTTTGCAAGCTGATTTTGTATGATGTGAGCAGGCTTGCTTAAATCTATCCGGCGTCTGGTTGGAGATGGTTCTCCGCGCCACGATGAGAGTCGCGCC